>NZ_KV917380.1:0-9391 GCF_002019765.1 Shouchella oshimensis
TTTGTCAGTTTCCTCTTTCCTTTTCAGTCACGTACGTGAGTACGCTCCTTCAAGTCCATCGTCACTTCCGCAAATCCCTTGCTTTTCTTTGTAAAACTCATTCTAAAAGGGAATAGTCCCTTTTTGTTAAAAAGAATCGGTGATTCTTTCAAAACTAAATCATATCATCATACTCAAACTCAAGAAATTTAGGATAAGCCCTCGACCGATTAGTATCAGTCCGCTCCATGTGTCGCCACACTTCCACTTCTGACCTATCAACCTCATCATCTCTAAGGGGTCTTACTGGCTTACGCCATGGGAAATCTCATCTTGAGGGGGGCTTCATGCTTAGATGCTTTCAGCACTTATCCCGTCCATACGTAGCTACCCAGCGATGCTCCTGGCGGAACAACTGGTACACCAGCGGTATGTCCATCCCGGTCCTCTCGTACTAAGGACAGCTCCTCTCAAATTTCCTACGCCCGCGACGGATAGGGACCGAACTGTCTCACGACGTTCTGAACCCAGCTCGCGTGCCGCTTTAATGGGCGAACAGCCCAACCCTTGGGACCTACTTCAGCCCCAGGATGCGACGAGCCGACATCGAGGTGCCAAACCTCCCCGTCGATGTGGACTCTTGGGGGAGATAAGCCTGTTATCCCCAGGGTAGCTTTTATCCGTTGAGCGACGGCCCTTCCATACGGCACCGCCGGATCACTAAGCCCGACTTTCGTCCCTGCTCGACTTGTAGGTCTCGCAGTCAAGCTCCCTTATGCCTTTGCACTCTACGAATGATTTCCAACCATTCTGAGGGAACCTTTGGGCGCCTCCGTTACTGTTTAGGAGGCGACCGCCCCAGTCAAACTGCCCACCTGACAATGTCCCTGACCCGGATCACGGGTCGAGGTTAGAATGTCAGCACCATCAGGGTAGTATCCCACCGACGCCTCCACCGAAGCTAGCGCTCCGGCTTCCAAGGCTCCTACCTATCCTGTACAAATGGTACCAACACTCACTATCAAGCTACAGTAAAGCTCCATGGGGTCTTTCCGTCCTGTCGCGGGTAACCTGCATCTTCACAGGTACTATAATTTCACCGGGTCTCTCGTTGAGACAGTATCCAAGTCGTTGCACCATTCGTGCGGGTCGGAACTTACCCGACAAGGAATTTCGCTACCTTAGGACCGTTATAGTTACGGCCGCCGTTTACTGGGGCTTCAATTCAGAGCTTCTCCCTTACGGGATAACCCCTCCTCTTAACCTTCCAGCACCGGGCAGGTGTCAGCCCCTATACTTCGCCTTACGGCTTCGCAGAGACCTGTGTTTTTGCTAAACAGTCGCTTGGATCTATTCACTGCGGCTCTCTCGGGCTTTAACACCCTAATAGAGCACCCCTTCTCCCGAAGTTACGGGGTCATTTTGCCGAGTTCCTTAACGAGAGTTCTCCCGAGCGTCTTAGAATTCTCTTCTCGCCTACCTGTGTCGGTTTGCGGTACGGGCACCTGTATTCTAACTAGAGGCTTTTCTCGGCAGCGGAGGATCAGGGATTTCGGACCCTTGGGTCCTTCACGGTCACAGCTCAGCCTTCACGGAACACGGATTTGCCTATGTTCCAGCCTTGCATGCTTCGACGCGCACAGCCAGCGGCGCGCTCACCCTACCTTTCTGCGTCCCCCCATCGTTCAAACAAATACGAGGTGGTACAGGAATATCAACCTGTTGTCCATCGCCTACGCCTTTCGGCCTCGGCTTAGGTCCCGACTAACCCTGAGCGGACGAGCCTTCCTCAGGAAACCTTGGGCTTTCGACGGAGGGGATTCTCACCCCTCTTTTCGCTACTCATACCGGCATTCTCACTTCCAAGCACTCCACTAGTCCTCACGATCTAGCTTCACAGTCCTTGGAACGCTCCCCTACCCAATCCCTACTGGGATTGCCATAGCTTCGGTGATACGTTTAGCCCCGGTACATTTTCGGCGCAGAGTCACTCGACCAGTGAGCTATTACGCACTCTTTCAATGATGGCTGCTTCTAAGCCAACATCCTGGTTGTCTAAGCAACTCCACATCCTTTTCCACTTAACGTATACTTGGGGACCTTAGCTGATGGTCTGGGCTGTTTCCCTCTTGACTACGGATCTTAGCACTCGCAGTCTGACTCCCGAGTTAAAGTTTTTGGCATTCGGAGTTTGACTGAATTCGGTAATCCTGTGGGGACCCCTCGTCCAATCAGTGCTCTACCTCCAAAACTCATCACTCGAGGCTAGCCCTAAAGCTATTTCGGGGAGAACCAGCTATTTCCGAGTTCGATTGGCATTTCACCCCTACCCACACCTCATCCCCGCATTTTTCAACATGCGTGGGTTCGGGCCTCCAGTCGGTGTTACCCGACCTTCACCCTGGACATGGGTAGATCACCCGGTTTCGGGTCTACGACAACGTACTTACTCGCCCTATTCAGACTCGCTTTCGCTACGGCTCCGCCTCATCAGCTTAACCTTGCACGTTATCGTAACTCGCCGGTTCATTCTACAAAAGGCACGCCATCACCCGTTAACGGGCTCTGACTAGTTGTAGGCACACGGTTTCAGGATCTCTTTCACTCCCCTTCCGGGGTGCTTTTCACCTTTCCCTCACGGTACTGGTTCACTATCGGTCACTAGGGAGTATTTAGCCTTGGGAGATGGTCCTCCCGGATTCCGACGGGGTTTCACGTGTCCCGCCGTACTCAGGATCCACTCTGGAGGAAACGAAGTTTCAGCTACAGGGCTGTTACCTTCTTCGGCTTGTCTTTCCAGACAATTCACCTACTCCGTTTCTTTGTAACTCCGTATAGAGTGTCCTACAACCCCAAGAGGCAAGCCTCTTGGTTTGGGCTGATTCCGTTTCGCTCGCCGCTACTCAGGAAATCGCATTTGCTTTCTCTTCCTCCGGGTACTTAGATGTTTCAGTTCCCCGGGTCTGCCTCACCCTGCCCTATGTGTTCAGGCAGGAGTACCATCCCATTACGGATGGTGGGTTCCCCCATTCGGAAATCTCCGGATCAAAGCTTACTTACAGCTCCCCGAAGCATATCGCTGTTCGTCGCGTCCTTCATCGGCTCCTAGTGCCAAGGCATTCACCGTGCGCCCTTTCTAACTTATCCATTTTGACGTCAGATTCCCATCGTATCTCTTCGTCTGGTTCCTGTCTTTCTGTCAGTTACGTAGCGAACTACGCTCCTTCCATCAAGCATTCCCCATCCTTGATCTACTCGGGTCTCTTTGTCAATTGGTTAACCTAAAAGGTTTATGAATTCTTGACGTCTCGTTCAAACAGTTGTAACACCGATGAACAAAACTAATTTGAGTTGATTGATTATGATTTAGTTTTCAAAGAACCATGCCTACAGGATGTAGGTACCAGGCGTTGCCACAGGACGTGGCGTTCTTAGCGTGGTATCCATTACCTTCGCATTTTCAATTGGAAGAGGAATTCTTCCAAAACTGAACAAAAGATCCAAAGCGCTATATGACCCGAGGTCATACATCGACTAGAGTAAATACTCCATAGAAAGGAGGTGATCCAGCCGCACCTTCCGATACGGCTACCTTGTTACGACTTCACCCCAATCATTTGTCCCACCTTAGGCGGCTGGCTCCAAAAGGTTACCTCACCGACTTCGGGTGTTACAAACTCTCGTGGTGTGACGGGCGGTGTGTACAAGACCCGGGAACGTATTCACCGCGGCATGCTGATCCGCGATTACTAGCAATTCCGGCTTCATGTAGGCGAGTTGCAGCCTACAATCCGAACTGAGAATGGCTTTATGGGATTGGCTCCACCTCGCGGTTTCGCTGCCCTTTGTACCATCCATTGTAGCACGTGTGTAGCCCAGGTCATAAGGGGCATGATGATTTGACGTCGTCCCCACCTTCCTCCGGTTTGTCACCGGCAGTCACCTTAGAGTGCCCAACTAAATGCTGGCAACTAAGATCAAGGGTTGCGCTCGTTGCGGGACTTAACCCAACATCTCACGACACGAGCTGACGACAACCATGCACCACCTGTCACTTTGCCCCCGAAGGGGAAGCTCTGTCTCCAGAGTGGTCAAAGGATGTCAAGACCTGGTAAGGTTCTTCGCGTTGCTTCGAATTAAACCACATGCTCCACTGCTTGTGCGGGTCCCCGTCAATTCCTTTGAGTTTCAGCCTTGCGGCCGTACTCCCCAGGCGGAGTGCTTAATGTGTTTACTTCGGCACTACGGGCATCGAAACCCCTAACACCTAGCACTCATCGTTTACGGCGTGGACTACCAGGGTATCTAATCCTGTTTGCTCCCCACGCTTTCGCGCCTCAGCGTCAGTTACAGACCAGAGAGTCGCCTTCGCCACTGGTGTTCCTCCACATATCTACGCATTTCACCGCTACACGTGGAATTCCACTCTCCTCTTCTGCACTCAAGCTTCCCAGTTTCCAATGGCCGCTCGGGGTTGAGCCCCGAGATTTCACATCAGACTTAAGAAGCCGCCTGCGCGCGCTTTACGCCCAATAATTCCGGACAACGCTTGCCACCTACGTATTACCGCGGCTGCTGGCACGTAGTTAGCCGTGGCTTTCTGGTGAGGTACCGTCAAGGTACCGGTAGTTACCCCGGTACTTGTTCTTCCCTCACAACAGAGCTTTACGACCCGAAGGCCTTCCTCACTCACGCGGCGTTGCTCCGTCAGACTTTCGTCCATTGCGGAAGATTCCCTACTGCTGCCTCCCGTAGGAGTCTGGGCCGTGTCTCAGTCCCAGTGTGGCCGATCACCCTCTCAGGTCGGCTACGCATCGTCGCCTTGGTAAGCCGTTACCTTACCAACTAGCTAATGCGCCGCAGGCCCATCCCTTAGTGACAGCTAGACGCCGTCTTTCAAAAGAGAATCAGGTGATTCTCTTTATTATCCCGTATTAGCTCCGGTTTCCCGGAGTTATCCCAGTCTAAGGGGCAGGTTACCTACGTGTTACTCACCCGTCCGCCGCTAACGTCCGGGAGCAAGCTCCCTTCTGTCCGCTCGACTTGCATGTATTAGGCACGCCGCCAGCGTTCGTCCTGAGCCAGGATCAAACTCTCCGTTAAAAGTGTTTGACTTGCTCATTTGCACAATTTAAAGCTGTGTCTAACTTCATTGACGAGATACCTTGTATCTCTTTTTACGCTTGGCTTTTGTTCAGTTTTCAAAGAACTCGTTTGCGCCTCGATCTCTCTTGGCGACTCTTAGTACTTTACATGACATTTATTAGAATGTCAAAGCTTTTTTTGAAACTTTTTTTGGTGGAGCCTAGCGGGATCGAACCGCTGACCTCCTGCGTGCAAAGCAGGCGCTCTCCCAGCTGAGCTAAGGCCCCATTTCATGGTCGGGAAGACAGGATTTGAACCTGCGACCCCTTGGTCCCAAACCAAGTGCTCTACCAAGCTGAGCTACTTCCCGAAATGGCGCGCCCGAGAGGAGTCGAACCCCTAACCTTCTGATCCGTAGTCAGACGCTCTATCCAATTGAGCTACGGGCGCTTTTAAACTATGAAGTTAAACATAAATGGTGCCGAGGGCCGGACTTGAACCGGCACGGTTGTCACCAACCGCAGGATTTTAAGTCCTGTGTGTCTGCCAATTCCACCACCCCGGCAAAAAATATTGGCAAAAGCGGAAGACGAGATTCGAACTCGCGACCCCCACCTTGGCAAGGTGGTGTTCTACCACTGAACTACTTCCGCACAACTAATGTTGTGAATGCGGGTGAAGGGACTTGAACCCCCACGTCATAAAGACACTAGATCCTAAGTCTAGCGCGTCTGCCAATTCCGCCACACCCGCAAGTTTATGGTGAGCCATGAAGGATTCGAACCTTCGACCCTCTGATTAAAAGTCAGATGCTCTACCAACTGAGCTAATGGCTCTGACTTCGAAAACTATGGTGCCGGCCAGAGGACTTGAACCCCCAACCTACTGATTACAAGTCAGTTGCTCTACCAATTGAGCTAGGCCGGCATATGGTGGAGGATGACGGGATCGAACCGCCGACCCCCTGCTTGTAAGGCAGGTGCTCTCCCAGCTGAGCTAATCCTCCAACTTATTATCTTGTTTTCAAATAACAAAGAAAAATATGTAAGCCTGGCAACGTCCTACTCTCACAGGGGGAAGCCCCCAACTACCATCGGCGCAAAAGAGCTTAACGACCGTGTTCGGCATGGGAACGGGTGTGACCTCTTTGCTATTGCCACCAGACTTTGGTTTACTTCAGATAAGCGTCGGGCTTTTTTGTCAGTTTCCTCTTTCCTTTTCAGTCACGTACGTGAGTACGCTCCTTCAAGTCCATCGTCACTTCCGCAAATCCCTTGCTTTTCTTTGTAAAACTCATTCTAAAAGGGAATATTCCCTTTTTGTATTAAAAAGAATCGGTGATTCTTTCAAAACTAAATCATATCATCATACTCAAACTCAAGAAATTTAGGATAAGCCCTCGACCGATTAGTATCAGTCCGCTCCATGTGTCGCCACACTTCCACTTCTGACCTATCAACCTCATCATCTCTAAGGGGTCTTACTGGCTTACGCCATGGGAAATCTCATCTTGAGGGGGGCTTCATGCTTAGATGCTTTCAGCACTTATCCCGTCCATACGTAGCTACCCAGCGATGCTCCTGGCGGAACAACTGGTACACCAGCGGTATGTCCATCCCGGTCCTCTCGTACTAAGGACAGCTCCTCTCAAATTTCCTACGCCCGCGACGGATAGGGACCGAACTGTCTCACGACGTTCTGAACCCAGCTCGCGTGCCGCTTTAATGGGCGAACAGCCCAACCCTTGGGACCTACTTCAGCCCCAGGATGCGACGAGCCGACATCGAGGTGCCAAACCTCCCCGTCGATGTGGACTCTTGGGGGAGATAAGCCTGTTATCCCCAGGGTAGCTTTTATCCGTTGAGCGACGGCCCTTCCATACGGCACCGCCGGATCACTAAGCCCGACTTTCGTCCCTGCTCGACTTGTAGGTCTCGCAGTCAAGCTCCCTTATGCCTTTGCACTCTACGAATGATTTCCAACCATTCTGAGGGAACCTTTGGGCGCCTCCGTTACTGTTTAGGAGGCGACCGCCCCAGTCAAACTGCCCACCTGACAATGTCCCTGACCCGGATCACGGGTCGAGGTTAGAATGTCAGCACCATCAGGGTAGTATCCCACCGACGCCTCCACCGAAGCTAGCGCTCCGGCTTCCAAGGCTCCTACCTATCCTGTACAAATGGTACCAACACTCACTATCAAGCTACAGTAAAGCTCCATGGGGTCTTTCCGTCCTGTCGCGGGTAACCTGCATCTTCACAGGTACTATAATTTCACCGGGTCTCTCGTTGAGACAGTATCCAAGTCGTTGCACCATTCGTGCGGGTCGGAACTTACCCGACAAGGAATTTCGCTACCTTAGGACCGTTATAGTTACGGCCGCCGTTTACTGGGGCTTCAATTCAGAGCTTCTCCCTTACGGGATAACCCCTCCTCTTAACCTTCCAGCACCGGGCAGGTGTCAGCCCCTATACTTCGCCTTACGGCTTCGCAGAGACCTGTGTTTTTGCTAAACAGTCGCTTGGATCTATTCACTGCGGCTCTCTCGGGCTTTAACACCCTAATAGAGCACCCCTTCTCCCGAAGTTACGGGGTCATTTTGCCGAGTTCCTTAACGAGAGTTCTCCCGAGCGTCTTAGAATTCTCTTCTCGCCTACCTGTGTCGGTTTGCGGTACGGGCACCTGTATTCTAACTAGAGGCTTTTCTCGGCAGCGGAGGATCAGGGATTTCGGACCCTTGGGTCCTTCACGGTCACAGCTCAGCCTTCACGGAACACGGATTTGCCTATGTTCCAGCCTTGCATGCTTCGACGCGCACAGCCAGCGGCGCGCTCACCCTACCTTTCTGCGTCCCCCCATCGTTCAAACAAATACGAGGTGGTACAGGAATATCAACCTGTTGTCCATCGCCTACGCCTTTCGGCCTCGGCTTAGGTCCCGACTAACCCTGAGCGGACGAGCCTTCCTCAGGAAACCTTGGGCTTTCGACGGAGGGGATTCTCACCCCTCTTTTCGCTACTCATACCGGCATTCTCACTTCCAAGCACTCCACTAGTCCTCACGATCTAGCTTCACAGTCCTTGGAACGCTCCCCTACCCAATCCCTACTGGGATTGCCATAGCTTCGGTGATACGTTTAGCCCCGGTACATTTTCGGCGCAGAGTCACTCGACCAGTGAGCTATTACGCACTCTTTCAATGATGGCTGCTTCTAAGCCAACATCCTGGTTGTCTAAGCAACTCCACATCCTTTTCCACTTAACGTATACTTGGGGACCTTAGCTGATGGTCTGGGCTGTTTCCCTCTTGACTACGGATCTTAGCACTCGCAGTCTGACTCCCGAGTTAAAGTTTTTGGCATTCGGAGTTTGACTGAATTCGGTAATCCTGTGGGGACCCCTCGTCCAATCAGTGCTCTACCTCCAAAACTCATCACTCGAGGCTAGCCCTAAAGCTATTTCGGGGAGAACCAGCTATTTCCGAGTTCGATTGGCATTTCACCCCTACCCACACCTCATCCCCGCATTTTTCAACATGCGTGGGTTCGGGCCTCCAGTCGGTGTTACCCGACCTTCACCCTGGACATGGGTAGATCACCCGGTTTCGGGTCTACGACAACGTACTTACTCGCCCTATTCAGACTCGCTTTCGCTACGGCTCCGCCTCATCAGCTTAACCTTGCACGTTATCGTAACTCGCCGGTTCATTCTACAAAAGGCACGCCATCACCCGTTAACGGGCTCTGACTAGTTGTAGGCACACGGTTTCAGGATCTCTTTCACTCCCCTTCCGGGGTGCTTTTCACCTTTCCCTCACGGTACTGGTTCACTATCGGTCACTAGGGAGTATTTAGCCTTGGGAGATGGTCCTCCCGGATTCCGACGGGGTTTCACGTGTCCCGCCGTACTCAGGATCCACTCTGGAGGAAACGAAGTTTCAGCTACAGGGCTGTTACCTTCTTCGGCTTGTCTTTCCAGACAATTCACCTACTCCGTTTCTTTGTAACTCCGTATAGAGTGTCCTACAACCCCAAGAGGCAAGCCTCTTGGTTTGGGCTGATTCCGTTTCGCTCGCCGCTACTCAGGAAATCGCATTTGCTTTCTCTTCCTCCGGGTACTTAGATGTTTCAGTTCCCCGGGTCTGCCTCACCCTGCCCTATGTGTTCAGGCAGGAGTACCATCCCATTACGGATGGTGGGTTCCCCCATTCGGAAATCTCCGGATCAAAGCTTACTTACAGCTCCCCGAAGCATATCGCTGTTCGTCGCGTCCTTCATCGGCTCCTAGTGCCAAGGCATTCACCGTGCGCCCTTTCTAACTTATCCATT
>NZ_KV917380.1:9453-75456 GCF_002019765.1 Shouchella oshimensis
GTTATACGATTACCTTCGCATTTTCAATTGGAAGAAGAATTCTTCCAAAACTGAACAAAAGATCCAAAGCGCTATATGACCCGAGGTCATACATCGACTAGAGTAAATACTCCATAGAAAGGAGGTGATCCAGCCGCACCTTCCGATACGGCTACCTTGTTACGACTTCACCCCAATCATTTGTCCCACCTTAGGCGGCTGGCTCCAAAAGGTTACCTCACCGACTTCGGGTGTTACAAACTCTCGTGGTGTGACGGGCGGTGTGTACAAGACCCGGGAACGTATTCACCGCGGCATGCTGATCCGCGATTACTAGCAATTCCGGCTTCATGTAGGCGAGTTGCAGCCTACAATCCGAACTGAGAATGGCTTTATGGGATTGGCTCCACCTCGCGGTTTCGCTGCCCTTTGTACCATCCATTGTAGCACGTGTGTAGCCCAGGTCATAAGGGGCATGATGATTTGACGTCGTCCCCACCTTCCTCCGGTTTGTCACCGGCAGTCACCTTAGAGTGCCCAACTAAATGCTGGCAACTAAGATCAAGGGTTGCGCTCGTTGCGGGACTTAACCCAACATCTCACGACACGAGCTGACGACAACCATGCACCACCTGTCACTTTGCCCCCGAAGGGGAAGCTCTGTCTCCAGAGTGGTCAAAGGATGTCAAGACCTGGTAAGGTTCTTCGCGTTGCTTCGAATTAAACCACATGCTCCACTGCTTGTGCGGGTCCCCGTCAATTCCTTTGAGTTTCAGCCTTGCGGCCGTACTCCCCAGGCGGAGTGCTTAATGTGTTTACTTCGGCACTACGGGCATCGAAACCCCTAACACCTAGCACTCATCGTTTACGGCGTGGACTACCAGGGTATCTAATCCTGTTTGCTCCCCACGCTTTCGCGCCTCAGCGTCAGTTACAGACCAGAGAGTCGCCTTCGCCACTGGTGTTCCTCCACATATCTACGCATTTCACCGCTACACGTGGAATTCCACTCTCCTCTTCTGCACTCAAGCTTCCCAGTTTCCAATGGCCGCTCGGGGTTGAGCCCCGAGATTTCACATCAGACTTAAGAAGCCGCCTGCGCGCGCTTTACGCCCAATAATTCCGGACAACGCTTGCCACCTACGTATTACCGCGGCTGCTGGCACGTAGTTAGCCGTGGCTTTCTGGTGAGGTACCGTCAAGGTACCGGTAGTTACCCCGGTACTTGTTCTTCCCTCACAACAGAGCTTTACGACCCGAAGGCCTTCCTCACTCACGCGGCGTTGCTCCGTCAGACTTTCGTCCATTGCGGAAGATTCCCTACTGCTGCCTCCCGTAGGAGTCTGGGCCGTGTCTCAGTCCCAGTGTGGCCGATCACCCTCTCAGGTCGGCTACGCATCGTCGCCTTGGTAAGCCGTTACCTTACCAACTAGCTAATGCGCCGCAGGCCCATCCCTTAGTGACAGCTAGACGCCGTCTTTCAAAAGAGAATCAGGTGATTCTCTTTATTATCCCGTATTAGCTCCGGTTTCCCGGAGTTATCCCAGTCTAAGGGGCAGGTTACCTACGTGTTCCTCACCCGCCCGCCGCTAACGTCCGGGAGCAAGCTCCCTTCTGTCCGCTCGACTTGCATGTATTAGGCACGCCGCCAGCGTTCGTCCTGAGCCAGGATCAAACTCTCCGTTAAAAGTGTTTGACTTGCTCATTTGCACAATTTAAAGCTGTGTCTAACTTCATTGACGAGATACCTTGTATCTCTTTTTACGCTTGGCTTTTGTTCAGTTTTCAAAGAACTCTTATTGTTTTAGCAACTTTTATATCTTATCAGAAGCTAACCCGAAAGTCAATCATGTTTTTTCTTAATTTCTTTCGTGCCGCTTGTGTCTATCGCGGCGACAAGAAATAATATACCACCCTATAAATAAATGCGCAAGGCTTTTTTAAAAGTTTTTTTATAAAAAAGATCTGCTGCTCTTTTAAAGCAAGAACAGCAGAAGTAACATTGTGGTTATTCTCCTTGTTCTCTGTTTCTCATTTGCGGAAATAACAGGACATCACGTATTGACGGCGCATTCGTCAACAACATAACTAATCGGTCAATCCCGATTCCTAAACCACCTGTTGGAGGCATACCATATTCCAGCGCTTCCACAAAGTCTTCATCCATCATGTGGGCCTCATCGTCTCCTTGCTCGCGTTCTACTAACTGAGCTTCAAAACGTTTACGCTGATCAATTGGATCATTTAACTCAGAAAATGCATTTGCGTGTTCCCGACCAACAATGAACAATTCAAATCGGTCGGTAAAGCGAGGATCCTCTTCGTTCTTTTTTGCTAATGGTGAAATGGCCAGTGGATGTCCATAAACAAATGTCGGCTGAATAAGAGACTCTTCAACAAAGTGTTCAAAGAATTCGTTTACGACATGTCCGAAGCTCATTGTTTTTTTAAAAGGGACACCATGTTCTTTTGCAAGAGCGCGAGCTTCTTCGTCACTCATCTCTTGCCAAAAATCAACACCTGTTTTTTCTTTAATAGCATCTACCATATGAATTCGTGTCCAACCAGGAGCAAGGTTTACTTCATCGTCACCATATGGAACTGTGGTTGTACCAAGCACTTCTTTTGCAATATGCGCAATAACCCCTTCTGTTAACGCCATGATGTCTTTGTAGTCTGCATAAGCTTCATATAGTTCAATCATTGTGAATTCAGGATTATGACGGGTTGATACTCCCTCATTTCTAAATACACGGCCAATTTCATATACTTTTTCCAAACCACCAACAATTAGACGCTTCAAATGAAGTTCAATGGCAATTCTCATATAGAGTTCCATATCCAACGTATTATGGTGCGTCACAAATGGACGCGCAGACGCTCCACCTGGAATGCTGTGCATCATCGGTGTCTCGACCTCTAAGAAACCTTGATCATCAAGATAGCGACGCATAACTTGGATAATTTTACTACGGGTTATAAACGTTTTTCGAGAATCTGGACTTGTAATAAGGTCAAGATAGCGCTGACGATAACGTTGCTCTACATCTTTTAAACCATGATATTTATCAGGTAAAGGACGTAATGATTTACCTAATAGTGTCAGCTCTGTCACTTTTACAGACATCTCGCCTACTTTGGTTTTAAAAGGACCCCCAACAATCCCAACTAGATCTCCAATATCAAGAGACTTAAATAGATCATAAGAAGCTTCGCCAACTGCATCTTGACGAACATATATTTGAATTTGTCCAGTTAAATCTTGAATGTGTGCAAATCCTGCTTTGCCCTTACCACGCTTTGTCATTAATCGGCCAGCCAACACGACTTGTTCTTCTTTATCTTCTAGCTCTTCTTTTGTATATGCATCAAACTGGTCAACCACCTGCTGTGATGTATGAGTGCGATTAAACTTCCCACCAAATGGATCAACACCTTGTTCATATAACTGATTTAGCTTGTCTTTTCTTACAGCTAATAAATCATGTAGCTCTAATTCTTCCGTCAACACTCTCAACCCCTGTTCTCTTTCATCGAAAAAGGGCAGATTAACAGATCTGTCAATCAAACCCCTTATTCATCAAGTTATTTAGAAGTGTACTATAAAGCTAGCGCCTTTGCTAGTTCATCCTCGTTAAAAATTAAATCGATAAACGCCGTCACTTACACAGACAGCTCTACCTCTCATTTTAGGAACACTTTACCCTTCACACATATCATCTATCCCAGTTAGAGCTGCATCATATCCTCTTTTGTAACATCTAAACTTGTACAAATTCGACTAATTAATTCATCATCAGGGTTTCGAATACCACGTTCAATTTCTCCTAGTAAAGAAACAGATACATGGATTTCTTTTGCAAAATCCTGCTGTGTATATCCTTTTAACTTTCGATAGGCTCGTATGTTCCTACCCCATTCCATTGCTTCCACCATCTCACACCCTCTTTATCATTAAACTGCTTGTTTATGACTTCACTTAGAGGTAAACCGCTTTTCTCGCTCTTTATCTTAGGTGCAATTTCAGCTAGAGGAACTAAAACGAACGCACGATCCCACATTCTTGGATGTGGAATTTGTAAATCATCTATATCGAGTCTTACCCCTTCATATAGTAAAAGATCAAGATCCACTGTTCTTGGTCCGTTCACTATTTCTCTCTCTCGGCCCAACACTAATTCAATGTCTTGCGTTATTTCCAAGAGTTCAAGGGGATGGTAACTAGTTGCTACCTCAATAACCATGTTTAAAAATGGGCCTTGATCTTCGTAGCCGACGGGGTCTGTTTCATATATGGAAGATGCACGAACAACTTGAATGCTTTCATCAGCTTGCAGGCGTTCAACCGCTACCATTAAGTTCTGTTCCCGATTTCCTAAATTCGATCCGATGGCGATAAATACTTGACTACTCATTGCGACCTCTTTTTAATTCCACTGCCACAGACTGATAGTGACCTGGTATAGGCGGATCTGGCTTCGTTACTTTAACTGTACACGCTACTACTTTTTCATAGGAGTCGAGCAGCTCGTCGCAGATTGCTTTTGCGATTGTTTCCACAAGTTTAACAGGCTTTCCTTCAACAATTTTCTTAACGCTTTTATAAATTTCTCCATAATCAACCGATTCTTTTAGCTCATCATCTGCTGCAGCCTTTTCTAAGTCTAATTCGAGAATTAAATCAACTAAAAATCGTTGTCCCAATGTATTCTCTTCGGTGAACACTCCGTGATAACCATAAAAAGATAGTTGATTCATATAAATTTTATCCAACTTCATCACTCCTTTGTAGCATAGCATCCATCATCAACGCCATTCGCTTCATCTCTTTTACATCGTGAACTCTTACAACACTCACACCTTTCGTTATGCCTAAGCAAACAGTTGCGCCAGTGCCTTCTACTCTTTCATCGACTGGTAGCTGTAGCGTTTTAGCAATCAATGATTTTCTGGATGTCCCAAGTAAAACAGGGTACCCTAAATCAACAATTTGGTTTAGCTCTCGCATCACCTCTAAGTTTTGTTCATATGTTTTCGCAAATCCAACACCTGGATCTAGCCAAATTCGTTCGGATTTCACACCTGCATTTGTACAAATTGAGATACTCTGCGACAAATCGGCTAACACATCATCCATAAAAACGCCGTACGGGACTTCATCCCGATTATGCATCAATATAATGGGTACTTCATATTTAGCAGCTATATAAGCCATTTGCGGGTCGGCCTTTGCACCCCAAACATCATTAATAATCGAGGCTCCTGCTTGTAATGCCGCTTCAGCTGTTTTGGCTTTAAATGTATCAATGGAAATCGGAATATCAAAGCGCTCAACTAACTTTTCAATGACCGGACAAGTTCGCTCCATTTCTTCATCAATAGAGACTGGCGTGTAACCAGGGCGAGTGGATTCACCGCCAATATCAATTAAATCAGCACCTGCTTCAATCATATCGGCTACTCGACTAATTGCAGCATCGACGTGATTAAATTTACCTCCATCGGAAAATGAATCTGGCGTCACGTTAAGAATTCCCATTATTTTTGTCCTTGACCCTTGTTTCACTTCCATATCAAGCCCCTTACTCATTTCCAATCCTCTCTTCCATCTTTATCGCTAATTGGTACGATTTTGCTAATTGCTCTGTAATTGTATAACTCGCTAGCGATTGATGATCGACTGAATGAACGGCTACAATGCCTTGTATCGCATTTGTTAAAAATACTTCGTCAGCTTGAGCGAGCTCTTCTTTTGTATAAAAACCTTCTTCGACTTTTTTTCGATTCTTTTTACACCACGCCAATACGTATTGGCGAGTCACTCCATTTAAAATACCCGTTTCAAGGCTAGGTGTATACACGCTACCGTTTTTCACAAAAAACAGATTCGATACAATACCCTCTGCTGCATATCCTTCAGCTGTATAGAAAAGCCCCTCTGTATTCGGTTGATTACCTAGTTCTTTTTTGGCCAGCACATTGTTTAAATAATGATGTGACTTATATCGCCTGTTACCCTCAATTGAATTCCTATTAAGCTTTAGCGACACTAAGCTCTTGGCTGCGGCTGGCAATGGTGGTAATGCTTTTACATATACAATTTCCTGTGGGTCGAGAAACGGCTCGTTAGCCAATCCAATCTCTCGAATACCAGCTGACACATTCCAGCGTATATAAGCTTCTTGTAAATCATTTTTCTTAAGAAGCTTACGAACAGTGCGATAGACAACGTCCTCTGTAAGTACGTATTCAAAGCCTAGTTCTTGAACACTTACATTAAGCCTCGCCAGATGATGATCTAAAAGAAAAATAGCATCATTTCTTACAGCAAATGTTTCAAACAACCCTAATCCATAAAGGAATCCATGATCATAGGGTGATATGGATGCTTCTGTATCCTGTACAATTTGACCATTTACACTAATGTACACGAAACCCCACCTTTATACGTTTCGACAAATTGACGCAACATCCTCTTTCCTTCAGTGGTCAGGATTGCTTCCGGATGAAATTGTACGCCCTCTAACGCATACTCTTTATGACGAATTGCCATAATTTCTCCCGAAGCTGTTTCTGCACTTATGTCAAAGCAAGACGGGAGCGTCTCTCGTTCAACAATAAGAGAATGATAGCGCGTTACTCTTAGTGACTCGGGCAAACCTTCAAACAACGTTCGTTTGTCATGTTGGATGTAAGACGTTTTTCCATGCATGAGCTGGTCTGCCTTCTTTACAACGCCACCGAATGCTTGTGCAATCGCCTGATGACCAAGACAGACGCCTAATATTGGTATCCTGCCACTGAATGTACGAATGACGTCTAAACTAATACCCGCTTCATTTGGCGTGCAAGGACCTGGCGAAATCATTATCATCGCTGGTTTCAACACCGTTTCAATTTCCTCTATGTCAATTTTATCATTACGTCGAACGACTAGCTCTTCTCCCATTTCACCTAAATATTGCACTAGATTATACGTAAAGGAATCATAGTTATCAATCATTAAAATCATTGTTTGATTTTCGCCCTCTCTTTAGCAATATCATACGCACGCCACAGTGCTTTTGCTTTTTTTAGGGATTCCTTGTACTCGGCTATTGGATTTGAATCAATGACAACACCGGCACCTGCTTGAACATATGCATAGTCACCTTGACAAATCATTGTTCGAATGACAATATTCAACTCCATATCGCCATGGAAACCAATCCACCCGATTGCACCTGTGTATAAACCCCTTCTAACAGGTTCGAGCTCTTCGATTATTTCCATCGTTCGCACTTTTGGCGCTCCGGTAATCGTACCTCCGGGAAACACTGCCCGAATACAGTCATATAACGAGTACCCTTCCGCAAGCTTGCTTTTTACATTTGAAACCAAGTGCATAACGTGAGAGTATTTTTCCACTACCAGTAGCTCATCTACTTCAACACTCCCATATTCACTCACTCTTCCAAGATCATTTCGCTCTAAATCCACAAGCATCACGTGCTCCGCAATCTCTTTTTCATTGGAGAGAAGTTCTTCTTTCAGCCGTTGATCCTCTACTTCGGTTCTGCCTCTTGACCGTGTACCGGCAATGGGCCGTGTACTCAGTTCATCGTTTCTTTTCTTCACAAGCAATTCAGGAGAGGCACTAACAATCTGACGTTCAGGAGCATGAATGTAGCTCATATACGGAGAAGGATTAAGCTCTCGTAGTGCTTCATAAATATAGATGGGCGGAATGTCATTTCGTTTATGATGTCGAACAGACAAGTTGACTTGGAAGACGTCACCCTCACTAATGTACGTCTGAATTCGATCAACCGCTTTTGAAAATTCTTCTTCACTCATCGTACCAGCTAATGGAGACGATTCCTCAGAAAAAGAAAACGTGTCATGCTCTGCTGCAGCTTGTACCCCTTCTTGAGACCAAATGGCTTCGTACGTCCTTAACCAGTTATCTAACTTCTTTCCGTCATTACCATTCACACAAATCCAAAGTGCTTTTTGTACATGGTCATACACAAAAACATGTTCAAAGACCATAAAATACACTTCTGGTAAATGTAAATCGTCCACTGCACTCGTTGCTAATGTTTCAATTTGACGTACATAATCATAGCTAATATAGCCTAGCGCGCCGCCTTGAATAGGAGGGCCTCCCTCTAACAATGGTTCATTTACTTGATACGATTTTAAAACAAGTTCAACACTCTCTAATAATTCCCCGTCATACGTTTTCGTTGTTCCATTTGTTTGTACAGTTAACGTTCTATCTTTCCCTTCAATAATGGCTTCTGGTTTTAAGCCCATAATGCTATATCGTCCAGAACGTCCACTCTCTAAGACAGCATAGTGTTGTTCTTTTTCTGTTAATCGTCGAAATGCGCAAAACCATTCACTTTCTGGCATTGGCAACGTCATTGTTTTTGTTAAACGATCAGACACATTCTTTCCCCCGTCCATAACTATATGGACTCATTTTACTAAACTACTAACAATAATAAAAGCAGACTCTTATTGAGCCTGCTTCTTTTTATTTCCCGGGGAGTAAAAAATCCCCTATTATGCTTTTGCTTCTTCTTCTTCGAATTGATAAAGTGGCGTGCTAAGGTAACGCTCACCATTTGAAGGAATAATCGCGACCACTTTTTTACCTGGACCTAACTCCTTCGCGAGTTGGAGCGCTCCGTAAATAGCTGCACCAGAAGATATTCCCCCTAGTATTCCCTCTTCTTTTGCTGCTCTTCTTGCATACTCAAACGCTTCATCCGTTGATACTTTTAACACTTCGTCGTAAACTTCCGTATTTAAGATACCGGGTATAAATCCAGGTCCAATTCCCTGCAATTTATGGGGACCAGGCTTTCCACCAGATAAAACTGGTGAATCCTGGGGTTCAATAGCAACGATCCTTAAGTGTGGAAAGTTCTCTTTTAACAAGCCGCCAGCCCCTGTAATCGTTCCACCGGTTCCAATACCAGCTACAAAACCATCTAATTGACCATCTACTTGCTGCAATAACTCTTTACCAGTTGTCTCACGGTGAATCTTAGGATTTGCACCGTTTTCAAACTGTTGTGGCATGAAATGGCCTTCTTCACTAGCTAGTTCAGTTGCTTTACGAATGGCTCCGCCCATACCTTCTGGTCCAGGAGTTAGTACAAGGTCTGCACCGTAAGCTCTTAATAAGTTCCTTCTTTCTAAGCTCATCGTTTCCGGCATAACAAGCTTAGTCTTATATCCTTTTGCCGCTGCAACCATGGCTAGACCAATTCCGGTGTTCCCACTAGTAGGCTCAACAATAACAGTTCCAGGCTTTAATTCTCCAGCTTCTTCGGCTGCATTAATCATAGCAAGGGCAATTCGGTCTTTAACACTGCTTCCAGGGTTTTGATATTCTAACTTTAAGTAAACATCTGCATGCTCTTCTGATGTTAAACGATTTAACTTAACCAATGGGGTATTACCAATTAATTCAGTAATGTTGTTGACGACCGTCATACTGAAAAGCCTCCTCTAGATTAATTCCTAGTATTTTTATGCGATTTACAAAAATAATAGCAGACATTTTCTGATAAGTCAATTAAAAAGAACAGAGCTAAATTAAAAGGCTGGAACGCTAAGGTTCCAACCTCTTATTTTGCGAAATCGAGAAGCGATACAAGCTCGTCTTCTGTAAATGTATACGTTTCGTTACAGAAATTACACGTCGTCTCGGCTCCTTGATCTTCTTTAATCATTGCATCAATCTCTGCTTGACCTAGGCTTATAATAGCATTGGCTATCCTTTCCTTTGAGCATGAACAGTTAAACTGTACAGGTTTGGTTTCTAGTAGCTTTACATTGCTTTCTCCTAAGAGCGTGTGAAGGATTTCTTCTGGTGATAAACCTTTTTCAACAAGCTTCGAAACAGCAGGAACATTGGATAGACGTTGTTCAATATCCGAAATGGTATGTTCTTGAGCGCCTGGCATCATTTGAATGACGAATCCTCCAGCAGCCAGAATCGTTTCATCTGGATTAACGAGCACACCAACACCTACAGAGGAAGGCGTTTGTTCGGAATTAGCAAAGTAATAGGTAAAATCATCTCCAATTTCACCAGATACAAGTGGTACACTACCTGTAAAAGGCTCTTTCATGCCTAAGTCTTTCACAACAGATAACGTTCCCTCTGTACCAACGACACGGGCTACATCCAATTTACCTTGGCTATTTAAATCAGGACTGACATGAGGGTTCGTTACCGTTCCTCTTGTTGATCCATCTGCGTGGCTATCAACAATCACTTGCCCAATCGGACCGTTTCCTTCAATTCGAACCGTTAATTTCGCCTCGCCCTTCAGCATAGAAGCCATCATTGTACCGCCCATCATCGCACGACCGAGAGCAGCTGATGCCGTTGGCCACGTTCCTTGCCTTCTACATGCTTCAGACACCATGTCGGTAGCTGTTAAAGCAATGGCTCTCACTTCTCCGTTGTATGCTGTAGCTCTTACTAAATAATCATTCATTGCGTACACTCCTTCTTACTTATTTCGATCATATATTTGCTTTAAACCTTTATGTGTTAAATTCTGATCCACATATTGAATCTGCTTGGAATCTTCTGCATACAAATGCACAAGGCCTCCAGTTGCAATCACAACGGCGTGAGGTTGTGATACCTCTTTTTTCATGCGTTCAATCATACCATCAATTAAACATAAATACCCGTAATACGTACCACTATGAATGGAACTAAGTGTTGTCTTATTAATGACTCTTTCCGGTTTTTGTAATTCGACACGCGGTAGTCTGGAAGCATTTTGAGACAAAGCATCAACCGAGAGGGCGGGACCTGGCGCTATCACGCCACCTCGATAACGGTGTTTTTCATCAATGTAACAAAACGTTGTGGCTGTACCTATATCAACCACAATACAAGGAGCTTGATACATCGATAAAGCGGCAACAGCGTTTGCAATTCGATCCGACCCCACTTCTTTAGGATCTTCGTAAAGAATGTTTAGGCCAGTCTTTACGCCCGGGCCAATTATAACGGGTTCAACGTTAAAATAGTCTCTGCACATTCGCTTAAAACGATGCATCATGCTTGGCACTACTGATGAAAGAATCACGCCTTCTACTTCTGAAAAAGAATAATCCCGATGTTGAAAAAAACTATATAGAAGCATACCGTATTCATCACTTGTTTTTTCTGTTGCCTTTGCCATTCGAAATAGAGTTTCAAGCTCATTTTCTCGGAAGATTCCCGTTACAATGGATGAATTTCCAATGTCTATCGTTAAAATCATGTCGTCTCCCCCTGAACAAAAAGAGAGTGCGGCTGCACTCTCTTTAGGTGTTATTCTTTTCGATCGTTTGGATCCTCAGATGCTGGACGATTTTCTTCCATATTCGTCGTCTCCTCGTATGCACCTGTTAAATCCTCTGACTCGTCTTTCGATTGAATGTTCACTTTCACGTCATCATCTTTTCGATTTGAATGATGATTTTCAGGAAGCTTTCCTTCGTTAATAAGAGACTGAATTTGTTCCGCATCTAACGTTTCTAATTCAATTAGCTTTTGCGCTACAAGATCTAGACTATCTTTATTTTCAATAAGAATTTGTTTACAACGCTCATAAGAGTCCTTAATAATGCGCTGTACTTCTAGATCAATCTCATGGGCAATCGCATCTGAATAGTTTTGCTCGTTTTGGATATCTCTTCCTAAGAAAACTTGACCACCAGAAGTTGAACCGAATTGCATTGGTCCAAGCTTATCGCTCATACCATACTCTGTTACCATCTTCCTCGCAATAGCGGTTGCACGTTGGAAGTCATTGTGAGCGCCAGTAGATACTTCTCCAAATTGCACTTCCTCAGCTACACGTCCACCAAGAAGCCCGACAATCTTGTCTAGTAGTTCAGGCTTTGTCATAAAGTAGCGATCTTCTTTTGGAAGCATCATCGCATACCCACCTGCCATACCTCGAGGAACAATTGTTACTTTGTGAACAGTGTCAGCACTTTCCAGCTTCACACCTACGACGGTATGACCAGCTTCATGCCACGCAACAATGTTTTTCTCCTTCGCGGATATCACACGGCTTTTCTTAGCCGGACCAGCAATAACACGGTCGATAGCTTCTTCGATGTGTTCCATACCTATTTCTTTTTTATTATCTCTTGCAGCGACCAACGCCGCTTCATTTAAAAGATTCTCTAAATCAGCACCTGAGAAACCTGGCGTTCGTACAGCAATTAAATCAAGCTTAACGTCTTCGCGTAGAGGCTTGTTACGTGCATGTACATGAAGAACTTCTTCACGTCCTTTTACATCAGGAGCATTAACTTGAATTTGTCTGTCAAAACGACCTGGACGTAATAACGCCGGATCGAGAATATCTGCTCGGTTTGTTGCAGCAATGATAATAATTCCTTCATTTGCACTAAAACCATCCATTTCAACAAGCAATTGGTTCAGGGTTTGTTCACGTTCATCGTGACCGCCACCGAGACCTGCTCCACGTTGACGTCCAACTGCATCAATCTCATCAATAAAGATAATACATGGAGAGTTTTTCTTCGCATTTTCAAAAAGGTCACGCACACGTGATGCACCAACACCGACAAACATTTCAACGAAGTCAGAACCACTGATAGAGAAGAAAGGAACACCAGCTTCTCCTGCAACAGCACGAGCTAACAATGTTTTACCCGTACCTGGAGGACCTACTAAGAGGACACCTTTCGGAATACGTGCGCCAATCGCCGAGAACCGTCTTGGGTCTTTTAAGAATTCAACCACTTCAACAAGCTCTTGCTTTTCTTCGTCTGCACCAGCAACGTCTTTAAATTTCGCTTTTTTCTTCTCATCACTAACCATCTTCGCTTTGCTCTTACCAAAGTTCATGACGCGGTTTCCACCACCGCCGCCACCACCTTGAGCCGAACTCATCATAAAGATAATAATTAAAACGATAAGTAAGAATGGGGCAATAAATAATATAGTTGTAAACCAGTTGCTCTGCTCTTCTTCTGGTTCGATCGAGATCTCAACGTTATCAATCTCTGCTAAGAAACCAGTCGTAACCTCAGAGTTAAAAACAGATGTAGAGAAGTTTTCATCTTCATTTTGATCTGTGAAACGTCCTGTTACAATAAGAACACCACGCTCTGGTTGAACATTTATGCTTTCAACCTCGCCTTGCTCAAGTCTTTCAATAAATTCATCGTATCGTACTTGAGTTGTCTCAGATTGATCACTTGTCACAGCATTCACTGCAGCAATTACAACGACCATGACAAGAACTAAAATTAAGACAGTACGCAACGTACGTCCTTTCATCCTTTACCTCCTCCCACATCCAACAAAACTGCACCTATCTTACCATAACACGTTCGTGGACACCAATAATTAGCCTTCATAAACTTCTGGCTTTAAGATGCCTACATACGGTAGGTTTCGGTAGCGTTCTGCGAAGTCTAATCCATATCCAACAACAAATTCGTCTGGAACAATAAACCCGGTTAAATCCGGCACTAAATCAACTTTTCTTCCTTCAGGCTTATCAAGAAGGGTAACCACTTTTACAGACTTTGCTTTGCGGTATTTAAAAAGCTCAATTAAATAGCTTAACGTTAAACCACTATCAATAATATCTTCTACAATGAGGACATCTCGACCTTCTACTTTTGTATCTAAATCTTTGACGATTTTCACTTCACCTGAGGAAACCATACTTTTTCCATAACTTGACACATCCATAAAATCCATTTCCAGGTGTGTATCGACAGATTTAACTAAATCAGCCATAAATGGAAGCGCACCTTTTAAGACACCTACGAACAAAGGAAAGCGGTCTTTATACTCTTCCGTAATAGTATGCCCTAATTCTTTAATTTTCTCCTGGATCTGTTCTTCGGTTAGTAAAATCTCTTTCATGTCGTTCTTCATCAACCGTCTTTTACCTCCTGTTATAAACCATTTGCTTTTTTTTAAGTGTTCCCTACAAACGCGATTCGTACATAGTGGTCAACTGCTTGTTGTTTAGGCAACTCCGCCTTATGTAGTAAAAGAATCCACAGTATGTTACCTGCCGAATCAACCAGTAAAGGCCAGTCATGCCTACGGGGTAAATCAATTTTTCGGTCAATGAACACACGACTTACTTTCTTTGAACCGTTCACGCCTTTTGGATGAAAACGGTCCCCTGATCGTCGATTCCTTATGAATAAGGGGGACGAAAAACTTGATACTGGGATATACATACATTCCACTGTTTCATCACCACAAGTAGAAACGATTTCCGTACGAATCCTTCCTAACGGCGTAGTGATGATCCCTGGCACAGCCAGTTCTAAACAGTAATTATCTGATTCCACATAAACCTCTTGCGTAAACCTGTAGCAATTGTTTTCTCGGTAAACTTTTAACCCATTGCGTAAGTCAATTGAAGCAAAGTTCGAATGGCTTTGCAGGAAAAGCTCAATTTGCTCTATGTATGAAGAGAAGTCACGGACTATCCCTTTGTTATACAGACAATTTAATATTAGATGAATCACCCTTCTTTGTAAAGGAATCGCTAGTTTAAGATAGCGATCTTTGTCAATTGTGACTGTATCCTTCTCTTTTACTATAATTATTTCGGCTAATTGATCTTCTGCAAGCCCCATTAGTACTTTATTATCGTCATGTTGCCATTCTTCAAAACGTCTAATATGTATGGTATTTAATGGATTTTCCTTTTTTAATTCAGGGACAACGTATTTTCGGTATCGGTTTCTTGTATAGCTGTCAGACTCATTACTTGAATCGTCCCGATGAAGAATTTTTTTTTCAGTACAATACTTAAGTATAGCTTCTTTTGTTACACATAGAAGGGGTCTGATGAGTCTCCCGTGTTCAAATTGTCTTTCCATAGCGATTCCTAACCTTACATAAGGGGATGTGCCGCGGTTTAACTTCATTAAAACAGATTCGGTATTGTCATCTCCATGATGGGCTGTTGCTAAAACATCGGCGTTCACACGGTTCATTTCTGCAGCAAACGCCTGATAGCGGAGCGTATGAGCCGCAGCTTGTGTCCCTACTTTCTCTGTCTGTTTTTCTGCAAGCACATCAACGCGATACTCTCGAAAGTGAATATTCCTTTGTTGACACCAATTCTGAACAAACATACGATCTTCCTCAGACTCATCTCCTCGTAGCTGATGATTTACATGAACCACATGAATCGTCAATGACCATTCCGCCCTCATATCAGATAGCAACGACAACAGAGCCATTGAATCCGCACCGCCAGAGACAGCTACAAGTACTGTCTGCCCTTTTTCCAGCAATTGATTCTCTATCATAAAACGCTGCACTTCTTGCTCCACTGTTCAATCACGCCCTACTTAAAACATCTTTAATACTAAGTATAGTGTAATTAATAGGCCAACAAAAGTCATGAGCATAAATAACTCTGTATATCCATAGCTTTTTTTCTGCTTATTGACCCGTGACATTCTTGTAGTAGAATGACGATTAAGTGTAGGTGAGGATTCTGCTTGATACTGGCTTCGCAGCAGATCCTGTTTCATCTCACCTGCTTGTATATAGTGTCCATGGAGTGCTCCAATCATACTCTTCTTAAACGGCTTTAACTGATCGGACGATTCAATCATTTTTTTCAACTGTGCAAGCGGCTTTTCTGGCTGTTTTCTTAACTGCTGGGGATAGGCACAGTGAATCATTAAAATGGCAACAGAAAAAAGATCATAACTCACTTCTGCCTTTCGGCTTTCACCAAGCCAGTATCCTCGATCATATAATTCTGTATACTCTTTAATGGCCCGGTCTTTTTTTGTTGTACCACCTACATCTAACAAACGGACGCTCGTCGCATTTTTTGTGACAATAATATTTTCTGGTTTTATATCACCGAATATCCATCCATGATCATGTAGAGCTTGCAGTTGGTCAAGCAGCTGTAAAACAACAACAGAGAGCCATTCACTGCCTTTCCCTTCCATGAAGCGTAAAAAATCGATCCCTTGAATATATTCCATCACATAAAAAGGAACGATTGACTTGCTTCCTGCTTGTACATAATCGTCTACTTCATATAAATAAGGCCCAAGACAAGTATCTTGAACCTTACTTAACTCTTTCAGTACATTGACTTCTTGAGCGATAGACATGTGATCAATACCAAACTTTATTGCCACTTTCCGTTCACTTGAGTGTGCAAGATAAACCGTACCTGTTACCCCTTCACCTAGCTTGCGCACAATTGAATACTGCTGTTGATTCCATTTTCCAGTAACAACTGTTCCAGGAGTAAACCGTTTTTGCTTAGCCGAAGAGTTGGTCGTCTTCATGTTCCATTACTCTCCTTCTTGAGCGGCTTTCTCTCATAACAGAAAGAGCTGCTTTTAATGCCGGACCAGTGGGTGTCATCCCACCCGAAGATAATTTACTTAGTAATTTATTTAAACGGTTTAACGTCGGTGAAAAATCCATCACTTTTTCGATAGGATGTTTTCGTCCAGGGAATGTATAAACGGCGAAAGACGTATCCCCTGTTCTAGAGTGTAAACCAATTGAGAGATCTTCCAATGCTTCTTGAACTTTAGTGAGTTTGTTTCCCATACTTGCACTCGTATCAATGAGAATACAGACTTCCAGATGAGCCGTTTCACTAATTTCATCAACGACCTCCATTACCTCCCCTCTTTTTTCAGGAGGTAGTGAATCCATTTCTTCTCCGTTACCTAAGATTTGCTTCAATTCTTGGTTGATAACACCATGTAAGGTTTGCGTCATCGCTTTCTGCGTTACTACTTGAACCGTTTGCGATAATTGTCTTGCATACACAATCTCACTTACTCCACCACCAGCATCTGCAATGGCTTCTACTTCGTTTAACCCATGGGCATTTTCCTTTTGATCACCCATAATTCCGATAACGTTGACAGCGATTCCGAATTCCTTTGCCAGTCGAGCAATGGCAATTGGATCTTCCCCATCGTTTGAATAACCGTCTGTTATAAGTAAGATTTGCTTTAAAGTCCCTTTCATTGCATTCCCTCCAGCTAGCTTTTAGTCTTACAAGCATCGCCATGAAGGTGCCCTTTTATACGCTTACGTTCCAGTTGCTTGCTTAAAGAATGTTCTTCCTTTCTTTTGTTTTTGAACTTTAGGATGAATGGGAATAGAAGTCCACTTCGGCTTGTGTAACTTTATTTGCGTAACGACAATCGTCATATCATCTTCTATAATGTTACCTTCTTCTGAGCGAATGACCCGCTCTAAAATGATATCGGCCACTTCTTGTGGATCATCTGTAGCAATTTCAGAAATAATGCGTTTCATCCACTGTTCTCGATTCTCCACAGATCGCTTCGCTTCTAGCACGCCGTCACTACACATAATAAGTAAGTCTCCATCTCGCAGTTGTTCTTGTACGACTTCCACTTCAAACTCGGGAATGATTCCCATCGGTAAGTTACCAGCCTCCACTTTTGAGACTCGGTTTCCACGTTTTATGAAACTTGGCGTCGATCCAATTTTCAGAAATTTAGCATGGGCATCATTCATATCAATCATCGCCAAGTCTAATGTCGAAAACATTTCCTCCGTATTACGTAGAGACAGTATGGAGTTTACCGACTTTATCGCTACGGTTTCTTCTATACCCGATTGAAGCACCTTTTGCAGTAGTGCTAGCGTTTCACTACTTTCTAAGTACGCTTTCTCACCATTCCCCATTCCATCACTAATGGCAATGGCGTATTTATCACTATTAAGCTCAATCATTGAATAATTATCTCCAGATAACCATTCGCCTCCTTTTGCCACTTTTGCTACTCCTGACTCCATCACAAATGCTTGAGCGGAACCAAACGATAGATGACTGTAGCCATTTGCATAAAATTGCGGTTCCTCCCGTTTTAATATAATTGTTTCTTTCACCAAGTCCGACAGCATTGGTGCAATAATTTTTTCTGCTTCTCCGTTGTCATGATCGCATTGAACGCTCATCTCAATTTCAATTCGTCCGCTTTCAATGCTGTAGATGTCGATGTGACCAACGTCCATCCCCGCTCCACGTAATGCATCAACCATGTACTCCTCTTGAATTAAATGAGGCTGCTTCTCTTTTTGAATTTCTTTAGCAAAATCCCCCATCACTCTTGACACGCCTAACAATTGATCTGCTACTAAGCGTTGACTCTCCTGAACTTGCCGCTTTAATTCCTTATTGGCTCGATACTGATTTGTCTCCATATGAATCGCTGCAATTACTTGATCAGGCTTACGGCAATGGCTTCTCCATTGGCGTTGCAATTTTGGATCACTCATTGTCCCATTCACTTCAATGTGTTCAACCATCTTCGCCATTGAGTCGTACGTTTGGTTAAAATTTTGAACCCAGCATTTTTCCTTCATCATGCACGTTTGGCATGTTTTTTCCGTGACGTGACTTAGCAACACATCCACATCGTTTGAATGCTGTTCTTCGTCACTTTTTTGCTGAACTTTAAAACTGTTTGAGAGCGTTTGAAAAAGCGAAGAAAAGCGCTCGACTCGTCCGGCTGTTGCATCTCGAACTTTTCGTAAGTACTGCTGTTGCTCTTGAGCATGTTCAACTGTACCAGGTATATACTTCGCTATCGACTGAAGCCAACTTCTTGGGGTTAGTAAAAACAACGCAATGGCAATACCTGTTTCGGCTACAGTTGCGAAAATACTACCGCCTCCATCACCATACAGTCCTATTAATAAGGTACCGACTAGTAACCCAAAAGCTACGCCAATGCGATTCCCTTCCTTTAATAATCCACCTAATAAACCAGCAAATGCGAGCAAACTCATTTGATACAAGCTCGCCACACTAGCCAAGCTCAATATCAATCCCGTTACAACGCCGACGGTAGATCCAATCGCCGCCCCGCCTACAAAGGCGAAAATTAACACTAAATAGCGAGCAAGACTATGCTGCATGACTACATCATTTAATGCCCAGCCTATCGTCCCCGTCATGACAGAAGCAAGCAAAATAATAAGACAAATGATTTCCTCATTTCGCAAAGCTTGTCCGCCCCGTTTTCCTGTAATAAGCGGAATGCTCTGCACAAAGATCATTGTTAAAATAAAGCTTAATCCTGCCTCAACAGTTGCCATCATTAAGGCATATTGACTAATGGTTCCAGTTGTTACAAAGACTAAACCAAGTCGAGTTACTATGCTCGCTCCAAATACTAAGTAAGGTAGGGCTTTTCCTGGTTGGTCTAAGAATGTTTTCGCACCTCTATATAATAAAAGAAAGATCGCCATTCCTATTAAAGCGAAGATTATTTCTCCATGATAACTAAATACTGTACCTGCTAGTAACGCCGCACCAGCTATCAGCGCATGATTTCGCCGCAGTAAAAAAACCGAGGCCAAAAATGGTAAGATAAACGGTGTAAGCTCAGCTAAGATCATCGCTCTTCCTAGAAGGAATCCGACAAGAGCAATTAATAAACCCCATTCAAAGAAAAGTGTTTTACTCATGTTTTTCAAAGCTTGTCCACTTACTTGTAACCGGGCTTGTACATGATTTATTCTTTCAAAAGCACCTGTAGCTAAAAGCGTTCCGTTTGACTTCTCTGTTTTCACGATTGCGCCACCACCTATTTAGATATCGTAGTGTCACTATACCAACTGTAAACAACAGAATTTGTCAGAATTACGAAACATTATTAAAAAGACTTTCGACCTTCTTCGGCTTAACTAGCAAAAAAATTTCACAAAAAGTAGCAATTAAAAGAAGGTGACTAGCATATTCTTGCTAGTTTACACTAGCTTTGCCAACAAATGACGGACAAAAGTACGTTTAAAAATAGAAAAATTGGTTCTAAGGCACAAAAAAAGATGACCCTCTATAGGAGAGTCATCTTTTTTCTTTGATAGCGGCGGAGGGGATCGAACCCCCGACCTCACGGGTATGAACCGTACGCTCTAGCCAGCTGAGCTACACCGCCATGTTTTTCACGACGCTTATTAATATACTTCTTTTTTTTATTGAAGTCAATAGGAATTAAAAGAAAAAAGAGTGATCATCTCACTCTTTCTCTTAACCATTCGTTCTATATAACGGACGATACGTTACACAAGCTGCATGTTAACCTCGTTTCGCACCTCTGCCGCCACGTTTTGATTCTGTTTGACGTTTAATCGTCGTTAGGCGTTCCTCACTATCTTTTAAGAAACGGCTCATCTTATCTTCAAAAGATGGTGTGACACGCGGTTTGCTACCACCTCGGAAACCACCTGACTGACGATTCGGACGCGGTGAATCAGATTGAGAAGGGCGAGACGGACGAGGCGGTCTCTTTTCTTCTACTGGTTTGTCAATGGCTTTGCGGATAGAGAGTCCGATTTTGCCATCATTTTCTACATTGACGACTTTAACGGTAACCTCATCGCCGACTTTTAATAGTTCATTAATATCTTTAACATAGTGATCCGCAACCTCACTAATGTGCACAAGTCCTGTTTTTCCTTCTGGCAATTCAACGAATGCACCAAAGTGTGTAATACCAGTAACCTTGCCTTGCAGCTTGCTGCCTGCTTCTATGGACATGAAAACGTACATCCTCCTTAAAATTTTAGGTAAATTCCATACTTGAAAACATTATACTCGACAGCAAAAAAACGTGTCAATCGCTGTTTTGCTTCGTTACGTTAATTCTTTGCTCACCAGGCAATGTAAGGAAATAATCTCTTCTTGCAATTTCCATAATATACTCTACGTCTTGATAGTTTTCAATTTCTTGCTTTAAGAAATCTCGTTCTTCCAATAACGAAGCTTGCTCGGTTTGCAAGTGCTCAACCTCTGTCTTTTTTTCACTAATTTGAGCTGATTGTTTAAACAGTGTCATACCGCATACAATCATTAGAATCCCGAACACGACGCCCATAAATGTCAAGCGTCTATATAGTCCTTTACGCCGCTTTGATTGTCGATCTAACTCCTGTTGCCGTTGTTCCATGTACTTTGTATCAATTTCTCTTATTGTTGCTCGTTTAGACGCCACACTACTCACCTCTACTTCTTCTTCATTAAACGATCGCAGAAACCCTTTATTTTTTCAAAGATAGGCTGTCCTTTCTTGGCAACTTTGACAACGCCTAGAAGAGACAGAACAAAATAAAGAGGCTTCCATAACAAATAGAAGATAAGACTCCACAATGTAAGTACTATCATCATAGCGAAACGCCTACAAATGTGCAATAACCATTTTACAGGATTAAACAACAGCGTCTTTATAACAATCACTAAGAAAGCAAAAAGTTTTTTGAAGAAAAAGATTATCCCAGTAAGCACCTTGTTGTATAAACGTTTAAACATGGCTTGATATGCAGCAAACCCAAGCATAAGAGCAATGAATACAAAAATGCGAACTTCTCCAAAATTGACCTGATAAAGGATATAGAAAACGAGTAGAGCCTGTACCGTCCAAAAACAAAAGTCTGCTACTGCTGTTTGAATGTCGAAGGAATGTTTCTTACCAATAAACCGATGATAGGTATCTAAAGCCGCTCCGAGCCATACGCCCATCGCGGCCATTGATAACATTGATAGAAACTGCACAGTGAGTGTCATTATTTAAATAGCTTTCCAAATAATCCTTTTGATTTCCCTTGCTGATTCTGGTCTACATAAATAAGATCGTAAATCTTTCCTTCTATTGACACATTCCCTTGCTCGACATTTAAATTTTTCATATGCAAATTTTGACCTTTAATCGATAAGTAACCCATGACCGTTTCCAATAAAAACTCTTCATTGTCAAAACTATCTACTTGCTTAACACCTGTAATATCTAATTGTTTGCGACCTTTAATGGTAATATCGTGGTCGTTGTTTTTTCTTTCCCTTCCCATTGGTGCTCCAAACTCGTAGTTTGTTTGATCCATTCTATGCACGCTCCTCGAAAAAACAGTTCTTTACTTGATACTTATGCAATGCTTAAGTATGGTAGAACAAGCTATTTCTTACGAGAACAAGGAGAGTGTTAAATGACCGTCTATTTACTTACAGAGACGTTTGATGAGCAGAGTTCGATGTCGCCACAGGTACAGCACATCCGGAAACACAAAGACTCTATACGTGCACATGCTAATATTGTATTGTGTACATCTTCTTATTTGACGGAATCAGACGACGCAGCTTTACTTTACGACGCCTTACAAAAAAGCAGCTGGCCTAATCAAGCCGTTCTTATGATTAACGATGACACGGTTCTTTCTTATAACGTCCATATCACACTTCTCTCTTTTATCCGCTATATGAGAGCCATCATACTGCCTAACCTGATGCTACAACAACTAACAGGTGAACAGAATGAGTCGCAAGCCATCCGTAAAATTTTTCAAAACCAACAGCTTACAACCCTCTATTTATCTCATCAAAAGACGTATGTTCGTTTCACAAAAAATTCTACGAATGGGACAGAACCTCGGTCCATTCAACAAGTAATTACTGAGCTTCAACACGACTTATAAAAAAAAGATATGTAGTGGACAGAGACGCCCTACATATCTTACGTAAATTCAAGTTTTTTACGTTTATCTTTATGTTTGTGTTCAATTTTTATTTCTTGGTTTCGCTGTTTAAACTTTTCATTATGAGAAGAAACAAATGCTTGTTTAGTAGCAGCTGGATCTAGATATTGCTTAACGCCATTCACAGCTGTAGCACCTTCAACAAATGCACCGGAGATCAGCTGAAGCTTACCTGCGTGCCTTGTCACATCTCCAGCAGCAAAGATACCAGGTTGACTGGTTTCCATACATGGTGAAACACGGACAAATCCATCTGCCTCTAACTCTAAGCCCGCTTCCATTAGAAAACACCCGTCCATCTTCATGCCGTGGTTAACAATCACAGCGTCAATGTCAAATCGCTCCTCAAGTTCTGAATCACAATGCGAAAGAGTCACTGAATCAATGGATGTTCGCTCACCATGTAGCTCTTTAATTTGAAATGGCGTTCGTAGCTCCACTTTTGATTTCATATGAGCAACGTTTTTTTCGTGCCCTCCAAAATCGTGCCTTCTGTGGCAGACAATGACTTCTTTTGCAACACCCACTAATTCATTTGCCCAATCTACCGCAGCGTTTCCGCCTCCTGATATTAACACCCGCTTATCTCGAAAGCTTTCAATTTGAGTCACCGTGTAATGAAGGTTAGCCACCTCAAAACGATCCGCACCCTCTAGCTCTAACTTCTGCATCACAGGAATGCCGTGACCTGAAGCCAGCAACACCGTCTTACTGTAATGCTTCTCACCTTTATCATTAAAAAGTGTAAACGTTCCGTCAGGCTCACGCACCATCTTCTCAATATGTTCGTTTGTGCAGATTGTTGGATCAAATGTATTTGCTTGGTTCACTAATTGATCAATAAGAGTCGCTCCCGGTGTAGGTGGCATGCCGCCTACATCCCAAATGATTTTTTCTGGATAAAAGAGGATCTTTCCGCCCAATTCGCTATTATATTCAATTAATTTCACTTTTAAGTCTCGCATTCCCGCATAAAACGTACTGTAAAGCCCAGCAGGCCCAGCACCAATAATTGTAAGATCGTACATCTCGTTTTGTTGCACGGTCCTTCCTCCAATTTCGCTAGGATAATGAAAATCATTCTCATATATAAATACAGTGTATGCAACAATCGCCTGAATTTCAAGTCAAATCTTTTACACAATCGTGTCAATCCCTCAGTCGCGACGATAAGGTTTTCTTTTGATTTCTATTTGCGTTACCTTTATAGTTACTAGAAAAAGCATTCTGAGGAGTGATTTATGTTGAGCAAACCTAAAGTATTCTTAGCACACCCTGTTCCTGAAAGCGCATTAACGTACCTTTCCCAGCATTGTTCGTATACGATATGGGATCAACACAAGCCACTTCAAAAGGATGATTTAAGAAACATTTTGAAACAGGTTGATGGGGCGTTACTTACCGGTCATGCAGTGGATGCAGCACTTGTAGAAGGGTGTGACCAATTAAAAGTAATTAGTACGGCAACAGTTGGCTATGACAAATTTGATCCTACAGAATTAGCAAACGAGGGTGTGTTGTTGACAAATACCCCTTATGTATTAGACGAAACGGTAGCTGATCTTGTTTTCGGTCTTATTTTGTCAGGCGCCAGAAGAATCGCTGAATTACATACTCATATTCAAAAAGGGGAATGGCACAAGGGAACGCCGTCAAGTGCATTATTTGGACAAGATGTTCATGAGAAGACAATCGGAATTGTTGGAATGGGGCGGATTGGTGAAAAAATTGCTCACCGAGCCAAGGAAGGATTTGGCATGAATATTCTCTATCATAACCGCTCTCACCGACCTGAAGCCGAGAAACGCTATAACGCGGAAAAAGTGGAATTAGATGTTCTACTTTCACGCTCAGATTTCGTCGTATTAATGGTTCCTCTGTCTGATGAAACAAAGCATTTAATAGATAAGGAAGCATTGCGCAAGATGAAATCAACTGCATTACTCATTAACGGTGCTCGAGGAAATGTCATTGATGAAAAAGCCCTCATTGATGCGTTACAAAATAATGAGATCTTTGGTGCCGCCCTCGATGTATTCGAAACGGAACCATTACCGCAGGATCACCCATTTTTAACGATGAAAAATGTTACTCTTACTCCTCATATTGGCTCGGCTACTGCTGCTACGAGAGAAGCGATGGCGATGCGCGCCATTGAAAACCTAGTTGCTGGTGCCAAAGGCGAAACACCAACGGATGTTGTAAAAGGCTAAAAGAAAAGCGTACCCATTGCAAAAGTAGGGTACGCTTTTTTTACTTCTTAGATAGTAATAGCTGCAATGTCTTCAATGCGTAAATCAGCCTTAGACAAGTCTTGATTTCCTGAATATGGATTCACATACCCAATGACAGTCATTCCAGCTTCTTTTCCTGCTTGAACACCGTGTGCAGCATCCTCTAAAACCGTGCAGTGCTGAGGGCTAACCCCTAAACGATCGGCAACTGCTAAATAAATGTCTGGCGCAGGCTTTCCTTTTGCTACTTGTTCTCCACTTAAAACAACATCGAATTGGTCTTTTATTGAAAATGCGGTTAAGACTGCATCAATAAAAGCAACCGTTGACGACGATCCTAGGCCAATCTTGTACCCTTTTTCTTTTAATTGTTCAAGTAACTCTCGAATACCATCTATAGGTTCCATGTTGGCATCGTGTAAATAGGCTAATTTTTTTTCGTTAGCCTCTTTTAACAGCGTGTCTACATCAAAATCTGCCTGATGTGCAGCTTTCAAGGACGACCACATCTCATCTGCACGTGTACCAACGTAAGATTCCAGCTCCCCTTCTTTTAGAATGATACCGTTTTCCTTTGCGAGCTCCGCTTCAACAGCAAAATGTAGTGGTTCGCTATTAATAATGACCCCATCCATATCAAAAATAAATGCTTTCATTAGACCGATTCCTCTTTCACAATTGTATACATCTCTGCTGCTGTTTCTTTCTTTGTTGTCTCTCTTAAATCGTTAATTTCAACGGTAACAAGCTTTTGACCAAAGCGAATCGAAAGCTCATCTCCAGGCTTAACCGTTGTACCTGCCTTTGCTGTTTGACCGTTCACTGTAATTCTTCCTTGATCACTAATCTCTTTTGCTAATGTTCGTCTTTTAATCAAACGGGATACTTTTAAAAATTTATCAAGTCTCATAGGTTAGCTCCTTTATCCTTATCTTTCTAATCGTTTGGCTTCTTCCCACCATGCGTCAAGCGTAGTCATATTCACATGATCAATTGTCATGTTTGCTTTTTCTGCTTGAGCTTCAACATACTCAAATCGTGTTAGAAAAACTGTTAGTGCCTTATGCAGAGCTACTTCTGGTGATTGCCTAATAAATCGACCTAAGCTCACAACTGCAAGCAGCAAATCACCATATTCTTTCTCCAATTCTGAAGCGTCAGCTGTTCTTACTTCATTTAGTTCTTCTAACACTTTATCATACACTTGCTCAATTGCTTCATATTCAAAACCGGTTTTTGCAATGTCTTTCTGCATCGTCTCCGCAGCTGCCAACATAGAAGGAAAAGAAGAGATGGATCGCTTTGGCTGAAGCGCTTCACTTTCTGCCTTTTCTTTTCGCTTCACTTCTTCCCAAACCGAAGTCACTTCTTCAGCAGACTGCACAGGCTTGTCTCCAAATACATGTGGGTGACGACGAATCATTTTTTCTGTCAACGTCTTAATAACATCTCCAAGCTGAAAATAACCTGCTTCTTCACCAATTTGTGCGTGCAGGAGCACTTGCAGGAGCACATCCCCAAGTTCTTCAGTTAACTGCTCATCATCTTCTTGATCAATTGCCTCTAGTACTTCATAGGATTCCTCTAATAAGAATCGCTTTAACGATTGATGCGTTTGTTTTCGATCCCAAGGGCACCCTTCTGGACTCCGTAACTGAGCAATAACGCTTTTTAAATACTGTATGTCTCCATAAAGGAGTTTTTCGTTGTGAACTGGCGGCACGTACACAGCGGTTAAATTATTTACTTCCGTTTGATGATCGAGCTCATAAAGCGGTACTCTCGTAAGCTTTTCTTCTGCCGTACCCGCCGCTGTACAGATTGTCACCTCATAATCGTCTGGATAGGTTTCCATTAGCGTAAGTTTAACATCAGAAGCGATGAGGCTATCATACACTTGGACAATAATAAGATGATGACGCATTTGAATTTCCTCTTGCTTCAAAACTGTTCCATCCAGGATTTGACAGCCTTCGATTGGGTCAATTCTTAGACTCGAATACATTTGGTCAAGAAAAGATGTCCCTCCAACAACGTCTAGCTTTACCTGATGGTGATCGGTTGCATCTTGCAGAAGTTGAACGGTCTTCTCTGCCACAAACGGATGGCCTGGTACGGCATAAACCAGATCCTCTACTTGAGCACGATCGATTAAGTCGTTTACTATTGTTTCGTATACGGCTTCAAACGAATCAAACTGCTCGTACGTTTCGTCGTAGGACTCGAACGTCACACCCTCATGCTGCAAGTCCTTCACAACTGGATGATCAAGGGTACGTACACGAACAGTTGGTGCTTCCTTCAAGGTACGATACACACCTAATGGCATCTGATCTAATTCTCCTGCTCCTAAACCGACTACTTTAATTATTCCCATGGTACACCTCTATTTGTTAATAAACTTTTGAATAACTTGTTTTCGAAGAGCCCCTAATTTAGGCGCACTAGCCCATTCTCTTAACGTAAAAATATGGGTAAATAATACAGCCACTCCAACATAACCTGCACCAATTCCTGCAAGGGTAAGGGCTTGAATGGCATGTACACTTCGTTGATTTGGTAAAGAAAGCAATTGATTCATTCCTACCTGAATTCCAAACACGAGTACTCCCATACTGAAGAGCACTACAAGCAACATTACATATGATTGCTTTTGCACAAACAGTCGCTGATCAATCTTTTTGACCGAATACAGTACAATACCCATCATCACTGAAAAAGCAAGCACATTTGAAAGGGCTGCGCCCATCGTCGATTTCATAAATGTTATAAACAACACATTTCCTACTATTTTTGTTCCTATACCTGCAATAATTGCATACACCGGAATATGAATTCGTCCGTATCCTTGAATAATAGCAGCTCCAGCCAAATAGATAGAACAAGGGAAAATAGACAAAACAAAGACTCTTAATACATCTGTTCCTGCTTGGTTTGTAAAAAGCATTGCGTTTATTGAGTCCATCAATAAAAAGAGTCCAATTGTTGCCCCGCCACCTAACAAGATCGTCAGCCTCATCATGACATCGCGATAGCGGCGTGCATCTTTGTATCGTTTCGAAGCAAGGGCGTTTGATAACAAAGGTACTACAGCTAAAGCAATCGCTGTAATTAAGATGGTTCCTAATTGAATCAATGGCTGTCCACGATCATAAACTCCTTTTGCTGTATAAATCGCGACATCGGACATGGGTGTTGCTTGCAAGGAACGTACAACAGTCAAAACGTCTACCACTTGAAACAGCAATAAAATAAGTGAATTTAAGCAAATAAACAAGCTTTGCTTTAAAAAAACAGCCTGATGACGAAAAAACGTTTTGAAAGAAAAGTGAGTATAAAAACGCATCTCTTTTTTATTCGCTAGCATTAGTAAGAAAACACAGCCAACTGCGCTCCCTAGAAGAGAGGCGTAAATTGCACCCTCTCCTATCACATAGGCATCATATCCTTGAGAAGCTAGCACATAGGTTAGAACAAGAATAGCCACCACCCGAACAAATTGCTCACTTACTTGAGATAAAGCTGTCGGTGTCATCTGATTTATTCCTTGTCCAGCTCCTCTAAAAACACTTAAAATAGGTAAGAATAGAAACCCAAAGCCAACCAATTGAATGACACTTGTCAGAGATTCATCCCCGATAAAAAAGGCAAGCTGAGGTGCAAAAACCAAAAAGAGAACGCATATCATAATGGATAAGATTGATAATCCTAAAAACGTATAGCTTAATAATTCGTTGACCTCTTCGTCTTTTCCTTGTGCTTTTTTCTCAGCAATTTGACGGGACAGTACAACAGGAAAACCATATAGCGCGAGGATTGTCATCATGCCAAAGAAAGGATAGACTTGCTGATAGACGTAGAAGCCTAAATCGCCAGCCAGATTCTGAAAAGGAATGCGGTAGACAGCACTTAATAATTTCGTTACGAGTGCAGCAACCGAAAGGAGAAAAGCCCCTTTTAACACGTGTGATGTATTCAAGCACTCTTCCCCCTTTACCTTTATAAAATAGCATCATCCTGGCATGTTGTCGAACTTATCTCATCAATAAAAGTCATCTAAAAATCTTACCGGGTCTAATTCTTTTTTCAGCCTATTCATACATAATCATAAAACATGGTATGATAAGAACAAAAGATATGATATAGTAGGTGATTGCTTGAAACAAACAAATCCATGGCTCGCCATATGGGTTGCGCCTCGCCAAACAATGAAAGATACATTGAAAAGTGACATACATAAACAAGCGACTCTCATACTATCCATTATTTTTGGAGGGTTAACCGGTTTCTGGTTTTCTAGAAGTGAAACATTGCTTCTAGCCTCTACAGGTAATTTTTTTCCACTTATTGTTACCATTTTAATTGGTGCATTTACTGGACCAATCCTTTATTATGGCTTTAGTTTTGCGTTTGGCCATGTAGGCGGTTGGTACGGAGGAAACGGTAACATCAAAGCGACACGAAAAGTATTTGTTTATGCTTTGTTTATGCCGGGGATTTTTGTTGGTTTACTGAATTTAATCTTATTTGGTCTCGCTTTACTTACTCTTCAAGCCCAAACACCAATACTTCGAACCATTGTGAGTTTTGGCTCAGTCATGATTGACTTAACAGTCGTTTGGGTATTTGGCATTTTTTTAATTGCTTATTCTGAAGCACAGAAAATCGGTATGATGAAAGCACTGCTAGTTATCATCGCCATGATTGGTTGTCTTGCAGGGCTATACATTGTTGTCGATTTACTCGCACATTTACTAATCGGTTAAGATTGAAATAGACGGAGAGGTATGGAATGAAAAAAATTATTTTTACCGGTGGGGGAACCGCAGGGCACGTAACACCAAATTTAGCGATTATTCATCAAATGGATCGAAGCAAATGGTCCATCGCTTATATTGGTTCTTATGATGGAATTGAAAGAGAACTTGTAGAGAAAAACAATATTCCTTACTTTGGAATAGCAAGCGGCAAGTTAAGACGCTATTTTGATATGAAAAATGTAACCGATCTTGCTCGAATCTCAAACGGACTTAGACAGGCTCGAAACATTTTAAAAAAAGAGAAGCCTGACGTAGTCTTCTCTAAGGGTGGATTTGTAACGGTCCCTGTTGTGATTGCAGCCTATTCACTAGGCATTCCTGTTCACTTACACGAAAGCGACTTAACACCTGGATTAGCAAATCGTATCGCCAAGCGCTTTACAAAGACGTTCTACACGTCGTTTGCTGAAACAGCAAAGCATTTTCCTAGCGAACAAACAAACGTTGTCGGTTCACCTATTCGAGATGACTTATTGTCTGGTTCACGTACACAAGGATTAGCACTCACTGACTTTATTAAGCAAAAGCCCGTACTACTCGTGATGGGTGGAAGTTTGGGGGCTAAAGCGATTAATGAAGGCATCCGGCAATCACTAGATGATCTGCTTAATACGTATCAGATCATTCACATTTGCGGAAAGGGTCATCTAGATCCTGCATTAGAAAGAAAACGTGGCTATAAACAATATGAATATGTGCACGAAGAGCTGCCCCACCTTATGCAAGCCGCTGATATCGTTGTCACTCGTGGTGGGTCAAATGCCATTTTTGAATTTCTTGCATTGCAAATTCCGATGCTTATTATTCCGTTGTCGAGACAGAGCAGTCGCGGTGACCAAATTTTAAACGCCCAAACGTTTGTAAAAAATGGTTATGCCCACATGTTAGAGGAAGAATCCATGAAGGACGATGCACTCGTAAAAGAAATCCACGCATTGTATGCGAACCGTGAGCCTATTCTAACGACAATGCAGCAAAGCAAAGCGACTCACGCCGTTCCTCTTATAATTGAGCAACTAAATCGCATCTAATCTATACATGAAAGGCCCCTGTCTAGCAGACAAGGGGCCTTTCCTATCTAAATAAATAGTACACCAATCGTTAACGCCAAGATCAAACCAACAATTACTAAGACAATGGTTAGTAAAACAGTAAAAATGATGTAGACGAGTAATGACTTCCACGCAGAGAAACCGTGTGCCTCCCCTAATCCTTGTAACATCACAATAAATTGCCATACAAATAATAGAATGAGAAGCAACGAGGCTACAAGTAGTGCCCAATTTTGTAAGCCGCTTAGCTGGGGTTCTAGAGAATTCTCATAAACTAAGAAAAAGTTCTCACCAATTAATAAGATAAACGGTAATAGTAAAATGCCAATGAAGATCTGAGGTAACACTTGCGTATAAATGACAGCGACTCTCACTTCTGCTAATGAACCTCTACCACCAACCCAACTACCGAACCATTTAAATAAAACAGGCATTAAAAAGACCGATAAAACAGACGTAACGATCGCTCCAAGGAAGACCGAAAGACTAAAGATGGTAGCTGAAAAAGGAGCCTCCATTTCAAAAGAAAACATAATCGAGAAAACTCCAGATATGTAGGCAAGAAGTAAATACTTCCCAAATGGTTGTACGGTTGCTTCCTCCTCTATCTTGTTGCGTATAACTCCTCTTGGATTTATCCAAACTTTAAAGAATGTACTCATATAATCCTCCCTTTTTTCTTTATTTTATTCTAAATGGTTACGAAATAAAATTAAAAAAAACATACGAGCGAGAGCGCTCATATGTTTTTTAACACTATTGCTCCATTTGACGGGCTAGGAAGCCGGCTGCTGTTTCAGCCATTTTTTGTTCTAGTTTTCCTGAAAGTGATTCTGACTTAGAGAAAATCACAACTGCACCGATAGGATCACCACTAGCAATGATTGGTGCTGCCACGTAGCCTTTATAATCATCTTTGTGATCGCCAACAAGGTTATACTCGCCTGCATTCGCTTCCATATGGGATTTACGGTTAGCCATTACCGTTTCAATTACTTCACCAACGGCCTTGTTTGCGTATTCTTTTTTAGAAGCGCCAGCTACCGCAATATATGTATCACGATCAGATATTAACACATATTGATTTAAACTATCGTATAAGGCCTCGGCATATTCCTTTGCGAAGTCACCTAGCTCAGAGATTGGTGAGTATTTCTTTAAAATAACTTCACCTTCTCGGTCGACAAATATCTCCAGCGGATCACCTTCACGAATGCGTAATGTTCTTCTTATTTCTTTAGGTATCACAACCCTGCCAAGATCGTCAATACGTCTTACAATTCCAGTTGCTTTCATACATAAAGCCTCGCTTTCTAAGATGTAAAATCAAATCATTTAGGAAGAATACAATTTGTTATAACTGTAGTATCCTTCCTTTTTTAAGAACTATTCACCAATTGATGAAATATCTTATTGATTTGATGACTACTTCCTAGCTAACGGTAACTTGCCCTTGACTTAGATGGGCTCGCTTCACAGCTTGCAGTACTTCAAACGTCGTGTCTAGCATTTGCTCTGCTAACATACTCTTTGTTTTTATTGTTACTTTCAACTGATCTCCTTGAGTTCCGACTGTTATAAACCGACCAATGGCGCGTGCAGATTCCATGAATGACGCAATCTTAATCGATTGTGTGGTTTCGTTCGAAAGGAGTATAACAATGGCATCTTTCGCTTCATTGATTTTTTCAACTTTATATTGATCTGCAAGATGCTTTATTTTCGTAAGACCTAACAAATAGTCGACTTGTTTTGGGTATTCACCAAACCGATCAATTAATTCATCTTGAAGGTCGGTTAGTTCATCCATTGTTTCAATACCTTTAAACCGCTTATACATTTCAATTTTTTGTTTAGCATCAGGAATGTACCGCTCTGGAATATAGGCATCTACACTAATGGATAACTCTGATTGGAACGTCTCTTCTTTCGTTTTCGTTCCTTTCCGCTCGTCGATTGCATCTTTTAGCATTTGTGAGTACAAGTCAAAACCAACGGAATCAATAAACCCATGCTGCTGAGCTCCTAATAGATTACCTGCGCCTCGAATTGTTAAATCCCTCATCGCTATCTTAAATCCAGATCCAAGTTCCGTAAATTCTTTAATAGACTGAAGTCGACGCTCAGCTACTTCCGTTAGCACCTTGTCTTGTTGGTACGTAAAATAAGAGTACGCAACACGATTTGAACGACCAACTCGACCACGAATTTGATAAAGCTGCGATAGGCCCATTTTATCGGCATTACTAACGATGAGTGTATTCACATTTGGAATATCGACACCTGTTTCAATGATTGTCGTTGTGACCAGTACGTCACTTTCACCTTCTAAGAAACTTAAAATAATCGATTCTAGCTCACGCTCATTCATTTGCCCATGCGCATAAGAAACCTTTGCATCTGGTACGAGCATGGCTATTTGTTCAGTCATTCTTTCAATATCTTCTACTCGGTTGTAAAGAACATAGACTTGACCACCCCGAGTCATTTCACGCTCAATAGCTTCCCGTACAATGGATGGATTGTACTCCACCACGTATGTTTGAACAGGAAAACGATTTTCTGGAGGCGTTTCAATAATAGATAAGTCACGTACACCTAACATGGACATATGAAGCGTTCTTGGAATTGGCGTTGCTGTTAGCGTTAATACGTCTATGTTCGATTTTAACTGTTTAATTTTTTCCTTATGAGTAACGCCAAATCGCTGTTCCTCATCAACAATTAACAAGCCGAGGTCTTTAAAGACAATATCCTTTGACAATAAACGGTGCGTTCCAACAACCAAGTCCACAGAACCAGCCTTTAAGCCTTTTAGTACTTCTGTTTGCTCTTTTCTCGAGCGGAATCTGCTAAGCACACCAACCGTAATTGGGAACTCTGAAAACCGTTCTGAAATGGTTTCAAAATGTTGCTGTGCTAATATCGTTGTTGGTACAAGGATCGCCACTTGTTTTCCATCCATAATAGCTTTAAAGGCAGCACGAATTGCAACTTCAGTCTTACCGTAGCCTACATCACCACAAAGTAAACGATCCATCGGACGTTGCTTTTCCATGTCTTCTTTTATCTCTGCAATAGCACGTATTTGATCTTCTGTTTCTTGATATGGGAACGAACCTTCAAAATCCGCCTGTTCTGGCCCATCTTCTGAGAATTTGTGGCCAACGCTCGCTTCTCTTTCTGCATAAAGCTTGATTAAATCATCTGCTATATCTTCAACAGACGACTTCACCTTACTTTTTACTTTTTTCCAATCGTTTCCACCAAGGGCATAGATTTTTGGATCTTTTTCTTCAGATCCTACATATTTCTGGACTTGATCGATTTGTTCTACTGGAACATACAGCTTGTCATTTCCAGCGTAACGCAAATTTAAGTAATCTTTATGAACGCCATTTATTTCTAAGGTTTCAACGCCTAAGTACTTCCCAACACCATGATTAACGTGAACAACTAAGTCACCAACAGCGAGTTCTGAGTAACTTTTAATTCGTTCTGCATTGGACATGGTTTGACGGCGCTTTGGCTTTCTTGCTTGTTTGGCAAACACTTCTTCTTCCGTAATAACAACAAGCTTTTGCTCAGGTAATTCAAACCCCGCATGCAAATGACCTGTGTAAATTTGCACCGTTCCACTGGTTAATGTTGTTTTTCCTTCTATAAGATGAGCGTCAATATTCTCGTCAGAAAGATTTAACGAAAGTCGCTTTGCCCGATCTTCTGTTCCAGCGATAAACAGAACCGTATAATGATTAGCAATCCAGCGATTGATTTCCGATGTAAGCAAATCCATTTGTCCATGAAAATTCTGCATGGATTTACAAGAGACATTAAGCACCTGCTGCGGTTTTGTCCCTGGAATTTGTTTTTGAAATAAAGCGGAGTAAACTATTGATTGCGGGATTTCTTGTAATCGATTTAGCAGTTCATAAGACATTTCTGCACCGTGCACAATAGCCCCTTGTTCAATCATGCTTGTATGCCACTCTGCTTCTTCTTTTATAAGGTTTTCCGACATCTCTTTTACTCGAGTCATTTCATCAATCCAAATAACAGCGTGCTCTGACATATAGGAAAGAAGCGTATGCGGACTCTCATAATAAAACGACATGTATTTATACATACCTTCGAACGGTTGTCCTTGCTTTAATTGCGCAATTTCAAACGGGATTCGCTCTTGCAAGGATTCCCGTGTTTTTTTATTCGCTATTTTTTTGGTGGTTACGTTTAGCTGTTCTTCTAAAACAGACGCTGCATGACTATAGTGTGTTGATGTTAATAATACTTCTTCAGCTGGTCCAATTTTAATGGTTTCGAGCTGTCCCTCGGAGCGCTGCGTCTCTAACGAGAAGTATCGCAAAGAATCAATCTCTGTATCAAAAAGTTCGATCCTAATTGGATGTTCTTCTGTAAGTGGATACAAATCAATGATGCCACCACGGACACTCATTTCACCAGGTGCCGAGACCATATCCGTTCGTCTATAGCCCATTGACACGAGCTGACTAATAAACGCATCAAGTTCTTGAACGTCCGTTCCAACCGTTACATCCAGTTGATACTGAGCCCATACTGTTTTCGGCGGTAGTAATCGGCGAACTCCTGCAAGAGGAACGACAATTATGCCTGAGAATCCATTTACAAGTCGATTTAACACATCAATGCGTTGCGCTTTCATTTCAGGACTAGCAACAGCAATTTCTGCTGAGATTAATTCATTTACTGGATAAAGATAAACTTTTTCTTCCCCTAATAAATCAACAAGATCTTCGTACATTTTTTGTGCTTGGAATAAATTATGTGTCACAATAAGCTGGTTGCGCTGCGTTTCCCGGTAAAGAGAAGCGCTCGCAACTGTTCTCGACGAACCTGTTAAGCCTGATAACACCTGTTCACTTTGACCTTTTTCTATTCCGTTAGCAATGGTTTGTAGCTCATTCGTTCCACTGACAAACTGTTGCAATCCTAACATTTCTTTTCCCCCTGGTTTCGCTAACACGATTTGCAGTTCACTACATCGTTTATATTATCAATCCTACGCTCGTTTTAATTGAAAAATGCCTTGGTCTTTAAGGATACCAAAGCTTTGTTGCTATTAATGAATCACATTTTGAATTTCATGCAAAAGCGGATTTAATTGGAAAGCTTGATAACAATCTTCGCAAATTGCCGCAATATGGATATCACCTTCTTGAGTTACTCGAACGCTTTCTAACTGATCTACCGCACCTAATTTGCTTATCCCTAATTCATCGAAAGTATATTGATCTTCCAGCGTTGCCATTTGTTTTTGACAGTACTTACAACCATAATGCACAGCCATTTTAACCACTCCTTGTAAACAGATATTCTTGTTTACAGTATGATCAAAAGAATGAGACATTATCCTATCGGTTGTATACATTCATCACTTCAAGGAACGGCTTTGTTATCCATGCTTCAATCGATTGTGCCGTCTTTTTAATGGCATCCTCTAAAAGCGCTTTCTCATCACCTGCAGCGCGGTTTAAGACGTATTTCACGACTGGTTCATTGTTAGTCGGGCGTCCCACACCAATACGAACCCGGTTAAATTCTTGAGTTCCTAAATGATGAATAAGTGATTTAATTCCGTTATGACCACCTGCACTCCCCTTTTGGCGTAAACGTATTTTTCCTGGTGGTATATCTAAATCATCATACAAAACAACAAGCTCATCTAAGCTTACATTGAAATAATCCATAAATGGCCGAACACACTCTCCAGAGAGGTTCATATACGTTAAAGGCTTTAGCAACATTACTTTCTCACCATGTACAATCGTTTCTCCATATAAGCCGTTGAATTTTTGCTTGGTAAGAGATGAATCGAACTGTTCAGCTATGAGGTCAACACTGTCAAACCCAATATTGTGTCTTGTATTATCAAACTGTTTACCAGGATTTCCTAGCCCCACAATTAACTTCATGTGTAACTCCTTTATTCTAACTTGACGAAAAAGGCATAACCCCAAAGGGTCATACCTTTCGTCACTTTATTTACTATTCAACACGACCTGGACGATCTTTGTCGTCATCCTCACGCTCTTCTGTTGCTTCTACACCTAGCGCAGTCGTTCCATCTTCTTCTGTTTCATCTGGATCTTCTGTTACCGTCGGTGCTTGTACCGTCACAATCGCTTCGTCATCTTCATTTACGATGTCCACAGAAACGGTAGAACGCATCTCTGAAATTGATAGCGTATCACCAACGTTTAAACTTGAAATGTCTACCGTAATGCTTTCTGGAATATCCGCTGGTAAACAATGTACCGTAATTTCATAAAGAAGATGATTCACGATACCGCCTTCGCTTGCCCCTGGCGCTTCTCCTTCTAAATGAACAGGTACATTTGCATCACGTTTTTCTTTCATATTCACTTCGAAGAAATCAATATGCGTGTAATGATTTTTCAAAGGATCCACTTGAACTTCTTGCACCATAACGTGATGCTTTTTACCGTTTTCTAATTCAAGATCAAATAAACCATTTTGGCCTACTTCTCTCATTGTTTTTAAGAAAGCAACACTTTCTACTGAAACCGGCTGACTTTCGATTTTATTACCATATAGTACGCCTGGCACAAAACCATTTAGACGAATATTTCTTGTTTCTTGTCCTGTTAAGTCTTTACGATCACGAGCTTGTAATACTGTCATCTTTCTTTCACCTCATCTTAGTTTTACACGTCTGTTAATTGTGTTCCCTTAAAGGTCAGTTTTCAAACAGAATTCCTTGTTCTTTTTCGTAAGTTCTCTCTAGGTTGATAACAAAAATCAATCGAATAAAGTTGATACAGAAGCATCTTCATGTACACGAATAATAGCCTCAGCCATCAACTCCGCTACAGACAACTCTGTAATGTTCGCACCTTTTTTCTCTTCCTCCAGATCAATTGTATTCGTTACAACCAATTCTTTAATCTTAGAATTACGAATTCGATCTACTGCTGGACCAGATAGAACAGGGTGCGTACAGCAAGCATATACCTCTTTTGCTCCTTGTTCTACTAAAGCATTCGCCGCAAGTGTAATTGTTCCTGCTGTATCAATAATATCATCAATAATAATGGCTGTCTTTCCTTCAATATTACCAACAATATTCATTACTTCTGACACGTTTGGTCTTGGTCGACGTTTATCAATAATAGCAATTGGTGCTTTTAAGCGATCGGCCATTTTACGAGCACGCACCACTCCACCATGATCTGGAGAAACAACAACAATATCGTCAAGCCCTTTGCTGCTAAAATAATCAGATAAAATTGGTACACCCATTAACTGGTCAACTGGGATATCAAAGAAACCTTGAATTTGAGTTGCATGGAGGTCAATTGTTAATACCCGAGTTGCACCAGCTGTTTCAAGCAGATTAGCCACAAGTTTAGCTGTGATAGGTTCTCGCGCCCGTGCTTTGCGATCTTGTCTCGCATAGCCGTAATAAGGCATGACGATATTAATCGTACGCGCTGAAGCTCGCTTTACTGCATCAATCATAATTAAGAGTTCCATTAAGTGTTCATTCGCTGGAGCCGATGTTGATTGAATCAAATATACATCACAACCACGAATACTTTCTTCAATGTTAATTTGAACTTCACCATCACTAAAACGCATGACAGAATTCTTTCCAAGAGAAACTCCAATATGTCGAGCGATTTCTTCAGCCAAAGCCTTGTTAGAATTAAGAGTAAAGACCTTTAAGCTTGGGTCGCTATAGTTTGCCATTTCTTGTGTTACCTCCAGTAAATGTTATTGATCTTTTTTTATATAGTTTGTTTTATCTACTTGTCTAGCTCGTGCTATCGCCAGTGAGTAATCATTTACATGATTCGTTATCGTTGAACCAGCTGCTACAAAGGCATGCTTTCCAATCTCAACAGGTGCGACTAAGTTTGATCCTGAGCCAATAAACGCACCGTCATGCACTGTTGTTTGATGCTTATTTGTGCCATCATAATTAACAGTCACGACCCCACATCCAACGTTAACATCTTTGCCAATGTCTGCATCCCCAATGTATGTTAGATGGGATACTTTACTGCGGTCATTGATACTTGCTTTCTTCAATTCCACAAAATTACCGACTTTAACCTCTTTACCGACAGTGGAATCAGGTCGTATGTGAGCAAAAGGCCCAATAGCAGCACCTTCGTGCACATAACTATTATAAATATAAGAGGAGCGAATGTGAACGCCTTTCTCAATGACAGAATGGTGAATTTCACTACCTGACTCTATGATACAATCTTCACCAATGGTAGTGTTCCCTTTTATACTAACGTTAGGAAATAGTGTCGTATCTTGTGCAATTGTTGCATCAACGGAAATATATGTGGTGTTCGGATCAATGAACGTAACCCCTTGTGTCATCCAGTACGTGTTTATTCGAGCTTGCATCGCTTTTTCGGCTTGTGCTAGTGCAACTCGATCATTTACACCAATGGTTTCTTCCATTGTTGGTGTTACATAGGCACACACTTTTTCCTCTTTTTTATTTAAGAGTCCAATTACGTCTGGTAAGTAGTATTCACCTTGGTTATTATCATTTGTCACCATTTGTAATACGTCAAATAACGTATTGTTATCAAAACAGTAAATACCTGTATTAATCTCATTCACAAGAAGCTCTTCACTAGATGCATCTTTTTGTTCGACTATTTTATCGACTTCACCGTTTGAGCCACGAATCACTCGTCCATACCCGTGTGGATTGTCTGCATATGCTGTTAAAATAGTTGCTTTTGCTGCTTCCTGTTCATGATACGCAATTAGAGTCTTTAACGTTTCAGCTGTTATTAGCGGCGTATCGCCACATAAGACTACGGTTGTACCGTTCTTCCCTTTCAACAAGGGTTCTGCACATCGTACCGCATGTCCAGTACCAAGTTGCTCATTTTGCAGTACAAAGGAAGCGCCAGTTGGGATTGCTTCTTTTACTTGCTCCGCACCATGACCAACAACAACTGCGATATCATCAAAGCCGACCGCTTTCGCTTGATCTACAACGTGTTCGACCATTGGTTTACCACAAACTGGGTGTAACACTTTATAAAGCTTTGACTTCATTCTTGTTCCTTGCCCAGCAGCAAGAACAATTGCATATCGTCCGCTCATATTCCCCTCCACACTCGTTCATGTTCATCATTAAAACTATACTTGAAACCACCACGTATTTCAATATCTCTGGACGTCTTTACATACTTGAAAAATATACAAAAAACCAGCCTGCGTTTTGCGCAGACTGGTTTAGCTTTAACCTATTGTTACGAAGCACCAGCTTCCTCATAATTGGTAGCGTCTTCATATTCTCCTACACGCTCATACTCGTCTATAACAGCCACTTGGATCTTTTCCCTAGTTTTAGAAGAGATTGGGTGTGCGATGTCTCTAAATTCTCCGTCAGGTGTTCTCTTGCTCGGCATTGCAACGAATAGGCCATTATTTCCATCAATTACACGAATATCATGAACAACGAATTCGTGGTCAATTGTTATAGATGCAATTGCTCGCATACGCCCTTCCGTTTGGACACGCCGTAACCTTACGTCAGTAATTTCCATGATGGTCACCTCTCTTATAGATTATCTGTATACTACATTCTAGAGAGGTTTCCTTTTTCCTTCAAAGAATTGAACTTTTTTTACGATTTTTCAAAAAATAAATACGATCATTCTTTTTCCAGTATGATCTATCCTCGACATTTCACGGTGCAGACAGTTAAAACAACCTTTCATTACACATCTCCACTTACAAAAAAAAGCTAGCAAAACAGAGGAATCGTCGTTTCGCTACGCTTTTTCTTTTTACACTAAAGCAATTACTTCAATTTCAATTAGTACGTCTTTTGGTAAACGAGCCACTTCCACACATGAACGGGCTGGCTTATGCTCAGAAAAGTATTCGCCATAAACCTCATTAATACGTGGAAAATCATTCATATCTTTAATGAATACGGTTGCTTTAATTACCTTATCAAGAGAAGAACCAGCTTCCTTTAAAACCGCTTTAAGGTTATGGAAAACTTGATGCGTTTGCTCTTCCACAGTCCCTTTTATAAGTTCGCCATCGGCCGTTAAAGGAATTTGACCGGAACTGTAGAACATATTGTTTACAATCATTCCTTGTGAGTAAGGTCCAATTGCTTGTGGTGCATTTGTCGTATGAACAATTTTCATTTGAATCGTCCCCTTTTAATGTAATCGATCTAAGATATTACCACTTAACAATTCAATTTGCTTTTCACGAGCATCGACATTCGTTAGCTTTGTTAACGATACGTAATCATCGACCAATCGTTCAGAAACCTCAGCAGCTTCAACTAACACACCGATCCCTACAAGATCTGCGTCAAATTCTGCTAATAAATCGACCATACCGCGAATGGTGCCACCAGCTTTCATAAAATCGTCCACAATGAACACTTTAGATCCTGCTGCTAAGCTCCGCCTTGCTAATGTCATCGTTTGAATACGGTCTGATGATCCTGATGCATAATTTATGCTCACCATCGACCCTTCTGTAATTCTATGATCACGCCGAACAATACTAACCGGTACTCCTAAGTGCTGACCTACTGCATATGCAAGTGGGATACCTTTTGTGGCAACCGTCATAACAGCATCAATCTCTTTATCATAGAGCGCAGCCGCAAATAATCGACCGACTTCATGTAACAATTTAGGATTTCCTAATACATCCATCATGTACAAATACCCGCCAGGTAAAATCCGTTCAGGCTTATTAAGATCAAGGACTAGTTGATGAACAAGAGTTTCTGCTTCATCTTTATTCATTCTCGGCATGTATTTCACACCGCCACTTGCCCCTGGGATCGTTAACAGCGCTCCATAGCCTTCATCTTCAAACATTTCTTTAATAATGACTAAATCCTCACTAATAGATGACTTCGCTGCTTGGTAACGCTCCGAAAAATGCGTTAATGAAATCACTTCATGTGGATGTTGGAGCAAAAAATACGTCATATCAACTAGACGTGAACTACGTTTTAATTTTTTCATAATCCCTCCGAGCCATAACCGAATTATATACTTATAAGATATCACTTTCATCCGGTTTTGGACAAGTATTGCTTGTACGAATTAATCGAACAGCGTGAACTTCTTCGCAAAAACCTCTTAATCCGTTATAAATTCGGTTCACTCTTGATTCTGTTTTCACTAAACCAAAAACAGTTGGCCCACTTCCACTCATTAACACAGCATCTGCACCAAATCGCTTCATCTGGTCTTTTAAATGCTTTACTTCTGGATACAATTCGAGTGTCACGTCTTCTAACGTATTATGAAGATGGGCGAAAATGCCGTCTGTATCTTGATTCTCAAGCGCTGTAAGCATGGCATCAGTATCCGCATGCTTAGCCCGATGAAGCTTTACATTACCATATATTTCCTTTGTGGAAACACCAATTGGTGGCTTAGCAAGGATGACCCATAAGGGTGGAGGAGATGGAATGGATTCAATGATTTCACCTCTGCCTGTCGCAAGCGCAGTTCCACCATACACACAAAAAGAAACATCAGAGCCAATTTCGGCGCCTAATTCAGCTAGTTGATCCAGCGTCAAACCAAGCTCCCATAGCTGATTTAACCCTTTCAACGTTGCTGCTGCATCGCTACTCCCGCCTGCAAGTCCTGCAGCTACAGGTATACGCTTTGTAATATAAATATGAACACCTGCTGATACCTTGTATTTCTTCTTTAACAGAGCCGCCGCTTGATAAGCAAAGTTCCGTTCGTCATTTGGAACAAAACCCTCTGAAACGTCTACTGTTATTTTTCCAGAGTCGCAATTCGTTAAATCAATTCGGTCCGCTAAATCAACCATGGTCATAATCATTTTTACTTCATGATAACCATCGTTACGCTTTCTTAATACATCTAATGATAAATTAATCTTTGCCGGTGCCTTAATGGAAACCTTCACTTTCTCACCTTCTATACATGCATAATGCTGAGGTTATTTTATCACTTGTGAATCGAACATACCACCTTTTCTCCTGTTTGATGCATCATAAAAAAACACCCTTAGTGAAAAAAGGGTGATTTAATCGTTATTCTCATTATGTATAGGTGTTTTCGCTTCTTCCAACATATTGTTAATTTCGGTAATGTATTCTTGTAAACTCATGTTCATCATCTCCAATTTAATAGGTTAGTAGTATTACTATTCCCAAATAGAGATTGTTTAAACAAAAAAATCTATGGTTCAGTGGAAATTCCACTGAACCATAGACCACAATGATTATTTTCGTGAATGAAGGTTTTGTTCCGCCAGCTCGATAGCTCGCTTTACCATGTTGCCAGCATCTTTTGCTTTAATGCCGCCCCAACCTTCTTTTTCTACAGTGTCATAAAAGCCAAGCTCTTTTGCAATTTCTTCCTTTAAGCGATCGGACATAACGCCTCGTCTTCTGCTCATGATAAAACCGCCCCTTTGCTTGATTATTAACTGCATTTATAGTGTGCACAAATCCAATAAAAAAAGACTTTCTTTTTTTTGGAAAGAAAGTCTCGTTTCTTAGATGAGCGTTGCGGGCTTACCGCCGTCACTTGGTAATAGTAATTGTACCGTTTCCGTTAGAACATCTGCATAGCTATAAGAAACGCGCTCAACAGAATTTTGATCTTCATCTAGCTTAACAATAAATACAGATGGATACGTTTCTTCAATCATACCTGATTGTTCAGACGATTTTTTACGTCCTCCATTTGCTTTAATTGTTATTTTCTTTCCAATGTTACTATCTAGTGCTCGCTTAATGTCAATTAACGTCTTTGCCATTTTCCACAACCACCTCACTATAGACATTATACCAAGGAATGGTTTGAAAGTCAAAATAAATAATTTTAACAACGTTCCATGCCTGTGTCAATGACTAATATTGTAATATGTTGTAGATAGTATATGTTTTGTGTCCTATTTTATTAGAAATTGACATCTTTTCATTAATTTTTTTTAAAAAATATACCCCATCATGATGCACAAGCATTTCTCTCGCCACGGTTAAAAGGCTTTGAAGGAACGTTCTTACGTTAAAATCGCACACGGAAACAGCTAACAACGGCTTTAAGTGATAAACCCGCTTATAAAAGTACAATATGGCCAGCGCCCTACATTTAGGTCACGTTGTTTTTTTCGTACGCTTTACTGTTAGCTAAGAAGGATCGATTTCATCTTCGTATTCTTCTTTATAAGGTAACCCAAGTCTCATGCTGCCTTTTGTTTCAATGCCACCAAGACCTTTTTGACCAGTAATGGTATTTCGGATAATATCCCATAGATTAACCGTATCAGAAAAGGATGTTCGACTTAATTTAGAGGCAATATATACAGGATCTAAGGCGTGGATATTGACACGATCTGGTGAGGACGCAAAGTTCGCTCCCGCCCGTATTAACGTTTCAAAATGGGACTGGCAGGCGCCAGCAAAGATCAGTAAACGATCGAGGTCTTTTGTATGGTCACGGGCAATACGCACACATTCAGCGAAATACTTCGTGTGACGATAAGCCTTTAGGTCATTGCGATTCCCTTTTGCTTTTGAATACGCATCATGACCTGTGACCACTAAAATATCTGGTTGCACCATTTTTAATAAAGATGCTAATTGGGATGGCATTTCTTTTTCTGCAAGATGAACACCGTAAACGGGAACACCTAATTTATTGTAAATATCTGTACATCGATTTAAATAGTTTGCATCACCATCGAGGTGTAATACTCTCCCTCTTAACTCAAAGAAATGTGATGTTTCTTCGTATCCAGCATGTGTTTGATAATCTTGTCTGCGTTTCATGAGCTTAGCGTCCTGACGAAATAAACGATAAGAGGCTTCTTCTTGCTCTTTCACTTTATTCTTATCCTCTTCTCGTTCCTTTAACGTCATCACTTTTAAATCAGCCATTGGCGCATCAGCAAGTAAACGCATTTCTTCCCCAACGAGGGTTACTACATCATTCGAAATGGTCAATACTCGGAATAAAAGATCACATTTATAAGAGAGACGACCAACTATATCACCCGTTTTCACTGTCATCACGTTGCCCCCTCTCATCTAGCCTATGTGAGTATAGAGAGGGCTGTGACTCGTTTTAATGGCTTTCGTTTAACAGTTGATCTAATTCATTACTTAAAGCAGCAAATTCTTCAATTGATAAGGTTTCTCCTCTTCGCATTGGATCAATCGTTGCTCGTTCCAACCCTTGTTGCGCCAATGCTTTATTTTCTTTTCCAACTAAATTGTGAACAAGGTTATTTATAATGGTTTTTCTACGATTAGCGAAGCAGGCATGAAACACTTTAAAGAACCACGCTTCATCTGTTACATGCACGAGAGGTTTTTCTCGAATGGTTAATTTTAACACTGCAGAATCTACCCGTGGCGCAGGCACAAAAACACTTGCAGGCACGTGCAGACGTTTTTTTGCATCGGAGTAATATTGAGCAGCAATGGATAAGGCGCCGTACTCTTTTGAAGATGGAGAAGCAGCAATACGATCAGCCACCTCCGCTTGAATCATAACCGTAATGCTTTTTAATGGTAAACGATCCTCTAATAATTTCATTAAGATGGGTGTGGTCACATAATAAGGCAAATTAGCAACAACATGAATATGTTCTGTATCGTTAAACTTTGAAGTGATAATGTCTGTTAGATCGGCTTTTAACACATCTTGATGAATGACTTCCACATTTGGATAAGGGGATAGGGTATCTTCTAATATAGGGAGAAGCCGATCGTCAATTTCAAACGCTACGACTTTTTTTGCTTTTTTCGCCAATTGTTCCGTTAAAGCACCGATGCCAGGACCAATTTCAATGACCCCATCTTCTTCTGTAAATCCACTCGCTTCAACGATTCCGTTTAATATATTTAAATCAATTAAGAAATTTTGCCCTAGACTCTTTTTTAATTGAAAGCGATGCTTTGCCAATATTTCTTTCGTTCGAGCTGGTGTCGCAATGTCTTTTTTCACGTGCGTGATTCCTCCATTACCTCAATGTCCTTCAATGCTTGCGTAAACTCTTCCACCGTAATTTCAAAGGCATCCAGTCTTTTTTTTAATTGTTTTCCATTGGCATAACCAATCGCTAGTCGTTCTCCTAACGCTTCTCTTTTCTTCTTTGCTCCAGCACCTGACAACAAACCGGCCTTTATTAAATCACTAATGGAAATAGCTGATTGATAATTTACTTTCCCTATTGATCGCACTTCTTCTAGCGCTTGTCGTATAGCTTCATCACTTGCATGCTCCACACCAAGAGTCCGATTGTTTTTCCGTGCTTTTTCCTTTGGAATAAAAGCGTGTTTACTACCTGGAACACGCTCACTAACAATTCTTCTAATACGGGTACCTGGATAATCTGGATCGGTTAAAATAATGACGCCTCTTCTTTCATAAGCGAGCTCTATACGTTTAAGTACTGCTTCACCAATGGCAGATCCGTTCGTTTCAATTGTGTCTGCATCGACAGCACGCTTAATAGCGACTGTATCTGAACGTCCTTCTACAACGATTATTTCTTTAATCTTCATTTTGCTCCTCTTTCATGTATCTCATATACTCCTTATATTTTAGCTGTTTTATACCAAAAAAAAAAGAAGCGACTAGCGTCCGCTTCTTTTCATTGATTAATCAAGGATGGTGACATTAACTGTCTTACGCCCATAACTCATTGCTTCACTACTCGTTGGAACATGAAGATCAATTTTGTTGCCAGTAATTGCACCACCAGTATCCCCAGCAATCGCTTCCCCATAACCTTCTACATGAACTCTTGATCCTAATGGAATCACACTTGGATCAACGGCAACAACTTTCATGTTTCGGTCATTTAAAAGATTAATTCCTGTTGCCGTAACCCCGCTACACCCATTACATTCAGCTGAATAAGCGGTTGCTGTCATTTGAATGGTTTTTGCCTGGGTTGCTTTAGGTTGGCTTGTTTCTTTCGGTTTATTAGTTTCACTTGAAGAACTTGACGTACTTGTTTTTGTCGGTTGACTAGCAGTAGCGGTGGCGTTAGCTGTTTTTGTTTCGGCAATAAACTGTTTCGCCTCTTCTTCTTTTGTTCCTACGGCAATAACTCGCTCTTTTGGCTCTGCTACCATTTTTGTATCTATTACCTTACGGCTAATTTCTTCGCCGTTCTCATACGTAATCTCATAATGCAACTCTTGCTTTCCGCGCTCGCCTTGTTCAACAACTCGTTCTACACCTGTCTTAAGCGTATCATCATTTTCACGAATCGTCTCGTAGGCGGTTGACTCCTCAATGACATCGGTGACTTTTTCAACTCTAATTAGCTGTATGGATAACCCTTCTTTAAGAACTTCATCAAGACTTGGTTCTACTCGGTCTTCTTCACCTAGTTCCACATTTGCTTCTTTCAAAAAGTCAGCGACAGTCGCTGATGCACTCCAGTAAGTATCTTCGGTTCCATCATATGCAAAATGAAACTCAACTGAAGGTTTATATGTAATAGTCAAACCGTCTTCAATAGCAGCGTCGCCATGAGGTACTAATTGATCTTCTGAGCGATAGTCATACCCTTGTTCCTTTATAAAATCATAGATGGTGTCCACCGTAGTTGGTACTTGTACTTGTTCATCGTTCACTTCTAAGGTGACTACATGGGCTTGCTTATAAAGAATATTCATGTCATCAGATAATTCAGTCTCAAGGTGCGGTACAACCAAATCATGCTCTGTTACATTTATGTCTAAACCAAGAAGTAATTCTTCTATTGATTGTGCATGTGTAGTGATAACCGACTCTTCACCGTTAACATTAATGGTTACGGATTTTTTGTTCCACTCGTATAGGCCTGTAAAAAATAAAATAAGAGCAATAAATAAGCCAACTACGAGAAACGTTTTTGTTTGTAATGGAAGTCGATTATTTGTTAAATCAACGTGTTTTGACAATTGGTCCATTTTCAGCCCCTCCTCAAGGACTGAATTATAAAGACCAACCTGTACACTGTCAACAGACGTTACATAAACGTAACATTTAAGTAATCTTTGACATTCTTTTGCATTGTCGCTGCATTATTTGTTTTCTATTGTTCATTAAAACCAAATAAATTCTTTGCATTTTCAGTTGTTTTTTGACACAATTCCTCAAATGACATTTCACGTATATCAGCAATATCCTCTGCTACTCGTTTTACATAAGCAGGTTCATTTCGCTTCCCACGGTACGGATGAGGTGCGAGAAACGGTGCGTCTGTCTCTACTAAAAGTCGGTCCAGTGGGATTTGTTTAGCGACTTCTTTTGGCCGCTTTGCATTCTTAAACGTAACTGGTCCTCCTAAACCAATATAAAAATTATTCTTTATACAACGTTCAGCAATTTCAACACTGCCCCCGAAACAATGCATGACGCCACCCACTTCTTTTGCGTGTTCCTCTTCTAATAATTCCACTACATCTTGATCCGCATCTCTATTATGGATGATAATCGGAAGATTTACTTTTTTCGCCAAAGCTATTTGCTTTCGAAAAGCGTCCTTTTGCACATCTTTAGGGGATTTATCCCAATGATAATCCAATCCCATTTCGCCTATTGCCACTACTTTCGGATGCTTTGAAAGTTCTTCAATCCAACTTAAATGATCATCAGTCATATCGATTGCATCCACTGGGTGCCAACCGATTGCCGCATAAATATAGTCATCTTTTTCAATAAGTTCCATCGCTCGATTAATTGTTTTCTCATCAAAACCGACGACAATCATTTCCTTAACACCCGCTTCTCTTGCGCGCAAAATTGTCTCGTTTACATCATCTTCAAACTGATCTGCATTTAAATGAACATGTGTATCAATTAACATGATTTTTATCACCTCTCTGTTCGCATTTTAAATAAAATAAAGAAGCATTTCAAATTCGGAGTCTGTTTAGTGCTTTAAACGCGTTTAACCCCTAAGAAACGGGGAATAATATCGCTTAGTAATGGAAGGAGTGTATAGACATGTCAACAGAAGAAAACATACTCGTTTGCGTAAACTATGGACATAATGGAAAAAAGCTTATTACGAGAGGTGCTGGATTAGCTAAACAATTAAACGCTCCTTTAACTATACTTGTTTTTGATTCTTTACCTGATGAAGAATTTAAAAATGATAAAGAAGTAGATATGACTTTTTTTCGTGAACTAGCTGATACATATAAAGCTACTCTTCTTGTGGAAAAGTCACATTATCACGATATTACAAAAGTCATTACATCAAAAGCCAAAGAGTTACGTGTCTCACAAATTATCATAGGTCAGTTTATTGAAAGCATTTGGGCGAAGTTGCTTGGTGGATCAATTGTACACGAATTATTAGAGGGTGCCCCATTTGCTGATCTTCACGTTGTTCCGAGAGAACGTGCTGAGGAGACAGAAGACTGGAATTTTGAACGCGGTGTTCATGCTTATTTAGTAGAAGATGAAGAAGGCACCTTTATTCTTCATTTTGATGACCTAGATGGACAAACATATGAAGGTATTTTCTTCAAACATTTACAAACCGATTTTAATAGTGGAATCTTCGCCCTAAAAAAAGAAGACCAACTTTTAGAAGTGCGAGTTGACGATGGGAAAGTAGTTAGTTTAACCGACATCGATGAGGAAGAAGTAAAGGATGACCACTCTTAAAAAGAGGCTGGGACATAACGAAAAGTAGTAGTTGAAAAGACGAATAGTCTAAAATATGCTGAGTAGCACCGCTACAGGAGAATCCTTCTGCTCATTTTCATATAAAACAAACGACGAACGTTCCTATTTTCAGGAATGTTCGTCATTTTGGTCTGTCTATCTACTTTTGTCCCAGCCTCTTTTCCTTTTTTTCAAAATCCACATTAAGCGTCATTATTGTCTAGCTCTCACATCTTGTGCGTATGAAATGGACCCTTCATACCGTGTTAGTACCCCTTCTTGTAACCAGTACGTAATAGGAAAATATTTATTAAGAAAATACCGATCGTGAGAGATCGTTATAACCGTTCCGTCATAGTGATCGATTGCTTCTTCTAGCACTTCTCTCGATTCAATATCAAGGTGATTGGTAGGTTCATCTAATAGAAGTACATTATGAGATTCTTCCATTAGTTGCGCTAACCGTAACCGCATTCGTTCTCCTCCACTTAAGTCCTTTGTTCTCTTATAAACATCCATACCATAAAATAAAAACTGTGCAAGCTTCGAACGAGCTGCCCCAATATCAATAGTGGCATATTCTCGATAAGCCTCTAGAACGGTCTTTTCATTCATTAATTCAGGAATATGCTGTGACAAATAGCCCGCTGAAACACTTGCTCCCACCTTAACATTCCCTTTTTGCGGAGAATATTTCCCGAGCAATAGTTCGAAAATTGTCGATTTCCCTTCCCCATTTGGGCCAGTTATGGCAATACGTTCTTGATGTCGTGCAAGAAAGTGAGCTTCCTTAAGAATAACGTTAGTATGATAAGCAAAGAAGACGTCCTTAATTTGAAACACCTCTTCACCACTACGGTGAGATTCAGTAAAGCTCAAATCTACCTTCTTTCCATAAACAGGTTTTTGTAGAAGTTGTATTCGATTTAATGCCTTTTCCATGCTTTTTGCTTGTCTATGCATACCTGCATTAGGCGGATTTGCTCGGTTTGCCCATTCTTTTAAACGTTTGATGGTTTCTTTCATTTTTTTTATTTTCTTTTGCTGATCCTCATAGTGCTGAAATGCTGTAAGCAATCGCTCTTCTCTCTGTTGAATAAAACTGGTGTAATTCCCATTATATTCATATACCACACCTTGATCCATTTCCCATACTTTTGTTATCACTTGATCCAAAAAAAAGCGGTCGTGGGATATGAGAACAAGACTACCATCATATTGATTCAACCACTGAATTAACCAGTCTACAGCAAGAAGATCCAAATGGTTGGTAGGTTCATCAAGGATAATAAGGTCTGGCCTCTTTGCGATCATACAAGCAAGTTCAACTTTGGAGCGTTCTCCGCCACTTAACTGCTCCCACTGCTGACCTAGCAATGGTTGCAGACCCAAACCTGTAGATACTTTACGTATAGTAGAATGGTAGTCATATCCTCCACTTATGCTGTATCGTTCCTGTAGTTCGGCATAATCGTTTAGCAACTGGGACAGCACTTGCTGATTTTGCGGCTTACTCAATTTCACTTCAATGCCTTTCAACTTTTTTTCTATTTCCTTTAATGAAGAAAAAGGAAGTTCTAACACATCCTTTACAGAAAGACCCTCATAGTGTGGCGTTTGGTTTAACAAGGCTTTCGTCAATCCCTTGCGCCAACCTACTTCACCAGTTGAGGGTTTTTCTATACCAGCTATTAGCTTAGCTAATGTAGATTTTCCCTCCCCGTTCCTGCCAACTAATCCAATGCGCGCCCCTACATGTAGTTGAATGGATACGTGCTCAAAAATTTGATTCCCTGCATAATTTTGAGCTATATTTTTTCCGTAAAAATCAATCATTTGCTTCTCCTTTTTAGTCAAGAAAGAAACAAACACGAAAAAGCAGCGAAAGATCGCTGCTGCATGTGTTACGTATGCGAGTAGACAGACGTGTTTCTTTCTAATGGTTTATTTTTCTATACAGTTGTTTAAAAACGGACAGACTGATCCAATTTTTAACTACCGCCGAAAAAATCGCCTGACAAATCCATAAATACGCTAATCGTTTTGCCTGGCTACCATTAAAAGAATTCAATCTACTCACCTCCTACTTTATTTGTTTTTACGTTACCTGAAAAATGAAAAAATGTAAAGGAATTTAAACCAGCTCTAAGTGATCTTTTCTGTTCATTCTATTGGATCGTTTCGACAAAAGAAATGTAAAAAGGGAGCGGTTCGTTAACACCGCTCCCTTGTAATGATGTTATTTAACTTGAGCACCGTTTGGTAAATTTCCGTCTACTGTGGCAAGTTGAAGCTTTTTCCCTTTTGATCCAGCTAAAATCATACCTTGTGATACCTCACCACGAAGCTTAACGGGCTTCAAATTCGTGACACAGATGACTTTTTTGCCCTTTAATTCTTCTGGTGAATAAAATTTTGCAATACCAGATACAACTTGCCGTTTCTCACTACCTAAGTCTAATTGTATTTTTAACAGACGATCTGCGCCCTCGACTGGCTCTGCACCAATGACTTCAGCCACTTTTAATTCTACCTTTGAAAAATCGTCGATGGTAATTTGGTTTTCATCTTCAATTTCTTCAGGCTCAGGATCTGCTTTTCCTCCCATGAGTTCAACAATATACTCGACTTCTTTCTCCACATCTAAACGAGGGAAAACAGGTGTGCCTTTGCTTACTTTTGTGCCTGCTTTAATGATACCGAATGTGCGAATCGACTCCCATTGTGCTTGTTCTTCACTAATTCCGAGCTGCTCCCAGATTTTCTCTGGGGTTCTCGTTAGGAAAGGACGTAAGAATACAGAGATGATACGGAGTGATTCTGCTAAATGATACATAACAGAGCCGAGCTGCTCTTGTTTCTCTTCGTCTTTTGCAAGCATCCATGGCTGTGTTTCATCAATGTACTTATTCGTACGGCTTACTAGCTGCCAAATGGCAGTTAATGCAATCGAGAATTCCATTTCTTCCATTGCATTTTCTACTTTTACTGCCGTTGCATCAATTAAATCTACTAGTTCCTGATCAAAAGGTGTTGCACTTTTAATATAGGCTGGCATCGAACCATCAAAATATTTATTAATCATCGCGATCGTACGGTTTAATAAATTACCAAGATCATTCGCTAAGTCATAATTCACACGTTCAACAAACGCTTCTGGTGTAAAAACCCCATCTGCGCCAAATGGTACTTCGCGCAACAAATAATAGCGAATGGCATCTAACCCAAAATGATCGATTAGTGGAACTGGATCAATGACATTTCCTTTTGACTTGGACATTTTTCCGTCTTTTGTTAAAAACCAGCCATGACCAAATACTTTTTTAGGTAAGGGTAAATCAAGTGCCATTAACATAACCGGCCAATAAATTGTATGAAAACGAAGGATATCTTTCCCTACAAGGTGAACATCTGCCGGCCAATGTTTTTTATATAGCTCATCTTGTGACGTACCATAACCAAGTGCGGTAATATAGTTTGTTAACGCATCGATCCAAACATAGACAACATGTTTTGGGTTAGATGGCACTTTTACGCCCCATGTAAACGATGTTCGAGATACAGCTAAATCTTGCAAGCCTGGCTTAATAAAATTATTAACCATCTCATTTTTTCTAGATGCCGGCTGTATAAAATCAGGATTTTCTTCGTAATACGTTAACAGTCGATCAGCATACTTACTCATTCTAAAGAAATAAGATTCTTCCCGTACTTTTTCAACAGGGTGACCAGAATCAGGGCTCTTACCACCAATAATGTTTCCGTCTTCGTCTTTTAAAGGGTCAACAAGCTCTCTTTCACCATAGAACGTTTCATCAGATACACAGTACCAACCTTCGTATTCCCCTAAATAAATATCGTCTTGGGCAAGAAGTTGATTAAAAATTTTCTCCACTACTTTTTTGTGTCGATCTTCTGTTGTACGAATGAAATCATCATAGGTAATATCTAGTTTTCCCCAAAGCTCTTTAATGGGCTTCACCATTTCATCGGTATATTCTTGTGGTGAAATGTTTCTCTCTGCTGCCTTTTGTTCAATCTTCTGTCCGTGCTCATCCGTTCCTGTTAGATAGCGCACATCATAACCACGAAGACGCTTATAGCGTGCCATTGCATCGCCAGCAACAGTCGTGTACGTATGCCCAATGTGAAGCTTCCCACTTGGATAATAAATAGGTGTTGTGATGTAAAATGATGGTTTTGTCAACGTTCTCATCCCTTCAAATAAAATACAAAAAACCCTTCATCCACAATCGGGACGAAAGGTTAACTTACGTGGTACCACCCAAAATTCCCTCATCTATGTAGACAAGGCTCAAGACCACTAACGCTGGCAAACGTCATCCCCTTACCATTGAGGCTCGAAGATAAATTCTCCTGGACCATCTTCTAAAGCAACACTTGACCGGCTTTCACCTCACCCGGCTCTCTTGTACAAGTGTTCTGCTTTATACTCATCCATTCATAGAAATGTATATCGTTCATTCTTATCAAAAATATAGCGAACTATACATCTATCTGTCAAGTGCGATCATAAAGAGTAGCAAACGGTGTTTTTTGTTTTGTTAAAAGGCCATCTTCACACAGTTGTTCTAACGATTGTTTCCATTCTGATACATCCCACGATTTTCCTGACTGTTTATTTAATTCATCAAGTTTTTGCATGACGTGCATTTCTGCCAGAGGAAGAAAATCTTCAAGTGCTGCAACTAATTCTTCATTTCCAGCATTATTCATTTGTTCAAGCTCATCAAATGGGTTCATCGTATGTGGGCTAGTTGAGTGAGCGAGCCGTATTCGAACAGCAACGGTTCTACCGATAATGGCTGAAGAAACAAACACATCCCCAGATTGTAAATACGGAAGCCGTTTTCCTTCTTCTGCCGTTAAATCTGTTTCTTCCTTTATCGTTTGAATATCCGTTCCTCGAACCGTTCGAAAAACAAACTTAGAATTAAGCTGTGCCGTAATCGTTTCATCCAGCAAGGTTGGGCGTTGTGTAGCAAAAATCAAAAACGTCCCATACTTTCTTCCTTCTTGCGCAATTTCTTTCAGTACTGATTTTGCTGGTGCTTCATATCCTTTAGGTGCAAAGTTATGTGCCTCATCTGTGACAACAACAAACGGTGGAAAGAATTCGCTTTGCTGTTGTTGTAGCTTTGCATCTTTATAAGCGCGACGTTTAAAGTAAAGAGTTCCTATCACGTAGCTGGCAAACACCTGTAGTAACCAAACAGCCCCTTGAATCACAACAAGTTTGCCGTTATGAATGCCGTGCTCAATCGCTCGAATGTTTTGTTGAAAAAGCCCTGACTGATGTAAACGATTTGCACGCCATTGGATACCCTTTACAGAAGATGGGGGCAAGCTACCAAACTGATCGAGTAAACGTTTGAATTCACTATAGCGATTAATTTCATCTTTTGTCATGCCACCATCATGCAGCATGCCTTCGATCCTTTGTTTACCCATATCCAGTGCATCTATTAAATTGGCAATTCGATCACTAAACGTTTGATAACTGTCTTTTCGTTTATGAATCGTTTGAATAACATTAATCATTGATTCAGTAAGGTGACCTGCCGCTCCAAGCAATCTCTCTACATCTCGAGTTGATAATGCCGAAAAATCAACACCGACGTCCCGACCAATTTGAACAACCTCATACCTAGAAGCATAGTTAACGTCCCCACGATCTGCTTCTGTTTTGCCAGTAAAATTCATTTCAAAGTGTGGATCAAATACAAGAGAAGGAATTTTTAATTTCATCAATTCTTCTAGCATTACTCTTAAACCAAACGATTTACCTGATCCTGAGCCACCAAACACACCAATATGTGGGTACTGCTGCATAGCACGAATATCGAAAATAAACGGTACACCATTTTGTGCTCTCACCAATCCGTGTTCTTGCATATGCAAAATGTCATGTAACTGTGCCGGTAACGACTCTGCGATAAAATCAGTAGACTTAATTTCCCCTAATACCATGCCTTTTTCTTTCGACGTTGAAACAAGCAAATGCTCAATCTCACTAAATGCTGGATGACGTACACGGACGCCTGTTTGAATGGGCTTTTGAGCCTCGTCAAATAAACGCACCTTTGCAAGATGAATATCATCTTGACCGATGTCATACCCAATGGCCTCAAGAGTCTCTAACACATTTCGATCGACTAAACCTTTATCCATTCCCATTGGTATATAGCGATTATAAGATAAGGTTTCTACAACTTCACCTTTAGGTTCATTCAGCTCTTTATCTTCAATAACAAGCATTTCATTCATGCGGAACTTATGTGATTTTGATGCAATATGCACTTCATGTTGAGTAGTAATTCCAACAACTTGCAAAGCGATCCCTCCTTTTAATACGGCCGTTCCGTTCGCAATTTCACAAAGAATTGTCGACGAATGTCTTCATCAATATATTGTTCTACTAACCCTTCAACAAGCTTGTCTGTTATGCGAATTTCCTTATCAATATGATCTAGCCAGAGTGGTATACCACGACCTTCAGACGGAGTAAGCGTACAGAGTAAATCACCAATCCAGTTTAAATGATCCCTTTGCTCTTCTAATAGATCAAAGCCTGTAATGGTTGGGGTTGATCCGAGTCGCATCCACGTTGAAAGTAAACCTGCTTTATGTTGAATCGTATCAATATAAATCATTTCGTTTTGATCAAGCATGCCAAATAACAAATCTCGGTCATAGGAATAAGGGTTTCGCGCATAAGTCGCAAAACTTTCTAACGTAATAAGATTTTCTGTTGTAATTTCTTCAGATACACCCACTAATAACGTATTTCGTTTCAACGCTGATTCTCGAAGTTCTTCCCACTCCTCTTTCGCATCAATTCGATAGTGATAAAGCGCACCGTCCATTAACATGACAGCAATATCGTCTTTTTCAATTAAAGAGCGCGCCGCCTTTAACTCTAGAATCGCTAAACGTTTTGCCCGTTGTTTACTAATTGCTTCCTCTTCTTCATCGCCATGTTCTAATAAAGGAATAAATAAATCAGATGTCCATTCGGCACGACCGTCGGTTGCCTTTGAAATGGCTTGAAACAAATAAATAATATGGGGTGCTTCACCTTTCGTCTGATTAACGGACCCATCGGTTCCTGCTAATTTCCGACCAGCTAAGGTCTTTACAAGATGATCTGTAGATAGTCGCTCCATTTGTCGAAAAACATTTGCTTCTTTCGTCAATTTTTGTCGAATTAGGTCTTTGTTTCTATGACTCTGCGCATATGTATCTTTTAATCTTTGATTTGATTCTTGCAATTTTACAATTACATCTGCATGAATATCCATTTGAAAGCGCTCCTCTCTTTTTTATAATAGATGTTTTTTCTCTACAAATACTGCTGTGCCGGGTTTCGTGGTACTTAAAATAAATTGTCGCAAAATATAAGTTTTTTTATTTAAAGCGATTGACTTGTTTTGGAAATATTGTTATTCTTAGATTACTATAGAATTATGTCGAAATATGACATAAAATTCTTCTTGACTACACACTGGCTTCATATTTAAGGGGGAAACGTAATGAAATCAACTGGGATCGTCCGTAAAGTCGATGAATTAGGTCGCGTTGTTATTCCGATTGAGCTTCGTCGTACGTTGGACATTGCTGAAAAGGATGCGCTTGAAATTTATGTTGATAATGACCGAATCATTTTGAAGAAATACAAGGCCAACATGACATGTCAAGTTACAGGTGAAGTATCTGATGATAACTTATCATTGGCAAATGGAAAGATCGTACTTAGCCCTCAAGGAGCCGAAGCAGTACTCGAACAACTCCAAGACTATGTGACAAAAAAATAATTACTTGAACCTGCCCATGGCGGGTTTATTTTTTTGCCTCATGATACTGTTGATACAGCTCTCGTTTGACTAATCCACGATCACTGGCAACTTGTTTGATCGCTTCTTTCTCAGAAAGACCTAATTCCACGTAATGCTTTACATGTTGAATGTCTGTTAATGCGTCATACCATTCGGTTTCAGCCTCTTGGTTTTCTCCATTATATCCTTCTACACATAAACAGAACTCGCCTTTTACTTGCCCCGTTTTTATCCACTCTAATGCCTCTTCTACTGTCCCTCGGTTATATTCTTCATAGCGCTTCGTTAATTCTCTCGCTAGGACGATGTTTCGGTTTCCAAATACATCATAAATCGCTTGAAGTGTCTGATTTAACCGATGAGGGGCTTCATAGAAAATAACCGTATCCGTTTGTTTTTGTAAACGTTCTAATTCAAGCTTACGCTCTTTTTTTCCTCTAGGCAAAAATCCAATAAACAGAAAAGATTTTGTTGATAAGCCAGATGCTACTAAAGCGGTTATCGCTGCATTTGGTCCTGGTAAAGATAGAACAGAAAGCTTCTCCTCCAAACAGAGTGTAACGAGATCTTCGCCTGGGTCAGAAATACCTGGCATCCCTGCATCCGTAACAAGGGCTACCACGGCACCGGCTTTGATTTTTTCTACCAGTTCTTTACCTGCCTTATACTTATTATGTTCATGATAGCTCAATAGGGCTGTCGAAATCTCAAAATGGTTCGTTAATTTTTTGGTTTGCCTCGTGTCTTCTGCAGCAATGTAATCAGCTTCTTTTAATATACGAATAGCTCGAACCGTCATATCTTCTAAGTTGCCAATAGGGGTCGGTACTAGATAGAGACCGCCACCATCAAGCGGATAACTTTTTTGTTCAATCATTTCCTTGTAAACTCCTTTGTTCTAAAACGTAACGCTCCTTGGCGCGCCTTGTTTTTCGCTTAAATTGATATTCTTGCTTTAATGCTTCCTTTTTTGTTGCAAACGTTTCAACATAAACAAGCTTTAACGGTCCTCGACCTCGAGTGTATTTAGCGCCTTTTCCTTCTTCGTGTTTCTGTAACCGTTGTTCCACATTATTCGTGTAGCCGGTATACCAAGACTGATCGCCACATTCAAGTACATACATATAATGCTTCATAAACGAAAGTAAACCTCGTTAAATTCCTTTGTGTAGCGGCCGTCCTCTTCGTAAACCATTAAAGGAGGCTCTGTCTTTAATCCAGGTTTGCCTCCTTTAATACCTTCTATTAAAAGCATGTTCGCATGGCTACTTGCCTTACTATGGCAAAATTGGATTCGCTTCGGCTCAACCTTATTATTTTTCATTGCTTCGATAATATCAACCAAACGGTCTGGACGATGTACAATGGCTAACTTTCCACTATGCTTTAACACGTACGCTGCTGATTCGACTACCTCTGATAATGTACAAGCAAGCTCATGCCGGGCCACAGCCTTGGTTCGGTTTTCTTTTATTTGTTCATGACTTGATTGTTTAAAATAGGGAGGATTGCATGTAACAGTATCAAAAAAACCGTGTGCAAAGTATTGTTTTATCTCCTTCAAATCGGCACATAAAGCAGTCACGTGTTCACATAGGTTATTCTCTTCAATTGATCGTAGCGCCATTGTATGGAGTGGCTCTTGCAGTTCCATCAATGTGATGGCTGCTCTTGTTCGTTCCGTCATCGTCATACCAACTACGCCATTACCGCTACATAGATCAAGTATTTGTCCTTTTTGAAGCGGAATGGAAGCGAATCGCGCTAGCAGAATAGCATCAATTGAATACGTAAAAACGTTATCGCTTTGGATAATCTGATACGTGGTACCTGCTATATGATCCATTCGCTCATCATCTTTAAGCACTCAACCTCACTCCTTTACTGTAAAAGCCGATCTCAACATACGAGACCGGCTACTGGTTTTTTCATTTTTGATGTAGAAATGAAAGGCAGAACAAACAATCATCACCTTCTGGTCGAATACTCCCATAGTGCGTGTTGCATATATGAAAGCCCTCTTGGTAGAGCCTTGCCAAATTCTCATGACCTTCCCCAACCATCTTCTTGCGTTCAAACTCTTCAGGGAGAATAGGCTTTTCCGGTTCTAAGCGTTTACGTAAATTTTCATTCTCTATGTGTAAATAATGATTCTCTTCGATTAAGTAAGCGAGCTGCTCTTTTAAACCTCTTAATTCTTCGTGCAAATCACCAATTCGTTCTTCAAGGCTTGAAACCTGCATAAAGATGGCCTTCTTATCCACATCGTTCACCTCATTAATCCGTTGCTTTTGAAGTGAGCTTTTCACTTTTCCTTAATTCATCAAAAGCATACTCAAGCGTCTGTTCTTCTTCAAAAAGTTGAACCTGAACAACCCGGTCAAGCAAATTCAATCCAATCACTTTTCCTGTTCCATCAGGTGTAGAGATTTTCTTACCGATATCAGGCATTTCTTTCTTAGCTTCTTCATATGTGTCATTTTCATACTTCAAACAACACATTAAACGACCGCAAAGTCCTGAGATTTTTGCGGGATTAAGTGAGAGATTTTGATCTTTTGCCATTTTAATTGATACAGGTTCGAAATCACCTAAGAACGTAGAACAACAAAGCATTCGACCACAAGGACCGATTCCCCCGAGCAACTTCGCCTCGTCTCTTACACCGATTTGCCTTAATTCAATTCTTGTTCGAAAGATTGCGGCTAAATCTTTTACTAATTCTCTAAAATCAATCCGACCATCGGCAGTAAAATAAAACAATACTTTATTACGATCAAACGTATATTCAACATCAACGAGTTTCATATCTAACTTGTGTTCCACGATTTTCTTTGTACATACGTCAATTGCGTCTCGAGCTGCCTCACGATTCTCTTTTACCACTAATGTATCTTCAACTGTTGCTAAGCGTATAACTTGTTTCAACGGCAAAACAACATCTTGTTCATCAACAAACTTTGGTGAAACGACTACTTTCCCGTATTCAACTCCGCGGGATGTTTCGACGATTACAGCTTCTTCACCAGCTATCTCGAGAGAACCTGGCGAGAAGTAATAAATTTTGCCCGCTTTTTTAAATCGGACACCTACAACCTCGTGCAAAACTAGCCCTCCTGTATCGTGAAAAGCAATCTTTCCATCACTAACTGTACGGCAACATTAGCACTAAGTTGGCTTTTTGCTTCCATCACTTTAGCCAACGAAAGAGTAATGAGACGCTGTGATGTTGATAGGGACAACTCTTTATAGGAATCATAAAAATCACTATAAACAAGCTCCCCTTGCTTTCCAACTCGTATATATAAAAGGTCTCGCAACCATAAAGTCATCATTTCAAGACCCATTTCCTGATGAATACGCTCTTTCATTAACGGCAACCACTTTTCGGCTAGCGTAATAATCGCTTGATCAGGTCTTGTGTATAACTCATGCATCAATTGTAACACTACACCTCTAGCTTGAAAAGACCAGTCGTCCTCTGTTAAACGTAATGCCGCCTCTTTATTTTCTGTAAGTTCAGCTAAAAAGGAACTATGCTTTTGATCTATTCCACTCTCCATTAATTGCTTTACAATTTCTTCTTTAAGTGGAGGGTGAAACCGGATATGCTGTGTTCGACTTCTAATCGTTGGTAGCACATTTTTGGCTTGTTCAGTCAGAAGAATTGCTAATGTTTCGCCTTGCGGCTCTTCTAAAAACTTCAACAACGTATTAGCAGCCGTTCCTGTCATCTTATCTGCATTAGAGACAATGTACACTTTTTGTCGTGACTCCACTCCTCGATAAGAAAATTCTTTTTGGAGGTAATCCACTTGTTCCCGTTTTATGGATTGTCCATCAGGCGCAATCTTATGTAAATCTGGATGGTTACCAGAGTCTATTCGCGTACAATCTAAACATGTTAAACAAGGATTCGGCCCTTGCTTATTCTGGCAAATAAAACTTTTAGAAAGAAGAATAGCAAGGTCCATTGTTCCACTTCCAGCTTGTCCTTCAAACAAGTAAGCATGCGCGAGTCGTTGTTTTTTTATGCTCTCTACTAGCATAGGCACAACCTGTGGCTGTGCCTCTTTCCAATCGTTCCAATTATTCATTTCATCCACCACGATTAATTAAAATTGTTCAAAATGATCTACCGGAAGTACAAAAACTGTCGCTCCTCCAACTTGTACTTCTACTGGATAAGGAACGTAAGAATCGGCATTACCACCCATCGGTGAAATAGGGGCTACGACTTGCTCGCGACTACGGCAGTTTTTCTGAATAATTCCCATGACTTCTTCAACAGCGTCATCTTCAACACCAATAAGGAAAGTGGTATTCCCTGCTTTTAAAAATCCACCTGTGCTTGAAAGGCGTGTCGCACGATAGTCTGCTTTTACTAGTGCATCTGATAATCTTGTACTATCTTTATCTTGGATAACTGCCATAATTAGCTTCATACTATTCCACTCCTTTAATAGTGTCTTCTATAATCATAAGCGCTTGATGGTAGACTTCTTCAAATGGCCGTTCTGCTTGAATGACCTTAATGCGTTCTTGTTCACTTTCAACAAGCAATTTATAGCCTTTCTCTACTTTCTTATGGAAGTGCACCGTTTCTTGATCCAGACGATTCCAATCCCGTACTTGATCTTTTTTAACTCGTGCTAAACCTACTTCTGGTGAAACGTCAAAATAAAGCGTTAAGTCGGGTAAATGACCTTCAACGGCAAATTGATTTATTTTCCATACTTCTTCCATTCCAATTCCACGAGCATATCCTTGATACACGAGACTTGAATCAATGAAACGATCACATAAAACAATTGAGCCTGATTCCAATGCTGGGAGAACTTTTTTCACGAGATGTTCTCTTCTGGCAGCTGCATAGAGAAGAGCTTCCGTACGATCATCCATCTCCATTTGCTTTGTGTGAAGCAATAGATGTCTTATTTGTTCTGCAAGCTCCACTCCACCAGGTTCTCTTGTCCGTAATACCGTATACTTTCGTTTTCTTAACGTAGACTCGATTTTATCGACAACAGTCGTTTTGCCAGCTCCTTCGCCACCTTCGACTGAAATAAATAGACCTTTTTGCATTATTCTTCTCCTGATTTACGCTTAACTACTATTCCTCTATAGGGCTGAAATCCTTGGAAGGTAACCCCTGTAGAAAGGAACTGTTTCATTTGTTCTACGTGCTCCTCAGAAATCTTTTCCCCTTTTATAAGCAGAGGAATTCCTGGGGGATACGGAATAACGTCCGTAGCAGCTACTCGGCCAACAGCATCTTGTAGAGACAAAAGCTCAACGTTTTCTTTATTATCTTTGTTTCTTATTAATTCGGACAAACACCCCTTAGCTCCTGCTTCAACAGCATTTTTTTCTTTAAGGGGTGTTGATTCTATCGTAACATGATTTAACCGTTTCTGCGTATCTGGATGTAAACTAGATAGTCCTAAAATGAGCAAGGTAACGTTTGGGTCTGCCATTTCAGCATCGATCCCCACTTGTTTTAAGGCAGTTAAAACACTCACTCCCGTACCACTATCTCTTGGCTTCACCATTAGTTTTAAAGGATCTTTAAAATGTGCTTCTTCTTCTACTAACTCTATATCTGGATGAACGTCTATCCATTCACACAGTTTTTTCTGTGCTTCAAGAGCTTGACGATAAGCATGATGCCCTTGTTCTTCTAGAAATGCCCTTGCTCCATCTAATGAAGCAAGCAAGACGTAAGAAGGACTGCTTGATTGAAACATTTGTAGCGCATGTTTTACTCGTTTTTTGATAATTGGATCAATCGTGTTAGAAAAATGAAGCCAACCTGTCATCGTCAGTGCTGGTAGCATTTTATGAGCAGACTGTACAACAATATCTGCACCTAACTGTAGGGCCGATGGTGGGCTATTTAAAGATTCATTGCCTACAACAAAATGGGCACCATGAGCTTCGTCAACTAACAGGAGTAGTCGATGATCCTTAGCAAAGCGAAACGTTTCACGATAGTCAATTACATTTCCCCAATAATTTGGGTACGTTAAGATCATTGCTTTCCCTTGGGGGTGTTGCTCGTACGCATGTTTTAGCACTTCATACGTGACACCTAATGGGTGATTGGTTATGCTTGACCGACGGGACGACAAGAACACAACATTCGCTTTACATAACTCTAATGCGTGCATAATTGATTTATGACAGTCGCGCTCAACAAATACAGTGTCTCCTTCTTGCAGAACACCGTATATCATTGCCAAATTACCACTCGTTGAGCCACCCACTAGATAACTGGTTTCGCCAGCTCCATAAAATTCAGCACAAAGTTGCTGTGATTCAGCAATTGCACCCTTTGCATCATGTAGGTCATCAAGACCACTTAATTCAGTTACATCATAAGGCAATAACTGCTCAAATAAAGGAAGAAACGAATGCCAGTTGTGCCCATTTTTATGTCCAGGTACATGGAAGGACAATGGTTTTCGATTCATATGAGCTTTTATAACATCAATAATGGGAGTACGCACACTCATGTGACAACCCCCTCTCTTGTTTTCCTACTATCTATTTTAACGAATTATGGTTTAGTCGTCACCTAAAAAAGACTTGTTTCAGTAACAAGTCTCCTTAATAATGTTTCCATATTTCTTTAACCGCTTGAATGTAACGATCATATAAATAATGATTACTTTCTTCAACCATATTTCTCTCACATCGATTGCAAATTTCTGTACGACCTAAACGTAATCCTTTATTGATAAGATCCCCACACACATGACACTCTTTATAAAGTTTAAATCGAATCGTTCGTTCTACTCTTTGCATAGATGCACCTCCACCATAAGTATCGCCCAGAATGCGCTCCTTATACCGACGAGAGGCATTATTTATTATTCTATGCACAACAACCTATGTAGGTGTTTGTCACACCTAAATTGTTTCTGCCAAACTTGTGAAATCAATTACCTCATATGTTTGTTCCAATGTGTTCAAGCGTTCAGTCCAATTTTTAAAAGATATCTCTACATCCTCACTTATCAATGGTAGCCGATATTCCGGGTAAATGGAAAAGGGAATGCCTCGACCTGTAGCACCTTCACGAACAATAAATTTGTCAGGTTGTTCTAACAGGGCATGAATTAAGTATTGTGCTCGGACCGAAAGAGATGTTTTTAAAATACATAGGATTTCCCAATCGCTCAGACGGCTATAGGTGTCACATTCTTCTCCCGTTTCTGCCCAATCACATTTAATCGCCTCTGAAATGACCGCATCAATTGCTCCGAACTCTTTACAGGAAAGGAGTTGTTCTGTATCCATCATAACAGTAACAAATTCCTTCGCCATTTCAGCTGAACAATGTAAACCTCTTTCATTAACGTAACAGTGACTAACATAATGACTAGGTTTCTGCTTTAACCTACCTACCATATACAATGTACGTAGTGCACGATCTAGACCAATTATACCAAGGTTTTCCTTCGTTCCATGCAAAAAAGGGCTTTTTCTTGCTACCTCTTCCACGGCTCCCCAATCTAATTTTTCCTCTTGCAGAATAAGGTGAATCTCATTTGAATGAAAGGGGGTGTTTTTAAACATGCTTTCTTTTTCATTTATAGTGAATAGGGAGTGTATGGTAGATCCGAAAGGGATACCCTCTATTTGACTCAAAATTGCTCCAGCCCGGAGTAAGCGATGATTAGGGAAAAAGATAGCAGTAAGCTTCCAAATTCCTAAAGTGTGTTCAAACAGTGAATGACTCAAGGGAGAGATGAGCGATGCTCCACCAAATTGAGAAATAAACTTTAATCTTCTAACTTCCTTTGTTTGAAAGAGTCGCTTTTCAAACGGTAACATAGCTACTTCTCCAAAAAGTGGTTCTGTAAAATCATTCATTCTCGATCCTCCTCTATCCATTTGAACAAATCTATTTCTCTTTAGCCCTTTTTACTGTCCTATAAACACAATTAACGTGTTCTTGCGTCATAATATAGTAAATTTGCCGAAGCGTAGCCCTTTTACGCCTTTCTTTCTACACAAAAAAAAGACACCTTTTCACTTTTCAGGTGTCTTTCTGATTGTCTGGCAACGTCCCTTAGCTCCACAGTGGTTTTCTTCGAGGACGTTCCTCTTGTTGATGGCTCCCCGATGCTTTCCTTCGATGTCTTTTCACGATGTTCTCGTTGATGGTGTTCATTTCATACTGTTGCTTTTTGTTTGACCGCTTCTGCCGAAGCGTAGCTCTTTTGCGCCTTTCTTTCTACACAAAAAAAGACACCTTTTCAGGTGTCTTTCTCATTGCCTGGCAACGTCCCTTGGCTCCAGGGTGGTTTTCTTCGAGGCCGTTCCTCTTGTTGATGGCTCCCCGATGCTTCCCATGAGGCTTTTACGAAAACAACCCTTTCGTCTCACTGGGGGATGCACGCTGCTTTCCTTCGATGCTTTTCCATGGTGTTCTTTTTTATTGTGCCTGCATGTTAAAACGGTTTTCTTTGGTTGGCTCGCTTCTATCGAAGCGCAGCTCTTTTGCGCCGCAAAAAAAAGACACCTTTTCGGGTGTCTTTCTGATTGCCTGGCAACGTCCTACTCTCACAGGGGGAAGCCCCCAACTACCATCGGCGCAAAAGAGCTTAACGACCGTGTTCGGCATGGGAACGGGTGTGACCTCTTTGCTATTGCCACCAGACTTTGGTTTACTTCAGATAAGCGTCGGGCTTTTTTGTCAGTTTCCTCTTTCCTTTTCAGTCACGTACGTGAGTACGCTCCTTCAAGTCCATCGTCACTTCCGCAAATCCCTTGCTTCTCTTTGTAAAAC
>NZ_KV917380.1:79848-299905 GCF_002019765.1 Shouchella oshimensis
CCGTCTTTCAAAAGAGAATCAGGTGATTCTCTTTATTATCCCGTATTAGCTCCGGTTTCCCGGAGTTATCCCAGTCTAAGGGGCAGGTTACCTACGTGTTACTCACCCGTCCGCCGCTAACGTCCGGGAGCAAGCTCCCTTCTGTCCGCTCGACTTGCATGTATTAGGCACGCCGCCAGCGTTCGTCCTGAGCCAGGATCAAACTCTCCGTTAAAAGTGTTTGACTTGCTCATTTGCACAATTTAAAGCTGTGTCTAACTTCATTGACGAGATACCTTGTATCTCTTTTTACGCTTGGCTTTTGTTCAGTTTTCAAAGAACTCGTTTGCGCCTCGATCTCTCTTGGCGACTCAATTAATATACCATTTTCTCTCGTATAAAGTCAACAACTTTTTTTAAAAGAAATGGTAAGTTGTTTGCACCTCTCTTAAGAGGACAAGTAATAATATATCATAGCGACACAAAATAAACAACTAAAATTTTAGTTGTTTAAAAGATTTTTTAATTCCGTTGGCTATGTCTTATAAAATAAGTTGCTGAACCGCGACTAGCAGCAACATACCTGGCAATCCTAGCAAAGCAACAACCGCTGTAGTTGTTAAATTAATCGGCACAAAAAGACCTGTCATCGTTGTTAATGAATTAAATAGAAAAAGAAACAAAGCCGCAATAATAAATTTCACCCCTAAACGTCCGACAAATCGAAATGGCTTAATCGAGGCTCCTACCAATAGTAATAAAATAACCAGCGCTCCCAGCAATAACAACACCCAATCGCCCAAACACAATCCCTCCTAACCGATAGCTCGTCTTGCTTTACTATATGTATAGAGTCACCAAATAGAACTTTATTTTTTCTCAATAAAAAAACTCCTGCACAAACAGGAGCTTCTTTCTTTCTATTTTCGTTTCCGTTCATGGCGCACTCTTGCTTCTCTAAGCAAGAATGAGTACAACATTTCTGCACGCTGTACATCAAAGTGCATGTCTTCTGATGCATCTAAACTATGTTCCAGCAATCCTCTTTTGTAGTCCAATTGCTCTTTCATCGCATCGACATAATAGTATAAACGTTGATCCTCTTCTTTTCGAAGAGCGCCTTTTTTTCGTCTTCCAATCATATTCTGACCACCTACAACTCGCGTCGACCTTCTATTGCTTTTGATAATGTGACTTCATCCGCGTATTCTAAGTCTCCACCAACAGGTAAGCCATGTGCTAATCTAGTTACCTTTATTCCCGTAGGCTTTATTAAACGGGAAATGTACATTGCCGTAGCCTCACCCTCAATTGTAGGGTTCGTTGCAATGATCACTTCTTCCACTTGACCATTTTCCTGTAACCTTTTAATAAGCTCAGCGACTTTAATATCTTCCGGTCCAATTCCATCCATTGGTGAAATCGATCCGTGAAGAACATGATACAAGCCAGTGTATTCCCTCATTTTCTCCATTGCAATCAGATCCCTCGATTCTTGAACAACACAAATAGTTGTTTGATCTCGATGGGCATCATCACAAATTTGACACGGATCCGAATCCGTTATGCTATGACATACAGAACAATACGTTAAATCTCGCTTGGCATGAACAAGTGCTTTTGCAAAATCTAACACATCGTCTTCCTTCATATCTAAAACATAGAAGGCTAAACGACTTGCTGTTTTTGGTCCAATACCCGGCAAGCGCGAAAACCCCTCGATTAATTTAGCTATTGGTTTTGGATATTGCAATCCGCTTGCCTCCTAGAACATTCCCGGAATATTTAACCCTTTAGTGAATTTCCCCATGTCTTGCTCAACCAATTCATCAACTTGCTTCAACGCTTCGTTGGTTGCAGCAACTACTAAATCCTGTAGCATTTCAATATCATCAGGGTCAACAACATCTTCAGAGATCTTCACTTCTAAGATTCGTTTGTCACCAGATGCGACAACAGTCACCATTCCTCCACCTACTGTCGCTTCAACTGTTTTTTCTTTTAAATCTTCTTGTGCTTTTGCCATTTGCTTTTGCATTTTTTGCATTTGCTTCATCATATTACCCATGTTCTTCATAAAATCAGCTCCTTAAGAATCAATCACTTCTATTAAATCTTCACCAACAAGCTTTACAGCTTCCTCCATAAAGGGATCTTGTGGTTGTTCATTCTCTTTGTCTTTCATATAATCTGTTTTTACTTGTTCCCACTGTGATTGTAGCAATGTGGAAAAATTCGATCGTCCACCATATACTTGTTGAAGCACTTGGTTCAGAACATCACGAAACTTTGTATCCATCATATCACGATGCATTTCATTTTGAAACGCCAAGAGGATCTTTGAGGAAGACGCTGCTACGGGCTTACAATCGTTTAACCACGCATGAGCCGGAACACTAATCCCTTTTAGTTGTTCTTTTACATTCGCCCATTTGCTAATGGTTTCTTGTAGCTCATTCTTATCGGCTGTGGCAACAATCTCTTTCACTTGAGCCGTAATCGGCGACTTACCTTTACCACCACTAGATCTTGGACGAGTTTGTGGTTTACGTTGTGTTGATTGTTGTTCTTCAATTGCAATAGGTGGCCCTTGTTTCAGCTGTGCTTGCAGCTTCTCTATTTGCTGTCTTAACTCTTCTACATCTTGGTTTTGTTGGGGAACTAAAGGAGCATCCTCTATTTCCATCACATTAATGATCGCCATCTCCAAAATAATTTTCGGTTTCAGTGCCCACTTTATTTCTTGCTGGCTACTCGTTAACTTTTGAATAACCTTATGCAGTTTCGACACCTCATACTGCTTCGCTACAGCGATAAACGATTCTTCCACTTTCGCTCTTTCTAATAAATGATGCGCTTCAGGGGCTGTCTTATATAGAAGTAAGTCTCTAAAATATAAAATCAAATCCTCTAGCAAACGTTTCGGATCTTTCCCATTCCTTAAAGTCTCATCAATTGTTTCGAGTGCGAGCCTGGCGTTATCTTGTGCTAAAGCGCCTACTAAATTATTTAATGCCTCTCTCGAAACAGAGCCTGTGATAACAAGCACATCTTTCACAGCTACACGGTCTCCTGAAAAAGAGATCGCTTGATCCAGCAAACTTAACGCATCCCTCATCCCACCGTCAGCTGCTTGTGCAATCAAATCAATTGCATCCTCATCATAAGCTTGACCATTATGATCAAGGATACGCTTCATGCGAGACACTAATTCTTCATTCGTAATTGGCTTAAAATCAAACCTCTGACATCGCGATAGGATCGTGAGTGGAATTTTATGAGGTTCTGTAGTCGCCAAAATAAAGATAACATGAGCAGGTGGTTCTTCTAGGGTTTTTAAAAGGGCGTTAAAAGCACCTGTGGAAAGCATATGAACTTCATCTATAATGTAGACTTTGTAATCGGTTTCTGTTGGTGCATATTTTACTTTTTCTCGAATATCACGAATTTCATCAACACCGTTATTTGATGCAGCATCAATTTCCATTACATCAATAATAGAACCATTTGTAATTCCTATACAACGACTACACTCATTGCATGGCTCAGCAACTGGTGCATGCTCGCAATTAATTGCTTTTGCAATAATTTTTGCCGCACTTGTTTTCCCCGTCCCTCTTGGACCGGAAAACAGGTAAGCATGAGCCATTTTTTGTTGAAGTAACGCATTTTGCAATGTCTTCGTAATATGAACCTGACCTACTACATCTTCTAACAACTGAGGCCTCCATACACGATAAAGGGCTTGATAGCTCATGTACTCATCCAACCTTTCAGAGTCATGCCTTTATTATATCGTTTCCTGTCAAACGAATAAAGCGCTGGTTATCTATTTAAATAAAAACAGTAGAAAAAAAGCCCGCCATTTCTAGCGAGCTTTTGGTTATTCTATAATTAAATACCGTGCACCTTTTTTCGATAACAACTTCATAAGCGTTACCTAAGCAGTTAGCTCGATCCAGGCACCTCTGCGGCACACGAAAGGATCCACTTACTGCTGCTTCCTTCCGGACCTGACAGGGTTCATGGGTTTCCGTTGCGCAGAACCCAAACGTCAACACCACTTACTTAGGGCAGTCCTTACAAAGCCGAAACCTCAAAAAGGAATTCAACCTCGCTACAGCGGATTGCGAGTTACAGGGCACCGCTACCTCCCCGTCTAGCACGGCAAAGTGTAAACATCGTTAATTGCACTAGTAAAATAGCGCAACTCTAAGTATACGTGATTTATGTTGAAAACGCAATGTTTTACTGTTCAAATTCTTTTTTTGCTTGTTTCTTTTTCATGCGAATTCCTTTAAAAAAAGAAGATAACAGTTGCCCACTTTCTTCTGCTAACACACCACTTATCACGTCACAGCGATGATTAAAGCGCGGCTCTTCTAATAAATTCATTAATGTACCAGCACAGCCAGCCTTATAATCAGATGCGCCAAATACCACTTTAGGAATCCGTGCCTGAACAATAGCTCCTGCACACATAGGACACGGTTCTAGCGTTACATACAAAGTGCATTCCTCTAAGCGCCACGTGTCTAGAACATTACATGCTTTTTGAATAGCCAAAATCTCTGCATGAGCCGTTGCAAGCTGGTCCGTTTCCCTTAAATTAAATGCTGATGCAATCACTTTATTTTCTTTTACAATAACAGCACCAATCGGGACTTCCTCATATACAAGTGCTTGCTTTGCTTCGATTAGCGCATATTCCATCCACTCTTCATCACCTTGAATGACCACGTTTTCAGCCCCTCTATCGATACAAAAAAACGACCGCTCATCTGGGGTCGTGTGCATGTTATAAAAAAATGGCGGAGGAAGAGGGATTCGAACCCCCGCGGGCTTTGACACCCCTGTCGGTTTTCAAGACCGATCCCTTCAGCCGGACTTGGGTATTCCTCCGTATCAACTGACAAAGACAATCATACACCCTTTTAATTAGGAAAGCAAGAAAAAACTGTCGATTAATCGACAGTTTTTTCAAAGGTACACTTACTCAACAAAGTGAGCTTCGTTTAATACCCAGTTATCTGTAGGTGTAACAATGATGCCTTGAACTTGGTCACGAACACCGTGTAGGTATTGTGTGTAGTGAGTAAAGACTAGTGGTACTTCTTCATTTGCAATTTCTTGTGCTTGCGCATAAAGATCCATACGTGCATTTTCGTCTACTTCAGCTACTGCTTCGTTAAGAATCTCATCAAGCTCAGCGTTTGAATAGAACGCACGGTTACCTGAAGAACCAAAGTTATCAGTATGGTAAAGAGGAGCAAGTGCATAGTCCGCATCACCAGTTGCTGAACTCCAGCCTAGGATGAACATTTCGTGATCACCTTTCGCAGTATCTTCTAAGTAAGTAGCCCACTCAACTTGTTGTACTTCAAGTTCAATGTTTAGCTCAGCAAGCGCTGACTGCATGTACTCAGCTAACTGAATACGTGCTGGTGAATCGTTTGTCATAATGCTTGTTGAGAAACCATCTTCATAGCCAGCTTCAGCTAATAATTCTTTCGCCGCATCAACATCAAATGGTAATGCTTCTGCATTTTCGTCGTGACCAATAACACCAGGTGCTACTGGAGAATTAGCTGGGAAGCCATAACCTTCTAATAAGTTGTCAATAACAACTTCTTTATCAACAGCCATTGCGATCGCTTGACGTACACGTACATCATCAAATGGCTCAACTTCTGTATTAAATCCGAAATAAGAACCAGAAATACTATCTGTTACTTTAAGATCAGCATCGCCAATACCTTCAAGCTGTGCTAAACCAGCAGCATCTAGAGTAATAAAATGAGAATCTCCAGTTGTAAGCTCCGCTAAACGAGCTGATGTATCAGGAACTGTTTTGAATGTAACAGAGTCTAAAATAGCAGGCTCGCCACTCCAGTGATCGTCGTTACGCGTAAATACTAGATCTGAACTTCCCACTGTACCACTTTCATATTTAAAGTAACCAGTACCTGCAGGATTAGCGTTAACAGCAGTATAAGGCTGTTGACCATCTTCCATTGCAGCGTAATCTTCTTCAATGACGTCAGGGCTGATCATGAACCCGCCACTATGTGCAAAGCTGAATAAGAATGCTACGTCTGGCTCTTCAAGAACAAACTCGATTTCATAATCGCCTAGAACGTTAATTTCTTCAATTCCTTCAAATAAGAACGCACGCTGAGAACCAACTGCTTCATCTGTAATACGCTCAATATTTGCTTTTACAGCATCTGCGTTAAATTCTGCGCCATCGTGGAACGTCACGCCTTCTCTAAGTTGAAACGTAAGTACAGTTCCTTCATCATTCCAGCTGTAATCTTCAGCTAGTCTGTTTTGAAGGTCCATGTTTTCATCAAATGTTAATAATCCTTCATAAACCTGGTACTGAACGTGACCAGATGGAACATCGTTTACTTGGTGTGGATCAAGACCAACAATATCGGATTGTTCAGCAAGAACTAAATCTCCGCCTTCAACTGCTTCTCCTGTTGCATCTTCACCATTATCTCCGTTAGAGCTACCGCCGTCCCCTTGTCCATCATCGGCGCAGGCAGCAAGGCCTAAAGTAGCTGTAAGAGCAAGTACTGCATAAAAAGGTGCTTTGTTTCTTTTCATAAGATGTATCCTCCCTTTGTTACTAGTGTGAGTTTTCTGTAAAACAAGCTAAACTACATAATATATTACACTATTATTCAAGAATATCAACAAAATTTTTAAACAATTATACAACCTATTGTTCCTAGTACATACTTATATCCTTATATCGTATTTATTTCCACTTTCATCCTATTAAATAAGAAACTTCGATAATGTTTCTCAATTAATTTATCAGAAATAAACAAATTAAATGACTTTAGTCTTGTTTCATTGATTCTATATAGAATTGTGAATAAACAATCTCTACTATTAGAGAAAATCTAAAAATTCCCTTTGAAGTAATGGGACTCTTCCTATAAAATACTATATTAAGATTATAAAATCTGATTGTTTTTCTAAATTAGGCTAGTGTATAATCAGACGATGCGAATAACGCTTAGAAAGAAAGGAAGTTGGACATGTCTCAGGAAACGAATAGCCAAGCGCAGATTCCAGTAAAACCTCAAAAGCCTTGGATTAGAAACTGGAAAGCTTTTTTAGGCCGATTATTGTCAAATAAATCTGCAGTTTTCGGTGGATCTCTTATTATCATCTTAGGTATCATTGCACTTATTGGACCGCTGCTCGCTCCATACGGTATTGATGACAAAGATTATGCAGTCCGTCTACAAGGTCCATCAGCAGATTACTGGTTTGGAACCGATCATCATGGTCGGGACGTATTTTCTAGAATTCTTCACGGAATGAGCATTACCTTTCAAATTGGTTTTGTCTCTGTTGCAATTGCTGGAACCGTTGGTACCATAGTAGGAATTGTATCAGCTTATTACGGTGGCTTCATTGATACTATTATTATGCGTATTATGGATGTTTTAATTGCTTTCCCTAGTATTGTTCTTGCATTAGCAATTGTGGCTACATTAGGACCTGGTTTGAATAATATCATTCTTGCCATTGCCGTTAGCTCATTTCCGGTCTTCGCAAAAATTGCTCGAGGGTCAACGTTAGCAGTAAAGAAATTAGAATATATTGACGCCGTTCGTGCGCTTGGAGCGTCAGATTCACGAATTATCTTTAAACATATTTTACCAAATACAATGTCACCATTAATTGTTCAAACTACATTATCTATCGCTACAGGCGTTTTATCAGCTGCAGGCTTATCCTTCTTAGGTTTAGGATCTGCTCCACCATCTCCTGAATGGGGTGCAATGTTAAATACAGGACGTGAGTACATGTTCCAAGCTCCACATTTAACGTATGCTCCTGGTTTAGCCATTGTTGTCTTTGTACTTGCCTTCAATGTATTTGGTGATGGATTGCGAGACGCACTTGATCCGAAATCGACAAAATAAGCTAAGAAGAGAGGTGTAAGAATGCTTAAATTTATCGTACGTCGACTTATTCAATTAATACCCGTCATTATTGGCGTTACATTACTCGTTTTCTCATTAATGCATTTTATTCCTGGTGACCCAGCCCAAGTTCTTGCTGGTGAATCAGCTACACCGCAACAAATTGAAGCGGTTAATGAACGTTTAGGCTTAAATGATCCTTACCCTGTTCAATACTTTCGATACATGACTAATTTAGTTCAGCTTGATTTAGGTAATTCTTTACGTAGTGGGTTACCTGTATCAGAAATGATTGGTGACCGCATCTGGGTAACCGTTGAACTTGCTTTTTATAGTACTATTTTAAGTATTTTCCTAGGCATTATTGCTGGTGTGTTAGCAGCGACTAAACACGGTTCATTCCGTGACTCAGCGATTATGGTTGTTGCCCTATTCGGGATGTCAATGCCGAACTTCTGGCTTGGTCTCGTGTTAATTCAATGGTTTGTTTTAGGTAATGTCCCGGTTCTTGGTAACTGGATTAATTTTGAATGGTTTAGTCCTACTGGCTGGGGTAGCTTTAGTCAGATCGTTTTACCTGTCTTTATGCTAGGGATCTCTGGTGCGGCAATCATTGCCAGAATGACCCGTTCAAGTATGCTTGAAGTCATTCATCAAGATTATATTCGTACAGCTCGCGCAAAAGGGGTAAAAGAACAAGTTGTTATTTATCAGCACGCTCTAAAAAATGCGTTAATCCCTGTTATTACTGTTACAGGCTTGAGCTTCGGTAGCTTACTTGGTGGAGCCGTACTAGCAGAAAGTGTTTTTGCGATTAACGGCATGGGAAGAATGATTGTTGATGCCATTAGTAACCGTGATTTTCCTGTTATGCAAGGTGGTATTCTAGTTGCTTCCCTATTGTTTGTTCTTGTTATGTTCTTAGTAGACATTGCTTATCGTCTTGTAAATAAAAGAGTTGAAACAGAATAATAGAATTTATCGTAGAAAGGTGTGAGACGATTGAGTAAAGATGCAATCCTACAAGTCCGTGATTTGCGTACATCTTTTTTCACTAAACAGCTTGAAGTAAAAGCTGTTGATGGCGTTACGTTTGATGTTGAAAAAGGGAAAACAATCGGGATTGTTGGTGAATCTGGTTCTGGTAAAAGTATCACTTCTCTATCGATTTTAAACTTGCTATCTCATCCAGGAAAAATTGTTGGAGGAGAGATTCTTTTTAAAGGAGAAGACTTATCCGAGAAATCACCAGCACAAATGAGAAAAATCCGTGGAAATGAAATCTCAATGATTTTCCAAGAGCCAATGACTTCTTTAAACCCTACGTTTACAGTTGGCCGTCAAATTAGTGAGTCCTTTCAAATTCATGAAAATTTATCAAAAAAAGAAGCGCGTAAACGTTCAATTGAAATGCTTAAGCTCGTAGGCATTCCTTCTCCTGAGAAGCGTATTGATCAATATCCATTTGAACTTTCAGGTGGTATGCGTCAACGGGTTATGATTGCTATTGCCCTTGCATGTAAACCAGAGCTACTTATTGCTGATGAGCCTACAACGGCTTTAGACGTTACCATTCAAGCTCAGATCTTAGAACTGATTAAAGAACTACAGCATACATTAGGCATGTCCGTTATTATGATTACCCATGACCTTGGTGTCGTCGCTGAAACGTGTGACAATGTTGCCGTTATGTATGGTGGACAAGTTGTCGAATATGCACCAATTAATGATTTATTTAAAAACCCTAGACATCCGTATACGGTAGGTCTCATGAACTCCTTACCGAAACATGATGAAGATGTTGAAGGAGATTTAACCATTATTAAAGGTTCTGTACCAGCACCAGCTGACATGCCAAAAGGATGTCGTTTTGCACCACGTTGTCCGTTTGCAAGTGACATCTGTAAAGAACTTCCTGAATTGCAAACAGAAGAAGATGGGCGTCAAGTACGTTGCTGGATTTATACAGACAAATGGGAAGGTCCGGAGGTGAATGTTCGTGCCGAATACGTTACTAAAAGTAGCTAATTTAAAACAATATTTTCCGATAAAAGGCGGCTTCCTTGGTCGTACAATCAACCATGTTAAAGCGGTTGATGATATTTCATTCGAATTAAATGAAGGTGAAACAGTTTCGATTGTAGGGGAGTCTGGTTGTGGGAAATCTACAACCGGCCGTGCTATCCTTCGCTTAGACGAACCAACTGAAGGTATGGTTGAATTTGAAGGTGAAGATATTCTTTCTTTAAATCGTGGAAAGATGCGGAAAAAGCGCGATGATATGCAAATTATCTTTCAAGATCCATACGCATCCATTAATCCGCGTCAGACAGTCAGACAGGTTCTATCAGAAGCGTTAACAATCCAAAACATTGCACCTGCTAGAGAGCATGATGGTATTATTCGCGAACTGATGAAAACAGTAGGTTTAGGTGAACACCAAATTGATCGCTTCCCTCATGAATTTAGTGGTGGCCAACGTCAACGGGTTGGAATTGCTCGTGCGTTAGCAGTTAATCCTAAGTTAATAATTTGTGATGAAGCTGTATCTGCACTTGATGTATCGATCCAAGCACAAGTTATTAACTTGCTGAAAAAGCTACAAAGAGAACGCAAATTAACGTATTTATTTATTTCACATGACCTTGGGGTTGTTCGTCACATTTCTGATCGAGTGATCGTTATGTATCTTGGAAAAATCGTTGAAATGGGCGATAAAAAGTCTGTGTTTGATAATCCACAACACCCATATACAAAGGCATTGCTATCAGCCATTCCTAGTACGGACCCTAATACGAAAAAAGATCGTATTATTTTAAAAGGTGACGTTCCTTCACCAATTGATCCACCAAGTGGCTGCCGTTTCCACACACGTTGTCCATTTGCTACTGACAAGTGTCGTACGGAAAACCCTGAACTTCGTACAACTGAAGATATGAAGGAAGGCCACAAAGGCGCATGTCACTACATGGAAGAGATTACAGCTGGCACTATGGAGCCCGCATATTCTTAAATAAGCATAAATCGTAAAAAGATGTGTCGTGAACACAATTATAATTTGCTCCCTTCAAAGTAAACACTGAAAAGTGAAACCGTTGGAGGGAGCATTTTTGATATAGCGCTTATTTATTCGGAAGACGTGGAGAAAAGGTGACCCATTAACTGGTTTATCAATAAAGCTTTGTATCTCTTCATTCTTTATTGGAGACTACATAAGGGTCTTAAGATTGTTTTCGTTCGTGTCTTTACCGATTTTATAAGTTAGATCACCATATGCTTCTAAAAGCCAAGGGTGAACTACTTTTAGTTGGTCTTTTTGATTCATCAAGAAGTTTATATAAGCATATGACCCATGGTAAATTGAGATATCAATTGATTCTAAAATTTCCCCCAAATATGGTGGGGTACCTGCTTGATCCCATTCTATTTTATCAGCAACAAATAGAATATTATCAAATTTACTTGATTTGCCCTTTAAAGTAGTATGACATCCAATAGCACTTAAAACTTGCTTATTATTTACGTTAAAAATCTTATTTGCAATTACTTCAGAAATTTTTTGATGAATTATCAATGGAAACTTCCTTTCTTCTGCAAGAATAGGAATGTTCATATCTTCTGCTATTGAAATCCGCTTGTTATTTGGAATAATTCCGCTAATATCATGGAGCAATCCAGCAGTAAAAGCAGCCTCAATATCGAAATTATTTATTTCAGCTAATTCTTTAGCTAATTTTGCTACATTGAAACTATGAGTGTAAATATGATCACAATTATAATCTTTGAATATTTCCTTCATAGTTTCTTGTAAATTTTTGTTTCTTGAAACGTGCTGATTTAATTTATTCATTAAGTCTTCATATATCATAGACGCTACCTTTCTAATTAAAAAATATGTGACTTATTTATCTTTAAGTAGAATAATCACTTAGTACTTAAAGACTTTGTACTTCCTCAAGCCGTTTAAACACTTTTTGTACATCCTTTAACAATGAATTGTCACAGATGCAATTCATTGTAAGCAATTTTTCGCAATCAACTTAAAATGTATAATAATTCAGTCATTTTAATAATTGTTCGATCTTATTGCAACGGTTTTTTGACTTCTAACATATAATTGTTCTCTCAAAGATTTGATATCCAACACATCACGCTAACTGAATAAAAATAGTAGACCCTTAAAAAGGGTCTGATTGACTAATGCCGTTCCACTACCCGATGTTACCTTCGCACAGTCTCTTTTTCTATAGCACTTTACTCAAAAAGGTCTTTGTCCGTTCGTGCTGTGTTTCATCAAATAGTTGTTGGGGCGTGCCTTCTTCTACAATCTTCCCGTCATCCATAAAGAATACTCGATCTCCTACTTCTCGTGCAAAACCCATCTCATGCGTCACAACGACCATGGTCATTCCTTCTAAAGCGAGCTCCTTCATGACACCGAGAACATCGCCAACAAGCTCTGGATCAAGTGCTGATGTGGGCTCATCAAATAACATCACTTTTGGATTCATGGAGAGCGCACGTGCAATCGCTACTCGTTGCTTTTGACCGCCAGACAGGCTTGCAGGATAATCATCGGCTTTGTCACTTAAACCCACTTTTTCAAGCAATGCCAATGCCACATCAATCGCTTCTTCCTTTTTTGCCTTTTTCACTTTGAGTGGAGCAAGTGTAATATTTTCTAAAACGGTCTTATGAGGGAATAAGTTGAAATGCTGGAAGACCATCCCTACTTCTTGACGAATTCGATTTAAATCTGTACGTGGATCAGCGATGTTCTCCTGTTCGATATACACTTCCCCAGAGGTGATTTCTTCAAGCCGGTTTAAACAGCGCAAAAAAGTACTCTTTCCTGATCCCGATGGGCCAATCACACACACAACTTCCTTTTCGTGAATGGTTGTTGAAATCCCTTTTAACACTTCATTTTTTCCGAAGCTTTTATGTAAATTTTTTACAGTAATCATTAGTGGTCAAGTCTCCGTTCTATATAACGTAATAAAATAGAAGCTGGTATCGTTATAGCTAAGTAAAATAAACAAACGAGTAAGTATGTATCAAAATAAGATGCGGAAATTCCGGTATAGGTTCTACTTTGATACATCAGATCTGCAACAGCAATCGTTGATAAGAGCGATGTATCTTTTAAACTAATGACAAATTGATTCCCAAAAGGAGGAATCATTACTTTTACTGCCTGTGGCCATACAATATGCCGCATCGTCTGTGTTCCTGTTAAGCCTAAAGAACGCCCTGCTTCCATTTGTCCCTTATCAATTGATTGTATCGCCCCACGGACAATTTCGGCAATATATGCGCCTGAATTAATCGCAATAACAAAAATTCCTGTATATAGTGGATCGAACCGGACACCAAAAATACCAGGAATCCCAAAGTGAATAAAGAAGATTTGTGCTAATAGCGGGGTACCTCGAATAATTTCTACAAAAACTACTGCAACAGCTTTTATCAGCTTGAAGCGAGAAAGTTTCATAAGACCTACTAAGGAACCAATGATGCTTCCAAAAAACACACCAACTAGCGTAATAATAATTGTTAACTTTAACCCTTCTACTAAAAATGGAAAGGCACCAAAATCAAAATCCATTCTACCTCTTCCTTTCAATTAAGAAAGTTGCTCACCTTGTTGTATGAGCAACTCGATTTCAATTACATTCCTTCAGGTCTTTCTCCAAAATAGGTTTCGTAAATATCTCCGTATGTGCCATTTTCCATCAACGTCGCTAATGCTTCATTGACATCGTCAACCAAATCAGACCCTTTTGGAAAAGCAATACCGTAATCTTCACCTGTTAACAAATCACCTACAATCTTCATTGAGCCTTCTCCTTGCTGCTGAATGAAATATTGTACATTCGGCATATCATAAAGTGCCGCATCGACGTGACCAGCAATTAATGCTTGATAGGCCTCTGTAATTTCCGGATACGCATCAACCTCTGCATCTGTCTGTTCGTCAAGATACGTTTGACTTGTGGAAGATAGTCTAGTAGAAACTTTATGATCACTAGTGAGATCATCAATGGACTGAATTGTATCATCGTCCTGTGCAACGGCTAACACTAGACCTGACTCGTAATATGGATCAGAAAAATCAATATTCTGCTTGCGTTCTTCTGTGATGCTCATGCCGTTTATGGCTGCATCATAGGATCCTTGTTCAATTCCTGACAGAGCGCCACTAAAATCCATTTGATGAAAATTCACTTCGAATCCCGATTCCTCTGCAATCGCTTCCATCAATTCAATGTCAAAACCGGTTAACTCGTTTGTTTCTAAATCAATAAATTCAAATGGAACAAAATTGTTATCTGTCGCAATATCGTATGTAACGATTTCCGTATTTCCATCATTCGTTGTTGAATTTGTTTCTCCGCCTGATGTTTCATCATTTCCACAGGCTGCTAATACAAGTACTGCTCCTGCAACCGTTATCGTTCCGACTAATTTCTTCATAGATGTTCTCCTTTTTTGATCTTTTCTGTTAATTCTCATTAGTTTAACATGTTCTGTTCATAATGACAAAAACCAAACCAGACCATATTTTCTCATGATAACGCCTATAACAGGTTTTAAAGAAACAGGCTTTCTCATCCACACGTTAAGCACCATTTCCACCTTTATACAAAAAAGGATTGAAGGCTATTCCCTTCAATCCTTTTACTGTCTTCTAAGCAAGCTTAAAGCAAATCACTTTCTCTTCAGTCATTTCGTGTATAGAAAATTTCACACCTTCCCGCCCCACACCTGATTGTTTTGTACCGCCAAATGGCATCCCATCAATGCGAAAGTCTGTACTATCGTTAATCATCACACCACCAACGTGAAGTTGCTTAATAAGGGTAAAAGCGCGATGTAAATCTTTCGTAAAAAGACCAGCTTGTAAACCGTAGTCTGTTTGATTCGCTTTTTCTATGGCCTCTGTAAGGGTTTGGAAAGAATAGAGCAAAACAACAGGGCCAAATACTTCTTCTCTTCCTAAATGACAATCTTCTGGAACATTTTCAAGCACAGTAGGTTCATAAAAAGCCCCATCTCGTTTGCCACCTGTAAGAATGGTTGCACCTGTCCGCTCTGCATCTTCCACCATAAAGGCCACACGCTTTGCTTCTTTTTCATGAATCAACGGTCCCATACTCGTTGATTCATCAAGCTTTGGACCAAGACGATACTGCTTTGTCTCTTTCACAAATTGATCTTTAAACTCTTTATAAATGGATTGATCAATATAAATCCGCTGCACACCGATGCAGTTCTGCCCTGCAGCCCAAAAAGCACCACTTACACATGAAGGTATAGCTTCTTCGAGTGAAGCATCTTCAAGTACGATAACAGGAGAATTTGAACCAAGTTCCATGCTTTTCTTTTTTAATCCTGCTTGATTGGCAATCTTTAATCCAGCTTCCATCCCACCTGTAAATGAAATCATCCGTACATCTGGATGAGTCATTAATACTTGACCAACCTCAGATCCTATACCAGTAATAACAGAGAGAATCCCTTTTGGTAGCTCTGCATAATCAAATGCTTCTGCTAGAAAGAGAGCACTAAGAGGCGTTGCTGTTGCTGGTTTTACAACAATCGCATTTCCAGAAGCAATTGCTGGACCAATCTTATGAGCAACTAAGTTTAACGGATCGTTGAATGGTGTAATGGCACCGATAATGCCTAACGGGACTCGTTCATAATACCCGAATCGTCCAACTCCCCCCTCAGATTGGTCAAACGGTATGGTTTCACCTGTTACTCTTCGCGCTTCCTCTGCTGACAACCGCAACGTCTCCACACATCGGCCAGCTTCTTTTCTTGCTTCTGTAATCGTCTTACTGCCCTCTAGAGCGATTGTTTTAGCATACGTTTCTTTGTGTGTCTCTACATAATCAGCTGCTTTGTTTAAAATATTCATTCGCTTATATACAGGTAAATGTGCAGATACTTGAGCACCTTTCTTTGCTAACTCTACTGCTTCTTCCATATCTTTTCGGGAGGCACGCGGAACAACTGCAATTAAATCATCATCTTCTGGGTTGCGTACTTCCAGTACACGTTCCCGTTCAACCCAGTCACCTGCTACAAACATTTTCTGACGCTTCAAATCTACCTTCATAGGAATAACCTCCTAATTTATCATCGTCGTATTTGATTGACTTTGCACGTGCAGATGACAGTAAATTAAGTCAATAAAAAGAGCATACCCGGTTTCTCTTTTCCCTGCCCCAGCTCCTGTTAACGTAATATCACCAGACATATTGCATGAATACGTAATGGCATTTGTTGCACCGCCAATGCTTGCTAAAGGATGAGTAAGAGGAATTTCAACGGGCTTCACAGATGCGTGTACAACACCGTTTTCTCGTTCTTCCACCGTACCGAGCATCTTCCAACATGATTGCTTTTCCTTTGACGCTAAGATAGCCTCTCGAGTTAAAGTATTTAACCCTTCTCGCTCCACTTGTTCTACAGTAATATCCTTACCCATGACAGCATTTGCTAGGATAACGACTTTGTACATGGCATCGTAACCTTCTACATCACTCGTTGGATCTGCCTCTGCATATCCTTTTTCTTGTGCTTCCTTTAAGGCACTTTCATACGAAAAGCCTTTTTCCATTTGTGTAATCATATAATTGGTTGTGCCGTTTAAAATTCCACTAATCTTCGTAATTTTATTTCCAATTAATGTTGTCTTTGGAAGTCGTAATGACGGCGTTCCGCTCATAACAGTCCCCTCATAGCCAAGAAACACGTTGTTTTCTTTTGCTAGACTCTCAAGCTCTTTTAATGCAAGAGCGATAGGGCCTTTATTCGTCATCACAACGCTCTTTTTATGTTGAAATGCAGTCTTACAATGAGTGATAGCTGGCTCTCCTGTTTTTACATTTGTATAAGTAGCTTCAACAACGACATCTGCGTTGCTTTCAATAATGGTTGCAATGGCATCAAGATCACGAATTAAACCTTTTGACTGAGGATAATCTTCAAGGGAACCTGTGGTTTCTAATGTATGAAGTAGTAGCTCTAAATCAAGACCCTCCGGATCATAGAGAGATCCCTTCTTAAAATCAGAGATGGCAACAACCACTGGATGAAAACCAACCTCTTCTTTCGCCTTCTCACCATGTTGAATTAGGTGCTCCACGAGGCCTTGCCCGACCACTCCAAACCCGAGTAATGCTAATTTAAGCTTCATTGTCAATTCCTCCTTGTAATGCAGCCAACGCTGTTGAAGCTAGCAATGTCGCCCCTTTCTTCAGACAAGCTTCATCAATTTGAAAAAGCGGCGTGTGTAAATCATATTGACCATGTTCTGGTTTACATCCTAAAAAGAACATAGCTGCTCGCGCCTTTTCTGCTGTATAGGCAAAATCCTCACTCCCCAAACCATAGGGAGCATCCACGATACGATCATTTGGGTAAAGCGTTTTAGCAGTGTCGACAATGACATCAATAGCCTCACCGTTATTTACAAGAGCAGGCTCACCAGACTCTATTAGGCAAGTTCCTTCTCCCCCAAATACATTAGCTAGTGTAAACGCTTTTCTAATTTCATTTATTAAGTAGGTTCGTGTAGCTGCCGAGTAACAACGGATGGTTCCTTCCACGTATACCTCTGACGGAATCACATTGTTAGCCCTTCCACCTTGAACAATGCCTATACTTAATATAGCCGCTTCTAACGGCGAAACGAGTCTATTTTGTAAACTATATAATGCAGGCAAAACTTGAGATAGAAGCCAGACTGGATCTGTTCCTAAGTGAGGATATGCGCCATGTCCACCAGTCCCTTTTATCGTTCCTTTAAACACATCGAAGCTGCCCATCGCTGGTCCTTTGTAGACTTGAATGGCATCGGGTGTGAGCCACGGGCACATGTGGAGAGCGAATGCCATATCAACATCGTCGTACACACCTTCTTTTACTAAATACAATCCACCTGATGTATTCGTTTCGTCCGTCGATTCTTCTGCTGGCTGGAACACAAATTTGATTGTACCTGTTACTGATGTATGATTGATTTGTTCTGCAAGCAACGTTGCAGCACCTAGTAAAATAGCCGTGTGAGCATCATGACCACACGCATGCATTATCCCTGGATGTTCACTAGAAAAGGAGACATCTGCCTCCTCATGAATGGGTAATGCGTCCATATCTGCACGTAAAGCAATGGTTGGTCCAACCCCATTCGATAGTGTCCCTACTACCCCATAGCCAACGTTTGACTGAAAAACGGTCATTCCCGGTATGTTTTCTAGCTGCTTTTTGACGAAAGCAGAGGTTTCTTTTTCTTGAAAACTACATTCGGGGTATCGATGCAAATGACGTCGCCACTCAATAAGCTTTTCTTCCATTTTTAGGGCATATGCTTTTAACACTTCCACCTTAAACGCCTACTTCCACTGCCTTAAATGCTTGTTTAAAATCTTGAATAATATCATCTGCATCTTCAATCCCACATGATACACGTATGAGCCCTTCTGGTATGCCCATGGCTGCACGCTCTTCTGGTGTACATTCCACGTGACTTGTTGTTCTTGCAGGACCTACTGTCGTCTCTACAGCACCTAAATTAGCCGCTCGGTTAGCATACTGTAATTTCGGCAATAAATGACGAACTGTATCCACTCCTCCAGTAACAGCAAAACTCAACATACCACCAAAGCCTGACATTTGTTCTTTTGCAATTGCATGATTTGGATGGTCTTCAAGACCTGGATAAAAGACTTGTTCTACCCCTTCAACTGTCTTTAAATACGTTGCGAGCTTCATTGCTGTTTCTGCCTGTCTCTTTACTCGCAGATCTAACGTTTTCATACCACGCAATAGAAGGTAAGCGGCCCATGGATCCATCGTTGCACCGTTAATTTCACGGTAATGATAGATGGCTTCGATCAGGGCATGATCATAGCCTACGACGACACCGCCTAATGCGTCTGCATGACCACCTAAAAATTTCGTAGCGCTATGCAGAACAAGATCGGCTCCAAGTTGCAACGGATTTTGATTAATTGGGGTAGCGAATGTATTATCGACAACCACTAATGCTCCTGCTTGATGGCCTGCTTGGGCACATTTCTTTATATCCGTAATTTTCACAGTTGGATTTGTCGGTGTTTCTAAATATAAAATTTTACACCCTTTTGCGGTTTCTTCTATTAGTTGTTCATGATTGCCAGTTTCACAAAACTGCACATCCACACCTATGTTTGGCAAAAATTCTGTAAAAATTTTATTCGTTCCCCCATACGTATCTTTAATTGTCACAACACGATCACCAGGGCGAAGAAAGGTATATAACGTGTTAGAAATGGCGGCCATTCCCGTAGAAAAACTCGTCGCCGCGTTAGCACCTTCTAATACTTTAACTTTATCTTCAAATGCTTGCACAGTTGGATTTGTATTTCGTCCATATATATGACCTTTTTTGCGTCCAATTGCAACTTCATACCACTCATCCATATCGTCATAACCAAATGCAACGCTAGGTATAACAGGCACTTGAGTTGCTCCATGTACAAGATACTCTTTTTCTCCTGCCCAAACGGCTTGGGTTGCTAATGATGGTTTGTGTTGTTCTGTCAAATCTCTCATCCCCTTATTTTTGATTACGATGCAGAGTCAATCGACGTATTCGATAATAACTGTCTAGGAAAATCTGCAAGAAGCTCACAACTATCCTTTGTGATCCGAATCGATTCACTAATCTCGACGCCAAAATCTTCGTACCACATACCAGGAATCACATGAAACGCCATATTCTCTTTTAACTCTGTCTGATCCCCTTTTCGTAAGCTTGCAGTATGCTCACCCCAATCCGGTGGATAATTCAAACCTGTTGAATATCCTAAGCGAGACTCCTTCTTTAGTCCATATCGATTAATAGTTTTTTGCCAGACTGCTTCTACTTGTTCACACGTTACGCCAGGTTTAATAAATGCCATCACTTCGTTCAACCCTTCTACAACAATGTCTGCTACATCTGAAACACGCTGCTGTGGTTTTCCAATTGTAATCGTTCGGGCTAAAGGAGCATGGTAGCGCTGATGACAACCTGCTAGTTCAATGATAACCGTTTCTTCACTAGGATAACGTTGATCCGTCCATGTAATATGTGGAGCACCTGTTTTTATTCCAGCAGGTAACAACGGAACAATAGCTGGGTAATCCCCACCACCTTCATCCGTTCCTGAGAGTTGTGCATGGTAAATATCAGCAACAACATCACATTCTCTTGCACCGGCTTGAATGGCATTCATACCTGCATACATAGCTTTAGCAGCAATCTTTCCCGCTTGCTTCATATAATGGATCTCTTGCTCTGATTTTATGATTCTGACCCAGTTTACGAGGTTGGTAGCATCGACAAAAGTTGCATTTGGTAAAGCTTCTTTTAAGCGATGATGAGCTTGAGCAGTATAGTAATACGTATCCATCTCAACACCAATGGATCGATTCGATTGACCAATATCGGAAAGAACCTTGCCGATAAAATCCATTGGGTGCTCTTCTCGAGACTGGACAAAATAGTCGGGATAAGAGATGATCCGTTCATGCATAAGCCATGTTGTCTGCTTCGCAACATTTGCATCCATTCCTCTACCAAGCCATATGGGCTGTTCTTCATCAATGAGTAGGACTAACATTTGATGAACATAAAAGGACCAGCCGTTAAAACCAGAGAGGTAATTCATATTAGCTGGATCCGTTATAAGTAAGACATCAATACCCCTTTTTTCCATCTTCTTTTTTGTATTCGCAATTCGTGCTTGAAACTCCTCTAACGTGAACGGGAACATTTTCTGGCCTCCTTAAAGATGCAAGCTAATCTCTACTTACAGTATATAGAGACCCTCTATTGAACGTAATGGAAAAAATGTATGAAAATTAGGTATATTCATTATACATTTTTCTTTCCATTCCCTTTTTTCCTTTAGTCGCAAGGATTCTGAGCGTCAGATCTTATTCCATAAAAAAACACCTACATCTGAGGTGTCTCCATATTCTTCTTTATTTGATACGTACGGATACATAAATCCAACAAAAAAAGGTTATCAGGATTTGCAAGAGATAAACCTGTAATGGTTTCAATTTTTCTAAGTCGATATAATAAAGATTGACGGTGAAGGTGTAAAACACGGGCTGTTTGTGACACTTTATTTTGATTTCGCTGGTATACTATAAAGGTTTCAAGTAGATCAATTTCTCTCATTATCGAATAATCAATAAGCGGTTGAACGTATCCTTTGATTAATTCTTGAATTTCATCAACTGTTCCAATTTTATGCATGACTCGATCAATTTTCGTATCGCTGAAATAAATTCGACTTCCTTTACCAAGTCGACCCAAACCTAATTGCAGGGCTTGCTTGGCTTCTGCAAAACGAGCTGCAAATCTATTGGGCTCAATGGCTGCATCTCCTATTGCCCAAGTAAGTTCAACATCAGGTAATAAATGATCCAATCTTCGGTATAATAAGTCCAAAAAACTATTGACCGTTGCTTTATAATCTTCAGCAGAAACTTCTAGGAAGATGATTAATTGACTATCTAAAAAAGTTGACATACACCCTCGTTCAATCGTTGAACCTGCAAAATAAATTTCTTCCTCAATGTAATGAATCATACTCGATAACCATTCTTCATAAGTAGCCGTTTGACCAATTTTCGAAAATAACGTCTCGAAATTATGGGGAAAGCCAACGATTGCAAGATAAGATAAATGCAAATTGTAGCCAAATGCACGTGCTTTTGCATATAAAGGTTTTGAGTGAATGCCATTAGCTAAATCGGCAACAAAATTGTCTCGAATTCGTGCCTCCGCCTCTTGAACAGCGTTTTCCTGTAAGAACCAGAAAGCCGCGGCCGTTACTGTATGCTCTAAAATGATGAAAAAGCTTTGTTCATCCACCTTGTCTGATTCACTTAATGGCGTTGTGAACATATAGCCTTGAATATCATGATTTGTTTGGATAATTGGTAATACGTATAACGTATCCTTTTCCACAACAATTTCTTGAATTTTGCTTTCAAGAGGATGGTGTTCGCTTGAAAAATCAAATGCTCTCACATCGTTTACTGCATGTCGTACTTTCTTTTCAAATGAATGGGAAACGAGATGACTTTTTCCCTTCAATGTACCGGCATGATCTGTTATCACAATGGGTACTGCCATACAGTTTGAAACATGGTCAGCAATAGTTGACAAACGATTGCCTGCAAGAGTAAGGGAGAGTAATTCTTGTTGAATATGTTGCGTAAATTGAAGGTGCTCTTGCTTCTGATCTAACAAGCGAGCAGTAACCGCTTGTGTTAGGTCAGCAAATCGTATTTCCCATGGCAAAAATAGAATGGGTAATTCATGTTCTTCTGCTAATGCTTTCGCATCTTCATATAATTCAAATATATAACGACCTGTTGCTACCGCTAACGCAGCAGCTTCAGATTTAATCACATCAGATACAAACTCATAAAATTGTTTTGGATCATGACCGTAACCAATACCTGTTGTTAGAACAAGTTCGTGTTTACGTATAAAGTTCTCTACTGGTGCCTCGGTTATAGAGACCCACTCCACTTGTTTATTGCCTACATGATTAACAGCTGTTTTAATGGTAGCAGGCTTCATGATATCTAATTTCATGATTTCATTTAACGTTAACACGGATTTGCCCTCCCTATTTTGCAGCTATCTCTCTCAATAAAGAGAAGGTTTGCGATCTTTTAATAATGGAATATCTTCTCTAATCTGTTCAACTTCCTTTTTCTTTAACGTTGCAAGAATTGTTCCTTCATCTTCAGTTGCTTCTTCTATTACATCACCACTTGGACGAATGACCACTGAATGACCACCATAGGCAGTTTGGGTATCAGAACCTATTCGGTTAACGCCAATAACGTATACTTGGTTCTCAATCGCTCGTGCTTGAAGCAACGTACGCCATACAGCGGTTCTTGCTCTTGGCCACTCAGCTGGAATGACTAACACATCTGCACCTGCTAACGTTAGTTTTCTTGCTAATTCAGGAAAACGTAGGTCATAGCAAATCATTGTGCCTATCGTTAACCCATCTAAAGTAAACAAATGAGGCGGTTCTTGGCCAGCTGCAAAAAAGTCGGGTTCGTTTAGCATTGGCACTAAATGCACTTTATCATATTGATTAATCAATGCCCCTTCTTTGTTATAAACAAGAGCTGTATTGTAAAACTTATTTTCTCTTTTTGTAACGATTGATCCTCCAATTATATGCACCTTATGCGTGTTAGCAAGTTCAACCATAAAGGCTTTTGTTTCTTCTTCTTGAGACGCTATCTGCTCTAATTGATCATACGCATAACCTGAAGACCATAATTCAGGTAAAATAACACAATTCACACTTTTCTCTTTACAAAGCTGTTTCATCCACGCTGCAACACGCTCACTATTTTTCTTCACATCACCAAGTTCGATGTCCCCTTGATACAGTGCCACTTTCATTTTTAATCAACTCCCTCTTTCATTTATGTACCCGAATAGTGAAAAAAGAAGCAGCCACAATAGAACTGCTTCTTTCATTTTCTTAATTAAACCAGCCAGATACAGTATCAGTAAGACTCGTCCACATGCTTGAGAAGAATGAACCTATACCTCTCATAGACATTGTAAACCAACCAGCTTCTTCGATATCTTCTGTTGCAACTAATGCAACTCCACTTAACTGTGTTCCTTGAATGTATTCCGTTGGATCATCAAAGTTCACTTTTAACGTACCAATACGCTCGCCTTCGCTTATTGGTGCGACAAGTTCTCCGTTTTCATTCAAGAGCTCTTCATCAAGGACGACTTCAAGCGTGTAGTCTTGATTTGCATTTTTTTGGGTTGATACATTCAAGTTTTCAGAAGTGACGACTGACACCTCTGTTTCTTTACCGCCACTAACAGTAAACGTATTGTCTTCGGGCTCTTGTCCTTCTTCCACAACAGTAATGTCTTCGAACTGATCAAATCCATAATCAAACAATTTTGCTGTTTCATCAAAACGTTCAGTTCTAATTTGTGGATCTCCAGCATTCATTACAACGGTGATCAGTCGTGTACCATCTCGTAAGGCTGTTCCTGTAAAACTGTTCCCAGCAGCATCGGTTGTACCCGTTTTTAATCCATCTGCGCCTTCGTATTCATGACTCATACCTGGTAACATTTGATTCCAGTTTGGCATATTCACGGTTTCATCTGGTCCCGCTTGAAATTCAGCAAAAGGAATACTTGCTGTTTCTAATACTTCCGGGTAGTCATTTAAAAGATGAAAAGCAAGTTGTGCAACAGAACGAGCAGACATAGTTGTTTCCGCATCTGCTGGGGTCCCGTCTGGATGATGACCATCTAAACTAGAATTCGGTAATCCACTTGAGTTGACAAAGTCATAATGATCAAGACCTAATTCTGCTGCTTTTTCATTCATTTGCTGAACAAATGCCGATTCTGATCCAGCAATATGAGAAGCAAGTGCCATTGTTGACGCATTTGCAGAATAGATAGCCATTGATTCATAAAGGTCCTTCACCGTATAATCATAATCTGAGCGTAGCATTACATTTGAAAGACCGCCTTGATGAGATAAAGGATATAAATGATCTTCAATTTGAACAGTATCATCCCAAGAAACTTGGCCTTCTTCAATCGCTTCAAATAATAAATACTCAGTCATCATTTTTGTCATACTTGCGATAGCTAACTGCTCATCTATATTATCTTCATAAAGGATTTGACCTGTATCTCCATTTATCATAATTGCAGCCGACGCATCAACATTAATTGTATTTGCATCTGCATTTTGATAAGGTACTGTTACTAGAGCTAAAATCAACGTGAACAACAAAGACATTCTTGCCCACTTCGCTCGGTTATTTCTTTTCAAAAATGACACCTCCACTATTTCTACACATGTTTCTTATTGTATCATGCTAACATACAAAAAAATAGATAGGGAAGTCCCTATCTATTGGTCAAAAGTTTGTCGATTATAACGAATAATTTGGCGCTTCTTTTGTTATTTGTACATCATGTGGGTGGCTCTCTTTTAAGCCTGCACCAGTGATCCGGACAAATTGGCCTTCTTCTCTTAAATTTGTTAATGTAGCCGTTCCACAGTAACCCATACCAGCACGAACACCACCAACTAACTGGTGAACCGTATCTGCTAACGGTCCTTTATAAGATGTACGTCCTTCAATACCTTCTGGAACGAGCTTTTGATTATTTTCCTGGAAATAACGATCTTTACTTCCCTTTTCCATTGCTCCCAGGGAACCCATGCCTCGATAAACTTTGTATTGACGACCTTGATAGATTTCAGTCTCACCAGGGCTCTCAGAAACACCTGCCAGCAAGCTACCAAGCATTACAGCATGTCCACCAGCAGCTAATGCTTTAGTAATATCTCCAGAGTACTTAATCCCACCATCAGCAATAATTGGTACACCATGTTTTCTTGCTTCGGTCGCACAATCATACACTGCGGTAATTTGCGGAACACCAATTCCAGCAACAATACGTGTTGTACAAATAGACCCTGGACCAATTCCTACTTTCACTACACTAACTCCAGCTTCAATCAATGCCTTTGTGCCTTCAGCAGTAGCAACATTCCCTGCAATAATGGTTAGGTCAGGATAATTAGCTCTTACAGCAGCTACTTTATTTAACACACCCTGTGAATGACCGTGTGCAGTATCAATGACAATTGCATCGGCACCTGCTTTTACAACCGCTTCAATACGAACATCAGCATCTGCAGACACACCAATGGCTGCACCTACAAGAAGACGACCTTGCTTGTCTTTAGCTGAGTTAGGGAATTCAATTACTTTTTCAATATCTTTAATGGTAATTAACCCTTTTAACACACCTTCATCATCAACAAGTGGTAATTTTTCAATCTTATATTTTTGTAAAATTTTCTCTGCTTCTTCTAAAGTCGTTCCAACCGGCGCTGTAACAAGACCTTCCTTCGTCATAACATCATCAATTTTAATGGAATAGTCTTCAATAAAGCGTAAGTCGCGATTTGTAAGAATCCCTACTAAGTGTTGAGATTCGTTTACGATAGGTACACCTGAGATACGATATTTACCCATTAAGTGCTCAGCATCAAATACTTGTCGATCCGGCGTTAAGAAAAATGGATCTGTAATAACACCACTTTCTGAACGTTTGACTTTGTCAATTTGTTCCGCTTGCTCTTCAATGGACATATTCTTGTGAATAATCCCCATACCACCTTCACGAGCAATCGCAATAGCCATTTCCGATTCCGTTACCGTATCCATCCCAGCGCTTAAAATTGGAATATTTAACTTTACATTATCACTTAACTTTGTTGCGACTGAAACATCTCTTGGAAGAATTTCAGATTTAGCCGGTAAAAGCAAAACATCATCAAATGTTAAGCCTTCTTTTTTAAATTTATCGTCCCACATCGTATTTGCCCCCTTAAAAAAGCCAGAAAATATTATTAGTAGCTTATCAACTGGGCAAACTACTGTCAAGACAAGGGTTTAAGTAGCACTTTTCTGAATTCACTATACATAAGGATGGATCCCTCTATGAATGATTTTACCTTTTTCGAATCGGCCAGCTTTACACAAGATTTTCTAAAAGAACAGTATCAGCTTATTGAAAAAGAAGATGTTGCCTCTTCAAAGAGCTACATGAATTCTTACCGATTTATGTATCATATTCAACATGGTCAGCTTTACTACACTCAGGCTAAACAAGCTCCTGTAGCGATAAAGCCGATGCTTTTATTTTACGGAGTCTCTCAGCTTCTAAAAGCCTGCATTCTTAAATACGACCCAGACTACCCAGCAAAATCATCTGTATTGTCTCACGGTGTCTCAACACGAAAAAGAAAAAAGCAAGGCTATTCGTTTTTAGCCGATGAAGTAAAAGTACAACAAGATGGTTTGTTTCCACATCTAATGCAAAAAATGTTTCACATGAAACCAAATCAATATTCTGATAAATACTCCATGGCTCTCTTATTTAAACAACTACCACCGATGCAAGATGCTTTTGTTCATCTGCTTTCTGAACAACCTTATTACTACGGAACGCTTCACGAAAATCAAACACTCACATTTCCTTCTAGTGTGCTTGATGCTTACCATATGACAGCTGAACGTTTTAAAGATTATTTAATTAGCTATGGGTACAACCATTCGTTAAACGTTAGTGAACAGAGGGAAACTATTGTCTTACACCCTATTGATGTACTAAAAGAACGAAACATTAGTCCTCTTTTATTTGTAAATGAAAACACATATGCTCTCCATTCAGCCAAAACAGACTACATGAAGCTTCCCACTTTAATGGTCTACTATCTTGTTCTCTACAATCTCAGCATGATTTGTCGATATGAAACAGAATGGTGGGGAGAAAGACTGCATACATTGGATTGCGACGAAATGCCGTTCATTAAGAATTTCTTAGACCTTGTAGAAAAAGATAGTCAACATGTTGTTCTCACTAAATTACTTCAACGCTAACCTAATTTATTATCGAGGTCGATAGCCTGATTCATTTAAAAGTCGTTTACAAGCCTCTTATGCCATGAAACGGGTGATGTCTAGTATTAATCCCCTATGATTAGCTTTATTCTTTAATAAGCTCTCTACTGCTTATGTGGGTTCCTTTAAGACCACACTTGTAATTAGTGTCTCATCTCTCTAAAGATTCCAGCTCTTTTGCGCCTTTCATTCTACGAAAAAAAAGACACCTTTTCAGGTGTCTTTCTCATTGCCAGGCAACGTCCTACCGCTCCACGGTGATTTTCTTCGAGGACGTTCCTCTTGTTGATGGGTTCCCTATGCTTCCCATGAGGCTTCACGAAAACAACCCTTTCGTCTCACTGGGGAAGCACGCTGCTTTCATATGATTACTTTTTTATTTGGCTCGCTTCTGCCGAAGCGCAGCTCTTTTGCGCTTTTTTTCTACGCAAAAAAGACACCTTTTCAGGTGTCTTTCTGATTGCCTGGCAACGTCCCTTAGCTCCACGGTGGTTTTCTTTGAGGACGTTCCTCTCGTTGATAGATCCCCGATGCTTCCCATGAAGCTTTTACGAAAACAACCCTTTCGTGTTTCATATGATTACTTTTTTATTTGGCTCGCTTCTGCCGAAGCGTAGCTCTTTTGCGCTTTTCTTTCTACGCAAAAAAGACACCTTTTCAGGTGTCTTTCTCATATGCCTGGCAACGTCCTACTCTCACAGGGGGAAGCCCCCAACTACCATCGGCGCAAAAGAGCTTAACGACCGTGTTCGGCATGGGAACGGGTGTGACCTCTTTGCTATTGCCACCAGACTTTGGTTTACTTCAGATAAGCGTCGGGCTTTTTTGTCAGTTTCCTCTTTCCTTTTCAGTCACGTACGTGAGTACGCTCCTTCAAGTCCATCGTCACTTCCGCAAATCCCTTGCTTCTCTTTGTAAAACTCATTTGTTAAAAAGAATCGGTGATTCTTTCAAAACTAAATCAAATCATCATACTCAAACTCAAGAAATTTAGGATAAGCCCTCGACCGATTAGTATCAGTCCGCTCCATGTGTCGCCACACTTCCACTTCTGACCTATCAACCTCATCATCTCTAAGGGGTCTTACTGGCTTACGCCATGGGAAATCTCATCTTGAGGGGGGCTTCATGCTTAGATGCTTTCAGCACTTATCCCGTCCATACGTAGCTACCCAGCGATGCTCCTGGCGGAACAACTGGTACACCAGCGGTATGTCCATCCCGGTCCTCTCGTACTAAGGACAGCTCCTCTCAAATTTCCTACGCCCGCGACGGATAGGGACCGAACTGTCTCACGACGTTCTGAACCCAGCTCGCGTGCCGCTTTAATGGGCGAACAGCCCAACCCTTGGGACCTACTTCAGCCCCAGGATGCGACGAGCCGACATCGAGGTGCCAAACCTCCCCGTCGATGTGGACTCTTGGGGGAGATAAGCCTGTTATCCCCAGGGTAGCTTTTATCCGTTGAGCGACGGCCCTTCCATACGGCACCGCCGGATCACTAAGCCCGACTTTCGTCCCTGCTCGACTTGTAGGTCTCGCAGTCAAGCTCCCTTATGCCTTTGCACTCTACGAATGATTTCCAACCATTCTGAGGGAACCTTTGGGCGCCTCCGTTACTGTTTAGGAGGCGACCGCCCCAGTCAAACTGCCCACCTGACAATGTCCCTGACCCGGATCACGGGTCGAGGTTAGAATGTCAGCACCATCAGGGTAGTATCCCACCGACGCCTCCACCGAAGCTAGCGCTCCGGCTTCCAAGGCTCCTACCTATCCTGTACAAATGGTACCAACACTCACTATCAAGCTACAGTAAAGCTCCATGGGGTCTTTCCGTCCTGTCGCGGGTAACCTGCATCTTCACAGGTACTATAATTTCACCGGGTCTCTCGTTGAGACAGTATCCAAGTCGTTGCACCATTCGTGCGGGTCGGAACTTACCCGACAAGGAATTTCGCTACCTTAGGACCGTTATAGTTACGGCCGCCGTTTACTGGGGCTTCAATTCAGAGCTTCTCCCTTACGGGATAACCCCTCCTCTTAACCTTCCAGCACCGGGCAGGTGTCAGCCCCTATACTTCGCCTTACGGCTTCGCAGAGACCTGTGTTTTTGCTAAACAGTCGCTTGGATCTATTCACTGCGGCTCTCTCGGGCTTTAACACCCTAATAGAGCACCCCTTCTCCCGAAGTTACGGGGTCATTTTGCCGAGTTCCTTAACGAGAGTTCTCCCGAGCGTCTTAGAATTCTCTTCTCGCCTACCTGTGTCGGTTTGCGGTACGGGCACCTGTATTCTAACTAGAGGCTTTTCTCGGCAGCGGAGGATCAGGGATTTCGGACCCTTGGGTCCTTCACGGTCACAGCTCAGCCTTCACGGAACACGGATTTGCCTATGTTCCAGCCTTGCATGCTTCGACGCGCACAGCCAGCGGCGCGCTCACCCTACCTTTCTGCGTCCCCCCATCGTTCAAACAAATACGAGGTGGTACAGGAATATCAACCTGTTGTCCATCGCCTACGCCTTTCGGCCTCGGCTTAGGTCCCGACTAACCCTGAGCGGACGAGCCTTCCTCAGGAAACCTTGGGCTTTCGACGGAGGGGATTCTCACCCCTCTTTTCGCTACTCATACCGGCATTCTCACTTCCAAGCACTCCACTAGTCCTCACGATCTAGCTTCACAGTCCTTGGAACGCTCCCCTACCCAATCCCTACTGGGATTGCCATAGCTTCGGTGATACGTTTAGCCCCGGTACATTTTCGGCGCAGAGTCACTCGACCAGTGAGCTATTACGCACTCTTTCAATGATGGCTGCTTCTAAGCCAACATCCTGGTTGTCTAAGCAACTCCACATCCTTTTCCACTTAACGTATACTTGGGGACCTTAGCTGATGGTCTGGGCTGTTTCCCTCTTGACTACGGATCTTAGCACTCGCAGTCTGACTCCCGAGTTAAAGTTTTTGGCATTCGGAGTTTGACTGAATTCGGTAATCCTGTGGGGACCCCTCGTCCAATCAGTGCTCTACCTCCAAAACTCATCACTCGAGGCTAGCCCTAAAGCTATTTCGGGGAGAACCAGCTATTTCCGAGTTCGATTGGCATTTCACCCCTACCCACACCTCATCCCCGCATTTTTCAACATGCGTGGGTTCGGGCCTCCAGTCGGTGTTACCCGACCTTCACCCTGGACATGGGTAGATCACCCGGTTTCGGGTCTACGACAACGTACTTACTCGCCCTATTCAGACTCGCTTTCGCTACGGCTCCGCCTCATCAGCTTAACCTTGCACGTTATCGTAACTCGCCGGTTCATTCTACAAAAGGCACGCCATCACCCGTTAACGGGCTCTGACTAGTTGTAGGCACACGGTTTCAGGATCTCTTTCACTCCCCTTCCGGGGTGCTTTTCACCTTTCCCTCACGGTACTGGTTCACTATCGGTCACTAGGGAGTATTTAGCCTTGGGAGATGGTCCTCCCGGATTCCGACGGGGTTTCACGTGTCCCGCCGTACTCAGGATCCACTCTGGAGGAAACGAAGTTTCAGCTACAGGGCTGTTACCTTCTTCGGCTTGTCTTTCCAGACAATTCACCTACTCCGTTTCTTTGTAACTCCGTATAGAGTGTCCTACAACCCCAAGAGGCAAGCCTCTTGGTTTGGGCTGATTCCGTTTCGCTCGCCGCTACTCAGGAAATCGCATTTGCTTTCTCTTCCTCCGGGTACTTAGATGTTTCAGTTCCCCGGGTCTGCCTCACCCTGCCCTATGTGTTCAGGCAGGAGTACCATCCCATTACGGATGGTGGGTTCCCCCATTCGGAAATCTCCGGATCAAAGCTTACTTACAGCTCCCCGAAGCATATCGCTGTTCGTCGCGTCCTTCATCGGCTCCTAGTGCCAAGGCATTCACCGTGCGCCCTTTCTAACTTATCCATTTTGACGTCCGATAAACGTTGAATCTCATCGTCTGGTACGCGCTTCTCATTCAGTCACGTAGACAACTACGCTCCTTCAATCGAACACTTCCATCCTCGATCTTCTTGTTTCTCTTTGTCAAACAGTTAACCTAAAAGGTTTATGAATTCTTGACGTCTCGTTCAAACAGTTGTAACACCGATGAACAAAACTAATTTGAGTTGATTGATTATGATTTAGTTTTCAAAGAACCAAGTTTGACGTCCGATAAACGGCGAATCTCTTCGTCTGGCACGTGCTTCTCATTCAATCACGTAGACAACTACGCTCTCTCAATCGAACACTACCATCCTCGATTTTCTTGTTTCTCTTTGTCAAAACACTATAAGAATGAAACAGAGTTCATTCAAAACTGAACAAAAGATCCAAAGCGCTATATGACCCGAGGTCATACATCGACTAGAGTAAAAACTCCATAGAAAGGAGGTGATCCAGCCGCACCTTCCGATACGGCTACCTTGTTACGACTTCACCCCAATCATTTGTCCCACCTTAGGCGGCTGGCTCCAAAAGGTTACCTCACCGACTTCGGGTGTTACAAACTCTCGTGGTGTGACGGGCGGTGTGTACAAGACCCGGGAACGTATTCACCGCGGCATGCTGATCCGCGATTACTAGCAATTCCGGCTTCATGTAGGCGAGTTGCAGCCTACAATCCGAACTGAGAATGGCTTTATGGGATTGGCTCCACCTCGCGGTTTCGCTGCCCTTTGTACCATCCATTGTAGCACGTGTGTAGCCCAGGTCATAAGGGGCATGATGATTTGACGTCGTCCCCACCTTCCTCCGGTTTGTCACCGGCAGTCACCTTAGAGTGCCCAACTAAATGCTGGCAACTAAGATCAAGGGTTGCGCTCGTTGCGGGACTTAACCCAACATCTCACGACACGAGCTGACGACAACCATGCACCACCTGTCACTTTGCCCCCGAAGGGGAAGCTCTGTCTCCAGAGTGGTCAAAGGATGTCAAGACCTGGTAAGGTTCTTCGCGTTGCTTCGAATTAAACCACATGCTCCACTGCTTGTGCGGGTCCCCGTCAATTCCTTTGAGTTTCAGCCTTGCGGCCGTACTCCCCAGGCGGAGTGCTTAATGTGTTTACTTCGGCACTACGGGCATCGAAACCCCTAACACCTAGCACTCATCGTTTACGGCGTGGACTACCAGGGTATCTAATCCTGTTTGCTCCCCACGCTTTCGCGCCTCAGCGTCAGTTACAGACCAGAGAGTCGCCTTCGCCACTGGTGTTCCTCCACATATCTACGCATTTCACCGCTACACGTGGAATTCCACTCTCCTCTTCTGCACTCAAGCTTCCCAGTTTCCAATGGCCGCTCGGGGTTGAGCCCCGAGATTTCACATCAGACTTAAGAAGCCGCCTGCGCGCGCTTTACGCCCAATAATTCCGGACAACGCTTGCCACCTACGTATTACCGCGGCTGCTGGCACGTAGTTAGCCGTGGCTTTCTGGTGAGGTACCGTCAAGGTACCGGTAGTTACCCCGGTACTTGTTCTTCCCTCACAACAGAGCTTTACGACCCGAAGGCCTTCCTCACTCACGCGGCGTTGCTCCGTCAGACTTTCGTCCATTGCGGAAGATTCCCTACTGCTGCCTCCCGTAGGAGTCTGGGCCGTGTCTCAGTCCCAGTGTGGCCGATCACCCTCTCAGGTCGGCTACGCATCGTCGCCTTGGTAAGCCGTTACCTTACCAACTAGCTAATGCGCCGCAGGCCCATCCCTTAGTGACAGCTAGACGCCGTCTTTCAAAAGAGAATCAGGTGATTCTCTTTATTATCCCGTATTAGCTCCGGTTTCCCGGAGTTATCCCAGTCTAAGGGGCAGGTTACCTACGTGTTACTCACCCGTCCGCCGCTAACGTCCGGGAGCAAGCTCCCTTCTGTCCGCTCGACTTGCATGTATTAGGCACGCCGCCAGCGTTCGTCCTGAGCCAGGATCAAACTCTCCGTTAAAAGTGTTTGACTTGCTCATTTGCACAATTTAAAGCTGTGTCTAACTTCATTGACGAGATACCTTGTATCTCTTTTTACGCTTGGCTTTTGTTCAGTTTTCAAAGAACTCGTTTGCGCCTCGATCTCTCTTGGCGACTCAATTAATATACCATTTTCTCTCGTATAAAGTCAACAACTTTTTTAAAAGAAATGGTAAGTTGTTTGCGCCTCTCTTAAGAGGACAAGTAATAATATATCATTCTATTAATAAACCGTCAACTGTATTTATGAATTTATTTAATTTATTTTTTCTACCCATTAAGTTTCGAGCAACCACGCTGTCCTTTTACGTAAACTAGATTTGTTGATACACCATAGTTCCTTTTCAACTAAAAAGAACAGCATCTGCTAGCATGCTGTTCTCTGTCTAATTAGAGAGCCTTTGTATTCGATTAAATCTATTTACATTAACTATTTGTTGATTGTCCTGCATCAACATGTAAAACCTGGCCAGTCACAAACCGAGAATCATCTGATGCTAAATACACATACGTGGGTGCTAACTCAAAAGGTTGACCAACTCTTCCTACTACATTATCTACTGGTAAGGCATTATCATCTGCTGTAAAGCTAGATGGAATAAGCGGCGTCCAAATCTTACCTGGTGCTACTGCATTTACACGTATCCCGTTCTTTCCGACTTGTTTCGCTAGAGCTCTCGTCCATCCTACGTTCGCTCCCTTTGTCGCCGTATAATCAACAAGCTGTGGTTCCCCTACATACGTTACGACGGAGGATGTCATAATAATAGAGCTTCCAGATTTTAAATAGGGCATAGCAGCTCTCGTTAAGTAGAAATGCGAGTACACATTCACTTTAAACGTGTAATCAAATTGTTCGTCCGTTATATCGGTAATTGATTGCTGGGGAAACTGGATACCAACGTTGTTAACAACAATATCAATCTTTTTAAATGCCTCAATCGCACGTCGCACAATTTCTTCATTTTTTTCTTTTAAACTTACATCACCAGAAATAAGTAGACAACGGCGTCCTAATTCCTCGATCCTATTCTTCGTTCGGTAGGCATCCTCATGTTCATGTAAATAACTAATGACACAGTCAGCACCTTCCTTTGCAAACGCAATCGCCGCTGCGGCCCCAATGCCACTATCACCACCTGTAATAATGGCGACTTTATCCTCTAGCTTGCCAGAACCTTTGTATTGCTCATTTTCTATAATAGGAAGTGGTACCATTAGTGACTCAATTCCCGGCTGTTCCAATTGTCTTTGTTCAGGTCCTGTTAAATTTAGTTCCTCATAGCGTGTAATCTTCCCAAAACTAGGATATAGGGGGTATGTTCCTTCTTTCATGTTTGATTTAAACCATTGTTGAAGTTCTTCCATCTCACGCTTTTTGTCAGATTCATTGGTCATCTTATCACCTCAATAGTCTTACACTATGAATAGGCGATTACCTACGTGCACGTCTTTTTTATTGAGAGACATACTTCTCTCGTATCGACTTTGCATATAGTAAGTGAAAAAGGAGGAGAAGTCTCATGAAGTTTACCTTTTATCCCGAAGTCACCCTGCTTACAACGAACGATCCATCAGAACACGAGCGTATGCACTATTTAGGGGAATCCTGGCTAGTTCCAAAAATAGGACCTAGACCTCCCTATTATGCTCATCCTCGACTTGAACCAGCTTACCCAATCCTTTAAGACGAAAAGAAACTGTCCAAAAGGACAGTTTCTTTATTCTTCATTCGATTCAGTTGTTTCTTCTATAGCATTTGTAGCATCTGTCGTTTCTAATTCTTCGCTATCCTCAAGATCCTCTACATCTTCATCCTGAATGTTAACGCGGGCAACTGTTGCTACCTCTTCGCCTTCCTGAACACGAATGAGCGTAACCCCTTGTGTATTTCTTCCGGTTGTTGAAATACCCTCGACAGTGGTACGAATAATAATTCCATTCGCCGTTACAATCATAATGTCATCGTCTTCGCCTACCATTTTCAATGAGATAAGCGGACCGTTTTTGTCGGTTACGTTACATGTCTTAATGCCTTTACCGCCTCGGCTCTGAACACGGTATTCATCCAGCTCTGTTCGTTTTCCATACCCTTTTTCTGTTACAACAAGCACCTTTTGGTCTTCGTTAATAACATCCATTCCAACTACACCATCATCATTTGAAAGAGTGATCCCTTTTACACCACCAGCAGTTCGTCCCATGTCACGAACATCCGTCTCATGAAAACGAATAGCCATACCCTGCCTTGTGCCAATCATCATCTCTCGATCCCCGTCGGTTAAACGGACACCATGCAATGAGTCGCCTTCACGCAAGTTAATAGCAAACAGACCACCTTTACGGATATTTGCAAATGCGGATAACGTTGTTCGCTTCGCAATACCATGTTCCGTTAAGAAGAATAAATATGAGTTGTCGTCAAATTCTTCAATTGGAATCACTGTACTAATCGTTTCACCTGGTTCAATTTGCAGGAGATTAATGGCTGGGATTCCTTTTGCCGTTCGTCCCAATTCAGGAATTTCATACCCTTTTAAGCGATATACTTTTCCTTTGTTCGTAAAGAATAAGATAGTATGGTGCGTATTTGTTATAAACAAATGTTGAACAAAATCATCATCATTTGTTCCCATTCCTTGTATTCCTTTACCACCACGTCTTTGCGCTCGATACGTGGAAACTGGTAGACGCTTCACATATCCGTTATGCGTAATGGTAATGACGATATTTTGACGAGGAATCAAATCTTCATCTTCAAGATGTTCTTCACTCATTGAGATAACCGTTCTGCGTTCATCATTAAATTTCTGCTTGACCAATTCTAATTCCTCGCGAATGACTTCTAACACACGTTCTTCGCTGGCTAAAATGGCTCTTAGCTCTGCAATACGGGCCATTACTTCTTGATACTCTTGTTCTAACTTATCTCGTTCAAGACCAGTTAGTCTTTGTAATCTCATATCTAAAATGGCTTGCGCCTGATCATAGCTAAGTTCAAAGCGTTCAATCAATCCATTACGTGCAATTTCAGCTGTTGCTGATGCACGAATTAGCGCGATAATCTCATCAATATGATCTAAGGCTATACGCAGCCCTTCTAATATGTGTGCACGAGCCTCTGCTTTATTTAAATCAAATTGGGTCCGTCTACGAATGACTTCTACTTGGTGTGCTAAATAATGTTCTAACGCCTGCTTGATATTCAATACTTCAGGTTTGCCGTTAACGAGTGCTAACATATTAATCCCGAAACTTGTCTGCAAAGCCGTTTGCTTGTACAAATTATTTAAAATGACGTTCGGGTTTGCGTCACGACGGACATCAATCACAATGCGCATCCCATTACGGTCAGATGAATCTCTCAGCTCCGTAATACCTTCTATTTTTTTATCACGAACGAGTTCGGCAATTTTTTCAATTAACCGCGCTTTATTTACTTGGTAAGGAAGTTCAGTCACAATAATAGACTGCTTGCCTTTATTTTCTTCGATTTCTGTTTTTGCTCGTACCATAATGGATCCGCGACCAGTCGTGTACGCTTTACGAATTCCAGAACGTCCTAAAATTTCTCCACCAGTTGGAAAATCAGGACCAGGAATGTGCTCCATTAAGTCTGGAATGGTTATCTCTGGGTCTTTCGATAATGCAAGCACACCATCAATTACTTCCCCTAGCTGGTGAGGAGGAATGTTCGTCGCCATTCCAACGGCAATACCAGAAGTACCGTTCACTAAAAGGTTTGGAAATCTTGCTGGCAATACTTTAGGCTCGCGCTCCGTCCCATCATAGTTATCGTCAAAGTCAACTGTGTCCTTGTTTAAATCACGCACAAGTTCCATTGAGATTTTTGACATCTTTGATTCTGTGTAACGCATCGCTGCCGCTGAATCTCCATCAATAGATCCAAAGTTTCCATGTCCGTTAACGAGCATATAACGATAGCTAAAATCTTGCGCCATACGAACCATCGTATCGTATACAGAAGAATCTCCGTGTGGGTGATACTTTCCTAAAACTTCTCCAACAATTCTTGCCGATTTTTTAAAGGGTTTGTCAGGAGTCATTCCTAATTCAAACATTGCATATAGAATACGGCGGTGAACCGGCTTCATTCCATCTCGTGCATCAGGAAGTGCTCGGCTAACAATAACACTCATGGCATAATCCATGAATGATTCTTTCATCTCTTCATCAATTAATCGTTCTCTAAGTCTCGACACATCTTCTTCAGCCATACAAAAACCTCCGCAACAGACTAAGTTACATCCTTAGTCCTCCTCTTAAATATCCAAGTTCTTAACATACTGTGCGTTCTCTTGAATGAAATCGCGTCGTGGCTCTACTCGATCACCCATTAACACTTCAAAAATTTCGTCTGCTTTTATCGCATCTGCTAGAGTTACTTGAAGCATATTTCTTGTGTCTGGATCCATTGTGGTTTCCCACAATTGAGTAGCGTCCATTTCCCCTAGTCCTTTATAACGCTGAATTCCAACCCTCGTTCGATCTTCAATGGTTGAGAGATGTGCATCTAATTCTCGATCTGAATAAACATACGTTACATTATTTTTTCCTTGTTCCACTTTATATAATGGCGGTTGAGCAATATACACAAAACCACTTTCAATTAATTCACGCATATAGCGATAGAAGAATGTAAGAATGAGCGTCCGAATATGGGCACCATCTACGTCTGCATCAGTCATAATCACAATTTTGTGGTAGCGCGCTTTTTCTATATCGAACTCTTCGCCAATACCCGTGCCAATTGCTGTAATGATCATCCGGATTTCATTATTTGCTAGAATTTTATCCAAACGGGCTTTTTCTACGTTCAAAATTTTTCCTCTTAGAGGCAAAATCGCTTGGATATGAGGATCTCGTCCACCTTTAGCAGACCCACCGGCCGAGTCACCCTCTACAATAAATAATTCGCTAATGGTTGCATCTTTAGAAGAACAGTCTGTTAACTTACCAGGTAGTGAACTGACTTCTAACGCACTTTTGCGGCGTGTTAATTCACGTGCTTTCTTTGCAGCCTCTCTAGCTCTTGACGCCATTAAGCCTTTATCTACGATTTTTCGTGCAACCGTAGGGTTCTCTGCCATAAAACGTGAAAAGCTTTCAGAGAAGAGAGAGTCCGTAATGGTTCTTGCTTCACTGTTCCCTAGCTTTGTTTTCGTTTGTCCTTCGAATTGAGGTTCTGGAATTTTAACAGAAATAATAGCCGTTAATCCTTCTCGAACATCTTCACCGCTAAGATTCGGATCATTCTCTTTAAATAAGCTATTCTTTCTTGCATAATCGTTAATAACACGTGTTAAACCCGTTTTAAAGCCTGATTCATGTGTACCACCTTCGTGGGTATTGATGTTATTCGCAAATGAATAAATGCTGCTTGTATAGCCATCGTTATATTGAACTGCCACTTCGACGGTTAATCCTTCTTTTTCACCTTCAACATGGATAGGTTCAGCATGAAGCGCTTCTTTTGTACGATTTAAATGCATAACGAAAGAAGAAATACCACCTTCGTAATAATACGTAGCTGCTTTTCCATCTTCTGTTCTTTTATCAGCAATGTGAATCGTAAGCCCTTTATTTAAAAAGGCAAGCTCTCTTACACGACTTGCTAATGTATCGTAATCAAATTCTAACGTCTCTTTAAAAATGTCACCATCGGGCTTAAACGTAATAACGGTCCCTGTTTTTTCAGTCTCACCAATGATGTTTAAATCCTCTTGAGGCACACCTCTTGAATAAGATTGCTTATGGATTTTCCCGTCTAAATGAACGTTTACTTCTAAGTAAGTTGATAACGCATTTACAACAGATGCCCCTACACCATGTAAGCCACCTGAGACTTTATAGCCGCCTCCGCCGAATTTTCCACCTGCGTGAAGAACAGTCATAATAACTTCAACTGCCGGTCGACCCATTTTTTCTTGAATTCCAACAGGTATACCACGACCATTATCTTCCACCGTAATAGAATTGTCTTTTTCAATCGTTAATGTAATGGTGTCACAATAACCAGCCATTGCCTCATCAATACTATTGTCGACAATTTCCCAGACTAAATGGTGTAAGCCTTTTTGGCTTGTCGAACCGATATACATGCCAGGTCGTTTTCTTACTGCTTCTAATCCTTCAAGTACTTGTATTTGGCTTTCATCATACGTTTGATTTTGATCATTTTCCAACATTTTTCACCTTCTCGTTAGGGGTCCTATCCATTGGTTTCTTCTTCCTCAAATAAACGATCTAGCACATTCTCTGTTGAGCGTTTATAGAGTGTTTGTGTGGAAACCGGAGAGTAGTACACATGATGATTTGTTACAATGACGCTTTTAATCGCGTCCGTTACATTGCCGATACACGTTTTTTGTATCGTTTGATTTTCAAGAAAAGCGAGTGTGTCTTTCGGTAACGCTTCTTCAACATATGGAAAAATACCAACAATCCGGTTAATTGGTAAAATAATATCTCCACCTACATGAATATACATCGTTTACTCCATTCGTTTGATTTCACCTTGGGTTACAGTAAAAATGCACGCTTCTTGCCGAACACTTTCATGTAGTCCGCTAATGGATGTCGTTGTTACAAACGTTTGTACGCGATTTTGAATCGTTTCTAGTAAATGAGATTGTCTATAATCATCTAGTTCTGATAGTACGTCATCTAGTAAAAGAACAGGATATTCGCCGACTTCATCATGAATTAAATCAATTTCTGCTAATTTAAGAGATAATGCTGTCGTTCGCTGTTGCCCTTGAGAACCGAACTTTTGAACATCTAAGTCATTAATGGTAAAAGCTAAATCATCTCGATGCGGCCCAAACAAGGTTGTTCCTCTTCTTACTTCTTCTTCTTTTTTCACTTCATACTTTTTTTGCATCGCTATTTTTATTTTCGACAGATTCCCCTCTTCTGATACCTCTAAAGAAGGGATATATTGAAGTCTTAACACTTCTTTACCTCTGCTAATCGAATCGTGAATCGGAACAGCCCATTTCTCTAGCTGTTTCGTAAACTCTCCACGCTTTTTCATAATAAAAGCCGCTCGCTCAATCATTTGTTCTGTTAAAATATCAAGCATTGTAAAATCTGTCGAACGCTTTTGCTGCATCGTTTTCAGTAAAACATTGCGTTGTTTCATTATTTTGCCGTAATGAGACAACTCATAGAGATAAACCGGACTAATCTGCCCTAACTCCATATCAATAAAACGTCTTCTTGTCTGCGGGCTTCCCTTAACCAGCTCTAAATCTTCCGGTGCAAACATGACGACGTTAATCGTTCCGACATAATCACTTAAACGTTTTTGTTCTAGCCCATTTATCTTACCGCGCTTTCCTTTCTGCGAGATAATCAAATCAAGCTCGACTTGACCAGTCCGATTTTCACCTTCGATATGAATTCGAGAAAATTCGTCATCGAATCGTATTAATTCTTTGTCTTTATTCGATCGATGGGATTTCGCAAGAGAGATTACATAAATCGCTTCTAGTAGATTGGTTTTACCTTGTGCGTTTTCTCCAATAAACACATTCACTTTATCACCAAACGACAGGGAAGCTCTCTCATAATTACGATAGGACGTTAATTCAATTTTTCTTATTAGCATCCTTACACCTTCGTAACGATTACAAAGGTTCGTCCATCTACTAAATCAATTTGATCATCAGGACGTAATTTCTTACCTCGGCGATTTTCTTCTTCCCCATTTACGTAGACGATATATTCACCTAAATACCACTTTGCCATTCCACCAGTATCAATTACTCCAGCTTCTTTTAGTAATTGACCAAGTGTAATGTATTCTGATTCAATCTCTATTTGTTCCAAGATCGTACACCTCACCATCTGCTAGACGAAGGGAAGACAGCATACGTCAAATGAATGCTGTCTCTAATTTGTTAGCTGTATCGTATTGTTCGCTCTAAAAAAATCTCTTTCTCTATTGTACTAAACGAATCGTCTCTAGCCAACCTTTTTTCATACAAGCTTTTAATAAGTCCGTACTGGTGAAAAGAGGTGTAGGTAACGATCAGAATCAATTGGACGGATCACAAACGGGCTCATCGCCCCTGTAAACATCAAATGAATCTCTTCACTATCAATCACTTTTAGAGCATCGATAATATTCTTACCGTTAAAAGAGATTCTTAGTTCTTCGCCTTCGTATCGTTCCACTTCCATTTGTTCGGTCACTTTCCCTACCTCTTGTGAAGTAGATGAAATTTCAATTTCGCCTTCTCCCAATGTTTTCATGTTTATGACATTGTTTTTGGCTTCTCTTGATAAAAGAAGCGCTCGTTCTAATGTCTGAAGCAACGGCTTCGTTTTCAACACAAAGCTCGTTCTTGATTGATTTGGAATCATGCTTGATGTAACTGGATACTTCCCTTCCAACAATCTGGAGAAAAACAATACGTGACCAAGTTTAAATAAAATTTGGTTTTCCGTTACAACGATGTCTACAGCATCAGATGTATCTTCTACAATTTTGCTCAACTCTTGTAAGCTTTTCCCTGGAATAACCACATTTTGAAAATGAAGGTCTTCATTCTCTACATCGATCTTTGTGCGTCGCATTGCCAAGCGATGACTATCTGTTGCAGTACAGATTAATCCATCTTCTTCTGTCTCGATGTTTACACCTGTCAACACCGGGCGTGTTTCCTGAGTGGACACCGCAAAGACAGTTTGGCGAATGACATTGCGGAGCATGTCTTGAGGCATAGAAAAAATCAAGTCCTCTTTTAACTGCGGAAGTCGTGGATATTCATCAGGGTCTAATCCATTTAATGTGAAAACAGAAGATCCAGAGCGAATCGTAGCAGCAAATTGATCATGGACCGTAATATCAATTGTATCGCCAGGTAATTTTTTCACTATTTCAGAAAAGTATTTTGACTGTAATACAATACTTCCTTCTTGCTCGACTTCAACAAGTTCTTTCTCATTTTCTACAGTTGGAATAAACGCTTCAATCGATAAGTCAGAATCACTTCCTGTTAACGTTAAGCCTTTTTTTGTAGCAACAATTTTTATTCCAGTAAGAATAGGGATCGTGGTTCTTGGAGAAACAGCTTTCGATACGTGTTGAACATCATGAACCATTCGGTTGCGATCAATTATGACATGCATACTTTGATACTCCTTTTCATAAACATATATAGTATTCTTTTTATTAATTAAAAGTCGTAGTAATAGTAATAGGGCTTGTGAGTTTGTGGATAACTAAAAAAATGCGTAAAGAGATAGCCTATTCACATGTGGGTAAATTGTGGATAGGCTTGTTCCAATTATACACATCATTCACAGCCTATTGGCGAAGCTGCTCGGTAATCATTTGAATTTTTTGTTGTAAATCTTGATCAGTTACGAGTAATTTGGAAATTTTCTCGTGGGCATGAATGACGGTTGTATGGTCACGGCCACCAAATTCACTACCGATCTTAGGTAAGGAAGCATCAGTCATTTCTCTTGAAAGATACATGGCAATTTGTCTAGGAAAGGCAACAGATTTTGTTCGTTTCTTTGCTTTGAAATCTTCTAATTTAACTTGATAATGGTCACCGACAAGTTTTTGAATATCTGAAATGCTGAGGGTTTTTGGTAGTGCATTTGGAATAATATCTTTTAAAGCTTCAGCAGCTAAATCTGCATTCATGTCTTGGTTAATCAGTGATGAATACGCAACAACACGAATTAAAGCACCTTCCAGCTCACGGATATTCGTGTCAATTTGATTCGCAATGTAAAGCATCACTTCGTTTGGAATATCAAGGTTTTCTGCTTTTGCTTTTTTTCTTAAAATAGCTATACGCGTCTCAAGATCAGGTGGTGTTATATCCGTTATTAAGCCCCATTCAAATCTTGAACGAAGACGATCTTCTAATGTTGGAATCTCCTTAGGAGGACGATCACTTGAAATCACGATTTGCTTTGACTCTTCGTGCAGAGCGTTAAATGTATGAAAAAACTCTTCTTGAGTTTGAATTTTCCCAGCAATGAATTGAATATCATCTATTAATAAGACATCGACATTGCGATATTTGTTGCGGAAATGAACCGCTTTGTTGTCACGAATGGCATTAATAAATTCATTAGTAAACTTTTCTGAAGAGAGGTAAACAACCTTTGCATTCGGATTATGTTCCATTACATAATGACCAATGGCATGCATTAAATGTGTTTTTCCTAATCCAACGCCACCATAAATAAAGAGTGGATTGTATGCTCTGGCTGGCGCTTCTGCAACGGCAAGTGATGCAGCATGAGCGAATCGGTTACCAGAACCAATAACAAAGGTATTAAAAGTGTATTTATCATTTAACATCGAACGATTTGTGTCATTTTGGGTAGCTAAATTTACTTCTGTCGCGGCAGGAGTTGGTTGTTCTTGAATGACTTCTTCTTGTTCGTGCTGTGGAATGACAAATTTCGGGTTTAGTCTTGCCCCAGTTAAATGCTCGATAATATCTGCTGCTAAGCTAGAATAATGATCTTCAAGCCAATCGCGAGCAAATTCATTTGGAGCTGTTATTGTGATAACGTCATTTTGCAAAGCCGTTGCTGTCGTTGATTTTAGCCAAGTTTCATAACTAGGCTTACTGACTCTCTGTTTCATTTCTTCAAGTACTTTATTCCATAGGTCATGAATATTTTCCAAAAAAGCCCCTCCTTCTGCGACATTCTCACACTGTACAACTTTTGTATAAGTAGCGGTATAAATATACGGACGAATATATACGACGAAACATTCATATTATAGGATGTTACGTAGAAAAGCAACGACTTCAACAAACTGTGGATAACAAAATAAACAGATGGAAAGAACCTGTCCACAACCTTACCCACAGGCTGTGGACAGGTTCTTTGGTACATACATTGTCCACGAAAGAAATCTCTTATATCATAGCAAAAAAAAGCTTTAGTAGCAATGGAAGGATGAACTTATCCACAAAATACAGGATGTAGTGTTTTGGTGTTGTCCACAATACAAGATATGTGTAAATCCTTGTCGATAACGTGTAGATAACCATATGTGAATAAAAAATATGTCCACAAAGGTAGAGCATAGCGATGTGAAGAAGTGAAAAAAGAGGTTTAAAAGAAGTTTAGAATAAAGACTTGACACATACGGTCATACATCTATATAATTTTTGGGAGTGCCTTAAGATCTAAATCCTCGAAGGAGGTGGAATACATGGGTAAACCAACGTTCCAACCAAATAACCGTAAACGTAAAAAGAATCACGGCTTCCGTGCAAGAATGGCTACGAAAAATGGACGTAAAGTTCTTTCTCGCCGTCGTCAAAAAGGAAGAAAAGTATTGTCTGCATAGACCACTGACATCAGTGGTCTTTTTCAGGTTTTATACATTATTTGAGTCAAGAGGGTCGTGAGACGAATGAAAAAAGAGCAACGTATTAAAAAAAATGAAGAATTTTCGGCTGTCTTTAATAGAGGATCATCAATGGCCAACCGTCAATTTGTTCTTTATATCTTGCCAAAAGAAGGACAAGATTCACTGCGCCTCGGATTATCTGTCTCAAAAAGAGTGGGAAATGCCGTTTGTCGAAATCGGATTAAACGTTATGTGCGTGAAGTATTTACTCAAATTCAGGGTGATTTAAAGCAGCATTACGATTATGTTGTCATAGCCCGCAATCCTGTTAAAGACATGACATACCACGAAATAAAAAGTAGCTTGGAGCATGTACTTAGAAAATCAAAAATGATTGTTCGTGTTCAACAAAATAAAGAAAATCGACAGCTAGGAGGAAGAAAAGAAAGTGAAACGAATTAGCTGGCTCGTAGTCATGACGGGGATGCTCTTTTTTTTATCTGGCTGTTTTAATATTAACGAGCCTATTACATCAGAGAGCTCAGGTTTTTGGAATTCCTTCTTTGTGTATCCGTTATCACAATTAATTATTTTCATTGCAAACTGGGTAAATAGCTATGGATTTGCCATTATTATTGTAACGATTTTATTTCGATTCATTTTATTACCATTAATGGTGAAGCAAACAAAAAGTATGAAGGCGATGCAGCAGTTGCAGCCAGAAATGCAAAAATTACGCGAGACTCATAGCGCAAAAGATCAAAATACACGCTTAAAATTAAATGAAGAAATGCAGAAATTATTCGCAACACATAAAGTAAACCCTTTTGCAGGTTGTTTACCGATTTTGATTCAAATGCCGATTTTTCTTGCTATTTATCATGCGATTATGCGTACAGAAAATTTTCAAGGTGAGTCCTTTGCTTGGTTCCAATTAAGTGATCCGGACCCATTTTTCATCTTACCGATATTGGCGTTTGTGTTAACATTCGTGCAGCAAAAAATGATGATGGTGCAAAATAATCCACAGGCAAAAATATTATTATATCTTATGCCGTTTATGATTTTAGTAATCGGGATTTTCTTACCCGCTGCGGTTATTCTCTATTGGGTAGTAGGAAACATCTTCATGATTGCACAAACCTACTTTATTACTGGACCAAACACAGGAAAAAGAGGATTAGAATCCACTGTTGGTGTTAATCAAAGCTCGACAAGGGGTACGTATTCATCAAACGCAAAAAATAAAAGTTCAAGTAAGAAGAAGAAAAATAAGAAAAAACGGAAATAAGAAAGGGGTATCCTATGGCAACGAAGACGGTAAAAGGTCGGACTGTTGATGAAGCTGTACAAAAAGCATTAGACGAACTTAATGTAAAAAAGGATCAATTAATGTATAACGTAATTGAAGAACCACAAAAAGGTTTCTTAGGATTATTTGGTGGAAAACCTGCAGTAATTGAAGTTCGTGTAAAACCTAAAACCGAAGACGTTGCAGGATCCTTTCTTTTAAAAACCGCCGAATTAATGGGACTTTCCGTTACAATCGAGCAACAACGCGATGGAAAATATGTTGCGTTGAACCTTGTTACATCTGAAAATGCTGATCAAGGAAAGTTGATCGGAAAAAAAGGTCAAACACTTGATTCTTTAGAGCATTTAACAAACTTAGTTGTTGCCAATCAGGATACAAGCGATACTTCTCGTATTCGCTTAAATGCTGGCGGCTATAGGGAGAAGCGAGAAGAGACTTTACGTCAGCTAGCCCTTCGAATTAGTCAGAAGGCACATACAACAAAGGAAAAAGTGGTACTTGAGCCAATGTCTGCTCGTGAGCGTAAGGTGATCCATACAACACTAGCTGATAGTCAGATTGTCACAACTGAATCAAAAGGAAACGGTTCAAAACGACATGTTGTGGTTGAACCGGTTAAATAAGAAGTGCAAAAGCACTTCTTATTTTTTTGGAGCAATAAAAACTGGAAGAGAAAGTTCACATTGAAGCAATGGCTTTTCAACTATGCGTATGCTATTCTTATTAGTTGAAGCTGTATTTTACGGAGGTGATGAATGTGGATACAATCGCAGCAATATCTACGGCACTTGGAGAAGGAGCTATTGGAATTGTCCGGCTCAGTGGAGATCAAGCAATTGATATTAGTGACAAGCTCTTTAAAGGAACAACGAAATTGAGTGAAGTCAAGACGCACACCATTACTTATGGGCATCTAGTCGAAGGTAATGAGGTCATTGAAGAGGCTATGGTCACTGTTATGCATGGACCAAAAACGTATACGCGTGAGAACATTGTTGAGATTAACTGTCATGGAGGGTTAGTTTCTGTTAATCGCGTATTACAGGCAGCATTGTCACATGGTGCTCGGTTGGCTGAGCCGGGAGAATTTACAAAGCGTGCGTTTCTAAATGGGAGAATAGACCTTTCTCAAGCAGAAGGTGTAATGGATTTAATTCGTTCCAAATCGGATCAGGCAATGAACGTAGCGATGAGGCAAGTGGAGGGAAGATTGTCAGGAAAGATTCAACATCTTAGACAACAACTTTTAGAGACTGTTGCTGCGGTAGAAGTCAATATTGATTACCCTGAGTATGATGCAGAAACGATGACACAGCAAATTATTCGCGAAAAGATGATGCCAGTTTTAGTGGAAATCGATCATCTTCTCGTTACGGCGAAGCAAGGAAAAGTACTGCGTGAAGGATTGGCAACGGCTATTATCGGGCGCCCAAATGTAGGGAAGTCGTCCTTAATGAATAGTCTTGTACATGAATCAAAAGCGATTGTTACAGACATTCCAGGGACAACACGAGATACATTAGAAGAGTACGTTAATGTAAGAGGTGTACCCCTTCGATTAATTGATACAGCAGGTATTCGCGAAACAGAAGATATTGTCGAAAAAATTGGCGTTGAGCGTTCACGTAAGGCCTTAAAAGAAGCCGAGTTAATCTTACTCGTATTAAATAACAGTGAACCGTTAACGATGGAAGACGAAGCGCTTTTTAAAGCCGTTGAAGATATGGATGTTGTTATTATTGTTAATAAAACCGATCAGAAACAAGCAATTGACATTAAAAAGGTGCATCAGTTTGCAAACGGGCGACCAGTTGTGACTACGTCGTTGATTCATGATGAGGGTGTTGACCAATTAGAAGAAGCGATTAAACAATTGTTTTTTGCTGGTGATATTGAAGGTCAAGATCTGACCTACGTATCGAATGCTAGACATATAGGACTGTTAAATGAGGCGAAAAGACGTGCTGAGGACGCCCTACAGGCCACAGAGATGGATGTACCAGTCGACCTTATCCAGATTGATGTGACACGTACCTGGGAGCTCTTAGGAGAGATTATAGGGGAAGATGTGCAGGATAGTTTAATTGATCAGTTGTTTTCACAGTTTTGTTTAGGTAAATAAATGTTCTAAGAAGAATTGTGCATGTCGAGTTCGTTGAGTAATGAGATCGTTAGAAGCGAACTGATGTACTTCGAATAGTAAAAAATTTCGATTGAAAGGAAGGGAGACTAGAGCAACGATCTAGTCGAGCATATATGAATTATCAAGCTGATTCGTTTGATGTGATTGTCATCGGAGCAGGTCATGCAGGAGTGGAAGCAGGTCTTGCTGCTGCGAGGATGGGTTCGAACACGCTTATGCTTACGTTAAATTTAGATGCCATTGCATATATGCCGTGTAACCCATCTGTAGGCGGTCCTGCAAAAGGGATTGTCGTTCGTGAAGTAGACGCTTTAGGCGGCGAAATGGGGCGAAATATTGATAAAACCCATATTCAAATGAGAATGTTAAATACGGGTAAAGGTCCGGCGGTTCGTGCCTTACGTGCGCAAGCCGATAAATTTCAGTATCAACATGAAATGAAAAAAACACTAGAGGAACAAGACAATTTATTAGTACGACAAGGAATGGTTGATCGATTAATCATTGAGGATGGCGAGTGTCACGGTGTTATTACCAATACAGGTGCTGAATATCGTGCGAAAGCTGTTGTTATTACAACAGGTACTTATTTAAAAGGTAAAATTATTTTAGGTGAGCTATCTTATGAATCTGGTCCAAATAATATGCAGCCATCCATCAAGCTGTCTGATCACCTCAAGGAACTTGGATTTAACATTGTTCGTTTCAAAACAGGAACGCCCCCACGAGTAAATGGGAACACAATTGATTATACAAAAACAGAAATCCAGCCAGGGGACGATAAGCCTCGTGCTTTTTCTTATGAAACCACAAAGTATATTACCGATCAGCTTCCATGTTGGTTAACCTATACCGGATCGGACACACATGAAATTATTAATGAAAATCTTGGACGTTCACCAATGTATTCAGGTATGATAGAAGGAACAGGACCAAGGTATTGTCCGTCTATAGAAGATAAGATTGTCCGCTTTAATGATAAGCCACGACACCAAATTTTTCTAGAGCCGGAAGGTCGAAACACAACAGAAGTATATGTGCAAGGTTTATCAACAAGTTTACCAGAGGATGTTCAGCTATCTATGCTTAAATCCATTCCTGGTCTTGAACATGTGAAAATGATGCGCCCTGGATATGCAATTGAATATGATGCCATCGTTCCTACACAATTGTGGCCGACTTTAGAAACAAAGGCAGTACCGGGGCTTTTTACAGCTGGACAAATTAATGGTACATCGGGCTATGAGGAAGCTGCTGGACAAGGGGTCGTTGCAGGAATTAATGCAGCAAGAAAAGTAGCAGGACAAGAGCCGCTAATTTTAGATCGTTCAGACGCTTATATTGGCGTTATGATTGATGATTTAGTTACAAAGGGTACAAATGAGCCTTATCGCTTACTTACGTCTAGAGCTGAATTCCGCTTAATTTTACGCCATGATAATGCAGACCTACGCTTAACAGAAAAAGGTTATAATTTAGGATTAATTTCTGAAGAGCGCTATGCTCAGTTTAAACACAAAAAAGAAGCAGTCGAACAAGAGATTAAGCGTATTAAAGGATTAATCGTGAAGCCATCATCTCAAGTGAATGAAGTTCTTATCCAGTTAGGCTCAAACGCTATGAGTGAGGCAATTAAAGCAGAAGCGCTATTGAAGCGACCAGAATTAACGTATAACGATTTGATGAACATTGTGCCGCACCCTGATCAACAACTTGATGAGGACGTGTGCGAACAAGTTGAAATTCAAGTGAAGTATGAAGGGTATATCGAAAAACAGTGGCAGCAAGTTGAACGTTTAAAGAAAATGGAGCGTAAGCAAATCCCTGAAGACCTTGACTATGATGCTATACAAGGGCTTGCAACGGAAGCGCGACAAAAATTAAAAATGGTTAGACCTTTATCTGTAGGGCAAGCTTCCCGTGTATCTGGCGTTAATCCTGCAGACGTATCGATTTTACTTGTTTATTTGGAACAAGGACGTCTTGCCAAAACATCATCGTGAGGTTGTTTATATGAGTTACGAGAAGTTTCCAGAATTACTTGCTGAAAAAAATATCGTACTTTCATCTACTCAAGAAGAGCAGTTCAACCGTTATTTTGAACTGCTTGTTGAGTGGAATGAAAAAATTAACTTAACAGCAATTGTTGCTAAAGATGACGTGTATTTAAAGCACTTTTATGACTCACTTACCCCTAGTTTTTATTTTCCATTCACTAATCAATCTGTATTGGACATTGGAGCAGGAGCGGGATTTCCGAGTTTACCTTTGAAAATTCTTTATCCTGATTTACACGTATCAATTATTGATTCATTAAACAAAAGAATTGGTTTTCTGACGTTTCTAGCAGATGAATTAGGTCTTACAAATGTATCTTTTTACCATGATCGTGCTGAATTAGCAGGTAAAAATGCAATGCATAGAGAAAATTATGATATTGTGACAGCAAGAGCGGTTGCACGCATGTCTGTTTTAGCAGAACTCTGTCTTCCATTTGTTAAAGTAGATGGATCTTTTATTGCGTTAAAAGCAGCAGGTGCTAATCAAGAGCTAAATGATGGAGAAAAAGCTATAACAACGATGGGTGGACAAATAGAAAGCAATCATTTCTTTTCTTTACCAGTTGAACAGAGTGACCGTCATATTGTTACGATTAAAAAAATAAAAACAACACCAAAAAAGTATCCTAGAAAACCTGGAATGCCGAACAAACAACCGATTGTTTAAACGTTACGTAAAGGTTTCACGTGGAACAAATTCATTTAAACAAAGGAATGACTTTTATAGGTGTCGAACTATACATGATGGTTATTTAATAAAAGGTGGTGTCTGAGGCGATGAAGCAATCGTTTTCACGCCTATTTGGCTTAAATGATAAACATGACGATGGTGATTTAATCGAAAACGAAGAAGTGAAGCAAATTCCAGTTGAAGACATTGTGCCAAATCGCTTTCAGCCAAGAACGGTTTTTGATGAAGAGCGGATTACTGAATTAGCACAAACCATTCGTACACATGGAATTATACAGCCAATTGTAGTGCGTATTAGAGAAGAGAAGTATGAAATTATTGCAGGTGAGCGGCGATTTAGAGCTGTTTCGTCTTTAGGTTGGGAAACGATCCCTGCTATTATAAAAGAGTTTAATGATTCACAGACAGCTTCAATTGCATTAATTGAAAACTTACAGCGTGAAGGTTTGACGGCTATTGAAGAAGCCACAGCTTATGCGAAGTTAATTGAAATTCATCAATTAACACAGGAAAGCCTTGCGCAACGTCTTGGAAAAGGACAATCAACGATAGCAAACAAACTAAGACTATTAAACTTGCCGAAAAAAGTGCAAGATGCTATTTTAAATCGCTTAATTTCAGAACGTCATGCTAGAGCACTTATTGGGTTAAAAGGTAATAACGAGGCGCATGAACTTATTTTGGAACAAATTATTTCAGAACAGTTAAACGTAAAACAAACAGAAGAACGCGTGCAACAGTTCCTTTATCCTAATCTTGAAGAAAAGGATGAGCCAAAAAAGAAAAAAGCAACGCGTAAATCGTATCCAAAGGATATGCGAATTGCAATGAATACGATTCGTCAATCTGTGGATATGGTGATGAAAACAGGGCTGAAAGTCGATACCGATGAAGAAGATAATGATGAATTTTACCAATTTACCATCCGAATACCTAAAAAGTGATCTATCTATTACAAAAAGATAGGTCTTTTTTTTAATAGGTTTATCGTCAATTTATGCTAAAATAAAAGTAATCTATTCCAAATGAAGGTTAAAGCGAGCGTTATATGCTCAATGAATGACTTTTTTAGGGGATTGCGATTAATGCAAGGAAATAAAGAGGGAATGTTTCTGCAACGAAGGAAAGTAGGTGTCCAAGTGTCAAAAATTATCGCTGTCGCAAACCAAAAAGGCGGCGTTGGGAAGACAACTTCTTCAGTGAATTTAGCAGCATGTTTAGCTCATTTAGGGAAAAAGGTACTTCTAGTTGATATAGATCCGCAAGGGAACGCAACGAGTGGAGTAGGTGTTGAAAAAGGGGATGTCGATGAATGCATCTATGATGTCCTAATTGATGATGTACCGGCTAGCAAAGTTATTTTTCCAACGAGTGTTCGTAATTTAGATGTTATTCCTGCGACAATTCAATTATCTGGTGCGGAAATTGAACTCGTACCAACAATTTCTCGAGAAGTTCGTTTAAAGAAAGCCTTAACACCATTAAAAGAAACGTATGATTATATCTTTATTGATTGTCCACCGTCATTAGGCCTGCTAACAATAAATGCGCTAACAGCGTCAGATTCCGTTATTATTCCAGTTCAATGTGAATATTACGCTTTAGAAGGTTTAAGCCAGCTTTTAAATACCGTTCGATTGGTACAAAAGCATTTAAACACATCATTAGCGATTGAAGGCGTGCTGCTTACAATGTTGGATGCACGAACAAATCTTGGTATTCAAGTAATCGAAGAAGTGAAAAAGTACTTTAGAGATAAAGTGTTTGATACGATAATCCCTAGAACAATCCGTCTTGGAGAAGCGCCAAGTTATGGAAAACCAATCATTGAATACGATGCGAAGTCACGTGGAGCAGAAGTGTACATAGACTTAGCAAAGGAAGTGGTTGCAAATGGTTAAATCGATTGGAAAGAAAGGTTTAGGTAAAGGATTAGAAGCTTTTTTTCCGAACGAAAGTGAACAAAGTCAGGAGCAAGTCACATATATTTCTGTGTCAGAAGTAAGGCCAAACCCGTATCAACCTAGAAAAACATTTTCAGAAGAATCTTTAAAAGAATTAAGTGATTCGATTAAAGAACATGGCATCTTACAGCCAATTACTGTAAGGAAATCAATTAAAGATTATGAAATTGTTATGGGAGAACGTCGTGTTAGAGCAGCCAAACAAGCTGGATTAGATCAGATCCCTGTTATCATTCAAGAATTAGATGAAAAGAAAATGATGGAAATTGCATTAATTGAAAACTTACAGCGGGAAGACTTGAATCCAATTGAAGAAGCGATTGCCTATGAAAAATTGATGAGCTACTCAAATAGCACACAAGAACAACTGGCAAAGCGATTAGGGAAGAGTAGACCGCATATTGCGAACCATATGCGATTGTTACAGCTCCCTAAAGTGGTGCAAGAGTTTATATCTGTTGGTAAGCTTAGTATGGGTCATGGGAGAGCTTTACTTGGATTACAAAATAAAGATAAACTATCGCAAGTACTCGAGAATGTTCTTCAAGAGAAGCTCAGTGTTCGCGAAGTCGAAAAGCTCGTTCAAGAGATTAATGAACATGTTCCACGTGAAACAAGAGAGGTGAAAGTGAAATTATCACCTTTTCTTAAAAACCATCAAGAACGTTTAAGGGACTCCCTTGGGACATCAGTCATGATTAAACCAGGGAAGAAAAAAGGGAAAATAGAAATTGATTATTTCTCTGAAGATGATTTAGAGAGAATTTTAGATATTTTAATACAAACGAAAGAATAAAGAAGCATGTCCTCCTTAAAGAGGCGGCTTCTTTTTTGGAAGGAGAGAAATCAATGTATTACTTTGATCACGCGGCAACCTCATTTCCTAAGCCGAAACGGGTGATTGACTCGGTTGTCACTACGATGGAAATGCATGGCGCAAACCCTGGAAGAGGAGGACATTCTTTATCTAGACAAGCCTCTGAATTGGTTTTGCAAACAAGGCAAAAGATCGCTGCATTCTTTCACGCGCCATCGGAAGAACACGTATGGTTTTATCCAAATGCAACGTTTGCGTTAAATCAAGCTATTATTGGTTTTCCGTTTTCAAATGGAGATGAAGTTGTTACAACGCATTTTGAACATAATTCAGTCCTTCGACCCTTATATGCAATGGAAAAGCAAGCGGGTATCATCATTCGATTTGCCGGTGGAAAAACAGGCGAGGAAACGGCTGCTAGTGTAGTAGAAGCGATTAATGATAAAACGAAATTTGTCGTTATTAATCATGCTTCAAACGTTACAGGGGAAATCGTACCATTAACGTCGATTTCTGAAAAAGCGAAGTCTGTAGGAGCAATCCTTTGTGTTGATGCATCACAAACAGCAGGAACGATTTCCATTAATATGGAGAGAGATGGGATTGATCTGCTTGCTTGCCCGGGTCACAAAGGGTTGTTAGGTCCTCAAGGTACAGGTATCTTACTATCAAAACATGATTATCACTTAAAACCAATGACGTATGGCGGTACTGGCCATAGTTCTGAAAGTAAAGATCAGCCAATTATGTGGCCTGAGCGATATGAAGCAGGCACGCTAAATACACCTGCTATTGCAGGACTAGGGGCTGGAATAGATGAGCTTGAGTATTTAGGAGGAACGGAGGCAATCTATCAGCATGAAGTACAGTTAGTTGATTATTTTTTACGAGAGATTGCTAATGTAAACGTATCACTTGTTGGCTCGGAAACAAGTGAAGGTCGCTTAGCCGTTGTTTCATTCGCCTTTGCTGAATTAAGCAGTCAAGAGTGTGCCATTATTCTTGATCAACACTATCAAATTGCTGTCAGAGCTGGCTTGCATTGCGCTCCCAAATTGCATGAGTGGTTTGGCTCGATTGACAAAGGATTAGTACGTGTGAGCTTTGGACCTTATACGACAATGAATGATGTTCGAGTCCTTATCCAAGCAATAAAGGAAATCGGAGCGTCGTTTTAAAGCTCGGTAAAAATGCCTTTCTTTTGAAAAAGAGAAGGGTGTTTTTTTATGCTTTGTTTCAATTGCATATCTACATAAGTGAAAACAGTTTGAAGTTTTTCAGCCATTGTCATGACCTCATGAAGACGAGTGCTTTGAAGTATGTGGAAATCCATTAAGCCAGCAGCATTCACCACTCCAGTAAGAGAACAATCACCAACTTCAGGCAAAGACTTTCCCATAGCTGCTCCTGGCTTCAATGATTGATTTGAAAGTGTGATCGATCCAACGTGCGCTTGTCGCCCTAAACAAGCATCAACGGCAATAAGAAAAGCATTAGGATGAAGCTCGTGAATCTCTTTTAATCGATTTTCTAAATTCACTGCATGAAGAGGTTCTTCTAATGTTCCATAAACGGTAAATTGAGTGAGATGGCACTTCTGAAGCATCGTTCCAAGAAGTGGCCCAAGGGCATCGCCTGTAGAACGGTCAGTCCCTATACAAGCAACGATAAATTCCTTTGAAGCGTGTTGTCGACAAAATGAAAGAAGGGACTTCCCTAGCTCTTGTGTAAATCCAACATCATCCATATGCATACGTTTTGAAAACACTTTTTTTCTGAAAGGCCAAAGGTTTGTACTCATATTATTAACTCCTTCACCATAGTAGTAACAGTATAGTAGATTTCTAGAAAATCTATACATGCTGAATCAGCGAGGGTGAGGATTTTGTGGGGAAATGGGTTAAAGTGGATGTTTTTAATAGTAGGAACAATTATTGGAGCAGGTTATGCTTCAGGGAGGGAGCTATGGGAATTTTTTGGAGCTGAAAGCGGACTAGCCATCGTACTGTTTGCTATTCTTTTTTCTATTAGCTGTGCTGTTATTTTAACGGTGTCTAAGAAAGAACAAACGACTCATTATCTCCCAGTGCTAGAAAAAGTATTAGGAAAGCGATTAGCTAAAGCCTATGATGTTATGATTATTCTCTATTTATTTTCAGTAACAGTGATTATGCTTGCAGGGGCTGGAGCCACTCTCGAGGTCTACCATATTCCAACTTGGCTTGGCATTATCGTCAACGGATTTCTTGTTGTTCTTATTTTTATAAAAGGTACAAGCGGTATGACAAAAATCAATGCGCTCCTTATTCCTATTCTTATTGTTTGCTTATTGGCGGTTTTACTTGTCTATCAACAGTCAATTGGTTTTACATTTTCATTTAATTTGCAAGAGCAAAAAAATTGGCCGGCGTCATTAACGTTTACATCATTAAATATTCTACCAATCATTGCTGTATTAGGCGCTGTCGGAAACCAAATTCATCATCGAGGTGAAATCTACATTGCAAGTATCGGAAGTGGTGTTATTTTAGGTACGGTTTCGTATATTTATAATGAATCTTTGCTTACAGTTGCTCAAGAAATCATTTTCTATGAGATACCATTATTCGTTATACTAAAACATTACCCTTCAGTAATGGTAGTAGCGATCTCACTGGTCCTCTGGCTAGCAATTTATACAACTGCTGCTTCAGGTGTATTAGGGTTATTATCTCGTATTCAAGTGAAAGTTACCGGTGAACCGTGGGTAATTGCATTGCTCCTCGTTGCATTGATGGCACCATTGACACTGTTTGGGTTCTCTACGTTAATTTCGATTTTGTATCCTCTATACGGAATTTTAAATTTATATATCCTTGCTGCGCTACTGTTATACCCAATTTTAAGGCACCCTGCCACAAAAAAGAAGCACTGACACTACAAAGGCAGCACTCCTTCGTGTATAATACAAGCAGAAATACCCGAAGGAGGAAAGAACATTGGCAAACAAGGAATTTGCGCTACATGATGTCGTAGAAATGAAAAAGCCGCACCCTTGTGGGGAAAATCGCTGGAAGATTATCCGCATGGGAATGGATGTACGTATAAAATGCTTAGGTTGTCAACATAGTGTCATGCTGCCACGTCGGGATTTCTCAAAGAAGCTAAAAAAAGTAATCGAGTCTGAGAACCAGTAAAAACACTGTTCGGATTTGAGAATCGATAAATAAAAGGACGTGACGGAAGTGGCTTTAACGACAGGAATTGTTGGTTTACCAAACGTTGGGAAATCAACCTTATTTAATGCAATCACACAAGCTGGTGCTGAATCTGCAAACTATCCCTTTTGTACGATTGACCCGAATGTAGGGATTGTTGAAGTACCAGATTCTCGTTTAAATAAACTAACAGAACTTGTAAAACCAAAAAAAACGGTACCAACAGCTTTTGAATTTACAGATATTGCTGGGATTGTGGAAGGCGCGAGTAAAGGGGAAGGGTTAGGAAATAAATTCTTATCTCATATCCGTCAAGTAGATGCGATTTCCCATGTTGTTCGTTGCTTCGCAGACGATAATATAACCCATGTGTCTGGTGGCGTAAATCCGTTAAGAGATATTGAAGTCATTAATTTAGAGTTGATTTTGGCTGATTTAGAATCGGTTGATAAACGGTTAACGAGAGTAGCAAAGCTAGCTAAGACAAAAGACAAAGAAGCTGTTGCGGAGCTTGCTGTACTTGAGCTTCTAAAGGATGCATTCGAAAACGAAAAGCCTGCACGTAGCATCGATTTCGATGACGACCAGCTTAAAATTGTAAAACAGCTTCATTTATTAACCAGTAAGCCAGTTTTATATGTTGCAAACGTTTCTGAAGACGATCTTGTTGCTGAAGAAGATAATGACTATGTGAAGCAAGTGAAAGAATTTGCGAATCAAGAGAATAGCAATGTCATCGTAGTATGTGCAAAGATTGAATCTGAGATTGCTGAACTTGAAGGTGAAGAAAAAGAAATGTTCTTGGAAGAATTAGGGATTGAAGAATCCGGTCTTGACCAGTTAATTCGTGCTGCCTATTCTTTACTTGGACTAGAAACGTATTTTACAGCTGGTGAACAAGAAGTGAGAGCATGGACATTCCGTAATGGAACAAAGGCACCTCAAGCTGCAGGAATCATTCACACAGACTTTGAACGTGGCTTTATTCGTGCAGAAACCGTTTCCTACCATGATTTAGTTGATGCAGGAACGATGGCAGTTGCCAAAGAACGAGGTAAAGTTCGCCTCGAGGGGAAAGATTATGTCGTTAAAGATGGCGATGTTATCCATTTCCGTTTTAATGTATAAAGAGTTATGCGAGTAGAAGAGGCTGGGACATAACGAAAAGTAGTATTTGAAAAGACGAATAGTCTAAACTATGCTGAGTAGCACCGCTACAGGAGAATTCTTCGCTTTCCGGGGACACGGCCTCAGCCTCCTCCGTGGAAAACCGCCACTCCAGAGTCTTCAGACACGTGCTGATCCCCCAGGAGTCTTCGGATTCTCCTTCTGCTAATGTTCATATAAAACAAACGACGAACGTTCCTATTTTCAGGAATGTTCGTCGTTTTGGTCTGTCTATCTACTTTTGTCCCAGTCTCTTTTTTATTGATTCAAAAAGGTGATGTCGAAAAATATCGCTGTGATGTTAGAAGGAATTAAGCAAAAGAAAGCGTAATAGGTATGTAAGCTTCAAGAACTCTTCGCAAAACCTCACCCTCATGTATTTTTCCCAATTCGTTAACTACTTTTTTATATAAAGGCAGGTGATGTTAATTTGTAGCTTGCTCATTAACTTCTAAAATGATATAATCATTGAATGTGAGTGAATTAGTTTTTGCTCCTTGCTCTGCTTTACAAACAGAGCCGTTTAGACCAAGAGGAGGTGAATGGAATGCGTAAGTACGAAATTATGTACATTATCGCTCCAAACCTAGAAGAGGCAGCAAACAAAGAAATCGTTGAGCGTTACAGCAATGTGCTCACTGATAATGGTGCTGAAATCTTAAAGGTAGACGAGATCGGTAAAAAACGTTTAGCTTATGAAATCAATGATTTCAAAGACGGCTACTACGTTCTTATTAGCGTACAAGCGAACACTGAAGCAATCAATGAATTTAATCGTCTGATTAAAATCAATGATAATGTGATCCGTGTCCTTGTTACAAAAGACGAACAATAATAACGATAAAATAAACGAGCTAGGCTGGAGGGATCGCATTGTTAAACCGTGTTGTTCTTGTTGGCCGATTAACCCGTGACCCTGAGCTTCGTTTTACCCCGAATGGTGTTGCTGTTGCGAACTTTACGTTAGCAGTCAACCGTCCATTCTCTAATCAACAAGGGGAAAGAGAAGCGGATTTCATTAATTGTGTTGTTTGGAGAAAGCCAGCGGAAAACGTAGCGAATTTCTTGAAAAAAGGAAGTTTAGCAGGCGTTGATGGACGAGTTCAAACGCGCAGTTATGATAATAATGAAGGAAAACGAGTCTTTATAACTGAAGTCGTGGCTGAGAGTGTTCAATTCCTTGAACCTCGTAATAGCCAAAACAATCAAAACCAAAACTTCGGTGGTTCTCAAGGAAATTATGGATCAGGTTCAGGAAACACAGGTTCAAGTGGTGGTAATCGTTCAAACGGTTATGACAACGATCCGTTCTCGAACGATGGTTCAATTGATATTTCTGATGATGACTTACCATTCTAATAACAAATAGAAAGGAGAATGTCTTATGGCACGTCGCGGTCGTCCAAAGCGTAGAAAAGTTTGTTTCTTTACAGCAAACAAAATTACGCACATTGATTATAAAGATGTTGATTTGCTTAAACGTTTCATCTCTGAGCGTGGTAAAATTCTTCCACGTCGCGTAACTGGAACATCTGCAAAATATCAACGTAAACTGACTGTTGCAATTAAGCGCAGCCGTCAAATTGCTTTACTTCCTTACGTAAACGAAGTAAATTAATGTTGCGATAAAAGAGGGTGGATTAAGCCGGCTTTCGAAAAGCCAGTTTGATTGCTCTCTTTTTTTAATTTCAATTGAACTCGCTTTTACTTTCACAGTAATTGCGATAAAATAGAAAAAGGCTGTGGAAAGAAACAGCTTGCACGCTTAAAAGAGGTGACGAATTGGAAGACAAGAACGTTGTAACAAGAGGGATAATAAACGGGTTACTGTTTGTTCTATTGTACACTCTGCTTGTTACTGGTATTCCCTTAATCAACACACTTGCATTTATCACACTTCCCTTACCGCTTCTTTATATAACCGCAGTGTATGGATTAAAAACAGGAACGATGGTCGCTAGCGTGGCGACAGTGGCGACAGTTGGGTTATCGCTTGTTTTTTCAAGTATGATATTTGTCCCCATTTGTTTCGCCGTAATCGGTGTTCTCGTTGGTTATTATCAATATATGAGGAAGTCGGCGGTCGAACGAATCGTTGTATTCATTATTGCGCCGTTTTTATCTTTAGCTATGATCTATGTGATCATTGAAGGATTATATGATGTGTCGATTTTAGGTGCGGTGCGAGAAACATTAGTAGAAACCCAAAGGCTAGCTGAGTCGTTTGCTGTTGATGTATATGATGACGCGTTTATCCGAGAATATATGCAGATGCTACAAGATATGATGCCTTTTTTACTCCTCGTATTCGGTACAATGTATGGGTTTATCCTTTATGGACTGTCTACGCTTGTGTATAAACGAGTAGGAATACAATATGATAAACTTCCTGCCTTTCGCAACTGGCAGTTTCCGAGATCTATTATTGCTTTCTATTTTTTGTTTATGCTTCTAGGGTTCATTTCGTTTGAGCAGGGTTCTCTTATGGCGAGCCTTTCGTTAACAGGGTTTAACATCTTTAGTATTTTTCTTCTGATACAAGGTCTATCTTTTATCCAAACCTATATGTATGATAAAAAGGCATCGAAAACAGTAATCGTGATTGTCACGTTTGGACTGGTGCTGTTGATGTTGGTTATGCAGTTAACGATACTATTCATAAAGATTATCGGATTGATGGATTTGATGTTACGCTTAAGGGATCGATTAAAGGAATAAATTTGGCCGTAATGAGTAGGAGATGACATTCATGCCTAATTGGAACAAGCCGTGGTGGCAGCATACGTATGTCATCACTCTATTTACCCTCGTTTTAGCTTTAACGGCTTGGCTTACGTTTAATCAGTGGGAAGCGGGTGTTGCTGTAACAGCGCTTTTACTGATCTGGGTGTTTTTTTACTTTAGAGCAAAGAAAAAGGACGATCATTATCTTGATACGTATATTTCAACGCTTTCGTACCGAGTGAATAAAGCAAGTGATGTAGCTATAACAAAGCTTCCTGTAGGGATTGTTCTTTATAATGAAAGTGGAACCATACAATGGACAAATCCATTTATACAAGAGCGTTTTGGAACAGGGTTAAATGGAATGGATGTAACTGTTATCCATAAAGATTTACAGCAGTATATCCAAGATGATACCGCAGAAGAAACCATACAGTTTGAATCTGGCTATTATCATTTTACGTTTGAACAAAACGAACGACTGATTTACGTGGTAGATGTTACAGAAAAAGAAACAACGCAGAAGCGGTATGATCATATGCTACCGTTAATTGCGCATATTTATTTAGACAATTACGATGAAGTAACCCAAAGCATGGACGACCAAATTCGTAGTCGCTTGCTAGCCCAAGTCACTACGGCACTAAATAACTGGGCAAATGATTATGACATTTACTTACGCAGAACATCGTCAGATCGGTTTTTAGCAGTTATGAATCATAAGACATTGTTACTGTTAGAAGAGAATCGTTTTGAACTTCTTGATGAAATACGTGAGATTACTGCGAAGGAAAAAGCACCCATTACCCTTAGTATTGGTGTAGGTACAGAAGAAGCTTCTTTAAAACAACTTGGTGTATTAGCTCAATCCAGTCTTGATTTAGCCTTAGGACGAGGTGGAGACCAAGTAGCCATTAAGAAGAAAAATGGACGCGTTCGATTTTACGGAGGAAAAACAAACGCTGTAGAAAAGCGAACTCGAGTCCGAGCGCGAGTAATTTCCCATGCTTTGCGTGATTTCGTTAAAGAGAGCGAAAAAGTGATTGTCATGGGTCATAATAGACCAGATATGGATGCAATTGGTGCTTCCCTTGGTGTCTTGAAACTGGCAGACTTAAATGATCGCGAAGGCTTTATTGTACTTGATGAAGAAGATACAAATGCTGATGTTCAACGATTGTTAGATGAAGTCAAGCAGCAGGAACATTTATGGAATCAATTTGTTACGCCTGAAGAAGCTGTACAGATTGCTGATAAAGAAACGTTGCTTGTTATTGTAGATACGCATAAGCCATCTATGGTCATTGAACCTAAACTATTGCAGATGGTTGACCGCATTATTGTACTCGACCACCATCGCAGAAGTGAAGACTTTGTACATGACCCAGTGCTTGTTTATATGGAACCGTATGCTTCCTCAACAGCAGAGCTTGTTACAGAATTATTAGAGTATCAACCGATGCAATTTAAAATGGATCGATTAGAAGCGACAGCATTGCTTGCAGGTATCACCGTTGATACGAAAAGCTTTGCGGTTCGTACGGGTGCGCGTACTTTTGATGCTGCGTCGTTCCTAAGAGCAAATGGTGCAGATACAGCCCTTGTACAAAAGCTTTTAAAAGAAGACTTAGCGAGTTATGTTCGCCGCTCTAAGCTGATGGAAAATGCGTATGTCTACCGAGACGGTTATGCAATTGCAATGGCGAATGATGATGAGCCATATGATCAGATTATTATTGCGCAAGCAGCAGATACGCTTTTAACAATGAGTGGCGTTCGTGCCTCATTTGTTATTTGTAAAAGAGGCGATGGTCGAGTCGGAGTTAGTGCTCGATCCCTTGGTGATATCAATGTGCAAGTCATTATGGAACGTCTTGGCGGTGGAGGACATCTGTCAAACGCAGCAACACAACTAGAAGATGCTGAGAGAGAAGAAGTAAAAGATCGATTAGAACAAGCGATAGACGATGGATTTGAAGGAGGTTCGGAACGATGAAAGTTATTTTTTTGAAAGATGTAAAAGGTAAAGGTAAAAAAGGGGAAACGAAAAACGTTGCGGAAGGGTATGCAAGAAACTACTTGCTTCCAAACCAATTAGCGAAGGAAGCTACTTCCGGAAACATTAAAGATCTTGAAGCACAAAAAAAGAGCCAAGATAAAAAAGCACAAGCAGAGCTTGAAGACGCGCAAGCATTTAAACAGAAATTAGAAGAATTAACGATTACCATTCCTGCAAAAGCAGGCGAGGGTGGCCGATTATTCGGAGCTGTATCAACCAAGCAAATTGCAGAAGCCCTACAAAAAGAAGTCAAGAAAATTGACAAGCGCAAAATTCAATTAGATGAACCAATCCGTTCACTTGGTTATACAAAAGTTCCGATCAAGATTCATCCAGAGGTAACAGCTGTATTAAATGTTCATGTGAAGGAAGTATAAGGATGTAGAAGAGAAGCTGACTCAAAACGAGTCAGCTTCATTTCCGTTAACTATTACAAAAGGAGTAAACCTTATGAGTGATCTTCTAAATGACCGGACGCCCCCACAAAATATTGAAGCAGAACAAGCTGTCCTTGGCTCCATTTTACTTGAAGAACAGGCGCTCACAACAGCAAGTGAACGACTTCTTCCGCAAGACTTTTACCGTGCTAGTCACCAACGAATATATGAAGCGATGCTTGATATTAGTGAAAAAGGTGAGCCTGTCGATTTAGTCACGTTGACGGCAGATCTTCAAGGTAGGCAGTGGCTTGACGATATTGGTGGTGTCGCTTATTTAACAGATATCGCTGAAACCGTTCCAACAGCAACGAATGTAGATTACTATAGTCGTATTGTAGAAGAGAAATCTTTATTAAGACGCTTAATTCGTGCCGCATCAGATATCGTTAAAGACGGTTATGCAAGCGAGGATGAGGTAGGTGCCATCCTCGATCATGCAGAAAAGACAATTCTAGAAGTAGCGCAACAAAAAAATTCATCCAATTTCGTTCAGATTAAAGATGTTTTACTAGAAACGTATGATCAAATTGAAGTGCTCCAACAATCTCGTGGTGATATTACAGGGATTGCGACAGGCTTCTCTGAACTAGATACAATGACCGCAGGCTTCCAACGAAACGACCTTATTATCGTTGCGGCACGACCTTCTGTAGGGAAGACGGCGTTTGCATTAAATATTGCTCAAAATGTCGCAACGAAAACCGATGAAAACGTAGCAATCTTTTCTTTAGAGATGGGTGCAAGTCAGCTTGTACAACGAATGCTTTGTGCAGAAGGAAACATCGATGCGCAGCGTATGCGTACAGGAGCTTTGGACGAGGAAGATTGGCATAAGCTATCTATGGCAATGGGGTCTTTATCAAAAGCAGGAATTTATATTGACGATACACCAGGTGTAAAAGTTGGTGAGATACGAGCGAAATGTCGGCGATTGAAGCAAGAAAGTGGATTAGGGATGATACTGATTGACTATTTACAGCTGATCCAAGGAAATGGCCGAAGCGGCGAAAATCGTCAACAGGAAGTATCTGAAATCTCAAGAACGTTAAAAGCAATCGCCCGTGAGCTTGAGGTGCCAGTCATTGCGTTATCTCAGCTTTCTCGTGGAGTAGAATCAAGACAAGACAAACGACCAATGATGTCTGACATTCGTGAGTCAGGAAGTATTGAGCAAGATGCAGATATTGTTGCTTTCCTTTATCGTGATGATTACTATGATAAGGAAACAGAAAACAAAAACACGATTGAAATTATTATTGCTAAGCAACGTAATGGCCCTGTTGGTACAGTTGAACTAGCATTTGTAAAAGAATACAATAAATTCGTTAATTTGGACCGTAGGCATGATGAAAACGACATGCCACCAATGTAAATTAGATTTTAAACGAATGAAAAGGTCAATAGTGAGATCAATGTTCGGATTTCATTGACGCTCTGGAATTGACCTGCTATACTTACAATGGTTTTAAATGAGCGTGGAGGTGTCAGTATGTCTTCAGTAGTTGTTGTAGGAACACAATGGGGCGACGAAGGTAAAGGCAAAATTACAGATTATTTATCTGAAAAGGCAGAGGTTGTGGCTCGTTATCAAGGTGGGAACAATGCTGGCCATACAATTGTTTTTGGCGGCAAAAAATATAAACTTCACTTGATTCCTTCAGGAATATTCTATAAAGATAAAACGTGTGTAATTGGGAACGGTATGGTTATTGATCCAAAAGCACTCGTAGAAGAGCTTGCTTACTTACATGAGAGAGATGTTGATACAAGTAACTTACGAATTTCCAATCGAGCGCATGTTATTTTACCTTATCATATAAAATTAGATGTTGTAGAAGAAGAGCGCAAAGGCGCGAATAAAATCGGGACTACGAAAAAAGGGATTGGTCCTGCATATATGGACAAAGCAGCTCGTATTGGCATTCGAATTGCTGATTTACTTGAAAAAGATACGTTTGCAGAAAAAGTAGCTTCTGTACTGAAAGAAAAGAATCGTCTTTTTGAAAAGTATTATGAAACAGAAGGATTCTCTGTAGATGAGATTGTTGAAGAATACTTTGAGTATGGTCAGCAAATTGCAAAATACGTTGTGGATACATCTGTTGTGTTAAATGATGCATTAGATGATGGAAAACGTGTGCTTTTTGAAGGTGCACAAGGGGTTATGCTTGATATTGATCAAGGAACATACCCATTCGTTACATCATCTAACCCAATTGCTGGGGGAGTGACAATTGGATCTGGAGTAGGACCTTCTAAAATTCATCATGTTGTTGGTGTATCTAAAGCCTATACGACAAGAGTGGGTGATGGTCCTTTCCCAACTGAGTTACATGATGAAACGGGTGATCAAATCCGTGAGATTGGCCGTGAGTATGGTACGACAACAGGACGACCAAGACGTGTTGGTTGGTTTGATAGTGTTGTTGTTCGTCATGCTCGCCGTGTAAGTGGGATTACAGATTTATCTCTTAACTCGATTGATGTTTTAACAGGGATTAAAACACTAAAAATTTGTACAAGCTATCGTTATAAAGGCGAAATCATGGATGAATTTCCTGCAAGTCTAAATGTACTAGCAGAGTGTGAGCCTGTTTATGAAGAGTTACCAGGTTGGGAAGAAGATATTACAGGAGCCAAAACATTGGAAGACTTGCCTGAGAATGCGCGTCATTACTTAGAACGAGTTACGCAATTAACAGGTATTCCTTTAACCGTATTCTCTGTTGGTCCGGATCGGAATCAAACAAATCTTGTTCGTGGTGTCTTTGCATAATGAATTATGTGGAAAGCGTAAGGAAAAGCTTGCGTTTTCCCTTTTTTTTCAGTATGCTTAAGACTGAATTTATGAGCCAAGCACGTTATAGAAAAAAGTTTTAAAAAAAGTATTGCGCAGATGATTTATATGTGATATTATAAATCTTGTCGTCGAGAGGATATGACGAAACACGGCTTGCTTATTGCACCGTCTGCTCAGTTTGGTATTTGAGCCATTAGCTCAGTTGGTAGAGCATCTGACTTTTAATCAGAGGGTCGAAGGTTCGAATCCTTCATGGCTCACCATTTTTACAGTGGCCCGTTGGTCAAGCGGTTAAGACACCGCCCTTTCACGGCGGTAACACGGGTTCGAATCCCGTACGGGTCACTTTTATATAAATACATACACAAATGGTCCGGTAGTTCAGTTGGTTAGAATGCCTGCCTGTCACGCAGGAGGTCGCGGGTTCGAGTCCCGTCCGGACCGCCATTTTTTCTTCGTCATTGTTGAAATAATCTTGATGTATAATAAGTAAGGCTCGGTAGCTCAGTTGGTAGAGCAACGGACTGAAAATCCGTGTGTCGGCGGTTCGATTCCGTCCCGAGCCACCACTTGCCGGTCTAGCTCAATTGGTAGAGCAACTGACTTGTAATCAGTAGGTTGGGGGTTCAAGTCCTCTGGCCGGCATCGAAAGAACTTTATGTGAATGCATAAAGTTCTTTTTGTTTTTGGTAGATATGTTAAACTAGTACGAGGGATGTCGTTATTCCCCGGGCAATTTTTTGTAGTGAAAACATCAGCAGTGGCTGGTGTTTTGTTTAAGTGACATAAATTTTAATGGAATAAATAAATAGATACTACTGATCCAGGAGGTAAAAAGAATGGATAAATATATTTTAGTTGTTGATGATGAAAAGCCAATTGCAGATATATTGAAATTTAATTTAGAAAAAGAAGGGTTTAGCGTAGAGTGTGCTTATGATGGAAACGAGGCACTAGAAAAAGTGAGTGAGCGTAAGCCGGATCTTATGTTACTCGATATTATGCTTCCCTATAAGGACGGAATGGAAGTCTGTCGAGAAGTACGTAAACAATCTGATTTACCAATCATTATGCTAACGGCTAAAGATTCAGAGATTGATAAAGTATTAGGTTTAGAATTAGGTGCTGATGACTATGTGACGAAACCATTTAGTACACGGGAGTTGTTAGCACGGGTAAAGGCGAATCTAAGACGTCAGCAAGTTGCAGTCGAAGAAACAGGTTCTTCATCAAAAGAAATGCATATTGGTGAGTTGTCTATTCATCCTGATGCGTATCAAGTAAGAAAACGTGGTGAAGCGGTTGATTTAACACATCGGGAGTTTGAGTTAATTCATTATCTCGGAAAGCATATTGGACAAGTGATGACACGAGAACACCTTTTGCAAGCCGTATGGGGCTACGATTATTTTGGTGATGTGCGTACCGTGGATGTTACCGTGCGACGCTTACGTGAAAAAGTTGAAGATAACCCAAGCTACCCTACTTGGATTATGACGCGTAGAGGTGTTGGCTATTTCTTAGCACCACAGGATAATCAGGAGTAAGGTAAATGGATCAAAACGTAGGCTTTTTTAAGTCCATACGCTTTAAGCTCATTATTATCTACATGTTGCTTATTGTTCTTGCCATGCAGATTATTGGTTTTTATTTCTCAAATTCACTTGAGCGAAGTTTAATGGATAACTACGAAACTGTCATTAGCGATCGGGTTAACTTGCTTACAGTCAGTGCCGCACGTGAATTAATTGACGAGGATTCAGATACGCAGGAAAATTTAAACACGCTTTTAAATGAAACGTTCCCACAAACAGACGAAAACATTCGGTTCGGGAAAGCGCAAATTATCGGGAAAGATTTTGTATTGCTTGCAAGTTCTGATCCAAATGATCAGACACGTATTGGTCAGCTAACAGAGCAAACAATTGTTAGAAGAGCGATTACAGGTGGATCTTCATTGAGCGATCAGCGCATTAATGAGCAGAACCAAGAACGTTATTTTGTGAAAGCACAGCCCATTCGACCAAATGAAGACTTTGCTAACGCTTCTCTTGATGGAGGTAATACAGAAGCATCTGAACTTCAAGGTGCTGTCTACGTAGAAGCTTCGATTGAAGAAGTGACAGATCAAGCCCAGTCGATCAACCAGATCTTTATAGTTGCCTCAACCATTGCATTATTGATTACATTTTTTGTGATTATATTAGTGGCTCGAACCATTACAGCGCCAATTTTGGACATGCGTAGGCAAGCTTTACGGATGGGACATGGGGATTTTTCAAGACAAGTAAAGGTATACGGCTCAGATGAGCTTGGACAGCTAGCAATGTCATTTAACGAGCTAACGAATAAGCTCCATGATACAACGCTTATGAGAGACCGGGAACAGAAGCGTCTTCGTTCAGTATTGGCTCATATGACCGACGGGGTTGTAGCTACTGATCAAAGCGGTTTAATTATTCTAATGAACCGACGTGCAGAAGAATTATTAGGTATTTCCTTAAAGCATGTATTAAGAAAACCAATTATGGACGTATTGAATATGGATGAAACGCAAAGCATTTATGATTTGTACGAGAAAAATGAATCGGTTTTACTTGATTTTAGTCATGGTGAGGAACTGGTTTTATTAGAGGCAAACTTCTCTGCTATCCAAGAAGATGACGGACCGATGAATGGGTTAATTACGGTTCTTCACGATGTAACGGAAAAAGAAAAAATAGAAAGTGAACGCCGTGAGTTTGTGGCAAATGTTTCTCATGAACTGAGGACACCGCTAACAACGATGAAGAGTTACCTAGAAGCACTTGCAGATGGTGCCGTAGAGGACAAGGAAATTGCGCCGCACTTTCTTAACGTTACACAAAAAGAAACAGACCGTATGATTCGATTAGTGAATGATCTTCTCCAGCTTTCTCGTATTGATTCCAATGATTACGAGATGGATTTACGCTGGGTTGAATTAGGTTCATTCCTGCATCAAATTATCGAGCGTTTTGAGATGATTGTAAAGGACAAGGATATTGTTTTTCATCGTCACATCGTCAAGCAGCCAACATTTGCAAAAATTGATGAAGATAAATTAACGCAAGTGCTGGATAACATTATATCGAATGCCATTAAGTATTCACCAGAAGGCGGAAACGTCAGCATTACATTACTTCATCAAGGAAACAAAGCAAGAATCAGTATATCAGATGAAGGAATGGGAATCCCGACCGAGTCTCAGGACAAGATCTTTGAACGTTTCTACCGTGTGGATAAAGCAAGAGCGAGAAATGTAGGTGGGACAGGTCTTGGCTTAGCGATTGCCCGGGAATATGTTGTGGCGCACGAAGGAGAAATCTGGGTGAATAGTGAATACAACGAAGGAACAACCATCTATATAACATTGCCTTACTCTACGTTTAAAGGAGGTAAAGTGTGAAATACGAACAGTTTAAAACAGCCACTTTAGTCGCGTTAATTGGCTTAAGTTTGTTTTTTACCTACCAGCTATGGACGTATCAGCCAAATCTTCAAGCGTTAGAGAGTGAATCAGGTGAAAGCGGGAATTATGCGGATTCCATGATAGGGGAAGAGCGATTAATAACGGATCTTATTCAGCCTAGCTCAATGATTTTGCACAAAGACTTGGAAGGGTATGCGCTAATGAATCCATTAAACAATCGGTATGATCAAACGCTTACGACATTGCGTCAATATCAGTTTGAACATGCGATATCAGCAGACCCAGTGACAACAAGTGCAGAGGGAATTGAATTACGGTTTCCTGATGAGCTACCGTTACAGTCACTCTTGGCTTACTTTGACGGCAATTACGATCAAATGAATACGAGTCGGGAAGTCAATCGATTACTTGTTTATGTGACAGAAGAGGACACTGTTAATTTCACCTTTGCCTCTTCTGAAAAAGAAGAATTTATGTCATTACGTACAACAATGCCAGCAAGTGATTTGAAGAATTTAATTTATGCGACGGATACTGAGTCTGAACTAGCAACAGAGGTTGTGAAAGAAAATGATTCAACTTATCTATTGCTACGCAATGACATTTACGTGCCGACTGAAAAGCAAGTTGTGCGAATTTATGATTACAGATTAAGAAACGATGAAGAGATGCCTATGCTGATTAATCAGCGATTGTTTAACGATACGGATGTGCCTAGGGCGAATCAATTAAACGGGGAATATTTGTTTACAGATGGCAGTCGAACCGTGACCCATGATAGTACCATTTCTTACTTAAATTATTCGTACCCGTATTCAACCGATAGTCAAGAAGAAAGCAATCGTCACATAGTGGAAGTTGCACAAGAGTTTATTAATGTAACAGGTGGATGGACAGATCAATATGCCATTGATCAAGTGAATAAAAAAGATGCAACGGACCAAGCTGAATTTCGTTTATACGTGAATCATCTACCAGTATTTGAGCACCGTTTAACCACAACGAGTAGTGACCAAGATCGTATGAAGATGTACGTCACCCGTGCAGGTACACAGGTTGTGAGCATGGGGCGACCTCTGTTCCAGCTTGAAGATCGGTATACAGAGCAAGAGAGAGAAGTTTCGTCTGGTTTAGATGCTGTGAATCAGATAAAAAAAAGCTCAACCATCTTATGGGAAGATGTAACCGATATTCGCTTAGGCTATAAAGCCACGATGACAAGTAGTAAGCGTGCCGATTTAACCCCAACGTGGTTTTATCAATTGGACGGTGAATGGGAAGCTGTTGTTAGATCTGATGAGGAGTTAACAGAATGAATTGGAATCGAACAAAATCTATTTTTATTGTAGTATTCTTGCTGTTAAATATCTTCTTAGGCTGGCAGTTTGTCGATCGTGTGTTGGAAGGTCAATTGCAAAGTATTGAACAAGCGCCTGAAATTGTCGAGCGTCTTGACGATAACAACATTACCCTCCCAGATGAAGATGTAAATACATCTGATGCAAGAGGGGTCGTGCTTGAGGGTTCGAGAGTAAGCTTTACAAATGAGGAAATTGAACAGCTAGAAAATAACGGCCATTCAGTGGAAACGATTGGTCAGTCTTCAAATGTGATTCGGGTTGAGTTAGAAGAGCCGATGAACATTAGCCAACTTTTAAATGCGAATACAGAAGAAGCATTTGCACCCTTATTAGCAGAGCATGTTCTTTATGGTGAAGAATACGTCTTTTCTAGACGAGAAGGCCATTTTCTTCATTTTAATCAACTCTATAATCAAGTAGAAACGTACATCGATAATGATGAAGCATTAACGGTAGAACTAAATGACGATGATGAAGTAATTGGCTATGAACAACAACGCTATAGCTTCAGTGAGAATCGAGACGAACGGGATATGACCCCGTATATGACAGCGATACGAGTACTATTAGATAACCACTACTTATCCATGAATAATACAATAGAACGTATCGAATTTGGCTATTATAGCTTATCTGATCAGACGCCGCGCTTTTTCTCCCCTATGTGGGCAGTAACGGTCGATCGGTCGGGTGCTGACGCAGAAGAAAAGGATATGAGAATTTACCTAGTGAATGCCATCCTCTCAGAACAGCACCAGTGGTATCCAGACGAATCACAAACAAATGAAGAAATTGAAGATGAGTTAAGTGAGTGATCCTCTTTTTGAGAGAGTAATAGAACCAAGGAGGACGTAAGATGGCTATGCGTTTCAGTGTGCTTGCAAGTGGAAGTACCGGAAATGCGATGTATGTGGAGACTGCATCGCAAAAAATTTTAGTGGATGCAGGGTTAACTGGAAAGAAGATGGATGAGCTCTTTAAAAAGATTGATCGCGATCCAAAACAACTAGATGCCTTACTTGTGACCCACGAACATAGTGACCATATAAAAGGTGCAGGCATATTTGCCCGCAAACACAACTTGCCAATCTACGCAAACGAAAAAACGTGGAAAGCGATGGAAAAACAAATCGGTCAGTTAACCACCGATCAAAAATTCCATTTTAACCAGGAAACAGTTAAACAATTCGGTGACCTTGAAGTAGAATCATTTGGTGTGTCCCACGATGCTGCTGACCCGATGTTTTACTGTTTCCGTCATGAAGGACGGAAACTAGTGATTGCAACAGACATGGGCTATGTAAGCGAACGGATAAAAAAAACCATTGCGGGTGCAAACTCATACGTATTTGAATCGAACCACGATTTAAATATGTTACGAGTCGGAAGATATCCTTGGAATGTAAAACGTCGCATTTTAAGCGATATGGGGCATGTGTCAAATGAAGATGCAGCTCTTGCATTACATGATATTGCCGATCATACGCCGATTCATGTGTATCTTGCTCATTTAAGTTTAGATAACAATATGAAAGACTTAGCACGAATGACCGTTAAACAAGTGCTTGAACAAGAAGGTCATCAAGTAGGGAAATCCATTCATCTTCATGATACCGACCCATATAGCCCAACCGCATTATGCGTGGTTTAAAAGCAACGAAAAACGTAAATAGTTACGTAATAGACCATACAAAATTTGTTTATTTCTCATGATTAGCCTCTCTTTCTAAACAAATGTTAAAAGAACTACAAAAATCATTTAATTCCCGGTTTTAATCTAGAAGAATTAGGTTAAATGGGTATAATGTAGGAAAATGGTTAGAGAGCTGAAATGGAAGGGGTAAAGGGCAATGGGTTATTACGATGGAAATGATTCTCGCTATAAGGAACCGAAGCAAGGAACGAGTAATGGTAAAGTTGCAGGATTTTCTGCTTTTGGCGGGGCAATTATCGGTGCAGCGCTTGTATTGATTGCTTCACCATTATTGTCAAACCTAGCTCCATTCGATGACAATGTTGAAGAAAATACAGATACCATTGCTGAACCTCAAACGGAACAAGTCGATTCAAATGTCATTAATTTAGATGTCAATTCCGCTGTAACGGATATTGTTAATGAAGTTTCCGATGCGGTTGTTGGTGTCATTAATCTTCAGCAATCCGATTTATTCGGTGAAGGTGATGCAAGCGAGAGTGGTACTGGATCAGGTGTGATTTATAAAGCAGAAGGGGAATACGCATACATCGTAACAAACCAACACGTCATTGATGGTGCTACGGAAGTAGAAGTAGCCTTAACCGATGGCACGAGAGTAGAAGCAGAAGTGATTGGTGAAGACGAATTGACAGATTTAGCTGTACTACGAATTAGTTCAGATGATGTTGATACAGTCGCTTCATTCGGTGACTCCGATTCATTAAGCGTTGGTGAGCCAGCGATTGCAATTGGAAACCCACTGGGCCTAGAATTTGCTGGTAGCGTTACCCAAGGGATTATTAGCGCAACAGAAAGAAGTATTCCAATTGATACGACTGGAAACGGTCAAGCTGATTGGAATGCCGAAGTACTGCAAACAGATGCAGCCATAAACCCTGGTAACAGTGGTGGTGCATTAATTAATATAAATGGTGAAGTGATTGGCATTAATTCAATGAAAATTTCCGGTGTTGCGGAAGGATTAGGCTTTGCCATTCCATCTGCGATTGTCCAGCCTGTTATTGAAGAATTAGAGACAACAGGAGAGGTAAGACGACCGTCTCTAGGCATTACCTTACGTAATTTAAATGAATTTCCAACAGCTGCACTGCAGGAATCCCTTGGCTTACCTGAAGATGTAACCGAAGGAATTGTGGTAGTGAACGTTTCCCCTGGTAGCCCGGCTGCAAACGCAGGTATCCAAGAGCAAGATGTCATTGTTGGTATTGATGGTGAAACCATTGAAAATGCACAAGATTTAAGACATATGCTCTATCGTGAAAATACTATTGGTGATACGATCTCTGTTACCCTTTATCGTGGCGGTACAGAAGAAACCGTTGATGTGACACTAACGGAGCAACCAGATGTATAAGACGGTAAGTGAACCTCTTTCATAACGAAAGGGGTTCTTTTTTTTGCAAGAACGCTTTGGACTGTGGATAACAAAATGCTATACTGAAAGAACGAAAAATGGAAGGACGTGCACGATGATAGCAGCATGTGAAGAGCATATTGAACTAGCGTTGGATGTCGCTGTGGATGAATGGGAAACGGCACCCATTGTCGAACAAGCAAAAGAACCACGAACATGCCAATTTTGCGAAGAAAAAGCAGTCTATACACTAACAAAATAATCAGATACCCACATTGTTGATATGTGGATAAATCATGTGGATAAGTGTTACCCTCTTCGTTTTTGTGTTATACACAGAGGATAACAGGAGAAAGGAAATAGGAAAGGAAGTTATACACAAGTGAATATCAGTGTCATTACTGTTGGGAAGCTGAAGGAAAAATATTTACGTTCAGGGATCGACGAATACAAAAAAAGACTTAGCGCCTACGCTAAAATCCATGAGATTGAAGTAGCAGATGAAAAAGCACCAGAACATTTAAGCGAAGAAGACATGCGTATCGTCAAGAAGAAAGAAGGAGAACGGATCCTTGGAAAAATGGATGCAGATACGTACGTCATCGCACTAGCAATCGAAGGAAAAATGAAGACAAGCGAGCAGCTTGCTAAAAGCATTGAGCAGCTTGGCACATACGGCAAAAGTAAAATCGCTTTTGTGATTGGCGGGTCACTCGGACTTTCTGATGATGTCTATGCGCGAGCGGATGAGTTGCTTTCTTTTTCTAAAATGACGTTCCCTCATCAGTTGATGAAGCTCGTTTTGCTGGAGCAGGTTTATAGGAGTTTTCGGATTAATAGAGGAGAACCGTACCATAAGTAAATGAGGTTGTAGGAAAGGTAAAGAGCACAACAAAAATGTATTCTGTTGTGCTTTAACGGAATTGAACGCTTAATTTCATGGGATCATTTCGAGGTTTTTAAGTTGTTCATGGAGGACAGGGGTTTTTAAAGAACCATTTAAATCAATTAAATGGTTTGGGAAGGATTCGGAAAAAGGTTTAGATCCATCTTTAATCCAGTCCTCACGATAACTTTTATATAGTTCCTCTTTGCTATAATCCCTATCTTCATCATCTAGACCGAACTGAAACCCACAACAACTACAAATTTCAAAGCTACTATTTCCTAGCGCATCATAAGGTGGTTCTTCAAGTCCTTTATAGCCACAAACAAGACAGATTTTCCATTCAATCAATTTTTATCACTTCAGTTATTATCATTCTGTCTCCCCTTTTGAAACGTCAGGATGATTAGGTGTTTAAATTAAAACTGAATCCTCCTTATTCTATACTAACTACAAGGTTTCAGGTGAATACGAATGAGAACCATTTGTATTCATAACAAAAGATTCCCTTTAACTAGTTGTGGGTTTATTTGTTATGTTTTTATCTAGATAGAATGAGTACTTAATAAAAATAAGGGAAGTAAAAACAAATAGCCCTGCAATACGTAATAATAACGCCACCAAGTGCAGGGCCCATCATCATTCCGATATTCATTAATGCTGTATTAAAACTCAAAACTGTCTCAGAGGACTGTGGTTTTAGTGACACTAAATAATATTGTTTTGCTGGTGTTGTTGTCCAGGTTGCTATCCCCCAAACTGCAAATGTAATAAATACGCCTATGGTAGAGTGCTGCGTACATGTCAATATAAATAAAGCAATGATATGAACAATTAGACTAACCGTTATTGTGTGATTTGGCCCCCATCTATCCACTGCGTATCCTCCAAAGCGCGAGCCAATAATTGCAAATGTGCCTAATACAAATAATGCAATACTTGTCATTTCTATTGAAAGATTGGCAGTGCTACTTAACAAAGGAGCAACATATGCAAATACTAGTGTATAGCCTAAAATCCACGTTATAGTTGTCATTAAACCAGTTAGGACTCGCCTATCTTTAATAATCTTTACTTGTTGTTTTAATGATAAAGCTTGATTTCCTTTTATTGATGGTAATAGTTTATACAGCCCCATTAATAAGAGAATTGTACCAAATGCAATAATAAAAAAGATATAATGCCAATCAAAATAGCCGGCTAAAAATGTTCCGATTGGTACTCCAAGAACTAATGAAACAGTGAAGCCTGTAATAACTGTTGCTATAGCGCTACCCTTTCTTTTAGGGGATGCCAATTGTGCAGCATAATTTGTTGCGACAACAATATAAAGTCCTCCACTCATGCCCATAATAATCCTAGATAACAGTAGCATGATAAAATTATGGCTTAAAAACGCGATAAAATTCCCAACTATAAAAGTAAAGATGGCATATAAAAGTATTTTCTTACGATCAAATGTAGAAGTTAACATGACCAAAAATAATGCACCAAAAGCATAGGATAGAGAATAAATTGTAATTAGCTGACCGGCAATAGAAACTGAAACACCCATTTCAAGGGAGATTAATTCTAATATTCCAGAAACAACAAACTCTGATGTACCTGTTACAAAAGCTCCTAAAGCCAAGAAAATAATAGTAAGCTGACTTAATTTAGTGTTCATTTTTCTTTGTCTCCTTCAAATTTCAAACATTGTTTTTATTTTAAGAGCTGTGTTAACATAAGTAAAATTGATGTTTTTAATAATGGAGATGAGTAATCACTCATGAGTATTGTTCGTTTTGAAATAATTACAAATGTAGTGGAGTTAGGAAGCTTTACCGCAACAGCTGAAAAATTAAATATGACCCAATCGGCAGTAAGTCATGCTGTCGCTAGTTTAGAAGCTGAATTAGGAGTTTCTATACTGATTCGAGATCGTAAAAAAGGAATATCACTTACAGAAATAGGTCAAAAAGTTTTACCACACATTAGAGAAGTACTTAAAAGAATGGAAAGCATCAATCAAGAAATTACGTTAGCGACTAATTTAGAAGTTGGAGTCATTCGTATCGGTACATTTGCAAGTGCCTCTTCTTGTCTGTTACCCAAATTGCTAGCAACATTTCAAAAGAAACACCCCAAAATAGAATTTAAATTTTTTGAAGGAAGTTATGAAGAAATTACAGAGTGGCTAAAGTCGGGGATTGTTGATATCGGTTTTGTTGTGAAAAGAAAAGTAGAGTCCAATTTTGATTTAATTCCTTTGATAAAGGATAATATGGTAGTGGCATATCATACAAAGCACAGATTTCATTCTAAAGAAATAGTTAGTATGGAAGATTTAATTGATGAACCGTTTATTATGCCTACTGGAATGTATCAATCACATGTGAATGAGTTATTCCATGAAGCGGATTTGAGGCCTTCTATTCGTTTTGAAGTGCACGATTGTACAATGATTGCCAACATGGTGCAAGAAGGACTCGGAGTGACTATTGGTCCAGAGTTATTTTTGAAGACGCAGCAAAACATAAAAATAAGTAAGTTGAACATAGAAAACTGTCGTGAAGTAGCACTTGCTTGTCAATCTATAGTGAATGCTTCTCCTGCTGTAAAAGAATTTCTTCAGGTAGCAAAAGGTGTTTTTAACTAAGTAACTATACCTTGAAGTATTAGCAATCTGATTCGGCTAACTATATAATTTGCATTTAATCATTAACTATTTATAAAATCTAGTAAGAATGAACGTGCGATCTTTATTGCATAATTGAACCATTATTAGTTAATAACAATCTTTAAAAGAGGCTGGGACAAAAATAGATAGACAGACCAAAATGACGAACATTCCTGAAAATAGGAACGTTCGTCGTTTATTTTATATGAACATTAACGGAAGGAGAATCCAAGACTCCTGGGGGATCAGCACGTGTCTGAAGACTCTGAAGTGGCGGTTTTCCACGGAGGAGGCTGAGGCCGTGTCCCCGGAAAGCGAAGGATTCTCCTGTAGCGGTGCTACTCAGCATAGTTTAGACTATTCGTCTTTTCAAGTACTACTTTTCGTTATGTCCCAGCCTCTTTTATGAGAGTCTCTAATTGCTACTTATTATTGTAACGTACTATTATTTTCCTTCAATTGGTTTTGGCAAAATGAACTTTTTATCAACATCTACGCAACTCAATAAAATGGTTTGATTAGAAAGGAACGTATTATAGGATTTTCTCTATCAATCAACCCCATTTTCTACAATTGAAAATGGGGTTGTATCTACTCTTTCGTTACCAATTAATCATAACCGTATCTGTTCCGGTAGTAGGTGACGTATAGGTTCGATTATTGCCACTTTGCCAGACAACGTTACCGTTCTGATCTTTTTTAATGTATTTGTATTCAAGGTTTTTTCCGGCAGGAACGCTAATATCATAGTACCACGTTGGGTATTGGTACATCACTTGGTTAAACATAGGTCCAATTGCTTTATCAGCATCCCAATTCCCCAGCTCGCTCACATTCCCAACGATATATAAATTGGTTCCTGGGCTCGTTGTGGCATTGTTAACACCAAAGCGGACACTGACTTGATTGCCTGACAATATTTCAAACTCTTTGTAAGTAGGGCTTTTTATGTTTGCTGCAGTTACGACGGATAGATCATAATAACCGCCTGCTACATTAGGCACCTTTGCGCTTATTTCTGTATTTGACCAAGAAATAATTTCAGAAGAGGTTGAATCAAAGAGAACGCTTCCTCTCTCATCACCAAATCCTTCACCGCTTACTGTTATGGTATTCCCGGCCTTACCCATCATAGGACCTACTTGGCCGATTAGAGGAGACGTAGAGGGGTTGCTTACTTGCCAAACCGCTACGCTATTTGCTCGTAATTGAAAGGAATTTACGGCGCCATTGGCGTTAACAGTAATCGTGTTTCCATCTAAACGTTGCTGTAGTTCATCTGTATAGTTCCCTTGAGGTAAAGAGGTGTTTAAATTAGTGATCGTCTGGTTACTATTACTGCTATTTACAGCAGTTAATACAATACTATTGCCAAACGTTCTTTCATAAATATAAATGTCTTCGTTCAGCCAACGTTCAGTTGTAGTGCCATAGCCTAAGGCGGAATTTGTTTGGCGTAGTGAAGCAAGTTTACTGATGATTTGATAGGAGTTGGTAGACCGATCAAATGTTTTCAATGGTTTGCGATTTTCAGGGTCGTTGCCACCTGTTATATACTGCTCTGTCCCGTAGTAAATTGTTGGTACACCACGAGAAGTAAGCAAGACAGCTAGGGCCATATCTGTCTGACGGTTTGAAGATGATCCTACCGAAAAACGACTCATGTCGTGATTATCAATAAAGGTTACTTGATCAATGACCTCGTTATATTCTTTTTCTGTACTGGTAATCATTTCATTAAAATCATACCAGTTGCTTGTGCGATCTTTTAAGACGTTACGAATGGTTTGACCGAATTGGAAATCTAATAAACTCATACCACTTTCATTAGCGAAGTGATGGTTTTGGGGATCAACTTCTCCTGATCCTAAAAACCATTCTCCAAATGTGAAAACAGGTTTATGCGAATAGATATCGCTCATTAAAGAGGTTTGCCACCCTTCTGACATATGCTTAACGGCATCTACGCGAATGCCATCAATCCCTTTATCTAACCAGAACTTAATCGACTCTTTTAAATATTGATCCATGACTGTGTTGTTTAAATCATAGTCTGCCAGATCATATAAGTTTCTGTAAATGCTATCTTCATATGAAGAGAAATCTGTTCCGCCATTGTGGTGAAAGAGGTTTTGTTGATCATTTGAATAGTTACCTAATAATGTGCCATTATCATATATCGCCCCATTTTCAACATAGTTAGGGTTCGTTTCAAGTGCCGGTGATGAATGATTTGGCGTGAAATCCATGATTACCTTTATCCCATTGCTATGTGCGGTACTCATTAAACGATCAAAGTCATCAAAATTCCCATAGTAAGGGTTTGTCTTTTTGTAATCTCGAGCCCAATATCCATGGTAGGAGGTATAGCCGCTTGGGTGTAGGGCATAAACGTTTTCGACTGGCTGAGAAATCCATAGTGCCGTAATGCCTAAATCAGTTAAGTAACCGTCATTGATTTTGTCTATAATCCCTTGCCAGTCCCCACCACAATACTTATGGAGATCTATACAGTTTTGACTAAAGATAGCGCCTGAAGGATTGTTGCCAGGATTCCCGTCAGAGAATCGATCGGTAACAACCTGGTAAATCACATCTTTTGAGTAATTGACTTTGTTTGTTACGTCAGCCTCCGCAACAGTAGGTAAAGAAAGAAGCAAGAAAAAGATAAAGCTTAATGAAATCGTTTTCAAAAAATCATTTAAATCGTTCAACTCTATTCCTCCTTCAACAAATTGTGATAAAACGTATATAAAACAAAACAACCCCGCCTTTTAAAATAAAAGACGGGGTTGTTTGTAAAAAACCAAAAGCATTGCCCTTAAATTGGTGAAAATATGCTGTTCATTTATTAATATCTTATGGACACTGTGTTCGTAAATAGGTCGTTAGGACTAAAAATACGTTTAATACAATTTATGTAGCACTGGTTGATCAATCACTGAAGCCGCGACAGTTGCTTATTGTTGTAAGAAAAATGATGTGGAATGAACCAAAAAGCCCGAAGAGCAACATGACGAGCTTTTAATACTCTCTGTTCATAGAAACACAGACTAAATATTAAAAGTTATCTATGAATATAAATAAGTTATTTTACCTGTAGTTAAAAATAGCTCTTTTTTTCTTTCTAATATATGATAAAAGTGAATGCGTCATCATTCTCTATTTTTTTACATAATTTGAATAATGACGATTCAATTATCGTATAAAAGGAGGAAAAAAATTGAAAAAAATTCTTGTGTGGCTGCTTGTTTTTGTTTTTATTTTCCAACCAATTGGAACAAATGTCGCGATGGCAATTGAAGGCGATGAAAATCAAATTGGTGTCTTCTTACAAGATGAAAATGGAAAAACGTATGGTGAGGGGATAGTCAGTAAAGAAGATAATTTTTATTTGAACATTGGGTTCAAATATAGTGGAGTTGATGAAATTAATATTTCAATTCCCAAAGAAATTGGAACTGATCATTTAAATGAAATTCTTCTGAATGAGAATCAAGAAGAAATCGGAACATATGAAATTAGTGACAGTCAACTTAAGATACTGCTTACTGAAGGTTCGAAAGAATTGAATGGTGCCATTAGTGTCCCTGCAAGATGGAACCAAGAAGTGCTTACAGATACTAATTCTATTAATCTAGTGTTTACACATACTAACGGTTCACAGGACTTTAGAATTGTTTTTGAAGATTTAGAAGAAGAAACAGCTATTGTAGAAGAAGAAATAGAAGAAGAAGATAATGTAAAAGAAAAAGCAAAAGAAGAAACAGAGATTGTAGAAGAAGAAACAGAAGTGGAAAATAATGTCGAAGATGAGGCAACAGAAGAGACACAAGTTATGACATTAGTTAATACAACCATTAATGAAAACATTCTTACTGGTTATGATATTTGGTTCGAAGACGAAGGCGGTAATAAAATAGATACCCCTGGATTAAACGCAGATATTCGTATTAACTATACGTGGGCATTGCCAAATGGTCATGGCTATACAGAAGGCGCAATGTTTGAGTTTATGATCCCTGAACAGTTTCATGTGTACGATGAAGTTGATCGATTAGAAATGCGTTTCGAGGGAGATATCATTGGTTACTTTTCTGTTAACAAAGCAGGAGAAGCAACGATTGAATTTACTTCTTTCATTGAAGAGTATTCAAACATCAACGGAACGGTTGGTTTATGGACTGAATTTCGTGAGGACCTCATTATAGAGGAAGGAAAAACCATTACGGTCACACCAATTGAGGGGAAAGACTCAATGACCATTCCAATAGATTTTAGGCCATCTGGACAATCAATTGAAAAACGAGGGGAACCAAATAGAGTTTATAATGCGGAAACAATTGATTGGACAGTCGATTTTAATAAATCGTTAGACACTGTCGCACAAGCAGTTTTGAGCGATCCAATTCAAGAAGGCCAAAGCTTTGTGGATGGATCTATCAAGTTGTACTATCTAGATATGCAATTTAATGGAACATCTTCTTTAGGGAAAGAAGTACCGTCTAGTGAGTACACCATTTCTGGCGATCCAAATTTTTCAATTGAGTTTAATGAAGAGATTAATAGAGCTTATCGTCTCGTCTTCACGACAACGTTAACTGACGATGAAAAAGCGACGTTTGAAAATAAAGCACTGTTATTGTCGAGTGGAACAGAGGTTGGACACGCGTCAGCATCTGTTGGTGTTGGTCGCGGGACGCCACTTGATAAACGTGTTGTTCAGTACGATGGACCAAGTCAAACAATTGAATGGGAAGTTCAATACAATTACGACGAACGAAGTATTGCGCAAGAATATGCGTTTATTGAAGATTCATTTACAGACACTCATCGCATTATTACTGAATCAGTAGTAGTGAAGCGCATCACAATTGATGAAAACGGTAATGAAATAGGAGAAGATGAGGTTGATGATTTTGATTTGAAACCATCATCAGATGAAAGCGGATTTCGATTAGAGTTTTTACAGGACATTGACGCCGCTTATAAAATAACATATAAGACAGAGGCGAAAGATCGTGTCCATAAGGAACAAACGATTTCTAATACGGTAACAACAGTTGATCGAAGTGCTGGGGATAGGCAAGAAATTGGCCAATACGTGCTTTCAAAATCACACGGTAATGTCAATTATAAAGAAAAAACAGTCGACTGGCAGGTCCGCTTTAATACTGACGGATTTGAGATGGAAAATGTTAGTTTAAACGATGTGTTTACTAATAGTGGATTAAAACTGGATTTTGAATCACTATTAATAACATCAGGTGGTCAAACATGGAAAGTGGATGAAGATTATCGCTTTAACACAAATGAACCAAATGATTTTGAGAACCAAGAACAATTTAATATAGAATTTTTGCGTACCATTGAAGAAGAAGTGCTGATTACGTATAAGACTGAATTTGATTATGAACAGCGGGAAAACAAAAAACTGACGTATTTCGAAAATGAAGCGCAGTTGTTATGGACGGTTCCAGGTGACTCTGATAACCAACAGGAGCAAGTAGTCACCGACCAATTTACACCTGGCTCTTATACGAGAGCAAATGGATTTAAAGGTGGTTCTTACAACGCGATCGATAAAGAAATTACGTGGAATATTGGGGTTAACTACAACCTTAAACCTATTAACCAACTAATTATTGAAGATACAATTCTAGGAAATCAACAGTTACTTAGTGATACAATTCAAATCTATGAAATGACTCTTAATAGTGGAGAAAATGCGTTTGAAAAAGGATCGCTTGTTGATTCGGATAAGTATAAGATTGAGCTTGTTTCAAATGAAGATGTTGAGTCAAATCAATTTACAATCACATTTAATGACCCAATTGATACAGCATATTTAGTGACTTACAAAACAAGCTTAAATGGATTAAGCTTTATTCAAGCAAATTATGTTAATGAGGCGGTTTTCTCTGATAGCGGGGAAGATGCGTTTGAACTAAAAGCATCTGTTTCTGTTCCGAACGGAGGAAGTTATACAAACAAACATGGCCAACAAAGTGGTCGATTTATCAATTGGCAAATTGGGGTTAACTACGCTCAAGCAAAGGTGGAAAATGCGCGAGTCGTTGATCAGTTAACAGAGAACCAATTGTTATTAGAAGATTCGTTTGTTCTCTATGAAACAACGGTAGAAGCTAATGGCCACATTACTAAAGGCGATCCTTTGGTGCTAGGTGAAGATTATAATCTTGAATTCAAAGAAAAAGGATTTGAGCTAACATTCAACGATGAAATTGATCGCCCTTATGTACTAGAGTACCGGTCATTTATACAAGCAATGGTGGGAGAGACGATATCAAACGACGTTTCATTTAATGGTGAAATGATTGAAGAGAATCAATGGAGTTCTACTAGATCAGTTAGAGTAGCACGAACCCAAGGTGTTGGAGAAGGTTCAGGTGAGTTGGGCGCTCTAACTGTCATTAAAGTAGACGCTCATACCAATGAAACGCTTGAGGGTGCAACGTTTTCATTGAGGGATGCCGATTCTGGGATAGTTATTAGTACTCAACAAACTAATAATGATGGAGAAGTGACATTCAATCGCTTGTTATATGGTAATTATGAGCTTCGTGAAGATAACGCTCCAGACGGTTATGTTGTAGGAATTACAGATACTCAACCCGTACACATTAACGGAATGAATACCGTGACAATAGCGAATGAAAAGATTACACGTCATGTTGAACTGACGAAACTTGATACGGATACGAAAAATTTATTAGGCGGCGCTACCTTTAAATTGGAGCGTGATGTTGACGGACAGTGGATAGAAGTAGGTAGTGGGTTTGTTACGAATGATGCAGGGACTTTATTGATTGAGGATCTGGAGGAAGGTAATTATCGGTTTGTTGAAATAGAGGCACCTACGTCATATATATTAGACGATGAACCTCTATACTTTTCAATAGAAGAAGAACAAACAACTATTACGAAAATAGAGAAAGAAAATGAACGAATGAATCCGTTATTAACCCTTATAAAAACAAGTGACGTCGAATCTGTGAACCAAGTCGGTGACGAAATTATTTACTCATTCGAAGTGGAAAATACGGGAAATGTGACGATAACGGATGTTAGTGTGGATGATCCAATGCTTGGTGGAGCCATTGAACTTGAATCTACAACGCTAGCACCAGGAGAAAAAACAATTGGAACGTCTAGCTATATTGTGACGCAAGAAGATTTAAACAATGAGAGCGTCGTAAACATTGCAACAGTGACAGGAGAAAGTCCAGATGGATCTCCAATTGAAAATGAAGACGAAGATATTGTTTCAACAGAACAATCGCCGTCGATTGGCTTAATTAAAGCTTCAGATCGTAATGATTTAGTCGCAGGCGAAGAGGTCGTTTATACCTTTACTGCACAAAACACAGGGAATGTGACGCTGTTTGATGTGTCCTTTACGGATGAGCTGAAAAACCTGAGTGAGATCCAATATTTAACCATTAATGGAGAAGTGATTGAGGATACAGATTCTATTACCCTTGAACCAGGAAGCGTATTGGTTGCAGAAGCGACTTACACGATTACGCAAGCGGACGTCGATCGTGGTGAAGTGTACAATGAAGCAACAGTTAAGGGTGAGTCAAACCTTGGTGAGCGTGTAATAGACACGGATGAGGTTACGATTTATGAAGATCCAAATGGAAGCATTACATTAACTAAGGCAAGTGATAAGGAAACCATTAGCCAGGCTGCTGACGAAGTTATTTATACCTTTACTGTTGAAAACACAGGGAATGTGACGCTAACAGATGTGAGCGTGGACGATCCAATGCTTGGTGGAGTGATTGAACTTGAGACGACTGTGCTAGCTCCAGGAGAAGTAACGACAGGTAAGGCCGTTTATGTGGTAACTCAAGCCAATATAGATAATGGGATTTTAACAAATGTAGCAGCTGCAACAGGGGAAACACCTGATGGAGCTATTGTAAAAGATACTGATGATAATGTTACTCCAGTTGAACAGAACCCAGCCATCCATTTATTAAAAGAAGCCAATCGAGACAATTTAGTGGTTGGAGAAGATATCGAGTATACATTCATTGTTGAAAATACAGGAAATGTAACGTTGACTGATGTTGTTTTAACGGATGAACTAGAAAACCTTAGTGATATTAAGTATGTATCCATTAATGGAGAAGCATTTGAAAACCTAGAGTCTCTTTCGCTTACGCCAGGAGATGTTCTTATGGCGACGGCAATCTATACGATTACTCAAGCAGATGTCGATCGTGGTGAAGTACACAACGAAGCAATCGTTATAGGCCTATCTCCTTCAAATGAAGAAGTTAGTGATAAAGACGACGTAACTGTTGAAGAAGCATTAGCCCCAGGTCTCTCACTTACAAAGACAAGTGATCTTGACATAGTAAAAGCGGTTGGTCAAGTCATTACGTACACATTTGAAGTGCAGAATGAAGGAAATGTGACGTTAACGAATGTAAGCGTTGATGATCCAATGCTTGGTGAACCGGTTAAACTTGAATCAACAACGCTAGCGCCAGGAGAAAAAACAATTGGAATGGCTAGCTATATAGTGACACAAGAAGACTTAAATAGGGGAAGCATTGTAAACATCGCAACAGTGACAGGAGAAAGTCCAGATGGAACTCCATTAGAAAATGAAGACGGGGACACTGTTCTAACAGAACAATCGCCAGCAATCGAGCTTACAAAAACAGCGGATCGCGATAATCTTGTAGCAGGAGAAAGAATTGTCTATTCTTTCAAGGTGGAAAATGTTGGGAATGTGACATTGAGTGATCTGTCAATTATAGATGAGCTTGAAAACATAAGTAACATTCGCTATACATTGATTAATGGCACGATCATTATTGGAAACGCTCCTATAACGCTTCAACCAGGTGACGTACTAGAAGCATTAGCTACTTACACAATTACTCAAGCCGATGTTGATCGTGGGGAATTACTAAATACTGCAAAAGCGGTAGGGAAATCCTCTTTGAATGAAGAAGTGACAGATGAAGATGAAGTGACTGTTGCTCAGGATCCAGAACCAGAAATTAAATTAATAAAATCAAGTGACCTTGATTTTGTGAATGAAGCTGGTACTGAAATGACGTATACATTTGAAGTTGAAAATACTGGTAATGTAACGTTAGAAGATGTACAAGTAACGGATCCAATGCTAGGTGGGGTAATTGAGCTTGAAAATACGAAGCTTGCGCCAGGAGAGAAGACACTTGGTACCGCAGTATATAAGGTTACCCAAACTGATGTAAATCATGGTGAGGTAGTAAATAATGCTACCACCATTGGTACAACACCTGGAGGGAATACTGTAGAAGATGAAGACGAAGACGTTGTTCCTGTTGAACAAAACCCTTCCATTACTCTATCAAAAGAAGCAAATCGTGATAATTTAGTGGTTGGAGAAGACATCAATTATACATTTACTGTTGAAAATACAGGAAATGTAACCTTGACTAATGTCATTTTGACAGATGAATTAAAAAATCTGAGTGATATTAAGTACGTTTCCTTTAATGGAGAAGTACTTGAACATGCAGAATTCTTAACACTTGCGCCAGGAGATGTTCTACTCGCAACGGCCACCTACACCATTACCCAAGCCGATGTTGATCGTGGGGAAGTGTACAATGAAGCTACCGTTATCGGCTTATCACCTTCAAATGAAGAAGTAAGTGACGAAGATGACGTAGCCATTGAACAAGCGTTGGCGCCAGATCTCTTACTTACTAAAACAAGTGATCTCGAAATCGTACAAGCAGTTGGTGACGTTGTTATGTACACATTTGAAGTGGAGAACACGGGAAATGTGACGATAGCGAATGTAAGCGTGGACGATCCAATGCTTGGTGGAGCGATCGAGCTTGAAGCAACAACTTTAGCACCGGGTGAAAAAACAAATGGAATCGCTAGCTATACAGTCAAGCAAGAAGACTTGAATAATGAAAGCATCGTAAACATCGCAACAGTGAAAGGAAATGGTCCGGATGGATCTCCAGTCGAAAATGAAGGCGAAGACACTGTTCCGACGAAACAAACGCCAGCGATTGGCTTAATCAAAGCGGCAGATCGTGATAATTTAGTGGTAGGTGAAGACATCGTTTACACATTCACTGCACAAAACGTAGGGAATGTGACGTTGTTTGATGTGTTGCTAACGGATGAGCTGAAAAACCTGAGCACTATTCAATACTTGACTATCAATGGAGAAGTAATCGAGAATGCAGATTCCATAACCCTTGAACCAGGAAGCGTTCTAGTTGCTGAAGCCATTTACACGATTACCCAAGAGGATATCGATCGTGGTGAAGTGTACAATGAAGCAACGATTGTGGGTGAGTCAAACCTTGGCGAACGTGTAACAGACAAAGACGAGGTCACGATTTATGAAGATCCAAATGGAAGCATCGTATTAACAAAAACGAGTGATAAAGAAACGATTAGTCAAGCTGGTGACGAAGTTACTTATACATTCACTGTTGAAAACACAGGAAATGTGACATTAACAGATGTAAATGTGAATGATCCAATGCTTGGTGGGGAGATTGAGCTTGAAAAAACAACGCTTGCACCAGGAGAGACAACGACTGGGTCTGTCATTTATGTGGTAACAGAAGCTGACTTAAATCATAGAACTCTAGACAATATTGCCTATGTAGTGGGGCACACTCCAGACGGAAAGATAGTAAAAGACGACGATGTAGATTCAATTCAAGTGGATGAAAAACCAAGTCCAACTGACCCGATTAATGGTGAAACAAACAACCCAAAAACCCCAGAGGAAGGAATTAAAGATAGTGAGTACCCGAAAGGGCCTACACCTTCTCAAGAAACGGGGAGCGACAAGCCAGATGGAAATGATACGTTAGTACAAACAGCGAATAATCTATATGTTATTGCGCTAGCAGGTCTTGTATTACTTGCAATTGGTATTGCTATTCATCAGATAAATAGAAAGAGAAAAAGGAATACGGTATAATGTACATGCCACTTAGACTATCTAAGTGGCATTCTTTCATACTCTTTTTAGGAGTGTTTTGTATGATTCGCTGGATTGGAAATGGGTTTTTAATTTTAGGATTAAGCTGCCTTCTCTATGTCGGATATTTGTTACTGGATTTTTATTATGGAAGTAATTATCAAATAGAGGCTACCGAAGATTACCTAGCTAAATTTGGTTATAGTTCAACATTAAATGAAAAGTTATTAATGAAAAGAACTGATTTTTCAACTGAATTAGGGCAAACATATGGCAAAATTGAAATTCCATCTATTGATTTATCGATGCCAATTGTACATGGTTCGGAACTAGAACACCTTCGTCATGGAGTAGGGCATGATCCTACAACAGGATTTCCTGGAGACGGAGAACAGGTTTTTTTGGCGGGTCATAATGACTCTGCTTTTTTAAATGTTGGTAATGTTTTAAAAGGTGATGTCATTACGGTTAGTACTCCATATGGTCAATATGATTATAAAGTTGACTATGCTGAAATTGGTCATGAATCGGAGACCTGGCGTGTAGGAGATAAAGATAAAGAAACGCTTGTGTTGATGACTTGTTACCCGTTTTTTTCACTCACAAGACCTGAAGAACGATATTTTGTTTATGCTGATCCACTATGAGCATCATTTTAAAAGAGCATGAGGGTAACAAACAAACCTCTATTAGTAATAGGAATATTAATAACGTCATCTCTACTTCAGATAATCAAACAGGAAAGGCGTTTCAGAAGACCACTTCTTGAACAATACAAGGATTTTACACTCGGACTAAGATAGTTCAACAACCAGTTTCAAGAACAATCTAATGAGAAAGGAAGGATATCACATGAATCCAATCGAGAAAATTCTAACTGACTTTCCAATGATGATTTTAGATGGTGCTTTGGCGACGGAACTTGAAACCCACGGGTGTCATTTAAACGATCCATTATGGTCCGCAAAAGTGTTAATGGAGGAGCCTACTTTAATTAAGCAAGTACATACAAATTACTTTGCTGCGGGTGCAGATTGTGCCATTACCGCTAGCTATCAAGCTACAGTAGAGGGGTATAAGGATAGGGGCTTAAGTGAAGTTGAGGCAATTCGTTTACTTAAAGAATCTGTTCACATTGCGGTTAAAGCCCGTGATGACTTTTGGAGCGATGAAGATAATCGGTATGGAAGACCTAAACCTATAGTGGCTGCATCAGTAGGTCCTTACGGTGCGTATTTAGCAGATGGCTCTGAATATCGAGGTGATTATCAAGTAAGCGAAGATCAATTAGTTTCGTTTCACAGAGAGCGGATTCGTATGTTCATTGAAGCTGGTGCTGAAATTTTAGCTTGTGAGACGATTCCATGTCTGAAAGAAGCGAAGGCTCTCATAAGGGTATTAAAGGAATTTCCACACATTTATGCGTGGGTTAGTTTTAGTGCACAAGACGGAGTTCATATTAGTAGTGGAGAAAGAATAGCAGATTGTGCACAATGGTTAGCAAAAGAGGAGCAAGTAGCAGCAATTGGTATAAACTGTTCCGCCCCGGCTTTTATTCATTCACTGATACATGAAATAAAGAATGAAACGGCCAAACCGATCATTGTTTATCCGAATTCAGGTGAAGTCTATGATGCATCGAGTAAGCAGTGGAACGAAGTTATGCCAAGTCAATCATTCTCTACTAGTGCAAAAAGCTGGTATGAAGCAGGAGCTAGGGTAATAGGTGGTTGTTGTAGGACAAAGCCTGAAGATATTGAAGCGATTGCCGATTGGGCGCGTCAGAGCTAATCGCTACCATACATTATAAAACGAGTAGGAGGTGTTTATATGCTATGGATAGGCGCTTTTTCTGCCTTATTGTTTCTTTTGTTTCTGTTTTCATACAAGAGAGATCCTAGAAGAATGATCAATGGTTTTTTGTTTAATTCGAGTATTTTTTCTTTTTTATTGTTTTGTGTTGTGCTTGTACTGCGGACGGACTATCCGTATTCAAATTATCTCATTTTGTTTCCGGCCGTTGCGCTAGTCATTTTGATTCCTTTTGGTAGTGTTGCTTTAGTAGCTGGTCTCTTATACAATGCAAAACTCTTAATACAGCGAGAAGGGAAAAAACTTTCCAACTCATTAACATTACTCACTGGTCTTGGATTAATCTTTTTGTTTCTTTTAAATAGACTGGATCTATCTCAATATGTCTCTGTACATTTACAACCTTTGTTTAGTAGTGTGTACGTGATTGCTTTCTACTTTTTTATTCATTTATTGAATTTTTTTACTGCTTACGTTTTGTATCAATTTAATCGACCAAAACGTAATCAAGATTTTATTATCGTATTAGGAAGTGGATTAGTTAACGATGGTGTACCACCACTATTGGCAAGTAGAATCAATAGAGCGATTGGTTTTTATTATAAACAGAAGAAGGTAACGACCCCGCCTAAGATTATTTTTTCAGGTGGACAAGGATCAGATGAGAATCGATCTGAAGCTGAAGCAATGGAAGAATATGCGATACAACATGGTATTCCTGCCGAGGACACGCTTCAAGAAAACGAATCATTGAACACGTATCAAAATATGGCGTTCTCAAAAGTACGAATGGATCAGTTACGTCCTGATGGCGACTACGAAAGCATATTTACGACAAATAATTTCCATCTCTTTCGTGCAGGTCTGTATGCGAGAAAAGCAGGCTTAAAGAGCCAAGGAATTGGGAGTAAAACGGCTTTTTATTATTGGCCAAATGCGATGGTGCGAGAATACATTGCGATTGTAGCATTGCAGCGAAAACGACATATGATTGTCATTGCTAGTATTCTCTTTCTATCTCTATGTCTGTCTGTTTTTAGTTATTTGTTTATTGATTATTAATAAAAAAGGAACCGAACGACGTCGTTGCCGGTTCCTCTTTTGTTTGCCAAAGTCTTTTTTATTTTGTCATCGAACAGCTGTTTTTTGCTGAATGGTTAGTTCTTCTGCAATTAAGTCTGCTGTAAGCTGACCTGAGAGGGTGACCATTGGAACACCGCCGCCTGGATGGGTGGAACCACCGACAAAATAGAGTTGAGAAATGAGCTCGCTTTTACTAGGAATCTTAAAGCCACCATTTTTCTTTTTGTTTGCCACAACACCGTAAATGGAACCCCCATTTGCGCCATACAGAGACTGTAGGTCATCTGGTGTAAAGGTCATTTCAAACTCAATATCCTCTCTTATAGTGGTTAGTCCATTCCGCTCTAATTTGCTAATAACCGTTTCTCGATAGCTCGTTTTATATTTTTCCCAAGTCTCGCCTTCTTTAAGTGGCGGAACATGAGTCAGAACAAAATGATTCTCTTTCCCTTCTGGCGCTTGACTAGGATCTGATTTAGACGAAATGCCAATATAGACAGTTGGATCGTCAGCTGGACGTTTTTCTTCAAAAATTTGTTTGAATTCTTCTTCTGGATCTTTTGAAAAGAAAAAGTTATGATGGGCGAGTTGCGGGTATTCCCGCTTTAACCCGAGCAAGAGAACAAGTCCAGACACACTAGGTTCGAACTTTTCTAGCTTCTTTGCCTGTGTCTTATGCTGTGGATGCTCCTTTAACAACTGGTGATAGGTTGGAATCGCTTCGAGATTTGACACGACGATGTCGGCATGTACTTCTTCACCGCACTCTAAGCGAACCCCTTTTGCAACGGAATCGACTTGAATAATTCCTTTTACCGGCGTTTCTGTACGAATTGTTACGTTTAGTTCTGTTAGCAATTGCTCCATTCCCCGTACAATGTTGTACATGCCACCTTTTACGTAAAAATTACCAAGACCGAACTGAACATATGCAAGCTGAGACAAGACAGCTGGCGCTTGATAAGGAGACGAACCAACGTACATGACGAGAAAATTAATAAACTGTTTAATATGTGGGTCTTTAATGTACCGTTCTGTACCTTCGTTTAGTGTCTTCATCGGATCAAATGCCATAAGCTCTCGTAATGAATGAAGCTTACGAAGTTCACTTAGACCCGATATGCTTTTGTTGTAAAAGCTTTTCATGCACAGTTCATACATTTGTGCACTGTAGTTTAAGTAATTCATAAAAGGAGCAGCATCGTCAGGGGCTACTTTTTTTATTTCATCAAGCATGTCAGGTAAGTCGCCTTTTAAATCAATCGATACACCGTCTTCAAAAAAGGTACGCCATTGAGGTTCAACTCGTTCAATCTCCATATAGTCATGAACGTCACGTCCCGCTCGGTTGAATAATGCTTCTAACACCCAAGGCATCGTTAAGATTGATGGACCAGTGTCAAACTGATAGCCCTCACCGCTGCGAATATTACATTTGCCGCCTATACGTTCATTCTGTTCAAGCACTGTTACATCGTGTCCTTGTGAAGCTAAACTAATTGCCGCCGATAACCCTCCTAAGCCACCGCCTACGATCACAATTCGTTTTTTCGTCATATCTCACACACCTTTTTCTATTAATAGACCCAAGGAAGCAAAATCCAGCGTTTTTGTTTCCATTCCTCATACTGTTTGGGCAGTGTTGCTGTAAGCATTTTTTCTTCTATTACCATTCGTTTTTTGAGTACATGTGTCATAATGACAACGGAAAGGAGGATCCCAATGATCGTCCCAAGATAAATGGAGATGCCTAGAACGCAAAGAAATAAGCCTGTGTATAGCGGATGGCGCATAAGACGGTAAGGGCCATGGCTAACTAATTCCATTGTTGCTTTTACATGAACATGTCTTGAAAAGTGATCCCTTAAGACAAACATGGACCAATACCGCAAGCCGATACCAAGGCTATATAGAACGACGCCTAAGCTTGAAAGAATCGAAAGATCGAACAGGGTCCAACCGATTTGATGTAAAAGAACACAGCTCGTAATACTAAGAACCGTGCACGCCAAGATCGAATGAAAGCTTTTGTTTTCCTTCAAATCACTAGGCTCTTGCTTTGATTTTCCTCGAAAAAAAAGAAATTCAGACACCCATATTACCGTCAAAAAAAAGAAAAGACCGTCAACCACTGACAATGCCTCACCTCCCTGTCCTAAGTTATACGTATGTAAATGCAATACAAAATAAAACCACATACAAAAAAACTTGTACAGAAAAAATGCACAAGTTTCCTTCCGACGCGAGCCGGAGTCCTTTTTCTTCAAGCTACCTTTAGTCACGCTCACTTTCTCATTCTCTAAAAAGTAAGGGTTGAGCAATCTCAGAAAAAATAACGAATTAATGAAAATACCGTAATGGAAGTAAGCAACCCGGCAGAGAAAGAAAAAAAGAATTTTTTCATCCAACCAATCCTTTATGTACAAATTTGGAATGATTTCATTATATGGTTTTTTCTTCAAATTCGTCAAAGCTTTGTCCTTCTAAATTCACTTTAATATGGATAAGCAAAGAGACATAAACTAGAAGGAAACCATCAACGTATTGTCTTTACAGAAAAAAGGCAGTGTGTAACTTTTACTTGCCAAATGGTAGTGAAAAGCACTATGATGTGTATATTCAACGCAGTTGTGGAATACTAGGAAAACAGAGGAAATCACCGTTATTTCGGGTTTTTCTGAGAAAAAACAATCTTTGGGTAGTTCACACCTTTTTTATCTGTCAGAAATAGTTTATTATTAGATAATAGAGGTTTTTCTAATGACTAATGGACATAAGGATGAGCGAAATGAGCTATAGAGAAACTAAGTCAGACGTTATTTTAATTGGCGCTGGAGTGATGAGCGCGACGCTAGGTACGTTATTAAAAGAGTTAGCACCAGACTGGAAAGTGACGGTTTTCGAAAAGTTAAAAAGTGCAGGGGAAGAAAGCTCGAATGAATGGAATAACGCTGGTACAGGTCATGCAGCACTGTGCGAATTAAACTATACGTCGGAAAAGCCGGACGGATCACTTGATATAAGTAAGGCTGTAAAGGTTAATGAGCATTTTCAACTCTCACGACAATTTTGGTCCTATCTTGTAAGAAAAAAGCTAATTGAAAATCCTAAAGAATTTATTATGCCAATTCCACATATTAGTATGGTTCAAGGTGAAAAGAATGGCTTATTTTTAAAAAAGCGTATGGAAGCGTTATCAGACAACCCTCTTTTTGAAGGAATGGCGTTTAGTGATGATCCTGATGTGTTAAAAGAATGGATGCCTCTTGTAATGGAAGGTCGAGAAGAAGGCGATGGACCTGTTGCGGCAACGAAAATTGACACAGGTACAGATGTGAATTTTGGCTCACTAACACGTAAGTTATTTACCCATTTAGAAAATGAGAACGTCGCTGTTCATTATGAGCATAGTGTAAAAGATTTGAAGAAAGCAGCCGATGGTTCTTGGAAAGTAAAAGTTCAAAATATCAATACGGGAGAAACGGATAATCATTCAGCTAAATTCGTCTTTATTGGTGCTGGTGGAGGTAGTTTACCGTTACTACAGAAGACAGGAATACCTGAATCACGTCGAATTGGAGGATTTCCTGTAAGCGGATTATTTCTAGTCTGTAACAACCCCGAAATAGTAGAGCAGCATCATGCGAAAGTATATGGTAAAGCAAAAGTAGGAGCTCCTCCAATGTCGGTTCCGCATTTAGATACGCGTTATATTGATAATAAGAAATCGTTATTGTTTGGTCCGTTTGCTGGATTTTCTCCTAAATTTCTTAAGACCGGCTCATACTTTGATTTGATTGGTTCTGTTAAGCCTAATAATCTCTTTACCATGCTAGGAGCAGGGTTTAAAGAATTAGGGTTAACCCGCTATTTAATTCAACAAGTTATGTTATCAAATGAGAAGCGAATGGAAGAATTAAAGGAATTTATTCCGAATGCGAAAAGTGAAGACTGGGAAATCATCGTTGCTGGTCAGCGTGTGCAGGTTATTAAAGATACAGAAGCAGGGGGAAGGGGAACACTTCAGTTCGGAACGGAAGTCGTCACAGCAGATGATGGTTCTGTTGCCGCATTACTTGGTGCTTCACCAGGTGCATCGACAGCAGTCCATGTAATGCTTGAAATTTTAGAGAAATGTTTCCCGACAGAAATAGATGGATGGAAGGCAAAAATTAAAGAGATGGTTCCTTCCTATGGAAAATTATTAATGAGCCATCCAAGTTTATTCAAAGAAATCCAAGCATCGACAGCTCGAGATCTACAGCTAGAAGAGTCATACGTACCGTCTCAAGAGCATTTAGCTTAAATGAAAGAGGCTGGGACAAAAGTAGATAGACAGTCCAAAATGACGAACATTCCTGAAAATAGGAACGTTCGTCGTTTGTTTTATATGAACATTAGCGGAAGGAGAATCCGAAGACTCCTGGGGGATCAGCACGTGTCTGAAGACTCGGAGTGGCGGTTTTCCACGGAGGAGGCTGAGGCCGCCGTGTCCCCGGAAAGCGAAGGATTCTCCTGTAGCGGTGCTACTCAGCATATTTTAGACTATTCGTCTTTTCAAATACTACTTTTCGTTATGTCCCAGCCACTTCTTTTTGTGTCCCTTTTAAAAGCGGAATAGGTTTAAAAAACGTTGCCAGATGCTGAGTTCCTCTTTCTCCTCCACTTCAGGAGATGGTTCGTCTTTTGTTAAAGGTTCAGTGTGAATGACAAATTGGACATTCTCGACTTTGTCGTTGTTGTTCTTGTGAACAAACGATCGAGGTTCAAAATCTGATTTATCGTATTGGGCGATCATATCATCAATTTCTTGCTGCATTTGTTCCGGTATTTCTGCAGTAGCATCATGCAGTTCATTCATTCCTGCCTGTAGGGACGCGCCGCCATCTACTAACTGTGATGATCCAGTAGCAGACTCTTGAATCCCTTGATGGATTTGGTTGTATTCATTTGCTACTTTAGATACGCCGCCAGTATAAGAAGCGAGACCTTCATGAAACTGGCTATATTGATTGGCGAGCTGGGAAATGCCGTTCGTCAATTCACCTAAGCCAGCATCTGCATCAAACGAGTCGGCGACTGCAGACAAGGATTGGGACATTGTATGTAACCCATCAGCCATGTCTGTGACGGAAGTACTCATTTCTTGTAACGCCGGTTGGACAGAGGTAAACGCTTCTTTGACTGCATCAAACGTACCTTTAATGGTTTGCGCAGCTGTGTAAGATTCAACTAAAACATCAAGGGTTTCACGATCTTCTGTCGTTTCATATAGCTTGTCGATTGCTTCTTCTGATAGTGTAGCTGCTGGAAGTTGATTCATGGCTTCTTCAAGTGCCTGATAGCCTTCTTGATGATGGGCACTGAGTGTATCTAGCCCTCCTGCCAGCTCGCGTAAGCCTGCAACAAGTTCATCTATGCCGCTTGTTAATTCTGTACCCATATCAAAGCTAAGGTCATCCTCTGCTCCGTTTAATGCGGTATTTACTTCATTTAAACCAGCTTGCAGCTGACTGGAAGCTGTAACGAGGTCACTCCCACTTGAAGACAGGTCGGTAAGACCAGTTTGAAACTGTGAAGAACCTTTCCCCAGCTCCGTTAAACCGGAGGATAATTCTTGAATGCCGTTTTTAAGGCCACCGACACCGTTAGCAAGCTCGCCAATCGCTCCAGTTAAGGAATCAAATTCACCTGTTAATTCTTCCGTATCCGGTATATCAATTGCAAATGAAGAAGGTAATGCTGAAATCTCAATACTTTCAAGTTCAATAGCAGATGCTTCAGCAGAAAGACGGAGTTCGGCTCCTTCTTCTGGCATGACGGTGAAAGCAAGCTGCTTATTCTTACCTGCATTGGCAATAGTCGCGTCTGGTGCATCAATCGCTGTAAAAAGATCGCCATTGAGAGGAACCGATACCTGTAGGAGGTAATGGTCAAAAAATGCTTCATCCATCGTATCGTTTTGCGTAATGTCTATTTCAAGCTCAAATGTTCCGCTTTCCCCAACGATCTCCTCAGCGTCTAGTTGGTCGCCATCCAATAGATAGCGAATCTCTATATCCCAAGGTAGCTGGGGATCCTTTTGAATATTGCCTTGGTAGTGAAAGGTCCCGACAGGCGCGTTTAATGTAATTTCTTCATCCTTTTGTTCAATTGCTGACAAATCCGTTAAATTCGTAATGGTATCGTACGAGCCATAATCAGAAACAAGACCTTCTTCAGTAACTGTTAGCGCATTTACGATGTAGAGTTCCTGGATCCCACCATTAGCAAATAGATTGGCATAGACAACTTCATCTTTGCTTTCAATCGTTCCTGTATCTACTTCAGTATTTGCTGAAACGTAAGAATAGGGTGTAAACACAAGAACACATACAGCAGTGGCAATCGTCCATCTTTTTCTCATCGTTCCGTCTCCTCCTCTTGTTCATAAAAGTTTGATCGATACGTCGTTTTTTTCACGAGTTTATCACCAACAAGCAATAGTGCCGGTAACAGGACAACAACAAGGATAAAGGCTAAAATGGCACCTCGACCTAACAATAATCCAATAGAAGAAACCGTTGGATTCGTAGATGTAATCCATAGAATAAGACCAACACTTGAAAGAATCGCCGCTGAGATAATGATAGAAAATAGTTTCTCATCAAGGGCTTTTTTCATTGCAGGGTATGCTGGCATTTTTTGACGATGGTGTTTGTACGTTTCCATAAGAAGAATACCGTAATCAATGGTTGCAGCTAATTGCACCGTACTAACAACTAAATAGCCTACAAATACGAGCGAATCGTTTGTCATATAAGGGATGGCTAAATTAATCCAAACAGCTGATTGAATTGTAACAAGCAGAATAATTGGAATGGAGATGGACCGAAATGTAATCATTAATACAAGGGCAATTGTTACTACCGTAATGGTATTAACGACTTGGTTATCAACGGTGACAGTCTCTTTCATATCATAAAGCGTCACACTTTCCCCAAGTGTATAAGCTGTATCTCCATAATACGTTTCACTTAATGTACGCACATCTTCAACCAAACCGAACGGAATATCGCCTTCAACGCCTGCATCTGTAAAAACCATTATGCGACTGAATTGTTCTGATTGGAATTCACTAATAATGGATTCATCAAGAAATTCAGCAGGGATCCCTGTACCGACAACGTTCGTATAAGACATAACAGAATCAACATAAGCAAGCTCTTCAAGCTGACTTACCAATTCTGCTTCTTTTGCAATATCATCATTAGGCACAAGAACAACAAGTGGTGTTGATTCACCAAATGTCTCTTCAATCAGTGCTGCATCTGCACCTGCACGAGTTGTGTCAGGTAAATCACCTAGCCCATAAATAAAGGAGGTACTCCCTTGTGCAATGAAGCTTGGAACAATTAACAAAAACACAAGGATAAGCGCTGGATAACGTAATTTCAGTAATTTCGCTCCAACCCCTTTAAAACTAGGCACAAGAGATTTGTGACGTGTCTTTTCAATCCACTTGTATAAAAACAACGTAAGAGCAGGTAGGAAGACAACTACAGAGATGAAGCTAAAGACAATTCCTTTAACTAAGTTTAAGCCCAAGTCTGCACCAATCTCAAAGTTCATGAACATTAGAGCCATAAAGCCAAAGAACGTCGTAACCGCACTTACGAAAATAACAGGAAATGAATTTCTCATAGCAGCGGCCATTGCTTGTTCAGGCTTCTTCCCTTTGGCTAATTCATCATTAAAGCTATGTAGCAAAAAGATGGCATAATCAAGAGAAACGGCAAGCTGCAAAATCGGTGCAACAGATTGTGTAACAAACGACACTTCACCAAGAAAGATGTTAGAACCTAGGTTAATTAAAACAGAAACTCCGATGGCAGTAAGAAAAAAGAGGGGTTCTGCCCAAGAATTAGTCGACAGAACTAAAATAATGATAATAACCGGGACAAGTAATGCAGCTGCATAGATGGTTTCTGATACCGCCATGTTTTGAGACGTGGCATTATTGACAGCCTCACCAGCAATCGCGTTATCCTCACCAATAAGTTCGTAGATAGCATCTGTTGCTTCTACTTCTTCTCCGGTTGTAATGGTTAAAGAAAACAAGGCATTTCCGTCTTTGTAATACGATTCAAGCATGGCATTGTCAACCATCTCAAGTGGAATTTGTAAATCAACAAGGTCATCAAGCCAAAGAACTTCCTCGACTCCGTTCATGTTCTCTAATTCATGTTTATAGGACAGTGCTTCCTGTATACTGACGTCTTTTACTAGTACATTTGTGTTAGGAATTGATGCTGTAAATTCATTTTCCATTACCTCTAGCGCATTTGTAGAGGGAGCATCATCAGGTAAATAATCAACCATGTTGTAGTTAGTCGAAACAAAAAATTGCCCAATGACTGCTAACAATGTTAACGCAGCAAAAACCATCACAACAGATTTCTTATGTTTTATAATTCTTTCAACAAGCAATCCATTTCCCCACCCTATATTGACAATATCGTAAATTCTTTTAACATTATATCTACACGGTGTTGTCTATACAACAAACAGTTGGATAAAATGTGTTAGGAGAGCAACAGATAAACACATAATGTCGGATAAATTGGTGAAAAGGTTGTGAACACGTTGTCAGAAAAAATTGATCGTAGAAAACAGTTTACGAGAATGGTATTAAAAGAGGCTTTAATGAAGCTGCTTAAGGAAAAGCCTATATCATCTGTAACCGTAAAAGAATTATGTGAAATGGCTAATATTAACCGTTCAACATTTTATAGCCACTATATTGACGCCCATGATCTACTCGATAAAATTGGAAAAGAGCTTTTTGATGATATGTATGCCACGCTCAATCAATATAACTTTAAAAAACAGGATGAAGTCTTGCAAATGTCGACCAAAATATTAGAATATGTTGCAGAACGGAGTGAGCAATGCCAAATTCTTTTAAGTGATAATGGCGATACCTCCTTTAAAAAACGAGTGATAGGAATTATTCAAGAGTTTATTATGAAAAAATGGATGGAAGAACATCAATTAGGTGATGATCTATCCGAATACATACCGCTTTTGGTTGTAAGCGGAGGAGTCGATACAATTGAAAGTTGGCTTGTGAATGGGAAGAAAGAATCGCCTCAAGAGATGGCGCGGCTAATTCATCAATTTATTAACTTTGGTTTGTCAGGGTTTCGAAAAAAATAAGTACGATAAGCCAGGTCATTGTATCTGGCTCTTTAGGGTTGTCAAAAAAGAAAAACACTGCTATAATTCGTAATCATTACGATTTATAAAGGAGAGGTGTAAAAGAAATGGCTAAGAAATCAAAAGTTGCAAAGGAAATGAAACGTCAAGCACTTGTTGAACAATATGCTCAGAAACGGAAAGAATTAAAGGAAAAAGGAGACTATATTGCGCTAGCAAAATTACCAAGAGATTCTTCTCCCGCACGGTTAACGAGACGTTGTCGCGTGACTGGAAGACCAAGAGGTGTACTCCGGGATTTTGAATTATCACGAATTGCTTTCCGAGAACTAGCGCATAAAGGTCAAATTCCTGGTGTGAAAAAAGCAAGTTGGTAAATTTTTTTGTAATGTAAATCGTAATCATTCCTAACTATAAATCGAAACACTCGCTAGCCCAATTATACTTTGTGAAAAAACGTTCAAATAAGATGTTTAGCTCAATTGATGACGGGTACTCAGTATGTAAATCACTAAGGAGGCGATCGTTATGGGTAAGCGAGGAGATGAACGTTCAAAAGAAGAGAATAAAGAATACGGTAGACAAGGTAAATACGCAAAAGGTAACAAAAAAGGATCAACAAAAGAATAAGTAAAAGGAGGGAAGCCGACGTAGAGTTGGCTTCCTTTTATATTCGGTCTTCTGATTAAGAAAGTAATGATTGTAAATGTAAAAGAACATCTGAAAATCGCTTTCCTTGTTCCTGCACATTTTCTCGAAATGGTCGAAAAGGGTCTCCCTCCAGTTTTAATCGGTTTACAACATGAGTCAGTGTAAAAAGGGAGGGGCTTAATTGATTGGTCACCTCTTCCCAATAAAGAGGAGTGGCAACTAGACCACCACTATGTCCACGGGGTGAATAAGGCGCAATAAGAGTTTTCCCCTCGTCATGCTGCAAATAATCAACGTATAATCGATTTGCGCGATTTTTCTTCAATCGTTCAAGTGTAAAATGTTCTGGATGCTGTTCTACCACATACCTACTAATAAACTGACAGAAAACCCTTGTCTCTTGATAAGTAAAGGTTTCTTCTGGTAAAGGCAGGTATAGCTGTAAGCCTTTATTTCCCGACGTTTTGATGTAAACCATTAAGCCAAAGGAAGTAATCACTTCCTTTAGAGCAAGAGCTGCTCTTACAGCAAGAGAAAATTGTTCCACACTAGGCGGATCTAAGTCGAACACAATTTCTGAGGGGCATGATTGATCTTTTTTCTGAAAAGGAAGATGATACTCTAGTGCGAGCTGATTTCCTAACCATAGTAGCGATTCAAGTGAATGACAAACAATATAGTTTATGCCGTCACGCTTATGTGTATGGATAAATTCGGGTGCATAATCTGGGCAATTTTTTTGATAAAAGGCTTCGCTTTCGGCACCGTGAGGATAACGAATGGTTGTTAGCAGCCGATTTGTTAAAAAAGGGAGCATAGTTGATGCAACCTCATGTAAGTACTGCAAATAATCCATTTTCGTATACTGTATAGCTGGCCAAATAGGTTTATCATCACTTGTAACTACCACGTTAGCAGGCAAGGGCTGTAGCTGAGAAAGAAGGTTTTGCCACGTGCAATCCTCTACCCTTTCTTCTAATAAAAACGAGTGAAAAAACGGCTCTCTAAGTTGATCGCCATCAAAACTAATGCAGCCAACTTCCACGCAAATAGAAGGAGGTAAAGACCACCGTTCTTGACCGACACGTTCCCCGTTCTTCTCAAAAAGAGAGGCTAATGCTTTTCGATTATCAGCATGTAATCCATGTGAAAACTGAACAATAGGAACTAATGTATCTTGTTGATACACCGCGCCCTGAAAATAACTATTTTGTTTATCGTACTTGGTTAAAATGACATGAACATAGCGATAATTCTTTATCTTAACCCACTGGGAGGATCGTTTAGAAGTATAGGTGCTTGAATTTTTTTTCGCTACAATGCCTTCTCCGTTGTATTTCTTCACAATGGTCTCTATCTCTTTAAGGTTTTTATAGGTTTGAATAATGGCTAACGTTGGTGTTTGATTTTCAAGTAAATTCAACTTTCGTCTACGTTCCTTTAACGGAAGGTCTGTTAGAGAAATGCCTTTTTCCATTAATAGATCAAAAACCATAAGAGAAACAGGCAAGCGTTGGGAATAGTTCGTAATTTGTGTGTTGCTGCGAAGTTTTGCGCGACGGTGCACAATAGAGAAAGTACTTTGGTAAGGGTTCGCTAATGATACAAGCTCTGCATCTATAATAAGTGGGAGATGCTTTTTTATTTTCTCTTCGATCTGTAGACAGGCTTGAATTATTTCAGGAAATGCCTTTGATAATTCTTTTTCATTTCGACTGAATAGTGCTGGTCCGTCCTTGTCCCAGTGGAGCAAGCAGCGAAATCCATCGTATTTTACCTCATATGACCATTGGTCTCCTTTTGGAACAGTAGCTGCAGCTGTAGCTAACATTGGCTTCATTCAACTCACCTCATAAGATTAGTTTTTCCAACGGCACATAAATTATCAGTCTTTCCACCATATTAAGGGTAAAAAGGATGTGACTATATGCATACAGTTTGGAAAGGGAGCATTAGTTTTGGCCTCGTTACGATTCCTATTAAGCTCCATACCGCGACGGAAAACAAAGACATTAAATTAAGACAACTTCATAAAAAATGTCATACCCCGATAAACTATAAAAAAGTTTGTCCCGATTGCGATGAAGAAGTGAAGAACGAAGATATTGTGAAGGCATACGAGTATGCAAAAAATAAATTCGTTGTGCTCGATGCAGAGGATTTAGAACAGCTCAAGAAAGAACAAGAGGATAAAGCGGTAGAAATTATTGATTTCGTTAAATTAGAAGAGATTGATCCGATTTATTTTGAAAAAAGCTATTTCTTAGCACCTGATTCTGGTGGAAATAAAGCTTATGGGTTATTACGTGAAGGGCTTGTTCAGTCGGGAAAGATTGGAGTTGCCAAAATAATCATTCGTTCTAAAGAACAGCTCGCTATTGTTCGCGTATATGAAAATGGGTTAATGATGGAAACGATTCATTTTCCTGACGAAGTAAGGAAAATGGAAGATGTTCCAAATGTACCTCAAGAGCAAAAGATCGTAAAAAAAGAATTGGATGCAGCCTTAATGCTCATTGATCAACTTACGGTATCGTTTGATCCTGATAACTATCAAGATGAGTATCGGCACGCGCTTATGAATTTAATTGAAAAGAAAAAGGCTGGTGAGGAAGTTGTCACCTCAACAGAAAAAGCGAAGGAAGCTTCAAATGTAACGGATATTATGTCTGCTCTTCAAGCATCCATTGATAAAACAAAAAAGAAGAAAGCCCCTGCAAAGAAAAAAACAGCAAAAACAAAAAAGAATGCATAGGCTTAGCTGTACTGTAACGATAGAAATTCGCTTAAAGTCAAAGCGAGTTTCTTATTGTTTTCTTCATTGAATGGAAAGTAAAACCGTACCCTCGATTCCCTATAATCCCCATTTCCTTAGAAGTGTCTGCTCCTTTATACTAAGGATACTAGCAAGAACAAAGGGGTACGTTTTTCGTGGAACAATCAGAAGTCATCCAGCAATTAATAGAGCAAAAATACAGGTTTAGTGAAAGTGCTTGCCAGTATATCGAATGGAATGAAAAGAAGGGATTCCGTTCAAAAGCATTTGAATGGTTTTATGGAAATATGATGTTACTTTCAGCGGTAAATGATAAAGCAATGACAATTCTTCTAGAAGAGAAAATGTCGAGGGTAACGTATTTAGAGATTCTTACTTTTTTTAAAGACGAAGATGAAAAAGCCAACTTTCAAACGTATACAAAGGTTGTCCCTCTCTATAGAGATTGATGATTTATACAAGTTGATGACACGTAAGGGGATTAATCTACGAGGGTAAAAAACGTTAGATTCTTTACGTTTATTTAGAGATGAAACTAGTCTATACACAATTCCTACTGAGCCGGTAAAAAACAGGTGATGTTTATATGAAGAGCTGATTAAGAAAAGACAAGAAAAAATGATTGATAAACTGCTGAGTGCAGTTATTTATAAATATAAAGATACCCATTTGTACGAATTAGCTTACGCAGAAGTTGAGGGTGCCTATCCTCGCATTGTGGTGGAGAAGGAAAATAATACATTAGACCCTAAAAAATTCAAATTGTTACTGCAATGATTTCGCAGACAGGTGATCTCAAAGTCTGCTCGTTGAGACCGGTGCTTGGATTAGAGTATGAATTTTTGAGGCTAATATTAGGTCGACATAGCGGAAAGCGTTTAAGTTTTTTTGTATATGAGTTTCGAATTTATAAATTTTTTATTGGATTAAGTAATTTCATTGTGAGTAAAAAACTTTAAGTATACATTTGTAATATTTTACTATATAGTACAATGAAATCTAATGAAAATGGGGTTTTATATATTGAAAATTAGGTTATCTTTTTTGGTCATTTTACCATTAGTTACTGCATTGACTTTACCAACTTCAATGGCTTCAGAGAATGATCCGACCGAAATATCCCCATTAGCATGTCCAGAAGTAAATACTTATACAACAAGTTATAAATCAAAAACAACGTCTAAAAAGACTGAATTCACACACATTTCTTCGAATAATAGCAATTCAACTGATTCTGTAACAAGAAGTGTTCAAATTTCACATTCTGCAACAGTTAATGTTGGTGGTGAAGTATCTTTTAAAGTTCTCCAAAATGGAGCGAAAATTAATGCAAATGTAGGGTATGGTTATAATAGTTCAAAGACATTGTCAACTACGTGGTCTGTACCTAAGGGCACTTGGAAGCTTACTGCAGGTAGTAGTTGGGTTAAAGCTACAGGTACCCGTTATAGAACGGTACCGCCTTGCAATATCGCTGATTCAAAAACTGTAACTGCTAATTACACTTATGCTACCTGGAGTGATAAAGTTAAACAGTAAATTTAACTTGAATGAATTGAGGGTGTGCACATGCTTTTAAAGACAATTCCATTACTTGTTACTGTATTTCTGTTAATCAGTTGTCAAAATAATGAAGGTGTAGTCGAAGGAGATCACGATACAGATTCTGAGACTATAAAAACTATTTCTTTAGAAAATAAAATAGTGCCTCCAAAATTTAACATTACTTCATTTAACGTAGACTATGTTGATGAAGAAGTGGAACTATTTTTTAATATGGGCTACGAAATAGATACAGATCTATACGATCTATTGACTAATGGTTACCAAGAACTGTACTTTTCTTTAGAATACCCTAATGACTTGCATGAGCTATTGAATGGTTCAAAGAGTGAATTTGTTCCTGCAGAAACTCCCAAAAATTATAATACAAAATTCCAAACTCAATTTGTTGTAGAGAAGAAACTATCAAAAGAAGAAATAGATGCTATTTTTGTTAATATTTCCGAATTTAATCTACTTGTTGCGGATAAAGATAAAGATATTATTGCGCAATTTATTGATATAAATGGCTTTAATAACTTTGATCCTGAGGAATCAAACTCTACAGTTGTAGATGAAGAGACTAATGAGGATTAATTCTTTACTTTGCTAAATAAGTATACTGCACCTCATTCCTTCAATTAATAGGAGGTGAGGTGTTTTTTTAAAAGTAGATTAAATTATTGATAAATTTATACTGTTATTTTATATTTATATCTACATAGATTGAGGATAAGTGAAGGAGATGACATCACTTTATTTATCTATTAATCCTACTAATCGGGTAAAATTAATTTAATTTAAACGGAGATATGGTATGATGGAGATAGAATTGTTTAGAACAGGTGATGTTTGTATGGTTGAAGAAGATCTTATTAAGAAAAGACAAGAAAAAATGATTGATAAACTGCTCAAGGCAGGTATTTATAAATATAAAGATACCCATTTGTACGAATTAACGTATGCAGAAGTTGAGGATGCGTATCTTCGGTTTATGGTGGAAAAAGAAAAATAATTCCATTAGACCCTAAAAAAGAAGGTTAGTTTCTTCAAAAATCGGTTAACAATAATGGTACTAGCTTATATTTTTTAAGCAGGTTTTTAAAAATGTGAAACCGTAACCATAAAAGGAGAATGTGTATGAAAAAATGGATGGTATTAGCTGGATTAACGTTATTTTTAACGGCGTGTGGTGGAAATGGTGATGAAGCGGAGGCACCAGAAACGGACAATGGAACTGATGATGAAACGAGTGAAGTTGGAGAGTACGACGAGGCATTAGCTGAACAGACGTATCAACAAAGCTGTATTCAATGCCACGCTGGTTTAAGTGAAGGTGGAACGGGTCCTGCTCTTGCTAACAACAACTTATCTTCTAACGAGATTAGAGAGATCATTGTAAATGGGCGAGGAAGCATGCCGGCTCAATCCCAATTAGAGGAAGATGAAGTGGATAATTTGTCCATGTGGTTAGCTGATCAATAATTTTTATTAAAGAAACTACTCAACGAATGAGTAGTTTTTTTGTATTTAAAGCACATTTGACAAATTTCTAAAACATATAAAATGAGTAAGCTTTTGTTTCCCAATCTTCTTTGGTGAAAGAATAAGTGTTTTGTAACCATTTCTTGTAGCTTGTTGTCGTAGCGTAAGAGAGCGTAGCACATCCTGCTTGATCGTAAGCACTATTGTCACTATTTCTGATACATATTCTTTTTTTATTTCCCAATAGAAGGTCGACGTTTTTCGATGGATTCAGAAATGGTTTCTGCGTAGAGTAGGGGAAGTGATTAAGGGGACATGCTCATTTTATGCAGATGTGAAGGTAGATATGAAACAAAAAACAAATTGGAGGTAATTAGATGAAAAAAAGATGGTTCTGGTTCGTTTTAGCACTTATTGTACTCTTTCCGTTTCAATCAAGTTTCGCCAATCAAGCGGTTAAAGAAGTAGGGAAAGGAAGCTTTTCTTTACAGTATCCACCAATTGATTTTGATAACATCGGTGATCCAGGTTACGCGGATCAACAAAAGGAGCCTCCCGAAACAATCTATCGAACGGATCGTGTAGAAGGACCAATGCCGACTAACCGATGGTGGAGTTCACTTGCGGTTGATACGTATGCAAATAATCATTACCCCCATCCATTTAGTGTCAGACAAAACGAAAAGGGACTGAACGTCTTTTACGATGCTCCACATAATGTCGTTGTTCATGAGAACAGTGGTGCAGGAACATGGCATATCGTTGGAGCCATTTCCACTGATTTTACGATTGGCCACTCAAATGAAAGTAACTTTAATGATGCGAAAGTAGATGACTATGGTGATTGGCACGTTCGATCATTAGCAGAAAAAGATAATGCATCACTAGCCTTTACATACGGTGTAGGCATACCATATATCTACGCTGAATATACAGGCGGACATGCTGTCATTGATTTTCCACAAAATCCCCAAGTTTGGGCGCAGCAAGGACATATTATTGGCTTTTCAACCCATGATAATAAACATTATGCGGCCTTTGCACCAGAGGGATCGAACTGGGAAACGAACGGACAACAGTGGGAGAATCCGTCTGAATTTATTAGTGTAGCCAAACTGCCAAATACAGATGCAGAGACGTTGGCGCTTTTTGCCGAGCATGCCTATTCTGTTGTTCGTGAGACCCGAGCTGATTATGCTGTAAACCATGAGACGAATGAAGTGAAAACAACGTACTCTGCGAACACAGAAGCAGTAGCAGGAGGAGAGAACGGAACGCTGTTTGCCTTGTATCCACATCAATACCGACATTTATCTTCAGGAGATCTTGTAGACGGAATGAATTTGTTTACCATTCGAGGGGATATGAAGCTAATTGAAGGAAGTGAATTTGAAACAAGCCTTACGTATACGGGGGTGTTGCCAAGTTTACCGAATGCAGGTATTGATACAGACAGGTTAAGTGGCTACTTGCATGAAGCAAAAAATGATTATCCGACTGGTCAAGATACGTATGAACTAGGAAAATATTTAGGAAAGCTTTCAAATTTAGCGCCTCTTGCCGATCAGCTTGGTGAGCAGGAGTTAGGTGAGGAATTTAGAGAAGAATTACAGGGACATCTAGAAGATTGGCTACGATCAACAGATGAGAACAATGCGATAAAAGGAGAAAACCTTTTTTACTATAACGAAAACTGGGGAACCCTATTAGGTTATCATGCAGCGCATGGTTCAGCGGTAAGAATCAATGATCATCATTTTCACTACGGTTATTTTGTGAAAGCAGCAGCTGAAGTAGCTAGGGCAAACCCAGATTGGGCACATGATGACGAATGGGGAGGAATGGTTAACGAACTCATAAGAGATTTTGCAGCTGATCGTGAAGATCCGATGTATCCGTATTTACGTATGTTTGACCCTTATTCAGGACATTCGTGGGCAGATGGATTAGCGACGTTTGATTCTGGTAATAACCAAGAATCTTCCTCTGAAGCTATGCATGCTTGGACCAATCTTATTTTATGGGCAGAAGCAACAAACGATCAAGAATTGTTAGATCGAGCCATTTATTTGTATACAACTGAAATGAGCGCCATTAACGAATATTTCTTTGATGTGTATGATGAAATTCACCCTCCTGAATACGGACCAGAAATTGTCACTATTAATTGGGGCGGAAAAATGGATCACGCAACATGGTGGAATTCAGGAGCGGTAGAAAAGTATGCGATTAACTGGCTACCCATTCATGGAGGGGCTCTCTACCTTGGCCATCACCCTGAATACGTAGAGCGAGCTTATCAAGCGTTAAAGCAAACAAATGGGTCAGAGGATTGGAATTGGTGGTCAAATATGGTTTGGAGCTACCGTGCGTTAACCGATCCAAATGATGCCCAGAGACAAATGGAGCAAAGGATTGATGACTACACAGAGTTTGATCCAGGGGATGAAACGATTATTGAAAGAGGAAGTACAAAAGCACAGACCTATCAGTGGATTACAAGCTTAGCTTCTCTCGGACAAGTAAATCCAGAAATCACAGCAAACATTCCGACCTACGCTGTCTTTAATAAAGATGGTGAAAGTGTCTATGTTGCCTATAATTATGACGATGAAGCACGCACAGTCTTGTTCTCGGACGGACATGAAGCGACTGTAGATGGAAATAGTTATTATGTCAGTCAAGAAGGGAGTGGGTCACCACCAACAAATCCACCAGAGGAGCCGGAAGAGCCAGGAGATGACGGGAATGTCATCGAACGAGGAGATTTCACGGTTTCGATTGAACAAAGTCAATCAGACCGAGTGATTACGTTTACGCCGAATACCCCTGCCCGATATGTGGACCTTCATTATCGAATCAATAATGGGAATCAGGAAAATGTGCGCATGCAGCAAGATAATGGTAGGTGGTTTTTAATGATACCTGATGTGGAGAACAAATCCCTCTCTTTCCGTTTCACGTATGAAAAAGACGGGCCTCAATACGAATCCGAATGGTTTACGTATCCGTGATCGTAGAACATGAATGATTGTAAACCCCTTTCCGTAAATCATTAAGTCGATTTACGGAAAGGGGTTATTTTTTTATTTATCCAGTGTTTCACGTGCAACATAAAGTGTGGTAATTCAATTTATTTAGATAATTAATCAGCTTTATCTGTTATAGTAGAGACAAGAGTAAAATTGATTTGTGAAGGAGATTCTTATGAACCAACAGCAGATAGAAACCATTGACTCGTTTTTACGTCAAAGGAACGATATTGATGCTCTTAAACAACTACATCATTGGCTCAAAGACAATCCTCATGATGGTGACGTTCACTACTATCTCGCATCAACCTATGATTCAAAAGGGGAAGAGAAAAAAGCGTATCCTCATTATGAAAAAGCGATTGAACTTGGTTTAGATGAAGAAAAGGTAAAAGGTGCTTTTTTAGGACTTGGCAGTACGTATCGTACGTTGGGAATGTACAAAGAATCTAAAGCAACATTTGAATTGGGATTAGCTAGATTTCCAGAAAATAACGCCTTGAAAGTCTTCTATTCATTAACGCTTTATAACGTTCGAGAACATGAAAAAGCGATGGAAGTGTTACTAACGTGTTTAATTGAAACAACACATGATCAAAACATTCTTCAGTATCGCAATGCCCTAGCTTTTTATTCAAAACAGTTAAATCGAATTTGGGTATAAAAAATATGGTTTTTTGATTTCATCAAATGTGGATAGGAAAGCCTCTGACGGGATTCGAACCCGCACTCCTTTCGTAAGCGTAGGCTAGGGGAGAACACGCTTCCCTACGGAATTTCACCGACAGGAATTCCACCTGTCTCAGCTAATTTGCTTTTCGGTGCTTCTGAAACCCTTGCCTTGCGACCCGGTTTATACAATTTGTTTTCCGGCGCTCTTCCCTTCTAGAGCTACAGAGGCGTCATACAGATAAGTATAAGGGACAATAGGAATGAAGAAAATAGAAAAACACGCTGTTTACCAAACAAGCTCAGTTTGTTTTTCTAAAGTAATAGGGTTAAACTAGACCCTATTTCTAAGTAGTACTAAGGAGTAGACTAGTAGCTAGTAAAGTTACCTTTCTGATCGCTTTTATGTTTATATAAGTTATGCGCATGAATCATTACGTTTTTAGCAAATGGTGATGTTCTCTTATTTGAGGGCTTTTTTTATGCTTTACTAAAAATAGTATTGACAATGAAAATCATTATCAATACTATAACAGTAGTAGATCTATGAAGGAGTTAAACGAATGAATCGATCATTGCTTTTTACTGCATTAGGAATGGCCTTTTTAGTGGCTTGTTCGGATGGTTCCGATAATTCAACCGACGGAGAGTCACAAGAACAACAGCAACCTAGAACGGTCACCGATAAAGTTGGAAATGACGTGACCATCCCAGCTAATCCGGAAAGAATAATAGGTTCGTATGTAGAAGATCCTCTTGTCACACTCGGCGTAACACCAGTGCGTCAATGGTCAGTTGCCAGTAGAGCCAGTACGCAAGTTTATTTAGAAGAGCATTTAGAAGGCGTTGAACCGATTGATTCGACGCTACCGTTAGAAGCTGTTATGGAGGCAGATCCTGATTTAATTTTTGCTTGGGGAGAAGACTCAGCAGCAGGAGGGAGCTATGATCAATATAATAAGATAGCACCGACCTACGTTATTGATAATGAAACAAAAGATGATTGGCGAGCGACTTTGACTCTTTTAGGAAATGTATTACAAAAAGAGAGTGAAGCAAAGGCTGCAGTGGATGAATATGATGCCCGTGTAGAGGATGTAAAGGCACAGTTACAAGCAGAAATCGGGGATAGCAAAGTTGCAGCTTTATGGGTAATTGGTGGTAACTATTATGTTGTAGCACCTGATGTTGCGAGTGGAGCTGTACTTTTTGAAGATTTAGAGCTCACGCCTGCAAACATAATTGCAGAATTACCAGAAGATGCGGGAGCTCACTGGAATCCTGTTTCCTTGGAAGCGGTAGCTGAGCTTGATGCGGACTACTTATTCTTAATTGATAGCGATCCGGAAACAATTGAGAAGTTAGAGTCAGAAGCTGTGTGGATGAATATTCCAGCAGTAGCCCAAGGGAATATCTACAACCGCTCTGGAACTAGTAGCTGGTTATACAATGGGTTTCAAGCAAACATGCAAACGATTGATTCTGTTTATGAGGCCATTATTGAAGGAGAATAAAGAAGGGAGAGTAGGTGGATTACCTACTCTTTTATATGTAAACCATTCCCTTTCTCCTATCCCTTTTCATGGCTTCGTCAAATACCTTATAATAGGAAAATAGACTTTGCTGTTCAGGAGCTGTTTAAACATGACGGAGCTTATATGGATTAGTGGAATTGTGTTGCTACTCTTACTTGTTTACAATGCATTTATACATCCCCGACTGATGAAGATGAGAAAGATTAAACAATTAGAAAAAAAGCTAACAGAGAATGATGAATATAAAGATTTACTAATCGCGATGTGTAAAGCGGTAGAAAAAGAATTAAGGCAAGCAGGCGAAGCAGTCGATGACATAAAAAAGACTTATAATTTAATGGGGGCGAAAACGACCTTGCATTTAGGACAAAAAGCCATTCAAATCGTCTTTGAGCTAGAGAATGAAGAGTTGCTTTTTGTAAATGGACAGTGGATGGTCAAACGTACAGACGGATTACACTTGGATATCCCATTTACCCATTACGAAGCTGACTTTTATCATGAAGCTGCTACGTTGTTTCGGCTACTGCCATTATGGTGTAAAGCATCAAACACGCATCACTTCTTGCCTGATGAAGAAGCGAAGAAAAAACGAAATCAAATTGAAGAGAAGCTGTTTAATGAAGTTCAATTCTTCATCCACTCGCTTGCGACAAGGTACGAACCAAGTCCATTGCTCAATGTAAAGGTACAGCAAGAAAGGAACAGCGTTTAGCTGTTCCTTTCTTATTCACGCTCAATTTGAATTGTCGTGTTTTCGATATGAAGCTTTTTTCGGAAATAGTCATTTGCATGCATAAGTACGTCTTGAGAGTCGATTTTTCTGTCGGCATCAATGATAACATGAGCACTTAAGCGATCCATCCCAGAAGTAATGGTCCAAATGTGGAGATCATGAACACGTTTAACGCCATCAATGGAACGTAGTTCAGCGTTCACTTCGTCAATATCAATATGCGATGGCGTACCTTCCATTAGTACGTGAATCGTGTCTTTAAGAAGGCGTATTGCTGATAGAGCAATCATAAAAGCAATCAGGATACTTAAAATGGGATCGGCTAGATACCAACCAGTTGTTAAAATAATGATCCCTGCAATCACAGCGGCGACAGATCCTAATGTATCACTCAAAACGTGTAAGTAAGCGCCGCGCATATTCAAGTTATTTTTTACATCGCCCCGCATGAGTACATACATGGCTCCAAGGTTAGCAAGCAATCCGATAAACGCTAGTATGATCATGCCACCACCCATAACTGCTTCAGGTTCAATGAATCGACCAATGGCTTCACGAACAATAAAAAAGGCAATGACTAGCAACATGACGCTGTTTAATAATGAGGATAATACTTCGTAGCGGTGGTTTCCAAAGGTTCGTGTCTTTGTTGCCGCTTTTGCTGCAAGTGTAATGGCAAGAAAACTAATAAACAGGTTAGCAAAATCGTTAAACATGTGGACTGCGTCAGCTAAAAGGGCTAAGCTTCCTGTCCACAACCCACCAATAAACTGGATAAACATCCAGCTACCAATAATGAGCATAGCAAAGAGTAGATTTCGTTTATTTGCTTGACCAGTTGAATGGTGGTGACTATGTCCATGGTGATGACCCATTGTATACCCCCCTTATTATTTAATAGGATTCACTTTGTTCAATCGTGTGTGGCGTGTTCAATGGTCTTTTCTAAAATGTCGAGTACGTGTTCATCTTGAGGTGAGTAATAAATGGTGGTTCCAGCACGTCTTGATTTAACAAGTCTTAAATTTTTCAGAAATCGAAGTTGATGAGAAACAGTAGACTGTCCTAGTTCTAGTTGTTCAACGATTTCCCCTACTGAGCATTCTTTGTTTGCTAATAAATGAAGAATTCGAATTCGGGTTGGATCGCTTAAGGCTTTAAAGCTTTGAGAAACAATGAACAGTGTCTCTTGATCAAGATCATAATAAGATGTTGACATAGCTTTTTCCTCATTTCTATATATGATTATATGCTCATATTAGCATAATGAAAATGGCTTTTCAACTACTGTAATCAAGAGTAGGATTACTTTTCTGTTTACGCGTCCCATGGTAGACTACATGTAACAAAAACGTAAGGGGAAGAAAGAATGAATGGCAGAAGACGCAGGCCGTTAAGGCTAGGTAGCGCAACTATAATCGGTCTGATCGTAGGGTTTTCGTTTGGCTTATTTACAAATTCTTTCGTTCTGTACATTGGTTTAGGGCTTTTGCTAGGGTTATTGGTTGATTGGAATCGTAAGCGTATGTGATAGAGAAAGACGAATGTGTAATCGTTTTCTCTAGGAAGCGAGGATGAGTACAATGAAGAGCCTTTCTGTAAGGGAATCGCATCCAAAGCAACTTTTAACAAAAGCGAGTGGTTTTTTGACTGGCTATTCTCACACTTTAAACCCTTATGTGGGATGCTCCTTTGCTTGTTCGTATTGCTATGTCAGGCAAATGCCAGTTCAACTGTTTCAAGAGGAAGAGTGGGGCGATTGGGTTACGATAAAAAGGGATATTGCTCAGCTTCTAGAGAAAGAAATACGTCGTGCGAAGAAACATGGGCCGGTGACAATCTTTATGTCTTCAAGCACTGATCCTTACCAACCAATTGAACATCGAGAGCAAGTCACTCGATCATTGCTTGAAGCGATGGTAAGGGAACAACCAGACTTCTTATTTATTCAAACGAGAGGTGCCCTTGTGACAAGGGATATGGATTTATTGAAACGTTTAGGGAATCGCGTACGTGTCAGCATGACGATTGAAACTGATTCAGATGACATTCGAAAGCAGTTTGCACCTCAGGCTCCACCTATTAAAGGAAGAATAAAAGCTTTACAACGTCTCAAAGAGGGTGGGATTCCAACCCAAGCAACAATAGCGCCACTGTTGCCGAGTTCAAAAGCGTTTCCTGAACAGTTGGCAGATGTGGTTGACCGTGTCTGTATAGATGATTTTTTTATGGGTGATGGTTCAGGAGGCAAGCGTACAGAAAAGCTTAAAATGTCTGCTATTTATACTGAACTAGGGCTAGAGAAATGGTATGAGAGGGATACCATATGGAAGGTAAAACGTCGTTTTCTTAACTATTTTTCAGAAGATCAACTTTTCATCAGTAAAGAGGGATTTCTACCTTAAAGGTTGAAGGAGAGGTTTTTCATGAAAGCAACGAATCAGCAAATGAGTAACGGATGGGTCGAAACCGTACTTGAAAACGATCACGGCATGCGTCTAACGTTTCTTAACTTTGGAGGCATCGTCACGGAATTAGTTGTTCCTGATAAGAGAGGTGTACGTGAAAATGTCGTCCTTTCTTATGCGGACCTCTCTCATTATAAAGAAAATAAGCCGTATTTTGGCGCTTTAATTGGGCCAGTGGCGGGTCGGATAAAGGATGCTTGTTTTATGAAAAATGGAACAAGGCATACACTATCAGCAAATGATGGCCATCATCACCTACACGGTGGAGGGAATGGCTTGCATCAACAGCTGTTTAGCGTGACCCTTTTTCAGCATGAAGATCGAGTAGGCGCAATGTTAACAGCGGAAGAAATGGAAATGGATCATTATCCTGGAAAGCTAACCACTACGATTACATACATCATTACAAATGAAAATGAATGGATTATTGATTATCATGCCACGGTAGATGAAATGATGCCTGTTACACTAACGAATCATACGTATTTTAATCTTACAGGTAGTGTAAAAAGGTCTGTATTGAATCATGTTATTCAGCTGGAAAGCGATAGTTTTTTAGAGCTAGATGAAACCCTTGCTCCAACTGGATTTATTCGTTCAACTGCTTATACACCGTTTGATTTTAGATTAGAAAAAAGAATTGGTGAAAGAATTCATTTAACACATCATCAGCTGCAGGTAGCAAAGAATGGATATGATCATTATTTTTTGTTGGATCATACTAAAGAGGTCAAGGCTGTTGTTTATGATGAAGAATCTGGTCGTAAGCTTGAGATGAAAACGACACAGCCAGGTGTTGTCCTTTATACAGGGAATAGCTTGGAAGACGAGTTGCTGTTAAAAGAAGGAAACAAAATAGAAAAGCATGCTGGCTTATGTTTAGAAACCCAAGGACACCCCGCTGCTCTTCAACATAAAGGATTATCATCTATTTGGTTGAAACCGGAAGATGTTTATAAACACCAAACGATTTATCAGTTTTCAGTTGAATAAAGGGTTAATAGTTTCTATCCCTCTTCTGTAAAGGAACAAAAGCCGTACCCTTAGTGTGTGCGGCTTTTTGTCGCTAGTGTAGAGACTCAGTAGATTTACATAGAACTAGATATCCCTTATACTACGGAAAAAGAGAAAATGTGAGGGATTTTTTTGAAGAAAGGGCTGCTTGTTACGGCTATTGGGATCATCTTAGCGGGTTGTTCATCTAATGAAACAGAGGAAGTGATGATCATGGCCGCAGCTAGCTTAAATGATGCTGTAGATGAATTAATTGAAAGCTATGAACAAAATCACGATGTACATATAACAGTGAACTATGGCTCTTCTGGTCAACTACGCCAACAAATTCTCCAAGGTGCACCCGCAGACTTGTTTTTATCGGCTTCCATCGCCGATATGGAGGAAGTAGTAGATGTAGAAGGAGTTGAAAGCTCTACTACGTTAATAGAAAATACGCTTGTTTTAATTGCAGCGCCAGAAATCGCTCCATCATTGACGAGTTGGGCTGACCTTACTACGGCTACGTATCAAGGGCTCGCGATCGGCGAGACAGAGACCGTTCCTGCTGGTCGATACGGGAAACAAGCCCTTGAATCTATGGGGATTTTCGCTGATATCGAGGACAAGCTTATTGTTGGAAAAGATGTACGGCAAGTTCTTACATATGTTCAGACAGGAAATGCTGATGTAGGGATCGTGTATGAAACGGACGCACGAGTTGCTGGCGATGCGGTAACCATAGTTGCGGAAGCACCTGCAAATAGCCATGATTCTATCCATTATCCAATTGGCTTGCTAACGACGAATGACAGTGCGGCCGTCCTCTATGAGTGGCTCCAACAGGATGAGGCTATAGCTACGTTTGAATCGTACGGGTTTCAGAAAGGTGAATAAATAATGGACCCTCGGTTTTGGACACCTATATTTGTTTCAGTACAGGTTGTAAGTATAGCGAGTGTACTGGCGTTTTTATTGGCACTCCTGGCTAGCTGGCTGTTAAAGAAACGAGCTTTTAAAGGAAAGATCCTGCTGGAAACGGCTCTTATGCTACCGCTTGTCCTACCTCCGACTGTTATTGGATTTGGTTTACTTATGCTCTTTGGTCGACGGAGTCTTATCGGACAGTGGTATGAACAATTGTTTAATCAACCAATCGTGTTTACAGTTGTTGCTGCGGTCATTGCAGCGACTGTAGTAGCGTTTCCATTAATTTATCAAGTGTTAATGAATGGATTTGAATCGGTTGACGATGAACTTGAAGACGCAGCAAGGCAAATGGGTGCGAGTGAATGGGCGGTTTTACGCTATGTAAGCCTGCCGTTGGCGTGGCGATCCCTCGCTTCTGGCTTTACGCTCGGGTTTGCACGCGCTCTTGGTGAATTTGGCGCTACTCTAATGTTCGCAGGAAGCATTGTTGGGGTGACACAGACGATTCCAATTAGTATTTATTTAGCGGTTGAAACCGGGAATACGTTAATGGCACTCTATTGGGTGGCTTCCATCATCTTATTTTCATTCCTTCTATTAGCAACCGTACAGCGGTTAAAACAGTCTAAATAGAAAAAAAGCGTTAAGCAAGTTCGGCAATTTCCGTAAGGTTTATTGCTTTTTTGCCTAAACGCTTTTTGTTTTGCGGTTAACGACCTGTAACTAGGCCCCACATTTCATGGCGATGTTGACGGTTTCTAGGGTCGACATTGCAATTCATCAGCCATTTTGCATGTCGGTCTCGTTGCTCTCTCGAAATAGGTACACCTAAGCAATGAGATAATTCATCAATCATCGAACAACAACGACCGTATTGCTTTAAATCTTCACGTCGTTGACGACATAAAATTTTGCACACATTGTGGAAATGTCGCGGGTTTTTCATTTTAGAGCGAAATGCATGCATTAATTGAGGATCAATTGTGCTCATGGGAACTCCTTTCATATCAATCAGTCGGTTTAACACGTGTGTGTTACTTTACTTTATGATTCAAAGGAGTCTTTGGACAGGGCTAGTTTCTTGCTTATTTCGCCTTTGTTTTCACATATTTGTGCTTGTAGTTCGTAAATGTGACAAGTGGCCAAAGAAGGGGATAGCTATGATAGTGAATGTAAAATTGACCAGGAAGCCCTCCTCCAGTTGGGTAAGTCGAGCGGATTGAAGAAGTACGAACCCAGTCCATTAATAGCGTAAGCGCATCCTCCATTTGTTTTGTCGGTCGATCGTAGAGTGAGATTAGGGCGTCTAATGCCCATGCTGTATGAACGACTGTGGAAAATTGCAACGGAATAAAGCGTTGCTCTACATCACTTTTACAGGATTCTCCCCAACCACCATCTAGTAGTTGAATGGACTCCAACCAACGTCTAGCATGTTGTAAGCTTTCATTTTCAATCGGTACACCAACAGCACGCATCCCTGTAACGGCAGCCCATGTTCCATAGATATAGGAGACTCCCCATCTTCCTTGCCAATTTCCATCTTTTTGCTGATGTTTTTCAAGCCACTTAATAGCCTTTTCAACAGCAGGATGTTTAGCGGATAAATGACCATAGTTACCGAGGCATTCCAGCGTTCGACCAGTTAGATCAGGAGAGGATGGATCCATAATGGTATCTGTTCCATTTTCAAGTGGAATGAACAAAGCAGCTCGGCTATCTTTTTCAAACGCGGCCCAACCCCCATCACGATTCTGTCGGCTTAATAGCCAAGAAAAACCAGCTCGCCAAGCACGCTTCGTTTCGGCCAAATGGAGATGAGAAGACAACAAGCGTAGGCATGCGTGTGTGTCATCTACGTCAGGGTTGATTGAATTGCTTGTCGAAAACCCCCATCCGCCATTTTCCTGCTGATTGGCCAGAATGTAGTGAACAGATGCAGCAATGGTCGTTTGCTTCTCAACTGTGTTTGTTTGTTGAATGGCTGTTGCAATTAACGCTGTATCCCAGATAGTTGAAGGAGAATTTTGAATATGACCCTCTTTTCCTTCTGTATAGAGGTGAGTCTTCAACCCCTCTAAAGCTTGTTCCATAATAGGCGATTGTTTTTTATAGCCCAGCGCAAGTAATGCGTAGAACATGAGAAGCGTTCCGCTTGAATAACTGTGCAGGGTGCCATCTTGTTCAATATGGTGTAACAGATAGGTTTCTGCTTTTTGAAAGGCGGCTTTCGTGTACGAAGACAACTTTGTCCGTTTCCGTTTGCGTAACTGGAGATGCTTTGAACTTATATAAAGATGCTGAATGTGCCGGTTATGTTTTCTTTTTACATGGAAGCGGGTATGACCTAAAATGAGTAGCGCTGCAAAATGGGTTTTAACATAGGCACTATATCGATAGAAGCTGAATGGCATCCATTTTGGTAATTGAATTAAAAAAAGTGGCAGAGGAAAAAGTGTTGGCCAAGGGTATAAATGATGCAGAGCTAACAATGTCTTTGTGGCAATATGTGCTTGTTCTACACCGCCCTTTTTTACGATAAATGATTCAGCTGCTTTCATAGATGGGTCGCTTTTTTTCGCAAACCCTGAAATATATAGAGCGGTATAGGCTTCTATTGTTGACGATAGGTGGCCTAAGTCGTCTTCATACAGCTTCCAATAGCCATGTTCAGACTGTGTCCGTAAGAGGCGATAAGCTAATTTTTTTTGTAAGTCGTATTCTTGGTTAACATGTGACAAGAGTAAGAGCATATATGCATCGGTCATCGTACCTGATTCAAAGCAGAGTTTAAATGATCCGTCCTCTTGCTGATACGTTATCAGTTGCTCGGTTAGTGCCAACTGGGTCTGAGTCAACCGACTGATCAGGTTCATAAAAGTACCTCCAAACTTGTAGCAAGTAAAGCGTAAAAAACGGCTTCTTGTGCATCCTATGTAAGAAGACAAAAGTCTGAAAGGTGCTCTACCCAAATAGAGTAAAAAAAGGAGTTAACCATGCTATATATCTTATTTATTCTTCTTGCAGCAGTGACCGTTTTTGCAGCAATAAAACTATCTACATATGCAGACACGATTCAATTACGTACAGGCATGACTGGCTTTTTTACTGGAGCAGTCTTAATTGCAGGTGCTACCTCTTTACCAGAAGTGACAACAAATATTACTGCTGGTGTCATTAATAGCCCGGACTTAGCGGTAGGGAATGTAATCGGGAGCAACTTGTTTAATTTGTTAATTCTTGCTTTTGGAGATCTGTGGTTTCGTCGTAAACGCATGTATATTCATTTAGCGCCTAAAAATGCGATGCCTGGAGCTTTGGGTCTTATCCTAACAATGATCATTGCCATCTCCCTTATTGTACGATCCCCTTTATCTGTTTTTGACATGGGTATTGATGTAATGCTAGTTGTACTCTTGTATTTTGGTGGTTTATATTATTTAAATAAAAAAAATCTCCTGCCTGATGAACCTCCTGTAGCGAAAAAAGTCACAATGACATTAAAAAGAGCTATTATTCGCTTTTTAATCGTGGCGCTCGTTATTCTAGCAGCTGGTTCCTATTTAACGATTCTAGGGGATCAAATTGCCATTCAAAGTGGGTTAGGTCAATCCTTTGTCGGATCAATTCTCATTGCAGGTGCTACCTCTTTGCCAGAAGTCTCTATTATCTATTTAGCTGTAAAACGAAATCAATTCAGTGCTGCTGTTGGTTTAATCGTAGGTAGCAATATGTTTAATTTAAATTTACTTGCTTTAGCAGACCTTTTTTATCGTGATGGTGTATTAATTCGAGATGCCAGTTTAAGTAATTGGATCACAATGGTGGCTCTACTAGTATTAACGGTTGTTGTGCTATACGGTATATGGAAAAATGAAAAGCTTGGTCGATTGTTTTGGCTACCGTCAACCATTGTCGCTGTAGGTTATGTCGCATCAATTGTTTTACTTTACGTTTATAGCTAATCCTCACTTACGAGGGGATCAGCATCTGACTCTTCTGTAATAGAGGATGTATACGACTTCAATACACTTAATGCGGATAAAACAGCGCCGGTTGCTTGAATCCAGCTGCCTACAGCGTTAATAAATTCTTCGTCATCATCAACAATGAAATCAGCTATAGCTGCATAGGCTTGAATACCGTTTCCCACTACTTGTAAAAAATCACCAATCACTGCATATAGAGCAGCCGTGCTTACGTCTTCTTTTAAATCTTCATTAAAAGAAACGGAGCCACCAGCAGCTTGAAATAAATTTCCTTTTATAATTAGATTTTGTTCCACGTTTTCTTCCCATGGCAAAGCTAGAGCGCCTACAATGATCGTGTTACCGGTTGCTTGAATGGCGTTTCCAATTTGATTAAGTGACCCAAATGCATTCGTATCCGCAAGAAGGCCATTTCCTGTAGCTTGGAGTGCGTTACCATAAAGACCAAGATCGTTAATTTGCTCAGGTGTTAGTGCTTCAGAGGGAGTATCAGCAACTGCAGCAATGACTGTGCCAATCGCTTGTGTCCATGCTCCAAAAAGTGCCTTCACGTCGGTTAACATCTAGATACTCCCCTTTTTTCTAGGCTAATAACTAGTCTATTCAGAAGAGAAAAAGGGGTACGCCTAGTTTTGCAACTGCATATGCCTTAACGTCATTGGAAAAGAAAGTGTGTAACTGGTAGAATAAATATGAAAGCGCTTTTATAGGTTGTTTTAAGTTGAAGGAGGTTACATGATGGATAAAGTCATAGGTTCTTTAGACGCAATCATGAGTCAGATTAAGGACGGGCAAACACTTGTGGTAGGTGGATTTGGTTTATGTGGGATCCCAGAACATTTAATTGCAGCAGTAAAAGCAAAAGGGGTTAAAGAATTAACAGTCGTGAGTAACAATTGTGGTGTTGATGATTTCGGTTTAGGCCTATTGCTAGAGGATAAGCAAATAAAAAAGATGGTCTCTTCCTACGTAGGCGAAAATAAACAATTCGAGCAACAGTTTCTTAGTCAAGAACTTGAGGTAGAACTTGTTCCACAAGGTACATTAGCAGAGCGGCTTCGTGCTGGTGGTGCTGGTATTCCGGCATTTTATACGGCAACTGGTGTAGATACGCCAGTTGCTGAAGGGAAAGAAGAAAAAGTGTTTGAAGGCAAGCGTTATATTATGGAGCGAGGCATTGTTGGTGATGTGGCCTTAGTTAAGGCATGGAAGGCGGATCGTTTCGGTAATCTTGTGTTCAGAAAAACGTCACGAAACTTTAATCCTTTAGTAGCGACTGCTGGAAAAGTGACGATTGTGGAAGTAGAAGAACTTGTTGAAATAGGAGAGCTGGCACCAGACGAGATTCACTTACCAGGTGTATATGTTCAGCACGTGTTTGTTGGTCATGAATATGAAAAACGAATTGAGCGACGGACTGTACTAGCTGAGGAGGGGGCGTAAAATGAACGAAAAAAGAAAACGAATTATTGATCGTGCGGTAAAGGAAGTAAGGGATGGAATGTGTGTAAACTTAGGAATTGGTATGCCAACCTTAATTGCAAACCACATTCCTGATGAAGTAAGCGTGATGCTTCAGTCAGAAAACGGACTACTCGGTATTGGTCGTTATCCTAAAGAAGAGGAAGTCGATCCTGACTTAATTAACGCTGGAAAAGAAACCGTTACAGCGAAAAAAGGTGCCTCGTACTTTGATAGTGCAGAATCGTTTGCGATGATCAGAGGTGGGCACATTGATTTAGCCATTCTAGGTGGAATGGAAGTTTCAGAAACGGGAGATTTAGCAAATTGGATGATACCAGGTAAGATGGTCAAGGGAATGGGCGGAGCGATGGATCTCGTTCAAGGTGCTAAAAAAACAGTCGTCATTATGGATCATACAAACAAATATGGTGAATCAAAGGTGAAGAAAGCATGTTCATTACCGTTAACAGGTAAACGTGTGGTTGATTTACTCATTACCGATTTAGCTGTGTTTGAATATAAAGCTGGTGTAATGACGTTGTTAGAACTGCAGCCAGGTGTCACTTTGGACGAAGTGAAACGAGCAACTGAAGCTGAATTTCAAGTAGGAATTGGTGTGTAAGTTCTTAGTAATAGGGGGGCTGGGACAAAAGTAGATAGACAGTCCAAAACGACGAACATTCCTGAAAATAGGAACGTTCGTCGTTTGTTTTATATGAAAATTAGCGGGAGGAGAATCCAAAGACTCCTGAGGGACTAGCACGTGTCTGAAGACTCGGAGTGGCGGTTTTCCACCGAGGAGGCTGAGGCCGTGTCTCCGGAAAACGAAGGATTCTCCTGTAGTGTTGCTACTCAGCATATTTTAGACTATTCGTCTTTTCAAATACGACTTTTCGTTATGTCCCAACCTCTTTTCTGTTGTAACTTGTTTGCAATTGGTCTTGAATCAGATTAAGCTAAAGGCATAATATGTGAGGTAAGTAAAAGGTCGTGAGAAGATGTCTAAAATCTTGTTAATTGAAGATGATCGAGCACTTTTTGAAGAAATAAAACAGCAGTTGCAACAGTGGAATTTCCATGTCTATGGTATTGAGAATTGGGAAGAAGTGATGGAGACATTTATTCACATAAAACCAGAGCTCATCTTAATTGATATTCAACTACCAAAGTATGATGGCTTTTATTGGTGTCGAATGATTCGAGCGCAGTCTACTGTTCCTATTTTATTCCTATCGTCACGTGAACATCCAACGGATCACGTGATGTCCATGCAGTTAGGGGCAGATGATTATATTCAAAAACCATTTCACTTGGATGTGCTCGTTGCGAAAGTTCAAGCTACATTACGTCGTGTTTATAATTATAATCATGAAGAACAGAGAACAACGCTGACGTGGCAAGGCGCAATCATTAATGTTGAAAACAATACCGTAACGTCTAACGATGGGAAAGTAGAATTAACAAAAAACGAGATGTTTATCCTGAAAAATTTACTTAGTAAGAGAAACCACATTGTTAGTCGAGATGAATTAATTAAAGAGTTGTGGGACGATAAGCGCTTTATAAGTGATAATACACTGACGGTTAATGTGAATCGTTTACGAAAACAATTAGAAGTCATCGGTCTAGGAACCTTTATTGAAACAAAGGTTGGACAAGGTTACATGGCTGTTGATGAAGGTGTATGATGATAAGACGGTATCTTAAAGAGAGAGGCGCATGGATTAGCTTTATTTTGTTTGTACATGGATTAATTTTGTTTATTGCTTATTTGGATCAAAGCTTGTCTTTGGAGCAAGTAGGCTATCCTTTATTAATGACCGTTATCCTTTTTTGTGGATTTCTTATTTACCGTTATTATAAGGAGACATCTTTTTATAAGCAGTTGGAGCAGTACGATCAGTATGAACAACTATCAGATTTACCTGATGGTGAAACTCCATTTGAAGAAGTAGTCGAGACAGCTTTTGAAGAACAGCGTAGTCATCTTTCGCAGAAATATATTGAACATCGTCGTCAAGTCGACCATGATAAAGATGAGATGATGGCTTGGATTCATGAAGTGAAAACCCCCTTAACGACGATGAGTTTGGTCATTGATCGACTTGATGACAAGGAAACAAAGACGGCGTTGCAAAACGAGTGGCTACGTATACATTTGCTACTGGATCAACAATTGTACCAAAAACGAATGGAATTTATAGAAAATGATCTATATATGGAAAAAGTTGAGTTAGAGCGCTTACTGTATGAAGAAATTCGAACCTTTCAAAATTGGTGTATGCAAAAAGGCATAGGCATTGAGCTTGAACTACATGAATTAATGGTGCAAAGCGATGGTAAGTGGCTTTCCTTTCTCGTTAGACAGCTATTGTCAAATGCGATAAAGTACACTCACTCTGGAAATATTTACATTCGGTCTTATGTTAAAAATGAGCAGACCGTGCTTGAAATTAGAGATGAGGGTAAAGGAATTGCCGAACAAGATTTGCCTCGCATCTTTGAAAAAGGCTTTACATCCACAACGCTCCATAACGAACAATCCGCTACCGGTATGGGTCTTTATTTAGCACAAAAAGTAGCGGATGGGTTGTCGATTAGGCTTTGCATCCGTTCTACGTTAAATGAAGGAACGACAGCTCAGCTACTCTTCCCACGTAGAAATTCTTTCATTGAGTTGACTAGCATGTGACAAAACTGTCACATGCTTTTGTATATTGTTCGCCAATTCGCAGGAATCTTAAAGAGGAAGCTCCTATACTTAAGGTACAAGTAAAGACAGAAGGAGTGTTACGATGGACATTTTACAGGCAAGCAAATTAACAAAAAACTATGGAAGTAAATGGAATAAACAAGAAGTATTAAAAAACATTGACTTAAAAATTAAACAAGGTGAATTTGTCTCCATTATGGGTGCTTCTGGTTCTGGTAAAACGACGCTATTAAACGTCTTGTCTACGATTGATCAAGCAAGCGGTGGTTCTATTTTAGTTAACGGGATGGAGCTAACTCATTTGAAAGAAAAGCATCTTGCGGAGTTTAGAAAAAAGGAATTAGGGTTTATTTTTCAAGAATACAACTTACTTGATTCATTAACGGTTAAAGAAAATATATTGCTTCCTTTAACGGTACAGAAAATCAGTAAAAAAGAAGCAACAACAAGGTTTGAAACAATTGCAACCCAGCTTGGAATTGAGGAGTTAGCCCACAAATACCCAAACGAATTATCTGGTGGGCAAAAGCAACGTACTTCCGCTGCAAGAGCTTTCATTCACGAACCAAGTATTATTTTTGCTGATGAACCAACTGGAGCACTTGATTCAAAAGCAGCATCAGGTTTACTAGAAACGTTAAGCGACTTAAATGAAAAACGGCATGCAACGATCATGATGGTGACCCATGATCCGACTGCCGCAAGCTATGGGAGTAGCGTTGTTTTTATTAAAGATGGTCAAATTTATACAAGGCTGACACGAGGCGGGCAGTCAAGGCAGGCGTTTTTTAAAGATATTATCCAAACGCAAGCGGTTTTAGGTGGCGTTCACGATGAGTAATACATTAGCACTAAAAAATTTAAAAAAGCATGCGCGGACGTATGGGATTTACTTTTTTTCTATTAGCTTTAGTGTAGCGTTGTATTTCGCATTTGTCACATTGCGTTATGCACCTGCAATGGAAGCTGTAGAAGAATCGACGCGGGGTTCTGCTGGTATTGGAACGGCATCGGTTTTACTATTTTTCATTCTGGCTTTTTTCCTGCTGTACGCCAATAATCTTATGATTAAGCGTAGAAGTCAGGAGCTTGGATTACTTCAATTAATTGGTATGACAAAAAGTCGCGTATTTCAGTTGATTAGTATTGAAATTATGTATTTATACCTCGTTTCTCTTATGATTGGTATCATTGCAGGGTTTCTTTTAGCAAAGCTCGTCACAATGATGTTATTAAACATTATTGGTGTAGAAGAAATCGTTTCTCTTTATTTTTCAAGTACAGCGTTGTTCCAAACGGTACTCGTTTTCCTTGGAATTTATCTTATTGTCGTAGTAGCGAATGCTTTGTTCCTAAAGCGACATACAGTTCTTCAACTGTTTCATTTTCGTAAGCGTACTGAGATTGTTGTCAAAAAGCTAAGTGGTTGGGAAATCATCACTGGAATAGTAGGAATCGCATTAATCGTTAGTGGCTACTACGTATCAACCATTTTGTTAAGTGACACCTTTGGTGGATCGCCGAGTGTTCTCTTTCTTGGCATGGGCTATACATTAGGTTCCGTTATCATAGGAACGTACTTATCCTATAGAGGGTCAGTGTCGTTGCTGGCTAAGATCGTACGGAAGAAACAAGCAGGATATATGTCTGTTGTGAAAGTTCTGTCCCTTTCGTCAATTATGTTTCGAATGAAATCCAGTGCTCTGTTGTTAACGATTATAACGACCGTTTCTGCATTAGCTATCGGTTTATTGTCATTAAGCTACATTTCCTATTACTCAGCGAATCAAAATGCTGCGTTTAATGCGCCAAACCATTTTGGCTTCTTGGAAGAACAGGATCGAAATGAGATGATCACGTTTCTTGATGAAGAAGGCCTGACCTATTCACTTCACGATATAGAAGTGAAGGGGTTATATGTAGATTTGGAAGATTTATTAGAATATGAGAGAGATGACCTTTACGTTAATCCTCGAGAAATGTTCTTACCTGTAGTAAGCGATGAAGATGTAGATGGCGTGACTGTCCAAGCGGGAGATGTCTTTTTAACACCAATGGCTCCTATGCTGGAAGTTTTCATGCAGTTTAAGGATACTGGGGACATCACCATTTTTAATGATGATGATCACTATAACCTTAAGTATATTGGTAAGAAAGAAGAGCCTGTCGTGAACTATATTTTATCTATTGGTGGTTTGTCTACGTTAATTGTAGCGGATGAGGTCTATCAAGAGCTTAATAGCGTTGAAGATATACGTACTGAGTTTGCTATTAATATTGAAGATGATGCGGATTTAGAGGCAGCCAACGATTGGTTTATGGACCATAACGAGAGCTTTCGTGGGTTGGCAATCGGCCAACTTGCCAGTGAACAGGAACAAAAGCAACAAATGGGCTTAGTTATGTTTATTGTTGGCTTTCTTGGATTTGCGTTTCTTTTCACATCAGGTTGTATTCTGTACATTAAACAAATGGATGAGAGTGAAGCAGATCGCCCTGACTATACGATCCTTCGAAAGCTTGGTTTTACGAATCAAGACTTGCTTAAAGGAATTAAAGTTCGTCAGCTTTACAATTTTGGCATTCCATTGTTGATTGGCTTACTGCATAGTTACTTTGCTGTTCGTTCTGGCTGGTTTATTTTTGGGAATGAGATGCACATCCCAATGCTTATTGTGATGACCCTTTACACAGTACTGTACTCAGTATTTGGCATTCTATCAGTCAGCCATTCTAAGAAAATTATTCGCGATTCATTATAATGAGTGTTAAAGCTTGTTCATCAGTCTCCCACTGGGAGGCTTTTGACAAGCTTTTTAACGTTCTAAATACATTTGTGCATTTTCCTTTTTATCGCCTATTAAAGTAAAGGTGTAGATCTGATCCTCATAGGGTTCTAATGAAAAGGTGCCTTTAACAGGGTGTGCCTTTTCTTCACTATCTGTTTTCACAAAAAAGGTGATGTTTCCGTGATAATCATCACCCTTTGTAAACGTAAAGTCTAAAGAATCACCTTTTTCTACTAGTGAACCATCTGCATAAGATGTACCTGAATATTCATTTTCATAGGCTATTTCAAAACCATAAACAGGAAATGATGCCATGTTTGTGACAGTGATCATTGCAAGACCTTCCTCTTCAACCGTTTCGTTAAAACAACCGGTTAAGATAAGCACGGAGGTATATAGTCCAATTAATTTTGTTCTCATGATGAAACCTCATCTCTATTTTTTTCCTATTTTCTATTATTATTTATTGATTGTCAATAAATATTTATTCTTTTTCGATTTAATTATTCGTAGTAGTGTCTTTCTTAGTGGTAAGGTTTGACTCTTTTTTCATCCTGCAAGCATAATAGAAAGAGAAGATTGTTTGTAGGGGGTAAGGAAATGTATCAAAGTTTAGAGGAATGTGTGCTTGATCTAGAAAAGCACGGTCATCTTGTCCGTATTAAAGAGGAGGTAGACCCTTATCTAGAGATGGCTTCCATTCAACGAAGAGCCTATAAAGAAGGGGCACCAGCGATCCTATTTGAAAACGTAAAAGGATCAAAATACCCGGCTGTTGCGAACTTATTTGGTTCCATTGAACGTAGCAAATTCATGTTTCGCAATAACTGGGACAAGGTACAAGACATTATCGCCCTTCGTGATGATCCAATGAAAGCCATAAAGAATCCTTTTCGAAATATCGGAAATGGTGTCTCAGCTTTAACAGCCTTGCCCATGCGGAAATCAGGCTTAAATGGCTCTAAGTTAGAAGAAATTGACTTAACCGATATACCTTTTATTCAGTCGTGGCCAGACGATGGAGGGGCGTTTATTACGCTTCCACAAGTCTATTCAGAGGACCCTGACAAGTCAGGCATCATGTCGGCAAATGTAGGGATGTATCGTGTTCAGCTTGATGGAAATGATTATCAAGTTGGGAAAGAGGTTGGCTTACATTATCAAATTCAGCGGGGAATCGGTGTTCATCAAACAAAGGCTGTTAAACGCGGTGAGCCGTTAAAAGTTAGTATTTTTATTGGCGGTCCACCAGCACACACATTAGCCGCTGTGATGCCTTTGCCGGAAGGGTTAAGTGAGATGTTGTTTGCTGGTTTACTTGCAAATCGTCGCTTTCGCTATGGCTATGAAGATGGTTACTGTATTAGCCATGATGCTGATTTTGTCATTACAGGAGACATTTATCCAAATGATACAAAGCCAGAGGGTCCTTTTGGAGATCATTTAGGCTATTACAGTTTAACCCATGAGTTTCCAGTCTTAAAAGTTCATAAAGTGTATGGAAGAAAAGGAGCGATCTATCCATTTACAGTGGTTGGTCGACCACCTCAAGAGGATACAAGCTTTGGTGCTCTAATTCATGAGATCACAGGAGATGCAGTAACGCAAGAACTACCAGGTGTTAAGGCTGTGCACGCTGTTGATGCTGCTGGTGTGCATCCGCTTCTTTTTGCCATAGGGAGTGAGCGTTACACGCCGTTTGAAAAAGTGGATCAGCCAACAGAGTTATTGACGATAGCCAACCGTATTTTAGGTTTCGGCCAGCTAAGCTTAGCAAAATATTTGTTTTTAACGGCCGAAGAAGAAGACTCCATTGATATTCATGACGAAGCAGCGTTTATTCAACATATTTTAGAGCGGATGGATTTAAGACGTGATCTCCATTTTCAAACGAACGCAACAATAGATACGCTAGATTACAGCGGAACAGGTTTGAATCGAGGTAGTAAGGTAACGTTTGCAGCTTATGGAAATAAAAAGCGTGAGCTATGTAAGCAAGTCCCTAACGGAATGAGACAAGTAAACGGAATTAAAGATGCTAGCCTTGTTATGCCAGGAGTTGTAGCTGTCCAACTTGAAAATGAGTTTACAAATTATGAAGCCGTAGAAGAGGAAATGAACCAATTTACGAAAAGGTTAGGAGAGGTGAATATGGAACGGTGTCCTCTCATTGTTCTATGTGATGATAGTGAGTTTTTAAGTGGCGCGCTTGAGAATTTTCTTTGGGCGACCTTTACAAGAAGCAACCCTTCTCATGATATTCACGGCGTTAATGCCTCTGTGAAGCATAAACATTGGGGATGTGACGCCATCATTATTGATGCACGGCTTAAGCCACATCATGCACCACCACTTATAGAAGACGAAGAGGTAGAAAGCCGGGTAGCTCAATTTTTTCAAGAAAATGGCGTGCTCGCATCAAAAAGAGAAGAAGAAAATTAGACCTAAATGGAAAAATGAACGCGCATGACGTCGAAAAGGCAATCTTGATGACCAATAAACGACTGTTAAGCGCGTTTTTTCTAAATGATTTAATCGTGAACAGTCTCATTGTTGACATTTATCTCGAATTAGTTATAATTGAATTAGAGATAAAAGGAAAGTTAGATTCTTAGGAGGTCCTAGCATGAATCAATTAAAAGGAATTCACCACGTAACTGCCATTACAAGTAGTGCGGAAAAAAATTATGAATTTTTTACGTATACACTTGGCATGCGATTGGTGAAAAAAACAGTTAACCAAGACGATATTCAGACGTACCATCTATTCTTTGCCGACGATAAAGGGAATGCCGGAACAGACATGACGTTCTTTGACTTTCCAGGAATTCAAAAAGGATCACACGGTACAGATGAAATTTTTAAAACGGCTTTCCGCGTACCGACTGATGAAGCGATTCAATACTGGGAAAAACGGTTTAACCGTCTAAATGTTAAACATTCAGGCGTTAAAGAGGAGTTTGGTAAGAAAACACTCTCTTTTGTCGATTTTGATGATCAACAGTATCAGCTCGTTTCCGATGAGACTAATCAAGGTGTAGAGGCTGGCATTCCTTGGCAGGACGGCCCTATCCCATTAGAATTTGCTATAACAGGTCTTGGTCCTATTTATGTAAGAGTTGCAAATGTCGATTTCTTTAAACAAGTATTGGAACACGCTCTACAGTTTAAAGAAGTTGCCCATGAAGGATCTCGCTATTTATACGAAGTAGGGGAAGGTGGAAATGGTGCACAGATTGTAGTGGAGCATAATGCCATTTTACCACGTGCTCGACAAGGCTATGGAACTGTCCATCATGCTGCGTTTAGAGTAGAAGATCGTGCTGTTTTAGATGAGTGGACGAAGCATCTTGAGTCACTTGGCTTCCAAACATCTGGCTATGTGAACCGACACTTCTTTGAATCTCTTTATGCTAGAGTCTCACCACAAATTCTTTTTGAGTTTGCAACAGACGGTCCTGGGTTTATGGGTGACGAGCCTTATGAAACTCTTGGTGAGAAGCTTTCACTTCCACCGTTTCTTGAGCCACAACGTGAACAAATTGAAAGCGCGGTTCGTCCAATTGATACAACAAGAAGTACGAAAACATTTGAAAAAGAATACGAATAACGGTATCGTGCTCCCCTTCGACAATTGAAGGGGAGTTTTTTGCTTGACCAGCACAGAAATCTTTGCGATTTGCGCTGAGTTTGTCTATGATGATGTAGTAAGTATTGTAATGGAAATGGTCATTATTCACATAATAAGTGAAACGAATAAGGAGTTGTTAAGATATGTCAGAAGTAAAACAAACCGCCCATATTAATCCAACTGGTGAGATTGCAGAAACGGTTCTTCTTCCAGGTGATCCATTAAGAGCAAAGTTTATCGCAGAAACATTTTTAGAAGACGTTGAACAATTTAACAGTGTTCGTAATATGCTGGGCTTCACAGGCACGTATAAAGGAAAAAAAATCTCTGTAATGGGAACAGGAATGGGTATGCCATCAATGGGAATCTATTCTTGGGAACTAATCCATATCTATGGTGTGAAGAATTTAATACGTATCGGCTCTTGTGGTGCTCTTCAAGACAATTTAGATTTATACGATATTATTATTGGAATGGGCGCTTCATCTAATTCAAATTACGTAAGTCAGTACCATATCCCAGGTCATTATGCACCAGTCGCTTCGTATTCTTTACTTGAAAAAGCTAAACACATTGCTGATGAGAAAGGATACCCTGTGCACGTTGGTAACATTCTTTCAAGTGATACGTTCTACAGTGCCGATAAAGAAGCAAATGATAAATGGCGCAAGATGGGGATCCTTGGTATTGAAATGGAAGCAGCGGCATTATACATGAATGCAGCCGAAGCTGGTGTGAACGCATTATGTATCTTAACAGTAAGCGATCATATTTATAAACAAGAAGAAACAACAGCGGAAGAGCGTCAAACATCGTTTACAAAAATGATGGAGATTGCACTTGAGTTAGGTGAATAATTTTTCGTAAAAGGTTTGGCTGATGCCAAACCTTTTTTTGTCTTCGAAAAAAGTCGTACGTTTTTTAAAAAAGGGGTTTTATATATGTATAAATGGGTATGGAGGAAGAGCGCTTAAAAACAGACATCCCAGCTTAGGTAATAAAAGGAGCAGAATATATGGACGAAACGATCGGTCATTCAAACTACGATTCCGTAATAGAAGTCTCAAACAAGCTATTCAAGCTTGTTTCAAATAAATTAGGTGTAAACACTGCCTATATTGCTAGAAAAGAAAATGAGCAAATAAAGATTGTGAATGCGTTTAACGAGAAGGAGACGATTCTTTCTAAAGATGCAGAGATTGATTATTATGAATCAAGCTGTAAGAAAGTATTTGAAAGTGATCAAGAGTATACAACCGTTGAGAACTTAATGACAAACCCAACGACACAAGATCAAGTTGCCTCAAGAGAATGGCATGTTCGTGGTTTTATGGGCGTAAAACTAAAAAGCATGAATGGGGACATTTTCGGCACATTATGCGTCATGGATTATGCAGAAAAGCACTTTAGTGAAGAAGATGTTGAGTTCTTGAAAACAATAGCGGAAGTCTTGTCATATATTATTGAGCTTGACGAAACCTTTGCGGATATCGAACTGTTAAGTGTGCCAATTATACCGATTCGTTCAGGCTTAGCGATTTTGGCTTTGCAAGGGAATATTAATAAAAGCCGGGGTAAGAAAATTTTAGAAGATACATTAAACTATGCATTAGATCAACGTATTAATTATTTTGTTATCGATTTATCTCAAATAAAGTATAGCGATACAAATTTTGCTGTATTGCTCCATTCATTAATATCTGCATTAAGACTGATGGGTGTAAAAGTCATGTTATCAGGCGTGCCCGTCCAGCTTGCTCATGAGCATTTAATACGCGATCAACTGGTAAAGCTTGATGTCGCCTATGTAAAAACCATTGAAGCAGCTTTAATGAAAATAGGCTATGTTTTAAAAGACGTAAGTGCGGATAAAGAATAAGTGATGCTATTTATTCTAGGAGGTTTCTATGTTTGATGATTTATGGAACTCCACGTATGCGCTCTTATCGGATACGGAGTTTTGGCTTGCCGTTGTAAGTACCCTTGTAAAAGTTATTGTTATTTTAGTATTGGCGCGAATTTTACTAGGGGTATTAAAGCGAGTAATTACCCAGATTTTACAAAAGCGTGAAGGAAAGTACGTCAATGTATCTGAACAACGAAGTAAAACCTTAACGTCATTGCTACATAGTGTTGTTGCCAATGTTGTTTATTTTATTGCCATTTTACTTGTACTAGACGAATTAGGATTTAACCTTGCATCTGTACTCGTTGGTGCAGGTGTGCTAGGTCTTGCAATTGGCTTTGGCGCTCAAAACGTTGTCCGAGATGTGATTACAGGGTTCTTTATATTATATGAAGACCAGTTTTCCGTTGGAGATTACATTACAACTGGTCAGTACACAGGGACGGTCATTGATTTTGGCCTTAGGGTGACAAAAATTCAAGATTGGACAGGCGAAGTGAACATTATTCCAAATGGCCATATTGAGGATTTAAAAAACTATTCAAAAGAAAATTCATATGCGGTAGTCGATATGCGTGTGTCGTATGGACACGACCTTGAGAAGTTACAGCAACTTATTATGGATGCCAGCCTGGTTGTTTATCATAGTAACGAGAACATGATTGAAAAGCCTGACATGCTAGGCATACAAGAAATAAGTGAATCTGGCGCTGTTATTCGTGTTATTGCTTTATGTAAGCCGGTCATGCAGTGGAGCGTAGAGCGGGAAATTCGACGTGCCATCTTAGATTCCTTTGCTGAAAAAGGAATTGATGTGCCTTATCAACAAGTAACGGTACACCAAAAAGAAGCCTAAATAAGTTTCATCCTTGCAGTGAGAAGCTGCAAGGATTTTTTTTTGCAACCTTTTGGCCTTTTACTTGGTCTAATAAGTGTAAGATAAAAGCGAGCAAGGGGGATTGTATGGAGAAGTTGGTGAAAAGAGCAAAAAAAGGTGACGGAGAGGCGTTTGTCCTACTCGTTAAACAATATGAAGAGGTGCTGTATAAAACAGCAAAACGCATTGTAAATGAGGATGAAGATGTAGCGGATGTGCTACAAGACACGATGATGACGGCGTTCGAGAAACTACATAAATTGAAAAAAAACGAATTTTTTCATACATGGCTTTTCGAATATTATTGAACAAATGTGCTAGTTTAACAAAGAAAAAACAAACTAAAGCGGCAATAGACTTAAATGATTATCTTATGAAGCCGGATGATAAGCAGTATTCAGACATTGAATTTAGAGATGCAGTGAATAGTCTTAGAGAAGAACAGCGCAACATCTTTACCTTGTATTACGCAGTTGGTTACACGACAAAAGAAATTAGTCAATTATTAAACCAATCAGAAGGAACCATTAAATCTCACTTATCCAGAGGAAGAGCCGAATTAAAGAAGCATTATTATGAGATAGGGAAGGGAGTGCAGAATCATGGACAAATTACCAAAAGTTGTTAGTGAGTCGTTGAACCAAGCCTATCGTGATATTCAAGTACGTGGGAAGAAAAAAAGACGTTTTCGTGTTTGGAAACAGGTGTCTCTTACAGCCGTTGGTCTGTTGGTAATTGGTATGGCGACAAATGAAGATGTACAGGCATCCATTAAAGATCTATTTTATAGCAATGACCCAGGGGTAGAAAAGGCAGTAGCAAATGGATACGGTACTGCAGAGGAGAGTATTGCACGTGATAAAGACATCACCCTTACTTTAGCCCATCATTTTATTGATGAGCGTAAAATGGGGACTCATTTCACTATCCAATTTGATGATAAGACAGTACTAGAAGATGTAACAGATGTCAGTATTGATTTTCGGATCAAAAATGGAGACGATGAGTACGTGGTTGAACAAATACCGGACACTAAACCATTACGTGGAACAGAAGCTAGTTATGAAAGCAGTGGGAATACAAGTAGTGAAGTATTAACCAAACAAGGGTTAGCAGAAGTTGAATACCTATTTGAGAATGTAACAGACCGTCCGTTTCCGCAATTAGAAAATGCTCTATTGTCGGTGGAGTCGATTAATCTATTCCAAGGAAATGAATTAAAGAAGATTGATGGTGAATGGTTATTTAATCTTGAGAACACAGAAAGAAAGCAACTTCTTGAATATCGACCTGTAGAAAAGCCTGCTAGCGTTGAATTCGTGACTACAGAAGTATCGGCTACAAACTTAGATTTAGCGTTTGTGTTTAAACCAGACGTTCAGCAACAATTAGAAGAAAATGAGTGGGATGTTCCTGAAGTGCATGTTCGTATCCCAGATGGGCAAACCATTACGGACGCTGCTTACTCAATAACAACAGAAGGGAATAACGTTCAATATCGAGGGAATTTTCCGTTATCGTCTTTCGCAGAAGGAACAACATTCATTGTAGAATTCTTCGGTCCAAATGGATTGATTGAAGAGGTAGAGATGGAGACAGAGAGGTAAAAGAGGCTGGGACATAACGAAAAGTAGTAGTTGAAAAGACGAATAGTCTAAAATATGCTGAGTAGCACCGCTACAGGAGAATCCTTCGCTTTCCGGGGACACGGCCTCAGCCTCCTCCGTGGAAAACCGCCACTCCAGAGTCTTCAGACACGTGCTGATCCCCCAGGAGTCTTCGGATTCTCCTTCCACTCATTTTCATATAAAACAAACGACGAACGTTCCTATTTTCAGGAATGTTCGTCATTTTGGTCTGTCTATCTACTTTTGTCCCAGCATCTTTTTCGACCTCGTAAGTGTTCCACCACTTAATGGAGGGTAGACCGCTTCACTTACTTCGCAGGACTATTTTTGGGTTTTTTCGTTTGAATCGACGCTTTATTAAGTTTAATAATGGTTGGCGTTGCGCTCCGATTAAGCCGATGACTTCTGCGAAAAGCTGGATCAACACAGTGACGATCAATAGCAGCAAAAGGGAAAGCCATAAATTAGACATGGACATTAAAAGTGCGGCGCAAGCAAAGAGGATGCTAACCCCATAAATCGTTAAAACGACTTGCCGATGGCCGTATCCTTTTTTTAATAAGCAATGGTGAAGGTGCCCTTTGTCAGGAGAACCGATATTTTGCTTGTTAAGCTTTCTGCGTATAATCGCAAAGAACGTATCCATAATGGGAACACCAAGAATGAGAAGTGGGATGATCAGACTAATCATCGTCACACTTTTAAACAACCCGACAATTGATAGAACAGCAATCATATAGCCGAGAAACAAAGAGCCAGTATCCCCCATAAATAGTTTTGCAGGATGAAAGTTATAGAAAAGAAAACCACTGACGCTACCGATTAAGGGCACGCCGAATGCAAAGACTAAACCATAAGCAGCAGGATTGCCTGTCGCTAAAACAAGCATTGTTGCTAAGGCAATAATGCTTACACCAGCTGCTAGCCCGTCAAGTCCATCAATCAAGTTAATTGAATTCATAATGGCTACGAGCCAAAAAACGGTGAAGCCAGTGCTAAGAATACCAAAGTCTAGCTCTTTGCCAAATGGAATGGAGATAAAGTCAATCGTTAAACCAGAGCTAACAACGATTAGTGCAGTTAGTAATTGCGCTACAAGTTTATACCTTGCTTTTAGAATAAAGCGATCGTCTAGTAAGCCAACGATTAGTAACGGAACAGAGCCAAGTAGAATAAAGAATGTAGTGCGAACATCAGCTTCCAAAAGATCCGTTAAAAAGAGCATGCCAGCAAGTGTACCGATGATGAAAGCAACACCACCGATACGTGGCATGGCAGTACGATGAACTTTTCGTTCGTTTGGTTTATCGACAAAACCGAATCTGTGGGCAAACCGTATCATGAAGGGTGTAACAAAAATAGTGGAAAAAAAGCTAATTAGGGATGCAATAATGAACGAGTCCATGTTGTTCTCCTTACTTTGCTATGTCTAGTGTGATGATTGGTTAAAGTTTTTTTACACCGTTCCACGCGTAGCTGCAAAAGACAAAACAGCATTTAAGAAGTGGCAATGCTTCATAGTTGCGGTATATGTGCCAGTTTTGTTTTGCTGCCTTCCATTTATTACTAGAAATTGATCCGCCAACTTTACGGTAGGCGGCAAGTTCTTCGTTTATGCCATAGGCTATATGACCTTTTTTAAGTATCGATAGCCATAACATAAGATCTTGCCTTGTACGGATAGTCGGCATTTGTAGCTTTCCTAGCGCTTCTTGATTCATCATGACGGTTAAACAACCGATAATGGTGTTTGATAAAAGTTTGTCATACGTTACTTGTGCAGGAGCAGGTACTACCTTTTGTCGCTCACGGCCATTTTCGCGAATGATACGATAGCTTGTAAACGTAAAGAGATAGTTGTTTTCCTCCATAAAGTGTACTTGACGAGCTAATTTTTGTGGTTTCCACAGATCATCTCCATCAAGGAATGCAACATATTTTCCTGTAGCACGTGTTAAGCCTAAATTACGCGCGACAGCCGCGCCGCTATTACTAGACAAGTGAAAAAGGTAAATCCGATTATCTTTAGATTGATAGTGCTCGGCTATCTCGCTACTTTCGTCTTGTGAAGCGTCATTAATGAGTAATAATTCCCAATTTTCGTACGTTTGACTTAGTATGGACTCAATTGTATCTGCTAAATAAAACTCACAGTTATAGACGGGGGTAATAATGGATACGAGTGGTTCCTTCAATCTAACTGCACCTCCGAAACGGATGTAATGTACCAACGATTTGATCTGTTTTCATAATGTACATCGATAGTTGACCACTGTAAGCTGACGGTATGATGGGGCTGTGTTGCAATTACTGGTTCCATTGAATGATCAATGGAGCGAAATAAAAGCAGTTCTTCTTCGGATAACTCACGTGAGAAATGTTGATTAAACTGCGTTATTTCATTTTCGTTGATAACAAATGCAGCTGCACGATGATGGCGAATAATCTCTTCAACTACCTGCTGGTTCATAGGTTCTTCTTTTTCCCGGTAAGGGTCGGCATTGTTGCTATCGAGGAAAAAGAATCCACTTAAAAACAATAAAGCAAGGGCGCTTAATCCAATTTGTCGCATTACATAACTGCCTCCTCTAATGGGTTCCGGTTTGAACCGTAAACGAAGGTGGTCGTGCTTTCTGTTTAGAGGCACGTCCATCAACTTGTGTTCGGCCGATAGAATCATAATAAAACCCTCGTTGTTTCATTTCTTCTGGATTAAATACATTTCGTCCATCGATCACTACAGAATCACGCATGAGCACCTTTAATTCTTCTAAATCGATGGTTTTGAATTCATTCCAATCGGTTAGAATTAAAACGGCATCTGCCTTTCTAACAGCTTCTTGCCACGAAGAAGCAAGAATGACATCTGGTAGCAAGCGCTTCGCCTGCTCTGATGCAATGGGATCATAAGCAATGGCACTACTTTGCTCGTTTAATAGAGTCTGGATAATATCGAGTGCAGGAGCAGCTCTCATATCATCGGTATGTGGTTTAAATGCTAGACCTAAAATAGCAATTCGCTTTCCAGCCAGTGTGTGGTAGCATTTTTTAAGTTTCGTTAAAAGGCGGTAACGTTGTTCATGGTTAACGCGTTCGACAGCAGGAACAATTTGGAGGGAATAATTTGCTTCTTCGGCGATCCGAATAAATGCCTGTGTATCTTTTGGGAAGCAAGACCCACCATAGCCTACCCCGGCTTGTAAAAAAGACGTACCGATCCTGTGATCAAGTCCCATCACTTGTGCAAGTGCTTCTACGTCAGCACCGACGTTTTCACAAACATTAGCTACCTCATTAATGAAGCTAATTTTCGTTGCTAAAAAAGCATTTGCAGCATATTTTGCTGTTTCAGCTGTTTCAATTGTCGTCACAACAATGGTTGGACGGATGGGCTTATGCAAAGCTCGTAAAGCAAGTTCAGCTTGAGCATCCTCTACACCAAAGACAGCACGCTCCATCTCTAAAGTGTCCTTTATGGCATTGCCTTCTCGTAAAAATTCAGGGCAAGATGCAATCGAAAACTGTTGATGACCACTACTGAATGAGACCCATTGCTTTATTTTTTTATTTGTACCAACTGGTACTGTACTTTTCGTTACGATGGTCATCCCTGGTTTAATGTATTGACCAATTTCTAATGCTACCTGCTTGATATATGTTAAGTTGGCGGAACCATCTTTATTGGCAGGTGTCCCTACAGCGATTAATAGGATCGTCGCTTCGTTCATTCCCTCTTCTAAATCGTTAGTAAAAACAAGTTTTTTTGCCTTTGTGCTTTTAGTCATAAGCTCTTTTAAACCAGGCTCATAAATCGGCACAACACCATTTCTTAAGCTGTTAATTTTATTAAGATCGTGGTCAACGCAGACAACGTTGTGACCGAGAGAGCTAAAGCATACACCTGTAACAAGGCCAACATAGCCTGTTCCAATTACACATACATTCATAAAGACGTCACCTTCTCTTTCTGAAAAATGTTCGGTACATGATCTGGCAAAGATCGTTTCTGTTTAGCTAGTTCTATTAAACCAACAACAATCATGACGATGAGCCAAAAACGAGGAGAAGCAAAATCAGCTCGATATAGGCTAGTCACACTTAAGTGAATCCATAAAATCAATGCGACGCTGTAGTAAAGATGGGTGTTACGCTTTTTCAACAAATAAATAGCAATTGCAAGGAAGATCGCTGCAATTAGAAACCCTCCTAATAAGCCGTGTTCAAAGAGAAGATCAACGAATACATTGTTGGACGTCCCACTAACAGCCCCTTGATGACTTAGAAATTTCGTTCGTGCAAGGAAATCGTAACTTCCAGGACCAAAGCCGAAGAGTGTATTTATGAATGAATAGTCAAAGAGCCATATGAATGGAAAGACGAGCATATAAAGCCTGCTATGGTGTGTGACATCAAAGAGACCATCAAGTCGACCAAGAATCGGCATGAATAAAGTCGTAAAGGCTTGTGGCAGTAAAAGATAAAAGGTCGTAATGAGTAAAAACAAACCGCCTATTATGGTCAGAATTATTTTCTTAGGTATGGTTTTTCTAGTTAACAGCAAAAGCATGACTGCAAGTCCGAGAACAACTAGATTCAAATAACCGCTGATTGAAAAAGTGAGTAGTAAAACGAGAATGGATAAGCTTGCAAACAATGCGTATGTTTTTCTAGTCATGATGAGTGTTCCAATAATGAGTCCATCCATTAAGAAAGGAACAAGAAAGCTTGGTTCATCTGTAATAGAAGTTAGCCTGAAATTAAACAGCACATCTTGGTTAACACTATGTACATAAGCCCGTGTTTCAAATAGGGGCATGGGGTAGCCAATGGCAAAATGTAAGAACTGCCAAATACCTCCGAGTGTGAGAAGAAACGTTCCAATTGTATAGCCTTTTAGGAGGGACGCATTTGTTTGTTGGGCATCTCGACGAATATAAGTAAGAACAATTAGTACCAGCACAGTGTATAAAGAAAGATTAATCAGCCTGTTAAGTAAAGAGTGGTGCACGTACGCTGTATATTCAACAGATTGAATGGATATTAAGGCAAAGGCGGCACCAATTAGTGAAGCAATAGCTGGTAACGCAATGGCGCCACATATCAGAAGTCCCAGCCTGTTTAACTCTGTCATGGGAACGGCTTGTCGTTCTGAAACTAACGCGAATAGAAACAGGGCTATGGCTAGAAAGGTAAGCAGAACAGAACTAGGGATTGGTAAGAGATGCTGCACTAGACTCGTTACTGCAACCGGCGCGGAAGCGGCATAGAGCGTCATAGCACTATAAACAGGTAAAGCTCTTCTTTGGGTTAGTGGATAGTTAAGTGAGTGCATCGTCTGAATCCTTTCACGTTTGAACTGTCGTCATCGTAACACGGTAAGAAACGTTATTTATAAAGGCTTCTTAAAGATAAAATGAAGATTCTGAGCCAAGGACATTTACAGATTTAACGAAAATAGACGCATGTGCTGATAAAAGAGGATTCTGGTTCTTGAAATGTCTAAAACCGTCTTTACAATTGAAAATGAGTCTTCTTTATTCCTTTAATGATTCGAGATATAGTAAGGAAAACGGATTGTTGGAGGCTGAGATGTAATGAAAAAGTGGATAGTCGTTCTAGCGTTTCTGTTTCTAGTAGGCTGTGGCGAGCAAACACTAACCGTTCGCTCAACATTAGAGGGGGATAGTTACTTGCGAAACAATCTCCATACATTAACCGAAGAGCAATTTCTATCTTTTGCAAGTGATAATAGTCACTTAGGTACTGACACGTATGATGCGTTGAAGCAAAAGCTACTTGAACATGAACAAACACGTTATCTCTTGGTAGGTGAACGGATTTACCGTTATTCAGTACAGGACGAGCTTCTTTATGTGGCTGATTGGGTAGAGGAAAACAATGTTCATAAGCTTGATGCGGTTGTTTTCCCTTAAAAGTAAAACGGGAAAGGGTGGTGCTTATTAAGCGCCACCCTGTCTCCTTTATTTAAAGCCAAAGTTTTTCATAGTGGTGTGCACACGTATCAACTGAATAAGCATGTGCTTGGCGAATTAAGGATTCTTTAGGGAAAGGGCTTAAGAGCGCACATTCCATAGCCATCGCTAATTCCTCGTAATGACCAACAGGAACAAGATGACCATACATACCATCTTTCAAAATTTCCTTTGGACCGCTTGGACAATCGGTTGAGACAATTTGTGTCCCTGCGGCCATTGCTTCTACTAACACATTCCCAAAACCCTCATACAAAGAAGACAGTACAAATACATCTGCTTGTTTCATATAAGCATACGGATTGTGCTGGTATCCAACGAAGCTGACGACATCCTCCAGTTTGGCTGTCGCTACGAACGTTTCCAAAGCGCCTCTTTCTTCTCCATCACCAACAAGAATGAGTGCAGTCTGAGGATTGCGTTTATGAACAAGATCAAAAGCCTGGAGTAAGGTTTCATAATCTTTCTGTTTATGCAGTCTGCCAACGGTTAGGAAAACATGTTTAGATGAATCTAAAAAAAAGGGATGAGCAACAGGCTGATTCATCTTGTCGCTTAACCCTTTTGTGATAACAGGGTTGTATATCGTATGTACAATTGGTAAGCGAGCAATGGCTTGAATATCGGAAGATACCCCACGGGAAACGCCTACAACGTGATCGGCATACCGATAGGTTCGATACACCCATTTTTTCGTCCGATTTGCAGATGGATCACGCTTCGCTTGCTCACTTAGGTGAACACGGCTAGATACAATCAATGTTCCTTGTGAGCGGCTTATTTTTTTGGCAAGAATTACGAGCACATTCAGATAATCTTTTGCTGAAAAAATAATGTCTGGTTTTCTCTTACGGAAATAGTAAATCAGTCCGGGCAATGCCGCTCTTGCTTTCACTTTTGATAAGGGAATGACACCAACTCCTTTTGGAACAGCGTCTTGATATTCCCCAGTTGGATGAATGACCACAAGATCAACCTTGTAACCTCGTTTCATATAGTTTTCGGCAAGGTGTAGCGTCATCCGTTCAACACCACCAGCATCGAATGAATAGAGTATAAAGGCTATGGTTTTCATTTTGTCCCCCTTGCTCGCTGCTTGTTAAAGGAAAGCAAAGCTTTTATCGCTTTTGTATAACTGTATATTGGTTGCTCGATAGAACTTGCTTTTTTAATAAATAACGCAGTGAGGAAGAGTAGTCCAATGGGTGTGTTATACATAGCTTTAAATAAAGGACCTTTGCTAATGAGTTGTTTTTCTGATAGCCTCGATTGTTTTGTAGGTTTCTGATGAAAAACAATAGTTTCAGGATAGTAAGCAAGCCGCTTCTTCAAGCTTGTAAATTGCTGTAAAAATAAATTCTCCTCACCACTTGGGTATGTGCTCCCGAGACCAAACGACTCATGAAACCGTAAAGAAGTAAGTGCTTTTGTTTTAAAAAAAAGTTCAATCGAGGATTTTCGAAACAACATTCTTCCTTTGACAGTAGAAGATGGTCTGGGTGGATAATGCTTGTAAGTCTTATTTACTTCTGGGTCGAAAATCTGAAAGCAACAACCGTCCTCACCGTTTTTCAAGCGATTATGTACGGTGGCGACTGCATGTGTCGGATACCAACAATCGTCATCAGAAAACGTAACAAGATCTCCGTTTACATAAGGAAGAGCGGCATTTCGTGCTTTCGATAATCCTTTTTCCTCTAATCGAATATGTGTATAAGGAATTGAAATAGGTTTTAACCATTCACTCACTGCTTCATGGTGACTTTGTGAGACGACAACCAGTTCAAGTGCAGGCATCGTTTGCGTTTCAAGACTAGTCAGAAGTCGGTGAAATTCTTGTTTACGTTCTCCTAAGGTAGGGATAATGATCGTTAACATATACGTTTCTTCCTCTCGCTTCGATTTTCAATGAACGCTTTTAATTGGTGGTAGTGAAGGGCGACATAAACAAGGCTATAGGAAAAAATGCCAATAAACACGCGAGTAAGAAACATTACTAAGCCACTTTCGTCATAAAAAGGTAGTATACTAACGATCATGGTAGCACTTGCTAACAAAACCTTTACAAATTCTTTAAACGGAAAAAAGTACGGAATTCGCTGAATAACAAGTAATAGCCAGCTAACGGTAATAGCAATAGCGTAGGCAAGAACTGTTGCTATGGCAGCACCTTCAAGTCCATACGGTGGAATCAAGATTATTGTCAAGGCAACATTGACGACAGCCGCAAAAATAACCGGTATGATTTGGAGCTTTGTTTGTTTTGTAAGGTGAAAGACTGTATCGATTGCGTACAGCTTAATGCCTTTTAGAAAAGCACCAATTGCTATGTAAGGCATAAGGGTACGTGCTGTTTCTTGAAAAGCATGGCCTAAAAAAAAGCTTGTGATAAAGTCTTTTGTCATAACAAATCCGATGGTGGCTGGCAGTCCGACTGCTAACAGCATCTCCGTATTGCGTTTTATTTGCTGGTGTGCAGCTCGTTCACCTTTCTGCTCAAAAGCACGTATAGCGAGAGGAAAAGCTGCTAAGTTAATAATGAGCATACATGTGAATATGGTTTGCTCTGTTAAATCATAGGCAATGGCATAGCTGCCAGTAGCCTCCATTCCCAACATAGCTGTAATAATAAATCGGTCCGATTGATGAATTACAATACCTAAGAGTAGCGTAATGGTTAGTGGCAAGCCATAGCTTGCAAACTGTTTCACTAAAGAGATATTACATGCAGACGGTGTCATGTTTAATCCGAAACGCCTAATAGACATTGGAAAGACAGAGAGCAGCAGGCCGATGATAAATCCGATAACAAGTCCTGTTCCGCCGAAATCAAAATAAATAAGAATGGTTGCGCTTAACAATCCAATGACGGATCGAGCAAAGGCCACTTTGCCATAGCCAAGAGGATTTAACTCTGATCGTAGTAAAGAAAGATGTAGTTGATACCACGATTGACTCCAAGCTAAAAGCAAAACAGTAAAAACGACGGCAAGAGTGGCTCCTGCTGCGATGAGCGTTATAACTAGTCCAAATAGTGCACTAATGAGCATCAGTGAAAGAAACGCTAGTTTTATCGTCATAAAGTAAGAGCTGCCTAATTCTTGTTGTTTTTGAATGCGTAAAACGCTAACCTTTAACCATTCAAACAATACAGCATTTACAATGGCTGCACTCGCAAAGATGAATGCATAGTAACCGTATTCTTCGGGTGTAAGTAAACGTGAATAAATAGCAATTCCTACAAAGCCCACAATTGCAGGTATACCGTGAGATAACAAATAAGCAAAAGCATGTTTCGGTAACAAGCTGTTCATCCCTCTTTTCCTTGCTCTTCAAGAAAGAAGTGTAGCAGACAAAATGAGTTTTGAAAAAAAGCGTTCCTTTACAATTGATAAAGGAACGTTACAAACTTTACAATGTATTCATAGATGAAGATGGTTCTAAAACAACACGAAACCGATTACGTTCATACTTTTTTCTATAGTCGTATAATTGCGCTTTTTAAGAGAGCGTTTACACTCAGGTGCACGTGTGTCATACTACAATCAACGTATGTTATGCGTTCACAAAATGCCTTATTAAAGGGAGATTTTAATGACAAAAATCAAAATTGTGACGGATTCCACTTGCGATATAGATGCATCAATCTTACAAGAGTTAGGGGTAACCGTTGTCCCGTTATCAATAAACATTAATGGTAAAAGTTATTTAGATGGAGTCGATTTAACGAAGAAAGAGTTTGCGCACATGCTTGTGACAAGCGATGACCTTCCGAAAAGCTCTCAGCCACCAGTTGGCGAGTTCGTCCGCGTGTATGAGGAACTTTTAAGTGAGCCTGAAACGCACGTTTTATCCATCCATATGACGAGTGCGATGAGCGGAACTGTTGCATCTGCACAAATGGCGGCAGATGAGTTTGGTGGGAAAGTGACTGTTGTCGATTCTCGTTTCATTTCAATTGCGTTGTCTTTTCAAGTGACACGAGCTGCTGAGCTAGCGAACAAAGGGAAAAACCTTGAGGCTATTCTAAGTGAGCTTGAGGATATTCGCTCGAAGACTTCTTTATATATTGTTGTCGATACGCTAGACTATTTGGCTAAAGGCGGTCGAATTGGAAAAGGGAAGGCGCTACTTGGTTCATTATTAAAGATAAAGCCGATCGCTTCTTTACAAGATGGTTCTTATACGCCTGTAGCAACGAAGCGCTCTCAGAAACAGGTGCTTGAATTTCTGACAGACACTTTTACAAAAGAAACAGAAGCGAAGGAGATTAAACATGTCGGTGTAGCCCATATTGAAGCCGAAACGTTTAGTGAGCAAGTGTTGGATCGCTTAAGAAAAGTCCGACAGCATTTCTCATCGTCCATACTGGAAACTTCTCCAATCATTAGCACCCACACAGGGCCTGGAGCCATTGCCCTTATGTATTACACAAACTAACACGTAATCGTATGAATAGTCCCTCCAAAGTAGGCACTTTGAAAAAGTGGAAACAGTGGAGGGCTTTTTGGCTTACCCATCGCCAATGAAAATGTCTTCATCAACAATGGCCCCTATTTTTGCGTAGCGTACAAGCTTCTGCACTTCTGCTTCGACTCTTTTTCGACTGTGAGGTGAAAGGAACCAATTCCCTTCTTTTGTGCTCCGATCATCTACAGACGCAAATGAGTAGGTGATCCAGTTCGGCATATACGTACGCATCGTCAACCAAACTCTTAACATATGAATACTAGAGGTAACGATGATGATGTGTTTTACGTGGTGCAAGTAGTAAGCACGATCGAGAACGAGGAGAGAAGCAAGAACATTTTCTTTTGTGTGTAGCGACTCTTTTTCGATTAAGATCGCTTCTTGCGGAATGCCGCTTTGAAGTGCTCGTTCTTGCATCATCACGGCTTCTGGTTTCTTCGAGGCATCCCAAGATACACCTCCTGAAAACAATAATTTATTAGCCCGTCCTTCCTGATAGAGTTGAATTGCTTTCGGGACTTTATAGTCGACAGCCTTACTACTGCCTGGAACGAAAATGCAATCTCCCTGTTGTCCATCGTCAGAAGTAGAATGATAGAGGAGTTTGGTGATTTGCTTGTCTGTGAGCTCGGCTGTATTCAATTGAGAGAGATACATCGAATTCCTCCTTATTCCGGTGCTTCATTTAATTGAATAACTTTGAGGCGCTGCTTTTGATCTTCCGGCCACCAGGCGCCACAATCATCTGATACAACACAGGCGGCACACTTTTTTAAATCATATACTTTCATCCCTGAAATAGGTGGGGCGTATAAGTGGAGAGTTAACAACCCTTTGTTTCCTTCCATTCGATGCACACTTTTTTTAGGAGCAAAAAAGGTTTTCCCTTGTTTATAATATTTTTCAACAAATAGCTCTGGTAGTTCATTCGATTGCACTTTGAAGAGTTGATTGGATACATTCCCAGCGATTACTTGAATCCAACCATACGAGTTGCCATGATCATGAGGAGCGCAATCAAGGCCAGACCAATTCATAAGTAATAGTTCAACGTGTTTAGATTGGAAGAGCAGTTTGCGATAGTAAGGCTTTTCACTGCTTGATTGGATGTAAGGAGCTAACTCATCATAGGTTGCGTTCAGCTTTAGCAATGCTTGACGTAATCCTTCAATACTTGGTTTAGTGAGAGGACGCAAACAATTGCTTATATGGTGTTCGAACATAATGATCTCCTTTCTATTCCCTGTTTTTCGCCTGAGTTAAACCGTGGTTTGACAATAAGACTCCTCCTATAATTATGACTCCTCCTACAATGCTTAGAAGTAGAACTTTTTCGTTTAAAAAATAAACAGCTGCGAGAAACGTTACTAATGGTTCGATATAAAGAAAACTAGATACGGTTGATGCTTGTAGTTGAGTTAATGCTTTTGCCCAAAGAAAGTAGGCAACAGCTGATACAAACACGCCTAGAAAAAGTAAGTGAGTCCACCCGGTTATTGATAGCGATGTTAATTCCTCTATACTTCTAGTAACGTGTACGATTGGTAGAGAAAGACATGTACCGATTAAGCACATATAAAACGTTATGGACACAGGCGGTAATGGTATACGAAGTCCTTTTAAAAGTAAGGAATAAACGGCCCAATTGATTGTGCTGAGAAACATAAGGATGTACCCTGGTTGGAAAGCAGATAGGTGAGTAGGGTTCGTAATGAGAAGTACACCTACTAGAGCAAGTAGCATGCCAATTCCTTTTTTAAGAGTAAACCGTTCATGAAGAAAAAAACATGCTAAAACACATGTAAAGATTGGTACGAGGGAAATCATCCAGCCCGCCTCAGAGGCTTGAATCGTTAACAACGACGTTGATTGTAACCATTGATGGATAAATACACCAAGTGTCCCAAGAATAAAGAGGTGAGGAAGATAGTGTAATGACAGTTTAAGAGGGTAGCGAAATACGATAAGAAATAGAAATAGGAACAAAGAACCGATTGCAAAACGGCTGACTAAGATCGTACTAGGCGTAAGTTCTGCTAACAGTGCTTTTGTATTTACAAACGATATTCCCCAAAAAGCGACGGCTAAAAAAGCAAACAAAGCCGCGGTTAAAACAGAACTAGACCAGCGCATGAATTCCTATCTCCTTCAAAAAGCAAAGTAAAACTCTTTTAGAATTGTATGCAAAAGAAAAAGAGACATGTCCAAGCTATAAAAAAAGCTCCCAACAATTGTTGGGAGCTAAGGGGATAGGGGAATACGCTACTCATTCTTACCGTTTGAATGAAATCTATACATTTTTAAAGAAAAAATTTAAACTACGTATAAGATGCGTGGAATGATACTGATAAAATGGCTAGAGGTGGAGTACGGAAATGAAAAAAGAACCACTAACGCTTAGAACCCAAACGATGTTATTAAGTGCTAGCATTGTCTTAGTAGCTTTGCTATTATTCGGATTATTTAGCGCTTTTCAGCAAGCATCATTAACAAGAGAACAGCTAGCCGATAAAGTACGAATTAGTGCAAGTCATTTGCAGGATCATCCAGTGGTTGTATCTGCCTTGGAAGCTGGTCAGACGACGGATGAGCTCATACAACTTGTTGAAGCAATTCGAGAAGAAAATGAGTTCTTATATATCGTGGTAATGGATACAGATCAAAAACGTTACACCCACCCGGTTAAGGGTCGTATCGGAGAAATGTTTGTAGGTGGGGACGCGGATCTAGTGTTTGAAGGAGAATCCTATATTTCTGAAGCAGTTGGCTCGTTAGGCCCCTCCGTTCGAGCTTTTGAACCTGTTTATAGTCAAGCAGGCGTACTAATCGGTGCTGTTTCAGTTGGAATCTCTACAGATGCAATTAATGAGGCTGAAACCCAGGCCATTCTTACATCATTAGCTGGCGCAATCGGAAGCTTACTTATCGGGATGATCGGTGCTTACTTTCTTTCAAACCGAATTAAAAAACAGCTGCACGGTCTTGAACCACAACAGATTGCAAGACTTGTTAATGAACGTGAAGCCATTTTAGAAGCTGCTGGTGAGGGTGTTATAGCTATTAATGAAGAAGGGAAGATTATTGCCATAAATGGTGCAGCGATAACCTTTTTAAAAGCAACCAGCCATGGAGATTCTGTTGAAGGAAAAAAAGTTCACGAGGTGTGGCCAGAGCTCAAACTGGAGGAGGTAATGAATCAGCGTGAAGCAAGCTACGATGTCGTCTATCAACGAAGTGATTTAGAAGCTGTTGTGACGAAGGTGCCGATCTTTTATCAAGATCTTTGTATTGGAGCACTTGCCACATTCCGAGAAAAGAATCAGTTAGATGACATTATGAAACGTTTAAGTGGAGTAGAGACCTATGCCAAAAGCTTAAGAAGCGAAACCCACGAGTTCATGAACAAGCTACACATTATTAGTGCAATGGTTGAAACCGAATCATATAGTGAACTACAAGATTATATTGAGAATCTTTCTTTACGCTATCAGCAAAAGAAGAATAGTCAGTTACCGGATGAAATAGGCAAGTTAGTGTCTGACAAAAGTTTAGCGCAATTTTTAGCACGTAAAACAAGTGTGTTAGAAGAGCAAAGTATTAACGTTCTGTTCCAATCTGGTACACCTTGGCCAAAGTTATCGTCAGAACTTATTGATGCATGGATTACGATCATTGGAAACACGATGGATAATGCAGCGGAAGCAAGCCTCAATCAAAGAGAAACGTATATTATTGTCACCATTAAGCAAGTAGGTGGTGTCCTTCGTTATGTAATTGAAGATAACGGCAAAGGATTTTCGCCTAATCAGGAAAGACAATCGACAAAAAGCGGGGATCATGGTTACGGGTTAGAGAATGTGAGAAAAGAAGTCTCTCGTTTTCATGGAACGATTGACCTTTTATCAAGAGAAGGTAAAGGCACCATTATTACAATCCATATTCCACTAGGAACATGAAGGGAGCTAGAACAAGTTGATTCGTGTTGCAATGATTGAAGATGAAGAACAAATTGCTTATTTCCATAGTCTTTTTCTGAAAAAAGTAGAAGGGTTTACGTTGGTAGCTCAGGCACGAACGTTCGAAGAAGGTTTACAACAAGTGAAAGAACAGAAGCCCGATCTATTGTTGCTTGATGTGTATATAGGTGACAGGAATGGATTAGATATTTTAAAGCAAGTGCGCCTAGAGGAAAGAAATGTTGACGTGATTCTTATTACATCCGCTAATGATGCGTATACAGTTCAAACAGGCTACCGTTTTGGTGTTATTGATTATCTCGTAAAGCCCTTTACGTTTGCGCGTTTTAAAGAAGCCCTTGATCGCTATCGATTTATGAAACAAGAAACAGAGCAGCCATCATTTGTTCAACAAGAAATAGATAATTTTCTCCAACGAAATGAAACAAACCAAATCGTAGAAAAAGTACATATGCCAAAAGGCATCACAGAAGTAACGGCGACTCGAGTCTTAGAAGCGCTAGATGATACGAAATGGCAAACAGCAGCCGAATTAGAGGAGCGTACCACCATTTCTCATGTTTCACTCCGAAAATATCTACGTTACTTTCATGAACAAGGGTTTATTGAAAAAGATCTTGTCTATTTAACTCATGGAAGACCATACAATCGCTACCGTATTTTGGAAGCAGGTAAGGCGTTTCGATTAAAAAGTTGATTTCGTTTAATTAAAAAAACTAGACCATTCCCCCATGTTCATGAAAAAATAAGTAAACGCTTTCAAAGGATGGAGGAATGACTATGAGACTTGTATGGGATCGATTATGGCAACAGTCTGAACGAACGAAAGACCTTTTAAATATCTTCTCCTATGCAAACAAAGGCTCTGCTGCTTTGCGAAAAGAAGCAGCTGAACATAAAGAAATGAGAGAACGCAAGAACGCAACTCCTGAAAATAATCATAAAAAGAAGCCTTATTCTAGGGCGCAACTAATTGGTCTATTGCTTGGACCATTACTGTTTGCCTTAACCATGTTGTTTTTTGAACCAGCAGGATTATCTGCTGATGGGCAAAGAGTGTTAGCAGTTACCCTTTGGATTGCAACATGGTGGATGACTGAAGCAATTCCAATCCCAGCTACTTCGTTAATGCCGCTTATCTTACTACCGATAACTGGGGCAATGGAAGGTTCTGATGTCGCGTCTTCTTATGGTAATGACATCATTTTCTTATTTTTAGGTGGTTTCTTTATCGCAACGGCGATGGAAAAATGGGATTTACACAAACGAGTGGCATTGTTTATTATTTCTGTCATTGGGACAAGTACTCAACGAATTCTGTTAGGTTTCATGATTGCGACAGGTTTTCTCTCAATGTGGGTATCTAACACAGCTGCTGTTATGATGATGATACCAATGGCACTCGCTATTACTGCTCAAGTAGCAGCGGCATTGAAAGAAGATCAACATAAACGTGACTTACCTAAGTTTGAAAAATCACTATTATTTGGTGTAGGGTATGCGGGTACAATTGGTGGGCTTGGTACATTAATTGGGACACCGCCTAATATCATTCTTGCTGCGCAGCTCGACACTATTTTTGGAATGTCGATTGGTTTTGGCACATGGATGCTCTTTGCCGTACCAGTTGTCATCTTACTTCTTTTATTCACATGGTTTTATCTCGGGACAGTTAGTTTTAAAACGAGTATTAAGACACTGCCAGGTGGGAAAGCGCTTATTGCTCAAGAGAGACAAAAGCTTGGCAAAACTGCTTATGAAGAAAAAATTGTTGGTGGAGTCTTCTTATTTGCCGCATTTATGTGGATTTCTCGAGAATTTTTATGGTCTGGCGATGAGGCGCTACTTGTTCAGCTTCCTGGAGTTTCAGATGGGATGATTGCCATTATTGCAACGATGCTTTTATTCTTAATCCCTGCAAAAGCTTCTTCTCGTATCTTGGATTGGAGTGATTCTAAAGAAATTCCTTGGGGCGTGCTTCTTTTATTTGGTGGAGGGCTAGCGATTGCTTCAGGGTTCCAATCAAGTGGCCTTTCTAGTTGGTTGGGTGATCAATTAACGATTTTAGACGGTCTTCATATGCTCCTTATTATTGGTGGGGCGACGCTATTAATCATGATGCTAACAGAGATTACATCAAATACGGCAACAGCAACCATGATTCTACCTGTTGTGGCGGCACTTGCAGTCGCTCTTGATATTCATCCTTTTGCGCTTATGATTCCATGTGCAATGGCAGCAAACTGTGCGTTTATGTTACCAGTTGGAACACCGCCAAATGCCATTATTTTTGGGACAGGGAAACTAAAGATTAGTGATATGGTACGAGCTGGCTTTTGGCTGAACGTTTTTGCTACAGCCATTATTGTCCTAGCGGTATATCTCTTAGTTCCACTTGTAATGGGTGTAGATTTGTCAACATTCCCAACTGAATTTCTTAATTAACCTTTTTATAGGAGATGCAGAAGAGTTTTAATCGCTGCATCTCTTTTTTTGATGCTGATTAAAAAGGGAAAAATTGTTTATATGTAGAAAGAATAGGGAAAGAACCATTGAATCCGTTTACAAATAAGCTTGTTCATACTATAATGGCACCATGTTAATAGAAGTGGCTGATGAGTGTATGAGAACAGCTTTTTTTGCGGAACGTAACAGGTCTGTGAAAAAGGCTGTTCTTTTTTGTGTATACGCACTCAGATGAAGTAGAGGAGGAACAAAAAAATGGCTGAAGTCATTGCCGAATTTGTAGGAACAATGATACTCATTATATTTGGTGCAGGTGTTATTGCAGCAGTTAACTTAAAAGAATCAAAAGCTGAGGGTGCCGGATGGTTAACGATTGCCATAGGCTGGGGCTTTGCAGTAGCGTTAGGCGTATACGTTTCAGGAACAATAAGTGAAGCGCACCTAAATCCTGCGGTAACCATTGGATTCGCGGCAATTGGAGAGTTTCCGTGGAGCCAGGTTCCTGGCTATATTATTGGACAATTACTTGGTGCTATTGCTGGGGCAGTCGTCATCTTTCTACATTACTACCCGCATTGGAAAAAAACAGACGATCCGGGTGCAAAATTTAGTGTATTCGCGACAGCACCTGCCATTAAGCATACACCATCGAATTTCGGCTCCGAACTAATTGGAACCGCTGTATTAGTATTTGGATTACTGGCAATCGGTGCAAATACATTCAGTGAGGGCTTAAACCCTCTTGTCGTTGGTGTACTAATTATTGCTATCGGGCTTTCTCTTGGGGGACCTACAGGGTATGCGATTAATCCAGCCCGTGATCTCGGACCGAGGATTGCCCACGCTTTGTTACCTATTCATAAAAAAGGACCGTCTGATTGGGCATACGCTTGGGTTCCTATTTTAGGTCCAATTACAGGTGGTGTCATTGGTGCATTCGCCTATACAATGATATTTTAAAAAGAGATGAGGAGGAATGAAGATGAAGAAACAATACATTTTAGCAATTGACCAAGGTACAACAAGTTCGAGGGCCATTTTATTTGATGAAAAGGGGGAGATGCTGCAAACAGCTCAGCGGGAGTTTAAGCAGTATTTTCCTAAGCCAGGCTGGGTAGAACATAATGCTAATGAGATTTGGACGTCCGTCTTAGCAGTTATTGCTGAAATTTTCTCTGAATCGGATGTAAAACCTGGCGATATTTCAGGTATCGGCATTACAAATCAGCGTGAAACAACGGTTGTATGGGATAAGGCCACTGGGAAGCCTGTATACAATGCGTTAGTATGGCAGTCAAGACAAACCGCAGGCATTTGTAAAGATTTACGAGATGCTGGACATAATGAACTGTTTAGAAAGAAAACAGGGCTCCTGATTGATCCTTATTTCTCAGGCACAAAAGTAAAATGGATTTTTGACAATGTGGACGGTGTGAAGGAAAGAGCGGCAAAAGGAGAGCTTCTCTTCGGAACAATTGACTCTTGGTTAATCTGGAAGTTGAGTGGAGGAAAGGCACACGTTACCGACTATACGAATGCCGCACGGACCCTTATGTACAATATACATGAGTTAAAATGGGATGATGAATTATTAGAGATTCTAGACATACCAAAAAGTGTTTTACCAGAAGTACGCTCTTCTTCTGAAGTATATGCTGAAACGGTAGATTATCATTTCTTCGGTGAAAATATTCCGATTGCAGGAGTAGCAGGAGACCAGCACGCAGCTCTCTTTGGACAGGCTTGTTTCGAAGAAGGCATGGTTAAGAATACGTATGGTACGGGTTGCTTTATTCTAATGAATACAGGCGAAAAAGCAGTGGAATCAAAGAATGGTTTGTTAACGACCCTTGCATGGGGAATCGATGGCAAAGTGGAGTATGCCCTTGAAGGAAGTATCTTCGTAGCAGGGTCAGCCATTCAGTGGCTTCGTGATGGTATTCAGCTTATCGAACATTCACCACAAAGTGAAGAGCTCGCTACACGCATTACATCATCAGACGGTGTGTATTTAGTTCCCGCATTTGTTGGCTTAGGCACACCATACTGGGACAGTGAAGCTAGAGGAGCGATGTTTGGGTTAACTCGTGGAACCGAGCGGTCACATATTGTTCGCGCTACCCTTGAATCCCTTGCATACCAAACGAAAGACGTTATGACAGCAATGGAAAGCGATGCTGGAATTGAATCGAAGAAACTGCGTGCAGATGGTGGTGCAGTAGCGAACAACTTCCTTATGCAGTTTCAAAGCGATTTACTTGATGCACCAGTAGAAATCCCTTCTGTTACAGAAACAACGGCATTAGGAGCTGCATACCTTGCAGGACTAGCAGTCGGCGTTTGGGAAAGTAAGGAAGATATCGCGAAACAATGGAAGATGGATCGTTCATTCAGCCCTGATATGAAAGAGAAAGAACGAGATGCATTATACAGTGGTTGGAAAAAAGCGGTTGATGCAACAATGACATTCAAACCGTAACCCTTTACGAATGAAAAAAAAAGGCGTACACTAAGAGTAACAAGTTAATGATAAAATCTTTGAGACGATGAGGGGATTACAGCACTTAAGTAGGCGAACTGCCTACTTAAGAATGTTGTGGTCCCCTCTTTTTTATTTTCTTAGGAGGGAAAACCATGCCATTTTCAACAGTTACTAGAACAAACACACTTCAAAGCATGCAAGGGCAACAGCTAGATTTACTGGTCATCGGTGGGGGAATTACAGGTACAGGAATTGCACTAGATGCACAAACAAGAGGGTTAAGTACAGGATTAATCGAGATGCAGGATTTTGCTGCAGGAACATCGAGTCGCTCTACGAAATTAATACATGGTGGCTTACGCTATTTAAAACAATTCGAAATTAAGCTAGTTGCAGAAGTTGGGAAAGAGCGGGCAATTGTTTATGAAAATGCGCCCCATGTAACAGAGCCTGTTCGAATGATGCTTCCTTTCTATAAGGGAGGAACGTTTAACGCTTTTACAACGTCGCTAGGATTATCTGTATATGATCGCTTAGCCGGAGTGAAGAAAGACGAACGTCGGACGATGATGAACGCGAAAGAAGCATTAAAGAAAGAAAGTATTTTAGCAAGTGAAGGGCTCAAAGGTGCTGGAATGTACGTTGAATACCGTACAGATGATGCTCGTTTAACAATGGAAGTAGCCAAAAGTGCTGCAGAGCGCGGTGCAAAACTCATTAACTATGTGAAAGCCGATTCGTTTCTTTACGAAAATGGAAAGCTAGTTGGTGTTCAAGCCACAGATCGTTTGACAGGTGAAAGCGTAAAAATATATGCAAGAAAAATTATTAACGCAACAGGACCTTGGGTAGATACTTTACGAGAACAAGATCGTTCGAGAGAAGGGAAATCCATTCATCATACAAAAGGTGTTCACTTAGTTCTCTCAAAAGAGCGCTTGCCTTTAAATCGTGCTGTATATTTTGATACACCTTTTGGTGATGGAAGAATGATGTTCGCCATTCCTAGAGGGAAGAAAGTGTATGTAGGAACAACAGATACGAACTTCAAAGGCGATCAAACAGAGCCAGGTGTGACAATTGATGACGTTAATTATATTCTTGATGCTACGAACCAATTGTTCCCAGGCTATCATTTAACGAAGACAGACGTTGAATCAAGCTGGTCTGGAATTCGCCCGCTTATCCATGAAGATGGTAAAGATCCATCCGAGATTTCGAGAAAAGATGAGATTTTCCATTCGAAAAGCGGTCTGATGACCATTGCAGGAGGGAAGCTTACAGGCTATCGAAAAATGGCTGATACGATTGTCTCTATCGCTGCTGAAGAACTTTCTAAAGAAACTGGAAAGAGCTATCCAAGCTGTCAGACTAAGGAAATGGCTTTATCAGGCGGGCATGTTGGTGGTTCAGCGAAATATGAAGCCTTCAAACAAAAGACGATTCGAGACGGAGTAGAAAAAGGCTTAACCCAAGACGAAGCCCAAGAAATTGCAGAACGCTACGGTTCTAATGCACCAGCAGTGTTTTCCTATCTACAAGAGGACAATCACTACGACTTGCCTAAGGCTCTTTATGCGATGCTTCGTTATGGAATAGAGCAAGAAATGACCGTAACAGCCGTTGATTTCTTGATGAGACGGGTTTCGTATCTGCTATTTGACATCGATCAAGTAGATGCGTATAAAGATCGTATTTTAAATGCGATGAGCGATTTGCTACAATGGTCAGAAGAAGAGAAACTTCGCTATAGTAAAGAACTAAATGAACAAGTAAATCTAGTTACATTGAGGGGCTTACAGTAATGTTTGATGGTCAACAATTATTACCTGCAGTAAACAATATGAAAGATTTTGAGCGCGTGATGAAAGAAGAAAGGACTTACTTTGTTGTCCTTGATGTACATCTGTCGCTGTTGGCAAAAATGAAAAAGCTTTCGAAAGAAGCAGGGAAAAAGATGCTTCTACATGCTGACCTCGTGCAAGGTTTAAAGAGTGATCGGTATGCTGCAGAGTTTATTTGTCAGACCATTCGTCCTACAGGTGTCATTTCAACTAGAGCAAATATGCTAAAGACCGCAAAAAAAAATAACATTTTGGCGATCCAACGTATTTTTTTACTTGATACGATGGCGTTGAAAACAAGTTATCAGCAAGTGGAAGAAGTAAAGCCTGACGTTCTTGAGGTGTTACCTGGTGTCTTGCCAGACTATATCAAAAAAGTTCGACAAGAAACGGGGATAGACGTTATTGCAGGAGGGTTAATTACAACTGCAGACGACATCGAAACCGCGCTTCAAGCTGGGGCAAGAGCTGTTACAACATCAAGAAAAGAATTATGGATTTAATGAAAAGCAGGCGCATAGAAGTGCGCCTGCTTTTTTTTGTTTAGGACGGCATACCGAGTACAGCTTTCACTTCAAGATACTCTTCAATACCAAATTCGCCCCACTCACGTCCAATACCGGATTGTTTGTAACCGCCAAATGGAGCGTTAAAGTCTGTCTGTGCATTGTTTATCGTAATTTGACCTGCACGGATCCGAGAGGCCACATAGCGTAACTTATCTGGATCTTGTCCAAAGACATAGCCTGCTAAGCCGTAGACAGTATCATTGGCAATATCAATGGCGTGGTCAACATCGTTGTAATAAATAATGGATAAGACTGGCCCGAAGATTTCTTCTTGTGCAATAACCATGTTATTTGAAACGTCTGAGAAGACAGTGGGCTTTGCAAAATAACCGGTATCTAATCCATCAGGCTTTCCAGTACCTCCTACTAATACGGTTGCACCTTCGTCGATTCCTTTTTGAATGTAAGATTGAACCGTATCCCACTGACCTTTTGAAACAAGTGGTCCAGCTGTATGACCTTCTTCTTTTGGGTTCCCCATTGAGAAGGAAGCAACTGTATCTTTCATCGCTTTTTCAAATGCGTCTTGTTTTGCTTTGGGAACGAGAATACGTGTGGCAGCCGTACACACTTGCCCAGTATTAAAGAACATATGTGAAGCGGCTGTCTTAGCAGCATCAATCATATCTGCATCTTCTAAAATAACAAGTGGCGACTTGCCACCTAATTCAAGGGCAACCTTCTTAATGGTTTTAGAGGCGTTTTGCATGATCTTCTCACCTACAGCCCCAGAGCCAGTGAAAGATACAAAATCTATATCCGGGTGCGAGCTAATCGCATCTCCTACTACATCACCAGTGCCGTTAACGAGGTTAAAGGCGCCTTTTGGAACACCTGCTTCATGAATAATATCAGCAAGCATCATTGCGGCATAGGGTGTTTTCTCAGCTGGTTTCAATACGACAGGACTACCTGCTGCAATGGCACCTGCAATTTTTGTAGCTGTTTGATTTGTTGGGAAGTTCCACGGTGTGATTAACCCGCTTATACCAATGCTTTCTTTTACAAGTGTATGACCGTCCTTTTCTTCTGAAAACGAAAAGGTTTCTAACGCTTCTGCCGCTTGGTTAAAATGAGCTAGGCCCATTTTAAAATGAACGTCTTCAGAAACCGAAAGTGGTGCACCGAGTTCTTCAGTCATAACATGAATAAGCTCTTTGCTTCGCTTTTTGTAACCTTCAGCAATTGCTTTTAGCCATTGAATTCGTTCGTCTTTTGTAGAGGTTGAAAACGATGGAAATGCTTGTTTTGCCGCAGAAACGGCTTTATCGACATCTTCTTTAGTACCTGCAGAAACGTGACCGATTACTTCTTCTGTTGCAGGGTTGATAACGTCAATGGTGTTAGAATCAGTTGAATCAATCCATTCACCGTTAATGAAATGTTGAGTTTGGTTACGCATGAGAATCGCTCCTTCACATTAAGCTAGTCAGTTTTTGGAAAAAGACCCTACAGTTTTGTACCCTCTTAAGAAACAATAAAACATGATCGTAACCGACCATATTTTAAGAAGGAAAACTTTTATTGTATTTGTATAAGCATTTTTTCTGTAAAATGGTAGAAGCAAAAAAGTTCCTGAACCGATAGAAAAAAGCGCTATAAACTTGACGAGTCAAAAGATTTTTACGTATTCTTTGCAAAGAGAGAAAAAGAAAATGAGGCAGGAGAGACTATGCGTACGTTTTATTATTTGCTCGCTTTAACTTTGGCTGCATTAAATTTGCGACCAGCCATTACATCGATTTCACCTTTATTAGAATCCATTCAAGATTCACTCGGAATGAGCGGAGCAACAGCAAGCTTATTAACAACATTGCCTGTTTTATGTATGGGGATTTTTTCGCCTTTTGCAGCTGTTATTAGTAAGAAAATTGGGTTAGAAAGAGCTATTTTTGTTTCCTTAATTTTTATTACGGTGGCAACCTTAATGCGTGGTGTTGTTGGCTCTGTCGTGCTGCTTGTCGTAACAGCTTTCTTAGCTGGGATCGGTATTGGTTTAGCTGGCCCACTTCTTTCAGGATTTATAAAGCAACACTTTCCTACAAAACCGGGATTTGTAAGCGTCTATTCTGTATCCCTTGTTATCGGTGCAGGAATTGCCACTGGCTTTGCTGTTCCAGTGTACGATGGCTTTTCAGGGAACTGGCAGCTGGCGCTAGCTGTTTGGGGTGCTTTAGGCGTAATAGCACTACTAGCGTGGATTGGCTTAATACAAAAGCGACCAACTGCCCTGAAGACAACCAACGCAGCATTACCATTTAGAGATAAACGCGCACTCTTGATTACGCTATTCTTTGGGTTTATGGCAACGGTTTTCTATACTGTAACAGCGTGGGCGGCACCGATTGTCATCAGTTTTGGCTATTCTACGGCAATGGCGGCAGCAGGGGTGACGGTTTTTCAATTTATTCAAATTCCTGTTTCTCTGGTGCTACCGAGCATTGTTTCAAAGTATGGGTATATTACCCCAGCTCTTATCGGGTGTAGTGCGATTGAATTAGTCGGTGTCATCTGTTTGCTTGTTGGTGTTCACCCTTTACTTGCGTTAGGTCTTATCGGATTTGGTGCAGGGGGGCTGTTTCCGCTAGCTCTGATGATTCCCATTATTGAAACGGACACAGCTGATAAAGCAAGTGCATTATCGGCGCTAAATCAAGGTGGAGGTTATATTTTTGCTGCCTTAGGACCGTTGGCGGTTGGAACCCTCTTTGACGTATTTGGAACGTTTAAACCGGCTTTATATGTATTACTCGTCGTTATTATGAGCATGGGAGTCGTTCAGTATCTTCTCGGTAGGCCGGCGAAAGTAGAGGAAGTGAAGAACAAGCTCGGGTAGAGGTTTCTCTATAGTTCGTATAGATTTCACATTTATATGCTATACTGATGCGGAAAAAAGGAGGGAGAAAAGGGTTGCTACGTTTCATGACAATTGCTGCCATCATGATGACTTTTCTTTCTGCTTGCCAGAGTGAACAAGTAGATATTCCTCAAAAAAGCGGTTCCTATTACATCGTTTCACATGTTAAAGAACCTACGCTTGCTTTTGTTAACAAGGAGGATTTAGAAGTAGAAAAAATGGCAGCACTACCATCCGTTTGGGAGCAGTTGATCGCAATCAATGATACAGAATTTGTCTTTTTGTCAAACGAGTCTCGCCTGCTTTCACATTTTTCATTAGAAACTGGAAAGGTTTCACCTATAGTAGAGTTCGATGAGGCAGTCAGTGATGTGTTGTATGATGCTGAGACGAACTCTTTAGTCATAGCTTACGCCACAATAAACAAAGTAGAATGGCGGACGTTGGAAGGTGAAGCAATAGAGCATAGGGATCTAGCATGCTCAGCTACAGAATTAATGATTGAAGGAAACACATTGTTTGCTCTATGTACAGATGATAACTTAATCGTTACGGTCGATAGGGAATCATTAGATATGAGAGAGACATTTTCTGTATTGGATCGTGCGTCAGGTATGTATGTAGAAGACAAGAATTTATGGATTGGCGGTCATGGACCAACAGGTAAATTAAATCATCAAATTGACCGTTACCATGTTCAAACAGGTGAAAAGATAGGTACGATTGATATTGGTTTAATGCCTATCGCCATTGATGGAGATGGTCGTAATGGAACGATTTATGCCATAGCGCACGGCAATGATCACCTTTATAAGATTGATGCCGAGTCGGATGAAGTAGTAGCCACTTCAGACGTTGGTCATAATCCTAGTTATATTCATGTAGATGATAAGGTTATCATTGTTAGTAATTTTGATAGTCATTCGTTGTCTTTTCTATCAAGTGAGACGTTGGAAAAGCGATCAGAGGTGAAAGTCGGTGCAGGTCCATATGTCATTGTGTCAGGGGAGATAAAATGAGTAGAGAACCAATCATCCTTATTGTGGATGATGAGCCAGACTTAGTAAAGCTTGTATCGACGTATGTTAAAAAAGAAGGGTACCAATCGTTAGAAGCAGGGAACGGAACAGAAGCTCTACGCCTCCTTAAACAACATCACGTTGAACTCGTTATCCTTGATATTATGATGGAAGGAATAGACGGTTTTGAAGTCTGCAAGGCTATACGACAACAATATGCAGTACCTGTTATCATGCTCACGGCTCGAAGTCACGAAGAAGACAAGGTGCGAGCATTAAAGCTCGGTGCAGATGATTATATGGAAAAGCCCTTCAGTCCAAGGGAACTAATGGCTAGAGTAGAAGCAACACTGCGACGCTCCAATCAAATGAATGATCAGCCAAATCGTCTAGTCTTTCATGATCTACAGATTGATCGTGGTGCAAGAATGGTATTTGTAGGCACCCATGAAGTACCGTTAACAAGAAGAGAGTTTGATCTACTCGTGTATTTGGCTGAACATAAAAATCGCTCGTTCACGCGAGAACAACTGTTTACACAAATTTGGAGTGATCTTAGTACAAGCTCTTTGCGAACCGTCGATACCCATATTAAGACGTTACGCCTTAAGTTAGGAGAGAACGGAAAAAAAGTTCAAACCGTTTGGGGAATAGGCTATAAGTTTGGAGAGGTTGAATGAAGTCCATTTCGATCAAGAAGAAGGTCTGGACGGGTATAGGGTTAACAGTTCTTGCGGTTATGGTTCTATCAAGTCTGTTGATCTTTTTTCTATATGAACGGCTATATGTGGATCAGCAAATAAACCAATTCGAACGTGAGGGACAAGCGCTAGCGGCTCTCTATAAGGATGAAGGATTGACTGAAGGATTTTATGAGTTTCTGCATTGGTCAGAGGAAACATCAGATGCTCGTTATGTTGTAACAGAAGATCCGATGGAGCTTGCAGGAGGTGCACCGTTTGAAGATGGTTTTGGTGAAGAGCTGATTTCATTTGATGAGAGGCAAGTGTTATTGCAAGGGCAATCGGTTTATGTGAGGCGAGAGCACCCTCGGTTCCAACAAGAGTTAATTGGTGTAGCCATTCCATTTATAGGGGAAGAAGGCCGCCTAGAGGGAGCTGTGTTCATTTCTCAACCACTCACCGACTTATATGAGTTATTTTCAAACGTGGCATGGTGGCTTATTCTCATTGTCACATTAGCAGGTGGCTTTATTTTATTTATGGGTAGTCGCCTTACAAAACAGCTTGTTGGCCCACTGTTAAAAATGAAACAAGTTGCGGAAAAGATGGAGTCAGGTGATTTTTCTGCACGTATTCAGCTCGTTCGGTCTGAAGATGAGTTTGTGCTGTTAGCAAATTCGATTAACCAATTAGCTTACTCTTTGGATCAGGTGGAATCAAATCGTCGAGTGTTTTTAGCAAATGTTGCCCATGAGCTTCGCACACCCCTTAGCTATATGATTGGCTATATGGAGGGGATGGAAGAAGGGGTCATTGATAAGAAAAAGGGACTAACGGTGCTCACTCAAGAAGCCAATCGACTGAATCGATTAGTCACGGACTTACTTGATCTTGCCCAACTGGAGGGAGATGGCGATACACTGGATAGGCATCCGCTTGTGTTTGCTGAGTTAATTCGAGAAGCCGTTGACACCGTTCTCATTCGGGCGGATGAGAAGTGTATACCGATTCAACTAGATTTAGATGAAGCAAGTATTGTGGTAGCAGATCGTGATCGAATGAAGCAAGTATTTATAAACGTATTAACAAACGCAATCGCATATAGTGATTGCGGTCATGCTATTACAATTACCTTAACCGTAGAGGATGGAAGAGCAAAAGTAGTTGTAAAAGACAGGGGATTTGGTATTCCAGAAAAAGATGTCGCTAAAGTAACAGAACGTTTTTTCAGGGTAAAGAGAGGAAGAAGCCGTACAGATGGGGGCACTGGATTAGGGCTATCCATTGTTCAAGAAATTATTGCCAAACACAACGGTACATTTCAACTAGATTCAATCGAAAACGAAGGAACAACAATCGTCCTTACTTTAGCAGAGTATGACGAATAATGAGCTAGGCTTTATTCCATTTGTGATGTTCACAAAATTGTCCGAGTAGCCCTATGGCAAATAGGGAAGGAGGCTACGTAATGAACCATTCAAAGCTATTGTTAATTGTGTCGTCTTTATTTGGTCTATGGGGTGTAATGATGGGGGCACATATGGCAGGAGGCGGGTCTTATGCGTTATCTGCTATTCACGCCCATGTTCTTGTTTTAGGCTGGTTAACCCTTTTTGCTTGGAGTGTCTTTCATAAGCTCTATAAGCCGAAGCAAAGGCTGCTAGCTAGTTTGCAAACGTGGACAGGCATAATTGGTGCTATTCTTCTTACAGTCGGTATGTGGCTGTATACGAATGAACCGTTTGCTCTCCCCCCTGCGCTTCAGCTTGGGCTTTATATTGGTGGAGGTATGACCGTGGTTGTTAGCTTCATACTTTTCGCCGTACTAGCGTTTTTATCAAGTTCAAAAGAAGAATAGGGTAATAAAAAAAGCTGTCCTCTCCTATTTATAGGATGAGGACAGTTCTTTGTTGATAGCTAGATTGTGTGTGCCAAAACCATTGCTACTAATGGGAGTAGAATTGATCGCAGGCCTTTGCCGCATCAAGATCTTTTTGTGTAAGCTTGCCTTTATCGACCGTTGTCCATTTAATGGTAATCGTCGTATGGTCAATAATGATATAGGGGTGGTGTTGAGCTCCTTCAGAATAAGCAGAAACATTTTGGACGAAATCAATTCCGGCTAAGAAGTCATCAAAAGTAAAATGTCTGATTAACGTTTCTCCTTCAACCGTCCAGTGTTCTAATTTCTCGGCTTCTTTTATTAACTGACCCAAAGTCATTCCTCCTAAAAAAGTATGTCTTTCTTTATACCTGTTTTAGTCACATACTAACCATTTGTTTTGAAGGAAGATTTTACATGAAAATTATATGGACATAATTTGACAATATGTGATACAATTCTCAAATGACATAATTAGTCAGATAATTTAAACAGAGAGGTGACATGATGAACCAATTAAGTGGTATATCAAACAAACAAACACTTTATATTGGGTTGATGCTCTTTTCACTTTTCTTTGGTGCAGGTAATCTTATCTTCCCACCAGAGCTTGGTCAGAGTGCTGGATCAAATGCATGGCCAGCGATTATTGGTTTCTTAATATCAGGTGTAGGTTTACCTATACTCGGTGTTATGGCAATTACGTACGTAGGAAGTGATGACGCTGAAGGACTAGGGCGTAGAGTTCATCCCTATTTTGCGATAGGATTTACAGCTTTAACTTTTCTAACAATTGGTCCATTCTTTGCTGTACCTCGTACAGGAACGGTGTCTTATGAAATTGGTATCCTTCCATTTATTGAAAGAAGTGAGAGCCTTAATGCATCGAGCCCATTATGGTTGTTTCTTTTCTCACTTGCGTACTTTGCAGTTGTATTTTATTTATCACTAAATCCAAGGAAATTTGTAGATCGAATCGGTAAAATTATTACGCCGTTTTTATTACTCGTTATAGCTATTTTACTTGTGACGGTATTATTTAATCCTTTAGGAACGTATCTTGAGCCTGTTGACTCATCTTTCAGTGATTATCCATTTTTCCGTGGAATTACGGAAGGTTATCTAACAATGGATACCATTGCGGCAGTCGTGTTCGGAATTATTGTCGTAAAAGCAATAAAAGATTTTGGCGTGACGGATCAGCGAATTGTTAAGCGAACAGCATGGAAAGCGGGATTGATTGCTGCTATCTGTTTAGGTACTGTTTATGCCGGTTTGGGTTATCTAGGTGCCGTTAGTGCTTCGGCTATTTCAGCTGATTCAGGAGCAGGAATCCTTGCAAGTGTTTCATTTGAATACTTCGGCTTAGGCGGCAATATTTTATTAGGGCTAATTATTTTAGCAGCGTGTATTCCGACTGCAACGGGCTTAATATCATCTTGCTCTATCTATTTTAACAAGCTCTTTCCTCGCTTTTCATACAAAGCGTTTGTTATTATTTTTACACTCTTTAGCTTAGGTATATCAAACTTTGGCTTGAGTACAATTATATCTTTCTCCATTCCTGTACTCGTGTTTATTTATCCAATTGCTATTGTACTTATTCTATTAGCATTCCTTGAGCCGTTGTTTAAAAGAAGACGCATTGTGTACCAGATGACCATTTTATTTACGGCTATTGTCTCTATTAACGAAGGCGTAACAGCTGCAAATGAATCATGGAACTTCTTAAGCGCAGTTCCTCTACCTTTTAATGATATTGGTTTTGCATGGGCATTGCCTGCATTCATTGGCTTTGTTATTGGTCTTCTCTTAAGCCCAGTATTTAAAGGAAGCGAGCCTAAAGCTTGACGATCGTAAAGGGAAGAATGGTTGATACAGAGACGCGCTGTGTCCACTATTCGAAGGCGGTTGATGTCGTAGCCATTCAGTTCGAATGTTGCCGTAATTTTTATCCATGCTACAAATGCCATGATGAAGCGGTCGATCATGAACGAACCCAGTGGCCAAAAGCAGCATTTGATAAACCCGTCATTCTGTGTGGGGTTTGTAAGCAGCTGTTAACGATCCATCAATACTTGAAAGCCTCACAATGTCCGCATTGTGAGGTGGCTTTTAACCCGAATTGTGTATGGCATAATCATCTCTATTTTGACTGTTAAGGGATAAGGAACAAGTATGTTTTGGTACTGCTTCTCATAAAATGGTGTAGGACATTGAGAGAGGGGCAGGTACATGAAGCACTATGTGTTGTTATTCTGTGATCCAGGAATAGATGATGCAATGGCTATTATGTTAGCCATCATGCACCCACAGATTGAATTAGTTGGTATTGTCACTAGCTATGGAAATGTTACAAAAAAACAGTCAACCATAAATGCAGAATACATTTTAAAAGTAGCAGGGATGTCTCATATACCAGTGATCCCTGCTGCTTTTCGTTCTTTTTCAGCGTTTGAAGAAGTGTCTTACCCTGAAATCCATGGGGTAGCAGGACTCGGATCGATCGTGCCTGAACATCATTTCCCAGGAAATCGCTTAGGTTTCGATACCATTCGCTCTATTCTAACGACTTATAATCGACAGCTAACAATAATCGAGTTAGGAAGAATGACGGCATTGGCAAGTGCTTTTAATTTATATGAAAACGAGTTTTCTCAGGTGAAAAATGTCTTTATTATGGGTGGGGCTTTCTTCATTCCTGGTAATCGCACACCTGTAGCTGAAGCAAATGTGTACGGTGATTCTGTCAGTGCTCGGTTTATATTTCGATTTCTGCAAACGACTATTGCACCGTTAAATGTTACATCACAAGCGATAATCACTCCTCCTCTCATTCAACGCTTAACCAGTCACCCTACTTTTGGGAGCACCATTCAAGCCATTCTTTCTGTATACATAAAGTACTATCAAGAAAAACACCCTCAACTCTCTGGACCCCCTATTCACGACATTGTTCCTCTACTCATTATGGTAAATCCCTCTCTAGCTACTTATGTATCTCGTAATATTGAAGTGATTACTACGGGAGAAGCAACTGGTATGACAGTTATTGATTTAAGACCGGATAGTCCCATTGGACAACAAAAAATCGCGTGGACGATTAATCAAAAACAACTGCTACATGATTACGAGAAAGCGATGTTCGGTTTCTATGCAGGCGGATAAAACATTGGTATACTTACGTTATAACTGAGACGGAAGGGTGATGTTTATGAAAACGTATGTAACGTATTTGTATATAACAGAAAAAAGACACTATTATAGTAAAAGGAGTTTTGTGATTGATCAAAGGAAACAGAATCGAATTAAGACCTGCATCGAAGAAAGACTTCATAAGGCAAGTTGAGTGGAGAAATGATGAAAACACTGCTCGTTTAGCTGCGGGGTCGTATGCTGCCCTCTACGGTCATGTGACAATGGAAGAAGTAGAGGCGCTCTATGATAAACGAGTCGTAAAAGAAAGGAAAACGGAAAATATTTTTGCTATTTATATAGCTGAAACCAATACGCATATTGGAAACTGTGATTATCGAGATGTTAATCCTATTGCAAGAAGTGCTGAGGTAGGTATTTCAATAGGTGTTGAGGGTGAGCGTGGCAAAGGTTATGGAACGGAGGCGTTGCAAGCGCTCGTCCAATTTTTGTTTGAAGATTTAAATTTGCAGCGTGTTCAGCTAGATACATGGAGTGGAAATGATGCAGCGATACGGACGTACCAAAAGTGTGGTTTTAAAATAGAAGGAAGATTAAGAAGAGCGGAGTGTGTGAAAGGCGTTTATTATGATCAGCTTATTATGGGTTGTTTGCGAGAGGATCGAGAGCGATAAGGCTCTCGACTCCTTTTTAGGCATGACGCTGTAGCGCGTCTTCTAATGCAATAACTGTTTGCTTTAAGTAAGAGAGGGAATGGGGGACAAGATCATTTAGTGTGATTTCTAACTCTAGAGCGATGCGCTGATTCCCCTCTTCTTTATAGCCTGAGGCAACCATTGAGTTGGACAAGCCAAAGCATACCTTTTTGAATTGATAAAAAGGGACAGCTACCATTCCAGCTACTTCTTCTTTTTGTAGTGTAAACGACTCTATCAATTTGGATGTGAAATGAACGTAAGAAGAAGCGATTTCGTTATCGAGAAATGATTCTGTATGAATTTTATCGAGAAATTGACCGATAAAGTAGATGTCTTCTGATGATAGTGTTACACCGAGTTCCTCCTCGACTTCTCGTAAACCGTCTAGTGTGGTTTCGGTAGATATTAAGTGACCAGCAGCTGTTATATCGAACAAATTCGGAAAATCTTTTTTGGTCGGGCTTCTAAGCTGCAAGTAAATAAGTGGTTCTTGTATTTTGTCATTTATCATCCACAGATGGAATGTTTCGTGCCATAACCCGTTCTGGTGAATTTGGTCTCGATGGGTCGAACCGAGAGGTTTTTTCGCATGAGTAAAGTACAAAATTTTTTCATTATTCATGATTAATCCTCTTTTCTGTACAGTAGCTAGATTTAGTATAGCATAAGAACTAATGAAGGATCATGTAAGAGAGGAGCATGTGTTTGCAGTATGTCCAGGTTAAACAGTTATCAGTAAATGAACGGATTATTTATAGAAAGAGACGGATTTTAGATAACATTAGCTTTTCCATTCGCCATGGTGAGGCGATTGGACTCTTTGTAGAAAATCGGCAAGAAAGAGAATGGCTGATGGATCTTTTATTAGGAATGAAAAAACCTAATCGTGGTGAAGTTATAATCGGTCAGCATACGATCACAAATGTAAATGAAGAAGAAGCAGCTCGTATACGCAGAGAGGAAGTTGCCTTTGTATCAAGTCGAACACTATTAATGACAGAAGCAACGGTTGAAGCGAATTTACAGGTGAATAAGTGGCTAAATAAAAAGGCTTATGCAAATAAAGCGCATTTAAGACAATTACTTATCTACTTTGAGGCTGAATCTCTTTGTCATAAATACGTGAAAGACCTTGACTCTCGTGAAAAGGAACTTGTACGACTTATTCGTGCTCTTTGGATGAGCCCTTATCTAATCCTAATGGAAGAGCCAGAAGATGCTCGTACGCTAAAAAAACTTATTCAGTATACGTGGTCAATGCAAATTACATTTCTATTTACAACTTCTCAACTAAAAAAAGCAGAGCTGGCTCACGGCATGTTGTCTATAAAGGGCGGAGTATTAGAGGATCATTCGCGCCTAGAACGAGGAAGGGTGCAAGAGTAGGAATGAAGATGATTTATTTTTTAATGGGCAATCGCACAGCTTTTCAGACAAAGAAAGGATTTCGGTTGTTTTTAGTTTACATACTATTGCTTATAGCGTTACTTACGTCGTTGTTTTTTAGTTTGCAAGTTGCCATTCATGCAAATAAGGTTAACCAGCTATCAAGTGATGGAGGGAACTTAGGCCTTTATTCAATTCAGTCTAAAGTCGATTTAAGTAAGTCAGAAATTGACCGATTCATGGATTTAGATTCCGTTTACCAACCATATGTGAAAAGTAAGCCAGAAGCGTATACATATGAGGGAGCAACGGTAATCGTCCAAAGGAATAGTGAACCTTATTTTCATGAAAATGGGACGACTCTTCTGATTGGAGAGTGGCCACAGAATGAACATGAATGGGTTATTAATAGCTATCAATTTTATGCGATCGATGACGATTTTTCACTTGGTGACCAACTTACATTTGAGTCTAGCACAGGCGATCGAAAGGATATTACGATTACAGGTGTATATGAAGAGCTGCAAGCTTATCAAGCATCTTATTCAGCGCTAACCGTTGGAGAGGTAGAGGAAGGCTATATTGCTGGATTAGTAGAAATGGATTCGGTTTCAACTGTTTCTTCTGATTTGAAGGAGACTTTTGACATCACCATACAACGCCAACCGGTTTATCAAAATCCACCTGTTGAGAAGCTTTCGGAGGGTAGTACCATCATCGTGTTTTATAGTCTACTCCTCTTATTGAATATGATCATCCTAGCATGGCTAGCCGTGCAACTTCTGTCATTGTTTGATTTTCGTGCTGGATTGTCAACGGCCACGTACTATGGCTTGTCGCCGAAGAAAACAACATTTGCTTGTATCGTATTGTTTAGTATCGTTGCCATGCTTTTAGTCAGCATCAGTTATTTTATAGCTTATATCGCCTTCCAGTATGTTGGCGAGAGATGGAGCCACGTAATAGGTGTTTCAATCTTCTATCGTCAAGACCATGTAAATAATCAAATGCATATACCTATTGATTACACCTATATGATCATTGCCAGTATCCTTCTTAAAATATGGTTCATTCTTGTTTTCTTTGCAAGTAAACAAATGAATAGAACAACAACCCTCATTGTTTCAAGTTTAGTTGGGCTTATTTGTTTAGCTTTAACGATGCCTTTCATTCAATCTGTAGTGGACTATAACCAATTTCACAGAGAGAATGAAGTCGGTGATGATATTTATGATTATTATTTAGAAAAACAACCGTATACAAGCGCTCATTTATTAGATAAAAGAGCCATCGATCAGTTTGATGATTTAACAAATGCATTGGATCGTGACGGTGTTTCCGCTCTTCATTTAAGGGGGCTTCAAGATTGGTTTGTAAATGGACTAGAAGATGAACAAGATCTGTTTTTCGCATCGCAAGTTTTAGCCGTTGATGACGATGAATGGTTAACCTTTTTAAAGCAATTAGGCATGGAGGAATTAGCCTCCTCACAACAAGCTGGTGCACCTCCCATTATTCATTTTCCATGGAAAGAGTCAGCAGATTTTAGTTACCGGGAGCCCGTTTATCTCGAAGGAATGGAAGTAGCACTCCAGCAAATAAACTATAAAAATGATGGCAGCTTTGAGTTTGTAACAGATGACGAAACGCTAACATTTCGTGCCTATAGTGTAGAACAAGAGCATTTTTTTACCTATGAAACGTTTATACTGCCTCAATCTTATGTTGGTGAAACAAAGGTAGACGAGCAATTGTTCATGCCAGTCTATTTAATCCCGACTGACTTATCCATTAACGAATTTGAATACGAATTGTTCACGAACTATTTAAACGAGTATCCGTTGCTTAGGTTTATTGAAAATGGGCATCACGCCACATGGTTTGTTGAAACAGAGCGAACAAGCTTTAGGTTGCTGATGATACAGGTTGTCCCGATTGTACTTGTACTAACAATGATTCTGTTTTCGTTAGGCGCACCTTTGCTTAAGAAAATAAAAGCGAAAAAACAATGGAGTTCTTAAAAGAGAAAACCTAAATGTAGCCATTTAAAGCGCATTTAGGTTTTTTTATTTTCATATTGAGGATAAGCAACAATCTTTAGGTCAGGTCCTATAACGGAGCTTTCTGCCCACTTCAGTGGAATCGCCTGATCCATTGTTTCGATACCGATTCCTTCAAAAAAGCTTCGTGCATCTCGTCCACCAATAAGTTTTGGCGCGATATAAATAATACATTTCTGTACGTGTTGCTGCTCTAGAAAAGCAGCATTTAATGTGCCACCAGCTTCTAGAAGCGTTGAGGTGATGCCTTTTGAGAATAACGTAGCAAGCATCTCATCTACATCGACCTTCTCCTGATTCGTTGTGTAAAAGATGTGTACACCTTTCTCTTTTAATGCGGCTTCTTTGGCTCTATGAGCTGGTGCAGCAGAGGTAAAGAGATAGATAGGGGCTTCCCCATCATTGACTACGTTACAGTCTAACGGTATACGCATTTGCGAATCAACGATAATGCGAACCGGGTTTCTCCCATTAGGAATACGAGCCGTTAATGAGGGGTTGTCTTTTAAGACGGTCTCAATGCCGACAATAATACCTTGATGTTCACTTCGAAGTCGATGTACATCTTCCCGTGCAGGAGGGGATGTAATCCATTTGCTGTGAGTCGTTTTCGTAGCAATTTTCCCGTCAAGGGAGACAGCAGCTTTTAACGTCACGAACGGTCTTTTTTGAACGATAGCAAAGTTAAATACTTCATTTAATTGTGTAGCATCTTCTTCTAATAAGCCAACTTCGACTAAAACGCCAGCATCTTTGAGACGTTTTATTCCGTTACCAGCTACTTTAGGGTTGGGATCAAGTGAAGCGACTACGACTTTCTTTACACCGGCTTTCACTAAAGCATCTGCGCAAGGACCTGTTTTGCCTGTGTGTGAGCATGGTTCGAGGGTAACATAAGCTGTTGAACCTTTTGCATGCTCTCCCGCCATTTGAAGCGCATGAATTTCTGCATGTGGCCCTCCTTCTTTTAAATGAGAACCTATTCCAACCACTCGACTTTCTTTTACAAGTACGCAGCCGACAATAGGGTTTGCCCCTGTTTGACCTAGCATGGCTTTTGCATTTTCAAGGGCTAGCTTCATATACATTTGATCAGACATAAGTAAACACTCCTTACGATAAATAATAGATGCCGGTTCGTTTTTCTGAAAGCGACCATAAAGACCCCGCTTGGTGTTTATTAAAAATAGTATCCCCAGTTGTTTGAGGTTTAGGTTTTCCGTACCATTCCCTATAGCCACTAGGCCCAATCCATTCTCCACCGTTAAGCATGGCATTTGTGGCAGCATAACATGTCGATGCAGCGCCTTGTTCAGCTGATTGAACAAGATAGGGTAAAATGCTGCGAATCAACCAATGGGCTTTCTTGCCTGAGCCTTTGGAGAGCAAGTTTGAATAAGCTAGCCCAGGGTGGCAAGCGACACTAATAGTGGATTTTTGATGTACTTTTAAACGTCGATCCAGCTCTCGAGCAAATAAAAAGTTGGCAAGCTTACTCTGTCGGTAAAAGGTCATTGGATTGTAACCGTAGTCTCCATTGTAATTAGCAAACTGAATCGTTCCTTTAATGGCAGCGATACTTGTGATCGTCACAATACGGGATGAAGGAGTAGAAGTTAAGAGTGGCAAAAGGTACCCGGTCAATGCGAAGTGACCAAGATGATTCGTACCAAACTGTCTTTCAAAACCGTCTACTGTAAGCTCATATGGTGGATTCATAACCCCTGCATTATTGATAAGTAAATCCAATCTTGAAAATGGTACGCTTTCTGAAAAGGCTTGAATGGAAGAAAGGTTCCCTAAATCGAGGAAAGAAAAAGAGACAGCTCCATAAGAGCGGAGAAGTCTAACGGTGGCTTCCCCTTTTTCTTTATTTCGACTGGCAATGATTACCCGATAGTTGCTCGCTAGTAAAAACTTGGCTGTTTCAAAGCCAATTCCGCTTGTTGCACCGGTAATAAGCGCTGTATGCTTCATATCATTTGCTCCTTTAAGCAATCACTGTCTCCATACTACACTAATCTTATGAGGGTTTGCCAAAAAGAAGGTTGCTAAAGACGTTAGGGGCCATTGGAGGAGGTAGCCGTGTATAGTGCTTTGGCGTGTTAAAAACAAAAAAAGCGAGCAGCGATAAGGATCACTGCCCGTTCATATTGGTTACCCAAGAGTTCCCACGATGCTAGAAACCGATTCAAAAAGTTGTGTAAGTACGTCTGTGAGCATTTGATCCACCTCCAGTTTGAAAATAAGGAAAAAAGAATTAGCCAAGAGTGCCGATAATGCTAGAAACTGATTCAAAAGCTTGTACGAGAATATCTGTAAACATAAGGTCCACCTCCAGTTTGAAAATAAGGAAAAAGAAAATTAACCAAGAGTACCGATAATGCTAGAAACTGATTCAAAAGCTTGAACAAGAATATCTGTAAACATAAGATCCACCTCCAGTTTGAAAATAAGGAAAAAGAGAATTACCCAAGAGTGCCGATAATGCTAGAAACTGATTCAAAAGCTTGAACGAGAATATCTGTAAACATAAGATCCACCTCCAGTTTGAAAATAAGGAAAAAGAGAATTACCCAAGAGTGCCGATAATGCTAGAAACTGATTCAAAAGCTTGAACAAGAATATCTGTAAACATAAGGTCCACCTCCAGTTTGAAAATAAGGAAAAAGAGAATTAGCCAAGAGTGCCGATAATGCTAGAAACTGATTCAAAAGCTTGAACAAGAATATCTGTAAACATAAAATCCACCTCCAGTTTGAAAATAAGAAAAAAAGAATTAGCCAAGAGTGCCGATAATGCTAGAAACTGATTCAAAAGCTTGTACGAGAATATCTGTAAACATGACAGAACCTCCTTTTAAAAAGCTTTATTGTTTTTACTTACCTAGCTAACGCAGGAGAGATCACATTGGATCACTTTTTTTTATAATTTTTTTAAAAAATGGTTTAAAATGATGGCCGAGCACATCCGTTGCACTTGTTTACTGATGGGTATATCGTATAAAAAAGAAGGGGTGAATAAAGAATGAAAGTAGAGATTTGGTCGGATATTGCATGTCCGTTTTGTTATATTGGGAAGAGGAAGTTTGAACAGGCTCTAGACGAATTTGATCAACCTGTTGACGTGACGTTTAAAAGTTTTCAGCTTGACCCGAATGCACCACACCACTCAACAGAGTCCATGGTTACGGTTCTTGCGAAAAAATACAATATTCCTGTTGAAAAGGCAAAGGAAATGAATAGTCAAGTTACTGCTCAGGCGAAAGAAGTAGGTTTAAACTATGATCTAGAGAGTATCCGAGTTGTGAATACAATGGATGCTCATCGCTTAAGTCATTTGGCGAAAGAAAAAGGGAAAATGGGAGAAGTAATGGAGGCGCTATTAGACGCGCATTTTGTTCAGGGACGCTATGTTGGTGACCGAGAGGAGTTAATCAACATTGGGGCAAAGGCTGGTCTATCGAAAGAAGAGGTTAACGCCGTACTAGACAGCGATCAATATAAGGACGTTGTCATGCAAGATCAGGCAGAAGGAAGCCAAATTGGCGTTCAAGGCGTTCCATTCTTTGTTTTTAATCGAAAATATGCTGTTTCAGGCGCTCAGCCAAAAGAGGCATTTCTTCAAGTATTAGAAAAAGTAAAAGAAGAAGATCAACCTCAGATTCAAGTCGTGAATCAAGGCGATACCTGCACAGATGAAAGTTGTTAAATAAAAAAGAGGAATCCAACACTTACTTGGTTCCTCTTTTTATCATTGATGATGAATAAAGGTCAATGCTTTTTCGTGAACAAGATAGGTTACAGGTGTGTTGTCTATCTTTTCTCCATCGCTATCAATATCAAGGACAGGCGAGGTAGTAAGAGAACATTGGCTTACATTAAGCATTTCCAATTGCTCTGGGTCATCGAGCCAGCCTTCGTCCGTGCGTGCTTGATTATACATATTCTTTAGCAATGTTGCGCCTGCTTCTTTTACGATAATCATGTGAAGAATGCCATCGTTTAAAGAGATAACGTCTTTAAACAAGCCAACCGTTCCGATGTATTGACCGTTCATAGCGACTATCATAACGGCCTCTCCGCTTTTTTTTATTCCTGTATTGGTTGTTACTTCATAGGAAAAAGGTGTCGGTTCTTTTAGGGAGCGGATGGCGCTAATAATATAGCCTAACTTCCCAAACGATTCCTTAGTGGATTCCTCTATTTCTTTTGATGCTTCTGTAATCAGACCAACCCCAGAGAAATTACTAAAGTAACGATCGTTTTGGCTAATAATATCAATATCAGTCGTCTGTCCAGCAAGTATAGCATCCACTGCATCTTCTAATTTTGAACAGTTTAATGAGCGAGATAAGTCGTTGCATGTTCCTGTTGGTAAGATGCCAACGGTAGGACGGCCAGCTTGCTGCATAAGCCCGTTTACGCATTCGTGAACCGTACCGTCTCCACCCATAATGAGGATTAAGTCCACTTTGCTTCCATTTTCCACGCATAGAGCTTCCGTGTCCCCTGCTTTTTCGGTTTGGTATAAAGTGAATTCTTTTATGGAAGGGGCTAATTTAGGAACAATGTCTTTAAGTAAATCTTCTAGTTCACCTTGTCCAGCTGCTTGATTGTAGATGAGCATGGCTTTCGAATACATGGTCACTTGACTTCACCTCTTCTATACATCTATACCCTTTTTCCTTTATTTCAACTACGTGTAATAATCTTTTTTTGAACGGCAAATGTGTTATTAAAGTAACTACAGTAAAAAACGTGCTCAACGGCGACGATGCCCTTTTTATTTAATTGTTCGTGAACCCATTCTTCAGTTAGATTTAGTATGTTTAAATGATCTGTTTGCAGTACTCCATCCATAATTAGAGGCAAGGTAAAGGGTGCGTTGTCCCCTTTTTTAAAGATAGATAATGTGCCAGAGGCTTCAAGCATAGCCCAGTCAACTTCTTGTACATCGGCAATGTTTTTATCCCGAAGCTGCAACATAATATCATCAATATTATAATTCTGATCCGAGAGGTTTTTTTGCAAAAATTGGCCATCTTTAATTATGATGACAGGTTCTCCATCAACGAGATCTCGAAACTTTTGATTCTTTACTTGTAAATAAGTAAAGATACGTTGCAATAGAATGAGAAGGGCAATAGGTGCTAAACCCCTATATAAAGGCAGTTCTGGATCATCAATTAAAACGACAGCTAATTCAGCAATCATTAAGGTAATAATGACATCGAGAACACTTACTTCCCCAAGTTCTTTTTTGCCAGTTAAACGAAAGAAAATTAAAACGGCGATAAACATAATAACCGTGCGTATAAGTATGGACAGTAGTTGGTCCAAGCTGATCACCTCGTTTAAAGTATGAGCGAAAGAATCAAGAAACATGCAATTATTCTAAATCGGCTTGGTAATAGCACCACTTGTAAGGAGCAAAGAGAGTAAAAAGAGTAAAAAGCTTGTTTGATCATAGCAAAAAACACCCTCTTCTTACTATAGAGGATGAGGGTTTATTATTGGAATAGGTTCGTTAGTGTTCTTTTTAACTTAATACAAAAAATGCGGCTCCTTTTTCAGTAGGCGTCACCGCATTTTTTTAAAACGTTTATTGTTAATTTCTGGTCTTAGACAATGATTTGAATTTAACTGCTTAACCTTTCAATCGTTAATGCAAGCAACTTTGTTCGTTCTACGAGTGAATCAATCTCTAAATATTCCTCGTCATTGTGCTGATTCCCGCCAATTGGTCCCATTCCATCAATTGTTGGGATACCGAGTGCAGAAGTGAAAGAAGCATCCGATCCGCCCCCCGTACTTGTTTCTGTTAAATCAATATTTAATGATGAAGCAACGTCTTTAATGATTTCATATAGAGCAATGGTTTGCTCGTTTCGCTCCATTGGTGGGCGGGTAATCTCGCCTTCAAGTTCTATTGACGTATCAGGAACATCAGGCTGAGCGCATATGTTCTCTATAGCTTTTGCTAAAGGCGCCGCTTGGTCTTGAGTGGTAATGCGAATATCAACTTTCCCTTCGGCATAATCAGCGACAGTATTGACAGAGGAACCACCATGACTGATACCAACGTTCACACTGATGCCCTCCTCGTGATTAGATAACTGATGTAGCTTAATCGTCTTATGCGCAAGTTCTTCAATCGCGCTCCGTCCTTTTTCTGGTTCAATACCTGAATGAGCCGCTTTTCCTGTGACTTTCAAGGTATATCTACCGCCACCGCGACGTGACGTGACGAGGGAACCGTCTTTTCTAGCTGGTTCCATCACAAGCACGGCTTTCTTGCCTGCACCTTGTGCCTCAATCAGCTTCCGCGCTGATGGTGCGCCGATTTCTTCATCACTCGTTAGCAATACAACAACGTTTTTAGCGGCTTCCTTATTAGCATTTAGAAGTGCTTGTAACGCAGAGAACGTTGTGACATGACTTGCTTTCATGTCTATGACACCTGGTCCATAAGCGCGATCACCAACAATGTGAAATGGTCGTTCTGCCGCTGTGCCCTCTAAAAAGACGGTATCCATATGCGCAACAACTAGGATGTCTGGCTCTGTTGCTTCGTGATGCATAAGAACAATATGATTGCCGTATGTGTGTTGTTCATATATGTCTGCATGAAAACCGATTGTTTGATAAGCGTCGATTAATTGTTGTCCAACTCGGTCAACGCCATCTTTATGATAAGATCCGCTATCAATGTTAACGAGCTTTTCTAGCATGTTTAACATCTCTTCTGTTGACGCGATCTTCATTGTAATCACCTCTTTAACGGATTAATGTAGTGGATAATGACAGGCTACAAAGTGACCTGGTTCTCTTTCAAGAAACGCAGGTTCCTCAATCGCACATTTTTCCTGCGCATTTGCGCAGCGTGTATGAAAACGGCAGCCAGATGGGGGATTAACAGGGCTTGGCATATCGCCTTCAAGAACAATCCGCTCCCTTTGGTTTCGTTGTTTTGGATCAGGCACAGGTACAGCGCTAATTAATCCTTGTGTATAAGGATGCATAGGACGTTCAAATAAATCCTCTTTAGACGTAAGCTCGACTACTTTTCCTAAATACATCACAGCGATGCGGTCACTAATATGCTTAACGGCAGGTAAGCCATGGGCAATAAATAGAAAAGTAAGCTGAAATTCCTTTTGCAGTCGTGCCATTAAATTTAAGATTTGTGCTTGAATCGAAACGTCTAAGGCTGAAACAGGTTCATCACATATAATGAGTTTAGGCTTTAGGGCGATGGCTCGCGCAATGCCAATTCTTTGCCGCTGACCACCACTAAATTCATGAGGATAGCGCTTCGCATACGAGCGATCAAGCCCGACGACATCCATCAGCTCATACACTTGATCAAGTATACTTTTTTCTGACTCATTTTTATGCGTTTTAAGAGGCTCTGCAATGACATCTTTTACGCTCATCCGCGGATTAAGCGAAGAAAATGGGTCTTGGAAAATCATTTGGATATCCGCGCGTTTTTTCCGTAAAGGCTCTCCGCGTAATTGCGAAAAATCGCTTCCCTCGAATAAGATTTCCCCGCTCGTTGGTTCAAGCAAGCGCATTAATACATTGCCAAGCGTCGACTTTCCGCAACCAGATTCGCCAACGACACCAAGGGTTTCGCCAGAATAAATGGTAAGATCGACCCCATCTACTGCTCGGAGCAAGCGTTTATTTCGTTTTAGAAAACCTTCACTGACATCAAAATGCTTTGTTAATCCTTTTGCTTCAAGTAATACATCTTTCATACAATTGCTGCCTCCTCTTTGCTGAAAAGCCAACAACGGACATGCTGACCTGCTTCTGCGGAAAACAGTGGTGGTGCTTCTGTGATACAACGTTCCATTGCATGAGGGCAGCGAGGAGAAAAGCGACATCCAGTTGGCATTGATTCAGGGGTGGGAACTGTTCCTTCTATCGACGTTAATGTTTCTTCTAGCTCGTTAATTTTTGGTGTGCTAGCAAGTAGTCCCTGTGTATATGGATGTGCTGGTTTCTCAAACAATGTAAATACGTCTGCTTCTTCAACGACTTGCCCTGCGTACATAACGATGACAGTATCTGCCATTTCTGCTACAACGCCAAGATCGTGAGTAATGAGCATAATCGCTGTATCGTTTTCTTGAACTAAATCACGCATTAACCCTAAGATTTGTGCTTGGATGGTCACATCTAAAGCTGTAGTAGGTTCGTCAGCAATGAGTAATTTAGGGCTACAAGCAAGTGCGATAGCAATCATAACACGCTGTCTCATACCGCCACTTAAGGAATGTGGGAAGGAACGGTAGACCTTTTCAGCTCGCGGAATTCCGACTTTTTTAAGCATATCAATGCCTTTTTCTTTCGCTTGCTCTTTTGATACGTTTTGGTGCAGTAAGATTACTTCTGCTAACTGATTTCCGATTGTAAATAAAGGATTTAAAGAGGTGAGTGGCTCTTGAAAAATCATCGATAAGTCATTGCCTCTTAATTTACGATACTGTTTATCGCTAATGCCAATCAAATCTTGACCATTAAACCTAACGGAACCGCCGACAATTTTTCCTGGGGAGGACACAAGTCCCATTATTGATAAGGAAGTCACGCTTTTACCACAACCCGATTCGCCTACGATTGCAACTGTTTCCCCGTGTTTAATTGAAAAAGATACACCATTCACAGACGGAACAGCACCATTCTCTGTAAAGAAATGTGTTTGCAGGTTTTCTACTGACAAAAGAACGTCTTCGCTCATGTTTACCTTCTCCTTACCGACGGGTTTGGCTACGAGGATCGAGAACATCGCGAAGCCAATCGCCTAAAAAAATTATTCCTAATACTGCTACTGTAATGGCTAATCCAGGGAATGTTGCGAGCCACCAGCTTGTTGCCAAATAATCCCGTCCGTCACTTAAAATCCCACCCCAAGAAATATCAGGTGACTGTATACCTAAACCAAGGAAGCTTAAAGACGCTTCTAAAATAATGGTGGTTGCGACACTTAAGGTGGAGATAACAATAAAAGAAGAGATGACATTCGGTAATAAATGACGATACATAATAACCCGATTCTTTACACCGATAGAACGAGCTGCTTTTACAAACTCCCTTTCTTTAATTGAGAGTACTTCCCCTCGAACAAGTCGCGCGTAATTTACCCAGTTTGTAACCCCAAGAACAAATATGAGCGTCCAGACACTGGGACCAAATACGCTTAAAATAACAAGAGCAAATAAGATATTAGGGATGGATAAAAAAGAATCGACTAATCGCATTAAAATGGAATCAATCCATCCCCCGTAAAAGCCAGCTATGATGCCAATTGTGACACCGATGATTCCGGCAACAACAACGGAAGCTATTCCGACTAATAAAGAGATTTGGGAACCGTAAATAATTCGGCTCAATATATCCCGTCCAAGATTATCGGTTCCTAGTATATGGCTGATGGAGCCTCCTTCAATCCACATTGGTGGCTGTAACATATTAATGGGGTTAATTTCATTGGGATCGTGAGGCGCTAATACACTAGCAAAAGCTGCCACTAAAATGACAGCAACAACGATAAAAAAACCAACTGTCCCTGTCTTACTTCGCCACAACAATTGACTCCAGCGTTTGAGTCGTCCTTTCCTAATAGGTGTACTTAGTTGTTGAGAGCCAGGCAGTTGCGGTTCTGGTTGTAAAGCCATTTAGAAGGCCTCCTTTAGTCATATTTAATCCGCGGATCTAACAGCCTGTACAAAATGTCAGCAAGCAAATTCATTAAAATTACTAGAATGGCAATGACAAATACGCATGCTTGAACAATAGCCATATCCCTTGTATTTACGGCTTGTATTAACAATTGTCCAAGACCAGGCCAAGAAAAGACGGTTTCCGTAATTAACGTCCCACCGACCACCGTTGACGTTTGAAGTGCGGTGATGGTAATTAGGGGGATTAATGAATTACGAAATGCGTGTTTGTAAACGACAAAAAGATTGCGAATTCCCTTACTTTTAGCAGTGCGGATATAATCTTGATTTAAAATTTCGATCATATTGGAGCGTAGCAACCGTGTAATTTCGGCTGCAATACCAGTTGCAAGTGTGATGGCAGGTAAAAGTAAATGAGCAAATGTTCCTCTTCCTGATACAGGTAGCCATCCCAACGTGACAGAAAACAGTAAAATGAGCATAATACCTAACCAGAAATTAGGCATGGCTTTTCCAAGTACTGCTCCGCCTGAAGCAAGTAAGTCTAACGGTGTATTTTGTTGTGTAGCAGACCAAATACCAAGAGGAATAGCTACCGTAACAGCAATAATCATTGCTGCTATAGCTAACTCCAATGTGGCTGGAAGTCGTTCGAGTACAAGAGGCAGTGCACTTGTGCTGTATCGAAATGATTCCCCAAAGTCTCCTTGTATCAAGTTAAGTAAATAGTGACCGTACTGGACAATAAAAGGTTTATCAAGACCGAGAGAAGCGGTTAATTGAGCAATATCTTCTTGAGAGGCATCGTCCGGCAACATAAGCGCCACAGGATTACCGGCTATAAAAACAAGTGCAAATACGATAAACGAAATAATAAGTAGAACAGGGATGATTTGCGCAAGGCGTTTCAATAAAAATAAACCCAAATCGTCGCCTCCTTTTTCTTAGGAAAGGCCAGGATTTCCCTGGCCGTTACAATTAGTTTTTTGAGATGGATGGAACATAAATCATTTCATCCATTGCAGGTGAGAAGTTGACCCGATCATTGACTCCATAATTGACAGTTTCTTGGTGAAGCATAATGTGAGGCTGTTCCTCATTAGCGATACGCTGAATTTCCTGAATTTGCTCAGCACGTTCTGCTTCATCCATATTGATTGCCGAAGCATCAAGTAATGCATCAATTTCATCGTTTTGATAGTCCGTTTCACCAACGAAACGATCTCCTCGATACCAGTCCACTGCATACGCGCCATCAAACATGGAGTTACCTAAACCAATTAAATAAGCATCTTTGTTCGTGCCAGCTTGACGCATTTCCACGAAATTACTCCACTCCATAAATTCAACCGTAACATCTACATTTATGGCTTTTAGCATGCCGCCTACAAGTTCTGCGATTTCAGCATCCTGCAAATAGCGTCCACGCGGGGAATGTAGCGTCATTTCAAATCCATCAGGGTAACCTGCTTCATCCATAAGGGCTTGAGCTTGTTCGACATCATAATCATATGAATCATACAAGGATTCTTCCGCTCCGAAATTGCCAGGAGCAACTCTCGTTCTTGTTGGTACGCCACCGCCTCGAAGGGCGTTCTCTGTAATAGCTTCATTGTTTATAGCTAGGTTGAGTGCCTGACGAACTCTAACATCAGCTGTTGGAAACCCTTCTGTAGCACGGAGAATGAGCATCATCGTTCGGTTAGACGTTTCTGATGCCATCGACGTACCTGCATTTCCATTAACACGATCCCAATCTGCAGGAGGTACATTAACGGCAATATCCACACCGCCAGTTAAAAGTTCAGATACGCGTGTGGAATTTTCTGGTATGACACGGAAAATGACTTCATCCCATTCATCCACTTCGCCTTCGAAATATTCAGTATACGGCGTCATGACAACTTGTGAGTCGCGTACCCATTCCTCAAACTGGTAAGGTCCTGTTCCAATCGGATTGGCTAGGAAATGATCCCATCCTTCTTCTTCTATGTACGTTTTTGGTAGAATGCTTGAACCTAATCTCGATAGTCGGTGGAATAGGGAAGGTTCCTCTTCATGCGTAATGACTCGGAATGTTAAGTCATCCATAATGTCCACTTCTTTTATTTGACGATAGTTAGGATACTCTTGCAATGTGTCATCATTTGCCACACGTTCAAGTGTAAACTTCACGTCTTCTGACGTTAGTGGATCGCCATTGTGGAAGGTAACTCCTTCTTTTAATGTCATTTCTACCGTTACATCATCAATGTGCTCATACGTATCTACAAGTTCTGGTTGTATCTCGTTTTCGCTATCCCGTTTAAATAAATAGTTAAACATGTTGTCGTGCACAGCCTCGGTAGACGTATTATTATGGTCATGAATATCAAACGAGACGACATCTGTTCCTAAAGCAATGGTTAATGTTCTGTTCTCTTCATCAATAGAGGCAGCTCCCTCATCAAGAGACTGAACATCTTCTGTCTCGCCTCCACATGCTGCTAAACATACACTGACCCCTAAAAGTAATGCACTAATCTTTTTCAAAAACGTTTCCCCCTTCTCGCATAAGTTGCAATTCTTGCAGTAACAGTTTCATCTTTAGCTTCATCATTTAAAAAAAGTGTTAGAAAAAATGAAAAAAGATGAGAAAGTTAATCCAGAGTATAACGACTATATAAAATTCAGTCAATTAGCATTTTAAACACAAAAATAGAAAAAAACTTTAGTAGAAAAGTTTATTTCACTAAATTTTCACTTCATTTAATTTGAGATTTTGTAAAGCTAGCGTATGAATTTTACGAAGATTGATTTGGAAATAGAATTGAATATTCGTCTCTAAACAGTTGATTGTTAGAAACTAGAAAAAAGAGCTAGTTTGCGTACGGAAAAAGATCAACAGCGCTTACAAGGTGAACATGACATTTTTTATATACAAATAAAATAAATTCTAATTGGATATAGAAAGCGAATTTCTTAACAACGTGATGAGGATAAGAGCAATGAAATGGTTGAAGAGAAACAATTGTAAAACAGAGTTGTTGTATAATAAAATAAATCAAATAAATATTTTTTAAGAGACAATACGAAGGATTCATTCACTGGAACATACTACCTGTTTAAGGATCATTAGGAAATGCACTGGCTACTATTTTCCTAATCTACCAATAACGAGATGGTTAACCTAAGTGAGAAAGGAACTCGTTGATGCATAAAATTAATGTAATGAATTTAACGGCAAAAGAACGCTATAAACTTTTAAGTGGTACAGTGATACCACGTCCAATTGCGTTTGTGACGACGCGCTCGACTGAAAGCGGAAAGACGAATGCTGCTCCTTTTAGTTTTTTTTCCATGTTGGCAGGTGACCCGCCGTTGCTTTCAATTGCTGTAGGGAGAAAAAAAGGATTGATGAAAGATACTGCTCGAAATGCGGTTGCCTCGAAGGAACTCGTTATCCATGTCGTTCATGAGGATCTTGTGTCTGATATGAATCAAACGGCTGCGACGCTAAAGCCTGAGGAAAGTGAAGTGGATTTAACTTCCCTTAGTCTTGTAGAAAGCACATCCATCCAAGTACCAGGAATTAAAGAGGCTCTAGTACGCTTTGAATGTCAGCTTGAATCTCATCTACCAATTCAAAATGATGAAGGAGAAGTCTCTTTTGACTTACTTATCGCTAGGGTAATCGTCATTCATCTAGACGAAACCGTTTATAATAAAGAAAAAAACTACGTACTTCCTGACAAATTGAAGCCTGTTGCTAGGCTATCTGGACCAAACTATGCCGGTTTAGGTGAATTTTTTTCGTTAAAGCGACCCGATTAGTTTGGGGATTGTCGAGATTCATTCAACTAAATGTAGACAACCTTTTTTCGAGTCAAAGTTCCATTCTGTCTGTCATTGAGCTTTAGCTAAAACAGAAGTTTGGTCTGTTTTTTTGTATGGTTTTCCTTCATAATAGGGAAGATACTGTTTACGCCTATCCTGTATAGAATAAAAGGAGGCAAATCGGGCACATTCACCATGACGAATGCATATAGGTACACTAGGCATATCGTTTAAAAGGTAAGTGAGTGATGACCTTAATTAGAGGACGATGATAATGAACGAATATATAGAACGCTGTGAAGCATTATTAAATGAACTACCGAATGAAGTGGTACGACAAGATGAACCAATTTACAAGCATACGTACACGCAAATGGGTGGTTTAGCAGATTTATTTATTACGCCAAACACCTACGAAGAAACACAACTCGTTTTACGATTTGCGCATGCCCATCAAGTTCCGGTTACATTACTCGGGAACGGATCAAATGTCATTGTAAAAGATGGTGGAATTCGAGGGATTACCCTCTGTCTAAAGCAATTAAATAAGGTTACGATTACAGGAACAAAGATGGTTGCGCAAACAGGTGCGACCATTATTGGTGCATCAAGAGAAGCTCTAACACAATCGTTAACTGGCCTTGAATTTGCTTGCGGTATTCCAGGAACCGTGGGTGGTGCTTTTTACATGAATGCCGGCGCCTATGGAGGCCAAATTGCCGACGTACTTGAAAGTGTGCTTGTGCTAACAGAAGAAGGCGATTTTCTCACACTTCAAAAGGATGAGTTTGAGTTTGACTACCGTAAAAGCGTGTTCTCGAAGAAACGTTATATTGCGTTAGAAGGTACGATGTTACTTGAAAAAGGCGATGCTGTTCAAATAAAACAAAAGATGGATGAATTAACGATTGCAAGAGAGACGAAGCAGCCTCTTGAGTATCCTTCCTGTGGGAGTGTTTTTAAGCGACCACCAGGAATGTTCGCAGGCAAACTCATTCAAGAAAGTGGTTTGCAAGGAACAAGAATAGGCGGAGCAGAAGTCTCAAAAAAGCATGCTGGTTTTATCGTGAATGTCGATGGTTCTACAGCGACAGACTACATGAACCTCGTTCAATATGTGCGTGAAAAAGTACATGAAACGTTTGGGGTTATGCTGGAAACGGAAGTCATTACAATAGGAGAAGATCTTGAAGACCCTGTTAATGATTAATTAACAGGGCTTCTGTGTATGTAGGAGGAGCGTCATGCCAGAAGGTCCAGAAATAAGAAGAGCCGCATTTGAGGTGGAACAAGCTGTTAAAGGACAAACCTTAGTTGAAGTCTATTTTGCTTTTCCGCATTTAAAAGAACATGAAGACCATTTAGTAGCTGCCAAAGTAGAGGCGGTACGAACAAAGGGAAAAGCCATGCTTATTCATTTTTCTAATGGATATAGCATTTATTCTCATAATCAATTGTATGGCAAATGGATGATCCGAAAAGCGTTCACGTATCCTACAACAAAACGGCAGCTACGTCTGGCGCTCTACACAGGAAAGAAAGCAGCGCTACTATACAGTGCTTCTGATATTGAAGTTCTTAAAACAGACGAGCTTGTAAACCATCCGTTTATTGCGAAAGCTGGGCCAGATGTCTTATCTGATTACGTAACCGAATCACTGCTTTTAGAGCGTATGCAATCAAGTACGTTTAAAAACCGGTCGTGGAGTGCGCTTTTACTAGATCAAGGCTTCGTAGCTGGGAACGGAAACTATTTGCGAAGTGAACTGCTTTATGTAGCAGGTATCTCCCCTGATGCTAAACCTAGTGAATGTTCAGATGAGCAGCAACATGCAATGGCAGAAGCACTGATCACGTTGTCAGAGCGCTCTTATGAAACAGAAGGCATAACTGTGAGTCATCCATTGGCGAATGAATTAAGGAATGCAGGGAAAAAACGCCGGGATTATCGCCACTATGTGTTTAACCGTGAAGGTAAATTATGCTATGCGTGTGGGGAAACGATTGTGAAAGTAACGAAAAATGGACGAAGATTGTATTATTGTCCTTATTGTCAGTAAATAACCTTTGCATTTTTTGTTTCCTTTCGTTAAATTAAGGAGGGGTCTGCTGATTAGGCAGAGAGAGAGGTAAATCATGTTAAAACGCTTTTTTGCTTACTACGTACCGCATAAACGCTTGTTTTATGTTGATTTTTTTAGTGCCATCGTAGTAGCAATTTTAGATTTAATTTTCCCGCTTGTGGTGCAGTGGTTTATTAATACACTATTGCCTGAACAAGAATGGGGAACCGTAGTATGGGTGTCCGGAGGTTTATTGGCTACCTACTTAGTTAGTGCTTATTTACAGTACAATGTAAACTTTCTTGGGCATAAGTTAGGAATCAATATTGAAACAGACATGCGACAAGATTTATTTGAAAGTGTACAAAGGCAGTCGTTTCGATTCTTTGATAATACGAAAACAGGACATATTATAAGTCGAATTACAAATGACTTATTTGATATTGGTGAACTCGCTCACCATGGACCAGAAGATTTATTTATTGCAGTCATGACGTTCGTTGGTGCATTTAGCATTATGTTCTATGTAAATCCAAGCTTAGCACTTATTGCATTGATTTTTGTTCCTATTTTAATTGCTTTAATTACATATACCAATATTAAAATGAATAAAGCATGGAGAAAGATGTATGCGGAAATTGGTGATGTAAATGCACGAGTAGAAGATAGCGTATCCGGTATGCGTGTCGTTCAATCGTTTACGAATGAGGATCATGAAGTTGAGACGTTCCGTGAAAACAATAAACGCTTCCGTAATGCAAAAGTAGGCGGCTATAAAGTAATGGGCTACACGTCTTCAGGAATCTTTTTGGCGACTCGCTTAATGATTTTGTCTGTGCTTATTTACGGTGCATGGCTGCTTTATGTTGAGACGATTGATGTAGGAGAATTTGTTCTTTTCATTCTATATATTAATATTTTATTCAAACCTATTGAGAAAATCAGTGCCATACTTGAATTATATCCAAAAGGAATGGCAGGGTTTAAGCGTTTCACTGATTTAATGGATGAAGAAGTTGATGTCGTTGATAAAGAAGACGCAAAACCTGCTCCTCTTTTAGATGGTGCCATTGAGTTTAACGATGTAACGTTCGGTTATGAAGAAAACCGACCAGTATTAAAGAATGTTGATTTAGTCATTCCAGCAGGAAAGACGGTTGCTTTTGTTGGTCCATCTGGAGCTGGAAAAACAACCATTAGTTCTTTAATTCCACGCTTCTACGATATTAATGGTGGAGCGATTACGATTAATGGCATCAATATTACAGAGATGACGAAAGAATCTCTTCGTTCACAAATTGGGATTGTACAGCAAGATGTCTTTTTATTCGGTGGAACGTTGAGAGAAAATATTCGTTATGGTAATTTACATGCAACGGATGAAGACATCTACCATGCTGCCAAACTAGCGAATTTAGACGCGCTTGTTGAATCCCTTCCGAATGGATATGATACGCAAATTGGTCAGCGTGGTTTGAAGTTATCTGGCGGACAGAAGCAGCGTATTGCTATTGCACGTACGTTCTTGAAGAATCCTCCAATCTTAATACTAGATGAAGCGACATCTGCTTTAGATACAGAGACAGAAGCACTCATTCAGCAATCACTAAAAGAACTGGCTGAGGATCGTACAACACTTGTAATTGCGCACCGATTGGCAACCATTCGTCATGCAGATCATATTGTTGTTGTGACGAAGGACGGTATTGTTGAGCAAGGCACATACGATGAATTAATAGAGAATAACGGCGTCTTTGCAACGTTAAATAGTATTCAAATTAAACAATAGTTAAATGGAAAAGCAAATCATCCTAGGGTGATTTGCTTTTTTGGTGAATAGGCTCCCTTCATTTGGTAATGATAGAGATGAAAGAATGATAAAGGAGCTGTGTAAAATGGATGAGAAACATAAGTCCCCCTCATTTGGAACAAATGTGACAGGTGCAGGCGATTCTCTCGACAAGCGTAAAGCAGCGAATGAAAAGGACGAAACACTTACGAATCGTCAAGGTCACCCTGTAAAGGACAATCAAAACGTTCGCACGGTAGGGAACCGTGGTCCAACAACACTTGAAAACTATGATTTCTTAGAAAAAGTAAGTCATTTTGACAGAGAACGTGTTCCAGAACGTGTTGTACATGGTCGTGGGGCGGGTGCACATGGCTATTTTCAATCGTATGGAAAAGTGGGAGACGAATCAATTTCTACCTATACACGAGCAAAGGTATTTACAAATACAGAAGTAAAAACCCCGGTGTTCGTTCGATTTTCAACTGTCATTCATGGTACACATTCACCAGAAACATTGAGAGACCCAAGAGGCTTTGCAATTAAATTTTATACAGAAGATGGGAATTGGGACTTAGTTGGTAATAATTTAAAAATCTTCTTTATTCGTGATCCATTAAAGTTTCCTGATATGGTTCATGCGTTTAAGCCTGATCCAGTGACAAATCGTCAAAGTATGGAACGGTTCTTTGATTTTGTATCACAAAGCCCTGAAGCGACTCATATGATTACGTTTTTGTTTTCTCCTTGGGGCATTCCTGCAAACTATCGAAATATGCAAGGGTCTGGTGTTCACGCCTACCGTTGGGTAAATGAAGAAGGAAAAGCAGTTCTTGTGAAATACCACTGGGAGCCTGTTCAAGGCATTAAAAACTTAACGCAAAAAGAAGCAGATGAGATTCAAAGTCAAAATTTTAACCATGCAACTCAAGATTTGTATGATGCAATTAAAGAAGGAAATTATCCAGAATGGGAACTTTATGTTCAAATAATGGAGGACCACGATCACCCTGAGCTTGATTTTGATCCTCTTGATCCAACAAAACTTTGGTATAAGGATCAATATCCGTGGCACAAAGTCGGAAAAATGGTGTTAAATAAAAATCCAGAAAACTATTTTGCAGAAGTAGAGCAAGCGGCATTCGGTACAGGAGTGCTTGTCGATGGACTAGATTTCTCTGATGACAAGCTCTTGCAAGGTCGTACATTCTCTTATTCAGATACACAGCGTTATCGTGTCGGTGCAAACTACTTGCAGCTGCCGATTAATGCACCTAAAAAGCGCGTTGCAACGAATCAGCGAGATGGGCAGATGACGTATCAAGTGGATTCACCGCCCAGCAACAATCCCCATATTAACTATGAGCCGTCTGTAATCGGTGGGTTAAAAGAGGCAGAAAAAACAGGCAAAGAACATACACCGCATGTATCTGGTGAAGTGAAAGGTGAGGCAATCGACCGGCCGAACAACTTTGGACAAGCGGGCGAAACATACCGTCGCTTAGCGGATTGGGAAAAGGACGAGTTAATTTCCAATTTATCTTCCGCTCTTGCAGATGTTCATGATGCCGTACGAGAACAAATGATTACGAATGTAACAGAAGCGGATGCAGATTATGGGAAGCGACTAAAAGAAGCCATTCATAAAGAGCGAGAAAGCATGAAAGATCGCCAAGCACAACAGGTGGAAGAGGCAAAACGCGATAGCAAGCCATCCGATCCATATTAAGTAAGGAAAGAGGCTGTCTCAAATGGGAGAGAGCCTCTTTTTTTTGTTTTTTTTATGCTATACTGCGAGGGAATAGACGCAGAGAGGAAGCGCATCTTATGAGTATAAAAAAACTGCGTAACCGTTTAACGCTAAAATCAACCATTCTATTGCTTGTGTTCGTTGTTGTGGTACTATCTCTTCTTGTGACCGATCTCTTAGTGCATCGATCGATTGAAGAAGAAGTAGAGGAAAACCAAACAAACAAAGCGCAGCAGTTAGCAAAGGTTGTGGCATTGACACCCATTGTGCGAGAGGCACTAATAGAAGAAGAGGAAACTTCGGTTCAATCTTATATAGAAACCCTTATGGATAAGACAGATGTTCAGTTTATTGTTGTCATGAACATGGATGGTATTCGTTATGCCCACCCTGAAAGAGAGAAAGTCGGTGCTCATTTTGTTGGTGGAGATGAGCAAACGGTGCTAACAACTGGTGAAGAAAGCCTATCGATTTCAGAAGGGACGTTAGGACGCTCACTGCGTGCGTTTACACCGGTTTATGATGAACAACAGCAACAAATTGGAGCTGTAGCGGTGGGGATCTCTTTGGATAAAGTAGAGGAAGCGGTCTCTGAGAATCGGACGAACTTATTTATTGGCACTTTCTTTGGCTTATTAGTAGGTTTAGTCGGGGCTATATGGTTAGCAAGCTATATTAAACGAACCCTTTTTAACTTAGAGCCAAAAGCGATTGCCACATTACTAGAAGAGCGAAGCGCCATGCTGCAATCGACGATAGAAGGTATGATTGCAGTGGATGCATCAGGGAATATTACCCTCGTAAATAAATCAGCTCAAACGATTTTTGAGCGTGCCGGTCTGCCACCAAATGCAGTCGGTGTAAAAGTAGAAACGTATATGCAAAACTCTAGACTGAGACATGTAATAGAGAGTGGAAAGCCCGAATACAACCAAGAACAGTCGTTGAACAACTTAACGATCGTTGTAAACCGTGTGCCTGTGCATTTGAACAATCACATTATTGGAGCCATCGCTACGTTTCGGGATAAGACTGAAATGAAGCAGCTAGCAGAGCAATTAACAGGGGTAAAAACATATGCATCTACGCTCCGATCACAGACCCATGAATTTATGAATCGTATGCAAATCATTTTAGGGATGCTCCATTCAAAGGAATACGAAAAATTAGAGTCCTACGTGCAGCAAATTACAGGAAATCAATTAGTAGAAGTGAACGAAGTAACAGTTAAATTAAAAGAGCCTGTTCTTGCGGGCTTATTGCTAGGGAAGAAAAGCTATGCGCGTGAACGAGGTGTTGAGTTAGACATCTCCATAGACACAGCAATTCAATCATTCGCTACAAATGAACAAGCACTGGAATTAACAACGATTCTTGGAAACTTGATTGATAATGCATTTGATGCAGTGGTGAATCAAGAGAAAGGAGTCGTCCGCTTAAAGTTGTTTGTTATAGAAGAAGAGCTGATTATCTATATTTTCGATAATGGGCCAGGGATGAATGCAGATGAATTACAAAACATGTATGAGCAGGGCTACTCTACAAAAGGGTTGAACCGTGGCTACGGATTGTCTTTAGTAAAGCAAAGTGTTGAACAGATACAAGGCTCTATGACGGTTCAAAGCGAAAAGGGACAAGGAACAACATTTGCGGTATTTATGCCACTGCACGATATAAAAAGGAGCGATACTGATGATTGACGTGCTCATTGTAGAAGATGATCCTATGGTCGCTGAAGTAACAACCAATTACCTTAAAGATGTAGCTGGTTTCCAGTTAGTGGCTCACGCTAGAAATGTAGAGGAGGCAAGAAAAGCTCTTACTCACTATCCACATATACGTCTTATTTTATTAGATGTTTACATGCCAGGAGAGAATGGCTTGACATTGTTAACGGAATTACGGCAAAAACGTGTGGCGGCTGATGTGATCGTATTAACCGCTGCATCTGATAAAGAATCCATACAGACCGCACTACGCCATGGTGCCGTTGACTACTTAATAAAACCGTATCAATTTGAACGTTTTCAAGAAGCGCTCATGCATTTTAAGAAGAAGCAAACCATTTGGACGAAGGAAGAGCCGGTTAGTCAGCAAGAATTAGATGAACTGTGGTTTCGAAAAGATAACGAAAAAAACGCAAAAATCGACCTGCCAAAGGGTTTGACTAAGGAAACACTTGGACAGGTATGGCAAGCAATAGAACGAGTTGGTCAAAATAGCTTCTCTACAGAAGATGTAGCCTTGCATGCGTGTATTTCCCGTGTGTCAGTGAAAAAATATCTAACATTTTTACTTGAATGGGAAGTACTGGAACTACAACCTACCTATGGATCGATTGGCAGGCCTATTCATCTTTATAAGCTTAAATATGAACACAAGCAACGTATAAAAGCATTTTTATGAAGCAGCTTACCATTGAGCTGCTTTTTTTAGTTTCAAAAAGAAGGTTCTTATTTACAAAATCTATCTAAAAAACGACCGACCTCCTACTATTACAGTATGAAGCAGGAGGTGTTCAGCTTGGAACAATTAAAAACGGTTACATCTGATAGTCATCATACAAATGATTCTAAATCTCAACGTTGGAACCCTATACATTGGAAAATTGGCGTGTTGCCTGTTCCTATTTATGTTGCTGTTGCGACAATCGTATTATTAGCTGCCTATTTTCAAAAGTTACCGGCGGATATGATTGGTGGCTTTGCCATCATTATGGTTGTCGGAATGTTATTAGGGGAAATTGGATCGCGTATTCCTATTTTTCGGAGTATCGGTGGACCGGCTATTCTAGCTCTATTCGTACCATCAGCGTTTATGTTTTTTAACTTATTAAATGAAACAACTGTGAATGCTGTATCAAATTTAATGACAACTTCGAATTTCCTTTATTTCTATATTGCTTGTCTTGTAGCAGGAAGTATTCTCGGCATGAATCGGACAGTGCTCATGCAAGGCATCACGAAAATGCTTGTGCCGCTTGTACTCGGCACGGTAACGGCGGTTGCAGCAGGCGTAGGTGTTGGTATGTTATTTGGGTATGAAGCAAAGCATACGTTATTTTTTATTGTTGTCCCAATTCTAGCTGGTGGAATTGGAGAAGGCATTCTACCGTTATCTGCTGGATACAGTGCCATCCTAGGAACACCTGTAGCGGATTTAATTTCGCAAATGATTCCTGCTGCTATTATTGGAAACATCTTTGCGATCATATGCGCTGCTTTATTAAAGCAGTTAGGTCTAAGAAAGCAGCATCTTACAGGTAATGGCGTTCTCGTTAAAACAAAAGGGGATAGAATCCCTACCTCTGTGGATGACAATAAACCTGTTAATTTCAGCTTAATGGGGGCTGGTCTATTAGTTGCCTGTAGCTTTTACGTGTTTGGGCATTTGATGGAGAGCAGCCTTCATATTCCTGCAGCGATTCTAATGATACTTATCGCAGCTTTTTGTAAGATCTTTAAGCTGATCCCGTCCCAGCTGGAACAAGGTGCTTTCCATCTATATAAGTTTGTATCGACGAGCTTTACATGGCCACTTATGGTTGGACTTGGGCTTTTATTTATTCCACTTGAAGATGTGGCAGGAATCATTAGCGTTTCCTATGTATTGATATGTGCGTCCGTTGTCGTGACGATGGTCACAACCGGTTATATTGTTGGAAAATGGATGAATATGCACCCTGTTGACTCGGCTATTGTGACAGGTTGCCACAGTGGGCTAGGGGGAACAGGAGATGTGGCGATCTTGTCTGCATCTGATCGGATGAGTCTTATGCCGTTTGCCCAAGTCGCTACACGTCTTGGAGGAGCAGGTACGGTCATCTTAGCAACATTTATTTTACGCTGGTTAGGTTTATAAAGAAAAGGAGTGAGTGTTTCATGCAAACACGTCAATTAAAGCAAGAAGCAATTGCTTTGCATAGAAAAGGGAAAATGGAGCTAAAGAGTACGGTTCCTTTAACAACGGAATACGATATGAGTCTTGCGTATACACCTGGTGTAGCAGAGCCTTGCAAGCTTATTGCAGAAGATAAATCTGCTGTATATGACCAAACCATTAAAGGAAATTTAGTGGCTATTGTGACAGACGGCTCTGCCGTCCTTGGTTTAGGAGATATTGGCCCTGAAGCAGCGCTACCTGTAATGGAAGGAAAAGCGGTTCTGTTTAAAGAATTTGCTGGTGTAGATGCTGTTCCTCTTTGTCTCGATACAAAGAATGTCGAGGAGATTATTCAGACTGTGAAGGCGGTTGCCCCAACATTTGGCGGCATTAACTTAGAGGATATTGCTGCACCGCGCTGCTTTGAGATTGAAAAAAGATTACAAGATGAGCTGAACATTCCAGTGTTTCATGATGATCAGCATGGTACAGCCATTGTTGTGCTAGCGGCAGTAATAAATGCACTGCAATATGTTCGAAAAGATGCATCAGCTCAGATTGTCATTAATGGAGCAGGTGCAGCAGGCTTATCCATAGCTTCACTCTTACTTGAAGCAGGCTACAGCAATGTCACACTCGTAAGCTTAGAAGGGATTATTCAACAAGAAGAAACGTGGCTAAACCCTCGCCAACGAGAAGTAGCACAAAAAACAAATCCAAAGCAGCTAACTGGTGGGTTAAATGAAGCCATAAATGGAGCAGACGTCTTTATTGGTGTTTCTGGACCAAAGGCCCTTTCTAAAAATCATGTGAGCATGATGAATGCAGATGCTGTTGTTTTTGCTTTAGCGAATCCAGTACCAGAGATATATCCAGAGGAGGCAAAGGCTGCCGGAGCTGCGGTGGTCGGAACAGGCCGTTCAGATTTTGCGAACCAGATTAACAATGTGCTCGCATTCCCTGGAATCTTTCGGGGGGCATTGGATAGCCGGGCAGGGGCAATTACGACGTCTATGAAGCTTGCAGCTGCAACAGCCATCGCAGGATTAGTTGAAACAGTAGAAGCCGAACAGATATTACCCTCTGTGTTTGATAAAAGAATTGCAACCGTTGTGGCGGAAGCTGTTGCTAACGAGGCTAAAGAGATGCAACCCTCATACTAAGCTATTAGTCTAGCAGTGAAATGCCTGTTTTTATGAATAGTCTAGCAAACACCCTTACACATCAATAGATTTTGAATAAGAATAGCATGTGGCGTATAGCGCTGCATGCTTTTTCGCAATTCGAGTGAGAATGTGGACGAGCACCTAATTGATAAGGGGGATGTACAAATGACAAGAATATTTTTAGATCCAGGACATGGTGGAAGTGACCCAGGTGCAGTAGGGAATGGCCTACAGGAAAAGACGTTAAACCTTTCAATAGCCACGCGTATTCGCGACATTTTACTAAGTGAGTATCAAGGTGTAGAAGTGCGTATGAGTCGAACAAGCGATGTGTTTGTCAGTTTAAGTGATCGTACCCAGCAGGCAAATGCTTGGAATGCGAACTACTTTATGTCTATTCACATTAATGCAGGTGGTGGAACAGGGTTTGAATCCTTTATTCATACGAATGCAGGGGCTGAAACAGCACGTATACAGGGGATTGTCCATCCAGCGATTATGCAGCAACTAAACGTGACGAACCGAGGCCAAAAAAGAGCCAACTTCGCAGTATTACGCACGTCTACTATGCCTGCGATATTAACAGAAAACCTATTTATTGATCGAGCTGCAGATGCAGACTTGTTAAGAAGTCCAGCGTTCTTGGATCGTGTAGCAAGAGGCCATGTCAACGGATTGGCGCAAGCGTTTAATTTACAGCGAAGCGGCGGTGGTGGTGGCACCATATATCGTGTTCAAGTTGGTGCGTTTTCGGTTCGTGCCAATGCTGATCAACAGCAGGCTCGCTTACGTGCAGATGGATATGAATCCATTATTGTCCAAAGTGGTTCTCTTTTCCTTGTACAGGCAGGTGCTTTTTCTGTGAGAGCTAATGCGGATGCATTGGCGAATGAACTGCGTGGGCGTGGATATGATGCGGTTGTTATAAGTAGTTAAAAAAAGACGAGGTGATGACCTCGTCTTTTTTGATTTTTAACGAATTGGTTCTCTTTGCTAAGTAAAGGGGGGCTTGCGTTGCAAAAGGAAGAGAAGCAGAAAGTAGAACAAGTGCTAGCACAATATAACTTAGATAAGCTTACGCTTGCATACGACGAGATGCCAAAAGTGACTGCACAGTACACGCTACTTTCAACAGGGAGTAGTAAACCTTTTTTCACACAGCAAGAAGATGAAATGAAGCAAGAACAAACAGAACGTCAAGCATTTTTGGATGTTATCCAGGAATGCATTAACCGACTTTCCGAAGTAGAAAGAGAATTAATCGTTCGACGTTACTTAGAAGAGGACCGTTTTGATTATCAAGTATACATGGAAATGATGATTAGTGAGAGGCAGTATTACAGGTTGAAAACAAAAGCATTAGCGAAACTTCATTATTTAATGGGCGTAGCTGGTTACATCGTGTGAAAAGCAAGCCCCTCGTATCCAAACGAGGGGCTCATTTCATTAGCGAAGTAATTGAGCTTTCTTTTGTTCAAACTCTTCTTCTGTAATAATGCCCTCGTCTAAAAGCGCTTTAAACTCTCGAAGTTCATCAGCGGTAGAGCGGGGAGAAGGTGGTATAACGGACGGATCGTGTTTATCTGCGTGGTAAACACGTAATCGCTCAATGAGCAGTTTAGCTTCGTACATACGATGGTAGTCATCAATACCTGTTATAAGAAGTTCATTTTCAGATGCTAAATAGGCTTTATATTTCTCTCTGCTATTCGTAGATTCTGTAAAAAAGCGAATACGACCAGCTTTTAACCCGCTTTTAGATAAATGAATGCTATTAATAGAAGAAATGGAAAATTCTCTTTGTCCATTTCCACCACGGTGCAACGTTTTATGATGAATAGAAACCGTGTGGGCGCTTATGATTAAATGGCCCTGATGAGCTTCATAACGTAATGATTCATGTGGATTAGAGGTCAGTTGTTTTACTAAAGAATCGATTCGATCATCTGGTGTACCAGTTTGCTGAGCGTTTTCTACTATTCTTTGTTTTATCAGTTCGCTAACTTTTTCATATTCTTTATACTTTTTCTTAGAACGAATAATCATCGCCTGTTCATGAATCATCGCTTCTTTATCATCAATAGAAGGATCGTGGTTTCGTCTGAAATAAACATACCCGGAAAAAAGAGTAGGTTTTCTCTCTTCAATTTTTTCTAATTCAGTAAAGGCTATCTCTATTGTTTTTCTTAAGTTACCAATTTTGCGGTTATGTTCTAAGGTTATCCGATCTTCAGAAATAATTAAGGTCGTACCCATTGATTGAAAAGTAGCCATAGTCATGTTAGCTCCTCCTTAAAAGATATTCTTACAGTAGCCCCATCTTTTTCTTTTCAAACTCCTCTTCTGAAATAATACCTTCGTCTAAAAGGGCTTTAAACTCCCGAAGTTCATCAGCGGTAGAGCGGGGAGTATGCGCAAGTTCGGCATATTGGTTATAGCTGTTTTCAAAATCATTATGTGAGTCATGGTAATGTTTAATCCGTTCAATAAGTTCTTTTGCCTGTAAGAAACGATTGTACTCGTTGATGTTACCAATACTAATTTCGTTTGATCCTAAAGCAAGTGGATTTAATTTCCTCGAAGAATAGTTACCATGATGAATTTCAAATTTCCCATTCACCAATGTTTGAGGTGAGAGCGTAATGGCACTAATATCGTTTATGTATATGGATTGCTTCCCGCTACCACCTGTATGTAGAAACCGTTTGTAGTAGATCGTTACAGTATCTTTAGTCAACTCTAAGGTACCGTCAACACCATCGAATTTAACAATATGGGAAGGAATAGAAATAAGGTCATTCAAAGTTCGATCAATTTCTACTTCTAAAGAAGGTTCAATAGTCGCTAGTTTGTTCATAATAATCTGATTGGCTTTTTGAAAACGTTTGTAATGGTAGAAGAAATTTAGCATGATAGAATGTTCATCATTTGCTGCTTGAAACCTTGTTATAGATGGCGAAGCTCCCCGTAATTGAAAATAGCAAAAACCAGATAATAGACCAGGTTTTTGAAAGATCATTCCTTCAAGTTCATTTAGGGGAATGGTAACTTCCTTACGAGCACCACCAGCAAATGTTTTTATTTTGTTATGACGAATAACTAGTCTGTCATCTTCAATGGTTAGGGTCGATCGAGCTCCCTTAAAAACGTGTGGCATGATGAGTCGTCCTTTCTCAATAAGGTTATTGTTTAGAGTAGTTTAACATAAATCTAATCTTTAAAGACGAGGTTGTAGAGCGTCTGAATACATCTTGACACTTGTTGTAAAAAAGCCCCTCGTATCTAAACAAGGGGCTCATTTCATTAGCGAAGTAACTGGGCTTTCTTCTGTTCAAACTCTTCTTCTGTAATAATGCCCTCGTCTAAAAGCGCTTTAAACTCTCGAAGTTCATCAGCGGTAGAGTGGGGAGTATGCGCAAGTTCGGCATATTGGGAATAGCTGTTTTCATAGTCATTTTCACTATGTGAGTCATGGTAATGTTTAATCCGTTCAATCAGTTCTTTTGCCTGTAAGAAACGATTGTACTCGTTGATGTTTGTAATACTTAGTTCATTTGCTGCAGAAGCAAGTATGCCATTCCTTCTATCTTGAAACCCATTGTAATGAAGCTGAATTTTCCCACTAACAAAGGTGTTTTTAGAAAGCGAAATACTGTTAATTTCTTTTATTTGAATGGTTTTTTGACCGCGTCCTCCACTATGAAGAAATCCGTTGTATAAAATCGTAATCTTATCTCTTGTAACTTCTAAACTTCCATCATAGCCTTTATACGTAATGGATTGATTTGAATCCAAAATAAGAGAGTGATAAATACGGTCCAGTTCTGACTCTGAAACTATCTCAACATTTTCTAAACGTGTTTCAATTATTTTCTTCGCTTTCAAAAATCGTTTGTAGTGGTATCGAAAGTGTAACAAAATAGAATGTTCATCGTATACCGCTTGATGTTTAGTCGTAATTATTGAAGCACCGGGTCGTTTAAAGTAGCAATAACCTGCTGAGAATCCAGGCTTTTGAAAAATAATTTCTTCAATTTCAGAATATGGGAGTATTACTTCTTTTTTTGCACCTCCATTCAAAGATTTTATTCTTCCATGTCGAAGTATTACGCAATCTTCTTCAACAATTAATGAGGATTCAAGGAATTTAAAAACTTGTGACATCAAGAATCTTCCTTTCTAAATATCTTTACTAAAGAGTTTAACATAAATAAGTGACATAAACGTGGCAGAAAATCGGCAAAACAGAACGTGTGTTCTTATATTAAAGTAGAGTTGTAGCAAAACATTTAGTATCTAGCTACATTATTCGTTAAATATGCGTTCGTGCCGGCACACCAACAATAACGAATAGTATTTCACTTATTATGGAGGAGTTAACATGGCTGAAAAGAAGTTTGCAGGAACACGAGTAGAAGTAAATGAACAAGTGGTGGCAAAGCTAACGTCCTTTACACATTCACTAGAAGTTGAAGAAGCGGATGTGACCGGTTTAGGTGACACGGTTGATGGGGGGGGCGTTTTTCGTCAAAAATTTATTGCCGCGTCTGTAGGTGAAACCGTATCAATGGAAGGGATTGCGCTTCTAGATGATGATGGACAATCGGAATTAAAACGCGTCTCGGAACTAGGTCAAGAAGCGGTTATTAAGCATACTGACTCTACTGGTTCAGGCTATGCGCTTACTGGATTTTTTACTACCTATGAAGAAGAGGGTTCAGTGTCTGAGGGGGTATATACTTTTTCAGGCGAATTCCGTGTAAATACAAAAGAAGCGATTACGGAGGAGAGTGCTCCTGGTGGCGAATAATAGAGAAGAACGTTTAGAACTTCTAGATCAAAAGGTGGAAGAGCTAGCGGAAATCCAACAAGAGCAATTAGTAGCTGACTATGACGATGCACTGGCTGAACAGTTAAATGAACAAAAGCATCAATACGTCAAATTTGCTGGTGAGTATTTTGAGATTCCAACTGAAATGCCTTTCCAATTTGCTACCTTCTATTTCCGACATTGTGTGCAGAAGGTAAAAGGAAAAACACAAATGTCGGTACCAGAAGAAAAGATGTATGAGTTTATTGAACTGATGCTAGGAAAAGCTTTTCTCAGCCACTTAGAACAATCAAAAGCTGGAGTGAATTTTGTGTTTCAACATATCGTTCCAGACATTATGAAACTATGGGGTTATGACGTTAAAGGTACAAGTGCTCAATCATCAAAAACACAAAAAAAAACCAAGATTCACGGATAATTATTTGGGGGTGGGCCGCATTAGAGGCTGACTTTTACAGGTTTTATCGCATTCATTTAACTCAAGAGGGATTTGAGAACCGTCTCTCATGGAGACGGTTCTTAGTGTTTGTTAGAGGATTACCTGAAGATAGTGCATTTCAACGATTTTTACAAGATAAAAAGAATCGAAGCATGGCTGAATGGGATCAAGACAAAATGAATGAAGAATCGAAAAAATGGAAAGGAGGAATATAATGGCAGTTCAAATTGGACAATCTGCAGGGTTAACAATAGACTTTGATGACGTGAAAAAACACGGTAAAGCATTGGAGGATCTGCAAAAGAATTTAACTAAAATTGCAGAGTCCTTTGGAACAATTACTCAAAAAATAGGAGAGGCTGATTGGGGCGGATTCTTGGCTAGTCTTTTAACAGGTTTTGGTGGATTATTATTAAGTATTGTGGCAGTAAGGGAAGCTTTTACGTCGTTTAAATCAGTTCTAAATTTGATTGGAGCAAGCTTTACAACTATAGGAGCAGCTATTAGTCCTTTTATCGGCACAATACTATTAGTCACCGCTGCCATTGCCGCTCTTGCCGCAGGATTCATGTATTTATGGAATACGAATGAAACATTTAAAAACGGCGTCATTCAAGTGTGGCAGACGATTCAGTCTGTTATTCAAACGGTCGTTAGCGTGATTGCTTCGTTTGTAGCCGAAAAACTGGCGAAAATTAAGCAGTTTTGGGATGAGCATGGCGCACAAGTCATGGAAGCTGTTTCAAATGTATTTAACTTTATACTCAGTATTATTGAACCTATCATGAACGGAATATTAGCTTTAATGAAGTTTGTGTGGCCGTTTGTGGCCGCGTTGATTCAACAAGTGTGGGGAAATATTAAAGGTGTTATCTCTGGTGCACTCGATATCATTATGGGATTAATTAAAACTTTTGCTGGCTTATTTACGGGGGATTTCTCCTTAATGTGGGAAGGGATCAAACAATTATTCTTCGGTGCATTAGAAGCGATTTGGAATTTAGTACAGCTCCTATTGTTTGGCAAAATTATTAAAATTGCAGGCTCCTTGTTTACAGGTTTACGTACGATATTTACAAATATGTGGAGTTCCATTTCAACTCTCTTTTCCACAGCTTTAAGGAACATTCAAGCTTTTTTCCAGAGGGGCTTTGAAGCTGTGCAGCTAGTTGTTACGACCGTGATGACATTTATACGGAATCTTATATCGACTGGGATGACAGCTGTACAAACGGTTGTCATGACGATCTTAACCACGATTCGAACGATCTTCATGACGGTATTCAATGCAGTTCGCTCAGTCGTGACGTCAGTTATTTCGTTTATTCGAAACTTTATTACGACAGGTATTTCTGCTGCAAGCTCTGCAGTGTCAGCGGGTCTTAATGCAATCAGAACGACCTTTATGTCCATATTTAATGCGGTTCGTACGAGTGTAACGGCGGCCATGACAGCGATACGAAGTGCGATCTCAAATGGCATTCAAAGTGCATTTCAAACGGTCATGGGCTTTATCGGTCGGTTCCGGGATGCAGGCCGTAACATTGTCACAAGTATTGCCCAAGGGATTACTAGTGCCATTGGGTCGGTCACGAGTGCCATTTCAAATGTAGCAGGAAAGATTCGTGATTTTCTCCCGTTTTCTCCTGCAAAGGAAGGGCCTCTGCAAGACATTCACTGCTTAAATTTTGGAGGGCCAATTAAAGACTCTGTAGAAGGGGACTTACCTGTTATTGAGCGAGCGTTAACGAATGCTTTGGCGTTACCTACGATTCAAGGGGGGAACTTCTTAGGTCGTGGAGTAGAGCGATTAGAACAACATTTAATGGCTCGTCAACAGCCAGATTTTCTAAACCGATCCTCTTTACAAGATAGGTTAACTGTCGAGGTTCCGGTACACCTAGAAGGAAAACAGATTGCAAGAATTACAGCTCCATTTATGGACACAGAACTTGGTCGGAGACATGTGTCTACGATGAGAGCAAAAGGAGGCCGGTAATATGTTTACGTATGACGGATTCGATTTTAGTCAGTCTTTAATCGTTCATCACATTCAAAGGCCTATTTTGCCAGCTCGCGAAATTCGGTCCATGTCTATATTCGGTAGAAATGGCTCCTTTTTTTTCGGAAAACAAGATGCAGCGTTGATGATTACCATTTCGGTTACGATTGCTGGTGCAAATCGTACTGATTTTCGTGAAAAGGTAAGGGAGATTGCTCGATTACTCAATCGTGCTGAGCCTAAGCCTCTTATTTTTCATGATGAACGAGACAAGGTGATATACGGGCTTTTGGCAGAAGAATCAGAGCTAGACGAATTAGCAGCTTCAGGTAGAGGCGATTTAATCTTCTATTGTCCCGATCCTTACTATTATGCGATTGAAGATGAATTTTTTATCTACCATTCAGAAGGAACCCATCATTTCACAAGAGAAAAAGGCAGCATCCACTCCTTTCCTTTAATACAAGTAAAAGGGCAGTTGCAAAACGGTTTGATTCGACTCACTCTTAACGACACGGAAATGGTTTACGACGGGACGCTTGAATCAGGGGAGCAGTTACGTTTGGATAGCCAATATGTGACGGCGTATACGATAAAGCCGAATGGTGAACGAGTTTCAGCATTAAACCATTTAAGCAGTATTGAGTTTCCTGTTTTACAACCTGGAGCGAATCAATTATCTCTTGCATTTGAAGGAACTGGTGAAGTGGAAGAACTTACAATACAAGCAAGAAGTCGCTGGGTATAGGGTGGTTGTATGATTCAATATAACAATGTCAATGAATCCCAATATAACCAGTTGCATACGGTTTTTTATAACCATTCTTACAGTAGAATGCAGAGAGCTATTTTCTCCCGTTTACCAGGGGCTCGACCAGTCGTTCTTTCGCCTGAAAGAGAGCAGCTTGCTGTCTTAGATAATGCCTATGATATTTTGCTTGAACAGGAAGTAAACGGTATTGATACACTTTCGTTTGTCTTACCTTTCTCTGATCAAAAAAACGAGCACTTACAAAATGAACATTTAATTCAAATTGTTGATGAGCTCTATATTATTCGACGCATTACGTATAGTCGCGGAGGAAGTGGTGTCCCAGAAACAGAAGTGTTTGCTGAAGCACTTTGGTATGATTTGCAATTTTCCGACCCTTTATCTGTTTCTGAATGGGAAGATAAAAGTGTTGTGGTCGTTTTGTCGGACATTTTACAAGGAACAGAATGGCGGTTAGGGGTCGTTTCAAATTTTCCAACACGTAACGTTAGTGTTGAATCTGGACTAACGAACAGGTTGCAGGCGTTAACACAATTGCCAGATGTGTACGGTGGTGAATTAGTTTACCACTCTGATACGATGACGATTGATTTCATTGAACCGATCGGTCGAGTGTCTGGGGCAGCTATTGTCTATGAGAAGAACATCCAATCGATTGAAGCTACGTATGATACAGATGAACTCATTACACGACTGTATCCTTATGGGAGAGAGAATCTTTCCATTGATTCAGTGAATGACCAAGTTCCCTATTTAGATATTCGAGACGATCCCAACTACACATTCACGACAAAACTGCGAGCAAAGGTGCTAAAGGATGATCGGTTTACAAATCCATTTCATTTAAAAGAGCAAGCGCAAGCTGCATTGGAAAGTCTTAGTTTACCGCGTACATCCTATCAAATTAAAGCATCTGATTTATCCATTTTATCCGGAATGGAACATGAACAATTTAAGCTTGGCGATCTAGTTAGAGTGTACGATAAAGAGCTAGGTATTGATCGGCAAACACGCATTCTCGCTTGGCGCTATAACCTAGTTGAGCCTTGGGAAACAGAAATCGTACTAGAGTCTAAGGCACCTACACTTTCTGACTTGCTTACAGGCGTCCAAGATGGCACAAGTTTTTTACGATCAGAAGATACCATTGATTCAAGCGATATGCTAGAGCTCTCTGTATTTAACTTATTGCTTAACAGCAGAGCAGATGATGGATTCCGCTATTGGTCTAATAGTGGATGGGAAGTGGACCCAGTTAATGGTTTTAGCGGTAGCGCATCGTTTAAAGCAGAGACAACATCAGGTGTAAAACGTTTAAGCCAAACTGTCTATCCGGCAAATCGTGATCATTATGTTCTCTCTTTTCGTAGCGCCGTCCAAAACTTTTCTGTAAATGAAAACGGTAGGGTTGGTGTGGAAGTAATCGTTCGTTACGAAGATGGGACAGAAGAAGAACCGACCTTTATATCGTTAACCTAAATCGTGATTCAAAACGAAGGGAGGGGTGCGTATGTTTTCTGCTAAATCAGTATTGGTCGAAACCGATTCGTCGAAATCGGTTTCTGAAGTAGAGGTACGGTTTGTAGCGTCAAACTTTTCAGGTCAAGCTTCAATAACCGATGCTATGTTGCAAGGTGGTACGACAAGTACCAATTGGACAGGCCATCCAAGTGAACATCGCTGGTCTAATGAGTAAATTAGACTGGTCTCGCTTCGTTGCACAACCAATACAGAAAGATCAAACAAAAAAAGTGAAACAAGTAGATCTTCATGTAATCGCTGAAAAGATTAGTGGACAATTAAATATAACCGATCTACAGCTACAGGGCGGTGAACAGGTGACAGGGACAGTGGCTCACACAAGTGAGTGGCTGTCTCCGGTGTTAAGAGAGTTGGATGAACGAGATTCAACTGAAGGCGTTGCTGAACCGTTGCTTATAAAGGGTGATCAACCGAGAAGGTTCCCTGAGTTAAAAAATCGCTTTTACAATCTAGTAGGTCGTGGAAACGAGATTATCACGATTCCTAATCTTGACGAAAAACGATTTGATCGACAAACATTTGTAACTCCTGTTGATTTAACACTTATCCCAAAAGATGATTTTGATTTATTGCGTGTATCAACAAATATAGGAGAAAAAAGAGACACTTTCACAATGCCATTTCCGAATGAAGAAGAGCATCCATTAAACAAAACATATACGAGAGAATTCTATGTTCCAGCTGGCAAAGCGGGAGACGAGATTCATCTTCATGCTTCGCTCAATAAAGCTACAAAGAATGGTGTTTTGTTAGACCGTCAAGCACGAACATTAACGATCGGTTCTATACCCATTCAAACAGGAAAACAACAACTATTTGGTATTCCAATGGGTTCGGGGAGGATACGACTGGAGTGGTATAAATTTGCACAAATACGGCGACAAAATGAATTTGGTGAAATAGAAGTCATCGATACACTTCAAGATGTCGGGATTGGCTATTATGGTGTAGCCGAGCTTATACGTTGGAAAGAAGGGAGGTCGTTGTTATGAGCATGCAGTTTATGTCGTGGAGTTTAAATGAGCCATCCAACGCACAGTTTTTGGAGTTTGCGAAAGAAGAGGAAGCTGGAGAATGGACGATCATGAACCGCGATGCATACTTAGACTGGCCAGGTGATCAACGAAACTTTTGGACGGCGTTTCAGGAACACAATGAAAAAATTGCCTCCTTTGGGTTACATGATTTTGGTGTGCGTGAAAATGGTACAGTTTATCACTATAAAGCAGGGACCTCTTATCCTGTTTTGAATCAGGATGGCGCCATCCAATATTGGGCACGGAATAGTCTTCTCTATTTAATGGACCACTATCCAAACGTTGAATGGTTTTTACAAGCCATTTGTTTTGGAAGTCCAGTTGAAACTATGCTTGATCAAGAGGAAAATCAATCGACTTTTATACGGCAATTCCGATCAATTGTCTCTCAATACATGACGCGTTTTCCTAATAGAATAAAAGGAATTGAGATTGATTTTGAGAAATCGAGCTCTCGACCTAGAGAGGCTCGGGAAGCTGAAAAATACCGAGATTTTTTAGCGCGAGTGAAAAATGAAATTGCCATTCCTCTTCAATTAAAAGTACGTGTTAATTTGCATGCCATGACAGGTGATTTTGCACCATATTGGTATCAATGGACCGATTACCGTACGCTTGCTGAAGGTAGAGATGAAAGAGGACAAATGATTTGTGATGAATGGCAAATCATGTCCTATGATTTTGCTCATAACAATTCTGCTCCAGGTCCATCTACACCTGTTTGGTGGCTTAAACAAGTTTTAGCCCATGTGCAAAATGTGTTTCCGTCCGAGTCGGTTTGGATTGGAAATGCTGCTTATGGACGACGTTGGCCACTGGAAAGCAAACGATCTGGTACGGCTGTTCGGTACTGGCAAATGCTCATGTGGCAAAATGGCATTTTTAAACACCATATTGGGCGAGATCCAGAGACAGATGCTTTTACGTGGGTCGATCAATCTTACGTTCCTTATACGGGTCTACATGATGAAGAGTCCGGCTACCAGCAAACATTCTCTCATTGTTATGATCGCTTTCGCGTGGCGTATGCTGACTTGCTTCCGTACAATAATCGTCCTGTTATTTACCGATCAACTTATCAAGGGACAGAGTATATTACAAGCTATAGTAAGCATCAGCGGGCAACTTTTGAACACGTACACGCCGTTCTACATCAACCTACCCAGTTAACAGGGAACGCAACGAGGACCAATACGACCTGGCGTGCAGAACAATTTCCGCAAACATTTCAGGGGGTGGCAGTTGGAGGTGCTCGCTATTTGGCAGACCATGATTTGGAGCGTTGTGTAAAAGATGTTGACGCTGGGAGAGCAGTCTATCGGTTTACCCTGCCAGCCGCAGGGACCTATGAATTAATTGCACCTGTTTACTTCCCTTATTTAAATCCAAAAATTCATTTGCTCGTTAACGGTACACCGTATGTGATAGGAGAAGGGATTCCAAGTTGGTATCCGTTCTTAGTAAACCCAGATCGACATTTTTACCATTGTGGAACATTCTCTTTTACAGAAGGGGAGAATGAAATTGTTGTTACAGGAACAGAAGATTCTGCACAACTACTCGGTTTGGTTTTAAGTACAGGCTTTTCTCACAATATGAGCGGTGGGATGGTGCAATACAATGTCAATTTACAGCCGCCTAAAAAGAGAGGCACAGTAACAGAAGGTATTGTCAATCAAGTGGAGGCTAAAATGCCTAAGAAAATGGCTTTAACAGCTGAATTGCTCCGCAGACCCCCTCGTCCTGCTATTTTTTGGGAAGATCTATTTGGCTCTCATGTTGTGTACGATGAAAGTGGGAATCAAGAGAAAGTTAATTTAGCGGAGACGAATTATTATTTACAAGCGGGAACCCAGGTGGTTCATGGTGGAAACTATGAGAATAGGCAATGTATATCAAGTAGAAAAGCGGTCGGTTATTCTTCTGGAGAATGGGTACCATACCGTGAAAATTTTGTCGAAACAGACGCCAGAGGAAGACAAAATCAATTGCTGTTAAATAAGCGGCTACACTTCTTTCCTCATTTAGAAGCGGATCTTTCATTATGGGATCGAGGAAGTGCTGGCATTCGGTTTATGGCTTCCAATGTAGGAGCGACGAATGATGGATATTTGTTTTTACTAGACGCAGTGCAACAACAGTTCCTACTACTATCAGAGGAAAATGGTGAAAGGCAAGTGTTGGCTTCTGTTCCAGCTACAATCTATTTAGGTACAAGGTATTCTCTCCGAGTACGTTTTTTTGAAGGGCAGATTCTTTGCTTTAATGGCACAACACAAGTGTTCAGTCACAGGGTACAAGGAAACAGAGTGCAAGGCGCACATGGCGTTTTCGCACAAGGAGCTAGAGTGAGATGTCACCGTCTTCATATTGCAACACTCAATCGTTATGAACCTATGGAAAAGGTGCAGGCGATAGTAGATGGAGAACCTCAACCAATTGCATTAGAGGAAGACCGTCCCTATGACTACGATGAGTTTGGGTATTTGATGTATGCGGGGCTGAACCCTGACGCCGGTACTTCTTATGGCATAAGCAATGACTATGAAAATTTAACGGTTGCGGTTGTGGACTCATGGGAAGGCGCTAAGACGATTCAGCTTCGAGTGGTGGATGCAGGAGTTTGGCTAAGAAACTTCTATATTGGGGATGCCGAGGGCTATTCCCTTGCATGGAATAGTGATATTGAAGGGTTTATTACGACATTACAACTAATCGAAGAGGCGGAGTGTAAAGGTGTTGCGATGTGGACACTAGGGCAAGAAGATCCAACGGTCTTTACGTATTTACCGCGAGCGTAAAAAAACGAAAAGGATGTGAAAAAAATGGCACAAACGCCTTATAAGGATTTAAAAAGCGAAGCAATTTTATCTGCACATCTATCAGGAGTGCAGCAGGACATTAATAAAATTCAACAAGTTCTGAACATGAGGTCGACTGCAAGAAGCAATGCATCTTTAACGCCAGTTAGTGATCAAACAGACCCAACCCTTCGCTTTCGGATTTATGAAGGGGAAGAGCGCAACTGGCTAGACCAACCTGTGCCTGTTCTTTATCGTGACGGAGAGGTCATTGATGCAGGAGAGTATGAACTGTATCCTGCTTATGGAGCGGTAGTATTTGCAGCACAACAACATGCCGATACCGTCATTACTGCAGACTACGAAGCGATAGCCAATACAGCCCAGCTTTCAGATGATGTCCTTCAAACAAAACAAAGCCTTGAGGATTTAAAAGATAAAATTGATGCAATGGCAAGTGCAGGTGGAGGAGTGGAGCCATTTTATCCAACGGCAGGGACGTATTTATCTCATTTCCGACGAGACTATAATCCTTTCACAGCAGAAGGCTACAACGTGAATAGTCATGTACCTGCATTTAGTATTCTTGTCTATGGAGATACACTAGACGCGTTTCCATTTCCTGTTACGAGAAAAACAAAGATTGTACGTGCAGGAATGAGCTTAGGAAGTGCAGGGAATACGGCTGCAGCAAGAGTAGGCATTTATACAGACGACGGCACTGGCAGACCAAAAGACTTACTTTTTGAATCGGATCAAATCGAAATTTCTTCAGATGGCGGTTGGGGGTATGTGACCCTTGATGAGGAACTTGAAGAAGGCTTGTATTGGATTGCGCGTCATGATCGTGGTACGGCTTATTGGAATGGATTTCATCAAAGAAGTGTTATTCCCATTGTCCGGTTCAATGGAGAAGTATTTTTGCGGAATTTAGCTGAACGTCCTAATCCTCACACGGTCTTCGGCGGGTATCGAGCAACCAATATTCCTTATGGTCAAATGCCTCCTTCTTTCCCGGAATCTGGGGAACTTTTTAGACGAGATTTTTATGCTTCACCTTGGGTCGTAACAGGATAAAGGAAGAGCTGAATCATCCATTAACGGTGATTCAGCTTTTTGTTTTTAGACGCATCATCGGTCATTTGTCGTTGTCCTTCTCTTAATCTTGTAAGTACTGCAATGGCTAATGCGATGAAAGAGATAATGGCTGCCAACGTAAACACGTGCTTGAGACCAAACTGTTCTGCAGCAAAACCAGCTAGATAGGGACCAATAAAAATGCCAATAGCGTAAACCGATTGATAAAATCCCATGACCGATGTCTTTAATGAAGCCGGTGGTAAGCTTGCAATTTGGGATAATAAAAGGGGTAAAAGAATTCCAATGGTTAAGCCGATAATGGCGTGCAGGAGACTAATGGAAAGAATTCCAGTAGCCAAGGGTAGGAATAGGAATGTAATGGTTGTAACCATTAAACTACTAATCATTAGTAGCTGCTCTAATGTAGGCGGCAAGTTGATCAGCGCAATGAAAATGGATGCCGCTGCATGAGGCACGAAAAAAGCAGTCATAATCCAAACCATTGCACCTTCACCTATGCCTTGAGAACCAGCATATACAGGGGTAAAGCCAAAAATAGAAATAAAGAGCAAAGCATGAGCAAAAAGAGAAACAAGGGTAATAGGTAGTAATGACCTCATAGTAACGGTAGAACGAATAATGGAAACGGTAGATAACGGATGTCGTGTCTCCATATGACTGGGTACAACTTTTATTGACAAAGCGAGTAAGAGACCGACGGAGGCAGCCACAATACCAGCCCAAAATGGAAGAGCAAAGCCCATCCATTCAACGAGTAATCCCGCTGTTAACATGCTTAGAAACTGGGGCATGACTGTTGAAAATTGCAGTAAGCCCATTGCTTTACTCGCGTGGTTCGATTGAAAATACTCTGCGTACATGATGGTAGCCATAACCCACATGGCAGCAGTGACTTCTGCGAGGAGGCGACCGGTCAATATCCATAGAAAAGAGCTTGAGAATAAAAGAATAAAGCCACTCACAATGGCTACAACAAACCCACCAACGTAAAAATGCTTGCGAAGCGTGGCGAGTTTATCGAGTAACACACCTAATGGAAAGCGAAGTAGCACTTGTGTTACACCGTAACTTCCTAAAATGATGCCAATTGACCCGTAGCTAAACGGAATGGATTCTAAATAAAGGCTAAAGATCGGTACGTAACTATATGTAGCAAGCCAAAAACAAAAAACAGAAGCCAAAAAAATAAAATGGTGCACGCGTCTTATATCAGAATTCATACGCTGTACCTCCTACTTATCTCATCTTAACACCTTTTTTCCTGACAAATGTAGCAGGAATTCATTTCTTTAGAGCGAAGAGACATAAGTGGAAGCACAGAACTGAAGGAGGATGACTATGTCTAAGTCAACAGAGATTATTAAGAAAACAGAGCAATACGGTGCAAATAACTATCATCCATTGCCAATCGTCATTTCTAAAGCAAAAGGAGTATGGGTATGGGATGCAGAAGGCAATCGCTATCTTGATATGTTAAGTGCCTATTCAGCCCTAAATCAAGGTCATTGCCATCCAAAACTAATTCAAACCTTAAAGGATCAGGCGGAGCGAGTCACGTTAACATCTCGGGCGTTTCACAATGATCAGCTGGCGCCTTTTTATGAAAAAGTAGCTTCACTTACGAATAAAGAGATGATATTGCCAATGAATACAGGTGCAGAAGCTGTTGAAACCGCTTTAAAAGCGGCGCGGCGATGGGGATATGAAAACAAAAAAATTGTGACCAATAAAGCCGAAATCATTGTCTGCTCAAATAATTTTCATGGACGAACATTAGCTGCTGTCTCCCTGTCTTCTAGTGAAGAATACAAGCGTGGCTTTGGTCCGTTGTTGCCAGGCATAAAAGTGATTCCGTATGGCGACGCAGAGGCACTAAAAGAAGCCATTTCCGAATATACGGTAGCCTTTCTTGTTGAACCTATTCAAGGAGAGGCAGGGATTCTCATACCACCTAATGGGTACTTGCAGCAAGTGCGAGACATCTGTACAGAGAATGAGATTCTTTTTATAGCAGACGAGATCCAAGCTGGTCTTGGTCGAACAGGCAAGTGGTTTGCATGCGATCATGAAAACGTGGAACCAGATATGTACATTCTCGGTAAGGCTCTTGGTGGAGGGATTTTACCGATTTCAGCTGTTGCGGCGAACAAAGATGTGTTAGGTGTATTTGAACCTGGTTCTCATGGATCAACATTTGGAGGTAATCCACTTGCTTGTGCGGTTTCTGTTGCTGCGTTAGAAATTTTAGAAGAAGAAGACTTAGTAAGGAATGCTCAAGAGCTCGGTGATTATTTTATTACCGAATTAAAAACGTTAACACACCCTTCAATTAAAGAGGTCCGGGGACGTGGCTTATTTATTGGAATTGAATTAACAGAATCAGCTCGACCTTATTGTGAACAATTAAAGGAGCGAGGATTATTATGTAAAGAAACACATGAGAATGTTATTCGCTTCGCACCACCTTTAATCATTACAAAAGAAGAGCTGGAACATGCCTTGGAACAAATTAAAGACGTTCTCTCTGCTTAATTGTATATGGAAACGCTCTAGCGGAATGCAGGGCGTTTTTTTTGTATGATGAACCGTTACAGGTACGATGGATTTGAAATGAAGACAAAACAAGAGTATACTTTTGAGGACTTATATGCGTGAAAAGCGTAGATCGCAAAGGAGCAGAAAGATGTCTGAACACATGAAAACAATCTTTGATTTTGTAAAGCCTACTCGTTATCGCTATGTACATATATGTAAAGAGTGTGACCAACCAAGTTTTTCAAACGAGTCTTCCAGTGAAGAAGTGTGCATCCGATGTGGTGGAAACGCTCATCATGTGACCCCGTACTACAATCCTTCAGAGGATTATGGGCTTGATGTGGATTATTATGCCATTACCATGATGTACGCCCTATGGAAAGAAGGACTTCATCAAACTCAAGTTGTTTTTGATGATTTCTATCGGAAAGCCCCTTTTGTTCGCGGCGTTGGTGAATTTAGCACGGAATTAGGCGGTTATGTCGCGTTTGGCGGACTTGGCCATTTAATTGATACGATACAGAACTTATACTTTAATGAAAGTGACATCCACTATTTAAGAGAGCAATCAGAGGGCTTTGACGAAGCGTTTTTAGATGACTTGCGTTCATTACGTTTTAGTGGAGATTTGCATGCAGTTGAAGAAGGAAATTTAGTCTTTCCTAATACGCCTCTCATTCGTATTGAAGCCCCTGTTTGGGAATGTATTTGGATTGAAGCGATGTTGTTAAACATTGTGAATGCAGAATCTCTAGTCCTGACAAAGGGAGCTCGTATTAAAACCATCGCAGGGGAGGATGGTTTGCTTGAAATGGGAAAAAGACGTGCCCAAGGTAGAGATGCGAGTGTGTACGGGGCGAAAATGGCTTATATTGCTGGATTTGACGCTACTAGCAACGTGAAGGCAGGAAAGAAATTTTCTATGCCAATTACAGGCACGCAAGCACATGTGTTTATTATGTTCCACCCATCTGAATTAGAAGCGTTTCTTGCGTATGCAGATGTTTTTCCGCAAAAAACCATTCCTCTTCTTGATACAACGGATACACTTGGAAGTGGTCTGCCTCATGCAATTGAAACAGCGCACCGTCTAAAGGAGAAAGGTTATGAAATGACGGCTGTCCGATTAGACAGTGGAGATTTAGCCTATTTATCTAAAAAAGTGCGTAAGCGTCTTGATGAAGAAGGTTTAGAACATGTAAAAATTGCTGCGACAAACGATCTTGATGAATATACAATTGCTTCTCTAAAGCAACAAGGGGCAAAAGTAGATATTTGGGGTGTTGGAACAAAGTTTATTACAGCCTATGATAACCCAGCATTAGGAGGCGTCCATAAAATTGTAGCTAGACGACCTCTTGATTCAGAGATTGAGTCTGGTAGCTATCAAAAAGAAGATTGGGTCGCTCTGATTAAGATCTCGGAAAGCATTGAAAAGATTTTAAATCCTGGACGCAAAAAAGTGTACCGCCTTTTTGGCGACGATGGGATGGCAAAGGGCGATTATGTTTGCTTGGATCATGAAACGTTAGAAGGAAAAGATGAAATACTCTTAAAGCACCCACGTAACCCATTAAAAGCGAAACGAATTCGAGATTTTAAAGCGGTTGAACTGCTAAAGCCGATATTTGAGAATGGAAGACTCGTCTATGATGTGCCTTCATTGAAAGATGTGCGAGACTACCATGCGTATCAAAAGCAATCGTTTTGGGAAGAGTACTTACGCTTAGAAGTACCAGAAGTCTATCCCGTTTCACTGTCAGACGAATTAACGGATATGAAAAATCAGTTGATTCATGAAAAACGGGAAGGGTAAATGAAACACCTCCGCCTTGACCAAGGCGGAGGTGTTTTCGTTCGTTAAAGCCACTTCCTTAAAAATGAAAATGACTTTTCGTATGCCGCGAGGTTGTTTTCATAGCGAACGAAGAAGTGCCCTTCATTTTCAAAGTAAAGCGAATCAACTGGATGATGACGGTGCTTTAGTTGTTCAACGATTTGCTCAGCCTCTGAAATCGGTACACGTGGATCGTTTCGTCCGTGCAGCACAAGAAGGGGAGCTTGAATATCATCGACCTTATGAATGGGATCAATTTCATCAAAAAAGTCACGATCTTCTTCAAGGGACCCGTACTCATCTTCTCTTACTTTTCGTCGCCAAATACTTGTGTTTTCGAGAAACGATTTAAAGCTAGAAATGCCAACAATATCGATGGCAGCTGCCCACTGTGTTGGGTAATGAGTAATGGCAGCAAGCACCATAAACCCTCCATAGCTTCTGCCCATTACAGCGATTTTGTCAGGATGAGCGAATCCTTCTGTTTTTAACCATTCTGCAAGCTCATTTAAATCTCTAACAGCATCCATACGTTTTCGCTTATCATCTAAGTGATGGTAGCGTTTCCCATAGCCTGTACTTCCTCGCACATTCGGCGTGCATACGGCGAAGCCTTGTGATACAAAGTACTGTAAAAAAGGGTTGTAGACAGAACGAATTTGGCTTTCGGGACCGCCATGTACAAAAATAACGGTTGGGTAAGGCCCATCCCCATCTGGTTTGTAATAAAAAGATGGAATGGTCTCACCATCAGAGCTTGTGAATGCAAGTTGTTCAGGTTCTCTTAACTTCTCTTGTACCGTATGTTCGCGTGTGCTGTTTGCCAGTTTTGTTACAGTCTGCTCCTTTAAATGGTAACACCATAGTGCAGCGGGGTTTGCAGCTCCATCGAGAGAGAAAACGAGTTGAGTTACGTCATGAGAAAAGGTGAAACTTGTCACAACCCCTGACTGAATAGGAAGCTTTTTCTCTGTTTGGGACGGAAGATGCGTGAGAAAAGCATGTGATACGCCACCTTCATTCACTGCATAAGCTAAATAGGTACCGTCATGACTGAGGGTTAAGGCTTCGTAATCCCAATCTCCTGTGTAGAGCCATTCCAATTCTTTCGATTGTAGCTGTAAGCGAGCAATGCCAGTGTGTTCTCGACCAACGTTCGTTAAAAGATAAAGAGATTTGCCATCGTTGCTAAAAGCCGCATCTGTGAAAGAAGCTTCGCTTTCGTGTGGCGTTAACCATTCTAGTTCTTTTGTTTCTAAATGTAATAGACCTAAGTCATTATCTAAATTTGTATTCGTTTTCTTTATTAACAAGTGATGACCATCTGGATGAAAACAGACAGGGTCATAGCGAGCATCATCTTTATATACACACTGAATGTCACGTGTGGATACATGTTGAATATACACGTCAAAAAATTGTTCATGCCTGCGATTACTACTCCAAGCAATCCATTCTTTATTAGGTGATACCCCTCCGTAATGGTGTATATGTGCAGGATCATTTGTTAGCGGAACAAGGTCTTCATTATTTTTCCATAAATACAATTGCTGTTTTTCATTTACCCCATAATCCATTCCAATGAGGAGGTCATTCTCAATATAGGTCGCGAGCATGATTCGTTCTGATGTTTCAACTAGACGAGTCGCTTGTTGCGAATCACGATCATACTCATACGCTTGGGGAAAGCCAGTAGCATTGTTTAGATAGACAAGCTTTGTTGAGTGATGTGGGTGAAAGTGTGGATTTGTTGCTGTATCCACTTTTAAAAAGTCAGTAAGTTGCATCAAAAAGTCACCCTTTCATTTTCTGTTTAGGTAAAATGATAACTTTTTTCGCACAATTCTTCAAATCTCAATCTAGAGCCTTTAGAAAAGCAATAAACGAGCCGAAATAAAAAGTAGAAGATTGAGGTGAAAATGGATGAAACAAAAAAAGGTAAGCTTAAAATGGAAATTAATGCTGGCTTTTGGTTTAATGCTTGTCGTACCAAGTTTAGTCATTGGGGTATTTTCTTATTTATCAACAAGGGAAAATGTGGAGAGTACAATGAATGCTCAAGCAGAGCAAATGACAGCCAATGTTCATGCATCATTGCAACAATACATGGGGTTGCAAACCGAATTAGCTGCTTTTACCGGCGATACTATTGATGCAAATGCTTCATCTGACGACATAGCTGATCAATTGGACGTTTTATTTGGAGAAGATAATCGTCTACGTGAAGTATACATTGTCAACAATAAGGGTGAGGGAACGGTTTATCAAGCGGACGGTTCAATTGAATCAGTAGCAGGTACAGAAGAACTTTCTGATCAGTATGGTGTAATAGAATTCACTTGGTTACGAGATCTTTTTGGAAGACAAACGGATGTAGCGGTTAGTGAACCAATCTTTTCGAACGAGGACGAGACCGATATTCTCTTTGCATCCTTAACAAGCGATCGGGGTAACGTTTTAGCCATGCGAGTCGATTTTAACCCAATTCTATCCTATGTAGCAGATGCTTCGATTGGAAGCACAGGCTATTTGTTTTTAGTCGACCATCTTTCGAGAGTAGTCTATCATCCTGTTTTAAATTCTGGCGAGTACGTCCCAGCAACCCTCAGTGCCCAGTTTGTAGAGGGTGGAGAATCAGGACAGTTTGAGTTTCAAGTAGATGGTGAAGATCCACGACAAATCACATATGATACTGTTTTACCAACGAATTGGGTGCTTGCTGGAGCGATGTTACCAAATGAAGTGAGTCAACTCGTTCAACCTATTCTTTACTCGATGTTAATCGTAATTATCGTCACATTACTGATTGGATCCGTTATTATTTTTGCTATTGTTCGGGCGATTGTACGCCCTATTTCAGGACTGTCGAACGTTGCAACGGTTATCAGTCAAGGGAATTTAAGTTCAACATACAATGTAAAATCTACTTTTAAAGATGAAGTCGGTCAGTTAGCTGATTCATTTGAAGACATGCGACAATCTCTCATTCAAACGATTAGAGGGATTCGAGATAAATCCACCTATTTAGCTGCGTCGTCTGAACAATTACAGGCAAGTACCGAGCAAAATATGCAGGCAACTGAACAAATTACATTAGCCATTCAAGAAGTATCTGGCAGTGTAGATGAACAAACGACGAGTATGGATCAAGGTAAAGCAGCTGCGACAACGGTTTCTAGTGGAATTATGGATGTGCAGCAGTCGACGCAACAAGTAACAAAAGCAATAAAAAATGCTGTAGTTGCTGTACAAACTGGTCAACAAGGGATTAAAAGCAGTGTTCAGCAAATGAATGCGATTCAACATAAAGTATCTTCTATTGCCACAACGGTGGAGAGCCTAGAAAAGCAGGCAGCAACAATTAATCAAGTCAGTCAAATGATTTCCGATATAGCGGAACAAACGAATCTACTAGCACTCAATGCTTCTATTGAAGCTGCTAGAGCTGGAGAACATGGACGTGGGTTTGCTGTCGTTGCTGACGAAGTACGAAAGCTTGCAGAGCAATCAAATAATGCTGCAAAAACCGTACAAGAGCAAATTAATACTGTTCAGAACGAAACGAAAGTCGTTGTGAAAGAAATGAATGTAGGGGAAGGAGAGGTAAAAAAAGGGGTTACGATCATTGAAGAAACGGGCCAATCCTTCGCTTTCATTCAAAATCATATGAATGACGTCACCGAAAAAATCCAGCGTGTGACAGATGAAGTAAAGGCAATGGCCAATCAAACCGAGCAATTTATGCTGTCGTATGAGCAAATCGCAACAGCAAGTGAAACGACATCTGCCAGTATTCAAAATGTATCGGCTTCGACTGAGGAACAACTTGCATCTATGGAAGAAATTTTAAGTTCAACAACGAATCTTGCACAACTAGCAGATGAATTAGAAGAAATGATTGCGAAGTTCGAATGGAACGACTAGATCAGCTAACGAAGGTAAGACGTTTAAGGATTCGCTGAAAAAGGAATGGTACCCTATATCCTTTTGAAAAGAGGTACGTAGACAATGAATAAACTAGTACTCGTGTACAAAGATGAGGAATTAACCCAACCAAAGGAAATTTGGGTTGGTGGGGAAGCCAACGACGAAGAAAACAATACGACGTTTGAAGCCATTGCAGCTGAATTTGATGAGTATAAAGTAGAAGCAGAGGAAAAGAATGAGCCTCATATTACGTTAAAGCTTGAACCAGTCGATGGAGAAGAACCTCACACGTACCTTCGGGACATTACTTTAAAAGGCGAACAACAAGAAAATGTTGTTCACGTTTTGAAGAAACGAGTGAATTAAAAAGTATAAACAAAGAGCTGAGACAAAAGTAGATAGACAGACCAAAATGACGAACATTCCTGAAAATAGGAACGTTCGTCGTTTGTTTTATATGAAAATGAGCGGAAGGAGAACCCGAAGACTCCTAGGGGATCAGCACGTGTCTGAAGACTCTGGAGAGGCGGTTTTCCACGGAGGAGGCTGAGACCGTGTCCCCGGAAAGCGAAGGATTCTCCTGCAGCGGTGCTACTCAGCATATTTTAGACTATTCGTCTTTTCAAATACTACTTTTCGTTATGTCCCAGCCTCTTTCCTACGTTTAGTCAATAGGGTTTTTATAATAATTCTGATGATGTTATTTTTAAATCTAGGCATAGGAAATAAACCTTATCCCTGTCTATTTTTAAATAAGGTTCCTATGGTATACTACAGTTATTGGTCCATTGAGACCGCGTGCGAGTAATCGTACTCTGTATGATTCCTAGCCATGGAATACATACACTTTATGAGCTTGTTCATACAAGCGACAACGGCAACCTTGTCCTTCTTGGGGGTAGGTTGCTTTTTTAATTTGTAATAATACTCGACAATATGATTAGGAGCTGCTTTCTGCTGGCGGATCATGTTCCGAATGATGAGATATAAAATCTTTCTCCCTTTGGGATTTCCA
>NZ_KV917380.1:300706-1259056 GCF_002019765.1 Shouchella oshimensis
ATCTTTGGTCTTGATAAATGACCGAGTAACTTTTCCCCATTGATACATCTAAAGCGACTACAAACTCCATCATTGTTCCTCTTTTCATTTAGCATTGAAAGGTCTTCACTTAATCATTCCGATTCTAATTTCCTCTACACGAGCTCAATGGCCCCAACATACTTAAACCTGATTCAGTAATGAAAGTGAAGAAGCTCGGTTTTTAATACGGATTCTAGATCCTTGAGGCTTAGGTCGAGCTTTCTTTCACCTCTCACTATACGCCTAAACGAAAAATAGTGGGTAAGATTCATCCGTCGATGATCTTACCCACTAATCTTAGTATGTTTATGTTAGAAAAAGTCATGTAGCGTAGGCTCTTGATCAGGGAGTGTTCTTAAAAACTGGTCAATTGCTTCTTCGTTTCCAGTCACAAGGTCTGCGTGCTTATAAAAAGTTGGACGCTTATAACCCATGAATAAGCTGGAAGCCGTCTGAATCGTCATAAAAAGAGAAGGTGGATCCGTTGTTGGAACGCATTGGGCATGCCCGTCTTTAATTGACAGGGCAAATATAGTATTGTTCCACGTTGCGAAGTCATCTTGAATACGGATTGTAAACTGTCCATCTGCAAGAAAAGGATGAGTCTCGACAAAGGCTTGAAAATCAACAATTCGCGCCATGAAATAGGGTTTTGTTGTCGCTTTTGTGAGTGGATCTGGTAAGTAGTAATGAAGCGCACTAGAACCAGGAACCGTTATGGTTGCTTCATCTAGCATAGAATCATGTTGCCCAACAAAGTGTAACAATGCTTTTAAGGCAGATTGATCGTAATAGATCATTTCTTGAGTTGTCCATTTTGATTCAGAAAAGCGATAAACCATATACGCCTTTGGAGTACCTTCAGCATCTTCGTAAAGCACTGTGTGGTACTCTTTGTTTTCTTCTTGTTTTCTCCCCCACCACTCGTCATCTCGTTCTAACATCCCGTGACGTAAACAGTTAGTATAGACATCTTTTATGCGGTTATCTTGATAGGGGACACGGGTTAAAGTACCTTCAAGCGTTGCTAGAGGACGGGGGAGTTGATTTTTTTCAAGGGTATAAGTCACTTCATCACATAATATCTCCCAGCCGAATTTCCGATAAAAGGATACTGAAAAGGGGGCCAAATAAGAAAGGACTTGTCCTTTTTCTTTCATAGTTTCTAAGCTATGGTGAAGCAGCTTTCGAACACCGCCTTGGCGTCTCGCTTCAGGATAAGAGGCAACGCTAGCAATCCCACCCATGGGTACAGTTCTGCCAAATAACTGAATAGATAAAGACAGTAACGTTAGTTTCGATGCAAGCTGGTTATCATCCATTAAAGCAAAATGCGTAGCATTATGATGAGACCAGTGTGTTCGAGCGGTTTCTGTTTGTTCACTAGTAGGTTTTGCTTGAAAGGCATAACAGCTTAATGCGAACGCCTCATCAAAATGACGAGCGTTCAATGTCTGAATGACCACATGATTCCCTCCCTTTTTTCTATTAAGTGTACCATGAGTCGTGATGAATAGGAGACTATGATACAATCAAAAAAAGAATAATTTGGAGTGATGAAGTTGACAAGTAAAGCGGTTGATTATGTACAAGCTCATCGAGAGGCAATGTTAAATGAATTAAATGAGTTTTTGAAAATTAAAAGCATTAGTTCCCTGTCTGAACATAAACAAGATGTTGCGGAAGCGGCAAGCTGGTTAGAGGGGCAATTGCTTCATGCTGGGTTAGAAAAAGTAGAGATTATCCCAACTGCTAAACATCCAGTTGTCTATGGAGAGTGGTTAAAGGCAGGAAACGATGCGAAAACCATTTTAGTGTATGGTCATTATGACGTGCAGCCTGTAGATCCGGTTCATTTATGGGAAACAGACCCATTCGAACCAACGATTCGAGAAAACAAGCTTTATGCAAGAGGAGCGAGTGACGATAAAGGTCAAACCTTCATGCATATAAAAGCAGTTGAAGCGATGCTCAAATCAGAAGGGGCGCTACCGTTTAATATCAAATTTCTTATTGAAGGTGAAGAGGAAATCGGTTCGCCTAATTTAGATGCGTTTGTCGAGAAAGAAAAAGAGCGATTGGCAGCAGATGTACTAGTCATTTCAGACACACCGATGCTAGAAGCTGGACGACCTGCTATCTGTACTGGCTTAAGAGGGTTAGCTGCAATGGAGCTTACAGTAAGAGGCGCAAAAGGGGACTTGCATTCCGGTTTATATGGGGGAGCCGTTCCTAATTCCCTTCACGCATTAGTTGAGCTTTTAGCTAGTTTTCGAAATGAGGCTGGTGAGATTGCGATTTCGGGCTTTTATGATGGCATTGAAGCGCTAGCTGATGAAGAGAAAGAGAGTTTAGCGGCTCTCGGAAGCGGCGATGACAGCATGAAGGCAGAGACCGGTGTATCCGCTCTTGTAGGTGAAGAAGGGTATTCATCGCGTGAGCGGACGTGGATTCGTCCTACTCTTGAGCTAAATGGTGTATTCGGAGGCTTTCAAGGAGAAGGCGTCAAAACAGTCATTCCAGCGGAAGCTACAGCAAAGATTTCTTGCCGCCTCGTCCCAGGACAAGACCCAGATGATATTTTAAACAAAATCGAGAAACACATTAATGCCCATACACCAAAAGGAGTGACGGTCACTACACATCGTCATGACACTGGTAAACCATTTGCGGCTCCTGTGACAGATCCTGCCTTTGCGGCGGCTGCACGAGCGTATGAAAAGGTGTATAAAACAGAAGTTGCTTATACACGTATGGGAGGATCGATTCCAGTTGTGGAAACATTTGATGCTCAGCTTCATGTTCCGATTGTGCTAATGGGCTTTGGCCTGCCAAGTGAAAACTTCCACGCGCCTAATGAACATTTCCATCTAGAAAATTTTGACAAGGGGCTCGAAACGATTTTAGCTTTTTGGCAAGAATACAGTCAATTAAGCTAGTAAAAGGGATGGGGATAGCCCCCTCCTTTTTTTCATCTGTTGATTGGCAACGATAGGAATGCAAGCTGAATATTCATGACACGACATTTCATTTCATTTTGTAGTACACTAAGAAAGGAAAGAGTGCATTCTGGAAGGGGTCAGGTATCATGTCAACGGTAGAAAGACCAGTCATTAAGTTAATTGCTCTTGATATGGACGGTACATTATTAAACGAAAATCATGAGATATCTGCTGGGAATCGAGAAGCCATTATGGAAGCGCGAGAATTAAATGTTCCTGTTATGATTGCGACTGGACGAACGCGGGCAACATGCGGAAGTTACGCTCAGTCATTAGGTTTACAGACATTTTTAGTCACTGCAAATGGTGGAGAAATTTATAATAAAGACGGTGTGTTAATACACGCAACCCACTTACACGAAGATGCTGTGGATCATGTTTATGAATTAAGAGAACGATATGGCGCTCATGTATGGGCAGCTTCCTCTAATGGACTTTTTCGTGGAGATTTGCCCGAAGATCGTCATAATTACAATTGGTTGAAATTTGGTTTCGATACGACTGACGATCAAGTGCGTAAAGACATTATTGCTGAGCTAACAGAACATGGTCTTACAGAAATTACAAATTCGAGTCCCACAAACATTGAAGTTAATGCAATCGGAATTAATAAAGCAAATGCGATAAAAATGGTTTGTGATGAACTGGACATTGATATGAAGCATGTGATGGCTGTTGGAGACAGCTTAAATGATATTGCCATGATACAAGAAGCTGGAATAGGGGTTGCGATGGGAAATGCTCAAGACCTTGTTAAGCGTAAAGCAGACTGGATAACAGCTACAAACGCAAATGACGGTGTTGCTGCAGCCATTCATCGATGGGTCACATTGCCGAGAAAAGAAGGAACGCGAGAGAAGCCAAATGAAAATGGTATGTAAACGAAAGAAAACGTCACGCTCATTGATAAGCGTGGCGTTTTTTTTTACATAAATGGAAGAGAGAATCGAAAAGCTAAGAGAGGGTAGAGGGACGAAAAAAAGGAACGAGGGAAAAATTCTTGACAATATTGGACAAGGGAATTAAAGTTGCATTAGAGAAACTTTATTGTGGACAGGAAATAAATCCTGATTGATGCATACAAATAAAGATAATGAGTGGATGAAGGAGGAACAAAACATGTTAAAGCATACTCTCGGATTGACAGCTGTCTCTGCAGCCGTGTTACTCTCTGCCTGTAATGATAGCGGGAATGAAACTGGTGGAGGAGATTCAGCAGACGGATCAATTGACGTTGTAGCAACGATTGCTCAAATTGGGGAGCCTCTATCTGTTATCGCTGGTGACTTTGCTAACGTCGAGACGTTAATGGGTCCAGGAGTGGATCCCCATATTTACGAGGCATCTCAAGGAGATATTCGTTTATTTCAACAGGCGGATATTATCTTTTACAACGGATTACATTTAGAGGCCCAGCTTTCAGATGTGTTTAATAGTGTAGAGACAAACGCCCATGCAATTGGTGAAAAAGTAGATGCAGGAAGTCTGTTAGAGGATGAAGAAGATGCAGGTATGGATGATCCACATATCTGGTTTGATGTAGTATTATGGGAACAAGCATTAGATGCTGCAGTTGAGGAATTAAAAGTATTACTTCCTGATCACGCAGATGAAATAGAAGAAAATAAACAAGCCTATTTTGCTGAATTAGAAGAATTACACATGTATGCTGTAGATACGTTAGCACAAATTCCAGAAGAACAGCGTATTTTAGTAACGGCACATGATGCATTTCAATATTTTGGTGAAATGAACAATATAGACGTAATGGGCATACAAGGTTTAAGTACAGAGTCTGAGGCAGGTATATCAGATATCCAGTCAACAATTAATACGATTGTAGAAAAAGAAGTTCCGGCTGTCTTTGTTGAAAGTAGTGTGAACGATTCAACGATTCAAGCAGTCATTGAAGGCGCTAATCAAGCCGGGCATTCCATTGAATTAGGCGGCGAGCTGTATTCAGACGCTATGGGTGATGCAGGTACAGAAGAAGGAACGTACATTGGAATGTATCGACATAATGTTGATACGATTTACTCAGCATTAACAGCCTCCGAATAACTTCGATGACGTGTAAGGCAGAACAAGGAGATGAATGACCATGAGCGTACTGCATGTCGAAAACATCAGTGCAGCCTATCGCAGAAATACAGTCTTGAAAAATGTAAGCTTTACTGTAGAAAAAGGTTCATTGACAGGGATTGTTGGACCAAACGGTGCAGGTAAGTCAACGTTAATTAAAACATTGCTTAACCTGCACCCACCTTTAAATGGCCAAGTATATTTTTTTGATTCTTCATTAAAAAGACAAAAATCTCGCGTAGGCTATGTACCGCAAAGAGGCTCAGTAGATTGGGATTTTCCAACAAATGCGCTCGATGTTGTGTTAATGGGACTTTACCGCCGTATCGGTTGGCTGAAGTGGCCGAAAAAGAAACATAAAGAAAAAGCAATGGACGCTTTAAGAAAAGTTGGTATGGAAGATTATGCAAAAAGACAGATTAGCCAGCTTTCTGGTGGGCAACAACAGCGTGTTTTTCTAGCACGTGCACTTGTGCAGGATGCAGACCTTTATTTTATGGATGAGCCATTTGCCGGGGTCGATGCTGCAACAGAGAGAGCGATCATGACCATTTTAAAGCAATTACGAGCAGATGGAAAAACGGTTCTTGTTGTGCACCATGATTTGCAGACAGTTAAGGATTATTTTGACCACGTACTGTTTCTAAACAAAACCATTATTGCACATGGTAAAACAGAAGAAATCTTTACGGCAAGCAACATTACGAAAGCGTATGGGGGAGCTGTGCACATCATAAAAGAGGAGGCGCTTGTCGATGGCGATTCTAGCGTCGATTAACTTCCAGTGGGTGCTCCTAAGTGCGACATTCTTAGGAATAGCGGCCGGAATGTTTGGTACCCTTGCATATTGGAAACGACAGAGCCTGATGAGTGACGCGCTCTCTCACGCCGCTCTCCCTGGTGTTGTGATTGCGTTTATGATCATTAATGAGAAAAATTTCTTCATCCTTATTTTAGGGGCTGCTCTTAGTGCATTATTAGGCGCGTGGTTTATTTACGTAATCCGTTCTTCGTCTAGGATTAAAGAAGATACAGCTATGGGGATTATTCTTTCTGTCTTTTTTGGAGCAGGAATTGTTCTACTGACACTTGTTAATCGGTCAGGTAGCGGAAGCCAAAGTGGGTTAGACACATTTATCTTTGGTCAGGCGGCAAGCATGGTGCGCCTAGATGTGTATACGATGGTGGTCCTTGCAATCGCGATTATTGTCCTCATTACCTTTGCATACAAGGAATGGAAGCTGTTTTTATTCGACCCTGAATTTGCAAGAGGCATTGGTTTATCGTCCAGAGGAATGGATATAGCTTATATGATTGGACTTGTGACGACTATTGTAATCGGTATTCAAGCTGTAGGAGTCATCTTAATGGCGGCATTGTTAATTATTCCGGCTGTGAGTGCAAGATACTGGACGCAATCGTTTAAAGTTATGTTGCTCTTGTCAGGGATATTCGGCGGATTGTCTGGTGCCATTGGTACTTTCCTAAGTGCGCAAGGTGCAGGTTGGCCGACTGGACCGTTTATCGTTTTATCTGCGTCTATCTTCTTTGTTTTTTCTTTGTTCTTTGGAAAAGAAAAAGGGTTCATTGCAGAAAAAATGGAGTTTCGTGCTCAGCAACGGCAAGCACTTAGTGAGAATGAAGCACCTGGCGTATTGAAAGAAGGTGGCCATAAATGATTTCATATGAAGGCTGGATTCTTATTACCGGTGCGTTAGTTGGTATGACCTGTGGAATTGTAGGTGCATATTTAATTTTACGACGAATGGCGATGATGGCTGATGCCATTAGTCATACGGTTTTATTAGGTATCGTACTTGCATTTCTCGTTACTCAACGATTAGATGGCATTCATATGCTAATCGGTGCTGCACTTGCAGGTTTATTAACAACATTCCTTGTACAATGGTTTCATTCAAAAGGGGTACAGCATGATGCGTCCATTGGAGTCGTCTTCACTTCATTGTTCGCGATTGGCGTTATTTTAATTTCTACTTCAGTCGGAAATGTTCATTTAGACGTTCAACACACTTTAATGGGGGAAATTGCGTTTATTCCTTTTAATACAACGAATCTTTTTGGTTTGGAGATACCAGTAGCTACATTGATGTTAGTTGTTGTCTTTGTCATTGTACTTGGATTTATTCTCCTTCTCTATAAAGAATGGAAGCTATTAGCTTTTGATGCGGGACTTGCGTTAAGCCTTGGATTGCCTGTGTTATTTCTGCATTATTTGTTTATGGGGTTAGTCTCCATTACAACGGTTGCCTCATTCGACGCTGTTGGAGCCATTATGGTCGTAGCGATGTTAGTAACGCCAGCCGCTTCAGCCTATTTATGGACGGAACGACTGTCCGTGATGATTATGCTAAGTGCATCGTTTGGTGCTCTTTCAGCAATCAGTGGCTATTATGTAGCGTATTGGATCGACAGTTCGATTTCGGGGTCGATGGCAATGATGACTGGTGTTGTGTTTCTGCTTAGTTTCCTTTTCTCACCTACACATGGGTTGGTGGCGAAATGGATTCGGCCAAATAAGAAGAAAAACGATGAAAAAGCTCATGCGTAACGTGAGCTTTTTCTTTTTTATTGGGCTAGCTTTTCTTGAAGCTGACGCAACTCTTTAGAAAGCCTGGCGAATTCATCATGGTTACGATCATCAAGTGCTTTATCAATAGCTGCACGCAAACGAGATCGTTCATTCTCAGTGTCGATATACTGAAGAAAAGCGTTTGTTTCTTGTTCGTCTTTTTGATTTTGTTTGTATTGACGGTAGGATTTATGAACAGGTGTCTCAACGAGCTGACGATACGTGTGATGAATGTCACGTCCATAAAAATGAACAATCAGGTAAATAGGGTTTGAGGGGTGAGTCATTATGTCATCAAGTGCTTTTGCTACATCCTCGGTCTTTTTTCCTTGATTCACGTATAGAAATCCAATTTCATCCGACTGGGTACTCGCAACAATGAGTGTTCGTCTTTTTGGATCAATTGTTTCTGTAAACCGTAACTTGGCTAACAAATGCGGTGACGACTGAATATGAACAAGAAGCGCTCGTGCACCACGATTTTTTAAATAATGATGATTCACAAACCATTGCAAAAATTGCTTCTTTATGAGATCACTCATGTAGCGCAGCCCTCCTCTCCTTTCTCTATTAAAACACGAAAACAGCCGCATCTCTAGTGAAGAGGACGGCTGTTTGGCAGATGATTAAAATGTGAAGCTTTCATTTTGATTGGTAACAGCGACTATGATTTTTCCTTGGTCTAGTTCTTCTTCGAGCTGTTCTGCTTCAGGCTCGGAGAATCCTAACTCCTCAAACTTAGAACGAAGCTCGTCCCCTTTACTGCGGAACGTGTTCTTTATGGATGTACCAAGACCTGTTTCGGATGCTGTAATCGTATTAGCGTCTGCATTATCAGCCACACGATCTGTACGATCATCATCGTGGGTGATAACGTAAATATCGTCTTCCATGATGTTCTTTTGCTTTAATGCCTTCACTACATTCACGACTTCTTCATCGTTATAAAATTCTCTGTATACAGGTTTCATTGATATCGCCTCCTGTGTACTTAAGTACCCTCGACAATTTTGAATGAAACATCCAATAAATAGGTCATAAGAATCAAAAAAAGTTCATCAAAAAAAGATGTACTAGCAGCTTTATTCATGAAAAAACCCTCAAGCCTATTAAACAGCTGGAGGGCGTTCGTTTTGATTAATGATCCGTTTTTCTAAAATAAATGGTCCGAATGGTACGATTGATGCAATCGTAGCAAAGACCGATGTTTTTAAATTCCACTGTTTACTAAAGAAGAAATTTGCAACGAAAAGCATGTACATAATAAAGAGTACACCATGGGCCATTCCAATCACACTAACAAACTCTGGAATGTTCCAGATATACTTAAGTGGCATCGCAAGAAAAAGTAATAATAGTAAAGATATTCCTTCAATATAGCTAACCCATTTAAACATTCTTATCCCACCTTCCCTCTCTAGTATAGCAATCTTTCTATACAATATGTGGGGGAAGCGTACATTTTCAGCTCGTTAAAAGCAAAAGTCAAAGGTTCTTCACAATTGTTGGGTTGAAAGTGGTTCAGGTATCCAATGACATGAGTAGGAACGATCTTTATTTAATTGTTCTGCATACAGTTCAGCCTCGAATAAATCGTTGAAAATGGCATCCTCTTCACTATTGTCGACCTTAAGAGTTTTCGTTATTCCATTTATTGTACAGATCAATTTAAACATGTCATCACTCCTAAGGGACTTTGTTTTATTATGCGCTTTTTATAAATAAATAGATAGAGATTTCATCTATTCTCCCCGTGAATCAACGGGACCGTAGCTCATTTCACTGTTGAAAAAACGATATGCTATACTACTGTTGAGGTGAAAGCATGCACAATCGTACGGAAAGCAAACAAGTAGTGAATGAGAAGGTTTCTAAACAACTAAAGAACGGCTATCCACTTCTTGAAAAAGACTGGTTTTCTACAGAGGACCTGCAAGAAGGGACACTTTTAACCATAGAGGATCATTCCAATCGTTTTATTGCCAAGGCGTATGTCGGCAAGCAGAATGTAGGAAACGGTTGGGTTCTATCAACAGATCAACAAGAGCCAATCGATCTTGCTTTTTTTAAGGGGAAATTGACAGAGGCTATTGAAAAACGTCAGGCTTATTTTCGGTCAGAAGATACGACAGCTTTTCGTTTATTTAATAGTGAAGGTGATGGAATAGGTGGATTACAAATCGATTATTATGCTGGTTACATTGTCATTACTTGGTATAGTGAGGGAATTTATACGTTTCGAGAATGGGTGTTAGACAGTGTTAGGAAGCTAGTGTCTTATGAAGGCATATATGAAAAGAAGCGATTCGCAGAAGATGGTTCTTATACAGGTGAAGATGATTACGTGGAAGGAAAACGAGGCGAGTTTCCGCTTCTTATTAAAGAGAATGGAATCACATATGCTACTTACTTGAATGATGGTCCAATGACTGGAATCTTTTTAGATCAACGTCTCGTGCGTAAACGGATTATGGATCAGTATGCTGTTGGAAAACGTGTATTAAATCTTTTTTCCTACACTGGTGCGTTTTCAGTTGCAGCGGCAATGGGAGGCGCAAGTGAAACAACAAGTGTTGATCTAGCCAACCGCAGTAGGGAAAAAACAGAAGAACAATTTGCGGTTAACGGACTCGATCCAAAAGAACAGCGAATCGTTGTAATGGATGCGTTTCGCTACTTTTCTTATGCGAAAAAGAAAGAGCTAGAATATGACTTAATCGTGTTAGACCCACCGAGCTTTGCACGGTCTAAGAAGATAACGTTCCGTGCAGCAAAGGACTATTCGAAGCTTTTAGAAGAAGCCATTCCGTTAGTAAGTAAAGACGGTGTTATGATCGCTTCTACCAATGCTGCAAATGTTACAACGAAGCAATTTAAGCGCTTTGTAGATGAGGCATTTGAAGCGACAGGGGTCCACTATGAGGTGGTAGAAGAGCACCGGGTACCAGCAGACTTTGCAACAACCCGTGCCTATCCAAAAGGAAGTTATTTAAAGGTCTTAATGATACAAGTACGTAAATAAAAAAGGATGATTAGATGAAGAAAAAAGCCATTTTAGCAGAAAAACCGTCTGTTGGTCGCGACATTGCCCGCGTTCTAGGCGCAAACCAAAAAGGAAACGGATTTTTTGAAGGCAAAGATGTTATTGTGACGTGGGGATTAGGGCATCTTGTCACGCATGCTGATCCTGAGCATTATGGAGAACAGTATAAAACGTGGCGATTAGAGGAGCTACCGATGCTACCGAAGCGCCTTGATCTCGTTGTCATTAAACAAACCTCTAAGCAATTCCATACGGTGAAAAAAGTGTTGAATCGTCAAGATGTTGGTGAAGTGATTATCGCAACAGATGCAGGAAGAGAAGGGGAGCTTGTAGCTCGTTGGATTCTTGCAAAAGCCCATGTGAAAAAGCCAATTAAGCGATTATGGATTTCATCTGTTACAGATAAAGCGATAAAAGACGGTTTTAAGAAGCTGAAAGATGGTCGCCAGTATGAGAACTTGTTTGCCGCAGCAGAAGCCCGAGCAGAAGCCGACTGGTATGTAGGCATTAACGGTACACGCGCACTCACAACAAAGCATAATGCACAGCTCTCTTGTGGTCGCGTTCAGACGCCAACCCTTGCGATTCTGGCGGCACGAGAAAAAGCTATTCAATCCTTTAAGCCGGTGCCTTATCACACGCTGCAAGTAAGTGTAGATGCCGGTGCAATGTTCCGCTGGTATAATCAGAAATCTGGTGATGAGCGGATTTTCGATGAAGCAGAAGCGAAAGCCTTGAAAGAGAAGATAAAAGGAAAAGCCGTCGCTATTACAAGCGTGAAAGCGAAGAAAAAATTTACCCCTGCACCTCACCTCTACGATTTAACAGAGTTGCAGCGTGAAGCCAATAAACGTTACGGTTACTCGGCAAAAGAAACTCTCGGTGCTTTGCAGAAGCTGTACGAACAGCATAAAGCAGTCACGTATCCAAGAACCGATTCGCGCTTTCTTTCTTCTGATCTTGTTGATACATTCAAAGACCGTTTAAAAGCCATTGATGTGCAGCCATTCCGCAAAACAGTGCTTGAAGCATCAAAGCTAGGCACACAACATGCGAAAAAACAAATGGTTAACGACGCGAAAGTATCGGATCACCACGCGTTAATTCCAACCGAACAAGCACCACCAATAAGTGCTATGAATGATAAAGAAACGAAGCTTTATTACTTGATTGTGCGACGCTTTTTAGCAAACTTTTTCCCAGCAAGTGAATCAGAGCAAACGGTTGTAGAAGCAGAGATTGCAAACGAAACACTCCGCACAAAAGGAGAGCGTATGATTTCTCTTGGTTGGCGTCAAAATGAAGACGAAGATCAAGCAAAAGAAAGCAAGCTTCCTAAATTAACTGAAGGAGAGAAGTTGTCGGTTAACCATACAGAATTAAAGCGAGGTGAAACAACGCCACCTGCCCGTTTTAATGAAGCAACCTTGTTGACGGCAATGGAAAAGCCAGCTCAATTTATGGAAGAAAAAGACGCAACAATCTCTAAAACCCTTGCGCAAGCTGGTGGAATTGGTACGGTAGCAACCCGAGCAGACATCATTGAGAAGCTCTTTTCTAGCTTCTTAATTGAGAAAAAAGGCAAAGACCTTTTTGTGACGTCAAAAGGGAAGCAGCTACTTGATCTTGTACCAGAAGAGCTCAAATCGCCAGCGCTAACTGCTGAATGGGAGCAACGTCTTGAGAAAATTGTGCAAGGGAAAGAGCAGAAGAGTGCGTTTATTGCCGATATGAAAAAATATGCTCACTCCGTTGTTGGACAAGTAAAAGCCGACACAACGAAATTCCGTCATGATAATAAAACAGGGGAAAAATGCCCAGAGTGTGGTAAATTCTTGCTTGAAGTGAACGGGAAGAAGGGCAAAATGCGTGTGTGCCAAGATCGTGAATGCGGCTACCGTAAAAATATTGCGATGACGACAAATGCACGCTGTCCAAAATGTAAAAAGAAACTGGAACTTCGAGGGCAGGGAGACGCTCAAGTTTTCGCTTGTGTGTGTGGCCATCGAGAAAAGAAAGCTCAATTTGAGGAACGCCGTAAACAAAGTAAAAACAAAAATGTTTCGAAGCGTGAAGTAAATAATTATATGAAGAAACAAAACAAGCAAGACGATTTTGCAAACTCTGCACTAGCAGATCAATTAGCGAAATTAGGGTTAAATAAAGAGAAGTAGGTCACCGTCCACTGATTCACATCAGTGGGCTTTTTGCGCCGTTTACATTTTGTTTATAAACCTTCATCGGAGCATAATGTGCGCTTTACAATTTTCCTATAAGGTAAAAGTGTAGGAAATAAAATTGGACAAGGGGTGGATGATAAATGAAAAAACAGTTCATTACATATGGTTTGGTTGGCGCAATGACAATCGGGTTAATCGCTACAACAACAGGTGTTTCTGCCAGTGACGATGGAAGTATACCAAGTCACGGACCCGCCAAAAATGTCATTTTCTTAATACCCGATGGTTTCTCCCAAAGTTATGCAAGTAGCTACAGGTTCTATAAAGAAGATGCTCTTCCGATATGGGAAGAAAAAGAGATGTTTGCTGCTATGGTAAAAACGGGGTCTAATAATGCGGTCATTACAGATTCTGCTGCAGCAGGAACAGCTTTAGCAACAGGTCATAAAACAGATAATGGTGTGATCGGTTTAGGGTCAGATGGCGAGTCACTCCCGACCATCCTCGATATAGCAAAAGAAAATGGAAAACGTACAGGTCTAGTAGCAACATCAACGATTACCCATGCGACCCCCGCTGCCTTTGCAGCAAAAGTAGAATCTCGAGGAAGCTACACAGAGATTGCGAAACAAATGATGGAAAACGAAAACGTTGATTTACTATTCGGTGGGGGGAGAACCGAATTTTTACCGGAGAGCGAAGGGGGTATTCGTGACGATGATCGAAACTTAGTGACATATGCAGAGGAAAGTGGCTATACATACTTAGAAACCCGAAGACAGCTTATGCAATGGGAGGGCGAAGGTGATAAAGTACTCGGATTATTTGCAGAGGAAGCATTAGAGCCGTCTCTTAACCAACGAACGGACGAGCCAAGCCTAGCGGAGATGACGAACACAGCCATTGATTTCTTATCAAAAGATGAAGAGGGATTCTTCTTAATGGTGGAGGGCAGCCAAATTGACTGGGCTGGTCACGACAACGATCCTCTCTATGCGATGACGGATACAGAAGCCTTTGAAGAAGCCGTAAAGATAGCGGTAGACTACGCAGACACCCATGAAGATACGTTAGTTGTCATGGTAGGCGACCACGATACAGGTGGAATGGCTGTTCATGCCTCTGAAGAAGCACACCCAACGATGTTAAACCAAGTCCATTCATTAGGTAAGGATATGGCTGAAGCAGTTACCCACGATTACGCTAATCTAGAGGACGTTCTTAAAGAGAAAACAGCATTTGAATGGACGGAAGAAGAAATGGATGACTTAAAAGAAGCGGAATCGTTAAAGCTTGCCATTAACGGGGCGATCAGCGAGAAGACAGGCTTTGGTTGGTCTTCCTACGATCACACTGGTATAGATGTACCACTTTTCGCTTATGGGGCAGGAGCAGCATCATTCAACGGCACAATGGACAACACCGATGTTCCGAAAATAATGCTTGAAGCCCTTGGTCTATCTGGACTATAAAAGAAAGAAACCGCCTGTCTGTTAGGAGAGGCGGTTTTCATCATTATTATTTTTTCGATATATTTTCAACAAGCTCTTTAATATCAATGCCGCTAGATGCCTTTAATGATTCTTGCAAGCCAGCCATGAGATCTGTTGCGTAACCAGTGACACGATTCGCACCACCATTTTCACCAGATCCAGTATCCACAACGGTAATTTTATCAATATTAGATAATGGAGAAGAAACTTCTCTTGCGTACTCAGGTAGCATGTCGATAATCATGCTGAGCTTAGCTGCTTCGCCATATTTCTCGAATGCTTCGGCAATCTTTTCTTTTGCTTCGGCTTCAGCAAGACCTTTCAGACGAATAACATCCGCTTCTGATTCCCCGCGGGCACGAACCGCTTCGGCTTCAGCAAGACCATCAACACGAACTTTCTCCGCTTCCGCTTTTGCCATCGCTTCCACCCTGTATTTATCTGCATCGGCTTCTGCGAAGTGTCTACTTTTCTCTGCTTCCGCTGATTGTTCAACAGAATAACGGTCCGCATCGGCTTTCTTTTTCACTTCTGCATCATATTGACGCTCACGACGCGCAATTTCTTTTTCTTCTAATTCAATTTGCTTTTGACGCTCAATAATTTGAATTTGCATTTGTTGTTCAGTTACTTCTTGTTTCGAGCGTGCTTCTTGTAAGTGGTACGCTTGGTCAGCTTGGGCTTTCGCTTGCTCTTGCTCACTACGATAAGCCGCTACCTTTAACTGATTATTCTTTTCAGATTCAGCAATTTCTGTAGCCCGCTCAATTTCAGAACGTTTCGCTTGCGTGTTCGCATCCGCTTGACGAATACGCGTTTCTTTTTCCGCTTCCGCTGTGGCAATATCTGCGTCACGTTTTACTTGCGCAATTCTTGGCTTACCAAGAGATTCTAAGTATCCATTCGTATCTCGTAAATCTTTAATGGTAAAGGAAACAATGACAAGACCCATTTTTGCTAAATCTTGTGAAGCCACTTTTTGTACCTCTTGAGAAAAGCGCTCACGGTTTTTGTAAATCTCTTCTACTGTCATAGAACCGAGAATCGAACGAAGATGACCTTCTAGCACTTCTTTCGCTTCTTGTTCCCGATCTTCTCTTGATTTTCCTAAAAATTGCTCTGCTGCTGTCGCGATTTCACCAATGGAACCACCGATTTTAATAATGGCTGTACCATCGGCAATAACCGGAACGCCTTGCTCTGTGTACACTTCTGGTGTTTGGACATCCAATTTACTTGATAGCAATGACAATGGCTTTGCTTGTTGAAAAACCGGCATTACAAACGTACCGCCACCACGAACGATTTTGATACGGTTACCTGCATCGTCCATGTTTACATTTTTACCACCTAAATAACTTCCTGTTACAATAAGTGCTTCATCTGGTCCTGCCGTGCGGTATCTTGTAACAAACACCCCTACAAGTACAGCTAGAATGACAACGACAATTCCAACAATAATGATAATTTCCATACCCAAAACAATTCCCCCTTAAAAATTAAAGATCATCGAGTGCCAACATCGTGACATAGGCAATCCCATTTTCCATCTTGACAATGACAACTTCAGTACCTGATGGAATAACTTGATTATCCAGACAGGCTGCTGTTTTCGCAATGGTTCCGCTGTCGCTACGAATGACAACCTCTCCGAAACCATCTGCTGGAACCGTCAAAATTACCTCGCCCTGCTTTCCTTCCAAGTCTTCATCACTATAAGCAACAGACTCTTCTGTATGCTGCAAAGGCGTCAAAATAAACAAATTAAATAATGTCGCCAAACCTAACGCAATTGCAGCAGCAATAAGACCGGCTACAAGGCTATCAAAAGGTGAAAATCGCTCCAATATGTAAGCAGAAGCCCCAAAGAAAGCAGGTGTAGAAAGGATTAACGTCGGTGAGAGCCAGCCATCAAAAATGTCAAAAATGCCATCCAATATATCTGACAACAAGACATATAAAACGGTCAACCCACCACTAACTAGAAGGATTGTGAAGTAAATCGTTGTGAGCTCCATATAAATTCCTCCTTTACCTAAGTCTACTTTATATACGCCTCCAGTAGGGGAAGAAGTTTCAAGAAAATGAATTAAAATTTCGTAGAGAATAAAGACAACAGCAAAAACTAAAAAAAGAAAAACAAATAATGAAGAGGTAAAAGTAAAATGGAGGAGTGATAAAGGAGTGCCAGCAGTTTAGCGCGGCGAGTACGAACATAAGACGATGATCATGATTGGGTATTTCCTTATTTATACAAAAATTGACTGAACCTTTCATTTATGCAATAATTATGTAAAATTTTTAAAAATAAACACTTTAAAAAATGTCAGTCATATTAGAAGTGAAAATGGTGCAGTTCTTATGGTAAAAGGATGGAGGAATGTTATGAAACTTTTTTTGAAAGGATTACTTAGAGGGTTAGTCCCATTAGTAATTCTATTAATGATTTCAATGTGGAATATGTTAAATGGATCAACAGACTTGGCAAAAATTTTTTTATTTTATAGTTTAGTAACCTTTTTTGTAGGGGCATTAAGTGTGATATATCAAATTAAAAAATGGAGTTTTTTAAAGCAAATTATTGTTCATTATGCGGCAATGCTGATTACCGTTTTTCCAGTTTTGCTTCTATACGGTTCCTATCCACTGAATACTTTTATGGATGTGTTAAAGGTATATTTTCATTTTAACAAAGTTGGCTTTATTTTATTTGTTTCGTCATTAATTATTTTTAGAGTATTTAATAAGTTTGATACCTCTAAAGAAAAGTATAAAACGTTGTAATAAAATTCTTCACCACATTTTGTGAGCCAATTTTCTATCAGATACAAATGTATAGAAAAACAGGAATTATGTAGAAACATGACGAATGGAAAAAGTAGAAGACCAGATAACATAAATAGTTACAAAAATTAACAAAATGTATATTGGGAAATATCTAACTTATCTTACATTTGTTCTATTTTACCAGTAAAATAGAACCATAATAACAAAAAGGAGGTGGTAGGATGCAAATAACGATACCATCAGAGGAAGTCGGTGCCAAAATTGTAGAATGGTATAGTTGCATTATTGCACGATCAACGGATGAAGCCATTCTATTACATGAGGAAATTAAGCAGATGCTAAAAAGGATGGAGCCTAGTGACAGCATTTTGGCTTATTATTCGCTTGTAGAGTACCGATATACGATGATGAGAGATCAAACGACAGATGAAAAAGCTGGAGACGAGATGATCGAACGTGTATCTCCAGCAGTAAGTGAATCTCTTGACCATCTGTTAAGGTATATGTACTATTTTGTAAGCGGTCAACATGAGTTTATGCACCATCGCTATCGTTCTGCCATTCGCTTATTTCGTAAAGCCGAGCGATTGCTCGAATATGTGAAAGATGAGGCAGAAGAGGCTGAGTTTCAATACTATATGGGTTTGGCGTTATTAAGGATTAATCATAATGCTTATGCCTGCTCATACTTAGAAGAAGCCATTGTGACATTTAAGCGATTAGGGTATACAGAGCGAATTATTTTCTCAACTAACATTTTAGCAGGTATTTATTCAATATCAGATATGCATGAAGAGGCAAAGGAAATCATGAATGAAAATGTATCTTTAAGTAATGATTATCCGTATGCTAAACAATTAGTTATTAATACGATGGGCATTAACGCTTATCGAGAAAAAGATTTCGAGAATGCAAAAAATTATTTTGAACAGAATATATCCTCTGATGAGTTTACTGGTTATTTTGTAGTCGCACAAGCACACTATTGTTTAGCAAGAGTTCTGTTTGTACAAGGTAATCATAAAGAAGCAGGAACAGAACTAGACAAAGCTTTCCAAGAAGTAACTAAACATAACAACGAAGAATTTCTCATTAGATGTAGAATCCTGCAAAAGATATACGTGGAAAAAAATTATAAGGATTTGGAACATGAGTTTGATTTATTAGAAGATCGGAAAATGTTATATGCTTGCGAAGAACTTGCTCAGGAGTTATCGGCTATGTTTCAGGAACAGCAGGATACGGAAAAGGCACTTTGTTTTATGCAGCGTGCCTATCGTGCCAAACAAAAATCGTTAACGTTAGGAGTTGGGTCAGATTGAAGAAATTTCTAATAGCTTTGATGATGGTGGGATCTATTGCTTTATTGTCAGCAACGAATCAACCAGTAGCAGATGGTGACATTCAAACGTATGTACAGCCTATAGCTGGTCACTAATATTCAATTTATCAAAGACTGCACCTTGTAAAAGGCTCCAGTCTTTTTTTGATGTAAAAATAGGCGCTTAGGATACTTTCTTGTGTTTGCTAACTTGTTAGAGTCCTTTTCTTTTTGTAGTTATAATGTAGCCATGATAGGCATGGAGAGCAGCCATTAGGGCTGCTTTTTTGGTTTTGATCATGATACGTAGAGTGGAATAAATCCATTTAATATCTATATTTGTGCTATTTAATAGGTGAATTTGCTACTTTACAATAAGAAAAATAATATTATCCTTAGAATAAGTTATCAATAAAGAAAGCGCTACCAATCAGGGGGAATATGGAATGAGTGATTTGAAATTAAAAGAAACAGGACGGAATCGATTCTTAACGGATGAGATCTATGGTATAAGGTTGCCTTTATATTTGGCTCTATTGATTCCGGCAATTCTTTGTTTGTATTTAAATATTTTACCAATAAATATTATTACAGGATTAATGATTACCATGGGATTAGGTGGGCTTTTTCTATGGATTGGAGATTCGATTCCTAAATTTTCAGAGTTTGGGGGAGGTACATTACTCTGCATTTTTTTACCTGCGGTGCTCATATTTGTTGGGGTCTTGCCAGAATCAATGTCAGAGATTGCTCAAAATTTTTATAGTGGATTTGGATTTCAAGATTTTATCGTAGCTGGATTAATTGTTGGGAGTATTTTAAGTATTAAAAGAGAAGTTCTAATTACAGTTGGTTTGAAGATGCTTATTCCTCTTATGACAACCATTTTATTAGGTGCATTAGTAGGTGGGTTATTAGGTCAGTTATTTGGTTTAGGTTTTAAATACACAATATTATTGATTGTCGCTCCCATTATGGCAAGTGGTTTAACGACGGGTGCCATTCCATTATCGCAAATATATGCAGACAATATGGGTGGTGTACCTTCTGATTTCTTTGATATTCTGGCACCTGCCGTCATGGTCTCCAATATTATTTGTATTTTATTAGCATCCATTCTTAATTTCCTCGGAAAAAGAAAGAAAACACCTTTTAAAGGTTTTTCAGGAAATGGGAATCCATTAAGAGTAAAAAACGATTCTTTTAAAGTGGAAGAAGGAAATCGTTTAGTTGAATCCATTAAAAATATAGGAATAGGCATAATGGTAGCTGGCGGTCTTTACATGTCAGGTGTCCTACTAAACGGGCTTTTTCCTTTCTTCCATACCTTTGTATGGTTAATTGTTTTAGCTGCCATTTTAAAACTGACGAACTTGCTACCGAATCAAATTAATAGTGGGGCCGAAGTGTGGTTTAATTTTATTAGTAGAGTATGGGTTCCTGCCGTCCTTGTAGCGATAAGTGCCAGCCTAATAGACGTAAATCGTGTACTAGATTTAATAACGAATCCAACAAATATGTTTGTAACAGTAATGGTCGTGGTGATTATTGCAACCATTGCAGGTTTTGCAGGGTGGATTATTGGTTTCTATTTCGTGGAATCGTCCATTATCTCAGGATTGGCTTTAGCAGACATGGGTGGAGTAGGAGATGTAGCAGTGTTAAAAGCAAGTGAACGAATGCAGCTCTTCCCATTTCTTCAGATTACCACGAGAATAGGTGGCGTTCTCACCATTGTCGTTATGAGTTTATTATCTGCAACGTAGTTTAATAAACACCCCCTGTTTTGTGACAGGGGGTGTTGTTTTACCTGTGAATGTTCGTTTCTTCAAGGTTTTTTTTAGACACATAAGTAAATAGCTCAAGAGAATGTTTTTTAGAGATGAACGGTTTTTTATGAGTTAATTGATAACAAATATAGGGTGGCGGATTGTTTTCCAACTGATAGCTATAAAGCTTTCTTTCCATAGCGATCTTATGGGCTATCCATTCAGGAACAACCGCCCAATATTTTGAGTTTTCCAGTACACCGAGTAGGATGTTCATGTTATCTAATTTGAACTGCTGGTGAATCATTTCCCCGCACCAATATTCGTGCCACATTCTATAGTCTTCTCCCCACGGCATATAGAGTTCATATTTTGAATCTAGCTCGCTAATATTTAAACTTTTCCCACCTAGGTATTTCTTCGCGCTTATAACAACAAGTGGTGATTCGAAATATTTACTTACATTGACGTTTGGGCTGTTTCTAATGGCTAGAGAAAAACCAACATCAATGGAACGGTTTTCAATTTCATCGTAGAGTTCTTTTGAATGTAAGGTATGCGTTGATAAAAACAAGGAAGATGTGAGGGTACTAATCTCCTTATAAACTTCTGGAAGAAAAAAAGTATTGAAGCTATCAACTGAACCTACGCTTAAAACCGATTTAGGACCACGCTTCTTTAATAGATCCATTTCTTTATCAATGTGATCCCATTGTTCTGCTAATCTCAGGAATTCCTCTCCAGCAGGCGTTAGCTTAATCTCTTTAACCCCTTTTCCTCGTTCTATTAACTTAAATCCTAATTCTGTCTCAGCGATCATCAGTCTTTGGCTAATGGTGGTTTGTGCGATATGCAGCTCTTTTGCTGCCGCACTTAATGACTTCTTTTTAACAACTGCTAAAAATGTTTCTATAAAATTTAAATTCATAACAGACCACCTTATAACATATTTATCGTTATTTAATAAGCTTAATACCTATTTTACATTAATAAACCTACTAGATAAACTTAATACAATGATAACGCTATCAAGATGACGAGGTGTACAGGTGAAACCATTTAAAATTCTCTTAACGGAGCATATTGACGTAAACGCAATGAAAACACTTGAAGAATATTGTACCATTACACAGGATGTTAATGAGATTGATGTTGTTGACGGTATTATTATTAGAGCTGAGAAAGTCACTCGGGATATGATTGCTAAAGCAAAAAACTTAAAAGTCATTGGAAAACATGGTGTAGGGTACGATTCCATTGATATTAAAGCAGCAAAAGAATATGGCATCAACGTTGTATACACCCCACAAGCGAATATTCAATCTGTAGGTGAATTAATTATTGCGTTAGCCATGAATATGGCTCGTAATGTGAGTTTGAGCTTCGAAAGAGGAAAGCAAGACAAAAATAAAACAATCGCGCCAAAAGAACTAACGGGGTATCAATTAAGTAAAAAAACATTTGGTATTGTGGGTGCGGGTAAAATTAGTAGAATAGCAGCTACGATTGCAAAACAAGGATTTAATATGGAAGTCCTTGCCTATGATCCATACATTTCTAGAGAAGAGTGTGATCAATTAGGTATTCAAAAAGTTGATTTAGATTTATTGATGACTTCAGCGGATTTCGTTTCGATTAGTGTTCCATTGACGGAGAATACAAAGCACTTAATAAATGAATCGAAGCTTCAATTAATGAAACCAAGTGCAATTCTTATCAACACATCTAGGGGTGGAGTAGTTGACGAGGAAGCTCTTTATAACGCTTTAATTCATAAACATATTTACGCTGCAGCAAGTGATGTTTTTGTAAAAGAACCACCAACGAGTGAGAACAAGCTTTTAAGCTTGGATAATTTTGTTGCTACACCTCATATTGGAGCCAACACCCATGAAGCAATGGCTCTTATGGGATCTACCGTTGTGAACGAAGTGCTTCTTGTATTGAGGGATGAAAAACCAAATTATAGTGTTCTTTAAAAAGGAGAATGTTTATGAGCGTAGGGAAGCGAATTTACACAAATAGAGAGAATATGAATCCGACTTTAGTGGATCGCTTTAGGGAATATCCTTCAGCAAATGTATCTGATTGTATGGAACGGTTGTATAGCATGAATGCCTATATCAAGCCATTCGGCAAACAAAAAAGGCTATTAGGTCAGGCTTTAACTGTCAAAGCATCCATTGCTGATAATATGTTATTTCACCAAGCACTCCTTATGGCGCAGCCTGGTGATGTCATTGTAGTGGAGGCTGGAAGAGATATGAATCATAGTATATGTGGAGATATTATGTATTCGATTGCAAAAAGTAAAAATATTGCCGGATTCGTTGTTGATGGGTGTATTCGTGATGTTGATTACCTTCAAAAGGAAGATTTCCCTGTGTTTGCTGCCGGTGTAACAGGAAGAGGACCTTATAAAAATGGCCCCGGTGAAGTAAATGTAGATATTTCTTGTGGAGGGCAGGTTGTACATCCCGGAGACATCATACTAGGGGATGAAGATGGCATTGTGGTTATTCCACCTCAAGAGGCTGAAGGTATCTTGGCAAAAGTTGAAACGTTACTTAATAACGAGAACCAATCAATGGAAATCATACAAAGTGGCAATTGGGAAGAGAGTGCGCTCGCAAAAAATATTGAAAAACACCTTGAAGAGAATGGGTATAAATTTATTCATGAATAGGAGGTCGTCAATTCACTAATTGATGAAGGCCGATGATATACGTTGCTTTCGAATTTATTAGTGAGCTCTATCCGGTTTGCAATGAATAGGTAACCAACCATAAAGCTACTTAGAATGTAGAAAACCCGATTGACGTTTCCGTTCAATCGGGTTTATTTGTTCAATTAAAGGATTGCATGATAGCATTCCCGAAACCTTGTATCTATTCCTCTTCGAAAGCAAGTCCCTATTCAAAGATTTTAATTAAAGAGAACTCGGCAAATGTAAAAAGCGAGGGACAATACGTGATTCGTTGTCTTACATCTCTTCACTCAGTAAGAAATTCATTCGGACAATTAAGTCGTTCGTTTCTTGTCTAACTTGAAAGTAAAGCTCTTCAAATTCTTCTTTGTTCTCGGCTGGGTTTTCGAATTGCCCTAATTGTCCCCACATTTGATGCAGGTCTTGTATAAGTTCAAATAATTGCATGTCATACACCGTTTGAGGTGCAGGGAAGAGAACCATCGGAGAGCCAAGCTTTTCAAATTCTTCTAATAGAATGGGGAGGGCATCATGGTTATACAGATCTTCCTGAACGATATAGTCTATGTTATGAATAGGTGCAGCGGTGAGGTAAATCATTTGCATGACGCCTCTCTCTAAGTTTGACGCTTCCTCCCATGTTCGGTATTCTGATTGATCTTTTCCTTCAAGCTCTTGTGGTGGTGAAAGCATGATGAATTTGTAGGCTTCTTCACGCAATTCCTCATCCAATTGAAAAGCCTCTGCTTCTATTATATTTATAAAAACATCGGCATAATTGGTGACCTGGACGATATTCTCGTCCTCGGGGTTTGTAATGTTTCGTACCGGATCTTCGTCTAAATCAAAATAAATACGACCGTTATCGTCCATATAGTCCTCTACAATCTCAATTTGAGTATGCTCGTGTTTCATGTTGCCATCCTCATCATAGGGGGAGTCCATCGGAACTGTTAGAATTCGAAGCGCTTCCAATTCACTCTCACTAAGCTCTTCATCTGATGCATCTGTCGGTTCTTTCTCATCATCTTCGGTGGTTGTTTGTGAGTCTGATTGATTTGAATCGCTTGTGACCTCTTCTTCCTCTGATCCACGAACAGTAGAATGGGAGCGTTCTTCATTGTCGCTGTTTGTTTCTTCACTCGCATTTCCGCCGCAAGCAACTAAAAAGCCGCATGCAAAAGATAAAACCAAGAACTTTCTCATCTAATCCAACCTTTCATTTGTGATAAAACTATTCTATCATGCCTCATGAACCAATAACTGGAATCGTTTATTTGAGACTAGACCAATAATAAATTTAATAATTTTTTAAAAACAGTTACCGCTCCATTAAACTTCTCGCCAAATTCTAGTAAACTCAGTTACTGTCATTCCATCGAATTTCAATAGGAAGACATCAGGCTTTGTAGTCTCCATGAGAAAGTCAAAACCGATATGTTTAATAAAATTGCGAATCATTATTGTCATTACAAATCCATGAGTACTAATCGCAATTCTTTTTCCTTCAAAGTTTCTTAGTACTCTTTCTAATCCAAATATCGCTCTATCTAAACACTGATCATACGTTTCGCCGCCTAGTATTGCGTATTCATGGTTCGAGAACATTTTTTTTACAAGTGGGTAAACTTGCTCATTAGGTACAACTTTGTCCCCTTTTGAAAATGTACACTCTTTAAAGTTTTCGCATAGTAGTATTTCCTTTCCAGATTCAGTAGCTAATTCTTCTATTGAAAGAAGAGCACGAGTATAAGGACTTGAAATAAAAACCTCTATATCTTCATTCCTTAACAATGTAGTTAACTTACTAGCATCCATTGTTCCTTTTCGAGTTAGGCCTCTTCTTTCTTCACTACCACCTAGTTTTGGTGATTCACAATGTCTTATCATGTAAATATGCGTTTCCAAAATGAGCACTCCTATGAATTCATTAGACAAACATTTTCAGTCGTTTCCACTGTACCTGGTTTCGAAAATGGTTTTAAAGTGGTGCAATTAAAATGGTTTTGAATGGAGACATACGCAGTTTTCTAGTTGGAGAAATCCAGCGCAGTGTCTACTTACCGCACTAGATGAGGTTTCTTTATTCAATTTATCCCCATTCGGTTATCTTCGAGAATATTCATTAAAGCTGTCTCAATGCATCAAGGGTTTTTTGCTTTCAATTTTCTCCCCCTTCGGAACGCAAAAGTGATGTGTGACGCTCTTGTGCTTCGATCTTTTTAACTTTTCGGTAATGGGTCTGCATGCCAACATAAACACCTACTGCAATAACGGTAATTGCAAGTGCGAACAGCCAAATCCAATATAAGAATGACAGTATGATAGCGCCAATGGCCATAGAGAGCACCTCCATTTTTTGTCGTAGTTTTCCATACCCTACTTAGATTGTAAATAAAAGCAAAAAAGAAAAAACTGTGTGCCACTGGCAACACAGCTTAATCTAGTTTTTTAAGTGGTTCCTTTGCGGGGCCTTCAATAACCTCTCCTTTATAGGAAAAGCGGGAGCCGTGGCATGGGCAATCCCATGTAAGGTCGGCATGATTCCAGTTGCATTCACATCCCATATGAGTACACGTTGTATCGACTAGGTGAAGATCACCTCGCTCATCTTTAAACGCTCCAGCTCGTTTGCCGTCGTGTTTAACGACTGCCCCTTGGCCGTTTTCTAATTCAGCGATGTTTTCGTAATCATTTTGTACTTTCCCTTGGATTAAGTGTTTGGCAACATCTGCGTTTTCAGTCAGAAAGTGCTTAATGCTTGGATCGGAATGGAAGCGCATTGGTTTGTATAAGTCTGAATATAGGCTGTTTCCATCGACAATTAAATCAGTGAGTACTTGTGCTGCGCATATGCCACCTGTCATCCCCCATTTTCGATAACCTGTTGCGACAAATACATTCTTTTGCAAGGAGGAAAGTTGACCAATGTATGGAATATTATCTAGAGTCGTTAAATCCTGTGCAGACCACTCCTGCTCGGCTGTGAAATGGCTAAATTGCTCATCTGCAAAGGTGCGCAAAGCGTCGTAATGATTTCGGGCATCCATTCCTTGACCTGCTTTATGATGATCACCGCCTACTAAAATGTAGGTTTTTCCATGCAATTCTACGCTACGAAGGGATCGTTTCGGCTGTTCTGCACTTAAGTACATGCCACCGGCCCATGGTTCGTTTGTGGTGCCGGCTACCACGTATGAGCGATCCGCTTTCAATCGTGTCATATAAAGCCCGCCACCATCAATAAACGGGAAATGTGTAGCTGCAATGACTTTTTTGGCGGTTACCGTATGACCATCTTTTGTGTGTATGATAACGGAACCGTTGTCATGGGTCACTTTTTGACAAACGGTGTGTTCAAACAGTTGGGCCCCTTTTTTGTTCAGCTCATCGCATAGGAAGGACACGTAAGCGAGTGGGTGAAATTGAGCTTGATTTGGTATTTTTAAAGCAGCGCGTATGGTAAGATTGATTGGTAATTCAGTCACCCATTCGTGTGGAATGTCCAACTGTTCATATGCCTTTTTCTCACGTTTCAACCGATGCTCGCCATGGTGTGTAGTTGCATAAAGATACGTGTCTTCATCTGAGAATCCACACTCTAGTTGCTTGTCTTTCACAAGCTTACGAACGTATGCAAGTGCGTCGTTTTGAGATTGGTAGTATTGCTGTGCTTTTTCTTTTCCTACATGTGAAAGAAGTTCGTCGTAAATGAAGTCGTGTTGAACAGTTAATTTGGCTGTGCTATGACCCGTAGTACCTCGTCCGAACGAGGTGGCGTCAAGAACCGCCACTTGCTTTCCGGCCTCAGCAAGTAAATAAGCTGAGGTTAAACCGGTTATGCCACCACCGACAATCGCAATATCGACTTCAATATTGTAATCCAAATGGGGGTAAGGTTTATCATGAGAAGAAAGTTGCCAAATGGATGTTAATGGTTGTTTCATTTCACTCATATTCGAGCCTCCAAAGTTTTTTCTCTTATTACAATTGACCAGTCTGACTAATTTTAGACATGAAACAGAAGAAAAACAGTAGAGGAAAGTGAATTCTAATTCAATGTTCGGGATTTTGACATGTTATAGTGGCTTTAATTGGAGTACAATTGTACGAAAGTTTGGTTCGTGGGAGGCGGAATGTTTGTGAGTAAGAAGATTGAAAACAGTCTTTTGTTTGCATGGCTTGTATCGTTCGTCGCAACACTTGGATCGCTTTATTTTTCTGAAATTAAAGGGTTCGAGCCTTGTGCGCTATGTTGGTACCAGCGAATTTTTATGTATCCACTTGTTCTTCTGATTGGTGTCGGCATTATTCGTAAAGATACAGGGGTTGCCATCTATTCAGCTATTTTATCTGGAATCGGTATGGTCATTTCGATTTACCATTACGCCATTCAGAAACTTCCGGTAAATGAAGACGATGTGCTTGGTTGTGGTCTTGTCTCTTGTTCAGGAGAATATATAAACTGGTTAGGTTTTATTACGATTCCATTTCTTGCAGGAACCGCATTTATTCTTATTTTTAGTACAAGTTTATACACGATTAAAAAACGTAAGGAGGAAGTTGCGTGAAGAAATTACTTTGGATTGGTGGCGCTGTTGTGGCCGTCTTTATTATTTTGATTGTCATCCAAAATATGGGGCAAAGTCAGCAGCTTGAAAATAATACCCAGTACGACACAGACGATTTGGATTCAGCAACGATTGATCAGCTTGATGATCCAAACTATCAAAATATTATTATGCCAGATGATTTAGAAGAAAAACTTGCAAATGGGGAAGATGCCATTGTTTATTTCTTTTCTCCTGTATGTAGCTATTGTAAAGAAGCAACACCAGTCTTAATGGATGTTGCAGGAGACGAAGACATAACAGTTGACCAATACAACGTGCTGGAATATGATTCAGCAGCGTATAACATTCAATCAACACCTACATTAATTGCATTTGAAAATGGTGAAGAAGTACGTCGCGTTGTTGGAAACCAGCCGCCAGAGACATTCAGAGCCTTTTTAAATGGGGAGGAAGCCCCTAGTTCATAAGAAATGATAAAGCATGCGCTATCGTTGCACATGCTTTTTTATGAACCGTTAAGTGGTGGCTGTTACGCTTGTGCTGTAAAACCGTGTTATTATTTTTTTTCAATTGGTTAAACTAAGTGTAGGGACCGATGGTACGAGGGAAACATCAGTCACGCAAACGGTAAAAGTTGATTATTAGAAGGAAAGCGGCTATTGCGGAACCTTCAATAGTATGGTAAGATATTTGCTTGAGTACAGATGAGCGCCTATGATGTATAGTTGTAGATTTTAAGCAATCAAGAGAGCTTTAAGGCTGTCTCGATGTTCAAAGCGAGCCGACTTCACTGGCTTTTTGCATCAAGACAGCCTTTTCGATGCGTGTAAGGCGCTTAAATATAAAAAAATGAGGAGTTTTTAACACTTGACACAGTTTGATCAATTTGGTCTGGACACACGTGTTGTTCAAGCCATCACAAATATGGGCTTTACAGAGCCTACGCCTATCCAACAGCAAACAATAGAACTTGTAAAAGACGGTGAGGATGTCATCGGGCAAGCGCAAACCGGAACAGGAAAGACAGGCGCATTCGGTATTCCAATGGTGGATCGTATTGATGCATCGCAACCAGTTTTACAAGGGCTTGTGCTAGCACCTACTCGTGAACTTGCGAATCAAGTAGAGCAGTCGATTCGTCAGTTTGGACGTGAAAAAGGGGTTCGTACCGTTGTTGTATACGGTGGAGAAGACTTTGGGAAGCAAATTCGCGCATTAAAAGCAAAGCCGCATGTCATTGTTGCAACGCCTGGTCGTTTAATGGACCATATGCGCAGAGGTACGGTTCGTTTGCAAACGATTGAGACGGTTGTGCTTGACGAAGCAGACGAAATGCTAAACATGGGCTTCATTGAAGATATTGAAACAATCTTAGCGGAAACGCCACAAGATACAAGACAAACGCTTTTGTTTTCAGCGACAATGCCTCGCCGTATGGAGTCACTAGCAAGCAAATTTATGAAAAACCCGAAACGTATTGCGGTTAAAGCAAAAGAAGTAACAATGGAAAACATTGCTCAGCAATATGTTGAAGTGCATGAGCGTGAGAAGTTTGATGTGTTCTGTCGTTTACTTGACTTAGAAACACCTGAACTTTCAATCGTTTTTGGTCGTACGAAGCGTCGTGTAGATGAGCTTTCAGAAGCACTTATCAAGCGTGGCTACCGTGCAGAGGGCTTACATGGTGATTTAAATCAAGCGAAGCGTAACAGCGTCTTGCGTAAATTTAAGAGTGGCTTAATTGACATCTTAGTTGCAACAGATGTGGCTGCCCGTGGATTAGATATTAGCGGTGTAACCCACGTATTTAACTTTGATTTACCACAGGATCCTGAGAGTTACGTACACAGAATTGGACGTACAGGTCGTGCTGGAAGATCAGGTATTGCGATTACTCTTTCAACGAAGCCAGAGCGTGACCACGTAAAATTAATTGAAAAAGTTTCCAAAAAGCGTATGACGGCACGTCCGAAACCTACGTATGATGAAGCGTTAGCTGGACAGAAACAACTTGTACTCAACCAGCTTCGTGAGTTAACAATGGAAGGCGATCAGGACCATTACCGTGTGGAAGCAAAAGAAATATTACAAGAAACAGACGCAGTTACTGCCTTATCAGCAGCATTGAAGCTTTTAACAAAAGAGCCGAATGAAACGCCTGTTGCACTAACAAGTGAAGCACCACTTCGTTCGAAAAAGCGTCATGATGGCCGTGGTGGAAATGGCGGAAACGGTGGAAACCGTCGTCGTGATGGACGTAGCAAAGATCGTCGTAACGCTTTTAACCAGAAGCGTAGCAGAAGCGATCAGCCAAAAGGCGGTCAAAAGCGCCAATGGGCAAAGCGCTCGTCTTAACAGTATGAAAAAAACCTGTCTCTTTTCGGCAGGTTTTTTCTGTATAGCAATAGAGAATTATGATACGATCATAAAAGCATAATTTATATCATACATAAGCATGGGGATCGAAAAAGGAGAGATGACAGTGATTAAACGAACAGGTGAAAGAGTTCTTGGTATTATAGGGATCGTTTTATTTTTTCTAGGTACATTGTTTTTGGGTGCGCTAGCTGTTGGAGCTGATCAGGGATTATTTGAGGAATTTCTATTTGAAATGACAGATGAAAATAGTGAGTTTGTGGAGTCTGGCACTGAGCCGCTAACTGAAGAGGAAGCCAATGCAGCGATTGAAATGCTTGAAATGGTGAACTTCGGATTGTTAACGGCAGGATCTCTTATCCCAGCAATCGCTGGTATCGTAGCGGTTGTGATGGTGAAGAAAAAGCCCATCGTTGCCAGTATTTTGTTCTTAGGATCGGCAATTTTTTATGGAGCGACGAGCTTCTTATTAATCGCGTTAATTCTTCCAGCAATTCCTTTAATCCTTTATTTAATTGCGGGCATTATGGCGCTTGTACGTAAGCCGAAAGAACCGTTAGAGCCAGTAGATCAAGTTTAATATTTGAAAAAAGCGCTATAAGCTCGGGTGATTTTTTGAAAATCCAATGGCTTATAGCGTTTTTTGAATGCAAAGGAGTCAACTTTATAAGTAGTCATAAAACTGATTTGAACGAATGATTATTAATATTTCTTTCTTTCTTCATTGTTTGGTTTAACTTGAAGCAAAAAATGCGGTGACGCCCGCGGAAAGAGGGGCGACGGCTTACCCGTATCTCCGAGGCAAGCTTCCGCATTTTTTACTTTTGAAACGTTCGGCTTTATTCATAGGTTCACGAGCTATGAAATAAATAAAACGTTAATGACGGGCATTGAATAAATTTTTTAAATAGCGATCCTTTACCTTAACAGAGCGAATAGTGTGTCAGATTATCTTACAAAACGATTGCGCGCATGTCATATCCGTCATAGAGTAGTAGTAAGAAAAAGATGAGCATAACATCTACTAATCTAGGGGAGTGTTTCGAGATGGCAACTCAAGCGCCTACGAGAGAAAGTTTGTTAGAGACGATTCGGGAGACAATTGAAAAGAAGAATGTGGAGCTACTTCATATGCAATTCGTTGATATTGAAGGTATGCTAAAGCATGTAACCATTACAGCGGATCAGTTGGACCAAGCTGTAAACGGAGAAACCATGTTTGATGGTTCTTCTATTACGGGTTTCACACCAATCAATCAGTCAGATCTTTATTTAAACCCTGATTTATCAACATTTGCTGTGTTACCTTGGACAGAGGAAGAAGGCTATTCAGAGGCGAGATTTTTGTGTAGCGTAAAAAAGCCTGATGGCTCTGACTTTGATGGAGATCCTCGTAACATTTTAAAGAAGACGGTTAAGCGTGCAGCAGACAAAGGATATTCAATCAGTGTCGGGCCTGAGCTAGAGTTTTTCTTATTTGATACAGATGAATTTGGTCAACCAACGCTTCGCACACAGGATGTCGGTGGTTATTTTGAACCGTCACCTAAAGATGATGGGGAGAAAGTTCGTTTAGCCATTTATAAAGCTCTACGTATGATGGGCTTCACAATTGAAGCGTCTCACCACGAAGTAGCGATTGGACAGCATGAAATTAATTTTAAATATTCTGACGCTCTTGGCTCTGCCGATGCAGCGACAACCTATAAATGGGTCGTAAAAACTGTAGCAAAGCAGTTCGGTTTACATGCAACGTTTATGCCTAAACCACTTGGTGGGGAAAATGGAAATGGCATGCACGTGAACATGTCTCTATTTGATATCGAGAAGCAAGAGAACAGCTTCTATAACGAAGACGACAAAATTGCACTATCCAAAACAGCGTATCACTTTATTGCTGGATTGCTTGATAACGTAAAAGACTTTGTTGCGGTAACAAATCCACTTGTTAACTCGTACAAACGTCTTGTTCCTGGCTACGAAGCGCCTTGTTATATCGCTTGGTCTGCTTCTAACCGGTCAGCGCTAGTGCGTATCCCGGCGACAAGAGGAGCGGGAACACGAGTAGAAATTCGCTGTCCAGATCCATCTGCAAATCCGTATCTTGCGTTTGCTGTTGTAGCTGCAGCTGGTTTAGATGGCGTGGAAAATGAAAAAGAATGCCCTGCTTCTGTTGACGCAGATATTTTCAACATGACAGAGGCAGAAATTAGCGAGCGGGGAATTGAGAATCTACCAACAAGCCTTGAATCCGCTATTGATCGTTTTGAAGCAGGTTCAATTGGGCGGGAAACATTTGGTGAGCATGCGTTTGGTGAGTACATTGAGCTAAAACGTGGCGAGTGGGATGATTTCCGCACAAGTGTTCATGCATGGGAGCTTACAGCTTACCAAAGCAAGTTTTAAGACAGCGTAACGAAACCACTGACCCGAGTCAGTGGTTTTTTCATTCGCTCTGAGGTTTAATTCCGGAAGTTAAGGAGACAGGATCAAACGAATACAAAGACGCTGATACGCCGTTATACGGAACAATGGTGTATTCTTGCTCGAATGTAAGGTCCTCTGCATTGAAAGGTGCGACAATAAGAGAATCGTTCGTTGTTGTCAAAACGATATGAGTTCTTTCTTCATGATTAAATAACAAGTAGTCTGTCTGGTTACTAGCTAGATAATGACCAATAAAAAAAGAAAGCTGTGGGAGCAGGATTAGAATAACGATGCTAAATAAGAGCTGTTTTTCTAATTTTGTATCTTTAATAAAGGATGGAACATAATCGCGCCAGTTCCAATTGTCATACGGCGTTATCAATTTTTCTAAAAAGGTGGTTTTATAATGCTGTATGCGCCCATAAAATAAAGGAACGATGAAATAATAAGCAGCAATGGCAAAGGGAACAAAGTAAAAGATGGATTGGTCGTACAAAAATGCAATAGCTGGATAAAAAAGAAACCAAGGTAGAATATGGCTTGCTACTTTTGACCAAAAAAAAGGTAGCTGCTTATAATACCAGTTTAGTACAATTTGAATGACCAAGATGGCAATAATAAAAATAAAAACCGCAGTCATGGCGATGATGATGTGATTCAAATAAATCTGCCCAAAAAGGATTTCATTGATTTGGTAATAGTCAAATTGCCCCATTTGATAGCGGTAAGCAACTAAGTAGCCGAGAATTGTTGCAGAGGCAATGAGTAAAGCAGAATCAATTGAAAGTATTTGTTTTGTTAATTGGTGAGGATGTTGTTGTGTAATGCGTCTTTTTGAATGAGTCATAAGTCGTTTTTCCTTTCACGTCAGTCGTTGACAATTGTAGCATGAAACCCTACACTTTAGTTATTAGAATGATCGAAATGGAGTGAAAGACATGAATGTTCGGTCTTGTCGGTATCTCGTTATAAGGAATCAGGAGCTGTTCGCTTTGAAATGAGGATCATTTCAGCGGGCGGCTTCTTTTTTATAGCTTTAATGAACTAGAGGGGTGAAGCTATGGTTTATTTAACTGGAAAAACATTAGAAATGGAAGATGTGAAAAAGATCTTATGGCAAAGCGAACAAGTGGCAATTGATTCTGCGTGTATCTCTTCCATTCATCACAGTCGTTCAGCTGTTGAGGAAATTGTGGAGGAACAGCGGACGGTTTACGGGATAAACACTGGTTTTGGTAAGTTTAGTGATGTCCGAATTGAAAAAGAGGATGTAGAAGAGCTGCAGCGTAATTTGTTAGTGTCCCATGCATGTGGGGTCGGTCCATTGTTTGAGAAGGATGTAACAAAGACGATGATGCTGTTACGGGCGAATGCACTTGTAAAGGGGTACTCAGGCATTCGAATAGAGGTAATACAGCGACTCCTTGATTTTGTTAATATGGATGTCTATCCGTGCGTACCCCAAAAAGGCTCCCTTGGGGCTAGTGGGGATTTAGCACCGCTGGCTCATTTAGCATTGCCGTTAATTGGTGAAGGCGACGTTTGGTATAGAGGTGTAAAGAGATCCGCGCTTGAGGCTTTACAAATGCTTGGTATGGCACCGATTCGGTTACAGGCTAAAGAAGGCTTGGCGCTTATTAATGGTACTCAAGCTATGACTGCAACAGGTGTGATAGCGTATTTAGAAGCGGAAAAGTTAGCCTATGATGCAGAGAAGATCGCTTCTATAACGTTAGAAGGATTAGAAGGAATTATAGATGCGTTTGATGAATCTATTCATAAAGCTAGAGGATACCCAGAGCAAACGGCTTGTGCCGCTCGAATAAGATCGTATTTAAAGGATAGTCGGTTAGTGACCACTCAAGGGGAAAAACGAGTTCAAGACGCTTATTCGTTACGCTGTATTCCGCAAGTCCATGGAGCAACATGGCAGACCCTAGGCTATGTAAAAGAGAAGCTCATCATCGAAATGAATGCAGCGACTGATAATCCGCTTATAGTTGAAGGTGGGAAAAAAGTCATTTCCGGAGGGAATTTTCATGGTCAGCCGATTGCATTGGCGATGGACTTTATGGCGATTGCGATGGCGGAACTTGGGAATATCTCTGAACGGCGAATTGAACGGCTAGTGAATCCACAGCTTAATACGTTACCACCTTTTTTAAGTCCGGAGCCTGGGTTGCAGTCTGGTGCGATGATTATGCAGTATGTTGCGGCTGCTCTTGTATCGGAGAATAAGACGCTCGCTCATCCTGCAAGTGTCGATTCAATCCCATCTTCGGCAAATCAAGAAGACCATGTAAGTATGGGGACGATTGGAGCTCGTCATGCATTGGAAGTCGTTGCGAATGTGAGGCATGTTTATGCGATTGAAGCGATTTGTGCAATGGAGGCGACTTCTTATCGCGGTACGGAGAACATGGCGACAGCTACTTGTAGGTGGCACGTTCAAATGAGAAAGATCGTTTCCGCCATTACAGAAGATCGGATGTTTGCTAAAGACATTGAAGCTCTTGCTGCATGGCTTAAGGAAGAAAAGAACGCATAATGATGTCACTATGCGTTCTCCTAGTCTTACTTATGTTCAAGGTTGTAAGCGCCGTGAGCAACGGAGCCAACGTAGTCATTTAAACGACTTCCGTGTTTAATGGCGGCGGTAACAAAGGATTTTGCTGTATAAATGGCTTCTTTTACATCTTTTCCTTTCGCTAATGAAGCGGCGATTGCCGCTGCGAATGTGCAGCCTGCACCGTGGGTATACGTTGTGTTAATTTCATCTGATTCAAGGAGATGGAACTCTTCTCCGTCATACCATACATCAACAGCCTGGGCGGACTCAAGCTTACTACCGCCTTTAATAACCACATGCTTCGCACCTAGCTCATGAATAGCCTTTGCTGCAACTTTCATATCTTCAAGAGACGAAATGGCTACACCGGATAATTGCGTTGCTTCAAATAAATTCGGTGTCACAACAAATGCTTTTGGTACAAGCACGTCTCGTAAGCATGCATCGGTCTCTGGATTTAACGCCTCGTCAGCGCCTTTACATACCATTACTGGATCAACAACGAGTTGATCAACGCCGTATTGGTCCACTTTTTCAGCGACGATGTTAATAATCTCAATTGATCCAAGCATTCCTGTCTTGACTGCATCTACGCCAATGCCTTTTAACACAGTATCAATTTGTTTAGCAACAATAGCGGGATTTTGTGGGAAGACTTCGTGTGCCCAGCCTTCAAATGGATTTTGAGCAACAATAGTCGTAAGGGCGTTCATTCCGTATACTTGTAACTCTTGGAACGTTTTTAAGTCGGCCTGAATACCTGCTCCACCACTTGTATCAGATCCTGCAATCGTTAACGCTTTGTATCGTTTCATGATTTCGTCTCTCCTTTATCTCTGTTGTGTCTATTATAGTAGAAAAAAAACAACAGGGAAAGTATGTTACTCATATGGAAAGGATCAATCAATTTTCCGATATATAGGAGAAGAACAGTAGATTAAGGAGGAGACGTCTTGATACAGAAGAAATTAGTGAAAGGGTACAGTGTGATAGGAGGACTCATGATCTTGTTTGGTGTACTCGTTACATTTTTCATGAGAACAACGAACCAAACGTTAGAGCAACTTTCGGGGGAAGTAGGAAGTGAACACGTGGAGCAATTAACAACGTTGCAACAATCAATATCCATACAGCTGCTATTTATGTGGGGCGTTCTTGTCGCGTTCATCATCATCGGTGCATGGATAGCGAGACATCAAGCTCGTATGATTCTTGTTCCATTAAAGCGTCTAGTGAGAAGAGCAAATCAACTAGCAACAGGTGATTTCTCACACAAACCTCTTCCGATAGTTGGTGAGGATGAATTTGCTCATTTTACTCATGCGTTTAATCAGATGACGGAAGAATTAAAAAGAACAATGGAAAGAGCATCTACTGTAGCGCAAACCCTTATTTCTTCTACCACTTACCTGACAGACCAGTCTAACAAAACGTTACAATCTGCCGCTTCTATTGAAAAAGGAAATCAAAGAATGATGCATGCGGTACAAGACCAAGTACGAACGTCTCAAGAAAGTGTACGTTCTACAGATGATCTTTCAGAAAAGGTGGAACACATAACAATAGCGTTGGCAGCCGCTGAAAATGCGACAGAATCGGTGCGGAACCTTGTTGAGGATGGAAACAAAAAGGCAAATGATTCCACCTCATACATGGGAGCGATTGCAGAAAATAATAAACGCACATATGAAGTGGTTCATCATCTGTATGAGCGCTCAAAGCGCTTGTATGAAACGGTACAAACTGTCTCTGCAATAGCGAACCAAACAAACTTACTGGCACTAAACGCAGAAATTGAAGCAGCACATGCAGGGGAACAAGGGAGGGGATTTGCAGTAGTAGCAGAAGAAGTGAGAAAGTTAGCGGCTGAATCGCAAGTAGCGGCAAGCCAAATGGGAACCGTTATTGAAACGGTTCAAGGAGATGTTCAAACTGTGCTAGATGAAGTGAGCCGTGGGAACGAAGGTATACAGCATGGTCTGACAGCTAATACAGAAGTCGAAACGATATTAGGGGAGATTCATTTAGCGTGTACTGGCTTAAATCGTGATATTTATTCTGTTTCTTCTTCTACTCAATCAATTGCTTTTAGTACACTAGCGTTAGTAGAGCAAATCGATTCGTTAAAAAAAGCAAGTGAAGCGAGTGGAGAAGAATCAAAAAATGGCGTGGCGTTAGCGGATGAACAAGTAGGCATAATGGAAGAGGTCATTAAAAAAGTAAAGACGATTGAGGTGGCGGTGGAAGAGCTTTCGAGGGTGACAACATTACTAAAAAAGACATCGACAGAAGAGAGTGAAGAAAAAGAAAACGTTAATAATGAGATTTACCATAGCGCTTAAAGACAAGAAGCTGTATAATGATTCATTATTGCTTATTATTATCCGGTCGGAGGACTATTTATGAATAACGTAACAGTTAAAAATGCATTAATGTTTATCATTCCGTCTATACTTGGAATTTTTCTATTTATGACACCAATCCCTATTGATACAGAGGACGGTCGATCTGTACAGCTACCCGTCATGTTTGCTTCTGATTTCTTAATGGAGTTGCTATCGGTTGAGGTTATTACGATTATTGTAACCATACTTCTCATTGTGACAGCTATTGTTTCTATCATTGCCACTCGTGTGAAAAACCAAAGCCAAACGGAGTCATTTTGGATAAGTATCTTTGCGACATCACCTGTTTGGATAGTCGTCCGAATTGTAGGGGCAATTCTAGCCATTCTTGTGTTTATGAACGTTGGGCCCGAATTCTTAATTTCGGAAGATACAGGGCAGTTATTGTTAACAGACTTACTTCCTTTCCTTTTTTCAATCTTTTTGTTTGCAGGGTTGCTTTTACCATTGCTACTGAACTTTGGGTTAATGGAATTCTTTGGCTCATTATTAAAAAACGTCATGAGACCGCTGTTCCGTCTACCAGGTCGCGCTTCGATTGATTCAATGGCTTCTTGGGTCGGGGATGGTACTGTAGGTATTATGATGTCAAGTAATCAGTATGAATCAGGTAAGTATACAGCGAGAGAAGCTGCTATCGTTGCTACTGCCTTTTCTGTTGTTTCCATTACGTTTAGTATTTCGATATTAGGTCGATTAGGGATTTCTCATTTGTTCTGGCAATTCTTTTTAACATTATTTATTGCAGGATTTGTAGCGGCAGTGATTACGCCAAGGATTCCACCGTTATCGCGTAAAGCCAATACGTATATTGATGGTAGCGAAGGTCAAGAAGAGCCAAAAGAAAAAAACGTCGTAAAAAATGGCTTTGCTCAGGCATCCTTACGTGCTGAAGAAAGTTTTAAGCAAGGGAACAATATTCAAACAGGTGTAAAAACAGTATTTGACTTATGGTTTGGCGTTTTGCCTGTTGTTATGGCAATTGGTACAATTGCAGCAGGTGTGGCTAATTTCACACCAGTCTTTGAATGGTTAGCGATACCGTTCGTACCGATCTTGGAATGGATGAACGTGCCAGAAGCGGCTGCGGCTAGCCAAACCCTTTTAATTGGGTTTGCTGATATGTTATTGCCTGCTATCTTGGCAGAGTCCTTTGGCATTACAAGTGAATTAACGTTGTTTGTTATTGCGACGTTGTCTGTATCCCAGCTCATTTATATGTCAGAAACAGGTGGCGTTCTTGTTGCCTCTAAAATACCGATTACTTTTCTAGATGCTGTTTTGATCTTCTTGGTTCGAACCATTATTACGTTACCAATTATTGTGTTAATGGGGCATTTGCTTTTATAAGACAGGGAACTGGCGGATCGCGTCAGTTCTCTTCTGTTTGTCAACGTATGCGGAGAGGCGTATGATTGAAGGAAATCGGATAGCAAAGGAGTAAACAGATGACGATTTTACAGAACGATTGGCACGACTATGTCGGTCAAGAGTTTTCTAAAGAGTATTATATCCAGCTACGGGAATTTTTGAAGCACGAATATGCAAATGAAGTGGTGTATCCACCTATGCATGATTTATTTAATGCGCTTCATCTTACTCCTTATAAAGACGTAAAGGTGGTTATTCTTGGTCAAGATCCTTACCATGGACCAAATCAAGCTCATGGATTAAGCTTTTCCGTTAAGCCTGATGTAAAAACACCGCCTTCTTTAAAAAATATGTATAAAGAGTTAGAAGAGGATATCGGTTGTCAACCACCTACGCACGGTTATTTAGAGTCCTGGGCGAAGCAAGGTGTATTGTTATTAAATACTGTGCTATCCGTTCGTCAAAAGCAACCAGGTTCTCACCAAGGGAAAGGATGGGAAGCTTTCACAAATAACGTCATTGCGACGCTAAACGAACGAGAGAAACCAGTAGCTTTTGTATTGTGGGGAAAGCATGCACAAGCAAAATTAGCGTTAGTTGATGAGAACAAGCATTTTATTGTCCAATCGCCACACCCGAGTCCGTTTTCGGCCCATAGAGGTTTTTTTGGAAGTCGCCCATTTTCAAAAATCAATAAGTGGCTTACGTCGATGGACGAGACACCTATTGATTGGCAACTGCCGTTAACGATTGAAGGGAAAGGATCAAATGGGGAGTAAGCTGCTTTTTTTTACCACTTCGTTTCTAATCGGTTGGTTTTTCCAATGGGTAGGGCTACCAGCTGGGTGGTTGCTGGGTGCCTTGTTAACAGGAATGGTTTGGTCTTTTTTCATAGATAAGCTCATCTTTCGAAGCGAATTGTTTACGTTATCCCTTGCTCTAGTTGGTGTGGTAATTGGGTTTATGGTTGTTCCAGAAGAGGTTTGGGCATATCGAACACTATTACCGGCTTTCCTGTTATCATTAGTACTCACTCTTATTGGTGGCATTGCTCTTGGGAAGCTGTTTGGTAAATGGACGAAGCTTGAAGGGAATACAGCTTTCTTTTGTTGTTTACCAGGAGGCGCATCAGAAGTGATTGCGCTTAGTGAACGGTACCAGGCTGACCAGCGAATTGTTGCTGCATTTCATACAGCACGCATTACCTTATTTGTGTTTTCAGTGCCCCTTATCGTTGGTGTTGGTTCAAGGGCCAATGCTGTACCTATAATAGAAGAGCCACAAGGGCTGTGGGCGGATGGAGGGTTGATTGGGCTAGCCTTCGGTTTAGCTATTCTGGTGTTCTTTCTTAGTCGTTTTCTTTCTTTTCCAGGTGCGCCAATGTTTGTTGCGATTCTGTTTGGCTTTACTGCTCATCAACTTGCTGTTCCAGACTATGCTATGCCAAACGTTGTAATGGGGATGGCACAAGTGTTAATTGGTTCGTTGATCGGAATGAGGTTTGACCGGAAAACAGTGAAAGAATTAAAGCGAATTGGTGGAGCTAGTGCGTTGACACTTTTGTTGTATGTCTTAATGAGTATTGGATTGGCTTTAATTTTTTTCGTTTTAAGCCCGCTCCCATTTTATACAACGTTGCTTGCTATTGTTCCGGCAGGAGCTGCTGAAATGGCATCTACCGCTGCGACATTACAGCTAGATGCAACCGTAGTGGCGACGTTGCAAATGTTACGAGTGCTTGGCCTGTTTCTAGCCTTACCTTTTTTATTAAAGTGGTTTGCGAAGAAACCAATAAAATCATAGCAAAACAGCTGCTTTTCGTATACGAAAAGCAGCTGTTTTTTTACTGGATAGGTGTTTTTGGCTGTGGCATTGTTGCCTTTTGACCAATAACTGGCTGATACGCACTTGTCATAGCTTGGGCATCGCGGTCATTTAGCTGTGGAACTTGATAGTACTGATGCTTATTTTGGTACAGAAAAATTTCATAGGCTAATTCTATAAAGTTCGGTACCGTGTCTGCTACAATTCGACGGACGATCGGGTTGGTGATCTCAGAAGCAGCCATTCCCATGAGTGATGCTTGTCCTTTAATTAAACCGAGCATATGGGCAGATAAACCCGCTTCTTTCACTTCTGAAATGTTGCGGTTTGGCTTTTTCGGTTGGCTTGGTGTAAGACCAAACTGAACATCATGTGAAAGGGTCATCTTGTATACACCTGTTGACTGGCTTGGTGGTTGCCCTGTGGAGAACGCTTGAGCAAGAACATTATACTGGCTTTCAATAAATGTATATTGACGATCCAGTAAAGAAATGAGCTCTTGGTCCGACATAAATGTGCGAAAGATCATATATTGATCAAGTACATTGATCATTCCAGCTATAATTTCATGACTGTCGAATAAATCATGTCCTCCGTGGTTTAACGTAGGAGCTACCTGTGAAGAGTTAACGTGTCCTGATGGTTGTTGATTCATCATTTAAATGCCCCCTATTCGAAAATGTGTTGATCAAGCCGAGTATAGTGTATGTATCCAAAACGAATCCTATGTTGGTCAAAAAAAGGAAGAAAGACTGTCAGATAAACTGACGGACTTATGGAACAATTTCGACATCCGCTTATAATGACCATATAGATAAACCATTTTATACGAGGGGGATTGTAGATGAGTGGAGATGAAGCATTGGTATTAGTAGATAATTTATGGCTAACGGTTGCCGCCGTCCTAGTTCTATTAATGCAAGGGGGATTTATTCTTCTTGAGGCAGGCTCTACCCGAATGAAGAATGCGGGTCATATTGCTGGAAAGACCATTTTTACAGTAGGGGTCGCCTCGTTAGTATTCTGGGCAGTGGGTTACGGATTTATTTATGGAGAAGGAAATGCAATTATAGGTCTTTCTAATTTCTTTTATGGTAGTGCGACGGATGGAATTGGTTCTGTCGATTTCTTTTTTCAATTAACGTTTGCAGCAATTGCTTTAACGATTGCCTTTGGTGGATTCGCTGAAAGAGGGAAGCTTGCGGCTTACGCAATTTTTGCGGTTCTATTTTCAGCATTTGTCTATCCGTTAGTGGCACACTGGATTTGGTCTGATCAGGGATGGCTTGCTGATTTAGGGAAGCAAGACTTTGCAGGCTCAACAGTTGTTCACTTAACAGGTGCAATGGCAGCTCTTGCTGCGACAATCCTATTAAAGCCTCGCCTCGGTAAATATGGTAAAAACGGAAAAGTAAACGATTTATCTGGACATAACCAGGTGTATACGGCTTTAGGTGTATTGATCCTTTGGGTTGGTTGGTTTGGTTTTAATGCAGGCTCAACAGGTGGGCTTGATGGAGCATTTTTTGGCTTTGTTGCCTTAAATACACAGCTAGCAGCAGGTGCAGGAACGATTGCAGCATTATTCTTAGTTTGGGCAATGAGTGGCAAAGCCGATGTCCCAACAACGTTAAACGGAGCATTAGCCGGTCTTGTTGCTATTACTGCATCGTGTGCTTTCGTTGATCCTTGGGCTGCGGTTGTGATCGGTATGATCGGTGGACTAATAGTAGTAGTTAGTATGAGAATGTTTGACAAGTTAAAAATCGATGATCCTATTTTTGCGCTTAGTGTACACGGAGTGGCTGGTGTCTGGGGCACGCTTTCGACAGGTTTTTTTGCTACACCTGAGCTTGCAGCATTAAACGGTGGTCGAGCTGGCTTATTCTATGGTGGAGGAATTGATCAATTAGGCGTGCAAGCCTTAAGCGTTGTAGTATGTGCTGCGTTTGCATTTGGTGCTTCTTACGTCTTACTTCTCCTTACAAAGAGTCTTGTTGGCGGTACACTGCGTGTAACAGAAGAAGAAGAAATTCTTGGTCTAGATATGAGTGAACACGGTTCATACGGCTATCCTGAGAATGTTCAGCAAGAACAAGAACGTTCTTCGAATATAGGCTCATAATGGTGGAGATATCAGAATTAATGAAGCAGCGTTTAAATCAGCAAGAACAGCAACGTAAGGATGCTTTACAAGTTGCTTTAGATAAGACGACGAAGGAGCTGGGAAAAATCCCTGCTCCCTTTGCGTTTTTCTTTATGGGCAGTGCCGGAAGAGAGGAACAGCTCTATCAAACCGATCAAGATCATGGCATCATTTACGATGGAGAAGAAGCGTGTCAACGATACTTTCTTACTTTAGGGGAAGAGATCGTTAAAGCACTTGAAGATAAGGGATATGAAAGGTGTGAAGGAGGGGTTATGGCCTCAACTAAACGCTGGTGTCGATCCTATAAGGAATGGAATGAACAACTTGACTTTTGGATAAAAGAAAATCAATTTGAGCATGTCCGCTATTTATTAACGTTTTTTGATTCTAGAACGGTGTTAGGTGACAGTCAGTGGCTCACCCACCTAAAGCAACGTCTTTTTTTAGAGATAAAGGAAGGGCGCATACCGATGAGTCGCTTTACGGAAAATACAGGTAGAATTCCTAAAGGATTGAATGGATTTGGACAATTGTTGGAAGAACAGTATGGTGAATACCAAGGAACAATCAATTTAAAAGAACAGGTGCTCTTTCCTTATGTGAACGGGATGCGATTACTTGCCTTGCAGGAAGGAATTGATGCGGCTTCAACATTGGAACGTATGCAGCAAAGTGCGTTTATCAATAGTGAGCAACACGTAATGGCATCTTTTTTAGAGATCCAAACTAAACGTGTGCTATGGGGAGAGAATCATGGAACATTTACACATGTTTTTCCGGAAACCCTTACAAAAGAAGAGCGGAAATTCCTTAAAAAATGTATTCGAGAAGGACGATCATTTTATCGGAGCATTCAACAAAATCATGAATAGGCGTGTGGTAGTATGAACTTAATAACGATCATGCGGCAAATCTCGGCTAGATTCACTCCAGGTGTTTCGTCTTCAAGTGCAGATCAAGCAAGTCAAATGGCGCGTTTTCGTCAGTATCAAAAGGAAGCGCAAAAGGATGTGCTGGATGAACCACTGCGTGAATTACCAATGGTGGTTTTTGACTTAGAGACAAGTGGGTTTCAGCCAGATTATGGTGACTCGATTCTTTCAATCGGAGCGGTGAAAATTAAAGGTTCTTCCATTTTACATGAACATTTCTATAAAACCATTAAGCCAAAACAGACGCCTTCTGCAGAAATTTTACAACTAACCGGTTTGACTACTGCAGAGTTAGAACAATCAGAAGCGTTAAAGGACGTTTTACTGGCTTTCTACCAGTTTGTTGGTTCCTCTACTCTTATTGCTCATCATGCTGCCCATGAACGACGGTTTATGCGCCACGCAACGTGGCATGAACTCGGTCGAACGTTCACCCATCGTTTAATTGATACATCTTTTCTGACGCAACTTACAGCAGCGCATCAGTCGTTTGAACAGTTAGAAGAGTGGTGTCATGCATACGATATTGCGGTAGGGAATCGACATCATGCTCTTGCAGATGCCCACATGGCTGCACAATTATGGGTGAAGCATCTAGTGGTTGCCGATCATGCAGGTTATGCAACACTATCTGACTTATACAAAGCCCTTGCGGCTAAAAAGTAACCACACTCTCGCATTGAACGGCTGAAGCGTGCTATCATAGAGCTGTGTTCGAAAGGAGGACACTATGCTCATTAAAGTTGAACATCTTATTGAACAAATGGAAAGACAAATAGAAAAGATGAAAGGAGCGGCAAGCAGGGACAGCTGGATAGATGTAAAAGAAGCGGCATCCGTTATTGAAAGTTACTGTCATGTGATAAAAGGCAGTCAGCAAGTAGATGAACCACTTCAAACATCAACACTGCAAAAGCCAGTTGTGCAATCTCCTGTTCAACCGCCTCCACAAAAACCAGTACTCAAACAGTCAACGACAGAAGCAGATGAGCGAGAAGAAAAACGAAATTTGCTTGATTTTTAGACAAAATGGACAAAAGGCGATTATCCTTAAATGGATGGTCGCCTTTTTTTCAAACACAGGATATTCAAGGCCGCCATTCAACAAGTACACCATAATTGTTTGATTCTACGTCTGGTAAATAGTCTTTTTCAATGCGAACAACGGTTAATCCTTGTTTTAACATAAAGGAAAGAACAGGGTCCGTTCTCTTACCTGCTTGTACACTCTCGACGTATTCTTCTATGGATAATGTTTGTGCATAGTGATGATAACCAGGTAATCGACTCCCCGCGGCATAGCGGTGCAACTGTAACGTTCGTACGGTTTCTTTTCTTGCATCATAAAGGGCTTTTGCAATTCCAAGATTTCTGTACGTCGGATGTACACATAAATCAATTCCATACAACGTCTTACCATTAGGGTCATGGGTTTGCCGAATGGTTCCATTATCACTTATGTCACTCCAAGAATGAGAATGGTCGGCAGCATTTGTTAACAGAGATGTAGCTGAACCGACGATGGTGTTATTGTATTCAGCAAGAAGGGCGCCTTCTGGAAAGGTGTCTACATGAGCTGAGATGTCATCTTTACTCCAAAGTTGTTCCCCTGGATAAGGCGGTGGAAATGCTTCTTTTTGGACTTGTAATAAACCATCAAAATCAGCTAAAGTATAAGGACGAACGCGTATCATACCATTCCCTCCGAATTTCGTTTACCTTATCATAGCACGGGCTTGAATGGAACGCGATGGATGGGAATTTAACAGGAATGAGTGTTAAATGGAAGGAGTGCTCAAATATGGGAAAACTTTTTATTTTCATTGGTGCGATTGTCATGGCGCTAGCTGTAGCTATTGGTGCATTTGGCGCACACGGTTTGGAAGGGCGTATTAGCGAGCGGATGTTAAAAAATTACCAGACAGGTGTACAGTATCATATGATTCACGGTATCGGTTTATTGTTTGTAGGGGTACTGTCGGTAAAAATGCTCGGCAATCAAATGATTCATGGAGCAGGTTGGGCGTTTTTAATAGGTATTGTTCTTTTCTCGGGTAGCCTATACGTTATGGCGCTAACAGGCATAACGAAGCTTGGTGCCATTACACCTATTGGCGGACTTGCTTTTATTGTTGGCTGGATATTGCTAGGAATTGCGGCTATGCGCCATTTTTAAATAAGCAAAAAGAGGCTGGGACAAAAGTAGATAGACAGACCAAAATGACGAACATTCCTGAAAATAGGAACGTTCGTCGTTTGTTTTATATGAAAATGAGCGGAAGGAGAATCCGAAGACTCCTGGGTGATCAGCACGTGTCTGAAGACTCTGAAGTGGCGCGGTTTTCCACGGAGGAGGCTGAGGCCGTGTCCCCGGAAAGCGAAGGATTCTCCTGTAGCGGTGCTACTCAACATAGTTTAGACTATTCGTCTTTTCAACTACTACTTTTCGTTATGTCCCAGCCTCTTTGAGTTAGCGAGGTGAATACTGGGATAAACTCGGTTCATACCCATATTGGTATGTATAATCAATTGGTTCATCAAACGTAATAAAATCTAAATTCACCATTAAAAGTAAATAATACTCTCCGGTTTCTGGATTGCCAATAATAATGTGGTCGCGTCCGGCTTCTTCAATGCGACCGCGAAACACTCGCGCATTCCATTCACTGTTGCCTTCAAATGTCTGATGAACCGTTACAAGTTTGCCGCGATTTAAACGCAAAATATTTTCAATAAATGACTGTTCTATTGGCAACATGCTTGCATCTACACCTGACATCTGCTGTTGAACAAAGCCTGGCGTCTGGTAGTTTTGTGAAGAAAAGTAAGGCTGAGGCGATTGTTGTTGCATAGATTGTTGGCCATACATCGGTTGGCCTTGCATAGACTGCCCTTGCATAGGCTGCCCTTGGTGGTGTTCCTGCCCGCTCCCTTGGCCTTGTTGCCCACCTTGATTTTGCCACTGATTTTGGTACATGTGATCACTCCTTTTTAATCTTAAAACGTATTAAAGACTTCTTCGCATTCAGCTGGTGTTGGTTGATAAAAGCAGTGTGCTTTGTAACGGCCTGTGTTCCACTGCCCCCACCATTCTGCTGGACAAGGACCATCAGGACGAAAGAACCACAATGCAAATTCGGCTGGATAGAAGCGTTCCCCATTAATAACCCTTCTCGCCAAACGTCTATCTCGTTCACGAGCTCGTTGGTAAAAATAGCTTTTCTGAACAGCTTCAAAACCACCTGGAGACTGATAGGCCATATCGGGAATGCTATTAACCCCTCCAAAGTCTAAACATCTCACTCTTGTACGGTTCACCATCACGTTCCCCGCCATGAGCATGCCCTCTTCTCCTTCTCCTTCTGCTTCTGCTCGCATTAATCGTGCTAATACATCAACATCACTGGAATTTGCTTTTATAACGGCCATTTTTTACACCTCCGCAAAGATAGACTGACGTTGTTCGTTAGTGGAAGTCGAGTCAAACCACATATAGGTTCGTTCCATCATATGTATAGTGGGTAACAAATATGTCTACTCGTTAAGAGATTAAAAATGATTTAAGATAGAAAAAAAGAAGAATAGTCTGTAAAATAGAAAGGGCTAATCCATTTTTAGTCAAAAAGACATCTTCGATTTTGCAGTGTTAATCAGGAGGGATTTTAAGAGAGTGAAACCATTATAGAAGATGAACCGTAAAAAAAGAAAGGCTAATAAATGGTAGCCGTTTAGTTGGTATATAGCTGAAGCTGAAATAGAAAGGGTTGACTTTAATGACGTTAATCATTGATAACGTAGAAAAACAGTTTGGGAATCATACAGCAGTGGATGGTATTTCAGTAAGTGTAGAAAAAGGGCAAATGTTTGGCATGCTCGGAGCAAACGGCGCAGGTAAAACAACGACGTTCCGAATGATTATTGGCTTATTAGAACCTTCAAACGGAACGGTGACGTGGAACGGACAAAAGCTATCGTACAAGTACACAAATCTGATTGGCTATTTGCCAGAGGAACGAGGACTTTATCCTAAGTTAACAGTTAGAGACCAACTGATTTATTTAGGAAAGTTAAAAGGAATGAAAAAGAATGTCATTATTGATGAAATGCGTTTATGGCTAGAACGCTTTAAAGTGACGGAATATGAAACGAAAAAAGTAGAAGAGCTTTCTAAAGGGAATCAGCAAAAGATTCAGTTTATCGCAGCTGTCTTACATAAACCGGAATTGCTCATATTAGATGAACCTTTCAGTGGTCTTGATCCAGTTAATTCAGATATGTTGAAAGCAGCAGTGCGCCATATTCAAGATCAAGGAACAACGATTGTGTTCTCTAGTCACCAGATGAATAATGTAGAAGAAATGTGTGAAGACATTATTATGTTGAAACGTGGTAAAGCGGTTCTACAAGGAAATTTAACGGAAATTAAACGCGGTTACGGTATTAAAACCGTTTCTATCTCCGCTGATTATGACTTGAGTTTTCTAAAAGAACAGAATCAGGTTACCCAGTACACAGAAACAAAGAATGGTGTGAAAATTCAAGTGGAGAATGAAGACGCTGCGAAAGAGATTTTTTCCATTCTTGCTGACAAAGGGTTTGTTCGTAAGTTTGAAGTGGAAGAGCCGAGCTTACACGATATCTTTATCGACAAAGTAGGGGGAGATGCAAATGAATAATTTCGGTACAATTGTCGCACATACATTAAGCGCTAAAATCCGCACGAAATCGTTTTTAATTTCATCGGCATTTATGATGCTTCTTATTATTGGCTTAACAAATATTACAACTATTATAGATTTATTTTCAGATGGAGATAGCGATAACGCTACGAAGATTGCCGTTGTGGATGATAGTGAAGATGCAGGCATTATCGCACAAAGCTTAACCGGACCGAGCGAATTCGAGGAAGAGACAACGTTTGTGCTAATGGATAATCAATCTCTAGAAGACGCTTTGAACGAAGCTGAGGACGGTACATATGATGGGGTTGTGCAACTAAAAGGTACAACCGATTCGTTAGATGTTTCTTTATATAATGATTCTACAACTGTGGCTATGGATGTGGAACAGCAGATTCAGCGTTTAAAAGAAGGTGTATTGACGAGTGAGCTAGATATTAACGAAGAACAGCTTGCTGCGGTCTATCAGCCAATTGCGTTTGAACAGTTATCATTAGAAGAAGGCGAGGCAGTAGAAAGTGAAGAAGAAAGCGCGGCCTCCTTTTTTACAGTCTTTGGCATTACGTATGTGATTTTCTTTATCGTCATTCTTTTTAGCACAATGATTGCAACGGAGGTTGCTACGGAGAAGTCATCACGAGTGATGGAGCTACTCGTTTCAAGTGTCAATCCAGTTGTCCAGATGTTTGGTAAATTAACAGGAATTGCCCTAGCCGGTGTTGTTAACTTATTTACGTTGCTTATTGCGTTTGTGATTGGTATGACCATCGCTGGTGAAAACATTTCAGAGTTTCTATCTTCTGATGTTATTGATCTAACACTTATAGGTTATGGTATTGTATCGATTGTGCTTGGCTACTTTATTTTCGGTGGAATTGCCGCTATGCTCGGCGCTCTTGTCAGCCGAACGGAAGAGGTCAATCAGTCTGTACAGCCATTGATTTTTCTTGCATTGATTGGGTTCTTTATTGTGTCATTCAGTCAAGGTTCACCAGATTCCCCATTCGTTACAGTGGCCTCTTATATCCCATTTTTCACACCTCAGCTTTTAATTTTACGTGTGGGTGTAGGGTCGATCGCTCCATTTGAAATTGCGTTGTTAATTGGCATCATGGTCATTAGCGCAGTTATCATCAATGTCATTGCAGCTCGTGTTTACAAAGGCGGCGTACTGATGTACGGGAAGTTATCCTTTAAGAAGAATATTAAACAAGCCCTGGCTGTGTCGAAAAAAGAAAAATAAATACAGAAAAACGGATTTGTTCTTGCTCAGTGAGTATGGTAAGATGGGAATATTGTGAAAAGGTATCGGAGGAGGTGATGGAGGATGATTGATTTATTTCTAGAGCTATCGTTTATATGGATTCATGTTGGTATATTGCTTCCTGTTCTTGCTTGTTTAGCATATGAGAACATTAAGCTCCACAGAATGCATGTGAAGATGAAGCGTCCTGTTCGCAAAACGTTAAATACAGGAAGAATGATTGATCTTCCTTCGTCGCCAGTTACTGCTCGCGTACGCCCGAAGATTCCGTACTTTCGAGATAAGAGCTGTCAAGATGACGATGAACTGTACTTTGTTGTCTAAAGAAACAGCGATGTGAGACAACAAAGGAGGAAATAGAGATACGTATGAAAAGAAAAATATTTTTAACAACAAGCTTATTGTTTATGGCAGTTGTACTTGCTGCCTGTGGAATAGACGAGCCTATAACGGCTGACTCTGAAGGCTTCTGGAATTCATTTTTTGTCTATCCAATGTCATTTTTAATCCAATTCTTCTCTGACTTGACTGGAGGTCATTTTGGCTGGGGGATTGTCATTGTAACCATCTTGATACGTTTGCTGATTCTGCCACTTGCGTTGAAATCACAAAAAAGTTCGCGAGCGATGCAGGCGTTAAGACCTGAAATGCAGGAGATTCAAGAGCGCATGAAAAAAGCGCAAGGGAATCCTGAGAAACAACGAGAAGTGCAATCAGAAATGATTGGAATGTACCAAAAACATGGCGTTAATCCAGCCGCTGGTTGTTTACCTGCACTTGTGCAAATTCCAATTGTTATGGCGCTTTATTTTGCGATAATGCGAACGGAAGCAATTGGGCAAGGACCTGAAAGTGATTTCCTTTGGTTTAATCTTGGACAAATGGATCCGGTTCTTCCGTTTATTGCTGGTATAACAACGTTTGTTCAATTCAAAATGTCGATGAGCCAAATGCCTGCTAATCCGTTAGGTGAAGGAATGCCAAATCCAATGAACATCATGCTGTGGATTATGCCAGTAATGATTATCATTGCCGGATTGACCTTGCCATCAGCATTAGCGCTTTACTGGGTAATCGGTAACATCTTCATGATTGTTCAAACTTACTTTATCATTGTACGCCCGAACTTGAATAAAGAAGATGTTGAGAAAGATCGTGCATAAAAGAAAAGTTCATCGCCAGTGGCGATGAACTTTTTTTACTTATAGCTTAAAATACTTAGAGAGCGCTTCCTTCTCCAACAGATTGCCGACATAGAACGATCCGAACTCTCCATAACGAGCCGAAACTTCATCAAAGCGCATTTCATAAACCAATTTTTTAAATTGAAGCACATCGTCAGAAAATAATGTCACGCCCCATTCCCAGTCATCAAAACCTACAGAGCCGGAAATGATTTGTTTTACTTTACCTGCGTAACTGCGCCCAATCATGCCATGACTACGCATTAAGTCTTTACGCTCTTCCATTGGCAGCATGTACCAGTTATCGTTGCCTTCACGTCGCTTGTCCATCGGATAGAAACAAACATGCTTCCATTTGGAAAGTTCTGGATAAAGGCGTGAGCGAACATACGGATTTTCATAAGGATCTTCATCAGATTCTTTTGCTAAATAGTTGCTTAGTTCAACAACAGAAACATAGGAATAAGTCGGAAGCGTGTAATCGGCTAGTCCAGACTTATCTAAAGCAAGTTCAATCTCATTTAATTCTTCCATTGTTGGACGAAGGAGCATAATCATAAGATCTGCTTTTTGACCAACGATGGAATACAATGCGTGACTTCCTTTACCATTTGCTTCTGTATCGTTCCATTGGTTCAGTAGTGACGTAAATTCCTCAATCATACCATCCCGCTCGTTTTGTGGAACCGCCTTCCATGAGCTCCAGTCAATCTTGCGAAAATCGTGCAACACATACCAACCATCAAGGGTTTTAGCTGCTTCATTCATCGTACAAATCCTCCTCTAATGATCTCTCTATACACTATACCATAAGGAAGGGGAAATGCTGAGTGAGAAACGTTATCGCTTACTTTTATTCACAAAATAGTCAAGTGCAACACGATGTTCTTTTGATTCACTGGCTTCTCGTTGAGCAGTAACTTCCATCTCTAATAGCTCTGCTAAATGATGATCAAAGCTCTCTCTGAAATTGTTTTTCATTAACCGATAAGCTGTTGGTGGGAGTGCTAAACAGTTTTGTATCGTTTTATCAATATCGTCAATGCTACTAATTAACCCGATTTCTAACGCTTTTTCGCTAGAAATGGTATCCATTATAGCGAGCTCCAACGCTTTAGGGTAGCCGACTAATCGAGGCAAGTAATATGACATTCCTGCATCAGGAACAAGGCCTATCTTTAAAAACCCTAAACCAAAGCTGGCTCCTTGATCTGCAACCCGATAATCACAAGCGAGTGCGATACTAAGACCTGCTCCTACAGCAACACCATTAATATGAGCAATAATAGGCTTCCCAATGTTAGCCATAAGGGTAATTAATTTATTGTATGTTTCTCTTAAAATTCTTCCGTAATTTACATTTTCTAAATCGTTGGGATCAATGGATTTTAAGTCTGCTCCAGAACAAAAGGCATTTCCACTTCCTGTTAGCACAATAACACGAACTTCACTGTCTTCGTTCGCTTCTTCAAATGCTGTATAAAGTTGTTCGTGAGCCTCATCGTTTAAGGCATTTTTTACTTCTGGTCGATTCAAAGTAATCGTTGCAACATTGTTCTTAATAGCTAGTTTTACTAGTTGGTCACTCATAAAATCCTCCTAGAATGGTTTTCTACATAATTCGATTATAATAAATGAAAACCCTTTATTTATGTGTAAGCGTAATCAATGTGTCAATTTTTAAAATTAACGCTTTATAGGAGTCTGTTTCCTTTTCTTCTAAAGCAGGGTATCCTAAAATAGAAGAAGAACGAAAACTGAAGGAGGTTATTTAACGTGAGTAATTTATTTGCTGATATTAAGCAGCAGGTAGGGTCTCATAAACCAAGTATCGTATTGCCAGAAGGAACCGATGAACGTGTTCTTGAAGCTGCGGTTAAGCTTGCAGCGGATAACGTAGTTGAACCGATTGTAATTGGAAATCCAGACGAGATTGCGTCTCTTGCTGATAAAATAAACGTAAAGATTGATGATGTTACCATTTATAATCCAAAGACGTATGCACATCTTGATGCTATGGTCGAAGCTTTCGTTGAAAGACGTAAAGGGAAAGCAACGGAAGAGCAGGCACGTGAACTTCTTATGGATGTAAACTATTTTGGGACGATGCTTGTTTACATGGAAAAAGCAGATGGCTTAGTGAGCGGTGCGGCCCATTCAACTGGCGACACAGTTCGTCCAGCTTTACAAATTATTAAAACATTACCTGGTATTAAACGCACATCCGGTGTGTTTATCATGGTAAAGGAAGACAAAAAGTTCGTGTTCGGTGACTGTGCGATTAATATTTCACCTAATGAAGAAGAGTTAGCTGAAATTGCAACAGCAACGGCAGACACGGCTAAATTGTTTGGAATTGATCCAAAGGTAGCGATGCTGTCATTCTCAACTCTTGGCTCTGCATCGTCTCAAGAAACGCAAAAGGTATCTGCAGCTACGAAAATTGCTCAAGAAAGCCGTCCAGACCTTGTTATTGATGGAGAATTCCAGTTTGATGCAGCGTTTGTACCTGCAGTTGCACAGAAGAAAGCTCCAGATTCACCATTAAAGGGTGAAGCCAATGTCTTTATCTTCCCTAGCTTAGAGTCAGGAAACCTTGGCTATAAGATTGCTCAAAGACTTGGTGGCTACGATGCGATTGGACCAATCTTACAAGGTTTAAATAAACCAGTTAATGATTTATCTCGTGGCTGTAACGTAGACGATGTGTATAAGCTAAGCTTAATTACCGCTATGCAAGCTATTACGCAAACAGAAACGCAAAAAGCATAAGAAAAAGCTTTCGGTTTAGAATCCGAAAGCTTTTTTTTATTGAAGACAACGATGTTGACGTTGCGTCACCCGCTCAAGCTGTGCTTCAAAAAGAAGATCTTCTTCTTCTGAAAGCATATGGGGTTCAAGGGATATACCAAAGGTTGACGCAGTGTCAATTGTACGTTGAACAATTTCTTCTACTGTATAGGTCGTATTTAGTAACTCATTTAATGAACCCATGACGGCTGGATCAATGGAGGGGACTGTATAAGAGGGTTTCGACTGCCCAATGCCATGTTCATACATTTGTTTTACCATGTGAGCTCTTTGGGCTCCGCTGCCTGTTACACATAAATAAATTTGCACAGCAATTCCCCCACGGATTCTCCGCTGTGAAATGCCTGCAAATTTCTTGCCGTCAATACTCAAGTCGTAGCTTCCTGGGCAATAGGATCCCACCACTTCACCTGTTTGAATAGTCGCTTGAGGAAACAGGGCGCGAATTAACGCAACCATGCGCTCGTATCCACCATCAATAGAGGAAGTTGTTTCGCCAGGGAAAATAAGAGAAAGATTGAGAACACCCTCATCTAACAAAACGGCTAAGCCTCCAGAATTACGAACGACAACGTGGTAGTTGTTTTTTTTAAGAAACGTTATTGCTTCATTGATATAGTCTAAACGCGAGTCCTGTGTCCCTAATACGATTGTGTTTTGATGAACCCAAAATCGAAGGGAAGGTTGGTCTTTTTTGCCTGCAAGGGTACAAAGCAAATCGTCATACGCAAAAGAATGCAATGCATTTGTTTGTAAATATTTTTTGCTGTGATCAATAAGCTTCCATGTGCTCACCTTAGACTGGAATGGTGATACGTTAGCCAATAAAATCATTCCTTTCATGCCGCTATTAGTATACCATGTAAATAGTCTTCCTATAAAAAGGAAGTTGCGCAATTTGATTCCAGCCGTTATACTGAAAAAAGTTTTAGGAAAAGAAAGCGATTCACATGTTGCTTTGCTAGGATGAAAAAATGAAAACTGAATAGAGTGAAGGTCAAATGGGTTTGGGGGAAATAAAATGAATAAAAATAAACTTACACGTAATATTTTATTAGGTTTATTATTTGGTGCGTTATTAGGTCTTATTTTGCCTTATTTTTCGCAAGATGTATTTAATTTGTTAAATCAGTATCTCTTAGATCCAGCTGGTAGTATATTCTTACGATTAATTATGATGGTTGTTGTTCCGCTTGTATTCTTCTCGCTAGTCATAGGCATTTCTGATTTAGGAAGCCCAAAGCAACTCGGACGAATGGGTATCCAAACGGTTATTTTCTTTCTTGCTACTTCTGCTATCTCATTAACCATTGGTATTGTTGCCGCTCAAATTGTTCAGCCAGGTTCACCAGGACTTCTCGGTGATGGCATTGCGGAGGATTATGAAGTAGCTGATTCTGTACCCATTATGGATACGCTAGTCAATATTATTCCAAATAACCCAATTGAATCAATGGCAAATATGGAAATGCTTCAAATTATTTCTTTTGCTATTTTTGTTGGTCTGGCTATGGCGATGCTTGGAAAGAAAGTAGAAACGGTTAAAGTATTCTTTACACAAGCAAACGATATTATGATGAAGATTGTTACATTTGTCATGGCCTTTGCTCCGATTGGTGCCTTTGCACTAATTGCTTCAGCTCTTGGTGAAGCTGGATGGGAAGCAGTAGGCTCCCTATTGTCCTATTTTTTAACAGTAGTCGTAGTGCTATTAATACACTTATTTGTAGTTTATGGATTAATTGTCTACTTCCTAGGGAAAATGAGCCCTGTGAAGTTCTTTAAAGGCTTTGCACCAGCAATGACAATGGCATTTAGTTTATCGAGTTCAAATGCTGTGCTTCCTTTGTCGATGAAATCTGCTCAAGAAAACTTAGGTGTCTCCAAGCAAGTGTCTGGATTTGTTCAACCCCTCGGGGCGACTATTAATATGGACGGTACAGGTATTATGCAAGCTGTGGCAACCGTCTTTATTGCCCAAGTGTATGGGGTCGATTTAACGATCACTCAAATGCTTATTATCGTATTAACGGCCACATTGGCAAGTATCGGAACAGCAGGGGTGCCTGGTGTCGGCATGATTATGCTCGCAATGGTCTTAACTTCAGTAGGATTGCCGCCAGATGCTATTGGTTTAATTATTGGTATTGACCGTTTACTTGATATGATGAGAACCGCAGTAAACATTACGGGAGACGCCGCTTTAGCTGTTATCGTCGATCGAAACGAAAAGCGACGGGGCGAAATCTCTGCTTAACTCATTAACGAAACTCAAACCGAAGAATCGGTTTGAGTTTTTTATGAGATCAAGCCTTTTTTTAAAGAAGGAGAAACTTTATAATAAGAGGGATAAAAAGGGGGGAGAAACATGTCCATAAGGCTGACTGAAGAAAAAGTGTTTAAAGATCCTGTTCATCGCTATATACACGTGCAGGATAAGTTGCTGTGGGATTTAATTGGAACGAGTGAATTTCAGCGTTTGCGAAGGGTTCGTCAATTAGGGACGACATCGTTTACCTTCCATGGTGCGGAGCATTCCCGATTTAATCACTCCCTCGGTGTTTATGAGATCATGAGGCGACTAATCACCAACTTTAGCGATAAACCGATGTGGAATAATGAGGATCGACTTTTAGCGCTTAGCGCAGCCTTACTCCATGATATTGGGCACGGACCGTTCTCCCATTCGTTTGAAAAAGTATTTGATACGGACCACGAAGAATGGACGAGGTTGATTATTCTCGGTGACACAGAAGTGAACGAGGTGCTTCGTCACGTACATGCAGATTTCCCGAAAGAGGTTGCCGCCGTCATTGAGAAGACGTCTGCTAACAAGCTTGTAACGAGTATGATCTCAAGTCAAATTGATGCAGATCGGATGGATTATTTATTAAGGGACGCTTATTATACCGGTGTGAGCTATGGTCAATTTGATTTGGAGCGCATTTTGCGGGTAATGAGGCCGATGGGCGATCAAGTCGTTGTGAAAGCGAGTGGTATGCACGCCGTAGAAGACTATATTATGAGTCGCTATCAAATGTACTGGCAAGTATATTTTCATCCGGTTACGAGAAGCTCTGAAGTAATCCTTAGTAAGATTCTTAAACGGGTAAAAGTGTTGCACGAAGAGGGGTATCCGTTTAAACAGCCTCCTCATCATTTTGAGTCGATATTCTCGAACGCAATGACAATTGAAGATTATTTACAATTAGATGAATCTGTTATGCACTATTATTTTCAGTGTTGGCAAAAAGAAGATGATTCAATTCTGGAAGACTTATGTCATCGGTTTTTAAATCGACGTTTGTTTGCGTATGTAGAATGTCATCCAAACGAGCGGATAACCGATATAATGGCTCTACAAGAACTATTTTGGGAAGCTGGAATGGACCCAGATTACTATTTGGAAATGGATTCCTCCTCAGACTTGCCATATGACGTATACAGGCCCGGAGAAGAACAGAGGGTACCGATTCAACTGCTCATGAAAAACGGCCAATTAAAGGAGCTCTCAAGCGAGTCAGATGTAGTTGAATCCATCTCAGGAAAGAAACGAACGGATCATAAGCTCTATTACCCGGCTGATACGATTGCCACACTTGACCCTACGATTAGGCTTAAAATTGAATCTATTTTGGAACAAATGTGAGGAGGGGTAACGTGCTAACCCATCATGCACAAGTATTGAACCTTTTTTCTTTATGTGAGAAAACGATTGAACATAAGAAGCTACAGAAAATCATTTACATTGCTAAGTCCTTTGGAGCTCCGTTTGCTGAAAAATATCGCTATCACCGGTTAGGTCCTTATTCGGAAGATTTATTTGTACGATTGGAAGAGCTGTGCAATCTCCATTTTCTTCAAGAGGAACAGCACAATGTTGATGCTGTTTATGTATTAACAGAAGAGGGAGAACAGTTTTTACATACATTGCGGACAAAGAAAGAAAAAGACAGCTATACTTCTATGTATAAAGCATTAAACGAACAGTCACTAGCAACCCTTGAACAAATGGCAGCTCTGCTATATTTTCAGCAAATGGAAGGTGATGGTGTTCGTGATCCTCATCTTATCTCTCGCTATTCAGATCAAGAGTGGCTCCATGCGGAAACTTACTTAACAACGCTAAGGGAACGACAAGTATTCTATGAAGGTTCATAGTCTTACATTTTATTTTACAGCAGTTTTGTAGTTATGGCGCGTATCGTTGTATACACTAAAGGCAAGAGATCACCATGACAAGAGAAGAAAGGTGGCGCCATCTTTGCTCAGCTTTACATTCATGCTACTTATGTTCGCTGTGGGCATCCCGTTAATTCTAATCTTAATTTTATCATCACCAATGATGGGAGTGACTGTTGTTGCGGTCATTCTGTTAAATTGGTTTTTTATATCACACTACGTGCGCAAACATCATAGAGATGCGCATAGTAAAAAGGAGTGTCCGTAATGGGAACGCTCCTTTTTACTTTTATTGATCGCTTTGTCGAACCCCTGCAACTCCGAAATTAGTCGGCTTCATTTCATCAATGATAACCGAGATTCGCTCTTTTGGAGCTTGTGTTGTTTCTGAGACCGCTGCAGTTACTTGCTCCACGAGTGCTCGCTTTTGGTCATCACTGCGACCTTCAAGCATTTGAATGGTTACGATTGGCATAAAAAAACTCCCTTCTTATAGCATACGTTGAGTATACCAGAAAGGAGTTTTCTTTTATTCAGTAAAAAGGGCTAAAGACTGATTAAACTGTGAATCAACGAGGTCTGCAACAAGAACATAACGTTCGGGTGCAAAACCAACAACATGAAATGGATAACAAGTCGTTAACGTTAGTTGCGCATCGTCTGTGGAAACAATAACGGTCCGATCATCCTCATCAACAATGCGAACGGTGTGGACTTGATAGGTAAACACACCGCTCTTTGTTTCCACGATAATCTCGTCTCCTTCACCTACATCGCCTAAATGATGAAAGACGGTGTTGTTATGACCGGATAAGACGCTGTTGTCATTTTCACCAGGTAGGACACTCCCGTCAAAATGACCGACCCCGCGATCAAGCTCCTCATCACCAGTGCCATGAATGATTGGCCAGCTTGAGTTTAGCGTAGGAATTGTCAATTTCCCCATAACTTCACCGATTTTTGGCTGCCACTCACTCACTTCAGGGTTTATTGTTGAGGCAAGAACGGGCTCGCTCTCTCCTTTTCCTGAAAGGGTGTGGGCGACCAACGTTTCTTCCGTAGGCATGAACTTGTAAAGGGCATAGCCATGTAGAATTTTAAACCCTGTAGTTGTTGTAAGATAAGCACCAAAAGCGATTAACAGAACAGCAAAAATCGTTAAGATCGTCTTTTTAACGTTTCGTTTCCGCTTTTTAAAACGTGCCACGACTTATACAGCCTCTTTCTTCATTGAACGACGGAATACAAGTAAGCCAGCTCCCATTAATCCAAGACCAAGTAAAGCGAAAAGTGGGTAGTTGCTTGATGTTTTAGGCATTTTCGCACCATCAACCGTCTTTGTCAGCTTTTTAGATGTGTCGCTACTATTGTCTCCACCTGATGTAGGCGCTTTTTTAGCTGGTGCTTCGCCACCGTTTTTCGGTGTTTCTTTTAATGATTCTTCTACTTCTTTACCGATGTTGTTCACATCATCTAAAATATCTTTAACGAAATGGGAGTTAAACATCTCTGGAGTGATATAAAAATCAGCTAAAAAGTCGCCAGATTCATTATACAATTCAACAAGAAGTTTATATTCTTTTTCAATACCTGATTTCGCTAAAGCAGCTAAATCGACTGGTTTTTTGTCTTGACCAGCTTTGTCAACGTAATAAGCTGGTTGTAATTTTAGTAAATCAATTGCTTTTTCGCCAATTGCGAAAAGTTCAGCGATTTCTTGTGCGTTTAATTCTGTAATGGATTCAAAAGCGCCATCACGGAAAGCAAAACCACGCTCTTTTAATGCGTTCAAATCTGCTGATAAATGTGGGTTTGTTTCTCTTACTTCAAGGAAATGCATCATTAAGTTCCATAATTCTTCATCACTAAGGCTAAACTCTTTTAAGTAACCCGATAAGTCAGGAAACTCATACCAGTCATCATCACCAAAATGTGCCCATAGGAACATATCTAAGTCATCATAGAAAATAAAGTAATCCATTGAAATCATTAACTCTTCTATTAAAGCTAAGAAGTCATCTTCAGAAACTCCGTAATCTTCTAACAGTTGATAATAACTTTCTTCAGTTAATAAGTCACCTAGAAAACCATCTAATTCTTCGACTGTACTAAACTCGTCTAAAGCGGTTTGCCAGCGATCATTTAAATATATTTCAAGCTCTTCTTCAGTCATGTCTATGTACGCTAAGTACTCATTTAGCTCGTCCTGATCCAATGAGTGGGCAAAACTAAGACTCGGTGCAATAAGAGATAAAAGCAATGTAAAAATAAGTGATAAGGACAATAATTTTTTCATGTGTTCCCCCTATATTCAGTTGTCATATTTTTCTTGCAAGGTAATTATATAGTGATATCCCTTCATTTGTCACCATAATATCGAAAATTTTAGAAAAACTTTAGAATTAGTTCGTATATGCACAGAAATGCGACAAAATCCTTCTAAATGCTCCAAATTATTCGTGCATGGTATAGTGAATGATCTGAAAATCAACTTATGATACAATGAATTCATGAATGATGAAACTAGAGAGGGCGGATGATCGTGGATTTGCTCAATAATAATAATTTGAAGAAGGCGAAGAAGTCTTCAAACTTTACGATTCTTAGTAACGATTCTGATGCGACAGATGGCCATGGTGGATACGGAGCTGGTCTCATTAACTTAGATCATATGACGCCATTGTTTATTAATATTGATGAACAAGAGGCGTTTGTTGATATGGGGGCGCTTCATGCACGTTCTGCTGTTGAAAAACGGGTGAAGTTTATTCCAACCCTCGAAGATGTCCCAACAGAAGGCATGAAGCGTTATTGGCTAGTTTGGATTACAATTGAGACAAAAGATAAAAAACCTTATTACAGTGGCGTTTCCGCCTGCTATATGACAGTAAACAAAGGGGCAAAACGTGGCTATAAAAGCATGCCAGAGCATGTGAATCAGATGGACAAAGCATTAAAAGGAAAAGTATCGGTTGAAGATATGGATGCCTCTTCTCGTAAAGTGTTAGCTGATTTCTTAAAAGGACATAGTGAAGACATTTGGAATGCATCATCAACGTTGCAAGAAGCGTTAAAAATTTGAACAAATTGTGAATAAAGGATAAGATCTATTGTTCTTTTAATGTCTTTGTTTTACGCTTACTAGTGCTAGGACAAAAAAGCAGCCGAGGGTGTACGTATACCCCTCGGCTGTTTTTTTATAGTTTTTTCAATTCGTCTACAAGCTCTGCGAATTTTTTCATTGCTGCTTCGATTGGTTCAGGAGTGGTTAAATCGACTCCTACCGCTTTAAGGAGCTCAAGTGGGTCAGCTGAGCTTCCGCTTTTAAGGAACGTTAAATACGATTCAAGGACGTCTTTATCGCCATCTAAAATCTTAGTGGCAATTTGAATGGCTGAGGCGAATCCTGTTGCGTATTGGTATACATAAAAGGCACGATAGAAGTGAGGGATGCGAGACCACCCGTATTTCACCTCATCATCAAATACAATATCTGGACCGTTATAAAGGCGGAAAAGCTCTTCATATAGTGTATTTAAGTTTTCTGCATTTAGCGATTCACCGTTTTCTGCTTTTTCATGGGTTTGCTTCTCAAAATCAGCAAACATTACTTGCGTGAAAAAGGTACCGCGGAATTGTTCAATGAAATGATTTAACAAGTAAGCTCTCATTTTCTCATCCGTTGTTTCATTTAACAAATAGTTAATCAGCAAAACTTCGTTTACTGTCGATGCTACTTCTGCAACAAAAATGCGATAGCTTGCAGTTATTTGAGGTTGATGTTTGCTTGAATAATGACTGTGTAGTGCGTGACCCATTTCATGAACAAGTGTAAATAAGCTGTTTAAATCATCGTGATGATTTAAGAGAACAAATGGATGGACACCGTAAACGCCCAAATTGTAAGCGCCTGAACGCTTGGCAGGTGTTTCCCTTACATCAATATAGCGTTTATCTTTAAATTCTTTTAAACGCTCAACGTACTCTTCACCTAATGGCTGTAAAGCATGAATCATCGTGCTGTATGCTTCCTCATACGGAATGTCAGCTTTGACACCAGGTACAATGGATGCATTTAAGTCGTATTGACGTAGTTCGTCAACACCAAGCTTTTCCTTACGCAATCGACTGTACTCATGTAATGGTTGAATATGGTTTCTCGCTGCCGTAATTAGCTGATCGTATACAGCAGGATCAATGTCGTCCGCAAAAAGAGCTTTTTGCAGAGCCGACTCATAGTTGCGTACTTTCGCCATGGTTGCATTCTTTTTAATTTCCGCACCGAGGGTTGTAGCAATCGTATTATTTAGTTCAATGTACGGCTTATAATAAGCTTTGTACGCTTCTTTTCTCTTATTTCGATCTTCGTCTTCAATTAACTTTGCATACATGCCTCTTGTTAACTGAACTTTTTCTCCTTTTTCATTGGTTACGTCACCAAATTGTATGTCTGCATTATTCAACATACTAAATGTTGCGCCAGGAGCTTGAAACGATTCACTCAGTTGCGAAAGAAGTTCTTCTTTTTCTTTTGTAAGAACATGGTCTTTAAAACGAAACGATTTCCATAGTTCGTCTTCGAAATACTCAAGTTCTTTTTCTTCTTTTAAGTAAGAACGAAGCGTCTCCTCGTTCAAGCTTAAGAGGAATGGCATGAAAAACGCCGTTGATTCACTAACTTTCACTCCAAGCTTTGTTGTGCGATCGTTTAACGTTTGCGCATGGGAATCCCTTGTATCAATGTCGGTTAAAAACATGGTATAGGCAAATACTTTTCGCAAATGAAATGAAAGCTCTTCTTGTGTTTTTAAGTAGGCTAACAAATCGGAGCCATTTAAAATAGCGCCATCATATGTTTGTAATTTGTCACAGATGCTTTCGCATTCTTCTAATTTAGCGCGCCATTCCTGTTCATTGTTAAATAAATCGGTCAAATCCCACTTTTCGTGATCAGGGACTTCTTTTCGTGTTGAATATGTCGTCATCTAGACACCCCTTCGAAGTTAATAGCGTATTCGTTCTAGTGTAGCACGCAAGCGGTAAATTATGTTTGAATCTAACATTTTAAAAACATTTCAGGTGATTTGTCAGCTTAAAAAATATATTTTTCGTTAGACAATTGAATTTTTAGATAGGATTATACTTTTTATCGTTGAATGAGTTACATAGTGAACTTTCTAATAAGTTCGAGAGATGTTATGAGTGCGTAAATATCTAGTGAAAGTGAATCATAGCAAAGAATAAAAAGTTTGGGTCAGTGAGAAGAATATTCTCTAGCTGCATTCTCGTGTTTTTACGGCTTATTCATTTTTATAAAGAGGGGTGATAATTAATGTCTAAAGCAAAGATGTATACTTACTTAGGAATAGTAATACTTGTAATTTCACTCGTAATAGCATTATTAGTAGATAGGATGATGATATTTATATCTGTAATCCCAGTGTATGGCACATTATTTTTCTATGCGCATAAAGAAAATGTGAATGATCAAAGAAGTGGGTAAACAAAGTATGCCTTACTGAAATCAACATTCCAGGCAAATAAAATTTCTCGGCAAAAGATATGGAAACATTCAAAGCTTTTAAAAAATAGTCGATCACACGTAATTAAAATGAAAATTATAACCGTTTTCTGTGCTATACTGATGAGAAAAGGTGGTGAAAAAGATGCTTGCCCCAGAGCAACGAAAAGCAATTCATGCGCTGCAGCAGAAGGTAGAACATTATGATAAGACGAAGTTAAAAATGAATTGGGATATGCTTGCTCAACAAAATCGTTCTGAGTCTAAAACGGAAGATTACTTTCATTATGATGAAAAAGGTACATTACTTGGGTATTTAGCAGTTTTTCCATTTGGGAAAAAAGTTGAATGCTTGTGTCTTGTTGACCCAGAATACAGACGGAGAGGCATTGCCCGCCATTTAATGACTCAAGCGCTCAGCGATTGGCAACAGCAGGCAGCATCTTTTCTGATTAACACTCCTGAAAACGCTACGAATGGTCATGCTTTTTGTCGGGCCGTTGGGTCTGTCTATCAGTTTTCTGAGCATCAGATGGTTTGTCGCGAAATACCAATGCCTTGTTCAAAGGAGGGCATTCGAATTCGTCCAGCTGTTTCAAGTGATCAAGCATCCATTCAATGCTTAGATAAAGAGGGTTTTGGATTATCTATGGAAGAAACAAATCATTTGAGACCAGACGAAGTAAATGGAACTTATATTGTTGAAGCTGCTGGTGAAGTAGTTGGGAAATTAAGAGTACAGCGTCAAAAAGAAGAGAGTTGGATTTACGGCTTTGTCATTAAGAAAGAGGAGCGCGGCAAAGGTATTGGTCGAGCTGTGTTAACGGATATTGTCCATCGTGAAGTTCGAAACGGAAAAACAGTTTGGTTAGATGTTGTGACGTCAAACGAGCAGGCGTTGTCATTATATAAAAAATGTGGGTTCACTGTAGAAGGTGCCCAAGCATATTATCGTTATAAAGCATGAATAAAGAGTATGGATCTTAATTAGATCCATACTCTTTGTCGTTTTATTCTTGTTCTCGCCGTTCCCACTGATCTGTTTCGACTTCATTTCCACCAATCCAACGAAAGAAGCGTCTGAAAATGCCCTTGTCTTGATCTGGTTCTTCTTCAATTGGTTCTAATTCTTCCAGCTTACTGCAGGATTCGAGCGGTTCTGTTCCCATTAAGAAAGCGGTGGGTCTTCCTCCAGGACAAGAGTCATTCGTAAGCAATCCAGTATGAGGATCGACTGTTTTCATAACAACCCCAGGAGGGCGAGAGAACGGAAGCGTCAGTTCATCTTCCATGGCAGACTGCATGAAATCTGCCCAGATCCGTTTAGCAATTTGGCCTTCTGTAAATTGATTAATGTCTTTCTTCTCATCGTAGCCAGTCCAAACAACTGTGACAAGCTGTGGCGTGTAACCAATCATCCAGCTATCGCGGGGGGTAGATCCTGACTTACCAGCAGTCGGATGAGTCAATTTCTTTGCTACACTGCCACCAGTTACCGACGTATAGCTATTTAGTTCTGGTTCAAATACACCTTTCATCATATCCGTTAAAATAAACGCTGTGTCAGCTCGAAGTACTTGCTGCTGTGAGTTAGTTGGTTCATATATCTTCTTACCCTCTCCATCCGTAATATGACGAATAAACACTGGTGCATGGATTTTCCCCCCGTTTGCAAGTGGTGTATACGCATTGGCCATATCAATAATGGATACGGGCTGTGCACCAAGAGCGAGAGAGGGTAGTTGTTTTAGTTTACCTAAGCCAACGGTTTCTGCAACTTTTACAAGTTCTTCCTCCCCGATAGACAAATGGGTTTTCACCGCGTAAATGTTATCAGAGTAGGAAATCGCTTCGAGCATTGTAATAAAATCGTTCGCATAAATATCGTTATAATTACTAGGCTCGTAAGAATCTCGACCTTCATCAAATGTGAAAGAGGTTGGCTCACTAAGAAATGTTGTCATTGGCGTGAAGCCATTTTCAAGTGCTGCATAGTAAAGGAACGGTTTCATCGTCGAGCCAGGATGTCGCTTCGATTGTGTCGCTCGATTATAAGAACTATCCTCATATTCTTTTCCACCTACAAGTGCCTTCACCTCGCTTGTTCGAGGGTCAATGGCAACAAGTGCCACTTGCAAATCACCTTCCGGCATATAATGCTCAATAAGATCTTCTGCTTGTTGCTGAAGAGTAGGATCCAGTGTTGTCTGAACGCTTAATCCTCCTACTTTTAACTGTTGTTCTGTAAGTTGAGTGTAGTCTTTCATTAAGGCTTTTACATGGTCTTGAAAATAAGGTGCAAGCTCTTGTGCTTCAAGATCCTTTTGATCGGTAAATTGGAGTTTTTCTTCTTTCGCTAAGGAAGCTTCTTCGGTTGTAATAAAGCCTGCCTCCACCATGCTGTTTAAGATAGTATGCTGGCGGGACGTCGCTCGCTCCAAGTCATTTAATGGTGAATAATAGCTGGGTCCTTTCGGCACACCTGCTAGCATAGCCGCTTCTGCTAAAGAGAGGTTCTTCGCATTTTTTCCGAAGAAGTGAGAAGAAGCCGCTTCAATACCGTAGTTACCATGTCCATAATAAATGGTATTTAAGTAGCCTGCCAAAATGTCGTCTTTCGAATAGTTCATTTCTAATCGAAGTGAATAAACAAGCTCATTCCACTTTCGCACATACGTTTTCTCATGGGATAAGTATAAGTTACGAGCGTATTGCTGTGTGATTGTGCTAGCACCCTGTCCTTTTGAACCAGATTGCAGGTTCGCTAGGAGCGCTCCACCAATACGTTTAAGGTCAAATCCATAATGGGAATAAAATTTCCGGTCTTCCACAGCAATTGTAGCATCTATTAAATAGGGTGATACCTCGTTTAACGGGACGGTTTTTCGATTTTGACCTGCTTCTTCACGATCAATCATGGAACCATCGTTCGCTAAGAATTGATTAGGGAAAGCAAGTTCAATTGGTGGAGGACCTTGCATTCTAGCATAGGATAAGAGCGCAAGGATGCTTATAATGATGCACATAATCGCAATTAGGCAGTATTTAGTCAACAATTTTACTTGTTTAAAGCGTTTTTTGTTGCCTCTTGTTGCTGGAATCAACTTGCTCACCCTTTCGTTCATCATCTCTTTACTAGTTTGGAAAAAAAAGCAGATTTTTAAACAAGAGTTGCAATTCCGCTCTCATCCGCTATACTTGCTCTTAGCAAAGAAATCATGGACACATGGTTTTAACTAAATGAGGTGACAATAGTGGAATTTTGGTTTACAGAAAAACAAACAGAACGATTTGGCATTACGATGAAAATTAAACGCACGCTGCATTCTGAAAAGACGGCGTTTCAGCAACTAGATATGGTGGAGACAGAAGAATTCGGAAATATGTTGTTATTAGATGGTATGGTAATGACAACAGAAAAGGATGAGTTTGTGTATCATGAAATGGTGACACACGTTCCATTATTTACACACCCTAATCCAAAGCATGTATTAGTAGTAGGTGGTGGAGATGGCGGAGCGATTCGCGAGGTCATTAAGCATCCATCAGTTGAAAAAGCCACTCTTGTTGACATTGATGGAAAAGTGATTGAGTACTCAAAAAAATTCTTACCAACCATTGCTTGCGCCCTTGAGGATGCTCGTGTGGATGTTCAAGTAGACGATGGATTTATGCATATTGCAAAATCAGAAAACGAGTATGATGTCATTATGGTTGATTCAACCGAGCCAGTTGGTCCTGCTGCTAAGTTATTTGAACGTGGTTTTTATGAGGGGATATCAAAAGCATTAAAAGAAGATGGGATTTTCGTAGCGCAGACCGATAACCCTTGGTTCCATCAAGACCTTATTACAAATGTATATAAAGATGTACAAGAGATTTTCCCGATTACACGTTTGTATACATGCAACATCCCTACATATCCTAGTGGCATGTGGACATTCACAATCGGCTCAAAAAAACACGATCCTTTAAAAGTGGAAGCAACTCGTTTCCATGAGATTGACACAAAATATTACACAAAAGACATTCACAACGCTGCTTTTGTATTACCTAAATTTGTGCAAGATCTATTGAAGTAAGGAGTGACATGTATGCGATTTGATGAATCTTATTCTGGCAAGGTCTTTATTATGAGTCGGGCAACTTATGAAGAAGCTGATGCTGTCATTTACGGAATGCCGATGGATTGGACCGTCTCTTTTCGTCCCGGTTCCCGTTTTGGTCCAGCCCGCATCCGAGAATCTTCTCTTGGATTAGAAGAATACAGCCCTTACGCAGACAAGCATTTAGAAGAGGTTGCATATTTTGATGCTGGCGATATCCCTCTTCCATTTGGGAATGCAGCAAAGAGTTTAGACATGGTTGAGGAATACGTGGAAGGTCTTTTAAATGACGGCAAGTTCCCCCTCGGTTTAGGTGGTGAACACTTGTTATCGTGGCCGATTTTTAAAGCCATGTATCGTAAATATCCAGATTTAGCCATTATTCATATTGATGCACATGCAGATTTACGTGAGGAGTATGAGGGAGAGGTATTATCTCATTCCACCCCCATTCGGAAGGCGTGTGAATTAATTGGACCAGAAAACGTCTATTCATTTGGCATTCGTTCGGGCATGCGTGAAGAATTTGCTTATGCAAAGGAATCAGGAATGAACCTATTTAAGTTTGATGTTGTTGAGCCGTTGAAGCGAGTATTGCCTAAGCTAAAAGGAAGACATGTCTACGTCACGATTGATATTGACGTACTCGACCCGGCTTATGCTCCAGGTACGGGTACTGCTGAGGCTGGCGGTATTACATCAAAAGAATTGCTGGAAGCGCAAATTCATTTAGCAAAAGCAGATCTTTCTATTGTTGGTGCAGATCTTGTTGAGGTAGCCCCTGCCTATGATCCAACGGAACAAACAACTATTGCAGCTAGTAAATTTGTACGCGAAATGCTATTAGGATGGGTAAACAAACGATAAATACACCTGATAAAGTGCTAAAGGTAGGTTTTTGACAGAGGACCTTACTGCTAGCGCTTTTTCATTTTATTGTTCCTTTTTTGAGAATGGAAACTCTATTCAATTGCAAGACGTATATAAACGAAGTAAAATGGATAAGGAAGTAATGATTGTATGAATAATAGAATGGAATGAACAAATCATGAAGAGGAAAGTCCAAATCTCTTTTCAAACCATGACATATTTAGAAGGTCAGCCACCTGATTCCTTCTCTTTTGTAACGGAAGGCGATTATTATATAAAAAACAACGCCTCTTATTTGCGTTTTAAAGAAGCCCATACTCACGGACAAGATGTGTATTCAACAATGAAATGGGATGGTGAAGAGCTGATGCTGATTCGACAAGGTGGGATTATTATGCGTCAGAGTTTTGCACCGAAACAAGAAACGTTTGGACGTTATGTCACACCCGAAGCTTCATGGGAAACAAAAGCGATTACTGAAACCCTTATTGTGCAACTTCCTAAAGCAAATAAAAGCAAAGGGAAGATTTATGTACGCTACCATTTCTTCTTACAAGGGCAAGCAACAGGCGAGCATGAGATTCGATTGACCATTGAGCGCAAAGAAGAATAAATGACAAGCCAAAAGAGCAAGGGATTGTTCCCTTGCCTTTTCTATGAGTGAAAAAGGAAAGGAAGTCTAACATGAACCCATTAGATCAAATGAAACAGTCGCTACAAACAGAAATTAAACATGCCATTATAAAGGCCGGGCTAGCAACGGAGGAAGAGGTACCGGAAATATTCTTGGAAGTGCCAAAAGAGAAAGCACATGGTGACTATGCTACGAATGTGGCGATGCAATTAGCTCGTATTGCGAAAAAGGCACCACGTCAAATTGCAGAAAGCTTTACTGAGCAATTAAATAAAGAAAAAGCTAAAATTGAAAAAGTAGAAATTGCCGGTCCTGGCTTTGTGAATTTCTTCTTAGACAATAGTTATTTAAGAGAGATTATCCCAACGGTGCTTGCTGCAGGTGAGCGTTATGGTGAGAGTGATTCTGGGAAACAAGAGAAAGTATTAATTGAGTTTGTCTCTGCTAATCCAACAGGTGATTTGCATTTAGGACATGCCCGTGGCGCAGCAGTTGGCGATTCTTTAGCAAATATTATGGCAAAGGCCGGTTACAATGTCTCTCGTGAATACTATATTAATGATGCTGGAAACCAAATTGATAACTTAGCCTTATCTCTTCAGGCTCGTTACATGCAGGCGCTTGGTTATGACTTTCCTATGCCGGAAGATGGGTACCAAGGTGCCGATATCATTGAGATTGCGGCACAGTTAAAAGCAGAAGTTGGCGATGAATACGCAGCATTAGAAGAGCAGGAAAGACTAGAAATTTTGCGTCATTACGGTCTAAACAAAGAGCTAGAGAAAATAAAAAAAGACTTAAGCGTGTATCGAGTTTCGTTTGACCATTGGTTTTCAGAGACTTCCCTTTACGAGTCAGGCCAAGTAGAAAGAGGGCTTGATGTCTTAAAAGAAAAAGGAAAGACTTATGAGCAAGATGGGGCGACATGGTTACGCTCAACTGAGTATGGTGATGATAAAGACCGTGTTCTTGTGAAAAATGACGGCAGCTATACGTACTTGACGCCAGATATTTCTTATCATCTCGATAAGTATGATCGTGGACATGATCGTTTAATTGACATTCTAGGAGCCGATCACCACGGCTATATTCCACGAATGCGAGCAGCTATTCAAGCATTAGGCTATAATGCCTCCCGTTTTGATGTTGAGATTATTCAAATGGTTAGCTTGTACCAAGGTGGCGAAAAAGTGAAAATGAGTAAGCGTACTGGAAAAGCGGTTACGCTAAGGGATTTAATGGATGAAGTGGGAATTGATGCGACGCGTTACTTCTTTGCAATGAGAAGTGCTGATACGCACATGGACTTTGATATGGATCTTGCGGTTTCCAAATCAAATGAAAACCCGGTTTATTATATTCAATATGCTCATGCTCGTATCTCTTCTATCCTTCGCCAAGGGGAAGAAGCAGGTATGACCGATTACAATCAAGCAGATTTAACACAGCTAAATGGTGAGAAAGAATACGAGTTATTAAAAGTAATTGGTGATTTTCCAATAGCTGTTGCTGATGCAGCGAAAAAGCAAAATCCACAACGAATGGCCAATTATACGTATGATCTTGCACAAACACTTCACAGTTTCTATAACGGAAATCGTGTTGTTGATGGGGACAATGAAGCACTTTCTTATGCACGACTGGCACTCATGAAAGCAACACAACTAACGATTAAGAATGCACTGGCTCTTTTAGGGGTTCATGCACCTGAGAAGATGTAACAATGGAAATCCTTTGGTGGCTTCTGATTGTCGTCTTCTTCGTTGCAAGCTACGTTGGTCTAATTGTACCCATTATTCCATCCGTCCTTGTATTATGGGGTGGTTTCCTTATTTACTTGTTTGGACTGTCAGGAAGTTTAAGTACGTGGTTTTGGGTCGGTATGGCAGTGTTGACCATTTTCCTATTAGTTGTGGATTTTCTTGCAAATGTTCTTTTTGTGAAACGAACAGGAGGAACTAAATGGGGAGAACGGATGGCGTTGGTCGGTGTAATTATAGGTGCATTTATCTATCCGCCGTTCGGTTTAATTCTCGTGCCTTTTGTACTCGTTTTGACCGTGGAATTGCTACAGCAAAAAACGTTTAACGAAGCTATCAAGATTGCATTTGCTTCCTTCCTTGCGTTTTTAAGCGGCTCATTTGCTAAAGCCGTTGTTCAAACGGTGATGATCATTTGGTTCTTTATTGAAGTCTGGTTAACTTAAAACAGAAGCAAAAGCGCTATGGCGACGACTTCAGGTCTGAGGTGTCTGACTATAGCGCTTTATTATAGGAAATTGATAAGAGGCTTTGTAGCCTTTTCTTTTAAGCGATCCAATAGGGGTCGCTTTTTTAAGGCTTCCGCTGTTATAGTAATGGATCGTTCGAGGTCACGTTGAAAAAGTGTTTCTACATCGTGAATAAATAATTCATCATTAGTAAAACAGCTCATTTCATTATTTAAGTGTAAGCTTCGTTGATCAAAGTTAGCAGTACCAATAAGACAAGTAGCACGGTCAACAACGAGTACCTTTACGTGATAGAAACCACGGTAGTAGTGATGGACAAGAGCCCCTGCTTCGATCATGGTCATAATAAACGGTGTAGCAGCATGTTTAACGAAAGGATGGTCAGCCTTTTCAGGTAGAAGAATCGTTACTTGTACGCCTCTTTGACAAGCTTCAACCAACGCTTTTTGAAGTGCTTTCGTTGGAATAAAATAAGGTGTTCCAATCGCGATAGATTGCGTTGCTGAATGAATAAGGTCCAAATATCGTTTTTCCAATCCGACTCCTTGAGTACTTAAAAACTGTATGTGTTGAGAGCCTTCTTCTAATGAGGGGAGGAGTCTAGATGGATTAGGGACCGCTTCTACTTTTTCAAAATCTCTCATAAACTGTGATTGAATCGCATGAACCCCAGTGCCAGTTAATCGAATATGAAAATCTCGCCAATAGCCAAAAAAGGGATTGCGACCTAAGTATTCATCGCCGACGTTAAAGCCTCCTATGTAGCCAATACGGCCATCAATACAGGCAAGTTTTCTATGGTTTCTTCGGTTCATTGAAAAAAAGATCCAAGGCATTTGTATTCTGGAAGAGGTTTGAAAATGCACCCCTGCTTGTTTTAATGCTTTTTTATTGGAGTTCGAAAGTTTACAACCAAATTGATCAATGAGTAGTCGAACAGATACGCCTTGTTCAGCTTTTTCACAAAGTGCCTGTATCATGCGTTTACCAATACCATCGCTTCTAAAAATATAGAACTGAATATGGACATGGTCTTTTGCGTCTGCAATGTCTGCTAGTAAACAGGCGAATAAGGCCTCACCGTCTGAAAGTAACGATACCTTGCTTGGATAGGAAGATGTCAGTTCACTTGATTCATGCTTGCGTAAATGGGTTAATCCGAACTGGTAATCAAACCGGAGCCAAAGAAAAATAGCACACCCAATGATGATAATTATGAGCAATAATAGCATAGGAAAAGCTCCTTTCTGCCTCTTTATCGTTTCCGAAGAGAATGAAAATCATCCAAAAAAATAAAAAAGTTTGTTGACTGAATGCTCATTCATTGAAGTTGTGATATACTACGCTTAACGAAACTTGAGGAGGTATATAATGGGAGTTAGTACAGCTCTACTCACGGTGAATTGGGTTTTATTTCTTCTTGTAACCGGTTACGCGGTGTATCTTTTTGCCAATCTCATCTGGACGAGAATTAAATTTATTAAATTGGGCAAAAAAGCAGAATTTGAACATACGCTAAATGAACGCATGCAAGCCATTTGGAAAAATGTATTTGGACATAAGAAGTTAATGAAAGACAAAAAGAGCGGCATTATTCATCTCATGTTTTTCTATGGTTTTTTAATGGTTCAACTCGGTGCCATTGATTTAATATGGAAAGGGTTAAACCCCGGTAGTCATTTACCGTTAGGTCCAATCTATCCGTTCTTTGTCTTATTCCAAGAACTCGTCGTTGCAATGATTTTAATCGCCGTCGTATGGGCCTTTTACAGACGCTATGTTGAAAAAATAGTACGTCTTAAGCGAAATTGGAAAGCTGGGCTAGTACTTATTTTTATCGGTGGATTAATGGTTTCAAAGACGATGGCAAAAGGGATGGAAATGATATGGCTTGGAAAAGACTTAACGTTTTTTGAGCCCTTGGCCTCATCAGTAGCGTTTGCAACGAACTGGATTCCGATTACGGTTGCAGGCGGACTATTCTTTGTGTTTTGGTGGATGCATCTTCTCTTTTTACTAAGTTTTCTCGTCTATGTTCCTCAGTCAAAACACGCGCACTTAATTGCTGGTCCTGCGAATGTCTTTCTAGGTCGGACGCATAAAGTAGGAAGATTAGCAAAAGTAAACTTTGAAGATGAGGATGCGGAAAGCTTTGGCGTTGGTAAAATCGAAGACTTCAATCAAAAGCAGCTACTTGATTTGTATGCGTGTGTTGAATGTGGTCGTTGTACCAATATGTGTCCAGCAACAGGAACTGGGAAAATGCTGTCACCAATGGATTTATTATTAAGAATGCGCGATCATTTAACCGAGAAAGGTGCCGCTATAACGTCACGCTCGCCGTGGATGCCTTCCTACGCATTTTCAAACACAGCTGCCAATTCTTTAGCGGCGAAAGGCCATGAAGAAGCAGCAGCTAGTTATGATGTCAGTTTGATTGGAGACGTCATAACAGAAGATGAAATTTGGGCATGCACAACATGTCGTAACTGTGAAGATCAATGTCCTGTGATGAACGAACACGTGGATAAAATTATTGATTTACGCCGTTACCTTGTTTTAACAGAAGGAAAAATGGATCCCGATGCCCAACGTGCGATGCAAAACATTGAACGACAGGGGAACCCTTGGGGAATCAGCCGTAAGGAACGTGAAAATTGGCGTGATGGCCGTGAAGATATTTATGTCCCAACAGTTAAAGAATTAAGTAAAAAAGGTGAAGAGTTTGAGTATTTATTCTTTGCTGGCTCAATGGGTGCTTACGATAACCGCAGTCAAAAAGTCGCACAATCATTCGCGAAGCTGCTTAACCTTGCGGGTGTCTCATTTGCAATTATTGGGAATAAAGAAAAGAACTCTGGTGATACGCCAAGACGACTAGGAAATGAATTTTTGTTCCAAGAACTTGCAAGCGCTAACATTGAGTTATTTCAGAAGCATAATGTGAAGAAAATTGTTACAATTGACCCGCATGCATACAACACATTGAAAAACGAATACCCAGAATTCGGGTTGGAAGATGTCGAAGTTTATCACCATACAGAACTTCTAGCAACATTATTGCAGGAAGGAAGGCTGTCACCGACGAAAGAAGTAAATGAAACAATTGTGTTCCATGATTCTTGTTATTTAGGTCGGTATAACGATGTGTATGATCCGCCGAGAGAAATTCTAAAGTATATTCCAGGTGTGAATGTTGTAGAAATGGATCGTAATCGTGAAAATGGCATGTGTTGTGGAGCTGGTGGTGGTATGATGTGGATGGAAGAAGATAAAGGTCAACGAGTAAACGTTGCCCGGGCTGAGCAAGCTCTTGCCGTTTCTCCATCTGTAATTGGTAGTGCTTGTCCATATTGCTTAACCATGCTTAGTGATGGTACGAAGGCTTTAGAAAAAGAAGATGATGTACAGACAATGGATGTTGCAGAAATTTTAGAGAAGTCGTTAGAAGAACCAGCATAGATAAGATTCGCGTAAAGCGAATCTTATCTGCTACTAAAATGACCGAGCGTTCGCTCGATGAGGAGAGTGTCTTATGAAATCGGTAATCATTGATGGTGCACGAACACCAATTGGAAAAATGGGTGGAGCATTGGCTTCATTCAAAGCAACCGATTTAGGTGGATTTGCTTTAAAAGAGGCATTAACTCGAAGTCAGCTAGACCCAGAAGCTGTTGATGAAGTCATTATGGGCCATGTCCTGCAAGCAGGAGTAGGGCAATTACCTTCCAGACAGGCAATGCATGCAGCGGGTATTCCCTGGGAAGTGAAAACAGAGACAATTAATAAAGTGTGTGCATCCGGTATGCGAGCAGTAACGATGGCTGATCTATCAATTCGTTCTGGAGAAGCTGAAGTGGTTCTAGCAGGAGGGATGGAATCCATGTCTAATGCGCCTTACTATATGCCAAAAGCGCGCTTTGGGGCAAGGATGGGCGATACCACGCTTATTGATGGAATGGTTTATGATGGGTTAACATGTTCATTTACAAATGTTCATATGGGAGTGTATGGAAATCGTACTGCTGAAGATTTGAATCTGTCACGAGACGAACAAGATCTCTGGGCTGCACGAAGCCAAGAATTAGCTGTTAAAGCGATTGAAAGCGGTATCACGAAAGAGGAAATTGTTTCTGTCGAAGTAAAAGGGCGAAAAGGCGAGAAGACCATCATTGATCAAGACGAAAGCCCACGTAAAGGTACAACAGTGGAAAGCCTCAACCAACTAAAACCCGTATTTGGGCGAGACGGTACGATTACGGCTGGAAATGCACCGGGTGTAAATGACGGTGCATGCGCTATGCTCCTTATGAGTGATGAACGTGCTAAAAAAGAAGGGAAGACTCCACTTGCAACGATTGTTTGCCATGAACGTATTGCTGTAGAGCCAAAGGATTTTCCGAAAACACCGGGTCTTGTCATTAACAAACTTCTGGAAAAGGCATCTGTGTCTTTAAGTGATATCAAGCGATTTGAAATCAATGAAGCGTTTGCCGCTGTTGCCCTTGCAAGTAATCAATTAGCAGAGTTAGACGAAACAAAAGTAAATGTTAATGGTGGTGCGGTTGCTTACGGTCATCCGATTGGTGCGAGTGGTGCTAGAATTATTCTTACATTAGCATATGAATTAAAACGAATTGGTGGTGGATATGGCATCGCTTCAATATGTAGCGGCGGTGGCCAAGGTGATGCCGTTCTAGTGTACGTAGAGGAGAACGCTTAATGAAAACAAAAACGATAATGGTAATCGGTGCAGGGCAAATGGGGTCTGGCATTGCGGAAGTATTTGCAGCAAAAGGGTACGTGGTTCTGCTGCATGATCAAAAACAAGAGCTTTCGCAAGCCGCTGTGGACGGTATGGAAAAAAGGTTGCAACGACTAGTAAATAAAGGGTACATGGAGCAGACAGCTGTCACGTCAACTCTCGCTCAAATCACGCCAATATCGGATATGCACCAAGCTGCATCGGCTGATCTTATTATTGAAGCGGCTACAGAAAACGTTGATATTAAGAAGCATATCTTTAAGGAGATGGATCGCTATGCCAAAGCAGACGCGATTCTAGCTACGAATACATCTTCCTTACCAATTACGGACTTAGCAAGTGTAACCAATCGACCAGAAGCTGTTATTGGCATGCACTTTATGAACCCTGTACCGAGGATGAAATTAGTTGAAATTATCCGTGGCTTAGCTACAAGTGAGGGCGTCTTTCAAACGATTGAAGCACTCTCCTACCAGCTTGATAAAGTGCCTGTGTGCTCAGAGGATTTTCCTGGTTTTGTCTCAAATCGTATTTTAATGCCAATGATTAATGAGGCGGTTTTCACTCTTTATGAAGGTGTTGCCACAGCTGAAGATATTGATACCGTCATGAAGCTTGGCATGAACCATCCTATGGGTCCATTAACGCTGGCAGATTTTATCGGATTAGATACATGTTTATCTATTATGAACGTGCTGCATGAAGGATTTGGTGATGATAAGTACCGCCCGTGTCCGTTACTAAAAAAATACGTGCAAGCAGGTTGGCTTGGAAAAAAAGTAGGCAGGGGGTTCTTCCAATATGAGTAGTGTTTTTTTTAATGAAGAACAATTAATGATGAAGAAAATGGTGCAAGAGTTTGCGCGAGAACAAATTGCGCCTAAGGTCGAAAAGATGGAAGAGGAAGATTGGTTTCCGCGTGATATTCTCAAGCAAATGGGGGAGCTAGGTTTAATGGGGGTGCCTGTTCCTGAGAAGTATGGTGGTGCAGGGATGGACTTTGTTTCCTATATCATTGCCGTTCATGAAATTTCGAAGGTAAGCGCAAGTATTGGCTTAATTATGAGTGTGCATACTTCAGTTGGAACGATTCCAATTGTTTTATATGGAACAGAAGCGCAAAAGAAAAAATATGTCCCAAAACTAGCAGCAGGGGAATGGATAGGTGCGTTTTGTTTAACGGAGCCAAACGCAGGCAGTGATGCAAAAGCGTTACAAACAAGAGCAGTAAAAGACGGCGATGACTATATACTAGATGGCTCGAAAGTCTTTATTACCAATGGTGGAGAGGCAGGAACCTATCTTGTTTTTGCGGTAACGGACCCAAAGGCGGGCTCAAAAGGAATATCGTGTTTCATTGTGGAAGACGGCACACCTGGACTTATTATTGGTAAAAAAGAAAAGAAGCTAGGTCTCTATGGTTCATCCACAACAGAAATCATTCTTGAACAATGTCGAATTTCAAAGGATCAACGCTTAGGAGAAGAAGGAGAAGGGTTGAAAATTGCTCTTGCTAACTTGAATTCAGGACGCATTGGAATCGCAGCCCAATCTCTAGGTATTGCAGAAGCAGCACTTGAAGCTGCGACAAATTACGCTAATGAACGAAAGCAATTTGGAAAGAAATTAAGTCAGCATCAAGGGCTCGCGTTTAAATTAGCAGATATGGCAACAGATACAGAGGCAGCCAAACAATTAACGTATTCTGCGGCGTTTCTTAAAGACAAAGAGATTCCTTGTGCAAAAGAAGCGAGCATGGCGAAGTTATTTGCCTCTCGAGCGGCAATGGATGTTGCTACGAAAGCCATTCAAGTTTACGGTGGGTATGGGTATATGAAAGAATACCCTGTAGAGCGTTATTTCCGAGATGCGAAAGTGTGCGAGATTTACGAAGGGACGAGTGAAATCCAGCAAATGGTTATATCGAGACAACTTTCCTCGTAAAAACGATTTGCGCTTATTCCCTCCGTGTTAAAATGGTAGAATCGTATTGACAGGAGTGGGTGAAGTGGCTGGGAAAAAAGTAATTCCTTCAATGGTGAAAGATGAAAAACTAATAAAAAAGCGTCGTCAACAGATGATTAAAGGTGCGGTAAGTCTTTTTATAGAAAAAGGTTTCCATCGAACGACAACGAGAGAGATTGCCAAAGAATCAGGATTCAGCATAGGCACGCTCTATGAATACATTGGAACGAAAGAAGATGTGCTTTATCTTGTCTGTGACTCCATTTACGATGAAGTGATGGAGAGTGTGAAGCGGCTGCTTGATGAAAGTGGTACCCCGTTAGACCGCTTAAAAATTGCCATTCGTGCGTACTTAGCGGTTGTCGATGAAAAGCAAGACGAAGTACTTGTGATGTACCAAGAAACAAAGTCTCTCCCGAAGGAGACGTTGCCTTATGTTCTAAAGAAAGAATTAGAGATGGTAACGCTGATGGAATCGTTTATTGGTGCTTGTGTGCAAAATGGAGATATGCAAATAAGTGAGAAGCAACAGCATTTATTAGCTCATAATATTCTCGTTTTAGGACAAATGTGGACGTTTAGGCGCTGGTCCATGCAAAAGCAGTTAGATATTGACGAATACAGTGATTTACAAATTAAACAGTTACTTTCTTCGCATGTTTTGTTAGACTCGTAGTAAATGGTTGCTGCGAGTTTTTCATTATGGCTAGAAATAAACGTAAATCTTGTTTATAATGGAACGTATGATTTTAGCAGTAAATGGCTTACACTAATAGATGGTACGATTTATGAAGATGATGGAGGGTGTGCCCGATTATGGTTGATTTGCAATCTTTGAATCAAGAACAACTTGATGAAATGTCCATGGTAGAAGCAGCGTTTGCAATTATGGTGGATCAGAAAAAGGCGTTTAATTTCTATGATTTACTAGAGGAAGTAGCGAAATTAAAAGGGTTGTCAAGATCAGAAGCAGAGGCAAGAATTTCTTTCTTATATACTGATTTAAATATTGATGGGCGTTTCCTAACGCTTGGAGATAACCAATGGGGTTTAAAAGCTTGGTATCCCCACGAGCAATCTGAAGAAGAGATTACGCACTCTGTTAAACCGAAGCGTCGTAAAACGGACGAAGATGAAGATGACTTTGATGCTATTGATGAGCTTGAAGAGGACGAATTTGAAGACTTGGAAGATGAGCTCGATGAATTAGCGGATGAGGAAGATCATGACGAAGAAGAAGACGAAGATGATGATTTCACGGATAAAGACGAAGATGAAGACTTAGGTGATTTTGACGATGACGATGAATCATCAAGTGAAGAAGAGGAAGATTAAAAAGTCTGCTTGACTTCTACGTGATAACTCGGTAAAATCATTTTTGGGCTTATCATGAGCTTATATAATGGAAATAATAAACAAAAGTGCGCCCCATAGTATGCCTATGGCGACGTGTCACTTTTGTTTTTTTTTTGATAGATGAGCCAATTTTATAACGATCGAAGAAGTCGAATAGACGAACAAGATATAGAAAAACGCACGTACCTGTTCGTTAAGAAATTTTAAAGTAGGTGTTCACTTTGTACGCCATTAAAATTTACTAAGTGACTTATGATGTGTGAAATTGATTCAGGAGCATGTTAGCGCAAGATCCCCTTAAAAGCGAAGAGGAGGAAGTAGGATGGCAGCGAAATATATATTTGTTACAGGTGGCGTAGTTTCTTCATTAGGAAAAGGGATTACAGCTGCATCATTAGGTAGACTACTAAAAAATCGTGGGTTGAAGGTGACCATTCAGAAATTTGATCCATATATTAACGTCGATCCAGGAACAATGAGTCCGTATCAGCATGGAGAAGTGTTTGTGACTGATGATGGTGCAGAAACAGACTTAGATTTAGGTCATTACGAGCGTTTTATTGATATTAACCTTAGTCAAAATTCTAATGTCACGACAGGTAGAGTGTACTCAACTGTATTAAAGAAAGAGCGTCGTGGTGATTACCTTGGCGGTACAGTTCAAGTTATCCCGCACGTAACAAACGAGATTAAAGAACGTGTACTCCGTGCAGGTAGAGAAACGGGTGCAGACGTTGTCATTACGGAAATTGGTGGTACAGTAGGTGATATCGAAAGCTTGCCGTTTCTAGAAGCAATCCGCCAAATTAAGAGTGACGTGGGAATGGAGAATGTCCTTTATTTACATTGTACCCTCATTCCATATTTAAAAGCTGCTGGAGAAATGAAATCAAAACCAACTCAGCACTCTGTTAAAGAGTTGCGTTCGTTAGGGATTCAACCAAACGTCATCGTAGTACGCACAGAGCGTCCAGTACCTCAAGAAATGAAAGATAAGATTGCGTTATTCTGTGACATTCGTAAAGAAGCCGTAATTGAAGCAGGAGACGCAGATACCCTTTATCAGGTTCCACTTGATCTACAAGCTCAAAAGCTTGATCAAATTGTCTGTGATCACTTGCACTTGCAATGTCCAGAAGCAAATATGGATGAGTGGAGCGCCCTTGTTAACCGTGTTAGCAACTTAAGTAAGAAAGTTCGTATTGCCTTAGTTGGTAAATATGTTGAATTACAGGATGCGTATCTTTCAGTAGCAGAGGCGTTACGCCATGCAGGTTATAATGTCGATGCTGATATTGACATTGACTGGGTATATTCAGAGCAAGTCAATGATGCAAATGTGGCTGAACGCTTAAAAGAGGCAGATGGCATTCTTGTCCCTGGTGGATTTGGTGATCGTGGTGTTGAAGGGAAAATTGCTGCTACTCGTTATGCGAGAGAAAATAAAATACCGTTTCTTGGGATTTGTTTAGGCATGCAGCTTGCATCTGTTGAATTTGCTCGTACGGTTCTTGGGATGAACGGAGCACATTCTGCTGAATTAAATCCAACGACACCCTATCCAGTCATTGATTTACTTCCAGAACAAAAAGATGTTGAAGACTTAGGAGGAACCCTTCGTTTAGGTTTATATCCTTGTAAATTAAAAGAAGGTTCTCTTGCCCGTTCTGCATACGGCGAAGAAGTCGTTTATGAGCGTCATCGTCATCGTTATGAGTTTAACAATGAATATCGTCAACAAATGGAAGAGGCTGGATTTGTTTTCTCTGGTACGAGCCCAGATGGACGTTTAGTGGAGATTATTGAAATTGCCGATCATCCATATTTTATTGCCAGTCAATTCCATCCAGAGTTTGTGTCACGTCCAACTCGTCCACAACCGCTATTTAGAGAATTTGTGGCGAAATCATTAGAAGTAAAAGAACAGCAATAAGAGAGTAGTCAAGAGGCTACGCCAAAAGGTGATAGGTTATCCCTTTATAGGCGTAGCCTCTTTTTTTGATTTGTAAGAGCCAGTCAACGACTGTGAGTTTAGATTTACTTTTCATGTCGTCCTATGAAAAAAAGACTAAAGGTGATGGCTCAACCATTAGTCTTTTAGTTCATTTACAATATCAAGGGTGTTTAGATAGAGCTGGTTGTACATATAGAGTGTGGCAATTAAGCCTGGGTGTCCAATCCGTTCTCCTTGCTCGTTAGGGGTCAAGCCCTTTGTGAGGCCAAGCTCTATTACGCTATCAGCATCGATTTCGTTACCAATACAATCCCCAGTGATCATTAATACGACAGGTACGCCTGCTTCGCTGCAATCCTTTAGAAGTTTTGTTGTTTCAGAGTCGCTTGCATCAGGTGAAAAGAGAAGGAAGCGATCGACTGAAGAAAGGGTCTGATTTCTGTAGATTTCTCCATTTGGCAACGATTCATAACTTGCCGTTGTTGCATATTCAAGTGCTTTAAGTTCTGCTATCCCCTTGACATAGATGGTGCCATTTGCCATGATCGATTGTGATAAGAGTCTGGCGGCATTTTCAAGTTCATCTAGCTGGGTATCATTTATCTTTTTTAATAACCCTATAAGTTGAGTAGTGTAAATCTTATCCATATCTGTACCTCTCTCACGAATTACTTGTTATTATTCTAGTTTCCTGTAAGATAAAATGCAAATTATTAAAGGAAACCCACGAAACAACACGAATAAGTTTACAATGGAGAGGACGACTAGGAGGAGTGTTAACGGTGCATAATGTAATGATTGTAGACGATCAATTTGGAATACGAGTATTATTAACGGAAATCTTGCAAAAAGATGGCTATCAAATGTACCAAGCTGCTAACGGGAAAGAAGCGCTCGATATACAAGAACTTGAAAAGATCGACATTGTTCTGTTAGACATGAAAATTCCTGGTATGGACGGAGTAGAAATACTAAAGAAGATGAAAGAGCGCCAACCGACCATTAAAGTCGTTATGATGACAGCCTACGGTGAGTTAAAGATGGTGAACGAAGCATTGGAAAACGGGGCGATTAGTTACATGGCCAAGCCGTTTGACATTGAAGATGTAAGGCAAGTGATTCGCCATAATCTCTAAAAGTGTCAAAGTTTGAAAATGGATCCGTTTACATTTAATTTCTAACTCTTTCCTAGGTCAAATCGAAAAAAGATATGCTATAATAGATTCGATTAAAGATTCGTGTGCCTAGGTAGAATAGTTATTTTATATTTATTTCTTTACATAACTTTCGAATATAAGGTTATTTTAACAATAAATGAAGATGGACTTATTCCACCTATGGTAAGAGAAATGAAGGAGGACAATCATGCCTTTAGTATCGATGAAAGACATGTTGAACAAAGCGAAAGCGGAAAGCTACGCAGTTGGTCAATTTAATTTAAACAACTTGGAGTTTACTCAAGCAATTCTGCAAGCAGCCGAAGAAGAGAAATCACCAGTTATTCTTGGTGTTTCTGAAGGTGCGGCTCGTTACATGGGTGGATTCAAAACAATCGTTGGATTAGTAGAAAACCTAATGGAAGAGTACAAAGTTACCGTTCCAGTTGCGATTCACTTAGACCACGGTTCAAGCTTTGAGAAATGTGTAGAAGCGATTCATGCTGGTTTTACATCTGTCATGATTGACGGCTCTCACTATCCGTTAGAAGAAAATATTGCGTTAACGAAAAAAGTTGTTGAAGTTGCACATGCGCTTGGTGTTTCTGTTGAAGCAGAACTAGGTCGTATTGGTGGACAAGAAGATGACTTAATCGTTGATGATGCAGAAGCGGCGTATGCTATTCCTGAAGAGTGTAAAGAGTTAGTTGAAGCAACAAATGTTGATTGCTTTGCTCCTGCACTTGGTTCTGTACACGGACCGTATAAAGGTGAACCAAATCTTGGTTTTGATCACATGAAAACCATCGATTCACTTGTCGGTATTCCACTTGTGCTACATGGCGGAACAGGTATTCCGACGAAGGATATCCAAAAAGCGATTGAATTTGGTCATGCCAAAATCAATGTAAATACAGAAAGTCAAATTTCATCAGCTAAAGCTGTTCGTGAAACATTGGCAGCTCAACCTGAGCAATATGACCCACGTAAATATTTAGGACCAGCTCGTGACGCGATTAAAGCAACAGTCGCTGGAAAAATGAGAGAATTTGGTTCTTCAAATAAAGCGTAAGGCGAGACGAAATTTAATAAAAGCAGTCTACGACTGCTTTTATTTCCATTTATGAATGTAAACGTTTTTTTTAATAGGGGGATATGACATGAAGTTTTTTATCGATACGGCAAACCTTTCTGAAATTAAAGAAGCACACGAACTTGGTATTTTGGACGGTGTAACAACAAACCCTACTCTTGTAGCGAAAGAAAATGTAGAATTCCATGATCGAATTAAAGAAATTGCGGCAGTCGTCCCAGGAAGTGTCAGTGCAGAAGTCATTTCATTAAAGGCAGAGGAAATGATTCGTGAAGGAAAAGAGCTTGCAGCCATTGCAGAGAATATTACCGTTAAAGTTCCGATGACAGTTGATGGCTTGAAAGCCGTTCATGCATTAACGGAAGCTGGAATTCAAACAAACGTAACGCTCATCTTCTCTGCTGCTCAAGCATTATTAGCGGCACGTGCAGGCGCTACGTATGTATCTCCATTTTTAGGTCGCTTAGATGATATTGGACATGACGGACTAAATTTAATTACAGATGTTCGTACCATCTTTGACACTCACGGTTTGGATACTCAAATTATCGCTGCCAGTGTTCGTCACCCAATCCATGTAAACGAAGCTGCAAAACGTGGTGCGCATATTGCAACCATTCCACTTAAAGTCATTAAACAACTTACACAACACCCACTCACAGATAAAGGCATTGAGCAGTTTCTTTCTGACTGGAACAAATAATGTGGGAAAATTGGATTTGTGCATCAAGATTAACTCTGAACATACTTATTCAAAGGGGACTAGGTATAAAAGGAAGGGATTATCATGCATAAACTGCTAATAAAAGGTGGGCAAACCCTTGAAGGTTCTGTGCAGATTAGTGGCGCAAAGAATAGTGCCGTTGCACTTATTCCAGCTGCTATTCTAGCAGATAGTCCAGTTGTAATTGATAACTTACCATCCATATCTGACGTTGAGCTTTTAGCAGAGCTTTTACGTGAGATTGGTGGTGAAGTTACAATGGACGATCAACAGATGGAAATTAAACCAGAAAACATGGTTGCTATGCCATTGCCAAATGGACGAGTAAAAAAATTACGCGCATCGTATTATTTAATGGGCGCCATGCTAGGGAAATTTAAAAAAGCTGTAATTGGCTTGCCTGGTGGTTGCAATTTAGGTCCAAGGCCGATTGACCAGCACATAAAAGGATTTGAAGCGCTCGGCGCTCGTGTAACTAATGAGCAGGGAGCCATTTATTTGCGTGCGGATGAACTACAAGGAGCGAAGATTTACCTTGACGTTGTTAGCGTAGGTGCAACCATTAATATTATGCTTGCTGCCGTTAGAGCAAAAGGGCAAACCATCATTGAAAATGCTGCAAAAGAACCAGAGATTATTGATGTAGCCACACTTTTAACAAGCATGGGTGCTAAAATTAAAGGTGCTGGAACGAATGTCATTCGAATAGAAGGCGTGAATCATTTAAAGGGCTGTACCCACTCTATTATCCCAGACCGGATTGAAGCCGGTACATATATGATAATGGCTGCGGCAATGGGACAACGGGTGCAAATTGATAACGTTATTCCAACTCATTTGGATTCCATCACAGCAAAGCTTAGAGAGATGGGCACGAAGGTTGAAGAAAAAGATGACCAAATGATTGTGGAGGGAATGTTGGATAAAAAAGGTGTCGACATTAAGACGCTTGTTTATCCAGGTTTTCCTACGGATTTGCAGCAACCATTTACAAGCCTTCTAGTTAGTGCCAAGGGTACTAGCATAGTAACGGATACGATTTATGATGCCCGGTTTAAACACGTAGATGAACTCAGGCGCATGGGGGCTAACGTCAAAGTGGAAGGCCGATCGGCCATTGTGAATGGGCGTTCTCCGTTGCAAGGAGCTAATGTTCGTGCTAGTGATTTACGGGCAGGAGCTGCGCTTATCGTAGCGGGATTGATGGCTGAAGGAATTACAGAGATATCTGGTCTTGAGCACATTGATCGGGGTTATGAACATTTAGAAGAGAAACTTCGAAACTTAGGTGCCATTGTATGGCGCGAAGAGTTAAACGAAGAAGAAATTGAGCAAGTGAATCAATCATAGGGGTCTTAGAATCGGGAGGATAATAGAGTATGGAACGCAGTTTGTCAATGGAACTTGTCCGAGTAACAGAAGCAGCCGCACTTGCTTCAGGTCGTTGGATGGGCAGAGGAAATAAAGAAGAAGCTGATCGAGCGGCTACAGAAGCAATGAGAGATGTTTTTGATACGATACCAATGAAGGGTACAGTCGTTATTGGTGAAGGTGAAATGGATGAAGCGCCAATGCTTTATATCGGAGAGAAATTAGGAAATGGCTATGGTCCTCGTGTAGACGTAGCGGTTGACCCACTTGAGGGGACAAACATTCTTGCTTACGGTCAATGGAATGCACTTGCCGTTCTTGCTGTTGCAGATCACGGGAACTTGTTACATGCTCCTGATATGTACATGGACAAACTTGCCGTTGGTCCAGAAGCGGTTGGAAATGTCGATATTGATGCACCGGTTCTTGATAATCTAAAGGCTGTTGCGAAAGCAAAAAATAAAGATATAGAAGACTTAGTTGTTGTTTTATTAAATCGACCTCGCCATGAGAAATTAATTCATGACATTCGAAAAGCTGGTGCGCGAATTAAATTACTATCTGATGGAGATGTCGCTGCGGCTGTAAATACAGGCTTTGATGACACAGGTGTAGACCTTTTAATGGGCTCAGGTGGCGCGCCAGAAGGCGTTTTGGCTGCGGTAGGTTTAAAATGTCTAGGTGGAGACTTCCAAGGGAAATTATTGCCTCAATCAGAGCTTGAGCTTTCTCGTTGTAAAGAAATGGGCATCGCTGATGTAAACAAGATTCTTCGTATGGAAGACCTTGTGCGTGGTGATGACTGTATTTTTGCTGCAACAGGTGTAACCGATGGCGAATTGCTAACAGGCGTACGTTATAAAGGGACGAAAGCTAATACACAATCGATTGTCATGCGTGCGAAATCAGGTACAGTTCGTTTCGTTGAGGGAACACATAGTATGAAAAAGAAACCAGATCTAGTGATGCGTTAACACAGCAATACCTTAAAGTGAATGTTTGTCGAATAGTGAAAAGGGAGTTTTCTCCCTTTTTTTATTGATTAATTCTACTAAATGTGGTTAAAATAAAGTTTAGTTACTTTCCTTCTATAATAACTTTTCTCCATTTTCCTTCCCTGTTAAAAATTCATGACTAACGTTAAATGAAAATTTTATAAGTGTATCAAGACAATTTCGTTCATTGTCTATAAAAAGGAATGAGTAGAACGATAATGATAAAGCGTGGTGACTTTGATGAGCGTAAATATAACAGAATTAGAGAATATGACGTTAAAAGAGCTGTATGAACAAGCGAAAACGTTTAAAGTCTCTTATTACAGCAAACTAACAAAACGAGAACTTATTTTTGCTATTTTAAAAGGACAAGCGGAGCAAGATGGGCTTTTATTTATGGAAGGCGTATTAGAAATTATTCAAAGTGAGGGCTTTGGATTTCTGAGACCAATTAATTATTTGCCAAGTACGGAAGATATTTATATTTCTGCATCGCAAATACGTCGATTTGATTTACGAAATGGAGATAAGGTTTCTGGAAAGGTTCGACCGCCAAAAGACAATGAGCGCTATCACGGACTGCTGCACGTAGAAGCGGTTAATGGTGATTCGCCGGAAACGTCAAGAGATCGTCCTCATTTTCCAGCACTTACCCCTTTATATCCTGATGTGAAGATTGATTTAGAGTCAAAGCCCGGTCGTGTTTCGTCCCGTATTATTGATATGGTGTCACCAGTGGGTTTTGGTCAACGTGGACTAATCGTTGCGCCGCCGAAAGCCGGTAAGACTTCTTTAATGAAAGAAGTTGCCAATAGTATAGCGGAAAAACATCCTTCGGTTGAATTAATTGTCCTGTTAATCGATGAGCGTCCAGAAGAAGTAACCGATATGGAACGTTCAATCAAAGGGGAAGTCGTAAGTTCAACATTTGACGAAGTGCCAGAAAACCATATTAAGGTAGCTGAGCTTGTATTAGAGAGAGCGATGCGTCTTGTCGAGCATAAGAAAGATGTCGTTATTTTAATGGATTCCATTACTCGTCTTGCTCGAGCGTACAATCTTGTCATTCCACCAAGCGGACGAACGTTATCTGGAGGGATTGATCCAGCTGCTTTTCATCGTCCAAAACGCTTTTTTGGAGCAGCGAGAAACATTGAGGAAGGCGGAAGTTTAACGATTTTAGCGACAGCCCTTGTCGATACAGGTTCAAGAATGGATGACGTTATTTACGAAGAATTTAAAGGAACGGGTAATATGGAGCTTCATTTAGACCGCCGTCTTGCTGAAAGAAGAATTTTCCCGTCCATTGATATTCGTCGTTCAGGTACAAGAAAAGAAGAGCTTCTTATGCCAAAAGCGCAGCTCGATAAGCTGTGGACAATTCGTAAAACGATGAATGAATCACCAGATTTCACCGATCAATTCATTCGCCGAGTGAAGGAAACGAAGACGAACGTCGAGTTCTTTGAGGAAATGCAGGCAGAAATGACAGGCAAGCGACGGTCATAAAAGTTGATCTTGCAAATTTGGTGTAGGCTTGATATAATTTCGATTATGTGAGGAAAACTCTGTTTCGAATAGATTCAGGGCAAAAGGAGATGAAATGCAATGAAAGCTGAAATCCATCCAACGTACCAAAAAGTTGTATTCTTAGATACAAGCACGGGCTTCAAGTTTCTAACTGGTTCTACTCGTGGTTCTAATGAGACAGTTGAGTGGGAAGATGGCAACACTTATCCACTTATTAAAGTTGAGATTTCTTCGGATTCACACCCATTCTACACTGGTAAGCAAAAGCTTGCTGATGCAGGTGGCCGTGTTGATAAATTCAAAAAGAAATACAACCTATAAGCAACAAAAGACAGGCAGTCATAGTGCCTGTCTTTTTTTATGACATAAGCGTATGAGGAGGGGCAAATGGCACAGCTATTTTTTAAGTATGGTGCAATGAATAGTGGAAAATCATTTGAGATTTTAAAGGTGGCTTCGAACTACGAAGAGCAGAATAAGCCTGTTTTGTTATTTACTTCCGGCATTGATACACGAGATGAAGTCGGGTATGTATCAAGTCGTGTAGGATTAAGGAGAGCGGCTATTTCTGTTTTTAGTGATACAAACCTTTTTGACGTTGTGAAGCATGCTGAGCAAAAGCCCTATTGTGTACTCATTGATGAGGTTCAATTCTTATCAAAGGAACATGTGCTGCAATTAGCTAGAATTGTAGACGAATTGACCATTCCAGTCATGGCTTTTGGGCTGAAAAATGATTTTCAAAATGAATTATTTGAAGGAAGTAAGCAAATGCTTATTCAAGCAGATAAAATTGAAGAAATGAAAACCATCTGCTGGTTTTGCCATAAAAAAGCGATTATGAATTTACGTGTAGATGAACAAGGAAAACCTATTTATACAGGAGATCAAATTCAAATTGGAGGCAATGATCAATACTATCCTGTCTGCCGCAAATGTCACCGTAATCCGCCTTTGTAAGTTCAGTCATTAGAGTATGGAAAAAAAGTTCTTGTGGAACCCTAAAGGAGCCGTATAACTGTACGGCGCAAAAGGGGGAGAAGCATGAAGAAGATCACAACTGGGTTCGTCGCTTTGGTCATTTTGGCAGGGTGTGGAAGTGACATGGGTGCAGCGGATGTTCATGAGAAGCATGATCATGGCAGAGGTGCCTTTGGACCAGGTCCTTTAAACTTTGAGCATATGAAACATGAACAGGATTCATACCCACAAGGACAAACGAATCTTGGAGCAAGTTATGTGAATCCGAGTGCCAAACACAGAACGTTAGAAGAAGATGGGCAGCTTGTCGAAGAGATCATTGAGGAGCATGGATTCAGATCGGGCATTGCCATTGTGAATGGTGGCCATATCTATGCGAAAGCTCATCCAGACAATAGTTGGGATAAAGCGGAACAAGAGCAGCATAAGAGAGAATTAGAGAAGGCGCTCGAGAGAGGCATTCCACGCTACCAAGTTCATCTACGTTAAAAAAAGCTGACCCGAGATGTACATCTTCGGGTCGGCTTTTTGCGGCTACGACCGTCTTCTTGCTGTTTGTTGAAGTGGATCCCAGACACTGTTAAATGGTGGAGAATAGCCAAGGTCTAGTTCCTCTAGATCTTGCATCGTCATCCCGTGATAGAGGGCTGTTGCTAACACATCGCATCGTTTATCGACACCTTTTGTACCAATAAATTGCCCCCCTAATACTTCTTCTGTTTTCTCGTTGTATTGAAGACGAATAAAAAGAGGTTCGTGGGTAGGGTAATAAGCAGCAACGTGAGGAAGTCTCGCTTGGACACATTTGTAGGCGTATCCTAGTTCTTCAATTTCACGGGAAGATAATCCGGTTCGTGCCAACGTTAAGTCGAAAAACTGATAAATTTGTGTACCGACAATGCCCTTAAACACCCGTGGCTTTCCGCACATATTTAATCCTGCTATCCGTCCTTGTTTATTTGCGTGCGTACCGAGTGGAAGATACGTGTCTTTATTGGTTATACGATGGTATTGAGTAGCGCAATCACCAGCTGCATAAACATCTTTCAAATTTGTTTCCATATAACGATTTACTTTAATGGCACCATGCTTATCGAGGTGTATGCCTGTATCTGTTAAAAAGTCCGTATTAGGACGAACGCCAACAGCAACAATGACTAAATCGGTTTCGCATGTAGACAGGTTGGTGATAACAGATGTAACGTTGCCTTCTTCGTCTCCTTCAAACCCGATAATGTCATGATTTAAATCAAGCTGAATACCTTCTTCAATGGCTTTCTCGTGGATATGATCAGTCATTTCTTTATCAAAGTTCATCGCTAGTCGAGCTGAACGTTCAAGAATTCGAACTTTGTGACCTGCTTTACATACATTTTCAGCAATTTCAAGACCAATGGAACCACCACCAATAACGGTAATGTTTCTTCGTTTTTCTTTTAATCGCTGGATGATTTTCTTTGCGTCGGGAATCGTTTTTAATGTATAGATGCCTTTTAGGTGATTGTTGTTCCAATCAGGAACGAAAGGTCTAGCACCAGAAGCGATTAGTAATTTATCATAGCCGATCTCAAAATTCTTACCGATGACACGCTTTTCGTCCACGTTAATGGATGTTACTTCGTGCTCTGTTCGGGCGTCGATGCCATGCTTAATACGATACGTTTCGGCATCTCGGGCAACGAGCTTTTCTTCCTTCTCGATATCGCCACCAATCCAATAAGGAAGACCGCATTGCGCATAAGAATAATATTCTCCTTTTTCAAGCACTGTAATGTCGGCTTGTGCATCATTTCGAACAAGCTGCATTGCTGCACTCATTCCTGCTGCATCGCCACCTATAATGACATAGTTCACCTGTATCCCGCCTTTTTAAAAACTCAGTTCTATTTTAGGTAGTATTCCCAACAAGGAATGGGTGCAAACCGTTCGAACAGGGTGCATTGACCATTAGAAGTGCCATATACTATAATAGTAAGGATATGTAGCGGAAATAAAGATGAGGTGACGTCGTGTTAGATCGTTTACAATCTGTTGAAGATCGTTATGATTTTTTAAACGAACAACTAAGTGATCCAGATGTAATTAGTGATACCAATAAATTACGTGAGTACTCAAAAGAGCAAGCACAAATAGAGGAAACCGTTCAAGCATACCGTGACTATAAAGAAGTTCACGAACAATTAAATGAAGCAAAAGCCATGCTTGAAGATAAATTAGATGATGAGATGTATCAAATGGTCAAAGAAGAGCTTGATGAGCTTTCCAATCGAAAAGAAGAATTGGAAGCTCGTTTGAAAATCTTGCTTTTACCAAAAGATCCAAACGACGATAAAAACGTTATTGTTGAAATTCGGGGAGCTGCTGGAGGAGATGAAGCCCAGCTTTTTGCTTCGGACTTATTTAAAATGTACTATCGTTTTGCGGAGATGCAAGGATGGAAAACAGAGATAATTGAAGCCCAAGCAAATGAAATTGGTGGCTATAAAGAAGTTATCTTCATGGTGAACGGAACAGGTGCTTACTCAAAGCTTAAGTATGAAAACGGTGCTCACCGTGTACAACGTGTGCCAAAGACAGAATCTGGCGGACGCATTCATACGTCTACAGCAACAGTGGCTGTATTGCCTGAAGCTGAAGAAGTCGAAATCGATATTCATGAGAAAGACATTCGTGTGGATACGTTCACTTCAAGTGGCCCTGGTGGTCAAAGTGTAAATACGACGATGTCAGCCGTTCGTTTAACTCATTTACCTACGAATACAGTTGTTTCGTGCCAAGATGAGAAATCACAAATTAAAAACAAAGAAAAAGCAATGAAAGTGCTTCGAGCACGTATCTTTGATAAAGTGCAGCAAGAAGCGCAGGCAGAATACGCAGATGCGCGTAAAACCGCTATCGGTACAGGTGATCGCTCTGAGCGAATTCGCACGTACAATTTCCCTCAAAGTCGTGTAACAGATCATCGCATCGGCTTAACGATTCAAAAGCTTGAGCAAATCTTGCAAGGTCAACTTGATGAAATTATTGATGCGCTTATTGTGGAAGAGCAATCTGAAGCGATGAAGAATGCGGAATCGTAATGAAGAAGACAGTATACGAAGCTCTGAACTGGGCTTCGTCTTTTTTGCGAAGTCATGGGCTCGAGGAACCGGCAGGAGAATGGTTGCTGCGCCACCATCTGAAGACAAATCGTGCTGCGCTATTAGCCAGTTTTCATGATGATATGAGCGAAGACGTTTGGCTCGCGTTTAAAGCAGATGTTGAGACGTTACCTTCAGGTATACCCGTACAGCATATCATTGGCTCGGAGTCGTTTTATGGACGTGTTTTTAGCGTATCAGGGGATGTCCTCATTCCTCGGCCAGAAACAGAGGAACTAGTTGAAGCAGTTCTTGAAAGGTTAGAAGGAACGGAACGAATCGTTGATATAGGAACGGGAAGTGGCGCCATCGCCATAACTCTTCAATTAGAGTCACCCGGTACAGAAGTAACGGCGATTGATCTTTCAGAGAAAGCATTAAACGTTGCCCAAGAAAATGCAAAGACATTAGGTGCCACAGTACGGTTCAAACAAGGTGATCTGTGTCAGCCTGTTAAAGGGGAGTGTTTTGACGTTATTGTGTCAAACCCCCCTTATATACCGGAAAGAGATCGTGCTTCATTAGCTGAACAAGTGAGGGAGTATGAACCTGAGCTCGCTTTATTTGCTGGAGATGATGGACTAGCCGTTTACCGTCGTTTAGCGACTGAGCTTTTTGAGCATGTCCGTGATGGCTCTCTCATTGCTCTTGAAATTGGAACAGGGCAGGGAAATGCGGTAAAGCAGTTATTTCAGGAGCAATTTCCAAAAGCCGCGATTGAAATTCGCTTTGATATTAATGAAAAAGATCGAATTGTATTGATTGATGTTCGATTATAGATAAAGAGAATGTCGAACGATTTTGTGTTTAAACGGTGCTTGCCCTGTCCATGCTATGAGGGAAGGGGCGGTGCTCGGTATGAAAGCAAAAGCAATTATCTATCTATTAATCTCTTTATTTGTAGGGCTAATGAGTTGGGAATCACAAAATGCACAAGCGGTTAGTCAGTTTCATCAAGAAGTGAATGAAGAAGAGGCTATTCGCTTACGTATTTTAGCAAATAGCAATTCTGTTAGTGATCAAATGTTAAAACGGGATATCCGTGATGAAATAAATGCAGAAATTACAAAATGGGTTCAAGAAGTGAAAACGTTTGAGGAAGCAGTAGCAATAATTGAAGGCAACATGGATGAAATGGAAGCAATTGTTGCACGTGAGTTGAGCAAATACAACAAAAATCAAGATTATACTGTTGCATTTAACGAAGACGTTTCGTTTCCGACAAAGCTTTATGGAGACCTTGTTTATCCTGCAGGTGCCTACCAAGCCGTTCTCGTGACAATTGGAGAGGGAGAAGGCGAAAACTGGTGGTGTGTATTATTCCCGCCATTATGTTTTCTAGATATGGATAATGCAGAAGCAAAAGAAGTAGATTCAGAATCCAATGAAGACGATCTTGAAGTCGAAACATCTTTTTTTATAGTAGATATGTTTGAATCCGTATGGGATCGGTTATTTGGATAGTAGTCATATTTGTACAAGCCTCCTCATAAAATGAACAAAAAGGAGGACGTCTCATATGTCATTAACGGTTCGGAAAATGGAAGAAACGGACGTGTTGGCGGTTCAACATTTATTTGCACGGGTTGGCTCTGCTAAAACGCCGAATCAAATAGATAGTTTTGTTGTGGTGGAAAATGAAGAAGGAACTTTAGTAGGCACAGTTGGGTTAGACAAAGTGCTAGATCTAGGGCTGTTACGCACCCTTGTTATAGACAGTCAAAAAACCCATGCTATGGCGGCTGTTGAGTTTATTCAATTAGCATTAGCGTTTGCGCATTCTGAAGGCGTAAACCATGTGTATGCTCTAAGCAGCGGAAAGGCGTCTTTATTTGAGCCATTAGGCTTCCAACAAATTTCTAAACGATTAATACCTGAAGAAATCAAGCAATTGGAGCATTATCAACATATATCGAGCATAGATGACACGATTGCATGGTCTTATAACTGTTCGCATATTGTGTAAGACTTGTGGATTTGTGTATAAGTATTGTGTATAAGCGCGGAAAAGTTCAATTATAGCTGAATTTATCAACTTATAAACAGTTTATCCACAGCGGTGGATAAACTGTTTTTTCTTTTGATGCAATCGATAGATTAGTCTGATAAAATAGAGTAAACCTTTATAGAATAGGCATTTGAAGATTAGGATAAAAAAGTTTCGTTAGAATGAAAGAGGCGAACAGATCGTGAGTTATAAACAGACAAAGATTTGGAATGTGGATAACGATGATATGAAGAAGGGGGAACCCCTATTATTACAAGAACCGACAATGTGGATAAGGGATAATAAGCTTATTGCGTTTCCTACTGAAACGGTATATGGCTTAGGGGCAAACGCGCTATCTGATGAAGCGGTCAGCAAAATCTTTTATGCAAAAGGAAGACCGAGTGACAATCCACTTATTGTCCACATAGGTGAGAAAGAACAGTTGAACGAATTAGTAGAGGACATTCCTGAAGTGGCCCATCGTTTAATGCAGGTTTTTTGGCCTGGGGCGCTTACGTTAATTTTTAAAGCAAAGCCGGTCTTATCAACTAATGTCACTGCAGGTTTAGAAACGGTAGGTATACGAATGCCGTCTAATCCGGTGGCAAGAGGTTTTTTAAAAGCGTGTCAGCTACCTATTGCCGCTCCTAGTGCAAATCAATCAGGTCGTCCCTCACCAACAACAGCAGCCCATGTTCTACAGGATTTGAACGGGAGGATTGATGGGATCATTGACGGGGGGAAAACAGGCATTGGGTTAGAATCAACCGTATTAAGCATCGTTGAAGAGACTCCTGTACTCTATCGTCCTGGAGGGGTGACGAAAGAGGACATTGAAGAGGTTATTGGACCAATTGATGTGGATAAAGCGTTGTTAAGCACGAAGGAACAACCTAAATCACCTGGTATGAAGTATACCCATTATGCACCTGAAGCAGATGTGTATATAGTGGAAGAGCCAAAGCAATTTCATTCTGCTATTCAACGGGCAAAAGCAAACGGTAAGCGGGTAGGTGTAGTGGCAAGTGAGCTGTATAAGGAAGCAGATGAATCGTTTGTGGTTCACTCCGTACAGGACTTAGCCCAATCGTTCTATTATTCACTTCGTTTATTTGATGAAAAAGCTGTATCGGTCATTTTAGTCGAAGCCGTTTCAACAAAAGGTGTTGGGGCCGCTATAATGAACCGGCTTGAAAAAGCAGCGGGTGGAAAACGTATATAGAAAAGAAGAGTCTTCAGATTAAAGGAATGGTTTGCGGACAAGGTGAATAGTGTAGGAGAGGATTGGCTTACACACATTAACAAACAAGCTAGTGTCTACCGATAAGTAGAAAGAAAAGAATCACTAGCAGCCTCGCGGTTTAGTGGCACATGCGTCTGAATCTGCATGAAGAAAGAATAACGTCGTCATATGAAAAGGAGCGAAAAATGGAGCGTTCAAAACAAGTGTTTTCTTACAAAACAGAAGTGGATCCGGAAACAGAGATCATTTATGGTCACGTCACAATGATGACGGATCGAAAAGCAGCGGATGTTCCATATTATGTAATATCAGATGAAGTATTCGCAGTAGACGAGGATTCTTTTGCAGACAAGCCTGGTGTAAATGATTTATTGGGAATGCTTGAGTTTTTTTATACGGAATCAGATCGTTTACTCGATACCGTAGTCGTATTTCCTCAAATGCGTGATGACCTTATTCGAATGGAGGCATTTGCTGATTGGTTGCAACAATGGCAGCGCTATTTCTATCTCTCCAATGTGAAAGATATTGGCTTTATCGTTTCCCATACTCAACCTGAGAGTGAGCGTTTTTGCATGATTTTAGAGGAATTAGGCTTTGAAGAGATGCTTTCTTCAGAAGAAGAACACCAATCATTTTACTTTTACAATGTGACCTATATTACACCTGTAGATTTTCCTAATGATGATGATGGCGCTGTGTTACAGAGTTTGAAAGACTCAGGTGTTGATATGAGTAAGCCACGAGAAGTGGAGTTTATATTACTTTGTCCTAATCGACGATCTGCTCGAAAAGTAGCAAAGTTAGTTGAACTCGAAGGCTATGAAGTTGATGTTGACGAAGATGAAGAGCATGAAGAATTTGTTTTGGTGTGTAAGAAAGTGATTCATCTCACCCATGCTGAAATTGTGAAGCACCAACACGATCTAGAAGAAATAACGGCAAGATATGAAGTGAAAATAGATGGTTGGGGTGCGATGGTCGATTAAGGCTACCTAACATTAAAAAGACCCTCTCATTTATAAAATGAGAGGGTATTTGCTGTTCCCATTTATATGACCATCTTATTAGCCTGTCTAAAATCTCTCGGACGTGCATACATTCGAATAGCATGTTTTTACGGGAGGAGTTAAACAATGCACGAGATTGTGACGATAATGATTATGGCAGCAGCTTTAGGAATGGATGCATTTTCGGTAACCTTAGGAATGGGGATGCTCGGTCTTACGGGAAAGCAAGTGTTCCGCATTGGTCTTACGATCGGTGCTTTTCACGTCTTTATGCCGTTACTCGGTATGATAACAGGCCAATGGCTTTCAGGTAAGTATGATGTGATCGCAACCTACATAGGTGGAGGACTTCTTCTAATTATAGGTGTACAAATGCTTCTAGCTTCTTTTTCGGAAGAAGAACATTCAAAACTAAAACCAGTAGGCATTGGATTGCTTTTGTTTGCTTTAGGTGTAAGTTTAGACAGTTTTTCAGCAGGCTTATCGTTTGGTATTTTAGGGACGAAGGTCATGTTGACGGTAGTAAGTATTGGAGCTGTCAGTATGATATTAGCTTGGTTGGGCTTACTAATTGGCTCTAAATTTCATAAACTCATTGGTTCGTATGGAGAACTATTAGGCGGGGTTATTTTAATTGGATTTGGTTTAAAAATCATGCTTCCACTTTAATGAATCAGTTAGTACACATGTGCTAAACTAGTGAAACATTGATGAAAAGTGAAGGAGTGGAACCATGGATAAGAAGAATATTTTAGTCGTTTGTACAGGGAATACGTGTCGCTCACCATTAGCCGAGGCCTATTTAAAGAAATATGGAAGTGAGCACGTGAATGTTAAATCGGCAGGTGTAAGTGCTGCGTATGGACATGCAATTTCTAACGGTTCTAAAAAAGTATTGGAAAAAGAAGGAATAGAGCTGAATCATGCGTCACAACCTCTATCAGAAGAACTGATTCAATGGGCAGATGAAGTACTAACCATGTCTTCTACTCATAAACAAATTGTAGAAGAACGTTACCCTCATCAAAATGTGTCTACACTACAAGAGGCGGCTGGAAAAGAAGGCCATGATATACAGGATCCTTTTGGTGGTACAGATGAGGAGTATGAACAAACTGCAAAAATGATTAAAAAAGCCGTTAAAGACTTTCTGCGGCAATCTTAAATAGAAAAGGATGAATGGGAATGGAAGCAGAAACAAGTGTCTCTAAAAGGTACAGATTCAGTATTCGGAAGAAAATTGTATTAGGGGTTAGCGCTGTTGCGGTTATAACGTTTGCTAGCAGTGCGATCATCCTGTACTTTTTAGCAGATTTTTTTGCTTCATTCCTTAATATAGATCCAACTTGGCTCACATTACTTGTTTTGCTAGCGGGTGTAGTATGGAGTGGGATACTTGGTTATTTTCTATCGAATATTATAACGAAGCCTCTCGCTCAGTTAGAACAAGCCGTTGCGGAAGCGGCAGCTGGTGTCATTGATCAAACTGTCGAGCTTTCAAAATCAGATGATGAACTGCGTGCATTAGGTGTCGCATATAATAAGATGCTTACGAATTTAAATGGAATGGTTCGTGAAATCGATCGAAACTTTGTTGAAACAGATGAGCGTGTTCAGCAATTAGGACTAGCAACAGCTACTTCCTCATCTCAAGCAGAGCAAATTGGCTTTACAATGGGTGAAATTGCTAGTGGAGCAGAAAATGCTGCACAAGCCATTCAAGAAACGGTTTTCTCTCTTGAAACGACAACGGAAATGGCCAACGAGATGCAAGAGAAAGCCTCTTTGTCGTCAAAGCAAGCATCAGAGATGGGGCAGCTTCTTGAAACAAGTCGGGTCATGACGACGAGTCTTGTAAAAGGGATAGGCGATCTAACGACAAAGCAAGAGCATTCGCTGGATTCAGTTCATCGCCTTGAAGAACAAGCGCAAGAAGTAGAAGGGATTACAGCTGTCGTCGGTGCCATTGCCAAGCAAACAAATTTACTTGCGCTAAACGCCTCTATTGAAGCTTCGCGTGCTGGAGAGCACGGACGAGGATTTGCTGTAGTGGCGAGTGAAGTTCGGAAGCTGGCTGACGAAAGTACACAAGCGGTTGAATCCATTAACGAATTAATTACGACCATTCAAGAAGAAGTGAAACAAGTTGTTAAGAATATTGAAGAACAAGTAGATGTGGCGAGAATCCAAACAGAGCAAGGTGAAAAAACGACAACGGCGCTATTGGAGATGGAATCATCTGCCAAAACCGTTACAGATATGATTAAGATCATTTCTACTTTGTCGGACAAGCAGAAGGAATCCATTGAAGCCAGTTCTGTAAAAACAGAGGAAGTGGCAGCAATTGCAGAGCAAACGTCTGCTGGTGCACAAGAAGTCACAGCGATGACTGAGGAACAAACTGTGGCGTTGAATGAGATTGAGACATTATCTAAAGATTTATCAAATCAAGCCAAGGAATTGAAGACAACGATCGAAAAGTTTACAATAGAATCAAACCAATAGAAGCGTCCTAAACAGGCGCTTTTTGTAATGGTAAAAACGAAGGAGTGTACGAGATGAAAATAGCTATTGCTTCCGATCATGGTGGAACTCGTTTAAAAGACGAACTCATTAATGTAATAAAAGACTTAGGGTTTTCTTATGAAGATTTTGGTTGTAATTGTGAAGGGTCCGTTGATTATCCTGATTATGCCCTTCCTGTTGCTGAAAAAGTGGCAGCAGGAGAGTTTGATCGTGGAATTCTCGTATGCGGTACAGGAATTGGTATGTCCATCGCTGCAAATAAAGTAAAAGGTATTCGCTGTGCCCTTGTACACGATGTGTTCAGTGCAAAAGCAACAAGACAGCATAACGATACAAATATGATTTCAATGGGCGAACGGGTTATTGGCCCGGGATTGGCAGGAGAAATCGTGCGGACATGGCTAGGCGAAACATTTGAAGGCGGACGGCATGCAAATCGGATCGACAAAATTACTAGCTATGAAGACACGCATCGCTAATGAAGATTGAAGAGCGTTTGATCGATGGATTACATGCGTTTCATAAGCAAGTCCCTGCTTTGCAAAACAAGCTATTTGTTATTGGTGTATCCACAAGTGAAATAGCTGGCAAGCCAATTGGAAAAGAAGGTTCGATGGACATTGCAGAAGAGTTGTACAGGGGATTTGTCCATTTTCAAAAACAGTCAGGGGTTCATCTTATTTTTCAATGTTGCGAACACTTAAATCGTGCGTTAGTAATGGAGAGAAGTGTAGCAGAGCAAAAAGGCTTAACGGAAGTAAGTGCTATACCTGTCCGTCATGCTGGAGGAGCCATGGCAACGTATGCATATCGCCAACTACAAGACCCCGTTTTAGTTGAATCGGTTCAAGCCGATGCCGGAATGGATATAGGTGATACGTTTATTGGGATGCATATTAAACCAGTCCTCGTTCCAATTAGAATTGGCTATACGACTATCGGTTCTGCTCATGTGACGGTAGCGACTTCGCGACCAAGACTAATTGGTGGAGAACGTGCACAGTATAAAATTGGTGAATGATTTATTTAAAAAGTTGCTTAATTTACGGAAAAAGCTGTTATTTTTATCTATAATGAGCTAAAATCATAAATAAATTAAATTATTTACGAACAAAGGCGGGAGAAGAGATGACAAATTTAAAAACACAAGATCCAACGCTTTTTGAAGCAATTGAATTAGAACTTGGTCGCCAACGAGACAAGATAGAATTAATTGCTTCAGAGAACTTTGTTAGTGAAGCCGTAATGGAAGCGCAGGGCTCCGTTTTAACAAATAAATATGCAGAGGGCTACCCTGGCCGACGTTATTACGGGGGATGTGAATATGTTGATATTGCTGAGGATATCGCCCGTGATCGTGCAAAGAAATTATTTGATGCGCATTATGTAAATGTTCAGCCTCATTCAGGGGCCCAGGCAAATATGGGCGTTTATTTCACTATTTTAGAGCATGGAGACACGGTTCTTGGTATGAACTTATCTCACGGTGGACATCTCACTCATGGTAGCCCAGTGAACTTTAGTGGAGTTCAATACAATTTCGTTGAGTATGGTGTACGTGAAGAGGATCAGCGGATTGATTATGATGTCGTTCGTCAAATTGCCCTCGAGCATAAGCCGAAATTAATTGTAGCAGGAGCAAGTGCGTATCCACGTGCGATTGATTTCAAGAAATTCCGCGAGATTGCAGATGAAGTGGGTGCTTACCTTATGGTGGATATGGCACACATTGCTGGTTTAGTAGCAGCTGGCCTTCATCAAAACCCTGTTCCACATGCACATTTCGTCACAACAACAACACATAAAACGTTACGTGGACCGCGTGGCGGAATGATTCTTTGTAATGAAGAAACAGGTGAAGAATTTGGTAAGAAGCTTGATAAATCAATCTTCCCAGGCATTCAAGGTGGTCCACTTATGCACGTCATTGCGGCAAAAGCGGTTTCTTTTGGCGAAGCATTATCAAATGATTTTAAAGCATACGGTAAAGCGATTATTGAAAATGCACAGCGTTTAGGGCGTAGTTTACAAGAAGAAGGTGTCAATATCGTATCAGGCGGAACAGACAATCATCTTGTATTGCTTGATCTTCGTTCGTTACAGTTGACTGGTAAAGTTGCTGAAAAAGCACTTGATTCAGTTGGTATCACAACAAACAAAAATACCATTCCATATGATCCAGAAAAGCCATTTGTCACTAGTGGTATTCGTATCGGAACAGCTGCCGTAACCTCTCGCGGGCTCGGTGTAGACGATATGGATGAAATTGCGAAATTGATTGCTTTAACATTGAAGAATGTTGAGAACGAAGAAGTGTTAAATCAAGTTCAAGAGCGTGTATCGGCTTTAACAGCTAAGTTTCCTATGTACCCGAATCTTTAAGGACATAAAAAGCAGTAGCGACATTCACGTCGTTGCTGTTTTTTACATGATTTTTTTCGTTAAGGGAACATTTAACACAGGTTTCTTTCTTTCAACACTTGTATGAATAGGTGCTTTTCAGGTAAAATCGTTCAGAGTGTGTCGAGAAATGACGATTTTTTAAAAAGGAAGTGACTAAAATGGGTAAGGTTCATGTACTTGATCATCCACTAATACAGCATAAGTTATCGTATATACGAGATAAGACAACAGGCACTAAAGAGTTTCGGGAGTTAGTGGATGAAGTGGCGGCGTTAATGGCATTTGAAGTAACAAGAGATTTGCCGTTAGAGGATGCAGACATTGAAACACCTGTAGGACCAGCACGTGTAAAAAAACTAGCTGGGAAAAAACTTGGTTTGATTCCAATTTTGCGTGCAGGGATTGGGATGTCTGATGGAATTTTAAATATGATTCCAGCGGCTCGGGTTGGTCACGTAGGTCTTTATCGTGATCCAGAAACATTTAAACCAATCGAGTACTATGTAAAACTTCCAAATGATATCGAAGAAAGAGAACTTCTAGTAATCGATCCAATGCTGGCAACAGGTGGCTCTGTCGTCGAAGCCATTAACAGTTTAAAAAAGCGCGGCGCAAAAAATATGCGCTTGATCTGTTTAGTAGCGGCACCTGAAGGCGTTCAGTATGTACAAGAAGAACACCCAGATGTTGATATTTATCTCGCGGCTCTTGATGAAAAATTGAATGAAAAAGGATACATCGTACCTGGGCTTGGTGATGCAGGCGACCGACTATTTGGTACGAAATAAAACAAAAAACCGTTAAAAGAAGAGGGGCTAGTCCTCTCTTCTTTTTTGTATAAAAACCTAGCTTCATTTGCATACTAATCGATACGACAAGCAGTAGGGGAGACGTAACGTATGACGAAACGAGGTACAGTGTATCGGTTATTGCTCGGAATCCTGAGTGTTCTTATACTCTTGCAAGGTTTGAGTATGGCGATGGGGGTGAACGGAGTAGCCTTGGCAGCGGAAAACCAACAACCGACTATAGACAGTAGTAAAAGAGTCGTTATAGTATCGGCGTCTGGTGATGTGAATCGAGCTGTTGACGTTGTAGAAAACCGTATTTCTTCAGCAACGATTAGAAATATTTATGAGAATGTGTACGGTGGATTCTCATTAGAAATCGCTGAAAAAGACATTGAGCGTCTAAAGCAATTAAGCGTTATTGCCCGCGTAGATGATGTGGCTCATTACCAGCCAAGTCTTGAAGGAAGTATCCCTTTTATCGGTGCAGGGGACCGTTTAATGGATAAACAAGACGGGAAAGAGCGCCTCTTAACTGGTAAAGGCGTAAAAGTTGGTGTGATCGATACAGGTGTGGATTACAAGCACCCTGATTTAGAGGCGAACTATCGGGGTGGCTACGATATAGTCGATCAAGACGATGATCCGATGGAAACAAAGAAATCACAAGGGGAGCCGACATTGCATGGCACACATGTGGCAGGCATTATTGCTGCTAATGGACGGATAAAAGGGGTTGCGCCAGAAGCTGAAATTTACGCATACCGGGCTCTTGGACCCGGTGGGCAAGGAACGACAGAGCATATATTAGAAGCCATTGAACGAGCGTTTAAAGATGATGTCGATGTGATCAATTTGTCATTAGGGAATACGGTTAATGGACCTGACTGGCCAACGAGTTTAGCTCTTGATCGAGTCGTAGAGAAAGGCATTGTTGCAGTAACGTCAAATGGAAATAGCGGACCGAGTATGTGGTCTGTTGGTTCGCCAGGGACTTCTACGAAAGCCATTTCTGTTGGTGCTTCTTTGCCACCTGTTGAAGTGCCAGTTATTAATGTAAATGGCTTAAAAGATGAATTAACGTTAACCCCAATTCTAGGTGCGAAAAGTTGGCAACTAAAAGCGAGCTTTGAACTGGTGGATGTCGGGCATGGACTATTGACAGACTATAAAGGAAAAGATGTTAAAGACAAGCTTGTGCTCATGAAAAGAGGGCGCTCAAATTTTGCAGAGAAATTAGCGCTTGCCTCAAAAGCTGGAGCGAAAGGAGTTCTTATTTACAACAATTTAGAAGGAGCTTTTGCAGGAGCCGTAACAGAACCTATCCCAATTACAGGAGCAACTCTATCGAAAACGGAGGGTGAGGCGCTTCGATCGCTATTAAAACAACGGAAGCATAAAGTGAAAGTGGATACCCAGTATAAAGTGAAACAAGACTTAATGGCTCCTTTTAGCTCTAGAGGTCCGGTTACAGAAACATGGGAAATCAAACCGGATCTTGTTGCTCCTGGTGTAGCAATTCAAAGCACCGTTCCGAAAGGCTATTTAGATTTAAATGGAACAAGCATGGCAAGTCCACATGTGGCTGGAGCGGCAGCCTTGTTGATTGAACAACATCCAGATTGGAGTCCAGAGCAAGTAAAATCTGCATTACTTAACTCTACAAAGCGTTTGCAAGATGAACAAGGAAAAGAATATCTGCCGTTTGAACAAGGGGCAGGTCGTTTGCAAGTGGATAAAGCCATTCAGACTCGTACCCTTATATCACCAGCAACCCTCTCATTTGGTGAACTTGAAAAAGGTGAGGGTGTGGTGGAAAAAGAGGTGACCATCTCTATAGAAAACATCAGCAAATCCACAAAGGAGTATACCATTGATCCGCCAATTGGTGAGGTAGACGGTATTTCCTGGGAATTTGAAGAAAAAGTAACGGTTAAGGGTCAGTCTAAAAAAGCATTTACTCTTCAAGCAACCATCGATCAACATGCGATTCAAAAAGGGTTACACACAGGCTACATTGCTGTTCGGGATAAGGATGAAGATATTCATCTCCCGTACATGCTTTTTATTGAGGAACCAAATTATCCTCGAGTGATGGCCTTTCAAATGGCACACAGCGATAAAGCAAACGGCTACTATTACGAATACTATTTACCAGGTGGAGCAGAAGAATCAAGTGTTCATTTATTTGACCCAGATACATTGGAATTTGTAGCGACAATTATTGAAAACCAAGATCAAAGCAGAGGAATGGTAAATGGTGAGATAGACAATTTACAAGTAGCACCAGGTCGTTACAAAGCACTTATTTATGCAAAGAATGAAGGAAAAACAGATATTCTAGAAGCCATGATCCATATTGGAGAGGAATGGATTGGCCCGTAATGAGGAGTGTAGTGAAGAGGCTGGGACAAAAGTAGATAGACAGACCAAAATGACGAACATTCCTGAAAATAGGAACGTTCGTCATTTGTTTTATATGAAAATGAGCGGAAGGAGAATCCGAAGACTCCTGGGGGATCAGCACGTGTCTGAAGACTCTGGAGTGGCGGTTTTTCACGGAGGAGGCTGAGGCCGTGTCCCCGGAAAGCGAAGGATTCTCCTGTAGCGGTGCTACTCAGCATATTTTAGACTATTCGTCTTTTCAAATACTACTTTTCGTTATGTCCCAGCCTCTTTCTTACGCTTGTGCGAGTTTGTATTCAAATGAATAGACGAGTAGAAGGTCATAACTGGAGTAGAAAGTCAATGTTTATGCTTAGTAGAAATGGTTTTAATGTTAAGGAAAGGTAAAAGTTTTGTAAAGATAAAGAGATATAATACATACTCAAAGTACCGTACTTAAACGACTCTCCTCTACTTCGCGGTTTTTTTTGACAGTTATGTGAACAATCAATCCCCATTTTTAAACTCTTTTGAGATTCTTTCAAAATTCGTTGACAGAGGAAAGTAGCTATTGTACGATTACTAAGGGTTACCATGATAAGGGTTACATATGCGATTGTAGTGGCTTTCACTCTAATGAGAGGGGCTATTTCATTGTCGAAACAAAGTAAGAATCCAATGCGAGCGTTCATGCTAGTTTCAACCATTTTATCATGCGTGATTGGAGGTACGGTCGGAGGCTTATTTTTAGGGATATGGCTGGATAAGCTATTGAACGCAAGCCCAGTCTTCTTAATCATATGCCTATTAGTTGGAATGTTAACGAGTATATACAGCATTTCCAAAGTTGTTCAGCCATTTTTAGGAGACGATAACGAAGATGCCAAATAAGGAAGAGCGCACACACTTGATACGTGCACGAATGAATGGATATCTTGTGTATGCACTAGTCATACTTGGGATTTTGATTGTAGGCTATAGCGTGACACCTTACCATTCCGTTTTTTTAGGACTAATTTTGGGGTTTTCAGCTAGTTTTTTGAATTTGTGGACAACTTATCGTAATGCACGCATTATTGGCGGGAACCACTCGCCATCTAAATGGCCCTCGATGCTATTAGCAAGTTTAGGATTCGTTTTCAGAATTATTCTTGCCCTCGCCGCAGTGTGGTTTTCCTTACAATTTCCAGATCACTTCCATCTTCTTGCTGTGATTGTTGGTCTTAGCTTGATGTATCTCGTTATGTTAGTAGATTTGATAATGAAAAGTATGAAGGCGAAAGAGGTGAAAGAATGAATAACAAAAATATTATATGGGAAGATCCTTGGATTGGTTTAACATTTAATCTGACAACCATTTTCACGTCGACAGTGGCATTCATTATTGTTTTTCTTGTGACGGTAATTGGTGCCCGCAAGCTTGCGATGAGACCAACAGGAATGCAGAACTTTATTGAATGGGTTCTTGATTTCTGTAGAGGAATTGTTAAAGCGAACATGGATTGGAAGGTTGGCGGACGATTTATCGTGTTAGCTTACGCCTTACTCTTTTATGTATTTGTTGCAAATATGATGGGAATTCCGTTTGAGCTTGCAACAAATGATTCAAATCACTACGTATTGTGGCGATCTCCAACATCAGATCCGTTACTGACACTGACGATGGCTGGTTTAGTCATTGTACTCACCCACATCTATGGTGTCATGATTGCTGGTCCTGGAGCGTACTTAAAGTCATTTGTAAGTCCAAAGTGGTTCTTGCTACCGTTTAAACTTATTGAAGAAGTAGCCAACTTCCTTACACTTGGAATGCGACTTTTCGGAAACGTCTATGCAAAAGAAATTCTTATGATTCTACTTGTTGGATTAGGAGTTATGGGATTTGAGTATGGATTTGGACAAGGCGTTATTTTAGCAGCTGTTACGATGGTGCCCACAATGGCATGGCAAGCGTTTGGTATCTTTATTGGGTCCATTCAAGCTTACATCTTCGCGATGTTAGCAATGGTTTACATGGCTCATAAAGTTGAAGCACATTAATACCTGCCTTGGCTTATTCCCGAGGCGATTTATAAATAAAAACTACAACACAAAACAGGAGGAATTTTAGAATGATGGATCCAATTGGTTACACTCATCTTGCAGCTGGACTTGCAGCTGGATTAGCAGCAATTGGCGGCGCGATTGGCGTTGCGTTAATTGTTAAAGCAGTACTTGAGGGAGTTGCTCGTCAACCAGAACAACGCGGAACTCTTCAAACATTAATGTTTATCGGTGTTCCACTAGCGGAGGCCGTACCGATTATCGCAATCGTTGTGTCATTAATCCTCATCTTTAGTTAACAAGAAGTCAATAATCGTTCAACATTGAGAGGCGATAGCGTTCTTTTCTAGAACCTCTCGCCTTTCCTTATGTAAGGCTGATTTTTGAGAATAAGGGGTGTAAAAATGAACTTAGGTGATTTTGGTTGGGGTACGGTCCTTTTCCAACTTATTGGATTTGGTCTACTCTTATGGCTACTGTCGAAGTTTGCATTAAGACCGCTTCTTGGTGTTATGCAAAAGCGTCAAGACATGATTAACGATCAAATTGATTCTGCTGAACGCAACCGTAAAGAGTCAGAGAAAATGATCGAGGAACAAAAAGAGGAACTAAAACAAGCACGTGTAGAAGCACGTGAATTGATTGAAAACGCCAAAAAAGTTGGCGAGCAGCAGGGCAAAGACCTTGTCCGCGAAGCAAAAGCTGAAGCAGAACGGATTCAGCATCAAGCACTTGCTGAAATCCGTAATGAAAAAGAACAAGCTGTTACGGAATTACGTGAACAAGTCGCTTCTTTATCTGTCTTAATTGCGCAGAAAGTGATTGAAAAAGAACTGGATGCAAGTGAACAAGATAAGCTTGTTCAAGACTATCTTAAACAAGCGGGCGAAGAGCTATGAGCAACAAAGCGGTAGCCAATCGTTACGCTGTTGCTCTTTTTGAGTTAGGTGTATCCAAAGGTCAAGCGAATGAATACGAACAGGATTTAGCCTTAGTAAGAGACGTGTTTGTTCAAACACCGGAACTGCTAAAGGTACTTGAAACACCAGGACTTTCTCAAGAGAAAAAGGCTCAGGTCATCAAGCAGTCGTTTCAAGGAAATGTACAAGAGACAACGTTAGCGCTTTTACTGACGCTAGTCGAAAAGAATCGCTATACCACGATGCCAGAACTACTTTCAGAGTATAAGAGATTAAATAACGAACTTAAAGGAATCGCTGAAGCAACTGTCTACTCAGCGAAACCAATCAGTGATTCAGAAAAAGAACAAGTTGCAGTTGTTTTTGCACCTAAAGTAGGCAAACGCTCTTTAGAGGTCACAAATGTTGTACAAGAACAACTCGTTGGTGGAATAAAAGTCCGTATTGGCGATCGTGTATACGATGGCAGTGTAAAAGGACAGCTTGATCGCCTTGAAAAAGGGATTCTTGCAGGGAAGTAACAATTTGTCAGTTAGGGGTGAAAACGAATGGCAAGCATTAAAGCAACTGAGATTAGCTCGCTTATTAAGCAGCAAATTGAACAATTTGAAACCAGTGTAGATGTACAAGACGTTGGTACCGTTATTCGCGTTGGGGACGGAATTGCCTTCGCTTACGGTTTAGATAATGTTATGGCAGGAGAGCTTTTAGAGTTTTCTACTGGCGTAATGGGTATGGCTCAGAACCTAGAGGAAGATAGTATTGGTATTATCATTTTAGGACCATATGACAACATTCGTGAAGGAGACGAAGTGAAACGGACAGGACGTATTATGGAAGTTCCAGTTGGAACTGAACTTCTTGGACGCGTTGTAAATTCACTTGGTCAACCAATCGATGGCTTAGGTCCGATTCACACAACAAAGACACGCCCAGTTGAAGGTGGAGCACCAGGGGTTATGGCACGTAAATCGGTACATGAGCCTCTTCAAACAGGAATTAAATCAATTGATTCAATGATTCCAATCGGTCGTGGACAGCGTGAACTTATTATCGGTGACCGTCAAACAGGTAAGACGTCGATTGCAATTGATACAATTCTTAACCAAAAAGATCAAGATATGATCTGTGTGTATGTGGCCATTGGACAAAAAGAATCAACGGTATCAGGCGTAGTTGAAACACTTCGTCAACGTGGCGCACTTGATTACACGATTGTTGTATCTGCAGGTGCATCTGATCCAGCTCCAATGCTCTACTTAGCACCATATACAGGCGTTTCAATGGCAGAAGAATTTATGTACGATGGTAAGCACGTTCTTGTTATTTATGATGATTTATCAAAACAAGCAGCAGCTTACCGTGAGATGTCTCTTCTTCTTCGTCGTCCTCCAGGTCGTGAAGCATTCCCAGGAGACGTATTCTACTTACATTCTCGTTTACTTGAGCGTGCTGCGAAATTAAATGACGATTTAGGTGGCGGATCCATTACAGCCCTTCCATTTATTGAAACACAAGCAGGGGATGTATCAGCATACATTCCGACAAACGTTATTTCGATTACAGATGGACAAGTATTTTTACAGTCTGACTTATTCCACTCTGGTGTGCGTCCAGCCGTTAACCCAGGTATCTCGGTATCTCGTGTTGGTGGATCTGCACAAATTAAAGCAATGAAAAAAGTAGCCGGTACGCTTCGTTTAGACTTAGCGGCATACCGTGAACTAGAAGCATTCTCTCAATTTGGTTCAGATTTAGATGCTGCAACACAAGCTCGTTTAAATCGCGGTCAGCGAACAGTTGAGTTATTAAAACAAGACTTGAACCAACCACTTCCGGTTGAGAAGCAAGTAGCAATTATCTATGCATTAACAAAAGGATACTTAGACGATATCCCAGTAAGTGACTGCCTACGTTTTGAAGCAGAATTGTTTACGTACCTTGAAAGCAATAACAATGAATTGCTAGAGCACATTCGCACAACAGGAAATCTTCCAGAAGAAAGTGAATTCAAAGCAGCGATTGAAGCTTTTAAAAAAGGTTTCGTTCCATCGAATGAATAGGTTATTTTCTTAAGTTTTGCTTAGAAAGGCGGTGAACAAATGGCTTCTTTGCGCGATATAAAAAATCGTATTAACTCAACAAAGAAAACACGTCAAATTACAAAAGCCATGCAAATGGTATCAGCTGCGAAATTAAATCGTGCCCAAGAAAAAGCACAAAGCTATGAAGTATACGCAAGTAAAATGCGTGAGGTTGTAAACAACATGGCTGCGGCTGGTAGTGACGTTAGTCATCCGATGCTTGAAGAACGTCCAGTGAAAAAAACAGGGTATATCTTTATTTCATCGGATACTGGTTTAGCTGGCGGTTACAACTCAAGTCTTTTAAGAGATATGATGAAAACCATTCAATCTAGGCATTCGTCAACAGATGAGTATGCAATTATTGTCTTGGGTAAAATTGGACGGGATCTGTTACGTACACGAAATCAACCGATTATTCAAGAAATGATTGAAATTCCTGATCAGCCTGGTTTTTCGGATATTAAAGGACTAGCCAAAACATCTGTTGAGATGTTTGCCGATGGCGTGTTTGACGAACTATATGTTTGGTATAACCACTTCGTATCTGCAATGACGCAAACCGTTACAGAACAAAAGCTTCTTCCTCTAGGATCTACAGGGGAGCAACAAGGATCCAGCGTCGGCCTTTACGAATATGAGCCATCTGAGAAAGAAATACTTGAAGCTGTTCTTCCTCGTTATGCAGAAAGCTTAATTTATGGGGCTTTGCTTGATGCAAAGGCAAGTGAGTTCGGTGCACGTATGACAGCGATGAGTGCTGCATCCGACAACGCTTCTTCACTTATTGATGATTTAACACTTTCTTATAACCGAGCAAGACAAGCTGCAATTACGCAAGAAATCACTGAAATTGTTGGCGGTGCAGCCGCTTTAGAATAGAACGTATGTGAATTAGGAGGGAAAACGATGTCAACAGGCCGTATTATTCAAATTACAGGACCGGTCGTGGACGTTAAATTTCCAAGTGGTCAACTACCTCAAATCAATAGTGCACTTCGAGTAAATCAATCAGGTGATACACATAACGCTGTTCAAGTAACAGTAACGTTAGAGGTAGCTTTACACTTAGGGAATGATACAGTTCGCACGGTAGCCATGGGTTCAACTGATGGTTTAATGCGTGGAACAGAAGCAGTAGATACTGGAGCACCAATCTCTGTACCAGTTGGTGAAGAGACACTTGGTCGAGTATTTAACGTACTTGGTGAAGAGATTGACTTAAAAGAACCAGTACCAGCAGGAACACGCCGTGACCCTATTCACCGTGATGCGCCAAGCTTTGAAGAATTAACAACAACGACAGAAATTCTTGAAACAGGAATCAAAGTTGTTGATTTACTTGCTCCTTATACTAAAGGAGGTAAAGTTGGTCTATTCGGTGGTGCCGGAGTAGGAAAGACGGTACTTATTCAAGAATTAATTAACAACGTTGCCCAAGAACACGGTGGTATTTCTGTATTTGCCGGTGTTGGAGAGCGTACTCGTGAAGGAAATGACCTTTATCATGAGATGACAGATGCTGGCGTTATTAAGAAAACGGCGATGGTATTTGGTCAAATGAACGAACCACCTGGTGCACGTATGCGTGTAGCCCTTTCTGGTTTAACAATGGCAGAATACTTCCGTGATGAACAAGGTGCAGATGTACTTTTGTTTGTTGATAATATTTTCCGTTTTACACAAGCAGGTTCTGAGGTATCGGCACTACTTGGTCGTATGCCATCAGCGGTAGGTTATCAGCCAACACTTGCTACGGAAATGGGACAATTGCAGGAGCGTATTACTTCTACGAAAAAAGGTTCTGTTACATCTATTCAAGCAATTTACGTACCGGCGGATGACTATACCGATCCAGCTCCGGCAACAGCATTTGCTCACTTAGATGCAACAACAAACCTTGAGCGTAAATTAACGGAGCAAGGGATTTATCCTGCTGTAGATCCATTAGCGTCTACATCACGTGCCCTTTCCCCAGAAGTTGTTGGAGAAGAGCACTACAGTGTAGCTCGTGGGGTCCAGCAAACATTACAGAAATACCGTGAGTTACAAGATATTATTGCCATCCTTGGTATGGAAGAATTATCAGAGGAAGACAAGTTAATCGTTGCCCGTGCGCGCCGCATTCAGTTCTTCCTATCACAAAACTTCCACGTAGCAGAGCAATTTACTGGTCAACCTGGTTCGTATGTACCGGTTAAAGAAACCATTTCAGGATTTAAAGATATCCTTGCTGGTAAATACGATGATCTTCCAGAAGATGCATTCCGTTTAGTTGGACGCATTGAAGAAGTTGTTGAAAAAGCAAAAGAAATGGCCCAGTAAAAAAGAAAGGGAGCGGTTAAACCGTTTCCTTTTCTAAGCTAGCCGACGAGGAGGGGTTCTATGAATACCGTGCAAGTAAGTGTCGTAACTCCAGACGGTGCAGTATACTCAAGTGATGCTGAGCTGGTTGTTGTGAAGACAACAGAAGGGGAGCTTGGAATTAAAGCAAAGCACATTCCCCTCGTTTCTCCGCTTACGGTTGGAAGGGCTCGTTTTTTGAAAGACGGCAAAGAAGACCAAGTATCAGTCAGCGGTGGATTTATTGAAGTTCGTCCAGACCAAGTGACCATACTAGCCGAGACTGCAGAAACACCAGAGCAAATTGATACGGAACGCGCTGAAAAAGCGAAGAATCGTGCAGAAAAACGCTTAAATGATGACAGTGCCCATATTGATAAAGCACGTGCAGAAGCGGCTTTAATGAGAGCTGTTACTCGTCTTAGTGTTGCTAAAGCAAAATAAATAAAAAAATCACCAGACTGTTGATCATCAACAGATGGTGATTTTTTTTGTTTGATACGATCGTAAGCATGAAGTTGTACAAATGACCGTATTAGGCATATACTCCAAAAAGAAGATTGTGCGCAGTATTGTATGAAAAAAACTCTTGTTAAAAAAAGGATGTTAGAAAACTACCGGATAAGGGTAAAGTGTATATGAATGCGCTTTACATGAAGATCATTCTAAACTGTAACCAAATCTTCATTTTTTGTTATGAAAGTGGAATGAATTCCTTAACGAAAGCGGTAGCTTTTTATGCGTAAATCCGTTATCATTGAAAATGGATTGCGAACTTTTAGCTTGACTTTTTGTTTGCCCGGGATTGAATAGGAAATGAGGTCATAAGGTTGACAAGCGATTTAGGTTTGGAAGCATTTATACATATTCTATTAAATCTCCTCGGTTTAGTCATAGCATGGTGGGCGTTACAATCGTTTCGCTTTGATTTGTTCGTGAAAAATCCAAAAAGTACCCAAGCCACTGTTTTAAAAGTGTTAGTGGCAATTACATTGGGACATTTACTTGCTCGTTTTTTTATTGAGTATGCCCAAGCTGTTCGGTACCTACCTTATCTTTTCTAGTAAAAAAAAGTCATAAGAACCTTTGTTTTTTATGTATGCTTTTTCTGCTTCAGGTAAAAATGGTAGTAAGAAAACCTTTTGGTCCTGGAGGGGAATGTTGATATGAATAAAGTGTATTCTGTCTGTTTTCTATTGCTTATCGTTGTTTTCTGTAGCGTGTTATTTGCTTTTGAGAAAGATACTTTAGGAAAAGAAGATACATTTTATCATCAAATGAATGCCTTTAACGACCTTGTTGAGAAAAATAAAATGACAATGACAGATTGGCAAGTCCGCATAAAAAATCAAAGCGAACATGTAGATAATTTTTATACTCAGCTAGACCAGTTCGAGAAGGAATATCCTGAATTTGAACGTGCTTCTTTGGAAGAAAATAAAAATTATGTTCATGTCACGTTTATAAATGGTGATTATGAGGAAACGTTACTGGAAAAAGTTAAATGGATAGTGTCGTCAACAACAAAAGGTTACAAAATAGAAAAAACGTATGAGCTCCTTTCAAATGGAAATGGTGAACTCAAAAATCAACAATTGTTTAAAGATCGATTAAGTACATTAGGTTTTGATTTACAATCGTCTATGTTGTTTTATGAAGTAAAGGCAGAATTGGACGATACGCCTCAAGATTTAATGATTGAGGCTGAACATTTCGTAAGTCAATTAGGCGCGACCACATTAGAGGGCCTAGAAGAAAAAACGTTTGTATCTATCTCTGCATATCATAAAGGATGGACCAATGGTATTGCGACAAATGATGATAAAGAGATGAACGTTCAAATCGCATTACGCGAAAATCAAGAGTTGGGCTCTAGAACAACAGTAACTTTTGGAACGCCTATAATTACGACTGAATATTGATAATATAGAAGAGACAAATATCAGACGCGGAGGGGAATACGTTGGAAAAAATCATTGTCCGTGGCGGCAACAAGCTGCACGGCTCCGTGAAGGTAGAGGGTGCAAAGAACGCCGTCCTACCTGTAATAGCAGCATCAATTCTAGCGGAAAACGGAAAAAGTGTTATCGAGGAAGTACCATCTCTTACAGATGTTTATACAATGAAAGAAGTTTTGACAAATTTAAACGTAGCAGTTGATTACGAAGATGGCCGTTTCGTTGTTCATGCGGATCGTACGCTTAAAACAGAAGCACCATTTGAATACGTTCGTAAAATGCGAGCATCTTTCCTAGTAATGGGTCCTTTACTTGCACGTGTTGGTCGCGCAAGAATTGCATTACCTGGTGGATGTGCCATTGGATCACGCCCAATTGAGCAACACCTAAAAGGGTTTGAGGCGATGGGTGCAACAGTTGAAATTGGAAATGGTTTCATTGAAGCGCGCATTGATGGAAAGCTTCAAGGAACAAAGATTTATCTTGATTTTCCAAGTGTTGGTGCAACAGAAAACATTATGATGGCTGCTGTTCTTGCAGAAGGAACAACAATCATTGAGAATGTCGCGGAAGAGCCGGAAATTGTTGATTTAGCCAATTATTTAAACGCAATGGGTGCGAAAGTAAGAGGCGCTGGCACAGGCGTTATTAAAATTGAAGGTGTAGCTGCACTTCATGGTGCGGTTCACTCAGTTATTCCTGATCGTATTGAAGCAGGGACATTCATGGTAGCTGCTGCTATTACAGGTGGAGATGTGTTTGTTGAAGGTGCCATTGCTGAGCATATGCGTCCCCTTGTAGCAAAAATGCGCGAAATGGGTGTAGAGATCCAAGAAGGTGAAACAGGACTACGTGTTATTGGTCCTGAAGTGCTTAAGGCTGTTGATATTAAAACAATGCCTCACCCAGGCTTCCCAACAGATATGCAAGCACAAATGATGGCGTTGCTTATCCGAGCTGAGGGTACAAGTGTAGTAACTGAAACGGTTTTTGAGAATCGTTTTATGCACGTTGAAGAGTTCCGTAGAATGAACGGAAATATTAAAATTGAAGGCCGTTCTGCGATTGTATCTGGTCCTACGTCTTTACAAGGTGCAGAGGTTGGTGCAACAGACTTACGTGCTGGGGCGGCATTAGTTATCGCAGGATTAGTAGCTGATGGATATACTCGTGTTACAGAATTAAAGCACTTAGATCGTGGCTACGTTGGTTTAACGGAGAAACTTAAAGCATTAGGTGCTGATATTGAACGAGTGGAAGAGCAATTAGAGAATGAATTTGAAAAAACAGCAGAATTGCTATAAGCCTGTATTTCCGGGGAAATAGTGAATTCTTGTCGTTTTGCTGGGATTTAAGTCGAAGAAGCACACCATTTGGTGTGCTTTTTTGCTGTGAAAGAACGTCTTTTTTATTACTTGAGTACATAGTCTTTAAAGTAAGTAATTGTCTAATGTAGGAGGAATGCCATGAAACAGATTTTCATTCCAGCTATACTTCTAATTGTTGTCATCCTTCTTATTCCTGCGGCAATGGTAAGTGTAAATGGTAGCAATCAAAGCGCTCAGGAACCATTTAAAATCGCGCCTTTAGAGAAGACAAGCCAAGCGAGTGAGCCTAGTGTACAATCAGAAGTTGTTAAACAAGAAGAGACAATTGACGTGTATCGCTCACAAAAGGAAGACGTAGAGACCGTTTCCTTAACGGAGTATGTAATAGGTGTCGTTGCCTCAGAGATGCCTGTAGAATACGAACTAGAGGCTTTAAAAGCTCAATCATTAGCAGCTCAAACTTATTTGATGGCGCAGAAAAATGTGGCTGATGAAAGCCGCAACGTTCCTGAAGGTGCGCTTGTAACAGATACCGTAACGCATCAGGTGTATCAAAATAAAGAAGAATTGAAGAAGAAGTGGGGAGAAAATTTTGATGCTAACTGGGCAAAGGTGGAAAAAGCGGTTCTTGCGACGGCAGGAGAAGTGATTATCTATAACGAGCAACCTATCACCGCTGCTTTTTTTTCGACTAGTAATGGCTATACCGAGAATTCAGAGGATTATTGGGCGCAAGAAATTCCTTATTTAAAAAGTGTAGAAAGTCCTTGGGATCAAGATTCTCCTCGGTTTGATGAAGAAATGACGCTGACAATAGATGAGTTTGAAGAGAAATTAGACGTAACGTTAAAGGGTGACGGTTCAATTGGTGAAATTCAATCAAGAACAGAAGGTGGGCGAGTGGAGGTTGTTCAGATTGCAGATAAACAGTTTACTGGTCGGGACATTCGAGAAGCCTTAAACTTAGACTCATCTGATTTCTCTTGGTATATAAATGGAAATACTGTTGTCATTCAAACAAAAGGTTGGGGCCATGGAGTAGGAATGAGTCAATTTGGTGCAAACGGAATGGCAAAAGAAGGGAAAACATATAAAGAGATTGTTTCACACTACTATTCAGGTGTATCCATTGAAACAATGGAACAGATAGAGGGATAGATTCAAAAAGACTGGTTCTCTTAATGCAAGAGCCAGTCTTTTTTTTGATTGTTTAGCCTTGATAGACCCTTGCTATGAACGATTCTACTGCTTCTATAAAATAAAAAAATATTTTTTTCGCATGCATGTATATATTTCTATTAATTTGCTCAGAATGATTGGCAGAGGTGATGAGAAATGAAAGAAGAAAAAAATTCTTCAAACAAAATTCAAGATTTAATGCGTAAGCGTTGGGTGTTACCGAGTGTTTATCTTGCTGCTGCTGCTGGTCTTTTGAGTACGGTTTTATTTCTTCAAAGCGGAGAAGATACAGAAAGAGAATTAGAGATTAGTGAAGGACCTGAACAAACAGAAGAGCCAACAGCTCCTGTAAACGTTGCGAATGAATCCTTCCACCTACCTGTTGAAAATGAAACAGATTTTGATAGAGTAGGAATCTTCTATGATGCACAAGCAGAAGTAGAAGAGCAAGAGCAAGCTATTGTCTATTTTAACAACATGTATGTAGAGAACAAAGGCGTTGATTTTGCAAGTAAGAATGGAGAAGCATTTCCTGTAATGGCTTCAATGAGCGGTGTTGTGACAAAAGCGATGAAAGATTCGTTATTAGGTTTTGTCGTAGAAGTTGATCATGGTGATGGCGTTGTCACACATTATTCTAGTCTTTCAGCTTTAGATGTGAAAGAAGGTAAAGAGGTTTCACAAGGTGATGTAATTGGTGAGGCAGGATCGAATTCATATAATCAAGAGGCTGGAATTCATGTTCACTTTGAAGTGCGTCATGATGGTGTAGCAGTGAATCCAACTGATGCAATGGAGAAATCAGTTGAAGATATAGCCGCTTTTGCTCCACAAGGTGAGAAGAAAGAAAAAGAAAAAGAGAACGAAAAAGAAGAAAACGAAAAGCCTGACGAGAACGAAAAGCCTGATGAAAATGAAAAGCCAGAAGAAAACAAGCCATCTAATGATGAAGAACTCGAAGGCGAAACAGAATAACAATTGAAAAAAGCAGAGCTCGTGCTAAATGGGCTATGCTTTTTTCTCATTTATAGGACTTGCGTTAAGGATATAGGTCAATCAGATTTTTTCGAAAAACAGATAAACTCTGTGAAAATGTGGTATATCATGCGCGACTTGCTAATACACTTTATCAATCACCTTAACAGAAATAGGGAGGCGAGTCGTGTGCACGATTACATCAAAGAGCGAACCATCAAGATAGGGAAGTACATTATTGAGACGAAAAAGACTGTTCGTACGATTGCGAAAGAATTTGGAGTCTCAAAAAGTACTGTACACAAGGATCTCACAGAACGTTTACCTGAGATTAATCCAGAGCTTGCTAACGACGTGAAAGAGATTCTTGAGTATCACAAGTCGATTCGCCATTTAAGAGGTGGTGAAGCGACAAAAGTAAAGTATCGTAAAGTCGAACAACCAGCTGTCAAGACTCAGAGATAAATATTTCGACAAGATGAGTCGTTTCTCCCTAATTTGTGTTACTATTTATAATAGGTAAAAAGTGCGTCTTTAAATAGAGAATCAGGTATACATTACATAAGAATCGGTTGTTTTGCGCACATCACCATATAAGTTGTAACGAGAAAGAAGGGGGAACAAAGTCATGCTAGGTCGTGATATTGGAATTGATTTAGGAACAGCGAATGTATTAATTTATGTTAAAGGTCGAGGGATTGTACTAGATGAACCGTCAGTGGTAGCCCTTGATACGACGACAAAACGAGTGTTGGCTGTAGGAGAAGAAGCCTTTCGCATGGTTGGACGTACACCTGGAAATATCGTAGCTATTCGTCCAATGAAGGACGGTGTCATTGCAAACTTTGAGATGACAGAGTCGATGTTAAAACATTTCTTAAACAAGATCAATGTGAAAGGTTTATTCTCTAAACCTCGGATTTTAGTTTGCTGTCCGACTAATATTACATCAGTAGAGCAGAAAGCGATACGCGAAGCTGTTGAGAAGACTGGTAGCAAAAACATCTATTTGGAAGAAGAACCGAAAGTTGCAGCCATTGGAGCAGGAATGGACATTTTTCAACCTAGTGGAAATATGGTCGTTGACATTGGCGGTGGTACGACAGACATCGCTGTTCTATCTATGGGTGATGTTGTTACAGCCTCTTCCATTAAAGTAGCAGGTGACCGATTTGATTCTGATATCCTATCTTACATAAAAAAAGAGTACAAGCTTCTTATAGGTGAACGAACGGCTGAGGAAATCAAGAAACAAGTTGCAACAGTATTTCCAGGAGCGAGAAATGAGCAAATGGATATTCGGGGGCGTGATATGGTGTCAGGTTTGCCACGAAACATCACCATTCGTTCTGAAGAAATCGAAAAAGCGCTTGTAGAATCAGTCGACTACATTGTACAAGCAGCAAAACATGTTTTAGAACAAACCCCTCCTGAGCTGTCAGCAGATATTATTGATCGCGGTGTTATGCTTACTGGTGGAGGAGCATATTTGCATGGAATTGATACGTTGTTAGCAGAGGAATTAAAAATCCCCGTTTTAATTGCAGAAGAGCCAATGCACTGTGTGGCTACAGGTACGGGTATCTTACTTGAAAATCTTGATCGCATGTCAAACAAAAAGGTTTATATTTAAGGAGGTAGCTCATGTTAAAAGGGTTTTATACTGCAACGAGTGGTATGCTTTCGATGATCGTCAAGACCAGTTAACGAACAATTTGGCTAACTCCAATACACCTGGTTTTAAAGCCGATCAGTCGGTAACACGTTCGTTTCCAACGATGCTAATGCAGGCGAATAATGCTTATCAATCGCCTAATAGACAAGTTGTCGGTGAATTGCCTACTGCAGTTTATTTGCAAGAACATTTGATGAACGCTCAACAAGGCGATATTCAACAGACTGGACAAGCTACAGATCTAGCTTTGGTGCAAGGTGGAGCAACTGATGGCGCAGCTGTTTTTTTTGCGGTTGAAACAGAAAATGGTATCCGTTATACACGGAACGGTAATTTCCAAGTTGATTTGAATGGGAATCTTGTTACGGCTAGTGGCGGAAGGGTATTAGGAACCGACGGCAATCCTCTGCAAGTAGGAAATGAATCCTTTACGATTCAGCCTTCAGGTATTGTAGTAGTAGATGGAGAAGAAATTGGCTCTCTTGAAGTTGTCGTCGCTGACGATGTAAATGACCTCATAAAAGAGGGGAACGGATACGTACGTAATGATCAAACCGATATGCAATCCGCTTATAATGTTGATACCGTAACGTTTTCAGTGCAACAATATGCATTAGAAAACAGCAATGTCGATGTGACAAGTACGATGAATGAGATGTTACAAGCTTATCGATTATTTGAGGCCAATCAAAAGGTTATTCAAGCGTATGATCAAAGCTTAGAAAAAACAGTGAATGAAGTTGGGCGAATTAACTAAGGAGGGATAGAACGTTGATATCCGGATATAGCTCCGCGGCAACGCTTCAGCAGTTACAGAGAAAGCTAGAGACGCTGTCAAACAATATTGCAAATTCAAATACCGTTGGGTTCAAAAGTCGTTCTGTTTCTTTTTCGGATGTGCTTTCATCAGAATATACCAATCAACCTAATGAAAACCGTTTAACACCTCATGGATTAAGGGTGGGAACAGGAGCGAGAGCATCTCTTACTTCTCTTTCTGCAGCACAAGGGGATGTGAAAGAAACGGATCGAGCTCTCGACTTTGCTTTGACGGAGCCTTCTCTTTTCTTTACAATAGCAACAAACGATGGTCAGCGTTTAACGAGAGACGGAACGTTTTATTTCTCTGAGACAGCAGGAGGAGAACTATCGCTCGTAACGAATAGTGGAGAAACACTTCTTAATGAAAATGGTGCACCTATACGTTTACCTGCTTCCACGATTTCATTAAGACTTGAGCAGGCTGGATTGATTGCAGAACTTGCTGACGGACAAGAACAAGTCATCCCTACATTTGGGTTAACACAGATTGGCCGACCTCAAGCTTTGGAAGCTGTAGGGGAAAATCAATATGTTTACCTTCAAGAGGATGCTATTTTTGGACAAGCCCAAGCAAATCAAGTAAAACAAAGGGCGCTTGAGCAATCGAATGTGGATTTAAGTCAAGAAATGACTGAACTTATTTCCACACAAAGGCAAATCCAGCTACAAGCAAGAGCGTTTTCATTTTCCGATGACATGGCTGGCCTCGTAAACAATATTAGGCGTTAAAGCGAGGGGGAGGTGCGGACTTGAGTGATAGAAGCAACGACACTTCGGATAAAGAAATAGAAGGGTCCTCGATGCAGAAAGAAACAAATGAGTCTGAAACGAAGTCTAATCATGATTCTTCTTCAGATTCAATGCTCGAGAAGAGTGACCAAGAGCAACTTGCCAATCCTGAGACGTTAGAGAAAGAAAATGTCCAAGAACCAGTGCAAGATCATGACGATCATGATCAAGAAGAAGGGGATCATGCAGAGGGAGAAAATCCTGAACAGGTTCTTTTACATGAGGAAAGTGAAGAGAACACGGTTGAATCAGAAAAAGAGGTGACCGATGAAAAATCTGTCGGTGCTGCTCCTGTTCACAACCAAGAGTCAATGACGAGAGAAGAAAGAAAGCGAAAACAACAAGAGGAAGAGAATGCCTCTCGTGAAGACGAACCAGTTAAACGAGGTCGTATAAGGCTTATTCCAATATGGGTAAGAATTATTCTTGTAACTGTATTGGCGGGCGCTGCACTCATAATGGGGTTAGTAATCGGTTTTTCGGTTATTGGTGGCGAAGACAATACATGGGAAGTATTAAAACCAGAGCTGTGGTACAACATTATTGATACCATAAGAGGTCAATGATAAAGACACGGAAAGGATGAAGAAAAATCCTTCCGTGTCTTTTTTGGTTCGTTTAGTTCTCGTTGATACACTTTGACATGTTAACTTGTCCTCTTCTTAAATAGAGGAACCATGTATGATTTTACACTAGTCTCACATACTAGAAAAAAATGTGGAGGGATAGGAATCAATGGTTTTTTCAAATAAAAAATCGCCAAACCAACCAAAAAAGCATGTTGCTTCCTATCAAACCATTGAAGAAGTTTTGACCCATGCAAGCCAGTCTGATGATTTTATAACAAGGGAAGAATGGCAAGTTGCAAAACAAAAACTAACGATGTTTTATTTTGAATCCATGATTGATATGCAAAAGCTACCTTCCCATGTTTTGCATCCTATCAGTAAGCTGACGCACTATACATTCGAACAACTGAAAGAACGGTTGTTTACAACTGAAATGAAGCGGTGTAATACGGCGTTAGAAGCGGATGAGGGGCTTTTAAAAGGCTCCATTCTATTGCTTGTTGAAGAAAGCAGGAAAACGAGTTATCTGTTAGTGGATTTGTCTCATCAAGAGGATCGTGAAGTAACGGTACCAGAAATTGAGTTCAGTGTTTTTGGCTCGAAAGAATCATTTATTGAAACAGTTGAAGTCAATATTAATTTATTAAGACGTCGAATTCCTTCCTCAGATTTATACATGAAAAAATATACGGTAGGCAGTCATTCAAAAACAGATGTATACGTCGTTTACTGTCAATCCATTGCGAATGAGGAAAATGTGGCAACGGTTCAAAAGCGCATGAGTGAGTTAGACATTGATCAAATACAAGACGCTTCCATGCTTCTACAAGTGATTGAAGACACACGATCAATCTTTCCACAGATCATAGATACGGAACGACCTGACCGATCGGCAGGGGCATTATTAGAAGGGAAAATTGTCATCTTAACAAATGGTTCACCGCAAGCCCTTATTACACCTGTAACGGCATTTCAATTTATTTCCGCTTTTGAAGATTATCTTCTCTCTTGGCAAACGGCCTCTGCTTTACGCTTAGTACGTATTATGGCGGTGTTCTTTTCTATCTTTGCAACGCCTCTGTATGTAGCGATATTAACGTATCATCCAGAAATCATTCCACAAGATTTATTTTCAAGTCTAGTTGTTTCAAGAACGGCGGTCCCATTTCCACCCATTATGGAGGCGCTTTTTTTAGAAATAACGATTGAATTACTAAGAGAAGCTGGAGCGCGCCTTCCAACGAAGGTTGGTCAAACCATTGGTATCGTTGGGGGGATTGTCATTGGAACAGCTGCTGTTGAAGCAGGTTTAACGAGTAATGTTTTGCTCATTATTGTGTCATTGGCTGCATTAGCGTCTTTTACGATTCCAGTTTACCGGATGGGGACAACCATTCGTTTTGTTCGATTTCCATTTATCATTGCCGCTCAAGCATGGGGATTAATTGCAATAGCACTTGTTTCAATTATTTGTATGAGCCATCTATTATCACTGACTTCATTAGGTAGACCTTATATGGCACCGATTTATCCTTTTTCCTTCACAGATATGAAAGACTCTCTATTACGGTTGCCCCAATCGATGCAAGGAACTCGACCACGATTTCTACAAACGAAGAGAAAGAAGCGGCCGTTTAATAGACATTCTAAGCCGAAAAAAGATATTGACGACGGTTATTAGAAAAAGGAGCATTGCAATGGCACAAACGCCCCCTAATCATCTACAAGTTCCTGCTTATATGGCTTTCTTCCTCGTACATGGCGCGCAATTTGGAGTAGGAGTATTAGGTTTTTCACGCTATATCGCTGAAATAGCAGGTTACCAATCTTGGCTTGCAGTAATCATTGCAGGTGCAGCCAACCAACTTATTATTTGGATGATATTTAAGACAATTAAACGAACCCAACAGCCTGATCTTTATATGGTCAACAAGACTTTATTTGGAAAATGGCTAGGTAGCATGATGACGATTCTATTTAGCCTTTATTTTGCCACTCTAGCTGTTGTTGTTTTACGCACCTATATCGAGATCGTCCAAGTGTGGATCTACATAGAGCTAGCTACGTGGTCAATCGCTCTCGCCTTTTTACTTGTTGCTTATTATGCAATTATAAAGGGGTTTCGTGTTATAGCAGGATTGACCTTTTTATTTTCGTTTCTTCCTTTGCTGTTAACACCTACTATTGCGCCAGTTCTTGAATACGCCGAATGGTATCATCTGTATCCGATGATGACGACGTCGTTTATTGATATTCTTAAAGCTAGTTTCATCTTAACATTAAGTTTTGCGGGAGCAGAGCTGATTTTTGTTTATTATCCTTTCTTACAAGACAAGGAGAAAGCACAGCAGTATGCCCATCTAGGTAGTTTAGCAACGACTATTGCCTATTTAGTGATAACGTTTTTAACCTTTATTTACTATAGCGCTGAGCAGTTGAAGCTGACAATTTGGCCGACTTTAAGCGCATGGAAAATTGCTTCCTTTGTTTTTATTGAACGCGTTGAATACATCGGGATAGCCATATGGTTACTTGTTATTTTTCCAAATATCATCTTAACAATTTGGGCGTCTAGTCGTCTTCTAAAGCTTCAGTTTCGTATAACACATAGAAAGACGGTATTCTTCTTACTCCTTTTAGTGTTTATAGCAACCATTCAATTTACGACTCGTGATGCGATTAATATGTTAAATGAAAGTATTAATTATATTGGACCAGTATTCATTTTCGGCTTTATTCCATTCCTTTTAGTTGTAAGCTTCATACGGAAAAAGAAAGGAGGAGAATCAGCATGAAAAAGAAGCTCTTTATTTTTTTAGTAACGGTAATGGTTGTGTTTCTTTTCTTTTCTAACGTACGTACGAATATTATTGACGAGCTTCAACTTGTGACAATAGTCGGCTTTGATCGGGCAGAAGACGAGCAGTTCCGTGGTACGGTAACATTAACTGCTTACTCAATAGAAGAGGAATTGAATAATGTGACGCTTTCTGCAGTGTCCACATCAACGAGAGAACTTCGTTTAAAGCTGAATGCCATGTCTTCAAGACCTATCCATGGTGGGAAAATCTCCGCCATCGTTGTTCAAGACGAGCTTGCAAAGACTGGTCTTTTCTCCCTTTTGGATACGTATTATCGCGACCCAACCATTGCACTAAGATCGTATCTATGTGTAACGAGAGGGAATGCAGAGACGATGTTAAACCGTGAGTTTCCTTTGCAAACAGAAATAGGTACTTATCTAAGTGATATGCTTTCGCATAATGTAGACTATGGAAATTTACCGTTAACGAATATGCACTTGTTTATGAGAGCTTACTATGAAAAAGGCAAAGACCCTATTATGCCGATAATATCGTATACAAAAAATGCGTTGCGAGTAGAGGGGATGGCTCTTTTTAAAGATGATCGGTTTGTGGCAGAAGTTGATTTAAACGATTCGTTTTATTTGAAATTAATTCAAGATGGCTATCAGCATGGAGGTTTAATTGAAGTGGCCATGGATCAGGGAGAAAAAGTTGCGGTACTACGAGAAATACGATCCAATTTAGATTTGAAAACAGATCTGGACAAAAACGTGATTCACCTTGACGTAACATTAAAGAGTCGAATCAGTGAATATTCAGGAGGGCTTATTACAGAAGAAAAGGTAAAGGAAATTGTAGAAGCAGCTAAAGCCAATATTGCTTCTGGAATTCGTGATATCGTTTCGTTAATGCAAGAAAACCAGGTCGATCCGATCGGTCTTGGTGCTAGGCAGTTAGAAAAAGAAAAGATAAGTGAGGAAGAGTGGTATGACATCTTCCAACAAATGGATGTTGACGTTACAGTCGATGTGAAGATTGTTGAATCAGGAGTTAGTCAATGACAGTATCTTTTTTATACTATATTTCCTTGAAGTACCTACTTTACAAATGACCGTGTAGCGGTAAAATGAAAGACGTTCATTTTTTTAGTAGGAGGAAAAGATAATGGCTAATGTACTAATGATTAATGCTAGTGATCGTCATGAGCATGGCGTCAGCGTGAAAATGTATAATCAATTTGTTCAATCATATAAGGAAACCCATAAGCAAGATACAGTTGAAGAGGTGAACCTTTTCGAAGCAAACCTGCCTTACTACGGTGAAAAGGCTATTGTAGCACTAACAAAGAAAGCGCAACAAGTCGATATGACGGTGGAAGAAGAGGAATTGGTAAATACGATTAGCTATTACCGTGATCAGTTCTCAAGAGCAGATAAACTAATGATTGCTTTCCCACTTTGGAATTTCACAGTACCGGCTCCCCTTATTACGTATCTATCGTATTTAGCTCAAGCTGGTTTTACATTCCAGTACACTGAAAATGGTCCGATCGGGTTAGCAGGAGATAAGGAAGTCGTTCTTTTAAGTGCTCGTGGTGGTATTTATTCAGAAGGTACACCGATGGAAAGTGCTGAGATGGCAATGAAACTAGTTCGTCAGACTATCTCTTTATGGGGGATTGTAAACCCGGAAGAGATTGTTATTGAAGGGCATAATGCGGCTCCAGATCAAAAAGAGCGCATTCTTGAAGAAGGACTTACAAGCGTTGCGACAGCTGCTGGACGTTTTTAAGTGAAATCATTACGCATGAGAGGGATTTCCCCTTTCATGCGTTTTTTATTTCTATAAAAGTTCCAAATCTTCTAGTCGCTTTAACCAATCAGTTAAACAATCATTCCAGTAGGCCCACGTATGATCACCAGGTCCCTCAATGTATTGATAGGGAAGAGAAGTCATTTCAGCTTGCTGACGAAAGGTTTGATTGATCGGATAGAGAAAATCTTCTGTCCCACAGTATTGAAACAATGGTAAAGATATAGCCTGTTTGTCAACTTGGTCCAGTTTATATAAAAGATCATTCTTCGTTTGTGTAACGTTCTGCTCAAGCCCAAAAATCGCTTGCATATAAGGTTTTCTCTCTGTATCCTGATTCTTCTCTTGGAGGGTAACTAATTCTTCGATGAGCAAGGCACCAGAAAAACTTGCTGCTGCTCGAAACCGTTCAGGTTCGTTCAATGCTAACTTGAATGCACCAAAACCACCCATTGATAAGCCAGCAACGTAACGATGTTCACTTTTTCTAGAAAGAGAAAAATGCTTCTCCATCGTTGTTGGCAATTCATCTTGAATGAAGGAATAATAGTTCCCACCATAAGTCATGTCATTATAATAACTTAATCCTACATCAGGCATACAGATGACAAGATTATATTGATTTGCAAGCTGTTCAACGTTAGTATTACGTAACCAAGCCGTTTCATTATCGCTCCAACCGTGAAAAAGATAGAGTGTTCTATATGGTGGTGTGGCATGATCAGGTACTATTAGTTGAATTCCTATTTGTTTACCTATCGTAGTTGCATGTACTGTCATATGAATGAGTGCCAAGACTATTCGCTCCTTTTACAATGGTTCCTCAATCCTTATTCGCTATTCATCGTATAATTCCTCCTCTTGCTTAGAGTAAGGTGAGAAATATGATAAAATAAGTCGAGAAAGAAAGAGGAGGCGGCGTTCTTGTTATCAATAGAAGAAATTAAAGCGTTAATTCCCCATCGTTATCCATTTTTATTAGTTGACAAGGTTATTGAATTAGAAGCGGGAAAACGAGCGGTAGGGATAAAAAACGTGACGGTGAATGAAGAGTTCTTTAATGGTCATTTTCCTGAATATCCTGTTATGCCTGGTGTGTTAATTGTTGAGGCTTTAGCTCAAGTATCTGGTATTGCAGTAGCCAAAGCACAAGAAGATACAACAAAGATTGGATTGTTTGCAGCGATTGATCAATGCAAATTTAAACGTCCGGTTCGCCCAGGCGATCAGCTACGACTAGAAATAGAAATTACACGTATAAAAGGACCTGTTGCAAAAGCGACTGGTGTTGCTTACGTAGATGGCAAAGTTGCCGCTCAAGCTGACATGACATTTGCTTTTAAGTAAGCGTAGGTTTAAAAAAAATGAGCGTATCGACTAGAGCGTGGGGGAACCTACGCTCCTTTTTTTATGTGAAAAAGAGTTCACATATTTTTTTATGAAAGAAAAGACTAGCCTTATAGGAAAACTCCTTGTAAAACAAGGAAATATGTAAGATTGTTCTCTTTATGGATATTCATTGTCTATTATAAAACTCTCTTGTATGATATGTATCAGTAACCTTAAGGGAGACCGATACGCTATGAAACAAATACGCGACATTATCATACAGGATTTTAAAAATGTAAAACGAGTACCACTTGTAGCGCTATTATTAGTGGGACTCGCTTTTTTACCAGCTCTTTATGCATGGTTTAATATTGCTGCTTCTTGGGACCCTTATAGTAATACAGAGGGAATAAAAGTGGCGATTGTGAATGAGGATCAAGGAACAACTGTAGAAGGAGAGCCCATTAATGTTGGAGACGAGCTGGTTCACAATTTAGCCGATAACGACAAGATGGGGTGGATATTTGTTGATCGTGATCAAGCAGAGAAAGGGGTACGAGACGGTGAGTACTATGCTAGTGTGTATCTTGATGCCGAGTTTTCTGAGCAATTAACGAGCGTTATTAATGGGGATCCACATGCACCAGAAGTTCGTTATGAAGTGAACGAGAAAATGAATGCAATTGCCCCTAAGATGACCTCTGCTGGTGCATCGGCTGTTGTAGATGAAATTAGTCAGCAATTCCTTGAAGAAGCTTCAAGATCTCTGTTTACTCAACTGAACGACATTGGCATCGAGCTTGAAAACGAATTGCCTACCATTCGGCGAATTGAAAATCTGATTTTTGATCTAGAAGATCGTTTCCCCGAGATTAATGAGTTAGGTGAAACGGTTATTGAACTTCAAAACGACTGGCCAGAATTAAGAGAAAAGCTGGATCGTTTTTTAGCTGTGGAGGAAGAGTTTGATGCCATTAATGAAGGTGCAGATGTTGTTGTCCAAGTCGAAGGTTATTTACCGATGGTTCACCAAGTAGCAGATCGATTAATCGAGGTTGAACAAGTGCTACCGGACGTAGACGACATTGTTGTTCAAGCGGAAGAAATAAACGGTCGATTAGATGAGATAGAAAGTCAACTGACGCAAACAGTAAAATTGCTTACGATTGCGGAAGAAGCGCTCACGAAAGCTAAAGATGCACTTCCTAAAGCAACCGAATTAAGTGGGAATATGGAGCAGTATGCACACCAAATGGTGGATGTGCTAGATGAGCTGGAACGCTCCGTTGATCCAATTGTTCAGTTCATGTCCAATCAAGCCACGATCATTGAACAAACGTCACGTTCTATTTTAGCTGCATTAGAGCAAGTGGAATCAGGTGAAAGCGTTGAGAAAATCATCCCGCAATTAGAGCAAGCAAGTCGGTTGCTCCAATCAAATCAAGAGGCCATTGGGCATGCCATTACGTTTCTTGAACAAGTAAATGAACTATCACCAAATACAGACACCAAATCGCTAATCGATCCATTAGTATCTCTTAATCAACAATTAAATGCGCTACAAAAGCAAGTTGATGACGGGGTTGCTGCTTTAAAATCATCTGGATCGATTGGAGAGAATCAGCTTCAATCCTTACGCGACCACATTGCGACCGTACAGGGAGGTGCGAGTCGCGCCAATGGACTTTTCTCAAATGATGCAGCAACCATGATTAAAGAGGGGATTGGGCAGTTAAAAGCAGATGTAACAAGTGCTGAAGAGACCATTCAACAGCAGCGGGATCGTATACCGCAGCTTGAACAACTTATTGATCAAGCAGATCAAGTTCGAATGGCTGGAGAAGAACAAATTCAATACCTACTAGATGAGTTACCAAACGTTCGAGCGCAATTGCAAGAAGGTATACACTTTATTCAAGAGGAGTTACCGAAGCTTCAGACGCTCATTCATAATGTGAATGCGTTTTTCGCAACCGATTTTCCACGTATTGAAGAGAACATTCATAGTGCAGCAGATTTTGTTCGTACAGATTTGCCGATGATAGAAGATGAGTTGTCAAACGTCATTCAGCTGATTCAAACGAATCTTCCTCAATTCGAAGAAACGTTAGGAGACGTCGCAGCATTTGCAGATGAACAACTGCCAGATTTAGAAAAAACAGTTGGGAATGCGGCTGATCGAATTCGTGACTTTGATGAAAACCATAATTTAAATGATATGGTCGCGCTACTTCGAAATGATATTGAAGAGGAAAGTGCGTTTTTTAGAGAGCCAGTTAAGCTTGTTGAAGAGCAGCTTTATCCAGTACCCAATTACGGTTCTGCTAATGCGCCTTTTTATACGGCGTTGTCTCTTTGGGTAGGTTCTCTCTTGCTCGTTAACTTATTGAAAACAGATGTTCATCCTGAAGATATGCGGGAAGACTATAAGGTTCATCACATTTATCTGGGTCGTTTAGTACTATTTTTAATCATAAGTTTTTTACAAGGAACGATCGTGAGTCTAGGGAACTTATTTCTATTAGGCACATACGCCGCTCATCCAGTTTATTTCGTTCTATTTACATGGTTAATTGGATTTGTGTTTATGACCATCGTGTATACGCTGGCTTCTGTATTTGGAAATATTGGGAAGGCACTAGCCATCGTTTTAATGGTCTTGCAGCTATCAGGCGCAGGAGGCACATTTCCAATTCAAGTGGCCCCACCGTTCTTTCAGGCAATTAATCCATTCTTACCGTTTACCTATGCCATTAATTTGCTAAGGGAAGCTGTTGGAGGAATTGTTTGGTCAACTGCAGCTACTATGATTGGTGTGCTACTTCTTGTCTTTGTACTAGCGTTGTCGTTTGGTTTATTACTAAAAAAACCACTAGCAAAACGGATGCAAGCGACTACGGCTAAATCAAAATCAAGTCGCATGATTGATTGAACAAGCTATTTCGTGTGTCTCTCCTTATATAAAAAGGTTTTCTTTTCATGAAAACAGGAATGAAAAAGAAAAAGGGTGTAAAGGAGAGATGAGCAAATGACAGAGCCTATTTATGGAAATACGCCGCCTTTCTTAGGGGCTAAAAATGGAACGGTTGAGAGGATAAAGGATGCAGATGTTCTCGTATATGGGGTTCCGTGGGAAGGCGCGGTGACATGGGGGGATTATACAGGGTGCGAATTGGGCCCAAAAGTGATGCGTCTTTCTTCAGCACGTTATTCGGGGTATTTACCAGAGTTAAACCATATCGACGTGTTTGAACATCTACAATTAGCTGATTTAGGTGATATTGATGTTGTGCCGGCAGATGTAGAAGAAACGATGAAGCGAATTCAAACCTTCTCACGCAATGTCTGGCAAACGGGGGCTTTTCCAATTGCTTTAGGTGGCGATCATGGCATTACGTACCCCATTCTTGCTGGTTTAGCCGAGCAGTATCCAGCTAAAAAAATTGGCATCCTGCATCTAGATGCCCATTACGATAATATGCCGCATCACGAAGGGGAAAAGTATGCACGCTCTACCCCATTTGCTCGTTTGTATGAGCTCGATCAAGTACGAAATGAGAGTTTACTACACATCGGCATACACGGACCACGTAATAAGCCTGAAACAGGTCGATATGCACATGAAGCAGGAGCAAAGACCATTACTAGTAAGGATATAAAAGAAGCGACGAACTTACGCGATTATGCAGCTCGTCTCTATGAAGAAGCTTCAAAAGAGGTTGATATGATTTACCTATCGGTTTGTAGTGATGTATTAGACGTTGCATTTAACCCTGGAGGACCAGTTGATACAAATGGTCTTACCTCTTATGAATTACTGACGCTCGTGCATGAATTTACATCTAGAGGCGTCATTGGAATGGATTTTGTCGAGGTTTACCCTCAGCAAGATGCAAACGATGTTTCTTCACATTTTGCTTCAACCCTTGTGTTGTACGCTTTAGCGGGTCATATTCAAGCAAAAACAAATCGGACGTAAGTGAATGAGCTTGTATGTTCTTTTAACGAGGAGCATGTAAGCTTATTTTTTTGTCCTAGTAAACTAGTAATTGGAAATTTTTTTTGCGTCAATAGGTTGCTAGTATGCGTTTTTTGTCGGTACTATTACAAATGTAATATTACATTTTTGTTACATTGATAGATTAAGAGCGAAATATCGTGTAAAATTTAGTCAATCTTGTCGAAGAAGATCATGTAGTCGTTCATTATAATCATTCATGTCATAACAAACTAGATTTATTTTAAAATTTTGAGGAGGCATTCTCTTGAGCAAATCGAATCTAAACAAATTTTTATTCTCTTCAGCTGTTGTCGCTGGAGTTGTAGCAGTTGCTCCACAAGTGTCAGAAGCAGCAGTAGGTGACCAAACGTTAAAACAAGGTATGTCTCATCAGGATGTAACGGAACTGCAAAACATACTTAAAGAAAAAGGGTTTTTTACATACCATAAAGCAACAGGTTATTTTGGTACATATACACGTGACGCTGTATTGGATTATCAAAAAGAAAACAACCTACGCGTTGACGGAATTGCTGGACCAGAAACGTTCGGTTCACTTTTAGGAAAAGAATCGACTACTAAAGTAGAGAAAAAAGAAACAACAACAACTCAATCAAATTTACTTAGAATTGGTAGCAGAGGAAATGATGTTACAAATCTACAAGACGAATTACGTTCTCTAGGTTATTTTAACCAATCTTCTACTGGTTATTATGGTTCCATTACGCGTGATGCTGTTGTAGCTTTCCAAAAAGCGCAAAATTTACGTTTAGTAGACGGAATTGTTGGTCCAGAAACACGTAGTGCACTAGGTACAGCTGACGCGAAGCCTGCAGCTTCGGAAACGGCATCAACAGAAACAAGTGCGCCAGCTAAGGAAGAGCCTAAACAAGAAGCTACGAAAACAGTAGAAAAAGAGCAAGCGCCAGCTGAAACACCAGCATCTTCTTCTATGCGTGTAGGCGTTCGTGGCGAGAATGTTACGGATCTACAGCAACAGCTTCGTTCATTAGGGTATTTTAATGCAGAACCGACTGGTTATTATGGTGAAATTACGAAAAAAGCCGTAATGGAATTCCAACGTACGAATGGTATTTCTGTTGACGGAATTGCTGGTCCAGCTACAGTACGTACACTTAGTGGCAGCCCGGCATCAGCAAGCACTGGTTCAAGCTCATCTTCTAATGAGAGCACGAGTACGGAATCAAGCTCATCTTCAAACGAGAGCACTAGCACGGAGTCAAACGCATCTTCAAATGATTCGACTGCTTCTGAAAGTACAAGTTCAAATAATACAGCGGCAGCACCGGCTCCTAGCACGAATACAAATACAAACACAAACACAAATAATGCAGCACCTGTAACGAATACAAATACGAGCAATACGTCTACTTCAAGCTCAAGTAACGTTGTATCAGGTTTGATTTCTTCAGCTCAATCTGTTATTGGCGTACCTTACTTATGGGGAGGAACATCTCCTGCTGGATTTGACTGTAGTGGAATGATTCAATATATCTTCCGTCAAAATGGAATCGAACTTCCTCGTACAGCAGCAGCTCAGTGGAACGCTGGTACATCTGTAGGTTCACCAAGCATTGGCGATATTGTCTTCTTTGAGACATATGCAGCTGGTCCAACGCATAACGGAATTTATATTGGGGATAATAAGTTTATTCACACTGGCTCATCTCGCGGTGTAGAAGTCTCAGACTTAAACAACTCCTATTGGGCTCCAAGATATTTAGGCGCTAAACGTTTACACTAAAAGTTACGATACAAACGGGTTATAGATGATTCTTCATCTATACCCGTTTTTTTATATGATCATACATAATTAGACGATTTCCTTTTTTTATAGCTTCTCCTTTCCTTTCATATTAGGAAAAAATCGCTCGTGCTGGAAATCCTCGGAGTGTATCCCAGAAAAAAACGAACATACGCACGTATTTTAACTGGTTGTAGAACGTGTATTCGGGTATAATGTGGGGAAGGAGGTAGGCAGATGAAAAATGAAAAGGCAATCTTATTACTGGATATGGAGTCTTTTTATGCTTCGATTGAACATGCGGAAAACCTTCAGTACGCAGGTAAGCCACTTGTTGTATCAGGAGACCCGAATCGGCGAAGTGGTGTCATTTTGGCTGCCTGCCCCCTTGCGAAAGAAAAAGGCATTCAGAATGCCGAGCGTCTCTATGAAGCGCAACAGAAATGTTCTGATATAGTTGTGGTGAAGCCTCGCATGCAGAAATATGTCGACGTGTCTTTGCGTATTTCTAAGCTATTAGGAGAGTATACGGACTTGGTTGAACCTTACTCCATTGATGAACAATTTATGGATGTCACAGGGAGTCAACGCTTGTTTGGAGCGCCTCAAGAGATTGCATCAGAAATTCAAGAACGTATTAAAGAAGAAATGAATTTAAGAGCCCGAGTAGGAATTGGCGAAAATAAAGTTCTTGCCAAGCTTGCCTGTGACTTATTTGCCAAGAAAAATAAGAGTGGTATCTATACGTTAACAGAAGATATGATGGAGTTAGAGATTTGGCCACGTCCTATTAGTGATTTATTTGGCGTAGGAAAACGAATGGCTATTCACTTTAAAAGTATGGGCATTCGGACAATTGGTCATTTAGCTCAAACAGAAGGGTCTCGTATAAAAGAAAAGTTCGGTTTACATGGTCAAGTGTTGTGGATGTCAGCAAATGGTATTGATTATTCACCTGTTACTCGAGCAGCCCATGCTGGTAGAAAAGGGTTTGGCAATGGCATGACATTGCCACGGGACTATACGACGAAAGAAGACCTACACGTCGTTTTATTAGAGCTTTGTGAAGAAGTCTGTTCGAGAGCACGTCACGCAGGAAAAATGGGCGCAACAGTAAGTTTAGGATTAAATGGTGCAAGTCATGTGGAGAAGCGAAGTTTTCATCGTCAATTGACGCTTCCAACTGAGACGAACATTACGATGGAAGTCTTTAACGGTGTTAATCAACTTCTTGAACAACACTGGGACGGGTTTCCAGTGAGGAGAGTCAGTGTAGGTATGACAAATCTCCAAAGCGACCAAAATTGGCAGATGAGTTTACTGGACGATAATCAAAATCGTGATCGGCTGTCGCAAATTGGCTATGTTATGGATCATATTCGTGATAAATATGGGAAAGTGGCGATTCAGCGAGCCTCATCTTTAAAACAGGCTTCTCAATTAGTAGACCGAAGCAAAAAAATTGGTGGTCATTACAAATAAAAAAGTGCCTGTTTTATTTAACAGGCACTTCTTCTACAAGATCTTCAACTTCCAAAAGAGCAGTCATAAGTTTAATAAAGGTTAACTCATCAAGGTATTCTTCGCTTGTACGAATAGATGCTTCGAATATACGTTGATCTTCACGTTCTTTAATGAGTGTCGCACTTTTAAATGTGTCGTCTTCATTCATCTCGACAAATACATAGTCAAAGAAATCAAACATAGGATACGCCTCAGCAGATAATTCTTCATTGGCAGAACGTAAAGCGCTAATATGCAAATCCAATGGAATATCAGGGTGCGTAAGTCCAATAATTAACGTAATTGGTTGAAAATCTGCATCTTCCCGATTCGTAAAGCTATAAGAATGCTCTCCTAAAGAACGCTTTTGATAGCCTTCAGGTAAATAAATGCTAAAAGTATTGAAAAGGGTGAAATGGTCAACAGAGAATGCGAATTCCTCATCTTCGTACAGCGCTGTGAAGACGGTTTGTTCTTTTTCAAAAGTCTGGTCGTTTTCGTCATAAGAAGAGCGATCTTGTAATTTATCAAGAAGAGCATCGGTATCAGCTTCAACTTCAACTTCATCTTCTTGGTCATTAGCGGAGGACAGAATAGCATGAAAAAGACTAACAACCTCTGCGTAGGCATTTGGATCTTCTTCTCTCGATTCAGGTGTATTCAATGTTGCAATATACATATGCTCGGCTTGTTCATCAAAGCGAACGAGACGATGAATGGTTTCATTAGTCGTTTGAATGGTGTAATAGTAGTCGAATGGTAGCTCCGGAAAGCGTTCAAGATCAATATCACTCGGTTCATGAATCGTTGAACGCAAGGATAGCGATGTGTAGTCCCGTTGTTGAGCAAGATCAAAATCAGACGGAAGTGATTCAGTGCGAACAGAGACCTGTAAATGATACGGGAGGTCAGGTGTATTCGTAAACGTTAAAGAATGGTCATTTGCTAATACATCCATTCCTTCGGGTACGATATAGGTCGCATCAAAAGGTGCTGTTACAGCTTGTGCAGATAATATTTTTGTATCATTTCCAGCCGAGAACGAAAGCTCATTTTCGATTTCGTCATAAGGAACATTCTCCTCTTGATCTACAGGTGCTTGAGCGTTGCCTTCATCAATGGCAGAGGGATTAGAGGAATCATTAGGATTTGCTGGAGCAGGACTACTTTCGGGTGTTGTGCAAGCAGCCAGCACCATTACACCAAAAAGAACACTCACAAGTCGCAATACCACGCGAATAGTGAAGGGTGTTTTCATCGAAAGTTCCTCCGTTTAAGTCAAATTTTTGTATTAAAAATCTTTTCCTATCTTACCATGAAAACGGATGCGAAAGTATGAAAGATTTTGTACGTGCTATAAAAGCACATCCTTGTATTCAGGGTGTTGATCAAACTGTTTTTTGGCGTAAGGACATACTGGGTCGATCTTCTGCTTCTGTGTACGAGCATCGTCCACGAGAGATGAAACGAGTTTAGCTCCTAATCCTTGTTCCCGGTACTCTGGATCGACAAATGTATGAGTAATAGTAAGAGCTTCTTTTTCTTTTGTAAAAGTGAGTTCTGCAATTGGTTGTGAAGCTGCTTTTCCCATCCAATAGCGATTAGTAGACTTTTGTATCTCCATGGCGTGTCACTCTTTCTTAGTTAGATTTTTCAATGCACTATAAGAGTCTAGTTCGCTAACATATGTATTTATCTCTTATACCCGTCAGGCTATGATTTAATCGTACGAGTATAGTGTCAACGATAAAAATGCAGGCTATACATGAAAACCTAAAAAGCTTTGGCGTCAATGCCAAAGCTCTTAACCGGTTACTCTGCTAGTTGTCTTGCTCGATGAGACTGCCATCTCCACGAATCCTCACACATTTCTCCTAACCCACGCTCTGCTTTCCACTCTAACTCGCGTTCTGCTTTTGAGGCGTCTGCATACGTCACAGGTGCATCTCCTGGGCGTCGTTCCACGATCTTCTTAGGAATGGTTTTTCCTGATGCTTCTTCAAAAGCGGTAACAACTTCTAATACACTGTATCCATTCCCTGTACCAAGGTTATAGGCGTTAGCACCGCTTGTGTCTTCAAGCTTTTCAAGTGCTTTTAAATGACCTAATGCTAAATCAACCACATGAATATAATCGCGAATACATGTACCATCTTCAGTTGGATAATCATCTCCAAAAACGGAAAGCTCTTCTCTTATGCCAACTGCAACTTGTGTAATGTAAGGCATTAAATTATTCGGAATGCCACTCGGTTCTTCACCAATTTTACCGCTCTTATGAGCGCCGATCGGATTAAAATAGCGCAGCAACGAAATGCTCCATTTTTCATCTGTAGCGGCAAGGTCACCCAAAATCTCTTCGATCATAATTTTCGTACGACCATATGGATTGAGTGCTTGAATAGGTGCGTTTTCACGAACAGGCACTTGTTCAGGGATACCGTATACTGTGGCAGATGAACTAAAAACCAATTTATAAACACCATGACGTTCCATCGCTTTACATAGCTGAATCGTACTTAGCAAATTTGTTTCGTAATAGTGTAGTGGTTTTTCAACTGATTCTCCAACGGCTTTTAAGCCTGCGAAATGAATAACTGCGTCAATCGTATGGTTGTCAAAGATTTGATCCAAACCGTTTGCATCTAACAAATTTGTTGGGTAGTAGGTAAGTGATTTACCAGAGATCGCTTCAACTTCCCTTAACGTCTCTTCACGACTATTTGCAAGATTGTCAACGACAATGACGTCATAGCCAGCTTGTAATAACTCTACACATGTATGGCTGCCTATATAACCGGCGCCTCCTGTAACAAGAATCGACATGAACAAAACTCCTTCTTAATAGATGAGATTAGGTTCAGTATAGCAAAGAAAAGGAAACAACAAAATAGCTAGCTATTTCATGCGCGGTTAGGGAAAAACATGGTATGATAGATTGAAAGAAGTGGAAATAAAGGGGGACCGTCATGGAAAGAGAGAAACAATGGCATGACCGGATTGATTATACTTTGCTATTCCTTGTTTTTTTGCTTTTATGTATAAGTGCAATGGCCATTTATGCAGGGACGACTAGTCAATATGTAGATGAGGCTTATCGGCATGTATACATGTTATCGCAAGCGCGTTGGATGCTTATTGGAGCAGTGCTAATTGTTATTATCATGTTTTTAGATTACGAATATTTTAAATATTTAACGATTCCGGCTTATACTTTTGGAATGATACTCTTATTAATTGTAGAATTTTTTGGGGTGTCAAGGAATGAAGCTACGAGATGGATTGGAATTAATAATACGCCTATCTATCAACCATCAGAGATTATGAAAATTATATTAGTGCTAGCATTAGCGCATCTTGTTATGTATTTGAACAAACGCTTTAAAGAGCAAAACCTAAAAACGGACTTAATGAAACTGGGACTGATCTTAGCCGTTAGTTTGCCACCTATTTTCTTAGTATTAAAACAACCTGATCTTGGTTCAGCCCTTGTTCTCGTGTCAATTGTGGCAGTAGCCATACTTGTATCCAATATGTCGATGAAGATTATTCTTACATTAGTGGGTATGGCAACAGCTTTTATTGCCCTTGTCTTTTATTTATTTTTTAACTATGTCGATTTACTTATCGAATGGGAACTATTAGAACCACATCAACTTGTACGCATCTATGGATGGTTATATCCAGAAGAATATGCAACGAGCTACGCTATGCAAACGCTAGGGGCAACGACCGGTATTGGGTCTGGTCAACTACTAGGCGTTGGTTTCTTGAACAGTGTGCAAGCAGCAAATGCTGCGATCCCCGAAATGCATACAGACTTTATTTTTGCCGTAATAGGGGAAGAGTTTGGCTTCGTTGGTTCAACACTTGTTATTTGTGTGTTTTTCCTGCTTATTTACCGCATGATTATGTTAGCGATGGCGTGTAAAGATTTATATGGAACTTATATGATTGCAGGTATTGCTGGGATGCTAACGTTTCAAATTTTTCAAAACATCGCTATGACAGTGGGTTTGATGCCAGTCACAGGTATTGCTCTACCTTTTTTAAGCTACGGTGGGAGTGCATTGATGACCAATATGATTGCCATTGGGATTGTTTTAAATATTGGGATGAGACAGAAGAGCTATATGTTTGAACCTTCCAAAGAGGCGGCCAAGTTAAATGAGTTAAACGGAAGGCATGCATAAAGAAGCTTGCTATGCTACGGCATAGCAAGCTTCTTAAATTAGTTCAGTGCAGATAATGCGTCTGTTCGTTGTTCACTACCTCCAACGATTTCAAAGGCTTTACCGAAAGTAGCTTCATTTGTTAATGCTTCAATTAATACAGCTGCCACATCAGCTCTTGATATAGAGCTATCTGAGAGTTGCTCAAATGCAGCTTTAGCTTGAATAGTGCCTGCTGCCTTGTCGTTTGTTAAAACTCCTGGACGTACAATGCTATAAGATAATGATGTTGACATGAGTACTTGATCTGCGACTGCTTTGGCAACCATATAGTGTTTAATTTTGTCTGGCTGGGCATCTGGATTCCCTGCCCCGATGGAACTTAACTGAACAAACTGCTTAATAGATGCGTCTTCTGCGTAACGAAATGCTTTAATGGCACCCCATAAATCAACAGTTAGCGTCTTATCCGCTCCCGTTGATCCACCAGAACCAGCTGCGAATATGACCGCATCCGCTTGTGTGAATGCTTCACTAAAATCATCTTCTAAATCGGCAATCACGACGTTATCTGCTCCTAGCTCTTTCATCGTCTCGACTTGTTCCTGTTTTCGAACCATGGCAATTGATGTATGTTCGCTTTCCTGCAATTGTTGAATAAGGTGTTTACCGACTTGGCCATTCGCTCCTATAACGAGTACGTTCATGAGTGTTATTCCTCCTAAGGTATTCACTGATGTGTGTATTGGATTCCCAAGGAGAACATTTTTAAAACCTCCAAGTTTATAACGAGTCGGTGGATATACCGTACCAAAAAATCGTCCAAGCTTCTTTAAACCGCCGTTGAAAGTCATCGTCTTCATAGATGAAACTTTCGGTAAAAAGCCCATCAAGCAGGCAGAAATAGGCTGAACGAAACATTTGTTCAGGTATAAGTTTAAACCGCTTTTCTTTTTGCCCTTGTTGAAAAAGCTCGTGAAGGGTGCGGTGAATTGCTTCATCTCCTTTTAAAACAATGGAATGAACGTCTTGTTTGAGATCAGCTGGTGGAAACAACATGAATCGTTTATACATAGCACCTTCTTGTTCGTACATAATAAAATCACAGCTATTTTTTAATACATGATAAAGCCTTGTTTTACTCTCTGACGTTTCATACTGTGCTGCAGTTGTTGCAATGGTATCAACAAGTTGGTTTGTAATTCGTTCGCATAGAAGTAAATAGAGCTCGGCTTTGCTTTTGAAGTGATTGTACATAGATGGTTTTTGAATGCCAACTTCTTTTGCAATCTGAGCTAACGTGGTTCCTTCATATCCATGTTTTGAAAAAGAGTGACGTGCGACGTTCATGATTCGTGCTTTTGTATTCATTGTGTCATCCTTTCGGAAAAAAGATTGTCAATATAGTTAAAGCGTGGTATACTAACTACCGTTAGTTAGTATAATGAATAGATAAAGGTGCGTGACTTTATATGTGGTTGTTCGTAATTATAGCAGGTATCTTTGAAGTCGGTTGGGCAACGGGTCTTAAGTATGCAAGTACACCGTTTGAATGGGGGCTGACAGCCATTGGAATCGTCGTCAGCTTTACGTTACTTGTCCGTGCTGCAACGGTATTACCGACGAGTACAGTATACGCAATATTTGTAGCACTTGGTACCGTTGGAACAGTATTTGTTGATATTTTTCTATTTGGTGCATCGTTTAATCTATGGATGCTCTTTTTTATTGTTGTTTTACTCGCAGGGGTATTAGGATTAAAACTTGTCACTGGTACTAAAAAGGTTGAAGGGGTGGATGAAGCATGAGTTGGATCATGTTAATCATCGCCGGTATCTTTGAAGTAATAGGCGTGAGTGGGATTCAGATGATTGCAAAAGGAGAAAAGAAAAAGGGTTTTAGTATCTTAATTGTTGGCTTTATTATAAGCTTCACCCTTTTAGGATTAGCAATGGAAACCATCCCTCTCGGTGTGGCATATGCAGTGTGGACTGGAATCGGTACAGTCGGTAGTGCGCTAGTTGGGATGTTCTTTTACAATGAATCAAAAGATCGCTTAAGGCTATTCTTTATCGGTCTTGTAGTTATTGCCGTTATAGGTTTACGGTTAGTATCTTAGAAGGAAAAAGGAGCGCATTATGCGCTCCTTTTTTGTGTTGCTTTATAAATCAAGGTGGCTACGCATTTCGTCTCGTACACGCGCTTTTTCTTCCTCACTTACAATGGCATACCATAAGCCGTCAATCGTCTGTCCTGTATAATTCACTTCAATTTGCTCCACTTGGTCAAGTGCATCAATATAGTCAGACTGGTAGGACCACATATCCCCTAATGCTAAATCAGTTCGAACAGTAGAACCTAATACATCGAGAATATCCCCAGCTTTCGTAATCGAACTGAGGGAAGCAGCTTCATTCATTAATGCTTCGATTACATCCCGTTGTCGGTTGGCGCGTCCTGCATCGCCGCGAGGGTCGTCATAGCGCATGCGTGTATACTTTAGTGCTTCCTCCCCGTTCAATGCAATGGTTCCTTCAGGAAATTGAGAGCCATCCATTGTAAAGGAAAGATCATTGTAGACTTCAACTCCATTAAACGCATCAATAAGGCGAGTGAACCCTTCCATATTAATGCCGGCGTAGTGATCAATAGGGATGTTAAACGCTTCTTCAATTGTGTTAATTAACATTTCTGCACCACCGTATGCGTGGGCATGGTTAATTTTTTCTGTTGTTCCTCTACCAACAATGTCCACACGTGTATCACGCGGAATGGACAACATTTTCGTTGATCGTTCTGCTGGATTGAGTGTCATAACGATAATGGAATCTGAACGTCCAACGACATCTTCTTCGCGACCAGGTGTATGGTCAACGCCAGCTAGTAAAATGGAAATTGGTTCTCCTTCTTGAATTTCATTTTCACGAATAGGTGAAGACCCTTGACGATCACCAAGTGGCTCATACATTTGATTAGCAGTTGTTCGTATATCATTAAAGATATAAAGGCCAACTCCAATGACGACTAAAAAAAGGATGCCAAAAATTAGTGCGGTTACTTTTAATGCCGTTTTTTTCTTCATTTAAAAACGCCTTTCTACTATTAAAATGGTAAATATAACGATCTATGTATTCATTCTCTCTTATTAGAATAAAAGAAGCTGATCATAAGAACAAGAACATTTTGTTGTAATGTTTAGTGAAAAGTTCGCTTTCCTGGTCTACAAATACAACAGATGCGGTCTAATCCTGTATGAAACTGTAGAATTAGCAATAAAAATGACGATGATTTATCAATATTGTTAGTCAAATTATGATATAATTCGATTTGAGTTATGGGATATGTTTAGGAGGTTAGCGATTAGATGGAAGAAACGATAAGTTTGAAAGAAATCTTTCAAACATTAAAACAACGCTGGAAATTGCTCGTTGCGATTCCGTTGTTAGCAATGTTAGCTGGTACGTTAGTAAGTGTTTTTGTCCTTACTCCAAAATACGAACGTTCTGCAGAATTATTAATTTATCAAGCAGGTACAGAGGAAGGCGTAACTCAAAACGATGTTCGAACAAGTTTAGAGCTCGTCGGTACATACACGCAGATTATTAAAAGTCCTCGTATTTTAAATGATGTGATTGAAAATGGAAACTTGGATTATAGTCTTAGTACACTTCAAAATATGGTGTCTGTGACAAATCAAAACAATTCCCAAGTGTTACTCGTAACGGTTGAAGCAGACAAGCCAGAGGAAGCAACAGCCATTGTAAATGAAATTTCTACTGTATTTGAAACGCAAATCCCAGATATTTTAAGCACAGATAATGTAACGATCTTATCAGAGGCTGTAGTTGGTGAAAATCCGTCACCATCAAGCCCTAATACGATTTTAAATATGGCGATTGCGTTTGTAGTTGGATTAATGGGAGCAGTAGGGTTAGCATTTTTACTTGAATACTTAGATACAACAGTGAAATCAGAAAAGGATATTGAAAAGATCCTAGATCTGCCTGTTCTCGGCGTAGTCTCAACGATGGATGCTGTTGAACCGACGAGGAAATCGTCATAGCTTAAGAAAGTAGGTGACTTATGGTCAGGTCAACTCGCACGAAAAAAGGTCAAGGACAAAAAAAACGCCAGCTTATTGCAGATGTAAATAAACACTCGCCAATAACGGAGCAATATCGGAATATCCGTACAAATATTGAATACTCTGCTATCGATACAGATATACATTCTCTTTTAATTACCTCTGCTGGTCCAGGAGAAGGGAAGTCAACGACTGCTTCTAACCTCGCAGTTGTTATGGGACAAAACGGACAACGTGTTTTATTAATTGATGCGGATATGAGAAAGCCTACCGCTCATTATACATTCAGCTTGATGAACACCCATGGTTTAACAAATGTACTAACAAGGCAGCAGAAGCTAGTGGATGTAGCACAGGAAACGTCCATTGAAAATGTTAGCCTATTAACGTGTGGACCAGTTCCGCCAAACCCAGCTGAGCTTTTAAACTCAAAAATGATGGAAATGGTTATTAAAGAAGCATGTGAGAACTTTGATATGGTTATCATTGATACGCCGCCCGTTATGGCTGTAGCAGATGCTCAAATTTTATCTAGTAAAGTGGATGGCACGATTATCGTGACATCAAGTGGCAAAACAGACCGCGATCAGCTTGAGCAGACAAAAGGGAATCTAGTAAAAGCAAAAGCGAACATACTAGGTGTGGTACTTAACAACAAGCCAATCGATCAGAATACGTATTACTATTATCAATAAAGGAAAAAGGGGAGAGCTGGATGATTGACATTCATAGCCATATCTTACCCGGGCTTGATGATGGGGCTAAGACAATTGAGGACAGTATCGCAATTGCAGAGCAAGCAGTAAGCGAAGGGATTACAGCAATGGTGGCAACACCTCATCATCAGCATCCGAATTTCACTCTGCTAGATGGATCGTTCTTACACGATGCGGTGGCGGAGTTAAATGACGAGCTAAACAAACAAGGTATACCTTTAACGGTTTTGGCCGGTCAGGAAATACGTTTGTATGGGGATGTGCTAAGCGACCTTGCGTCGGGTTCTAGCTTAAGTTTGGCAAACAGCAAATATGTTCTTGTGGAATTTCCTTCAAATGATATACCGGTTTATGCAACTCGTTTGTTCTATGAACTGGGTTCTCAAGGGTATATTCCAATTATTGCACACCCAGAGCGGAACAAGGTGATTATGGAATCGCCAAACAAACTATATGAGCTCATTAAAAACGGTGCCCTCGCCCAGTTAACATCATCTAGTTTAACTGGATATTTTGGAAAAGAGATTCAAACGTTAAGCGAGCAACTCATTGAAGCGAATCTTGTTCATGTCATTGCATCTGATGTTCATAATACATCGAATCGCACGTTACGAATGCAGGAAGCATATCAAGTTGTAGAAGATCGATTTGGTTCTCAATTACTGTTTGAATACAAGGAAAATGCTCGCTTAATTGTTGAAAATAAGCATATTTACCTTGAGCCTCCTGAACGAGTTACAAAAAAAAGAAAGAAGTTATTTGGTTTGTTTTAAGATCTCATTTGAGTTTGAGAAGCTCTATAGTAGAGTTTCTTTTTTTATATAAATAAAGTTTAGAATCTTTTAAAAATAATTTGCTTGTTCGAGATGTGATTGCTAAAATAATAGAGAATCATAATGAAAGCGCAAACAATTAGAGAGGGGTTTTTGGCAAATGATGAACACACCTTTAACCATTCCGCCAATGTTAGAACGCGCGGAGCGTTATTTCCCATCAAAGCAAGTAATCTCAAGAACATTGGATGACATGCATCGATTATCGTACAGGGAGATTGGTAGGCGCACAAGAGCTTTAGCCAGTGTGCTGACCGAGTTTGGTCTAAAGCGTGGAGAGCGTGTAGGGACGGTTGCATGGAATCATCATCGCCATTTAGAAGCTTATTTTGCTGCCCCAGGTATAGGTGCTGTGTTGCATATGATTAATATGCGACTTTCCTCAGATCACCTCGTTTATGTGATCAATCATGCTGAAGATCGAATATTACTCATTGATGAAGACCTTTTACCGATTGTAGAAGCAGTGAAAGACCAATTGACATCTGTGCACACGTATATCGTTTTATCTGATAAAAAAGAAGTGCCTCATTCAACTCTTAAGCCTTTGTACTCGTACGAAGCGCTATTAGAGAAAGGGAATCCGAACTTTGCTTTTCTCGAAGATCTTGATGAAAATGAACCAGCAGCAATGTGCTACACATCTGCCACAACTGGAAAACCAAAGGGTGTGTTATATACACATAGAGGAATTACGCTTCATAGCCTGGTACAAGGTATGGTGGATACAACAGCTCTATCAGAAAACGATGTCTGTATGCCTGTAGTGCCAATGTTTCATGTTAATGCATGGGGTTTACCTTTTAGCGCCACTTTTTATGGCGCAACACAAGTTCTCCCGGGACCTCAGTTTACACCCCAACTGCTTGCAGAATTAATTGAAAGTGAAAACGTTACCTTTACAGGAGGCGTACCGACAATTTGGCTAGGTCTCTTACAAGTCATTGAAAAAGGAAATTATGATTTAAGCAGTCTTAGAGCGGTCATATGCGGAGGTTCAGCAGCTCCTAGAAGTATGATTGAACGTTTCGAGAAAACATTAAACGTCCCGTTCTTTCATGCTTACGGAATGACTGAAACTTCCCCTATCGTTTCTTACGCTCGCTTAAAAAGTTACCAACACAGCTGGTCAGAGGAAGAGCGGTACCAAATAAGATCAAAGCAAGGAATGGCTGTTCCACTTATAGACATAAAAGGGGTGAACGAAAACGGGGAGATCGCTTGGAATGGGAAGGAAATGGGCGAGCTGCTTATACGTGGTCCGTGGGTAGCTGACCACTACCACGAGGATGAGCGAAGCCAAGAAGCTTTTCGTAATGGCTGGCTTCACACTGGGGACGTTGTGACAATTGATGAAGAAGGCGCTATTAAAATTGTTGATCGAACAAAAGATTTAATTAAAAGTGGTGGCGAATGGATCTCTTCTGTTGATTTAGAAAACGCTATTATGGGACACGAAGCTGTACTTGAAGCGGCGGTTGTATCCGTTCCTCACGAGAGATGGCAGGAGCGTCCTGTAGCGTGTGTTGTATTAAAAGAAGGTCATGTAGTAACGAAGGAAGAATTGAATGAATACTTAGCTACTCAATTTTCAAAATGGTGGTTGCCTGATGATGTTCTCTTTATGAAACAGCTTCCGCGCACATCAGTAGGTAAGTTTTTAAAGCGGGCATTGCGTGAACAAATAGTAGGCGCAAAAAAGGAATCATGAAGGCAATCTTACGATTGTCTTTTTTTGATTAACTGTACGTTAGGATCGCTTCTCTCCACCTCCTATGACATCTCATGGTACACTAAAAAGAGAGGGGAGGAGGATGCGCAATAAACAAAAGTCGGCATTATCTTATGGGAGAGAAACGTATGACGATAAGAACCCGTGTCTTACTCGTATTCTCTATTCTTGTCGCCATTCTTATCTCATTATTCACACTTGTTCACGCTTATTTTGAAAGCGTTAACTTAAATCAAGAATATAAACAATTATCAAGACAAACCGCCAATGCCCTCTCGTTCATGCCTGCATTAGCGAACGCTTTACATGAAAACGATGTAAGTGAAGTGCAAGGTATTATTGATCGTGTACGACTTCAAGCAAATAATCCGATAGTCTTTGTCCTTGATCATAACGGTAAAGATATGTTGTCTGGAAAGGAAGATGAGACACGCCATAGTTTGCAGGCGACACTTGTATTTGGGTCATATCGGACAGAGCGAACGATTGTACATGGAGAAGAAGTCATCCAAACAACAGCCCCAATCTATGATCAACTAGGTGATGCAGAACAACTAATAGGAGCTGTTCGAGTATCTTATCCATTAGAGAGTATACACGAGGTGTTATATGAACGTCTTTGGCGTAATGCGTTGGTCGGCCTAGCTGGATTGGTATTAAGTTTACTTTGTGCAGGAATCATTTCATCAAGTATACAGCGTGATACATTCGGTCACGAGCCTGCTCTTATTGCAACGCTTTATAAAGAAAGAGAAGCTTTACTTCAGTCCCTAAATGAGGGTATTTGTGCTGTAAATGAACATGGCGATGTTACATTGTTTAACCCGGCAGCCGCTTTTATCTTATCTGCTGACGAGGCGAATAAAGACGTTTTGCATAAGCTAGGATTGTTTGAGTCTTTACATAAAGGTCAATCGCTCTTTGATGATATGCGGAACATTAGTGGAAAATCGCTAGTAGTGAATTGTCACCCTATATACGAAAACAAAAAAAGGGTTGGCGCTATTTGTAGTTTTAGAGATTTTACAGAGATGAAGCAAGTGAAAGAAACGATGGCGCAAATGCAGGCACAGTCTGATGGTTTAAGAGCTCAGACCCATGAGTTCCGCAATAAATTATATGTGTTAATGGGGCTTTTACAGCTTGGAAAGCAAGAAGAGGCGCTGTCGTTTATTGTGAATGAAACAAGTGTACAACGGACCCAGACCATTCCGCTTTTTCAAAAAATCACGGACGTCGGAGTACAGGCACTTTTACTTGCAAAAATGGCAAGAGCAGCAGAAAAACATGTTCATTTGTCGATAGAGGAGTCTAGTGAATTGCATACGATTGAGCGAATCCCTATAGCGGATTTGTCGACAATCATTGGAAATGTGCTAGATAACGCGATTGAAGCAGTGGTACACACTGAAAAGAAAGACGTGCTCTTTTTTGCAAGTGACGCAGGGGATGAATGGGTTATTGATATTTATGATAGTGGAAAAGGTTTTAAAGAAAACCAGAAGCATTTTCTTCAACCAGGTGTATCAACAAAAGGTGAAGGACGAGGATTTGGTCTTTCGAATGTTCAGCAAGCATTGAAGAAGTGGAACGGTGTGATGGAAATCGATGGCTTGCCTCATGTGGGAGGTACAGTTGTTTCGATCTATATTCCAAAAACAGAAGGGGATAAGAGATGAATGTATTAATAGCAGAAGACGACTATCGGCTAGTGATGATTCACTCAGAATATGTCCTAGCATGTAGTGGTTTTCATTTAGTAGGCTATGTCCTAAATGGACAGGAATTGTTTAAGCGACTTGATGAAGAAGAGCACGTCGATTTATTGCTTCTAGATTTGTATTTTCCTGATATTGAGAGGGTTGAACTACTACAAGATATACGAAGAAAATACCCGAAGTTAGATATACTCATTATTTCTGCATCAGATGACATGGCTATTCTTCAACAGGCTAAACGATGTGGGGTGTTTGCTTTTTTACAAAAGCCAGTAGATGCAGCATTGTTTAAACAAACGTTGGAAGCGTATGCGGCGCAACAATCTTTTTTTAACCGTCCTTACGCGACATTTTCTAACGAAGATGGAGCACGGGTGTTAGGTGGTAGTCTGTCGTTAAAGGCTGCTTCGACCCTACATCCAGACTTACCTTCCGGAATTGATGCGATCACGCTTCAACGGGTGTATGATTTACTTCATCAATCGGAAGAAGGGTTAACGATTGAAAAAACCTGTGAGGAGCTCGGTGTGTCTCGGACAACAGCAAGGCGATACTTAGAGCATCTTGTAAGAGAGGACACTAGTTACACACAGTTAAGCTATGGAGAGATCGGTAGACCTGAGCGGCGGTATCGATTGAAACATCCCTAAGAGCTTTGTGACAAAACTTGTTCCTTACTTGTATTAATGACGTTTGCGTGGATGCTATGCATCCTAGTCGCGAACGTTTTTTATTTTCTGTACTAGGGCTTCTTATCGCCGTGAACAGAAAGGACGAAATGACTGAAAAAGATATAAAGAATGTTAAAGATGTATGCTTGTTTTAAGAAACACGTGCATGCTATAGTGCATAAATAGTTAAATTGAAAGCGGTTACTTTCAGGGGGGATCGAGATGAAAAAATGGGTATTGGCATGTTCGATAATCGTTTTGATTGGATGTTCAACAGATGTAGAATCAAGTGCGCACTTTCCAGGTCGGACAGTTGAAATTATTGCTTCTGCAACGCCAGGAGGGGGATGGGATATGACGGCACGTTCCATACAACGCTCGCTCGTAAGTGATGGACTTCTAGAAGAAAGTATCACTGTTTTAAATAAACCTGGTGGAGGTGGTGAGGTAGGCTGGCAATACCTTAACCAGCAAGACAGTCATTATGCAGCGGTAAATTCCAGTTTGTTAATTACGAGTAATCTGCTCGGGCAAAGTGATTTATCGTACGAAGATTTTACTCCCCTTGCGATGCTCTCGACAGAATGGCTTGCCATAGCATCTAGGTCTGACGCCCCATTTGAAAACGGTGCGGAAGTGATGCAGAAATTAAAAGAGAACCCTACTTCGCTGACAATTGGTGTTAGTCCTTCACTTGGTTCAGGTAACCATTTGGCTTTTGTTCAAGCAGCTGTTGCATACGGTGTTGACCCTACGGAGCTACAATTCCTTGTTTATAGTAGTGGTGGGGATATTATGAATGCTTTGTTAGGCGGACACATTGATATTGCAACAAATTCAGTGTCTGGGTTTGCTGAACAGTATCAAGTTGGAGAGGTTTCCATTTTAGCGATTACATCGGAAGAGCGACTGGATGCATTTCCAGACGTCCCGACGCGGACAGAAATGGGAGCAGAGATGGTTTTCCCGCACTGGCGTGGAATTATGGGACCATCAGAAATGGCTGATGAAGAGGTGGCACAATGGGATGAATGGCTCGCCTCAATGGTAGAAACAGAGGAATGGAATACCATTCTTGAAAATAATGACTTAGATGCTTTTTATATGAACAGTCAAGAAACGATTGCATTCATGGAAGAGCAAGCAACATTTTTTGAAGAAATCATTGTGGACTCAGGTCTCGCACCTTAATGAGGAGGGGAACATATGCAGGTCGTTCGATTATCCATGCCACTATTTTTTATTGTATTGAGCGTGGCTTACGCGCTCTTAATCTTACAACTACCACAAGCAACATTGGGAGATCCGTTAGCACCGATTTATTTTCCACTTGCCATTTGTATCGGACTATTTTTGTTTGCCATCATTGATTTAATTCAAGTTTTGAAGGAAAAAGGGGACCATGCGACAGAGGATTTACAGCTACTCGTTCAAAAATCAACACTGTTAACGATCGGCGTCGTCATTTTACTCTGTATAGCGTATACGTTGTTGTTTGATTTTGCAGGTTTTCTGCTATCTACCATTCTATTTTTAGTTGCTTTGCTTTTTTATTTAAACGGTTTAAAGAAGTGGCTTATGAATGTACTTGTGACAGGCATTGTCTCGTTCAGCACATGGTTTATTTTTAGTGATTTGCTTGAAATTAGTTTGCCGGGATTTGGAGGGTAAAGGCATGGAATGGTCAATCATTATCGATGGGCTTTTTACCGCACTTGAACCAATGAATATGGTGTGGCTCATTTTTGGTGCCTTGTTAGGTACAATCGTTGGAATTCTTCCTGGTCTAGGTCCTGCAACGGGAGTAGCGGTTTTAATTCCATTAACGTTTGGAATGAATCCAGTAAGTGCATTAATCTTGATGTCATCTATTTATTACGGTGCGCTTTTCGGCGGGTCGAGGAGTTCTATTCTTATTAATACACCAGGAGATGGTTCATCCATTGCGGCTACGTTCGACGGGTACCCGATGACATTAAAAGGGCAAGCTGGTCAAGCAATGTCAATTGCAGCAATGGCGTCATTGTTCGGTGGTATTATGGCGATTTTTGGTTTTATCTTTCTTGCGATCCCTCTTGCTCAATTTGCGTTAAACTTTGGTCCAGCTGAGTATTTTATGCTTTTTCTTTTTACTTTATCAGCAGTTGTCGCTCTTTCAACAGGAAAGATGATCAAAGGGTTTGTTGCCATGTTTGCTGGTCTTGCGATTAGCACGGTCGGTATTGATTTGCAATCAGGTGTGCATCGATTCACATTTGGTGTTCCACATTTTACAGATGGGATTAATTTCATCGTTATCATTATTGGGATTTATGCGCTAGGAGAAGTTTTATACAATATGTTTCCTAAGAAAAAAGGACAGCAACCGAAAAAGGACCAGGCTATCGGGAGCAAGTGGTTTACAAAAGAACAATGGAAACGATCGCTTGGTCCAATTTTCCGCAGTGGTCCACTTGGTTTCTTTCTCGGTGTTTTACCGGGATCTGGTGGAACAATTTCCTCCTTACTTGCGTATTCTACCGAAAAACAACTATCGAAGCGAAAGGATGAATTCGGTAAAGGGGCAGTAGAAGGGCTTGTTGCACCAGAATCAGCGAACAGTTCAGCTGCTGTAGGGTCCCTTATTCCCATGTTAACAATGGGTATTCCAGGGTCCGGTACAACTGCGGTTATGCTTGGAGCGTTAGTCATGATCGGCATTACACCAGGTCCATTACTGTTTGAGAATAGCCCGGATCTTGTCTGGACCCTTATTAACAGTATGTTTATAGGGAATTTAATTTTAGTCATTATTAATATTTTAATGGTAGGCATGTTAATTAAGGTGTTACGAACGCCTGCAAATGTGTTGTATCCTATTGTGCTTGTTTTATCATTTATTGGCGCTTATACACTTGGGTACAGTACAATCGATTTCTACTTGCTTATCGTAGCAGGCTTACTTGGCTTACTTATGCGTGTATTAGACTACCCAGTAGCGCCAATGATTTTAGCCCTTATTGTTGGTGGAGAAATGGAGCAAAATATGCGAAGAGCCTCTATTATTTATGAGAGTCCACAGGCGATTTTCTTTGCTTCACCAATTGCGACAACTTTATTTTTCTTAACGTTGCTTTCCTTAAGTTATCCTCTTCTTTTGAAGCTATTTAAAAGGAGAAAAGGTACAGGGACAGGCGCTTCTATGTAACGATCAAACCTTATCTTGTACGCATTCGATGAAATACGTATCATAGGGTAAAAGCGTAGAGAAAGGTGGACCAGTATGCAAAATAGCTACTTATTCGTATATGGAACCTTGCGTAAAGGGGGCACAAATGCACATTATCTAGAATCGGCGACTTGTGTGAAGAACGATTGTTATGTAGAAGGAGAACTGCATGCGACTCCATATGGCTATCCAATTGCGCGGTTTAAAAAAGGCCAGTTCATACGTGGAGAGCTTTACAGCGTAACTCCTAAAGTATTGGAAATGATAGATGAATTAGAGGGTTATAAAGAAGGTCGATTCACTGGGAATGAGTATGAACGTGTAAAAATGAACGTGACGGTAGAAGGGGAAACGGTTCAGGCGTTTGGTTATATAGCGACCGATTTTTTTGAACACATTGTCGAACCAATACCAAATGGTGATTGGATGGTTTATTGTTCCAATCAAAGCGGTCGATAAGTATGTACAAAGGAAAGCAACAGGCAGAAGTCCTGTCGTCGTCGCTAACGTTGACAGGACAGCTAGATGCAATTAAAAAGTAGCTTGACTGAAATCACATATGGGGCTCTTTAATGAGTATGAAGCAGCTTACGATTGATTATATTTGTTCTGGTAATGAGCGAGAGCAAGTAGCGGATAGAAATACCGGTAACTATGGTAGTGAAAATAAATTCGGTCAGCTAGTCCTTTACCAACGGGATACGCGTTTGTCCAGTCTGAACTAGTATGAAGATGGGCAAGCAAATAACGAACCCCGTCTCGAATCGATTTTTCAGGATAATCAAGTGTTGCAATAAGTGCATCGATCGCCCAAGCTGTTTGAGTGAGGTTGCTTGCAGGTAGCTTGGTGAATGTCTTGTTTCGATCGCTTAAACAAGATTCTCCCCATCCTCCATCTTGATGCTGAATGCTTTTAAGCCAGTTCACTGCTTTCCTTACATGAGGTTCATCTTTAGACACTCCAGCTGCGTCAAGAGCTGTTAATGCTGCCCACGTACCATAGATGTAATTTACACCCCATTGTCCTTCCCATGAGCCGTCCTTTTGTTGATTTCTTTTAAGCCAGCGAATGCCTCTTTTCAGTACCTTTTCATCTTTTGGTACATGAGTGAAATTCCCGAGAAACTCTATGACTCTACCAGTTAAATCTGGTGTGCTTGGATCAGTTAGAATGCCTTTACTTTCTTGGATAGGAAGGAGTGCAAGAAGCCGGCTGTTGGTGTTTTTTTCAAACGCGCCCCAACCACCGTCGCGGTTTTGCATAGACGTAACCCACAGCGTACCACGTTTCCATGCCTCCTTTATTTCTTCATTTTCTACGGCTTGGGCAGTGATGGCACGAAGTGAAGAGGTTGTATCATCCATATCCGGTTGAATCGAATTAATGGTAGAGAATCCCCAGCCACCTGGAAGAATTCCTGGATTATGAACAATCCAGTCTCCGTATGTATTGTGCTGCTTCTGTACTAAGTAACTTGAAGCTTTTTGAATCATCTCGTCGGATGGCTTTACCTTGGCTTCCTGTAAGGCATAGCTAATGAGGGACGTATTCCAAATCGTTGCCGTTGTAAATTGTATATGAGGTTTCCCATTCACTGTCGTTTGAAAAGACTTTAAGCCTTCCATGGCTTTTTCGATTAGTGGATCGTGTTTGGGGTGACCTAGAGCAAGAAGAGCAAATACCATAAACATTGTTGATGTAAAGTAACTAAAGAGCGTCCCATCTTGTTCAGTTGCGTTCATCATATAGCGCTTTGCCTGACTGATGGCAAGTTGATGAATATTCGTTGGGCCAGGAATGACCTTTTTAACTAAATAGTGAATGGTACCGTGAAGTTTACGAGAGGCCTCTCCATCCACCCAATCTAAGAAGGGGTCGTTTCTTGACTGGCTATACAAGTCAGAAAGATCAGGACTTCTTGATGTTGTGACTTGTAATTTATGATCGGCAGCGATTAAGAGAGGTACCATGTGAGCCCGCCCATAGACAGACATACTAAATAAATTAAATGGAAAAGCAACTGGTAATAGTATGAGTTCAATAGGGATAGGAAAGAAAGAAGGCCATTTGTATTGTCCGGTTAACAGAAGAACAAACTTTGTTAATAACGTTGTTTGTTCAATGCCACCATTGGTTAGAATAAATTGCTTTGCTTTTTGCAGGCGCTGATCATTTTTTGACAGATAGCCAGAATATAAGAGTGCATAATAACACTCAACTGTTGTGGTCAGGTTCCCTTCGTTCTCATCTTTAACTAGTTTCCAAGCGCCATTTTCACCTTGTAAGCTTAACAAGCGTTCGGCTAATGCTTGAATAAGTGTCTCATCGTCCTTCTCCAATGTACGTAACAAAATAATCATATAAGCATCCGTAAACGTTCCGGCTTCAAACGGATACTGCCATGAGCCATCTTCAAGTTGATCTTCTCGAAGCTTTGAAACTAACGTATCAATTGCTGCTTGAATCTTCATACGAGCCCTCCCGCCGAACAGTTACTTCTACAATCTATTCAGTAGGAAAAGCAGACATGACGATAAAAGAAAAACAGGCTGGGACATAACGAAAAGTAGTATTTGAAAAGACGAATAGTCTAAAATATGTTGAGTAGCACCGCTACAGGAGAATCCTTCGCTTTCCGGGGACACGGCCTCAGCCTCCTCCGTGGAAAACCGCCACTCCGAGTCTTCAGACACGTGCTGATTCCCCAGGAGTCTTCGGATTCTCCTTCCGCTCATTTTCATAGAAAACAAACGACGAACGTTCCTATTTTCAGGAATGTTCGTCATTTTGGTCTGTCTATCTACTTTTGTCCCAGCCTCTCGTCTATTGAATTAGCCTTTTGTACCCGAGATCACCACGCCTTGGATAAAATATTTCTGTGCGAAAAAGAACAGAATGAGAGGTGGTAGCACAGCCATTACGGAGGCGGCCATAAGCAACTGCCAAGGTGTAGCCGCGTACGCAGCAGTGAAATTGGCTAATCCTAGAGACAAGGGATACAGCTCTTGAGAATTTAAATAAATAAGAGGTCCCATTAGATCATTCCAGCGAAACATAAATTCAATGATTGCAGCTGTTGCCATCGCAGGTAAAGAGAGAGGAAGTATAATCTTAAAGAAGATCGTTAAGTAACCGCCGCCATCAATGGTTACCGCCTCATCTAGTTCTTTCGGTAAGCCGAGATAAAACTGACGTAACAAAAAGATTAAGAATGCACTTCCAGCTATGGCAGGGATGGTTAAAGGTAAATACGAATCCACCCACCCAATCGAATTAAACAGTAAATACTGTGGAATCATAACCACTTGTTGTGGGAGCATCATCGTACTTAACACAAGCGCGAACAAGAATGTTTGCCCTCTAGCGCGAAAGCGAGCAAAACCAAATGCAATCATAGCGGAAAAGAAAACCGTACCGACTACCGTGACGACGGTGTACCAGGATGTGTTCCAGAGGTAGGTTGCAAACGGATGGTTCTGGAAGACTTCAAGATAGTTGGACCAATTCCAGGTAGTAGGAAAAAAAGAGAGTGGGTTTGAAACAATTTCTTCCAAGCTTTTAACCGATGTAAAAAACATCCAAGCTACTGGAAACAAAAACAAAGATAGACAAGCCACTAAACCAGTATACGTAAGCATTTTTCCACCTTTAGATAGCTCGCCAGGGGAATAATGAGTTTTATTAAATAGGTGCTTCATGTGCTTGACCTCCTTGATTATTTGTCATATTCGTAGTGAACATTTTTACGAGATACGTAAAGAGCGATAAACGTCAGAACAAAGATGATTAAAAACAAAATCCAAGCTTGAGCAGAAGCGTAACCCATCCGGTTTTGGAAAAAGGCGGTTTCAAATAAATAATACACATAGAAGTAGCTCATCCAATCGGGTCCTCCATCTGTAATCACGTATGCTTGAGTGAAAATTTGAAACGACGCAATGATGGAGATAATGACATTAAAGAGAATAATCGGTGAGATTAATGGAATTGTAATGTTTCGGAACCGCCTCCAAGGGCTTGCTCCATCTATAGCTGCTGCTTCATAAAGTTCTTTTGGAAGCTGTTGTAGACTAGCGAGAAAAATAATCATCGTACTTCCGACTGCAGTCAACTGCATAAGGACAAAGGAAGGAATAACAGTATAAGGGTCCGTAAACCAGCCAGGCCCTGTCAGACCAAAAACCTCGTATAGAAATGAATTGACGACCCCGAATTGAGGATTTAGAATCCACATCCATAGAAAGGCAACAGACACCCCTGAAATGATGGAAGGCGCATAAAAGAAAGTTCGAAAAAAGGCCTGCCCTTTAATTTTGGCATTCAGTAACAAAGCAAGCCCAATGGCTAAAACAATGGAGAAGGGAACAGCGAGAGCAGCATAAGCGGTCGTTACAAATAAGGAGCGGTAAAACAGTGGATCTGAAAAGAGGTTCACAAAGTTTTGTAAGCCTACAAACGAAGCTTCACCCATAATGGCATAATCGGTAAAGCTAAAGTAAAGCGAAGCGACCATTGGACCCGCAATAAAGAGAGTAAAACCGATTAACCATGGAGAAATAAACAGCCAGAAGTATTTTTCTTCTCTCCTTGCTCCGATGGACGTATGTTTAAGTGGCTTTCGACTTCGATTTGGCGCTGGGTTCGTTTCCATTCGTAATCCCCTCCATCCCGTTAGTAGGTGAGTGACGTCATATTTTGTTGAAGTTCTTCTATGCCTTCATCAACGCCTTTTCGACGATCGTAAATCGCATTGATTGTCATGTTCTGGTGTTTTAAAATTGGTGCAAAGTTTGAAATTAAATGGTTATCAGTTGGTCGCCCAAACTGCAATGCGCCTTCTTCTGCAATGCGTAAGTCAGCAACCGGTATGCCTGTTCTTTCTGAGATAAGCTCGAACCATAATTCCTTTAAATCAGAGTGGGCAGGACTCTCTAAAGTCATCTCGACCATCCATTTCGCCGCTTTATCTGGATCTAATAGAAATTTAAGAAATTCCCAAGCCTCTTCAGGATGCTTGCTGCCTTCACTCATTGCCCAAGGGTCGACATACAATGAAATTTGACGCTCATCGTTTGTGTAAGGATAAGCCGCTAGCCCCCAGTTTAAGTCGGTGTTGGCATACTGTTTTGTGCCCCAACCACCTTTCATCACCATACCAACCCGTCCACTTAAAAACGGATCACTTAGCTGTTGTAGAGCGGCAATTTCACTTTGTGGTGGCATTACTTCATGGACGTTAATGAGATCAGAACGCTGTTGAATCGCTTCACGGTTCCGTGGGTTTTCCGTAATAACAGGCTCTGTTAACAAACCGGTTTCATAATCTTCTTTTGCAAAAAAATCACCGCCAAATGCCCAAGCGTTTTTATTAGGTGAATCTTCATCTAAGACACCGTAGACTCGTTGGGTAGGAGGAAGGTCATTCTGTGTAATCGCTTGTGCTGCTTCAATCATGGCGTCATAATTCCAGCTTTCGTCGTTCCAATCAGTCGGAGGGTAAGGCACGCCAGCTTCGTCAAAAAGATCCCGATTGTAATAAAGAAAGGAACCCATTGATAAAATCGGAATGCCGTAAACCCCATCTTCCATTTTATAGACATCAGTCAACGTGTCATCAATACCATCTAGCACATGGGGGTCTTTTTCTAGAAAAGGCGTTAAATCTTTCAGTGCTCCCATTGCATAATAACTGCCAAATCCTGAGTCTGCCCAGTTCGGTGACCAGACATCTGGGACGTTGCCACCAGCTATCATCGTCTGCAATTTTTGATCAATTTCACCTTGGGGAATCGTCTGTAACTGGACGCGGATGCCAGGGTTTTCGTCTTCGAATGCTTCAATGACTCGATGTTCCCATTCAATAAGGTTCGGATCACTACGGACAAGCCAAGTGAGTACGACATCTCCACCTCCAGAGGTTTGTTCATCTGAACAACTCGCTAGTAGAGATACACTTGTCACAATAGGGATAAGTAAAGCTGCTTGAATTCTTTTCCTCATTCTAATCCCTCCACGAGAAGATATGGTAAGCGCTTTCATTAATTCTTCTTGATCAATAAAGAAAGTCCTGCTTCATTTCTTGTACAATATGCATGCAGAGAAGTAGATATGCAGGGTATAGGAATGCAACGAATAAGCGTCTTGAGGTAGATGAGCATAGTAATAGAAAAATTTTTTATAGTAAGCTGACTAAACGTTAGCTTATTTGACCTATCCTTGATGGATATGCAAAAAACAAAGAGCAGCAAAAAACGCAGGAGGAAACGTCAATGAATGGGGATGTAGCGCTAGATCAAACGTTGGGTTATGGATGCTTCCCTTTCTTTTTCCTTTAGCGATGGCTACCGGTTTATCTAAGCGCAGATTTATTTCAATTTCCCTCAACGATAGAAGTGTTGACTTCACTTCCAGTTCACCTTGTTCAGTGGTTACAATTAACGTTCTCCCCACAGGTTGTTCACGGATTTCTCCAATGGTCACCCCTTGTTCTTTAAGTGTCCAAGATGCATTGGAAAGAAATGCACGTAGTTGGTTGTTCAATCTAAAGTCAAACTGAGAATTATAGGATTGTATCGTTAGATTTGAAACGAAAGATGAAGAAAGGTGACGTCCGAGTGTTCTCTTTAAACGGTTCTTAGAATACCGACGAAATGTGCCAATGATTGCTTCCTCGTTTTTTACATGAATATCTTTTAGACTTGCTTTATAAGTAGGTATATCAAAATGAATGTTCATTCTAAGCATTCCTCCCCTCGTTTTCATCAATAATAGTTTGACAATTCCGCAAAAACTGCTCATACTTCCTTTAAAACAATCTTTGATAGGAAAAACGTATCTAATTGATTGAGTGTATGTCAACAAAAGGGAGCTGAGTAGATGAAGACGATAGTGGATTGTCCTAGACCGAAATTTGTTAGGCAAGAGTGGGAGCTACTAAATGGCCAATGGGCATTTGGTTTTGACGATGAAAATGTAGGTCTGAAGCAGCGATGGTTTCAAGGAAATAAACTAAATCAAACGATTGCCGTTCCTTTTACGTATGAAACGAAACAAAGTGGAATTCAAGACGAACAGTTTCATCCAGTTGTTTGGTATGAGCGTCATATAAAAATTGCTGAAGAGAATAAGAAGAAACAGGTTCTTCTTCATTTCCAAGCAAGCGATTACAAAACAACGGTTTGGATAAATGGTTGCTATGCTGGAGTGCATGAAGGCGGCTACACGTCATTTTCGTTTGACATCACTCCCTATTTAGTAGAAGCACATACACAGCAAGTGACCGTGCGGGTAGAAGATAGTATGAGTACGGACCAACCGAGAGGGAAGCAGCGCTGGATTGGTGAAAATTTTGGCTGCTGGTATGTTCAAACAACAGGTATTTGGCAATCAGTATGGATTGAATATGTGAACAAGCACCATTTAAATAAAGTGGAGATCCAGCCAGATTTAGATGAACAAACGGTAAGCTTTGCATACGACCTTCGTGGTGGCGTTGCAGGAATCGAAATTGAAACGATCATCACGTTTAAAGGATATGAAGTACGACGGTTTACGTTGACACCTGAACGAGAAGAGACCCTCTTTAACGTTGATTTAGCGTCAGCCATTCATGAATGGCGTGTAGCCGTCTGGTCACCAGAGCAACCAAATTTATATGAAGTCGCCTTTGTTGTTCGAAAAGATGGACAAGAGGTAGATCAGGTGCACTCTTATTTTGGGCTTCGAAAAATTTCAATAAAAAATGGACATGTTTTGTTAAATAATCGTCCTATTTATCAAAAGCTCATTCTCGATCAAGGTTATTGGAAAGATAGTCATTTGACCCCTCCTTCTCTTGAAGCTCTTGAAGAAGATATTGATGCGATTAAAGCATTAGGTTTCAACGGCATTCGTAAACATCAAAAGATTGAAGATGAACGATTCTATGCTCTATGCGACCAAAAAGGGTTGCTTGTGTGGGCAGAAATGCCATCCTCTTATTCTTATTCAAGGAAAGCCGTGAAAGCGTTTACTAAAGAATGGCTAGATGTGGTTGAGCAACTCGCTCATTATCCATCTATTGTGACATGGGTTCCGTTTAACGAGTCATGGGGTGTTGGGCAAATCTTCACAAATACGCAGCAACAAGCCTTCACTGAAAGTATTTACTATGGAACCAAAGCGATCGATGCGACGAGACCGGTCATTGTCAATGATGGCTGGGAGCATACGGTATCAGACATTATTACGCTTCACGACTATGAAGAATTTGCAGACCGTTTAATCAAGCGCTATCAAGATCAGAGCGCTGTTTTAGGAAACGCGTACCCTCATAACAATGATAAATATGCGTTTGCAGAAGGTTATCAATACAAAGGGCAACCGGTCATCATTAGTGAATATGGTGGCATTGCTTTTACAACAGAGGATGGCTGGGGATATGGAAATCAAGTAAAGTCTGAAAAAGACTTTTTAGCTCGTTACGAAAGTATAACTGATGCTATAAAAGCCCTCCCTTATGTAAGCGGTTATTGTTATACCCAGATTACCGATGTCCAACAGGAAGTAAACGGGTTGCTTGATGAAAATCGAAAACCAAAAATGAAAATGGACAAAATAAAAGCGCTAAACGATAAAGCATAAGAATAAACGGACGTTTGCGATCGACGCAAAATCTTGTCGTAAGGATAATAGGTTCCGTATACCCTATTATAAAGGGGTGATGCAGGTGAAACGCTGGCTGCTTCTTGTTGCTTTTATTGGGGGGCTCGCATGTCTCTCAATGAATCTATTCTTTTACTACGACGAGCGTTCGTTAGAAAGTCTCATTTACTATAATGAAGATGATGTGATGATTATAGCTGTAACCACAGACATAACAAAGGGTGAACAAGCAAATGGCTATGAATTTTACCTTGAAAATCGTGAACAAATGGAAGAGTTAATGGCGTTTCTTTCTACTTATCAGGTAAAGCGTGTGACGCAAAACCATTACCAAAGGCAGCTCTTATATGGAACACAGCAACAAATCTTTGTCAGTCATTATTCTCATACACCCTCTGTTGCTTTTATAGGCGAAGCAGGTGTTCATTTAGTGGATGACGGTACGTATCAAGTCACGAATGGACCCATTGATATGAAATGGCTGGCTGAGTTTGTTGATAAGAAAAAAGAGAGGAACCCAGAGTAGGTTTAACATTAATCGACAAAAGGAAAGGGAGGTTAGCAAACGTTATTAGAAAGTAGGGAGTCGATGTCGATGTTAAATGAAAAAGAACTCTTGCTAAATCAAGGAACGATTGGGAATCACATTTTCAAAAATCGCTACATTGTGGCGCCAATGACACGTGTGTCCTCTTCTCAAAATGGAAAGCCAAACGAGACAGTCCACCGTTATTACGAACGTTTTGCAAAAGGTGGGTTCTCTGCCATTATTTCAGAAGGAATTTATCCAGATACCGAACATAGTCAAGGGTATGAGTGCCAGCCTGGCTTAGCTACTCATGAACAAATGGAAGCTTGGAAACCCATCGTCGAGACAATTCATGAAAATCGAAGCTTATTCATTGCTCAACTCATGCACGCAGGGGCTCAGTCCCAAGGAAATGCCTATACGAATGAGACTGTGGCCCCAAGCGTATTCACACCACCCAGCGATAAAGTGGCTCTATATGGTGGACAAGGATCTTTCCCTGAGGCACGCCCGCTTTCAATCGAGGAGATAGAGCAAATTAAAAAAGGATTTGTTCAAGCTGCTCGACGGGCGCAAGAAGCAGGGTTTGATGGCATCGAGTTACATGGAGCGAATGGTTATTTGCTTGATCAGTTTCTTTCAGAAGGAAGTAACCAACGTGGGGATGCTTATGGTGGTTCTATTGAAAATCGGCTCAAACTGATTGTTGATCTGATTACAGAAGTTCGAGAAGCCGTTGGAGCTACGATGTTGCTTGGCGTGAGAATTTCACAAATGAAAGCGACGGACCCTTCTTATAAATGGGAGGGCGGCGAGGCAGAGGCAGCTACACTCTTCTCAGCTTTAGGAGAAACAGACATTGATTATATTCATTTGTCTGAGCGTGATGCGAAAATCCCGGCATTTGGAAATGACTCCATGCTTATGTCAGAAGTTGCGAAGCGCTATTCGAATAAGCCAATTATTGCGTGTGGAAGTCTTGAAAATCCAGCTGAAGCTGCGAAGCTAATTGCCATTGAACAGTGTGACTTTATCGCATTAGGTAGACAAGCACTTGTTCAGCCTGATTTTCCGAATCGCTTTGATCAGGGAGAACCTCTGATGGAAGTGAGTCATGTGAAGCACATATTATCCGACAATACAACCCCGGCTGCTGCTATATCAGAAGAGGAATTGAAGATGGACGTAATTAAAAATGAAGAAGTAACACAATGAGGCTGGGACATAACTAACAGTAGTATTTGAAAAGAGTAGCACCGCTACAGGAGAATCCTTAACGACCTCAGCCTCCTCCGTGGAAAACCGCCACTCCAGGGTCTTCAGACACGTGCTGATCCCCCAGGATTCTTCGGATTCTCCTTCCGCTAATGTTCATATAAAACAAACGACGAACGTTCCTATTTTCAGGAATGTTCGTCATTTTGGTCTGTCTATCTACTTTTGTCCCAGCCTCTACGTGTGTACGCTTCGATTTAAAGACATGGTTTCAACTCGCTCATTTTGCTCTTTAACTGTAAAGCCAAACGATTCATAGAGCGGTTTAGCTCGACTGCCTTTAAAAATTTTTAATGAAATCTCACGTTTGTCTTTGTAGTGCTCAACAACATGCTGAAAAACAGCACGACCCATTCCGTTCCCTTGAAACGATGGTTCAATATAAAAGTTCTTTAATTCAACATAATCGTTGTGTTCAATGATTCCAATACATCCAATTGTACCTACCTCATCTACTTTAATTAAATAGATATGCTCAGGGTGGAAGTTCTCTTCAAAACGTTTAAAAACACGTTCATAAGGGAGTTGAAGCCGATCGAAATCCGCTTGTAATACGTTCATTCTTAATTGTGCTAAATAGGGTTTATCTGAGTAGCTACTTTGACTCAATGTGAACATTTGTTTAAACGGATACCTCCTTTGCTTCGTTTTTATACACAAGCTTTAGCCATTCGTATACAACTAAATCGTTCTCTTGAAACGTTAGCCCTAACGTAGGTGCCAACTGAGAAAAGAAGGGTTCGTGAACTTCTTTCCAATAGGCAAGGGTTTGATCCCCTTCTCCTTCTGCGTAGGCGTGTTTCTCAGTCATTTCGTTATAAGGTAGGATATCCACTTTAATGGTCTGCATAATTGCCTGAGCAACACCGTTTCCATCTAAAATAATGTTCCACTGCCCTTTAACTGGTAAAGGTTCATTTTCTTTTTCATAGGCGTCATAATAAGAGGAAGTACCTTGTTTCTTTCCTTCTAGCACGAGCTTGCATAAGTCATCTGCCATCTCTTTTGTACCATCGCCAAAAGCCCACGCTATGTACGTAGATTGAGAAAATTGAGGGTGTTGAGATGTAAAAGCGTTCCACATTTCTTGAATAGACGAATGTTCAGTCATCGCAAAAACTCCCTTTCTAACTGTGTTTGACCATTGTATATATGGTTTAGTTTACCATGAATGGATCGGTGATTAGAAACAGGACAGATGAAAAGAGAGGGGTGCCTAATGAACTGTCTTTTTTGTGAAATCAGTCAGAGTCGTCAGGATGCTAAAATCATTTATGAAGATGAGCATTGCCTGGCGATACAACCAGGACATACCCTCGTGATCCCGAAGGAACATGTGACAGATATTCATCAACTAGAGACATCCACTTGATGAAAGTATTGAGAGAACGAAGTCGACATCTTCAAAGCATGCTAAACCCGAAAAAAGTAGGTATGGCGATTGTAGAATCGTTTTAACAAAGAAAGTCTACCGGCTGTGCAATTCCGGTAGACTTTCTTTTTATTCGTATAATGCTTTATCTTCCACTTTGCTAGTAATGATGGTTAAAACAAGTCCAAACAGGATGATACCACCAGCTACAAATGTAATCATCGTAAAGCTGTATCCCATATTGAGGAAGAGGGTACCAAGGCTAGCTCCAAGAGCATTCGCAACATTGAAAATCGATGCAGCAATTGTTCCTGATAGCATCGGTGCTTCTTTTGCTGCTAAAATCACTTTTGCGTTTAGTAATGGTGTCGTTCCAAACGTTCCGGCCCCGAATAGAAAGCAGCTTACAATTGCAAGCACAGGACTTTGCAGAAGGAATGTAAATGCAAATAAGACGACGGCTAGTGCTACGAGAGAAGCCATTAATGTTTTTGTTAATAAGCGTGGAGACACACGCCCAGATGTGAAATTACCGATAACGGCTCCTAGACCGAAAAAGAATAGTCCGAGTGTCACACCAGGAACGCCAAATCCAGCAAATTCACGTAACATTGGCTCTTTAAACGTATATGCCGTAAAAACACCGGAGAAGCCAAAGACGATGATAGCAAGAACCCATAAGACGTTTTTGTTCGCCAATGCTTTTAACTCTGATCTCAAATGAGGTGTGACAGTTTGTTTTTCATTCGGAACAAAAAGAAGCAACCCTATTAAAACGAGTGTTCCTAATAATACTAAAAACCAAAACACTAAGCGCCAGTCTACCAATCCGCCAATAAAGGAACCAAAGGGCACACCAATCATAATGGCAATAGTTAACCCACCTTGCACAATGGCGATGGCCTGTGTTCGTTTTTCTGGCAGTGACATGTTAATAGCCATCATCATGGCAAGACCAAAAAATGGTGCATGCATGGTAGCGGACAGTAGCCTTGATAACAACAATACTTCAAAAGTTGGCGCTGTAGCGGCAATGATATTACTAATAACAAAAAGCGCCGTTAGCCCTATAAGCAATGGTTTTGGTGGATACTTAATGGTAATGATGCGCAAGAGAGGCCCAAAGACAGCTACGCTAATGGCGTATACACTTAACAATAGTCCAGTTGTCGACACAGCCACGTCTAAATCACGTGCGAATTCGGTTAATAAACCAGTGACGACGTATTCTGTCATTCCTATGGCGAAAGTACCTAGCATAAAAATAGTTAATACAATGCGATGATTGTTCATAAAACGTAACATAAATCTTCACTCCTCCCGCGCTTTTCTTTTCTCACAAACAAGTTCCTAAGATACAGGAAGAAAAGAGGAATGTCTAGCCATTTGATTAAAAAAGGAGAGACTCCTAAAATGAGATCGCTTTCAAGATAGGATTGGGAAACCATTTGCACAGGTATAGACGATGTGAGTCATTCATATATACAAGGGAAAGGTTCAGATTTATGAAGTAGGAGGCGCTAAACGTGAGAAAACGAATCGCATGGATCGCTCCAATCGTTTTCATGAGCGGCTGTACGGACGCTTTTCCTGGGGAGGAAGAGGCAATGAAGTGGTCAAAAGAAACACCTTTCGTAGAAGACGCAGAAAGTCGGGTATATTATGAAATATTTGTGCGAGCGTTTGCAGACGGAGATGGAGACGGTATCGGTGATTTAAAAGGAGCGACGAATAAGCTTGATTATTTACAAGATCTTGGCATAAACGGGATATGGCTCATGCCTATTAATCCATCGCCGAGTTATCATGGGTATGACGTAACGAATTATACAGATGTACATCCTGATTATGGATCGGTAGAAGACATGAAAACATTCGTAGAGGAAGCCCACAATCGTGGCATTGACGTTATCATTGATTTCGTTATGAATCACAGTTCCTCTGAACACCCATGGTTTCAGAAGGCATTAGCAGGAGATGAGCCGTATCGTGATTATTATGTTTGGAGTGACGAATCAACAAATCTTAATCAAGTAGGAGATTGGCAACAGCCTGTTTGGCATGGAGAGGGCGAGCCAAAGTATGAAGGTGTTTTTTGGCACGGTATGCCTGACATGAATTTCGCTAACCCACAGGTAATGGATGAATTTAAAGAAGCAAGCCAATTTTGGTTAGAGGAAGTGGGGATCGATGGGTTTCGATTAGACGCAGCCAAATACTTATATAGTGCTTATCAATTGGAGGATCATCATGAAGAGAACGTTGCCTTATGGAAGGATTTCAATGCTCATGTGAAAGGGATTAAACCTCATACCATGCTGGTTGGTGAGGTATGGGATAGTGCGTCAGTGGTAGGACAGTACCTACAAGGGCTTGATAGTGGGTTTAACTTTGATTTATCTAGTCGTATTCTTTCCTCTGTTCAGCAAGAAAGGGATACGGGAATTGCCTCAGGGTTGGAAAAAGTGCGAAATCATTTTTCATCTGTTGCAGAAGGGTATGTAGATAGTACCTTTTTAACGAACCATGATATTGATCGTGTGATGAGTCAGCTTAACGGAAATGAAGAACACGCGAAAATGGCTGCTTCTCTCTTGCTCACACTGCCGGGAAACCCCTATCTTTATTATGGTGAAGAAGTGGGGCTTGAAGGAATGAAGCCAGATGAACATATTCGGGAGCCGATGATATGGAAGAAAGATAAAAGTCCTGAAGAGACAACATGGATTGAACGTCGCTATAGTACGAATCGAGAGAAAGTCGCAGTAGAAGCTCAACTGGAAAATGAAGATTCTTTGCTTCATCATTATAGAGAAATAATAGCAGTAAGACGAAGTCACCCTCTATTAATGGATGGTGAGGTGAAGGTCTCTGAAATAAAAAAAGAGGGGCTTGTTGCGTTTGAGCGCGTATTCGATAAAGAGAGCGTCCTTGTAATGCATAACTTAACAGGAGAAGGAGTGAATGTACAACTGCCAGAACAATGGGTAGATGTATATTATCGGAATGGCGATTTGGAACAGGATGGGCAAAGCGTTCAGTTGGCACCTTATTCAACCGTCGTCTTTAGTCAATGAAAAAAACCAGCTACATACTCGTAGCTGGTTTTTTAATGATGGAGTTTCTTTTTTAATTGATCGACGTGCTCACGTTGTTCATCAATGATACGATGAACGAGCTGTAAACTCTCTTCGTCCAAACCTTGTCGGGCAATTTTTTCAGACATCCGAATACCGTACATATTTTCGCCTTTGATGGCGTGTTTAAGAATGTCCTCCTCACCATGGGGACGATCAAACAGTTCACCCAGCCAGCGTTGAATGGTTCCCATAGTGCCTTCACTTTTAACAGGTACACCATCAAGAGCTTCAATACGGGCGGCGAGTAAGGAAGCGTGTCTTTCCAAATCATGATGAATGGCAGTCATCGTGTCGTATAAGGATGACTCTTCTGAAAGGTGTTCTAAAAAGTGATCGTATGAGTGAATTCCCATATACTGCCCTTCTAACAACTGATTTAATGTTTTCACTTCGTGTGCATCCATGTGCATTGCGCGTTAGCCCCTTCTACCATCCTTTTTCTTAGTAGTATGGAATTTACATGAAGTCTATGCACCTGCCATTATTTATTTGCTCCTGCTTTAAGTCCTTCCACCATAAACCGTTGAAACATCATAAAGAGAATGGTAATGGGTACAGCGACAAGAACGGCTCCAGCAGCAAATAGGGTGAATTCCGTATTGCCCCGTCCTGTAACCATTTCAAACAAACCAATGGCAAGGGTTTTATTTTCATTTGAACGTAAGACTAGTCGAGCAAAGATAAAATCCATCCACGGGCCAATAAAGTTTGAAACAGCGACAAAGACGAGGATGGGGACAGAGAGCGGCATAAGTACCCTAGCAAAAATCGTTGCATTGCCTGCTCCATCAATTTTTGCGGCTTCTTCAAGACTCTTTGGTAATGTATCAAAATAGCCCTTTACAATCCAAGCATTGAAAGGGATGGATCCACCGGCATAAACGAGGACTAGTCCCCAATGATTATCTAGCAAATTCAGTTGCAGCAATAAAATATAAATAGCAATCATCCCCATAAATCCCGGGAACATTTGCAGGACGAGCATGGTCATTAATCCTTGCTTACGACCAGGAAAGCGAAAACGACTAAACGCATAAGCCGCTGTGACAACAAGAAAGGTAGACAAAACCATATTCCAAAATGCGATCTTCAATGTGTTTTTATACCAAAGCAGGTAATTGGTTTCTTGGAATAAATGACTATAATGGGTGAGCGTCAATCGAATGGAACGAAAGGATTCCATAACAGTGTGAAAGTCAAACTGTCGCATGCCTTCCCAAAAGAGAGACCAGTTCATTCCTGGTATCACTTGAGCGGTAAAAAGGGAGCTTCCTGGATTAAACGAACCCATGACAATCCATATCACGGGATAAACAGTAAATATAGCAACAAAGGTTAAGAGAAGATGCTTAAAAAACGAGCTGAAACGATCTTTTTGTTTGCGGTTCATAGCATCGTGTCCTCCTCTTTAAAAGCCCGGGTTCGTCTGAAATTCCAAATCGATACGGCAGCAAGAACGAAAAAGATTAAGATTGAGATAACAGAAGCAATCGCAAATTGACTTTGTTCTAATGTCAGTTTATAAATCCATGAAATGAGGATATCAGTTGAACCAGCATAAGAATAGTCGATATTAACAGGTCCACCTTGTGTAAGAAGATAAATCAAATTAAAATTATTGAAATTACCTGCAAAATTCATAATGAGGAGTGGTGCTGTAGAGAACATAACAATGGGAAGCGTAATGCCTATGAAACGTTGACGGCCGCTAGCGCCATCTACCTCAGCTGCTTGATATAGCTCCCGATCAATGCTGGTCATGACCCCACTCATTAACACCATCCAAAACGGAAAGCCAAACCAAATGTTCACAAGAACAAGGGTAAATTTAGCCCAGTTCGGATCACTAAGCCAAGGAACGGCGGCAAGACCTAGAAATTCAACGTATTGATTAATGGGACCAAATTCTCCATTAAATAAATTACGCATAATTAAAATGGAGACAAACGAAGGAATTGCCCAAGGCAAAATGTAAATGCTACGCCAAAATTTCCGAAATCGAATGCCTTTTGAATTTAACAGTACAGCGAAAAATAAACCAACAAAAAAGGTCGTCACAGTTGCCAACACTGCCCAAATAATTGTCCAAGAGAATACACCGAGAAACGTCCGATTCCATGTTTTCATATTGAACAGGTCGATGAATGTTTGGAAACCAACCCAATCAACTAAGGAGGCTGGTGGAATATGATTTGGTGCTGAATAGTTGGTAAAGGCAATGGCAATTCCGAAAATAAGTGGGAGTATAGTGAGAAAGGCTGTAAAGAAGACAGAAGGCATCAATAGAAAATAAGGAAAGCCCTTATCCGTTAATAATCTCCATGTTTCTTTAAAGGTATTGGCTTTTTTTCCTTGATCTCGCTGAAACCCGACTCGGCGTGCATCACGTATGGCTAGCACATACATCCATAGAAAGAGTAACCCACAAATAAGAAAAATGATTCCTTCGATTAATAGAAAGATCGAGTGGTCGCCTTGAACGATGGTGAAACCAACTCTTGTTTGAGTGGTCTCTCCTAAAGTATATAAGCCCCACATTGCATTTCGAAAAGGTAATGTCCAAAACAACAGTAAATAAAGTTCTAAAGCGATAAAAAGCCCGCCTTTTACGAATTGACGATGATACAGTTGACCGAACCCCATAAAGATAATTGACAATAGCGTGCCGAGGCTCTTATGACTGCGCACGGTTCTCACCCCTTTACTAGCGTGAATGGCAAGCCAACTTCTTCTCAAGAAGTTGGCTAATGAAGCTTTATGGACTTAACGTCGCAATGGCATCTTCAATTTGTTCCCGAGCAGCTTTTAATGCTTGTTCAGGGTCCGTTCCATCATTCCAGATAGACGTATAGGCTACTTGCATTGGACCCCATACAGAAATCATTTCTGGCATATTCGGCATTGGAACAGCTTGTAAGGCTTGCTCTAAAAAGGCAGTTGAAATGTCGTCCTGTTGAATAAGCTCATGTTCAATCAGTGATTTTATTGGTGGAAGTTGACCAGTCATTTCATAACGCTTTAACAACATCTCTTCACTTGATGCAAATTGTGCTAGTAATGTAGCTGCCTTTGGATACTCACTATAGGAGTTGACGTAATACGCTTTAATACCAGAAAATGATTGTGGGGCTTCTCCATTTTCTAGTAATGGAAGTGGGGCCACACCAAAATTCACCCCTGCGCTTTCGTGATTGCGGACATCCCAAGGACCCGAAATGCGATAAGCAAGGTTGCCCTCGTTAAAGAAAGAAGAAATCACATCACCTGTAATATCTTCAATAGCTAACGGCAATAACTCATCATGCATGGACGCTAAGAAATGCCCTGATTTAATGGCACCTTCATTATCGATGCCAAGGTCTTTAGCATTTGTATTCTGATCTCCAAATACATAGCCGCCGTAGCCTGCCATAAACGCATGGGTATAGTAAAAGTTTGCTGGCTCCATCATAAAGCCAAACCTGCGCTCACTATTTGTGGACTCTTCTTGGAACGCTTTTGCTGTAGTGAACAACTCTTCCCATGTGGTTGGAGGTTCTTCTACAATGTCTTTATTGTAATAAAGTGCATACGTTTCGATGGCAAGAGGGAAACCATACATTGTTAATTGCCCATCTTGATCAACGTAGGAGGCCCCACTTACAGATGCATCCATAAATGCTTCTTTGTAATCGCTTGCATAATAGTTGTCATAAACAAGTCCTGCCGACACCATTTTTCCAAGGTGATCGTGAGCGGCATTAAACACATCAGCTCCGAGACCAGCAGGCCCATCGGTTTCCAATTTCGTTGGTGCATCCGTATGCCCTACCTCTTGTAACTCGACTGGAACACCATACGCTTTTTCAAATGTTTCCGCAACGTATGCCGCCCACTCCGCCTCTTCATCTCCATTGTCCCAGAGTATGAGGTGTGCCCCTTCTTCAGGTGATAAACTTTCTTCTGTTGGTGGCTCATTTGGTTCATTTGCCACTTCCTCAGGCTCTTTTTCATTTCCATTTGTACAGCCAACTAATAAGCTTGTTAACAGCGCCCCGGAAATAAGTGTACCGATTGTTTTTTTAAACGCCATTCTTGACTCCCCCTTAGTAATGAAAGCATCTTTCATTAGTAAAGGTGTATGTGGAAAACAAGCTGTTTATGTTGGGTAACAGTAGTCATAGCAATGCTTAGAAGATGTTTTAGCCGAGAATGATAAGACGATATGCCTTGTACATCCTTCTACGGTAAGCGCAAACGCTTGCACCGAGTCGTAAAATACGGTGCTTATAAATATTTTTCGACAAAAAATAAAAAAGCAAAACACCCATCAGTGATCCCGATAGGTGTTTAAGACAACTGTTAAGATTTAGCATAGTATGGTGCCTTCCATTTTACAATGCATGCGATTAGTAAGCCGACAAGCCCGAGACCGAACAAAATAAGCTGGATGCTAACATCAGCAGCGACTAATGCACTGACAAGTCCATAAGCTATCGGATCAAAGCCATTCATAGCAAGGAAAATAATGCTCATGACACGACCCATCAATCTACCATCCGTATTTTCTTGTGCCGCTGTAAAGAAAGGGATATAAACGAACGACATTGAAAAACCAATAAAAAAGACAATGATTGTGAGTAGAAGCAAGCTAGGAGCCATACTAAATAATAGTAAAGTTCCTACAGCAGCAAAGAGCCCCATTAATGAGGTGAAGCCCCTGCGTCGGATTGGAATTGAACTTAGAATGAACGTACTAATCACCATGCCGACACCTAAACTGACTTCCATATAACTTAAATGAATGGGTGTCCCGTCATGCAGATTGACTAGTAATGGAATGGCGATGTGCAGGGCTCCGAAAACAAAGAAATTCAGTGTAATCAATACGGCTAAACCAACAAGTAAGAAGTTAGAGCTTTTAATATAGTGGAAACCTTCCCGTAAATCGTTTAGTGGGCTTTGTTTAATGCGGTTTTCCACAGGTGCCTCTTTAATAAAAGGTGGAAAAATGACAATCGCCGAGAGAAAGACAAGAATGGTAGCAACGAGATAGCTTGTTGCTACTGTGCCAGTTTCCATAATTAAACCTGCTACAATCGGACCAATAATGAAAGAAATTTGGTCAACCCCTTGGAAGTACGCATTTGCTTTTTGCAGTTGTTCTTTTGGAACAATTTTTGGAATCATTGATGAACTGGCGGGACCAAAGAATGCATCAAGTGAACCAAAAACAGCAGCTGATAGTAACAAAAGAATAAACGTCATTTGATCCAAATCGACAAGTAGATAAATCGTCAGCAGTAAGAGGGCCTGAGCTAAGTTGGTTCCAAACATAATGGTGGTTTTTTTATATTTATCTGCTACAACGCCGCCGAAAGTCATCATGAGCAAACGAGGGACGGTAGCAGCGATTAAGACAATACCAAGTGAGCTTGCTGATCCAAGAATGGTTACAACATACCACGTTGTTGTCGTTAAAAACATACTAAAGCCGACAACAGCGAAGATACCTGCAACGAGCAGGAGCACGAACGTTGAATTTTTTCTTAATGGTGTTTGTGCCATAGAGTCGATCTCCTTTAAGACAGTAAGAATAGTATGACCGAACAAAGGTTTATCATGTACAAAACCTAACGTTAGGTAGGTTTGAGTGGTAAGCTGGCTTTACAGAACAAAAAAAAATCAGTACAATGAACCTATAACCTAACGATCGGTCGGTAGATAAGGATTATAACCTAGACGTTTAAAGATGTAAAGGAGAATGATATGCACACAAAAGAAAAAATTAAACACGAAAGTACGGAGCTGTTTGCAACTCTCGGATATGAGGGAACATCAATGGCTCATATTGCCGAACGTGTTGGAATTAAGAAACCATCTCTCTACGCCCATTATAAAAACAAAGAGGCACTATTCTTGGATCTAGTAATGGACATGTCACTGGATTACGTAACATTTATTGAAGGTTCTCTTGGACAAGGGAATGTTCCCATTGAGAAGCAGCTTTATCAAGCGTTTATAACGTATGTTCATGACTGGACCCAAGATAACCCAGCCAATCAATTTTACAGCCGTTTTCTTCAGTATCCACCTCAACAATTAGCAGAACCATTAAAAGAGATGCTTAGTGAGAGTGAAAGAAAGGTACGTGCTCTTTTCTCTGTTGTTATGAAAGACGGTCAAAAACAAGGCATTTTAACGACAGAGCTTGATTCTGAAACAATGGCATATACGTACTTTGCTTTAATTGAAGGATTGGTTACAGAAGTAGTTTTTTATACACCAGATGAAATTAGTAAGCAAGCAGAGGAGTCTTGGAACGTCTATTGGCGGGGTATTAGAGCATAGCTGATGGGTACTTGATCGTGATGGGGGAAGGTCATTTCCTTCCCTTTCATCATGTGAAGAGTGACCTTTATTCCGAACCCTTTAAAAAGAATCGACGATGGATCATTGTACGAAAGAAGTGAGTCCACTTCACGAATAAGCCAACGAGAAAGGCAGCAATTAACGTACCCTCGCGAATGCCGTAAAACCCTCCAAGAAGCGCTAAAGATAGAAGTAAGCCAGTTAAAACAAGCATCCAGTCAAAGTATATTTTTACGGAGCTAAATGGTTTCCGTAAACGATTGGCGAGTACATGAACAATCGCTTCACCAGCGTTCATGACGGTTTTAGCTTCTATTTGTAATGTGACCCCTAATGCAACAAAAAAACTGCCAATGACCACAATTCCGATTTTCTCTAAATAGAACGTAGGCTCTAAAAACGAGGTAAGATACATACCGAGATCAACACTCATACCGAGTAAAGGCGCAATCATAAGTTGTGCATATTGAATAAAAGGGAAATCCTTTTTAAGAATGAGTTTTTGGAGAAAGACAAAGAGCAGTAATGTTAAAAAAGTAAAGGTACCAAGGGACAAAGGAAGCGCAAGACTCAATACATATGGAACGCTTGATATTGGAGTTGTTCCGAGATCAGATCGAGTCGTAAGGGCAATGCCTAAACCCATAGAGACGATGCCTAATAAAAACAGTACATAGCGCTGAAAAACGTGCAATTGAATCCCTTCTTTAATCAATATGATACCGACATGCTTCTTGAAGTTTCTGAAGCGTGTCCATGTAATTAGCTAGATCAGTCGTTGAAATATCTTTTACTAAATCTTTATAGAATTGCTCTGTACCAGGTTGAACCGCTTTGTACAGCTGAATACCATGTTCCGTTAAACAAATGTAGTGGGAACGTTTGTCTTCATTGTTAAGCTTTTTCCTTATAAGTGTTTTTTTTTCAAGCAAGTCAATAATCCGCGTCAGCGTGGCTTTATCTTTTTCAGCAGCAATAACTAGTTGCTTTTGAGTGAGGTCGCCATTGGTGTAAAGTCTTTTAATAACTGTCCACTGTTCTGGTGTAATAGCAAATGATCTTAAGTAGGATGTAAAGGCTCGAAACATCATACGATGGGTTTGCGCCGTTGCAAACCCAATGGATTCGTCGAATGAATCCAAACGAATCACACTCCTTCTTCATAAAGTTCGTGCAACAACTATATCAAGAATAAGAAGTGCTGTCAAAGTAGTTTGTGAGACAACTATATGGACATTCAGTTAGGGATTAAAAAAAGCAGATGAATGATTTCATTCATCTGCTTTCACTTATTCAGCGCTGCTAAAGGTTTGTTCGTAATTGTACAAAGCGTTCGCATCGTCTTTTATACGGGTTAAGTAATCAATATGGGTTTCAAAGGTTGCTTCTTCTTCCACTTGTTCGTCTAAGAACCAGTTTAAAAACGAAAGGGTTTGGTATTCTCGTTCTTTTTCAGCAATGGCATAGACTTCGTAGTAACTTTTGGTTACGGCTCGTTCTTGTGCTAATGCTGCATTGAATGTATCAATTAACGCACCGTAATCACGTTTTGGTGCATCAAGGGCGTCAAATACGGCTAAATGACCTTTGTCATTTAGATAGGTATACACTTTCATCCCGTGTTCCCGTTCTTCAGCCGCTTGATTTAGAAAGAATTGTGCAAACCCATTATAGCTAATAGAGTGGCAGTAAGCTGCCATTGCCATGTAATCATGTGCCGCTTGGAATTCTATGTTCATTTGTTTATTAAGTGCAGAAGCAAGATTTTCTGATAACATAATTGGCATCGCTCCTTATCTCATAAGAGTAGTAGGTAAGATTGAAAAAGTAGCAACAACAAAACAGCGTTACTACTTTCTTCACTATAGCATATGAATGGTTTTGGAACCTACTTGTTACACTTCATCCTCAATTTTCTCGTAGTCATCGTGTTTAATAACTGTACGCTGTAGTTCGTCGTCACGCCCGGTATAGTCATCAAATTCGACAGAGATGGTATTGTCATAAATATTAATCACATGTGCTTTTTTGTCTTTAAACTCTCCCTTTGTGACGATGACACGATGTAAGTTTTGTATTTTTGTTTCTTCTGCCATGACAATCGCTCCTTTCGTTTATTCATTTTTTCCCGTAAGTGAGATAGTGAAAACTTGATTTTCTTTATTTCTAACATAGGAAGCTGGATGATTTCAAGAATTCTGGTCCTACGATTTTAAAAAAAATTACTACAAAATTTGTCAATTTTTTCAGTTAGAAATGGTACACTATTCCTATAAGTAGATGGATTGGAGCGAACAGGGCGTGTAAACATTTTTTCTCTTTTCAGCTTTTCAAAAACTGAATAGGAAGAAGGAGTGTTTTTGCCATGCGCTCAAAAGCGTTTTTTTTGTTGCTAATAGGGCAAGCCAATAATAGTGCTGTCATGGTGCTGTATATCATTGCCCTTATGGACGTTATGTGGAAACAGACTGGTTCTGTTTTCATAATGAGTTTGGTTCCTGTGGTTATTACAGGTACTCGTTTTGTGTCTAGTTTGGTGGCACCTTTATTGTTAAGACGCTATGCCCTACCCACCATTTTAGCAGGAAGTCAATGGACGAAAAGTGTTCTGTTTCTTTGTTTAGTTAGCCTTATTTCGTTTGAAAACGTGATCCTGCTATTTTTTGCTGTAAGCATGGTTGCCTTCTTGGACGGTCTCTCTGATCCAGCGAGTCAGGCATTACTGCCGCAAATCGTCGTCAAAACAGATTTGATGAAGGCAAATAGCACTTCATCTGTTGTCTTTGAGACAGTGAGTATGAGCTGTTGGCCAGTTGGTGGCATCCTATTAGTGTGGCTTCATGCAGAAGGCGTATTTATTGCAGTTATTGGCTTTTCCATCATTGCAGCCCTTTTCTTTTCACTAGTGGGTTTACATGCTCCGCAATGCCGTCCACATTCACAATCGGTTGAATGGAGAGTAAGTATGGGCATTGGGTGGAAGAAAGTTCTTGAAACGCCTTGGCTCAGACGGGTTATGGCAACAACAGCATTAGAGGCCATTGCCGGCGTAGTATGGATTGCGGCAATTGTATACGTGTTTGTTGATGAAGTCCTCCATGTTTCGCAAGCGTGGTGGGGGTTCATGAACGCCAGTTTTTTTGCAGGCCTCATTCTCGCAGGCGTAATACTTGTGAAAATGGCTCATGTATGTGAGAGGCGGCTACCGCTGTTGCTTTTAGTCGGGTTTAGTGGTGGTGCAGTTTTAACGACGGTTTTTGCCTTGCATGCCATTCCGCTACTTGCGCTTTTGCTGGTAGCTGGTGTTGGTGTTTGTGAACAAATGAGAAGTGTAGCCTTACACACGATCTTGCAACAACAAATTGAAGAAGAAAAACTAGCATATGTGTATACGGTGCAAGGAGCTGTGTCGACTCTTGCTTTCGGCATGGGAGCCTTTCTGGTTGGAATTTTGGCGGATGTCATGGACATACGTGTAGTCTATATCGGTTCAGCTCTCTTGCTGAGCGGTTGTTTTATTATCTGGCTCAAAACATGGAAGCGAATGTAAAAAGGGCGGGTGATCCGCTCTTTTTTTAGTGGTTTAAAATGAGAGGAGAGGAACATGGCGGAGATTAAAATGAAGGCAAGGGGTGCTAACGCAAACAGAGACATGTGAATATGTTAAGACGATCTTGTATCCAGAAGCGGGACATGATATTGGAATTCCTTACTTGCCTATTTTTGCTACTTCTTCTCTAGGTGGTAGAAAAAGAGAAACAGCAATGGCAAGTATAGAATTTTGGAAGGCAGTCATTCAATTCTTCCATACACACCTACAAAAAGAATCGTAAGAAACAGTCCTCATGCCCTGTTTTTACGATTCGTTTATAGGAGAAATGCCTGACGCTATTAATTGTGCAAGTAACTTTTGATAACCTCGTTCATTTGGAAGTTCATGGTCAATAGCGAGTAGTTGGTTTGTGTTTTTTTGTAGAGCTTGATACGCATCGATAATTTGAACGGTACCGCGGTTTTCTAACACTTTCAAACGGTGGTTGTAGCTTTGTATTGCTTGATCAAGTTCTTCTTCTTGGGGGTACGGGTTGTATACATTTACGATTCGTATACAATAGGGCTGACGTGAGCCTTCTTTAATAGACAAGATATAGCGTAGAAGTGTTTCCATTGCTTGGAAGGTTACCATTTCCGCTTGTAAGAATGGGCGATCCGATTGAATCAGCTTCGCCATCTCATAAGCGTCTAGGAAATCGTTTCCTCCAGCTGTAATGGTTATAATGGATGCGTTATAAATGAGATGTTCGTGCTGGTAGTTTGATGCATACCAGTAAAGTTTCCTGGCGGTAAAAGTCCCTTCACCCAAACGTTTTAAACAAACCGGCTCTTTTAGGGTTTTATTTAAATACTGTAAATAAGGAGTGATCAGTCCATTTTGTTGATGGCTAAGTGAATCTTCCGTTGTGAGTGAATCCCCTATTGCGAGATAGGTGTACATGAGGGGTGGATTCACCTCCTTTGTACAGTTTACTCTTAAAGGCAAGCAAAGCAACGGCGACTGTTTGTACAACTGAAAAAGAAAAGAGGGCTCTTTATATGTGGAAATATCATGTTCTAATTTGTTCATTGTTTATGATGGTTGGCGCTTTTATCGGTTTCTCCCTGCCCATGTATATAAGTGGTGTTACCATCACACCGTTAGATCTAGTGATCGCGCTCATTGTGGCAGTTATCTCCATTCCCATTCATGTTCTCATTCATGAAGCTGGTCATCTACTGTTTGGGAAACTATCGGGCTATCGGTTTTTATCGTTTCGTCTATTCTCGTACATGTGGGTGATGGATGAAGAACGAATTCGATTTAAACGATTGACGACACCAGGCATAATTGGACAGTGTTTAATGATTCCACCTCCCTTTAAAGAAGGAGAGGCGTTAGAAGCGCAATTCATAAACGAATTAAAAGCTTATATTGCCCATACTAGCCAGATTGGATAAAGAAGAGTTTATTATTAGCTAACATCCAACTATGAAAAGAGTATAAAAAGTTTCTTCTTATTTATAAGCACCGCCCCGAGGCAAAGGGAAAAATCAGGTGTTGACAATGAAATTGGAAACCACTATGATCTCCTATATTAGAGCGAATAGGATGCAGAGGAGATGCAGGTGTTGAATCGCATACCGAAACTAATAAAGTTTCCTGAGGAAATTGTTCGAAGGGTAAAAAACTATCAAACCGAACACAATATATCGACTTTTTCTAAAGCGGTCTATCAGCTCATTGAAAAAGGATTAAACAAGAAAGAACACTCGAAGTGACAGTGTTTCTTTTCTATAAAAATGGAAGCGTTAACAATTAGGGGGAGGGGGGCGCTAATGATTGACCGCACGAAAGCGATTAAAACAGCAGAAGAGCTAGTAGCTAATAGGTTTCCTGCATGTGAGCTAGCCTTATTGGCAGGGAGTGTTGCTCGAAATGAACACACGAAAACATCTGATTTAGATATGATTGTATTTGATAATCATGTGTCTTCATCCTTTCGAGAGTCGCGTTATCGCGATAGTTGGCCAGTTGAGTGGTTTGTTCATTCTGCCACTTCGTATCGGGTTATGTTTGAAGCTGATCAACAAAGCGCGAGCCCTACCATGCAACGAATGATGGTTGATGGATTGGTGTTAGTCAACCGTACTCATGACTTTTATGAACGATTAAAAGCTGAATCAGAATTGGTTTTACAAAAAGGGCCTGACCCTTGGTCTTCACAAATGCAAAAGGAAAAGCGCTATTTTCTTACAGACACGTTAGAAGATCTAATAGGCGAACATAGAAAGCGAGAATCGTTCTTCATCGTTAACCATTTGATGGAACAGTTAGGAGAGTTTGTTTTGCGTATGAATGGTCACTGGATTGGTCAATCAAAATGGCTTTATCGGTGTTTATATGCATACGACAGCCATTTTGCGGAGTCTTTTTATCAAGCATTTGAATATTTTTATCAAACTGGTCGGAAAGAAAAGGTCATTGGGCTGACTCAGCATGTATTAGATGAAGCAGGAGGCCCGTTATTCGATGGGGTTTCTTTAGGGAAGAACAACTACGCTACATAAACGAGTTAAAGGAGGATCTCGATGCTACGTAAAGCAACTGAAGCAGACGTAAATGGCATCGCGTCTGTACATGTCCAGGCGTGGTTCACTACATACACAGGCATAATTAAATCTGAAATCCTTGCTGGTATGTCAGTTGAAAATCGAGCTAAAAGCTGGTCGCATCACGTTAAGGACAAGGACCAGCTTATTTATGTATACGAACGTGATGGTCACATTGTTGGTTTTGCGAGTGCAAGACAATCAACTGCTCTCATTTTGACAATATACATTTTAGAGGACAATCAAGGGGAGGGTATTGGGAAATTGCTCATACAAACCATCCTTAAAGAGCTAGCAAGTCTTGGTCATCAAAAGGCAACCGTTGAGGTATTAGAAGCGAATAGTAGTAAGTCTTTTTATGAGCGAATGGGCGCAAGTCTAATTGAGAGAAAGCTTGTACCTCAATATGGGGAAGGGAACGTTTTGTTGACGTATAGATGGGATGCTATGTAAAAAATAAATAGAGTATTTGAAAGGCTAATTTCTCCCGCTCCTTCATAGGTATGAAGAAAACGTAAGATGAAGGAGCGTGTATCTATGACTGATAACTATTCTGCTACTCAACCGTTTCCATCACCATTTTCAGGAAATAGGAGCTATGATTGGGAGCAAGATCAACCTGCAAGACTTCATTCACAAACCGTTGGCAAACGTGGACCGATCTTAAAGCAAGATACGATTGAACATGAAACGTTGCAAACGTTTATTCACGAAAAGCTAAGAGAGCGACCTGTTCATGTAAAAGGATTTGGCGCCTTCGGATACTTTGAAACGTATTATTCTATGTCTTCCTATACGTCATTATCTTTTATGCAACAAGCGGGAACGCAAGTACCGGTTTTTGTCCGGTTTTCTCTCGCTGTTAGCACAAAAGGAACACCGGACACTTCGAGAAATGTTCGAGGATTCTCGACGAAATTTTATACGCAAGAGGGAATTTATGATTTAGTATGTAATCATATACCCGTATTTTCGGTTCGTGATACGATTCGCTTTCCAGAGGCTATTAAGGCATTTTTACCTTCACCTGAAAATAACTTAATAGATCCCAATCGTTTTTGGCAGTTTGTGGCACGTAGTCCAGAATCCTTACATTTTGTCCTTCGCTTATATTCGAATATGGGGACTGTCAAAAGCTTGCGCCATATCCCAGGTCATAGCGTGAATACCTACGTATGGAAGAATGCTAACGGAGAGCGTCGTTATGTGAAGCTGGCTTGGTTTCCACTTGCAGGAGAACGCTACATTCGAAACAATGAGGCGGTTCGTCTAGCTGGTGAAAATCCTGATGTGGCAGGACAAGATCTGTATGACACCATTAAATCCGGTGGAAAAGTAGAATACGGCTTATATACCCAAGTAATGGATATGGAGGCTGCGAATGGCTTACCGTATGACCCTTTAGATGATACAAAAGTGTGGGATGAACAACAGTTCCCGTTTCTTCCAATTGGAAAAATGACCCTTAATAAGAACCCTGATAATTTTGAAGAACAAGTGGAAAAAGCCGCTTTTTCTCCGAGTCATCTGCTAGAAGGGGTAGAGCTCTCAGACGACAAGATGCTTCAAGGTCGTGCTAACATTTATTGGGATTCACAACGTCACAGAATTGGTTCCGAATTCCGTAAAGTACCGGTTAATCAGCAATCGAACTGGTCGCCAGGTGATTTAGTGACGAGTGGAGATGGCCGGTACATAGAAGGAATTATGCAACGATCGGACATTGAGAAACAAAATGATTACACTCAACCACGACTGTTCTTTGAAGCGTTACCAGAAAAAGAACAAGAGGATTTAATTCTAAACATTGGTAGCCAGTTAAAGGAAGTGGAACAGGAATTACAGGTAAGTGTGTTAGCTGAGCTGAACAATGTATCACCGGAACTTTCCTCAAGAATTAAACAGAATATGAACAACGAGAGATAAGGCATTTCCTCGTCTTATTGCGAAAAGGAAACAGAAGAGTTTAACGGCTCTTCTGTTTAATTGGTTTTAAATCTTCTTCTGTTACCCACTTGAAATTTTGAACGTCTTCTTTGGAATTAGAGATAAAATCAATCATATAAACGGTTGTTTCCCGTTGATCGACAATTTTTACCCTCTCTCCTTCTTGTTGAGGAATAGGTGTATGAAGCTGAACAAATGCCTCATTTTCTATAGAAGTTTCCCCGTCATCGTACATTTCTTCTTGAATGATCCATTTATAAGATAAGGGCTCAGAATCATTAGCCGCTTTATACTCAACTTCGTATGCAGTTGTTTCATATGCTCCTTTAATTGTTGCGACTGCATAGGCCATTCCAGGAACGGCATCATACAGAATGATTGCTTTTGAACCAACTGGATACGTTGGGTCTTCTGCTACCTCCAGTTGAGGTGGAACCTCATTCGAATAGTGCTGTTGAATGGTACCAATGTCCTGGCGATTTTTTGATTCATGTAATGTTTGAAAATGGTCAGTGTGTTCCTTCAAAGGGTGAGGTTGACCGCCATTTTGGTGGACGCCACAACCTGTTACAAGCATAATGAGCGTACAACATACGCCTGTATGCTTAATGAATGTGTTCAATTGCATTGATAACACTCCTTTTTAAAGTCGTGTTATTAGATTCTCCAATCTACTTAAAAGCATGCTTGACTTAAAAAAGAAAGTAAGTTTGATCAAATATTGTCAATGTAGTCTAGCGTATACTGTACGTAAGAAGTGGAGGTGAGTAAAGGTTAAATGTCTACATTCTCGCAAATGTGTATGCAAGAGATCGAACAAATACTGTTTGAACCAACACAACTTAAAACGATTGCGGTAAGGACGGGGTATTCACCCTCTCATTTTCATCGTAAGTTTATGGCTGAATTTAAGATGAGTTTCGTTGAGTATGTAAGAAAAAGACGATTGGCTTATGCTTCATCTTTATTAATCCATACAAGAAAACGAATTATAGAAGTTGCATTAAGTGTCGGCTTTGAGAGTCAGGAGTCGTTTACACGAGCATTTCAAAAAAGATACGGGCTACCACCGGGAAGATACCGTACACTATTAAAGGGATTAAAGGAAGGGGATCAAACGATGGAAGGAACATCGATAAAAGGATGGATGTTAGCAGGGGACGAACCACAGCATTATGAGGTTGGGCTAGATACGCAAGTTGTCCACCAAGGAAAGCAGTCAGCTTATATAAAGGGGGTAACGGCAAAACCAAATGGAGGATTTGTTACACTTATGCAACAATTCAAAGCGGATAAGTATGTAGGAAAACGCATGAAGCTTTCTGGATTTGTGAAAACGAATGGCATTCAAGAATATTGTGGATTATGGATGAGAGTGGATAATAAGCAACATGATGTTCTCCAATTTGATAATATGTTTGACCGTAAAATTATAGGAGATACCGATTGGAACATCTATAGTATCGTTCTAGATATCCCGGAAGAGAGTGACTTGATTGCTTTTGGTCTAAACGTATCGGGGCCCGGACAAGTATGGTTAGACAGTTTAATCTTTCATGAAGTAAAGAAGACAGTTCCTACAACAAATGTTGATTGGCAATCTGAATTGGATGATGAGCCACAGAACCTCACTTTTGATAACTGAAGAGACCTTCCCTTATGTAGGGAGGTTTCTTTTTAGTTAACATCATAAAAATAAGGCGAAAACCTTTCGCATATTAAACGGAAGGAAGATAAAATGGAAATAGTATGTAGATTTGGTGCGTCTAGGGAAGCGTGTACGTTTTACTTACATAACAATTAAGAAGAAATGGTTTAAGCGAGAGCTACTACATCCTTATAATATCGATAAAAAATAGTAAAAAGAACAGAAGCTTGTATAGTCAGATAATTGAAAGTAGAGTAAGATAATGAGAAAAAAGTGGAGTGTCAAAGATGGATCGTAACTATGTCATTATTGTCGTATCTCGAAACGTGGGTGCCTTAAGGAAAGAAAGTCATCTTACTGAAACACAAATGGCAAATGCGTTAGGCGTCACAAAGAAAACCATCGTTCAGTTAGAGTCAGGTCACCTCCGGGCAGGATGGACGCTGGTTTGTGCGATTTGTGCCATTTTTCAAGAAAGTGAGATTCTTGAACGGTTATTTGGTGGTGACCCTTTAGAAGTAATTAAGTTATTGAGTCATGATCGTGAAACGATTGTGCGGCAAAAAACAAAAGGTGGTAAAATTTGGTGGAAAAGCGTTAAAACATTGGGAAGTTATAGGCTTCAACAAAACATGATAAGCCAACATTATCGGATTATTGATGATTTGGATTACAGAATAGAAAGTACATTTAGTTACGAAACGGCTCTTGAAACATTGGAACATCTTGCAAAAGGACGGTATGAAAAGAGGTAAGGTTCGTAGGTGAAATGAAAAGGAAATAGATAGGAAATTCAAGGGCATAAGGGTAATGTTGCTACGTTTGTGTTACTCTATAGTGGATAGTAAGGATCAAGTGAATAGTAGAATGTAGATGCAGGAGAAGATAGAGATATGATCAAATCCAAAGACTATTTAAAGCCAATTACAGAAACCATATTAGCTGAGAAAATGGCATTAGCGAACATGCCTCCATCGCATGATCATATAGATGAAGCGACGCTCGTTTCAAGGCTAAAACCGTGGCGACACGAACTTATTGAAGTCTATGCACATTCATTTTTAAAGGATAAAGAAGAATCAGAAGAAGCAATGGATATTTGGGGAGAAGCTGTTGCAGGCTTGTTAGTATCTCTTGATTTAAAATTGGATGTAGCGTTAAAAGAAATAACCTATTACCGCGATCGAATAGGTGTCATTGTTAAAGACCAAGCAGAGGAAGAGGGCTTTTCCTTTAATCATTTGTATGACGTTATTTCGAAATTTAACCAAATTGTAGACTTGGCGATCCAAAAGGTGAGCCAAACGTATATGAGAGATTATGCAAATAATATTGAAGTGGCGAAATATGCGATTGACGAACTTTCTGTTCCTCTTGTGCAGTTAACCGATGAAGTGGGAATCATACCGATTATCGGTGAAATCGATACAAAGCGAGCGCAATATTTGATGACGAATGCATTGGATAAAGGTTCTCAGCTAGGGTTGAAATACATTATCCTTGATTTATCAGGTGTAAGCGTCATTGATACGATGGTCGCTGCTCAGATCTTTAAAGTTGTTGATGCGCTTAAGTTGATTGGAATCGAAACAATGATTAGTGGAGTTCGTCCCGAAATTGCTCAAACAATGGTTTCATTAGGTATTAAAGTAGATTTAAAAATCTATAGCTCGTTAAGACAAGCATTTGGAAAGATTTCAATCGACCAATAGCTTCTAGCGTCTGAGTTGCTATTTTTAAACAGAGCTCTATTTGGTATAAATACACTTCATTGGGTACAAACAACCCTTAATAAGGAAAGAAAAGCAGTGTCAAAGGGCACTGCTTTTCTTTCGTGTCTTTTCACTGAATGAGATCTTTGTAAAAAGACTGGAGGGCATTTGCAAGAGGTAATGGTTGATCTTCATTCACTTCATGACCTGCATGAGGAATGCATAGTAGCTTGCTGTTAGGAATAGCTTTAGTCAACTGAAAAGATGCACGCTTATTAACATAATCCTTTCCACCATAGATAATGAGAGTGGGACAAGCAATCCCGGCTAAAGAAGAGCGGAAATCGAGGTCTTCCATTGAACGGGTTAAAGTAATAAAATCCTGCTTTTGAAGTCCTTCTTGAGGAAAGATACGGCGTGGTAATAGATGGAAGATGGCAGATTGCACCTGTAACAATCGTTTTGGCATCACGCATTGAGTGCCGATTAAGCATAAGGAAGCCACTCTTTCTGGGTAATCAATTGTGTAATGAAGAGAAAGGATACCACCTAGTGATAAACCTGTTAGATGAAGGGGTTCATCTGACTGATGGCACCAGTCAACGAAACGTTGATACACGTTTACATAAGTAGCATCTGCTCTTTTTAGTAACGAGACTAAAATAGGACAGTTGACAGTTTCAGCTGCCGGTAGTCCTTGAAGTGTGTGAGTGATTCCAGCTTGAAGGCTTTTGCCCAAGACCATGTACAAATACGTGCACTCGCGTTTCTCTCCTTTCAGAGCTATTTGTCTCCTCTGTTATACTTATGATAAATGAATACAAGATAAATGAGAACTGGTACTAAAGGAAGTAAATATACCAATTCAGCAACTTCCACTTGACGATCTGAATCTGGATTTGACGTAAAGGAATACATTAAAAAAAGAATACCGCTAATGGCTATAGCAATCATTAAGAAGAGGGTACCAATAGTGAACACACCTTTTTATAGCTGTTTTTCTAAGTATACCAAGTGGTTGCTAGTCATAACAGCTACAATTCATGTAATTGGTTTTCTGACCCCATAGATTCTTACTTACTGATACGTTTGTAGTAAAACAAATGTTTTTACACAGCATTTCCGCATCTTTTACCTTTCACGATCAAATGAAAGGTGCTACTCTCAGTTCATATGAACGTTTACTAGATAAAGGAGTGCACCATGGATTATTACCTATTTCGTTTAATAAACGACTTATCTGGCCATTATAGGCTACTTGATATGGTCATGTTATGGAGTTCGGAGTATGTCACGATTTTGTTGGCATTCGCGCTGTTTGGTTTTTTTATAGTTGGTTTAAAGAAAAGAATATATATGAAAACCGCATTGTTTACAGGGGCAGCTCTTATTATTTCAATGGGCATTGGGTATGTGATAAAAGGATTGTTTTATCGACCAAGACCATTTGTCGAACATGATGTAAACTTACTCATCATACATAATACGGCTTCCAGCTTTCCTTCTAACCACACGCTTGCTGCTTTTGCCATTGGGCTTGGAATCTTCTTTTTTCATAAAAAAGTAGGTAGCTTACTTCTTCTAGGTGCCGCGCTTATTGGGCTATCACGTGTTTATCTCGGACACCATTATCCGCTGGATGTTTTTGCAGGCTTTAGCATTGCCCTTCTTGTAGTGTTTCTACTTAAGAAAGGCATGAACAAATTAGAAAAAGGGGATCGTCGCCATGTCGCCAAGCGGGTTTCATAGGTGTACGTGAACAAATAAGGAAGCTGGAATTGAAATTATCAGGGCAAGCTAGAGGAAAGAGCTTGTTGGGGCAACAGAACCCAACAGGCTTTTTTTTATACGATCGAACACAAAAAATTATTAGAAAATTCATTTACTTATTGTCTCTTTATAGGTAAACTAGATTTAAAAGCAATTGGAAGAACTTCATAGGATTTCTTCGTTATTTTGCTGATAAACATATAAACAACTGTTTTTACCGCATAACTTTTTAAAAATACTTTTTGAAGTGAGGGATATTGCATTAAAACGAAATTACATGAAGTCAACCGCGTAAATGTATTAAATCTTATTCGCAACAAAGGCCCTTTGTCAAAAGCAGAGTTGGCTGAAAACGTGCAGGTGAGTCAAACGACGGTTTCGACCATTTTAGCTAAATTAATGAAGGAAGACTATGTGATGGAGGAAGGAATCGGTGACTCAACTGGTGGTAGAAAGCCTGTCCTTTATCGGTTTAATCCGAATAAAGCATTAATTATTGCGGTATCGTTACGCAATTCCTCTATTCAAATGGCGGTTCTTAATTTATCAGGTGAACGAAAGAACGAGATGGTCTATCACGTTCAAAATGTAAAAGGCCATGCCTATGTCGAGCACATCTTAACATCCCTTTCTCTTTTTGTGCAGCCCATCCTTGAGAGTCAATCAAAATTAGTTGGGATCTCTATCGTTTGCCCTGGCGTTGTGGATGCCAAAAATGGTGTCATTCTCTATAATGCGAAACTTGATTTGTATAAGATCGAGCTTAAACGCCTTGTGGAAGAAGCATTTGGACTTCAAGTTTTTGTTGAAAATGATCTAAATGCACTTGTTATTGCAGAGAAGCAGTTTGGTGACGCACCTTATCAGGAGTTGCTCTATCTTTCTATTGATGAAGGAGTTGGTGCTGGGATTGTTGTCCATGATCATATTTTTCGAGGGTATAGTGGTAGTGCAGGAGAAATTGGGCATATGTCTGTTGTTCCAGGAGGAATAGGCTGTTCATGTGGCAATCAGGGATGCTTAGAGAATTATGTAAGCTGGCCAGCCATCTATGCTCGCATTCTATCAGGGTGGTTCACTCAACAAGAGGGAGAAGCCATTGTGGCGAGAGCGGATTTTGTTCCTGAAAAAGTGAAGGCCAGTCATTTTGTAGAGGCAGCATGTGAAGGAGATCCGTTTGCATTAAAAATTGTGGAGGAGATGGCGGAGTACATCGCCGTAGCCATTACAAATGTGCTTCACTTCATGAATCCCCAAGCAGTCATTTTAAATGGTGCGCATGTGGTTAATAACGAACCACTTTTAGCGATATTGCGAGAGAAGATTGAAAAGAGAGCCATGACGATCGTTCAGAAGGATTTTGAAATGAAACAAACGGCATTAGGAAACGATATGAATTTGTTAGGAGCGTTGGCGGTTTTGCTTCAAGATGAAATGCAAGTTGGAAAATACAATGTGTTTTTACGGTAGCAAAATGGGCAAGGAGGCGAAATAGTGAAAAGGGTGGCGAATTGGGTAAGTCTTGCTGTTGTTGCATTAGGATTAATCGGCTGTAGTGGTAATGATGATGATTCTGGTAACCAGTCAATTAGTATTGCCCTGTGGGATGAAAAGGCAAGTGATGCCATAGATGGTGCCATTGCTTCATTTAAAGAAAAACATCCAGATGTTGATGTAACAGTTACATATAGCCCGTTTTCACAATATTGGACAACCTTGAGAACAAGTATTGGAGGTGGAGCGGGTCCGGATCTCTTTTGGATGAATGCAGTTAACTTTTATCAATATGCCCAGCCTGGCTTAATCCAAAACTTAGAACCGTTTATAGAGGAAGATGCGGATTTTGAAAAAAGTGATTATTACGAAAGTATGATCGATTTATATAGTTATGAAGACAATTTGTATGCTGCGCCTTACTTCGTAGATGCTGTTGGGCTTTATTATAACAAAGACATTTTTGATGAAGCTGGTGTGGATTATCCAAATGAATCGTGGACGTGGGAAGACATTGAGCGGGTTGGAGCTGAACTGACGAATAAGGAAGAAGGTATTTATGGCTATTTGGCTCCAGTCGTTCATAATCAATCGGGTTACTATAATTATATTCATCAAGCTGGAGGCGACATTGTGAGTGAAGACCAAACTCAGTCAGGCTTTCGGTCGGATGCAGCAGTTGAAGCATTTCGATTTGTTGAGCGTTTAATCGAGCAAGGGATTTCACCAGATATCAAATCACAAATTCAAAATGACAATAATCAGTTATTTATGTCCAACCAATTAGCAATGATGCCGGCTATATCGGTTATGGCGGTTATGTACCGTGAAGAACTTGGAGAGATAGTAGATGTTGCACCACTTCCGAGCTATAAAGAAGATACAGCGATTTTGCATGGGATTAGTTGGGCCATGAATAGAGGGGCTGAACATCCGGAGCTTGCATGGGAATTGATGAAGGAACTAACCGGTGAGACAGGGAACACCATTATTGCAGAAACCGGTTTTTCGACACCAGCAGCACGATCGGCAGCAGATTTATGGTTGGAATCGTTACCGGACATGAATTTACAAGTCTTCATTGACGCTCAAGAAACGGGTTCTCCTTACCCGCTCTCTCGAAACACAATGGAATGGCAGAGAATGGAGACAACTGAAATTCAAGGAGCCTTTCTTTCAGGTGAACCGATAGAAGACGTGCTTGAACGAGTTGGTCTTGAAATGGAACGAATGTTGAATCAAGGATTAGAGGAGTAAAGAAGAAGGGGGAAAGCAAATGGCGCGCGTTTCAATGACAGTTAGGCCTACATCTTCCACCAAAAAGAAGAAATGGACAAACGATACGTGGTGGGCACTTTTGTTTATTGGACCAACAGTATTAGGGTTAATGACGTTTTATATTGGACCTGCGATGGCTTCCTTTGCTTTGTCATTCACGCATTGGGATGGACTAACGGCTCCTTCGTTTGCTGGAATGGATAATCTTATTGCGCTTTTTACTAGTCCGATCTTTTTACGATCGCTATTAAACACATTGGTCTTTATGCTAGTTGCTGTTCCTGCTTCGATTGCAATAGCTACCCTAATTGCTGTTTTACTGAATCAACGTATAAAAGGAATGATCGTCTATCGAGCCCTGTATTTTCTTCCTGTCGTTACAATGCCAATTGCTGTAGGGATGGTATGGAAATGGTTATACAATACCGAATATGGGCTGTTTAACTATTTTCTTGGTGCGGTAGGCTTACCACAGCCAGAGTGGTTGTTCAACCCGTCTATTGCGCTTCTTTCCGTCATTGCTGTCTACGTTTGGATGACAATAGGTAATAATGTCATTCTCATATTAGCAGGGCTTCAGAATGTAGATACAGGTTACTACGAAGCTGCTGAAATAGATGGTGCTTCAAAAATGAGGCAGTTTTTCTCCATCACGTTACCACTTATTACACCTACATTGTTTTTTGTTATGGTAACGGGGATGATTAGCTCTTTACAAGTATTTGATTTATTGTTCGTCATGATTGGAGATACCACCGCCCTTGTTGGTCCGCTGAGAACGATCGTGTACGGTGTGTATGAATCAGGCTTTATGTTTTCCCAGATGGGTTACGCTTCTGCGCAAGCTTTTGTGTTGTTTTTACTTATTCTCGGGATAACGATTTTACAATTCGCTGGTCAGAAAAAATGGGTCCATTATGATAGTTAATACTAGAAAGGGTGGCGTTGTATGAGAAAAAGCTGGGTTCATATATTGTTACTAGTTGGTGCAATTGTCATGATTATTCCTTTCTTTTGGATGGTTTCGACTTCATTTAAATCCTATTTAGAGTCGATGCAAATACCACCTACACTCTTTCCAGAGCAATTTCACTTTGATAATTATGCACGGGTATTCGAGAGTGCTGATTTCCTAACGTATTATGCCAATACCATATTTGTCACAGTTGCCCGAACAGCCTCTCAATTATTTCTCTGCTCGATGGCAGCATATGCATTCGCTCGATTGGATTTTCCGTTTAAGAATACATTGTTTCTTGTGATCTTATCGGTCTTAATGGTCCCAATCCAAGTCATTCTTATCCCGAATTATGCATTGCTCTCGCAGTTCGGCTGGATTAATACGTTTTATGCTTTAATTGTTCCCGGTATTTTTAGTGCATTTGGTGTGTTTCTACTACGTCAGTTTTTTATGGGGATTCCAAAAGAACTTGATGAAGCCGCCATAATGGATGGGTGTTCTAAATGGGGTGTCTATTGGCGCATCATTTTACCAAATGCAAAGCCAGCGCTTGTGGCTCTTGGCATTTTCACCGTCTTAGCTTCATGGAATGATTTTATGTGGCCACTCGTTATGACTAACTCCGCTGATATGCGCGTCCTTTCTGTTGGAATAGCGAATTTTGAAGGGCAATATTCAACAGAATACCCATTACTTATGGCAGCTGCGCTCATGTCAACTATACCAATGTTACTTATGTTTCTTTTCTTACAAAAGTATTTAATAGCAGGAATTGCCCTAGGTGGAGTGCGAAGATAATAAGATATGAAAAAAGGAGATGGATCAAATGGTACGAGTTATGGTGGTTGGTCTTGGTACGATGGGGGCGGTCCATGCCTCTAGTTTTGTGGAAATGGACGAAACAGAGCTTACAGCTGTAGTAGATGTGAAAGAAGAACGCGCAAACGAATGGGGGGAGAAATCAGGCGCTAAGTCTTTCTATTCGTTTGATGAAGCGATTAAGGAAGTAGGGGAGGATATTGACGTTATTTCAATTTGTGTCCCTACAGACCTTCATCCGGCATTTGTGAAAAAAGCGGCCGATGTAAAGGCAGCCATTATTTGTGAGAAGCCATTAGCCCGTTCACTGGAAGCTGCAGAAGAAATGATTACCTATTGCCGAAAACAAGGTGTTGCCCTTTACGTGGGTCATGTTGTCCGCTTCTTTCCAGAATATCAAAAAGCAAAGCAAGCATTGGATGAAGGTGTGGTTGGAAAGGTTGGTGTTGTTCGAACAACAAGAGGAGGATCGTATCCTGTTGCGACGGAAGATTGGTATGCAAACACGGACCGGAGTGGTGGACTCGTTCTTGACTTACTGGTTCATGATTTTGACTTCTTACGGTGGTGCTTTGGAGAGGTGGAACGGGTATATGCCAGGAATCTTGCAGGTGTCGCGGGTATAAATGAAGAACGAAAGGATTACGCTCTTGTGACCCTTCGTTTTGTAAACGGCGTCATTGCTCACCTTGAAGGTACGTGGGCGCATGAAGGCTTCCGTACATCCTTTGAACTTGCTGGTAAAGAGGGTATCCTCCACTATGATAGTCAAAAAAACCAAGCGCTTGTAGCGGAAAAAGCAAGTCCAGATGGGAAGCCAGGTGTAGCGGTTCCTGAAAGTCCTTTAAAGAACTCCCCTTACTATACGGAATTGAGTCACTTTATCCAGTGTATTCAATCAGGAAAAGAGCCGATCGTGACTGCGGAGGATGCGCTTAAAGCAGTGGAAATTGGGATGGCTGCTTTACAGTCCATTAAGAAAAAGAAGCCTGTCACCATTCATTCTCAGAAAGTAGCCCATTAATTTGAAGGAGGAGACGTTATGAAAGTAGGAATAATTAGTTTTGCCCATGGTCATGCCCATGCGTATGCATCTAGTTTAGTGGCCATTGATGGGGTTACAGTAGTGGGAATAGCGGATGATGATGAAAAGCGGGGCAAAGAAGCGGCTCAACAGTATCAAGCGGACTACTATCAATCGTACCATGAATTGTTGGCTCAAGGGCTTGATGCAGTCGTTGTGACTTCCGAAAATGCCCGCCATAAAGAACATGCAGTAGCCGCAGCGAAAGCAGGAGCCGCCGTTTTATGTGAAAAACCGCTTGCCCATACAGTTGAAGACGCACAGGCCATCATTGCTGCATGCGAAGAAGCTGGCGTTCTCCTGCAAACGGCTTTTCCAGTCCGCTTTAACGAAGCCATTAAACGAGCAAAGGCACGTATTGATGCAGGTGAATTTGGTGATATCCTAGCAATGAAAGGGACGAACCGAGGCAAGAATCCTGGAGGTTGGTTTAATGATAAGCAGCTAGCAGGTGGTGGAGCTGTTATTGACCATACTGTCCATGTTGTGGATATAATGCGCTGGATTTTACAAGAAGACGTTGCAGATGTGTACGCTGAGATCGATCAACATTTCTCAGCAAAAGCCATTGATGATGCAGGCATATTGTCACTAACGTTTCAAAACGGTGTTTTTGCTACACTAGATTGTAGCTGGTCAAGAAATTCGAATTTCCCTACTTGGGGAGATGTTACGCTAGAGTTTATCGGAACGAAAGGGACATTGAAAGTCGATGCACAAGCGCAGAAATTGGATCTTTACCATAGTGGTGGTCTTCAGTACAATTTCTGGGGCGACAACATGGATGATAGCCTTGTTCGTGATTTTATTGAAAGTGTTCGACAAAAGCGCAGTTCTTCTGTGACAGGAACCGATGGTTTAAAAGCGTTAGAAGTAGCAATTGGTGCTTACGCTTCTGCAGCAAAAGGGGACGTTGTTGCAATAGGTGAGGGAGAGCAGGTAGCGCGATGAAAAAGGGCATAAACCAATGGTGCTATCCAGAGGGAACACCACTTGATCGCGTGCTAGAATGGACGAAACAGGCCGGATTCTCAACAATTGAATTAAACGTGGCTAAGCCAGGGGAAGTGGGATTAACCCTTGATACAACGGTAGAAGAAGCTAAAGCGATAAAAACGCAAATAAAAGCAGCAGGACTGGAAATGGATAGCCTATCTACCTCGTTATTATGGCAAACACCCCTTTCTTCTGGCGATGAAAAAATTCGAGAGCAAGGGAAACGCGTTGTAAGAAGAATGCTGGAATTCGCTCATGATTTAGACGTCAGTACGATCCTTGTCGTCCCAGGAATGGTGACGGAAGATGTGCGGTACGATGAATGTTATGAGCGCAGCATCGCGGCACTGAAAGAGCTTGCCCCTTTAGCGGAAGAGGTAAATGTCAGAATTGGAATTGAGAACGTCTGGAACCGCTTTTTGTTATCACCTCTTGAAATGGCCCAATATATTGATGAGGTGAATTCAACTCACGTAGGTGCGTATTTTGATGTCGGAAATGTACTACAATTTGGCTACCCAGAGCAGTGGATTCGGATATTAGGAGAGCGCATTTTTAAAGTACATGTAAAAGATTTTAAAACAAGTGTCGGTACGATTACTGGCTTCACAAATCTATTAGCAGGAGACGTCAACTGGCAAGCTGTGATGAAGGAACTTCAGGAAATTGGCTATAATGGAGAATTGATAGCGGAATTAACCCCCTATGCCTACGATCCCGCAGCCCTTGCTTATGATACGTCTAGACAGATGGATCTTTTGTTAGCATCGCAAATAACGCCTTATCCTACTTAGGAAAAAACGACCATACTGGTCGTTTTTTTAATGGGGCCTTTCCAAAAAAGCGCTTTAAAAGAGAGTCATTCAACTCGAATCTATAGTAAACTATACGGAAAAGGATCACTTTTAAGATAATAGGTGAAAGTATGACAACGAATAAAAGAACCCTTGAAAAAAAGTTTAGAAGGTACGTCACTGCGCTAATTGCTCTTATTATGCTACTCATAACAGTTGTTTATATCTATTTAGAACGAGAGCAAGCACGAAACTTAATCGGCGAGCAAGCGCTAACAACCGCTTTAACAGTGGCAGAAATACCAGAGGTAAAACAAGCATTAAGTGGTACTGGAAATAGAGAACAGGTAAGAGAGCTGATTGATCAGATTCAACGTAATGCGGGTGCAGAATATATTGTCATTGGTGATCGTGACGGCGTACGCTTAACCCATCCAAACCGTGAACAAATTGGCAAAGAGATGGTAGGTGGGGATAACGATGATGCGCTCCTTTATGGACGAAGCTATACGTCTCTGGCTCAGGGATCACTTGGTGAAGCGGTACGTGGAAAAACACCGATTCGTGGGGAAGACGGCTCTATTATTGGAGTGGTCTCGGTTGGCTACATGGTTGAATACATAAACGCAACGTTTTTAAAAGGATTTACCGTATTTGCCTCCGCCATTCTCGTTATCTTCTTGATAGGTATGGTAGGGAGTAATGCACTTGCTAAAAGTATTCGCCGCGATACATTCGGGTTGGAGCCCTATCAAATTGCACGTTTGTATAAAGAGCGTCATGCTGTCATTGAAGCGGTGAGTGAAGGATTGTTAGCAACGGACCAGGATGGAAGAGTCACACTTCTAAATGCACTTGCCAAAGAGGTACTTCAAATCGATGAGCAGGCCATCGGGCAGAAGATTCATCATGTTTTGCCAAATTCAGAGATTGCGGCTGTCTTACAAGACGAAGAAGCCACAGGTCAAAACGAAGTAATCGTAAATGAAAAACGTCTTATTATTTATTATCAAATTATAAATGAAGATGGGCAATATGCAGGGAAAGTCGCCCGCTTTCAAAATCGAACTGAATTACAGGAGTTAGTAAACGCTTTATCGGAGATTCAACAGTATTCAAAGGATCTTCGGGCGCAAACTCATGAATATACGAATAAATTGTACGCTATATCTGGCTATCTTCAATTAGGCTACTATGATGAGGCAATTGATTTTATTGAAGAAGAAACAGGCACCCAAACGCGTGATGACCAGATTGTTTTTGAACAAATTCAAGATCCTACTATTCAAGCCATACTAATAGGTAAACGCTCAAAAGCTTCTGAGAAAAAAATTAGCTTTACACTTGATTCTTCGAGCACAGTTGAATGGCAATGGCCGGCAGAAGCAGCGGCCCCTCTCGTGACCATTATTGGGAATGTTGTTGACAATGCATTTGATGCAGTGATAGGACGTGACAAGCCAACTGTGGAAGTGTTTTTAACCGATATTGGCAGAGAACTAATTGTTGAAGTGGCAGATAATGGATCAGGAATCGCTGAATCGATCCAAACTCAGTTATTCGAGCGAGGCACGACAACAAAATGTGGTCAAAGGGGTTATGGTCTAGCACTTGTGAAAGCGGCGCTTACAGAATTGAACGGGACACTTGAAATCGAAGACAATCAACCATCAGGAACAATTATGAGTTTATACATTCCAAAAGAAAAGGTGGGAGAACGAAGTGAACGTAATGATAGCAGAAGATGATTATCATGTAGCAGGTATCCACGAGAAGTTTTTGCAACAGCTCCAAGACATCCATGTCGTTGCAAAAGCTCAGACAGCTAATGAAACCATTCAGCTCGTTAACCGGTATCAACCTGATTTAGTTTTATTAGATGTTTATCTACCAGATCAATTAGGCGTCGATGTAGTCGAGCAGTTATATGAAGTAGCCCCTCATGTGCAAATTATTCTTATCACAGCTGCTACAGAAAAAGACATCTTTACAGAAGCCCTTCACCTTGGAGTGATCGATTACCTCATCAAACCGATTGCCTTTGAACGCTTGAAGGAAGCCATTGAAAAAGCGCAGGCGCAGAGTAAACAATTAAAGCAGTCCCCTCGAATAACCCAAGCTCTCGCGGACTCCTTTTTTCTCCGCGTAAAAGACAATAGTGACAAAGAAAGTGAATTGCCTAAAGGAATTGACAGGCTCACATTAGAAAAGGTTCGCCATCTTCTCAGTAAACAGCAAGACGGGATAACAGCGGAGGCCCTTGGCAAGGAATTTGGTGCATCACGAACAACCTCCCGCCGTTACTTAGAATATTTGATTTCAATAGATGAAGCGAAAGCAGAGTTGGAGTATGGCATAGTAGGAAGGCCAGAGCGGAAATATTGGAAGCTGTAGCGTGATCATTCGTACAGTATAGTAAACGTCTTTCAAAGTGAAAGGCGTTTTTGTTGATTAGATGGAAATAAATGACCTGTTGAAAATTGTAAACGGTTTAGTTATACTTATGAAAATAGTTTTCTTAAAGGAGGTTTGTATGAAAAACGTTTTCTTTGAACAAGCTCAACGATTTGGTAAATCATTTATGCTCCCTATAGCGGTTCTTCCAGCAGCAGGTTTGCTATTGGGAATAGGTGGTGCATTAAGCAATCCAAATACCATTATTGCATATCCTTTCTTAGATCAGGCTTTTCTCCAAGCTATATTCACAATAATGAGTTCAGCAGGAAATATCGTCTTTGCTAATTTACCTTTATTGTTTGCTGTAGGTTTGGCAGTTGGATTAGCACGAGCCGATAAAGGTACAGTAGGTTTGGCAGCAATGGTAGCTTTTTTTGTGATGAATGCAACAATTAACGCTATGCTTGTGATTACGGGAGATTTGGCTGAAGGTCAGCTATCTGATGCTGGACAGGGTATGGCCGTAGGTATTCAAACCCTTGAAACGGGTGTATTTGGTGGTGTACTTGTTGGTATTTTAGTTTATCTTTTACATGCACGTTATTATAAAATTGAGCTTCCTCGTTTTCTTGGTTTCTTTGGTGGCTCTCGATTTATTCCTATTATTAGTTCGTTTGGTGCCATGATTTTAGGCGTTCTATTGTTTTATATTTGGCCTTTTATTCAATCAGGAATTTTTTCTTTAGGAGGAATAGTTGAGGCTACAGGTTATATCGGAACCTTTATTTATGGAACGATTTTAAGGCTACTTGGACCTTTTGGTCTTCATCACATTTTCTATATTCCTTTTTGGACAACAAGCTTAGGGGGTTCACTACTTGTTGACGGTACTTTAGTTGAAGGGACGCAACGCATCTTTTTTGCTCAGCTTGCCGATCCATCGGTAGAGAGCTTCTACGAAGGAACATCTCGCTTTATGTCTGGGCGGTTTATTACAATGATGTTCGGTTTAGTGGGAGCAGCATTAGCCATATACCATACAGCAAAACCAAAAAACAAGAAAATCGTTGGAGGGTTAATGCTGTCAGCAGCGTTAACGTCTTTTCTAACGGGTATTACAGAATCCCTTGAATTCTCGTTCTTGTTTGTTGCACCATTGCTTTACGTAGTTCATGCTGTATTTGATGGATTAGCTTTTATGTTGGCTCATATCTTTTCAGTAACAATTGGACAAACGTTTTCAGGAGGCTTCATTGACTTTATCTTATTTGGTGTTTTGCAAGGGAATGAAAAAACCAATTGGATGATCGTACCAATTATTGGAGCCGTATGGTTTTGCCTTTATTACGTTGCTTTTCGTTTTCTCATTACAAAGCTTGACATTAAAACGCCTGGTCGTGAAGATGAGGAATTAACAAACATTACGATTAAAGGAACAGAGCGAGCAAAAGCTATTGTTGCTGGACTTGGAGAGAAAGCAAATATTAAAGACGTTGATGCATGTGCGACTCGCCTTCGGATTAGCGTTTACAATGGCGATCAAGTAAACAAGGAAAAGTTAAAAGCTACCGGGGCAAAAGGTGTGATCGTGAATGGAAACGGTGTTCAAGTAATCTATGGACCTGAAGTAACGGTCATTCGAAATGAAGTTGATGAATGGATGGGAGAATAGTAAGGATGCACAACATCTTGTTAAACTTAAAAGGAAAATTAGTTGTATCTTGTCAAGCGCTTGATTCAGAACCACTCCACTCTTCGTATATTATGGGACGGATGGCTATAGCAGCCCAAGTAGGAGGAGCAGCGGGAATTCGAGCTAACTCAAAACAAGATATAGAAGAAATCAAAGCACACGTGGATGTGCCTGTCATTGGGATTGTAAAAAGAGATTACCCCGATAGCAATGTTTATATCACTGCGACCATGAAAGAAATTGATGAATTAATGGAGGCAGAAGCTGACATGATTGCCATGGATGCGACGAAGCAGAAGCGACCTGGCGGATTAACACTTGCTACACTTGTTAAGGAGATAAAAGCCACTTATCCAAACGTAGCATTAATGGCGGATGTATCAACAGTGGAAGAAGCAATTCATGCCGAACAACTTGGGTTTGACTGTGTTTCAACTACGCTTGTCGGATATACGGAATACACAAAGGGAGTACTTACAGCGGCTGATGATTTCTTAGTTTTAAAAGAAATCGTAGCTGCTGTGAGTAAACCAGTTATTGCTGAAGGAAAAATGGACACGCCAGAACTTGCGAAACGAGCCCTAGATTCAGGCGCATATTGCGTCGTTGTCGGAGGAGCTATCACTCGACCGCAACAGATTACAAGGAATTTTGTAAATGGTTTAAAATGAAAAAAAGCAGACTCTCCTTTTTAGAGAGTCCGCTTTTTTAAGATGGACCAAGTTTTTTTAACTTGTTCAGTGCATCTAACGTTTTGATCCGACTATCTTCTCGTTCCTTCTCTTTAAGCAAAACCATACTTATTAGATCAAGGATATGTAAGATTGATAGTTGTGCATTTAAAAACCCTTTATTGTAAAAAGCCTTTGGGCTATAGCTAAGCAGTAAATAATCTGCCAATTTACTAAGTGGGGTCGATTCATGATTTGTTAATAAAAGAATTTTTGCTTTGTTTTCTTTCGCAAGTGCAGCAGCATCAATGATATCCTGTGTATGACCAGAGTTGGAAATCGCAATAACTAAATCTTTTGAGCTAAGAAGAGAAGCGTTCATCAACATAGTATGAGAATCGGAATGTGCATCTACCCGAAATCCCATGCGCATTAAACGGAACTTAAGTTCTTGTCCAGAAAGTGAAGAACTACCAATTCCGTAAATTTCAATCCTTTCTGCAGCCTCAATAAGCTGGCAAGCCCCAATGATTTGGGCTTCAGATAAAAGGGAATTACTGCCGTTTATAATGACTTTATACATGTGCGCCATTTCCTCAATCAAGTGGTCACTGGCTTCGCTTCTAATTAATTCATCCCTTAACAGAATCTTAAAATCAACAAAGCTTTTTACACCAAGCTTCTTACAAAAACGCGTAATGGTGGCAATGGAAGTATTGCTTTTGTTAGCCAAATCACGAATATGAATGTTGGCAAGTTCTTCTTTATGAGAAGTGACATAATCGGCAATTTGTTTTTCCGCGGTACTTAGCGTGTGATAAGCAAGTTGAATGTGATTGATAATTGACGCCATAAGATCTCAATTCCTTTCACATCTTTCTCTCTCTATCATACAGGAAAATAGATACGGAATGAAATGTAATGGGAATCATAGCTATAGGTGAAACAAAAAGAAAACGAACCTACACGATTGTTCATGGGTTCGTTTTTAACTAGTTCTCGCAGTTAGTATTTATATGATTGACCACCATCAATTGGAATAACAGTTGCATTAATAAAGTCTGCTTGATGTGATAGAAGAAAAGCAACAAGGTAACCAACCTCTTCTGGCTTACCAAAGCGAAGCATAGGGTTCGCTTTAACAAATTCTTTACCAGCGTCTTCCCAGTTATCCCCGCCAATTTGACGTAAAGAACCTTCTACCATAGCGGTCATGATGGCACCTGGAGCAATGGCTTTAATGCTGACACCGAACTGACCGTATTCAATGCCTGAGTTTTTTGTTAAACCGACAACTCCGTGTTTACTTGCTGCGTAGCCGGATTGGTTACCGACACCACGAATACCACCAACGGATGCTGTGTTCACAATCGATCCAAAGCCTTGTTCTTTCATAATCTTTAAGATGTGCTTCATTCCGTAGAAGACACCATTTAGGTTAATGTCAACCACCTTCTGAAATTCTTCAATGCCATAATCCTCTGTAAGGTTTTGTTTTCCTTCAACGCCAGCATTATTAAAGAAGCCATCAATTTGTCCAAATGTGTCTTTGGTGAACTGAACATACTTCTTAACGTCATCCTCTTTTGCAACATTTGCTTCGACTAATTCCACAGTGACTTGAGGGAACTCGTCTAAAATGACTTGTTTTGTTTCCTCTAGACCTGCCATATTTAAATCTACAAGAACTAATTTGGCTCCTTCTGATGCAATCTGTTTCGCTGCTGCTCTTCCTAATCCAGAGCCACCACCTGTAATGATAATGACCTTATCTTCAAATCGATTCATAAAAACGTCTCCTTTTAGCGATGCTATAATAAAAACAAGGGAAGGAACTTCTATCTCGAGTGTAAACGGATTCATTGTGTACAACAATCGTTAATCAGGTCGGATCTGTCGATAGAATCTACACCTTTGGTTATTATGTTGATTTTTGGAGGAATCATACATGACTTCAAGTGAAAAACGTTCGTCAAAACAAAGTGAGCGGACAAAAAACAACTTTAAGGAAGCTTTTATTACTCTCGTTCATGAAAAGGGATTCAGCCATGTGTCTGTTACAGATATTGTGAAAAAAGCAGATTACAACCGAACCACTTTTTATCTTTATTATCAGGACAAGTATTGTCTTTCAGATGAATTGAAAGCACAGATGTATCAACAAATTAAAGAGACGAGTATGAATAAATACGAAAAAGGAAAAAGCGTGACAACAGGTACCATGCATGCTGGGTCATTTGAATTGACCCATTTCATGTATGCCAACCAGGCTTTTTTTAACTTATACACCATTGAAGATACAATACCGAGCCTGCATCGCGGCTTGCCGCAAGCGATCTATGAGGTGTTGAAGGAACATTTTCAGCTGGTATCTGTAAATCAAGACCGAGATATTAACTATGATGCACATAAGCTATATATGGCTCATGGTACAGCAGGCTTATTAGTCGATTGGATTGAAAAAGGATATCCTATTAGTCCGAATGATATGGCTGAGCGTCTTATCCATATACTCGAATCATTTGCAAAAGAGTTTAAAGTAACGAGTAGAGGCTAGAGGGATGTATTTCCTTTGCCTCTGCAACTTGTGTGAACTTTATGAACAAAATGAACATTAAATTGAAAACGATTACATTTAAGGGGAGTTTGTGTAAGATAAATAAAACTCAGTCATGCAAATGAAGTGCATTCATCATCTTAATACTCTCACTACTTATTTCTAGAAGGAGTTAAAGGGTAAGGGGAGAACTGTAAAAGGTAAAAGAGAGCAGCTTTACGTGAAGGAAGGTCATTTATTTTCCGACTTTTCAGTTAGATGCTGTCTTTTTAGTCTTCAAAAAGAGGTGGAATGACACGCATGAGCCAATTGATGAATACGACTATCGGAATGTTGCTTGAAACGAAAGCAAGAGACATTCCAAACAATGATGCACTTGTCTATGTGGATCGAGGGTTACGTCTGTCTTATAGCGAGTTTAATGAAACGTGCAGACATGTGGCGAAAGCACTCATTGGTCTCGGAGTAAAACAAGGAGATCACGTAGCTATTTGGGCGTCAAATATGCCAGAATGGGTGACAACGCAATTTGCAACAGGTAAAATGGGTGCGGTACTTGTTACGGTTAATACGAATTATCAAGCAAGGGAGCTAGCGTATCTCTTAAAGCAGTCTGATTCAAAAACGCTTATTTTAATGGAATCGTATAAAAGCGTATCGTACTTAGATATCATTTATGACATCCTTCCTGAATTAAAAACAGCGATACCAGGACAGCTACAATCGGAAACATTCCCTCACTTAAAAAACGTCATTGTTCTAAGTGAGAAGCATTACCCTGGTATGCTCAATTGGCAAGACCTCCTCTCGTATGCAGATCAAGTGACAGATGCAACGCTTGATCAATGTCTCAAACAGCTTGACCCTAATGATGTCATTAATATGCAATATACGTCAGGCACAACCGGTTTTCCAAAAGGCGTTATGCTTACGCACCATAACCTTATTAATACAGGCAAGCATGCTGGAGAAGGGATGAATTTCACCTATAAAGATCGCTTGTGTATTCCGGTGCCTTTCTTTCATTGTTTCGGTTGTGTATTAGGGACATTGGTTTGTGTCACAAGTGGAGCAACGATGGTCCCTGTACAAGAGTTTAATGTAGCGGATGTGCTAACCTCGATTGAAAAGGAACGCTGTACAGCTGTTCATGGAGTACCAACAATGTTCATCGCTGAATTAAACGATCCTGCTTACTCATCCTATGATTTATCCTCATTACGTACAGGGATAATGGCAGGCTCAACGTGTCCAATCGAAGTGATGAAAAAAGTATCAGATGATATGGGCGCAAACGAATTAACGATTGTTTACGGGCAAACAGAAACATCCCCTGGTATTACGCAAACACGCACAAGTGATTCACTAGATGTACGTGTGCAGACCGTTGGTCGAGCCATGCCACAGATCGAGGTGAAGATTGTTGACCCTTCGACTCGACAAGAGGTACCACTAGGTGTACAAGGTGAAATTTGTTGTCGTGGTTATAATGTCATGAAAGGCTATTACAAAAATCAAGAAGCAACGGATAACACAATCGACGAAGACGGCTGGCTCTATACAGGTGATTTAGCAGTTATGGACGAAGCTGGGAATTGCACGATTACAGGGCGACTGAAAGATATGATTATCCGTGGAGGAGAGAATATTTATCCCCGTGAGGTCGAGGAATTTCTTTATACTCATCCTGCTCTTCTAGATGTGCAAGTCATCGGTGTTCCTGATGAGAAATACGGGGAAGAAGTGATGGCTTGGATTCGGGTGAAAGAAGGTATGGAAATCGAAAAATCAGCGTTAATCGCTTATTGCAAAGGCAAGATTGCTCATTATAAAATTCCTCGATATATCGAAATGTGCGAGGAATTTCCGATGACAGCGTCAGGAAAGGTTCAAAAGTTTAAACTTAAGGAACAAGCGATTAACAAAATGAAAACGCTTTAATGAAACGGTAGCTGTTTTTGACAAAGCAGCTACCAATTCAATAGACTTTCTAAAACTATTATCGCTATTACAGACCTATTATATCGTAGAAAGGGTGTTTCATATGAAAAAATCATGGCTACTTCCGCTTGGGTGTACGGTTCTTTTAGGAGCTTGCTCCATGCCTGTTCAACATGGGTCCGTCGATGCGAGTGGGAACTGGAAGCCTGATCGTCCCATTGAATTTATTGCTCCGGCCGCAGCTGGAGGAGGATGGGACACAACAGCTCGAATGCTTTCAAAGACGATTGATGAAAATGATCTTGCGAATCAAAGTTTTGGGGTTGTCAATAAGCCAGGTGGTGGAGGAGCTGTTGCCTGGGCCTACATCCATAAGCGAAATGACCCTCACAACATCTTTATTGGCTCGCCTCCACTTCACTTTGTTGAGTTAGCTGGACAGTCCCAGTACGGCTACAAAGATTTTACACCGATTGCTAATTTAATAGCAGACTATGGTGCTTTTGCCGTACGAGACGATGCAAAGTGGGATACGTTAGACGAACTGTTTGCTGATATGCGAGAAGACCCATCACAAGTGACAACGATAGGTGTATCCTCTCCAGGCAGTATGGATCACATGCAGTTTATTCTGTTTGCACAAGCTGCTGGCGTGGATATTGCGAAAATTCGTTATGTGTCAGATCAAGATGGTGGCGCCATGACATCAGTCTTAAACGGAAGTGTTGACGTGATTTCGACAGGTGTTTCAGAAGCAGCTGAGCAGGCACGGGCAGGTAAGATGAAAATATTAGGCATTACAGCACCTGAACGATTAGAAGGTGACTATCTCTCCACCCTACCAACAGGGATTGAGCAAGGAATTGACGCAGAATTTGTCGTGTGGCGAGGCGTGTTTGGCCCGCCAGACATGACAGACGAACAACTTGCCTATTATGAGGATGTGTTTGAGCAAGCCTCTCTCTCGGATTCTTTTGCTGAAGTCCGAGAAGCATACGGATGGGATGAACTGTACATGGGGCATGAAGCATTTAAGGAATTCTTAGATGAGCAGTCTGTTGACTTGCAAGCAGCATTAGATGAACTTGGATTTGGTGGAAATTAGGAGGAGCGCGTATGAAACTAACCGTAAACCGCGGAATATCGCTTGTATTAATTGTTGTTGCAGCTTCGTATTTAATCATGGCGTTTCAACTACCTGAGTATGCTTTTGTACCTGTTGATTCAGACTTAATTCCAAAATTACTCGGTGCTAGCTTGCTAGTGCTTGGCATTTGTTTTTTCTTTGCGAAAGATGTAGATACGGAGGAACAGAAAAAGAAGCGGACGATCCCGAAAAAAGAGGCCTATATGCTGTTTGGAATGATGGGGCTTGTTCTTATGTATATTACTGTTTTAGAAGTAGTTGGATTTGTTATTATGACGGCTTTATTTATTCTTATCTCTTCACGTATTCTTGGCTACAGAAAATGGGTTGTGACGGTTTTAACCGCACTCATTTTCTCAGTAGGTGTTTATAGTTTGTTTAATTATGGCTTAGCGATCCGCCTACCGGCTGGAATCCTGCCGTTTTAAGGGGGATGTGTAATGGGTTCATTTGATGGATTAATGCAAGGGTTCTCAGCGGCCTTTAGTTGGGAAGGCATTTTGTTTGTTTTTGTTGGTGTACTGCTTGGAACCATTATCGGTATGATACCGGGACTTGGCCCTATTAGTGCCATCGCTATCATGATTCCGATTACGTACGGTATGGACCCTACCATAGCGCTCGTAATGATGGCAGGTGTGTATTACGGGTCAATGTATGGAGGATCGACTTCTTCCATTTTGTTAAATGCGCCAGGGGTAGCGGGCACAGTAGCAGCGGCATTTGATGGCTATCCAATGGCGAAGCAAGGGAAAGCTGGAAAAGCTCTTGCGATCTCCGCAATCGCTTCCTTTGTTGGTGGGACAGTAAGTGTTATTTTACTTATGTTGTTTGCACCTATGCTTGCAAGTGTCGCGATTTATTTTGGACCACCTGAGTACTTCGCGCTTATGTTGCTCGGGCTTACGGCAATCGCCAGTTTAAGCGAAGGCTCAACGTTAAAAGCACTAACTTCCGCTGTTCTAGGTTTCATGGTCGTAACCATTGGGATTGATTCACAGACAGGTACAACACGTTTTACCTTTGGAAGTGTTAACTTATTGGATGGAATAGACTTCCTCATTATTGCCCTTGGCGTTTTCGCTCTGGCTGAAGTGTGTTTCCTCATTTTAAATCGACGAGAATCCATGAGTGGTTTTAAAAACATTGGCAGTTTGAAGCTGAGTAAATCAGATTTAAATGAAATGAAAGGACCAATGACAAGACAATCCTTTCTCGGTTTCCTCCTTGGTATCTTACCAGGAGCAGGTGCGACGATTTCTTCATTTATTGCTTATATTTCCGAGAAAAAGCTAGCGAAGAATCCGGAGGAGTTTGGCAAGGGGTCCATTAAAGGGCTGACTGGACCTGAAACGGCCAATAATGCTGCTACTAGCGGTGCGTTCGTACCGCTGCTGTCACTAGGGATTCCAGGTTCAGGAACAACCGCTGTCATGCTAGGTGCATTTCTCGTGTTAGGCTTACAGCCGGGACCCCTTTTAATTACAGAAAACCCAACTGTTTTTTGGGGTGTTATTGCCAGTATGTACATTGGGAACGTCTTTCTATTAATTTTAAATCTACCCCTCATCCCATATTTCGTGAAGATTTTAGCTGTTCCTCGACCATTGCTGATTTCACTTGTTGTGATCTTTAGCTTAGTGGGTGTGTACGCAGTTAGCTTTAGTACGTTTGATCTTTATTTGCTTGTCTTGTTTGGCATCCTTGGCTATCTTATGCGCATTTTTGCTTTTCCAGCAGCACCCTTCATTTTAGCCTTTATTCTTGGTGGGATGATGGAACAAATGTTGCGTCAATCCTTAACCATTTCGGATGGCTCATTAGTAATCTTTGCACAAAGTCCGCTTGCTCTATCATTAATTGTATTAACGATCCTCTCGCTTGTGATTCCGACGTGGAGAAATGCAATCAAACGACGCAAAAGCAATGATCAATCAATTGGAATGTAGGAATGAAAAGCCTTATGAGCGTTGAGCTCGTAAGGTTTTTCCATTGGGATAGCTTTCAAGAAAAGGTGAGGCATCAGCTTCGTAAGAAATTCTTAAGAAAAAACCTCACTTTGTAGTAAGATTTACCAGCTATACTAACGTTAAGAATAAAGACACGCTATACTAAGAGAGGGAAGGGAGTGTAGATTCAAATGGATCGTTATCAAGTACTAGTAGTGGATGATGAAGTTGAAATTCGAGAAGCAATTAGCATTTATTTACGACATGAAAACATTGACGTTGTTCATGCAGGTGACGGACTTGAGGCTATTCAAATACTAGAAGAGAAAGCCATCCATTTAATTATATTAGACATCATGATGCCTAAACTTGACGGGATACAAACGACGCTAAAAATTCGAGACAAGCAGCACATCCCTATTATTCTATTAAGTGCAAAAAGTGAAGATACAGACAAAATTTTCGGACTACAGGTTGGAGCAGATGACTATGTAACCAAACCATTTAACCCCCTTGAACTAGTTGCACGAGTAAAGTCACAATTACGCCGCTATGTAAGATTCGATCAATACATAAAGAGTGAAGCCCTTCATTTACGAGGCCTCACACTAGATAAAGGCGAAAAACAAGTATGTGTTGATGATCGGCTAATCAAACTTACTCCAATTGAATTTCGAATTGTAGAACTATTGCTTACCTATGTTGGGCGCGTCTTTTCAATTGAAGAGATTTATGAACGAGTGTGGAATGAACCACATTACCAATCTGAAAATACGGTCGCTGTTCATATTCGTCGCATTCGCGAGAAAATTGAATTAGACCCAAAAAATCCAACGTATATAAAGGTGGTATGGGGTATTGGCTACAAAATGGAAAAGTAGATGGAAACAAATTGGCTGGCTTTTTCTTCTCAGCGCAGGAATTGGATCATTGTTTGTTGTTCTTTATTATAGCGACACCTATACATATAAAAACTATTATAAAACACCAACATTTCAACATGAATTGGATGATTTTCTGACCAAAGTGGTTCAGTTTGAATTTAAAGACCGTATGTTGGAAGAAGAGATAGAAGCAATTAAAGTGACGGATGAAGACTTGGAAGAGTACCGCTATGAGTATGGGGCAGAGTTTGGAGACATTCAATCCATTCATCAGCACTACCAAGATGAACTAGAGTGGAATGAGCTTGACGAAGATAGTGAGATGGCTCAAGTTTTAAGGGAACAACGAGATAAAGACGTTGCAACAGTCCGTGAAATCTTTGATGATGAGATCCTTACCGCTAGAATTCAAGCAGAAAAAGAACAGCAGTTAAAAGATCATTTTGGCTATCTTGAAAGAGAACGTCAAATTTTCCTTCGATTAGAATCAACCTTTCACTATTATTTTATTTCTCACGGAACAGGTGATGTCTACACGAATATGGATCACGTTGTCAAAAGTCGCTGGGAGGAATCGTTCAGTGAAGATAGTATGGAAATGTACCAGTCTTATGCGGATGTGAATGGGTTAATGGAGAGTGACTATCCGTTCTACAATTCTGAAGGCTGGTTTTTAAGTGAGGCTACTGCTACTACTAATGAAGAGACAAACATGAGCTATGAAGGAGCAATTGGCATTCCATCTGAACGAACAAGTGCCATAACATCAGCGGCTGATGATTATAGAAAAAGACAGCTTACCTTAGTAGGTTTCGCTCTTTTAGGCGTCGGGTTGGTCACAACAGCAGGCATATCGTTTAGAAGGGTTCAAAACGAGTTAGCTGAATCAACGAAGAGGTTAAAGTTAGAACGTGTTCCGACAGATCTTTTACTTGGAGTTGCCATCATCTTAAGTATCTTGTTGGTTATTTTTGGGGATCAGTTAGGCAACAATCTGCTCTATTTAAGTGAGTATTCAACTGCTTCAACTCTTTTTTCACTAGCGATGTTTCTTTTGAGCATTGGACTGCTTTTCATCGTCGTCTATCGATTTTTGACAATGAAGAAGCGGGGTACACTTAAAGAATTAGCCAAGCGTTCAATGACGTACCGTTTCACTACGGTGACAAAAGAGGCGTTTGAACATCGGTCGGTTAGTATACAATTGAGCTTATTACTCGGTACAGTTTTTTTATTTGGAGTAGGGTTGCCACTCCTTTTTATAGAAGCTAGTTTTCTTCTTTTCTATCTTATCGCATTGTTACTAGTCGGATTGCCGCTGTTTATCCTTCTTTTAAAAAGAGTTGGTTATTTAAACAACCTGATAAAAGAGTCTAAAAAAATTGTTGCAGGCGAAGCCACTGAGCCCCTTCCAATTAAAGGAGGCGCTGTGCTTAGTGAGTTAGCGCAAACCCTTAACCAACTAAAAGAAGGCTTACAGCACTCACAGCAAAAACAACTTAAAAGTGAGCGCTTGAAAACAGAATTAATTACAAATGTTAGCCATGACTTACGAACACCACTTACCTCAGTTATCACGTACACAGAGCTTTTAAAAAACGATAACCTTAGCCATGAAGAACGAGCTTCGTATATTGATATTATTGATCGAAAATCACAGCGTCTAAAACTGTTAATAGAGGATTTATTCGAAGCATCAAAAATGGCGAGTGGGAACGTAGAGTTAAAAACTGAAACCATAGATTTAAATCAATTGCTTAAGCAAGCGTTAGCGGAAAGTAATCAAGCGATTGAAGCTTCTTCTCTCCATTTTCGCGTACAAGAGGAGAGCGAACCATTATATGCAAAAGTGGATGGGCAAAAGCTTTGGCGTGTGTTTGATAATCTGCTGACGAATATCCTGCGTTATGCGTTACCTGAAACCCGAGTGTATATACACGCACGAAAAGAAGAAAATCGAATAAAAATCAGTTTTAAAAACGTCACAAAATATGAATTAGGGGATAATGTAGACGAATTATTTGAGCGGTTTAAGCGTGGTGATTCATCACGCCAAACAGAAGGATCAGGTCTCGGACTCGCTATTGCTAAATCGATTGCCCAATTACATGGTGGAGATGTGCAGCTTGAAGTAGACGGCGATCTATTTAAAGCGACAGTTCTCTTACCTCCGCTTTAAGCAATCCTAACTTACTTAACCATGTCTTTTGATTAGAGCGCTAATCGTATGCGCTCTAATTTTATATTCAAGTGGCAAAACAATTTCTAATACCACATCTTCTTTTAACGGATGACATGATCAGGCATCAGTTTCGTAGAGCTTCTATGAGCGCTGACGCATACACACGATGCCAGCCGTGGTGCCAATCTCCATATTGATTGGGGTTCACAAACGTTCGTTTCGTTGCTTCAAAATCTCCATTAAATGGGTGGAGTATTGATACATTCATTCGATAAAAAGCTTGATAGCCGATTTTAGGGTACGGGCTTGTTTCATTCCAAGCACTATTTTTTTCATGATTCACTTCAATGCAACCTATTAATGTGCATTCACCTGAAACATATCCTTCTTCAAAGCATTCTCGTTGAAAAGCAGCTGTTGGTGTCTCTCCTTTTTCCACATGTCCTCCAGGTAAATCCCAGCCTCTCTTTTTTAAATAGACGAGCATCGCCTGTTTTTGATAAAAGCAAAATCCGTGGGCACTTGTGACCTTCTCAGCAAAAGGGAGAGCACTCATTGGTATCCAAGTCAGCTGAACGAAACCATTCCCCCAACAAACGTCTAAGCTAGTCATTCCTTTAACTGCTTTATCTCTTCAATCATTCCTGTTAAATCACGAATAGATGACATTCTATCGCCTCCTTTTTTTAGTTTAACGTATTATTCTGAAAAAAGTATTAAATAGGGTGGTGAAAAGTTGTTCTTACAGGAAAGACATGTGGACTTGCGCAAGTGAATAGTGTAGGAAAGGTAAAAAAAGAGTGATTAACTCGCTCTTTTTTGCTAATAAAAAGAAATGAGGGAGATCGGAATGAAGAAAATCGGTTTAGTATTATTCATTCTTTTGTTTACGTCAAATTTAACTTTACCGTATGTGACTCTAGCGATGCAGGAAGGTACACATGTCATTAAACAATGCCTAGCAGAGGGGGAGGAAGAATCATTTGAACAGCTTTTAGCAAGTGATTGTCTATATACAATCATTGAATCGGAAGGTTTATCTGAAGAGCAATCCATTTCTTTTCTTATAAGCCAATTTGATTTGGAAGAACCAGAAATCCGTGAGCAGCTAAAAGTGTACATACAAGAGAATTTGTCTTTCCATCAAGAAGAGAACCTTTTAGAGGAAGATGACCTTATTTCAAATGATGAAAATGATTTGATCTCCGACGAACAGTTAAATACTGATCACGCAATAGAAGAAACAAGCGAAGATGCAGTAGACAAGGACTTTGTTGAGGACGAAAAAGAACAACGAGTAGAAGAAGGTACGATTGAAAAACCGACAACTGAAGCAAACCAGGAAGACGTGGATACCACGACAGATGAAACTATTAAGGAAGAGGAAGTAAACGGAGATATATCGGAAAAGATTGAAAACGAAGAAGTTCAAGTAGAGTTGATAGCTCCAGAAGAAGATGAACAAGCGGATGACATAAATGATAAAGACATTGCTCTTGAACCTGACGTACAGATTGATCGAACGAGTAAAGTACGTTACATTAGTGGGCAAGGTGCAGCGTATGATACAGCTTGGGGCAGTAGTGCAAACAAGCTGTTTGATCTTAATAGTCATAAAAACGCACGCTTTGATGTTCATTTAACGGAGCAAAAAGGTGAAGAGGTTTGGTATCAAGGGATGCTTAAAGAACAAGAAGTGTGGATAAATGAAAAAAATGTGAACGATCATACGTATATTCCGTATAACATCTCCCTAGAAGAAGCGGCTCAGCGTCAGCATGGTGTTTACGCTGTTACGGATACGTATCGTCAATTTGTTTCGGCAGAATATATTTCTTATAACAGTACTGGAAATTATTACTATGTAAATGCAGATGTATTAAATGTGCGAAGTGGACCAAGCACGGCTTATGCAGTGGTGGATCGTTTAACACGAGATACAAGGGTAACGGTTCGTGGCAATCCGCAAAATGGATGGTACCAACTCCACTGGGTTCGAGCATCTGTAGAGGATATAACGTACTACATGAATCCGAATAACTTTATAAATGATGAGAGACAACAATTTCAGTTTCTTGATTTAGCTCAGTCGAGTGGTGTAACGGTAGAAGTGTTAAATCAGTATTTGCAAGGAAAGGGAACGCTAAGCGGTCAAGGTCAAGCATTTATTGACGCTGGACGCATGCACGGCGTGAATGAAATTTATCTGCTTTCTCATGCACTACTTGAAACGGGTCACGGCACTTCGTTTCTTGCATCAGGAAATGAATACAATGGTACAATTGTCTACAATATGTTTGGAATTGGTGCTGTTGATGCATGTCCAAACGAATGCGGACTAGAGCGTGCTTACAATGAAGGCTGGGACTCACCATATAAAGCGATTGTTGGTGGTGCTGGTTATATAGGAAACAGTTACGTAAAAGCAGGACAAAATACGCTGTACAAAATGCGTTGGAACATTGATGGGCTGATTGAGAATGGTCGACCTACTCATCAATACGCGACGGATATTGGCTGGGCGTTTAAGCAAGTGAATAACATGTATAATCTTTATCAAGAAATTGGGTCTTATAATCTCGTATTAGAGATTCCAAGATTTGATGGATAGTACAGAAAACCTCCGTTTACATACTGTAAGCGGAGGTTTTCTTTATGCATTTTGGGGTAACCATATAAAATGTGCTTTTTTAGAAAAGACTTATTCTTTCACAAAATAACGAGTTGATTTTGACAATGTATAGAAAAGCATCATTATTTATCAAAAAAATATAACACGATCTTCATTCAACTTTTCAATTTAAATGTGTTAGGATGAGGAAACTCGAGAATATTGTGAGGACAGGATTTATAAATGGATAGAACAACATGGAGGACCAAGTTATGATTAAAGTGAGTGTCATCATCCCAACTTATAACAACAAAGAAGATAAGTTGAACCGAATAGTAGAGTCTTTGAATAAACAAACATTAAGTTCCAATGAGTTTGAAGTCCTGTTTATAGATGAGGGGTCGGACGATTTTTCTGCATTCAGCCGATTAAAAGAAAAAACAAGAGAGTATACTCATTATCAAGTTCATAGAATTTCCCCATCCGGTTGGGGAAGTAGGCCGAGAAATAAAGGTACGAAAGTGGCAGAAGGAGAGTATGTTTTCTTTTGCGATGATGATGACACTATTTTCCCTCAAGCTTTAGAGCGAATGTACAATTTTGCAAAAGACAATGACTTAGATGTTGTTAATCCAAAAGTAATCCGCACAAAAGGTTGGGGTTGGGGTTGGGAACAATTTAAAGAAAATGTTGTTGGTGCTGAAACAATAGGTGTACAAGCAATGGGTCCTATGACGGTACCCAAATTATATAGAAGAACGTTTATTGAGCAGCACAATCTTTACTTCTATGAAGGAGATAAAGTTTGGTGGGAAGACGTAATGTTCTCTTGTCTCGTCTTTAGCAAAAAACCACGAATAGGCATATTAGCCGATTATCCTGTTTACCATTGGCGTGAACAAAATCATTCTGCTGGTTTTGGGAAAGATCTTGAATATAAGTGGGAGCAGATTAACAATGTGGCGTCTTCATTTAAAGAAAACCTTGAAGGTGAAGATTTGGATTACATGATAACTCATTGGTACAGAACCAGAGTCTTAGGGGCATTGAGAGGGAATTTCCACAAAAAAAGTAAAGATACTCAACAAATAGAGTTCGACAAAGCTATGGAGTGGAAAGATCGTTTTGTTGATTCTCGGATTGTGGAGCGTCTAGATACTCGACATAAGATTATTGATTATTTGCTGGGAAAAGGTCGGTTAGATTTTGTAAGAAAATTCTCCCAGTCAAAGGCAGAGACTACAGCAAGAAGTTATTTAAGGAATCTCGCGTTTGAAGAAGGTTCATTAATTATCACTACAGATGCAACGGTTACGTATGATGAAGAAAAAATTGTGAATTTAAATGGAAGTCCTAACGAGGTACAAATTGATTGCGAAGAAGAAATTAAGTCGGTTTTACCTTCAACATTACTTTACATGAATGAATTAGATTCAAAGGGAAATCAATATTCACCTTCTATAAAAGGACGTTTTACAAGAACTACTTGGGAAGTTCAAGACGTGATAGATTCTAAATTCCACTTTGATCAGCATGACTCCTATTTTAATGTTCGTGGCGAGCTTACATTTAGACTAACACTAGATGATTTTATTCAAGATTACGATGATGCGCATCAACCATGGGACCTTTCTACGAAATTTAACTACATGGATTTGGGGGCTCACCGGGCAATAGCAAGTAAGCAGAACTTTAAAAAAGCTGCAATCATTAATGGAAATACGTACGTCGTCTACAAAAACAAATCTGAATTAGTTTCAATCGATTTAAACTCAATCGTTCATAATTTTCTAGCTGTCGCTACACTTAATCTAGATGCCATTCAAAATCGAGAAGGGTTAATCTTAATCCCCATAGAAAATGTGTATGCATACGGTCAAAGCGAAGTCTCCTATATTGCATCCATTTATAATGATAAAACAGAAGCGTTTATTGATTCAAAAGCGAGCATTATCGTGGACGGCGGTTCAGCTTATTTACAAATAGATAACGTGAACAACCTGAAAGGCAACTGTAAAATTGAAATTGCATTAGGGGAGAAATCACATGCGTTTGAAGTGACTATATAAGTTTTTTAAGAAGGGTTGGTACGAATGCCAACCCTTTTTTACGTTGTCTATGAATAAGGACTTTAGCGGAATTTCATGAAAACTGTCGGAATTTGTTATTAATATATGAAATTAAACTATGAAAAAAGTGTAAAATCTATTAAAATCTATGTAGTCAGTATTAAATTTTTAGGAGGAATAGAGTGAAACGGATATGTATGTTAACCCTTATTTTTACAATTCTTATTAACATGACTCTTCCATCTGTTGGATTTGTAAAAACCATTCCTGAAGATAATATCTTTGAGAACAACGGAATTGATCTTATGGAGGATACCCAATTAGTTGATAAATGCTTTATTGATGAGTATGGGCTCAGTTATAAAGAATTTCTAGAAACTAATGGAGTAAAGGAATATTTTCACAAAGAAGAACATCAATCTTTGGTTGATTGTTTAGTATTGAACAAACAACTAGAGCTCGAATCAAATAATGAATTATTGAATGAAGATGAATATGAGACGGTAAATGAATCAAACGAAGAGTTAGGAAAACAGGAAGAAGAGAATCGAGAAGAGCAAGAAGAGGACAGTAGAGAAGAGCAAGAAGAAGATAGTACAGAAGAGCTCAGCGAGGACGATGCTAGAGAAGAGCAAGAAGAAGACAGTACAGAAGAGCTCAGCGAGGACGATGCTAGAGAAGAGCAAGAAGAGGACAGTGCTAGAGAAGAGCAAGAAGAAGACAGTACAGAAGAGCTCGACGAGAACGATGTTAGAGAAGAGCAAGAACTAGAAAAAGACACTCTAGAAACAGAAAAAAGTGAAGAAAAGAAAGAAGAAGATTTGGAATCAACTCTTTTTTGGAGTGCTGGTATACAAGCCTTTGCTGAACAGTCAGTAAACAAACTAGGACACATTAATCGCACTGCTACAATTTATAAAGAACTAGGAAAAACTGAAACAGTCAGTACAAACAACTTGTTGCACGCGGTGTACTACGTGAAAAAACAAGCGACGTACAATGGTGAACGCTATTATGAATTGAGCAGAAATTGGAATGGAACAGGAGTGGTAGGCTGGGCAAAAGCTTCAGATTTAAGTGTACGTGACCACGTCTTGATTAATCGTGACCAATTCGATATGCAAGTAAAAGGAACTGGAAACGCATATACGAAAGCGTGGGGTGGCTCTCAAGATTTGGTAGCGAGCCTTTCTGGAAAACGAGGAACAATCTTTAAAATCAATTTAACAGAACAAGTAGGAAATCACACATGGTATCGAGGCACACTAGATGGTCAACAAGTTTGGATACAGAGTACGCATGTAGAAAAACCAAAGATAGTGGAAGAAGCAACGAATAAATTAGGGCACATTAATCGTACAGCTACAATTTATAAAGAACTAGGAAAAACTGAAACAGTTAGTACAAGCAACTTGTTGCACGCGGTGTACTATGTGAAAAAACAAGCGACGTACAATGGTGAACGCTATTATGAATTGAGCAAAAATTGGAATGGAACAGGAGTGGTAGGCTGGGCAAAAGCCTCAGACTTAAGTGTGCGTGACCACGTCCTTGTAAATCGTAATGCCAGTACGATGTATGTTATTGGAAGTGGAAATGCCTATTCGAAAGCGTGGGGAGGTTCTCAAGACTTAGTTTACAACCTTTCTAACCGCAAAGGGAAACAGTTTTTGGTCAACCTTACTGAAAGAGTTGGAAATGCAACGTGGCATCGAGGCACGATTGAGGGTCAACAAGTTTGGATTCAAGCAAATCATGTAACGACGGATGTAGTGCCGATTGAAAATTTCACACGTTACAATATTGCATTGGAAGAAGCTGTTAATCGACAATTTGGACCATATGCAGTTACTGATACATATACACAGTATGTTTCAGCAGAACACGTTAGCTATTCAAGTGCAAATGGCGGTTTCTATTATGTAGACACACCGGTATTAAATGTTCGTAGCGGTCCTGGAACAGCATATGCTGTTGTTGATCAGCTCGTTCAAGGAACGAGATTGTCTATTCGACGTTCAACAAACGGTTGGTATCAATTAATGTGGGTAAATGCAAAAAAAGAAGATATTTCTTATTACATGAATCCATTTAATTTTCTTGACGATGCTCGCCAACGTTTTCAATTTCTTGACTTATCTAAGCCTAGTGGTGCATCTGCCAATGTCTTAAATAATTATTTAACTGGAAAAGGGACTTTAAGTAACCAAGGACAGGCTTTTATAGACGCTGGAATGACACATGGTGTAAATGACATTTATCTATTGTCACATGCCCTGCTTGAAACCGGTCATGGTACATCTACATTAGCCCGAGGCGTTGAGGTTAATGGGACGGTTGTATACAACATGTACGGTATAGGAGCCCGTGACCATTGTCCAATCGAATGTGGCTCTCAATATGCATACGATCAAGGTTGGGATACTCCATACAAAGCCATAGTTGGTGGGGCAAGTTTTATAGGGAACAGTTATATAAAAAGTGGACAGAACACTTTATACAAAATGCGCTGGAATCCTGCTGGCCTTGTAAACAATGGTAGACCAACCCACCAATACGCTACAGATATTGGTTGGGCGTCAAAACAAGTCCACACTATGTACAACCTTTACCAAGAAATCGGTTCGTATTCTTTAACACTTGATATCCCAGACTACAATGGCTAAATCAAGTACTACCTCCGTTTACATACTGTAAGCGGAGGTTTTTGGGTTTAAAAATGAAGGAAGAGCAAAAAAGCGTTTGCGTGATTGAAGAGGGATTGATTCTTCGTACACGTGACTATTGGCTTCCCATTTGACAATTAATTCAAGCTGATCATCACGATCAAACGCAGCATCGGCTGTATGCATATAGTCAATGGCATCATTATGCCCAAGGTATGTATTCTTCTTACGTGTCTCCGATAATAGCTTACCGTGATGGTATAATTCAACTCCAATAAGAGATACGTTCAAATGCCCATGCCAATAAACCTGACCAAACCAGTTAGCTGTTTTTGCAAGAGGTTCTTGATTGAAGTCTGCCACCCATAATTCTGTTTCAGACATGCCAACCCACTTAGGTGGCAAGGTAATGGAAATGAGTACCCAGCAACTGAGTGTGAGGAGAATGGCTAACGGGATGAACAATCGTTTCTTTTTCATAATCAACGCTCCTATTACCACAACGCTCTTTAATATAGATGAATGAATCAAGAGCAGAGTCTATAGTTTTATCATAAGCAATGGAGCAAATTGACGTCAATATGACGGGCGAAGAGTTTAGAAAAACTTAAGAATTAGTGGATCATTCTTTCTCATTTCATCCAAAAAGAGGCGGGGACATAACGAAAAGTAGTAGTTGAAAAGACGAATAGTCTAAAATATGCTGAGTAGCACCGCTACAGGAGAATCCTGCGCTTTCCGGGGACACGGCCTCAGCCTCCTCCGTGGAAAACCGCCACTTCAGAGTCTTCAGACACGTGCTGATCCCCCAGGAGTCTTCGGATTCTCCTTCCGCTTATGTTCATATAAAACAAACGACGAACGTTCCTATTTTCAGGAATGTTCGTCATTTTGGTCTGTCTATCTACTTTTGTCCCAGCCTCATTCCAACACTTATTCGTACTGTTTCCATCACGATGAGTGGACAGTTGTTCTTCGTTTGTTTATAGAAACGTCTCGATAGCTGTTTATTATAGTACCTGTTAAATCAGTATGATAAAGAACAGATCGTTCTTGTTCAAGGATGAAAGCATAAGTTTTACCTGTAATAGGGTTTGTCACTTCAACCTCTACATCTTCAGCAAATTCAGAGACGAAAATGAATAGTTCTCCTTCTTTAAATGAAAGTTTGCGACCATAGACGCCGGGGTTTTCTCCACCTTTATGCCAAATAAGTTCACTCGTCACATTGGCCTGTTGAAGAGCATAGCGATAAAGCGCCTCAATCACTTCCGATCGATCGTTTAACTCAACTGGTAAGGGACTCCAAATAAAGGTTCCATGTCCGATTGAAATGGATGTCACTTCGTTTTTGTTTAAACCATCGACCTTTTCTTTTACTAATTCTGCAATGCGTCTTGCGCCAAAGCTAACTGGGTAAGTCTTGCCATTCATCGTTAGTGCTTCTTCACGTAGAACATTACGTTGTGTTGTTTGTCCGATTGCTTTCGTTAGTCGCTCCGAATGTTTCCAGCTTGCATTCAGCCGTAACGGTCCGGAGAAGAGGAGTGTACCTCCTTGTTGCGTGTAAGTGATGAGCTGTTCAAAGGCTTCATCACTAAAATTATGGGCGCTTGGCACGATAACGAGTTTAGGTGGATGTTCCATTAAGTCATGTAAATGATATTCACTCAACCCTCTTACGTGAGTGTTTAATTCATAGGATAGCGTACGTATGGCCTTCGTCGTTGCAGCAAAGGCAAGTTTTCGTGTAGAAAAATCATTTGAATACGGATAAACTACTGCGACTTCTTCAAGAGTTCGATCGACAAAGAGCGATTTCGCACCAGCAATAAAAGCTCCGAAGTCATAAGAGACATCTGCTTCTGGTTTTTCGGTTCCGTCAGCACGTAGCGCTCCGATATTGGACTCATTCACGTTGTCCATGTAGAAGTTCGTATTCCACAGCCACTGTACGGCTCCTGCTCCACCAGTAGAGAAGGCATAGGCATACTTGCGCTCTAAAATAGTGCGCAATTCATCTTCAGTCCGTTTCGCTAATCCGTCAGGTTGCTCGAGATACATAATGCCTGTTTCCTGCACAAGATTTGGCTTTCCACTTGTTTTCGTGAATACTCCATCCCAGACTAGATGATCTTGCTGCCACCAAGTGTGATTCGTCGTATAGTCAACGGCTGATGCATAGAAGAATGGTGTAGGTCGTTGTGAACACAATGCTTCATCTTGGCCAACTGTTACTAAACGATTTGGGTTTATGGCATGCAATGCTGACGATAAATCCGAGGCCCAACGATTATGCATATCCATGGTGAATAACGTATAGTCGAGCCAAATTAGGTTTTTACTTGGGTTACGCATATCTTGAACGTCCATATTCATCTCTTCCTGTTCCGGTGTTGCGATGTGATGGAAATCAGGTAGTTCTGCTGATGAATAATTCCATGCTTCCTGTACACGACGGATCGTTCCGTATTTTTCTCGGGTCCAATCTTGGAAAGCCTTTATCTCATAAGGGTCCCGTGCCGAACGTGGTCCGGAAAAGATACGCTTTGGATCAAACATAGAAGGCTCGTTAATTAAATCCCAGTGTAAATGAGTCGCTTCTGAATAGCGCGAAGCGATCGCTGCAATAAATCGCTTTTGGGCTGCAAGGCTTCGTGGATCTAAGTATGGGTTGCTTCCTTCCCACGTCTCAGGAGTAAAGGCAAAAAAGGTAAAGCACAGATCAAGTTCATGCTTTTTTGCTGTTAGTACGAAGGCGTCAATGGCACGAAGGACTTCTTCATACGGATGTCCGTCGACAAACATGATTTGGCGCCATGCAGTCCATATACCTGAACGAATATGGTTAATTCCAGCGTTCTTCATTTGTTCCATATCGCGATCCCAGACATGAGCATTAGGAAGGAATAGAAACTTGCGTGCGACGTCTGACGTCATATAGGTCATCCCAACAATCGGGAACGGTTCACCGTCTTTTTCAAAATAATCTCGATTGGCTTTTAACGGCGTACCAGATGCTAGCAAAGCTTCTGAAAAACCCCAAAAGCCTTGATTCAGTTCAATGCTCTCTCCTGCGGTGGATGTCGCTTTCACGTCGATCGTGTAAAATCCTTCTTGAACTTGAAAAGGAAGCGTTCGTTTTAGGAATGATAAGTGAAGGGATTGTGTAACATGGATAACGTCTTCGTACAGGCAATCCTTATCCTTATTTACACGTAAGTGAAGCGTCCACTCTTTCTTTTGATCAGGACGATGATGCAAAGAAAGACTTTGTACTTGAATGGTCAGAGTCGGTACCTCTTGTGGGTAGTAACTGGCATAGCCGGGTTTAACCCAAATTTCTGTAACCCCTTCAGCAGTATACCAAGCAAGCTTGTTCAGTAAATCCATTCCTTGGTCCCAAAACAACTGATCAATTCGTTGGTTAAAGAAAATCCATCGTCCGCCTGCGAAGGAGCCTTTCGTATTTTCAATTAAGACAACAGGTGCCGAAACGTTCCTGTTATCAGCTGTCTGTCCTACAAGAAGAGGATAGATGTGAGCATCCATCGGTCCACTTGATCCGTTCTCTAATGGATGATCATCCTGTTTCGTCACGTGAAGCACAAATCCATAGGTAGGTTGTATGCTGATGGTTTTAATAAACGGCTGTAAAAGCGGTCGTTCGCTTGATGGTACGAGCGTTTGGACATGATCCGTCCGAACTGCTAACGCTTCATGTATTTGAAGTTGCTGGTGGTAAGCGGTTTGTTCCACTTCTATTTTCCATTCATGATTGTCTTTGTAGACAGGGTATCGGAATGGAATATCGCCAATATGTACAAGCCCACCACCTGTTTCAAGAAAACGGAGCAGAGATGACCACATAGCCTTAGGAAAATAAGAACCATGTAAATTAATAAACGTGTCGTATTGTCCGCTAGTTAGTGCGTCCTCTACTTCGTTTGCATCGACTACTTGAGTGAGAGCGGTTAGTTGTGTAGATGATGGACGCTCTCCATCAAATGGAAATGTGGAATCGTAAAAAAATAAATAAGACATAACGGGCTCCTTTGTATTAGTTTTTAACAGCACCTTCTGTTAAACCAGCAATGAAATAGCGGCTAAATAAGAGAAAGACAATTAAGATAGGGACAGTAGCCATAAATGTGCCTGCCAAAATCATGGAATAATCGGTATAAAACACATCGTTTAATGTCCGTAAGGCAATTTGAATCGTGTGAACACTTTGGTCCTTTAATACGACAAGAGGCCATAGAAAATCGTTCCACGTATTCATGAACGTAACAATCCCGAGTGTAGCAAGACCAGGTTTGACTGTTGGAAGAACAATGTTCCAATACGTGCGAAACGTACTACATCCATCCATCCTTGCTGCTTCCAGGAGCTCATCAGGAATGGCAGATGAGATATATTGACGCATCCAAAACACACCGAACGCACTAACCATAGCAGGAACAATGACTGCTTGAAGGGTATCAATCCAGCCTAACTGACTAATGATCATAAAAGAAGGAATAAGCCCAAGTTGTGGTGGAATCATCATGGTAGCAAGTAAGAAAACGAACAGCATATTTTTGCCTTCAAAATTTAGTTTTGCAAATGCGAACCCAGCTAAGGAACAAAAAAACAACACAGACAACGTGACGGTCCCAGAGATAATAAAGGAATTAAACATCGAGCCAAAGAAATCGATTCGCTCAAATACGTTTCTAGCGTTTTCAACAAACTGTGTTCCTGGAATCATTGCAGGTGGAAATTGATTGACAGACGTCGTGGAGTTGGACCCAATGACGAACATCCAGTAGAACGGAAATAAAGATACGAGTGAACTCACAATGAGAAAAAGATACAAGAAGATCTTGGGTAGTTTCTTTTGACCAACTTCTTTCATTTCAAACGGTCTCCCTTCTTTTTTAGGTTGATTTAATTCGACGTGTAACGATGAGGTTAATGAGTGAGACAATCATAATGATTAAAAACAGAACCCATGCAATGGCGGCTGCATAACCAAAGGAGAATCGTTCAAATGCTTCCTGGTAAAGGTATAGTGTCATCGTTAAGCCCTGTGAATCGGAACCAACACCAAAGAGGAGTGGCTCAGTAAAGACTTGCATGCCTCCAATGGATGAAAGGAGTACAGTGAAAATAATGATAGGGCGAATCATAGGAATGGTTATATAAAAGAACTGTTGAATTTTATTCGCACCATCGATTGTAGCGGCCTCATACAAGTCTTTCGAAATACTCTGAAGACCAGCTAAATAAATAATGGTGTTATAGCCAACCCAGCGCCACATCACCATGGAGGAGATCGCCACATGCGTGCCGAAGTAAGAACCCTTCCAGTTAATAGGATCAAGACCAACTAAGCTAAGGAAGTAGTTGATGATTCCATACTGGGTACCAAATATAGCAGAGAAGACGATGGCTACGGCGACGATTGATGTTACGTTGGGCATGAAAATACTTAAGCGAAAGAAGCTTTTTCCTTTTAAAAACGCCTGATTCAAAATAAAGGCGAGCACTAAGGCGACAAATAGCTGAGGAATGGTGGACAGCGCCCATATGCTAAACGTGTTTCCAACTGCTTTCCAAAACAGAGGATCGTTTGTGAATAAACCGATGTAATTTGAGAAACCAATAAATTCTCTTTCACCAAGAATATTCCAACGGTGAAAAGACAAATAAGCAGTAAAAATAAGGGGGAACATCCCGAAAACACCAAACAAGAGAAAGAAAGGAGAAATGTAAAGGTAACCCGAAATACGATCTCTCGTCCGCTGATTGTATTTCTTCTGTTTTTTCTGTGGTGTAGGTGGGTATTGCTGGCGCACTTCTGTACTCATAAAGTCCATCCCTTCTGATGAATGTTCATAAGAAACAGCGTAAGATGACCTACGCTGTCTCCACTGTTACCTAACGCGACGTTTGACGATTCACTTCTTGAATGGCATTGTCCCATGCTGCTTCAGGTTCTGCTACACCATCGGCTACAGTACCCAGAGCATCTTGCATGATTGTGTTTATTGGGGCGGTATCTGGAGCCCGGTATACATCTTTAACGAGTGTAGCGGCCTCTGCAAAAATAGCACCAATATCATCACGAATAAAGAAACCGTCATCGAGTTCTTTCACAGCTGGTTCGTCATAAATCCCAGGAGTGGAAGGGAAGTTCCCGTTTACTTCAAAAATATCGAGTTGATTATCTGGTGACATGAGCCAAGTAATAAAGTCATAGGCTTCTTCCGGATGATCGCTTTGAGATGGAATCGTTAAGAAAGAACCACCCCAATTCCCTGAGCCTTCAGGCATTAAGGCGATATCCCATAAACCGGCTGTATCAGGTGCATCGTTTTTAATATTTTGCAGCATCCAAGGTGGAAGGAAGACCGTCGCAAAATCGCCATTTGCAATGGCTGCACCCCATTCAGGTGTCTGCCGTTCAATATTGGCTTGAATGTCCATCGCTTCAATCGACTTATCCCACGCTTTTAAAATTTGAGGGCTATCATCAATGATTAAGGTGCCGTCTGTTTCAAAATATTGTTTATCCCCTTGCTCACGAATCGCAGAATACATATCTGCTACATCGCTAAACATAAAGCTCCCTGTCTCTTCTTTTAACTGCTTACCAGCTTGAATGTAATCGTCCCATGTACCCATCGCTTCAGCAACGTCATCAGGATCTGTAGGTAAGCCTGCTTCCTCGAATAAATCGACGCGATAGGCCATGGCCATTGGACCAATATCGGTAGGGATGCCGATAACGGAACCGTCATCAGAAGAGGCTTGGTTCCATTTCCAGTCGAGATAGTCGCCTTCTAAATCGGCAGCCCCATAGTCGGATAGATCGTAGAACAAGTGACTGCTTTCTTTAATACGCTCAAGATACCCTTCATCAACACCAGAAATGTCCGGAGCACCAGAACCAGCAGCAAGTGCGGTAATAAGGTTCTGATGGGCATCAGCGTACTCAGCCTCTTGAATATTAATGTTGATTCCTGGGTTTTCGTCTTCATATTGGGCAGCTTTTTCTGCAAAACCCATCCCAGGCCAAAGCCACATTGTTAATGTAATGTCTCCTCCAGTCGACTCACTTGAACTAGAGCCGGAAGAACAAGCTGCCACCAAACCGATACTTCCAACGGCTACCAAAGATTTAAGTACAGAACGAACCATATAAACCCCTCCAGATTATTGTTATCTTTGTTAGTTTATTTTGTTATTGTTGTTAAACATATCACTTCCTAATCAATATGTAAACGCTTTATTTCTAACTATTAAAAAAACGATAAGACAAGGCTTATCGTTTTTTCGGTGCATCTATTGATTCGTTAAAAGTGATATCTCCGACTATCAAGATTTTTTCAGATGGGTAATCTCTATTTTTAGCACGCCAGACAAGGCGATCAACAGCGCGTCGACCCATCACTTGTTTCAAGACTTGAACTGTGGTGAGTGCAGGGGATAAATGTTTATCCTCTTCGAGAGAGTCAAAGCCGGTAACGGAAATATCTGTTGGACATGCCAACCCGTTCTGTTCTAATAAAACAATCATGCGTCTTGCGATGTGGTCGTTTGCGCATACGAAAGCAGTAGGGAAGTCAGTTGAATGAATTCTGAGTTCTTCAAAGTGTTGTTGGAGATTTGCTTCCATATTATCGTCGTAAGGGATGGTTAGAATTTTCTGGTTGCCTTGTGTAAGCGGGATATCTGCTTTTTCTAGTGAGTTACGAAAACCGATCCAACGCTCGTAAAAACTTTGGGAATAATGGATATTCCCTACAAACAGTAACTGTTTATGTCCTAGACCAATTAAGTGATCGGTCATCCGTTCAATGCCGCCGAGATTATCCATAAAGATGCTGTCGGCACGAATGATTCTAGCTTCGTGATCTAGAGTAACTATAGGTAGGTTGTAAGTGGATAACGCAAGTAAAGTTTGCTCGTCTACTGTTCCGACTGTAATGATGCCGATTAAATTTGGGACATCCACTTTTTTCGATAAATCCATTTCGCTTGTAATGACAATCATTCCAGCTTTCTTACTTTGAATATGAAGGGATATGCCTTGGAATACAGCGCCCCAATATGTGTAAGAGATGCTTTGGTATTCATAGTTTGGCAGCACAACTAGAATATAACCATTTTCAATTTCCGTCTCTAATGGTAGACTTGGACCTTCTGAGGGGCCATCTTTAGAATAGCCGAGTTGTTTCGCGGTGAATAAAATTTTCTGTCTAGTCGCCTCGCTTACACCAAGCTTATTATTTAATGTTTTTGATACTACGTATTTAGACACACCTACAGTATCGGCAATGACCTGCATTGTAACTTTCCGTTGACTCATATTTACACCGCCTGAACCTGTCTGATTTTGTTAGTTATGTTAGTATTATATCAAATTTTGTTAGCTGTTCATATGTAGGAATGGAGAACGAAAGGTTGAGTCATTTGTTTCAAAATGGGGGTAAAAAGGCAGAAAAGAACCACCCCGAATCGATTGCCCTATCGAAGGGTGGTTACGCTCATTGGGACAATCAGATGCCTGTAGATCCGATTCTACCAATCTCTTTATAGATAAACTAGTTCTTTCGATAGACGCAACTTAGTTAGAAGATAGCAGAGTTAATCGGTTTAAGCAAGCATTTGCATAAAGAGAAAAAAGGGAATAGAAGGAGTAACTGCGATTTTGCGAGAGTGAAAAACAAAAGAACGATAACTCTTTAATCATTTCTTATATCGTAAAAGGTAAAAAACCAAACTTCTCCTTGCATATGTTGATCCGCTCATATAAGATAAAGACAGCTACTTGGTAATACCGGGTAGCTACTAAAATCATTACTACTTGGTTATACCATGTAGTTAGTAGGTGACTTGATGTCAAGAACACAAATTCTAAAAGGAATCTTAGACGCGTGTGTAATGACGATTATTAAAGAAGATGAGGTTTATGGCTACGAATTAGCAGTGAGGTTACAAGCAGTGGGGCTACCTGAAATTAGCGATGGGACCATTTATCCTGTGCTGCTTCGTCTACAGAAGAAAGGCTTTATCTTTAGTGAATTAAAAGATTCCCCATCAGGACCAAAAAGAAAGTATTACTACTTAACGAAGGAGGGGGAAGAGGAATTGAACAGTATTATTCAACAATGGAACACGATTGTTACCCCTGTGAACGAGCTTCTTGGAAGGAAGGATGAAACATGACGTATACAGAAGAATTAATTAAACTGAACAACGAAAAGCGAGAAGCGTTGTCTGAAAGGAATCAACAGGTTTATGAAGATTTCCTCTTGTATTTTCGAACGGATTTAAGAATAGCTGAACAGCAAGCAGAGGAATTGTTAATGGATATATTAGATCATTTACTAGAAGCGGAGAAAGAAGGAAAGACCGCTTCTGATCTATTTGGTGAAAATCCGAAAGCCTATGCAGAAGAACTCATTGCTCATTTACCGCGTGAGAAAAAGAAGCATCAGCTAGCGGTGGTCGCTGATGCCTTCTTCAGTACACTTGCCTTTATCTTAATCATACAGGCTGCGGCGAATGGCCTCTTGCCACTCTTTTTTGACTACAATCAGGCGATTTCAGTTGGAAATGCACTTGTCATTGCCATCTATGTAGGGTTCTCGATTCCTTTGGCAATTAGTATGGTGTTTGGTTTCGTTCGACAGTCTTTATTTAAACCAGACCAGAAGAAAAGCGATACATGGATGATCCTAAAAGGTGGCTTATATGGCATGGTTTGGTTTGTCCCGCTGTTTTTGTTTTATACATTTGTTCCGAGTTTCGGGCCTGAGCTCTCTTTAGACTGGTGGATTTATGTCGTAGTCGGTGGTCTCTTGTACCTTATTCTAAAATTCATAAAAGGCTGGGACAAAAGTAGATAGACAGACCAAAATGACGAACATTCCTGAAAATAGGAACGTTCGTCGTTTTTTTTATATGAAAATGAGCGGAAGGAGAATCCGAAGACTCCTGGGGGATCAGCACGTGTCTGAAGACTCTGGAGTGGTGGTTTTCCACGGAGGAGGCTGAGGCCGTGTCCCCGGAAAGCGAAGGATTCTCCTGTAGCCGTGCTACTCAGCATATTTTAGACTATTCGTCTTTTCAACTACTACTTTTCGTTATGTCCCAGCCTCTTCCACTTTATTAGTCGAGTGGCTCATAAGTGAAGTAATCAAAGTCAGCTGGAAGACTCTCGCCTGATGTATCTTGGCATTGCATTCCGACAAAAGCGCCAGTGAAAAAGCCTCCCCCACGAACATAATCGTCCGATAGTTTATAAGAATCAAAGAGTATGTCTAGTTTCTTCCAATGAACACCATCGAACGAGTAAGAATAAGCATAGGTTTCGGTTTCGACAGTAACACGTAAATAGACATCTTCCACTTCATTTGGGATGGGGATCTCTTGATTCCTTAATGGTTGTGAAAATGAAAAATTATCGCAGGCTGTAAGTGCAAGCACTCTGCCTTTTTCTTCATGGTAGGTCACTTGCAGAGCGGTCCAATTCTCTGTGTTGTAATAGTTTACAAGTCCGGCAGCTTGTTGAAAGGTGTCTGGCTGAAAACGGACTTTTGTTTCAGCTCTAAAGTGGAAATGTTGCCATCTTCTTGCTACAAATGCTTGTGTGAATTTTGATGTTAACGATTCTTTTCCATACAGACGCAAGTGTCCAGGACGATCTTGCAGAGAAAGACACTTTTGGTCTAGAGGGATGCGTAACGTTTGGTAATTCATAGGTAACGTATCCTTGTCAAAATGATCGGTTTGGTCTTCTTGTTCAAACGGGTATTCCGTCATAGCAGGTCCTTCAATCTGAAGGGAGGGCTCATGTCCCCCGACCAGATAAGGCCAATCGTTTTTCCATTCTAGGCGTTGAATCGCTGTTTCTCTTCCTAGCGGGCAATAGCCTCTCGGTGCCAGTAAGGGTTGACCATTCCTAGGTAATGGTCGGCCAGTAAGGTGAACAAGAAACCATTCGTCCGTATGGGTGTGGACGATGGACGCATGGCCAGCTTTTTGAAGCTTGTTTTTAGGATATGGATACGACGTCAGTAATGGATTTTCTGGGTGCACTTCATAAGGACCCCATAAATCTTTTGACCGAGCGATCGTTGCCTGATGTTCGAAACGCGTCCCACCTTCTGCCGTTAACAAATAGTAATAGCCATTAATGAAATAAAGATGAGGAGCTTCTGTTAGTTTTATGTCCGTTCCTTTAAAAATAACGTCTTTTTTTCCGACTAATTTCTGTTTTACTGGATCATATTCTTGTAGAACAATGCCGTAGAAAGAATGATTGGGTATACGGTGATCCCATACCATGTTAACGAAATATTTTCTACCGTCTTCATGATGGAACAGCGATGGATCAAAGCCAGAACTGTTTAAGTGAATGGGATCAGACCAATCACCATCGATTGTATCGCACGTAACGAGGTAATTATGGCAATCCTTCCATTGTCCTGCTACAACCTTTACATCTGTGAAAATGAGCCAAAATGTCCCATCAGAATAGGACAAGGCAGGGGCCCATACACCGCCTGAATCAGGATTTCCAATCATATTTAGCTGGGATAATCGATTAAGGGGTCTTGAAACAAGCTTCCAGTTTTTTAAGTCCCTTGAATGATAAATGCCCACACCTGGGAACCATTCAAAAGTCGAGACGGCAATATAGTAATCATCTCCAGCTCGACAAATACTAGGGTCAGGATTAAATCCAGTTAAAATAGGGTTTTGAATCGTTGTCATAGCGATCATGCCACCTTTTCATAATAGTTGTAAGCGCTAACAATACGGGTAACAGGAATGAACCAGCTCTATGCATTGCTGCATGAACAAGTTATACTCCTTCTGTTTTCATAGCAAAAAACGATCCATCACCTCCATCCGTTATGTTAGATAAACGAATTAGTTGTGTTCTAGAAAATGTTTAATAAAATGTTCACTGGAAAAAGCAGCAACACCTAGCGCAGCTGAACGCTTCTCTAATTTAGAAAATTGTAGCTGGGTAGCTGATGATTGATTAGAGAGAGACGATTGTTCGAGATGATTCTGAATGTCATCTGAAAGCCATTTGTGCAAAACAGCTAAACGGTTCCCAATAATGATTTGCTCTGGATTAAAGACATTAATGATGGTATTAATACCGATAGCCAAATTCTTTCCAATGAGTTGGATAAGCTCAATTGTTTGTTGATCCCCTTTTTCAGCTAGTTGGACAATAGTCTCAAGTGAGAGTGGTTTTTTGTTAAGAGGGGTGAGTCCCGCTTCTTTTCCTTTACGTACTAACGCTTTTTCGGAAGCGAATAGTTCCCAGCATCCTTTATTGCCACAGGTACAAATCGGCCCATCTTTATCAATGGTCATATGTCCAAGCTCACCAGAAAGCCCATGTTGTCCTAAATAAAGCTGATTATTTAAGATGAGCCCTACGCCAATCCCGATGCCTACACTGATATAAATAACATCTCGATGCTCTTGTCCAGCACCAAATCGTTTCTCTCCATAAGCACCGGCGTTAGCTTCATTATGAATCGTAACAGGTATGTTGTACTTCTCTTCAATGAGTTTACTAATTGTGACGTTTTTCCAATTCAGGTTTGGAGCAAGTAAGATCTCACCGTCTTTGTTTATCATGCCTGGGACACCAATCCCAATCCCAATAACCCCGTACGGACTTTTAGGCGTAACAGAGAGTAACTCATCAATTAAAGAGAAAAGGACTTGTGTTGCCGTTGGAAATGGGAACTCGTCAATATCAATTTGCTTTTCATAAACAATTGTTCCTTGTAGGTCCGTTAGAATGGCAAGTATGTAGTTTACGCCAATATCAATCCCGATAGAGTAGCCTGCTTCTTGATTAAACAAGAGCATAACGGGTTTACGACCGCCATTTGATAAACCCGGACCTAGTTCAAGTATGAGTTCATGATCAAGGAGTTCACTCACGGACGATGAGACGGTTCCTTTATTAAGGCCGGTTTGATTTGCAATATCAGCCCTTGAAATCGGGGAAGATTCCTTAATGAGTTGCAAAATAATGGATTTGTTTCGTTGTTTCACCACATGCTGGTTGTACGTCTTAATCAAAAAATCAATCCCTTCAAGATATCGTGTACTATTAGGTACACTATAAAGTACTGAAACAGGAAACGCCATTCATTAGGATACTTTGTTTACTCATTATACACTTAGTTTATCTACTAGACAAACTAAGTTTTGCATGCTATTCTAATTTTGACATTCGTTCCACCATCTCAAAATACGTTAAGGGGGAAGATCATGAACAAAAAGAAAGCGATTACATTAATATCGACTTGTAGTTTAGTATCACTTCTTGCAGTAGGGTGTTCAAATGGTTCTGGTGGTGAAGCAAGCAACGGGAGCTCGGAAACAATTGAATTTATGCATCTATGGCCACAAGGGAGTTCCGCTGAACATCATCGTATTGTCAATGAGATCGTAGCTGATTTTGAGGAAGAGAGCGGTATTTCTGTTGATATGCAAGTACTAAGTAACGAGCAGTACAAAGATCAAATTACGATCTTATCTGCTTCCAATAGCCTACCAGATGTTGGAATGACATGGGCAGCAGGTTATTTAGACCCTTTTGTTGAGGGAAATAAATTTGCACCATTAGATGACTTATTAGACGACGGATTAAGAGAAGAGTTTGTTGCAGGCACACTTGAAGCCTATGAAAAAGAAGGGGAAACATACGGTTTACCACTTGAATTAAATACAGTGTACATTTACTATAATAAATCCATTTTTGATGACTACCAGTTAGAAGTGCCTGAAACGTATGAAGAATTCGAACAAGTCATTCATACATTAAAAGATGAGAATGTGAATCCAATTGCTTTAGGTAATGGCGATCGCTGGACCGGTTCTATGTGGTACATGTATTTTGCCGATCGAATTGGCGGTAGTGAGACCTTGACGAGCGCCATTGATCGTTCTGGTTCATTTGAAGACGAAGCCCTTGTCGAAGCAGCCGCAAAAATACAAGAATTGGTTGAGAACGATTCATTTGTAAGTGGGTTTAACGGATTAGCGGATGAGGAAGCGAAGAGTATGTTTATGAACGAGCAAGCAGCCATGTACATGATTGCGACGTGGGATTTACCGAATTTTACAACAAATGAAGACATTCCTCAAGAATTTAGAGACAGTGTTGGGTATTTTACGTTTCCAACTGTAGAGGGTGCTGGTGATCCAAAGAGCTATGTAGGTGGTCCTGGCGTTGGCTTGTTTATCAGTGAAGACTCAGATGTAAAAGAAGAATCGAAGCAGTTTGCTACGTATTTTGTAGAGCAATGGGGAGAGCGAGCAGTTTCTGAAGCTGGCGTACTTCCTGCCACAACAGTAGACAGTGATGCTCTAGACTTACCTGATATGTACGTAGACGTCTTGAATGATTTGAATGAAGCAACGAATTTAACCCTTTATGCAGATGTTCAAATGTCTGCTGCGACAGCCCAAACACATCTTGATTTAATTCAGTCCTTATTCGGATTAGAAATAACACCTGAAGAATTTGCAGAAGCGCATGAAGACGCTTTATCAGATGAATAGTGCACGTACATGATCCAACGTTTTTAACAAAAGGGCTTTTTAGTAAGAAGAGCCCTTTTTACTTCTTTCAATGGGGGTGTGTGAAATGAACAAAGTGATGTCAAACAAGTGGTTTATAACCCTCTACCTTCTTCCAGCCCTATTGCTGCTACTGGTACTAATCTTTATTCCGCTTCTTCTTACTGGTTATTATGGGTTAATGAGCTGGGATGGAATTGGCGAAATGAGTTTTATTGGTCTTGACAACTACATAAACGTTGTACAAGATGCTACCTTTTGGCAGAGTGCAGGTCACTCGTTTTTGCTAGCTCTGTTTTCAACTTTAAGTTTACTTCTTTACTTAGCTGTCTCGCTTATACTGGCGTCAAAAATTAGAGGTGCCACTATTTTTCGTAAAGTATATTTAATTCCGATGCTCCTTTCATCAGTAGCGATTGCACAGCTATGGATCAAAATTTACAACCCTTCCAACGGAATGCTCAATACCATGTTGGGCTGGATCGGAGTGGAAAATCCACCGCTATGGCTTGCGGACCCATCGATTGTTCTTTATTCCATCTTTATTCCGATTCTTTGGCAGTACGCTGGATTTTATATTCTGATTTATTATGCAGCATTAAAAGGAATACCAGAAACGATTATTGAAGCAGCGAAGATCGATGGTGCAAGTCCATTGCAAATTGCCCTTCGTATTAAGCTCCCATTAATTATGGGTGTGATTAAAGTCACCATTGTTCTTGCGGTTGTTGGTTCACTAAAATACTTTGATTTGATCTTTGTCATGACCGGCGGAGGACCTAACGGAGCAAGTGAAGTGATGGCTTCTTATATGTATAAGCTTGCTTTTGGTAGCTACAACTTTGGCTATGGTAGCGCAGTCGGTTTTGCTCTTCTAGTTATTACCTTAATTGTCACCTATATTGTTCGCAAATTAACCGCGGATAAAGAAGATATCCAATATTAACGAGAGGTGATTGCATGAAAAAACTCGGTTACTTCCTGTTATACGGAAGCTTGAGTATCGTAGCCATCATTCAAGTGTTCCCTATTGTATGGTTGTTTCTCTTCTCTTTAAAAGACAACCGCGAAATTTTTGCAGGGAATCCATTTGCTTTACCGCAAGCGATTAAATGGGAAAATTACTACAGCGTCTGGGAAGCAGGCATTGGTAATTACTTTTTTAATAGTGTTTGGATTACGACTATATCGATTTTCTTTACATTACTTTTTGCGAGTATGGCTGTTTTCGTCATTACGAGAATGCATTGGAGGCTAAACAAACTCGTCCTTGGGCTATTTATGATCGGGTTAATGATTCCGATCCATTCGTCGCTCATTCCATTGTTTAGTATGTTTCTAGATGCAGGGATTATTGATAACCCTTGGGCCATCGTTTTAACGTATACAGCTTATAATTTGCCGATTACGATGATGATTCTTTTAGGATTTTATTATACGATTCCCAAAGAAATTGAAGAAGCTGCTATTATTGACGGCGCTTCCTTGCATCGGCTCTTTTTCACCATTATTTTGCCGCTCACTATTCCTGTTTTGTCAACAACAGCGATTATTAATATGATTTACAACTGGAACGAGTTCGTTTTTGCGAATACATTCATCAGTTCCGATCGCTACAAGACATTAACCGTCGGAATTCAAAACTTTGTTGGTCAATATATGACGGACTGGGGCGCTATTGGAGCAACGCTCGTCATTAGTGTGCTACCGATTTTAATCGCATTTTTCTTTTTTAGTAACAAGATAGTGGAAGGGATTTCATCGAGTGCTGTTAAAGGATAACTATAGGAGGAATGAACAATGACTTATTTTTCAACGGTATCAAACGTTCGCTACGAAGGGAAGAATTCAACCAATCCATTTGCTTTTAAATTCTACAATGCCGAAGAGGTTATTGGCGATAAGACGATGGAAGACCATTTGCGATTTGGGGTAGCCTACTGGCATACGTTTACAGAAGATTTAACAGATCCATTTGGAGTAGGAACGGCGATTAGACCGTGGAATCATTTAAAAGGTCTTGATTTGGCAAAGGCGCGAGTGGAAGCGGCCTTTGAGTTCTTTGAAAAATTAAGTGTGCCTTACTTTTGTTTTCACGATGTAGACATTGCGCCAGAAGGCGAGAACCTGAAGGAAAGCAATAAAAATCAAGATGTTATTGTTGCTATGATGAAAGACTATATGAAAGATAGCAAGACAAAGCTATTGTGGAATACAGTAAATAATTTCTCCCACCCTCGTTTTGTCCATGGTGCGGCTTCATCAAACCATGCAGATGTGTTCGCTTATGCTGCGGCTAAAGTGAAAAAAGGGCTAGAAATAGGAAAAGAGCTCGGTGCAGAGAACTATGTGTTTTGGGGAGGGCGTGAAGGCTACGAAACTCTCTTGAATACGGATATGAAATTGGAGCTAGATAATCTTGGACGTTTCTTTCATTTAGCCGTTGCATACGCAAAAGAAATTGGGTTTGATGCACAGTTTTTAATTGAACCAAAGCCAAAAGAACCTACGTCCCATCAATATGACTTTGATGTGGCGAGTGGCTACGCGTTCCTCCAACACTACGGATTAGAGAAGGATTTTAAATTTAACATTGAGGCCAATCACGCGACATTAGCAGGTCATACATTTGAGCACGAGCTTCACTACGCACGTATACATGGAATGCTTGGTTCTGTTGACGCCAATCAAGGTCATCCTCTGTTAGGATGGGATACGGATGAGTTTCCAACAGACATTTATGCGACAACACTCGCCATGTATGAAATTCTAAAGAATGGTGGACTTGGGCGGGGAGGATTAAACTTTGACGCAAAAGTGAGAAGAGGCTCCTTCGCAGCAGAAGACCTAGTTGAAGCACATATAGCGGGTATGGATAGCTTTGCTGTTGGTTTAAAAGTAGCACAAAAGTTGCTGGATGATGGTGTACTAGAAGCAGTTGTTGAAGATCGCTACCAAAGTTATTCCACCGGGATTGGCAAACAAATTGTAGACGGAACAGTTAGCTTACAAGAATTAGAGCAACATGCGTATACGTTAGATACAATCCAACAAACGTCTGGAAAGCTCGAGCGTATAAAAGCCATCATCAATCAATACGTATTAACAATGTACGCAGATCAATAGAAAAACCTAGGGCTAGGTGTGGTGATAACGTGAAGTATGTGATTGGCATTGATTTAGGAACAAGCGGGGTGAAGATTACTCTTGTTAACCGACAAGGTGAAACGGTTCATGAGCGATCAAAAGCGTACCCCCTTATTCAACATAAATCTGGGTATAGTGAACAAGATCCAAACGAGTGGGTAGAGAAAACCTTAGAAGGGTTAGCCGAAATGGTTACTCACTTTACAGGCAACCCATTGGACATAGAAGGAATGAGTTTTTCTGGACAAATGCACGGTCTTGTTCTACTTGATGAACAGCAACAGCCCCTGCGGCACGCCATTCTTTGGAATGATACGAGAACGGGAGAAGAGTGTAAAGAGATTTACGAAAAAGTAGGCCGTAAAAAGCTACTTGAGATTACGCAAAATCTAGCTTTAGACGGGTTTACGTTACCGAAACTGTTATGGGTGAAAAACCATGAGCCAGAAGTATTTAATCGAGTAAAAAGCTTTCTTTTACCGAAAGATTATCTTCGTCTCAAGCTAACCAACGCGCTCCATATGGATTATTCGGATGCAGCTGGTACTCTTTTATTAGATGTAAAGCAATCATGCTGGAGTGAAGAGATTGCGAGATTAGTGGGTCTTGATAAAGCTCTGTTTCCGCCACTTGTAAACGCTCATGATAAGGTAGGGGTATTAACCGATGAGGTCGCCAAACGCACCGGGCTTTCTAACGAAACCAATGTGTTCGCTGGAGGGGCTGATAATGCTTGTGGCGCCATCGGTGCAGGTATCTATGAAGAAGGGAAAACCCTCGTTAGTATTGGAACGTCTGGTGTGGTTCTCTCTTACGAGGAAAGCAGCGATAAAGATTTTCAAGGTAACGTTCATTATTTTCATCATGGGGTTGCAGAGCGCTTTTATACAATGGGGGTAACCCTTGCGGCTGGCTACAGTCTTCAATGGTTTAAAGAAACGTTCGCGCAAGAAAAACGTTTTGATGAAGTGCTCGCTGAACTAGAAGAGGTGCCGGCAGGGGCCAATGGTTTGCTGTTTACACCGTATCTTGTAGGTGAGAGAACTCCCCATGCTGATGCAACCATTCGAGCTAGTTTTATCGGCATGGACAGTGGTCATAAGCATGCTCACTTTGTGCGTGCAGTTGTCGAAGGCATTACGTTTTCCTTACACGAATCTGTGATGTTGTTTAGACAATATGGAAAAGAAATTGAGACGATTATTTCTATTGGAGGCGGAGCAAAAAGTGCCTCGTGGTTACAGATTCAAGCCGACATCTTTAACGCTAAGGTCGTGAAGTTGTCAACAGAGCAAGGCCCTGCGATGGGTGCTGCTATGCTGGCCGCTTATGGATGTGGTTGGTTTGCCTCGTTGAAGGAATGCGGCGATGCGTTTCTGTCCATTGAGGAAGAATTCGTCCCTAACAAAGCAAACGTGAAGACGTATCAGCAACTATTCAATGTCTATCAACAGGTATATGGGAAAACGTCTGAACTAAATGAACAATTATCTACGTTTAGAAGATAGGTGAGTAGAGGCTTGGACATAACGAAAAGTAGTAGTTGAAAAGACGAATAGTCTAAAAGATGCTGAGTAGCACCGCTACAGGAGAATCCTTCGCTTTCCGGGGACACGGCCTCAGTCTCCTCCGTGGAAAACCGCCACTTCGGATTCTCCTTCCGCTTATGTTCATATAAAACAAACGACGAACGTTCCTATTTTCAGGAATGTTCGTCATTTTGGTCTGTCTATCTACTTTTGTCCCAGCCTCTACTTTTTTGCTTTAAGGATACGTTTACAAATGTTTGATAATGTGCGATAGTTACTAACGAGGTGAAAAGCATGTTAACGATTGAACGACATGAGCGCTTGCTCGCTTATTTAGCTGAACATAGATCCATTCGAGTATCAGAAGCAAGTAAGCAATTGAACGTAACAGAAAAAACCATCCGCCTTGATTTAGAGGCACTTGAAGCCAAGCATTTCCTTAAGCGTGTCCATGGTGGAGCCGTTTTGTTAGAGACAGAAACGAGCTTGTTACCCATTCAAAAAAGACAACAGAGCCACGGCGAAAAGAAAAAGGAAATCGCTTTAAAAGCCAAGACATGCTTAGCAGATCATGACGTCATCTTGCTAGATGGAGGCAGCACTGCAGTGGCATTTGCAGAAACGTTAGGCGATCAACCATTAACGGTTATTACAAATGACATTCAAGTAGGGGCTGAACTATATGAAAAAGAAGCCATTCAACTCATCATGCTAGGAGGCGTACGTCAAGGAACGAGTTCTGCTCTTTACAGCACAGAGACAATAAACATGCTTGATGCCTTCTATGTAAAGAAAGCATTTATCGGCACGACTGGAATCTCAGTAAAAAATGGATTATCTGTGTTAAATCAACAACATATTGAATGGAAGAAAAAAATAATTACTGCTGGAGAAGAAGTTATTTTACTAGCAGACTCAACAAAATTTGGTCAGACCGGATTAATGACATTTGCTGAGATAAGCGCACTTGACGGAATTGTAACAGATACGCAAATCGACCAGTCAATGAAAGCCGAGTTGGAAAAGCAAGGCATACAAGTGTATTAAAAAGATTGTCTAATGAGAATAATTGTGCTATTATCAAACCCAAACGAACATATATGAACATTAGGAGGGTAACGATTGTTCTCACTATCGGGAAAAACTGCTTTAGTAACAGGTGCCAGTCGTGGGCTAGGGCAAGGGATGGCGATTGGCCTTGCAGAAGCAGGGGCAACGATTATTGGTGCTGGAATAAGTGATATGAGCGAGACGAAGGCTGCTGTAGAGCGGTGTGGCAGTACCTTTATTGGACTAGAGGCCGATTTAGCCGCTGAAACAGGAGCCGAAAAGCTTGCTAAACAAGTATTTGACCTTTTTGAAAGCGTTGACATTTTGGTCAATAATGCAGGAACGATTAAACGTGCTGAAGCAGAAGCCTTTACCGATGAAATGTGGCGGTCGGTTATGCAAATCAACTTAGATGCTGTTTTTTCCCTTTCAAGAGCAGTAGGAACGCGAATGGTTGAACAAGGAAAAGGGTCTATTATTACGATTGCATCAATGCTCTCGTTTCAAGGTGGTTTACGTGTTCCAGCGTATGCAGCTAGCAAGCATGCAGTTGCTGGGTTGACTAAGTCTCTCGCAAACGAGTGGGGAAAGAAAGGGGTTCGTGTTAACGGGATTGCACCTGGTTATATGGTGACGTCCAACACAGAAGCGATTCGAAACGATGAACAACGATATGAATCGATTTCATCACGAATTCCGATGGGGCGATGGGGGGTTCCTGCTGATTTAAAAGGACCGGTGGTGTTTCTTGCATCAGATGCTTCTTCATATGTGAATGGGCATATTCTTGCAGTAGATGGTGGATGGTTAAGTTCATAATAAAGGAAAAGAGGCGAGGGAATGGATATTCGGTATGAAGTGAATCCGATTGATTTTAAGTCGTACAGCACAAGTGAGGTTCGAGAAGCGTTTTTAATTGAATCCCTGTTCCAAACAGACACCTTGCAATGGACGTATTCGCATTATGATCGACTTGTTATCGGAGGAGCGGTGCCTGTAGAAAAAACGTTGCGATTAGACTGGAGTGATGTCTTAAAAACAGCTTACTTTTTAGAGCGAAGAGAAATCGCTGTGATCAATATTGGCGGTGAAGGGACAGTGCGTGTGGATGGGGAAGACTATACCCTCGTCAAACGAGATTGCTTGTACATTGGAAAAGGGAAGGAAATCGTTCAATTTGAGAGCGAGGATTCTGCTCATCCAGCTCGGTTCTATCTCGTTTCTGCAACGGCTCACCAATCGTATCCAACGAAGAAATTGCCAATCTCAGAAGCGGTACCGACTAAGCTTGGCACAGACGCAGAATCGAACCGCCGCACTATTTATAAGTACATTCATCAAGAAGGAATCCAAAGCTGTCAGCTCATGGTTGGTATGACATTGCTTGAGCCGAATAATATGTGGAATACGATGCCAGCTCATTTACACGACCGACGAATGGAAGCGTATCTGTACTTTGATATGGAGCCATCTTCAAGGGTTATGCACCTTATGGGACAGCCCAACGAAACCCGTCACATCATTGTGAAAAACGAACAAGCTATTATTTCGCCACCGTGGTCTATTCATTCTGGTGTGGGAACAAGTCATTACACATTCATTTGGGCCATGGCAGGTGAGAATTATACATTCACCGATATGGATCCAGTTCCAATGGAAGCGTTAACGTAATGCGTAGCAATGTAGTGTTACTAAATGGGTAAGTAAGCCAATAAGAGAAAAGCATCTTCTTCAATATCCTTTTATAGTAAGAGAAAAGGCGTAAGGAGCTGATCCAATGAAAGATAAGTTCGCTACAACGTTATTTACGGTAAGAGATGAGTTGAAATCGGCAGGCATTGGTCCTGTTTTTAAAGAAATTGCGGAAATGGGCTATGCTGGCATTCAACTCTCTGGGTTGCCACCTGGCTACGATCAAGACGAAGTCGCCTACCATTTAAAAAAGAATGGTGTTGCTACAGCTGGGATGCACGTTTCGTTTGACCGTTTAACTAACGAATTTGATCTTGTCAGACAAGAAGCAAAAAAATACGGAACAACCGATGTGTTTTGTCCCTATTTACCTGAGTCTCTTCAAACGGAAAGTGGGTACCGTGAAGTGAAGAAGACATTAAATGCGCTAGCAAAAGCAGCACCAGAGTTACGAATTGGCTACCACAATCATGCATTTGAATTTGAAACGCAGCTTGAAGGAATGGATGCACTTGCCTATTTACTAGAGCCACGTGAGGATAATGCCATATTTGCTGAAATTGATGTATTTTGGGTAGCAAAAGGTGGGCATGATCCCCTTTCCTATGTGGAGCCTTACAAAGGAAGAATGCCGGTTATTCATTTGAAAGATATGACCGCAGATGAGGACCGAACGTTTGCAGAAGTAGGTGAAGGGATTATTGATTTTCCACCCCTTTTACAATGGGGAGAGCGGCATGGAATTGAGTGGTACGTCGTCGAGCAAGACGTATGTAAAGGTGCCCCAATGGATAGTTTACGAATGAGCCTAAGCAATCTGCACCGTTTTGCAGATGCGCTTCAGGAACAAAAGCAAAAAAAATAAGCTGGTAAAAGCAACCAGCTTACTCAGCAACGGCTTGGCGCTTGTATTGTTCAGGTGTCAAGCCTGTTAATTGTTTAAACACCTTTGTGAAGTGGGATGGATAGTTAAAGCCAACCTGATAACAGACTTCTGTCACGCTTGCTTGATGGAGCAAAAATTCAATTTTAGCTTGATTCACTCGTCGTTGATATAAGTATTTAAAGATCGTTGCCCCAGTCATCTCTTTAAACACCTTCGCCAAATGATACTTGCTCATATGCAATGCATCCTCAATCGCCTCAAGTTTTAAATCCTCTTGGTAATTCGCTTCAATAAACCCTACAATAGCCTGCACGGTCTTCTCTTTTTGAGACATATAAGATGAGGGTCGGTCCCCATGCTTATCTGAATGGGACGAGAGAAATGCGAGGAAATCCATAAAAGCCAGTTGAAAGCGAGCGAATTCATCTGACTCTCTCAGAGGCTTACAATCGTTTAATCGCTTCAAATAGGTCTCCACTTCCTCTTTTTCCGTTCCTCGAAACGGGAGGCGGAGGGGTTTCACTTGAGTGAACGTTGCGAGCATAGTTGAATAGCCCATTGTTTCAAAAATACGCTGAAAATAAGCTTGATCAAAATGAAGGGTAGAACGAACGTAGGGCTGATCGCGAAATAGCTTCGGACAGTGCAGTGTTAAACCGTTCATTAAAATCATATCGCCAGGCTGTAAATGCAAGATTTGATCCCCAATGAAATACGTGCACTTTCCTTGATGAAAATAGTAAATTTCAGCAAGTTCGTGAGAATGAAAGGGGAGGTTCTGAACATTTTTATGATCTGCCTGATACGTAAAGTTTAATCGTTCGTTTAGTGGGAGAAGCCCGCTCATCGGACATTCTCCCTTGAGGTAAGATGCACGGCTTGTTGTTGCGCAAGTAAGCAGAGTTCGGCTGCTTTAAATGCGTGTGCCTGGGTCATCGCCCGTTCCGTCCTATGGATGCAGTCTAAAATAAGTTCACCAAAAAACGGATAGCCAACTTTTCCTTGCAAGGACAAATGATGTTCACCATCTTGATTGACTAAGTAAAGGTGATCGCCGCTTTTTTCTCGGGCAACATCCACATATTTCCGAAGTTCAATCGTTCCTTTTGTGCCTGTAATAAACGTTCGACCGTCACCCCATGTGCTCAACCCATCAGGCGTTTGCCAATCCACTTTAAAAAACTGAGTTGCCCCTGTATTCCCAACTAAAGTAGCGTCTCCGTAGTCTTCCAATTCAGGGAAGGCAGGGTTTGCATAATTCGCAACCTTACTATGAAGGATTTGAGCGTCTGAACAACCGGCATAAAATAAAAATTGTTCAATTTGATGGCTCCCAATGTCACAGAGGATGCCACCATAGTTGTCTTTTTGAAAAAACCATTCAGGTCGATTCTCTGCTTGAAGTCGATGAGGACCAAAGCCAGTCACTTGAATGACGTCGCCAATTGCTCCATTCGCTATGAGTTCGCCTGCATAGACTGCAGATTCAACGTGAAGACGCTCGCTAAAGTAGACCATGTACTTTCTTCCTGTTCGCTTAACGGCTGCTTTCGCTAATTCAAGTTGTTCAAGGCTCGTAAAAGGGGTCTTATCGGTAAAATAATCTTTCCCTGATTCCATTGCGCGAATGCCAAGGTTAGCTCGCTCAGATGGGATAGCGGCCGCCGCAATCAAGTGGATGGAGGGATCCGTCAATATCTCACTTTCAGATGAAGCAACACGAACGCTAGGGTACACGTCAATAAATCGAGACACCTTCTCTGGATCCGGATCATAAACAGCTGCAAGTGTACCGCCTGCTTCAATCAAGCCATTACACATCCCATAGATATGCCCATGATCAAGAGCGATGGCTGCAACTAAAAAGTCCTCTGGTTGCACAACTTTGTTTGGTTTTCCCTTTGGTGCATAGGTCATGCCATCCTGCTTTCCCATTATAGACCCTCCTTAATGACTACCAGACACATCCAATGTTGTTTCAGTAGCATGATTCTTTCCTTGAGATTGCTGAATACGCTTTGTTAACTCTTTTTCATACAGCGATTCATCGAGAGGAAAAGACACCCAATCATCGATCCAAGTCGATAGCTGCATCGCATTGGAAAGTGTTAATCCATAAATACCTTCTTTCCCTGGCGCAAGTAACGGCTCCCCTGTTCGAATCGCATTGACGAAGTTTTGGGTAATCCCTTCATGATCAGTGGCATCCTCTTTCACTTCAATCGGAATAAGTTGGCTGTTCGGTGCGCCGAAACCACCTTTGTACGATTGGTTAAATGCTGGTTCCTCTGTTTCCAACTGCCAAAACGTCAGCTCCTCGTTCTCAATCACGACTTTTCCTTTCGTTCCTGTTACTTCGAGCCGGTTCGTTCCAGGTGCTTCAGCCGTTGTTGTAATAAAGACGCCGGTCGCGCCTGTTTCGTATTCAAGATAGGCCGTTACTTCGTCTTCCACTTCAATGTCGCGGTATTTGCCAAATGAACAAAACCCTCGCAGGCGCTTTGGCTCCATCTGTAGCAACCATCCCCAAAGATCGAGCTGATGGGGACATTGATTAATAAGAACACCACCGCCTTCTCCTGCCCAAGTTGCGCGCCAGTTACTAGAATCGTAGTAGCTTTGTGATCGATACCAGTTCGTAATAATCCAATTCATTCTTCTAATCGAACCCAGTTCACCGTCATGAATTAGCTTTCGCAACGTTTGATAGATTGGCTTCGTTCGTTGATTATACATAAGCGAAAAGACGAGACCGCTTTTAGCAGCAGCTTCATTCATTTCGCGAACCTCACTCGTAAAGACACCCGCAGGCTTCTCACAAAGCACATGATACCCTTCTGCAAAAGCCTTTTGAGCGAGGCGAGGGTGGCTATAATGAGGGGTGGCAATCAATACAGCATCAAACAATCCAGAACGGAAGAAAGCGTCTTCATCTGTGAAAAGAGGAATCCCATCAAAATGTCGTTGTAATTCCGCCACCCGTCCAGATCGTTCCTCAAGAAATGCCCCAATGATAGCGCCTTCAATTTTGTTTTGAAACAAGTAGGAAGCGTGTGAAGTACCCATGTTACCAAGCCCGATAATACCAATGCGCACAGTGTCCATCCAATCGTCTCCTTTTTATCACATTACGTATAGTCTAGGATGCCAGTTAAAGAAAAACTGTTTTGCTATTGCTGAATTTCCCCATCCATTTATACGTGGTTGTCATTGCTTCTGCAAATTAAGTCGATATTGGTGGGGAGTGGTTTGCAGCTCTCGCTTAAACATTTGAATGAAATACGAGACATTCGTAATGCCGATTTTTGAACAAATGGCTTCTAATGAAAGGGTGCTGGTTTGCAATAAGTGACAGGCCTCCTTCATTCTTCTGGCGGTTAAGTAAGTCGTAATGCTGCTGCCTGTTTCTATACGAAACCGTTTTGATAGATAGGACTTAGATAAAAACAATTCGTCTGCTAATTCATCAAGCTTAAATGGTCTTGCGAGATTCCCTTCAATCCAGCGCATGACCCGTTCAGCATAGGGAAGATTCCGTGTCTGTAAGCTAGGTGAATGATGTTTTAGCTGATGTTGAACATACCCTAACAGCTGAATAAGGAACACATTTTCTCGATCAATTTGCTCTTTCAATGGGCAAGTTCCTAAGCTCTCGTCGTAGAGTTGACAAAGGTGTTGAATATAGGAGAAATCAGCGGTAAAGTCAATGAATTGATGATCAAATGTATCGTTTTGCATGTGGTAAAAGAGTTGGAGCATAGAAGGGTACATATGTAGAAGTCTCTCGGTGTGAAGTGGATCAAAGTGAAGGGTTGATCGTTCATAAGGTTCATTCTTTAATGTGGCAACGTGGTGTAATTGAAACGGCTGAAAAAAGAACAATTTCCCTGGTGTTATCGGTGTCACACGCTGATTTAAAATCACATTTCCAGAGCCTTTAAAGACAATTAATAGTTCGAAACCTTGGTGCCAGTGATAGTATTCAATCGGAAAGCTCGTTTTATTGTTATGCCAGACAATTGCCTTTTTGTGCTCTGGTATGAACTGGAATGACGGTTTACTCACACATCATCACCCTTCCCGTTTTGAACAACAGAACAATATTTTTCATCATTGTATCACTACTTTCACTCATTTGGAAGCGCTATCATAAAAAAGAACGTCCAACGACAAGAAGGAGGAAGAGCATGATTACAGAGAAAACACGAATGACGACCATGCAGCTAAACGAAAAGGTCATGGAGATGGCAAAGAACATAGGAGAGAAATCACCTCATGCCACGAACCGTGAAGGGAAATACGATGACCTGGACGTTGATTGGTGGACATCAGGCTTTTATCCAGGTTTATTATGGCTGATGCACGACCTTACAGGTGATCCGTTTTATCGCATACAAGCAGAACCGTGGACAGAAAAAATTGAAGCCGCATTTGAGGCCCATCCAATCGTACTCCATCACGATGTTGGATTTCAGTTTCTTTTAACGGCAGTTATGGATTACGAACAAACTGGAAATGAAAATAGCTTACGAATAGGGCTAAAAGCAGCGAATTATTTAGCTGGTCGTTTTAATCCTGTTGGTGGCTTTATAAAGGCATGGAATGGCGATGAAAAAAAAGGCTGGGCGATTATTGATTGCATGATGAACATCTCCTTACTATATTGGGCAAGTAACGTTACCAATGATCCAAGCTATGCCCATATTGCCAATCAACATGCCGATACAACCCTTAAATACGGTGTTCGAGAGGATGGGACGACAAGCCATATTCTTTCTTTTGATCCCCATACTGGGGCTTTTATTGAAGCGTTAGGGGGCCAAGGGGAGGCTGCCGATTCAGCATGGAGTAGAGGAAATGCGTGGGCACTTTACGGCTTTGCAAATGCCTATCGACATACTGGAAAGGAGGCGTATTTAATAGCGGCAAAGAAGATTGCGCACCACTTTATTGCGGCTTTACCAGAAGATGCCGTACCTCTATGGGATTTCCGGTGTGTGGAACGTGACCATGCACCTAAAGACAGTTCAGCAGGTGCAATAGCAGCATCAGGTCTTTTAGAAATAGAGGCAGCCGTTGAGCCAAAGGAAAAGCAGCTCTATGGACAGGCAGCTAGACGATTGGTGAAAGGTCTAACTTCCCATGCCCTTGCACCGAGTCAATCTGAAGCCATTCTTTCATTTGCAACGGGCCATTGTCCAGCAGGACGTGATATCAATGTCTCACTCATTTATGGCGACTATTACTATGCAGAAGCAATTGCTAAGCTAGACGGTTGGAAACGACGGATCTTCTAATCTAAAGCAAACAGGAGGGGAAGGAATGAAAACAGGGGTTGAGATGCCTGCAAATGTTCAAACGAGACGGAACAAATCAATCAAATCAACACTTAGCTGGTACGTCTTTTTATTACCGACGTTTCTAGGTGTTGCTTGTTTTATAGTCTACCCTGTTTTCGAATCATTCCGTTTAAGCTTTTATAACTCAAACGGAACGATTGAAACGTGGGTAGGCTTAACGAACTATCAGCGCGTTCTAAGTCAGGGTGCATTTTGGAATGCTGTATACAATACATTCTATATCGCTTTCTTTCAATTGCTGTTAGCCATTCCAATCGGGTTTATTTTAGCGAGTATGATTAATCGTATTAACCGCTTTAAAAGTGTGTTTAAAGTGATGTTCTTTTTACCAAACGTTACGTCCATTGTCGCCGCAGCGATGATCTTTATGTTCGTTCTCCAGCCGGAAGTTGGCTTAATTAACCATGTGTTAGATACCCTTGGCTTACCAACATCACCGTGGTTGTCCGATCCGGGAACATCAAAATGGGGCGTTATTTTGCTCACGATCTGGCATTGGATTGGATTCGTCATAATCATCTGTCTAGCGAATTTACAGGCAATCTCTCCAGAGCTCTATGAAGCATCGGAAATCGACGGTGCTACGGGATTTCAACAATGGCTCTTTATTACCATTCCAAATATGGCAGGAACCTTTGCTTTCCTTATTATCATGGGCTGGATTTCTGGTTTGCAACGGTTTCAAGAAATCTTTGTATTAGGAGGAGCCGGGGGAAGTCCTGGAAGGTCGTTACAAACGATGGTTGCCCTTATTTATGAGCGTGGTTTTGGCGGATTTGAGTTTGGTATTGCTTCGGCGATTACCGTTCTTTTATTTCTGATTATTCTGCTCTTTACGGTGCTCAACATCAAACTAACTCGCTTAAAGCTTTAGGAGGTGAAGGAGAAGATGAATAACCATAGAAACATGCAGAAGATAACACAGATCGTCCTGTATGTTGCTCTCGCCATCGTGGCGATTATTGTCGTCGCACCTTTTGTGTGGATGGTAAGCATTAGCTTTGATCGACTGGCTAATATCCAAGTACCATTTCCACCAACGTTTATTCCGGACCCGTTTTCCTTGTTTAACTATGAGCTTGTGTTTGAAAACGGCCGCATTTTCAGCGCGTACCTGAATTCAGCATTTGTTACGTTTTGCTCTGTGTTTTTGCAAATCTCAGCTGCATTATTAGGAGGGTATGCGTTTTCCAAAGGGCAATTTAAAGGAAAGAAACTGTTGTTTATCATTGTGCTCGCAACGATGATGATTCCAATAGAAGCGAGACTCATTCCTTTATACACCATGTTTAACTCAGCAGGGTTACTGAATACGTTTTGGCCTGTTATCGTACCATCGATTTTATATGGGTTTGGCGTGTTCCTGGCAAAGCAGTTTTTTGACCAAGTTCCTGATAGCTTGCGAGAAGCCGCTCAAATTGATGGCGCTAGTGAATTCAGAACATTCTTTCAGGTTTATGCACCGCTGGCAGGACCGATTACCGCAACATTAATCATTTTATCGTTCATGGGCAATTGGAATGAATTCGTTTGGCCACTTGTTGTGTTAAACTCGGAACGCTTGCATACTATTCCACTCTTTTTAGCAAGTTTTTCATTAGAGAATGGCACATCTCTCGCCGGAATGACCATGGCTCTTGCGACAATGAGTGTGTTACCTATTATTATCGTCTTCGTCTTTCTACAGCGCTACATTATTCAGAGCATCGCATTAAGCGGTTTAAAAGAATAGGAGGAGTTCAAATGGATGTAAAGCGATTGCCTGTTGTTTGTTTCGTCGCCACGTCTCTACTACTCTTACCAGGCTGCTTGCCCCAAGAAGGAGAGGAGAGCCCTCAGCTAGAGGAAAGTGATTTAACCATTGCGATGATTGGAGAATTTAAGTTTCAAGACACAACCGATCCGATCACTGCTCATAAATCAACAGGGTTTCATGCGGTGAAAGAAGAGTTTGAACGACTGCATCCCGGCGTTACCATCGATTTTGTCATCATGCCATGGAATAATTATGTACCAAATACTCAAGCGATGATAGCTGGAAGTCAAGCAGACGTCTATCAAATGCCAGGTGTGAATGACTTTGCAGCTCAAGGCTTACTTGAACCGCTCCAACCATACATTGAGGAAGATGCGTTTGATTTAAGTGTCTACCACGATAATTTAGTAGAAGGCTGGATGACATTTGGGCCAGAAGACGATGATTTGCAAATCTACTCGTTACCTGTGCTAGGAGATGGTCGATTTATTCAGTACGATAAGGAGCTATTTGAACAATGGGGTGTGGAACCACTATCGGATTACCCAACTGTTGAAGAAGTAATGGAAAAAGCAAAGCAAATGACAGGGGAAAATCCCGTTACAGGTGAACAGAACTATGGCATTTACTTTGCAGGCACACATGACACCGCCTTAACGGCAACCAATTTTATGGAGGGGTTTGGTGGTGAATGGGGCACTGGTCAACGGTGGGAAGAAATCGAATTAAACTTTGATTCAGAAGAAATGGAGCAAGCGCTGCATGCTATGATGGAACTGTCTAACTATATGCCAAGAAGCTTTATTAACGGGCAAGGAAACGATCGTTGGTTAACCCCTAGTAACAATATCGCAATAGCCGTTAACCAAGGGAATGGAAACATGAAACCAATCTATGCCCAAGAACTAGAAGACCGCTTTCCTGTTGTCCAAACGTTTAAGAATGAGGAAGGTGCAGGGAGTATGTTCTCTGGAAGTCCCTTTGCCATCGGTCAGACGAGTCAAAACAAAGACCTAGCATGGGAATTTATTAAGTTCAGCTCAAGCGAATATTTTCAGCGCTTTCTCTGGGAAGAATGGGGCAGCACCCCTGTGATTAAAGAAGCGGTAGAATGGGATAGTATTCAAGAAATGGCGCTGATGCCCCCTGTTTTAGAAGCCATGACGAACGCTGTCACCCCACGTTATCCGTGGGCGTCCTCACAACCACGATACATTCTCCAAGCGAAGATAGAAGGCGCTCTGACAGGAACCCTGTCTGTCGAGCAAGCGCTTAAAGAAGCACAGGCTGAAAGTACAGAATGGATTCATTCACGTTAATGTAGCAGGACCAATAATCCTCCCTCTCTGGCTTTGGAATACAGTCAGAGGGTTTTTTAGTGTGGAGCAAGAGGGGCATTTGTACATAGAGGTAGGAAAATTTCTTATTACGTAACCTCAACCCTGCTAATGGCAGGGTTATGAATCATTTGAGCATCCTCTCGTTTTATGGAAGGCCATCTAGTTTTAATTTCAGAGGTAGAGAGATCACTAATTTAATTCTATATGCAACGATTGGGAGTGAGAATTCGAATATAAGAGTAAGGATGTTGAAAGGAGTAGAAATGTGTTTAGTGACAAGCGTTTAATCCGTTACATACTAAGAAAAGGATCGGATCAAGCTGCGGAAGAGTTGATTCGACGTTATTACGATGACTTATATTATTATCTTTACCGGCAAATTGGTAATGGAGATGACGCTCTCGATTTAACACAAGAGGTTTTTATTTCAGCTTTAAAAGGTTTAAGTTCCTATGATGATCGTAAATCTTCTTTTCGAACGTGGCTCTTTCGTATTGGAACATATAAAGTCATTGATTCTCGGCGCAAGCTAAAAATCACTTGGTTCGAATTAAAAGAAGGAGAATTGGTGGAAGAACAAGATTTTCACGAAACCTTATATCAGAAAGAGCTTTTAGATGCTATCAATCAATATGTCGCGAATTTTCAGCCAGAAATACAAGAAATTTTCCATTTAAGAGTTTACGGTGAACTATCTTTTCCGGAAATTTCTTCATTGCTTGCTCAAAAAGAAGAACGAATTAAAGCTCTTTATTACCGACTGATAAAAAAAGTTAGGGAGGAGTTTCATGACTATGAATAAGAGGCAAAAAATGATTCTTCTTAATCAAGATGAGAAGGATCAAAGCATTGCACTTATCTTAAAAGAAGTGAATTTGAAACCAGTAACGTTTAGAGCATTTATTGGTTCTTTTTTTCAAGAAGTTGGTTTCCGATACCTTTTCTGGGGATTAGGAGATATTTTATACATTGTCGGTCTCTTGCTGTTAGGAGTAGGTGCTCTTTACCTTCCTGATTTAAATTCTTTCGCTAAGAATGGACATGTTGAGTATGTTTATTTTGCTGTTTTTATGATATCTCCTCTTTGCTATGCCCTACTGTATTTTCTTGGAATGTGGAAAGAGAAATTGTTAGGAACATTCGAATTAAAAATGACACTGAAAGTTTCGTTAAAAGAAATATTCATTTTACGTATGTTCATGTTCAGCGGAATTTCTTTAATTGTATCTACAATTGGGAGTGTCTTCATTTGGCAACTAATTGGTCAAGAACTTTCATTAATGAAACTATTCAGTCTTTCTTTTGCTTCTTTATTTTTATTTGCTAGTATGCAACTACTTTTAGAATTTCAACTACCGATGCGTTGTCACTACTGGGTCACCCCAATGATATGGGCAGTGATCGGAATTCTCTTTATCTGGAAAAAAGACTTAATGACTCAGATTCTGTTGTATCTTCCTCTTTCACTTATAACCGCAATCAGTTTTGGGTTTATTCTCCTATTTATCTATTTGTTGAGGTACAACTACTTAATGCAAAAGGAAGGAACGATTTATTATGCTAATGCTTAGCCACGTTAGTAAACACTTTCAATCGAATGAAATTTTGGAAGACATCTCTTTAACATTTGAAAACGGCGTGTACGGCTTACTTTCTCCAAATGGAGCAGGAAAAACAACTTTATTAAAAATGATTACAACGCTTTTATTTCCAAGTTCTGGTGAAATCTTATGGAATGGTCAATCAATCAAAGACTTGGGGGCGGAGTATCGTGGAGTAATTGGCTATTTGCCACAGGATTTTGGTTATTACGGAAATTATACACCGTTCAAATTTTTACTGTATATGTCAGCATTGCAGAAGATGAAAAAGAGGGAAGCGGAGAAAAGGATTGATGAGTTGTTAGAACTTGTTGCGCTTTCTGATGTGAAGAATAAAAAAATGAAACGCTTTTCAGGAGGGATGATTCAACGAGTAGGCATCGCTCAAGCCATGTTGAACAATCCGAAATTATTAATATTGGATGAACCAACAGCTGGGTTAGACCCAAAAGAACGGGTAAGATTTCGTAATTTAATTCACCGTCTTGCTCAAGATCGAATTGTTATTCTATCGACACATATTGTTTCTGATGTTGAGACCATTGCAAAACAAATTATTATGATTAAAAATCGTCGACTTTATTGTTGTGAAACGCCAGCTTCTATTATTCACTCGGTTCAAGGGAAAATTTATGAAGTTCCTGCTAGTTATACGTTATCGGAAGAGCAATTGTTATTAAGTGAAAGAGAAGGTGACAGAGGTCATTTAATGAGAATCGCAAGTCCATTTAGTACAAAAGAAGGTGTGGAAGTACGTCCCAGCTTAGAAGATGCTTTTCTATATATTTATCGAGATGAGGTGTCTAAAAATGGTGCGAATTATCCTCTATGAAATTCGTAAACTTTTAGAACAACCAATTATTCTTTTCTTTTTTATTGCGAGTGTACTACTAAATACAATTTATATTACAACAGTAGACTTAAACCAATCCTATTTAGATTATGTTCAAGACATCAAAGAAAAAACGGGGAATGTGATTTCAGACGAGTTTAAAGGAGAACTTGCTCACCAATCTTCTAGTAAAGATCAGCAACGTTTACTAACAGAAACAAGATCACTAGAGAATGTATTTCTCCATTATTCAACGGCGGAGTTAGGTGAAGAGATTATTGATTTTTATCAAATTCAAGGTTCGGTTGCAGAACAAATGACGAAAAAATATGAAACGTTGGCTCCGGTTGTTTTCGAATTAGACGAAACGCATGCTTCATTAGAAGTTGGCGCAGCAGGAGAAACCATGAGTGTATTTACCTTTATAAGAAATCGATTGTTTAATACCATTTTGGCTGAGTCGTTACTCTTTGCTGTATTAATTGGTTTATATGGAAGTACATCTGAAACATTCACAAGAACTGATAGACTACTTCTAAGTTCAAAAACAGGACGAAACATACAAGTTAGCAAGTATGTGGCAAGTGTACTCCTTACATTTCTTTTTTATTTAACAATGATTCTAGTAACGTTTAGCATGTTTAATCTTGTTCATCCTATTGGACAAATATGGAATACGAGTATTTCTACTCAATTTCATCTAAATGTATATTTCCCTCAGCTATTAGAAGTTCCCTTTATTCCATGGTCTCCAATGACTTTGTTCAATTATACATTTTTATCCATTGTATTAGGGGCTTTTCTAGTCATTATTTGTCACGGATTTAATTTCCTAATAGGTTTATGGACAAACCATTTGTTTCAAGGGTTTCTTGTGTTTGTTGCTGTATATGTTGTCTTTCTGAGTTTTGGGGCAATGGTCGACCAGTTAGGTTGGTGGAGTTTGCAAGCAGTATTAATGTGGCATCCAGTCTCACTTTGGAGGCTACAAGGATATTGGTTTACGGAGATGGGACCTTATGCAATTTTGCCTTGGCAAGAATCCATCGCTATGGCAGTAAACCTCTTACTTTTAGGTATTAGTTGCATTGTGACAGGTGCATTCTATTCAACGAAAGAGGTGAAATAACGTGTTTATTGTTGAATTGAAGAAATTAGTGCAACCAAGTATCTTTCTAGTTGCACTGTTAATAACAATTGTATTCTACAACTTAGAATTAAACTTTGTACATAAAGGTTGGCCAATAGCTGGAGCAATTCAATATTATGAACAAGCCTCAGATTGGCAGAGCCGTTTTGGACAAAATCTCGATGATGAAGATATAGCAGAGGTTGAAGCCGATTATAAGTTCTTAATTGAGCAAGTGGATAAGATCGTAGTAAATCACCCTATTGCTAAAGAATTACAACTAAGTAATTTTGCCGAATTTGAACGATGGTATGAAGAGAATCTCCCTGCCGGTGCCATAAACGATTTGAATGAACAAGAGATGGAAAAGTATCAACAAATAAATACCATTCAGCAGAGTTTAGTAGATCATAACAATTATTCAATAGACGGACAAATTGCCGTCTTAAGAACAGTATTTAACTCAATAAGTCAATTTAATTCACCTGAAAGCTTTTTAAATAATGCTCTCTATACAGAAGTAGAGAGAGAACGACTTTCAAAAACGCTGTTTAAAGATGAAGGTTGGCGAAATATAGTGCCTCCTGAGTTGACTGTGGTTTTTGCTGCTCACTTTGAAAGCTTACTAAAGGTACTAATTATACTGATGTCTTTATTAATTCCTTCTGTTTTTGTTAGGGATCGCTTATTAGGTATTCAAAAGACCCAATGGAGTAGTCACCATGGTCGAAGGATAAGATGGACTCAATTTGCTGTTGGTATGACTGCAAGCTTTATGTTGATTACTTTTATAGTAGGATTATTTGTAAGTTTATTATACACAACTGATTTTAAACCCTATTTTTCTAATGGATTAAACTCTTTCTTCACAAGTCGCGAGGAACCCTTATTGCTATCTTTCTATCAGTGGACATTAAATCAATGGATAGGGAGAATGGTGATCTTGATCTATTTAATTGGGCTCGCTTACAGTGGAATCCTCTTGTTGATCTCCCAAACGAGTAAGCATTATTTATCATTACTGATGAAAGTCATACCTGTTTCGTTTACGTTCATTATGATCGCTAATAGTGTACTGAAAGATGCTTTTTATCTAAAAAACGATTTGTACCAATGGACTAACATTCCCATGGTTGAAGTATATGCGTCTATTCTTTTAATGGTTGTTTGTATCAGTTTACCTATTATCTTCTGTCTTCGACAAAAAGAAAAAGATCTAGTGAACTGATTCCACTTATCTCTCAATTGTAAGAGTAATAAAGGAATTGGCTAGGTGAAAACTTATAAAAAAAGTAGGAAAGTGAAAAGTGGTCTTTATTACGTAACCTCAACCCTGCTAATGGCAGGATTATTTATCATTTGTTCTGATAAAATAAGATGTAAAAGAATTAATTTTAAGTAAATGCCACCGAAGAATTTGGATTGAGGATAAATTCAATCGTGAATTCTGGTGGCGAGTATGGACTAAAAATAGCATGAAGTTAAAAAGAAAATAAGGAATGGTCTTGTATCATAATGATAGTATATAGACCTAAAAGAGGAGGTTCTTTCTATTTTGAGCAAAAACCATATTTCAAAAAAATCAATTGTCATAGGTATCTTTTTAAGTATTTTGCTAATCTCTGTCATTGCATTAGTATTCAACAAACCTCCAAAAAATAGTGCGCTTAAAGGAACCTATTTAAGCAGTGATCTACCTTTTGCAACAATGGTATTTGATTTAGATGATAATCGTACATTTTATTTCTACAACGAAAGTGAAACGGATAAAGGAACATATGAATACGTTTCAGAGACAACCTATAAGATAAACAGTGAAAAATTTAATGGACAAGAAATGATGTTTAACGGGGATGATGAAGTAAGAATTCAAATCGATCATGAAACCTATACGTTCAAAAAAGATTCTGATCTACCGACAATAATAAATGAATGAGCTGATTTAATTAAAATGTTTATTGAAATACGCAAGTCATGAGTGACTAAGAAGAATAGCAGTAGACCTTAAGGAAAAGCGAGAACCTTCCTTAAGGCAACAAGTCTTTAATGGATTGGATCTGGTCTAGATACAAGAAGGAAAAAAGGGGAATGAGGGCTAAAGCGATCACCAGAAAAAGGATTCTCCACTTTGGTCGATGCCAACTAAATAGGACGAAACCGACATTCATTGCTAATAGGGAAGAATACATAAATCCTCTGGCTTGTAACGAGTCAATCGAATGAGTAATTAAAGAAAGCTCCTGCTGGGTAAAATCTTCTTTGTCTAAAGAAATGGAATGTGGTTGGAACACACCTTGTCGTACGAAGAGTTGAGTCTCAGTTGTCTCATAGGTGAACACGCCAGGAAATAAGTGAAAGGAATACATGGCTATTGGTGTGCCAAAAAGGAAAACGGCAGTAATGAAAAGGCCGACTTTGTTTCTAATAAAGACTCCTCCTTTCGGATAAGAACAATCTAATTTTAGCAAATTATCCAATTCTAAACAAAAAACTGAATGACCATTTTCTTTAAATACAAAAACAACCACCCATAAATTTTGAAAGGGTAGTTGTTTTTTTGTCGTCACAGCAGTTCTTCTGCAATTTGATCAACGACCAAGTTTATAGCAATTGGACCGTAGTAGCCGATCCAGAGACCGGTGTTTTTCTCGTAAACGTGATCGTTCTTTACAGCATCTAGCCCTTGCCAGACAGAGGATGCTTGGAAAGACGCTGTTAAGTCTAGGTTTGTGTCGTCTTGCAGTAAGAAGAGATGATCAGCTTCTAAATCTGGCATGACTTCAAGGGAGATCATCGTACTGGAATCAGAACTTAACGTAGCCATTTCTGGTGGCGTCAGACCGAGATCGTCATACAAGATTTGTGCTGTTCGGTGGGATGTAGTGTGAAGGCGTATCATATCATCCCTTGGTCGAATGAGACCAACGATTTCATCGCCTACCGATTCTTCCAAATCGGCTTTTAGCTCGTCCACTTTTGTTGTGTAATCGGCTATCACCGTTTCTGCTTTTTCCGTTTGATCTAAGATTGTCCCAAAGGAAAGGAGCACTGTCTGCCAATCTTCCATTCGATCGAACATGATGGTAGGAGCAATTCGTTCTAATTGATCATAGATGTCTTCATGGGTGTCTGTGGCAATAATGAGATCAGGATCGGTGCTAATGATCGCTTCTAAATTCGGTTCGAGGTAGGTACCTAGCAAAGTCGCATCACTAGGCGCCTCCCCAAGATACTCTGGCAGACCGTTATCGGTTTCAGCGTAAACGGTTCCGACAGGGATCTCGTCTAAAGCCATCATTTGGTCTAAAAATTGTACATCTAATACAACCACTCGCTCTGGCTTGTCTTCTACGACAAATTCACCCTTTATATGTTCAATGACTTCGTTATCTGAATGCTCTATGTTTTCTTCTGTGCTCGTTGAACAGGCACTGAGAAGGAGCGTCATGCATACAAGACTTGTTTTTTTCCATGTATCGTTCATACATACCCTGCTTTCAATTGATAGTGAGAATCATAATCAACTATAATGATAGTAAAGCAAGAGAGAAGCGTCCATGGATATTTCCGTTTTAATATGAAAGAAAACGACTTTTATGATTGTGAAAGGGGATTCGATTATGATGGGGAAGGAAATGATCCTTCAATTAACATCAATTACATACGCTCAAAGCCTTCAAGTGATAAGACAAGCACAGGGTCATCATGGCTTCCTAATGGAAATAACATCGAATGAGAGGAACATAAGGTTTATCCCTGCGCATTTTGAACAGAATCAGACAATGGAGCTTACAAGCGGCTACTATATTGAATTCCTTGCATTAAAAGAAGAGGATCATGTGTTCAAACCGACTGTATGTCTTTTTCCAAAGGCGACCAAGTCGGAAATGCCTTATCGTTTTGAGCACCTACTCGATGAAATGGTCACACATTTTAAAGAAGGATCAGATATAGGCTATCTTCGAGCAAATGGCTATTTCCAAGAATTAGTGAGTACACTTTTAGTTAAACAGCAAGAAATGAACGAATCCATTGAAGCCCGAATCGCACAAAGCAAGCGCTATATCGAAACCCATTATCATCAAGAGCTGACCCGAGAACAACTCGCCGAGAGAACGGAGCTTCAAGTCGACTACTATGCGAGGAAATTTAAGGAGCATGTAAAAATGAGTCCGATGGCGTATGTGAACCACGTTCGATTGCAAGAAGCTAAGAAGCTGTTGCTTGAGAACCGGTTAAGCGTGCACGCAATTGCGAGACAGGTTGGATTTAATGATGAGTTTTATTTTAGCCGCAAATTCAAACGAAAGGAAGGCTATGCCCCTTCTGTTTATAGCCATACGTTTAAACAAACCCAAAGGATTGCTTCTTTGAATCATTTGGTAACGGGACATTTAATTGCCCTTGGCGTAAAACCATATGCGGCCATTATAGATGAATCGTTTCCTGCGCTAGAGCATTTAATGGAGACCAAGTCCATAGGGGAGAAAGGTCCGGATTTAGAACGATTACTGGCGATGAAACCAGATTTACTTGTACGGACAGGAATGACCACTGAATCTCAAACCCAAAAAGAAGCGCTTTTAACCCATATTGCTCCTACCATCGTCCTGAATTATCAAGACGATTGGCGTGCCCATTTGAACACGATTGCGAAAGTCATCGGACGAGAAAAAGAGGCAGCTGCCTTTTTAACAGCCTATAGAGAGCAAGTCGAGAACGTGAAAGAACGGATATGTGAAAATGTAAGGGACGAACGGGTACTGATTATAGGTATTGGTCACGGTACTCAGTGTATCTATGGAAAGCGAAACATCGGCTCCGTCCTGTACGGAGACTTGCACGTAAGGGCCCCAGAAGGCATTGACCGCATTGCTCATATAGAGGAAGTGAGTGTGCAGAGGATAGCGGCGTATGAACCGGACCGTATCATCGTTACCGTGTACCGAAAGCATAACCAGCTGCCAAGTAACAAGCAGATTCGAATGCAATTAAGTCGCCTACAAAACAATCCAGTCTGGCAATCGATGCGCGCAGTAAAAGACCATCACGTACATGAAATCTTTGCAGAAAAGCATTTGTATACGAGCTACAACGCGTATTCACATAAGTTGATGCTGCAAAAATTTGCCCAATTCATTGGCTAAACATATAAAGGTCGGAAAACACCAAAAAAGAGACTGGAATGTCTATGTTCTTTTTAATCGTGAGCCGTATACTAGTCGAATAAACTTGATAAAAAGGTGTTGGCTATAAATGGACACGACCCAGCTAGATGAGTACCACACGTTTTTTATAAACAAAGAAGAACCGAATGAACAATATAGACGATTATCCTATTTAGTTGAAGAAGCGGGCTGTCGTTCTTTTCTAGAGAGTTACATGGCAAGCTGCGGCACATCGGATTTAAAGATTGCCGCCTCGCTTTTTCTAAAGCATTATGCCAGAATAGTGGCTGCTTCTACCCTTTATCACTTGGCAAGCGCTGATGCTGTCTTGCGCTTACCGCCAGATCAAATGTACGTAAGTGAAAACGGGCGTCAGTTGTCTATCCCTCATGCAGACAAGCTGTGGCTAACTATCCCAATTGAGAATCGAACAACCATGCGGCAAACGTTGCTGTCTGAATTATTCGCAGATCATCTCACGCCATTACTCGTGACGATGAAACAAGTCTCTTCTGCGCCCTATAACATACTGTGGGAAAACGTGGGTGTCCGTATCAATTCCAATTATCGCAAAATGCTTTCGAAAGACATAAGCCCAATTGTAAAGCAACGCATCATCGACGATTTTACGTTTTTACAACAAGCAGATGGTGCCCTATTTGCATGTAAGAAGAATCCCATTCGCTCCTTTCTCTACTTGCATAACCCTGACGTGGAAGCACCAAAAAGGCGCACTTGCTGCTTTAATTATAAAGTCGGAAAGAGGGAATACTGTGAAGCGTGTCCACATCTCAAACTTGTGTAGAAGATTCAAGCAACCTAAAAAAGTGTGTAACCATTGCTAAAGACGTTTCGTTCTGCCTCTAGGAAGGTAGCCATCCTATAAGTTCAAAAATAGGAGGAGATCGAGATGAATAAGAAATGGTTCGCTATTGTTCCGGCGGTTGCGCTTGTAGCAGCACCACTTCCCATGCAGCACGCATCCGCCTCCGATGATCAAATGGTACAGGCAACAGATGAAAAAAATGAGTATGAAAACGTATTAAACATCGCCCCAGAACACCAGCCAACGCTTACCCAAGGTAGCACAGGTATGTATGGAAACGAAGTTGACTTTGTTCAATTTACGATCAGCCAAGCTGGATTTGAAACCGAGGTTGACGGGGTATTTGGACCAAACACGGAAGATCAAGTCAAAGCCTTTCAAGCCGAACACGGACTGATTGCTGACGGCATTGTTGGCGTCAATACGTGGGTAGCGCTGTTCTCAGAGTACGATGACGCACAATTCCCAGTGGAAACAGCGATTCACTATGCAGAAGAGGAACTTCAAAACGATGACCTCATCTTTAGTAGCGACGGTGTCTTAAGAGAAGATTCAGAAGGGAACCACTTCTACTCCCTTAAAGCACAAAGCCAAGACTTAATTGATAGCGGCGGCTCCGGCACAGTCGGATTCTACAACGTCTATAAAAATGGCGATGTCGTCGAAGCCGATCCACAATCGTAAAGAACAATAAATGGAGAACCCTTGACCAATGTGTCAGGGGTTTTTTCGTGGTTTGATTGAAAAGTGGCAAACGTTGTGGACTCTACTTAAGCATTTTTACTAGCAGAAACAGTGTAGGAAAAGAGATTAATCATGCTGACGATGAATTGCTAGACTTTAGCCAGACGATTGAAGCAATGGCATCTGTTGATGACGACAATGGGGAATATGGCTCTGGACTATATGAAGGCCTGAACGTTCAAGAGGCAACGATTGATGACAATCAATCGATAGTCAGCTATAACCTACATGACGGTAGTGAGCCATCCGAACAAGAGCGGATCGATTTTGAACACGTCGTTCAATTAGCTGCCCTTGACTTCCAAGTAGAGGAGCTTCGACTTGTCAATGAAACAGAGAAAGTGATCTCTATCTACCCTTTAGCTGAACCGTTTGATTTCAATGAGGAAGAACAACATGAAGAATCAAATGAATAAGAGGAAAGCACAGCTATCACGAGAGAGGATGCCTCGAATATCGTGTTTGGCTATATTCGAGATCATGGAGACTATGACCTTGAAGAAGTGCAAATAGGTGTGGAAGATCGAGAGGACGAAGAAGATGTATTTGTTGTGCGCGTATTTGTCTTTTCAGGAGAGAGGATGAATACAGTAGGCTGGTACCAAGTAGACAGAGAAACAGGGGAAGTAGAAGAGAGGCAGTGAAGTGACGATGAATAGAAGAAAAGACTACCTGTGCTTTAGTAAACAAGGTAGTCCTTTTTGTTACCCTTTATTATACATTTCTACCACAAAGGGAAAGATTCAACGTCCTATTGAATGAAAATGAAATCAGACATTAAATTCCAAGGGTGATTCGTTGAGCGATTTTGGAACTGAAACTGTCCTTCTTCAAAGCCACTTGCATCCCACCAATAAAACCAACCATCAATAATGTTGTCTCCTGTAAGATCAATGTGCTGGCTATGTATACTTTGCAAGCGAGTGCCTTCCATTGTCGCTTGTCTTAGATGACCATAGCCTATTTCAGCAGTGACGACATGCATATACGCGCCTCCATGATCGGCTGCAGACCTAAACTGAAATTCGTCGAAATACTCGAAGTCTGGATGTTTCTCCGAATAAGCTGCATATACAGATAGGAATGATAACGGTGGAGCGGGGCCAAAAGTCGATATGGGCCCAAAAGCCTCAGAATCCTTAACAAATTGAGCATGAGGAAAATCTTCTCTAACCTTTTCTAGTAATTGGGTTTCCATCAACTCAAAATCAACAGGTGTCTCTTGAATACTTGATGCATAAGCGTCTTTAGACAAGAAAAGAAAAAACAGAATCAGACATGTGCTAAATACCTTTTTCATGTTAAAACCTCCTAAATTTTGTCTTACAATACTTATATCGGATAAAATATGTTAATCTAAAGTATTTTCAGAAAATATTTAAAAAAGTAAGTGAGACCTCAAAGACGGCTCTAATCAAGAAAGCCATCTTAAAAAAATGAAAATTATCCTTAAAACTATAAACATCTTAAAAATCCGTTCGATATATAGAGTAGCAACACCGCAAGACAATCTCCAAACGGATGTGGAGATCAAAAAAACATAAGGATGTGTTGAACAATGATTATCAACAACAATTTGAGCGCAATGAACGCTCACCGTCAACTTGGCGTAAACCAAGGAATGGCAGCAAAAGCACAAGAAAAATTATCTTCAGGTCTTCGTATTAACCGTGCAGGCGATGACGCAGCAGGTCTAGCAATCTCTGAAAAAATGCGCGCACAAGTTCGTGGTTTAGACCAAGCGAGCCGTAACGCGCAAGATGGTATTTCTCTAATTCAAACAGCTGAAGGTGCTTTAAACGAAACACACTCAATCCTTCAACGTATGCGTGAACTTGCTACACAATCAGCAAACGATACAAATGACGGAAGTAACGACCGTGAAGCGATTCAAAAAGAAATGGATGAATTGGCGAACGAATTAACACGTATTAACAAAGATACAACGTTTAACGGTCAATCTATATTTAATGGTGGCGGTACTGATGGAAATGGTACTGGCTCATTCAGTCTTCACATTGGGGCAGACGGTAGTTCTGAAAAGTTAAACATTACTATTGGTCAATTTGATGCTGCTACGTTATTAGTTAGTGGAGGAGAAGATGCAGAAGCTGGTGCAGATGTCTCAGCTAGATATACTGGAGCTACATTTACTGCGACTGATGGTGATGATGCAAGCTTTACTATTACTACAAATGCACAAGGTGAAGTAACAAACGTAAGAAATGCTGCTGGAGAGGCAGTTGATCTTGATAGTTTTTCAGGTGAATTTACATCTAGCACCGGAGATACGTTAACATTTGCCGCTCCAACAGCTGAAGATAACACTCAAATCCCTCCTGTAGAAGCAGCCGCTGGAAGTCTTACTTCAGCAGTTACTACTGAAGCTTCTGAAGCTAGAGCGGGAATTGACGTTACAACACGTGAAGCAGCTACTACTGCAATTGACACGATTAACGATGCAATCAACACTGTATCACAAAACCGTGCACAATTAGGTGCTTGGCAAAATCGTCTAGAGCACACAATTTCTAACTTAGAAAACACTTCTGAAAACCTAACTGCTGCTGAGTCTCGTATCCGTGACGTAGACATGGCGAAAGAAATCATGGAATTCACGAAGCAAAACATTCTTGCTCAAGCGTCTCAATCGATGCTTGCTCAAGCAAACCAAGCTCCACAACAAGTACTTCAGTTACTTGGATAATCATGAAGAGCCCCTTCTTATGGAAGGGGTCTTTTTTGTATGTGCTTGTGCAACTAGCACATAAGCAAGAGCGTCAGTTAGTTTCGAACTAATTGAATGACGGTTTCGTTATTCTCGTCACGTACGGCATATGCCAGTGTTGTTCCGTCGCTGCTTACAGTAAAACTATCAATGCGGTCATCTTCACCTAGCTCTGGGGTATGTGCCGTTGTTGTGGTATCCGTGTCTAAATTGAAATGAATAAATTCGTCATCGTAGGTAAACATCATAATGGTTCCATCTGTTAATGGGTACGTCGCAATGCCCTCGCCAAGTTCAATCGATTCACCTGATTCAATACTGTAAGCAAAATGAGTCATGCGTCTGTCCTCCAGCATGGCATAGAGAATATAACGGTCATCGGAGGTGAGAATCGATGTTTGTGATTTTTCATTGTTCGCGAAGAATCCAACCTCTGCTGAATGAATGAATTCAGACGTATCATCTTCTAAGTTATAATGTAAGATCCCTACGTCAGCTAGAACCGCATACATTTCTGTTCCATCGCTTGTAATGGCTCCATGGGGGTATGCACTTAGTTCCTCAAGATCAACTTCATTTGCAACGGTTTCCGTCAAGTCAATCTCTTTGACTTCATTTGAATCCATATCCCAGAGATACATATGTACCACCTCATCGTCATAATGATTGCGGCTACTAATGACGCGTCGAGGATCTTCTGAATAATTCGACCCCATTGTAACAACATATTGATCCCAGTCGTTGTCCATATAAAATTCGGTTACTTCTTCACTAGAAGGGTTCAGTTCCGCTACCCAATTTCGCTCTTCAATTGGTCGGTCACTGTCAGAGTGGGAATAAACAATCATTCCACTTTCAGAAAGCATTGGTTGAATAGGATGTTCACGTTCTGGGATATCCGCTTCTTTCGTTTCACCATTCATCCAAACCTTTGAACTTTCAATATTTGTTAATTGGCCAGGCTTCTCTCCCCATAATAACGTATCACCGTTTTCACTTATGTAAAACACTGTGTCAGCAACATGACCTTCAATAGAAATTTCATCGAAATGGCTGTATCCCTCAGCTTCAACCTCTGCATTCTCGTTTTCATCAGTTGGCTCATTTCCATTACCATCTTCTTCGTTACCCCCACATGCGCTTAAGAGTGTAACGCTAGTAAGACTGACCATTGCCCCGTAAACTAAACTTTTTCTCATTGTTCGTCTCCTTTTCGTTGAATTCATAGGTGATTGTCTAAAGTTTTAACATTTTGCAAATAGTAAAGACAGTAAATCTTTTCCCACTTTTATAGGAATTAAACGCTTTATTTACGTTGTTGCACCTTTTAAAACGCAAAAATAAGCCTATTCACTTAGTGTGAATGGGCTTAATTAATTATAGAGGTAAGTAGCGTGATGCTTCTTACTATGCATACACGACTTTAAACGGTTCTAGTTAGAAGAGAACACAATGCCGCTAAATCTATTCTCATTTTCTTCAGAAGGGACTAAATCCGCACGGACTTCTCGGTAATCAGTGCGATCACTTAAGTGACCAGTCATTGTATGAAACGTCGCTTCAAGCTGGTCACTTGTATAGTGCAACATAAATAACTCTTCTTCTTCATCCATTTCTTCTCGCTCAAACTGAGAGTCTTCAGGAAGGACAGCTTGAATTAAGTCGTCTACTTCCTCTTTGCTACGATCAACTTGGTCAGTTCCTTCAAAATGAAGCACAACGGTATAGGTTAGGGTATCATTATAATTTATCCAGATGGATTCGTTTTGAAAAAAACCGATTCCCTCTGTGTCAGATGTGTCTTCTCCAAAAGCTTCAACAAACTCCTCATATGTATCGCCTAACCTAGCTTCACCTAATCCGATAAACTCTTCATTTGAAGAAGTAGACGCTTCCCCGGATTCCACTTGTTCAGCCGTTTGGTCATCATTTTCTGTGTTAGCGTCATTAGTCGTTCCTTCTTCATTTTCTGAACAAGCCGCTAAAACAATGACGATTAAGCTGCTTAAAAAAAATCTCTTCACCAATCTTGTTCAACTCCTCCTATTGAATAGGTAATATCCATTTTTTCTTACCCTAAACGGACTTTTGCAAACCGGAAAATTTCATTTCTTTTTATGAAAGGGTATATAAATTCGTTTATGAAATGGGAGGGAGAAAAATTTTCAAGAGAGGGAACCGTAAGGATTTTTCTTAAGTGTGAACACTATGTGAATTAGTTTGTGAAGTTATTCACAAATCTATGAAAGCGTGTATACTAAGAGTGTAAAGAGAATGTGAAAACATTCACAAAGGAGGAAAAACCATGTTACAGTTCTTGCAATCATCTAAATTAGCTCAAGTAGCACTAACGGTTTTACGTATAGCTTTAGGGTGGATGTGGTTTAGCTCAGGTATTGGAAAAGTGATGGGAGGAGAATTTAACGCAGGTGGATTTTTACAAGCAGCCGCAGCCAATCCGGTTTTAAAAGGGGGTACGGAAGAAGTAGCCTACCCGTTGTACGTAGCTTTTCTTGAAAACGTAGCAATCCCCAATGCAGACTTGTTTAGTTTTATGGTTATGTGGGGTGAGGTGTTCGTCGGAATCGCTTTGATCATTGGTCTTTTCACGAAAACGGCTGGATTTTTCGGAGGGGTCATGAATACATCTTTCTTGCTGGCTGGAACTGTATCAACGAATCCACTTATGCTTCTGATGACCATTCCGTTATTAGTAAGCAAGCGTAACGCTGGGCGTTTGGGCGTCGATCGTTTTACACCAGCTATTGAAGAAAAGGTAAAGAATAAAAAACGACCGTTAAAAACGATAGAGAAACCAGCATAGTCGGTAGCGGCACCATATCTATTAGAACCTACTATGTAAGGGGGAACATGAATGAATGTATATGAGCATATTCTTCAACAGATTTATGGAAAGCCCCAACTGCTTATTGATGAAAAGAGACTTTTCTTAAATGCCATTTATGAACGTGTTGTTATCGCGATAACAACAGAACAATTAAACAGCGGAAAGATCTACAAAGTATTGCTTGAAGAAATGGAAAAGGACAACGATTTACGTCTCTGGATTAATGGCTCTAAGCCTTACAACCAGTATGCCTACTATGTTCAGACCGCAATAAAATTAGGTGTATCCTTCACCGTTGTTCATAGTAAAAGAGCCTCACCTTTCGGGTTAGTTCTAGCAACAGTATCTGTGCCGTCTAATGTGAGCAATCCGTTTATAGAAGATCATCATTTTCATTTCGATGCAGAGGACGTTTTAGAAGCTAGTTAATAGGATTGATTTCTATTTTAAGATTCATTCTATTAATCAGTGCACTAATACTATTCACTGGCTGTTCGAATTCAATTAATGATGAACAAACAGAAAGTTCAGAGAAAAACATCTAAGTTAAAAATGAAATATTCTAAAACCTAATATAACTACAGAAGCAGCTCGAGATAAGAATTATAACTAACTTTTAGTGATTATTGAACGTTAGGAATGCAGTAACTCTTTTATGATTCAAACTCAACATCTTTAACTATCGCGGTATAAAAGCGGTGAGACTTGTGCTCATAAATAACTCGGACCGTAAAAAGAGCATTACCATTGTATCGTTGGTTGTTGTCATTTTTTGAAACTAACTCATAGCGAAACAACACGTCATACATTCTATACCCTTGGTCAATTACAATTTTACTGCTATTTCTTTCTACAACTTCTAGATTTTTCTTTGTGGCTACATTTTCCATGTCATCTAAATAATCTTCAAAAGTCAGGTCTGGGTTTTCTGATGCTTCAAATAGATAGTTTTCTTCAGTGAAGCTTACTAAATCTTTCATTTCGGAGCTTGTCTGAACGTGTTCAAGTTTTTGAAACTGTTCTACATAACCAATTTGCCTCTGTACATCTTGTATAGCATGTAAGCTAATTACATCCATCTCCAGTTCTTCTAGAAAGTTCTCTAATACTAACTCGGCATGCTCTTCAGTTGAGCGTGCTGGCTCTGAATTGAAAGAACATCCAATAAATAGAGAAGTCAAAATAAGAACAAAAAGCTTTTTCATACGTCTAATCCTCCATGAACTATAACATCCTCTGTCATCATATCACCTGTTTTAGTATTATAGTAAGATAAAATAGTGATGATATACGTAAATGGATGTAAACACCTCGCCACCGTTACTCTAGTGGCGAGTTTTTTTAAGTAAATGTCTACTTTGCTATTTTCCCAATTGAAAGATTCATAGAAGTAGGATACGGTTAACGAAAGCGCTTTCGTTAAGTGGGGATGTTTATGTAAGCGCTTTTATAAAAATTGAATAAAGGAGGCATAAGTATGAAACGAAAGTGGTTCTTATTCTTTATGGTGGCTTTATTGTTCATTCCTACAACAACGAGTAACAATACGGAAGCTTCAACTTTATTTAATACACTCTATTTAGTAGAACAAGACGGGGAGCGCTCATTGTCGAGTGTTCAAGGGACTGGGTTAAAAGCAGATACGATCCGTGCAGCTGGGGAGGGGAATGTCTATTTAATCGAACAGATAAGTGGATCGTATGATGGAAACGGTACAGCTGTTGCAGATTTATTCTTAAATGGGACAGCAGTCGGTATCGGGATCGATGCACGTGTTTCCTATGACTTTGATGGAGATGGGCAGTGGGACCGAGTAGAGGAAACGGATTTAATAGCGACAGATGGGGTTTTAGAGGAAGGCTCTTATGAACAATTTACAAGAGAATTGGTTCATGTGGAGGGAGATGCTTACAAAGCATTTGAAAACGGTAAGATTCAGGTTGAAGTGTCGATGAGATTTGGGAATGGCGATGCAGAGATCAAAGTAAATGCACCAGAGCTCGCTTCGAATCTACAGTTGCCGTATACGCTTGAACAAAAAAGCGATGAATCCCCTAGCACAGGCGAGAATCTTGTACGGAATGGCGATTTTTCCGAGGGAACAGCGCATTGGGATACGTGGGATGGTGAAGGCGGGCAGTCAACATTTTCGGTTGAGAATGGAGCAGGGAACATGCACATTCACCAAATCGCTGGTATGCACCCTGATTGGAACATTCCGATTAGCTGGTCAAATCAATTGTTTCAAGAAGGAATTTCTCTTGCTGGAGGAAACGTCTATGAATTGAGTTTTGATGTGTCATCCACAATGGAACGACCGATTGAAATTGAGCTTAATGGGCTTTCCAACAATCCGAAACATGCCTTTGATGTCACAACCGACACCGATACGAAACGAATTGAATTTTCATTGTTTCAGCAAAGCGACCTACAGCTTATGTTTTTATTGGGGAATGTTCGAAATGGTGAAAACCATACAGAAAACCGTCCTCACACGATTACGATAGATAATGTATCCATAAATAGAATTGGTGGGATTGGCGATAACGAACCAGACCGAGAATGGGAACTCGTCTGGAATGATGAATTTGAAGGCACGGAATTAGATCGCTCCAAGTGGAACATCGATACAGGTAACGGGTTTTATTCAGGAGGAGAGTACTTCCCGGGATGGGGGAATAACGAATCACAATCCTATCAAGAAGAAAATGTGGAAATCAGAGATGGACACCTTGTCCTTCGTGCCGAAGAAGAAACCGTTACAGATGAGCACGGTACGTATGACTTCACGTCAGGTAAAGTTCAAACGAATGGCTTATTCAGTCAAGCATACGGAAAGTTTGAAGCAAGAATGAAGTTGCCAGAAGGTCAAGGGTACTGGCCTGCTTTTTGGATGATGCCTGAAGAAGATATTTACGGAGGATGGGCGTTATCAGGGGAAATTGATATTATGGAAAATCGCGGCTCTGAAACCGATGAAGTTGGCGCAGCGATTCATTACGGAGGTCAGTGGCCAAACAATCAATATTCAGGGGGAGCTTATCGTTTTCCAGAGGGTCAATCCACAACGGATTTCAACGTGTATAGCGTAGAGTGGGAGCCAGGAGAGCTTCGCTGGTATGTAAACGGAAATTTGTATACACGATTAACCGAATGGCATTCTGATAACGGCGAGTATCCAGCACCGTTTGATCAAGAATTCTTTCTTATTTTAAATTTAGCTGTTGGTGGCTGGTACGGTGGTGAACCAGACGCAACTACTGAATTTCCGGGTGAAGTCGTTGTAGATTATGTTCGCGTGTATGAAGAAGTAGGCGCGAACTATCCTCAGCCAGGAGAACCAGACGATCGGGAATGGGTTGAAATAGGAGAAAACCTAGTGCGAGATGGTGCCTTTACAGAAACAACAGAGCTTGGTACGCCTGACCAATTGTCAGATACGTGGAATATCCACAACCAAGGCTGGTATGAAGGCTGGGCGGGTTTAGCCGATTTCGCCATTGAACAAGAAACCTTGCGAGCAACGGTTCAGCAGGTCGGTTGGGAATGGTGGCACATTCAACTGTTTCAAAATCTAGAAGTGTCAGAAGGTGTGTACAAACTAGCCTTTGATATGCGTTCCGATACCCCACGCTTTCTAAATACCGAATTAGTCGGCAGTCAATCAGGGATAAAGCGACACTCCATTGGAATGGAAATGGAAACCCATGAAGCGATCATTGAAGTAGACGAAAATGGGGATTACAGTCTTATGTTTGGCTTTGGACGACGAGCCGGAGATGCACAACTAGCAGTTCCTTATGGAATGGAATTGGACAATGTCCGCTTAGTAGAAGTAGAAGAAGTGAAATAAGAATAAAGGAAAACCGCTGCGGCGCAGTGGTTTTTCTTTATTAAAGATAAACAAGTGGTCTACAAGACGAAATACGATTCACGTCTCCTATTGTCTATTAGAACACATCGTCCACTCGAATCGGTTTATCAATCGGATTTCCATTCGCATCAAACGGTGCTTTAACCATGAAGGTCACTTGTTTAACATCGGCAGCTTGAACGGTTTTTAATGGAAAGTACATACGTTTTTCAAGCGGACTCTCAGTGATGATTTGCCATTCAATACCGTTGCTAATATGTAAGTCAACTTCTTCTAAAATCTCTTCACCATTCACTTCTAATGTGAAATGATCTGTATCGAAGATGAGTTCCTCATCAACTTCTTCAGCAAACACCTCATAGTCAACATAGATGTATGAACCTTCAGCGGAGTCTAGACCGTCAACAATAAAAGAAATGTGCCATTCGGCATCTATCACTCGTACCTCGTTCAAAGAGAGTTCGATTGGGCCTGTTTTATAGTAACCCAGTTCAGTAGCTTCTTTCCAGACTTGATAGGTGGCTTGTTCTGTCTCTTCAATGCGAAGAGGAGCAGTATCGCCTGCTTGATTACACGAGAACAGAAATAAAAGAATGAAAGGAATAGAAAAATATCTCATTGTAATACCTCCTGATTCTATCTCCACCTTTACTTTATCAATTATCAAACCGAGCGTACATGAATAGACCTTACTAAGAGGCGAATGAAGTGGTGAAAATCAAAAGGAGGAGTTTTGATTTAGATAAGATTTTCGACACTGAGAACCTTTCATCTACTAGATAGGTTCTTTTCATTTTGTAAAAGAGAAATCGAGTATCCGTACTTTGCTTTCCCCTTTGCCTTCAAACGCTATAAGTAAGGGCAAAAAACCCACATAAGTTCTGTGCATGTCGTTCTTTTTGGCTACGTTCCGTTTACTCTTTAAACAGTGTTGGGTAAACTAAAAAAGAGTTACTGAAAAAATGTTTAGAGTGGGGTCTACTATGGATAAAGCACTATTTAACATCGCTCCTGAAACGTTTGAGCGCTTGAGCTCAACGGAACGTTATTTGTTAACGTACATACATGATCATCTAGATGAGATTGCAACCATGTCGATTGTTACATTAAGTGAGCGTGCAACAGTTTCAACAGCAACCATTGTCCGTTTAATGAAAAAAATGGGCTACCGGGGATATACTCCTTTCAAATATAGATTGGAACAAGATAAGAAAATGGTTGATACAGAGGGGAACTTGAGTGGTATTGATCATTCCATAAAAAAAGCGTTACAGAAAAATGAAGAAGAAGTCCGTCGAACGATACAATTGCAAAGCATTGGACAAATTGAAGACGTTGTCCAGAAAATGTTTAATGCTGAAAAAATTTATATCTTCGCTAGAGGATTTTCTCAAATGATTGCACAGGAAATGATGGTAAAGCTACAAGTATTAGGCAAGACATGTGAAATGCATGATGATCCTAACATCATACGAATTAAATCTCGGAAGATGAACCATCAAACCGATTTAGTCATTTTCGTTTCTTTGAATGGAGAAACGGAAGAACTTGTTGAGGCTTGTCAAAACTTAAGAATCTTACAAGTCACAACCATTACGTTAACAACAAAAGTCAATTCTTCGTTAAACAAGTTGTCCGATATGACCTTACTTGGCTATAAGAGTGAGGGTTCCCCAATACCTGAATATGAAGTCCGTTCCAGGCTGTCTCTTAACGTTATTGCTAGAGTATTACTAGATGCCTATGTGATACGTAGGGAAGATGCTGTCCATAAGTAAAACACATAATAACCACGCCTCTCCATCTATTAAAGGGAAGCGTGGTTTTTGTTATGCGCTACTTGTTTTCATAAGTTGAAAACATTTACAAAATAGCTCGTGCCATAATAAGGACAAGAAAGAAAACCAAGAAAAGTTGGTGAGACAAATGATTTATACGTGCACGATGAACGCCGCAATCGATCTTTACGTAGAGCTAGATACGCTGAAGCCAGGACGAGTGAATCGAACGGTTGATGAAGACTACCAGCCAAATGGAAAAGGCGTCAATGTATCGATTATATTAAAAAAGTATAAGATCGATAGTGTAGCGATGGGATTTGTTGCTGGATTTACTGGACGCTTTATTGAGCAATCCTTACATGAAATGGATGTAATGACCGATTTTGTTCAAGTGGATGGCATTACGCGAGTCAACGTGTTTATGAATGCAGATAAAGAGTACAAGCTAGTAAATCAAGGGCCTTCAGTAACAGATGAAAAACAACAGGAATTGCTTGATAAAGTAGCGCAATTTCATGCAGGCGATACATTCATTGTCTCAGGTAGCCTACCTAGAAATGTAAGCGAATCAATTTTAGCAGAGATGGCAAAGATCTGTGAAACAAACGGAATTGACTTTGTTTTAGATACAAGTATCCGCTCGCTCCAGGATATTTTACACCACAAGCCTTACCTTCTTAAACCGAACGAAGAAGAGCTCGCTGACTTCTTTGGTCTTGAGCACGAATTAACCGAAGAAGAGTGTATCCATTACGGAAAAGAATTACTCACTCAAGGCGCCAGAAACATTCTCATTTCTCGTGGAGAGAAGGGTAGCATTTTTATAAATGATGATACATGTATCCTTGCCGCTTCTCCTAAAGGGGACGTGCTTAATACAGCATGTGCAGGCGACGCGCTACTTGGAACATTTATAGGACTGTATAAGAATGGAACCCCTCTAGAGGAAGCCTTAATGAGGGCTACAGCTACAGGGGCATCAACGGCATTTTCTAAGGGATTAAGTGATCTGCAGGATGTTCCGCAACTCTTGAATCAAGTTGAAGTAACTAGGAGGGAATACGTATGAGTCAAGTTAAAATCATTGCCGTTACAGGTTGTCCAACGGGCATTGCGCATACATTTATGGCAGCGGCAGCACTAAAAAAAGCGGCCGAGAAAATGGATGTAGACATTAAAATCAAAGTTGAGACCCACGGTCAGGCTGGAATTGAGAACGCTTTAACTGAGCAGGACATACAAGAAGCAAAAGGCGTTATTGTAGCCGCTGACAAGGATGTGAACGCCGATCGGTTTCATGGAAAACCTGTTGTTGATGTTCCAGTGGCTAAAGCGTTACGTGGAGCAGAGGCGCTGATTCAACAAATTCTTACTGGTGAAGCTCCCATCTATAAAGCAAAAAGTGGCTACACAAATCAAGAAGGAACAGAAAAGCCTACAACTAAAAAAGGCGGCTCTATTGGGCGCTCTATCTATAAGTCATTAATGAATGGCGTATCTCACATGCTTCCGTTTGTCGTAGGTGGTGGGGTACTGATTGCCTTATCTTTCTTATTTGGGATTTATTCGGCCGATCCAGACCATGAAACCTATAATGCCTTTGCTGGCTTTTTAAACAATTTAGGCGGACTTAGTTTTAGCTTAATGGTTCCGATCCTGGCTGCGTTCATTGCTGAATCGATTGGAAAACGCTCAGGTATGGTTGTTGGTTTTATAGGAGGACTATTGGCGGTTGAAACTGGCGCTGGCTTTCTTGGTGGTATTATAGCTGGTTTTGCCGCTGGTTATCTCATTGTTCTTTTACAATTCGTCATGAAGAAATTTCCTAAATCTTTAGACGGATTGAAAATGATCTTCTTATTTCCAGTACTCGGTATTTTCCTAATCGGAGCAGTGATGTTCCCGCTTATGACACCGATCGCATCCATAAATGAAGGAATGATGACCTTCTTGTCTTCCGTCCAGACTTCGAGCCCGCTGTTATTAGGATTAATTGTAGGCGCCATGTGTGCATTTGACATGGGTGGACCGGTAAACAAAGCGGCTTATGTAACAGGAACATTGTTGTTATCACAAGGAAATCTCTACTTTATGGCAGGGGTATCTGCGGCTTGTATTGCACCACCGCTTATTACCGCTTTTGCTGTTTTGTTTTACCGTAAGTATTTCACGAAAGAAGAACGTAACGCTGGAATGGTCAACTTTATACTAGGTTCAACTCATATTACGGAAGGCGCTATTCCTTTTGCGGCGAAAAACCCGATTGTTGTATTACCAATCCTTATGTTCGGATCGTCTATCGCTGCCATTATGACGTATTACTTTAGCGTCCAAGTGCCAGCACCACATGGCGGGTTTCTCGTCTTGCCAGTTGTAACAGGAGCATTAAAATGGGTCTTTTCTATCTTAACTGGCTCCATTCTAGCCGGCATTCTATTTGGCTTATACCGCAAGAAGATTGCTGGAGGGAAACCAATCGAAGACTAAACACCTAAAGGAGTGAAAGACATGATAACGGAAAATCAAATTCATTTGCATGCAACAGCCAAAACACAAGAAGAGGTCTTCTCTACAATTGCTGAGATTGCTGTCCAAAATGGGATAGCAACAGACGCAGAAAGAGTGATGGCGGGTTTAAAAGAGCGAGAGGCACAGAGCACAACGGGATTCCTAGACGGATTTGCTATTCCTCACACGCAAGCTGAAACCATTACCCAACCGGGCATCATCGTTGTTCGAACGGAGCAAGGGATTGACTGGGATTCGTTTGATGATCAACCCGCCTTTTTCTTTATTTCGTTGCTTATTCCAAAAGAAGAAGCTGGCTCTACCCACCTGCAAGCGTTGGCTGCCTTATCATCAGCCCTGATGGACGATGAGAAAAGAGATGGTTTTCTTCAGGCACAGACTGCACGTGAACTTTCAGAGAACATTAATTTAGCCATTATAGGAGATGACAACTAATGGGATTACAATCAACGACACCAATGCTAGAGAAAGCGAAAGCGAATAAACACGGCATTGTCGCATTCAACGTCCATTCATTTGATAGCATCTTTTGGGTGTTAGAAGCGGCAGCAGCATTAAAATCACCGGTCATTCTCCAAACAACAGTGGGAACGGTTCAATCTTTAAAAGCGGACAACCTTGTGCGAGTGGTAAAAGCAGCAGCTGAGCATTTTAATGTTCCAACTGGTCTGCACCTGGATCATTGCACAGATTATAACGTCATAAAAGAAGCCATTCGCGCCGGTTATACCTCTGTAATGATTGATGCGTCGATGCATCCATTTGACGAGAATGTCGCTCGTACTAAAGAAGTCATCGCGTTGGCAAAAACACTAGGTGTTAACATTGAAGCAGAACTCGGCAAAGTCGGTGGTGTAGAAGATGACATCGTTGTGGCTGAAGAAGATGCGCAGAAAGCCATTCCTGAAGAGTGTAAACGATTCGTTGAACAAACAGGAGTACCTACTCTAGCACCAGCTATTGGAACAGCTCATGGCATATACAAAGGGAAACCAGAAATTGATTTTGAACGAATTGAACAAATTGCTTCAATCGTCGATGTTCCACTCGTACTACATGGGGGATCAGCCGTACCAGAGGAAGATGTACGCCGATGTGTCGAACTCGGAATGGCCAAAGTGAATGTTTCGACTGAATTAAAGAACGCTTATTCAGAAGCCATCCGTCAGCACTTTGAAGATGCACCAGAAAGCTTAGATCCTAGAGCTTACTTACAAAAAGCAAAAGAAGCTGCAATCGAGATGGCGAAATCAAAAATCCGCATGGTCGGAAGTGAGAATACCGTCGTACCAGCATTCGTATAAGGTAAACAGCCTCTAACAGAATTTGTTTGTGGTGTGGAAGAGGCTGGGACATAACTAAAAGTAGTATTTGAAAAGACGAATAGTCTAAACTATGCTGAGTAGCACCGCTACAGGAGAATCCTTCGCTTTCCGGGGACACGGCCTCAACCTCCTCCGTGGAAAACCGCCACTCCAGAGTCTTCAGACACGTGCTGATCCCCCAGGAGTCTTCGGATTCTCCTTCCGTTCATTTTCATATAAAACAAACGATGAACGTTCCTATTTTCAGGAATGTTCGTCGTTTTGGTCTGTCTATCTACTTTTGTCCCAGCCTCTTTCCTACGTTTAGTCAATAGGGTTTTTATAATAATTCTGATGATGTTATTTTTAAATCTAGGCATAGGAAATAAACCTTATCCCTGTCTATTTTTAAATAAGGTTCCTATGGTATACTACAGTTATTGGTCCATTGAGACCGCGTGCGAGTAATCGTACTCTGTATGATTCCTAGCCATGGAATACATACACTTTATGAACTTGTTCATACAAGCGACAACGGCAACCTTGTCCTTCTTGGGGGTAGGTTGCTTTTTTAATTTGTAATAATACTCGACAATATGATTAGGAGCTGCTTTCTGCTGGCGGATCATGTTCCGAATGATGAGATATAAAATCTTTCTCCCTTTGGGATTTCCACGTTTATTAATATGGTCTTGTCCATGATATTTGCCAGATTGATATCTGCGGATATCAATTCCCACGAAGGCGTTCACTTTTTTGTGATTTGAGAAGCGGGACAGATCACCAAGTTCCCCCATCACAAGAGCTGCACTAATTTCTCCAATACCAGGTACGCTAAGAAATAAATCAAACTCAGGAAGGTTTTTGGCTTCCTCGATCAGTTCTTTAGATACGCGTTCTTTTTCTTCTAAAAGATGAAGAAGCTGACGCGCATAGTATCGTACCTTTTGAGTTTGAACACTCTCTATAGAGACGGCTGGGTAAGAAGAGTGAGCGTAGCTCATGATCTCGACTGCTTTCTGTTTTGCGCGATTCTGTGAAATGTTTTTTAACGTATGATTGATGAGCTGATTTTTAATTTTTGTGATACTCGACCTTAAAACAAGATCGGGATGAGGAAAGAGCGCAATCAGACTTAAAGCGTAAGGTGTAATTCGACTCGAGAAAAATTGTTCAAGCTCTGGGAAACTAAGCTGGAGTGCATTGTGTAGATACATACGCATCCGTTTAATTTCCTCTTCAATCTCTTGATAAAAACGCGAGAGGTCACGCAGATGTTGATAGATGATGGATTGCGTTTGAGTTTCCTCTCTTCTGTGAAGGGAATGAGACTGAGCTAATAAGTGGGCATCGTGTTTGTCGGTTTTCCAGCTTCTGAGTGTCCCTAGCTCAAGCTGTTTTTTAGCCTCTAACGGATTAAGAATACAGTAACGTAAAGCATTCCTTTGGCAAAACGTCTCCACTGGTTTGGAATAAATCCCTGTGGCTTCAAAGACAACGGTCACACTACCTGGAAGGGTCTGAATGTGATCGAATAGCTGTTGAAATCCTAGTTGATTATGAGCAATTTCTTCTTCGTACAAACATCTTTGGTCTTGATAAATGACCGAGTAACTTTTCCCCATTGATACATCTAAAGCGACTACAAACTCCATCATTGTTCCTCTTTTCATTTAGCATTGAAAGGTCTTCACTTAATCATTCCGATTCTAATTTCCTCTACACGAGCTCAATGGCCCCAACATACTTAAACCTGATTCAGTAATGAAAGTGAAGAAGCTCGGTTTTTAATACGGATTCTAGATCCTTGAGGCTTAGGTCGAGCTTTCTTTCACCTCTCACTATACGCCTAAACGAAAAATAGTGGGTAAGATTCATCCGTCGATGATCTTACCCACTAATCTTAGTATGTTTTTTGTGTTTGTTTCTCTTCTTGCTCTTCAAGAGCTACTATTTACCGTATGCTAAATGATAGCTAAGCTCTTATTCTGGTGCAGGGGCAAAACCAAGGGTATGTAAATGAGCCTTATTAAAAAACAAATGAAAAATGCTGAGTACATCTGCTCTTAATCTGTAGATTTTTCTTTTATCTACTATCTAATGAGTAATTCTCTTCCTATCCTTAATCATTAAATCTGTTATAAACCCCATTAACAAACCAAAAGTGAAAGCACTAAAATGTCCTACAATAGAGATATTTGGAATCGTAAAAGTTGAAAGTAAACCAATTACACTAAAGATTGTCATGAACCTTCTGTCGTCTTGATTCAATTTGTTTTGATTAAAAATAATATAATACATATAAATTCCTATTAAACCATAGCCAATTCCTGAAGACCCTGCTAAAGGAAAATCTCTAGAGTGAAACATCTCAATGGTAATGCCGGTCAACAAGGATAAAAAAACAAGGATTATTAGATATAGAAAACTACCAAAATATTTTTCTAATGGTCTTGATAGAATCATTAAAAACGGTATATTAACAATCAGATGAAAAAGACTCATATGCCCAATTGAGTAAGTGATGAATCTCCAAAATTCACCATTTTCGAGCGTGTTCCCATTCAATGCCCCCATAAGCAATAATGAATGCTCCCTATAACCATTTAGAAAAAACAGAACTATTAGAGAAAATAAGACACACAAGCATATATAGATCACTGTTATTGGATAACTACTCACAAACTGCTTTAAGTTCTTTTCAAAATTAAACATAAAATTCACCCCTTTATATTTTTCTGCAAATTAATCTAGCTTATCAGCATTATGTATTATTCCTTAAACACTTCCAAAATCCCCCCATAGTTAATAGGACAGCTAAGGGGGAAGATTTAAAGTCCTGTAATACGTACAATTAAAGTACACTTTCTTACATAATGAATATATGTAATATATAGTTTGCATTATGCAATGTATATGTTACAATTAACTAGTAATTGGAAAGGGTGATTTTTTATTGATAAATAAGGTTAAGCTTGCACGACTCGAAAAATCCCTAACCCAAAGCGAACTAGCAGATTTAACTAATGTTACAAGGCAAACTATTGGTTTAATCGAAAAAGGGCAATATAATCCATCTTTAAAGCTTTGTTTAGATATTGCCCAAGTCTTGAATAAGACTTTGGATGATTTGTTTTGGGAGGTGGAAAGTTGATTAAAACGTGGATTCGTTTCTTGTTACCTAGTGATGAGTATAAAGAACAAAAAATCATCTACTACATGGCAGAAAGCTTTGTTTTGTTATTCTTATCGAGTATTGTGTTATTAGCTTTAAGTCGTTTCACTCAGCTAGACATGACTATATCTACACTTGCCCTTATTGGTGTTGGTTCGATTTATATTACAGTAAGATATTCCTTTTCAGGAATTGAATACACAAATTTGTCTAGCAAAAAGGAATTTAAGAAAGAAAGAAAGACGGCGTTAGTACAATCATTGATATTCGGTGGGATTTTCACTGTATTGTCCTCTATTTTCATTAATCTACCAACAAATTCTACCGATTGGTTAAGTATGGTAGCACAGTTCTTACTAGTATCCTTCCTAATGTACTTACTTACTTTCTTGTCTTTAGTAAGGTCTTACAAGAAAAATAAAGACCTAATGGATGATGAATAATCAACTTTAATATAAAAAGGAGGAACTCATAATGAAGTATATTCTTTACTTCTTAATAACATTTATTTTGCAATTAGGGGTCTTTAAAGTTCTATATAGTGACCTCGCATTAACTGTATTTCATATGTTGGCGTTCTCTGTGTTATATACACTACTTATGTATGTTGTGGATAAACTCTTTCCATTAACAAAGAAAAAGCCCATTTAAGGGCTTTTTCGTTTCAGTATTATTTACCAATACAAGCAATACTCCAAACACCAAGCGATGCAGTTAGACCTACAACGCCACCTCTAACTGCATTTTTCCCTACAATTTTAATGATTTCTTTTGAAAGTTTTTTCCAGTTTTTATCATCGATTAGTTTTTGCATTCCGCCACTAATGAAACCAATACCAGTTCCAATGAGGATTTTATCAATCATACAGCTTCTCCATGAGAATGTACCAATTTCATCTTCTTGTGCTACTTCAATAATTCCAGCAGCGACAAGTTCTTCTCCAAACACTTCTTCTTCATTAATAATTTTCATGAAAATTTTAATAGTTTCCAAGTCTTGACCCACACCAAAATATTCCGATGCTTTTGCTTCATCTAATATGTACTTCTCACCGTTGAATTCAGATGCTTCACCAAACAAAAATTCAAGGTCTCTTTCCAATTGTAAAAGTTCTTTGTCTTCTTCACTTAGGATGTTAGCCATGGAAATTGCTGGTGAAAAAGCCATTAGTATCACCAATGTCGCTAATAATGCTAAAGCTGATTTAAAGAATTTACTTTCCTGAATTGCTGTCAAACTAATCACTCCCAATTAAGATGTTTGTTACAACGGAAACTATAGACCAATTTATACCAGCAAACAACAGTTTTTATACAAATTTTATAAAAACTTTATAATTTTGTAAATTTGTATATAGTTATGTGATTTAATGAATAAGGCGCACTTAAAATTTTTGAAAGCTACAGATAGCATATTTTTCTTTTTTGCCTATTCGAACAAAGCCCATTCATCATATTCCTTATTAAATAACCTTAGAGGTAGTAAAGGATGGGGGGAATCGATTTGGAAAGAAGTGAAAGAACATTTTCGATTTATTAAACCACTTTCTGAGGAAAGCTACTTATTAATCTATACTCGTGATAATACCTATCCAATTGCAAATCAAAAACAAGGACTTGGAAGTTGTCAGTACTTGGAAGTTGTCTACGAGTTTGAGGTTGAATGAGTGATAACCGAGTATCTTTTCCTCATAGACTATGAAGTATAACCATATCCTTTCTACTAAAAATGACACTAATAGACAAAAACAGACATGTGAAAAATTTACTAGTTCAACCATTTTCCCAACCTTGAAAATCTTAAATTTCAATATATTTCCTGTATACTAATTGGAAGAGATTGAATTTGAAGAAATGAGGATTGGATATGAAGACATATGCCGTCGAAAGGGTAGGACAACAAATTGTAGAGTGGTATAGCTGCATTATGACAAAGGATATAAAACAAGCAAAATTATTAAAGCCAGAAGTGGATATAATGGTTGCGAATATGGAACCAGACGACAAAATGTTAGCTTACTATCAATTGGTTTCTTTGCAGTATGATTTGTTGGTTCTAAGAGAAGCTCCTGATGAAAAGACAGAAGCGTTAAACGAAACGATATTAGAAAACATCGCCGTTCAGACAAATGATTATTTAAACTTTATGTATTACTATGTATGGGGTCAGACTGAGTTTTATAAACAACGTTATAAGTCAGCTATACGAACATACAAAATAGCGGAACGGTTAATTGAAAAAGTAAAAGACCCTTTAGAAAAAGCTGAATTCTATCAAAAGCTTGGAATCAGTTATTATCGGATTGATCAATATACATTTGCGTTCTCCTATCTGGAACAGGCTTTAGAGATCTTTGAAAAAGATTCTAGTTATATAATGAATGTCATATCTTGTAAGCAAATCTTAGCAGGTATTCATAGTGAACTTAAGGAATATGAGAAAGCCGAAGCGATTTATACTGAGCTACTAGTATTATCAAAACCATATCCTTATTATCAAGCGATCACTACATACAATATGGGTTTAAGTAGAATCTTTGTTGGCAATCTTGACGAAGCTATTCAACATTTTAACAAGGCTATACGAATTGAAGAATTTAGGAATTCAGCTATCTATTTAAAAGCAAAGTACCATGTATTAAATTTACAAATGAGGTTGGGAAACTATGCAGAGGGGCTTGAACAATTAGAAGAAGAAGTACATAATAAAGATGTGAAAGAGATTGAAGGGAAGCTTTTAATATGTCGTGGTCTTTACTTGAATGAGGGATACTGGCTTATAGAAAAGGGCTTGAATTTGCTACAAACACATGAGTATTATTCTGAATGTCGCAATCTGTGTGAAGAAATTTCCAAACATTATAAAAAAGCGGATGATTACAAAAAAGCTTTATATTTCTTAGAGTATGCAAATGAAATGGGTAATAAAACAATACTAGGGGTTGATCAAAGTTGAAAAAGTTGTTAACTGGATTAGCGGTTGTTTTTGTTCTAGGTTCTATAAGTTATACGGCAAATACTTTTGATTCATTAAGTCACAAGCATGAGCATGGTCCTGCAAGTTTTGGTTCAGTAGAAAGTAAGCACGAGCATTAATTATTTACCTAGAGTCGCTCCACGTCTAAGTAGTACTGCTTTGTTATTTTGAAAAATCCTCATCTTTTGAACAGACGAGGGTTTTTCAGTATATATAGAAAGAAAAGAGGGTAGTTATGAAGGGTTTAGCAGTTGAGAGGGTAGGACAACAAATCGTAGATTGGTATAGTTGTATTAAGACAAATGATGTAAAACAAGCAAAGTTATTAAAGCCAGAAGTCGATGTACTGGTTGCCAATATGAAACCAGACGACAAAATGCTTGCTTATTATCAATTGGTTTCATTGCAGTATGATCTATTAATCTTGAAGGTGTCTCCAGAGGAAGCGAAAACCAATTTAGATGTGAGTGTATTGGAGGGCATTGCAAATCAGGCAGACGATTATCTTAAATTCATGTACTACTATGTTTGTGGGAGAGCTGAATTTTATCACAAGCGCTATAAGTCGGCGATACGTACCTATAAAATTGCCGAACGATTAATTGAAGAAGTCAAAGATCCTGTGGAAAAGGCTGAGTTCTATCAGAAACTTGGGATTAGTTATTATCAAATTGATCAATACACGTTCGCATATACCTATCTTGAACTAGCCTTAGAATTCTTTGAGAAGAACTCCAGCTATAAGATTAATGTCTTTATATGCAAGCAAACTTTATCAGGCATATACAGCGAGCTTCAACAACATAGCAAAGCTCAAGAAATGTATAATGACCTATTGGAGGATACAAAGTCTTCTCCCTATAATCAAGCTATAACCAAATACAATATTGGAATCAACAGAATCTGGTTAGGAAACTTTGATGAAGCAATATCCTACTTTAAACAAGCTTTAGAGAATCCTGCATTTCAAAAATCAACTATTTCTATAAAGGCTCATTATCATATTATGAATTTAGAAATACGATTAGGTAAAAAACAAAAAGGGCTAGCGTGGCTAGAAGAAGAGGCCAAACTGAAGAATGCGAAAGATATTGAAGGGAAGCTAATGGTCACCCGTGGTTTATATGTAGATAAAGAGAATTCGTTAATTATGCAGGGCCTAGAATTACTAGAATCAAGTCAATGCTTTTATGAAGCTTATGAAATGAGCAGTGAAGTTTCGAAATATTATAAACGGAGTAGAGACCTAAAAAAAACCGCCTATTTTACTAAGTATGCGCACGATATGAAGTGTAAAGCGATTTTAGGACTTGATCAGTCATGAAGCAAGTAGTTGCCATGATCGCAGCTTTACTTATTGTGAGTTCTCTTTATCTCGTATCCAATTCTTTCGATGCTTCATCCTCAAAACAAGATACTGACTATAGCGTAATTGAGCTTAACTCACCACCCAAAAATGAAACAGGTAATTGAGATAAGCGATATGTTTCATTTAATTTGAACAACCAAAGAATCAGCTGGTTGTTTTTTTATTTTTATATATTGATAGGTGGAGGAAAGCCACGATTAAATCTTATTACATAAAAGAGGATCAGTGTTTTTATGTATGTACACAATGCCGACCACATAAAAGGTAATAAGGGTATTCCTTTAAATAAAGACTAGAAAGAGCCTGAACTCTTCTAGTCTTTTTTATTATTCTGCTCTGACTTCAATGGTTCTCTCATTAACAATCTCATCACCATCAAACTCTTGAAGATTCAAATCAAAATCATACATATTCTCTAAAATATCATCTGGTGGCACTTCTTCAAGGTTAACAGAGAAAGTGAACTCTTGGTCTCCAGGAATTGTATTTGGAATTTCAGCATGAATAGATGCACTCTCATGTTCAAAGTATTCATTTACTCCATCATCCAAAAACAATAGTTCGTAGGCAACGTCAATCTCCTGATTGTTTTCGTTCTCGAGAGTAATTGCAAAAGTTGGTATCGGCTCAGAAACAAACTGGGAATGAACAAACTGAACATCATTCAAGTCAGTCCCTGAAGAGCATCCGGCTAATAAGAAAAAAGAAGATATTGTGTAAAGAGATAATTTCTTCAAATGAAAACCCCCATTTATAAAATTTTTATAAATTATTAATAGTCTGTATTTATAAATTTATCATATATGGTTATAATCAGTTAATCTACTAAGCATTTCGTTTTTAGTTAGAGTGGAATTTCAGTGAACCCATAAAAAGTCATCAGAGTCTATCAAAATGGTTTTTGGGAGTGGTTCGTATAATATTTATATTTTGCGAAGATACTAAAAATATTCGACAATTTCCTCTTAATCACAAAAAACCAATAATTTTTCGACACCAAGTCTAATGCTTTGTGTAAGAAAAATAAAGAGGGAAGGAGTATGACATGAATTCAAAAAATCGTTTTCTATTATCGTTTTCTATTTCAATAATTATTTTTATTGGTACCTTTTTTATACTAGGTTTAGAGCAAGCTTTTTATTATTCACTTGGCTTTTTCCTTGTATACTTCTTTGTCTATCCATGGCTTTTAAAAATAAAGAATGATAGTGAAAACTCTAGTTCACGTTAGAATAAATACAGAGAAGGATATTACTCAAAGCACAGGTTTATCATTGATCTGTGCTTTCTTGACATACTACAGAAACGGTATTATGAAAAAAGTATAAGGTAGGCATAATCGTAAACATTATCAACTGAAACAAAAATATCTCATTAAACCTTTTTTCTATTTAAGGAGTGAAACGGATGAAACAGAAACGACTGTGGGTGTCTCTAGCTGTTGTGCTAGCACTGATTCTCGCTGCTTTCTTTCTATTTCCGCAAGATGATAAAGCCATGGTAAGGTACACCGAATACATTCAAGAGAAAAGGCATGAGCCTTTGCGCACGTACCATCAAGACCCGGTTGTCGGTCTCTTTCTAACTGAGGATGGGAACCACGCAGGTATTGCGATGGTGACAGAGGATCACATTGGCGAAGTAACAAACCTCATTCATCAAAGCGACCCCACGTTTTTAAGTGTAAAAGGGGCGGAAGAAACGTATATTGGCATTCTTTTGCCTAGCGCTCTTGTCGAGGATAACAGCATTCATTCTGTTTCTATTAAAGATACAGAGAGTGGAGAGCTTCCAATTGATGAGGAACAAGACATCTTCTTTTCCTTTGTGTTTCTAGAAGCGGATGTTTCTATTCCTATCCAATTGCAATTCAAAAACAAGGACTTGGAAGTTGTCTACGAGTTTGAGGTTGAATGAGTGACAACAGAGTGTATTTTCCTCATAAACTATAAAGTATGAATAATTCTTCTAGTAAACCAACTCCAAGTTTAATCGACAAAAATGCTCCCTCCAAATTTTTTACATTGAAGGGAGCATAGAGTGGGGGTTCTTTTACTTTTATACGTTCGTAAGGTATTTCTCAAATATTGATGAAAATACTATGCCGTTGGTTGGTTAAATTGCAACCCCTTTCCCTATCCTCTTGATAAGAAGGGAGAATTTTGAACACCTGTTAAGTGTCCACCTAGTTTTTTAGGAGCACTGACCCTTCATTCCAATTATCTTTTAAAGATAGGAAGATTTAATACTCTAGAAGAAAAAGAATACCTAAAACCAGTAAAGCAATTATTATTGCAGTCACTATGCTTCTCGATCTACTGAGATATTTTCTAGAAATAAAATAACTTATAACCAATGATATAATAATAGGTGAAACAAAGTAACCAGCTAAAAAAGAATGATCCCAGAAGTTAAAGCCTGTTAATTCAGTTCCAATGAGCAATAAATAAAGGCTATAGAGCATTCCAACCATAAGTGATAATAAGAGAGCCGCTAGTAAATAAGCCATTAATTTAAAAGAAAAGTTAAATACTGATTGATACAAGTAGCACTACCTCCAACCTGTTTAATTATTAATAACTAAATTTAAAGCTTTGTTGAGGCATACCAGGAATTAAATTTGAGTATATGGCTATCCATTATTAATGCAACCGCAACTTTTTAATTGTATGACGTCATTTTAATAATATCTACCAATTCCGTAACCAAAGCTTAACATTAAAAGGTTTATTTTGGAGGAAACTTTTGTAGCCTTCCCTATTAAACTATGATAAATTATGAGTAGTACTCTTAAATTTGTAGAAATCAGCATGATATTGTCAAAAAAGTGGGGTTTGAACCACTTTTTGTTTGTTTTTGAGAGTTTTAACAATTATGGTCATGTCTTCAATACCATTATCAATGAAGGCACTCGGCTATGCTAAGGGTCATCACCTTAGGCGCAGGTCGCCGATGGCATGGTGTGAGGAGAGGTTCAATGCCTCTGGTCAAAGCGACCGAGACAAAAAACAGTTAGAAAAGCGCTTACATTAAGGATGTAGGGATTTTTCTAACTGTTTTTATTTTTAATAAATAAAGTTAAATGTATAGTTATGTTTCTTAATTATTTATGTAGGGGGATGAATAAACAAGATGACACTAAAGCAACGATTATTGGCTCTTATCGGAATTGACTCTGCAATTGTACTTTTTTCTATCTATATCTGTAGCTTAATTTTAACGGCAGGTGTTTCACCAGTAACCGAGGTCATTATTGCAAGCTCGATAGTTTTGTTACTTGTCCACCATCTGTGCGCTTATCGCTTTAAGTTGTACAAAAAAGCTTGGGAATATGCAAGTATCACTGAGTTGAAAGCAATTGTGTACACGGTCACGATTTCAATCGTCGCAGCAGGTCTAACACAGATGATCTTCTTCCAAGATCTTTACGTACGGACACTTATTATGACATGGATGATGCACGTACTATTAATCGGTGGATCTAGAATGTCGTGGCGCGTCTATAAAGATGCCTATATGGGTAATAAAAAAGACGGTAAACGCACACTCATAATTGGTGCCGGATCAGCTGGAACCATGATTGCGAGACAGTTAAAACAAGATCAAGACACTACGCTGACGCCTGTTGGCTTTGTTGATGATAATTTTACTAAGCATGGTTTAGAGATATTAGATCTCCCTGTATTAGGCGGTACAAAGAGCCTACAAGAAATTGTTGCAAATGAAAGAGTAGAGCATATTATTATTGCGATCCCTTCATTAAATAAAACCGACCTTAATCATATTATTAAATTATCCACAGATACAAAGATAAAAACGCAAATTCTTCCTCGTATGGAAGACTTAGTACTTGGAGCTGTTCAAGTTAGCCAGTTTAAAGACGTGGAAGTAGAGGATTTACTTGGACGTGAACCTGTAGAGCTAGACGTCGATGGAATTGCTGACTATATTACTGGAGAAACCATCCTTGTCACAGGTGCTGGCGGTTCCATTGGTTCAGAGATTTGTCGTCAAGTCGCTCGGTTCTCTCCTAAAGAAATCATTTTATTAGGTCATGGAGAGAACAGTATTTATTCCATTGAGATGGAGTTGCGTCGAAACTTACCTAATCTACCTATTGATACAGAAATTGCAGATGTACAGGATAAGGAAAAAATTCAATCAATTATGTTTAAAAGACAACCACATGTTATCTTCCATGCGGCAGCACATAAGCATGTACCGCTTATGGAGCGGAATCCAGAAGAAGCGGTTAAGAATAACGTGATTGGTACAAGAAACGTTGCTGAAGCTGCCGACCTAGCTGGCGTGAATACGTTTGTGATGATTTCAACAGATAAAGCTGTCAACCCAACAAGCGTAATGGGGGCTACAAAGCGAATTGCGGAGATGATTATCCAGCACATGGATATGATTAGCGACACTCGCTTCGTCGCTGTTCGTTTTGGAAACGTATTAGGCAGTCGCGGTAGCGTTATTCCATTATTTAAAGATCAAATTAAAGCTGGTGGACCGGTTACGGTGACACACCCAGAAATGGTTCGGTATTTTATGACAATCCCGGAGGCGTCACGTTTAGTTCTACAAGCAGGGTCTTTAGCGGATGGTGGAGAGGTTTTTGTTCTTGACATGGGTGAGCCTGTGAAAATAGTTGATCTTGCTAAAAACTTAATACGATTAAGTGGGTTTTCTGAAGATGAAATACCAATCCGATTTTCGGGTATGAGACCTGGAGAGAAAATGTTTGAAGAATTATTAGGGGAAGATGAAGTTCATAGTGAACAAGTTTATCCAATGATTTACCGTGGTAAAACCCCTGAAGTCAATATAGAAGTTACATACAATTTAATAATCCAATACGTCCATATGGATACGAATCAGTTAAGAGAAGAACTTTTAAATATAGCTAATTTTAAAGTAGACGGTTTAAGAGAATTGATTACAGCAAATTAAGTGAATGTGGAAGGAAGTACCGAGATGAGTAAAAGGATATACCTATCATCCCCTCACATGAGTGATGAGGGTTATGAGATGGATTATGTCAAAGAAGCGTTCGAAACTAATTGGATTGCACCTTTAGGTGAAAATGTTAATAAATTTGAACAAGAATTTGCTGAGAAAGTGGGAGTAAGAGCTGCAGCGGCACTATCTTCTGGAACTGCTGCCTTACACTTGGCTCTTAAAGCAGCGGGTGTAGGTAGTGGGGATATTGTATTTTGCCAAACATTAACGTTTTCTGCAACTGCAAATCCAATAATCTATCAAAATGCAACTCCAGTCTTTATTGATAGTAACTATGAAACATGGAATATGTGCCCGGATGCATTAGAGGAAGCTTTTAATAAGTATCCTGAAGTAAAAGCGGTAATTGTCGTTCATCTGTATGGACTTTCTGCCGACATCGAACGCATTGCTCAAATGTGTAAAGAGAGAAATGTCGTGTTAATAGAGGATGCTGCGGAGTCCTTAGGCTCCCTTTATAATGGACAACAAACCGGAACTTTTGGTGATTTTGGTATCTTTTCATTTAATGGCAATAAAATTATCACTACTTCTGGAGGTGGTATGCTTGTGTCAAATAATGAGGAAGCGATAGAGAAAGCTCGTTTCTGGGCAACTCAATCTAGAGATAAAGCAATTCATTACCAACACAGTGAATTAGGCTACAACTACAGGATGAGCAATGTTTTAGCTGGCATAGGAAGAGGGCAACTTAAAGTTTTAGATGAAAGGGTAGAAAAGAAGAGATATATTTATGAGTTTTACAAAAGAGAATTAAAAGAGTTAAACGGAATTAAATGGATGCCTGAAATTAAGATTGATCGACCTAATTATTGGTTAAGTGCAATTACTTTAACTGGTGATACTACCCCTTTGGATATTATAGACACCTTAGAAAAAGAGAACATTGAATCAAGGCCAGTTTGGAAACCGATGCATATGCAACCTTATTTTAAGAATTACGATTATGTAGGTTCTACTATTTCGGAACAGTTGTTTGGAAATGGTGTATGTTTGCCATCGGAGACAAAGATGACTGATAAGGATTTATATAGAATAACATCAATAATTAAGAGTTTATAGATTATTGTATTTAAAACGGAGGCTATTTAATAAATGTATGGAAATTTTTTCAAAAGATTAATTGATATAATACTTTCTCTCATAGGTATTATAGTTACAGCTCCAATCATGATTGTTGTTGCTATTCTTGTGTTTACAAAATTAGGAAGACCAATTCTGTTTAAGCAAGAAAGACCTGGTTTGAACGGAGAAATTTTTAAATTATATAAATTTAGAAGCATGAAAAATGATAAAGATGAAAATGGAGAATTTCTACCAAATGAACTAAGATTAACAAAGTTCGGTAAACTACTTAGGTCAACTAGTATGGATGAACTTCCTGAACTGTTCAATATACTGAAAGGTGATATGAGTGTAATTGGGCCAAGACCATTGTTAACTACTTATCTATCTTTATATAGTGAAGAACAAAAGAAAAGACACGACGTTAGACCGGGATTATCAGGAATAACAGCAGTTAACGGTAGAGCAAGCCTATCATGGGAAGAAAAGCTTGCAATGGATGTCTGGTACGTAGAAAATGTCAGCTTCACTTTAGATATAAAGATTATATTAAAGACTATACTAACTGTCTTAAAAAGAAAAAATATAAGTAGTAACAGAGGAAAGTTTAAGGGCAACAAATAACAAATTAATTAGGGGCTTTTTATGGAAATTAAGATCAAAGACGTATTAGACTTACTTACTAAGTCAAATTACAAGTTTTCCTTTCATGGAGATAGAAATGAAATCTTAGAAGGCTTCTCTACTCTATTTAACTATAAAAAGAGTACAATTACTTTCGTGTCTTCCTTAAATAAGTTCGAGGATCACGAATCGTTATTCAAGGGTAGTAAAATCACTTTAATAGTTGCTGATCCAAGTGAAGCTATTAATAGCTGTTTTTTAAATACCATTCATATTAAAAACCCTAAGAGAGCTTTTTTCTTTATACTCGATAACTTATTCAATTCTAATTTAGAGAGTGAGAGTATCCGAAAAATGGAAGTGGAAGATGATAATGACCATTCGTTCATTTCTAAAAAAGCAAAAGTAAGTGTTGGAGTAAAGGTTGGTATTAACTGTATTATTGAAGAAGATGTTGTTATTGGTGAGGGTACAGTGATACATCATAATGTAGTAATTCGAAGCGGTACAAAGATCGGAAAAAACTGCACAATATTATCAGGTAATATCATTGGGGAGACTGGCTTTAATCCACTTAAGTTAGATGACGGTACAAGAATGATGGTAAGGCATTATGGTGGTGTAACAATAGGAGATAACGTTTTTATTGGTGACAACTGCTCAATTTCAAAAGGAGCAATAGACGATACAATAATCGAAAGTGGAGTGAAAATAAACAAAAAAGTTATAGTGGCTCATAATGTTTTAATTGGAAAAAATACTGTTATTACCTCCCCTACTTTTATTTGTGGGAGTGTAAAAATTGGATCAAATTGTCATATTGCAGCTAGTGTAATTAAAAATCAGTGTACTATCGGTGACGAAGCTATTTTAGGATTAGGATCTGTAGTGGTTAAGAATGTTGAAAGTAAGACAACAGTTGTAGGTAATCCAGCAAAAGAGTTAATCTGAGGTGAATTTTATGAGAATATTAGTTTTTGCTCCACACAATGATGATGAAGTATTAGGTGTAGGTGGAACGATAGCGAAATATGTAAATGAAGGACATGAAGTGTATGTCTGTGAAGTAACTAGTGGTGTAGATAAAAAACGCCTGGAAAGAATTGAGAATGAAGCATTAGCTGCACACCGTATTTTAGGCGTTAAAGAAACAATGTTTTTAGGACTCCCAGTTGTGGGTTTGTCTGATATTCCGCTCAAAGAACTAAATCAATCAATACTAGACGCTGTTAATAAAGTTAAACCAGATATTGCATATATTCCCCATAAGGGAGATATGCATGATGATCATACTAGAGTTGCAGAAAGTGCCATGGTGGCTTTAAGACCAGTGAATAGTCCTCAGCTAAAAGCAATATATGCTTATGAGACATTATCTGAAACAGAGTGGAATATTCCAACTGTGGACAATGCTTTTATACCAAATGCATGGACCGATATTAGTGAGACAATAGATGATAAATTAAGGGCTATGAGTGAATTCAAATCGCAAGTGAAAGAATTTCCTAATCCGAGATCTTTAGAAGCTATTGAGTCACTATCTAAATTTAGAGGATCAACGATTTGTGTTAGAAATGCAGAAAGTTTTATGGTAGTAAGAATTATAAACTAAGGGGTTTTTTTTTGACCTATAATCAGAGAAATGAAATAGGGAGTTATTTTGAAACTGAAGATAAAATAATTAATTGCAAGCAGGAAAATCGATTCGATTTTGATTTTGAAAAGTTATTCTCAGATTCCACTTATGTTTTCTCGGGTAGAAATGCTATTGAGTTAGCTTTAAAAGATATTGAATTAACCAAAGAGATAAGAACCGTTTACATGCCGTCTTATCTGTGTGATTCAATGATTGATCCATTTTTGGAAAATGAGGTTAAGATACATTATTATAAAGTCAATTATAATTTTAATTTAAAAGTAGTTGAAGTAGATATCAATAAGAATGTCGAATGCGACATTCTTTTTATTAACAATTATTTTGGTAACAATAAATTAGTTAATAAAGAAAGTATTGATCATTTCAAATCAAAAGGTACGGTTATTTTTGAAGATGTCACTCATGGATTGTTTAACAAAAACTTTATCGAGAATAGTTCAGATTATTATGTAGCAAGTATTAGGAAATGGCTAGGCTTAGCTTCAGGTGGATTATTATTAAAAAAAAATGGAATCCTTGCTAATAAACCAATTATTAATAGTGACAAGTTTGCAAGTACAAAGATTAATGCTATGGAATTAAAGAAAAAATACTTAAAAGGCTTTAATGTTAATAAAAATGATTTTATGAAAATTTTTGCTGAATCCGACAAAATGTTTAAAGAAGTTGGTACGAAATATAAGATTGATACTCATTCAATAAACATATTGAACAAATTAGATAGCGATTTGTTGAGAAAAGTAAGAATTAATAATTCGAAATATATATATGATCAATTAAAAAGACTAGAATTCATTGAACCAATTTTTACGGAAAACTTTAGAGATGATATTTGTCCATTATTTGTTCCTGTTATTATTAAGGCTGGAAAAAGAGATGAATTGCGTAATTTATTAATTGAAAATGGTATTTATTGTCCAGTACACTGGCCACAAAACAGAGGACAATATTCAAATATACAAAACAATGAACTATCATTAATATGTGATCATAGATATGATCACAATGATATGGAGAGATTGTGTGCAGTTCTAAAAAACTGGGATAAAATAAATAGCGAAACTACCTAGCTATTAATAGTTTTTAATAAAGAGGAGTTCTAGAATGCAAGATATTTATTTTGAAGACTCATACGGAAAACTTTATGAACGTATTGAAGATGGAAAATCAAAAAGTTTCCTCTTTGAAAGCGAATTAGGTAAAGTGAGACATCAGTTTATTAAGCGGAAAATTTCTACTTCCTTATATAAAAATGAAGTATATGACCTCGTTACTCCTTATGGATATGGTGGACCAATTATTGAAAAGGTCAGGAAAGGTTATGAAGCAGAGCTTGTTGAAGAATTTAATGAAGCTTTTAAACAGTATTGTTTTAATGAGAATATCATCAGCGAATTTGTGAGATTTCATCCAATACTAGAAAACGCTAAGCACTTTGGAAATGTATATGATGTTACCAAAATACGGAAAACTGTCGGTACTGACTTATTAAATTATACAGATCCATATAGTGAAGAGTTCTCAAAAAGTGCCAGGAAAATTATAAAAAAATCTTTATTGAATGGTATTAAATATAATGTTGTGCGCAACCCAGAGAATATAGGTTCTTTTAAAAATATCTATTATTCTACTATGGATAGAAATAAGGCAAGTGACTATTATTATTTTGGTGAAGAGTACTTCGATAGCTGTCTTAATTACTTAGGTCAAAATATTATTTTAGTAGAAGTCTATCTCGAAAATAAAGTTATTGCTTCTGGATTTTATTTTGTATTCAATAAGACAATACATGCTCATTTATCAGGAACATTAAATGAGTATCTAAATTATTCCCCAGCTTATATTTTAAAGTACGCAACGTTAGAATGGGCAAAGGATAACGGAATAGAGCTTATACATTATGGCGGAGGTACTAGCAACAGCGAAGAAGATAATCTATACAAATTTAAGAAGAAGTTTGGCAAAAATACATCGTTTGATTTTTATGTTGGGAAAAAGATTTGGAACAAAGATGTATATAAAGAGCTTTCTGAAGGTGTAGAGAGTAACATAGATTTCTTTCCATTATATAGGTTTCATAAAAAATAATTGTTAGTTAGGAGTATAAAATGTTAAGTAATCTTAGTGGTAAAAAGTTATTAATCCTAGGCGGTTCAAAAATTTCATGTGAAATTGTAAGAAAAGCAAAAGCAATGGGGGTTTATACAATGGTTACTGATTGGTATCCTATTGATAAATCACCAGCAAAAAAAATTGCTGATGAGTCATTTATGACAAGTACAACTGATATACCAGCGTTACTTAAATTGATAAAAGAAAATAAAGTAGATGGAATTTTAACTGGGTTTACAGATTCAACTCTACCTCATTATGCAAGGATCTGTGAAGCTGCTAATTTACCGTGCTACGGTACAGAGGAGCAATTCAATACACTGATAGATAAAAAAGTTTATAAAGAGGTATGTAAAAATTATAATATACCTATAGTTGATGAGTTTTTATTTGAGCCATCTAAGGATAGCATTAACACATCTAAAATAACGTTCCCGGTGTTAGTAAAACCTTCTGATAGTAGTGGTGCAAAAGGTGTAACAATCTGTAATGAAGAATCACAGTTCTTAAACGCCTATGAAAAAGCATTGAGCTATTCCGAGAAAAAACGAGTAATTGTTGAAAGATACATAAAAGGTAAGGAAGTAACGATTTTTTATTTATTAAACGATGGAGAAATCTATTTAACGGGAATGGGCAATAGACACGTTAAACATAATCAAGATGGAGTTATCCCTTTACCTGTTGCTTACACTTTTCCATCAGTTTATCTTGATAAGTATAGGGAAAATACTGATTCAAAAGTAAAAAGGATGTTTAAAGATTTAGGGTTGAAGAACGGTATGGTCTTTATGCAATGTTTAATTGAAAAAGAGGAAGCAATTATCTATGACATTGGTTACAGATTAACTGGAACATTAGAGTACAAATTAATGGAAGAGATCAATGGTTATAATCCATTAAAAATGTTGATAAATTTTGCCTTAACAGGGAGAATGACAGAAGAGCCTGCTAATCTACCAATAGAATCTAATTGGAACAAATATGCTTGTAACGTTTCATTTTTAATGAAACCAGGCGAAATTGCAAGAATTGATGGTTTAGAAAGAATAAAAGAATTTCCAGAAGTAATAGATGCAGTCATTGCAAATGATGTTGGTACAATTATTTCTGAGGAACTTAAAGGGACACTTAGACAAATAGTGTTGCGCGTATTTGCTGTTACAGATAATAGAGATGACTTGGAAAAAGTCTTGGACAAAATTTATAAATCACTTAAAGTTGTATCAACTAGTGGAGAAGATTTATTATTGCCTGGATTTAATACACAAGAATTGGATGGTCTGTTAAAATGAATATTGCCCAGAAAAGAGTTTTATTAAGTGGATCTGGAGGGCTTCTTGGTAGTGAAATTATTAATCAATTAAAGAACAATGACAGTTACAATGTGATAGCAATAACCTCGCAAAGTAAACAACTCCAGGCAAAGTACAAGGAATTTGAAAATTTAACTGTTGTCGATATTACTGAGTGGTTTGGACGTAAAGATATAGAGGCAGATGTTTTAATACATTCAGGCTTTCCGAGAAGTTCAAATCCTACGTCACTTTCTGCTGGGTTGATTTCAACTGAAAAAATTATAAAGAAGTCTATAGATTCAGGTGTAAGTTCCGTAATTAATATATCTTCACAAAGTGTATATAGCCAAAGTGAAAAGGATAATACTACGGAGCAAATAGACGTCTCACCTGAATCAAATTATGGTATGACTAAATTTGCTGTTGAAAGGATAGTCAATGCATTCTGCAAAGAGAGAGTCCATTTTACAAATATTAGATTAGCTAGTTTAGTAGCATTAAATTTTGATATTAGGTTAACAAATAAGTTTGTCAAGGATGCTTTTTTAGGAAAAGCTTTAAATCTAACTGGTGGAGATCAGAAAATTTCTTATTTAGACGTTAGAGATGCTGCATCAGGAATCATTAATATGCTCGAATTCAATTCATCTAAGTGGAAAGAGGTCTATAATTTGGGCAATGATGACTACTTAACTCTAGTTCAGATTGCCGAGCATATAAGAAAATTGTTAAAAGAGTCCCACAACATTGATGTTGTAATAAATATTAAAGAAAACAGTGGTCCAAATACAAATAACTTAATAGATAGTAATTTATTCTATAAAGATTTTAACTGGAAACCAGATTTTACAATGAAACATTTTATAAAGGATTTAATTCATAACTATAATTAAGAAGAAAGTTGCGGGTGCCATTAAGTGTACACATTAGTAATTGGTAGAGCGTATCCTGAAGAAAGTACAGGAATGATGGGCATTTTTGAGTTTGAACAAGCTAAAGCTTTGAATCGTAATGGTATGAGGACAATCTATGCATTCTGTGACAATCGGTCAATAAAGAAGTTAAAAAAATTTGGAAGTTTTACTGCTGAAGATGAGATCAAAGCTTATGGGTATAATTTACCTATAGGAGGACTGCCTACAAAGATATTTAACAGATTTAAATCCAAGCTACTAAAAAAAATAATTAATGAAATAATATCAAAATATGGGAAACCCAATATTATCCACGTACACTTTCCTTTATTGACTTTAACAGATGAGCTATGGTCATTTCTTTGTGAATTACAAATTCCTTTAGCTACAACAGAACATTGGACTAAAGTTCAGACTAAAAATCTAGAACCTTTTAGAATAAAATTGCTAAAAAGGGTTGTTGAAGAATCATCTGCTTTTATATGTGTAGGTGAGTTATTAAGGGAAAGCGTAGCAGAAATAACATCTACTAACAAAAAAATTCAAGTGATACCAAATATGGTTGCTCAAGAATTTACTTTTGAGAAAAAGAAAAAATCCAATTCAAGTTTTAACTTTATATCTGTTGGAAGGTTAGTAGAAGTCAAAGGTTTTGGTTCACTTATAGATTCATTTGCTAAAGCATTTAATGGAAATACAGGTGTTACCCTAACAATTGTTGGTGGTGGTAAACTAGAAACTACTTTGAAGGATCAAGTCATTCAGTTGGGAATTAGTAACAAAGTTAATTTTATGGGATTTCTTAGTAGGAATGAAACTGCTAAACTTGTTAAAGAGAGCGATGTATTTGTATCCGCTAGTTATTTAGAAACTTTTGGCGTTCCCTTTATAGAGGCTATGACATGTGGAAAGCCAGTTATAGGCTTAAAAGATGGACCAATTGACGATTACATTACTGAAGACGTAGGTATGTTAGTAAATAAGAATAGTTTAGACGATCTTTCTAATTCACTTATATATATGCACGAGAATTATGAGAAATTTGATAGTAGATTTATTAAAGATTATGCTATTAATAACTTCTCTGAAAGTGCTGTAACGAGTAAGTTGAAATTAATTTACGATAACGCTATGACAAGTAAAAGATGAGGATAATATGAATGTATTGTTGATTGCTACGTACTCGGGTATCTCTGGAGCTAGTAAATCATTAGTGAAACTAGCTGAATTACTGAAATCAAAGGGTGTTAATATTATTGTTATAATACCTAAAAACGGAGAAATTGAAAAGTTATTGGTTGAAAGTGAAATCAGTTATAAAGTGATAAGATTATATAACTGGGTTGCTCCTTTAGATAATAAAATTCGTTTTAATGGGAATTTAGCATGGAAAGTAAAGCAAGTAATAAATTACATGCAAGAGATCCGTTTGTTTTATTTAATAAAACAAAATAATATTGATATCGTCCATATAAATGCTATCACTGCTAATTGGGGTTATTTAGCGTCAAGAATTGCAAGAGTAAAAACAGTTTGGCATATTCGAGAACTTCTTGAAGAAGATCTAAATAAACAATTTAGAGATAAGAAAAAGTCAGTTAAGCAGATAAGCCAAGCAAATAAAATAATTGCAATATCAAACAGTGTTTCTTTGAAATATAAGGACATATTAAAAGTTGATATATCAACTATATATAATGGGATTGACAGTGCTAATTTTGTTGTGAATAACAAGAGTCTTTTGAAAGATAACTACGTAAAATGTACTATAGCTGGTAGATTGATCAAAGAAAAAGGCATTCTAGAATGTATTGAAGCATTAAACATTCTAATCAGTCATAAGGGTTATAAAAATATCTCTTTAGATATTATTGGAGTAGGAGATAAAGAATATACCGCACTATTGAAGAAGAAAATATCTGAATATGATTTAGAAAAAAACGTTAAATTGTTAGGCTTTAAAAGTAATATCCATAATTACTTTGTAGAATCTGATATTATTATTGTTTCATCAAAGGCAGAAGCTTTTGGTAGAGTTACTATTGAGGCAATGTTGAGTCAATCTTTAGTTATAGGTGCGAACACTCAAGGGACAGAGGAACTGATTGGGAGAGACTACGGCTTGTTATATAATCAGGGAAGCAGTTCTGATTTGGCGAAAAAAATAGAGTATGCAGTAAACAACAAACAATTTGTTAGAGAAAAAGCTTTTGCAGGTAGAGAATACGCATTAAATTTTTCAGCTGAGAAAAATGCGTCTGAAATTTTTAAACTATATAATGAAATTCTCTAGCTAAGAATAATATTATTTATATGTCTGAGGTTGGAATATTGATTAAAAATAAGCAGGAATTGAATATAAATATGACGCTTGTATTAATTTTAGTATTTATACCATTAATACTGCCGGATTATTTACAAACTATAACAATTATAGATGATCTTTCAATTTTGTTAGCCATAATTATTTTTATAGTAGCATTGACGTTATCAATCTTATATAAGAAAATGAATATTTTTGTTATCTTAAGTATTTTATTTCTAGTATGGAGATATTTTTCAAGTTACTATTTAGCAGGTTCTATAACCGATTTCTCAAATATTTTAAAAACCGCTTCAGTATTACTGATGATTAACTTAGTCGTCAGAAATTATACTAAACCCTTGATAAGAGCGCTATATATAATATTTGTAATATATATTGTCGCTAATTTCCTTAGTTTGTTAATATTTCCTGAAGGTCTCTACTTAGATAATCCCCGAGATAATCAATATAGATCGGCTTGGTTATTAGGTATCAGAAACCAATTCGCTTATTTTATTATACCGGGCATAGCAATAGTGCTTTTACACGCTTGGTTCTTTAAAAATAGGTTAACCTTAATATCTTCAATTGTATTAATTATTGCTGTAGTATCAATATTAAGTGTGAGTTCAGCAACAGCAATAGTAAGCATTGTTTTGCTATTAGTACTATACTTAATTAACCTTAGAAAAAAGATTAAGCCTTTTATTAGCTTTAGTAACTTATCCATATTGTATGTAGGGATATGGATATTGCTAGTGGTGTCAAATTCGATTGGACCATTACAAACTTTGATAGTTGATTATTTAGAAAGGGACATGACTCTATCAGGTAGAACTGCTATTTGGGAGCAGGTTCTTAACGTTATTCCTGAGTCATTTTGGTACGGCTTTGGAATTAATGTACGTATACTGGTTAGTCATACTTATTTTGGGTCCCATAACTTAATACTACAAACAACTTTAGAAAGTGGAATAATTGGTCTTATCTTGCTAATTTCTTGTGTAGTAGTTTCTGGTATTCAACTTCAAAAATTTAGAAATTCAAATATAACTATTATTCTGCTGGTAGCTGTTTTTGGAATTTTTATTGGAGGTTTAACGGAATCTTACAGATTGAACTACTTATTTTTACTAATGGCATTATCCTGGAACGTAAAGCATTTGATAATGAATCAAAAACTTTATTTAGAAAAAAAGGGTAATTAAACTAGAATTAAATAGGATTGTAGATGACATGAAAAAAATAAAGCATTTTAAAAGAATAATAAGGAAAAAAGGTTTTCTCAAAAATGTTCTTACGGTTGCAACTGGAACAGCGCTCGCTCAATTTATAACGATGGTTTTCTCATTGTTCATTACTAGAATCTATGGACCTGAGCAATATGGGATCTTAGGAGTATTTACTTCTCTCGCGGTAGTTTTAATGCCAGTGGTTGCTCTATCATATCCGATAGCAATAGTTTTGCCACAAAAAAATTCTGAAGTGAAAAAGATTATTAAACTATCATTTTATTCCATAATATTAATATCAACGTTGACTTTCTTGCTTTTGCTTTTATTCGGAGATTGGTTTAGAAATATAACTAACACAGAATTACTTGGAAGTTTTTTATTGCTTATTCCTCTAATTATGTTTTTTGATGGTTTGTTACAAATTGTTCAGCAAACCGTTATTCGTAAGAAGTATTTTAAAGCAAAAGCGACAGTTGCAGTACAGCAATCAATTATTACAAATGGGTCAAGTACTTTAATAGGTTTATTTAAACCTTATGGAATAGTATTGATATTAGTATCTGTTTTTGGAAAAGCAATTTATGCGTTTAGTTTGGCATTGAGAGTAACAAATTTAAAAAATCTAAAGAGGTTCTTTAAATATTTCTTTAACTTTAATGATATAGAAGAGGTAAGTAAGGTAAGGAAAAAATACAATGATTTCCCAAGATTTAGAGCTCCACAAGTTTTAATTAATGGGTTATCTGAAAGTCTTCCAATTATTATATTATCAAGCTTTTACGGTCCTGCTGCTTCTGGTTTTTATGTACTAGGAAAGAAAATATTGGAGGTGCCCACTCAATTAATAGGTAACGCGGTTGGGGATGTCTTTTATCCTAGAATAGCAGAAGGTGCGAATAGGAAAGAAAGAATAGATAAATTATTAATAAAATCTAATTTAGTCTTAGCGCTAGTAGGTATAGTACCATTTGGAACAATAATTTTAATTGGACCAGAATTATTTTCACTAATTTATGGTGAGAGTTGGTACACTGCGGGCGAATATGCACGTTGGTTAAGCGTGTGGATATATTTTATGCTGTTAACTAGACCAACCATAAAAGCTTTACCAGTTATAGGAGCCCAAAAATTTCATTTATCATTTACTGTCGTTTCTATTATTATAAGAGCTACAGCCTTAATAATGGGTGTATATCTATTGAACGATGATGTGATTGCTGTAGCATTATATAGTGTTGCAGGTTCATTTTTATATCTTTATCTTTGTATAATTACAATAGTTAAGACAAAGGTATATATAAAAAATAAATAATAAAATATTTAATAGGAGGTGCCAATGTGAATGCCAAAAAAGTAGCTGTTGTTGGAACTGGATACGTCGGTCTCGTCACAGGAGTTGCTCTTTCGGAAATTGGTCATTCTGTCACTTGTGTGGATGTAGATGAAAAAAAAGTTAATAGCATGCTTAATGGAATTTCACCTATTTTTGAACCTAGTTTATCAGATTTAATGGTAAAAAATATTAAAGAAGACCGCCTTTCTTTTACAACAAATCATAAAGAAGCATTCGAAGGTGCCGACGCTATATATATCGCTGTTGGAACTCCTCAGAAAGAAGATGGTACAGCTGATTTAAGGTTTATCGAATCCGTTGCAACGAATATTGCAGACCATCTACATAACTATGCTGTTGTTGTTACAAAAAGTACCGTACCTGTTGGCACCAATGACTATATTAAAAGATATATAGAGCAACTTACAGATATTCCATTTGATGTCGTTTCTAACCCTGAATTTCTTCGTGAAGGTTCAGCAGTTCAAGATACGTTCCATGGAGATCGAATCGTAATTGGGGCAGATAGTTCAATTGCAGGAGACTTAATTGAAGAGATTAATAAGCCTTTCGGAATTCCTGTATTCCGCACCGATATACGTAGTGCGGAAATGATCAAATACGCCTCTAATGCGTTTCTTGCTACTAAAATTAGTTTTGTTAATGAGATTGCAAATCTTTGTGATAAATTGGATGCAAACATTGACGATGTGGCAAAGGGAATGGGCCAAGATAAACGTATAGGAGATAAGTTCTTAAATGCAGGTATTGGTTATGGTGGTTCCTGTTTCCCTAAAGACACGAGTGCTTTAGTCCAAATTGCAGGGAATGTTGAGCATGAGTTCACACTGCTAAAAGCGGTTATTGAAGTGAACTATAAGCAACAGCGGTTATTAGTAGACAAAGCTAGAGAGTACTTTGGCTCGTTAAGAGGTAAAACAATTGCGATGCTTGGACTGGCTTTTAAACCAAATACCGATGATATGCGAGAAGCGGCATCTATTGTACTTGCTCAAGAGTTGGTTCTTGCAGGGGCTACCGTTGTTGGGTATGATCCTATTGCCATGTGTAATGCAAAAAAGGTACTTCCTGATGCTATGAACTATGCAGATAGTGCGTTAGAAGCCATAAAAGGTGCAGATACTGCATTTATTGTAACGGAATGGGATGAGATTTGCTCGCTTACGTCAGAGCAGTTTAAAGAAAATTTAAAAGAAGCCGTTATTTTTGATGGTAGAAACTGCTTTGATATTAAAGAAATGAAAAAAGCAAAAGTAGACTATTTTTCAGTGGGAAGACCAGTTGTGAAAACTGAAAAAGAGTATGCATAATATCCACCTCGTTGTCTTAAATCTTTAAGGCAACGAGGTGTATTTTATATAATAAATAATAGAAACCGTTGAGGTGAGGGTAATGGACAACCTTTCAAACTTAGATCAACTGACATTACAAAAAATACTGGTAGAAATAACGGAGAAAATAGAAAAAGAAAAAGAGGGCAGCTTAGAGGTTGTAATGAAAGAAATCGTTGAAAAGTTAAAGAGTTATTCAAACTAATAGAGTCATTAGATGTTAAAATGTAGAATCTAAGACACTCTACAAAGGCAAAGAATGTATAAATTGTTTGGTGTTTGTCACCTTCTCTCCCTTTCATCACTTCTCCCCACTAAATAATCTATTGATACCTCATAAAAATCAGCAATTTTAATTAAACCCTCTAAATCAGGAGTGCGTGCGCCACTTGCGTAATGTTGCACAGCTCTTAAACTAATCCCTAGGTATTCTGCTAACTCTTGATAACTTGTTGATGATTCGTTTTTTAAGGATTTTAAGCGTTCTTGAAAATTAGCCATTTGCAAACTCCTTTTGTATTGACATGTACAGTTTGTTCGTATATAGTGAAATTAATCAGTTGCGTACAAATTGTTCATCTGTCGTTATTTTTAATGTTGGAGGTCTTCTTATGTCTGCAATCTATTCTCGTCTCGTTTTAGCTGAAATAAAGATGGAGTTGTTGCATCATGCCCATGTGCTTGAAAGCCAGAATATGTACGAATTGCTTCAGCAAGTGTTAGCGACTGTTAAGAAGATTGATGCTATGGATAAAGACATTCAGCAAAACATTACGACCTCGTAAGTATTCATGTCTAATGTTTAAATTACAAAAAGACTCCGATACCTACTTGTATCTATTAAGCTTTTTGCAAAAATACTCGACATACCCCTACCTCACATAATAAGCGCCTATCTATCGTTCTATTGATAGTGTTTTTAGTATATCATCTCACTAAGGCAATATGTACAATGAGTACGTATAATGTGCATTGCTTGTTTAACCATGCTTTTCCCCCAACCACCTTTTATCTCCCACCTCACCCCCTCTCATGCTAAACTAAATGAAAGACACACCATTACAGGAGTCACAAATGAACAGTATTGAGACGTTAAAAGAAATTGCGAAAACGTTAAATGAAGGGGAACGAATCGAAGACATTTTACAGGCGGTGTTAGTCTCTCTTCTTGAAACGACTGGGCTTAAAACGGGCTGGATCTTTCTTGTATCGCCACAAGGGAAGCAGCGATTGGTGGCGCAAGTAGGGTTGCCGGTAGGGTTGATGCATCAGGCGTGCGCGCCTCTTAAAGAGGGTAGCTGTTATTGTGTGAATAAATACAACAACGGGGAGCTTCATGAACCGATTAATATTATGAATTGTAAGCGATTGAAGCTTGCTGTAGAGAACGACTGGGGCGATACAGGGGGTCTGTCTCGGCATGCGACGATCCCCATTAAAGCGGGAAGCGAGTCTCTTGGGTTAATCAATATCGCGTCGCCGTCTATTGATACGTTTTCCCGGAATGAATTGGAATTGTTTGAAACGGTGGCGTATCAAATTGGAGCAACGATTAAGCGGTTGAATGCGTATATTGAGGAACAGAAGCAGACGGCTTTGCTTTCTCAGCTTGGAAAGTATCTCGCCTTTCAACGGGATGTGGCGAATGAGGACGACTATTTGGCAACGGTAGGGGAGACTTTACAGTCGTTTTTCGGATGGAAGGGCGTTCGGTTTTTCTACAATGAGTGGTCGACGTTCACTGGGGAAGAAGGCGATGCGAGCAAGACGGTACGCTTGCCGTTTGACCAGCATCTGCTTGAGCTGTGTGTGTATGATGAAGGGTTATCGGCTGGAGTCGAGTCGGTGCTGTATGAGGTGCTAACACATATTTCCCTGCAATTAAAGCAGTTTGAGTTGAATCGTCAGCAGCAACAGCTATGGCGGCGGGAGGAACGGAATCGCCTCGCTCGTGATTTACATGACAGTGTGAATCAATTGTTATTTTCCTTGATCTTGCATGTGAAAGGGCTAGAGCGGCAGCTAGAGGATGGGGACGTGAAAGCGACGGTTGCCCATGTTCATGAGCTCGGCAATCAAGCTCTTGTGGAATTAAAAGAGTTAATTAAACAGCTTCGTCCAGAAGGGTTGGAGTCTGGGCTTGCGGCAAAGGTTGAAGCGTATGCGCGTTTAATTGGCTTAGCTGTTGTAGTAGAAGTAGAAGGATTAAAGAAAATCGCTGAGCCATTGGAAGTGTGCGTGTGGCGTTTGATACAAGAGGGGTTAAACAACTGTCAGAAGCATGCGAAGACAAAGGATGTAGTAGTCCGTCTGTTGTTTGGTAGTGAAGCGGTAACGGTACAGATCGTCGATCAAGGGATTGGGTTTGATCCCGACACTGTGAGAAAAGGAATGGGTTTCGTGAATATAAAGGAACGTGTACAGGAAATGGGCGGTACGGTAACGATTGTGTCTGCGCGGCATCAAGGCACGACCGTGAATATAAGCATACCGCTAGTACAAGGGGACAACGTATGAAGGTGATGATTGTGGACGATCATACGGTTGTCCGAAAAGGGTTAGTGTTTTATTTGAATACCATCGAAGATATGGAGATTGTCGGTGAGGCAAATAATGGGGAAGAGGCACTCCAGAAGCTGAAAACCGTTCAGCCTGATTTGATTTTAATGGATTTGTTTATGCCGAAATTAAATGGCATGGAAGCGACGAACCAGATAAAAACTCTCTATCCTCATGTGAAGATCCTCGTGTTGAGCTCGTTTTCTGATAAGGATCATGTGATTCCGGCGTTACAAGCTGGTGCCGATGGTTATCAGTTAAAAGACATCGATCCAGAACAATTAGTGGAAACGATGCGTGCGGTCTTAAACGGTGAAAATAAGCTGCATGATAAAGTAACGAAATTTGTGCTCAACCGGATTGCGACACCGATGTCTGAGGAAGAGCAGGCAATCGAACTCCTAACGAAGCGAGAGCGGGAAGTGCTTGTGGAGATTGCTTCAGGCTATAGCAATAAAGAAATTGCCGATCGGTTAGGGATTACAGAAAAAACGGTGAAAACTCATCTATCTCATGTGTTTTCCAAGCTGCACGTCAGCGACCGGACACAGGCGGCTTTGTTTGCGGTTAAGCATAGTCTTTTGTAGAGGGGCATTCAATCAGTTCAATTAATTCGTTGTTGATGCCCCGAAAGTATACCGCTTTCCAGCCGTTTTCTAGATGATAGGGACCTTCTTCTAGCTTTATCTGTTGCCCTTGAAAGCGAACGATTGCGTCTGTGAGGTTGTTTGTTTGAAACGCAAGATGGATGGAGGAGGCGGATGAAACCTCCTCTTTGTCTTGCCCTGAATCGACGAGTTCGATCAAGGTGTTGCCAATTCGGATAAACGCAAGCTCTTCGCCGTTTAACGCCATGCGTTCGACTAACGTAGCGTCAAGCAAGCGTTTGTAAAAGGAAAGCGTTGCTTCTAGGTCGTGTACGTTGATGCCAATGTGATGTGTTGTGAACATGGTGTTGCCTCCTTTTTACAGCATGAGGTGGACATCGCCAAATTCATGCCAGAGGTAGTTGTTTTGTAAGGCGTGCTGGTAGCTTGACAGTAGTGCGTCATCGGGCAAAAACGCGCGTAATAATTCGAGATGACTAGAGTGTGGTTCGTGTAAGCCGGAAAGCAACCCATCTACGAGCTGTAAGGGCGTTTCTCGTTGAATGAACAAATTGGTTGTGTCCTTCCAAGCTCCTTGATGTGAATGCTTGTTTTTTGCATACGATTCGACTGCGCGCACCACCGTTGTGCCGACTGCGATGATTCGTCCCCCGCGTGCTTTGGCTTCATGAATCGCTGTAATCGTTTCTGCTGGAATCATATAAGCCTCAGGGTGATGCAAAGGGTCTGGCCATTGGTTGTCTTCGTAGTAACTAATGCCTGCATGCAGCGTAAGGAAGCCCACTTGAATATGGTTTTGTTTTAATTGATGAATCAGCTTCCACGAAAAGGCTCGCCCAGCTGAAGGCATTTCAATGGAACCAGGAACAGACGCAAATACGGTTTGGTATGACTCCAATGACCAAGGGGTGTTGATGTATTCATACCGAATCGGCTCCCCGTATTTATGGAGAAACGACAGAACCGGTTCGTGCAGGCCATGAAAGGTCACACGCTTTAACGGGGCTTCACTGCCATCTCCTTGAACATGAAGCGTCACTCCGTCTTGAAGTTGAACCACAGTCTTGTCTTTACCAAGAATGAGTGCTTCCCAACTGGTTTCGGTCAGTTGTCGAGCTAATCGAACGGTTACGTTGTCGGTTTCACTTACGAGCTGAGCTGGAATCGTTCGGCTGCGATTGAAGAGAAGCAGGTCATTCGGCTGTAAGAGCTCAGTGAGGTCGGTTAACGTGTGGTCTTGAATGCGTCCGCTCTTCCGCTCGGTATGAAGGAGCTTCACGTCGGAACGATCGTGTCCACGATGCTCAGCAGGTGTATGAGCATGAAGATGCGCTGGCAACGAGAATGCCTCATGGAGCGAAGCAAGATTGGTCATTGTGCTGCCTCCTCTAAGAACGAATCTATGTCAAACCGCTTTCCGTTGACTGTGCCACGATGTTGGATGATGTGATCGAATAGCGGCAACAGCTCTTCTGGTTCTAGTAAAGGATAATCGCAATTGGGAACGGCAATGTCGTGCATGGCAGTATTCATTTCACCAGGATCAACTAAACAAACCTCAGTCTTGGTTTCTGATAGTTCATCTGCCCATGTTTGCATCAATCCTTCCACTGCAAACTTAGATACCCCGTACGCACCCCATTCAGCAAACCCGGTCTGACCAGCAGCAGACGTAATGGAAATGATCAGCCCACGGTCATTTGTTAACATGGTCGCAAGGCTTCGTTTTGTCATTAGAAATGGGTTGAGTACATTCGTGTGAAGCACGTCTTGAAACATGTGTTCATCGTAATCAGCTAGTAGCTGTGGTCCTGGACCAAAGATCGACGCATTGTTCAGTAAAATATCAATTGTTCCGAACGTGGCTTCAACGACAGACACAAACCGATCCACATCCTTTGCGTTCGCGACATCAGCACGAACCGCCACGACTTCCGCTCCTAAAGCAATCGCCTCTTCTTTTACCTTCATCAGCTCTTCTTCGTTTCGAGCACAGATTCCTAATCGGTACCCTTGTTTCGCATAGTGAAGGGTTAGTGCTTTTCCAAGTCCTCTTGAAGCTCCTGTAATCACCATAACGTCTCTCATTTATCTACACTCCTTTGTGTTGTTGCTTTTAGTGTACGAAAGAAAGAAACGATTTGAATCGTTGATAAGAGGGAGAGCATGCTCATCGATTTGACTGATCGGTGCTCAGACAAAAGTCGTAGAGAGGGGGAGTGTTCGATTGGCTGTACTTCTTTTTCTTTTGAGAACCGAATAAATTCGCATAAAAATACAGTTAATAATACGTATTTTTGTACTGTTTTTTATTCGTATTTTGTGTATAATTTTTACTTAAGAGCATATACTTTATAGAGAGGGAGATTGGTCATGGGAGTTGATTTCTTGAAAGAGCCACCGATCAAGAAGAGTCAAATTATAAAAGCAACGGATGCAAGTAAAAAGTTTGCTGAAGTTAGGAAAAAAGCGGTTTACGAGCCTCAATTTATTTCAGATCACAATGAAATAAAAAGTGTCGTTCTGAACTATGAAGAATACGAGCGTATGTATAGAGAGATAGACGATTTACGTGAAGCTTTATGGGAGCATAAAATTTCTGAGCGAATGGAGAAGTCAGACGAGGGTAAGACAAAACCAATCCCTTTTACGTCACATATGAGCAAAAAAGAGCGTGAAGAGTTTAATAAAGGCAACGAATATGATGCTCTGACTGACAAGGATCTCTTCGAATAATGTCGCAGCAAAAAAGATTTAACGTTGTTTTTATCGATGAAGAAGCAGAAAAAGAGTATAGAAAGTTAGATGGTTCTACGAAGAAATTAATTGCAACGGGTATTAGAAGGCTTGAAGAAAGAGCAGATGAAATAGGCAAACCGTTAACGGGCAAATTGATTGGTTGTAAGGAATTAAAATACCGAAGAGATGGGATAAGAGTTGTTTTTAGAATAAAAGAGAACGAATTGGGTGAAATGACGGTTCAATTGATAAACGTTGAATTAATCGCAATAGGCACAAGAAGCGATGGTAAAGTTTTTGATAGTGCTAGTGAAAGATTAAAGTCAAATAAGTAAGTTACAGCTAAACACGTATTCGAGCGAGAGGGCTTTTTGAGCTTAACTCGCTCTTTGTATTGTTTGTGGCCCCATTGTCAGATGTGTACAATAAAACTATAATGTTTCCGTTATTTTTTGTACATTCCGCACGATGTAAAACGTGTATATTCAGATTATAATCATCTTTATAAGAATGACGTAAGGTGGTTACAACATGAAAATCGTGATTGCGCCAGATTCGTTTAAAGGCAGTTTATCGGCTGTAGACGTAGCGGCTGTCATGAAGCAGGCTATATCGAAAGCGCTTCCAAATGCTGAGGTCGTCTCCGTTCCTGTTGCAGATGGTGGGGAAGGCACGATGGATAGCCTCGTTACAGCAACAGGAGGAAAAAAAGTAAAGGTTGTAGTGAAAGGACCGACTCGTAAGGCGGTTACCGCAGAATATGGCGTTCTTGGTGATGGGAAGACGTGTGTAATCGAAATGGCAAGTGCGTCAGGGCTTGTGTTAATTCCGGCTCATGAGCGTAATCCGATGGTGACGACGACTCTAGGGACTGGAGAGCTCATTAAAGCGGCGTTGGATGCAGGGTATCGTTCGTTTGTTTTAGCGATTGGTGGAAGTGCCACGAATGATGGCGGCACTGGTATGCTACAAGCACTAGGAATGAAGCTTCTCAATGAGCATGGCGAATCTGTGGGATACGGTGGAGAAGCGGTTGGTCAGATTACGGCCATTGATGATGCTTTGTTTGACAAACGTATTCGCGAGTCTACCTTTTTAATTGCATCTGATGTTCAAAATCCGTTCGTTGGTCCGACTGGGGCATCGGCTGTGTTTGGCCCTCAAAAAGGGGCAACCCAAGAAATGGTGGAGGAACTGGATCGCGGGTTAACGACATGGGCGGATTTAATTGAGAAACAGACAGGAATTCGGCTCCATGATCAAGCTGGTGCAGGTGCAGCTGGTGGAATAGGCGGAGCGTTTCAGGCATTTTTCCCTTCTTCCATGAGAAGAGGCATTGATCTTGTTATCGAGCATACGCATTTAGAAAAGAAGCTTGTAGGCGCTGATCTCGTGTTAACAGGAGAAGGGCAAATTGATGATCAAACCGCTTCTGGTAAGACGCCGATGGGTGTAGCGGAAGCGGCGAAAAAGCAAGGTATTCCGGTTGTTGCCATTGCAGGGTCTGTTGGCGAAGGAATTGAAGAGCTGTATCAATACGGGATCACAAGTGTATTCAGTATTGTGAAAGGACCTATGAATTTAGAGCAAGCAATGAAGGGTTGCAGTGAATATCTAGCACTGACCACTGAACAAGTCGTGCGAACATTCTTTGCGTTTCGAGATTAACGACACATGAGCAGGTGTGAATGCCTGCTCAAAAAGGGGGATTACCATGCTATTCCTTATTATTGCAATGGGTGTTTTACTTATTATCATCGCTACATCTAAATTTAACGTACATCCATTTTTATCCTTATTACTCGGTACCTTATTTGTTGGTTTTGCGTCAGGTATGTCCTTCGATCTAATTGTTGAAAGCATGAACACTGGCTTTGGGAACTTGATGATGAGCATCGGTCTCGTCATTGTCTTTGGGACAATTATTGGGCTTATTTTAGAAAAGGCTGGTGCCGCTTTTCGAATGGCAGAAGTCGTTCTTCGAATCGTTGGACCGAAGCATCCTCAGCTAGCGATGAGTATTATTGGCTTCATTGTATCAATTCCTGTATTTTGTGATTCAGGCTTTATTATTTTAAACAGTTTAAGGAAAGCGTTATCAAAACGAGCAAAGGTGTCAATGGCGTCAATGTCTGTTGCCCTGGCAACAGGTTTATACGCTACACATACCCTTGTTCCTCCTACACCTGGTCCGATTGCCGCGGCTGGGAACATTGGAGCAGACGCGTATTTAGGTACAGTCATATTCATAGGATTTATTGTTGCGGTTCCGGCTACATTCGTCGGTTATCTCTGGTCTATTAAAGTTGCAACAAAAATTGAAGTACCAGAAGATGTGACAGCAGCAGGAGAAGAATTTGATTATGATAAAGTCGTTGCGTCCTTCGGGAAAATGCCTTCGACGTTTTCAGCATTCCTCCCGATCTTACTGCCAATTGTTTTAATTGGCCTTGGCTCTATCATTGCGGTTTTGGGCGTGGAAGGTGGCTTTGCGAACTTCCTTATGTTCTTAGGAAAACCGGTTATTGCTTTATTAATCGGTGTTGTGGCAGCGTTACCACTCTTGCCGGCGTTTAATGAAGAAACCCTAACAGGCTGGATGGGTCAAGCGCTGAAGGATGCTGCACCTATTCTGTTAATAACAGGTGTCGGTGGTTCTTTTGGTACTGTTATCCGAAATTCAGGTGTAGAAGACATCATTCAAAGCTGGGACATTAGCGGTATATTCACAGGAGCCATGTTCTTGCTTGTACCATTCTTACTAGCGGCTGCGTTAAAAACAGCCCAAGGCTCTTCAACCACATCCCTTGTGATCACGTCATCGTTAATTGCACCGATGCTACCGATTATGGGAATCGAAGGGGCCATTCCATTAGCACTTGTGGTAATGGCCGTAGGTGCTGGTGCGATGACCGTCTCTCATATAAATGATAGTTATTTCTGGGTGGTTGCACAATTTACCGGGATGAAAGTCAATGATGCGTATAAAGCGCAAACAATGGCAACTTTACTACAAGGCATCGTGACCATTATAGTTACGATGATTCTATGGGCCATTCTCGTATAACAAATGAAAGACAGCGGACACGGGTGGTCTGCTGTCTTTTCTTTGGCATCGTCAATCAAGAAGATTTCATATCATGAACAATTGCTTCCATGGTGACAGAAGCCAATTGGTCTTCGAGTGCTTTTTGCGCAGAGTGGAGGACGGGTGTTAACGTTAGTTGAATGTTGTTCCCTACTTCGCAATCAATGGTAGGTGCTTTATGAACAGAGAATAGTTCATTTTCCTTTACCGCATGAACAGCATGATAGACATCTAACAACGTAATCTCACTCAAGTTTTTTGCTAGTTTTGCCCCAGCTACGCCTGGTTTTACATCAATTAAATGAGCTTTCTTTAGCATCCCCATCAGTTTACGGATGAGAGCTGGGTTCGTGTTAACGCTAGCGGCAATGAATTCTGATGTGATCGCCGTTTCTTGGTTGAATTCGAGTAATGCAAGAATATGAACGCCAACAGTGAATCGACTGCTGATGGTCATGGTGTCACCTTCTTTTTCCTTCGCTTTTGCTTCAGTATAGCATAGAAAAAAAGGTTGACAAACGAATTAGATGTAACTATTATGATTACAAGTAACTAATTTAATTACAGGTTTACCACTCAAGGAGGAAAAACAGATGAAAATAGGTGTAATCGGAGCAAATGGGAAAGCAGGGCAACTCGTCGTTAAAGAAGCGTTGAATCGAGGGCATGAAGTGATTGGCTTCGTGCGCGATTCGAGTAAGGTCAGTGAGTCGATAGAGGTTAAAGAAATAGATGTGTTCCATTTGTCGGGTGACGATGTAAAGGATTTTGATGTGGTTGTGAGTGCGTACGGTGCATTCGATACTGAATTGTTTGTGCGTGCTGGAGACGCTTTTATAAAAGCTTTTAGCGAAACCGATACGCCGCTAATCATTATTGGTGGGGCAGGAAGTCTTTATGTGGATAAGGAAAAGGGCTTACGCTTACTTGATACCCCTGATTTTCCAGAGGCATATAAACCCATCGCGAAAGGTGCAGGCCTTATGCTGGAAAAGTTGCTGGAGACGACAAGCTTAACATGGACCTACATGAGTCCAGCGGCATTCTTTGATGCGGAAGGCAAGCGTACAGGTACGTATACAAAAGGAAAAGACCAGCTCATTTTGAATCAAGCCGGTGAAAGCTATATTAGCTATGCTGACTTTGCTATAGCTGTACTGGATGAAGTTGAACAGCCGCAGCACCGGAATGAACGATTCACCGTTGTAGGGAACAGCTCGGTTTGATCGCCTAATAGAACGGATTGTGAGCCTTATAAACCATTTTTGAAAGATCCAATAAGTGAAGCCTCTGCTGTGAGTGTACCCAAACTCATACCAGAGGTTTTTTGTAGTAAGGAAGTCAATAAATTTATAGATGTTATATTAATTTTATGGACTTTTTTAACGAAAGGATTCTGTCATAATACATAGTGAAAGCGATTTCATAAAAGGGGGAATGAGCTTGTTCAATCAATTAAAAGGCGGGAAAATCGTCTATACAGGTGCAACGATAGGGATGTTGACCCTGCTTGCAGCTTGCGGTGGAAGTACAGAAGATGCAGATGGGTCAGGGAATGGTGATGCGGTAGAGCTGAGCTTCTGGGCTTCAGCAAATCCAGATCGAGATGACTTTAAATTAACGATGGATCGAGTGGAACAATTTAATGAAGAACACGATGACATTCAATTAAAAATTGAAACCACACCGCATGCTGATTATCGGACGCGGTTAAATACACAAGCGGCAGGAGGGCAGCTGCCGGATATTTTTCAAGTGTGGCCAGGAGCGGAACTTCAACCTCTTGTGGATGGCAATGCAGTAGGCTCCCTTAACGCTATTGTGGATAATTGGACTGACAATGGCTTGTTAAATGAAGACGCCCTTGCCGATTTTACGTTTGATGGAGAGGTGTATGCCATTCCTTCTGTTCAGAATCCAACAAGCTTTGTCTTTTATAATGTCGATATGCTTGAAGAATTGGGCTATGATGAATTTCCGCAGACGTATGATGCGTTTAAGAAACTGATTACGGATTTACGTGGAGACGATACGACTCCTATTGCTTTAGGCAATTCGGCTTCATGGGTGCTGCAATCGGTTTACATTTCAACGATTGCTGATCGGTTTACAGGCAATGATTTTATTCCACAAGTACTTGAAGGAGAGCGGTCGTTCACAGATTCAGATTTCGTTGATGCTCTTGGGGTGATAGAAGAGCTTGTTGAAATAGAAGCCTTTAATGAAGATTTGAACACCATTGATGATAACCAGATGATTGAATACTTTTTACAAGAGCGCTCTGCCATGGTCATTGACGGGAACTGGGGTGCGATTAGCATCTTAACCAATAAACCGGATGACGTGAATGTTGGGATTGCCCCGTTTCCTTTAGGAGATTCAGGAACCATCTCCACTGTTTATGGAAATTCATGGTCGCTGAACGCAGACTTATCGGATGAAAAACGAGAAGCAGCTGAGGCATTTTTAAAATGGATGTTTGATGAAGAATTTTATCAAGAGCTAATTGGCGTAGGTCGGGTTGTCGCTGCAGACGTCGATATGCCTGAAGATGCGGATCTGGATCCACTCTTTTTAGATATGCTTGCACTTTCTCAAGATGCTCCGCCAGCACCAGTATATGACGCTGTTCTTCCTCAGGCCATAAACAACGTCCTGCAAAATGAGCTACAAGCCATTACGATCGGACGGTCAACGCCAGAAGAAGCTGCACAGAATATCCAAAATACGGTAAACGCACAATGATGCTATAGTAAAAGACAAAGAGCAGACCATTCTTCAGTAGAATCGTACTGCTCTTTTCCAACTACTCATATAAAGGGATTGTCGCTTACGATGAAAAATGGGGTGTCGTTTCGTCATTGGAGTTTACGCTGGAAGTCAATTTTGATTTTATTGTCACTGATTCTTATTCCTGCATTAACCATTAGTTTATTGGTTTACTATCAGTCCAACTCCATTTTAGAAAAGCAAGTCATTGAACGGAATGAACAAAACTTGCGTCATATTGAATCAAGCTTACTCGGTGTCATGGAAGAAGTAGAGGAATTATCAAGCTACATTATTTACAGCCAAGAATTTCGGCAATACTTTACTCTCCCTGTTGAGGGGGCTGGCAGTCATCCAGAAGAGATGCAGCGGCTCCGAGATCATATTCGAGGCTTCTTTACGTTTCATTTAAACAATAAACCGTACTTTCACTCGGCGCAGATTGAAGGAATGAACGGTTCCCAACTTCACCTTGGAGAGAGGATAAGCGGGGATGAAACAAAGTGGGAAGAAGCGGCTAGAGGAGAGCTTGGAAGGGTAGTGTGGACAGACCCTTACGTACTCACACGAAGCGGCTGGGAGACAGGAGAGTATACGATCGTTTCACTTTTTCGGATCATCAATAATTTGTACGATATTACTGAACCGATTGGGAATGTACGCATTCGTTTAGACGAACGGGAGTTATTTTCCCACATCACAAGTGGCTATTTGCATCCAAATGATGACATGATTTTGATGCAAGAAGAAGGTCTCGTGCTCTCTCATCGCAATGCCGATCTTGTTGGGAATCGGTTCGCTAATCAAGACGTTGTTCAGAACGTGCAAGATGGAGCTACACTTTTTCAATATGAGGAAGATGGAGATGTGTATTATGCGGTTGTACGCTACGTAACAGGTACCGATTTATCCCTTATTTCAACTGTAAAAGAAGAGTTTATTCTAAATGAATTTCAAGGTATGCGGCAAACGATGCACATGATCATGCTTGTGGCTGGTGGGATTGGTCTTGTAGCCATTGTCGGATTTATGTTGACCATCATCAAACCCATTACAGAATTAACAAAAGAGACAAAGCGCCTTGAGGAAGGGGATTTTGCTGCACGCGTGAAAGTGCGTTCACGAGATGAGATTGGACAATTAGGTTCTCGCTTTAATAACGCTGTTAGTCAAATTCAGCGATTAATTGAGACGAAATATAAACTTGAAATTCAGAATAAAGAGTCAGAATTAAAAGCATTACAAAGTCAAATGAACCCACACTTTTTATACAATACATTGGACATGATTCGTTGGACAGCAAGGCTGGAGAACGCATTTGAGACTGGAAAAAGTATTGAGCATCTGTCCAAGTTATTTCGGATTAGCCTCAGTCAAGGGAAATTATGTATCCCTCTCAAAGACGAACTAGCATATGTCCAAAGCTATTTAGACCTGCAAAAACGGCGTTTGGGCAATCAGTTGACATTCTCAGTCTTTATGGAGGCAGGCATTGAACAAAGCCTGACGTTAAAGCTTATTTTGCAACCGCTAGTGGAGAATAGCCTTCGTCATGGTTTTACTGAACTAAAACAAACGAATACCATCACCATTCGAGCGTATCGTGAAGGAGCGTATGTTGTCATTGACGTGCTAGATAATGGTGTTGGGTTTCATATGGACGTTGATACGTTTAATCATGTCGTACAAGGCCCGGATCGTAGGGAGAGAGGCTTTGCTTTACGAAATACACACCAACGTCTCATAAAAACCTTTGGATTTACCTGTGGACTAATGGCAATGGAAACGGATGAAGGGGCACATATTCGTATACGTATGCCATTCATAGAAAGTGAAGCGGAGAAAAAACGATTCGTTCACGAGGAGGGCGTCAGTTATGAGCATACGGATGCTAATTGTAGATGATGAACCAGTGATATGCCAAGGACTTGTTCAAACGATTCCTTGGGAAAGCCTTGGCGTGCAGGAGGTAGACATGGCGTTTAACGGCAAGCAAGCCCTAGAAAAACTAGCAGACCAATCATTCGACTTGATTCTGACGGATATTTCCATGCCTGAAATGGATGGGCTTGCAATGGCAGAGCACATTGTTCATGAAAAGCCAGATACAAAAATGATCATTATTAGTGGTTTTGATCATTTCGATTATGCACGGCAAGCACTTCGGCTAGGAATAGAAGACTATTTACTTAAACCGGTGGATGTAGACGAACTAATGGCGCTCGTCAAACGAGTAAGGAACAAGATTGTGGCACACAAAGAGCGGAAAAATAGTCTCCTTCAAGATTGGATGGCGGAACAGCTTCGTCATAGGCTTTTTCACTCCCCTCTATCTGAACGGATAAAAGAAAAACACGCACCATGGACTGGTCGTTACCGGCTACTGATTAGCGAGGTATCTGGTTACGCTTATCTACAGAACACCTTACCGAGCGAAGCTTTTGAAGGTGTACAGGAGGATGTACGACATGTTGTAGAAAAAACATGTAGAGCCTATGGTATGAAACATGTTTCTCTTTTTGGTCACGAGAATGAGCTGTTAACCCTTGTGTATAATGAGCATTCCGATATGCTCGATGACAGCAAGCTTCGTGAGATATGGGGAGACATTATGGAACAGAGTCCCTACCCCATTCAAACGGTAAGCTCGTCAGTCGGTCAGTCTTTATCCGAATGCTACGATCATTACCAGAAAGGGCTTATCCTCCTTGATGATGTGCGTGGTAAAGAGAGTGGTCTCTTTATAGAAAGCCAACAGTGTTTTAAAGAAACTGTCGATTGGAAGGGTCTCAATCACCGTTTATTGGAAGATCTCCTCAAAGGGGATGAAAGCAAACTTGAAGCGTGTATACATCAGGTAGTGGCAGAGCTATTGGAAAAAGAGAAGACCTTTAGCCAAATGGTAGAGAGGTGTCGCTCTCTTGAAGTAGCGCTAAAACAAAAACTTCAAGAACGATTTCCTGCCAAATCCTTTGATCGAGTGGCGCTACGGTTACAAGAGGAACTGGAGTTACGTAAATGGAACACTTCTAATGTCATTGAGCAGCTTTTCCTTTGCGATCTTATCCATTTACTTGGGGAATTAAAAGAAGATGGACAGAACAACTGGATGATCGAAAAAATGAAACGGTATATTCATAAGCATTATCAGCACGATTTGCGAGCAGCAGAAGTGGCGGAGCGCCATTTTATTACACCTAATTATTTCAGTATGCTGTTTAAAAAGGAGACGGGGCAAAGTTTTTCAGAGTATGTTAATGGTCTCCGTATTCAAAAATCAGTAGAGCTGTTGCTGAACACGTCCAATAAAGTGTTTGAAATTGCCGAATATGTTGGTTATAAAGAATACAAATATTTTGTGCAAGTTTTTAAAAAGCAGGTTGGTTTCACGCCAACTCAGTATAGGCGTATGAATGCAGCGCAAGAAAGTAGAGAAAAACAGATAGAATCGTAACTTTTCGGATTTTTATAAAAGAAGGGTCTCGTTACAATGAGTTTAGAAAACGCTTCCAACATGAGGCGATGAAAGGACGTGATCCAGGTGCATTTATTAAAAAGCCGGTGGAAGATTGCACTTGGCGTAATTCCAGCGTTGCTCGTTTACTGTATCTTCAGCATCATTCCCATCTTTATCTCGTTTTACTATTCCTTTATGTCATGGAACGGGTTCTCGCCAATGGAATATGTGGGTCTTGCTAACTTTCGTGCCATTCTTAATGATTCTGTGTTTTGGCTATCCGTTCGGAACAATTTAATTGTTGTGGCAGCCTCTGTCTTCGGACAAATCCCGATTGCCCTCGTGCTCGCTTTGCTATTGAATCGAAAAATCAAAGGAGCCAAGTTTTTCCGAACAATTGCTTTCCTTCCTGTGGTCATCTCGACGGTTGTCATTTCACTAACATGGCGTATGATTTACAACGTGGAGCAAGGCTTATTGAACCATCTCCTAAACAATCTCGGCTTAAGTGCCCTTGCGCAAAACTGGCTTGGGAACCCCGATTATGCGATGTATGCAATCGCAGCCGTTATTATTTGGCAGTTTGTAGGGCTTTATTTCATCATTTTCCTATCAGCTTTACAAACGGTACCAAAAGACATTTTGGAAGCGGCAGAACTAGATGGCGCCACTGAATGGCAAAAAACCCGTTATGTCACGTTACCATCCATTTGGGGTGTCATTATCATCGCCGTGATTCTTTGCATTAGCGGGAGCTTGAAGACCTTCGACTTGATCTATGTAATGACAGGTGGTGGGCCAGCGAATGCCACGGAAGTAATGGCTACCTATATGTATACAGAAACATTCCAAGGGCTGCGCTACGGCTATGGCAGTGCGATTTCAGTTTTAATTTTCGTCTTTAGTATCGCCATTATCGTATGTGCGAATATGCTTCTAAAAAAACGTACTGGCACGAAACGGGCATAAGGAGGTTTACAGAATGCAAGTAGATCAACAACCATTATCACCAGTCCCGAGAAAAGAAATAAATGAAAAAACAGCTTGGTTTAAGAAACGGGCATCGCGGTTGCTTATTTATCTGATCTTAATTACATTTGCGGTTATTAATGCCTACCCCATTGTTTGGATGATCCTTAATTCATTTAAATCAGGTCAGGAATTCGCTTTAAATCCATTTGGTTTACCGACAGAGTGGGTATGGACGAATTATGTCGATGCTTGGTTTACAGCGAATATTAATACGTACTTTTTTAATAGTGTGTTTGTTGGCGGTGTCGCCGTTATCTTAACGGTCCTATTTGGTGCACTTGCTTCCTATTTCTTAGCAAGATTTCAATTTAGAGGCCAAAAGGTGCTTTATTCATTTTTTATCCTAGGCTTGCTTGTACCGATTCATGCAACGCTTGTTCCGATGTTTATTTTGATGCAAAACATTGGATTACTGGATACTCGATTGGCGCTCATTTTCCCGTATATTGCTTTCAATTTATCAATTACGATCTTCTTATTAACAAGCTTTATGAAGTCGTTTCCTCATGAAATTGAAGAGTCAGCCGTTATGGATGGCGCTGGCGTTTTTAAGATTTTCTGGTCAATTATTTTGCCAATGACACGCCCTGTTCTTGCGACCGTCATTATTATTAACTTCATTAATAACTGGAATGAGTTTAGCTTTGCTCTCGTTCTTATCAATGACGACCTCTTGCGGACATTACCACTTGGTCTTGCTAATTTTGCAGGACAGCACTCTACAAACTATACAGCTCAAATGGCAGCATTAACCATTGTACTCGTGCCGACTATTCTTTTCTATTTATTTATGGAAAAGCAAATTGTTGAGGGCATGACTCAAGGAGCGGTAAAAGGATAAACGGTGTTTCAACGAGGGTACATTCTGATTAAAGGGACCCTTATCATAGACGTGGACGTAAATGGTTTGTCTATAGTGCAGAATCATGAAACGTGTTGTACCCTTCAAGAGTGTAAATCACGATTAAAACGCGGAAGAATGAACATCACTCTTCCGCGTTTTTTTAATGTGTTACTTCTTCTGAAAGGAAATTCGGTCGTTGCTGCTCGTGTTTATCAAGCATGATTTGCTCTGAATGGACACCTTGCTTATGTAACAATGAGATGTTTTCTACAAGGAAGTCATCGCTACCGACAATATAGAAGAGCCCGTTTTTATCTTGAGCGAGATGTTTCACCTCTTCGTAATAAGCGGCTCGGTTATCGACAAATTGAGTTGTAAGCTTCTGATTTGGGTTACTTTCAAAGATGTTTGTGAATAAGAAAGCCCTTGATGAATCAACGTTTAAGGAATGAATCTGGTTGACGTTGTCGTTACGCTGGAGATAATCAAGTACAAGTGGACGGAATGTAGCTAGACCAACTCCTGCTGATAATAAGTAAATGTTTTTGTTTTCCCGCTTTAGCGGTACATTGGAGTGGGTTTTGAAAAGAGCCACCTCATGCCCCACTTCGAGATTTCGTAAAATCGATTTAAATTCCGAGCATTGTTCTTTAATGCGAGTGGTAATACCAATGGATCCCTCATGGGGCAAAGTGGATATAGACATATGTCGAATTAAGCTACGGTTTGGCTTCTCATCGGCATTAAATCCCTCTAGCGCAAAGTGTGTGTGTGAGCCTTCTTCCCATGTAAACCCTTCAGGACAGTCAAGCATATAGGTTTTTACTTCTGCTGATTCTTCAATAATTTGATTAATCTTCGTCCAATAGATCTGCATATGATCGTCTCCTTTTCAGTGAGTTTCCTATTAGCAATAAGTATACTACGAATGATAATCATTATCAATTACTGATTTGAATCATAGATGCTAGATACTCTTTGTTATTTTTTCGTTTTTATCCAACATATTTTATTTTTCTTCGCTAGATATGGTGGTGAAGAGAGAAGATAATAGGATCAAGCACGTTGAACTTAGGAGGAAAGCATATGGGTTACATCCACTCTGAGAAGAAATGGACAAAAGCGTGGAGACCGTTATCCATTATCGGATTTAAATATTTTTATGATGAAGATGGTGGTCTTTATCGTAAGGCTGGAAATAAATTAAAGCGCGTCAAATAATAAAGGAAGCTCTGTCAGATGTTGATTATCTGACAGAGCATTTTTGTTTAGAAGAAAAGATTTTAAATGAAGTCGAGTGAATTATGCGATAAAAATCTAATTCGATGTTTTAAATCTACATTTTTCGACAAAGCCAATATGCTATCTTTATACAGGAAAACTGAATAAGGAGACTAGTTAAATGAGTACAAGTTTAATAAGAGGATTTAGTATAGTCACATTGGCATTATTGTTTTTCTTCTTAGGCGAAATAGTAGTTCAGGCGAACCCTATTTCTGAATCAAGAACAATTGATCGAGCATTTCAATATGAGGGCTTAAAGAGTAAGAGAGCAATTCAAACATTTGATTATGGAAATAAGAATGAAGTATTTGTGACGCAAAGAGTTGATGCCACAACGATCTTATCACGCTGTGAAGTGAGTGGCGCAACGTGCAACGTTAAAGATTATGTGGAGTTGCAAAATTTTGGTCACGGTGAGTCATTAGAAGTTGTAAAAGAAAACGGAAAAACATTTATTTGGATTGGAAATACGGCTAATAGTGAGATAAGTCAGAAGTGGTCTACAGATGTCTCATTAATTGAATATAAAGTGAATCCTTCTAAAGCAACAGGTGCAGAAGTAATAAATGTTAAGACAATAAAAGGTCTAGAAAAGGTAGCACCTAATGTAAAAGGAAAAGCTTACCGGACGGCGGTAGCAATTGCAGATGACAGCAACCGTATGGCTTTTCGGGTACAGATTGGGCCAGCAGCGAAAGATACCTACTATGCCATTTATAAAACGAGTGAAGTGACTAAAGCACTGAGGAATTCACCTAAAAACACATTGAACATTCAGGATATTAGCCACTTACAATTGACACATTTTACGGGAGTTCCTCGTCCAAATAATTCGTTTCAAGGTTTTGACATTACGGGTGTAGGTACTGATAATAAATTTCTTTATTTATTTGGTGGCGCTGCAGGGGAGACGCCGACTATTTTTAAGTATTCTTACACAAATGGAGGGAACGTTAAACACCTAAAAACCATTAAGATAAAAGGAAGCTATGTAGGTACCTTAGAAGCAGAAGGAATAAAAGTTGAACGTGATCCAAACAATGCGAATAAAGAGACGATCTTTATCGGACTTAAACCGGGTTTAGATGAAGCAGGTAACCAGAAGCCTTTTCGTCTATATAAATTTCTTGAATAAAAAAGTAAAGCTATAATTTTTAGGACAAAAGCCTTTTGGTTGCTTAAACAGCCAAAGGGCTAATTTTTTGAAGCTGTATTTATTGCTATGTGCGATGGGGGGTAAGAATGTAACATTAACAAATAGGATAAGAACCTCTTGCAACAAAAAGAAGTTTGGACATCTTAAAATAGGAAATAAACATCTAATAAATACCCTGATCCGTTAGAAAGGGGAGATGACGGTGAAAACGTGGCTTCGTATAAGTGCACTGTGGGCAATGTTGCTAATTGTAGGATGCAATACTGCCAATAACCAACAAGAGCTTGAAGAAGAGACACAGGAAGATCCTAGTACTGAACAACCATCAGTAGAGGATGAAGGAGTGGACAATGAGGATGATCGTTTAGCAGTGGAACATGAATTTACAAACAACTTTTTAGTGGAGATCGATGTGGAGCCAGGTTTTCACCAAATGAGAGGGAAGCTTGATGGTTTTGAGATGTTAATTCCGGAAAATGGGATTATTTCCGATCTGCTTCATGCAACTGAAAACAATGATGCTGAAACAGTCATTTACACGTTCAATAATGAGCCTGAAAAAAAACTATACGATGTTCAAGTTATGTATCAAAGCCACTATCCTGAAGGATTAGAACAAAGTTATTTGAATGTGTTTAAACATGCTAATAATTTTGAAGGGGAATATGAGTATACAGAAGTTAATGATTTAGAAGTGTATTACGGGAGCTATGAAGATGAGGATGAGTACGGCCCGTATTTGAAATATTTTGGTTACCTATTTTCGGCTGACAACAATCAATTAATTTCATTTTCTTTTACAGTTATGTGCCAAGGGGAAGAAAATTGTAACTTTAACCATGAAGAAGAAGCGGAAATGGCGGAAAAGCTAATGTATTCTATTCGTTTGTTAGACCAATAGGAAAGATAAGAAGCTCTTTCAACAAAAAAGAAGTTTGGATATCTTAAAATAGGATATAAACAAATAATTATTCATACATAAAATGAAATGATACCCTGATCCGTTAGAAAGGGGAGATGACGGTGAAAACGTGGCTTCGTATAAGTATACTTTACGCAGTGTTGATAATTGTAGGATGCAATACTGCCAATAACCAACAAGAGCTTGAAGAAGAAGAGGAACAGGAAGGCCCTAGTACTGAACAACCATTAGCAGAGCATGAAGGAGTGGGCAATGAGGATGATCGTTTAGCTGTGGAACATGAATTTACAAAAGAGTTTTTGGTGGGTACTGACGTGGAGCCAGGTTTTCATCAAATGAGAGGGAAGCTTGATGGCTTTGAGATGCTAATTCCGGAAAATGCCATTATACCTTCTATGCTTCATGTAATTGAAAACAATAAAATTGAAACTTTAATATATGCTGCTATCAATAATAACCTTGAAAAAAAACAATACAACGTACAAGTCATATATCAAAGTAAATATCCTCAAGAATTAAAACAAAACTATCTAAATGTCTTTAAAGACGAAATGGGCTTTGAAGATGAATATGTCCGTGTAGAAACCAACGATCTGGAAATTTATTATGGTAAGGTTGACGACAAGGACAAGTACGGTCCTGTTTTAAAGTATTTTGGTTATCTTTTTTCAAAAGAACAGAATCAGGCCATTAGCTATGAATTTATGGCTATGTGTCAAGGGAAAGATGAATGTGAGATCTCACTTGAAGAGGAAGCGGAAGTGGCGGAAAAGCTAATGTATTCTATTCGTTTACTTGATTCATAGAAAAAGAGTTTCAAAATATATGAATAGACAAAAAACATTCATACATAAACAACTCTAATCCTTTAGAAAGGGGAGATGACGGTGAAAACATGGCTTCGTATAAGTACACTTTGCGCAGTGCTGCTAATTGTAGGATGCAACACAGCCAATAACCAACAAGAGCTCGAAGAAGAAGAGGAACAGGAAGGCCCTAGTACTGAACAAATGCCGGAGGACGATGAAGCTGAACAGGAAGGAGTGGACAATGAGGATGATCGTTTAGCTGTGGAACATGAATTTACAAAAAGCTTTTTAGTGGAGACTGACGTGGAACCAGGTTTTCACCAAATAAGAGGGAAGCTTGATGGTTTTGAAATGGTGATTCCGGAGAATGGGGTTATTTCCGATCTGCTTCACGCAATTGAAAACAATGCAATCGAAACACTTATTTATACGTTTAATAATCATAATGAACAGAAACAATACCATGTCAAGCTGATGTACTACAGAAAATACCCTGAAGAAGTAAAACAAAACTATTTAAATGTCTTTAAAGATGAAGTAGGTTTTGACGGGGAATATCAATATGAGGAAGCCAATGATTTAGAAATTTATCACGAGAGCTATGAAGACGATGGGGAATACGGTCTTGTTTTAAAGTATTTTAGCTATATTTTTTCAAAACACAGGAATCAGGCTATTTCCTATGAATTTATAGGTGTTTGCCAAGGTGGAGAAGAATGTTCCCTCAGCCTTGAAGAAGAAGCGGAAATGGCTGAAAAGCTAATGTATTCTATTCGTTTGTTAGACCAATAGGAAAGATAAGAAATTCTTGCAATAAAAAAGAAGTTTGGATATCTTAAAATAGGAAATAGACAAATAAACAAATAATTAATAATACATAAAGTGATACCCTGATCCGTTAGAAAGGGGAGATGACGGTGAAAACGTGGCTTCGTATAAGTACACTTTGCGCAGTGCTGCTAATTGTAGGATGCAATACTGCCAATAACCAACAAGAGCCTGAAGAAGAAGTGAACGGAGAAGAGAAGCAGGAAGATTCTGATGCTGAACAAACATCAGCAGACGATGACACTGAGCAGGAAGGGAAGAGCGAAGGAGTGGAGAATAACGAAGATTTTCTAGCGATTGAAGATGAATTTACAAAAGAGTTTTTGGTGGATACTGACGTGAAACCAGGTTTTCACCGAATGAGAGGGAAACTTGATGGTTTTGAGATGTTGATTCCGGAAAATGGGATTATTTCTGATCTGCTTCATGATATTGAAAATGATGCAATTGAAACACTTATTTTTACGTTTAATAATTTTAGTGAAAGAAAATTGCATGATGTTAAACTGATGTATTATAAAAAATACCCTGAAGAAGTAAAACAAAATTATTTAAATGTCTTTAAAAATAAAGTAGGTTTTGACGGCGAATATCAATATGCGGAAGCCAATGGTTTAGAAATGTATTATGAAAGCTTTGAGGATGAGGATGACTATGGTCCGTATATGCGATATTTTGGTTACCTTTTTGCCGAGGATAGGAACCAGGCGATTTCATACACGCATACTGCGATGTGCCAAGGTGGAGGAGAATGTTCCATCAGCCTTGAAGAAGAATCAGAAATAGCTGAAAAGCTAATGTATTCTATTCGTTTGTTAGACCAATAGGAAAGGTGATTGGGGATGGGCAGTGTTTTTGATGATGAAATGGTGCAAATGCGAATTACAGACCTTGAGTATCAATTCCCGGAGATGACCGATGAGGAGATTATTGAAGCGATTGAACGAATATACCTTGAAGAAATGGGGAGGCCCATTAACACGAAGATTACTATAGACCGAATGGACGGCTATTCGGAATCGTCGGATGCAAAAGGGACGGCGCTTGTTTTGGCTGACAAAGAAGATCCTGATGAGGTGAACGAAGTGGTATTTATTTCACGGGGCAGTGTTTCTACTGAAGACTGGATTGACAATTTGTTTAGTGTTGGTGTGGGGACTGGGGGTGCTGGATATGCGTTAGATACTGAAATATACCTTGATCGAATTAAAGAACAATTCCAACTTGAGGATAACATTCCTATCTATGCTCTCGCTCATTCAAAAGGTCACAATACGGTAGCAGCTATTCAACTAAGCGAAGATTATTTTTCTCAAGTAAACACATTTAACGGAGCACAAACTAATGCTGTCCAGCAAATACGTTATGACGATGACTTCAGATTAGCTGTAGAAAGGGAATTTAACCACCCACGATTAAATACGGAATCTGTCCAATCCATCCCCCCTGCAGAACTAGAAGCGTTCGCTAAGGAGTATTACAAAGACAAAGAGTCTAGTATCCATCAAACCCGCTCCAAGAGTGATTTTTTGTATGCGCTTGATTCCTTTCCGTGGATGTTTGCTGTGGGCAATGTTACAACGTATCGTACAGACCATGAGAACAAAGGGTTTGTGGGGGCAGTGGAAGCGATTCCTCAAGAAGAGCTGCAGGCGTTGCTTGATTTTTTAGCCCCATACGGCCATGTTTATGGGGATGAAGGGGTTGCTGGTGTCATGGACGAGGCGTTTAGCGATGCATTGACTTATTACAAGGATCATCCTAACGCTGATCCGCTTGATTTTGATACGATGAAATCAACAGTCTCTGTTCTCGTCGATGAGTTGGAGACCGCCGGGTATTTGTCTGAGGAAGATGCGAGCCAGTTGAGATGGGAATTGCAAATTTTTCTGACAGGAACAGAAGGGATTTATATGCGGATTCATGAAGGTGAAGGTACGTCAATTTCTCGATTAGTAGAAGATGCTATTTTTACTGGGGTTTCATATAAGTTAATGATGGAGAATCAAATTGCCTCGATCAATACGTTGTTTGAGGGAGTGGCCAAATCGGCGGAAGCGCACCATAAGCTTGAGGCGCTTATGAATGAAATCGCCGAGGGCAAGTCTTATCATGGTGGCGACTTGTATTTGGAAGGTTCAGCTGGTGGGGACGAAATTAAGCTTAATTTGAGCAAGACGTTAGACGCGTATGAAGCAGTGCAGAAGGTTCTCGATCAACAAGATACGCTGCTTGAACGCTACTTGGCTATGATGGAGCATGAGTATATAGACTTTTATCAACATAAGAAGAAACAATTAGCTTCAAAGATGAGTGTGATGGAGAGCAATTACCGCAGTTATCAGCATTTGTTGCCTAGCTCTTACGGCGGGCTTATCACCAATTTGCATTTTCGTGAATCCTTTTTGCCGCTGGAAGGCGCGCCACTTGAAGGGGTTGCTTCGTTAGTCAAGCAAAATCGGGAGTCCATCGGGGAGAAAGCGGAGGCGATGCGTCAAGCAGTGGAAGAAATGTTTGATGTCGACTACAATGTGGCGGGCATGTTTACTTATTTATCAGGTTGAGGGAAGTGTCATCGATGAATACATTTGGTTATAGTGGGACCTATACGCTTGAACAAGCACGAACACACGACGAGAAACGCAACCTTGTGGTGGAACTGTTGCAAACGAAGATGGACAAGCTTGGCGAGTTGAAGCAGGATGTCCAAGGCATTCTTGACTCGAGCAAAGGGGAAATCATTTTGGCGACTATTGAAGAGTTGGAGTCTGAGGCGGTAAAAGGACAGGGCCGTATCCAAACGGCGGTTGACGAATTGATTCGCTTTCATTGGAAGTTTGAAGACGTCATCGATCATGGGAAAACGCAGCCGTTTACGATTACCTATACAGAAGTGCCAAAGGATTAGCACTAGCTGTTGATCGGCTTCTAGTTGAAGGCCATCACTTCTTGAGTCCTATCAAGAAGACGAAATAAAGGGAAATCGTTTAGCAGTAAGTATAGGCTCATTCATTTGTCTAAATAATAATATAAAATAATTATTTTTATAAAAGATGCTTCATAAGTTGGTTGTTACTACGGTTAAAGTATACGAAATAGAGCTGTTTGATTAGAACAATTATTCTGGTTCGAAAGAACTATTAGAAGTGTGAGAAAATTAATAATATCAGTACTATATTACCATTTTACGAAAATATGTAAGATGATGGTTGACTAGTAAAATCTTCACTGGCTACCATGAGACTATAAAACGTAAAGGAGGAGTTAATATGTCTGGATTGATTCGCGTTACACCTGAAGAACTTTACCAAAAAGCTGATGACTATAATCGCTCAAGTGGAGAGGTGCATGACCTCATAAGCAGGTTAGATGGTTTCAGAGATCAGTTACAAGGTATGTGGGATGGTCAAGCTTCTGAAGCGTTTGTTCAACAGTATGACGAATTAAAGCCATCCTTTGTCCGTATGGGCGATTTGCTTGGCGAAGTATCTGAGCAGCTACGCAACAGTGGACGGACCCTTGAAGAAACAGATCAACAAATTGCAGGCAACATTCGCGGTTAATTGGTCAGGAATAGAAACAACTGTGGGCGCAATTTTTTTACAATTGCGTCCTTCCTTATGAAAGGGTGGCATTTGATGTACATCACTGTAACGGTTGACATGAAACGGTATTCAGGAAAACGGTTTGACTTGCGGCTATCTGATCAATATACGGCAAAAAAAGTCGTTGATCTTATTTGGAGCATCGAGGAGCTTGAAGTTCCTCAGCGTGATGGGAGTTGGATCCGTGTTCAAAACAAAGAAACTCATGTCTACGGTAGCCAAGTACTCGCTGAACGTGGTGTAACAAATGGAGACCGCATAGAGATTTTATAGCACTGGTTGAAGGGATCGGACATGGAATGGACAAAAAGCGATTTTATTTGGAAGAGCAGACAGGTGCAACCTTTATTAGGGACCCTGAAACAAATACATACACACTAACATTTCAAACTGCGGAAATTAAGCAATCTCATTCGTTAGAATCGGAGTTGTTAAAGCAACAAGATCCGCTCCTCAAACGTACAATTTCTGAAGATGAAGATGAGCTTGTTATTACTGTTCATCCACAAGAGACAATGTTACCTTTTAGTAAATTTCGAAACAAAGGTGACTATGCAAAACAAGTTATTGGCTACTCACTTATTCGTGCAGTTGTGGAGCATTCTAGTTCCAGACTACATTTAATTGTTTGTCCGGAGAATGTATTAGTAACAGAAGGGCTTGATATACACTTTATTCATTATGGCATTAAAGAAAGCCTTCCGCCTTATGAAAAAAATGACGATAAGCTGTTTGCGGAGCTAAAGACAACATTGCTTGTATTGCTTGATGGTGAGTATCGCTTTAGTGAGTACATGAGTTTTACAGACACGATGAAACTATCGGCACGAGCAAAAAAATTGCTAGAGACTGAAACAATTGATGCGCTTTTGAGTTGTGTCGAGACGTGGATCCATGAAGAAGAACAGCGCGCTAGACAAGTACATATGGTGCCGAAGAAAAAGTGGCGCTTGCAAAAAAGTTTGTTTTTTGCTGTGGCAGGGTTGCTTGTACCGACTATTATTTATACCATCTATGTGCTTTTTTTCCTTCATCCACGTTACGATGCTTTTATTGCCAGCAATGAAGCCTATATCAATAGTAACCCTAGTGAAGTCATTACTGCCTTGGAACCATATAATCCGAGCCAAATGCCTCGCGTCGTACAGTACCAGTTGGCTCAATCCTATGTCGCCAATGAAGACTTGAATATGGATCAAACAGCAAATGTACAAAATACATTGACCCTTCAAGCAGAACCGCTTTATTTTGACTATTGGATTACGATTGGTCGTGGTGATTATGAGGAAGCAAACGAAATCGCACGTCAATTGCAGGACGGAGAACTAGAGATGTATGCCAATTTAAAGTGGCGAGATGCCGTTCGTCAAGATACTAGCTTGTCCGGAGATGATCGTGAAGAATTACTGAACGATATTCAAGCGGATATTGACCGTTATCTACGAGAGCAAGAAGAACGGGAAGCGGAAGAAGCGGACGCAACTGCAGATGACACCGAGGCTGAAGAAGACAATGAGGCGAATTCTGAACCAAACGAGGACGAAGAAAATGAGCGTGACGATGACGCTGAACAAAACGAAGAAGAAGAGAACGAAGATGAATAGGGGCGCACGTAGGAGGTGGAACAATGGATCGATTATGGGTATTTTATGATAAGTATGTGCAGCAGCTTGAATTAAGCCAAACAGAGCGTTTGTTAGGCTCAAGCGAGGACGTCGACTTACTCGTTCCGCCTCTCCGAGCTAAGATTATCGCTAAAATCGCTCATGACCAGAAGCAATGTGTACTTGATAGTGAAGGTATAGGTGAGCATATTCTAGCTGCCGGTGAGACCTTTCAATATAAAGAAGATAACGTTCTTTTTACATTCGTGTATGAAAGCGAACCGATAAGCGAATGGGTGTATTACATAGGGAAAGAATCGTTCCTTTCGATCGGGCACGAGAGTTCAGCTGACATCGTGTTGCCGAAGGAAAGTCCTACTTCGTCATGTGCATTAATTAAGCAAGACGACTGTTGGTATGTGTATCCAGAAGAGCATGCCCGTGTGTTTATGAATGGAGAAATTCTAACAAAGAAGCAACCAGTAAAAAATGGAGATATCGTATTACTTGGCTATACAATGTTTGTTATTAAGGAAAGCGATTTATTGACGATTGAATCAACGGAGCCTATACAAACGAGACTCTCTCCCATAGCCGTTCCTACTTCCGAAAGTAAAAAGAAGTACCCTGAGTATCGTCGAACGCCGCGAATTATTTATGAAGAACCAAAAGAAAAAGTGAATTTCTCCATTCCGGGTCAGGAGTTGGACGATAACCATCGAGCCCTCTGGCTCATCGTATTGCCACCACTAGCGATGCTCATTGTAATGGGAATCGTTGCTTTGCTCATTCCCCGGGGGATTTTTATCATTATTTCGGTCACAATGTTCACCGTAACGCTCATTACTTCGACGGTCAATTATTTTCGAGAACGGAAAATCCGTAAACAAAAAGAAGAAAAGCGTCAACGTGTTTATACTCGCTACTTGAAAGAGAAACGGGTCGAACTTCAAGAAATAGCTGATAAGCAACGGCATGTACTCGACTATCATTTTCCATCTTTTGAGGAAAGTAAATACATGGCAGCTAACTTAAATCGTCGTATCTGGGAGAAAACGGTCGGTGACGATGATTATTTGTATGTCCGTGTTGGAAAATCGTCCATCCCAAGTAGTTTTCAAATTGGTGATCCAGGTGGCGATTTAGCGAATCGAGATCGTGACGAGCTGCTAGAAGAAGGCGAAACGTTAAAAGAGCATTATTCCTATATTCATGATGCGCCCCTTAGCCTCAGCTTAGCGAGCGGTTCTATTGGCTATGTCGGCCAACTGAAGACAATCCAACGGGAAGTCGCTCAAATGGTCGGGCAACTTACTTTTTTTCAAAGCTACCATGATCTTCGTTTCGTTGCTGTTTTCAACGAAGATCAGTATGCAAGTTGGGAATGGATGAAATGGCTCCCTCATTTTCAATTGCCGCATATGTATGCAAAGGGATTCATCTACAATGAACGGACACGGGACCAACTGTTGACATCCATTTATGAAATGGTACGAGAACGGGAGTTGGAGCAAAGCCAAGGCAAACCAAAGCGTTTCATGCCTCATTTCGTTTTTTTAGTCGCCAATCGCAGCTTGATTAGTGACCATGCAATCATGGAATATTTAGAGGGACCGGACAAGCTTCTAGGGATGTCGGTTATTTTTCTCACGGATGCACAAGAAAATTTAACTGAATATGTTCACACAATCATTAAGGCCGTCAATCAAAAGGAAGGCGAAATTGTCATTCGAGAACGGAAAGCGGAACATAAACGCTTTACCTTTGATTCGCACGATGCAATAACCAATGAGTGGTATGCCCGCTTGCTAGCATCATTGAATCACCAAAGAGGTATGAGTCGATCGATACCGGATATGGCTTCTTTTCTTGAAATGTTTGGCGTCGATCACACAGAAGAATTAGCAATAGAACGCCGGTGGGAAACGACAAACAGCGCCGAATCACTTGCAGTGCCTGTCGGATTTAAAGCGAAGGATGAACTTCTTGAGCTAAACATCCATGAGAAGGCTCATGGGCCCCATGGTTTGCTAGCAGGAACAACCGGTTCAGGGAAAAGTGAGTTTCTGCAAACGTATATTTTATCGTTAGCCGTTCACTACCATCCCCATGAAGTAGCTTTTCTTCTTATTGACTATAAAGGTGGGGGAATGGCACAGCCATTTAAAACGATTCCTCATTTGCTCGGAACGATTACGAATATCAATGATAGCAAGAATTTTAGTATGCGAGCGTTGGCATCAATCAAAAGTGAATTACGAAAACGGCAGAGATTATTCGACCAAAATGTAGTAAACCACATTGATGACTATATGGAATTGTATAAAAATAAACAAGTTATGGAACCAATGCCTCACCTATTCATCATATCCGATGAATTTGCGGAATTAAAAAACGAGGAACCTGAATTTATTCAAGAACTCGTAAGTGCAGCACGAATCGGACGGAGCCTAGGTGTCCACCTTATTCTTGCGACACAAAAGCCAGGTGGCATCATTGACAACCAAATTTGGAGCAACGCTCGTTTTCGCGTCGCGTTAAAAGTACAAGACGCTCAAGATTCGAAAGAAATTTTGAAAAACCCCGATGCGGCTAACTTAACTGTAACAGGGCGGGCTTATTTACAAGTTGGTAATAACGAGCTATATGAATTGTTTCAATCTGCATGGAGTGGTGCGCCGTATTTGCGAGAAACTCATGAAGGTGAAGAAGATGTTGCCTTAGTTACGGATGCAGGGCTAGTACCTATATCCAACGTCCAAACAGTTGCTAGTAAAAAAGTAAAGAGCATCACGGAAATGGAAGCGGTTGTGAAAGAGATCGAAGTAACAACGGAGCGTTTAAGCATACAAAAAGCGTCAAGCCCATGGCTTGAACCGCTTGAAGAATGGCTTCCCCCCGTACAAAAAGATACAGAGGCAGGTATGTTTCCTCTGGCGCTTGCTGATGAGCCAGAAACACAAAGGCAATTCGATGTTCAGTATCAATGGCTAAAAGACGGTAATGTTGCTGTCTTTGGATCTGGTGGATATGGGAAATCGACAACGTTAATGGCATTAATGCTTTCTTTTGCCAAGTCGTTTCATCCAGAAGCGCTTCACTTTTACATTTTTGATTTTGGAAATGGAGCGTTGTTACCGTTTAGGCAGCTACCTCATACAGCCGATTACTTTAAAATTGATGAAAAACGTAAAATTGAGAAAGCGATTGCCTTGCTAAAAGCAGAGATGGACGATCGCCGCGAACGATTCCTCGTTCAAGAAGTCAATAGTTTGACGATGTATAACCAAACAGCAACAGAGCCTTTGCCTGTTCTATTTATCTTTATTGACAACTTTGATTTGATCAAAGAGGAATATGAGCAATTGGAATCCACATTTATTCAATTTGCTCGCGATGGGCAATCGTTAGGAATGTATGTAAGCTTAACAGCTACAAGAGCGAATGCCTTGCGTCAGCCACTCATGAATGCCATGAGGACGAAAATTGTCCATTTTATGAATGACCGAAACGATGTCATTACATTGCTTGGTCGCAGTAAGTACGAAATCGAACCAATACCTGGACGGGCCATTATAGCGAAAGACAGCCATTCCTTTACACAACTGTATTTGCCAGAAGCTGGTGAAAATGACATGGAAATGATGGAAGCAACAAGACAGACGATCGCCCAATTAGGACGGCGTTACCAAGACGCTAGGCTGCCGGAAAAAATTGCAATGTTACCTACACAGCTTTCGTTGGAAGCTTTCAAAACACGTGTTGGCGATCCAGGCGACAGTATTCCTTTTGCTCTTGATGAAGATACCGTTAAGCCAGTATTCTTACAATCAAAATCGGAGCCGCATTTAGTAGTTGTTGGGCAGCCAAGGAAAGGGAAGACGAACGTTGTCAAAGTTCTATTAAACTACTATTTGCAACAAGAAGTAGAGGAGATTGGATTAGTTGATGGCGCAGACCGCAAGTTGTCTGCTTATGTAGGGCAGAAGCTTATTTCCTATATAGATCAAAAAGAACAGATAAAAGACTGGGTGTCAGCGACTGAAGAAAAAATGGCTGTTCGAGAACAAGCTTACATGGATGCGTTAAACAATGGAAGAACGGTCACCGCTTTTCCACCAGTGTTATTAGTAATCGACAGCCTCATCCGTTTCCAACAAACGGTTGATGCGACCATACAAGATAAACTAGCGAAGCTAATCAAAAATTCGAGCCATCTAGGTTTTCGAATGATTGTATGTGGCAACTCTGCGGAATTCACGAAAGGCTTCGATCCTCTGACTGCAGAATTGAAATTGGTGCGTCACTATATAATCGTCATGAAAAAGTCAGACCAAACCCTTGTCAATCTTTCTTTCACGCGAAATGAAGAGGAGATCGCACCAGGTTTTGGTTACTATGTCGTCAATGGAATTGAAACAAAAATTAAAATACCAGAAGCTCCATAACCAACGGAATTTAAGCGAGGTGGCTTACGTGCAGAAAAAACATATCGTCAAGCTGTTATTGCTTGTCGCAATCATCATTGCTATCCCTTTTGCCTTTTTTCACTACATAGGGCAAGAACCTATGAGAGAAGAATTAAAAGCTTCCGGCAAAATGGTAGTAGTTAATGAGGACAACGGATACCAATATGAGGAAAATGAACCACTTATTTTAGGTAATGATATTGTATCCACATTGCAAGGTGACTCGGAATATGAATGGGTAGTGGCTGGTAGAGCTTCTGCTCAAGCTGGATTAGCGAACCAAGAATATGACGCGATTGTCTATATTGATTCTTCTTTTTCCGAGAACATTATGTCGTTTCAAGATTCACTCCCAAATCAGGCGAGTGTAAATTATGAAATCTATAATAATTTAAATGCAGAGAACCAAGAACGGGTGCAAAAAGAATTAGAGAGTGCCCAATTAAAAATGAATCAGCAAATTAGCACACAATATTGGCGCTATGTATCGGAGGAAGTGGACCGAGTTAGAGGAAACTTTACTGACGTGTTGCAAAAAGAAGTTGACTTCTTAAATGAAATGTACTCATTTTACTCGCCAAGTTCACAAGAATTAGCTGAGGAAATTGAGGTGCAGCGAAGCCGTCTTGATCAGTATTTTTCAGCTACTTCGGATACAGCCAATTTATCTGAAAGCTCTCGTGCGAATCTAGAAGAAGCCCAAGAGGGATTTAACGAACTTACTGATGCAATGGATCTTTACATGAACTATCAGAATGAGCAAACAGAGATGATGTTACAAGCGAACACTCAAAATGGCGACCTTGTCAACCAAGCAGTGAATGAGTTTCAACAAGCTTTACAAGTAGGAAGCGGAAATGTACAAGAAAATCAGAGTGTTTTTGCGCCCCAATTCGCCAATGATGGTGACAGAGTCGTTTCTTTGCTCGGTAACTGGGCAATCGGTTCGTATAAATTTACTGACGACATGAATCGGTTTAATCGCGACATTAACCAAGTATATGCTGCCCAAGACGAAGCAGTTGATCGCATTCCAAATGCACAGGCTGAACTAATCGGACAATATGCAAATGCAACGCAAGAAGAACGGGCAGAAGCGCAGTTCCGCCAAACGTTATATGTACGCTACCATTTATCACGGGACGAGGATCCACAGGAAAGCCCTTCTCGACCTGAACAGCCGGAAGAACTGCTAGAGTCGATTGATGAAGATCTTCTAAACGACATAGAAGAAACGATTGCTGAAATCGAAAAATTAGTCGGTAGATTAAATCCTGGAGAAATAGACATTCCAGAACCTGATCCAACAGAACCAGAATCACCGTCAGAACCTGATCCGGATAATGGAGACAGCGATGAAAATGAGCAACCAGCGCCAGGAGATCGTGATGATAATGGAAGCGGTGATGAAGATCCTCCTTCACAGCCAACAGAGCCTCCAAATGAGGAAGAGAATAACGAAGGCGGGAATGAAGAGGAGGAAAGAGGCGAAGAGTCTGAACAAGAACCTCCATTAGAAGAAGAGGAGGACCAAGAAGATGTAAATACAGCTCTTTCCTTTACACCGTACCGTGCAGAATTTGTTACTTTTTCTCAGGATGAACTGCAACGGGTATGGACAAAGGCAATGGAACTACTTAACAACATGGAACCAACATTAAAAGTAGCACAGTGGAGAATAGAGGATCATAGAGAAGTGACCGAGGCATTTCTTGATTATGTAGAAAACCTTGAAGACTATGCATCACGTTTGGAACAATATGTTGAACAGCTTGAAGCGCAAGTGATTGACCCAGTTATTGAGGAAGTTCGCAAGCAAGAACAAGCCGTTTTCAACCGAATAGGTGCATCGCCTTCCTTAATTGACAGTCCAATCCTGTCAACAAATGTACAAGAACTACTTACCTATTATGGAGAATTAGCCAAATTAGATTGGGCATATAGTCAGCTAGGTAATTTAAATCAAGACCGAGTGAAGCAACTTGTCGATGAAGACAATCGTGTCCGTGAGGTTCAGGCTACCATTGATAGGGCACGACAATCCGTCAGTTCGTTTATGGGCAACCAAGCGCAGCTAGAGGAAGCCCAACAATCCGTGGAGGAAGCAGAAGTAGAGTTTACTCAATTTGTTGCGGATGCAAATAATGTGCTGAACGAGTTAGAGCAATCAATTGCTCAAGAACAACAAGCCATTCTCGAAGAAGTGGCGGCAATGGCGGAAGCGAGTAACGCTATTGGCGGGAATCTATCTGAAAGCTATGAAGCGATTACTATAGAACCAGCACCGGTGGATGGCTTAAATGGGCAAATGGTCGTTTCCAATCAACAAATGTCATTAGATGAAGTTCAACAATTAGGAGCATCTGTTGAATCTCTTAGCAACCGCCAAGATGATATTATTGCCCAAACAGAAGATCTTCATAGCAATGTGACTGAAGTTCAAGCCAAATCAGATGATTTGAACTCAAGATGGTCAGACAACGTTCAAACAACGGAACTGGTTTACGAAGACATTCACACGATTTTAGCCAACGCTTTGACTGATGGACATCACAATGACTATGTCTATAACCATCTTTCCAGTCCTGTTGGTGTAAGTGGAGAGCAAGGAACGGGACCAGCTGAAAGCCTAACACCACCAATCGTTGTGCTTGTCATTGTATTACTATCAAGTTTGCTGATTGGGTTTTTAACACACCACTATAGTTCGGTGCCAATCTTGGTTAATCTGTCGTTGTTTAGCATGTTATCAATCATTGTTGGTTTAGTCATAAGCATTTATGGCTTATCAATTTACACGATGAGTGGAAGTCAATCGATACAATGGACCATTATTACGGTTCTCTTGATCTTGGCAACAGCTGGCCTAATCCGTGTTGCCTTTATGGCTGGTCCGTGGGTTGGATGGCTACTTAGTGTTGCGTGCGTCCTATTCTTTACAAGCCCGCTCCTTGATATGGCCATGCCAAATTTCAGTACGAATAATCTAATTGCGGAACTCTATATTTCCATTCAAGCAAGCTCGCAAAATGCATTTCTTACAGGCATGCTTCCATTGGCGCTTATTGCAGCGCTAACGATTGCTGTTCCAATCGTTCGTCATGCGGTCGTAAACCGCAAAAAAGAAGAGGATGACGTTTATGAAATGTAAAGCCATGGTTACGGGGATAGGAGTATGTTCAGTGCTACTCCTGTCTTCGGTAATGCCAAGCTTTGCCCAAGAAGAACGAGTGGAACCTGGTGTTTATAAAGAGCGAGAAGTGTTGTTAGAGCTCCGTCAATACAAACCAGAAGCGGAACAGCGGGAAATTAGAGTGCCTGAAGAACAAAAAATACTCACATTTACTCAGCCTCTAGAAGAAACATACACAGAACTTCAAGATACCTTGTTTGCAAGTAGTGCTGAAGCGACCCACGAGGAAAATGTAGCTGCTAGCGCCGGGTTGTTCACAGAGGAGAAAGTGTTGGCGCGTCATGTGGTCCCGCTAGAAGAAAGTGGAAATGTGCTACCATGGATATTAGCAGCTGTAGCGACGGTGCTTGTTTCGATTTTATTGATTTATATTATCCCGAAAACAGCGCAATGGAACGAGTAGCTATATTTCTGTGGAAATAGAAATTAAGGCGAACCCTGAGGATTAAGGCACACATGCGAAGGTAATCATACTCATTGCAATAGGTTGCGTGTTTATAGTGGAAGGTATGAAGCGGAAAGTGAATAAAAGAAGCGCATAGGGCGATGAATTGTTGGGAGACGTCCATTACTCTTTTAGCTTCTTTTTTTCTTCCCATTTGATCATATAAGGCCGTATGAAAAAGCCATATAAAAAACCTCCTATAGCAAAGCCGAGGGTGGAAAGCCAATCTGGATTGCCTTCACGTAAAACAAGGCTCATAATGAGCATCATTGTTGCATAAACAAAACTGAACAAGAGACCGTCCTTTAACCGGGTATTCACGAGGGTGCCTTCATTTCCGACGCCATGAAGTGAAAGATTGTATAAGTCAATCCTGAAAGAACGGTTGCGCTAATAATGTTAACGGTTTGATAACCAGTAGCAAGAATGACAAGTAGCCAAACAACGACAGCGATTGCGATGCATAATGTATAGGTTCCTTTCATTAGGAGTTCCTCATTTCGATTTTATTTGTTCTCTGTATATACCCTGATAAAAGGGTTATAAACGAGTGTAAAAAAACAGCAAGGCGCTTAGCCTTGCTGTTTCTTTAGAGTTTCCGGCGGCCAGAGATAAGTTGAAAAATAAGAACGACGAGTGCAATAACTAATAAAATATGTACAAGGTTTCCGCCGATTTCTCCGATAAATCCAAGTAACCATAATACAACTAAAACGACTAAAATTGTCCACAACATGGTAGCTTCCTCCTTTTTTTAACGTCTTACTCTTTTCCCTCTATTTAAAAGGTGAAACTGAGAAGAATTTCCTTATTAACTTCCTTTTAATTGTAAAAGAAACGGGTACTGTAACATATATAACAAAACTATTGTTAAGTAGTTTCTTACTAACAACCATAAATTAGTCTATGAATTGAGTCAGTAGTAGATAAATCGATTATAGAATTGATTGACAATTATAATTTATTGAATTAAGCTAATCTTATATTTTTTGATAATCTTCATTTTATATCTTTGTCAGTTGTATTACTAGGAAGAATGATTACTAACCGTTATAATTCCAGAAAAATATTCTGAGTAGTTGGAAAAGTGAGTGATAGGTTCAGTGCTCAGCATTATAGCAATCAAAACAAAAGATAGAATGATCCTTTTTAATTAGAAAGGAGGTGAACATATTGGCTAAAATTGAATCAAAAGAAACACCTGTTGTTAATTTGGATTTAGAACTGCTAGGTGGATCACGTCCTAGGCGATAACCGTCATCTTTTTTATACTTATGGATTTTATTTGGAAAGGTAGTGAGAAGAATGGCTAAAATCGAATCAAAAGAAACACCTGTTGTTAATTTGGATTTAGAATTACTAGGTGGATCGCGTCCAAGAGTTCACTAACATCCGTTTAATCATACTTAATCAACTAATAATAAAGGTGGTGTAATGAATGGCTAAAATTGAATCAAAAGAAACGCCTATCGTTAATCTAGACTTAGAATTATTAGGTGGATCACGTCCAAGATAACAAGGCAATTAAAGAAACCTTAATAGATGGCTATTAAGGTTTCTCTCTTGAAAAAGAACGAATGGGATGTGTAACAGTATGCTTATGGAGGGTGATTACACTGTTGGATCATTTATATAAACAGCCTGATGGAAAGATATTCGAGCTTGTCGATCAACTGAGGGAACCGACGATGATTTATGATTTAGACGGAATAAAACATACAGTGAGAGTATTGAAAGAGGATATTGAGTTAATTGACAATGCCTTTCTTCATCTAGCGGTAAAAGCAATACATAACAAGGAAATGTTGAATCATTTTGCTCATCTAGGTCTCGGATGCGATGTTGCGAGTGTTGGAGAATATCGTCTTGTTCAAGATAGTGGCTTTAGAAAGATAACGACGACAAGTCCATATTATAGCCGCGATAGCATGAGAACGTTTGTCGAGAACGATATCGTTATGGATTTAGATTCTATGGATCAACTAAATGATTTTGTTGAAATGGGTTATTCGAAAGAAGTAGGCTTGAGGATTGCAATCCCTATTCCAGAAGAAATGGATACAATTGCTACCTTTGGCTTGGATAGCAGATTTGGGATTGATTTTTATGAAAGCAAAGATGAACTAATACGGTTGAAAGAAACATACGATTTAGCAATTAGCAATCTTCATATTCATACAGGGCAATCTACCGGTGCTTCTTTTCAGTTTAAACTAAAGTATTTATTAGAGATTGCAAGTCAAATAGATACAATTAAAACGATTAATCTTGGCGGTGGTCTTTTTTATTTATTTCATAATCGTGAAGAAACGCGAAAACTGTTTAAAGAAATGAATCTGCTTATACGTAATTGGGAAAACGTTCATGGCAGAAAGTTAGAGTTTATTTTTGAACCTGGTGGTGCTTTGTTAGCTGGTAATGGTTATTTGATTTCAGAAATTGTCTCGAAGAAAGTACATAAGAAAAGAAATGTTACGATGTTGCAGTGCGATACATCATTTTGGAATTTATCCCCTTGGATACGCAGCAATCCGATCTTTCTAAATCGTTCTGATGAAGTGGAGCGCGTTGTTTTTGTTGGAAATACGTTATTTGAAGGAGATTCTTTATCGGATTTTAAAGAATATGAAGTACCCAAGGTAAAAAAAGGCGACAAGGTACTCTTTCCAGCATTTGGGGCTTACGCTCTAACGAATGCTAGAAGATTTAATAGGCTTAATCTACCAAACCAATATGTGTTAATTGATGGAGAAATCCATTCTTTAGAGGAGGAAATACGAGGTGAACCGTTCCACTCGATATAAAGTAAATCCAAATGTGTCTGTGATACGTACTAGTGCTCAAGACATCATCCTCACCAACATGGGGAAGGGGAGGGAATACCACATACCACTAGATATGTTTACTCTTCTTTCTTCGTTCAATGTCCCTGTAAACGTAGAGCAGGCTATATCGATTTATAGGAACTCCAATCAACAAGCACAAGCACTTGAAGAAGCGGAATTACTAGAATCCATAGAAGAGCTTGAAAAGAATGATCTCATTGTGCTAGCTAATGTAGATGTTCAAATGGCAAATAGTGTTGCCCAGTCAACAAATCGATTCTTTAATTTTAATGGAATGAGAATGGAAGAGGTCATTAATGTTGGTGCTCATATACCTGATACTGTCGCTATTATTGGTATGCCGTTTGACCACAATGTAACTAATTTACCAGGCAGTCGATTGGGCCCAGAATATTTAAGACGCCATAGTCGATCGATTGTTCCCTATGGTTTCCCTCAAGTAGAAGTGAAAGGTCAACATACAGAAGGGGTCCATTTAGCGAGTAAAGTGTTTGATTGTGGAGATATTTCTGGACACGTATTTGATCGAAACGGTAGGCAGCAAAGACAGTTAGAGGAAATTGTGAGGAAACTAACATTAGCGAAGATTAAGCCAGTGATCGTCGGTGGTGATCACTCGATTACGTATTCGTCATTACAAGGGATTCTCTCGCATAAAAAAATTGGTTTGATCCATATTGATGCCCATTACGATGGTGGGGGAACCGAACAAGTATCATTCAAAGATATCCACCATGGAAACTTCATGGATGGTTTTTTAAATGAAAGGAATCTTGAACATATCCTTCAAATTGGTCAAAGGCAAAGAGTGGATCAAGAGCATGTACAAGCCGAGAAGATTGATGTCGTTCCTTCTGATGAACTGGATATCGGTCGCTATTTAAGAGAGGGATTGCCCTACTACATAACACTTGATGTCGATGTATTAGACCCTAGTTTTATGTCTTCTACAGGTACCCCAGTCCCACTTGGTATGCACCCTAAAGAGTTGATGGCTATCTTAACTAGTATAAGAGAACATGACATTATAGGTGGCGACGTGGTTGAATTTCTTCCATCCGAGCATAAAGTTCATGAAGCCTTACTTGTAAATGAGCTGTTGCTAACGTTAATCAGTATGATGACGAAGGTGGATTTATCATGAGTCTATTTCCTGAACTCCCTCAAAACATGCTTCATAGGTCTAACGAGATTAAGAGCCCGGCAGTTGTGTATGATGCAGAATCATTAACTCATGTTGTGAATCACTTAAGACGTCGTTTAGGTAGTGTGAAAAAAATGAAACTCTACGTTTCAATGAAAGCGAATCGAAATGTGGGTTTAAATGCATATATGTCGAAGGTTGTTGACGGGGTTGATGTCTCTTCGTACGAAGAATATCAAGTTGCTACAGTAGCTGGTTATTCGCGCATTAGTGCAACATCTCCAGGAATCAAAATCGAGCATATCCATGAAATGATCGAAAACCATGTGCAGTTTGATTTTGATAACGTGGAGCAACTATATGCCTATTCATGTCAGTACAATGAAAGCAGGCAACCCAAGGATATTGGCTTACGATTAAATATCCCGATTGAATCAAAAGGTGCCACGACTTATCTATCAAAAAGTCGATTTGGCATTAACGTAAGTCAATCAGACAATCAACAGGCGCTTAAGGAGATTTTAAAAGAGTTCCACTATAAAGTGACTAGCATCCATATCCACATTGGCGAGTTAAACAATTTTAATACGGTTAAGGACACCCTTAACTATTTAGTTGATATTCTTTCTCTTTTTCCAGATGTCCAGACATTAAACCTTGGCGGTGGTCTCACGCGGTTATTCTCAAATGAAGAAGACCTAGATAAAACATTCGAACTCATACAATCCTATACGGAACAGTATTTACCGAAACTGAAAGAAGTCATATTCGAACCTGGTATGCTTGTTTATGTCATGGCTGGTTATTTAAAGACGAGTGTTTTATCTGTGAACAATGGGGTAGTCAACATGGATTCTTCTGCTTGGAATTTAATAGAATGGACAAAAGGGAATGTAAAGATTGTTTACACTAGTTCGAATGGAGAGGTGGAACAACAAACCATTGCTGGTAACACATGCTATGAAAAAGATATCTATTTCGAGAACACGGCTTCTAATAAACTGTCTTTAAACGATTATATCGTGTTGTTTCCATTTGGAGCCTACACCGTTTCCATGAGTAAATCCCTTCACGGTCTTCCGAGCCCAAAAGAATACTTGTATATAAACGATAAATTTACAGAATTATCTGTTGGTGAAGGTCAGGTGCACGCATGAAAAACCATCTACTTAGTGAACTGGATCTTTTAAACTGTATGTCTGAAGATCTACAACTAGATCTATCGATAGAAGCGGATGCTATTGAGAACCAAATCAAAGCAAATGACAATGCATTCTTAATTGAACAGAAGCTAGAGGAACTGTCTCAAACAATTAGAATGAAATGGATTTGTAAGAATATCCAACATACGTCTACGTTTATGAGATCGCCACTTCAAACCCCAACTACTTATGGAGGAACGGTCCATGACTTTTCGTACGAACGAAATATAGAGACAACTTCCTTAGAAGATAAGATCCAAACGAGTAACGAACAAGTATGTTGGAATAATACGGCCTTAGCTTTTTCAAGCGGGATGGCTACATTGAGTACGCTGTTCAATAGCTTATTGTCATTCTATTCCCCAAGTCAAAACAATCCATTATCGATGGTTTGTTTTGCAGACTACTTTGAAAGCAAAGGGTTGTTAGAAGTAATCGCTAGAGAGCATTTATCGATTACGTATGCAGACACTGGAGAAATTGATTTTAATGGGTTCGATATTATCTACATTGAACCAACGAGATATGACTGGAAAATGAATTACTTTGATACGGATCAAAGTTTTGAAAACACGATTGAAGATAAGAAAAAGTTTACATTCATTATTATTGATAGTACTTTATCTCAAGACAATACTACAAGAGACGCTATTCTGGCTAAATGCAAACATCAGCCATTTACTGTTGTTATGGAATGTTCATCTGGTTTAAAGCTTCATCAATTTGGATTAGAACTTTGCAACTTTGGCTATGTGAATATTTATTGTCGAAAGGATGACGCGGACATTATCGATAGTATTAAGCTAAAACAATACATAAAAAAGGTTCGTACTCTGAACGGAAGCGCCTTATCCTTCGAATCTGCCAGTGTGCTTGATGCTCCTTTTATTTTCAATGAGATCAAGACAAACCATTATATTGATCGAGTGTTTGAAAACAACCTAAAGTTAAAAAAGAATACGCGCGTTGGTGGATTATTTAAAGAGATATCTACTGCTGAAAAAGGGTCTCCGTTCGTAGTATTTCAGATTGAGAACAATGATTTAGATGATTATGGCTACTTAATGGGTGTGTTAGATGATCAGTCTAAACAAGCAGGAGCACTGTTTTATAGAGGGTCAAGTTTTGGTTTTAGACATCATCGATATGAGACCATTATCCCTGACAACAAAGTACGTAAAGGCTTATTTAAAATTGCTATGGGATTTCGAAAAGGACCATCCTTTGAATTTATCCTACGTTTTATGAGGGAGCTTTCAGAACTTAATAACATGAGAGAGCTGAGAACGAGATTTCCTGCTATAACGCCTGTAAGCTTCGATCATTTAGATTAATTGAAGGTGGTTTGGAGATGAATGTCTATATAAGAACGATTGTGAATGAAAATGAATAACGATTTGTTGCAAATTGTTAGAAAGATCAAAATTCCTAAACGCATTCTTACTGTGGGATTAATGTTATCCATCGCATTTGCTGTATCAGCAGTCATTACACCGTTAATTATTAAAAACTTCATTGATGATGTTACCTATAACAATGAGGTGAATAGTCAACTGCTTTATGCTCTAATTGGGCTCTTTTTAATTCAAGGTTTACTAAATGGGCTATCCACGTATATCTTAAGTTTGCTTTGTGAAACCATGATTTATCGACTGAGACTGCAGTTATGGAGTAAGATTTTAACGTTACCACTTCGGTTTTTTAACGATAATCGGCCCGGTGAACTAGTAAGTAGATTAATAGGTGATATAGAGGAAATTAATATGTTCCTAACTGAACAAGTTCCGAAATTATTGACGAATGTTGTGTTAATTATCGGTTCATTAATTGCTCTTTCGCTCATTTCCTTTCATATGGTACTCTTCATCGTTATTGCGTTAGCGCTATTCTTGTGCGTTATTGTTCCGTTTAGCAAGAAGATGCAAACCATTTCTTATGATTTTCGATTAAACGTTGCCAGATTGTCTGCTTATTTTTTAAGAATTATTGAAAACATTGAAGTGGTAAAAGTATACAAAACCGAAGAAAAAGAAGTAGACAATGGGAAAAAAACCTTACACTCTATTTTTAACTTGGGCATGAAAGAAGCAAAGGTCTATGCGTTTTTAGAACCTCTTGTGATGATTCTTTCCATCATTCTGCTAACAGCAGTAATGGGATATGGGAGCTATTTAATTTCTCAAGGAACCTTAACGTTCGGAGGATTTTTAGCAGCATTTTTAATTTTGTTCCAATTATTTAGTCCTTTAAGAGCTTTTTCAAGTATATGGGTATCGTACAGGACAGCCGCAGGTGCCTCTGTTTTTATCCATTCTATTTTTTCGTTCAAATCGGAAGTAACAGAAGAATTAGCCCAAGGTCCTAAACAAGATGCTGTTGAAATAAGAAATCTTACGTTCTCCTATAAAGAAACTCCTGTTTTAAAAAAGGTGAATATAGAATTAAAGCATGGAGAAGTAGTGGCAGTTGTTGGTCCTTCTGGCAGTGGGAAAAGTACATTATTGAAACTTCTTTTAGGTCTCTATTCGCCAGATAGTGGATCTATTCTGTACAATGGCGAACGTGTTTCTCACTCTGCATTCTATAAAAGTAAGATTGGCTATATTCCTCAAGATAGCTTATTGTTTGATGCAAGTGTTGAAACAAATGTGTTTTATGGTAATGAAACGAAGTCAAGCGATGCGTTTCTAACGTTACTTCATCAAAACTTTATGAATTTTGACTATGAGTCATTGAAAGATGAGTTTGCTCCTAATTTATCAGGGGGGCAAAAACAGCGAGTCAATATTTTAAGAGCCCTTTCTAAAGAAAGAGAGATCATTTATTTAGATGAGCCTACTTCAAACTTAGATAGTGAAAGCGAAGCCATTCTTCAAAAGTATTTGCACCGTAATGTGGAGAACAAACTAGTCGTCATTATTGCTCATAGGTTATCAACAATTATTAACGCCGATCGAATTATCTTTTTAGACAATGGACAGGTGACAGGTGAAGGCACCCATCACACCCTTTACAATACACACCAAAAGTATCGAAGCTATGTTGATTTTCAAGTCTTACAGTAACATTGTATCCGTAATAAATAGAGTGGAGGGCTTTATATGATACAGATTTTTAAAAAACCGCAATTAACGGAAATAGCGAGGTTCATCGCTAACATTAATTCGGCACCAGAGCATCACGTGGGGTTTTGTGGAAAGAAAGAGGAAGAAATTCTACATACATTAAAAGAAGATTTTGGAGATATACCGGCAATGGATGCTTTTGTCTTAGCAATAGAGGATGAAAAAACAGTTGGTGTGTGTGGTTTTGATGCGGATATGGAAAGAGGGAGTGCAGAGATCTGGGGGCCATTTGTAAACAGTAAGCAAGCAGCTAAAGTGACAGAATTACTTTGGACTTCTCTGCTTTCAGAAATGCCTACAACAATAAAAACGGTAGAATTATTTCCTGAAAAAAAGAATACAAGCGTTCTTACTCTCGCTAAAGAGTTCGACTTTTCACATGGAAGCGATCAAACGATTTTAACCTGTTCTAAACATACCTTTATGGATAAAAAAGTAGAAACCGAAACCATCACCAGCATCCAGTCTAACGAGTACAACCCATTTATACACCTCCATGATCGTTTATTTCCTAAAACCTATTTGTCTGGAAAAGAAATGATCGATCAACTTGGCGAAGCGTCCCAGGTTTTTATTGCTAGCGATGAGGAAGGACGAGTCATAGGTTATGTGTATGTTGAAGCCAGCCCAGATTTTGGAGAAGGTAGTATTGAATTCTTAGGAGTAGACACCCATTCACGTGAAAAAGGAATTGGGACAGCTCTTCTTTCAAAAGGGTTAGAATGGTTGTTTTCTTTTGAAACGATCGATGAAATTACATTATGTGTAAATTCAGCTAATGAAAAAGCGATTCATATTTATCAAAAGCTCGGTTTTCATACAGAACATGAACTTATCTCTTATGAAAAGAATCTTAATTAACAATGATGGTCGGGACCTTCTACAAGTTGTGATGGGAAGGTCTCTTTTTTGCATTTGTACATATAAAAGATGAACAAGGGAATGTCATGATTGATAAGTCAGCGGAAGAATGAAGGCATTTAGTTAAAAGAAAAGCGTATGAATAAGACGGAGGCTGGGACAAAAGTAGATAGACAGACAAAAATGACGAACATTCCTGAAAATAGGAACGTTCGTCGTTTGTTTTATATGAAAATGAGCGGAAGGAGAATCTGAAGACTCCTGGGGGATCAGCACGTGTCTGAAGACTCTGGAGTGGCGGTTTTCCAAGGAGGAGGCTGAGGCCGTGTCCCCGGAAAGTGAAGGATTCTCCTGTAGTGGTGCTACTCAGAATATTTTAGACTATTCGTCTTTTCAAATACTACTTTTCGCTATGTCCCAGCCTCTTTTTCGTTAATATCCCGCATTTTTGCTTCGCTTTCTTAAATGTAATCAAAATGTAATAAAAGAACTCTTTTAGCATAAGACTAAGCATTTTACGCGTTGATTCATAAAAGTATGGATCGATTTATCACATATGTGCTTTCTTTTTTGCTAAAGTATAGACTTGTGGTTTTGAGCAGTGAAAGGGGAAAAAGATGGCAAAAGGTCAACAGAAAGTGTTACAGACCGTAAATTGGCCAGTTTTTATCATGAGCGGAGGATTCTTACTTCTCTTTGTCGTGATGGCTTTTACAAATATGGAATTAACATCCTTTATAGTCGATAAAGGATTTCAACTCGCCATAACGTATTTTGGTGGGTATTGGCAAGTATTATTACTAGCGACGTTTTTAGTTGGAGCGGTTCTTGCGTTTTCAAAGCTTGGGTCCGTTCGCATTGGAAAATTAGATAAACCGGAAATGGGCTTTTTTAAATACCTGGCTATCGTTGTCACAACAGGGCTTGGAGCTGGAGGGGTCTTCTGGGCTGCGGCAGAGCCGTTGTATTATTTTCTGGAAGCACCACCTACGTATAGTGGCATTATTGAAACGACGAACGATGCCATTCAAGTGGCGCTTGCACAAAGCTTTATTTCCTGGGGATTTTCTGCTTGGGCAGTGTATGGCGCGATTTGTTCCATTGTAATGGTTTACGCGCATAACCATAAAGGTATGCCGTTAAAGCCACGTACGATTCTTTACCCTATTTTAGGGGATCGCATACAAGACAGTAAATGGGGAACAGCTGTTGACGTGTTCTGTATTATTGGAGCCGCCGCTGGTACCATTGGTCCGATTGGGTTCCTAGGGTTACAAGTGAGCTATGGGGTGAATGCGTTATTTGGCTGGCCAGATACGTATGTAACCCAAGTCACCATTATTTTAACCCTTACGAGTATTGTTTTACTTTCAACATTAACTGGGATTGAAAAAGGGATTCAGTGGCTTAGTAAAGTAAATGTGAATACAGCCTTGTTTATCGGTGTTTTTTTAGTTTTGTTCGGCCCAGGTATTTTTCTAATTGATTCCTACATTTCAGCTACAGGAACCTATCTGTCCCATTTTATAGAAATGACCACGTTCAGAGGCGATAATGAATGGTCTGGCGCATGGATGCTCTTCTTTTTTGGCTGGTTTATTGGCTTTGGTCCAATGGTAGCACTTATGGTGGCGCGCATTTCTCGCGGAAGAACGATTCGAGAGTTATTTCTCGTTGTGGCGATTATTACGCCAATCCTAACAAATATTTGGTTTACGATATTAGGTGGCTCAGGTATTTTCTATGAGATTCAAACACCTGGATCCATTGCGACTCCATTAGAAGAAAACGGGTTACCGGCTGCCATTATAGCGATTGCAAGCCAAATGCCTCTCGGTAGTATGATGCCGTTCCTTTTCCTTTTACTAACGATCTTGTTCGTTGTAACAACAGTGGATACAATGTCGTATTCACTTGCCATGAGTGTCACAGGTAAAGGGAATCCAGCAAAAAGCATTCGATTTTTCTGGGCTTCCATTATGTCTATTATAGCCATGATTTTAATTAATGTAGGAAATGGTGGAGTCAATGCGCTCCAATCATTTGTCGTTATAGCAGCAGTACCTGTATCACTTATTTTATTACCACTCTTGTGGGGGGCGCCAAAAATAGCGTTCCTTCTGGCTAAAGAACAAGGGATTATTTCTAGCGAAGAAAAAAACAATAAATAAGCGAATGGTAAAAAGATGCTGGGACAAAAGTAGATAGACAGACCAGAACGACGAACATTCCTGAAAATAGGAACGTTCGTCGTTTGTTTTATATGGAAATTAGCGGAAGGATTCTCCTGTAGCGCTGCTACTCAGCATATTTTAGACTATTCGTCTTTTCAACTACTACTTTTCGTTATGTCCCGGCCTCTTTACCTTTGCCTTCTATGGTGACACGATTCGTAACAACCAGTTACCTTTATGTTGAAAGCGGTTTACAGATGTAGAATAGCATTTCCAATGAAAATATACTTGCTACTATGGCTCAAGTTTCGGTAAAATCGAATGCAGGGCCTTTTGTTTTAGGAACCACTTAAAAACGAGTAATGCAAGCATAAATAGAGAAAGTAACAGAAGAAAGGAACGAAACATCACTATGACAGCAAATTTTTGGCGTGAATTGCCACGGCCATTTTTTATACTTGCACCGATGGAAGATGTGACGGATGTCGTGTTTCGTCATGTGGTGAGCCATGCGGCGCGTCCTGATGTGTTTTTTACAGAGTTTACGAATTCTGAAAGCTATTGTCATCCGGATGGTAAGCAGAGTGTACGCGGTCGCTTAACGTTTACTGAAGATGAACAGCCGATGGTTGCCCATATATGGGGAGACAAGCCAGAATTGTTTCGGAAAATGAGTATCGGCATGGCAGAAGAGGGCTTTAAGGGAATTGATTTAAATATGGGATGCCCGGTGCAGAATGTTGCTGGAAACGGAAAAGGTAGTGGCTTGATCCGTCGTCCCGAGATTGCAGCAGAGCTGATTCAAGCGGCAAAGGCTGGCGGTTTACCTGTAAGTGTGAAAACGCGCTTAGGCTATACGTACGTGGAAGAGTGGTTTGAATGGCTGACGCATGTATTAAAACAAGATATCGCAAACCTGTCCATTCACTTGCGGACGAAGAAGGAAATGAGTAAAGTAGATGCCCATTGGGAGCTCATTCCTGAAATTAAAAAACTGCGTGATGAGATTGCACCACATACCCTGTTAACGATTAACGGCGATATTCCAAACCGTCAAGTTGGCTTAGAGCTTGTTGAAAAATATGGTGTTGATGGAGTCATGATTGGCCGCGGCATTTTCACAAACCCTTTTGCGTTTGAAAAAGAGCCGCGGGAGCATACGAGTGAAGAGCTTCTTGAACTTTTACGTCTCCAGCTGGACCTTCATGATAAGTATCACGAAATTGAATCCCGAGCGTTTAAGCCGCTTCATCGTTTCTTTAAAATCTATGTTCGGGATTTCCGCGGTGCTAGCGAATTGCGAAATCAATTAATGAACTCAAAATCAACGGATGAAGTTCGCCAATTGCTTGATGCGTTTCAAGCAGAACAAACAGAAACAGCTCCCCATTAAAGGGGGGCTGTTATTTTGCGTTCTCGCGCTCTGCTTTAAACTTCTTTGTATAATGAACAAGGGTTTCCACGTTCAAATCTAACCCTTGCTCGTAAATCTTCTTAATTCCTTTCCCAAGTGACCACGTCAGCGTTCCAGCGACTCCTGCACTAATCGCTGAGCCCCAGCCAGGAACGAACTTTGAAAGCTGACGAAAGGCTGTTCGACCAATGTTGCTAACAAGGTTGGTCACAATAAGTTCCTTTGCTCTGTCTTTCGTAATGGTTTTTTCATAAAGCTTTGCTAACTTAATCATTAACCCGACTTGTACAGCTGTAATAGGCACAATATCAGATCCTGGTACTGGAATGGCGCCTGCTGAAGCTGCTGCAAGGGAAGAGCGGTTAATCCATTTATTCGCAATGCGTGATTTATCTTTTAACGCTTTGGCGAACTGCAATTCTTTATTTTTTTTTTGAAGAATATCACCAATTTGGTCTTCTAGCTCGCCAAGATTAAAGCCTGTTTTTGAAGAAAGCGGAATGACTTTAAAGCGATAGCTCGTTTTTTCTTGAATATAATGAAGTAAGCTAGGCACATCGTCAGCAATGTCGACTTTGTTCAGGACAATTAGAATGTCTTTATTAATGGTTGCAAGCTTTTCGAGTTCTTTAGCTTCTGTTTCTGAGAGTACTGTACCCGCTGCATTTAAGAAGAAAAGGACAACATCAGCATCCTTATAGAATGTAATAGTCTCTTGCGAATGTGTTTGCACCACATCGTTCAAGCCCGGTGTATCGACGAATTGAATATGCTCTTTATACGCATATTTTTTTATTTCAACGGTTTTCCCTGGTAAGCCAGATGTTGGCGCAACGTCTGCGCCAAATAGAGCGTTAATTGTTGTTGATTTTCCAGTATTAATATCACCAATTAAGGCGAACAACACATCTTCTTCTAGTGATCGGTTGATGCTTTCCATTTGTTCGTTAAACGTTTGATTAAATGCTGCATCAAATTTCGAAGCCATTGGCATCATCCTCCGTCGTGATTCAATTGTGTGTCTGTTCTTATTATACTACGGGTGACTTTATTCGTCACAAAGGAGAGAAAGGTTTGTTATTGGGTGGGGGCTAGTACAAACGAAATAGCTAACCTTCCTAAATCTGAACTGAGAGCAATTCTCGTTCTGCTATTTTCCCAATTTTTTATAAGACCTTTCTTTTTATTTCGTGACACAAAACAATTACAATGATTGTAAACTATTTAAAGGAGAGAGATTAATGACACAATCACTTGCACCAACATTATTTGAAAAGACGCCTTTTGGTAAAGGAGAACTTCAGAGCAAAGTTGTCATGGCACCGATGACGAGGGTGTTTTCTCCTGATGGTGTACCGACGGAAGAAGTAGCGGCTTATTACAAAAGAAGGGCAGAACATGGTGTCGGTTTAATTGTAACGGAAGGCACGGCAATTGATCACCCGGCAGCTGTTATGCATAAGGATATACCTCGTTTCTACGGAGAGAAAGCGTTAGCTGGATGGAAGCATGTGGTTGATGAAGTACATAGCGTAGGTGGGAAAATTATTCCTCAGCTATGGCATATCGGCTCAGCCAGAAAGCAAGGAAATACACCAAATGAAGACGCTCCTCCAGTAAGCCCATCTGGTTTAGCTGTTGATGGTAGTGAAAATGGTATAGCATTAACGAAAGACGAACTGAAATCGATCATTCGTTCGTTTGCTCAAGCGGCTGCTGATGCAGAACGCATTGGTTTTGATGGAATAGAACTTCATGGCGCACATGGTTATTTAATTGATCAATTTCTTTGGGAACGAACCAATCAACGCACAGACGAATATGGTGGTGATCTTGAAGGACGAACTCGATTTGCCGTAGAAGTTGTGAAAGCATGCAGAGAAGTGGTAAGTCGAGATTTTCCTATTGTGTTTCGTTTTTCTCAATGGAAAGGCGGTGTCTATGACGCGAAGCTAGCACGAACACCTGAAGAGTTAAAACAGCTGTTAATGCCGCTTGCGGAAGCCGGGGTTGATATTTTCCATTGCTCAACTCGCCGAATTTGGGAAGCGGAGTTTGAAGGAGTCGAACCATTAAATCTTGCTGCATGGACGAAGCAGGTAACAGGAAAACCTGTCATCTCTGTTGGTTCACTAGGGGTGGATTATGCATTTTTAAGTAAAAAAGGGAACGACGAGCACTCCATTGATGAAAATCTGCGCCTAGTTGATGAAAAATTACAGGCGAAAGAGTTTGATTTTGTTGCGGTAGGGCGCGCATTACTAGCGGATCCTGAATGGGCAGAAAAAATTCGAGACGGAAAACAAGAAGACGCCATTTTATATACAAAAGAAGCAGAAAAAACCCTATACTAATAATCGTTTGAATCCCTGTTCTGTAATAAGAATGAACAGGGGTTCTTTTTTATTTTATATTGAAAGATGGAATGGATGAAGTTGTTGCAATTGGCCTCCTTTATCATAGGATGATAACAGTCCATTAGTTGTGGATATATTCGTTATTTATGTTTTATAGATAAGAGGGGATAATGCGTGTCCGATCAATATATTTTCGTGAATGGTGTGCAAATTTTTAAACGAACTTGTACCAATGGCAGGGAAAATAAATGGTGTTATGACCAGTTATTAGGAGGGTGGACAGGGGCTACAGGTTTGCCAGGCCCTACTGGACCCACTGGTTCTACTGGCGTCGGATTTGAAGGAGTAGAAGCGTTTAACGCTGATAATACTTCAGGTTACATGGTAGGTCAGATTGTCACGCTCGATGGAAACACCTATTTAGTAAATACAAATTCTCCAACAGGTGTTCCAGGTCGTTCTCCAGACTATACACTGCTCGCTGAAAAGGGAGCGACCGGTATCCAAGGAGAAAGAGGAGAAACAGGGGCCACCGGTATTCAGGGAGTTCAAGGAGAAACAGGAGCGACTGGCATTCAAGGAATTCAAGGAGAAACAGGGGCGACTGGTATCCAAGGAATTCAAGGAGAAACAGGGGCGACTGGTATTCAAGGGGAAAGAGGAGAAACAGGAGTCACCGGTATCCAAGGAGAAAGAGGAGAAACAGGAGTCACTGGTATCCAAGGAGTTCAAGGAGAAACAGGGGCGACTGGTATTCAAGGAGTTCAAGGAGAAACAGGGGCGACTGGTATCCAAGGAGTTCAAGGAGAAACAGGGGCGACTGGTAGTCAAGGAGTTCAAGGAGAAACAGGGGCGACTGGTAGTCAAGGAGTTCAAGGAGAAACAGGGGCGACTGGTAGTCAAGGAGTTCAAGGAGAAACAGGGGCGACTGGTAGTCAAGGAGTTCAAGGAGAAACAGGGGCGACTGGTAGTCAAGGAGTTCAAGGAGAAACAGGGGCGACTGGTAGTCAAGGAGTTCAAGGAGAAACAGGGGCGACTGGTAGTCAAGGAGTTCAAGGAGAAACAGGGGCGACTGGTAGTCAAGGAGTTCAAGGAGAAACAGGGGCGACTGGTAGTCAAGGAGTTCAAGGAGAAACAGGGGCGACTGGTAGTCAAGGAGTTCAAGGAGAAACAGGGGCGACTGGTAGTCAAGGAGTTCAAGGAGAAACAGGGGCGACTGGTAGTCAAGGAGTTCAAGGAGAAACAGGGGCGACTGGTAGTCAAGGAGTTCAAGGAGAAACAGGGGCGACTGGTAGTCAAGGAGTTCAAGGAGAAACAGGGGCGACTGGTAGTCAAGGAGTTCAAGGAGAAACAGGGGCGACTGGTAGTCAAGGAGTTCAAGGAGAAACAGGGGCGACTGGTAGTCAAGGAGTTCAAGGAGAAACAGGGGCGACTGGTAGTCAAGGAGTTCAAGGAGAAACAGGGGCGACTGGTATCCAAGGAGTTCAAGGAGAAACAGGGGCGACTGGTATTCAAGGAGTTCAAGGAGAAACAGGGGCGACTGGTATCCAAGGAGTTCAAGGAGAAACAGGGGCGACCGGTATTCAAGGAGAAAGAGGAGAAACAGGAGCCACCGGTATCCAAGGAGTTCAAGGAGAAACAGGAGCCACCGGTATCCAAGGAGTTCAAGGAGAAACAGGGGCGACTGGTATCCAAGGAGAAAGAGGAGAAACAGGGGCGACTGGTATTCAGGGAGTTCAAGGAGAAACAGGAGCGACTGGTATCCAAGGAGTTCAAGGAGAAACAGGGGCGACTGGTATCCAAGGAGAAAGAGGAGAAACAGGGGCGACTGGTATTCAGGGAGTTCAAGGAGAAACAGGAGCGACTGGTATCCAAGGAGTTCAAGGAGAAACAGGAGCGACTGGAAGTACGGGAATAACCGGAGTGACAGGTCCACCGGGCCCTCCAACAGGAGCTACTGGCCCAACCGGACCAGAAGGACCAGGTCCAGCAGGCCCAACCGGAGCGACAGGATTACAAGGAATCCAAGGATCAACCGGAGTAACTGGTGCTACAGGGTTACAAGGAATCCAAGGAGTAACTGGTGCTACAGGGTTACAAGGAATCCAAGGAGTAACCGGAGTAACTGGTGCTACAGGATTACAAGGAATCCAAGGAGTAACCGGAGTAACTGGTGCTACAGGATTACAAGGAATCCAAGGAGTAACTGGTGCTACAGGGTTACAAGGAATCCAAGGAGTAACTGGTGCTACAGGGTTACAAGGAATTCAAGGGTCAACCGGAGCGACAGGAGCTACAGGGTTACAAGGAATCCAAGGAGTAACCGGAGTAACCGGAGGAACTGGTGCTACAGGGTTACAAGGAATCCAAGGATCAACCGGAGCGACAGGAGCTACAGGGTTACAAGGAATCCAAGGAGTAACCGGAGGAACTGGTGCTACAGGGTTACAAGGAATCCAAGGAATAACCGGAGCGACAGGAGCTACAGGATTACAAGGAATCCAAGGAATAACCGGAGCGACAGGGTTACAAGGAATTCAAGGGTCAACCGGAGCGACAGGAGCTACAGGGTTACAAGGAATCCAAGGAGTAACCGGATTCACTGGTGCTACGGGATTACAAGGAATCCAAGGAGTAACCGGAGTAACTGGTGCTACAGGATTGCAAGGAATCCAAGGTCCAACGGGAATTACTGGATTAACAGGACCTGCGTCGTCATCAAACTTTGCCGTGGTTTTCTCATCTGCAGGGGGAGCTGGTAGGGGAACCGTTCATCCATTAGCAAATGCAAGTGGGGCTCCGAGTCGAGTGAATCTAATCTCTTTTGGGAGAACAAGCAATGATATCACGGTTCCTGATGGAACTAGTATCCCCATTCCATTTGGTAATGACAATTATCAATTTTTCTTTTCTTTCCCTCAACAGGTTACATTAACAGGGATCTCTGCAACTTTTAATAATTGGAGTGCTTTTACTGCGGCTGCTGGCACTGATTTTAGGCCGTTTGTTGCATTAGCCACATCACCACAAGGAACGTATAATTTTTCAATAGACCCTGCGATGCAACAAATTCCTTTTATTGGTTACACGGCAGGCGCGTCTAATCCAAATACAACCATTCTTACAGGGAGCTCGACAGGTTTAAATGTAACAATTCCAGCTAATACGTTGTTAGCCATAGTAGGGGGAATTATAAATTTAAACACAGGAGCAAATGCCGAAATCTATATTTATATGAATGGATCGTTTTTCTTTAGGAGTAACTAAAAAGTTTAACAACAGAATAGTAGGAAAGTCTGTTTGTAAACCGAACGAAATGTCACTTAAAGTTAGTTACCTTTGAACCGAAGAAAATCTGTATAGAGTTCGGTCAAAGGTGACTTGTTTTTAAAATTAGCAGGTCATTGAGTTCACGCGTACATAAATTTTACATCCAGAATTTATAAAGCAAGTTTATACTTTTTGTAAAGTTTTCAATTTACTCGTCTTACAAAAGGAGAGTTACGCTATTATTAGGTAAGCGATGATGGTAATTCCATTCTTTAAGCAGATAATTTTATGATGAAATGAAGCATAATTTCTATGAACTAAAATGATGCAAGATACAGATAATTGAGATATACTAAGAGTAACTTTTTTCGGAACGGACGTTCTAACTGGGAATTATTAGTAAAATTTAATAGGAATATTTAGCTCTTACATATTGTCTTTTAAAAAGTTATTAATATCATTTAAGGGGTTTTTTCATGTCTAAAGTAAAAAAAGCGATCATCCCAGCAGCTGGACTTGGAACACGTTTTCTACCAGCTACGAAAGCAATGCCAAAAGAGATGCTACCAATTGTAGACAAACCTACGATTCAATACATTGTTGAAGAGGCTGTGGAAGCTGGTATTGAAGATATCATTATTGTTACAGGTAAAGGGAAGCGTGCTATTGAGGATCATTTTGATCATTCGTTTGAATTAGAACAGAATTTATTTAACAAAGGGAAACTTGATATGCTTGAAAAAGTACAAGCTTCTTCAAAAGTAGAGATTCACTATATTCGTCAAAAAGAACCTAAAGGACTTGGTCATGCCGTCCATTGCGCACGCAAGTTTATTGGGAATGAACCATTTGCAGTACTTTTAGGCGATGATATTGTCCAAGCTGATACGCCTTGTTTAAAACAATTAATGAAGCAGTATGACGCAACAGAACGTTCCGTTATTGGTGTTCAAACGGTTCCATCCGAAGAGACACATCGTTATGGAATCATCGATCCGGAGTCTAATCATGATCGTCTCTATCGCGTATCTCAATTTGTAGAAAAGCCGGAACAAGGCACAGCACCTTCTAACTTAGCGATAATGGGACGCTATATTTTAACACCTGAAATTTTTGATTTCCTTGAGAAGCAAGATACTGGTGCTGGAGGAGAAATCCAGTTAACAGATGCGATTCAAGCGCTTAACGAGTTCCAAAGTGTTTATGCGTATGATTTTGAAGGAAAGCGGTACGATGTAGGAGAAAAACTTGGGTTTGTTTTGACTCAAATTGAGTTCGCCCTTCAAAACGATGAAATTCGTGACAGTCTTCTTAAGAAAATGCAAGGCTATGTAGCTGAACTTGAAATTGGTCATGGTACTAGACAGTAATGGAAAGTAAGGTTCTTCCAATGGTTTCACTGTAAAAGTGAAGCTATTGGAAGTTTTTTAGGTTATGAACAAAACGTGTTATACATGTATGCCATTACTAGAATGATAGAGAAAAATGTAAAAAACTATGTGCTAAAGAAAGCTTGTTTTTAATAGGGTTTCAAGAACGAATCGCTTATTTTTTGGGAACATTTTGTAACAATGTCAATAGACTGTAATCTGATTGAAATGGAATTTCTTCCAGACCGATGTTACAGTAGTGATCGACTATTAATTGGGAGGTCATTATGAAAACTTTAAAATCAACAGGTAGTAAAATTGTTTTATCAACTTCGTTTGTCGTAGGTCTTCTTTTTGTAACAGATATGAATAATGAGGCGTCCGCATATGCAGACCCTACTGAATATAGCCCTCAACCATCTTCTTCAGAAACTGCTATTCAAGCAGACGTTCTTCGGGCTGGTGATCGTGGACAAGATGTTGAGAATTTACAGCAAGATTTAATTTATGCAGGTTACCCAGTTGCAGATGATGGCATTTTTGGTACGGAAACAGAGAACGCTGTTACTTCATTCCAACAAAGCCAAGGTCTTCAAGCAGATGGGATAGCTGGTCCAGCAACACAAGGAGCACTTGATACTGTGGACGCTTCTACTCCAAGACAAGATTCAGCTATTGAAGTAACGGAAGTAAGTACCGATAATAGTGAGCCAGTTGTTACAACGGCAAGTAATGAGACATCTTCAGGACTAAGTCAGTCTATTGCAGATACTGCAAGAAGTGTGTTAGGTACACCGTATGCTTGGGGTGGATCTTCAACAGCAGGTATGGATAGCAGTGGCTTTGTAAACTATGTGTTTCAAAATAACGGAATTCAAGTAGAGCGAACACATGCAGGAATGTGGGCTAGCACTGGTGTTCATGTCAGCTTAAGTGACCTACAAATTGGTGATGTTCTATTCTATGAAGGAACCTATAATACACAAGGTGCTTCTCACAGTGGTATTTATGTAGGGAATGGCCAAATGATTCACTCTGGTGGCGGAAGCGAAGGCGTTTCTTATGCTGATATTAACAACTCTTACTGGCAACAACATTTTATTGGTGTAAAGAGATTCTATTAATCTATTGTTATGATTATAATGAACACATGTAGATAATGCATATATGAAAGAGGCTTCTTCTAACGAGATACGTTGAAGAAGCTTTTTTTCTGTGTACTAATGGGCTAATTCACAACACGACTGGAGACATGTTGATACGAGCAGATATGCATAAAGGATGGCAAGCTGGAGATAAAACAGGCCGCGCCTATTGTTCTTGCCATCCTTTCTCATAAAGACGAGAAAGATGATGCTGTGGACGATCAGTTGATAGCCGAAGCGACTAAAGAAGTGCTGAATTTACTAGGGGTAGAGTAAGAAAAAGGTATCCAAATTTATATGATTTTTGAATTTTTTTCAAAAAAGCGGTTTCATTTGTGTGTGTTAGGGAAACCAAGACAACAGATAGGGAGATGGTACGAGCATCAAGAATAGGATCAACATAGAGGAGCCTCTACCTAAACAATTGTATAGGGGTTGTACATATGAAAAAAATGACATCAATTACGGTAGCTAGTTTTTTTGTTCTTTCGATTACTGGTAACGCTTTGGCGAATGAGGAAAGTGCGGCTGACATTATTCAAATGTCCAATGAAGCCATGCTTGAGCTTGATAGCTTCTCAAGTGAAACGACAATGGAATTAACGATGCCTGATCCAATGTCTGGTGAAGAAGTAACTATTACAGTTCATACGATGGAAGACGTTATTCTTGATCCATTTGCCATGCATCAAGTGTCGACAATTCATACACCTGATGGTGATCTCGAAACGACCGTCTATTGGACTGAAGAAGGGATGTATGAGCAAGGACCAGATGGTGATTGGTACGTTTATGAAGGAATGAGTAGCGACGAAATGATGGCGCTTCTGCAAGCAACGTCAACCCGTGAACAAGCAGAAATGCTTGGGGAAGATATGGATGTAACGGATGAAGGAGATTCTTATTTACTCACTTACACTGGTAATGGAGAACAACTGAACGAAATGATCGACGATCTTCTTGGTGAACTCATGATGGAAGAGGACATGCAAGGGGAGGAAGCATTGTTTGAGGCATTTGAAATTAGTGATTTAAGCTACGAGATGTTGGTTGAAAAAGATACGTACTACATGACAGAAATGACGATGGACATGACCATGGTGATTGATGATGGAGAAGAAAGCGTGGACATGCATATCTCACTAGATCAAACAGTCAGCAACTTTAATGGTGTCGATTCGATTACAGTTCCAGATGAAGTCATTGAACATGCACAGCCTGTTGAAGGAGGAGCGTTGCCAGATACAGCGAGTCATCATTTGCTTTATGCAATGGGTGGATTAACGATAGCTGCTGGTGGACTTGGGCTTTCTGTACTTCATCGACGAAGAGTGCGTACCTCATCTTAACGAACGAAACAGTCAAAAGACTAGCCCCTACCAAGGGAGCTAGTCTTTTGTTTGTCTATTTTGCTATACCCATTGGTGAGAAGAACCAGTACATGCCGACGACAAGTATTAGGATGATAGCACTCACCCATTTCCTATGTTTCCATGGAGTAAGGTCGACTTTTGCTTCGATTTTTGGAAATTCAAATGGTGTCGTATTGGGTCCAAATCGACTGATGACCCAGATTAGAAAGACGTCTACAAATAGGATGACACTGAACACATACAAGTAATGAATATCTGTAAACAGCTGGGAGGAGCCGTAGACAATAATATGGAAAATAAATGTTACCTTCGCAGCAAATGGCGTTGCATACTTTGAATAGAAGCCGAGAAGAATGAGTGCAAGTAGCGGCATACTATAAAGCCCGTTAAATTGCTGAACTACGTGAAATAATCCAGCAGGTGCAAACGAGATAAGTGGTGCAATGAGTGCAGATGTTAGACCTATTGCGATGGTAAATACTTTCCCCATACGACTTACTTGCTTGTCTGTCACATTTTTCTTTAACGGTTTATAAAAGTCTAATGTGAGAAGAGTCGTCGTTGCGTTAAGAGCCCCAACAAATGAACTTAGGATCGCACCGAAGATAACCGCCGCGAAGATACCGAAAGCCCATTCAGGAAGTACTGCTGTGACGAGCATTGGATACGCATTGTCGGCAGGCGCAACAGAATCTCCAAACATGTTATAGGCGATAATTCCTGGAAAGACAAGGAACAGTGCACCAAAAATTTTAAAAATCCCTACGTATAAGGCACCCTTCTGCCCCTCTTTTAAATCTCGACCAGCAAGTGCCTTTTGGACAATCATTTGATTTGTACACCAGAAAAATAGGTTATTAAAGAACAAACCTAAAAATAATGTCGGCCACGGTACCATTTCCGAATTCACAGCACCAAAGGAACTTAACTTTTCAGGTGTGTTTGCTCGAATCGTTTCAAAACCTGCCAAAATACCTCCATCTCCCAATGCAAGTAAAGCTAAAAATGGAATAGCGAGACCAGCGATTAATAAGCCAATCCCATAAACGGTGTCGCTAAAAGCACTGAGTCGTAACCCACCTATTAATAAGTACAACAATCCGATGATGCCAGTGATGACCGATATGAGAGCAATCGCAACTAGTGAATGAACCCCTAACAGTTCGTCGATCGAAAAGATTTGATTAAAGACGAGTGAACCGGAATATAGAACCACAGGTAAAAAGGAAACGACATATGTAAAGATGAAAAGCAAAGAGGCAATGCGTTTCGTCGTTGTATCAAACCGAATTTCAATAAAATCGGTAACGGTATCAACGCCATACTTCAAATACTTTGGTAAGAAAATTAATGCAAGGGCGACAATGGCGACGGCCGCTGTTACTTCCCAACCCATCACTTCCATACCGGTTTCATAACTCTGTCCATTTTGTCCTACAATTTGTTCTGTTGAAAGATTCGTCATAACGATAGAGCCTGCGATCGTAATGCCTGTTAAGCTTCGTCCACCAAGAAAAAGGCCTTCAGAACTGGACAAGTTAACTTTTCGACTACGAGTGTAGGCATAGAGCCAAATACCCGCAACGATTACGGTAAAAATAATGAATGATAATAATCCCATCTGTCTTCTCTTCTTTCGTAGTAGGTTGTAACATTTAGTGCAACACACAAAATGAAGTATTTTTGTAGATTACCCTCTTTAATGACGGTAAAACCCTTTTAAGTAAAAAAAATGCCCTATACACGAATGATACCGCTATCAATATCGTTGATCGTTTGGATTGGAAGACGTAAAAAAACAACTATTTCCATCGAGGTCATGAGTAGGACCGAGTAGAAATAGCTGTTTTCTCTTCATTACGAACGAAATGCTCGTAAGACAAGACTAACAATAAGGACTAAAATAATCGCTCCGATAAGAGCAGGAAAGATAGCGAATCCGCCAATAGATGGTCCCCAGCTTCCTAGTAGCCATGTACCAATATTTGCTCCAATAAATCCTGCAATAATATTACCGATAATACCAAAGGGAACGCCTTTTCCGGTTATTGCACCAGCAGCCCAACCAATTAAACCACCGATAATTAAACTCCATATAAAACTCATCATGATGTGTACCTCCTTGTTCGTTATGCGTTTCTACTGATGTATAGAGGCTTTTAAAAAGTAAATAGAAAGAACACGCCTGTGGCAAATAATAGCAACATTAGTGCATTATAAACGATGCCAATGATACCTGTTATTTTCCCACCTGTAGCCATTCCGGTGTTTACTCCTGAAGCCATTACGACAGCTACAATACCTAATATCAGGCCAATATATGGGATAAGTAAAGATAAAATACCAAATACAAGTGCGCCAGTTCCATCAGATCCTTTTGATTGATGTGATGTTTCCATTGTTATCGCCTCCTGTGCTGATTCTTTACCTTTTTTATACTAGGTGTAAACCTTTTAATGAATAGGGAAAGGAATGTCTGCTCTTTACTGCTTCGTTTTTAAGCATGTTTGTAGTTGCTTTGTTTACTGACAAACGATAGTTGAGCGGTTTGAAAAAGCTATTCAGATTGAGTCAAACGTATATGAAAAACGATCGATTTCGTTCATTCCTTTTCTAATTCATTTTGGTTCTTGAGTAGTTTCTCCAAAAGAAACAAAAACATTTATTGTTTGTTGAAGGATTCCGTAAGCATTGATAGAAAAGATTCGCTTGCATGGGATAATGGCGCATGTTTAGTTGTGACAATACCAATGTGACGTTGTTTTAAGTGGGTTGTTAATGGAATTTCGTATAGTTCTTGCTGATTTAATGATTCTTGGACGAATTCTTTTGTAACGAAAGCGATACCCATGCCAATTTTTGTGCATGCTAACAAAACATCCATTGCGCTAACTTCGACTTCTGGTGTAACCGTTAACTGGTGCGAGGCGAATAATTCATCTAAGTAAATACGTGATTGGCTTTGTTGGGAAAACGTAACAATTGGATATTGGACTAATTGGCTAAGCGTTTTTGCTTTTTCTGTTAGCTGCTTGTACCGTGCACCAACAACAAAAGCGCTGTGAACGCTGTATGTTCCTCTAATGGAATAGAGATGGTCGTCTATTGGAAGATGAACGAGAGCCATTTCTATCATGCCTTGTTGTAATTTTGCCAGTAGTTCTGGTGTTGAACCATTTTGAAGCTTTAAGTGTACATTTGGGTACTTTTTTTGGAACGATTGCACTTTTGGAAGTAAAAGGTATTTACAGGCTGAATCACTGGCACCAATAGCAACAGATCCTTGTTTTAATGTGGCTCGTTCTGACATCGTTTTTTCCGCTAATTTGATGGTTTCAAATGCAGGCTTAACTTGTTCAAATAGTCGCTTTCCTTCTGTAGTAAGAATGACGCCTTTTGATAGGCGTTGGAAAAGTTGAGTTTGAAGGTGTGCTTCAAGCTGAGCAATACTTTGGCTGACACTTGGCTGTGTAATGAATAATCGTTTTGCTGCTCGACTAAAGTTCAGTTCCAATGCGCTTAGATAAAAAATATGATAAAGATCCATCTTCATGATATAAACCTCACTTATAGCTGATGTTCAAAATATTTATTTTACTTATAACATAACCGTGAGTAGAATAAAAGGAAGGAGATGGTGAAAATGAAGGATGGCAATGTGGATGAGCGAGCAAGAAGTCCATGGACACCTTTAAAGGGTGTACAACAAGTAGCGGTAGCTCCAAGCTCAAAGAAAATCGATGGAGAAGTAACGATACCTGGAAGTAAAAGTTTAACCAATCGGGCATTCATTATGAGTGCACTTGCAAAAGGCACCTCAACATTAAAGGGATTTTTACGTAGTGATGATGCGTATTGGTGCATTGATGCGCTAAAGAAACTAGGTGTGTCTATCGATGTGGATGGAGATGTAGCAAAGGTTACCGGAACAGGCCAAAAATGGTCAAGTGACGATTTATACATTGGAGCGGCAGGAACGGTAGCCCGATTTTTGCCTGGTAGCTTAGTAACGGCTAATGATGGTGAATGGAAGATCGAAGCAAGCGAAAGTATGACAAAGCGACCAGTGGCACCATTAATTGAAGCGCTACGTTCTTTAGGTGGTCACATTACTTATGAGAAGAAAGAGGGTTTCTATCCCCTTTTGATAAAAGGAAAACCATTAGATGGTGGGGAAGTAACGTTATCTGGAAAAATTTCGAGTCAATATATTAGTGGCTTGTTAATTGCTGGTCCTTATTTTAAGAGCCCTTTAAAAGTGAGCATAACGGATCACATTGTACAGCATGCTTACGTGCGTTTAACATTGGATTTAATGGAAGCGTTTGGTGCTACTGTATCGTACAATGAAGAATTAACTGAAATGACTGTATCGCCTTCGGTTTATACACCACAGGATGTGACTCTTGAGGCAGATGCGTCAACGGCATGTTACTTCTTTGCGCTAGCGGCGCTAAACAATGGGCGAGTGCGTGTGACGAATGTAACTGTTGAGACAAAACAACCTGATATCGAATTTCTTACGATTCTAGAAAAGATGGGCTGTACAGTAACAAAGGGTAAAACGTATGTAGAAGTACAAGGGCCTGCTAAACTTAAAGGCGGCTTTCGTATATCAATGCGAGAAATGTCCGATCAGACGTTAACCCTGGCAGCGATGGCACCATTTGCAGACGGCCCCATCACCATTACGGAAGTTGAACATATTCGGTATCATGAATCAAATCGAATCAAAGTCATGGCGGATTCGTTGAAAGCCCTTGGCATTAAAGTAGAAGAATATCAAGATGGTTTGAAAGTATACCCAGGTACTCCGCAAGGAACAACCCTCGATACGTATGATGATCATCGTGTTGCCATGTCATTGGCGCTTATCGGTACGCAAGTGTCTGGAGTGGAGCTTGTCGATCCAGGATGTGTTTCAAAAACGTGTCCATCGTTCTTTGATCTTCTTGCAACATTTGGTGTGAATGTGATAGAAAAAGCATAGATGGAAGGAAAGGATGGTTGTTTAAAAAGCGACCTTCCTTTTTTATGACTTTATTGGCCGATTGGAGCTCGGCAAGGGCCCATTGATAGCCGTTTTTTGATCTGTACTAAGAGGGATTCAGCATACAGTTCATCGACGATGTTCGTTAGTTTCTCAAAGTCAGCACTAGGGGTGGGTTTAAGTGTAGTGAGCTGTAAAAAGAGAGCTTTTATTTCTTTTGGGTACACATTTGCCGATATAGAAGAAAGACGATTAAACCCTAGCTCTATTTTAGAATATAAGTTTTGTTCGCCACCAGCGTAAAAAAAGAAAGGCTTTGTTAGCTGTTGCATCAGCTCAGGAATTTTTTCTGGGTTCCCTGCTTCTTTAATTCCAATAATCTGTTCATGTTCGCTTAATGAAAGAATCGTTTCTACTGAGAGGTCAAACCCTGTACGTGCAGGATTGTTGTAAAGGATAACCGGTTTGCTTGTAGCAGAAAGTATCGCTTCTGTGTAAGCAATGGCTTCTCTTTGTGTAGGGCGAATATAAGGTGGGTAGCCAAGCAAAATACCAGCTATTGATGACTGTTCAAGGGACTTGGCAAGTTGTACCGCTTCGGTTTGCCGTATCGATGAGAGGCCAAATAAGATTTCCATATGGTCGATTAAGTGGCTTTCTTGTTGAATAGCATTCAGCAAGAGTTGTTTCTCATGAAGGGTTAAGCTGTGTTGTTCGCCGGTTGAACCACATAGTAGGACGGATTGAATATCGTTTTTAGCTAAGTGATTTATATGAGTCATTGTTGCCTCAATATAAAGGGTTTCATCTTCATAAAAAGCGGTTGGTACAGCCACATGGACATCTTCTCGTAACAAGGGATACGCCTCATTTCACTGGTACATTTTTCTTTATTATAGTCTGATTGTTCTGTTTTATAAAGGGGTATACTAATTATTTTCTTTAAACGTTTATTCGATCATGATACGGTATTTGTGTAGGGGGGAATTGTATGATTGAAATAGCGAGAGATCGTCTATTTCAGTATTTTATGAAGGTTTTTCACACAGCTTTTATTGCAAATGTTCTAGGACAATTGCTAGTTGACGCAACCGTCCTTATGGAGCGGTTGACGCACCTCTTTTTGGTGGCACTTTTGGTAGCGCTGGCATATACCTTTGGAGTCGTGAAGGTAAAGGATACGTAATAGCGTTCGATAATAGAAACTATTTTAAAGGAGGAAAGATTCATGCCGTACGTCAATATAAAAGTAACAAAAGAAAATGGGGGTCTAACAAAGGAAGAGAAACACAAATTAATTAAAGGCGTAACAGACTTATTGGAAGAAACGCTACATAAAAACCCGGCATCAACTGTAGTCGTGATTGATGAGATTGATATGGATAACTATGGACTAGGCGCTGAACAAATCTCTGATCGACGAAAACGAGGGCAGTAAGATATTGGCCATCTTTAGATCGTCTAAAGATGGTTTTGCTTCATTTATCTCTAGCTGCTACAACAAGCGATTAGCAAGTGCATTAAAGGTTATTATGGTGAAATTCACTGCTAATAATTTGGCTCATACAGCTGAACAATTACGAAGTCGGCAAGAGATGATTGCCCAATTAAGTGCACCTATTATTAAGTTAAGTAAAGGTATTGCTCTCTTACCTTTAGTAGGGGAATTGGAAATGGATCGGCACGAACTTCTATTCACATAGGTGTGGACTTTAAAGGAGTTAATGTGTATTCCTCTATTGAACGGGCACTTAAATCATTGCTTTAAGACTTCTAAGAGAGAAGTCTTTTTTTGATTTGAAAATTGGATCATCCTTGATTCAGTCTTTCTATTATCCAGAAGAGTGGGACCTCTTTATACTAAAAGAGAGAAAAAAGGAGGAATAACAATGTCGATTAATTTTCATAGTGAAAAAAATAAATCAAGCTATGTCAACAGAGGGGCCCATAGTACGTGGAAGCAGGAGCTACTTCCTCTTCTTTCAGCACATCAACCAAACCATGTTGTCGATTTGGGCTGTGGTGGTGGGATATATACACGAGCGCTAGCGGCAATGGGTGTTCCAAAAGTGACAGGGGTTGACTTCTCCAACGTCATGCTTGAAGCAGCGACGCGACATAGTGATTCTTATCCGACGGTTGGTTATCAACTCGGTACAGCAACCAGCACGGGTTTAAAAGATCAAGGTGCAAATATGGTGCTGGCGAGAGCACTGCTTCATCATATAGATACCCTTAAACCTGTTTTTCAGGAAGTTGAGCGCATCCTTGACCAAGATGGTTTATTTCTTATCCAAACGAGAACAACGGATGATTGCTTTTTGAAAGGTACAAACAATCATGTTCGAGGCCATTTCTTTGATTGTTTTCCTGCTTTAATGGGAGTTGAGAAGAAAAGAAGGCATTCAGTAGAGGAAATCTGCACAGCATTAAATGAATCTGGATGGATGCTCGAAAAAAATTGGACGTTTTGGGAAACAAGAGCACGTCATTCATCTAAGGAAGTATTACTTAATGACATTCGGTTACGGAAGGGCAGAAGTATTTTGCATGAACTGTCAGATAGCCAAATACAGGAGCTAATGACACATATGCAGAGGAACATTACAACAGAAGGCGCAATAGAGGAAAAGGATCGTTGGACGTTACTGGTAGCAAAGAAAAAAGGTACCCCCTTGCACTGACAAGGGGGTACTCTTTAACCTACGATTTCTGTTTTGCCGAGAGTATGGAAATCGGGTTCGCTATCGGCTTGAGTAAAAAAGCTAGTAGACGATACGGCTAATACAATAATAAACGCTGCGAATAATTTTTTCATACTTGATCAGCTCCTAATTTGTTTTGATTGATTTTTGCTTTATAAGCAATTCGATAATACTTTAAGGACGTAGAATCGTCATTACGTTGATCAGCAAGTTCTACCATCTCTTCTGCTAATTCACACACTTCGTACAGCAAGCTTGATTCGTATAAATCCTTTATCGCTTGATCGACTAACGCGTGATCTTTAGCAATATAAAGACCGTCTAAATAAAGGCAGCGTGCCTTGTATTCTTTATTGTTGTAGTGATCAGCTTCTGATTTCGCTTGTTGAAACAGTTCTAATGCTTCGTTGCCTTGGTCAAGCTTAAAAAGAGTGTTCGAAAGATCATAACGTGTTTTCATACCGATCTGATGGCTTCGGTGTTCTTCATAGTCCAACGCTTGATAAAAATAGGTTTTCGCAGCTTCATACTCTTTTTGACGTAATTTGCTCAAGCCAAGTGTGCGCAAGATAAGCGCTGATGTGCGGGGAAATGTTGATTCGCGAAAAGCCTCTTTAAGGATGGCATCGCCTGTTTCGAATTCGTGTAATTCAGAGCGTATGGCTCCAAGCACTTGCTTACAGTTAAGTGCTCTTTCGTAATAGCTCAAACGGTTGAAAATCGTTTCGGCTTGCTCCAAATAAGAGCTGGCTAATAAATACTGATTTAACCGATAGTACACTAATCCAATATACAAATAAAATTCCGATTCCTCTGCATCATCATTTACGTGTTCCAGAAGGCGTTCGGCTTTACGGAACATCTTAATCGCTGAACGGTAACGCTCTTGTGTGTATTCGTATTGACCACTAATGAAATAGTAAAGGTACTTTAAATAACGATCCACCTCCGTTTCAACAAATTCAAATGTGTCACCTAATTCATGCTTCTTATTAAATTCATCAATAAAAATATTGTGTCTAAACTCGACGAGTGAATAATAGGCTAAGATCTTGTCATTTGTTTGCATGTGGATAACGGCATGTCGCGCTTCTTCTTTTAACAGAATGGCTTGCTCATAAGAAGCTGAAATGATGCAGCTGTACCATTCAACGATCTTGGCACCTACTTCTTCAGGTGTTAATGTGTGTTGCACGCTTTTCACCTACTTGTTAGAGTATATGCTTATTCGTCATTGTAGCAGAAATTTCAATTAATTGTACAAAAAATAAATTTTCCCAACATCGAAAAGGATAATATGGCTAGTCTACTTGCTTATGATCAGCACTAGCGAAGAGTAAATGATTTAGCTATGATAAAGATAGCTATAGGAGAGAGGAAAAGTGAATCGAATGTATCGGAAGGTTTTAGAAACGTCTTTAGGGGCATTTACATTGGCAAGCAATGGGGAACAGTTAACGGGATTGTGGCTTAGAGGGCAGAAATATGAAAAGCAAACCATCCATACTACAGCAGTTGAAGACAATGATTTGCCTCTCTTTTTAAAAGTAGAGGAGTGGCTAGAGCGTTACGCGCAAGGTGAAGCACCTTCAATAGATTTCTTATTAAAGCCTGAAGGAAGTACTTTTAGACAAGAAGTATGGAAGCATTTGCTCGCCATTCCATATGGAGAAGTGGAGACGTATGGCAACATTGCGAAAAAAATGGAACGAAGCCATGGAAGAGCGATGTCTGCACAAGCGGTGGGAGGAGCGGTGGGGCATAATCCCATTTCTATTCTCATTCCTTGTCACCGTGTAGTGGGTTCTAACGGTAGTTTAACAGGGTATGCTGGGGGGATCGATATGAAAAAGCACCTTTTAACGATTGAAGGTGTCCAAATGAACAGCCTCTATGAACCGAGACCAGTCGTTAACAGACATCAATGAAGTTAGGTAATATTGGGAAATAAAGGTTTTTCCATTAACACAATGGGGATGCCGCGCGACATTTGTTCTTCTTTAATGGTGTAACCGAGAGATTGGTAGAGGGCAATATTTTTTGGGACGCTTACTCTTACTTTGCATTGGAGAAAGGGAACCGCGGCTTTTATTGCAATGGTTTCTAGCTCTTTTAAAAGCAAGGATGCAATACCTTGTCCTCTTTTTTCCGGAAGAACGGAGAGACGGAAAAAGGATAGTACGTTTGAATGTAAAGAATAACGTACAACACCAATCGGTTGTGAATTCTCAAGTACAAGTAAAGCTTGTTCCCCATTCAAGAGTTGATTGTGAATAGAAAGGATCGTTTCATCTAACGCACTTGAAGGAGGAAGCGCTTTTTCATACTCACGGAAAGCTGCTATCATAACAAGGTGGATGGCAGCAGCATCTTGTTCGGTGGCTTCAATAATGTTCATGAACTTATTCCTTTCATTTGTTTTGTATTATTATACATTTAATTGATTAATTATTCAATTGTAGTTTAGTCACAATTAAGAACGAAAAGCGTCCTCTGCTTTTTCGTATATCCAATGTGTAAGTAAGAATGAAAAAACGACTAATAAAGGAAAAAGGAATAGATGAATGGAATAGGTAACGCCGCGGTTAAACTTGGCAAAGATAAAGTCGATAAGTGGCATAAGAATCCAAAAAAGAAAACAAAAGCTGAACCCGAAGATCACTATTTTCAAAATCGCTTTCATGGCTATGAACCTCCTTTGTATTTCTATACCCACATTCGCGTGTTCCAGAATCGGAATATTCTGTTTAATAGTTTTGGATGAGTTTGTGGAAAGTCGCTGAAAGCGGTAAGTGTTACACGGTTACTCATAAGTTTACACTGGTTCTCCTTTTGACATACTAAGTACATAGGTGCAATGATAGACGTATACTTATTTACACAAAGAAAGGATTCCACATCTATGAGCAAACAAGGTAAAGCCGTTACGATGAATCAACTAAAAGAGGCAAAGAAAGAACTAACCCGTTTTATGATGAAGTATAAGTTTGCCTTAGACGAAATGACAACTAAGATCGAGATACTAGAAGAAGAATTTAGGTACATTCATGAATACAATCCGATTGAAAACATTTCATCCCGTTTAAAAACACCTGAAAGCTTATTGTTGAAAGTACAGCGGAAGCAGCTGCCTATTAACATAAATGAAATTAAGAAACATATTATGGATATTGCTGGTGTGCGGATTAACTGCTCGTTTCAAAAGGACATTTTTCTTCTGAAGGAAATGATTGAATCTCAAGACGATCTAAAAGTTATAGAAGTGAAGGATTACATTACAAAACCAAAACCGAATGGCTATCGGAGTATGCACATCATTGTAGAGGTTCCGGTCTATTTATCAAACTGCCGCGAGTGTATTCCAGTGGAGATTCAAATTCGAACAGTTGCGATGGACTTTTGGGCCAGTTTAGAGCATAAAATCTTTTACAAGTTTGAAAAAGAAGTCCCGTCTGAAATGACAACAGAACTTAAGAAGGTTGCTGACACGGCTGCTGAGCTTGATCAGCAAATGGAAGCCCTTCATAATGAGTCGTTAAAATATACAACAGAAGCAGATGAAAGTCAGTTGTTTGGCAGTTTGCGTTTTGACCAAGAACGTCTTCAGCTTCCGAACGAATTGTTAAACTCACTATCTGCATTACAAGAGAAGAAAGATTCGTAACCATTGTACGGGATGTGTTCTTATTATCGAATATCAGCAAAAAACATACTAAGATTAGTGGGTAAGATCATCGACGGATGAATCTTACCCACTATTTTTCGTTTAGGCGTATAGTGAGAGGTGAAAGAAAGCTCGACCTAAGCCTCAAGGATCTAGAATCCGTATTAAAAACCGAGCTTCTTCACTTTCATTACTGAATCAGGTTTAAGTATGTTGGGGCCATTGAGCTCGTGTAGAGGAAATTAGAATCGGAATGATTAAGTGAAGACCTTTCAATGCTAAATGAAAAGAGGAACAATGATGGAGTTTGTAGTCGCTTTAGATGTATCAATGGGGAAAAGTTACTCGGTCATTTATCAAGACCAAAGATGTTTGTACGAAGAAGAAATTGCTCATAATCAACTAGGATTTCAACAGCTATTCGATCACATTCAGACCCTTCCAGGTAGTGTGACCGTTGTCTTTGAAGCCACAGGGATTTATTCCAAACCAGTGGAGACGTTTTGCCAAAGGAATGCTTTACGTTACTGTCTTCTTAATCCGTTAGAGGCTAAAAAACAGCTTGAGCTAGGGACACTCAGAAGCTGGAAAACCGACAAACACGATGCCCACTTATTAGCTCAATCTCATTCCCTTCACAGAAGAGAGGAAAATCAAACGCATTCCATCATCTATCAACATCTGCGTGACCTCTCGCGTTTTTATCAAGAGATTGAAGAGGAAATTAAACGGATGCGTATGTATCTACACAATGCACTCCAGCTTAGTTTCCCAGAGCTTGAACAATTTTTCTCGAGTCGAATTACACCTTACGCTTTAAGTCTGATTGCGCTCTTTCCTCATCCCGATCTTGTTTTAAGGTCGAGTATCACAAAAATTAAAAATCAGCTCATCAATCATACGTTAAAAAACATTTCACAGAATCGCGCAAAACAGAAAGCAGTCGAGATCATGAGCTACGCTCACTCTTCTTACCCAGCCGTCTCTATAGAGAGTGTTCAAACTCAAAAGGTACGATACTATGCGCGTCAGCTTCTTCATCTTTTAGAAGAAAAAGAACGCGTATCTAAAGAACTGATCGAGGAAGCCAAAAACCTTCCTGAGTTTGATTTATTTCTTAGCGTACCTGGTATTGGAGAAATTAGTGCAGCTCTTGTGATGGGGGAACTTGGTGATCTGTCCCGCTTCTCAAATCACAAAAAAGTGAACGCCTTCGTGGGAATTGATATCCGCAGATATCAATCTGGCAAATATCATGGACAAGACCATATTAATAAACGTGGAAATCCCAAAGGGAGAAAGATTTTATATCTCATCATTCGGAACATGATCCGCCAGCAGAAAGCAGCTCCTAATCATATTGTCGAGTATTATTACAAATTAAAAAAGCAACCTACCCCCAAGAAGGACAAGGTTGCCGTTGTCGCTTGTATGAACAAGCTCATAAAGTGTATGTATTCCATGGCTAGGAATCATACAGAGTACGATTACTCGCACGCGGTCTCAATGGACCAATAACTGTAGTATACCATAGGAACCTTATTTAAAAATAGACAGGGATAAGGTTTATTTCCTATGCCTAGATTTAAAAATAACATCATCAGAATTATTATAAAAACCCTATTGACTAAACGTAGGAAAGAGGCTGGGACAAAAGTAGATAGACAGACCAAAATGACGAACATTCCTGAAAATAGGAATGTTCGTCGTTTGTTTTATATGAACATTAGCGGAAGGAGAATCTGAAGACTCCTGGGGGATCAGCACGTGTCTGAAGACTCTGGAGTGGCGGTTTTCCACGGAAGAGACTGAGGCCGTGTCCCCGGAAAGCGAAGGATTCTCCTGTAGCGGTGCTACTCAGCATATTTTAGACTATTCGTCTTTTCAAATACTACTTTTCGTTATGTCCCAGCCTCGTTTTTTTTTTATTTAATGCCTGACATGGTGAATCCATCAACAATATATTTCTGGAAGATCGCAAAGATAATGAGAATCGGAACAACCATTACAGCTGATCCAGCCATTTGCAATGCGTAGTTTTCACCGGCTTGTCCTTGAAGGAGGGCGAGTCCAACGGATAAGGTATAAAGGTCTTGAGAATTTGCAACGATTAATGGCCATAAGAAGCTATTCCAAGCGCCGATGAAAGCAAGAATCCCTTGCACAGCTAGAATCGATTTAGCCATTGGCAGAACAAGTTTAAAAAAGATATAAAATTCTCCTGCTCCGTCTAATCGAGCTGCTTCTAATAGGGCATCTGGGATAGTCGTCATAAATTGCTTGAACAAGAATATGCTAAATGCGGCGACGAGTCCTGGCAAGACAATACCCGGCATCGTATTGGTTAAACCCATTTCGTTAAGAATGAGATAAACCGGAATCATCGTCACTTGCCCAGGGATCATCATTGTGGCAAGTACAAGAAAGAACAGGAGACGATTCCCTTTAAAATTAAATTTTGCAAAACTGTAGCCTGCCATTGCATTGAAAATTAATCCAATCAGAGCGCACCCAACTAAAATTAATGTATTTCGTAGATACGTTCCGAAGTTCATTTCGGTAAACAGACGAGTGAAGTTTTCGACTGTCCACGTTTCTGGGAAAATTCGAACAGGTATTTGAATAAGCTCTGGATTAGGCTTAAATGCCGATAAAAGCATCCACAAAAAAGGAATTGAAAGAATAAACCCAATTACAATGAGAAGAATGGATACAAATCCAATCTCGATCTTCGAGCGTTGTTGTTTTTCAGCCATACAAGCCTCCCCCTACATGTCGCCTTGTTTTCGACGTAGTGTAAACTGAATTAACGTAGCGATAATGATAATGACAAAGAGCACAAATGATGCTGCAGCTGCATAGCCAAAATTACTATAACTAAACCCAGCTTGATAAATAAATAGAGCAATTGAAATTGTCCCGTCGAGTGGACCGCCTTCCGTCATAACGAATGGCTCTTCAAAGAATTGTAACCAGCCAATAAGCGTTGTCACCGTAATGAAAAACGTCGCAAACCCTAATAAAGGAAAGGTGATCTTAAAAAACTGCTGAGATCGGCTCGCACCATCAATGGTGGCTGCCTCATAGTAATCTTTAGGAATCGATTGTAATGCAGCTAAATAAATAAGCATGTTTATGCCTATGCCTTTCCATACAGCTAAGAGGATCAAGGACAATTTAGCCATTGTTGGATCTTCTAACCACGGCACCGGTCCTGTATTAAAGAAAAGCAACACTTGATTGAAAAGTCCATAGGAGACGTTATATAGAAATCCCCATATAACAGCAATGGCAACAATATTCGTAATCGCAGGCATGTAGTAAATAACTCGAAATAAACGGAATAACTTGTTTGAACTATAATTTAACAGTAAGGCTGCCCCTAATGAACTGATAATGACAAGAGGAACACCAATAACGACATAGAAAAAGGTGTTGTACATGGATGTCCAGAAAATAGGGTCAGACAAAAGTACACGGTAGTTCTCAATGCCCACGAAAGAAATATTCGACCAATCCGAAATGCCACGTAAATCCATATCTGTAAAGCTAATCGTAAGAGCAATAATGATTGGTAATACGGCGAACAATAGGAGCAACAGAACGGCCGGAGCAATAAAGACGTAAGGGGCACTTTGGCGCTTTCCTTCTCTAGATGGTTTTTTTCGTACCAACTCCATTTAGTTTTCCTCCTCTTCCTCATCGGTCACAATCATTGGTTCTATCCGGGATCGAAAGTCCTTTATTTCTTCTTCAATCGTGTAATCAGCTCTTGTAATCCGTTGTTCAGATCGTTTCCATTCATCATTGATTCGATTCCAATTTAAGACTTGCGGTTGAGCACGTGAATGTTGCAGTTGCTCATAATAGGTATAGAGGCGTTCATCCTCTTGTAGGGCAGGGTCTTCCCAAGCATCAACTCGAGGTGGTAACACACGGACGTCCTTGAAGTAATCGATTTGTGTTTGACGATCTGAGAGGTAGGAAAGAAACGCCACTGCTTCATCTGGATGTTCTGTCCATTCGAAGATCGCCATGTTTGAACCACCAATGACGGACGTATTGTTTTCTTTACTCGGCATTAATTTTGTATCCCACTCTTCAAATTCTGGATAATTATCAATCAATTGTTGATATCGGAATGGAGGCTCAAAAAACATTGGCTGAATCCCGTCAACAAACGACTGCATCGGATCTAATCCTAGTCCAAGAGGAGCAAGATCCTCTTTAAAGAAACGTGTGTAATAAGTAACTGCTTCAACAAAAGCAGGATCAGAGAAATCAACGCCTTTATCCGTCGTTTCAAACTCGACGCCGTTCTGCCAGGCAAAGATGTACGGAAGAGTGTCGTCGTTTTCAGGTAATGTCATAGCATATAAGCCGTCTCCTCGATCATATAACGCTTTTGAAGCTTCATACAATTCCTCCCATGTGTCTGGACCTTCTGGAAAGCCGACATCAGCTAACAAGTCTGTCCGATAAAAGAGGACGCGTGTTTCTACATACCAAGGAACGGCAACTAATTCACCGTTGTAGATAGTAGAATCAACGGCACCTTCAAAAAAATGATCAGAATCTAAATTTGGATAGTCCTCAACGTACTCATCTAAAGGTAAAAACGAACCAGTACTTGCAAAGTCAGCCATATAGGATGTACCCATTTGAACCACGTCAGGACCGCTACCGGAGGCAACGGCAGTGAGTAGGTTATCGTAAATATTTCCCCACGGAATGGCTTGAAGATTGACTTTTACGCCTGGGTGTTGCTGTTCAAACTGCTGAATATACCCTTCATTAACAAGTTGCTCTGCTTCCCAACCGATTGCCCAAACATCTAATGTAACGCCGTCTTCTTCACCATCTGAACATCCTACTAGTCCCATAGAAAGAAGCAACGGTAGTGCACCTAAACTTTTCCGCATAAGTGATTCTCCTTTTTTAAGACTTAACAAGTGAGAAGGTTAACGTATTTTCCTGCTCACAAACACTGCTCCCATTTACATAAACACGAAATTGGCCAGAATCACTCGCATACGTTAAATCGCTATGGTAGTACTGCAACATATCATGAGTAATTTCGAATGTGATAGTTCTTGTTTCCCCTGGAGAAAGGGTAATTTTTTGAAAGCTTTTTAGTTCTTTAACCGGTCTAACTACTTCTCCAACCAGATCCTGAATATAGAGCTGGACTGTTTCAACCCCATCGATTTTACCAGTGTTTGTCACATCTACAGAGACGGTTAAACTGGCTGAACCATCCCATTCTACTGCTGATAGCGATCGGTTGCTATAACTGAACGATGTATAACTTAAGCCATAACCAAATGGATACAAAGGTTCATTTGGAATGTCGATGTAGCGTGAAAAGAAACGCTCATTGCTTCCAGGAGGTAGTGGCCGTCCAGTTTGATAAGCATTGTAATAAACAGGAATTTGACCAGTAGCTCTTGGGAAAGACATGGTTAGTTTTCCGCTAGGATTAACTTCTCCAGATAGAAGGGCAACAGCAGCTTGTGCACCTTCTGAACCAGGATGCCAGCATTCTAATATGGCGTCAGCGTATGGTTCTAATTCAGTTAAATCCAGTGGACGAGCATTAAATAATGCGACGATGACAGGTTTCCCGGTTTCTTTTGCTAACCGGGCTAACTCGATTTGACATGGTGCTAGAGTGATAGAGGATCGGCTTCTCCCTTCTCCACTACGATCTTTTCCTTCTCCTAAAGCAAGAACTAGGCAGTCTGCTTGCTCCATTACCATGGTCGCTTCCGTAAGAAGTGCTTCATCTCGTTCATAAAGGTGAGAACCTGTTGCGTACATGGCATGTGCAAAGTGTCCTTGAAAAGCTTGTTTCAGTGTAGTCGTCTGGTCTGGTTTACCGAAAATTGACCATTCTCCCAGTAGATCTTGATTATCTGCATAAGGACCAATTAATGCGACGGTTGTCTCTTTAGTTAGAGGAAGGACGTTATCATTCTTTAGTAAGACCATACTTTTTTCTGCGACGGTTTGTGCAAAAGCATGATGTGAAGGGTGTCCAACAATCGCTTGTTCCTTCTGAGGACTCACGCCACGATAGGGATCTTCAAATAAACCTAGCTCATTCTTTAATTGTAAGACGCGCAAAACGGCTTCATCGAGTAAGGCTGAATCTATGGCGTGTTTATCTAGTAATGCTGCTAACGAATGGGTATAAGCTAAACTCATCATGTCAATATCCACACCAGCTTCTAGCGCTTTTTTAGCCGCTTCGGCTTCGTTTTCCGCGACGCCATGCGGGATCAGTTCCTGAACGGCGCCAAAATCTGAGATGATCACACCGTCAAACTGTAACTCTCCTCTTAATAAATCCCGAAGTAAGGCGGAGTTCGCAGTAGCTGGAATTGAATGAACTGTATTAAATGCCGTCATCACTAACTTAACCCCAGCATCTAAGGCGGCTTCATAAGCAGGAAGATGTTTGTCTCGAAGCTCTCTTTCTGATAAGTCAACGGTATTATAATCACGTCCACCTTCAGCTAAGCCATACGCGGCAAAATGTTTCACACAAGCACCAACACGATCTTTAGCGATAAGAGAGCCTTCGCCTTGAAGCCCGCGAACAGTGGCTGCTGCGAATAAACCGTTTAAAAATGGATCTTCACCGGTTGATTCCATAACTCGACCCCATCGTGGATCACGTACTAAATCAGCCATAGGAGCAAAGCTAATGTGGAGGCCAGCACTGGCTGCTTCTTTAGCTGAAATCGTTTGCAATTTTTCGATTAAGTCCGGCTCCCACGTTGCGCCAAGTCCAAGAGGAATAGGGAAGATGGTTTCGTACCCGTTAATCACATCTGCCATAAACAATAATGGAACTCCTAAACGGCTTTTCTTTAAATGTTCACGTTGAATGGCCGCTAACTTTGTTGCTCCAGCTACACCAAGCACAGATCCGCTTTGTTTAATCATCTCCTCATCAACAGGAAATTCAATTCGACCTGTTACTGGGGTACTGTCCTCTTGTTCAGAGTAAAATGCCCCAGCAAATTGAGTAAGCTGTCCAACTTTTTCAGCTGTTGTCATCTCTTGTAATAGCGCTTGTAATTGTTCTTCTGTCATCTGTACACCTCATAAGCGAGTAATAAAGTGAAACGTTTCACCTAATGGCAAAAAAATATAAAAATAGTGTGTATGTGAAAATTGTAACGTTTCACTAACTGTGAATGACACTAGTATACGACTTAAGTAAAATAGAATGCAAGAGAAAATTTTAAGAGCCTCTAACCGTTGTTTGTAGAGGCTCTTTTCATTAATGTTGTTGGAATGAGAGAATGGTGTGCTTCCTTATTAGTCATTAAAGCCATTAAGACTGTTGCGGCTTCGTTGCCCCATGATCTAGTGGAATAATCAACTGTTGTTAGAGGTGGTGTAACATATTGACTTAATAAATTATTGTCAAATCCTGCTAGCCTAATTTGATCTCCTATCACAAAGCCATGTTCCTGGAACAACCGCTGCATACCTACTGCAGTACTGTCTGAAAGGGCAAAAACGTTAACAGGTTCTCCTGTCCATTCTTTCATAATCAGTTCCGCTGCTTCTAGTCCACCATCTAGCTCAAATTCTCCTGTGAGGATCTGAACAGAGTGAGGAGGTGGTGAATGCTGAATCACTTTTTGAATGGCTTTCAGCCGTTCCTGACTGTCGAAGTTGTCTTGATTTCCGGTAACAATATACGTTTTTGCCGCAGGGAAGGTGAGCAAATGCTCAATCATTTGTGTCGCACCTCTTTGATTATCAAGCAGTACTTGGCGTACATTTTTATGGTAAAACAAACGATCCAATACGACCATCTTTTTGCCTGCATCGGCTAGTTGCATCATTTCATCAGAGGTAATTAAATCATCCATAATAATGCCGCCATCAACCGACCCATCAGCTAAAGAATCTGTGGCGTTTTCACCTGTACAAACAACGGTATCAAATCCAGCTTCGGCGCTTGTTTCAATAATGCCAGCAAGAATATCCCCAAAGAAAATCCCTTTGTTTTCTTTTATGAACACGCCTACTTTTTTCGTTTTTCTCGCTTTAAGGGTTCGGGCTGCAGCGTTTGGGCGGTAATTTAGCTCTGCTGCTACCTGTTTAATATGCTCCGTTGTCTTTTTAGAAATTTTCGGGTTGTTGTTTAATGCATAAGAGACGGAAGTCATAGAGACGCCCGCCTTTTTTGCAATGTCTCGAATACTTACCATGAGCTGTTCCTCCACCTGAATTGTATTGCTTTCTATGTTACAGGAGTTTGAAAGGTTGTCAATGGAGGTTCAAAGGTTGAAAAAGCTTTAAGTGTTTAGTAAGTTGAAGGCGTATGAAAAGGGGATCAAAAGCGAGACAGCCACGGTTTTGTATAAGAAAGAAGAGGCTGGGACAAAAGTAGATAGACAGACCAAAATGACGAACATTCCTGAAAATAGGAACGTTCGTCGTTTGTTTTATATGATAATTAGCGGAAGGAGAATCCGAAGACTCCTGGGGGGATCAGCACGTGTCTGAAGACTCTGGGGTGGTGGTTTTCCAGGGAGGAGGCTGAGGCCGTGTCGCCGGAAAGCGAAGGGATTCTCCTGTAGCGGTGCTACTCAGCATATTTTAGACTATTCGTCTTTTCAAATACTACTTTTCGTTATGTCCCAGCCTCGTTTAATTTATTGTTTTCATGCTTATCTTTTTCGAAAAACAGAATAAAAGCTGGTAACAACATGACCGGTGATTATTCAGAAGGAATGTTAGGGGAGGCTAGGAGTTGGTTAGGGCGTGACATTTGCCTTAAAAAACAAGCTTGTTGATGTATTTTCGAACACCAACAAGCTTGTTTGTTTAGATGGAGTAAAGCTCTAAGACTTCTTTCCAGTTAGCAAATGATTCTTTCTCAGGGTGATTCTTGACGATTCCAGCTAACTCTACAAGTCTTTCTTTTGAGGCATGGCTTAAATCTGAGTTTATGCCAGCTTCTTGTAACATGGCAATCGAACTGTTTAATTCAAATGCTCTTCTCTCTGCATGAACAGCACTCCCTGTTACAAGACGATTCAATGTATCAACAAACGGTTGGCGATTCATTGTTTCCTCTAAGGAACTTATCACTTCATCCGATATATGATACGCTTCAGCGGCTTCCAATGTTTCAAGGTATAAGCCGACAAGCCCTTTCATGAAAATACTGCGAACAAGTTTAATAGCGGAAGCATCACCAGCCTTGTTTCCAACTGCTTTGATAGACATGTGAAGAGGGGACATTTTGGCAATGAACTCATTCGTCCCTGTTCCACTTGCAGCTATCGGTACTTTATGTTGATACACGGGTAAAGGACCTAGCATAGCGGCATCGACAAATTTAATGTGCTTCTGCTCAAGGTTTTGTTGCACTTGTTGCTTAATAGCAGGGCTTGAAGCTGAAACATCAACGTAAAGAAAGGACTCATTTTGAATTTCAGCGCATACAGCTTCGTTTACTTCCACTGCTTTACTGGCAGGTACTGCTACGAATAGTACGTTTACCTCTTTAATCAGTTCTTTTATCGATTTGACTAAACTAACGCCTGTTTGTTCTGCACGTTCTTTGATGGTCTGGCCAAACGTTTCATGGTCAATCATAACGTCGTACGCACGAATGGACGTTACTCCTTCTTCTTTTAGTCCTTTTGCTAATTCGTAAGCTGCTTCACCAAAGCCTAAAAAATGTACGTTCATTAAAATCATCCTTCGTTAAATAAAAATTAGTTATTCTTTTTTTCAATATGGTAGTTCATAGATGTAAGCACATTGTTTACTTCACTTAAGCGCTGCTTCACACGTTCGGAGTCTGATAGAGCTAATGCGCTAATTAAATAGTCAACAAGAAAGAAAGAGGATACGACCGAATTGTGAGAAGATATGCTCTCTGCTGGACAGATTAAGTGCGCATCTGCATAAGCAAGTAATGGTGATGAAAATTTGTCTGTAATGACAACGACTGATGCTCCATTTTTTTTAGCTTGATCAGCGTAATGCATCAACCTAGCCCCATACCGCGCAAAACTAACGACGATGAGGACATCCTCTTTAGAAAAAGAAATCACGTCGTCCACCCAATCGCTTGAATCTGCAAGAGTAAGCTTGGTATTCCCGAACATTCGATTTAAGTTGTGCGATAAATATTGTGCTACTGGTAACCCACTACGAACACTCGTGCAGAAAACATTGGTTGCTTTTTTTATGAGTGATTCAACTTGTGAAAGATTTGTTTCCATATTAATCTGATTGGCTTGTTGTATTTGTGCTAGCTGCAAGTCATAGTGATTTAACCACCTTTCGTTTTGAGAAAAAGTGGTTAGATTTTTTTCTAATCTCGTGTGCGGAGTACTCTCTTCTTTTAAAAGAAGTTGTAAATTCTTTTGGAACTCGGAGTATCCTGAAAACCCTACACTCGACATTAACCGCATGACAGTAGTGGTACTCGTTCCAACTTCCTTTGATAGTTCTTCAACGGTCATAAAGCCAACATCGTTGTAGTGGCTAAGAATAAAATCGACAACTAATTTCTGTGAACGTGGTAAAGATGAAATGTTTTCTTTTAATCTATCTAAAGGGTTTTTCATAACAGTACACTCCTAAGGGACATAGTCTTTATTTAAAATCATATCGAACATTAAATAGAGTGTCTATGTTCCCTTTAGAAGAGACCGTTTTAAATTGATTTTAACCAAGCAGGCTTAATTTGACCTTTAGCGATTTTCTTTAATCGTTCTGCTTCATATTGAGCCTTTTCTTCAGCGCGCTGAAGTGCTCCTTCTACTTCTTCTCGTGGTAATACGATCACACCATCTGCATCGCCCATAATAAAATCTCCAGGTTGGATCGCTAGTCCTCCACATCGAGTAGGCGCATTAACATGACCTGGTCCGTTTTTTTCTGGTCCGCCAGGTACTGCCCCTCGACTAAATACTGGAAGTGTAGATTTTGCTAGTGTAGAGAAGTCACGAACAAAGCCGTCAATGACAAAGCCATTTAAGTGCAACGCTTCAGCTGCTGCTGCCATTAATTCGCCAATAACGGCACGTTTATCGTAGCCATTAGCATTTACAACAAGTACATGACCAGGCTGGGAATGATAGATTGCGTGATGAACAGCTAAATTATCTCCGCTTTTTACATCAATCGTTACAGCCGCACCTACTAATACACTGTCAATATGACATGGTTTAATAGAGTGCTCCATTTCGATTGGTCTATCCATTACATCACTTAATAAAGTGGTACTTACTTTTTTTGCTCGTTCCACCCACTCTTCTGGTAACAACTCGGGTGCTTGGTCTAAAACGATGTTCGTAGTACTCATGTTAGTCATCCTTCCGTGTTCTTCTTTTTAGTATAAGAAAGTAAATAACCAGAAAAAGCAGCAATCGATGTTACAAAAAAGACGGTGCTAGCCAGATTTTGATCAAGGCCGATAACCCAATTCCCTTTTGCAACGACTAAGCCAAGTAATTGGCCAAGAACGAGTACAGATCCTAATAGAATAAATAAAGTTACAGAACATATGAAAATGATCATCAATACTTTTCTCATCTTAAACGCCTCCTATAAAGGAATTGGCAGTATGCCCATTCCAATCAACCAACTAATAATTAATAATGGAATTGTGTAATAAATTAGTAAAGGAATGTATGTTTTCTCAGCTCCGATTTTTGCCATTCCGGTGGCTACATAGATAGGTCCTGAGGTCGGCGTACTTCCTTCAGTTGCACCAAACATCATAATGGTAACGACTGCAAGTAATGGATCAACGCCAACAGCGGTAAGAGCGCCAAATGATGCAAGACCAATTGTTGCTATTGTTGCCGATGTTGCTAATGGTGTTGCCACTAATGTAATAACAATCCCGACAATCGCAATCATAAGCCATTTTGGAACAGCAAAAGATGTCATGAGTGCTTGTAATTGCTCTGTTAGCCCAATTTCATTTAAAACGGCGCTAGTGGCGAAGGTGAAAATTAAAACAGGCCCAATGACAAAGTATGAGGGAGCTGTTTTCTCGAAAAATCGACCCCACTCTTTTTTTCCTTTAGGTAGATGGTTACGTCCAACGACGAGGGTGAAAAGAATCATAAAGACTGGCACCCAAACAATAAAGGAAATCGCGTCCATTGCTGACTGTCCAACACCCTCTAATGAAATAAACCAATTCGCAAGAGGACCAAAATTAATAAGAAGTGGAACAATAATACCTAAAAATATAAGTAATGACGTCCAACCAGCTCGAAACGAAGTTCCAATTGGTTGAATTAAATCTGGATGCACTGGTTGAATGTTATAGCGCTTCGTCATGATAAAGACGACGAGTACTCGATGAACCAATGCATAAAGGCCAGCAACGTAAAGAGCAATAAATAAACTACTTTGACCAACACTAGCAGCCACTGGTGCAAACCCTAACATAATAAACATCGTGGAGTTAGGGGGGATAATACTACCGAACCCAGAATTTCCAGCGACGATTGATGCTGCATGTTCTTTTCTCCAGCCAGAACGTTCCATCCAAGGAATGGTGATAGAGCCTGTCGTTGCAGCAATTCCTGAACCTGACCCTGCTACAAGTGCGAATAAACCAGAGCCAAAGGTGTTCACATAAGCGGCTCCCCCAGGTAACCGTCCAATTAATGAATTAAGGATCTGAATAATTCGTCCGATAAGCCCAGTATGATTAATAAGCTGTGCCATGAAGATAAATGCTAATGACGCAAAAACGACTTCATGTGTAAGCCCTCTCATTAAACTGGGAAGAAATAATTCAAATGCTCGGTCGCCTGCAAATAATAATGTTGTTATAAAGCCTAATATCATGGCTTCGCCAATATTTCGTTTTGTGAAAATCGCCCAAATCAAAATAATAACGATGAATGATATAAGTGCCCACACTGCCATCCCCATTTCGTTATCCTCCTCGAAGAAGTTAAAGTAATATTCATTACCTATAAAATAAAAAGGTAATAAATATTACATTTTGATCATTCTAACATTGATTTGTTTTCGTGTAAACGCATACATATAATTTTTTTAATTTTACAGAACAAGAGGGGATAATCACAAGGTGGAATTGCACTTCACAGTATAGTAACCAGATTAAAGAGAATGGTCTTTATTGAACGTGAGGTTGATTGTTCTCTAATGACAGTAGAAATAGATGCCCCAACACTCGTTGATATACGTAACGAGTTGGGGAGGGGTCAACACGAATTTGCTAGGAGGAGAACGGAGTAGTTATGCAAGTATGACTAAAAGACAACAAGAAATGGTTGTTTTGTTGGATCAAGACAGTATTCAATCCGTTCCTTGAAATTGCGATACGTAACCATATTTAAGGCATCTTCAATCGGAAAAAAACCAACTTCAAGGGCTTCTGGGGTTGTGGTCAATTTCCCACCTATAACGTTAGCTAAATAGAGTGTGTTGCAGATCGAATCAGTCGTATTTTGGAAAATGCCGCAAAATTTGGAGATTTCCACGTCCAATCCAGTTTCTTCTTTGGTTTCTCGAACCGCTTCGTCTATCAACGATTCACCTTCTTCTACCTGTCCACCAGGAAATTCCCATCCTCGCTTCGGTCCTTTAATGAGTAATAGTTCTTGCTTTTTGTTTAAGACAATTGTTGCAGAAGAAAGGATATGTTTCGGCGTTTTAGAATTCATAATCGGCTCCTTTGTACGAATATCAGGTGGAGGCAGAGTGCTTGCCTATCGTTACCTCTATACATGGTTTCGTTTTTTAATTTGAAAATCCTCTAGGTTAGTCGAACCTAGAGGCGTTTTTTGGTAGAGTAGCCATAGAGGTTTCGTTAATGTGAAGAAGGTGAAACATCAAAGAGAGACATACGTAGAAAGGAATAGGGGGACAGCAATGAAATCATACGTATTATTTATCATCACATTTAGTATACTTATGTATCTTTTTCACGTGTTATCAGGCTATTTACTGACCGTTGCTTATATGGCGGAATGGGTAAATCCAGCATTAGGAACGGCTTATTATCCATTCATTCAATTGGTAACAGGCGTTTTAGCGGCGACTGTCGCTTATGGGTTGATTCAAGTAAGGAATGGTAAAAAAGAAGTGACTAGCTGAAGGAATGAAATAGGAATGCGACAATTGTCGTATTCCTATTTACGTTGCGTGGGGCTCTTGAACTTTCTTTAACAATTCGTGTAATTGCTTTAATTCGTCACTTGTTAAGTGATTAAAATAAGCGGCTTGCTGCTGCTCTTGCTGAGGCACGATGTCGTCGTATAACTGTTTACCCTTTTCTGTTAAAGACAAGTATTTTGAGCGTTTCTCTTTTTCCCGTTTAATCCAACCGTGCTCTTCCATTTTCGCTAAAAGCTTTGTAATATTTCCTTTTGTTACAAGGAGAGAATGAGCTAGATCTAACTGAGATAGACGCTTATTCGCTCCGATATGAACGAGCACATCAAATTGGGCAACGGTTAAGCCCCATTCCTTAAGAAACGTGTTTGATTGCTTTAGGCTATGATGGTAAGTCCGAGATAATCTGAACCAGACGAGAAGCGCAAGAACATCTTCTCTTGATTTATTCTTTTGTTTCATAAAGCACCACCATAATTAGATTCCCACCATTTTGTGGCTTCTTCGATATCTGCATTCGTTAACGCATGTCCGTAGTCGGTTAACGAGAGTTTTGTTTCTGCGCCGAATTGGTTCAGTTGTGTTTGTAACGCAAAGGCTTCTCCAGGCGGAACGAGCGTATCAGTAGCTCCTGCTGAAATAAAAATCTTTGTATGTGATAATGGAACCTCTTTCGGGTTTTGGAACAGGTTGCTTGGATGAAACAATATGGCGCTCGTATAGTCCTGGGGGTACATTAGTAGCAGACTAGTGGCAACGTTCGCACCGTTTGAGTAGCCAATGAGATGGCACTTACCATGAGGAGCTTCATTCTCAGCTAAAATCGCGTCAATGGTTTGATGAATCCGTTCTGTGCGGTAGCTAATGTCTTTGTAATTAAACGCTCCTTCAACGGGACGAGAGAAATAACGAAATCCTTTTCCATCACGTATTTCCCCACGTAGACCGATAACAGAAAACGAAACATCTAAGTCGCCAGCAATGTCAAGTAAATCTGACTCTCTTCCTGCACTACCATGAAGTAAAATAAACGTATCGGTGGATGTTTGACTACGATGGAAAAAATAATGCATGGTAACCCTCCTAACTAAATTGACTCTTTAACAGTTTACTTGTAAACTGTTAATAAATCAAGAGAACAAAGGGAGTGACATGTATGAAGCTTCATGGTCATCATCACGTATCGTCTTTAACGGCAAATGCGGAACGAAACTTAGCATTTTACAGAAACATTCTAGGGATGAAATTAGTAAAAAAAACGGTTAACCAAGACAACACGTCGAATTATCATTTGTTTTATGCAGATGCAAAAGGATCTCCAGGTACAGAAGTAACCTTCTTTGAGATTCCATTATTGGCACAGAGAAGGGAAGGCACAAACCGGATTTACGAAATTGGACTACTTGTTTCCTCGAGGGAATCGCTACAGTTCTGGTTAGAACGTTTTAAAGCGTATCAAGTAGAGCATGAAGACATACGTGATCGGAACGGTGTACTTGTTTTGCCTTTCCAAGATCCAGATGGTCATCGTATGAGTCTCATTGTTGATGAAAGTGCCGCGCCTGTTCTTGAAAATGGAACCGATGATGTGCCTGGTGAGCATGCGATTATCGGTCTTGGACCAGCAACGTTACAAGTTCGCTATGCAGAACCGACGGCTCAAGTGCTGACCGATGTACTTGGTTACACAAAAAGCGGTCATTATAAGAATGGTGAATATGCGGTTCATGTTTTTCAAGTTGGGGAAAGTGGCCTTGCTGGTGAGATTCATGTTGAAGAGAATAAAGACTTACCGAAAGCGCGTGAGGGAAGAGGAAGTGTTCATCACATCGCTTTTCGTGTAAAAACAGAAGAAGAGCTTCACCAATGGGTGGAACATATTGAGAAGGAAGGGTTTACGACATCCGGTTTTGTTGATCGTTATTATTTCAAGTCACTGTACTTCAGAGAGCCGAACGGTATTCTTTATGAATTAGCAACAGATGGACCTGGTTTTGACATTGATGAATCGGTAGAAGACTTTGGAAAGGCACTTTCACTGCCACCGTTTCTTGAGCCGAAGCGTAAAGACATTGAAGCAAAATTAAAGCCTTTACGAACGTAATAGAAGGGTCGAGGCTGTGACATAACGAAAAGTCGTATTTGAAAAGACGAATAGTCTAAACTATTCTGAGTAGCACCGCTACAGGATAATCCTTCGCTTTCCGGGGACACGGCTTCAGCCTCCTCCCTGGAAAACCGCCACTTCAGAGTCTTCAGACACGTGCTGATCCCCCAGGAGTCTTCGGATTCTCCTTCTGCTCATTTTCATATAAAACAAACGACGAACGTTCCTATTTTCAGGAATGTTCGTCATTTTGGTCTGTTGATCTACTTTTGTCCCAGCCTCGTTTTTTTCGTTATAGCTCGTTAAGATCAATCGCTTCTAACGGTTGTTCAGATAGCTTGCCATCAATTAAACGCACATCGTATGCATGGACATTTGGTCGAGAGCGTACGATTGTGTGTAACGTCCCATCACGATAATGCAAACCAACTCCATCATCTGCGGCAATCCCCCCTTCGATTTTTTTCGTGCGGATAAACTGGTGAAACAGAGGCCTTCGCTCGTGTTCTCCGTCGTAGTGAGGGGCGTGACTTCCAGGTAAGAAGCCTAACCCTTTTACCGGTTCTAACCCTTCACCGTATGAATCTGTAATTCCATATTCAAACCAACAGATTGAGCCTGCGCTTAATCCTGCCAAAATGGTTCCATTCTCATAGGCTTCTTTTAAATAGATATCGATTCCCCAATGCTTCCACAATAGTAGTAAATTAACCGTATTTCCTCCACCTACATAGACAATATCTTTTTCTAGGATAAAGGAACGTAGATCACGTGTCGGTGGTTTAAACAAGGATAAATGCGAAGGGGTGCACGTTTTTTTACGAAACGCATGATAAAAACGTTCAATATACGTAGCGGAATCTCCGCTTGCTGTTGGAAGAAAGCAGACTTTAGGTGAAGAGGCATCAGCTTGCTTCAATAAATAATCATCAAGTAGAGGGTTTTCAGGTTCCATTGAAAAGCCTCCACCCCCAAGTGCAATCAGCTGCTTCATACGGTAGACCCATTCGATTGTTGGGAAAGTAGCACTTCTGGCGTATTTCTTTAAAGGTGTGAGATTAATGAAGATTGTCCCCTCTTTAACGAGTACAAATCATGCTTCAATAGCAATTTGAAAAAAAGGAGGTGTGGCTTTGTCTTCTTATGAAGCATTAAATCTTATGATTACGATTGGTGCGACTGTCTCTTCATTTGTGATCTCGCTTCTCATGCTCGTTCTCTCACTTGTGCTTCTGAAAAAAGGGAAATGATTGAGTTTTTTTGATTCATTTTCTTCCGCTATTGAAAAATGATTTGGCCCCTTATTAAATACGGAAAAAATAAGGGGTTTTTATGTAGCGTATAGTGAGTAGGCTAATCGGTCAAGGTTGTAAAATAATGCTCGCTTTCCCTGAGTGCTACCATATAATAAGAGAAAGGAGTTGAGCAAATTGTTAGAAGCAAAAGGAGCGTATAATAGCGCAAAGATCTTTACACATTCCATTGATTCTACTGCTATGGATCAAATTGTTGAATTGTGTAATCAATCGTTTGTTGAAGGGTCCACGATACGCATTATGCCAGATACCCATGCAGGTGTAGGCTGTACAATTGGAACAACGATGACCATTAAAGATAAGGTTGTCCCTAATCTAGTAGGTGTTGATATTGGCTGTGGGCTCGAAGTAGCTATAATGGATAAGCATAAAGACGAGGTCAACTTTGATCAGCTTGACGATGTGATTCGCACAAAGGTTCCACACGGGTTTAACGTCCGTTCCGAGCAAAATAGACATTCCTTTATTGAACAAATTGATTTTTCAGCTATTCGAGCTCCGTTCAATGAGAACCGAGCTTTAAATAGTATTGGTACATTAGGTGGAGGCAATCATTTTATCGAGCTAAATGAGTATGAGGATAAGATTGCCCTGGTTATTCATTCTGGATCTAGAAATTTAGGTAAACAAGTAGCTGAACATTATCAAAATCGTGCTTATGATGAGTTAATGACGCAAAAGCAAGAGCGGGATACACTCATTGAACAGTTAAAGCAAGAAAACCGCAATCATGACATTCAAGCGGCTCTTTCAGCGTATAAGCGTCCTACGATAAAAAAGGATTTAGCTTATCTCGAAGGAGAAGGGTTTAACGATTATATGCATGATATGGGTATGGCGCAACGGTATGCACTGATGAATCGAAAAGCAATGGTAGATGAGATTATAAAAGGAATGGGTTGGACGCTTTCACACTCCTTTACGACCATTCATAATTATATTGATTTGGAGCAAAAGATTTTGCGGAAAGGGGCAATTTCGGCCCAAAAAGGTGAGCGAGTTATTATTCCATTAAATATGCGCGATGGCAGCATACTTGCGACTGGTAAAGGAAACAAAGATTGGAATTATTCCGGGCCACACGGAGCAGGTCGTTTAATGAGTAGAAGGAAAGCGAAAGATACTTTACATTTAGATGAGTTTAAAGAGACTATGACAGGTATATGGACAACTTCTCTATCAGAAGAAACAATTGACGAAGCACCAATGGTGTATAAACCGATGAAAGACATTTTGGAACAGATTCAAGATTCTGTTGAAGTTCAACATATTATCAAGCCTCTGTACAATTTTAAAGCAAAATAAAAGCTCACTTGGAATCGTCCAAATGAGCTTTTTTTATACGAATAACTGAATACCATGTATGGCAAAGTAAACCCCAAAAGCAACGAGGGAAAGACCTGATAATAAGGCAATCGCTTTTAGTGTCGCCGGTCTGAGGAATCTTCTTCCACCGCTAGTCATTGAAGCAACAAACAAGTCCCACATGGTTAAGCCGATAAAAATCATGCATGTATAGAGAAGGAGCTGTTGATTTGTCGCTGTCTCTGCTGTTTTCACCATGATCGAACCGTAAATGCCGAGCCAGAACATAATCGACATTGGATTAGAGATAGAAATAAGAAAGCCGTTAAAGAAGCAGTGAATGAGGGTATCTCTATGACGGTTCTCAATAATAGAAAAACGATTTGACCGCATCATTCCTTCAATACCTGAATAAAAAAGAACAAAGGCGCCAAATAACCAGAGGAACGATTGAATAAAAGGGGCGTCAATAAATCGTTGTAAGCCAAAGTAGACACATGCCATAAACGTTGCATCTGCAAATAGACTGCCAATTCCCACCATCCAAGAATGCATAAAGCCATTTTGAATACCTTTTTCAATTCTTGCGGCATTAACAGGACCTATTGGTGCACCTAAGCTTATACCTAGAAGAAGATAACTGAATACGATACTCAACACCATGTTTACTCACCTCCTTGTCCACTATATGAACAAGACAATAGGAACATGATTAATTCTCATCTTTTGCGTTCCTTTTTTCCATCAGCTAGAATGAAACAAATGAAGAAATGGGAGTGAAGGTAGATGCAATCGATTAAAGGAAAAGTAGCCCTTATTACAGGTGCAGGAAGAGGAATTGGGCGATCTACTGCTATTGCTTTTGCAAAAGAAGGTATCCACGTAGGGCTAGTGGGGCGTACAGTTGAAAACTTGCAAAACGTTGCAGATGAATTAAAAGAATACGATGTGAACGTCGCTATTGCCGCTGCGTCAATTGAAGAATTGGACTCCATCACGAAGGCTGTAGAGCAGGTTCGTGCTGAATTAGGGCCAATTGATATTCTTGTCAACAACGCGGGAATCTCTAAGTTTGGTGGCTTTATGGACTTAACCCCTGAGGATTGGACAAACATTATTGATGTCAATGTGAAAGGGGTCTATTACACCACCCGTGCTGTCTTACCAGAAATGGTAGAACGTCAAACAGGTGACATCATTATGATCGCATCTACTGCGGGACAAAAAGGTGCGCCAGCAACGAGTGCCTATACTGCATCAAAAGCAGCTGTTATTGGTTTAAGTGAATCGTTAATGATGGAAGTTCGTAAACAGAATATCCGGGTAACGACTTTAACGCCAAGTACAGTCGCCACAGATATGGCAAAAGAGCTTCAATTAACAGACGGGAATCCTGAGAGCGTGATGCAACCAGAAGACATGGCTGATTTAATGGTGGCACAGCTCAAACTTCATCCCCGTGTCGTGCTTAAGCACGCAGGCTTATGGTCAAATAATCCATAAAAATAACGGAACACAGCTTAACGGTCGTGTTTTTTTAGTGGAATTTGGATAATCTCTCCAGTTATAATGAAGCAAAAAGAGGATTTGTTTAAAGAGGAGAGATTTGATGCAAGCCATTTGGGCAGAGGACAATATGGGAATTTCTTTGGAATCAGCTACAGACACAACCGTGCGGGAGGCAGAAGAACGACTTGGAGTCGTATTACCTCTTACATATGTAGCGTTAGTTAAGGTACAAAACGGTGGATCTCTCACAGCAAATGCAGTTCCATCCCCTTCCAAAGATATACAAGAACCGTATATAGAGGTAGAAGAACTCTTTGGCATTGGTGATGGTGGCATTTATGACTCACCTTATTTAATTAAAGAATGGGATCTGCCAGCAGGCATTGTCCTTTTTTCTGGGACGGGTCATTCGTGGCTAGCATTTGATTATCGTCAAACGAAAGAGAACCCACCAATCGTTTATTTTGAAGTGGATGCAGAGACTATGGAGTATCCTCTAGCAGATCATTTCGATGCCTTCTTAGAAATGTTGTGTGTGGAAGAAGGAGAGGAATGGGAGGATGCAGATGATGAAGATGAGATACTAACTCATCAAGCTTTTGAAGCATTACTGAAAGAAAAGAATAGTGAGAAACTCAGAAATGCAATTGAACGTACATTGCAATTTGAAATGGATTATGAGTGGTTAGGAAACATTTACTTAAAGCTAAGTACATATCCAACCCATAGCATTCGCGCAAAAATAGCGAATCAAATATGGAGTATGAAATCGGCTTTTTTAGATGAGAATGTTTTGGCAAAACTTGTTCAAGTTTTTAAAGAAGACGCTAACCAAGAAGTACAGGCATATGCTGAATTGCTTGAAGAAAAAATAAACTGGTCTTATCATCAATGGCTGTCAAACCTTGATGGAACTGGTACGAGTCCCTTAGTATATGATCAAAAACGTATCATTCATGTTTATAAAGACGAGGGTGCTTGGATAGTAGAAATAGAAGGAAAAGACCTTGAGCAACGATACTCTTCAAAAGAGAAATTGCTTGATGAGTTTAAATTAAATGGTTTAACAATTGAACAAGTTTGGGAACGAATGGCATTGTTATAGAAAGGGAGGGAGTATGTGATGAAGCATGAGCAATTAGTTTATGGCTATGTTTTATTCGGTGCGGGTGTTGTGTTATTCGGAATGATGCATCTTGCCATTGCGTTAACAATGCCGGCTAACATTAATTCTGACTGGAAACTTTCAAATAGTTTATCGAACATTAGTGGCTGGATACCGTACAGTTTGAGCATCATCTTAATGGTATTAGGGCTTGTCATTATTCTGACGTATGCGTACATGAATTGGCTCTATAGCGAGGAAAAAGAAGAAGAGAAGCATGGGGAATGAAAAAAGCGGCAGGGTCTTTAAACCTACCGCACAATTTTTAAGAGGAGAACCGTGTTCTTGCTTCTTCTAAACTATCTTGTCCTGTTTTGTTTTTCACTGGCAAAAATTCGTTTTCTCGATCCACTTGGAAAATGGACATGCTTGAAGCGAGTGGAAACACATCGAAATAAAACAATTCTAGCTTATACCCGTTCGGTTCCACTGGATCTATCTTAGTCCCGTCCGTTGCAATCGATGGGATTTTTTTGTGTGCTAAATGATAGGGGAGTGAAGCGTCAGCCGTACGATCAAGAAAGTCGCGCTTGAACAGATGGATGCCAATATTCGCATCTTGAAGAAGAGGATGATGGCGCTCTTCTTCTGTTAACTCAGAGTATTCAATAACCGCAGGCTTCCCGTCTCGTTGACCCAGCACCCCAACCTTCTCACTTGGCGCAACCTTTTTAACGGACTTAGTAGAAATGTCCGCCCCATCTCGATCCGCATATCCAATAAAAAGAGGGTCCGCTACTTGCACCAGTGCATTATCAATGTTGTTGAAGAAAATCCATTCAATTCCGTTCGTTTTCATTTCCTTCAGAATACCGGCTTTTTTCAGAGAAGCAAAAACGCCACCGTTTCCGTTAGGGGCCTGAAAGATCTGTCCCTTATCAGCAAGAATGATTTTGCCTTCTGGAGTGATTGCTGGGCTTACATCCTGTATGAAAAACGTAACTTGTTCCTTTTTTAGTCCAAAATAATGGTTGTCGGCAAAATAAGTTCGCGTATCTGCATCATTTATTGGACTCGTCATAATGTACCAAGGAATCTGCACGTGCGCCTCTTGCTGCTGTGCTTGAATCTGTTGCGCTTGAAGAGCAAACAAAGATGTTTCCGGATTGTCATCCATCGTCACGGTTCCTTTAGGACCGTCGTGACCTAATCGTGTTCCCTGACCTCCAGCAAGTAAAACGACTGCTACTCTTCCTTGTGAAAGCAATGAAACACCTCTATTGTAAAGCTGTGTTTTTTCTTTTTCTGTTAAATCAAATGCCGGTTGACTTGGGAGAGCAGTTATTGACGTACTTGTCTGTTTACTCTTAGCAGCCATCTTTGGCATATGGCTTAGATCCAAATGATCAATTTGTTCCAATAGCGTTTGCTGTTCACGTTCGTTCAATTCATGATAAAAGTCCAACAAATGTTCTTGATGATATGTTGAGACTTTCTTATGTATGGCTTCATAGGTCACCATTCTCAGGACCTCCTTCTGTCACTTATCCGTTCTTATCCTAGCATATTCTCTGTTCATTACCCACTCTTATCACCCAAAAAACCTCTGACAATCTGTCAGAGGTAGACGTTAACTTGCTTGACCTTGCTGTAGTTTATACATTTGCGCATAAACCCCTTTACGATTCAATAATTCTTCATGTGTGCCTTGCTCTCGAATTTCTCCTTTATCAAGTACGATAATTTGATCGGCATCCTGAATAGTTGATAAGCGGTGTGCGATAACAAATGTTGTGCGATTCTGCTTTAATGTCTGCATTCCTTTTTGAATAAGCAGTTCTGTCTCGGTATCAATGCTTGAAGTCGCCTCATCCAAAACAAGAATGGCGGGATTTGCTAGAAGTGCACGGGCAAACGATATGAGCTGACGCTGACCGCTGGACAAGGTACTTCCTTTTTCGGTGACGTGTTCATCTAACCCATTCTTGTTAAATAGATCGGTACCACCAACGAGGTGAACGGCTGCTTCAATCTCTTTTCTCGTAGCATCTGGTTTGCCATAGGCAATATTTGATGCAATGGTTCCAGAAAACAAGTAGGGTTCTTGCAAGACGATGCCCATATGAGAGCGCCATGCTTGTGGAGAATGATGCTTTGTATCAATACCATCAATTTTAATGGTTCCGTTAGTAGGGTCATAGAAACGGAACAATAAATTCATGATCGAACTTTTTCCTGAGCCTGTATGACCTACGAGAGCAATCGTTTCTCCTGGTTTAGCATGAAAAGATAGTTGTTTTAAGACAGGCTCCCCTTCTATATAGGCAAACTGGACGTTTTGAAATGAAACATCTCCATTTGGTCTAGGAATGGTTGCTTCATCAACATCCTCTCCATCTTCATCCAGAAGTTCAAATACCCTTGCACCAGCCGCTCTTGCTTGTTCTAAATTAGCTAGTTGATTCATTACTTGATTGACTGGTTCGAATAGACGGTTTATATAATCAACGAACGCATATAAGACACCAAGTGTAATAAGCCCGGCAGTCCCACCACTAATCCACCAGATTAAGGTGACAAAGACAATGTTTTTTACAACGAACGTTAGGTTATGAGAAGTTAAAGAATTTAGGTTCAGTAGCTTTGCCTGATAGCGATAATGTGCCTGATTTAACTCCTCAAAGGATTCGAACTGTTGCTTCTCTTGGTTAAATGCTTGGATCATTTTCATGCCATGTACATTTTCATTCATCGAAGCATTAATCTCTGCGTTTTTTGCACGGATCGATCGGTTCAATCCAGCTGCAAATTTCCGATAAAGTTTAAACCAAATAAATAAAATCGGAAGGAGCGCAAGGGTCATAAAGGCAAGACGGCTGTCTAATAAAAATAGCGCCACATAAATACCAATAATGTAAATGAAGCTCGAAAAGAATGTTGCCAATACGGTCATATAAAGCTCTCGAACGGCTTCTGTATCATTTGTAATCCGAGCAACAATTTTTCCGGCTGGCTGGTGATCGAAATAACGCACTGGTACTTTCGAAAGCTGGTTGAATACATCAACGCGCATCCGTTGAATAATTTTATGAGCGGCTTTTTTTAAATAAAAGTTTTGACCGTAATGAAAAAAGGACGCAACGAACACAATTCCTAAATAAAGTAAAAGCCAGCGAATGATGAAGTGTATCTCAGGCTCGTAAAATGCTAAAACCTCTTGTGGATCGAGAGAGGCTGCTTCTGTTGTATATGTTCCGTCGTGTCGATCTACTGTCAGTGTACCGTCTTGATAAAGTCGTTCCCCATCAGTTGGAACAGGTGAAGTCGTAAAGTAAAATCGGGTCCCAATTTGTAGAATTTGAACTTCTTCCCCTCGCCATGCATCATTTTCTAAATAAGCATCGCGGGTATAATAGGTGCCGTTATAGACAACAGACTGATCGTGTTGTTCACTTTCATACCAAGGTTGTTCAATTCCGGAGATATGCCGATCAATAATCGTTTTAGCAATGAACGGACCTGTTAACTCAACTGCTACAGCAATGGAAAGCATCAAGAGGGCAATGAGTATCGTCCCTTTACTCGTTAGTGCGTAACGAGCTAGTCGTTTTTCTGTACTCATGACATCGCCTCTTTCTCTTGACTCGTTTGGTTCTGAACTTGTTCAGCGTACCAGCCACCTTGCTTTAGTAGTGTTTCATGGGTTCCTCGCTCTTTAATGGTTCCGTTTTCTAACACAATGATTTCATCTGCATGTTCAACGGCAGACATTCGGTGACTCGTAATAATGGTTGTTTGATTCGAGCGGTCCCGTTGAATGTTTTCAACAATGCGAGCTTCTGTTTTTGCATCGACTGCCGACAAGGAATCATCCAAGATGAGAAGTTCCGGATTTTTTGCCAACGCTCTGGCGATGGAGATACGCTGCTTTTGACCCCCTGATAAGGAAACACCATTTTCACCAACGAGAGTATCTAATCCATTCGGTAAAAAGGCAAGATCTTGGTCAAATGCAGCTGTGTGAATCACTTGATGTAAGTGCGTGTTACTTGTATCGTTTGCTGCTATTAATATATTTTCCTTGACGGTCTTTGAAAGCAGCACATGGTCTTGAGGCACATAACCAACCAAATGACGAATCGCCTCTTGGCTAAGGTCATTAGCTGAATGATTACCAAACAACAGTCCCTCATTTCCAGGTGGATAATACTTTAAAAATTGCTTGACTAAAGTAGATTTTCCACTTCCAGTTTTTCCAACAATACCGATTGTTGTCCCTTTGTGAACGGTGAGGTTGATCTGTTGAAGTTGATTCACCGTTGAATTTGGATAAGAGAACGAATAATCTTTTAAGCGAACGGGAAGGGAAGCAACGAGCTCATTAGATGGTAACGAGACAGACTTCGAAACAGATAAGGTCTCGTTGACTCGTTCGTAAGAGGCACTACCACGCTGCATAATGTTAACAAGCTCTCCAATGGCAAACATCGGCCAAATTAACATACCAAGATAAATATTAAACGTGACAATTTGCCCCAGTGTTAATTGCTGATTAAACACTAAAAATGCACCGTAGCCTAAACCAATGACATAGCTTAAACCGACAACAACAGTAATAATTGGATCAAAAAATGATTCAATTCGAGCGACTTGAATGTAGCGGTTGTAAACATCAAGGCTTTTGTTCTCGAATTGTGCTTCGTCTTTACGCTCACTTCGAAAGGCGCGAATGACTCGCATGCCTGCAACGGATTCAAGAACGCGGTCATTTAAATCTCCAAATGCTTCTTGGGCTTTTGTAAATCGAGTATGAATCTTGTTCCCAAGTATGGTTACAGTAATGGCGATAATGGGCAATGGGGCTACCGCTGCAAGGGTTAACCGCCAATCAATAAGCCACGTCATAGCAATAAGAATAATAGCCATAAACATAATCGAATCAATTAAAGTAAGTATGCCGAAACCAGCCGTCATCGAAATGGCTTTCATATCGTTTGTGCCACGTGCTAGCAAATCGCCTGTTTTCCGTTTCTCATAGAAGGATGGGTCCATTTGAAACAAGTGCTTCATAAAACGGCTACGGAGCTGGCGTTCAAGAATAAATGCCCCACCAAACAACTGTCGCATCCAAATATAGCTTAATCCGTAGCTAATGAGAATAACAGCAAGCAAGATAACGATTAGGGTGCTGGCGTAGCTTAGTGATAAGGCTCCTCTTTGAAACGCGTCAACGGCTCTACCAATTAAAAGAGCCGGCGTCAGCTCAAAGATACTGACTACCAATAGTAAACTAATAGCGATAACGTAGCGTTTTTTCTGTTCTTTAAAAAACCAGCTTAATTGTTTTAATACGCGAAACATGTCTATCCACTTCTTTCCTCACTTAGTCCAACAATGGAGCTACCCGCCTTCTAGCTCTCCAGTATCCAATAGCAGCGGGATGTACACATGTAATAATAAGGTATTCACATTTTGTCCTCCTGAAAAAATAGTCTTTATCTTTTTTAGCATAAAAAAAGACGCACGGTTACGCCGCACGTCTTTCCTCCATATGCAATCGGCACTCGTATCGAGTCCCGAGAAAAAGCAAGGTTATAAATTCTCTATACCTTGTAGACGAGACTCGCAGGCTATTCGGTTTACGTAAACGGATCCTCTATTTAGTAAAAGCACAGGTCTCATCTCCTTTTTCAAAAGTATAAAGCTGTATTTATCTTACTCGAAAAGTTGATTGATATGCAAGAAAATTTTAAAAGTAATGGAATAGAGTTATTGGTTGAACGTATAGGAAGATGCTCATGATCGCGTCCTTTATTTATGCTATATTTAGATTGCTAGAATAGATTGAAAAAGGAGAATGGTCAGAATGAATGAACCTAGGTATACATGGCGTTCCTATTCACTAGTAGTAGTTAGTATTCTTGTAACTCTTGCTATGTTTCTGTTAGATCCGATTGCTTCAGCGACAAACGAAGGAGCAAGTCTTCCGATGATGGTGTTTATCTTTATTGGTACACTTGTAAGCGTTATCGGCATCATCTTTGTTATCCTATCAAAAAAGGAGCAATCAAAGGTAGCCCTTATTGCTTTAGCCATTACTTTATTTAATTGTGGTGTCATTGCTTTCTTTTTGTTTGTTGGTTTGATGTATACGTAATGGAAAGAGAAAGGAGAAGAGTTTGATGGAAAAAGTGTTAGTACTTGAAACAAACAATCAATTATCACAATTAAAACTCCCTCTCTATCACCCTACCGAAAGTGAACTATTAGGGTTGTATCAATATGTTGTAAATCAAGTTCATTTGGAAAGTTTGAGTGAACTTGAGCAATTTCTAGCAATTATGAATTGGGTACATAAGCGATTTGAACACAATGGATTTAACAATGGAGATCACTTAACATCATTGGAACTGTTGAAGCGAGCTGAGAAAGGGGAGAACTTTCGTTGTGCTGAATATGCAAGAATAACGAGGGATTTACTACTTGCGTTTGGTTATGTTGCTAGAGTTATTCGAGTTTTGAGTGAGAATGCTGATTATGGTGGTGTAGGTCAATCGCATGTTTGTTCAGAAGTTTGGTCTACTGAACAAGAAAAGTGGATTTTCTTAGATACGCAATGTAATGTATATGCCTCAATGAATGAAACGCCTCTCAGCTACTATGAACTGATTCAAACACTTGAACATGCCTCAATTCATTGTTTATTAGAAAAAGGCGTTTCTGAAACTGTCTATAAGAGGTTTATAAGTGTCTATCAAGGCTATGTAACCACAGATGCGCAATTAGATGGAAAAATCATAGACTTCGTTCTACACCTGAAAGGTAAAAGACAACTTTTGGCATTCCAAGCAATGCAACTGTCAAATGCAGTTTACACGCAGTTAGTTGAAGACATATATGGCGATCCAACAAAAACATCGATTATCTTCGAATATAAAGAGCAAGTCAATCCTGAAAAGGTTATAAAAGAACATGGGTTGAACGGTTCTACCACAATAGCTGATCAGTTGCATTTGTTTAGGGCTGAACCTAATTTCAAGCTTGTCTTCCATACGGTTAATCCAATGCACAATTATTTTAAAGTATGGTTCAATCAAGATTCCGAGAGGGAACTACAGCATAATCAACTGGACTGGCATTTAGAAAAAGGTACGCATAGCATACGGGTGCAATCTGTTCATTCTAGCGGAGTAGCAGGGACGGTGACGAAAATGGTGATACGATTTGGTGAGGATATGTAGAGCCAAGTGTATTCGTTAAAAAAGCTACAGAAGATTGATCAAACAAACTTGTGAGGAGAAGTATATGAAGAAAATTGTATTAATTGGCTGCGGTGGTGCTGGCAAATAAACATTAGCAAGAAAGATGGGTGAGAGATTAAAGATTCGTGTCCATCACTTAGATACGCTTCATTGGAAACCTAATTGGGAAATGACAGCTCGAGAAGAGCAAGAAGCAATACAACGAGCCCTTACGGAAGAAGAAGAATGGATTATGGATGGTCATTATGGCTCGACGTTACCCATTCGATTAAAAGCTTGTGACACGATCGTTTTTTTAGATATGCCAAGAACCCTTTGCATATACCGCGCTATAAAGCGATTTCTTACATATAGAAACAAGACACGACCAGATATGAGGGAGGGGTGTGAAGAAAAACTAGATCTCCCCTTTTTGAAGTGGATATGGGATTTTCCGAAACATAAAAAGCCACAAGTCTTAGAAGAGGTTCGTCGTTATTCAGAAGGGAAGCGTGTCCTTGTTTTACGGTCACGGAAAGAAGTACAGCAATTTGTAAGCCAATTATAGGAGGAAGCGATGATACGACTTGCCACAAGAGCGGACATCCCCCAGCTTATAAAGATGCGTTGGGATTTTACAATTGAACATGATGATTCTAAGAGTAACGAATCTTTTCAACTGTTTCAACAAGAATGTGATGCATTTTTAATGGAGGCATTGGAAGAGGATCGTTGGTTTATTTGGGTTTTTGAAGAAAATGGTGAGTTGGTTTCTCATATTTATACAGAACTTGTTCATAAAGTGCCAAGGCCAGGGCGTGTCACCTATCCATTTGTTTTTATGACAAACGTGTACACTATTCCAAAAGCGAGAGGAAACGGAGTAGGGACTCGACTGTTAAAAAAGGTAAATGAATGGGTGGGGACAAATAAGTATGAGTTTGCGATTGTGTGGCCGAGTGACGAATCAATTCCCTATTACAAAAGGAACGGCTATCATACTTGTACAGAACCGCTTGCGTTCAATCCTTAATAGATTAGGAGAATAGGATGAAAAAGGTTGTTTGGCAAAACACGGAACATGTGGGGCTTGAATACTTATTTATGAAGAAAGGGAGTGTAGAGATAAACATAGAAAGTACAGTGATTCAAACCGGTCAAGATACTTCTTTTTGTTTAGAATATGCTGTTACTCTTTCGCATGGTTGGGAAGTGAGAAAGATTGACTTAAAGGAGAAAGGAACAGTGAGCTTCCTTACACTTTCGACGAATGGACAAGGTAGATGGTTTGACAAGAACGGACAAACGATTCAGTCATTGGAAGGGGCAAGAGACATAGATTTGTCCTGTACACCTTTTACAAATACCCTACCAATTAATCGTAACGAATGGACAATAAATGAACCCGTCGATTTAGAGGTTGTCTATATTGATAGAAAAATGAATTTCAGGAAACGAAATCAACGCTATACATTAGTTGAAGAAGGAGAACAAAGAACGTTCAAATACCAAAGTGGTTCTTTTACGACTGTTTTTACAGTGGATTCTTTTGGATTTATCACGAGTTATCCAGGCTTTTTCAAACAGTTAAACCGTTAGGAGGGAGAGACGAATGATTACAATAAAAGTGGGTGAAATGATTACGCCACAGCAATTGGCTTCTGTCTTTCAACGATCAACCATTAACCGACCTTTAGAAGACTTGAATCGTCTAGAGGAAATGCTCAAATATGGAAATTTGCTTGTCACTGCTTGGGACGGAGAAAAGCTTATAGGTGTTGCACGAAGTTTAACGGATTATGCATATTGTTGTTATTTATCGGACCTTGCTGTGGATACAGCTTATCAATTTCAAGGGATCGGTCGTCAACTAGTTGATAAAACAAAGGATGAAATAGGGGAAAATGTCACACTACTGCTAAGGGCATCAGTGGAAGCTATGGATTATTATCCGAAGCTAGGTTTTGAGCAGATCGAGAATGGTTTTGCAATTCCAAGGAAAGCTTAGCTGCAAATCAAGTTAGTAAATAAGCAGGGTAGAAGTGGATCGCCTTGACTATAGTACGCTATTCGTTTAGTAGAAAGAAAGGAAAGAATCGCAACCGCCGTAAGGAGAATAACAATGCCTAAGCGTACCCGAAATGGTTCCAACTACAGCTCCACCAAAATAGTAGGCTCTTTCTGTATCATACGCCTATTGAATAATAGACTCCAATGAGGTTTTTCGAAAAGTCATGCGGAAATGGTCGTTAGCAGAAACGTTTGCAATTCATACACATTATTTACAATTTATATAATCGTTTTACATGATGTTCATTCCTACTTCATATGGCTTCTTTATTCTTAAAAGAACCAATTCTATTAATGAATAGTGAAGACTGTGAACGGAGGGTTATTAATGCATTACGTATCTATTATTGAAATTGGTTCTACTTCAATAACGTGTACGATTTGTAAGAAGGAAAAAGGATTATGGTGCACGGTTGCACGGAAAAAAGCACAAGTACAATTAGTGGATCGGCTCACTCGCCAATCAATCTTGCTAGATCGAGGGATAAAGAAGATTAGTTGGGCGCTACAGCAGTTTAAAAAAGTTGAAGAGGCGTACGTATGTCGAGGTTCCTTTGTTTTTGCCACAGGTGTATTGAGGTTGGCTAAAAATAGATTCGCTATTGTTGAGGAAATAAAAAAGAAGCTCCATATTACGATTCATATTTTGTCAGGACATGTTGAGGCAGCCCTTGGCTACCTTGCTTTAAAAGACAAAACGGTGCTTGATCAAGGTGTACTTGTAGATACGGGTGGGGCAAGTACAGAATTAACAGTGATCTCACAGTCAAGGCCAGCTTTTTTTCATAGTTACTCATTTGGAGCATCCACGTTAAGTAAACAATTCTTCCATCAGACGAGTGTCGATTGGCGCTACTTCGTCGATCAACTAAAAGAAAACCTGCAATGGACGATGCAGAAGATGCTAAACACAGAGTCTTTCTCTACGTTAGTTACTATTGGTGATCCACATTATTTCTTGCAAATTAAAGAGACAGAGGAAGTTTTATCAGGAGGCGACCTTAGGCAACAGCTCCTTGAGTTAGTAGAAAAGGATGATGAATCGTATCGTCATTTAGGATGGATTCCGAAGCATCGCATGCCCTCTTTTAAAGGAGGGCTTCTACCATTGTTAGCTGTTATAGAGGTATTTCCTATTACCAGCATATTATGTAAGCAACTAACCATTACTGAAGGGATCATCACTGCTTTAAACGTAAAAACGAACACGCTATCCTTGTAAAGAAACAAGTGGGTTTTGTCTTATGCAGTGAAAACTAGAATAAGGGGTGATGGAATGATACAGCACAATAGATTAGATGTGAAAACAGTGGAAAGACTAGCAGAAAACGTAAAGCCAGAGGACGATTATTTATTTTTCACCTATCTATCCATGCGTCGGCATGAAGCCTCTTTCTTTGGTCAATTTGTAAACGAAAGACTAACCGGCGTTCTTGCTTATACTGACAAGTTATCGTTTCCGGCGTTTGCTTTTTATGGTCTTGATGATAAAGAACTTCATCTTGACTTACTCGTATCGTATGTGAGAAAAGAACTGAATCTTCATGAAGGAATTGTGGGTGGTACGATCTTATCTGATGTAGATTTAGCTTTATTCCAAGCAGCACAACTTACTGTGAATGAGCCAGTAGCTTTTATTACCATGAAGCATGAAGACGATCAAAAATTATTAAAAGGAGACTTGATTGAGCAGATAACAGAAAGTGAATGGGAAGCGTGTGCTAGGTTTTTAGCTGAAAACGGAATGAACTACTTCGCGGAAAGAGAATTACAGCGCTATCCGTTTTATGCTATTCGTGAGGGAGAACATTACGCAGCGGTTGGGGGATTTCATTTTTATAACGAGGTGTTGGTAGAGTTAGGAAACATTGTAACCGAGCCTTCTTTTCGAGGGAAAGGCTATGCTAAAGCAATAACGAGTACGTTAACACGTGTTGGAAAAGCCTGTTCACCAAACGTGTACTTATCTGTTTTCGCTCAGAATACGATCGCCATTCATGTTTACAAACAGCTCGGATTTAGAGTCGTTTCTAACAAGTGGATAACTGATTTTTCTTTAGATGCGTATTCAATTGTTAAATAACGCACTTAATATTTATGTTATAATCGTCATAATCTTTCAAATGAGGTGAATACATGTTGTTTTATTACGGTCGAGGTATCTGTCATTCGGGCTAGAAAAAAACTCGTACTAGCCGCAAAGGGATACGTCTGCCTTTTTAAACAATGAAAACCACATATAATTGAAAGGTGTTATGAATATGAACAATCAAGATTTAAAACGTTTATACAATCATGTTGGAAAAGAAATTGGATGGGATTTCACACGCGTTCATGCTGTCTCTTCAGGAGTGAAATGGGATTTTTATAAATTGGTTCGAGACTTTTGTTCGCCTGATGATATGCTGCTTGATTTAGGTACAGGTGGAGCCGAACAAGTATTAACATTGGCCGATGCTGTTGCCAGGATCGATGCTGTTGATAACGCACCGGAAATGGTGAGAACAGCAGAGAGAAATATCCGGCACTCTAAGAATAGAAACGTCTTTTCACATTGCTTGGACAACAAGGATATTGGAGAATTAAATCGATACTACGATCTCGTTACTTGTCGTCATGCACCATTTGATGTACAAGAGCTTAAGACGGTTATGAAAGAGGGGGCTGTCTTTATGACTCAGCAAGTGAGCGAAGGCGACAAACAAAATCTAAAAGAATGGTTTAATCGAGGACAAGCGTTTACCATTGTAGACGGAACGTTGCAAGATCGTTATGTGAAGGAGCTTCAAACTGCTGGCTATAAACATGTTCAGGCGTATAATTATGATGCCATTGAATATTATCAAACAGAAAATGACTTAGCGTTTTTACTAGAACACACTCCAATACTAGGGGCGTTCGGAAAAGATAAGAGAGAGTACGAACAACTACATGCTTTTTGTGAACAGTACCAAACCGATCAAGGAATAAAAACCAATTCAAAACGGTTTATGATTGTAGCAATACGCTAAAAGCCTGGATGCGCCTTTATAGGCGCATTTTTTCAAATGGAAAAGAGGGAAACGATGTATTACCAAACAACGTTGGATGGAATAACAGCTGAAATGTTAATCGTTTTTTTGACGATTGGGGAAAAAACTACCCTACTCCTGAAAAACATCTAGAATGACTGCAAAAAAGCACGTATATCGTTCTTTCTTGGGACAGAAGATCAGCGTGTTGTAGGTTTTATTACTGTTGTAAGTGATGGTGTTCTTGCTGCATACATACCTTTTTTAGAAGTGTTACCTGAATATAAACATCAAGGAATTGGGAAAACGCTTGTCACACGAATGTTAGAGGGATTAAGGGATTATTATGTGGTAGATTTGTGCTGTGAGGACGATTTAGTGGGCTTTTATCAATCCTTTCAAATGGCAAAGGGAAATGGCATGATGATTAGGCACTATCGTAATCAAGCAGGTAAGTAGCAACAGGTCACCTTTCGTAATTAAACGTTTGATTAAATAGAGTCATCATACATATGACAGGATTGGAAGATGTTTGAAGCAATAGACAGCCACACTTGATAGGAGGAAAGACATGCACAATGATGTTATTATTATTGGCGCTGGCTCAATGGGGATGGCTGCGGGCTATTTTCTAGCGAAAAGTGGAAAGAGAACGCTTTTATTAGACGCAGAGAATCCTCCTCATCAGCGTGGAAGTCACCATGGTGAAACAAGAATGATTCGACATGCTTATGCAGAAGGAGAACAGTACGTCCCTTTTGTAAGGAGAGCGCAATCGTTATGGTACGAGCTCGAACGAGAGAGTGGAAAAGAAATTTTTCTTAAAACAGGTGTACTTAGCGTTGGAAAGGAAACAGGATCATTTATTCAAGAAACGATGAAAAGTGCAGAACATTATGAGTTACCGTTACAAATATTAAATCCTAGAGATCTACATAATCGTTTTTCAGGTATATATGTTCCAAATGAATCAATTGGCTGTTTTGAGTCAGAATCTGGAGTTCTGAAGTGTGAAGATAGCATCACTGCTTATGAAGCATTAGCTAAACACTATGGTGCAACGCTTTTAACAGGGTGCAAGGTAAACGGTATCACGTTAAACGATCAGGAGGCCCAAGTTCATACAGTTGATGAAACCTACACTGCCCATTCAGTCATTCTTTCAGCTGGAGCATGGTCAGGCTCGTTGCTCGATAGAATCGGTTTGAAACTGCCACTTACCCCTTTAAGAAAAACGTTCGCTTGGTTTCATGCAGATGAACGGATTTACGGTAAGGACACTTTTCCTGCATTTGCTTATGAATCACCTAATGGTTTGTACTATGGGTTTCCGAGTATTGAAGGTGCTGGCTTGAAAGTCGGACGTCATGACGGGGGCATACCCATTCATCCAGACGAACAAATGGCTCCATTTGGAACGTTTTCCGAAGACGAGGCAGACTTGCGTACCTTTGTACATCGACATATACCAAATGTTGGAAATATGGCTTATGGGAAAACCTGCATGTATACGATGACACCGGACGATCGATTTATTATTGACCGGCACCCTCACTATAAGAATCTTTATGTTGCCGCAGGTTTTTCAGGCCATGGCTTTAAATTTAGTAGTGCAGTTGGACAAGCCTTAAGTCAACTTGTATGTTCAGGCGAGACAGAGATCGATATTTCGGCGTTTTCCTTAAATCGTTTTGAAAGAGAATAAGGCTTGCGCTGGGGGTATTTCATTGGCCATGTAAGAGAATGCAAATGGAGTTCTTTCTATTAAATCGGTGGCATGTCGTGTTTACACAAAATAAGATTTGGTGTTCATCACTGGATTGTAAATGAAGAGAAGCGTCGGTTTTTATTACTAGTAAGTTATGGAAATGGTATAGCTCAGAAAGTGCGCCATTGCACCGAAGTCTGATCGCATCGGTTTCGTTAACCAGCTGTCAGATCTTTTTTTTGCTTGTATAGAGAACGTACATTCTCATATACTGAATGAACGAATGAAAGGTGGTGCGAATGGGTGAGTAGAAACGCGAGCGATGAACTTGATTTTAATCACTTACTTACTGTGAAAACAGAACCCGTTTTACTTTTACGTACGTATATATTTACTACCCTCGCAAAGAAGATTTTAGTGAAAGAACAGACTAAGTTCCTGAAACGGGAGATAAACGTGATGTTTCCAGAAGCATATGTAAGAGTCATTCAACAAGCGCTTCTTCTTTTAAACAAAGATTTGTTAAAGACGAAAGCTCTAATGAGAGAACGGCACATGACTGTTGATCTGAAGCCAAAGATGAAAGCGGATCGTACGTTTACTTATGCATGTTATGTTCAAGGGAAGACGATTTATACTGGAGGACCTTCCTATCGATTAAAAAGTGAAGTCATGCGTTATGTTATCTTTTATTTGAATGAAACAAAAGAAGAACAGCTATAGAGGAAGTTAATAATGTTCGAGTGGTCTTTTCTGCAATAATGTTTCTTCTAATGTATAGTTCTGACAATCTCGTTTAATATCTTCTAAGTATGTATGGATAAACTCCCACTCATAACCAAAGTCATAAAGTATTTCTTCTAAATTAACGCCTTCGTACAATACCGTTCTCAATTTTACCTTAATTCCATAAAGCTTTGTTTCGCCTGAATTCATTTTCAATTCGTACACGTTCCGCACGTTATCACTCCTTGTTTAACGGTTTATCTCTACTCTCTTATACCCAAAGGGATGGAGAGTAAATCTGTTTTTTTTGAAAAAACTAGGTGTTGCGCCTCATAAATTTGCTGAAATCAACAAAAACTATGGGACGAAAGGTCGGTCTAAGAATGTTTAGATTTAAAAATAGGGGGTAAATTTAAACCGTATCTATTCTTGCAAGATGGATGTTAGGTATGTATATAGGAGGTGAGACAATGAATGGCGTTCTTAGGTTTTTTGTCGCTCTATTTGCGTTAATCACTTTAGTAGTGTCCATAGGTATTATTCTTCAAATAACGGACGTCTACAATGTCTTTGATGAGATTCTTGCATTAGGCGAACCCTATTTTTGGGTATTAATTGGAATCTTTTCCTTCCTAGTTTTGATATCGTTAATTTTATTCATCGCTAGCTTTAGAAGAAGTGAAAGTGAAATTGACTCTTATCATGTCTCTACGGAAATAGGAGAGATTGGCATTTCGAAGCAATCAATTGAATCCACAGCATTAAAAAGCGCTCGAACCCTTGATGGTATGCGTTCATTAGAGATACGCTCTCGCATCTCTAGGGATTCAAATCGTGTATCATTAGACATCACATATACGCCATTTGGTCCAAATCCTGTTCAACAAAATGCGAAAGAGTTACAGGATCGCGTAAAAAAAGATTTAGAATCTTGGTTAGAAGTAGCTGTATCTGAAGTAAGGGTGTTTGTGAAACAGAGTCAGCCAAATCAAAATAAGCGGCAACGTGTTATTTAAGGAGGGTGCGCATGAATCCAGAAACGTTAAAACGGTATCGTGGACGTATAGTCGGTCTTGTGATTGCAGCGGTGTTCAGTGTTCTCTTTTTTACCATTGGCTTTTGGTACACTGTTGCCGTTGGCATATTTATCACCATTGGTTTTTTAGTAGGGAAATGGGCAGACGGAGACCTGAATGCTTCAGCCTATCTTGATGCCCTTTTTAGTAAACGACAGTAAATCCAAATAAGGAGATGATTTGAATGAGCACAACAAATGTTAAATCAACAACAAAAACAGATGAAACGTATATGCAGGAAAAAAGAGAACAGGAAGAAAAGAATAAAAACCGCGATCGCTTAACCTATGATACAGAAGTCATTAAGAAAATTACTGCAATCGCAACAATGAAAGCCGACGGTATTTTAGGTATGAGCGGTTCATTCTTTTCGAGCATCAAAGAAACATTTGGTGGTGACGAAGACATTACAAAAGGAATCAGTGCTGATGTAGGTGAGAAACAAGCAGCGATTGATTTAGAAGTTTATGTGGAGTATGGGAAGGAAATCCCTAAAATTTATCAATCCATAAAAAGAGAAGTGGCAGAGAATATTAAAACAATGACAGGTTTAGAACTTGTTGAATTTAATATGAATGTTGCGGATGTTTTTACAAGAGAAGAATTTAAAGATGGAAATGGAACGAAAAATCGCACCAATAGTGACCGAGTAGAATAGTTGTGAAAGGGACTGTCGACAATAGTTGACAGTCTTTTTTATTTACAGCTATTCAAGGTTCGTGTATACTTCTTTTAATGATTGATTGGTTAATCAATCGTCAAAGGAGTGTGACAGATGCCTCTATCAGATGGTCAACGAGAAAGCATGAAGAAAAAGCGAGCAGCTATCCTTACTGCTGCCACCAATTTATTTGCTACCTTGGGGTTTGAAGGGACAACAATAAAAAAAGTATCAGAAGCGGCAAATGTTAGTTTTGGAAGTGTATTTACTTATTTTAAAGATAAAGAAACTTTATTTTATGCTGTAGTTGTGGAACCAATTGACATATTTAAAGAAGAAGTTTTATCTTTTAACCCCTATGCAGAAGAGCCTGTAGTTGAGTTAAAAAAGATGATTCACACGCATATTGACTTATACGCCCGGCTTCAAGATTATTTAACTATTGTTGTTCAAATTATCGGTCAGTATCAAAAATACCCAGATATGTTTGCTAAACTAGATGAGTTTAACGATGAATTTTGTGAACGAGTCAAAATACTAGTAGAGAATGGACAGAAAACAAATGTACTAGTCAAGCAAGATTCGATGACTGTGGCAACCATGTATACGAGCTTGTTAACTGGACTTCGCATCAATACGACTGACTCAAGATACAGTAGTTTTTGGGAACCATTTAAGCACTCGGCTATACAGTTATTTGGACCTATAAAGTAATAGGTTCGTTTTTCTACATTAAAAACGATTGATTAATCAATCGTCAATAAAGGAGATGTACGTTTGTCCTCATTTCGTTCCTTTTCTCAAACCATTCAAATTCGGTTATTATTAATGTTTATGGCAAAATTAACAACGATGATGGTTATTCCCTATTTAATTATTTATTTTTCTGCAAAGTTGGGTGTTATTACAAGTGGATTTATGTTAATAGCTGTTATTATGGCAAGTGTTGCGGGCGCAATGATAGGAGGACCTGCAGCAGACCGATTTGGTAGAAAAAAACTCATTCTTTTGTTCGAAAGTATAATTATTATTAGCTATTTAGGTGCAGCATTGTCTAATGGATCGTGGGGGACGTCGGCGTTAGCAACATTTTTATTTTTTCTTATGGCCCAATTTAGTACGGGAGCTGTTAATCCTATTTATCAAGCATTAATTCTTGATTGCAGTCAGCCTAATGAAAGACAAGAAATTTATACCTATTCATACTGGCTAGGCAATATCAGTGTCGCCATCGGCAGTTTATTAGGAGCTATGCTGTTTAATAAATTTTTATTTTTCTTATTACTTTCCGTTGCATGTACAAGTTTAGTTGCTGTGATTGTAACCATCTTTTTTATACAAGAAACGATGCCAAGAAAAACTGAATTGCGTCATACCTCCAAAAAGTTAGCTTGTCGAAAAAAGCTTGCTAAGCGCTTAGGAGAGAGGGGGTTTTTGACCTTCTGCTTTGCTAGTTTGCTTGTTGTTGCAATGGAAGAGCAGCTCACGAACTATTTAGGAATTCGATTTGTACAAGAGATTCAAAAAGGGGAAGGGGTATTGATACTTCTTTCTACTGAAGCAAGTGGAATAGAAATGCTTGGGTTGTTAAAGGTTGAGAATACGGTAATTGTCATTCTGTTCACACTCGGTATTGCAAAGTGGACAAAAAAGTGGTCTCCTTATGTGACGTTGCTTGGTGGGGTGTTCTTATTTTTTATAGGTTACATTACTCTAAGTATAAGTACGACACCATTTATACTAATAATCGGAATGTTTATTGCGTCAATTGGTGAAGTGCTTTATATGCCCATAAAGCAGACGATGTTAGCAACCATCGTTCCAGATCATGCACGTAGTACCTATATGAGTTGGTATCAAATTGCTTTATTACTTGGTGTTTGTAGCGCAGGAGCTTTTCTGGTGATAAGCCATTGGTTATCCTTTACTACCATGACGTTCTTATTCTGTTTAATAGGTTTGGGAAGTGTCATTCTTTTCTATCGATTTATTCAAAACATGGATGAGGAAAGGAAAGACAATCGTTTTCGACAAGAAGTTTAGGGTCATGCTGAAGTGGGAATGATACTAAAAAATCGGAAGGATTGAATAAGTATGAAAGGGATGATTAAAGGAGTAGGGGCTCTTTTCTTATGTGTGGTACTGGCTTATCTTTTTTCTTACGCGACAACCTTTACAGGCATGCTTCCTATGCTCGTCATTTTAAGTGTTTGTGGAGGCATAATGGGAATGTTCGCTTTGCTTGAATTGTTAAAAGACCATGTAGATACAGAGAGCTAAAGAAGCCTCCGAAAAGGGAAGCTTCCTTTTTTATGTCTTTTTTATAGTTGTTTAGGCGTCTCACACATTGTTCTATTATTTTCCTTTTGCTTGTATGTTAAGGATTCTCCTATAATGAAGACGTAAAGGTTTGAAGTAAACTAAGGTTGGTTACCTTTACTAGTAGAGAATAAGTATGATTGAAAAATAAGGGCGTGACCGTATGAGACGATTACTGGTATGTGTTGTTATAGTGATCATTGCCTATAGTACACGAGAATTTTGGTTTGAACCGACAAAGAAAGCTTTAGCTTCATCTGTTGATTCGATTCAAGAGTGGAGTGGAGATACAACCTTTGATTTTTCCTTTGAATTTGTAGACGATTTTCTCCGTGCTGTTTTGCCTGTTGAAGAACAACCTGAAGAAGAAGCAGTTGCAGTTGAAGCCCCAGCACCAGACCTTGTAACTCCTGAAGATACGTTCTTTTCCGTTCATAATATAGAGCTAGGTGATACGAAACAAGAAGTAGAAGAAGAGGTTGGAGAGCCAAAACGGGTGACTGTAAATGAGTACGGGTTAGAGTGGTATGCGTATCATTCAGATTATCAGAATTTCTTTATGGTTTCTTATAATGAGAATGACCTCGTAAAAGGTCTTTATACGAATCAAGACTTACTTGCATCAGAGAGCGGTATCACATATGGTACTCCCCAACAGGTTGTGCGAGAGCAATTAGGGGAGCCGATTGATGTTCTACGCAAGGGACTGTTTTCTTATAAATTGAACGAAGAAGAAGCGTATGATTTGTTCGAGCTTGAAGACAGTTATGTGACGATGTTTTATGATGAACATCAAGATCTGACTGTGACAGGGATTCAGATTATGGATCATGATGTTGAACAAGATAAACGTTCGCTGTACGCAGATGAAGATGAGGCATTACGTGATGGATTCGAATATCAACTTTTTGATGTGATGAATGCAGAAAGAGTAGCGCATGGTTTGCCGATTCTGGTGTGGGCTGAAGATGTGCGCTATACAGCAAGGAAACATAGTGCTGACATGGCAGAAAAACGTTACTTCGATCACACTAATTTAGAGGGGCAGTCTCCTTATGATCGCATGCAGGAAGATGGCATTCGCTTTAGGACCGCTGGTGAAAACCTTGCAATGGGGCAGTTCAGTAGTATCTATGCCCATGAAGGATTAATGAATTCACTTGGACACCGTGAAGCGATTTTAAACGCCCAATTTGAAAATGTAGGAATTGGCGTTGCTTTTGGGGAAGAAGGCCAACCGTTCTTCACTGAAAAATTTTATACAAGATAAGAAGCTATGGATTTCCCTATCCATAGCTTTTTTGTGTGGGAATCTGTTTTTAAATTGTTATGAAATAAGATGAATGCTAAAAGAACGATTTAGTAAAACAGTAAGTAAGGCTAGAGAGAAGCGGACTCCTGATCTTGCTGTTGACAGATACTTTCTTAAGTTATATGGTTAGTTACATAAGTAATGAACCCCGGAGGTTTAAACGACATGGTATTTTCTTTTTCCGGTGATCAACCGATTTTCAGGCAACTAACTGTTCGGATAGCAAATGAGATTGTTAGTGGGGCGTTAAAAGAAGGGGATCAAATTCCTTCCACAAATGAATTTGCGAAGCAATTACAGATTAATCCGGCAACTGCAGCGAAAGGCATTAACTTATTGGTTGACCAAAAGATTTTATATAAAAAGAGAGGAATTGGTATGTTCGTAGCGGAAGGTGCAAGAGCTAAGCTTATACAGGAAAGGCAAGAATCGTTTAAACAGAACTACATTATACCGTTGTTAGACGAGGCTACGCAGATCGATTTAAGTGATGAGCACATTAAACAACTAATTGATAATGAGAGGAGCAGACGTAAATGAATATTTCATTAAATCAAGTAAGAAAACAGATAAAAGGGCAAGAGATACTAAGAAATATGAACATAACGATTGACAAAGTAGGCATATACGCAGTCCTCGGACCCAATGGTGCAGGGAAAACGACGTGTATGCATGTCATGGCAGGGTTAGCAAATTGGGATAGCGGTACTGTAGAAGTATATGGTGCCAGCCCTTTTGATAATGCTTCTATTTTACATCACATCTGTTTTATTCAAGAAAGCGATAATTTCAAACCAACGCTTAAAGTTAAAGATGTTTTAAAACAGATAGAGGCCTTTTATCCAAATTTAAATCAAGAACTACTGCATCGTCTTGTGAAAGAGTATGATTTACCGTTAAACAAACGTTTAATTGAATTATCAAAAGGGATGAATTCAGCTCTAAATATGAGTATTGGCTTAGCCAGCCGAGCGCCATTAACAATCTTTGACGAACCCTATATAGGTATGGACGCGACGGCGAGAAAAAAGCTATACAAAGAGATTATTGAAGACTACGTCGACTATCCTCGGATCATTTTATTTTCAACACACTTCATTGAAGAAACGGAAAGCATTTTTGAGCACGCTATCATTGTGAATCATGGTCAAGTGTTATTACAAGAGCCAGTTGAAGAACTTGCTGAGAGAGCCTTACGTATTACAGGTCCTACGGAGGCGATGAAAACAATAAATCGTTCAGTCTATAAAATCATATCTGAAGATTCGTTTTTGTCTGAATCGACAGTAGCGATATTGTTGGATAAGGGTCAGGAGCTGGCGTTACCAATGAACTGTAGCGTCCAACCATTATCGCTTCAAGAGTTCTTTATTGACTACACAGCAAAGGAGAGGTCGTTCGTATGAATCAACTAATGGTACTCAATAAACTCATTCTCTCAGATATGTTAAAAGGCTTCCTTTATTTTTGGTTCATGCTTTTAGGCTTTTTACTTTTAGGCTACACAATTGCTTGGTTTATAAATGGTACAACGATTATATTATTTGTATGGCCCATATTCCTTGTATGGCTATGTGCCAACAGCTTTCAACTGACGAAAAATAATCTTGAATATGCATTAAAACTAGGAGCAACACGCTCTCAATTCTTTTTCTCTAGTTTGATTATTCTTCTAGCGGCCATTCTAATAGGTCAATGTCTCCATCGGCTTTATCTTGTTATATTACCGGCGATCAGTAGCGTATTTTCACTTGAAAATGTGACACTTGTCGGTTTCCAAGAACTATTACCTGAGCTTACATTCATACATGGAATAGGATACGATATCACGTTTGCTGTTCTTTTAGCTGGCCTTTTCTATTTATTCGGGACGGTGCGTTTTCGTTATGGAATGATGCCTCTTTACGTTGCGCTTGCTGTTATGGGCCTTTTGCTATTAATCCCTTTGGTGAGAGAAGCGAGTATGAAGTGGTTTACTCAGCTATATGACGGGAAGTTTCTTGAATCCTTTTTCTTACTCGCTCTCATTGGTGTGGTGACATTTAGTGCTAGTCACCCGTTGTTAAAACGCATGACACTTCGCTAAAAAGTAAAGTGATATCAACACTTTTTGTGCTCGTTTTTTTGATTATCGCATGTTAGTAGCTAAACGAATAAAAAAAGAGAATAGACAGGAGGAAGTCGGGTGCTTCCTTTCAAGAGGGGGTCTTTTTCTATTTACAGTACAATTGATTAAGGAGAATAATCGTGTGAAAATGGAGTAGAGAGATTGGAGGGGCTGGTATGTTTTTACGAAATATTACAATTCAGCATGATCGTATTGCATCGTACAACGTGTACCCGTTTTCTATTCCGTTTGTAAAGCGGACGGATGAACTGAAAATTGAAGCACCGATTACGTTTTTTGTTGGGGAAAATGGTTCAGGCAAATCAACGTTATTAGAAGGGATTGCTGATAAATGTGAGTTTAACACGGCTGGTGGAAGTCGAAACAACGTGTATGACCTTCATGCTTCTGAATCTTCACTTGGCGACTATTTACGGTTATCGTGGCTACCTAAAGCAACAAAAGGATTCTTTTTCAGAGCTGAGTCTTTTTTTCACTTTGCCTCTTATTTAGACAGTCATCCTGAAGCCCTTAACGCGTATGGAGGCAAATCGCTTCATCATCAATCACACGGAGAATCGTTTTTCTCCCTCTTTGCAAATCGGTTTGGACAGAAAGGAATTTATTTATTAGATGAGCCTGAAGCAGCTCTTTCTCCACAGCGGCAGCTTTCGTTTTTGCGTATACTGCATGATTTAACAAAGAAGGGACAGTGCCAATTTATCATTGCAACACATTCTCCTATCTTACTTGGATTTCCGAATGCTGCTATTTTTCATTTCGGTGAAGAGTCAATAAAAAAAGTTGAGTATGAAGAGACAAATGCCTATGCGGTGACACGTTCCTTTTTGCAACATCGGAAGACAATGCTTGAGGAACTATTACGTGATGATGAAGAAGAGAGTCAGGAATGACCCTCTTATAAGTGAAAGGTGAATTCAATAAATGCTGCTAGAACTGGAATAGAAAAGAAACCTAGCGTAAGGATCAAAACGGACAAGACTAGTAAACCGCTGCTTGGGCGCCGTAGTTGCATAAAGGTAGACGCAATGATGATCATGAGATAGAGGACAAGCAACGTAATCCAAACGCTTGGTACCGGTGCTACATAAATGTTACTAGGATAATAGAGTGCTGTTAGGCCAATCACAAGGGCAAGTACAGCAAGTAAACCGTGAAGTATAATAGATGTTAAACGTAAAGCCATTTCATTCCCTCCAAGAAGACGACTGATCTTCATTGTAAGGGGAACTTACATTTTTTTCAATTGCTAGTAAGAGGGTGATAAGATGCACATAAGGACAATTGAGCTAAAAGACGCTGAGAACTATTTAGCACTAAGTAAACGTATCGATTCCTCGGGCTATATGTTGTTTGAACCTGAAGAAAAAAACATTTCAATCGCGAAACAACAGGAAATGATTGAACAAATCATCCAAACCAAAACCACCGAATTATTTGTGGCTGAAGTAGACGAAAGCTTAATTGGCTTTATCATGGCGATTGGTGGGACAGTAAAGCGTAAACGTCACTCTGCCTACATTGTAATCGGTGTTGATGAACCATTTCGTGGCAAAGGAGTAGCAACGAAATTATTTAAACGGTTATTCGAATGGGCGAAAGAGATGAAGCTAACTCGATTGGAGTTAACGGTTATGAAAACCAACACAGAAGCCTATCGACTGTACCGCAATTTAGGATTTACGGTTGAAGGGGAAAAGATCCATTCCTTACTAGTGGATGGAAAGCCTGTGAATGAATATTACTTATATAAACTACTATAAATAGGGGGACTTTCATGATTCCTTTAGTCTATGATCAACTGAATCACTTTGGTAAAGATGACGAATTTATTCTTGCTTTATTAGAAAAAGTCAATGTTCAGGTAGTAGCTGATTTAGGATGCGGTACAGGGCGGTTAACGGTTCATTATATAGAAAGAGGTTATGATGTAACAGGAATTGATCCGAATGAAGAAGCGCTTGCTTATGCCAAAAAGAAATGGCGAGGAAAAGAGGTACAGTGGGTTCTTGGTGATAGCTCGATGTTAAAAAAAGAAACATATGATGCAGTTGTATTAACAGCAAATGTGTCCCAAGTTTTTCTTACTGAGGAAAGCTGGGAGAAAATGCTCCAAGATGCCTATCGTGGGCTGAAAAAGGGAGGTCATCTTATTTTTGATACACGTAATCCCGAAGCAAAGGTATGGGAACAGTGGGAACAAGATGATACGCCGGATTTCGCTGTTCATGAACAGACAGGGGAGCCATTAGAAATTTGGACGACTTATGATGGATTTATTGATGATGTTTATACCTTTTATGAAACGGTAAAAGGGGCTCAATCTGGAGAGGTGTATGTAACCGAACAAATGAAGCTGACGTTCAGAAGTCATGAAACGTTGCGGCAGTCATTGCATCAGGCGGGTTTTTCTTCGGTATACAGCTACGGTGACTGGGAATTTAAAAAAGCAACCCCGTCAAGCTCATCCTTTATCTTTCATGGAATAAAATAATGTCTTTACTTTATTCAGAAAAATACCTATAATAAAAAAACGAAACAAGCGACGATGAGAAGAGTACTTGTGCACAAGCATAACAGAGAACTCCTGATGGTGGGAATGGAGAATGTAATGGCGCAAGGAAACAAGTCTCTGAGCTGTACAAAGGATCTTTCATTTCAACTGAAAGTGATGGTGTGCCGGGTTCTCCCGTTATTGAGATAGAGTATAACCATTCATGTGAATGGCGTACTTGAAAAGGTTGTTGTAGCGATACAGCAGCAAACTGGGGTGGCACCGCGAAACTTCTAACAATCCGAAGTCTCGCCCCCAAGGTTAAGAACCTTGGGAGGTGAGACTTTTTTTCGTTGTTCAAAAAAACGATTAGGAGTGGTGCTACATGAACTGGAAAGCCCCTATACTTTTGTTAGTTGGTGTTGGAATTTCAAATATTGGTGCGTGGGTTTACCTACTTGCTTTAAATTTAACGGTATTAACCATGACAGGGAATTCACCTTTAGCAGTTGGAATTCTGTATTTACTAATCCCAATGGCCACCCTTTTAACTGATGTGTGGGCAGGTTCGTATATTGATCGGTTAAACAAACGAACGCTAATGATCATATTAGATATTGTGCGTGCATGCTTGATCTTCTGTCTACCATTTTTGGATTCATTGGTATTCATCTATCTACTTGTTTTGTTGATTAATATGGGTAGTTCAATGTTTGAATCAACATCAATTGTCTATATGACAAAGTTAATCCCGAAAGAGAATAGGCAGCGTTTCAACTCATTGCGAAATTTCATTCAGTCCAGTGGCTTTTTACTCGGACCCTCAATCGCAGGGATGCTTTTTATTGTTAGTTCAGCCAATATGGCTATTTTTGTGAATGCGATTGCCTTACTCGTATCAGCGTTTGTCATTATGCTACTTCCTAATCTTGATTCCAAAGATGAAGAAGTGGTCTATGAAAGAGTAACGCTTCCCGTCATAAAGGAAGATTGGAAAATGGTTGTGGCTTTTGGGCGTAAACATACACATGTGACGTGGGTGTATCTCTTATTTGGCGGGTTTGTTGTTTTTTTAGCAGGGATTGATTCCATAGAAGCGGCATTTGCAAGGACGGTGCTACTATTATCTGAAAGTACGTATGGCTTCCTAGTCGCCATTGCTGGTCTAGGAATGGTCGTGAGTTCACTTTTGAATGCTTGGTTTGCGAAGAAGCTCAAGATAAATATATTAATGGGCATTGGTGCAGTAGTTGCGCCAATTGGCTATTGTATTTTTGCATTTTCCCACACATTTCTTATAGCTTCACTGGGTGTTTTCATCGTGACATTTGCTATTACATTCGCCAATATAGGGTTTCTCACTTTTTACCAGCGTCATATTCCGCTATCAATTATGGGACGGTTTACGAATCTTGTTGGTATGGTCGAGGCGGTGTTAACGATTGTGGCAGTTGCATTAATCGGTACTTTTGCAGAATGGAGTGCTATTCGTCCTGTCTATATTTTTAGTTCGGCTATGTTTCTCGTCTTTGGCTGCTACATGTATATGGTTGTGATGAATAAAGGGAAAAAATCGTACTATGAGAATGAATAGCCTAAGGAATAGTTATAATGAAACAAAGCTTGTTTAACGATAAAGTACCATAGGCTGCTTAACTAGCAGCCTATGGTACTTTTTTAAGTGAACAGTCCGTGTAAATTAAAAAAACAAGACGGCGAAAAGGGTTGAAACGATCAATCCGATGATAACCGGAAGAAAGCAAACTCGAACGATTTCCTGTGCTGGTACCCGTGATACACCAGCAACTGCTACTAGGGAAGACCAGGCAATCAGCGTACCACCACCAACCCAAACTGCCCCCATTTGTCCAATGGCCGCTAAAGTGACTGGGTCCATCCCAGATACTGGACCGAGAGCACCAGCAAGTGCGCCTGTAAGGGGTAGGCCAGAAAAGCCAGATCCATCGAGACCTGTGATCATCCCAATTAGTAAAATACCAAACGCCGTCCAACCACCGGATTCTGGAATGAACGGTTGACCAGCTGAGACCAGTTCAAAAAGAAAAGCTGGTGAAGCATCTGTTTGCAAAATAGCCGACGAAAAGTCACTACTTCCTAAAAAGAAAAATCCTGCAATGGGAATAACTGGTCCCATTGCCCTAAAGGCAAATAAGAATCCGTCTACAAGATGATCACTTACAGAATCAAACACTTGCTTTGGTTTATGAACGAGACTCGTTAAAATGAGTAAGAGTAATGCTAATCCTCCTATTAAAGCAGCCCCTGCACCGCCTTCTAAAGACAAGTTAGTGAAAAAGGCTGTATAGAGCATATAGCCAACAACTAAAAGAAAGCATAGTGGCACAACAATGGCAAAAAGCTTTGATTTCCACGTGACTTGTACGTCAGTTTTTATTTGAGTAACGCCCTGCATCCATTTCGTTAAATGACGGTCGTCTTTTCGCTTAATGTGCCGTCTAAGAAATAAATAAGCAAGGAGGATGGCGGTGATTCCTGTAAGGAGAGAAAGAATCAGTGCTTGATCCGCAACCGCCTGCACCTCAACACCAGCCGCTGTAGCACTAAGCATTGGTGCAATTTGAATCATATAGTCAGAAGAGAGTGCCATCCCTTGCCCCGCCAAAACAATTGCCGCAGCACCAGCAATAGGTGGGAGACCAGCACGTATAGCAACAGGTAGTAGCAGCGCCCCGACTAATGGAACTGCTGGCGTTGGCCAAAAGAATAATGAAATGATATACGTAACGAGTATAATAATAAGATACGAGATATGACCGTTAATCATGATTTTCCCAATCGGTTGAATCATTTGTTTGTTCGCACCGATGGCTTCAAGTCCTTGTAAAAGAGCAGACATGACGGCAATGATGAGGAAAATACTGAATAGCTCACCTGCCGCAATAAGGCTAGCTGAGAAAACCGTTTGGACACCAGTAGTGATAGCACCTGTATAGGCGACCCCTAGTAGAAACGTCATAATAATGGCAGGGACAACGACATTTTTTCGAAAAAGCATGGTGCCAATAATGAGTAACATGCCAAAGAGATAAAGCCAATGTGGAAGCGTCAACACCCTTCATCAGAGTCCTTTCTACAATAAAGTTGTTGCTGTAGCATATGCATGTGCCTAGAGTGGGGTGCAGTATGTACGGAAATAGCAAATAAGGTGCTTGTGCTATAATATAGTAGAAAAGGGTAAAAAGGTAAAAAAGTGGGTGGTAGTATGAAAGAATGGTCTACTGTTTCGATTATTCTAAGTGGTCTCGTTTTCTCTATTAGTATCGTTCTTCTTTTGATTTGTTCCTCTTATCTTTTTAATACGGAACGAATAATCGTATTCGAAGTCCTCTTAGGAGTACTAGCGTTTGTTTTTTTTACTAGCGCAAGCTTCATTAAGAAAAAGCTGAATTGAAAAAGTGAAGTGCTTCTGCGGCACTTTTTTTTTGATGCCATTGTTTAGTTTGAACCGATTGTGTGCCGAATAACGTATGATACGTAATGATAGAGGGGGGATGGACATGTATGATAGTTTTGAAACCGGAGGGGACTGGTTTTTCTCATTATTTCCGGTGGTGTTTTTCTGTATTTTTGCGATTGTCCTAGTCGTTTTTATTAGTGTAGGTGTTAGAGGGTTAAAAGAATGGAACACAAACAATCAATCTCCTAAGTTACGAGTAGACGCAATTGTCACAACAAAGCGATCTGACGTTCGTCAGGGAACGTCTCATCATCATGAGCATTCCTCGTACCGTGCTTCCACTTTTTATTATGCCACCTTCCAATTTGAGAGTGGGGACCGGTTAGAGTTTTCTTTAACGAGTAGTCAGTATGGATTACTTGCCGAAAGAGACGTTGGGACACTAACATTTCAAGGCACACGTTTTCTAAGTTTCGAAAGACGTTGACAATAATAAGCCTTTGCTGCAAAAGCTCATGAAAGAGGCCGATGGATTCATCGGCCTCTTTGTTATACGCATAATTTTGCCATGACGTTTTGAATAAGCTGCAAGCCAACTTCTCCAGACTTGCTTAGTATGGATTCAGGATGAAATTGAACCCCTGCAATTGGTAGATGTTTATGCTGAATGGCCATTGGGATATGGTCAGTAGTGGTTGCCTCTAAGCGTAGGCAATCTGGCAGCGTTTTGGCGTAAATGGAATGATAGCGACCAACACTAATTTGTTTTGGGACATTGCTAAACAGTCCATCTCTCTGTTGAACAAATACGTCTGATTGTTCGCCATGGGACGGCGTTTCAAGCAGGCCGAGCTCACCTTTAAAGTGTTCAACAATGCCTTGGAAGCCTAAGCAAACGCCGAAGATCGGTATGTCTTTTTCTACACAAAGAGCAATGGTGTCTGAGAGTCCGAAGCGTTTAGGTGTTCCGGGACCAGGAGACAGCACGACTAAATCATATGAATTCCGTTCTAAAAAATCTTGTGCATAAATGGACCGTGTTGTTGAAACGGTTGCACCTGTTTGCTTGAAATAACTACCTAGGGTATGAACAAACGAATCCTCATGATCAACAATAAGGACGCGTTTGCCTTTACCAGATTGCTGGAAAACATGTGGTGTTCTTGGTTCATGGTTTTGTGGCGATACGGCTTCCGCCAGCGCGGAAACTTTCACGAGTGTTTCTTCTTCCTCTTCTTCCGGGTCAGAAGTGTGCAAAAGCGTTGCGCCAACGCGTAACGTTGCAGTATTGTTTTTAATTGCTGTAGTCCGTAAGGTTAAGCCTGTATTAAGGTCACCGTTAAAAGCGAACCAGCCAACTGCACCTCCATACCATCCCCGGGGCGTCTCTTCATTTTTTTCAATCCAGCGTAATGCCTCAATTTTTGGAGCCCCTGTAACGGTTACGGCCCACATATGCGTCATAAACGCATCTAAGGCGTCGTATTCTTCACGCATTTCACCGACTATGTGATCGACTGTATGAAAAAGTCGCGCATAGGTTTCGACTTGCCTGCGTCCAATTACTTCTATAGAGCCTGGTAAGCAAATACGTGCTTTATCATTCCGATCAACGTCTGTGCACATCGTTAGTTCGGTTTCATCTTTTTTCGAGTTTAGCAGTTTTTTAATATTTTGTGCGTCTTCAAGTGGGTCTTTTCCACGGCGAATGGTTCCAGATATGGGGCAGGTTTCTACCTGTTGCCCTTGCACGCGGACAAACATTTCTGGTGAGGCTCCAACAAGGTACTCTTCACCTAAATTAATAATAAAGCCATACGGACTTGGGTTAATGTCGCGTAGTTGTTGAAAAACTTCTGAAGGTGTTAAGACAAGTGATTTTTCAAGCACTTGGGTTGGCACTACTTCAAACAAGTCGCCTGCGTGAAAAGAAGGAATGGCCTTCTTAACAAGATCAGCGTAATAACCCTTTTTATAAGGTGTTTCCCGTGTGAGGGTTCCTCGTTCATATGGTTTAAACTGACCTGTTCTTTCTAAGTGATTCGTCGATTTCTTATTAAATTGGACGTCATAAGAAAGGGTATAGGCGATTGATAAATGATGGTCTACAATGGTTAATTCATCAGGTAAATAGAGAACGAGATCCTTTTGGTCGTCTGGGCGTTTTTTTTCTTTCGCAAGCTGTTCAAATTGATAGATAAGGTCAAACCCGAATGCACCATATAAACCGAAAAATTGATCTTCATCGGAAGCAAATAGTTGTTTCAGTTCTCGAATAATGTGAAAGATGGAAGGTTGTTTGGTGCGGTCTTCCTCATTTTGTATGGCTGCTGTAGCCGGGATCGTTCCGTGTAGGCTCGTTTGTTGGTCATTAAAGCCCCGAATAAAATCAAAACGACTGTTTGAAAAATGAGTACGAACCAGTTCTAATAGAAATTCGCCTCGTTCGTTAAGTGCATTAATGGAATAACGGTTATTTGAAAAGCTTATTTCGAGTGGGGGACGTAAAAAGGCAACATCCCATCTTGAATAACGCCCTGTAAATTCAAAGCTACTTGAAAAAACAGCGCCTTTTACAGCATCTATTTCTGGCAAAATGTCTGTGTCAATTTTGGTTGGGGAGACGGTCTCAATTCTTCTTGTAACGAGAATGTCTCCGTCTGTAATGTAGTGTTTTGTTTTTTCATTTGTTTTCAATGTGGAAAGAATACTCACACTAAAAAACCTCCTTTGTATACGTTTGTATACAGAGAAAGCATCAGCAAATAAACAGGGGTATGCCCTTTTTATAATCGTTTGCTCTACTCATCTCTGCTCTTCTCACTAAACTCTACTCAACTAGTTCTCTACATAAAACACATTTATGCTTGTTACACATTCTATTACAGGTATGACGGAATTACAAGAAATGTTTTATGAAAAAGGGTTGTCAACGTTAGGTAACTGCTGTATTATAAATCGTAATCATTACGATTTGATAAAAGGAGATGCTAATAAATGAAAAAAATACCAGTGACAGTGTTAAGTGGTTACCTTGGTTCAGGTAAAACCACCTTATTAAATTATATTCTACATAATCGAGATGGCTTAAAAGTAGCTGTTATTGTAAATGATATGAGTGAGGTAAATATTGATTCTGAACTCGTGGAAAAGCAAGGAGGATTCTCAAGAACAGATGAGAAGCTCGTAGAACTATCCAATGGGTGCATCTGTTGTACATTACGTGAGGATCTTTTAGTAGAAGTTGAGCGTCTTTCTAAGCAAGGAGACATCGACTACATCGTAATTGAATCCTCAGGGATTAGTGAACCGATACCTGTTGCACACACATTTAGTTACGTAGATGAAGAATTAGGGATAGACCTTAGCCGTTTTTGTACGTTAGATACAATGGTGACCGTTGTCGATGCAAATCGTTTCTGGCATGACTTTGAATCTGGTGAATCGTTGTTAGAGCGGAAGCAAGAAGTAGGCGAAGAGGATTACCGAGAGGTTGCCGACTTACTTATTGATCAAATTGAATTTTGTGATGTGCTCGTTCTTAACAAATGTGACCTTGTTTCAGAAGAGCAGCTCTTGCAACTAGAACAGGTTCTTAAGAAGCTACAACCAGAAGCAAAGCTACTGCGTTCGACTCGATCTGAAGTTCCGATTAAGGAGGTTTTAAATACAGGATTGTTTGACTTTGACAAAGCGAGCGAGTCTGCTGGTTGGTTAAAGGAATTAGAGCTTGGACCAGAAAATCATACGCCGGAAACAGAGGAGTATGGAATCTCTTCCTTTGTGTTTGAAAGCAAACGACCGTTTCATGCAGAACGACTGGATAAATGGTGTGAGTCTATGCCCCAATCAATTGTTCGTGCAAAGGGTATTGTTTGGTGTGCGACAAGAAATGACTATGCTTTATTATTTTCTCAAGCTGGTTCGTCTGTATCGATTGAACCTGTAACGTACTGGGTAGCGGCTTTACCTAAAGAGCAGCAACAACAAATTCTAGCAGTAAATAAAGAAGTAGCAAAAGACTGGGACACAACCTTTGGCGATCGCCATACGAAGGTGGTTCTTATTGGAATGGGAATGAATAAAGAAGACATTCTTAAAGAGTTAGAGGAGTGTCTTTTAACGGAAGAGGAATATCAACAAGATTGGAACACTCTCCCTGACCCATTTGATTGGGTTATTCAACAGTAGCCAAACGCTATGAAAGAAGAAGGTCGAAGATCGAAACAAAGAGGGAAAAAGCGGGTGACAAGGGATCATCCGCTTTTCCTATTTATTCGTGATTGGTTTTTCCTTCTGGTTCAACGTGCACATGAACATCAATGGTTCGGTGTTTTTCTGTAATTTGATCTTCTACAATGGTCGATACATCGTGGGCCTCTGTAAAGGTGAGCGAATGATCAAGCTGAATAACTAAATCGACAATTAAATTACTTCCATAATAGCGTGCTTTTACGTCTGTCACGTAATTTACTTTTGCAACAGCAAGAGCTGTCTCTTTTATATCATCTAATGTTTGATCGTCAACGCCATCGGTAAGGGATAGAGAAGATTTTGAGAAGATCCCCCAGGCTGTGTGACAAATAATGACACCAACAACAAAAGCAAGCAACGGATCTAGCCACGGTAGCCCAAATTGGGAACCAATAATCCCTAGTGTTGCGCCTGCGCTAACGAGGGCATCTGATAAATTATCTTTAGAAACAGACTCGACGGCGTGACTATTAATGCGTTTTGCTAATTTTCGTGTATAGAGATAGACGGCAAACATGACAACAAAACCAAAGGCGCCGACCCAGGCTGCAATGACGTTAGGAGGTTCAGTTGTACCTGTGAAAGCAGAAGTAACGGCGTCAATCATTACTTGAATACCGACGACCATAATGATGAAGGATGCGACGAGAGAAGCAACTGTTTCTGCTTTCCAGTGACCATAGGGATGATCCTTATCTGGCGGTTTTTGTGACACTCTGAGTCCAATTAAAACGGCAATGGCAACAACAACGTCTGTTACGTTATTAAGACCGTCTGCACGTAAAGCAACTGAACCAGCGTAAATCCCCATTGTTAGTTTTAAAATAGCGAGAATGATATAAGCCACTAAGCTGACTTGAGCACCTCGTTCTCCCTGCTTTAATTCCTTGTATCTTTCCTCCATTACGTGCCCTCCTATAAAGCAATAGTATGACTATAGCAAGGAGGTTCCATGTGGGTCTACAGAAATCTTTTTTGGTCATACTAAAGTTCTTGCCTATTAGGAATAAAGTTGCACATGGGAAAATGCTTTTATATCAACGCTTTTGAACGATCATAAAGGCACTTAGGCATCAGTAAGGGAAAGTTTTTTGTAGGAAAATTATTTTTCCTTCATAAAAGAGACAACTTTTTTTTCATTGAAAAACATGCTTGGTTTGACAGATGTCGAGAGAGGTTAGGCAGTTGCTCGATAGCTTCAGATTAGAGTTCAGATTATGTGACAACGTAATCTTTAGGGAAGAATCTAGTGAAACTTCATGCAGATTACACACTTTTCTTGTAAACTAAGTGTAAGAGGTCTGATTAGAAAGGAAGGTCAGAGTAAAAGTGAAACCGCTATTAATAGGGGGATTAATTGTTTTATTAGTACTTAGCGGCTGTATGCAAGGTAAGCAGGAAGAGTGGAGTGTACCAGATCTTGTTGATGTGGATATCCAAGTGGAGGAGCATATTCCTGCAGACTCTAAAACTGTGCTACGTGCATATGTTACCCAAGGTGAAGAAGATGTAGATGATGCAGAGGAAGTTGTGTTCGAAGTATGGAAAGACCAAGAACGAGATGCTGGAGAGCTTATTGAAGGCACACTAGATGCTGACGGAGTCTATGCCATTCCTTATGAGTTTGGTGAAGATGGGATCTACATTGTACAGACCCATGTTACAGCAAGGGATCTGCATGTGATGCCTACTCAGATGATCATTGTTGGCGATGTTTCAGAAGATGAAATTGAAGCCTTTCACAACGCAGGCAACACGCAAATAAATGAAGAACAAAGTCCGTTTCATGATTCGGAAGAAGAATAAGAAACCCCTCCTTAACTAGTTCTAGCTAAAAGAAGGAGGGGTCTTCCTTGTTAGGAGAGGCTCCAATGGGTTCCGTTTACATGTACGGTTCCTTTTTCAGCAAAGGCCTGAAAACCTGTTGATACGTCTTGAGGGAAAATACGGCTTGTTAAAACAACCTCGCCATCATTCACAAAAAGTTCGACAGATGATGTGTCAACAAATACATGAAGCGATAAAAGGTCACTGCTTTCTAATAAAACAGATCGAGTGGTTCCATATGTTTGTGCGGGCACTTGACCTGATTGGCCTCTATCCAAGGTTAAAAGGCGGCTTTCTCGGTTGTAAGTTAGGGTTGTTTTTTCGACATCACTTGTACGAAAGGAAATGCCGTAGGACTCTGCTTGTATGGCGTCGAATGTTAAGATCATTTCATAGGCCGTACCGGCTTCCGTATAAAAATTTCCAATTACATCACAAAAGCTAAATTGCTCCCCTCTAAGCTTCGTTAGTTCACGGATGGGTTTTTGAATGAGCTTGTCTTCTTTTACGGATATTTCTCTCGGTAGTGTTAAACAATGAGCCCAGTCATAGGGATCAGTCGGGTACTCAATGTCAGGGAGTCCCATCCAACCAACTAGTATTCTACGACCGTCAGGTGTCATGGTAGATTGCGGTGCGTAAAAATCAAAGCCTGCATCTAACTCATAAAAAAGGTTGTGGCTAAAATGACCTGTTGTGACATCAAGCGGTTGGCCAATTAGGTAGCCTGATTGGTAAATGTTTTGGTAATGAAAACCTACGGGCTCCAATCCTTGTGGTGAAAAGATAAAGATTCCTTTTCCGTCAAGCTCAAAGTAATCAGGACATTCCCACATATAGCCAAAATCAGTTAGTTCTGTTTGAATTTCCCCTACTAACGACCAATTCTCTAGATCACTTGAATGATAAAGTAGTGCGGCCCCGGTTTTGGTCTCTCGCTGTGCCCCTATGACGAAGTAGAAATCATCCCCCACTTGCCAAACTTTAGGGTCTCGAAAATGTTCTGTATACCCTTTTGGCGAACCAATTAAAAGAGGGGTAGGGTGCTTGCTAATGGAACCATGTTCATCCATGATGGCTAATGCTTGATTTGGAATACGCTCCCAATCTGCTGTGCGTTGATTCCCAGTATAGAATAAATAAAGCTTATTTTTGTGAACAATTCCACTACCTGAATAGGCTCCATGACTCTCATATGAGCGATCCGGTTCAATGGCAAGACCTCTCTCTTCCCAGTGAACAAGGTCTGGTGAAACAACGTGGTACCAGTGCTTTAGCCCATGAACAGCCCCATAAGGGAACCATTGATAAAACAAATGATACATCCCGTTATAATAGCTAAACCCATTCGGATCATTTAGCAAACCTGTAGGGGGCTGAATGTGATAGTGCTGCCTCCAGGGTGAATGGCTGACCGTCTCATGCAATTTGGTTTCTTCCTTTTTGCTCATTTGACTATATGCACGATAGCGGTTTTCATTTGTCCATTTCATAAACACTCATACTCCTTCATGCTTGTTCAATCTCTTCTTTTTTCTTATCACTATAACCAAAGAGCCAAGTTAATCCAAAGGCTACTCCAGCCGCAATGATGTTCGCTAAGATATAGAATAAAATTTGTCCGTTAAGGTAGAGTAACGTTCCAGGTAGAACAGTGATGGCCATACCCGTACCAGCTAATCCTACAAGTGAAGCGAAGAAGCCACCTGCACCACCTCCGATAAGGCCCATTACAAAAGGTTTTCCATAACGTAGATTAACACCAAAGATAGCAGGTTCAGTTATACCAAGAAAAGCGGAAAAAGAGGATGGGAGCGCAAGTGCTTTTAACTTTTTACTGCGTGTTTTTAAACCAACTGCAAGTGCAGCCCCTGCTTGAGCAGCAATTGCCGCAGTAATGATGGCATTAAAAGGGTTTGCTCCTAATTGATCAAGAAGCTGTACTTCTAGAAAGTTAAAAATATGATGTACACCAGTAATAACAATTAATTGGTGAAAGAAGCCTATAATTAATCCGCTAATGCCGAATGGAACGTCAAGTAAAAAGAGTACACCAGTCATGACAATTTGTTCTACTGCACCAAAGACAGGACCAATTACAAATAAAGCTAAGGTAATCATAATGAATAATGTTAAGAAGGGTGTTAAAATAAGATCAAGTGCCTCAGGAACTCGTTTACGAATAGCAATTTCCAATTTTGCACCTAAGAATCCAGCAATAAACGCTGGTAAAACAGATGATTGATAGCCACTAACTTCAATAAGTCCAAAGAACGTAATTGGATCAGCAGAGCCATCTCCAACTGCCCATGCATTAGGTAATGCAGGATTCACAAGCATAAGTCCCAATACGATACCAATAACCGGGCTACCGCCAAATACACGAAATGCAGACCAAGCAATCAGTGCAGGTAAGAAGGCAAAAGCTGTGTCTGTTAGGATCTCTGTAAACAGAAGAAAATTCTCAGGGATGGTTTCTGCCGTTAATCCAAACCATCCTAAGACTTGATCCTGCATAAATAACCCTCGCACGCCCATGAAAAGACCTGTAGCGACAAGAACAGGGATGATCGGTACAAACACATCTCCAAACGTGCGTATCATCCGTTGAAACCAGTTACCTTGATTGTTCTTTTCTTTCTTTTGATCTTCTTTCGTGGAGCCGCTAACACCTAATTTTTCGATTTTCTCATAGATTTGATTGACTGTTCCGGTACCGAGAATAATTTGATATTGCCCGGAATGAAAATAGGCTCCTTTTACTTTATCAATACCCTCAACAGTCTCTTTCTCGATCTTTTCTTCGTCATATACCATAATTCGGAGTCGAGTTGCACAATGAGCAATCGACTTTATATTTGTTTCACCACCAACAGCGGCGATAATGGCTTCTGCAATTTCACGATTATTATTTTTCAAGACAAAAACGCTCCTTATAAAAAACTTAAAAAAGTTAGTTCTTATTTATGATTGTGATGGGAAGAACGAAGGATTAACTCCGTTTCAAACCGGTATGGTTTGTTTCTTGGCTGTCCCAATTCAATTTGTTCTAAGAGTTCTGTTGCCGCTGCTGCACCAATTTGTTCGACTGGTTGTTTGATAACGGTTAACGGTGGTGAGGTGATTTCTGCCCACCTATAATCGTCGAAACCAATAATAGCGACGTCATCTGGCACAGCTATGTCGTTCTCTGTTAAATAGGTCATCGCACCAACACTCATTAAATTATTTGCGACAAATAGTGCTGATGCGTTGGTTGTGCCTAGTAAATGTTCACAGCCTTTGTAACCACTTTCAAATTTAGAATTTCCATTGTAGATTAGGTTAGTCGAAAACGGAAGGCCATGCTTGGCTAGAGCCAATTTGTAGCCTTTTATACGGTCTTTTGTTGTGCTTAAAGAATGAATACCTGTAATAAGCCCTATGTTCTGATGACCACTTTGAATGAATTGTTCAATTGCCATTTGAACTCCTTTTTCGTTATCAACAACGATGGAACTTTGATTCGTTTCCTCTGGCAGTCGGTCGATAAAAACAATTGGCAAATCATCAGGAATGTCCCAGGCAATCTCGCTATAATGCTTTGCGCTTGATGCAATAATAAGCCCTGAAACTTGCTGAGAAATAAACGCTTGAATTTTTTTGCGTTCTGTTTCGATGTCTTCATTTGTATTGCCAACTAATAATTGATACTGTTGTTCGCCTAGAACGGATTCGATCTCTTTAACAACGGAAGTAAAAAAGTGGTTTCCGATATCTGGAAGAACAATACCGATGGTAGACGTTTTTTGACTTCGTAAAGTTTTTGCTGCGAAATTTGGTGTATAGCCAAGGTTTTTCATTGCTTGTTTAACACGAATGGTTGTGGATTCAGCAACAAAACGAGTACCATTTACAACATGGGACACAGTTGCAGTGGACACAGACGCTTCCTTAGCCACATCTTTAATACTTACACGGCTCATGTGATTAAATTCCTTTCTTAACGAATACGTAATCGTTTGCGTAAGCGTTTACGTATACTACTATACCTAATTTTATTAAAATGTCAAAGGATGAATAAAACGCTAACCAACTAATTGAGGGAAGTGAAAAAAGGTAGACTCTCTTTGGAATCTACCTCATCGATCGTGAACTAATGTAATCCTATGGATTCGGTTTTAGTGTGTTGTTATTGCGTTCAACAATAAGCGCAATAAAGACAGCACTTCCTCCGCCAATAAGTTTTCCGATGATCATCGGGACGACCATACTTTGATCAACACTGGCGGTAAAACCGAGATGCCCGCCTAAAACAAACGCGCCGGACACCATAAAGGACGTTGCAACTACTTTACTCTTCACAGACATGTCTTTTAATAAGCTAAAAGCAGGTATAGCATGGGCTAACGAAGTGATCATTGCCGTAATGGCAGCACCTTCGAGTGAGAATCGTTGTCCTACACGGGCAAATAGGGGCTGACATACTTGCTTTAAAAAAGCGACAAAAGGAAATGCGCCTGCAAGAACTACCGCAATCGCTCCGACAATCAACAAACCTTCTTCGAACGAAGCAAGTTTAGGATGAATGTTGTATCCAGAAAGATGAGTGATGGCAGCAAGAGCTAAACCAAGCACCCCTACCGTTTGAATGGCTTTGCCAAATAATAAAAATAACGTAATAGAGGTTTTTGAATAAAAGCGTAATGCATACATGACAATGCACGAAAAAATCGTAGGAATTAGTAAGTTTTGCAGCATCATCCATGGAGCCATTCCTGCAGTTAGTCCACCAATAAAACAACCGAGAGGAACAGTACTTAATCCAATTAGCATGCCTTTTGCAAGTGCAGGTTGATCACCTGTTTCGACCATGCGTAATGCAATGGGAATTGTAAAGACAATCGTTGGACCGAGCATCGTCCCTAAAAAGACCCAAGAAAAACGCGCTGCGTCTGTATCAATACCCATCTCCTGTGCGAGGGCATAGCCACCCATATCAAGTGCGAGAATGGTATTGGCAAATGATGAGGGGTCTGCACCGACTGCTAGATAGAGTGGTGAGATAACGGGGGTTAGCCACTGGGCAGCAAGTGGCGCAATGGTTATAATGCCAATCATGGCTAGCGCAACCTGCCCCATGCTCATGATGCCGTGTTGGAATTCATTCCCCAGACCAAACCGATTACCTAAACACCAGTCAATTGCGCCGAGTGCAATAAAAAAGGCGAGAATTATCATAATCCACTCATGTATCGTCATTCTACAAAATCCAATCTCTTTTTCTTTAAACATATCAAGATTCTTTCAAGGAGACAACCTGTCCTTTACTGATGTTCATATGCACACTTAAAAAAAGGGACAATCTTCTCATGCAAGTAAACTCTTTTACCATGATCCCTTTACACATTTTTACATAAAAAAGGGTGAAATTTTTGTGGAAAACAGGTTTAGAGTGTAAAGAAAGCGGCTATTAAATGGACAACGAATCATAGGCATGCCTAAGATTTGTTTCTCCCCCTTCCTTTATGAATATATATACACACTGAACCGCACTTCCCCCTTGAGTGCGGTTCGCTCGTTGTGTCCTATAGCTTTATATGACGTGCGTATGATTGGACGTCTTTTTGGGCGGTCTTTCGTTGCATTTTCAAAAGGAGACAAGTACACTTATCAAGTAGAAACTAGAAGAAAAGACGTGATGGGGTTGCCATATTTACGCTTTACAGGTTTTTCGTCCGAGCGACTACAAGCACTTGCACCAGTTGTTATTGATGTATTCTCGGAAATCGTCCATATCTCAAAAGAAAAAGTGAAAATTGAGAGGAGCACCTTAGAACCAATTTTGAATGTTCCTCTTACAATAGAAATTCGAATGTTTTCCAGAGCTCAATCGGTCCATGACCAGATAGCGAGCAATTTAGCCGCACTTTTACGTGAGGAAGGATTTGAAACAGTTCATATTTATTTTCTAATCCTTTCACCAGAATTGTATTATAAAGATGGTGTTCCGATAAAACCAATAACAGAAAGCTAGGATAAATCGTTTTAGAAAAAAAGATGCGCTAACACGCATCTTTTTTTGTTGTCAATAAAGTGACTACTTTTTGTTAAAACGGGTAATGGAGCTATAACAAGTTAAATGAAGCATCGTACTACATGGTTCGCAGCGCACACTCACTAGATAGAGAGAGGAAGTGGCGTATGAAAGAATATGGTTTTATGATTCTTGGAACGTTTTTCTTTGCTTTTTCAGTCGCTATTTTTGCGATGCCAAATGGATTAGCAGAAGGTGGTATTCCAGGTCTCGCGCTTTTACTGTACTACAGTATTGGTTGGTCTCCTTCATTTGTCACTCTACTTGCAAATGGCTTAATCTTACTGATTGGCTACCGGTATTTACCGCGAACAATGATTGTAAAATCAATAGTGACAATTCCACTGTTTTCATTGTTTTTATACGTGCTTGAAGATAAGAGTGGACCCGTTCATGACCCTCTTCTTGCTGCACTTTACACTGGCGTGTTTACTGGAATTGGATTCGGGTTTGTTTTTCGTTCAGGTAGTACCACAGGTGGTTCTTCTACGATTGCTCGAATGGTAAACCATAAATTGGGCTGGGAATTAACAGGTACTAATTTTGTACTCGATGCCGCGATTGTGGTAGGGGGAATTTTTGTCATTGGCCCAGTTCAAACGTTGTATACGGTGGTGGCGTTGTTTATTGGTAAAAAGGTAACCGATTATGTATTAGAAGGTTTCGAATCTAAAAAAGTCGTGCATATTTTCTCTAGTTCGTATGAAGCAGTGGCAAAAAGCGTTCGTACCAATTTAGGGGCGCATACAACTATTTTGCAGGGGAAGAATGATGAAAATGGAATGGATGAGCATTTAATTTATGTATCTGTGTCCAAACAACAGCTTTTTTATTTGAAAAAATTGATCCGAGATGTTGATGAGAACGCCTTTACCGTTGTTCATACGGTTAAAGATGTGAGTGGTGGTTCGTTTTCAAAAGCGCATTATCCAACGCAAAAAACGTTTAGTAGTGCAAAGAAAGAAAAGCAATACTACAAAAACCAAGCAGAGGAGTAATCGATTATGGAACGAAAAACAAAACGAGAGCGTTGCAGAGATCATCGGCATTTAATGAATCGTGTAAAGCGATTGTGTGATTGGCGTGAAGAAGACGAAAATCGGTTAAGACGGTAGAGGCTGGGACATAACGAAAAGTCGTAGTTGAAAAGACGAATAGTCCAAAATATGCTGAGTAGCATCGCTACAGGAGAATCCTTCGCTTTCCGGGGACACGGCCTCAGCCTCCTCCTTGGAAAACCGCCACTCCAGAGTCTTCGGACACGTGCTGATTCCCCAGGAGTCTTCGGATTCTCCTTCCGCTCATTTTCATATAAAACAAACGACGAACGTTCCTACTTTCAGGAATGTTCGTCATTTTGGTCTGTCTATCTACTTTTGTCCCAGCCTCTATTTTTTTAATCATAGCCACCCACTGCTTCGGGTAAGGACTGGTAGGCTTCGCTCGGATAAATGATGTCATCATGAACCTTATGCATAAACCCTTCCCATTCTTCTAGCGCCTTATTTGAGCAGCTACTATCCCAAGATAGGGTGTATTTTTCTTCATCTGCAATCAAATAGAGTTCATAAGAGTGAAACGGTTCGCTACAAGGGGAGGATGCTTTTTTACTTTGTCTTGGAAGATCCAATATGTTGAGCTGCTTAAATTGCTGATAAAAAAAAGCAAGCTCTTCTTCTGCCCACAAGAAAGAGGTTGTTTCTGTTCCTGCCGTAACTAAATCTTTTGTAAAAGTTCCATCAATGGTATTGATCTCATTAAACGTTTGAGGACTCACTCCATAGGCTAGGCGAAAATTGAAATCCTCGGGCTGTTCTTCTGGTAATGTGTCTCCAGACAATCTGTTATCTGAACAACCAGCTAGCCCTACTAATAATAGCAAAAACCAGGTTCCCTTCACATTGAATTCCCCCTCTATTTAGACTTTATTTTACCACTACTAAACAGAATGGTGTGTCATTTATCCTATTTGTTGGAAAGGAACGAATCTTCTATGGTGGCAGGGTGCAGATGAAACGGTGATCGTAGTATACTAGCCGTACACTCCAAAGGAATTGGTAGTACAGGGGGGATTTCATGACAACTGTTATATTAGCAGAAAAACCTGACCAAGCGAGAAGCTATGCAGCGGTTTTTAAGCAAACGACAAAGCAGAAAGGCTATATTACGATTCAAGATCCACGCTTTTTTAAAGGGGAAGCCATTATGACATGGGGAATCGGTCATTTAGTCGAGCTTTGTTTACCAGGTCACTATAAAAAAGAATGGAAACGTTGGAACTTAGCAAATCTGCCTATTTTACCTGAACAAGTAGAATTTCAAGTTCCTCGTAGCAAGCAAGAACAGTTCAACATAGTCAAGAATTGGCTAAAGAAAGCAACAACGATTATTATCGCTACAGATCCAGACCGTGAAGGTGAAAATATTGCTCGGTCGATTATAAAACAAGCAGGAGTACGTAACCATGTTCCTATTAAGCGACTATGGATTAATTCGCAGGAAAATGACGTCGTACGCGAAGGGTTTCTTCAGCTACAGCCCGGCGAAAAATTCTTACCAATGTACGAGGAGGCAAAAGCGAGGCAGGTGGCGGATTGGTTAGTGGGAATGAACGCGAGTCCGTTGTATTCATTGTTACTTCAAACGAAAGGAGTGCAAGATACCTTTTCCGTTGGTAGGGTACAAACGCCGACCCTTTACTTAATCTATTTGCGACAAAAGGAGATTGAGGCATTTGTGTCGGAGCCGTTCTTTGAATTAAAGGCGAACGTGGATGCCAGTAGAGGTACCTTTCAAGCATCCCATAAACAGCGTCTGAAAACAAAAGAAGATGTCACAACGTTATTAGAGAAGCATGGGATAAAAGGGAAGACGCCAGGTGTTATTTCTGAGTTAACGAAGAAAAATAAGGAAGTTCCTTCTCCTTTGCTTCATAGTCTCTCAACGTTGCAGGCAACTGCGAACCGTATATGGAAATATAGTCCGTCCACAGTACTAAAGATTATGCAAAAGCTGTATGAGAAAAAATGGCTAACCTATCCAAGAACCGAATCGAATCATATTACACAAGCAGAGTTTAGTTATCTACGAAAAAACGTAACTGGCTATCAGCAACTTTTAGAAAGTCCATTTGAACCAGCATATCTCTATCCACGAAAGCGCTATGTAAACGATGCTAAAGTACAGGAACATTATGCTATTATACCAACAAAAAAAATACCAACTGCCAGCCAAGTAGAAAAACTTCGTCAAGATGAGCGAAACCTTTACTTGGAAGTAGTGAAGACAACCTTAGCCATGTTTGCACCTCCTTATAAAGTGGAGGAGACAAAAGTAACGGTTGATGTACAAGGCTTGGCGTTTCATACAACGGGTAAGATCGAGCAAGCTTTAGGGTGGAAAGAATTGTTTCAAAGTAGCAAATCTAAGAAGAAAGAAGACGAACAAGTTTTGCCTCCTCTAGAAAAAGGAGAACCAATTCAGGCGATGGTTAAAGCGAAAGAAGGAAAAACTCAACCTCCAGCATATTATACAGAAGGACAGCTTATTCCACTTATGAAAACAGCTGGTAAATTTGTAGAAGACGAAGAAGAACAAGCGATTCTCAACGAAGTAACTGGAATTGGTACAGGGGCTACACGAGCAAATATTATTGAAACACTAAAAAGTCGAGAGTACATTACGATCAATAAAAATAGCGTTTATGTTACCCCTAAAGGCAAAATCCTTTGTGAAGCTGTAGAAGGCAATTTATTAAGCAAGGCGGAAATGACAGCTCAATGGGAACTATTTTTGCGGAAAATTGGACAAGGAGAAAAGGATAGCGCAACATTTATTTCCAACATTCATACGTATATTCATCGACTGTTAACGGATGCACCGAGTCATGTGAAGACAATGAAATTAGACACCTCTACCATCGACACGAGTGAAAGTGCAGGTATAGGCCCATGTCCACTTTGTGGGGCGGCGGTTGTACAAAGAGGACCTGTGTTCGCTTGCTCTAAGTCAAAGGAGAACAATTGCAAGTTTGTGATCGTCAAAAGACTAGCAAAAAAGACCTTAACAGAAGGGATGGTAAAACGTCTACTGACGAAAGGTGAAACAGCTGTATTAAAAGGCTTCAAAAGTAAGGCAGGTAAATCGTTTTCTGCAGCACTTGTGTTAAAGGAAGGGAAAGTTGAATTTGATTTTACCAAAAAACCAACGTATCGAAAGAAGAATCGTACAAACATCAAGTCTTCTCAAGCAAAAGGTTAAAATAACAGAGCAAATGAGAGATTTATGTTGTCGCTGTCAGTGACTCTGAACAGTGCCGATCAACCTGTCGTCATATAATAATCGATAGTTGACGATGAATGTGCAAGTCAGTGGAAGGGGAAGGGTGTAAGGTAGCTCTGACCCTTCGCCAACAAGTATGAGTGAGCTTAACGATCACCCCTCAATAGGAGAGTAAGGGGGTGAAGACTGCCTTCGTTGAGAAAAAGAGGGTGCTAGACTCGTTCTTTTAAGGCAACGGAAAATTGTTGGGCAAAGTGGCGACACGCCTCTATTTCTTCCTCATTTTTTGGTTCAAATTCGTTTTTAAATCCGCTACAAACAAGGACAGCCCCCGCTTTTTTTAGTGTTTTTTCAAATATGTGCACAGCCTCACAATAGGACGGGTAATTCCGATCACCTGAACCAAAGACAGCAGCAGGTATACGAGATAAGTCAACATGGACAAGTTCTTCCTCAAACTCTTCCACTTCGTAAGGCAAATCTCCATCTCCCCACGTATAACTTCCGAGAATGATTCCGGTGAAATCGGTGAGCTTCTCCACTTCATAGCCATCCATTTCCTCCATAACAACCTCAATTTCTTCTTTTTCAAGTTCCTTTTTTATGATGATGGCCATGTCTTCGGTATTTCCAGACATAGAAGCATATAGTAAGCAAATGCGCATGATCTTCACTCCTTTAGTGTATATCTTAGATAATAAATGATAGTGATAATCATTTTCAATTAGTTTTTTGGATTTTTTAGAGTCAAACGAAAAAAAGTGTTTATAGATTATTTCAGTATTTTATTTGTTGCGGCACTTATTGAATGAAAACGAGAAGATCAGGAGGGGTGAGGTAGTACATAAAGATAAAAAATAATGTAAAACGTTCAAACTAGTAATTGACAATGAGATTCATTATCAATATCATAAGACTTAAATGAAATTGATTCTCATTATCGTTGGGGGTTTTGAAAATGAAACTGCGCTCGTTTGTCTTTTTCCTATTCGGGTTGCTTCTAGTCGGATGTCAAGCAACGAATGCTGACAGTGAACAAGCAAGTCACGGGGTGACGGATATCGCCCATCGTTCCATCCAATTTGCTCAAGTTCCTGAACGAATTGCAGTGTTAGGAAATGGGGAGCTTGATATTGTGTACGCACTGGAACAAGAAGTTGTAGCACGACCAACAAGTCAGGGTCAACCCGTTGTAGCAGAGGCTGACCAAGCAGAGCAAATTGGCTCCTATCATGAAGTGGACATCGAACGACTAACGCTTACTCAGCCAGATGTTGTATTCGCAAATGATCCAATGAATCAAAAAGACGTAACTGCTATTGAGGGGACTGGAGCTGAGGTAGTGCTAACAAGAGCCAATTCAATTAACGATATTAAAGCCCAAATTACGTTGATTGGAGAGGTTGTACAACAAGAAGAAAAGGCTCGTCATATCGTTCGCGGGATAGAGAAAACGGAAAAAGAGATGGTGGATGAGCCATTACATACAGAAACAAAAGCATTATTAATTTATGGCGCACCAGGGTCCAACTTAGTAGCATTACCAAATTCATTAGCAGGAAATCTATTAGAAGCTGCAGGTGGGATAAACATCGCTGCGGAATTTGAACAACTGCAAGATTATCCACAATATGCGGCGCTCTCACCGGAAAGGGTCATACAAGCCAATCCAGCTATTGTCTTTTTTATGGCACATGGAGATCCATCAAGTGTAGAAGAAAGTTTTATTCAGGAAATGGAGCAACACGCTGGATGGTCACAATTGCCGGCAGTGCAAGAGGGACGTATGAATATACTGCCAGCAGATCTGTTTGGTACAAATCCGGGAACCCGTGTAACAGAAGCGATTGACTATATGCGCGAGCAGTTAACTGAGGCGCAGAGTGAGTGAATTAACCGTTCAAACACGTAATAAGCGTCGAAAATGGTTGGCAATTGGACTACCTATCTTTTTAGCCGTTTCCTTTTTAACAGGTATATCTCTTGGGGCTGTGACGTTTACTCTTACCGATTTGACTGAAGCTTTACAAAACCAAACCGAAGCAAATGCACTGATATTAATCAATGTTCGTCTCCCAAGGCTCATTGTGGCAGCTTTTGCAGGCGCATGTTTAGCCGCAGCAGGAACGATTTTACAAGGGGTAATGAAAAACCCCCTTGCTGATCCAAGCATTATTGGTGTAACAGCAGGAGCAGGTTTGGCTGCAAGTATAGCGATGGTTGCCCTACCGCAGTATGGATTTTTAACGCCAGCATTTGCATTTGTTGGTGCTATTGTTGCCATGCTCTGTATTTACACCCTTTCATGGGAAAAAGGAGCATCGCCACTAAAGATTATTTTGGCAGGCGTAGCCATTAATGCGCTATGTGGAGCACTACAAAGTGGCATTATGATTCTTTATAGTGACCGTGTTCAGGGAATCTTGCCTTGGTTAGCTGGTGGATTTCAAGGTAGAGGATGGTATCATGTTGAATTTGTATGGCCCTATGCAGTGATCGGCTTAATTCTTGCCCTCTTAGCCATTCGTCCATTAAACCTGATGTTATTAGGGGACCATACTGCGAAATTGCTGGGCGCACCAGTAGAACGGATGCGGTTTTACCTCATCTTACTTTCGGCTTTACTAGCAGGAGCAGCAGTTAGTGTTGCGGGTCTTTTAGGTTTTGTTGGGCTAGTCGTACCCCATATGATTCGACTTCTAATTGGCAGTGATTCTCGTTACCTCTTACCATTTTCAATGATTGGTGGGGCAGCGCTTGTTGTTTTTACAGATTCGCTAGCAAGAACCGTTTTTGATCCCATTGAATTACCAGTTGGAATTTTATTAGCTTGCTTAGGGGCCCCATTCTTTCTTTATTTGTTAAAGAAAAACACGATTCGATTGTAGCATCTTATCTTTAAAGGAGGTGAACGGAGAAAGCGGGCAAGACACACGTACTAAACTTTAGGAGGAGAAGTAAATGATTATAGTGGCAAATAAAACACTTATTCGTAAAGGGGAAGGCTACAAGCTTGTAGAACGCTTTGACAAAATTGGGAAAATTGAATATGCAAAGGGCTTTCTTGGATTAGAAGTATTGGTCAATTCAAAGGAAAAAGAGCACGATGAAATAACAATTAGTACGCGCTGGGAGGAAAAGGCAGACTTTCACGCTTGGACGAAGAGTGAAGCATTTCGTGAAGCGCACTCTGGGAAGAATGCTCGACCTGACTACATTTTAGGAAACGAAATTGAATTTTACGAAGTTGAAATTGTTCGGATGCCTTTACCGAAAACCCAAGAGGCCTAAATAAACAATATAGAAAAGGAAGAGATGTAATGAGTATCCAATGGAAAAAAGTATGTCTTCTACTAGGGGCAACCTTTTTATTTCTGTCTGTAGTCTTCCCATCAGTTAGTAAGGCAGAACTAGCAGACGGTACGTATACAATTGATTACACGGTCATGCACGGGAGTGATTCATCCGCATCAATTGCTAATGATTACTGGGAAAAACCGGCTACACTAACAGTAAAGAATGGTCAAATCGATGCAAAACTAACGTTAAATAATAGTTCTTGGATTGTGGAGTATCAATCTAAGGCAAACGGAAGTTTCTCAAACGTCACAGTGTTATCTGAAGATACAGCAGCAGATAAGCGGATTGTACAGTTCCCGCTAGATGATATAAATGGAATGACTGAATCAAAAATACATGTCATTGTGCCAGATATTGATTATGACCATCAGTATACCGTTCGGCTTGACTTCCATGAAAATACACTAACGCCGACTGGTGAGGCGGTAACGAAAGAAGAAACAAAAGAAGAAACAAAAGAAGACGAAGAGCCGCTGGGGGCAGCTCAATCGTCAAATAACAATGATCCAAAACACATTTATGGCAATAAAACAGAGAGGGAGAACAACCCACAAACAAGTGACGGGGCACCCATTGCTTTACTTATGAGTTTAGTCATTGTCAGTGCTATTGTACTCCTTCGTAGACAAGTAAAACAAGCTTAAAAGTAGGAGGAGAGACAAAGTGAAAATTCATAATCGTATGGTGAATGTGCTCCTGACATTTCTGTTAGTCTTTAGTCTCATTGCACCATCCACTAGCTTTGCGGCAGAAAGTATGAATGAAATAGAAAATGGTATGTATGATGTTCCGTTTACTGTATTAAAGAAAGGGTCAACTGAGGCTTCTGTCATGGATGGTTATACAGAAAAACCAGCTAGAGTTGTAGTGAAAGATGGAACCTTTCAAGTTGATTTAACCCTTACAAACAGTAGTTGGTATAAGGATTTTACTGTTGAAGGACAACGACCTGAAGTCATTTCAGAGAATACAGAGCAGGGAAAACAAATCGTACGTTTTATAACGAATGCAGAAACAGTAGATGCATGGGTACACATTGTGGTAACAGGCATCCCAGGCTTTCATTACGATAACCAATATGATGTCGATATTGCGTTTCATTATGCTGACGCAACAATGATTGAATTAGAACAGCCAGAAGAAGAGCCAAGTGAACAACCAGAAGAAGAACAACCAGAAGAAGAGCCAAGTGAACAACCAGAAGAAGAACAACCAGAAGAAGAGCCAAGTGAACAACCAAAAGAAGAACAGCCAGAAGAAGAGCCAGGTGAGCAACCAGAGGAAGAACAGCCGGAAGAAGAGCCAGTTGAACAACCAAAAGAAGAACAGCCAGAAGAAGAGCCAGGTGAGCAACCAGAGGAAGAACAGCCGGAAGAAGAGCCAGTTGAACAACCAAAAGAAGAACAGCCGGAAGAAGGGCCAACGTGGAGCTCGTTACAACATGGAAAATATGATGTGCCGTTTGCAGCAAAGCATGCAACCGAAGATCGTGATTCGGCGATGAGTCGCTACTTGGTTAATCCAGCACAAGTAACGATCGGTAAAGGGAAACAAGAATTAACAGTGACGGTAAAAGAAAGTCATCAAATTACGAACTTAGTGTTGAACAATGGTGAGCTAGTAACAGGTACAATTGTAAATGAAAATACAGACGAGAATACGCGTACATATGCGTTTAACGTCGATGAGCTAAAAAATCCACAAGCAGCCAAAGTGTCTATGCGTGTTGCTTTACCAAATGGGAATGTCTACGAAAATACACAAGATTTTCGTCTGTTTTTCGACTTAGAAAACGCTAAGAAAGTAGAAGATGGTCCAGAACAACCAGAACAACCATCACCGAATCAACCTAATGAGGGCGAACTTGTAGACGGTCGATATCAGATTGAGTTTAACGTGCTAAAGTCAGGCTCAAGTGATGTTTCCGTTATGGATGGTTATACAGAAAAACCGGCAACCATTTATGTAAAAAACGGTGAATTTACAGTTGATTTAACGTTACTTAATGAAAGCTGGTATCGTGATTTAACAATCAACGGACAACGTCCAGAAGTAGTGACAGTTGATGAAACAGAAGACAAGAGAGTTGTTCGTTTTGCTGTTTCAAATTTAATTGAGTTGGTTGATCTATGGGTACACATTCGTGTAGAAGGGATACCTGGTTTTGAGTACGATAATCAGTACGATGCTCAGCTTCAATTTAACGAGGAATCTTTAACATTAGTTGAAAAAGAAAAAGAGCCGACTCCAGTTAATGAAGAAAAACCAAAAGAAGAAAAACCAAAAAGTGATCACAAAGAGCGTTCACTTGATGAAGAACTTGTGAATGGTGAGTATACTGTTAGTTTTTCTGTTTTAAAGAAAGGTACGACAGAGACATCGGTAATGGACGAGTACACGAAAAAACCTGCTACTGTCTTTTTTAAGGATGGTACGTATACAATCGATCTTACATTAACAAATCGTACATGGTACGAAGATCTGAAAATTAATGGAGTCCGTCCAGCCGTCGTAAATGAAGACCTTGATAAGAATGAGCAAACAGTGCGTTTTGAAACAAAGTCTATCCACGAAGCGATTGATGCCTGGGTCCATATTATTGTAAAAGGAATTCCTGGTTTTGACTATGACAATCAATATGAAGTAGATATTCAATTTGATCGAGAAAGTTTAACCCTCGTTAAAGCGGATCAAGCGCCAAATCCTGTGACTCATTTAGGAACCAACAATGACAATGGGAATGGCAGTAATAACGGTAATGACAATGACCTTATTTATGATCGCTCTGATAATGGGGCAGGGAGTGGAGTAGGGAATGCAGCGAACGTTAATCAGCAAAATCCACAAACGTCAGACCCTGCCTTAGTAAGCTTCTACCTCGCATTGCTTTTACTGTCTACTTCATTCTTTGTATGGAAATGGAGACAAAACAGGAGAAAAGCGTTGTAAAAATAATGAAAAGAGGGATGGCTATGCAGAAGTCACTTTATGGCATCGTGCTAACGAGTTTGTTTCTGTTTGCGGCATGTCAGCCAACAAGTGATCCAAAAGAAGGAGATCACTCTCCTTCTTCTGCTGCTTCCGCTCAAGAAGAGCGAATTGTTGCTACGACAGTATCTGCAACAGAATTAGCGGCTGCTCTTGATTTAGAGTTAGTCGGTATTCCAACCAGTTATAAAGAACTGCCTACACGTTATGAGGATGTGACTGAACTAGGTAATCCAATGAGCCCAGATGTAGAACAAATTCGACAGCTACAGGCGGATGTTGTTTGGAGTGTATCAACGTTGCAAGTTGATTTAGAAGAACCTTTTACATCAGCTGGGATTGAGGCAGAGTTTTTAGATTTTCAAAGTGTTGAAGGCATGATTCAAGAAATTTTGAGTATCGGTGAGCGGTACAATCGTGAGGATGAAGCGACTGCTTTAGCCAACGGATTCAATAGTCGAATAGCTGCGCTTGAAGAGACCTATCGCCATAGCGAGAAGCCGTCGGTTCTCGTTTTGATGGGGGTTCCAGGAAGCTATCTTGTTGCTACTAAACATTCATATATAGGTGATCTTGTTGAGATTGCTGGAGGAGAAATAGCAATTGATGTCGATAATGATATGGAGTATTTAGCTTCAAACACAGAATATTTGCAGCAATCGAATCCAGATATTATTTTACGTGCAGCCCATGGTATGCCAGAAGAGGTGATCGAGATGTTTGATGAGGAATTTAAAAGCAATGATATTTGGAAACATTTTCATGCAGTGGAAAAAGGGCGTGTTTACGATTTGGAGGAAGAATTGTTTGGAACGACTGGAAACATGGCTGTTCTTGAAGCATTGGATGCCTTAGAGGAAATGTTGCATCCAGAGGACAACGAAAGGTGAAGAAAATCATTGTTTTTGCAAGTGTAATCATTACATTTCTCTTCCTCCTCTATCTAGCTGTTATGAGTGGTAGTATTCGTATATCGTTTACTCAACTACTAGATGGCTTAGGTTCAAAAACAGATGAAGAGGTCAACGTTATTTATGATCTACGGTTTCCACGTATCATCATCGCTTGTTTTGCAGGTGGAGCTTTAGCCATCTCAGGTGCATTAATGCAATCTGTAATGAGGAATCCGATTGCAGATCCAAGTATTATTGGGATTTCGTCAGGTGCAAGCTTTACCTCGTTATTGTTTGTGACCCTTTATCCGCAGTTGTATTTCTTTATGCCACTCTTTGCTTTTATTGGAGGAATTATTGCTTTTCTCCTTGTGTATAGCTTTGCTTATCGAGGCGGTTTAAACCCACTAAAGTTGATTTTGATCGGTGTAGCAGTTCACGCTACATTTACAGGATTAGCGGACGTATTTAACTATCGAGGAAGTTATTCGGTTACGAGTATTTCGGCAGCAACGACTTCCACGTTAGCGATGAAAACGTGGTCTGATGCAACAATGATGGTGCTTTATGGTGGTGTCGCAATCTTGCTTTCTTTGTTCCTAGCGGGAGCTTGCAACCGATTATTACTTAGTGATAAAACAGCCCTTGGAATTGGAATGAAAGTAACATTAACTCGTTTGCTCGTGTCAATAACAGCGGTTGTACTTGCGTCCATTGCAACAGCAGTCGCGGGTGTCATTGCATTTTTAGGATTACTAGTTCCTCATATTGGTAGACAACTAATTGGTTCTGATTATAAGTGGTTGCTACCATTCTGTGCCATTGCTGGAGCTTGGATCTTATTACTAGCAGATACACTTGGCAGGCTCGTATTAGCACCGAATGAGATTCCAGCATCCATTTTTATGTCGATTATAGGTGGACCGTTCTTAATCTTTCTGCTAGTCAGGGGGCGTATCAATGATGGAACTACATAATGTGTCTTTCTCCTATAGTAAACAGCAACCACTCATAGATAAATTAAGTGGTTCAATTCGGCTTGGCCACATCACGTCTATAGTAGGGCCGAACGGTAGTGGGAAGTCCACTATGTTATCGCTTTTAGCAAGACAACTTCGCGTGCAACAAGGGTATACCACTCTCTATAAGAAAAATATCGATACGTATTCTTTGAAAAATTGGGCAAAACAACTAGCGATTGTATACCAGCAAAACGATGTTGCACATGAATTTACCATTAAAAGCCTTGTAAAGTACGGGCGGTTTCCATATCAGAACAGATTCCGTTCATGGAAAAAAGAAGATGAGCAAGCGGTTGAGGAAGCGTTAGCGATGACAGGTTTAGACACCATGGCTAACAAATCTCTCCTCCAGTTGTCAGGTGGAGAGCGCCAAAGAGTATGGTTGGCACTCTCTCTGGCTCAGCAGACCCCTATATTACTTTTAGATGAACCAACGACGTATTTAGATCTTTATCATCAGTTTGAATTACTTGATTTAATTGAAGGGTTGAAAAGGGAGCAAGGCAAAACCATCGTAATGGTCTTACATGATTTAAACCAAGCGTTGCAATATAGTGATGATTTGTGGGTAATGAAAGAAGGGTCGCTGGTAGCAGCAGGAAACGTGCAGGATGTGTTGACAACTTCGTTGGTAGAAGACGTATTTTGTGTACGAGCGCGTATTGATAAGGGGAGTGAAGGAACAAGGCCGTTGCTTATTCCAACAGGGAAAGTGTCTAGGGAAGGGGTGTGAAAAAATGAAACAGATATGGAGTAAAGGCGTAACTGGTCTTTTCGCACTTGTGTTTCTTTATGCGAGTGGTCATCTTCTTTATATCTGGTATGATTCGTACGAAAATAAGCAAACGTTGTTAGAAGCAAAAGCAATCTATTCTGATCCTCACTTGTTCCAGAAAGAAAGAAGCAGTAAGGGTGAAAATGCCTTTGACGAGCTACAAACCATGAATCAAGATATTGTCGGATGGATTTCTATTAATGACACAGTCATTCATTACCCTATTTTACAAAGTAGTGATAATGATTACTATTTAAATCGGAATTACAAAGGGGAACGTACAAGAGCAGGTAGCATTTTCATGGATTATCGAAACCACCCTGAAGAAGCGAAACACACCATTTTATATGGGCATCATATGAGAGACGGAACAATGTTTAATGAGCTAGAGCGGTTTACGGACAAAGCATTCTTTTATGATAGCCACGGTCATTTTTTTGACACACCAGATGGACAATATACGATTGACGTTTTTTCGGTGTATTATACGACAACAGATGTATATTACATTGAAACAGACTTTGAAGATGATGAGGCATACAGTGAATTTTTAAAAGAAGTACAGGCACGATCGATGTATTCATCAACTACCGAGGTATCAAGCAGAGATCGAATCATTACGCTTTCGACGTGCGATGACACTGCTGGTTCGGATGGTCGTTTTGTTGTTCATGCAAAGCTTGTACCACAAAACGCTTAATCGTTAGGACTTGAAACAATATTGTTATCTCTTTGTTACATTCCTTTGATCTCCTTCTGCTTAAATATAGGATGGGGAAATTGTAGAATGAAGTCGAAGGGGAATTCATATGAGAACCAAATTACGTACCGTTTGTTGTGCAATGATGGTTATCGTTATACTAGCTGTGTCATCGAACTCAGTAGTTGCAAACACAGAAGATGCACCGAACGTACATAGTGAAGCAGCGGTGTTGATGAGCGCAAAATCAGGAGAAATACTATTTGATAAAGAAGCCAATCAACAAATGTACCCAGCAAGCATAACCAAAATCGTAACAGGTATTCTTGCGATTGAATACGGAGACTTGAATGACATGGTGACAATTAGTGAGAATGCTGTTGATGTCATTGGAACTTCTGTCTATCTTTTAGAAGAGGAAGAGATGAAGCTAGAGCAGCTTGTACAAGGTTTATTAATCAATTCAGGAAACGATGCTGGTACAGCTATAGCGGAGCATATGGCAGGTAGTGAAGAAGAGTTTGCAGAGCTGATGAATACGTTTGTAGAAGAACAAGTCGGTGTTTCGGATACGCATTTTACAAATCCACATGGTTTATACGATGACGATCATTATACAACAGCTGCAGACATGGCAAAAATAACGAAGTATGCTATGAAGAATAGCACATTTCGAGAAATCGTCGCAATAGAAGAACTAGAATGGGTAGGTGAAGGATGGGAAACAACCCTGTACAATCACCATCAACTTGTACGCGATCATGAGAATGTAACAGGTGTGAAAAATGGGTTTGTCTCTCAATCAGGTTTTACACTAGTGACGACCTATGAGACTGATAACGATGAATATATTGTTGTTACACTAAATGCACCGACAACCAACGATAGTTACAATGATACAAAGCGACTACTTGATTATGGTGTGGATACGTTTGACACAAAAACGGTAGAAAAAGGGAAGCAGTTCGAAGACGTTTATGGGAACGAATATATTCTTGAACATACGACATCGGTTACGTATGAAAAAGATGCCGATCTGCAGTTTGATATTCGAAACGGATCATTGGTCATAGAGGATGACAAACAGATTATTCGCTCTGAACCATTGAAGCAGATTGAAGAAGATGAAGAAGAAGCGCTTCCTGTTGAGGTGCAAGAAGAGGAAGAAGAGCAAACGTTTATTGACCGTATCCTTCAATTTTTAAATTTAAAATGAGGAACAAGCAAGGCACAGGGGATGCCTTGCTTGTTGTTAATTTTCGGAGAAACTCTTCTTTTAATTTAAGTAGATAGGAGAGGGCTTTAAAAGTTCTGAAGCCGTAACAAATTGATACCCTTGATGTTTTAAAACAGGAATAATCAATTTCACTGCTCGCAATGTTTTTTGGCGATCTCCGCCACCATCGTGAAGTAAAATGACGTCGCCTCCTTGTGCATGATCGACAACGTGTTTCACAATTTCAGTTGTCGGCGTTCCAGCCCAATCCCGTGGGTCTTGATGCCAAGACCAGAGGAGTACATCTTGTTTTAAGTCAATGGCGGCATCAATAATATCATCTGTGTAGTATCCTCCTACCGGACGGAAATAAGTTGGACGTATATGAACCGTTTCCTCTAAAACTTGATTGGCGTGATCAATTTCTTCCATTAAATCCTCTTTTGTTATGGCCTCGTCATAAATGTGAGAATATGTATGGTTAGCCACTTCATGTCCTTCATCAAGCATGCGTTGGACGATGTCAGGATAGGCTTCGACCCATTTTCCGACAACGAAAAACGTCGCCTTTACATTATATCCTTTTAGAATATCCAGTAATTCAGGTGTGTTAGCAGGGTGAGGTCCATCATCAAAGGTTAAAGCCAGTTTGGTTTCGTCTGTATCAGCTTCCCAAAAAACTTTACCTGTTTGTTCATATTCATAACGTTCTTTAATCGCTGCAAAGCTAGCAGATGAATGAATGACGCTCAAGAGTACGATCGTAAGTAGAACGAGTAGCTGGTATCGTTTCATTTTCTTGTCCTCCTCTTAGGTAGCTTTAGTATGTGAGGATAAAGAAACCTTATGCATTCTAGGGGGCTTCTACTTAGGTTCACGATTGGTATCCGACTTTGCGCGATTGTTTGAGTGACGTCTTTTTAAAACAAAAGGCGAATGATCCTGTTATAAAGATCATCCGCTAGCCATTGTGGTTATGCACTTTTCTTTTGCGTTGAAACATGTTCTTTATCACTATTTTTTCTTGCCCAATAGGTTGCGACAATGGTTCCAGTAAAGTTATGCCAAGCTGCTCCAAATACACTCGGAATCGCAGCAAATGGCGTTAAGTGAGCAGTAGCAAGGGTCGCCCCGAGTCCTGTGTTTTGCATGCCAATTTCAATTGAGACCGCTCTACATTGACTAGGTGATAAGCGGAACGCAGCAGCAGCAAAATAACCAAGAATTAACCCGGCTGCATTATGAAGCATGACAGCGAAAAAGACAACCATCCCGGTAGAAGCAAGGGCCTCATTGTTTGCAGCGACTACAGCAGATAGAATAGCTAGTACGGCTAGTACCGATACGAGAGGCATTGCTTTTTCTGTTTGCTTAGCAAAAGTAGGCAAAAATCGTTTTATCGTAACGCCAAGAGCCACTGGAATGATAATAACTTGTACGATCATGGTGAACATGTCCCAAAATTGAACAGGCATCCATTGGTTAGCAAGAATATATAGAATTGCTGGAGTAGCAATTGGTGCTACAAGAGTAGAAAATGACGTCATGGTAATCGATAAAGGTAAATCTCCTTTTGCAAGATAAACCATAACGTTTGACGATGTTCCTCCTGGTACAGAACCAAGCAAAACGAGACCAGCTGCCAATTCTGGTGGAAGACTTAATAAGTAGGCAATGCCGAATGCTGTTAATGGCATAATGGTAAATTGAGCAACAAGCCCAAGAAATACAGGTAATGGATGTTTTGCTACCATTTTAAAATCAACAGGCTTTAACGTCATGCCCATCCCAAACATAATAATGCCCAGTAAAATAGGAACATAGCTAGCGATAGGTAAAAATGGTTCTGGTTGTAAGAAAGCAAACACGCTTGCACCTATGACGAAAAAAACAAAATACTTTCCTGCGAACGAACTAATGGTTTCAATTTGTTTCATACTCTCACCCCGTGTAGTGCTAATTAAAAATACTTTTGTTCTCTCTGTGTGTACATCATTATACATAGTTATCAGGAAGTCGTCATTATTTTTTTAATATAGTAATTTCTGCTAGCTTTCTCACTCGATTGATAAACACCATAAACGTTATACTGTTTTAGCTCAAAATGGTATGTCCAAAGATTCTAGGGCATACATTGTACTATCGACTGACAAAAAGGAGGGGGAAAGAAAGCAGAGCAAGTAACGAAAAAAAGGGGGAAATGGGAATGAAGAAGCTGTTAATGCTTTCTACCGTAACAGGCGCTATGTTTGTTGCGTTAACGGCGTGTGGTGGAGGGGATGAAGAAAAAAGAGACGTCGTAAAAGTATGGACGTATCCTGTTCATGGTGAATATGAAGGGGAATTAAAAGAATCCATTGCTGCTTTTGAAAAAGAGAATCCGACAATTAAAGTAGAGTATGAAGTGCTATCTTGGGCAGAAGGTTTACAGAAGTTCGATATTGCCTTAAATTCAGGCAGTCCACCGGATTTATATTTTGGTCGACCACTCGGGAAATATAAAGAGACAGAGCTTTTAGTACCTATAGATGACAAATTATCCATTGATTTAAGCGATTATGATGAGATAGCACTTGATCATATGACGTTAGAAGGGTCCATGTATGGCTTACCGTTATATCAATATCTTCATGTATGGGGTGGCAATAAAGCATTGCTTGAAGAATACGATGTCGATTATGAGAAAATTCAGTCAGAAGGCTGGACATGGGATGAATTTTATGAGCTAGCTTCTATCGGCGAACAGAAAAATGATCACGGTGATCAGCAATATGGATTTGTATTTCAAGGTGTTGATGAAGAGTTATTAGACCATTTAGCTCGAAATAATGGAATCCCTTATCGAATGACAGAAGAGGGTATTCAATGGGATGACGACAGAATAGTAGAAGCAATGGCGTTTATTGTGAAGTTAAGAGATGAAGGAATCATGCCAGCTGAGACTGCAGCCATTGATGCGGCAAAACGACAAGAAATGTATTACAACTACCAAGCCCTTTTCTACGGACGGGCAATTCCTTACGCAGATGCAATCGTTCAAAATCGTAACCAAGAGATTCAAGATGGTGTTACAGAAGGAAAAGAATTAGACTTTGTCTTGCTTCCAATTCCTCATCACGAGGGAGAAGTAGAGGTTTCACAAGGTGGGGCTGAAGGTTACTTATTATTCACACAAAATAATGCTGATGATGCGCATATTGATAATAGCGTTAAAGTACTTGAACACTTAGCTGGTGCAGATGCAATTGGAAAGACATCCTCCGCGCTCGCTTTACCGATTATTCATAAAGAAGCAGCTGATAACTATGAGCTACCACTTTCAGATGAGAATAGACTTGCCGCTGAACGACTTGCGAGTAACGTATTACCGCCAAATCCAATTACGAGTGAGCTTGCTGCTAAAGACGACATGTTTAAGACACAGGTCGTTGTTCCGACATTTCAAGGTCTAATTAGTGGAGAATTAACGCCTGAGGAAGCGTTTGAAAAATTTAAGACGGAAGCAGCAGCAGCAAAGTACCAACCTTAGTTAACCGGAAAGTAGGGGGCTCGTTTCTCTCCTCTACTTTCTTGATAAAGGAGTGCTTCTTATGACAGAAACCGTACAGGCATCACCGTCTAAACTGACCCTCTTTTTAAGAGACTACGGATGGTGTTATGTGTTCATTCTTGTTCCTATTCTTGTCTTTTTGCTATTCACGTTTATTCCAGTTATTTATGCGTTTATTATGAGCTTTCAACAATACCATGTTATGGGATCTACATTTATTGGGCTAGAGAATTATCAAACCATGGTTCAAGATGAAATATTTTGGCGCTCTATGCGCAATACGTTTGTTTTTACGGTAGCGACTGTACCGGTGAGCGTTGGAATTACGCTTGTGCTGGCGGTGCTTATCTTTCCAAGAGGAAAAAAAGTACAAACCTTCTTTAAGGCGTCATTATATCTCCCTACTGTTGCTTCTGGTGTAACGATGGCGCTTGTCTGGTTCTGGATTTATGATCCGACAAATATGGGGCTTTTAAATATGATCCTAAGTTTTATCGGTATGGAGAATACGATGTGGCTTGGAAGCAAAAGTACAGCATTATTTTCGCTTATTTTAATGAGCTGGTTAACGGGTCATGGTGCAGGGATTATTTTGTATTTAGCTGCCCTAGGTGGGATTCCGAAGTCTTTGTATGAGGCTGCAGATATCGATCATGCCAGCGGGTGGTCTCAATTTAAAAACATTACGATGCCGCTTTTAAAACCAACGACTCTGTACTTGCTTGTAATGGGGATTATTGGCTCCTTCCAAGTGTTTATGAGTATTTATTTAATGACTCAAGGTGGACCGAATTTTGCCACAACCACCATTGCGTATTTAATTTATGTACATGCTTTTGAATATTATCAATTTGGGCTAGCGGCTGCTGAATCCTTTGCCCTTGGAATTGTCATTATTCTAGCCTCTGTTTTTCAATTTAAACTAATGTCAAGTGATGTCGAATTTTAAAAAAGGGGGCATTGAGCGTGAATCAGCCTGCTTTTCACCATCAAAAAGACTCAAGCATAAAGCGCGCAAATGGAAAACGAATAGCAGCAAGAATAGTCAGTTACGCCATCTTATTGTTCTGGATCGTCATTACATTAATCCCGTTATATTGGATGCTTGTCATGTCTTTTAAAGACACATCCATGAGTGCATCTTTTTCTCCAGAGTGGTTTCCGAAAAACCCATCAGTTGCTACGTATATCCGCTTTTTTACTGAAACCGATGCCATGAGGTGGCTTGGGAACAGTTTGTTTATTTCATCGGTTCTAACGTTCACAAATGTATTGTTTTGTTCGCTAGCAGGCTATGCTTTTGCAAAGCTGCGTTTTCCTGGTAGGAATACAATTTTTTGGATGTTACTTGGAACGATGATGATTCCAGCACAAGTGACGCTTATTCCAGTTTATATTATTGTGGTGAACACGTTTCAACTAGGAAATACGTATACAGCGATTATGCTACCAATGTTTGCGACTGTAGGAAACATCTTTTTAATGAAGCAGTACATGTCAACATTGCCATCAACGCTTATTCAAGCAGCTCGAATTGACGGCTGTAGTGAATGGCGAATCTTTTATAAAATTATTCTACCCATCTCAAAGCCTGGTTTGGCTGTGTTAGCAATCTTTACATTTGTGGCTACGTGGAATGAATTTTTCTGGCCGTTCCTCGTTACACAAACAAGTTCAATGAGAACGATTCAGATTGGACTAGCGAGCTTTAAATTTGCCGAAGCCACCGACTTTGGTGCGATGATGGCTGGTTCAGTTATTGCAGCATTGCCAATGTTTATCTTGTTTTTTTCCTTGCAAAAGTATTTCTTACAAGGCATTACGATTGGTGCGGTGAAAGGGTAGGTGAAAAAATGGCAACGATAGTATTTGAAGGGATTACAAAAACGTTTGCTGATACAAAAAAAGGTGGTATCTTTACAGCCGTTGACGAAGCAACCTTCGAGATTAAAGACAAAGAGTTTCTTGTTTTCGTAGGCCCATCAGGCTGTGGGAAAACAACATCCCTCCGAATGATTGCAGGGCTTGAGAAGCAAACAGATGGAAATATTTATATTGATGGCCAACTTGTTAATCATGTTCATCCAAAGGATCGGGATATTGCCATGGTTTTTCAAGATTATGCGCTATACCCTCATATGTCGATTGAACAAAACTTAAGTTTTGGTTTAAAAAATATGAAAATGGACAAAGCGATAATAGAAGAAAAAGTCTCATATGCGTCGAGAATATTAGGATTGGATCAATTATTGGATCGAAAGCCACGGGAGTTGTCAGGAGGGCAACGTCAGCGGGTTGCGTTAGGTCGAGCGATTGTACGAGACCCTAAAGTCTTTCTTTTTGATGAGCCACTTTCGAACTTAGACGCAAAACTACGAGTGCAAATGCGAATTGAACTAGCAGAGCTTCATCAACGATTAGGGGCAACTATTGTATATGTCACCCATGATCAAGTAGAAGCCATGACACTTGGCGAACGAATTGTTGTAATGAACGAAGGAAAAGTTCAGCAAATCGCTTCACCGAAAGAGTTGTATGCACGACCACAAAATATGTTTGTGGCAGGGTTTATCGGTTCTCCGGCAATGAATTTCATTCCTGCTTACGTCCTGTCAGAGAAGCAGTTACAGATGGGGGAGTATCTCTTAGATATTCCTTTAGATTTACAAGACTATGTTCGTGCCTACGTCAATCGAAATGTCATGTTTGGCATTCGGCCAGAACATATTTTACTAGACCCAAAGGGGAATGTAGAAGTGAAGGTGAAGGTATTTGAACATTTAGGGGCAGAGAATCTTCTGTACTTTTCTTTTAATAAACAGTCTGTTATATCAAAAACGGCTGGAGAACATTTTAGTAAAGCAGGTGAAACGATAGCGATGACGTTTCAAACGGAAAAAATGCATTTATTTGATATAGAAACGAAACAAAGGATCGGGTGAGGCTATGTTTTCAGTTACATCGATAGTGCGTATAACGGCAAAAGATTTGTATCAGCATATTGTTTCAATTATCTCAATAAGTGTATTGGTCTCTCTTCTATGCGTCCCATTTCTATTATTTTTGCCGTGGCAGTTAGCGATTGCCTTTGTGCTTTTTTTGGGTGGACCAGTTTGGTTAGCGGCTGCTACTAGTATGGAAACGGTATTAACAAATAAAAACGTCCCGTTAATGCGAACGTTTTTCATTTCTTTAAAATGCCAGTATTTTAAAGCGTTAGGTCTTTCATTCTTTTTTGGAGGGTTTGCTGTTATACTCGTTGCTTCATGGTGGCATTGGTCGGTAGAGCAAAGCTATGTAGCGTTTGCTATCGCTTGTTTTCAAAGCTATTTTGCAGGAATGGTTCTTTTAAGTCAGCTTTACACAGTCCCACTTATAAATAAATACAACGTGAGCTTAGTAAGAGCTATGGGGATTAGTTTGAAATTATTGTTAAAGTATCCATTGTATACGATCGGCTGCTTTCTACAACTTATTTTATTTGCTGGATTGCTTGCGTTTACAGTTGTTGGGAATGCGCTTCTATTACCAGGTGTTCTTGCCGTGTTTTTAAGTCGGATGACAAGTGGTGCCGTTAGTCGGTCAGATGTTTTAGGAGATAGCACGTTACGTAAGATGGATACAGTGGAGCTATCATAGAAATGTTATCATCCTAGACTTAGTGATCATGAGTACCATCGGTCATTAAGTCTTTTTTACCGTCGCTAGTCTTGTGTTTACATCTGCTTTCCAATAAGGTAGTAACAAGGAGGCTAACTATGAAAATTCGTTCATTTGAAGAAAAAGATCGAAGTAATGTAATGGCGTTAACAAAACGATTTTTGCAATTTGGCTTAATGAAACATCGTGATCGAGTAGCGTTGGAACAAAAACAGGAAGCATTATTACTAGAATCCCTTCAGCGTGACGATTTGTCCCTCTTCATTGCTGAAAAGGATCACCATTTTTTAGGTTTTTTGGAAATGCGCTTACAAAGTGATTTTTTTACTAATGAGCGACAAGCGTACATATCGGCTGTTGCCACCACGTCTGAAGCCGAGGGGAAGGGTGTTGGGAAGCGGCTGATGCAAAAAGCAGAAGAATGGGCACAGGAGCACGAAGTGAATACAATTGTTTTAGATGTTTTTAAAGCCAATGAGCATGCAGTCACGTTTTACGAGACATTCGGATATCAACAAGAAATTGTTAAGATGACAAAAACGTTAGACAACTAAAAAGTACGCAAGGTTATTCCCTTGCGTACTCGTATCTGACTTTTTTTCTTTCAACGTTGCCATAGAAAATACCCGCGAAAATAATGGCGACACCTGCCCATTGCATGGGTAAAATCGTTTCACCAAGTAAGGCAATGGATAAAATTAGCGCAACAGGTAGTTCTGCTGTAGAAAGAATGGCCCCTAGACCAGAGCCTATCTTTGGCATACCAATTGAGAACATGAGTGGAGGCAAGACAATGCCAAATAAGCCAAGTAAAAAGGCAATACCGATAAATCCTGTCTCAATTCCAGTGAATGAAAGGGTTTCTGCTGTCGGTACAAGAATGATCGCTGATAAGAGGAACCCACCGATGGAAATGATAAATCCTTTTTGGACAACAGGAACTTCAGTACCGACCACGCCAGTTACATACATAAATAAAGCAGAGCAAAATGCACTAAGCAACGCCCAGAAGGCACCAACCCAATCAAATTGTACAGCTGTCTGTAAAACACCAGCTGCTAAAATGGACCCAGCTATCAACACGCCAATAGAAAGAAGGCGTCGTTTGGATGGTATTTTTTTTGCGAAAATAAATTCGTAAAAGGAACCAATCCATACAAATTGAAACAAAAAAATAACGGCAAGTGATGCATCTAATGTTTGCAACGAATGATAATAAAAAATGCCTGTAAGACCTGTAGGGATACCACAAGCGAGTAGAGCCACTACCATCTTTAAGGGTATTTTTTTACGAGCTGAGAAAAACAGTAAGATGGCTAAAATGAGAAAACCAAAAAAGAACTGTGTCATGACCACATGAACGAGGTCAGCTCCTTGTCCGTAACCAATTTTGACAAAAGTGGATAAAATGCCAAAGCAAGCACCCCCGATTAATACAGCTAATGAATAGAGCCATGTTGATTTCATTTTTTTACCTCCCTTAATTACATAAAAAAGCCACACTAGGCACGAAGCCCAGTGTGGCGGAAAAAGAGCAGTTATCGCTCTGAAAAGGTCCACAAGTTAAAAACTTTTGTTCGAAGTATACAGTTTAACCGCTCTTGATTGTACACGATATCATGAAAAAAGACAACAGGAAAGGTAGTGGACGAGGAGTGTGCTCTAAAAAAGCTCATCAACTGACTTGATGAGCAGAGACACGTTCCTTTAGTTTATGAAGGATTTGTGCAATGAGATTGATTGGTTAACTGAGGTGACCAGCACGCCATGATCGTTGCTTCTTTATAGTCGCTATCAATGGCATGAATAGCTTGAGGGTTTTTCGTAAGTAAGCCCACTATGTCAGCTGCCATTTGTTGATCTTCGTCAGCTGGTCGTGCCGCCAATTCTTTTAAGGCATGTAAAAATTGTTGATTAAGAAGATCATAAACAATGGCTTGTTCCATCCTTATCACCCTTTCGCCTTTTCACTCTAGTGTGTACCTGTTTTCACATAATCGCAAACCTTTTGCTTATGACGAAGATGTACTCTATCTTCATCTTAGGCAATCCCAAAAGAATTCATGCCTCTTCTTTAAAAAAAGATTCGTTTTCTTTTGTATTCGCTGCTTTAACTGCATTTCCTTTAGCGAAACAGAAGGACTTTTGCGGATTTTTTGTCGTTACTATTATAAATTAATTATTTAGAAAATTTACTTCATCGAGATTTGTGACTTTACTATAGCAAAAGCCTATTTAAAAGTAAATGCTTATTTTTTATGTTGACCTTCACGTTACGTCATCCACTATCGTAAGCATAGGAGGGGATACGATGATCATAAAGGTAAATGATCCATTACAACAATATGAGGAGTTACTACGGTGCGAGACCTTGGAGCAAAAACAACAATTTTTTCGCTATACGATGATGGAACCATTAAAGACGATGTGGACGTACTTGCAAGTGCCAATGAAGGCAAAACAACCAAATGGTTATGACGTTCTCTATGCTGCGGACATGTTAGGTTTCGCTAAATTAGAAGACCGGGAGATTCTGAAAGAGGGAGTAGAACGGTTACGAACTATGAACATAGTTGATCGCGGGGAACGGGCATTAAAACATTTACTGGAAGTAGCGAACGATCAAGGTTTAGAAGTGAGAGCGAATGCCATTCAATTAGGGATTTATTTAGCAGATGAAGAGAAGTTAAGCTTGCACGAAGGGTATACAGGGTTCGGTGGAATTCCAGGCTATTTGATGGTACTTCTGTTTCCGAATGAGCGAAATACCAGCCGTTTTGAAGGGTTGCTTGCCCATGAATTTCATCATAATCTGCGTTTTTCTTATTTTAATTGGAGCCATGGCGATGTAACTGTAGGGGAATACATTGTTATTGAAGGGTTAGCAGATGTTTTCGCAGAAACCATTTATGGAAAAGAGCAGCTCGGTCCTTGGGTAACTGGCTTAGATGAAGATGATTTAAATGATTCCATATCTGTTATAAAAGATGCCTTACACATTAAAGGTTTTGCAGAAGTAAGTAGCTATATGTTCGGTGATTCTTATGCAACAGAGAGAGGCTATCAACCAGTAGGTCTTTCATTTGCGGCCGGTTATGCAGTCGGATATGTTGTTGTTAAAGCGTTCTTAGAAGAGACGGGGTTAACCATATTTGAAGCCACACAATGTACAAGTGACGATATTATTACTCGATCAGCCATTTTTTAAGAGGAATAAGTGATGATTCCTCTTTTCATTTTCATCTATTTCGATTATTATCTAATTAGATGGAGGGATATCATGCAATTAAGTCGAATGGTTCATTTTCATAAAACGCTTGGGGATAAGACAAGAATTCAAATAATTAGCATGTTAAAAGCAGGGCCACTTCACAATGGTGCCATTGCAGGGAAGCTTGGACTTACTCCACCAACTATTTCTCATCACTTAACTAAGCTAAAAGAAATTGATGTGATATACCAACGAAGAGACAAGAACACCATCTATTTTCATTTGAACGAGTCGAAGCTCGAGCAAATGGCAGAAGCTATCATTCGTATTGGTGGAGATGACCGGTTTGAGTATTTCGATGTAACGATTGAAGAAAAGGCATCCGTTGTAAAAAGCTTTTTTAATCGAGAGGGAATGTTAAGCCATCTACCTGCGCAACGGAAGAAAAGACTCATTATACTCGAAGTGATCGCACGACAATTTGATGAAGGGCGCCAGTACGCTGAAACAGATGTTAATCAAGTAATTAAACGCTATAACAGTGATTTTGCAACAATTAGAAGGGAATTAATCATGTCTCATTTTATGTACCGAAATGAACAGCAATATGAATTGAATCCGAAAGAGATGTGGCCTGTTTAAGCAGGTTCTCTTTTTTGGAATCTATTTTGATAATTATCTAATTAGATGGAGGAAATATGGCAAGTATACTTAAGAAAGAGAAAGCCTATTCATATTTGTTTTGGAGTTCACTTTTTATCGAAATTGGTCATCGATTTGCTCAAGTTGCTTCATTTGCACTTGTCTTTCAATTGACAGGCTCAGGGTTCGCATTAGGAATCTTGCTCTCGTTGCAAGTATTACCAACAATTCTACTTGCTCCTATAAGTGGTATGCTAGCGGATCGATTTCATAAAATTAAACTGATGAGTTGGTCAGCGTGGGCTCGTGCCCCATTTGCCTTGTTACCACTTGTAGCGATTAGTGCAGGAGATGTACGGTGGCTTTTTGTCAGTACCTTTCTCACTGCTATTGGCAATGCATTCTATCGACCTGTTCGATTTGCTGCGATACCAGATCTTGTACAAAGAAAGAGCCTGTTGCACGTTAACGGAATGGAGCAACATCTGATTGGCTATACGCTTGTGCTTGGTTCTTTGATCGGTGGCATACTTGCATTTTGGATAGGGACAAACGTGTTATTTGTTTTGAATGCCGTTTGTTTGCTTATCGCGGCAGCCGTCTTAAAACCGATTTTATCTATTAAAACAAGAGAACAGCAGCCAATACCAACGGTCCGTTTACCTTTGTTACAAACAATAAAATGGTTTGTTGGCATACGGGTGTTACAAGTTTTTTTCATCATGATGCTTCTTATGCCATTAGCGAATGGGATTGATAATATTGTAATGAATATGATTGCTCTTGATGAATTTGAGCGTGGAGAGCTTGGCGTTGGCTTCATGTACGCCGCTCTTGGTCTAGGTTTTGTACTTAGTTCGAAGGTAACCATTTACCTTAAAAAAAACTATTTAATAATAGGGGTTATCATGATTGCGCTTGAAGGAGTCGGTCACCTCTTGTTAAGTCAATCAGTCTTCTTTTTACAGGCGCTGATTGTAGCGGCGAGCATTACGTTTGTAGGGGGGATTAGCACGATCTGCTTTGATACGGTCTTAATGAAAATCCTTCCTCCGTCAAAAAGGGGAGTGATTTCGGGCACTTTGTCCATGGTACAGACGAGTGCTATGGGACTGGCGATGGTGGCTGGTGGGTTTTTGAGTGAATGGTTCACTGCTTTTCAAATGGCATTCGTTATTGGATTTGTATATATAGGGTTTGCACTTTTCTTTTTCCAATTGGTGCGGCGGCTACAGATAAAAGCATCTATGCGTGAGTTAAGAGAAGTTGAAAAACAAGAGAGAGATATAAAGGAAAACTAGCCGTTCGCTGGTAAAATGATGGTATGATAAAAGGAGTTGAATAACTCATAGCTGTGGGGATTGGTAGCACTCTCAAGAGGGGGTGGTGCCGTGTCGGTTTTTGAAGCACTTAGTTTAGCTTTAGGGTTTGGGATGTTTATTCTTGCCTTAGTGACGTTGGTGCTTTTGCTGATTAAAAAAAATTAAGTCCCCACGATGAGTTGACGGCTCAGGAGGACTTAACTCTCTTCTTGCGCCAGTTCCCACTCTATGTGGGGTTCAGCACCCGTCTAGTGGTCGCACACTAGGCGGTTTTTTAGTTTACGTTAATTGTAAGGTTAGTATACCCTATTCAATTGGATTTAACCAGTTCCGTTATCACTTCATTTTTGTGATAAAAAAAGGAAATCAATTCATGGTGTAGAATATAATCGTTTCGGATTTTTTTATAAGGATGTGACTCAATTGACTGCGGAGCTTTTATTTACATCTAAAACAATTGGTCTTCCGACAACAGCACAAATGAATGAGCTACTCGCTGTTCACGGGCTAGGAACGCTACGTAGCTTTAATGAAACCAAGGAAGGCGCCATGAAGCAGACATTGTCTATAGTGTCTACTAAGGGAGAATGGATTGTAAAAGGAAATCCCGTCTATGAAGGACAGTTAGAGGAAGAAAAGTATGTTATTGATTGTTTAGCGGGAAAAACGTCTCTCCAAGTGCCAACTCCTTATATTGTTCATCACGATCCAACTATTCTAGGATTTGCTTATAGCATCATGCCAAAAATGAAAGGAATACATCTTCATGATGTAGCGGAAAAATTGATAGTGGCGGATCATTCTGCTATTGCTAGATCGTTAGCAGGTGTATTAAAAGAAATGCATGAATGGAAAAGCTTATCGTATGGTCAGCTCCATCCTCTTAATCATACGATCGAACCTTTTCATTCTAGTTATAAAGACTGGCTCTTTAACCGAATCGTTCATTGGTTCCATGACGCAAAGAAGTATTCAACCTTAACAGAAGGAGATGAACGTTGGTTATATGGAGAGCTGAGAAGAGCTAACGATGTTTTTTCTAAGATGAATGACCCGTGTTTTATTATGGGTGACGTTAAACCTGGAAACTTCCTAATAGATCAACTAGAAGGGCAATGGGCAATAAGTGGATTATTTGATTTTACAAATAGTTATTTTGCAGATTCGTTAGTAGATTTAACGAAAATGACCCTTTTTTATCAGAGGCATGACCTAGTAGACATTGCAAACCAATTTATAGCTGAATACACTACCGGACAACCACTAGTAGAGGTTCAGCTTCGTTTGCGCATTCACTTGTTACACCAACTTGTACTAGATTGGGGTTATTTCCATGCGATGGGTCAACCCATTGATGCATCGTTCGAAAAATGGGTGAGGACCGTTTTTATTCATTTGCAACTGGAGTGATTAGGAGAAACCGAATGTTTATGCCTATATACTGGGATGTAAGACGGTCAGTTGGAGGTTCTAGTCATACGACCTCGTTGTATTCGAGGTCACGATCTATACTGTAAAGGAAGGTGTGAAATGAACGTTCAGTTAATAAGAGCAGAAGTGGAACAGCGTCAGATACTTTCAAATTTAGTGCAGTTTTATTTGCACGATTTTTCATCGTATATTGATTTAGATGTAGAATCGAACGGCCGCTATACGGATTATCCTCTACTCGATTATTGGACAAAGCCTAAGCATGATCCGTACTTTGTGATTGTGGATAATTGTTACGCAGGTTTTGTTCTTGTTAAACAGATTGAGATTAGGCAACGACCTTATCATTCGATCGCAGAATTCTTTATTATGAGGAAGTATCGGCGACAGGGTTTAGGTAGACTGGTTGCTAGACAGATCTTCCAAGATTATGAAGGGCGTTGGCATGTTTCGCAATTAAAAGAGAATCAACCTGCGCAAACGTTTTGGAGAAAAGTCATTGAGGAATGGACAGACGGTGAATTTACTGAACACATTGGAGTGAGAAAAATTACGCACTTTTTCAATCAATACATCTGTGAGGTGGAGAGTGAATGTTTTCCGAGTATGGAAAGTTAAGTACGCAATTTTATGAGGCAACAAAACCAATTGGGTTTTCAATGTCTGGGGATATTGAGTTTTATCAGCAGCGATTAGCAGGCACTACAGGCAGAATATTAGAAGCAGGTGTTGGAACTGGTAGAATGCTTATTCCGCTTCTAGAGAATGGCTTATGTGTGGATGGTGTAGATGCATCAAACGATATGCTCGCTTTATGTAGAGAGCATTGTGAGAAACGAAACCTTCATCCATTTCTCATGACACAGAGGCTTGAAGAATTGGAGTTACCTCACACGTATGAGGCGATTATAATGCCTACGGGCTCTTTTGCTCTATTAAATGGCCGAAAAAATGCAATGCAAACGTTAATGCGCTTCAATCGACATCTCTCACCTGGTGGCCGGATTTTGATTGATTTGGGTTTTCCTAAGGTGTTTTCAGAAGACAGCCAATCGTTAAGAACAGTTGAACTCAGTGATAAAGAAGGAATTACCCTCTCTGTTTATGAGGTGGAACTGAACTGGATAGACCAATATTCACTTACCTATTTAACCTACCGGAAGTGGCGATCTGGTAAAGAGGTTGATACAGAGTTGCAACAATTTAAGGTACATTGGTACGGAGTGAAAGAATTTACATATATGCTTAAAGAAGCTGGATTTACATCTATACAAATGTCGGCGGACTATCTTCATGATAAAGCTCCATCGAAGGAAACATCGCTTATTACGTTTGAAGCGATACGTCGTTAATTGTAGTTTTTCATCATTTTTATCTAAAAGATAGTGAACATCTTCGTCTAAAACAAAAAAGCACATATAGGGATTTGCTCCTTATAATGTGCTTTTTATAATAGGGGGATAAGTAAAAGCGTTAGCGGATAAGCTCCCAAACATCGGCACGACCAGGAGTTTCACCACGCGTCCACCATTTTGCACGGTATACTTGACCGTTGTGTGTCACATAGTCACCGCCAACGTATGTTGCAGTTGACGTCCAAGCAGGGTATGCAGGTGGCTGTTCTGGTGAACCAGGGTCTGGATTTGGAGTAGGATTACTTCCACCACTGAATTGAGCGTCAATTACTTGGTAGAACGCATTTACAGTATCTGCCACGTCCCAAACACCAAGAATGACATGATAACCTGAGCGCTCAGGCACAGTTAACTGATGACTTACTTTCTGTCCTGGACGAGCACCGCCATCAAATTTTTCATAGAATGGAACAAGTTCAAATTGATCGCGCGTTAATGGCTGATTAGGGTTCCAGTTTGGTTTCGTAATATAATAATGCCATTTTGCTGTTGAATGCATTGCTGTTAGATGCCATCCAAACGTTTGATACCCACTATTCATGTTTACTTTAGACCAACGATTCGAAGATTGAGCATCTAGTTGTGGAAAAACGCCCCCAGCAGATGCAATCTGTCCATCTGGAATACTTGCACCAGGGAATCCTTTCGGCGCTTCTAAACTTTGCGGTTCATAAATGACGCCACCGCAATCTGTGTTTACGCGTTCGGCACATAATAACGCTCTAGACTTGGGAGATTCAATGTAGCCATGTGCACTTGCCGATTCTGCGTTTGCGAAAACAAACAAAGCAGATGCAAGTACAGTGAAACCAATTGACTGAAGAAACGAGTGACCTTTCTTTTTACCAATCAAACGAACTCCTCCTTTTTGTTCGCAAGTTCTGCTTGCGTACCTTCATTGTAACGATGTGTATTTAAAAAGAAATTGGGAAATGAGCTAGTCACTTTTTAAGGAAAAGAGGAAAAAATGAAGTAAATCGCAAATAATTAATAGAATAATCCGATAATAAAGTGCGAATGACCGGTGAGAAAGTGCTTTTTTCATTCGTAAATAGGGAAGCAAAAAACCGATTTTTCTTAATTAATCTGACTAGAAGACATAGTAATGTTCGTTTATGGTCAAAAGAGCAGCCTATCTTATTTTCTTCTATAAGAAATTTTCATGTTGGGAAATGACTTCAAAAAAATTGACAGTTTTAAAGAAAGGGACAAATAATTTATTTTTTCAGTGGAAAAATAAATTAAAAACCCTCACTAACTAGAAATAAAGACGTGTGTCAGAAAAAATAGAGCGCTTACATGTGAGTATCAATGATTGTTTTTAAATGAACCACCATTTTCCCAACAAAGATCATGCGAAATGAGCGCTTATTCGACATTTATCACCTAAATTTCGACAAAAACAATTTTAAAATGAGGGTTGGTCAGTTGAGTACAGTAACGTACTAAAGAAAAAAGGATAGATGCAAGGAGTGTACTGCTAAATATATCCCAATACGATCTTATCGAAGCCTATGCTAGAATAAATATAACGAAAAGCTAATGCAGAATGTTTTTCGAACGAACGAATCATTTGTCATCCCCCCTTATTGGAATGCTCTGGAGATACCAGAGTATTTTTTATGGAAAAATCCCTCCAACAAATGAAGGGATTATGGCTGATCCAAGACCTCTTTTGCGCGCGTCTTCTTTCTGCGTATCCCTCTCATTGTCAAGCCAACCCCAATAACGACTGAACTATAGGCAGTGATTATACGCCAAAATAACATACTTAAAATCAATTTTTCTTCATCCATAAACGAACGAAAGACGGCTGAGAACGTCATTTCAGCTGCGCCGCTTCCTCCGGGTGTTGGAATAATAGACGCAAACATCATCACAAACGAATGAAAAGTAGAGCTAGTAAAAAGAGAGAGACGGATAGAAAATGCTTGAAACACAAAATAGGGAATGATGAAAAAAAAGCCTAGTTGCATGAATGTATAGAGCATTCCTATCATAAGGGCTTGTTTATGATGGATGAAATAGAGACTTTGTAGATGAAACTGCTCTAAAAATTGATCTAATTTTTGCTGCCACACATGTGCCGTTTCTTTTTTCACCCATCCAACAGGCTTAAGAAGCAACTCGCCTAACACTCTTGCTGTTCGTTGGTGAAATAGCACAAGGGTTAACCCAATTATGATACTTGCATGAACAATATAGCCAATAACAATAAAATACCCCATGCTTGGTAAAGTAGAAAACAGGCTTTTATAGCCAAAACTTAAAAACAGAGTAAAGCTCAAGACAAGCCCAATCTGAAATAATAAAAACTTCATTAATAATAGAGAGGTAGCGCTCCCGCTGTGATGACCTCGCTTTACTAATACATACAGTTGTGCAGGTTGCCCCCCAGTTGCAAGAGGCGTTATTTGGTTAAAGAACTGACCGATTAACGTTGTATGCATAGCTGTTTTGAAGGATAGTGCTTGCTTATTAGATGCTGACAGCCAAATAAGGCTCAATGCTTCAAATAGCCAGCTTAGACCCATACATAAAAACGCAAGTAGAAGCCAAATGCTATTCATATTTTGAAGTCCTACTAACAAAACCGACCGATCAATATTTTTTGCAAGTAACCAGACCGACAGAATACTAATAAACAAAACAATGCTGAGCTGAATAGCTTGTTTTTTAGGCATGAGAGGAGGAGGCAACTACTCCGTGTACATCTCTGTAAAACTGGTTCCAAACAGTTGTTAATCGTTCTTCGGAATAGACATAAGCTCCTTTTTTAGATAAGTTCCGCGCGTGTTGGTAATAGTGGTTATCTTCTCGAAGTCGGTCTATTTGTTCAATAAAGCTCTTGTTAGAGTCACCGGTAACATAGTAGTCAAATAAGATGTCTTCATATAATGCTAAATCTCTTAATAAAAGAGGCTTTTCGCAGCTCATTGCCTCTAAAATCGTCATCGGAAAAAGTTCATTGTAAGATGGCGAGAAAAATAAATTACAAGCATTGTAATACGCTTGCATGCTTTCTCTAGGTACAATTCCTGGAAAATGGACGTTGGTAGGTGGCTGATCGACATAGGCTTTTAATTCGTGGTATCCAGCTGTTAACTTACCGAATGAAAAGCCGCCTGCCCAAATAAAGTGAATGTCTGGTCGTTGGCTTGCTACATCTAGAAAATCTTTTACTCCTTTTCGATGTTGGATTTGACCTGCCCCTAAAACGACGAATGCATCTTCGGGTATCCCAAGTTCAGTTCGAACGGTGCTTTTTTTACTCGCAGAAAAAGAGCTTCTAGAAACGAAATTAGGAATGTAGTGAATTTTGTTTTGATCCAATCCTAAAGCTACTAATTTTGGTATAAAACTTGGATTCACCACAATCAAATCATCCATTCTTTTGTAGAATGACACCATGTAATGATAAAAAAGAGCGCGTATCGGTTTAGGCAATGAAAGGCTTTCGTCTACTGTTTCAGGTAGAAAATGAACATAGCCAACTTTAACCCCGGTTCTCTTGAAGAACGTGGTTAAGAAAAAGCGAAAATCAATCGTATGATAATGCGTAATATCAGAACGTCGAAATCGATTAATTGCTAGATCGTAACTTTGCTCCGTTTGGGATTGGAGGAGGTTAATCAACTCTCGATACGCCGAGGCAACTCCTTGCCCTTTCACTTTCTCTGCCGATGATAGCATAGTCACTTTCATTATGATGACCTCCTCATTCGATATAACGCTGATATCGCTTTCTTATCAGTAGATTGCTGCAATGTGTTGGCGAATAAATGGGTGCGGTAAATCGCTTCGATTTTTTTACCAAATGCTTTGGCAGAAATCGATTCAACAAATTGACCACTCTTCAGTTGAACAGCTACCCGCTCACCTTTTTGTTGAAAGATTTTGTCTAGCAATGGAGCTAGGTCATCGTCATTTTCAAAGATGTAGCCTGTTTCGTTGTGCACAATCGCCTGTTGAATACTTGGATCTGCTTTGGCGACAACAACACATCCTGCTGCCATTGCTTCAAAATAGGTTAAACCTTGAGCCTCAGTAGTGGATGCACTAACGAAAAGGTCACAGAGTTGATAATAAATATGAACCTCTTCCCAACAAACTGCACCAACGAATTGAACATCATCTTCAATAGCGAGAGTCTTTGTCAGCTTCTTTAGGGATGTCTTATGCGGACCATCACCAACCAAAAGGAGTTTAATGGGTGAATGGCACTTTTTTGAATGATGAACAGCATGGAGTAAAGCGTCTATATTCTTCTCTTCTGCCAAACGACCAACGGAGACGATGACCCGATCTTCGGGCAAGATATTCAGTTTTTTACGAAGAATAGCAGCTTGAAACATGGATTCCTCCGTTCGTTTAAACCTGTCGACATTAATCCCCGTAGGAATAACCCCAATAGGAGATTGGACGTTGTATCCATGTAACGTTCGCTTTACTTTACTCGTTGGTGCAATGACACGATCCGCTTTGTGACAAAACCATTTTGTCATCCAACCGACCATTTTAGGCGTTAACAGCTTTCCTCTAGCAACGTAATGTAAGTAATCCTCATACATCGTGTGATAAGTGTGTAAGAAAGGAAGCTTATGTTTGTGAGCAATGTATTTTCCTAAATAGCCCATTGTAAATTCGGTTTGGGTATGAATAAGGTCAATGTCATAGCGTTTAATAAGCTTTGATGCTTTTCTTATTCCACGGTAAGCAAGATGTCTCTCTGGAATAATGGTGGATGATACACTTGGAAAACGGAAGACTTTCCCAGATTCTGTTTCTATGTTTGCTTGTTTATCTTCAGAAGTAAAGATGAAGACGTTATGACCACGAGCCGTTAATTCAAGATCAAGTGTTGCAATAGAAGTAGCAACGCCACTAATTTGTGGAAAATAAGTGTCAGTAAAAATTCCAATATTCACAGTAACCCCTCCTGTCTTTAATGATGATTATGAATAAAAGCAAGGCGAATTCATGCTGGCTAAACGAAAGTAGAAGAATGTATTTAATTATACGAGGTTTCTTACAAGTAAATGGGTATTGGCTTATTTCTTTAGAAAAACTTAAGAAATAGAGTCAATTTGTTCGTTCGTTACTAACGTTATCACGATGATCATGCAGCTGAACCGAGCGGAAGAATGAATGTGCATACGACTCTAGCCGTATTTTTCTAAAGAATAGGAAGGAATCTAGGACTATAAAAGATGTTTTCTCCCATTTTTTCACTTCATTCACAACAGAATTATAGATCTTTTTTACCTTATTACATGTTTTACAAAAATATTAGTGATTTCGACAATATTGGTCGTCATTTTTTGCTACTCTTAAAGAGTCTACGGACAAGTGTTAAGTATCGATTTCATTGAGGAGGAACATCAAGGATGGAGAAATGGAAAAAGTGGGTAGGTGCTAGTCTCGTCGCATTGACTCTCCCGTTTAGTGTAAATGGAGAGGCGAAAGCAGAAGAAAAAGCACTGAATATTTTTCATACGAATGATATTCATGCATCGTTTGAAGAATACGGAAAAGTGTCTGCTTATGTAAAAGAGAAGCGAGATCAGCTTGAACATGTGTTATTTGTTGATGCAGGTGACTTTGCAAGTGGTAACCCTGTTGTTGATTTAAATTTTGGAAAACCGATGGTAGATGTTTTTAACCTAGCAGGTCTTGATGCATTTACGATTGGCAATCATGAATTTGACTACGGACAAACTTATTTACAAGAAAATATGGAAGATTCCTTATTTCCATGGCTTGGTGCAAATATGAGTACAGGGGACACAGGTGTAGAAAATCCTGAACCTTATACAATCATTGATGTGGATGGCATAGCAGTCGGTATTCTTGGTATTACACAAGCGCCACCTGCCACGGCTCCAGCGAATGTAATCGGCATGACGTTTGATCAAGACTATGTGGGAACAGCTCTTTCCTATCAGGATGAGCTAGAGGAGCAGGCAGATGTGATTGTCGCATTAACACATATTGGTCATGATCAAGATCGTCGCTTAGCAGAAGCGGTAGACTATTTTGATGTTATTATCGGTGGACATTCCCATACAACGTTACGTCAACCTGTTGTTGTGAACGGCACACCGATCGTACAAACTGGATCGAATTTAGCCAATCTTGGTGAGCTTACGCTTACTTACAATGATGAGACCGAAGACGTGACGAATGTAACGGGTAGCTTAACGGCAGTATCTTCTATGACAAGCATTGATGAAGAGGTTCAAGCTGTAATTGATGGCTACGTTGAAGAAATGGAAGACGTGTTAGGCAAGGTCGTTGGCTATAGCGATACAGGGTTAACGAGAGATGGACGTTTTAATGGCGATGCTCCTTTAGGAAATTTCTGGACTGATGCCATGCGTGACTTTGCTGATGCAGATGTAGCGTTAACGAATAACGGGGGATTACGAGACAGTATTTCTCCGGGAGAAGTTACATTGAATGATCTGTATTCCATTGAACCATTTGCTAACGAGATAATGGTTATAGAGATGACAGGTGCAGCGATTGAAGAGGTCATTGCGTTTTCTTATTCTAGAGACAATCGAAATCAAATAGATCTTCAAACATCTGGCTTGCACTATGAGATTATTACAGGAACAACAGGAAATTACTTAGACGTAAACTTAACAATAGGCGGACAAGCCGTTGATGAGAACGAGACTTACATGGTTGCTGTTGCTGATTATATTGGAACAGGTGGTTCTGGGTATCAGTTTGAAGGTGAAGTGATTCACGAGACAGTTGGCTTAATGACAGCAGCGATGGAGCAGTACGCTCTTCGTTTAACCGACGCTGGTGAAAAATTGAATTACTATAGAGAAGGACGTATAGCCATTAAAGTAGATCCTTCTGGACCAAACCCAGGTGACATTATTGGTTCTACTGAAACGGGTCTCTATTCTGCTAATAAAAGTACACAAGATGTTGGTATCGGAAATCTATACACAGATGCCATTCGAGCAAAAACAGGAAGCGACATTGGGCTTTTAAATCGAAGTTCAATTACAGGAGAAATTCCTCCTGGAAGTATAACGGATCGCCAAATTGAAGCATTAGATTCGTTTGGCAATGCCATTGTTGTTGTGGAAACAACAGGTGAACGGATAATGGAAGTGTTAGTAGAACAATCCCGTTATCACAATGGTGTGGATCTACAAGCTTCAGGTTTAACATATACACTTATACCGGATGGAAATCGTTATGAACTAGCAAATGTGAACGTGCACGGAGAGCCGATAGAGTCTCAAGAGACGTATACGGTTGCATATAATGACTACATGCATGGGACGAACTTTTATCAATTAGGAACTGTGCTGGACGATTCTTATGGGCCAGTATGGCAAGCTGTTGTTGATTATGTAATGGATCAAACAGAGCCGATTAATTATGAAGAAGGAAGCAGAATTACGATAGAAGGTTCAGAGCCAGGTGATCCGACTGGTACGAGAACGGTAGCTGAAGCAATTGGAAACAATAGCGGAGTCTACCCTGTAAAAGGATACATTATCGGATCAATTGTAAACCAGCGTCCTGTGATTGGTGAAGGAACTCATGCTGCATCGAATCTGTTACTGGCGGATTCACCGAATGAAACCGATCGTAGTAAGATGCTGCCTGTACAGCTTGTGAATGGTACAGCAGTGAGAAACGGGTTAAATTTAGAAAGTAATCCAACAAATCTAGGTAAAGCAGTACGTATCACTGGTTCTTTGGAAGCTTATTTTTCTACTCCTGGTATGAGAGCGCCTAGTACGTATGAATGGATAGAAGAGGAAGGCCCTGTAGAACCTGAACCGCCAGTTTGTTCGTTTGACGAATGGAGTGGCAGCCAAGTGTATACGGCAGGGGATCGTGTTGAGTACAATGGTGACTTTTATGAAGCAAAATGGTGGACGCAAGGAGAAAATCCAAGCCAATCTGGTCAGTGGGATGTATGGAAAAAAGTAGCTGATTGCTATGAGGTTCCTGAAGGTCCTCAAGAATGGATCAAAGACCAAATTTATGTTGCCGGTGATCAAGTTCTTGTAGAAGGACAGCTTTATGAAGCGAAGTGGTGGACACAAGGAGAAGACCCAAGACGTTCCGGGCAATGGGATGTATGGAAAAAAGTAACCGAATAATAAAAAACAGAGATATGGATTTCCATATCTCTGTTTTTTTGTACTAAAATGCATGATTAAAAAAAAGCAACGGTGGAATATCAAAAGAAAGAAGAGAGGATCAAGAGGAGGAGACAGCAGTGGCCAAAAAAGAAATTGAAGAAAAAATCATCGCAGAATTAGAAAAAGTAGAGACTGTATCAAGCGTTAAATTTGAGAAAAGTCTCGATGGATTTAATGGGTACCCAGCTCACGTTATTGGCGATGTCATGATGGACCTGAAGCAGAAAGGTGTTATTGATAAAGTTGGAACCCTTGGTATTGCAGATGATGAGATTAAACTGAATAAGCAGTACAAATCAAATTAGAGCTAGGCTACAGTAAGGACCAAACCTTACTGTAGCTTTTTTATTGGATAAACGAGCCAGTCTTATCGCACACTAGCTATAAAAAAGGAGCGTTTATGGCTAAACAAAAGAAGTTAAAAGCAAAAGGGGGTCTTGCTTGGTGGCAACTCTCTCTTCTTGGAATTGGGTGTACAATTGGAACAGGCTATTTTCTAGGTTCGAGTATTGGAATCTCTTTAGCAGGTCCTGCTATCGTCGCTTCGTTTTTACTTGCTGCTGTTGGCACATACTTTGTTTTTATTGCACTGGCTCAAATGACCGCTAACGATCCTCAGGAAGGTTCATTTAGTGTTTATGCAGAAAAAGCGTTTGGTGAAAAACTTGGATTTGCCTCTGGTTGGAATTATTGGGTGTCAAATATATTAATCATAGGGAGTCAACTTACAGCTTTATCAATCTTATCGCAATTTTGGTTTGAAAGTACGCCACTTTGGGTGTTTGCATCGCTCTATTCTAGTTTAGGGATCTTTGTTGTCATTTTAGGGACAAAAGGGTTTGACTCTGTTGAAAACGTACTATCAGTTATTAAAGTAGCAGCAATCTTCATGTTCGTGGTGTTAGGGATACTGGCAGTTTTCCACCTAATTAATCATACAGGTCAAGAGCCAATGTTACCATCGAATGTACAGGAATGGTTTCCCCGCGGTTTTCCCGGCTTCTGGGGATCGCTCATATATGCCTTTTATGCATTTGGGGGAATTGAAGTCATTGGTCTAATGGCCATGCAATTAAAGAAAAAGGAAGAGGCACCCAAAGCAGGTAAAGTGTTGCTCATTGGCGTTACCGTCTTGTATACACTCTCTTTAGGGTTCGCAATAAGTCTCGTCCCCTATACTGCATTTAATGACTCCGAGAGCCCCTTCGTAACAGCTATGTCAGCGTACGGATTAGCCTTCTTTCCACATGTATTTAATGGTGCAATCATTATCGCTGGTTTTTCCGCAATGACAGCGTCGTTGTTTGGAGTAACGACATTATTAGCTCAGTTGGCCAAGCAGAAACACGCACCGTCTTTCTTTCAAAAGCGTGTCTCGTTTCATGATTTACCGTTCTATTCGCTGCTACTTGCCACTTGTGGATTAATCTTCGCTGTAGTTGCCGCATTGCTGTTGCCAGGGCGTTTATTTGAATACATTACAACGGCAGCTGGCATTTTAATTTTAGTTAATTGGATGATTATTTTACTGTCTAATTGGCGTTTACTTCAGCCTACGCTTTGGCGAATCTGTGGGCATATTATTGGATTCCTGCTCATGCTTTTCGCGATTACAGGAATCGCTTTAGAAGAAACAGGTAGACCCGGTTTGTATGTGAGTCTAGCATTTCTTTTTGCCATCATCGTAGTGACGTTTATTGTAAAGAAAAAACGTTATAAGCCAAAAGTGTGGAATGGTTATCCCCGTAAATAACAGTTGGCAATAGACGTTCAAGAGATAAGCGTGAATCCTGTCTGAAAGGCAAACGATGAAGAATAAGAATGAGAATGATTTAAAGGCTTTTAGCATCTATGGCTAGAAGTCTTTTGAAGTCCATTTTTATAGAGGTGAAATAATGAACGACATGATTCTAAAAGAAGCGAACGCCACCATTTATTTTGATCGCTCCAATTATTTACGAGAGCAAACAACTGACCCAAAAAAGATGGAAGCGGCAATCAGTTATTTAAAAGACTATGTTGAGGATCGAGACCATGGTTTGCTCGGGTATTTTTACCGCATACTCGGAAAGACAGAACAAGCATCATACCACTATCAGCTCTGTCTAAAAAAAAGCTGAACAAAAAGGAAATAATCAAGCTTTACTAATCAATTCAATACGATATGGAGACGTTCTTAAGTACGCAAACTTACATGATGAACGCTCGTATGGTTTGAAAAAGCATCTGAATTGGCTCGTCAATTAAGTATGAATGAATATGATGATTTTATTCTACAACACAAGGGTAAATGTTTGTGGGAAATGAAAAAAATAAGAAAGGCCCAATGGTGTTTTGAGGAGGCTTATGCATTAAGAGTACGAAAAAAGGATGAAGCGCTCATTCAATCAACGAAACAGGCTTTAAATCTATTGACCAAACTTTAGTGTCACAAAGTATAAACCATCGTGTAAAACACCAAGTTATAGCTTTGTCTCGACAAAATCTAAAGACATTCGTACATTTCGTTTGATTTTCAGCATATGCCTTTCTCTTTTCTCTAATAAGTGAATAAAGTATTTAATAATAGCGAAAGGAGATTGGTATGAATATCATTCAAGACTTTATCCCTGCTTCTAATGGAAATCGACCTGGTTATGCGTTAACTCCAACCTATATTACGATTCATGAAACAGCTAATACTAGTGCCGGAGCCGATGCTGCAATGCACGCTAGATATGTGAAAAACCCTACTACGGCAGTAAGTTGGCATTTTACAGTTGATGATGGGCAAACGATTTACCAACACTTACCGTTAAATGAAAACGGTTGGCACGCAGGTGATGGTGGTAGTGGAACTGGAAACCGTCAGTCAATTGGCATTGAAATTTGTGTAAACCGGGATGGTGACTTCCAACAAGCCATGCGAAATGCTGCACAATTAACTCGCCAATTAATGGATCAGTTTCAGGTTCCTCTTGATCGTGTTGTGGCACACCAACATTGGAGTGGAAAACGTTGCCCGGCGAATATTATCAATGCAGGTGGAATTGAAACGTTTCGTACACTCATTCCTTCTTCAAGCACGATCCCAGTAGAAGAAGAAAACAATGCACCTGCCCCAACACCACCTCCATCAAACGGAAGTGGAAATCAAACAACAGGAAGTATCGTTACCTATTTAAACAGTATTGGAGTGGATTCGAGTTTCGATAACCGAGCTCGTTTAGCACGTCAGAATGGTATCCAAAACTATACAGGAACAGCGGCAGAAAATACTCGACTACTTGTGCTACTTAGAGATGGACAAGAGTCTAGCGGAAGTACGCCAACTCCGTCACCGGCTTCACCACCATCGAGTGGGAGCGGAAATCAAACAACAGGAAGTATCGTCACCTATTTAAATAGTATTGGAGAAGATTCAAGTTTTCAAAACCGAGCTCGTTTGGCCGTGCAGTATGGAATTACGAATTACCGTGGGACGTCTGAACAGAACACGCAACTGATATCACTACTTCGTGATCGTGATCATGCATCAAACCGACCACCTGCAGGCGGTGGAAATCAGACTACTGGAAGTATTGTCACGTATTTGAATAGTATTGGTGTTGACTCTAGTTACGATAATCGAGGGCGTTTAGCAAGAGAGAATGGCATTTCTAATTACACAGGAACGGCTGCTCAGAATACACAATTACTGCAACTTCTCAGAAGTGGTGGTCCGACAAAACCGAACACGAGACCAAAACCACGTCAAGGTGAAGGGATTGTGAATTATTTAAACAGAATTGGTGTGGATTCATCTTACTCAAATCGCTCCCGCTTAGCAGCACAATACGGAATTCGCAACTACCGAGGCACAGCAGCGCAGAATTCGGAATTGTTAGATCGTGTTTCAAGGTAAATGGTGCTTTGGCTTAAGAAGTCATTTGACTCTACTTAAGCCTTTTTTTGTTGTATAGGATCATTGTTTTTAACGGTTAAGAAGAGAGCAATGCTATAATAAGGAAATTAGCAGTTCATCGTCTAAAGGGAGGGTGTGCATAATGGAAAGAGTGTTGTCATCAGATTGTAGTCGATGCTTTGGTTTATGTTGTGTCGCATTGCCTTACGGCGAATCTGCTGATTTTCCAAAAGATAAACCAAGCGGTGTTCCTTGTGGAAATTTTTTTATTTAGCACAAACATTGGAAGTGGCAGAGGATAAGCATAAACATCCGCTTTCAACCTTACAGGATGAGTTGCTTGAACAAACAAGTCATTCACTATTCATTCGAAGCTTTACCATATCTGATTATCGTGATCGCGTGGGAATTCTTTTAGAAGAAGTGAGCCTTACTTATCGAAAAGCATATAGACAAAAACAGTTAAAATCGAATTATATTGGCATACGCATTAGTGGCTCGTTAGCAGGACAATCGCTTCGTGGAAAGTTGCTTATCGGTGCTAACGGAAACGATGCAAACTTTCATCGTGTTGATTTTCTTGGCGCAGATATGCGAGATACACAAGTAAAAAGAGCTGATTTATCAGATGCGCTTTTTTAAACACAGTCTCAATTAAATGCTGCGATAGGCGATAACGAAACGATCGTACCAAGCTATTTGGTAAGACCGAATCATTGGGTAGAGTAAAGCAAGCAGGAGGGATGAAATGGATAGGCAAGAAACGGCTGTAAATACGATTACGGAAAGTCTTAAAGCAGATAAGCGAGTGGAAGCGGTCTTTTTAAAGGGTTCGATGGGAAGGGGCGAACATGATGCGCATTCTGATGTTGATTTATATGTTCTTGTTCGAGAAGAAGATCAACAGGCATTTATGGAAGATCGGTTAAACCATTTATCGGCCTATAGAGAGCTGCTGTTTCATGAGGATCTCTTTATTATCGCGCCACAGATTATAGCGGTTTATGATGATCTCTTGCACGTGGATCTTTACACTGTAACAGAAAAATCATTTGTGACTAAAGACTTTTTTACGGTTGTCTATGATCCTAACGATCTTATGGATAAGTTTAAAATTAGCCAAACATTAGTGTTAACGGAACAAGAATTTTATGATGAAGCGTATGATGTTGCTTGGTTCTTGTTTCAATATTATAAAGCGAACCAAAGAGGGAGTCATGCTTGGGCAGCCCATCTGCTCAGTTATGTCCACGCACGATTGGCAAAAGTGTTGCTTCATCATTATGCGCCAGAACGAGGTCAGCTTGGTATAAAAGCTTTAGAACGGGATGCGCCAGTCACGATTGTAAAACCTTTTATTGAAGCGATGGACTGTTCCACACCAGAAGACCATCAAAAAGCAGTGGAGATTATGTTGTCCATCATGGAACAAGAATTGCCTTGGCTACATAACGAATTTGGATACAACAGTCAAGTCATCCGTTTTTGGGAGCGTATGATAAATGAATTAACATAAAAAAAACAGACTCGGATGTCCGAGTCTGTTTTTATAGAAAGAAGATTAACCTTCTTTAACTACGTTAGCAGCTTGAGGGCCACGTGCGCCATCTTCGATTTCGAAAGAAACTCTTTGACCTTCTTCTAACGTCTTGAAGCCTTCGCCAGTGATCGCTGAGAAGTGAACGAATACATCGTCGTTACCTTCGCGCTCGATGAAGCCGAATCCTTTTTCTGCGTTGAACCACTTAACTGTACCTGTTTCCATTGTTGTTGCCTCCTAGTGCGTTATTCGCACAATTGTATTCCTATCCTTGCTCAAAGCGAAACTCAAGACGAAAGACTTAAGCTATTACACGAACAAAAATAAGCAATCTTAATCTTACCAGATGGTTTCTGTTTTTGCAAGCCTTTTCGGTATTTTTATGAAAAAACCACCTTTCTATAATAAACCATTTACGATTAATTAACATTTACGTGTCTGGCATTACAAGCTTCTTTTTAGTGTGTTAGGATCATGTACAAACGGTTTTTTATGGAGGTTTCTCAAATGAATAAGTGGTTATTTAGTGGTATCACTGCTGCACTTCTTATGGCATCTGCTTGTAATAGTGAGGGTACCCTCGAAGAAGAAACAGAACAAGACACAAGTAATGAAAACGAAACGGAGTATGAAACGGTGTTAGAGGAGGAAGAGCGAGAAGAGGGAACATTTTCGATTTATGAACGCTTTACCGATGTTACAGCCAACGCAGATGGACCAGTTGAAATGACAATAAATCAAATTGATGTTGGTATGGCTGATTTAGAAGGTTTTGTTGCAGCAACAACAGGAGATGAAACGATTGACTATGTAGAAATGATGATAACAATAGAGAATTCTTCTGATGAGTCGATGTATGTCCCATATGGAGAAGCGAGTTTAAAAGCGAATACTGGGGAAGCGGTTGAAACAGCAAGTCTTGTATTGAGTGATGATATTGAGCCTCATTTTGAAGAGGGTGATACAAAGGAAGTTCGTTTGTTATTCCCACTCGAATCTATTCAAGGCGTAAATGAACTAACGTTAACTATGAATGGACCAAGCACCGATTTAGGTGGCGATCAACTATCGGAGGAGATCGAACTCTCTTTCAAGTTAGCAAGCTAAAATAGCCTATTGATGATGCCGTTATTTCTTTAAAAAGCCAAACGTTGAAGTACTCCCACCATGAGAGTACTTCAACGTTTTTTAATTGTCCCATTTATAGTCTAAATGCGTTAAAATCGTTCTCGCTATCACCATATGACCCACAGAGGAAGGATGGATACGATCTTGAGCAATTTCAATGTCGTCTAGTCCCTGCATTAACGGATCAAATGTTTGTTTTTGCAGGTCAATAAATGAGATGTTGCATGATTGGGCAACTGACTTTGTCAGCGTTCCGTAATGATCCATCATTTTTCGCATCGGGTCACCTTTTTCACTTTGAATATAAAAGGGTGACAATAGAAAAATCTTCTTAGCTGATGACTGCTGGACGAGATGGCGATAGGTTTCGATAAATTCGTCTGGGTATACATGTTCAGAAATAGTAGAAGGTTGGTCGAATTGACGCCAAACATCATTTATACCAATCATGATAAAGAGTAAATCCGGTTTAACGGATAAAACGTCCCTCTGCCAGCGCTCTTGTAAGTCGCGAATGGTGTTGCCACCAATGCCTTTATTGGATACTTTATAATGCTTACTAGGGTATGTTGCTTGTAAAAGGGCATAAATAAAAGAAACGTAGCCGTAACCTAATTGGTTAGAGTGATGTTCTTTTTCGCTTCGATAACACTCTGTAATCGAGTCACCAATAAAAAGAATGCGTTCGCTTTGGATAGCCGACATAAGTTCCCCTCACTTCTATTTTTTAGAATAATTTTAATAGAACGAAAGGTAAAACTCAATCATAGATCGTGAAAATAAGACTACTTAAGGTGAGATCGTGACAGGTGTTCCTATTGGAATTGTTGCGGCTAGTTGTGTTACGTCCTGATTGTACATTCGAATGCAGCCGTGAGAAACCGATCGCCCAATGGAAGACGGATCGTTTGTTCCATGAATTCCGTAATGTTGTTTTGATAAAGACATCCACATCACACCGAATGGACCTCCTGGATTTGGTGCTTTATTTACAATGACATAAGTGCCCGTGGGGGTTTGCGTGAGCATTTTACCTACTGCAATTGGATACTGTTGTACGAGTTGCCCATTGTGGTAAAGTGATAGCGTGTGCTGGTTTAAGGACACGTGTATGCTGTAAGAAATGGATTGTGGGTCTGGCAATGTAGGAATGTCGATTGTTTGCCCAATAAGAAGCTGACTAGAAGGGTGTAGTTGATTAGCTGTTAGTAACGTAGTAAGATCAATTCGAAAATCATTCGCTATCGTGTATAAAGTTTCTCCAGGTTGAACGATATGTGTATACAAAAAAGATCACCTCATTGAAACGTTTTAGTCAATGTATGTTGCTTATATGGAAAAGACGACAAATTAAATGAGGTGTAGATCTTTTTATTTAGACTTATGAAGAAGAAGCTTCTGTTAATATAGATGTAATAATATGCTTTGAGTCCCACTGACCGTAGGAAAAAAACGTGATGGGGTATGTTCGTGAAAATAAACGTCTTTGGATGTCTTTAGCAGTAAGACCTTGTTTATGTAACGTTAATACTCTTTCTTGAATTTCTTGCAAATACTGTAGTTTATTAAGGAGTTGAGTTCTTCCTCTTGGCAAATAGCCAGCATGACTACAAAAAACGTCGTCAAAATCAAATTGAAGAACCTTTTTTAAAGAATCAATAATTGTTGGAATGGATTCGCTTTTCATAACGACTTTTGTTTTTGTTTGCACGTATAAATCACCTGAAAAAAGTTGGCCTGTTGATTCATTTAAAAGTGACATATGATCATAAGAGTGACCTGGAGTAGGGATGCTTCGCCATTTAGACGTCCTACTTTCAAAGCTTTCTGGCATAGAAATGGGATTAAAAGATAGGCGGGTACCCCAATAAAAGCGTCGGTATAGCGGGTAGGAGCCTTTTCGTCTTGCTTCTGATCCCGAGCGATCACTTAAAAAGATTGGAACACCTTTTTCTTTTTCAAACCAAGATGCGCATCCAGTATGATCCTCATGTATATGGGTACAATACAGCCCATCGACTTTGTGTTTTTCCCAAAATGGCGTAAAGAGGGATTTAACAGAAGCGGCGGCGGCGTCAATGATAATGCCGTCTGTAGCGAAACTGATTGTGTTTAACTGTATCTGATGGAACGTTACGTTTCCTTCTGCTATATGGACATTGTTCCTAAATTGTTCGTTTATCCTTTTTTTAAACATGAAAAAAGACAACCCCACTTTTATAAAATCAAAAATGAACAATGATTCATTTTATAGTGGGATTATAGCCGAAATTACTCGATTTTACAAATACATAAAGATGAACGGAAAGAAAAAGCTACCGTAAAAAATGAAATGAGTGAAGAGGAGAGTTTTGAGCAACGATGCAATTTACTTACGAAACAATTAAAAGAGATTTTAGTGATTTTTCAAGTGGCCGTGTTCTCTATAATGCGCCAGGGTCAACAGGATTTCCGATACGCTTAACAAGCGAGATTTTCCAAATAAGCCGTTCCTATCTTCAAAGGCCCTCCCAGTTAAACGTGTATGACCCTTGTTGTGGTGGCGCGCATCTTCTTACTGGTATTGGATTCTTACATGGTGGTTCTATTCAAACGTTATATGGATCAGACAGTAATGAAACGATTATTGAAACAGGACAATCAAACCTCCGTTTACTTACGTATGAAGGGTTAGCACAACGGAAAAGAAAGCTCGAAAAGGATTACTTGCTATTTAACAAGAGTGCTCATGCAGAGGCACTTAAAAGTGTTGACCGTTTAAAAAGCTATTTGGACAAAACAGGAGAAGTAAAAGGAGAGATCTTTCAATTTAATATTGCCTCCAAAGATGTACCGAAGCTTGAAGAGATTCATATCGTTATGACCGACCTCCCTTATGGTGAGCTCGTTAGCTGGGATACAAATGTCCTCTCACCTGTAAAGCAGATGCTTCAAAATGTTTATAGTGTCTTAGCTCATGATGGCGTTGTGGCAGTTGTAAGCGACAAATTCACCTTGATTGAACACCCTTTATTTCGTCGTCTTAAAGTCCTGAAACATGGTAAGCGAAAGGTCACCCTTCTTCAAGCGATTGACCATGAAGGAGTTCAAAATTAAAAGGAAGCGAAGGCGGTTCGCTTCCTTTTTGAGGAGGTCCTTTAACATGAGTTTGCAAGATGGGTAGCATAGTCAAAAGCTCCAACATAACATAAAAGCGAGAAGGAATCTTTTTCAATAAAAAGAGGGGAATGATTTCAGGCTTTTCTATCATGTTAGACTTTCATCACGCTGGCAGTTTTGTTCATCCACGTGAGCAATAAGTCAAGCTCACAATAGCACTATATGTAAGGAGAAGACGCTTTGAGCAACCAAACACCTACTATTTCGAAAAATAAGACAAGCGCCTAAAACACTGATCATTTTAAGATAGAGTAGGTTTAAACTGGATAAGAGCAAAAAGTTCTTCAACATCTCGACTAAGTGTAAAGAATATAGATTGATTCTCTTCATTTATCAACATAACAGAGCTGGGATTACCCTTGTCATACACAAAGATTGCTTGCGTAACCGCTGCATGAAACCAGTAATTCTTCACGTAATAAGGTTTGTCAAACGTGACTTTCACTAAATACCCTGACGCGGGAAGGGGGTTAATGGCCGTTACTAGGCCGTCAATGGATTGAATCAATTGTTGAGCTGTATGCTGGGCTTGAGGGGTTCCCTCTGTTTGATAAACGACTTTTTCTTCGTCTATGGAAAAAACGTCTATCGGTGTTGCTGCCATAGCAACTGGCTGCCAAACCATATATATACATACGATTAATAAAAGTACACTTTTTATTTGAGAATGCATCTTTACCACCTCATTGTTTACTCTTTCCTATTCTATTAAGACTATGCGTCAATGTAGCTAAATAAAAAAAGCGATGTGGTTGACCACAATCGCTTTTGTTTATCGACTAATGAACATTTGCGTCCAGTAGTGACGATAAGAACCTCCTTCTGCGTACCCCACACCAATTTCAGTATAGGTTGGAGATAGAATATTTTGTCGATGTCCCGAGCTGTTCATCCATGATTGAAACACAGCTTGCGCGGATGTTTGGCCAGCAGCGATGTTTTCCCCAGAAGCACGGTATTGAATGCCGAAATCTCGAATCATTTGATGCGGACTTCCGTATGTAGGAGATGTGTGACTGAAATAGTTCTTATCTCGCATATCAGCTGATTTAAAACGAGCAACACGCGAAAGCTCCCAGTTTTCTTTTAAAGGTTGCAAACCATGCTTAGCGCGTTCTTCATTAACGAGACGAACGACTTCTTTTTCAATGGATTGTCCTTGTGATTGCTGACTAGGTAATTGAATCGTTTGACCTGGATGAATCACATTTGGATTGGAAAGCTGTGGATTCGCATCAATAATCTCTTGAACCCCCACTTGGTAGCGAACCGCAATTTTCCACATTGTATCACCAGATTGAACAGTGTGAGTAGACGCTGCTTTTGCTTCTGATGAAAAACCATAGACTAAAGTGACAGACAATAAAAGGGTTGTGAAAAAAGTAAGTAATGTTTTCATAAGCTTTACTATAAGGGGGGATAATAAGAAAAAAAAGAGGTGAGAGCTGGGTGATTATGAAAGAATGTGTATAAATGGAGAAGAAAGGATGTTTCGTTTCAGTTTCTTTACAATAGTGTAACATACGAATTATAAAAAGACGTCTAACGTCTGTTTTTACAAGATACTACCAGATTAAAGCTTATAGTCATAATAGTTAAATAATTATTTTCGCGCGCATGAATTAAGTTTTACCTTTAGTGAAAAAAGCTCAGGAAATACCCAAGCTTCTTGAGAAAAAACTATTCGTGTTTTTGTTGTTCAAACCATTTACATGTACCATCTGAAGATAGGCGAAGACCAAAGAGTTTCCCGCCAAACACAAGACCACCATCCATTCCGATTTTCGTAGCGCAAGGTGAGATCCAAGGTTGACTAATAGGTTCAGGATGAAGCATTTGGACTGGAGTATGTCCAAAAATAATAACTTTATTAGTAGGGTTTGTTTGAAAATGAAAGTCATCTCTTATCCAAAGAAAGTCATGTTCAGTATTTTGTTTCCAATTGGATAGGGTTGGATTAATTCCTGCATGAACAAATAAATAGTTACCCCACTCATAATAAAGGGGGAGATTTTTTAAAAAGTGAAGTGTTTGAGGGTACGCCTCTGCAACAGCACGACGTTCATCAATTTCTGTATCAGTACCTAGAAGTGAGTAGATGGTTTCTTTTCCTCCGTTACGTACGAAACGGTCTGATTGCCATTCGTTAAGCCAATCAATAAACATTAGCTCGTGATTTCCCTTTAACGCAATGGCATCATCTTTTTGAACAAGGTTTTGAATGAACTCAAGTACTTTTCGCGAGTCTTTTCCGCGATCAATATAATCACCTAAGAAAATGAGCTGCTCTTCAGTCTTGTCCCAATGCTGTAGCAATTCAATGAGTTCGTCAAAGCAACCGTGAATATCCCCCACCACAAATACATTCTTCAAATAGAACCCGTCCTTTTTCTTTTCATTATAGCAAAAATCATTTCGAACCATGTAGTTCTAAATGGGTTGTTAGCTAAAACGCTTTTCTTCTGCGGACCTTTGAAATAGCTAAGTAAAGCGCAATTCCTATTGCTGCACCTAAGCTATCAATAAGTACGTCAGTAGCTTGTCCGCTTCGACCAGGTATAAACAATTGATGAACTTCATCAGAAATAGCATAAAGAAAGCAACAAAGAAAGGCTACAATGGCTCGTTTGCCCAGTCTACCTTGATCACTATGATGAAGAGCAATCATAAAAAGCGCACCAAGAATAAGATAAGCGCTAAGGTGTGCGCCTTTTCTTACCAATGTATGAATCCATTCATTTGTAGACAAATCAACTAGAGGGATGAATGCTTGGATGAATTCAAGAACTCCACCGCTCAAATGGGAAGATTCGCTTCCAGGTTGATGAGAGAGGTAGAAAATGACAGCCATCCAAACAACGACAGCACACCAGCTACTAACTTTTTTCATAAAAAACACCTTTCAAGTAATTAAACGACAGGATGATAACAAACTTTGTCGGAGAAGCTCGCTTTGTTAATCTGTTCGACGGTATTCCCCAGGAAATAAATGAGCAATTTCTCGCAATAAACAATCATTTCGCCAAAACCTGAGAAATAGCTTTTTTCTTGTTAGAGAAGCTATTGTTTGTTGGACGAGCTTAGCGTTATGCGTCTAACTAGCGTTTCTTCCGATAGGTTGAGCCGTCATGATTTTTGCTCATAAACCTATAGTAAAGTAACTAACGTCTTCATGTAACATAAACATTACAGGTTTCTTGTAAGAACAACGTTACCTTCTTTTTCTGTATAAGGTCTGTCTAGTTCAAATCAGTTTCTTTTTTCTTTCCGTAGGAATTTAATTATTTTTCCATTTTAGATGGAAGTGGTGTTTTATTTGTTATACAAACAAAAAAACAAATGCTTATGCATTTGTCTTTTTTGTTTGAGCGGTTCTTTTAACGAGTAGGGCCAATATGACGGTCAGAATCGCTAAATAAAACCCGGTAGAAAAACTTTGTTGTGATCCATATGTTAAGGCTTCTACAACCTGACCCTCTGTCGCTTCAGCTGGTGTTGTCCCTTGGTCGTTTAAATAACTTTGCTGACCTGTCTCCATGACAGAAATAAAAAGCGCCGCACCAATAGCACCAGATACTTGCATGAGGGTGTTCATTATAGCTGTTCCATGAGGATACAGCTTCTCTGGGATTTGATTTAAGCCATTGGTTTGCGCAGGCATCATAATCATCGCTACAGCAACCATAAGAATCGCTTGCTGGACGATAACGATCCACACCGGTACACCAGGAACCGTAAACCGATACGTAAAGACAATTGTTGCTAAAATAATTGTTCCTGGTATTAATAATGGACGCGGTCCGAATTTGTCAAACAAGCGTCCCATGATAGGTGACATTGCCCCATTTAATAATCCACCTGGAAGCATAACAAGCCCTGCAATAATTGGCGTAAATGCTAAAGCTCCTTGCATATAAATGGGCATAACGAGCATCATCGCAAACATCGTCATCATGACCATCATCACCATAAGAAGACCAATGGTGAACATAGGGTACCGGAATACCCGTACATCTAATAACGGTGATTCAAGTTTAAGCTGTCGCAAGACAAAAATTCCTAAAGAAACAAACCCGACGATTAAAAAGGTAAATACAGCTGGGTCTGCAAAGCTCGCATCTCCTTTTCCTGCGGCACTAAAGCCGTAAACAACTCCTCCAAAACCGAGTGTCGATAGTAAAAATGAAAGAATATCTAGTTTGGGTTTTGATACTTCGGCTATGTTGGTTAACACCTTCATCCCAAATAAGAGAGAGCCTAATGCAATAGGAAGAATAATGAAAAATAACCAGCGCCAAGAGAGATTTTCTACGATGACACCTGATACTGTCGGGCCGATTGCCGGTGCAAACATGATCACCAAGCCAACCATACCCATTGAGGCACCACGTTTTTCGATTGGAATAACAGCTAAAATAATGTTAATAAGAAGTGGGATCATAATAGCTGTACCCACAGCTTGGGTTAAGCGCCCAATAAGTAAGAGAGGGAAGAAGGGGCTTAAACCAGCAATCAATGTTCCTGCAGAAAACAATGTCATTGCTGTAATAAATAATTGCCTTGTTGTAAACTGCTGCATAAAATAGGCGGATATAGGAATCAGCGTCCCAATGACAAGCATATATCCTGTCACAAGCCACTGGGCTGTACTAGATTGAATGCCAAAGTCAGCCATAATAGCATTTAATGCGACGTTAAGTATCGTCTCACTTAAAATGGCAACGAATGCACCTGAAAGAAGAACAGCAATAATAGGTATTGGGTTGATAGCTTGCTTGTTTGATTCATTTGCTGTACCAGAACCCTCAGTAACGCTTGCCATAATGATACCCCCTTAATGAAATAAATAGTTGAACCCTTTTGTTCAGCTAAATTAGCTTATCATCAACAATTACGAAACGCAACAGTTTCATAAATAATTGTCATGGGAATTTTTGAATGCTACACTAAGAAACAGAAGAGGCTAGAAAGGGAGGGGAGCGAGAACTTGACGATGCCGGAGGATGTAAACGAAGAAATAAAAAGAGGCAGACCAATGGATTTATCACGAAACCAAGTGATATTGGAGGCAACTCTTACCATGCTGGCGGAAGTCGGTTATGACGGTTTAACAATAGAAGCAGTTGCAACAAAAGCAAAAGTAGGAAAAGCAACGATTTATAGACGTTGGTCCTCTAAGGAAGCTTTAGTGATTGATGCCTCTGCTTCAATTAGTCCTTTTAAGACATTATGCCAAAAACTAGATTTCACTAAAACGTTACGTGATCAATTAATTGATTTACTATGTTTTGTATTTCGAGGTGATCACGAGCATCATCAAAAAGCATTAACTGCTATTGGGTCGGCCATTCCCCACAACAAAGAACTAGAAAAAGGGCTTCACAATGATTTCTACCAGCGCCATCGGCGTACGATTGAATCCATTGTAAATCCCTTTTTTAAAGAAGGCTGCGAATTAAAACAAACGGACTTAGATTTATTAGCTGATATTGGGCCCGCTTTAATTACGTATCGAATTTTCTTAATCGGAAAACCATTTGATCGGGCATATATTGAACGTATTGTTGATACGCTAATGATGCCTATTCTTACACCATTAATGAAGCAAGAGTAAAAGCTCACCAGCAGTTATGTTGGTGAGCTTTTTGAATAGTGGTGTACGTGACCATTCAATGAATGATACGGTTTATAAACCATCTGTCTTTGAGCGTTTTTCAAACGAAAGAAACACACTATTTTACGTTCGAGTTTTTCGAATGAATGGATGAAATCGTTTGTTTTTTTAACATCCCTTTGTACATACCTGGACTAGAGTCTTTGATAAGCATAGCACCAACGGTTTTTTCGTAAAATTCTGCTGGTCCAACGCCTCCGATAATGGCATACCCGTAGCCAGCGTCCTTCATAGTATGGAGTGTACGCACAAGTAAAGCTTTACCAGCTCCAGCTCCTCTTGCTGATTCGTGGACGCCAGTTGGCCCAAAATAATTTCTTAGCGTTGCGTCATAACAAGCAAAACCAATTAATTGTTCATGTTGAATTGCGAGGAAGCATGATACTGGCACGCGACTAAATGCGACGTCGCATTCATCTGCCCAACCTTGACTGAAATTCGCTTTAATCCAATCTAAGACGACTGTTTTTTCTGGTGCTAAAGCGCGACGAACAATAAGGTTTGCCGGAATGGTTTCCTCGGGTAAAGAGTAAAGAGCTACAAGCATGTCACTCATATGTATCCCGCCTTTCTCATACTTATTATTCGGTAAAAATCATTAAATTCCTTTTACTTGTTCACACACGTGAAGCGTAAACATTAAAAAGAAGAGGTGGTAGGATGAAGAACGTTAGACGGTATCTACAAAAAGAGGTTGATAATCAGGCGATACCTGGAGCTGTATTGAGCATTTCAAAAAAAGATCGCACCCTTTTTCGTGAGGCATTTGGCTATGCATCGTATGGTCCTGTTAAAGAAAAAATGACGATACAGACGCGTTTTGATTTAGCTTCCTTAACAAAAGTAGTCGTCACGCTACCGTTAGTTCTTCGATTGATAGATAAGCAATTTCTACGTCTAGATACAAAAATAAGTCGTTTTTTTCCTTCTTTTACAGAAGACAAACAGTTGATGACTTTAGAACATCTTCTTACCCATACATCTGGTTTTCAGGCACATTTTCCTTTTTATGAAGGGAAAGCTAAGACGATTATTGATGAAGTGGGCGCAATGGCTCTTGTAAACCCACCAGGAAAACGAGTCATTTATAGCGATTTAAATTTTATAATCCTTCAACAGTTGGTTGAAAATGTGACGAAAACGGATCTTGTCACATTCGCGAATGAACAACTATTCCGACCTCTTTCAATGAATCAGACTTCGTTCAACCCTACAGGAGGACACTTTGCATCCACAGAATGGGACAGTACTACAAATCGTTATTTAAAGGGGATCGTTCATGATGAAAATGCTCGTTTCTTTGGGGGGGTGAGTGGCCACGCCGGCCTGTTTTCAACGATTGAGGACCTCGAGAAATATGCGAGTATGGTTGAAGGGAATGGTAGAGTCGGTAAAACGAGCATCATTAGCGAGAAGATTCTAAAGGACTCAAAGCAGTGTCGCACAGAAGGGCTAAATGAGCGTCGAGGATTAGGTTGGATCATGAAAGACTACGGATACGCTTCATGTGGCAAGGATTTTACATCCTTTTCGTATGGACATACAGGTTTTACCGGTACAAGCATGTGGTTTGACCCGCTAGATGGTCTTCGTGTGATCTTGCTAACGAATCGGGTTCATTTTGGTAGAGAGAATCAAGAGATTCGCCGTATTCGAGCTGATCTACATGATTTGATTAAAACGGAAACGATTGGGATGTAAAGAGCCTTTATCTTTATGTCCTTTTTACGTTATTGTAGTAATCGTTGAGATGTAATAGGATAATGAAGAAAGAGACATCATTTTTCAAAAAAGGAAGCGTTTTAAGTGAAATTATTATTAGTAGAAGATGATCTCATTATTGTGTCAGGGTTAGAGTATACGCTTCAACAAGAGGGATATGACGTCATCGTTTTTCATACAGTGGAAAAAGCATCTTCATTTATCCAACATCATGTGAAGACAATCGATGTTTGTCTATTTGATTTAAATCTTCCAGATGGATCAGGATATGACCTTTGTGCTTCAGTTAAGCAAAAGTGTGACATTCCTGTTTTGTTTTTAACGGCAATCGATGATGAAGGGAATGTTGTGAAAGGGTTAGATATGGGGGCAGATGACTATATAACCAAGCCCTTTCGTGTGAAGGAGTTAGTCAGTCGTTTAAGAACGGTGTTAAGAAGGTATGAACGTCAAAGCATGAGAACAGAAATGTATCCATTTGGACCTATTGAAATTTATCCGCTAGAAGGGAAAGTATATAAACAGCAGCAGGAAATTCATGTAACGGCTCTAGAGTTTCGGCTGCTCATGATTTTTGCTAAACATATTGGTCAAGTATTATCTCGGGATCAATTGCTTCATATGATTTGGGATTCAGCCGGTGAATTTGTTCATGATAATACTTTAACAGTTAGTATTAAGCGATTACGAGAAAAGATTGAGGACGACCCACAAAAGCCTACGTTCATTGTAACCGTTCGAGGCTTAGGGTATCGGGTAGGCTCGTAATGTTTCGTAATAAAAAGTTGCGACATAGTACATGTTGGATCGTTGGATTAGGGATGGTTTTAACGATTGTTGTAAGTCGACAATCGATTCTTCTCGCTGTGATTACTGGAATGGTCATAGGAATTGTAACATTTATTCATCTACTCTATTCATGGCAGCGGTATAAGGAAATGGAGCGCCTTTCTCTTTACTTGCAAAAGATGGCTGGAGGGGTGTTTTCTCTTGATGTTCGTGATAATGATGAAGGCGAGTTAAGTATTTTAAAAAACGAAATTTATAAAATGACACAAATGTTATCGGAAAAAAAAGCACAGGCTGATGAAAGCAAGGTAAAGCTCGCAGAAGCACTTGCCGATGTCTCACACCAATTAAAAACACCTCTCACAGCAATGACTGTTATGACAGATTTATTGGCGCAGGAAGACGTCCCAAAGGAGAAAAAAGAAGAATTTTTAGGGAATGTATCGAGTCAGTTGATTCGAATGGAGTGGCTCGTTACGTCTTTGCTTAAGCTATCAAAAATTGATGCAGGAGCGATAACATTTTCAAAGGAGCCAGTAGAGGTTCAACGTTTAGTAGACGAAACCATTTCCCCGCTCGCTTTTCAAATACAAGATAAACAGCTTGCTGTAAAAAAAGTTGGCGATTACCAAGCAAAGATCGTTGTCGATGTTCGGTGGACGAAGGAAGCACTGATTAATATTGTAAAAAATGCAGTCGAACATACAGATACAAAAGGGGTTATAACCATTAGTGTTACAGATACAATCCTGTATACAGAGATCGCGATTCATAATAGTGGGGAGCCCATAAAGGACAAGGATCTTCCTCATATTTTCAAAAGGTTTTATCAAGGTTCAAACGCTCAGAAACAAAGCGTTGGGATTGGTTTGGCTTTATCTTATCATATTGTGACTAAGCAAGAAGGGGCTATTCATGTGGAATCGGCCAGTCGAAAAGGGACCGTATTTACTGTTCGTTTTTATCATCACCGTGAACATGACAAAACTGTCACTTAACCTGTCACGCTTCCGTCACTTTAGACAATTATACTTGGAGTAACAAGTTTACTGGGGGAATGAACGTGGAGATGTTAAAAGTAGAAAATTTGTCTAAAGTATACGGAAAAGGTGATACCACAGTGAAGGCACTTGATGATGTGTCGTTTTCAGTAACGAAAGGTCAATTTGTTGCTATCATCGGGCCGTCTGGATCTGGTAAGTCTACACTCTTGCACTTATTAGGTGGTGTTGATCGGCCTTCAAGTGGTAGCGTTCTTGTTGATCAAACAAATATGTATGAATTAAATGAAACTCAGCTTGCAGTTTTTCGAAGAAGACAGATCGGATTAATTTATCAATTTTATAACCTTATCCCTATTCTAACGGTTGAAGAGAACATGACGCTGCCGATCTTACTAGACGGGCATAAAGTAGAAGCTGAACGTTTAAATGAGATGGTTAGTCGTCTTGGGCTTGAGGAACGATTGCATCATTTGCCGAATCAACTATCTGGTGGTCAGCAACAGCGTGTATCAATTGGTAGAGCGTTGGTAAGCAATCCTGCGATTATGCTCGCCGATGAACCAACTGGAAATTTAGATAGTAAAAACAGTAAAGAGATTATTGACTTATTGAAATATTTTAATCGCTCACTAAAGCAAACTTTAATTGTTATTACTCATGATGAACGGATCGCTTTACAAGCAGATCGGATTATTACAATTGAAGATGGAACGATTGCCAGTGACGAGGTGACTGGTCGATGAACATCGTTAATAAACTAACGATCCGAAATCTACAAAAAAACAAAAAACGTACCATTATCACTTTGTTTGGAACGATTATTTCTGTGGCAATGATTTTTGCTGTTACAACGATTGCTGCTTCTATGATGGATTTGTTGCAACGGAATGCAATATCAAACACTGGTGAATGGCATGTGGCGTATGAAGATGTGAGTGGGCCCGAAGTAGAAGCGCTACGAACATTTGAGCGTACGAGTGAGTTAATTCTTCATAACCGATTAGGGTTTGTAGAGGAAGACGCAAGATCGACGGATGAAAATAAACCTTTTCTATTTATAAATGAATTTAATGAAGCTGGGTTGAACTATTTTCCAATGGAGCTTTCATCGGGGAGGTTACCTCATTCCTCGAAAGAATTAGTGCTTTCTACAGCAGTAGAAGAAGCGTTTTCTCTTGGTGAAACAGTCACATTAACGTACGGAGACCGCTTTGATGAACAGGGAATTTTCTTAGATGAGCACTCTTTACCTGAGGGAACGTATGGTGCGGACGGTGAATACATTCCCAATGAAGAAACCTTAGAGATTACAGGAGAACGTAATTTTACAATCGTGGGTTTTATTGAAGTGCCTTCTTGGGAATCACCATGGGGACGAGCTCATACAGCCGTCACTTTGTATGATGAGAAAGAGCTAGTCGCTGGAACGGCATCTGCAGGGCTTATTGTTGCAGACCATGTCAATCGCTCTCTTTATGGAGATGTGAAAACCCTAAGCAAAGAGCTGGGGAAGGATGCAAGCTTTAATGATGAGCTGCTGCGCTATTATGGATTGACCCTTAACGATGAATTGCAAGTAACACTTTATACAGCCATCACCATCATTTTAGTCATTATCGTCATTGGATCCATCTCGCTTATTTTTAATGCGTTTGCCATTTCAGTGTCTGAACGTTCGCAACAGCTAGGAATGTTATCAAGTGTTGGGGCAACCAAAAGGCAAAAGCGCAATTCTGTTTATTTTGAAGGGGCTTTAATTGGGGCAATGAGTATTCCAATTGGTCTTATAGCAGGCTATACGGGAATTGCTATTACGTTTCATTTCATTGACGGCATGTTTCAATCGACTTTAGGTATTAGTCAAGAGTTATATGCTGTCGTTACCCCTACAGCAATTTTAGCAGCAGTGGCTATATCCATTGTGACGATTTTCTTCTCGTGTTACGTACCGGCAAGAAGAGCATCGAGAATTACTGCCATTGATGCCATTCGTCAAACGCATGATGTAAAGTTAACGAAAAAAGTGCTTAAAACCTCTAAGCTAACAAAATGGCTATTTGGCACGGAGGCTGAGCTTGCATTAAAAAATTTAAAGCGAAACAAAAAGCGCTATTATATTACTGTGTTTTCATTAATTGTGAGCATTATATTGTTCCTTTCCGTTACCTTCTTCACTTCAACTATGACACAGTCAATGATGATGACCCAGCAAGATCCACAATTCGATATCTCGGTATATTCAGAGGAACGTGATTATGAGAATATACTGACGGACGGAGAGGTAATGGCGCATGTTCAAGCTGCTCAATTCATTACATCGGTAACAGTTATAGGCGATGCACGGGAAGAGCAACTACCTGAGCGATTGAAAAGTGACATCGAGAGCTGGGGACAAACAATTCAGGAATTTGATTATACTGTTGACATAATTGGCTTAGATAAAGAGTCTTATAAAGCCATTCTTGATAACGCTACTGAAACTGGTGAGCAGAGAGGTGATAGTACGGTGCCAGCAATCGTGCTGGAAACGATCCAATACCCTGACGATGAGGCAGGGCAATATGTACAGACGAATGCGATCGATACGTCAATCGGAGATACCATTCAATTGGTTCATCAAGATTGGGATGACGTAAATGTAACGACTCCGCTTGCGCCAGTTGAAGTAATTGGTTTGACTGCGGAACGACCGTTAAGTGTTGGTAACGTATATTTAGGGAATCTCGTATTAATGATGGAAACGGAAACAGTAGAATTGCTGTTGGCAGACATAGAAGATGAGAGTGTGGGTTACGAGACTCTTTATTTGAAAAGTGATGAACCAAATGAAACGACAGCGGCCATTGAATCCCTAGGTGACGGCCAATGGCAGATATACAATTTTTATGAACGGGTTGAAAGTGATTTGCAGATGGTAGTTGTCGTTAGTGTATTTACGTACGGATTCATCGCCCTCATTACGCTCATATCCATTGCAAATATTATCAACACGATTTCAACAGGTGTAGGTTTACGTAAAAGAGAGTTAGCCATGTATCGTTCCATTGGTATGACACCACAGTCCTTTAGAAGAATGATTCGTTATGAAAGTTTGTTTTATGGAATTCATTCGTTAATGATTGGCTTACCCCTTAGTTTTGGGATTATGTATGCCATGTATCACACGATGGTAAGAAGCTTTGCGTATCCATTTACACTTCCATGGATCGCCATTGTGTCTGTTATTATAGCGGTTTTTGCGATTGTTACGCTTGCAATGATGTATGCTTCATCGAAAATGAAGAAGGAAAGTATTATTGACGGTCTGAAGCAAGAGAATAGCTAAGTGAAAAAGAGGCTGGGACATAACTGAAAGTAATATTTGAAAAGACGAATAGTCTAAACTATGCTGAGTAGCACCGCTGCAGGAAAATCCTTCGCTTTTCGGGGACACGGCCTCAGCCTCCTCCGTGGAAAACCGCCACTCCAGAGTCTTCAGACACGTGCTGATCCCCCAGGAGTCTTCGGATTCTCCTTCCACCCATTATCATATAAAACAAACGACGAACGTTCCTATTTTCAGGAATGTTCGTCGTTTTGGTCTGTCTATCTACTTTTGTCCCAGCCCCTTTTTATGTTTGTTGAAGCAGTCCCTGAGGATCTGGGTTTTTTTGAGTACCTTGGATAGAGAGGTAAATTTTTTCTTTTTCTTTTTATGATTCCAATACAAACAAGAAGTAAGGGAATACCGAAGCCGGAGAGGATGGACTGTGGAATGCTGACAAATCGATAGAATTCTCGTTCTTGCACAACGCTATCAAACATCGTGACACCAATGAATAAAAGTAACATTCCCATAGGCATTAAAAGTGCTTTACTATCTTTTAACTTAAATAAATGCGAAATGCCTTCCATTATCGCAAATAGGTAGAGCAACAAATTAAAGTAGATGGAAATGAACCATAAGATGGTGATCGTTGCTTCAATCCTTTCAAGAAACTCACCTAATTCAATTCGCTGCGCGAGTGATAAAGCCGGGTAAAAATCTCTGCTCGTTACTTCAGGAGACAGAACCGTTATACAAAGAAAAGTCATAATGATCAGGATGGCACACCCAATCGAATAACCAATCCAAAGAGCTCTCTCTCCATTTTTAGCTGAGGTGAGGTATCTAGGGAATATGGTCAATTGTATAACAACGTTACAAACGACATTGCCCATAAAAAAAGAAAGGGCATTCAAGCCGTCAGACAAGTTTGTTTGCATAATTGGTTGCAACATTTTTACATCAACATCAGGTACATTTAAACCAATTAGTAGGAGTAAAGGTGGTATAAAAAATACACTAATTAATGTAGCTGTCCGAGCAATTGGCTCAATGCCGCAGTACACTCCGTAAAGAATAATAAGAATACTGATGAGGTAAATGACAAATGCTGGTGTGCCTGGTAGCAAGAAATTACCAATAAAGCCAACATTGTAAGAAACAATGGCAGGGAAATGAAACAGTGGAAAAAGTAAAAATAGCGCAGTCAGCACTCTTCCAGCTTTTCTTCCGAACACCCAATCATTCATATGATAAATGGTGCCTTTAGGATTCCAGCGTGCAAGGATGGTGTAAAGAAACACGATCGGAATCCCGATAAGGCTTCCGATTATCGGGAATAACCACGCATCTTGTCCAACGAAAAAAGCCAGCGTAGCAGGGATACCAAGGAGAGCCGTACTACAAGTTGCATAAATAACAATAAACGTATACGCAACAGCGGTGAACGTATGATTCGATTTCATTTTATTCGTTCCTCCTTTATATTCCCTGACTTGGCTTAGGTGGGTCGCTTATTCGTTGTTTCTGTTTAGCTCGAATGAAATCGATAACGATAAGAATGATGGGCAAGACTCCACCAATACCGAGAGAAAGCCACATGGCTGGTCCGATGTAAAACTCATAATCAGCTGCCGCATCTTCAAATGCTTGAAGCGGTATGAAGACGAAAATAAGGGCAAGTGGCAGCACGAGAGGTTTTGTATCTTTTAATTGAAACGTGTGACCAATTCCTTTAACACTCACATAGAGGTACAAGCAAATTTTGAAAAAAATGGTAATGAACCAAAGGATCGTTAACAAGGCTTCGATACGTTCTGCGAAATTGCCGAATGAAACCCGTTGCGCCAATGTGAATAATGGGAAAAAGGCAGAGGTCATTAACTCTGGCCCTAGTACAGAAATACAAAGAAGAGTAACGAAGAATAAAATCAGGCAGGCGAGGAGATGACCTTGCCAAAATGCGCGACTTGCTTTCTTCTTGTCAGCAACATACTTTGGAAAAATACTTAAAATAAGAAAATTGTTACATGATGTTATAGCTAAATAAAATAGAATGGCTTCAATATATTGATTTTGTTCTCCACGAAAAAAGGGTAAAACGAATTCAAGGTGAATATCAGATGCCTTTAGCACAAATAGCATAAGCAAAGGAACAAAAAAGAAGATACTTAGCATTTCTGCTGTGCGTCCAAGTGAGCAAATGCCTAAATAAACACCCATTGCAACAATAGACATGCTAATAAACATCACCATAACGGGAGGTGTCTCAGGCAACAAATGGTTCGTGATGAACGAGAGAGAATAGTGTAACTTAGTTGAAACAGTAAGGAGCGGCAAAGCCGTCACGATGATCATGCCAATCGTACCAATTTTGTTTCCTAAAATGGCTCGACTCATTTCGAATACATCCTTATGAGGGTGCCGTCGTGCCATTAAACTGAATAATGCGATGTGGGGTATTCCTATAAGAGTTCCAAGAAGAACAATTAACCAAGCATCTCTTCCGACCATCGTTCCTAAAATTAAAGGCATGCTTAAAAGAGATGTACTGCACGTACTAAATAAGACAAGCATGCGAAACTGATTGGTTGTTAATTTTTCTTTGCTCATGTCTTAATTCCTTGAAGCGATTTTACAATGGAGGTCATCTTATTAGCGAAGCTTGGAATATCAATTTGTAAAATGTAAGTAGACCCATAAAAAAGACCAATGCCAAGGATGGTGAAAAAGAAAATCGACATCTTTCTATCACCTGTTAACTTCTTTCTCTGACTGATATAAATAAGAAAGGCGGCACTTGCCAAAAGAAATAATTGAAAGACAATCATTTTTGATCACCGACCTTTAAAAATGAATTGACAATACTCCCACTGTCAGTCAGTTGGATATTAACCTCAACATCAATTTCGGTTTCTTTAAATAGTTCGTCCCATTCTTCTTTATGTGCTTCCCAAAAACCAGGATGGTTTCGGTAAATATTTTGGCCAATACCGAACACGTCTGTGTTAAGTTCTTTTACTTTCTCAATGGTGCTGTTTAGCGTTAGCTTAAATTCATCGCTCGCGAGCTGCTCCACTTTCTTATAAGAAGAGGGCAGGGCAAGGTTTAACGTTGTACAATCCACTTCGGAGATGGTCGCTTCGATTTCGAACTTATACGTGGCTTTCGGTTGATCATTATCAATGTTTGTCTTTAGCTGCCTTTGTACATCCTTTACCTCAAGAGCAATTTGCCCACCACCAGGGCATGTGAAACTTCCTACACTGTCACTTACATCATGAGTTAAGTAATCAAGGCCTTTGCTATCCTTCTGACCAAGCCAACCAACAAGCTTATTTTCTTTAAATAATGCGGTTTTACTAATATGAAGCATAGAAAGAGGAGAATTGACTTCTGCGTTTGCTTTTGTTCGCCCTTTTTTTAAATCACCTGAAACGGTAATGCCCATAATGGAAGGTTCAATTCCTTCTGCCATCAATTCTTGGTAGAGTTCGTCGATTGTAACCGCTTTAGTGCCACCATAAGAACGCAGTGAAAACGTAATGGAATCAAAGGCGTTTTGTGAAGGTAAATTTTCTAAAGGTGTAATAATATCTAGGACATCAGATGCTTTGTTGTCATAGGAGATGACGATGTAATAATCCGAACGGGACTCGTGGTCACGATAAAAGAAATCAAGCACTTTTTCTAAACCGTCTTTTGCAACTTCTTCACTTATAATTAGCACTTTTAATTGAGAGATAAATGCACGGCGTGGTGATTTTTGTACCATTTTTCTTAAGGATTCATGAATGGTCTTTGAACGTTCCTGGACATTCATCGCCTGGGCATAACCTCTACCAGTTTCCTGAGAAGCAATTTCCGCTGGATTCATCGCTTGCATGGTTAAGATGTACTCATCTTCATCTTTATCAATGGCCATCCCTACAATTAACGATAATTCGTTTAGTTCCCAACGATCCCAACATCCCGAAAGTGGGAGGCACATGACAAGAAGGATTATGAAAAATGATTTTAAAGAAGACATTGTACACGCACCTCCTTTTCTTTTTTTATTGTTCTGGGCTTGGACGCTTGTTTCGGTTTCTTACTCGGTCAAGGGAATCTCCTGGTGTAGGACGTTCTTTCATCATCCATTTAGGTGCTCGGAAAATCATGTCTTGTTGATTTTTTAAAACAAACGGTGTGAAACCTTGCATATAAGGAATTCCGAATGATTTTAAGCTAGACAGGTGCAGAAGAAGTGCTGTAAAACCAACGCAAATTCCGACTAATCCAAAAGAAGCAGAAAGTCCCATGAAAGCAAAACGCAAAATACGAATGGGAATGCCAATGTTGTAGCTTGGGAATACAAAACCAGCAATCGCAGTAATGGAAACAACAATAACAACTGCGGCAGATACAATCCCAGCTTGTACAGCTGCTTGACCAATAACAATGGCACCTACAATCGAGACAGCCTGCCCCACAGGCTGAGGCATTCGAATCCCAGCTTCTCGTAAAATTTCAAACGTTAATTCCATCAACAATGTCTCAATAAAAGTAGGAAAAGGTGTGCCTTCCCTTTGAGCAGCCAAGTTTCCTAATAAACCAGTGGGAATGAGCTCTTGATGAAAAGTGGTTACAGCAATATACAATGAAGGTCCTAATAATGCGATTAAAATACAACCAAATCGAAGGATGCGAATTAACGTACTAATATCGGATCGCTGTGTGTAGTCTTCAGTATTATGAAAAAAGTGAACAAACAATGCTGGAACGATCATCACCATTGGCGTGCCGTCCACAATAATGGCAATTTTCCCTTCTAATAAATGAGCAGCGGCAGTATCAGGGCGCTCGGTAGTGTAAACAGTAGGGAACGGCGTATAGAAAGAATCTTGTATTAGTTCTTCTAAGCTGCCATCTTCTAGAATGCCGTCAGTGTCAATTCTTTTTAAGCGACTATAAAGTTCTTCTACTAATGTTTTATCGACAATGCCATTTACGTAAGCAATGGATATCGTGGTTCTGGAGCGCTCGCCTAAAGTCATGGATTCAATCCATAGATTCTCATCGGATAGTCGCCGTCGAATTAATGAGGTGTTGACTCTCATATTTTCCACGAATCCTTCTCTAGGACCTCTGACGACGGTTTCAGTTGTTGGTTCTGCGACGGTGCGTTCTGAAAATTGCGGTATGGCAATAGCGATTGCAATTGATGAACCTTCTGTTAAGCAAATCGCATTCCCCTTTAACAGTTTTTCCAAGATAGTGGTATACGTTAACGCTTTTTCTGTATGACCAATTTCTTCTAAGCTAAGCTGGATATCCTCCATCGGGTTATCTACGGAAGGCTCTGTATGTTTCGCTCCGGCCATCATTTTCTGTAAGGCACGATCATCGACTAAGCCATCTATGTATAGAAGGGAAGCTGATATTGTATGATCTCTACCAAAAGAAAATGGACGCTGAACAAGATCATCACTCTTTCCTATAACCTGTTCGATGTATGCAATCTTTTCATCTAAAGCTTTAGCAGGCTGCAGATAGACCGAGTTCGAATCTTTTGTTTTACTCATACGAATGCCCCCCTTTCTTTTCCTGAATATAGCTTATTATGTCGAACCGAAAAGAAAACATACATAAAAAAAGCGACCCTTTTAGGCCGCTCCATCTTTGGATCTTATTTATTTTTATAAAGTGTCACAATTTTTTCCATATGATCGACCATTGCATGTTGAGCGTTTTCCATGACGACACTTAAGTGTGCTTTTGAATTTTCTTTTACTGTTTTAGCAATGCTTTCTACAGCCGTTAGAGAAATTTCCGTATTAACGTTGATTTTGCGAATCCCTTTTTCAATAGCTTGAAGTACTTCTTTTTCAGGCGTTCCGGACCCGCCGTGTAAAACAAGTGGCGTCTCAATTCGTTCTTTTAATGCGTCAAGTAAATCTAAGCGAATCTCTGGGTCACCGTCATACATACCATGAACCGTTCCAATAGAAGCTGCAAGAAAATCGACGTTTGTCTTTCGAACAAAATCGGCTGCTTCATCAGGATCTGTTAAGCGACCGTCGCCTTCTTCTTCATCCGAAAACGCGCCTTTTTGCATAGAACCTATCTCTGCTTCAACATTAACCCCATGATCATGAGCAAAATCAACGACTTCTTTTGTTTGCTTAATGTTCTCTTCCAAAGATAAAGCTGATCCATCGAACATAACCGATGTGAATCCAGCATGAACGGCGCGACGAATCGTTTCAAACTCATAACTATGATCCAGATGAAGAGCTACGTCAACGGAAGCTTGTTCGGCAATCACCTTTGTAAATGCAGCAAATGCTTCTAAACTCATATAATCCTTGTATCGTTCACCGTACGCGATGATCACTGGTTGCTGTTGATTTTCTGCTGCCTGAACAGCAGCTTGGATGGTTTCAGCATTGTAACAATTAAATGCAGCAATAGCTGTATTTGTTTTTTCCGCATAAATAAGAACGTCTTTTGTTGTAGTAAACATTACCAATTCCTCCTGTTTTGTAGTTAAAACTACATGTTAAGCACATAATAAGCCTCTAGTTTGTACAAATCAAGTCGAAATATGTAGAAAAAGAAAAATATCCTGTTGTGTAAGCGTTGTATATGTAGTAATATTACTACAGAAATGAGGAGGGAAGAGAATGCTTCGGTTTGAAGAACGCATTACGCTTAAAAAGAAATCGCTTACGGCAACTGAAGAAAAAATCATTCATCAGTTAAAAGTGCAGGACAAACCATTTCTTCTGTCTATGGGAGAATTAGCAATGCTAAGTGAAGTAAGTGAACCGAGTGTTGTTCGCCTGTATAAAAAGCTCGAATATCAATCCTATCAAGAGCTTAAAGTTGCTTTAGCGCAAGAAATGGCTGATATGAAACCGTCTTCTTTAGAAATTATTGATATTGCGAAGGAAGATACGGCAGAAACCATTTTCGAAAAAATGGCTGATCAAGTTTTTCAAGCCATGGCTCTAACAAAAGAAAAGCTCTCAAATGAACGTGTAGAAGAAGCAGTTCAAGCCATTATTGAAGCAAACAGACTTTACTTCTTTGGTCAGGGATTATCTGCCACAATGGCTGAAGACGGTGCGCACAAATTTATGCGCTTAGGTGGGAATGTTCTTTCAGTGAAAGATCCACATTATCAAGCGATCTATGCAAGTCACATGACGAACAAAGATGTCATTGTGGCGATTTCTCATTCTGGAGAAACGACGAATATATATGAAGTGTTAACGATGGCAAAAAAACATGGGGCTTATCTTATTGTCATTACGGCAAATGAACATTCTAGTATTGCCAATGTTGCAGACAATGTTTTACTAACTCAGGCTCATGAAACAAAGCATCAATCGGATGCCATGATTTCAAGGCTCGTTCAACTCGTCTTAATGGATACGATCTATACAAGAGTTGCAGCTGAAGCGGGAGATGATGGGAAGAAAAAAATAAATCAATCACGTTTAGCCGTAACACGCATGAAAAAATAACAATGTACAAACGTTAAACAAAAGTAAAAACACAATCTAATGAGGTGGGCTCATGTTAACTGGCAATGGATTAATTATCGGATTTGTTGTCGCTCTTATCGTTCTTTTTATTCTTATTATGAAATTTAAATGGGATGCATTTATCTCATTGCTCGTTATCGCTGTTGGACTAGGTCTTGTTTCGACGATTCCTACACGAAATGTACCGACTGTTGTGGCAGAAGGATTTGGGGCTACGCTTACAGGAGTTGGGATTTTAATTGGTCTTGGAATTATTTTTGGACAGTTCCTTGCTGCTTCTGGTGCAATTGAAAAAATTGCCAGTTCTATGTTGCGGGCATTCGGTATAAAAAATTCTCCATACGCGTTGGCTGCTACAGCTACAACAGTGGCAATTCCGGTATTTTTTGATGCAGCCTTTATTATTTTAAATAAACTCATACAAAGCTTATCGATTAAAACAAAAATCTCTTTGGCCACCTTTGTAGCTATTCTTGCTATTGGCTTGATTGTGTCCCATAGCTTAATTATACCAACTCCTGGTCCTTTAGTTGTTGCAGACCAAATGGGCACAGACATTGGCATATTCTTTCTCTATGGGCTCCTTGTAGCTATTCCTGCAACGTTAGTAGGCGGTGTTCTTTATGGGAGATTTATCGGAAAACGAATTCCGAATGGCAATCGTTTAGATGATGCAGTTGAAGATATCGAAAACGTTGATAACACAGTATCACGTGAAATCCCAACTTGGCTTTCATATGCCATGCTTGCATTACCAATTGTACTTATATTATCGAACACATTAATTAATAACGTCATCTATCGAAATGATCAAGAGCAAATCATTCCGACAATCTTTGCCACAATTGGTGACAAAAACATGGCACTCTTAATTAGTGTTGTTGTCGCAATGTTTGTTTTGCCTAAATACATTAAAGAATCAACTCCGACAGTCTTTCGTCAAGCATTTGAAGCTTCTGGTATGGTCGTTTTAATTACAGGTGCTGGTGGAGCTTTTGGACGAGTTGTACAAGAAACAGGTTTAGGTGATTTATTAATAAGTGTTATGCAGGGAATGAACATGCCTGCGCTTTTATTAGGTTTTGTTTTTGCGCAAATCTTAAGAGCTTCTCTTGGTAGTGCAACAGTCGCTCTTGTTACAACAGCAAGCATCTTAGGGCCAATGGCGTTGGATCTAGGTGTGTCGCCAGTTTTACTGGGACTAGCCATTTGTGCAGGAGGTATCGGTCTTTCATTACCGAATGACTCGGGCTTTTGGGTTGTTTCTAAATTTGGTCGATTGTCCGTTGCAGAAACGCTACGAGTTTGGAGTTTAGGCGGATTCATCGCTGGAGTAACAGCGCTTGCCTTTATTTTCTTCTTAAGTGCAATCGCAGGATTTTTGCCAGGACTTTAAATGACAATGGAAAAACCGACTACTTAGTTGGTTTTTTCCAGGTTTTCTTACAGAAATGAACCATTAACAACAGAGATAAAGGTGGAGAAGAAATATGAACAAACGTGTAGGATTTATTGGATTAGGTATTATGGGTATGCCAATGACGCGGAATTTACTAAAAGCTGGTTTTAGCGTTACGGCTTTTGACTTGAATCAAGAAGCAGTAAAGGCTATCGCTGCTGAAGGTGCTGTTGCAGCTTCGTCAGGGAAAGAAGTTGCTCAAAACAGCGATGTGATTATTACGATGTTACCAAAAGGTGAACATGTTCGGGCAGCTGTTTTTGGCGTAAATGGGGTAATGGAAGGCGCAGAACAGGGGTTAATTATTGTCGATATGAGCTCTGTATCGCCTGTTGATTCAAAGCAAATGGCAGCACATGCAGCAGAAAAAGGTGTACATTTCTTGGACGCCCCTGTAAGTGGTGGAGAACCTAAAGCCATAGATGGGACGCTTGCTATTATGGTTGGTGGCGAAGAAGACGTTTTTGCCCAAGCAAAACCTGTACTAGAAGCAATGGGAACTGACATTGTTCTAGTTGGAGATGCTGGTTGTGGAACAACAGCCAAACTAGCAAACCAGATTATTGTGAACTTGAACATTGCAGCTGTTTCGGAGGCGCTTGTGTTGGCATCTAAGGCAGGTATTGATATTGAAAAGATGTACCAAGCCATTCGAGGCGGGCTAGCTGGCAGCACCGTCATGGACGCAAAAATACCGATGATTTTAGATCGCAATTTTGTTGCTGGTGGTCGGATTGATATAAATATGAAGGATTTAACGAATGTTATGAATACAGCCCATGAGATGCACGTTCCATTACCACTTTCTAGCCAACTGCTTGAAATTTTCCATTCGTTAAGTGCTGATGGTAAACAAGCAATCGATCACGGTGGCATTGTTCAGCATTATGAGAAGCTAGCCAATGTCATCGTTCAGCGTAAGGAGGATAAAGAATGAAACAGTTAAATGCGGAAGAGACGTTTGCAAGCATTAAGGCTGTCAATCGCAATGAAATACAGGCACTGTTAAAAGCGGAACAACAAGCTTCTCCCTACAAAATCGTCGTTTTAGATGATGATCCAACAGGCATTCAAACTGTTCACGGTGTTTCTGTATTTACAGATTGGACGAAAGCATCGATTCAAGCTGGTTTTAAAGAAGAGCAATCGATGTTCTTTATATTAACGAATTCACGAGGTTTCACTGAAGAGGAGACCGTTAAATGCCATGAAGAAATTGCAGAACGTGTACAAGAAGTAGCGGATGAAGAGAATCTTCCATACTTGCTCATTAGCCGAGGTGACTCAACATTACGTGGTCATTATCCATTAGAAACGGAAACCATTAAAACAAAAATTGAATCAATGGGACAAAAACGTTTTGATGGTGAAATTATCATTCCTTTCTTTAAAGAAGGTGGACGCTTTACCATTCATAATATCCATTACGTTCAGAATGGCGAAGTGCTTGTGCCTGCTGGAGAAACCGAATTTGCAAATGACCGTACATTTGGCTTTGCTGCTTCCCATCTAGGTGAGTACATTGAAGAAAAAACAAATGGTCGTTACCAAAAAGGGGAGACAATCTACATTTCTCTTGAAGATTTACGAGCTGTTGCCATTGAAAAAATTACAGCACAATTAACAGCAGCGACTGATTTTCAAAAAATTGTTGTGAATGCAGTTGGCTATGAAGATGTTGAAGTGTTTGCAACAGCTTTATTAAAAGCGTTGAAGCAAGGAAAGCATTATATAGCTCGTAGTGCTGCTGCTTTAACAAAAGTTATTGGTGGAATTGCTGATAAACCGTTACTTAAACGTGAAGATATGGTAACAAAAGGAAGTCGGCATGGTGGATTAATTGCCGTAGGCTCCCATGTGAAAAAAACAACGGAGCAACTTAAGCATCTTCTTGAAAGTGGCTTAGTAAAAGGAATTGAGTTTGATGTTCATCTTGTGCAAGATGACGAGAAATTTGCACAGGAAACGAAGCGCGTACGGCTTGCATGTGAAGAGGCCATTAAAAATGGTGAATCAGTTGTTTATTATACACGTAGAGAACGACTAGATTTAGGCGACAATATGCAAGAAGAGGAATTGAAACAATCGGTTAAAATTTCTAATGCCGTTACAAGCATTGTAAAAGAGCTAGAAGTTGAACCGAGTTATATTGTCGCAAAAGGCGGCATTACCTCAAGTAGTATTGGTACAATTGGTTTAAGTGTGGAGCGAGCTGTCGTAGCCGGTCAAATCAAACCAGGGATTCCTGTTTGGAAAACAGGACAAGAAAGTAAGTTCCCAGGAAAAGCATATGTAATCTTCCCAGGAAATGTAGGGCAACCTGAGACATTAAAAGAAGCTGTTGCCATTCTTGAAGGAAAAGAGTAAACAAGAGAAGGCGTGGTACATCCATGCCTTCTTTTTGTTTATGTAAGGCTTGCTTCGTAAAGGCTTACATTTGTATAAACAGTTGAAAGTGTTGGGACTTCAATTCCGTGTATTGCAGCCCGTTCCATCAAATACCCTTGAAGATGGTGGGCTTCTGTTGTTGACCCCTGTTCCATATCACGGAGCATGGACGACTTCATATTATCGTTAACCGATTCAAAGGTTCGCATATGATCCGCAATAATCGTTGGGGACAAAGGCGCCTCTTCCGCCTTCATGATCGTAACGCATTCTGTTAACAATCTTCTTATAAAGGTTCTACCCTCTTCACTACTGATAATGGGGCCAATACTTGATCGAAAAAGGGTTGTGATGCCTGAAGCCACCGTGATAAACAAGTACTTATGCCAAATTTCTTGTTCGATCGTAGTGGAAAAAAGAAAATCTGCTTTTGTTCCTGATAAGTGTGCTTGTAACTGCTCAATCCGATCTCTTTGGCGATTCGAGCGACTTCCATAAACGAGACGGTGAGCTTGACTAGTTTGTCGAATTGCTCCGGTTGAGTCGATGGCGCTTTCGATGAAACAAAGACCGCCTATCACATTCTCGCCAAATGCTTTATCGAGGGTTTCATAATGCGCAACACCGTTTAGCAATGGCAAAATCAAAGTTTGGTCGTCTATAAAAGGACGAACATCTTGAATAGCTTGTTCAAGGTGGTATGCTTTCGTCGTAAAAATCACAAGGTCAAAGGGGGGTGCCTTATCGTTTGACGTTATAAGTGATGGCGTTAACTGAATGTCTCCGTGAATACTGTTGACACGTAAACCTTGCTCAATAAGCTTTTTCTTTTTCTTTTCTCTTACTAAAAAGGTAACATCTTCTCCTTTTTCTGCAAGTCTTGCGCCAAAGTATCCACCCACGCCTCCAGCACCAACTGTTAATATTCGCATATGCATTCTCCTTTCCTTTGTAGTATAAAACAAAAGGTACGTTTTTTCCTCATAAGCCTGAGCTATCGTAATGGATTCTTTTCTTTTTCGTAGAGAGTCTCTTCTGCTTCACTTTTACTAAAACAGGTAATGACAAGCAGATGATTAGCACGATGCCAGACAAAGCGAACATGGTTTGAACTCCGACTACTTGAGTAAGGATGGCTCCAGTCGGTGGTGCAACAATAACAACAAGGCTTGTAAGTGACTGTGAGATAGAGGCAATACTTGCTACCTCTTCATCTCGTGGAATGGTCTGTATCGCATAATTTATGGTTGTTATTGACAAACCTGTACCGACTCCACATATAAAACCAAGGACAAGTAGAAAATGAGCTGAATGATGAGCTTGAATTTGGCTAAAGCCAATAAATGAAAGTGCAATAAGTACGAGTGATAGACTAATCCAAAAAAGCAAATGGGTAAGTTTTTTCAACCTGTTAAGAATGGACATAATGGTTACCGCCCCAAAACCAATAGCGGATATAACAATCGTAAGAGATTGCGGATCTGTTGAGATTTCCCTAAATAGGATAGGGAATTGGGAATCAACAAATTGAATGCAAAATATACCGATTAAAGACAGACTAAATAATGAAAGAAGTAAAGGGTAAGAGAAAAGGGCTAGCCAACCTGATTTCCATTGTTCATAAAAGGAAGTTTTAGCATATGTTTTAGTTGTTTTAGTTGTTTTAGTTGTATTCGTTGACGGAACCAGTTGTTGAATCGAAAATAAAATGGCTGCAGAAATAAGAAAAGCAGCTGCATTAAGGAGTAACAATGTTTGTGGAGCAAGTACGGTTAGAAAGAGCCCTCCAAGAAAAGGAACAATTATTTTGGCGCCTTGACTAACTAGACCATTCCATGACACTGCTTTCAGTCGAAGGTGCTCAGGTATAAGTTCTCGAACAAGGCTTTGCTGGATAGGGTAATGAACAACGTTTGCCGTGCTACGTAAACTTAGTAAAATGAGTGCAAGCCATGGTGTTGGTGAAAAAAAGAGTCCGATGGTGAAGCAGGCTGTTAAACAGTCGGCAAATGCCATTAACCGAATTTTATGAAAACGTTTGAGTAAGTTCGTTACGAACTGAGAGAAAAGAACGTGTGGCAGTGCCAATGCTACTGGAATCAAGCCCAAATAAATGGGGCTTGATTGCCAAATATAAGCGAATAAAACCATTAATGCAATGGAGTCAAACCATTGACCAATAACAGAAATACTGTAAGAGGTGAACAAAGCAGGGTATCCACGAATGCCCCATATGGTCTTGGGAGGTTGTTCTCTTTTTAATGATTTGTCCAATTGATGAGTCTCTGCTTCTTTGTATAGTCGATCAAGACGATCCTTTGGTGGTAAGTACATTTTCTGACTCCTTCTTATAAACTTAATTCACCATAGTTTGATAGTCCTCGTTCTTGTTGATCAGACGTGTGAATGAGTCCATTTTTATTTTCGATCATTCGTTGTTGAATAACGTGTTTTGATTGTTCATTAGGAACCGATATTTCACCTAAGAGAACGATTGAATGGTCCTTTATGATTTCAGGCGATAAGGGATCGTCAAAACGCAGATAACGGTAGACTACAATGGTTGTTGGACTTTCGAGCTGCTGTAATGTTTCCGATTTCCATGTTTCGTTTGTAATGAATCGAAAATCGTCCTTGTACGTATAGACATCTGTTTCAAAGCGGTTTAATACTTCGTATACAAGGTCCTCAATGTCTTCGGAGCAAAGAATAAATGAGTGAGAATGAATTGAAGTGAACGCATCTTGAAACGCTTCTCTTGTAATCGATTTATCAAACACAAGTGGTTTTGTTGTATAGACACGCTCTTGTTTAAATCGTCTGATCGACTTGCTTGAGAGTTGAAACACGCTTTTTAGCTGTTTGTAATCAGTAGGAATGATTCTTGTTGTTCCATTTATTGTTACTTTTGACATGACGCTTGCCACTTGATGTTCATAAAGCTCAATTATCCCGTTAATTTGTATCGATTCAATTTTATGGCGTATTTGTTCTAAATCAAGGTCAGCTGCCAATGTAAGGATTCCATTTAGTGCTACATTTGTTTTAGGCGAATAACTATCTACCAATGTGTTTGTTAGTAGAGTATCTCCTGATAAAAGCTTAGGTTCACTTCCTGTGTAGTCTACTGACACGCCAGAGTGTTTTTTTATAAGTCTATTTACTGATCCTTTAAGTGCAGATGGAACGTAAACAATGCCATTTACGATAAACGAGAGTTCTGTCTCTAAGATCGTTTCAAGGCGCAAGTCATTTGAAAACGTTAATAACCCGTTGATAATGATCGTTTGATCTGGTTTAGCATACGTTAATAGTTCATTATCTACAGTGAATAAACCGTTAATGACTTGAGCGTCTTTCGGTATTCTAAGAGAATAGCCTAGGTTGCCAATTGAAAGCTTAGGTACAAGGGAAGCTGTTTCAGTGGAATAAAGCAACAACCCGACGTTGTTAATATGCTGGATCGCTGAAATACTTTCTTCTGTTGCTTCTGTCAAATTAAGTGTTCCTACGTTGCCGATGGTTTTTTTCATTCGTATGCCTCCTGAATTAGTTGTCTTAAGAAACCAATTGCTTTAGTAAGTTGATAGCGAACGGTTCCTGAAGGAATATTTAATGATTTGCCGATTTCAGTGCTAGATAGCCCTAGCCAGTAGCGTTTGAAAACAAGGTCTTTTTGTTTAGGTGGGAGTTTATTAAGAAGCTCAATGATTTCGAGATTGTTAAATTCTGTTGGAAAGAAAACGGGTTCTTTCGTTTCATCCAGACCAATTTCACGCCTGTGTTTTCTTCTCAGGTCAATAAGTTCGTTTTTCATAACCCGATAAAACCATGCTTTTTGTTTATAATAAGGCCATTCATGAAGCTCCTTATAGGAGAGGGATTTTTCCCACGCATATTGGATTAAATCGTTCGCTTCATGTTCATTTGCGGCGATAGAAAGCGCAAAGGATTGTATGTCTCTTTCTAACGCTTTGTGAACAATCATAGATTTAGCACTCCCTCCTTTCAATTGTCTTCACATAGATAACGGTTAACGAACAAGAACTGTTGGCAAAATAAGAAATCTTTTTTATGAAACAGGAACACACTACCGCGGAGGTGTTTTGAGCGTCCATTCTAAAGAGATTATAGGCTCCTATTCATTTTAAAGCAGTTGTTCGAGCTTTTTAGTGAAATTAGATCAATCCAACCTCGTCAATTATGAATGAATGTGGCATGATAATGATAACGTATTGTACTTGTGTAAACGACAGGTACTTTTTATAAGGGGGAATAAACGGATGGGAAAAATGATCCATGCATTATCTACAGGTTTGCCAAAGGAAATGAAGAAGGACGGGATGAAGCGTTCCATTGTTACAGGAATAAAAAAAGACCGTGTAGAGGAGGTATTTTTAACGAAAGATGGGTTTAAAGGAGACGATGTGGCAGACAAGAGAAATCACGGCGGACCAGATCGAGCAGTTTGCTTTTACCCATTGGAGCATTATAAAAAATGGGAAGAAGAATTGGGTCGAGTACTTCCGAATGCGGCTTTTGGAGAAAACCTTACGGTGACGAATATGCTAGAAGAGAACGTGTACATAGGAAATATTTACAAGGTAGGCACTGCCCTTGTTCAAATTACACAAGGACGGATTCCATGCAGTACAATTGACCAGTATACTGAGGCTGACACACTACTGAAACGAACAATTGAGACTGGTTTTACAGGGTATTTAGCCCGAGTGCTTGAAGAAGGAACCATTACATCGAAATCGACTATTGAGTTAGTGGAAGAACATCCAGAGAAGATGTCAATCCTTACTTGTAACCAGGTCTATTTTGCAAATGAAGATTGGAAAGCAATGGAAGAGATTGCTTCGATTGAACCATTGGCTGAGGACTGGAAGAGGCGTTTAGCAAAACGAATGGATCGGCTAAAACAGCAATCATAAGAAGGGAAGTAACGGAATGACACATATTTTTATTTCAGGCGAAATTCCGGTTAGTGGATATGAAGCATTAAAAACGTATTCGGTTAATGTTTATCAGAATGAGGGGGTAATTAGTGAAGATGATTTGATTAAAGGTGTAAGAGAAGCTACAGCTTTACTTTGCCCGTTATCTACAAAGGTAACAAGAAAAGTAATTGAGTCAGCGCCGTCTCTTAAGATTATTGCAAACTATGGTGCTGGATTTGACAACATTGATGTAGTGGCAGCAAAAGAAAGAGAAATTGTAGTCACCAATACCCCAAAAGTATCAACGGATGCCACGGCTGAATTAACATTAGGGTTAATGCTGAGCTTAATGCGTCGGATTCCAGAAGGCGATCAACTTTGTCGCACAGTAGGGTTCAATGGGTGGGCACCATTATTCTTTTTAGGAAGAGAACTAAAAGGGAAAACGTTGGGGATTGTGGGCTATGGAAAGATTGGACAAGCGGTTGCCAAGCGTGCACAAGCATTTGGAATGAACATTTTATATACGGCGAGATCAAATAAAGAAACGGAAAACGATATAAACTACCGACCATTTAACCAATTGATTCAAGAAGCGGACATTGTTTCTATACATACAGTCTATTCAAAAGAGACCCATCACTTATTTAAAGAAGAAACATTTAAGCAAATGAAAAACAGTGCCATTCTTTTAAACGTATCGAGGGGTCCTGTTGTTCATGAAGAAGCGTTAGTACATGCGTTAAAACAACAAGAAATTGCAGGTGCAGCACTTGATGTGTTTGAAAAAGAGCCTCTTATCCATGAAGAATTAAAGACTTTAGCGAATGTTGTCTTAACTCCTCATATAGGGAATGCAACGGTTGAAACACGAGAGGAGATGGCACGACTTGCTGCAGGGAATATTACCTCTTACTTAGAAGAAGGCATGGCATTAACGCCTATTGGGTAAACAGTCGAGAGCTTATTGATCATACGATCAATAAGCTTTTTTTGATCTTTCTTTTCTTTTTTATAAAAAGTATGATAGAATAAAGGATTGTAGAATGTATTTATTTAACTATGTGTAGCATTAATATAAATGAAGAACGAAATTGATAGAAAAGAGGGATCATATGCAAAAGCAATCAATTTATGGTCTGACGATGGATAAATTAGCCAACTGGTTTGTTGAGCAAGGCCATAAAAAGTTTAGAGCAACGCAAGTATGGGACTGGCTTTATCGTAAGCGTGTAACAAGTTTTGAAGAAATGTCCAACCTAAATAAAGAAACGGTTTCTTTATTAGAAGAGCATTTTGTGTTCGGATCATTAAAGGAGCACATTCGTCAGGAATCGAAAGACGGTACTGTGAAATTTTTATTCCAACTGAGTGACGGCAATTTAATTGAAACGGTACTCATGACCCATAAATATGGATTTTCTGTTTGTGTGACAACTCAGGTAGGGTGTAACATTGGCTGTAGCTTCTGTGCGAGTGGATTGCTTAAAAAGAATCGTGATTTAACAAGTGGGGAAATTGTTGAACAGATCATGAATGTTCAATTCTTCCTTGATGAGCGTAAGAAAGAAGAGCGTGTTAGTCATATTGTTGTTATGGGGATTGGAGAGCCATTTGATAACTTTGACAATACGGTCGACTTTTTAGATATCATTAAAGATCATAAAGGTCTTGCCATTGGAGCGCGCCACATCACTGTATCGACAAGTGGACTTGCTCATAAGATTAAAGAATTTGCAGATCTAAAGAGTCAAGTAAACTTAGCTGTTTCTTTACATGCGCCGAACAACGAACTCCGCTCAAAGATTATGAAAATCAATAAAGCGTTCCCGATTGAGAAGCTTATGGATTCCGTTAACTATTATTTGGACAAGACCAATCGACGTGTTACGTACGAATATATTTTGATTAAAGATGTGAACGATCATAAGGAAGAAGCGCTACAATTAGCAGAGTTAATAGGAGATAAGCGTCATCTTTCATACGTGAACTTAATTCCTTATAACCCAGTTGATGAGCATGGTCAATACCAACGAAGTGAGCCTGAAGCTATTCAAGAGTTCTTCCAAACTCTTAAGAAAAAAGGGATTAACTGTGGTGTTCGCTTAGAGCAAGGAACAGATATTGATGCCGCTTGTGGTCAGTTACGAAGTAAACAAGAAAAGAAGCGAGTTGGCTAATCTTTTAAGACTATGGATACAATCCATAGTCTTTTTTATTAACTTTTAAAGCAGGTTTAAATCGATGAAGATTAGGAAATAAGAACTATGTTACAGAAATGTGTCGAAACTTTTGTTTTAAGGAGGAGATTTGTTGAAAAAAAATTCATTAACACTCGTTTTTTGGGTTTCCCTAGCCATATCAAGTGTTTTCATTTTGTGGGGAATAATGTTTCCTACGAACGTTGAAAATGTGCTAGGGGCAGTCGATAGCTTGATCTCAACAAATTTTGGATGGCTTTATATCATTGCTACAACAGCTTTTGTTTTATTAGCTATTTTTCTTATTTTTGGACCTTACGGTAAAATTCGCTTAGGTAAACCTGACGAAAGACCTGAATATAGTTATTTTACATGGTTTGCTTTTCTGTTTACAGCAGGAATGGGGGTTGGTCTTGTTTTTTTCGGAGTAACGGAGCCTTTAACGCATTATTACAACCCTCCTAGTGCCGAAGGGCAATCGATTGAGGCTATTGAACAGTCAATGATGTATACACTATTTCATTGGGGATTTCATCCTTGGGCTACATATGCGGTAGTTGCACTCTCACTGGCTTATTTTAAATTTAGGCACCAAGCACCAGCTTTAATTTCATCTGCTTTTACGCCTATACTAGGGAAGCGTGCACAGGGTGGAATAGGACATAGTATTGACGTACTTGCTGTATTTGCAACCGTTTTTGGAATTGCAACATCGTTAGGCTTAGGTGCATCACAAATTACAGCAGGATTAAGTTTTAGTTTTGAAGGAATTAATAACACAACAACTGTAAATTTAATTGTGATCGCTGTTGTTACTGTCTTATTCTTAATTTCATCTATAACAGGGCTTGATAAAGGGATTCGATACTTAAGTTGGACAAATATTGTTGTTGCTATTGCTCTTATGGTATTCGTATTTATGTTGGGATCAAGTGTTCAAATGATTGAATCCTTTACGACGACATTAGGAAACTATATTCAGAATTTACCTAGCATGACGCTAGGAATGAATGCTTTTACAGGTGATAGAGAGTTTCTTGATTCCTGGACTTTATTTTACTGGGCATGGTGGATTGGTTGGGCACCGTTTGTTGGAACATTTATAGCTAGAGTATCAAGAGGGAGAACAATTAGAGAATTTGTGGTTGGTGTAACGGCGGTTCCTGTCTTGTTTAGTGCACTTTGGTTCTCAATATTTGGTGTAGCAGGAATTGAAATGGATGAGGAGCTAAGCGGACAAATCTTCAATCTCATGAGCGAAGAAGGGAATGAGGTTGCCTTATTCGCGTTTCTTGAGTCCTACCCAATGGCACCTATTATTATGGGAATTGCGATATTATTAATTTCCTCATTTTTTATTACATCGGCAGATTCAGCTACATTCGTTCTGGGAATGTTAACATCTGGTGGACGTTTAAACCCAACATTAAAGGTGAAATTAATTTGGGGTGTTATATTAGCAGGTACTGCTGCAGCCCTTCTCCTATCCGGAGGATTAGAAGCGTTAGAGATGGCTATGTTAATAGCGGCATTCCCTTTTGTGATCGTTGTGCTGTTAATGTGTTTTTCATTGCTCAAAGCTTTAGGTAGTGAGTACGATATTTTAAAATTGGAAAGGAAACATCGAGATTGGGATCCAAGGTATCAAAAAGAATCCCATCAAGAATTAGAAGAAATGAAGGAAGAATTTGATAAGAACATCCCCGAAGAATCTATTCAAGGTGACGGAGAAAGCAAGGATAGTAAGTAAAGAGACGTATGTGACGAAATTTGCTTCCAGCATAAAAAAACGTATCCCTTAGAATGAGGGATACGTTTTTCATAAGGCACGATGGACTATCTACCATCGGCTTTATCTAAAGCTGTGATAGAACGACCGTCTGCTTTGTCAGCAGAGTGACTAGCGTCTAAACTGAAGCTACCAATGGACAAAGCAACTGCTAGTGTAACAAGAAGAAACGTTTTCTTTTTCATGTTTGTTCAACTCCTATACAAGATTGATGAATGCGCATTCTATGTGCCATTCTCATGAAGTGCAATGCTTTCTCAAACTCTCCAAGCTTTGAATACACGTCAACTACTTCTTCTGCTAGTTCAGAAGCTTCAAAGTATAGTTCGGCTTGTTGTAATGCTTCAAGCCCTTCATTGATCATCTCTGTATCATTTAACACGTAAAGACCGAGGCTTACTTTACAGCGGATGACATATTCAGTCATATGAAGGGACTGAACTTTATGTGATATGGTATTTAATATGTCATGATTTTCTTTTTTATTCGGCTCTTTTCTTAGCTTCACATTAATGAGGTTGTATTCTGTTTTTGCTCCGACTACCGAATCTCTATGTTCTTTAATTAGAAGTGCCTCTTCAAAATACTGGATCGCTTCATCTTGTCGGTTTTGTTTGACTCGATTTAAACCGAGAATTCTCAAGAGAAGCGCTCGTGTAACAGGATACGGCTTAGAACGTCTAAAGGCATGTTGCAGTAAATCTTCTGCTTCTTCAAATTTATGAAGTTCCGTACTAATTCCACCTAAGAAAATATGGATGTTGAGCACAATTTCTTCATGATCGGGTTTCTTCTCAAAGATTTCAAGTGCTTGCTCAAAATAAGAAACAGCAAAGATGTATTGGTCTACTCGATAATAGCTAATAGCAGATCGATAATAAAATTCTGCTTTTTCAATTTGATCAGGTACTTGTTCTAAAAGTCTCTCTGCTATTTTATAGGAGCGAACAGCAGATTTATAACGTCCGTTATGAAATTCATTCTGCCCGTACATAAAGTAGTACATAAACTGCATGTACTCATCGGTTGCTTTGTCAGCAATCGCAATTGCTGCAAATTGTTTTTGCTCGCTTGCATTTGGTTCAATAAATAATTGATGTCTAAAGTTTACTAATTCATAATAGGACTTTACTTTTTCATCAGGAACCATTCGGTTCATCAACTGATTGACTTCATGTTTGGAAAGAATGGCTTGCTCCCGATCATAGGAAATGATGCAACTATACCACTCGACTATTTTAGCTCCGACTTCTGGTGCGGCTACAGTTGAAGACATTTGTGCAGCCTCCCTTCCTACCTGGTAGTTGTTTCATTATAACGTGTATAACAGCAGTTGAATAGAGAAGACAGATATTTCCCAAATTTCTATGAAGGATTAGAGGCAGGTTGTCTATTTTTATGCAGTACAAAGAAGCCAATTCTTAAAGTTTTACGGTTATCATAATGATTTCAGAGCGACTACCAATTCTAAGGGCAGGACCCCAAAACCCAAATCCAGACGTTGTAAAAGAGTGGAGTTGATCGATTTGTTTGTATCCCCAATCATTCTCATAGATTGCTTGAGTAAGTAAATTTCCAGGAAAGAGTTGTCCACGGTGTGTATGACCAGAAAAAATCATATCCACATTGTAAGTAGCAGCTTCAACCGTTTCGTGTGGCTGGTGATCCATCATAATAATTGGAAGCTGTTCGTTCGCGTGTTCCATTAGTTCTGCTATACTCTTTCGGTCAAAATCAGTTTCATCTTTACGTCCAATGACGGTGAAAAGTCCATCTACATGTATGTGTTCATCTAACAAGACAGTAACTCCGTTAGAACGAAGCTCTTGTGTTAGTAAAGAAAGGTCACCCCCGTAATAATCATGATTCCCTGGGACCGCATAGACACCGAGTGGTGCATCAAGTTGTAAAAAACCATCGGCAATTTGTTCTTCAATAAAAGCGTCCATGTTGTCATCAATAATATCTCCAGCAAGAAAAATGGCATCAGGGGATTCTTGTTCAACAAGTTGAAGGAAGCGTTCAAAATGGTTCATGCCGATAACAGTGCCAAAATGAAAGTCCGCACCAAGTAAAAAACGAATTTCTTGAGTCGGTTCCTCTGTAAGTGAAACATCATAGTGGCGAATTGTTGGTGACCAAGCGTTAAAGGAACCAATAATAAGAATGCACAAAAAGCAAAACGATAGGATATAACCAGAAAGCAGATGAATAAGAGGCTTTCTTCCAGATAGAAAATAGATCAGGTTCACGAGAGGAAGAAGGAGTAAGCTGTACCCAACAATAGTGAGCCAGTAGCCTCCTATAAGTTCCAATAGCCTTGATGAAACAATAAATGAGGCGATGAATGCAACAGATAAAAAGACAATGATTATCGTATAAGATCTCCTGTAACCGAAACCAAAACTCCTTTTAAGCCATCGATACCCGTTAAAGGCTACGTAGTAACAAGCAAGGCCGTAGAGACATAAAAAAAGAAAAAAGTAAACGTACATCATGATGGGCGATACTCCTTGCATCTAGAATTATCAAAAGCATAGCATGAACACTGCAAAAGCAACAATTTAAAGTCAATCACGTAGTAGAAAGAATGGAAAGGAGTGTGGGGATGTGCAAGGACCTGTCTTGCACAAACCTTCTTGATGTTCTAAGATGAAACGAGTAAGTTAAAATCACTAGGGGTGCCATAAACGGCTGAGAGAGGTAATGAACCTTAACCCTTATAACCTGATCTAGTTTGGACTAGCGGAGGGAAGTGTATACGAATCAGTTATTAAGATGACGTGTACCCACTTTCCTTATTCAGAAAGTGGTTTTTTATTTTTAACTAAGGAGTGATTGTATGTCATTTACACAGCGTATTCGTTTACGTGCAGATGCCATTTGGAAAGCGAGTCATGACCATCCGTTTGTTCAAGGCATTGGTAATGGTACATTACCAAAAGAATCGTTCAAGTATTATATGAAGCAAGACTATAAGTATTTAATTGAGTACTCGAAAGTGATGGCAATGGGAGCAGTACTTGCCCCTGATTTAAAAACAATGTCTGGCTTTGCTACAGCTCTTGAGGAAACATTAAATACAGAGATGGAGCTTCATCGTACATACGCTGAACGACTGGGTGTAAGTCGAGAGGAATTAGAAGCAACTGTACCAGGGCCAGTTACGTTAGCTTACAGTAGTGCAATGCTAGCAGAAGCACAAAAAGGGTCTCTGGCTGAATTAATTGCATCAATCTTACCGTGTGCTTGGAGTTATTATGAAATTGGAAAAGCCCTTGCAGCTTTACCAGGGGCACTGGATCATGAGTACTATGGAGAATGGGTAAGAATGTATTCATCAGAGGATTTTGGATCCATTGCCGACTGGTTAATTGCTACTCTTGACCAGCTTGCTGAATCAAAATCAGCTGAAGAGCTTGATCGTTTAGAAGCGATTTTCATAAATACAAGCCGTTACGAATATATGTTTTGGGATATGGCATATAAACAAGAAAGTTGGCCAGTAGCGTAAAAAGAACCCCGTTACGATCTATTCGTAACGGGGTTTTCTTAGATACTTTTAGGGTAGCTTTTCTCTCGAAATGAGACTTGAGGGGTTCTCATTTTTGTCTTCTTATTCATCTCTTTCTTACCTAGGAACCATGGATGTTTGTTGAAAAAGACGATAAACGGTATTGTTAATAAAAGCGTTAAGCCAGTGAATAGAAGGGTCCAAGGAAGCGTATTAGCCGTATCAAGATTGACCCCAAATCCATAGTGCATCATGGCTTTTACCAAATTCAAAACGGGCATATGAACGAGCAATACAATAATGGAATTTGAGCCTAAATAGAGCAACCCTTTTGTATGTTGAAGTTTTTGAATCAACATGAGAAAAGCAATCATGCCTAAGATAGCTGCTGGATAAAACAAGTACGCTTCTCCTAAAATATTCCCACGCATATCAATGCGTTCATTAAACGATTGAATAATGTACATGATGCTAAAGAAACTGACTGCTATAGGAGCAACGATTTTCCAAGAGTACGTTTTCCAGAATGTTTTTGTTAAAAATCCAAGTCCATAAAAAACAACGGCAGTAAGAGCAACAAATCCGTTCCAAGGGAGGGCAAATTGCAAAAAGGTTGAACCATAACCTAATACAGCAGTCGTCAGCAAAAATAGTCCGATCCATTTTCCTCGGCTCAAACGATAATAGAAAAAGAATAAGAGTTCAACTAAAAATAAGCAAGTTAAGAACCAAATTGCAGGATTATAAGTTAATTGATAGTTCTCTGGTGTCGATAAAAAGATCCCGGTAAAAGGGTGGATTGGATCAACATTCTCGCCAGGTGTAAATGGGAGGTGACGAAAAAGGACAAACCAAGTCAAATAGGTTATGGCTGAAAAGATAAAATAGGGTAGCAGTAGTCCGCGCGCTTTCTTTTTAACAAAAGTAAGTGGTGCTTGGCGACTAGGCTTGAATACCACGCCAGATAAATAGAAGAATAAGGGCATATGAAAAGCAAATAAAAAGGCGCGGAGCTCTGGATTCATCGGTGCATGACTCATAATAACGAGAATAATACCGAGTCCTTTCGCTGCATCAATCCAATGAATTCGTTTTTCCACTTTTGTTCACCGCCTTCTCTCTGTTCATGTTCTTGTACAAGTTAGTATACGTAAGAACGAACAGATGAGAAGGGATAAACGCAACTTTACACATACCTTTAAGGGAGTGCGGTTTATTGCGGAAGCTTTGCGGTTATTTTTGAATAGTATTACGAAAAAAGATATCGTATTGTTACATTTGTCATGTTACTCATGTTTCGTTTTTCGTAAATAAATCTGTGAGAAATCGCCTTTTTTGCGAAAAAAACTTGCGCTGGATCCAGTGTAACGTCGGAAAACTTTATGAAAATAATTTACATCGAGAAAGCCCACCTCGAAAGAAATATCTTTAATGGGACGGTTCGTGTGTATTAACATAGAACAGGCTTTCCGAATTCGGAGTTCGCGAACAAATTCCATTGGTGTTGCCCCGGTTTGCTTTTTAAACAATCGTGTCAAACTATAGCGTGATAACCCAATCTGTTCAGCTACATCATCTAAAGAAATCTGTTTGTGAAAATTGGATTCGATATAGGAGTAGGCTTGCTGATAATAATAGGAATCCCCTTTTGGCGTATGAGAGTGCAGCGTTCGAAAGCATTCAAGTAAAAATTGATAGCCTTGGGCTGCCGCTAGGTAAGGGTCCCGAAGTCGGTCGGCTTTTGTTTCCGCATATATAGAGAACAACGAGCGAATTAAATAGCTATCTGGTGAAAGTGGGACAACTGGCCCCGTTTCTTGAATGAGACGTGACCAAATATCTTCGACTGTCGGGCCTTGCAACGCAATGTAAATAAATTCCCACGGCTCTTTCCCATCTTCAGGGTAATAGTAACGATGATCACCAGGAACAGCAATGATAAAGGCCTCATGCTGATGAACTGTAAAGGTTCGACCATCAATTTCTAACTTACCTGAACCTGCAATGGTATATTGAAAGATTAGTGTATTATGATCTACATTTCTTGCTTGCCCATCCCAATAATAAGAAGGATCTGATCGTACTTCCCACCCAATATTCCATAAACTGAGTAAACCGGTTTCAGGTAAGAACTGAAACGTGAATGAGTGTGTACCTCTAATAAAGGCTGAGTGATCAGTCATAAGAAAATCCTCCTAGAATGGAATCATGGTATAGACCGCAAAAAATTACCCTTGTCATAAAAAATTTTACAGACAACGAAAAGTGGAATCTGTTCTATAATAATGATATGAACCTTTTTTAAACGCAACGTAATCGTTTTCGTCATTTTTTTAATAGTACAACTTGTAAACGTTTTCAATCAATCGGGGGAGTGAAAAAAATGAAAAAAGTTTTTGGCGTTGGTTTCGTTTCTGCATTAGCTATCACGACATTGGCTGCGTGTGGATCAGGGTCAGACTCATCTACCGGAACTAACGGAGATGTTGTTGAGTTATCGTTTTCTGCATGGGGCAATCCTGCTGAACTGGATGTATACAACCGGGCGGTAGAGGCGTTTAATGAAATGCAGGATGACGTTCAAGTGACGTTAACAGGCTTACCAAACGATAATTATTTCCAAACGTTAACAACTCGTTTACAAGGCGGTCAAGCACCAGATGTGTTTTATGTCGGTGCCGAGAATATTTCTACTCTTATGTCAAATGGCACAATTGAACCATTATCAGATTTTTTAGAAAGTGGAGATTCATACGTTACGGAAGATGAATTTACTGAAGATATCTGGGGTGCTTCAAGAAACGATGGCATTGTTTATGGATTACCAGTTGATTGTAACCCTATTCTCATGTACTACAACAAAGCATTATTAGAAGAGAACAATATTCCGTCTCCTCAAGAATTATATGAGAACGGTGAATGGAATTGGGACACATTTGAAGACATCACGGGTCAATTAAATGAATCTGGTAATCATGGGTACATGCAAGAAAGTGGTCATGGGGCGATGCTAAACTGGATTTGGACAAATGGCGGGGAGTTTGCGACTGAGGATGCTATTGTTGGAGACACTGATGGAAAAACGATGGAAGCATTTGAATATGTTGATCGAATGATAGATGAGGGGAACTTTACTTATGCAGGAACGATGCCTGAAGGTCAAGGAATTGAAGCGATGTTTATGTCTAACCAAGTTGGATTCGTTTCAGCTGGTCGTTGGTTAACGCCAATGTTTTTAGACACAAGTATTGATTTTGACTACATTCCATTTCCTTCTAATACAGATGAACAAATTGAAACAGCAAATATTGCTACTGCCTATATGGCGGTAAACTCAAAATCAGATCACGTAGAAGAAGCAATGAAATTCATCTCCTACTACACATCCACAGATGGACAGGAAGTACGTTTGGATGGGGAAGGGAATGCGGTTCCTTCGGTTGTTGGTATTGATGAAATTGTCTTAAACCAGGATCGTCCGGAACATGGTCAATATTTGCTAGATGCTCGTAGTGTGGGGCGAGTCATTGGTCTTGAATTTACATCTCCAGGGTTAAGTGAAGATTTAGAAGATATATATGAATTAATGATGCTTGGCGATATTGATGCAGGGGATGCGTTAGAGCAAGCAACAGCAAAAGCAAAAGCAGCGGTTGAATAAATAGAGAAACATGGATAGGGGGAGCTTGTCTCCTCCTCTTTCTCAAAGGAGGGGTTGTTTTGTTTACAAAACGTGAGAAGTGGTGGGGGTACGCGTTTATTGCACCACAGATGATTGGAATGATTCTCTTTTCTTTATTACCGCTACTATTCGCTTTTGGTATAAGCTTTATGCATTGGGACGGGTTTGGAGAACGAACCTTTGTAGGACTTGAAAATTACATTACACAATTTCAAGATACTAATTTTAGAGCGGCGTTACGAAATACAACGATCTACTCTCTCATTGTCATACCTGGAGGGATAGCTGCTGCACTTCTTTCTGCTTTAGCCCTTAATAAAGTAAAAGGAAAAGATTTTTATCGAATGTTCTTTTTTATGCCTGTCGTCACAAGCTCAGTTTCTATCGCCGTCATTTGGATGTGGTTGTTAAACGGTGATTTTGGATTGATTAATCAAGTGCTTGCGTCTGTTGGTATTGATGGACCAAATTGGTTAACAGATCGACGTTTTGTTCTTCCATCAATCGCAATGCTAAGTATTTGGTGGGGACTTGGAACGAATATGGTTATTTTCTTAGCTGGACTTCAAGGAATTTCAAGAAGTTATTATGAGGCGGCCGAGATTGATGGCGCTTCCGCTTGGCAGAAATTTAGAAACATTACGATGCCATTATTATCTCCAACAACGTTCTTTGTTGCGATTATGACAGTAATCGGTTCATTCCAAGTGTTTGACCAAGCATACGTAATGACACAAGGAGGACCAGGAAACGCCAGTTATACACTCGTGCTTCATATTTTTGATGAAGCCTTTACGCGAAGTTCGTTCGGTACGAGTACGTCTGCGGCAATGATATTATTTGTCATTATTTTAATCTTTACTTTAATCCAGTTTACGGTTTCAAGAAAGTGGGTGCACTATGAAGACAACGGCAGATAACGCACAGCGCCAATTACAACCTCCTGTTCAACCAGCAGTGAAGCGAAGAGTGAAACCCTCTACGGTTTTGCTTCATCTTGCACTCATTTTAGGTTCTATTGTTATGGCAGGACCGTTTATTTGGATGGGATTGAGCAGTTTAAAGTCGTTTGAGCAAATGTTTTCCATTCCCCCCACTATTATTCCAGATCCTATTATGTGGAGTAATTTTGTTGATTCCCTAAATGCAATGCCGTTTGGGCGAGCATACTGGAATAGCTTCTATATCTCAACTATTGTAGTGCTTAGTCAGATTATTACGTGCTCGATGGCAGCTTATGCTTTTGCCAAATTAAAGTTTCCAGGTTCCAAAGTGTTGTTCATTGCCTTTTTAGCAACGATGATGGTGCCTATGCAAGTAACGCTTATTCCGCTTTATCTCATATTAGATCAGCTTCAATGGGTAAATACCCATTTATCCATTATTGTTCCTAATGCACTTTTTAATGCATTTGGCGTTTTCTTACTTAGACAATTTATGCTTGGGATTCCAAAAGAAATGGAAGAGGCAGCAGTAATGGATGGTGCCAACCCTGCTTTTATCTATTTGCGGATTATGTTGCCGCTAATAAAACCTGCTTTAGCAGCATTTGGAATCTTTTCGTTTATCGGCATCTGGAATAACTTTATCCAGCCCCTTACTTTTCTAAGTAGTACTGAGTTGTTCACGGTTCCCCTTTTACTGGCCATGTTCAAAGGATTGTATGTTACACAATGGCCTTTACTAATGGCAGGCGCTACAATATCTGTTGTTCCTGTATTGATTGTTTATTTCTTCGCACAACGGCAAATTATCGAAGGAATTGCATTAACAGGTGTAAAGGGTTAATTACGAGGGCTTATTGACGAAAAAAGGTCAATAAGCTTTTTTTACGATCATAAAAAGAGCCACACCATCCCTAAACAAAAGGGACGATGTGGTCATGGTTTCACCTCAATTAATTGCGTGCGCAGTCATCTTCATGAACATAACGGTTGATCGGGTACGGATTACATCGGTAACAGCTATGATCACTTTTGAAATAGCAACTGTCTTTTTAGATTTGAGCATGTTTTGGTTTTCGTTTTCCTATGAGGAAGACGGCTATCATCATGAAAGCTAATGCAGCTAAAAAGACGAGTGAGCTTCCTGTAATACCAGCAAAAATAAAGACGATAAATGCAATGAAACCATTTAACAAAGCATACGGGAATTGCGTTTTAACGTGATCGACATTATCGCAACCTGCACCAGTAGATGAAAGAATGGTTGTATCAGAAATAGGTGAACAATGATCTCCGAATATGCCTCCTGAGAGAACCGCTCCGATACAAATCGCGAGATGGGCATCCAGTCCAAAAGCCATCGGTATCGCAAACGGCATCATAATCGCAAATGTTCCCCATGACGTTGCAGTTGCCAACGAGATACAGACTGCCACAAGGAAGAGAATTGCAGGAACAAGGTAACCAGGAACACTGTCTTGTAATAACTCTATCACATAGTTTGCCGTCCCCATTTCACTCATAACGGTTCCTAATGCCCAAGCTAATACAAGTGTTGCTAATACAAAAACCATCTTCTGCATTCCTTTTGAATAAAGCTCAAATGCTTCAGAGAACCGTTTTACTTTTAATAGAACCATTAAGCCAATAAGAACAATACTAGCAAACAAGTAAGCCGTACTTAAAGCAACCCGAAAATCACCGCCGGCAACAGGTTCAAATGGAAAGCCATGGGTTAGCAAAAGGCCAAATAATGTAACGAAGAGTGTTAATAATGGCAACCAAATCAACACTGCATAACTTTTTTGGTTCTCATCAACTGGCTCACTGTAACGAAGGGGACGAGAGGTCTTCCAGTACAATTCACCAGTTTTTTCAACACGTTGTTCTGCTCGTGCCATTGGGCCAAAATCTAATTTGGTTAAAGCGATAAACGGAACAATCGCGACAGCTAAGATCGGGTAAAGCTGAAACGGAATGGCCTGAAGAAAAGCGGTAAATTCAGACATGTCCGAACCAATGTTATCAAACTCTTGACGAATTAACCCCATGATGTAAACACCCCAGCCGATAAAAGGAATCATAACGGCAAGTGGGGAAGCGGTAGAATCAATAATCCACGCTAATTTTTCTCGAGATAATTTTGCTTTATCAAAAATCTTCTCAAAGATGGGACCAACAATTAAAGGAGAGCCTAAATCAGAAAAGAAGATCGTTAAACCTCCGACATAAGCTGCCATCTGTGTTTTAGCCTTTGTATCTAAAAAGCGGACAACTCGCTTTGCTAACGCGGCTGATCCACCTGATTTCTCAATCAATCCAACAAATCCACCGATAAATAAGAGTAGAACAAGGACGGCAGCATTGTAGCTATCTGTTAATTGAGGGAATAAATATTCACCTATTGTTTCTGTAGTCGCTGTTATTGGGTTGCCGCTAGTAAGTAAAAGAACGCCAGCAAACAATCCGGTAAACAGAGAAACGAGTACGTTCTTAGTTGTAATCGCTAATCCTATCGCTATAAGCGGGGGAATGAGCGAGATGAAGCCCATGTGTTCCATTCGTATCCTCCTACACTTTCTGTAAATTGAATAATTTAATAAATATGCATAGATATGAATATATCATAGTTTATCAAATGGCGCGATCATTTTTTTCTGTGCATTGTAAAAAAAGATCGCTATACTAAAGCTAATACAATTGGAAAAGAGGTTAGCTCATTGAAACAACAACTTATTGAACGCTTAATGCGCTATGCAAAAATAAATACGCAGTCATCAGAAGCAAGTCATGAGGTGCCAACAACGAAGGGGCAGCTTGAGCTCGGGCAGTTACTGGTAGAAGAGTTAGAACAGATTGGTATGACCGACGTGAGTATGGATGAGAATGGGTATGTAATGGCGACACTTGAAGCAACTAGCGACAAATCAACTCCGACAATTGGATTTTTAGCACATACGGATACAGCGACAGACTTTACAGGTGAAGGTGTACAACCACAAGTGCATGAGAACTACAGTGGAGGCGACATTCAGCTCAACGAAACGATTACGCTGTCGCCAAAACAATTCCCAGAATTAGCAAACTACGTTGGTCACACGCTCATGACAACAGATGGAACGACGTTGCTTGGCGCAGACGATAAAGCTGGTATTGCTGAAATCGTTACAGCAATGGCGTATTTAATCGACAACCCCTCTATTAAGCACGGCAAGATTCGAGTGGCGTTTACACCAGATGAAGAAATTGGAAGAGGGCCACATCACTTCGATGTTGAAGCTTTTAACGCTGATTTTGCCTACACGTTAGATGGGGGACCGCTAGGTGAATTTCAATATGAGAGCTTTAATGCGGCAGCAGCGAAGGTTTGTTTTCAAGGTGTGAGCACCCATCCAGGCACAGCAAAGAATAAAATGGTTAATGCCATGAAGCGTGCCATGGAATTTAATGATCAATTGCCTGCAGATGAGGCGCCTGAATTTACGGAAGGCTACGAGGGTTTTTATCATCTTCTATCAATGAAGGGTGATACGGATTATGCGGAATTGCATTACATCATTCGTGATTTTGACCGTAAAGCATTCGCTAATCGAAAAGCAAAAATGGAATCTGTTGTAAGGCAGATGCAAGGAAAACACGGTGATCACAATGTCACACTTGAAATTCGGGACCAATATTACAATATGAGAGAGAAGATCGAGCCTAATCCAGAGATTGTTGATGTAGCATTAGATGCTATGAAAGCATGCGACATTGACCCAATTGTTGGACCAATACGTGGTGGTACCGATGGCTCCCAGCTGTCTTATAAAGGATTACCAACGCCAAATATATTCACTGGAGGACAAAATTATCACGGGCGTTATGAATATATATCCGTTGACGATATGGAAAAAGCAGTCCAAGTCATTGTGAACATTGCTCAAATGGTAGAACAGAGAGCGTAGACAGAAAGGAGGCGGTGAGGTGAAGGTTCATCTGTATAGAGACAGTGACGTTTTTTACAACGAAATTGTAAGAGCGTTAAAGGAGAACAGCGCCGAAAATAGTTTATTCTTAGGTTTATTACAACAAACAATAAGAGGGAACAACCTTCCATTGTTTATGTGTAGAGCTGAAAATGATGTGTTTTGCTTGCAGACAATACCGAACCAAGCCGTCTTAGCTTTTAAAACGCGCCAACCATCAGCTTCCACAATGAATATGCTCGTTCAAGCGCTAAAGGATCGACCCATTACTCGCTTTATCGGTGTCAAGGAACCGGTCCTGCGACTGGTTCACCTACTAGCTAAAGTGAGATCAAGTTCTGTGCTGACGGTAATGAAACAGCGATTGTATCAATTAAATCATGCATCTTTAATTCCTTTAACTAGCGGAACGATTCGAAAGATGAATCGAGAAGATCTTCCATTTGTTGCAAAATGGATTCAAGAATTTGACGATGAAGCGAATCTATCAGAGAAGCGCATTACGGTAAAGGAAGCTGAAAAAACCGCACGACAGCAGCTGGATAAAGGTGGTTTATATCTATTAGAAGTGGATGGCATTCCTGTAGCGATGGCAAATGCTACGAGAAAAATGGGTCAAAGTGTGACAATTAATTTAGTATACACACCAAGACCGTTTCGTAAAAAAGGATACGCTACCAGTTGCGTCACTGCTTTATGCCATCAGTGTATAAAAGATGGGTTTTCCGTTGTGTTACTGTATACAGACTTAGGTAACCCTACTTCTAATCATATTTACCAAGAAATTGGGTTTGAGCCAGTTAGTGATTCCGTTGTAATGGAAGTGAAAAAGGTCGATTAATGGCCTTTTTTTGTTGTGAACAAAAGTTGCTGTAAAGGATGACAACAGAGTGTTATAAATCTAAAAGAAGTATTATTTTAAAAGTGTAATAGAAGCGATATAGTAAAATGAAAGGGCTTTCAAAAAAGGGTAGGAAGAAGCCTAATTACACAAAAAGGTAAGGGGGAGCAAGAAGTGAAAAGATATGGATCAATTTTAATGACCAGTGTTGCTGTGATAGCGCTTGCAGCTTGTAGCAATACGTCTAACGACCGAGAGAGCACGGTGGAAGCTGTAGCATCTGCTGATGAATTGCCAGAGCGATTTGAAGAGCCTGTAAGGTTAGACTTAATTAAACATGTCTCAGGTGATATATTTTTTCGAGACGGTGAAACAATTGAAAATAATGTTCATACAGAATGGGTAAAAGACACGTTTAACATTGATTTAAACTATATGTGGACTACTAGTGGACCTGGTGAGACATTTGAAACGAAGCTTCAACTAGAGATGTCTTCAAATCAACCATTACCGTCTATTTTAGCGTTAAGAAGTCCTCTGACACAGGATTTAATTGATTCTGGACGGGTAAAAGAGGTCGGAGAATTGTTTGATAAATATGCATCCGATACGTGGAAAGAGGCAATGGCAGCTGATCCACATGCATGGGACCCCTATACGCGAGAAGAAGGGCGATTTGCCATTCCCATACTAGATTATGAAATGAATGGTGATACCGTTCTGTTCATTCGACAAGATTGGATGGACAATCTAGGTCTTGACGCTCCTGAAACGTTGGAGGACATCGAAGAAATCATGGATGCATTTGTGAATGGTGACCCTACTGGAACCGGGGAAAAAGTATACGGGCTTGCTGCAGGCTTTACCAACCAATTAAACACGTGGATGTCAACGGTAGACTGGGTTTTTGGTGCACATGGTGGGATGCCAAATCAGTATAACCTTGCTGAAGATGGCAGCCTCGTAAACGGAGATATCCAGCCAGAAATAAAAGATGGTTTAGAGACGCTAAAACAGTGGATGGATGAAGGCTACCTTCACCCAGAATCTGGTTTATGGGACGAAGGTAAGGCTGCAGAATTGTTTACGGCTGGTCGTGCTGGAATCATTGCAGGTCCACATTGGATGCCAGATTGGCCATTAGCGGAAGTGTTGGAAAATGTAGAAGGTGCGGAGTATAAAGCGTATGATATTCCAACTGGACCAAATGGACAAAAAGGCCGTTCAACAGGAATTACATCGCAAAATGGGGCGGTGATGTTTAATGAAAATGCGACAGAAGATGAGATTCAAGCATTTTTTGTCTATCAAAACTATTTATTTGAGAACTTCGCCAATCCAGACGAAGGAAGCGAGTTTGAATATGGATTTGCTGAAGGATACGACTATGTCTTCGAAGGTAATGATGTGAAATATGGGGAAGATGACATCCCAGGTGGGCGGATCGATCCGGTAAAATATACACTTACATTTGATGGTGCGCGAATCCCAAGTCTTTACATTAACGCGCTTGCGGATTTTGCAAGAGGAGAAGAGCCACAAACCCCGTTTGAGCGCAAAGTTTACCTTCAATACCCGGAACAAGCATGGGAGGGTGCACGCATTGTTGTTGATAGTGCGGATGCGCAAATTCCAAGTATGTTTACAGGTCGACCGACAGAAACAATGGTTAGCCGGGGTGATGCACTTGATACGCTATTAAGCGAAGGCTTTAATAAAATAATTTATGATGAAATACCAATTGATGAATTTGATCATCTTGTTGATCAATGGAAAAGTCAAGGTGGCGACGATGTTATGAAAGAAGTAAATGAGTGGTTTGACGTTGTAAATGCCAGTGAATGAGCAAAAAAGGGCAGCGTGAAAAGAAAACGCTGTCTTTTTCTCTGAACCATCGTACCAGCTCGTTATTTATACTTTACAATAACGCTTAGGGGGGAGCGTTATGTTCAAACAAAAAAGTTTATTTTACAAGATGGTCGTAAGCATTATGTTATTGCTTGTACCTGTTGTCATTGTCTATACGTATTCAAACATAGTTAGTGAAAGAGTCGTCCGGGAAGAAATTGATACGCGTAATATGAATCGACTTGATGTCTCAATGAATCGACTGGAAGCGGATCTTTGGCAAGTGTCGCAATTTCTTGTAGCGTTGAGCATTGATTCAGATACAAATCGACTCAGAAATATTGATCTACTTAGTCCGTACGATTCAATAGAGCTTCAGGGGGACATTCAGGAGAAGCTATTGCTTTACCAGCAGCTTAGTACCTTTTTAGTGGATGTGACGATCTTCTTTCCAGATGGAGAAAGACAATTATCCACCATGATGAAATCCCCAGAACGACCAGAGACTCTATCTCCTTCTTGGACTTATATTGCAGACGGAAAAGGAAATGATTCGGATCGACCTTATTTTGTTCAGCACGTAAAAGACTCGATCACGCATCATAATGAGAATCAAGCTGTTATTGTTGAGGCAAGGATTTACATTGAAGCTTTTCAGCATCATTTAAATGATTTAGCTCTAGCAAATGATGGCTATTCTTTTTTGTATCATCCACATCACGAATTAATTAAACCAGTAGGCACCAATCACGAGTTTCCACTGGATTACAATTTTTCACTCCAATTAAATAACGAAGAGAGAGGAACGGAACGGTTTACATTAGGTCAAGATGATTACACATTATCTTATATTTCCTCTACGAGTTTAGATTGGGTTCTCGTCGATTTGGTTCCACTAGAAGATGTGTTAAGTCCTATTGCGACAACACGAACATGGTTTTATGCAACTGGACTTGTGTTACTTCTTCTAGGTGTCGCTGCAGCTTGGTTATTAAATACGCAACTATTGCAGCCTATTGGAACATTAAAGGATGCCATTCTCCATTTTAAAAGAGGGCACTACTATACGCGGATGGCGGTTCCAGACCAAAAGGAATTTGCTATTGCAATGAGTGGGTTTAATGATATGGCAGATCAAATTCAAACGTTAATAGAAGAAGTGTATGAAGAGAAAATTCGTTCTCAGCAAGCAACATTAAAATTGCTGCAAGCGCAAATCGATCCACACTTTTTATATAATTGCCTCTTCTATATTAAGAACATGGCGAAAATTAACAATACAGATGCTGTCGAAGCAATGGCTCTTCATTTAGGTGACTATTTCCGCTATCGAACAGAGGTAGAAAAGGAAGAAACGACTGTGGAAGAAGAATTGAAGTTAGTAAACAATTTTTTAGCTATTCATTCTTTGCGAAAGCGTGATTTAAGTTATTCAATGAATCTACCAGACGAACTTTTAAAGCAACCTATTCCGCCACTACTTATTCAACCTATTGTGGAGAATGCCATCGTTCATGGGATAGCTGACGTAGAAGAAAGGGCAGAGATTCGAATAGATGGAGTGGTTTTAGAAGAGGGCTGGCAAATAAGCGTTGACGATAATGGCCAAGCTGTTTCAGCCGAAACAGTAACGAGAATCCATAAGCTACTAGAATCTCAAGAAGAGGCAACCAATCATTATGGATTACGAAATGTCCATCAACGTATGCGCAATCGTTTTGGTGCAAAATCAGGCGTAGTTGTTAACTATTCTAAGCTTGGAGGTTTAAACGTTACTCTTTTATGTAAAGGGGACAAAGCTGATCAAAAAGGGGAGTGATGGTATGTACCAGCTATTAGTTGTGGATGATGAAGACGCGACCTTACAAGGATTAGCAAGCTTACCATGGCGTCAACTTATGATTAGCCAGGTTCACTGTGCACACTCCGTTCGAAAAGCCCATGAAATCTTAGAGGCGTTTCCTATAGACGTTATGGTAACTGATATCCGTATGCCAGGCAGGTCAGGTCTTGAGTTATTACAGGATGTAACCGATTTTTCTATACAACCTAAATGTATTCTGCTTTCTGGCTATTCAGATTTTACCTACGCGCAAGCTGCCATAAAGGCCCAAGCAGTGGATTATTTAGTAAAACCAGTTAGGGATGAAGAGCTACTTCATGCTGTTGAACGAGCATTAGTTAAAAAGAGTGAAGAGAAAAAGGAACGGTATATGCAAGAGCAAACAGTTGCTGCAATAAAAAAGAACGTAAGTTTTTTAGCGGACTCTGTCTTTCAACCATGGATCAGGGGAGAAAAGGGGGAGGAAACGCTGAAAGCAGAGCTTCTGCATTACGGCATTGCTCACCATCGTGATATTCGTACCATTCCGATTACTGTTCGTGTTGATGATAGTAAGAATGTAAGCCATGGATGGAAGCTAATGGTTGATGAAGAACTTGCAGAAGCTTATGTGCTACTCGAAAAGCATATCGCTTTAAATACGGTCTCGTATCTTCTTTATCCTGTACATCATAACGATCCGCTAGTAGTAGAAAAAGATGTTCACGATCGTGCGATTCGATTGCGAAAAGCATTAAAAAAAGATCTTTTTTATGGAGTGACCATTAAAGTGGGAGAGCCATTAATCTTTTGGAAACAGGCAAAACGGTATCTTCATAAACCACTAATGGATTCAACCAACAAAGAAATCCAACAAGATTCGTTAGCAAAGAGAGTGAAGGAATTTATTGATGCTTCGTTTATGAAGCAGCCATCGTTACAGGACATAGCAACGAACTTGTATTTAAATCCATCCTATGTATCAAAGCGTTTTAAAGAAGAGACCGGGGAAACAGTAACAGATTATACTCACCGCTTGCGGATGAATCGCGCAGTTACGTTATTAACAGAAACGAATATGAAGGTGAGTCTAATATCAGAAGAATTAGGGTACCAGCATGCATCTTATTTTATACGCGTATTCAAAAAAGAATTTAAGCAGACGCCCCATGAATTTAGGCAGCGCTAAGGAGGGAAAGAAGCGTGGCTCAACTAAAAAATGAGACGATACAGCCTCTTGTGAAAAAGAAAAAGCAGCCTTGGAATATGAAGCGTAATTGGCCACTACACGTGCTTGTGCTACCAGCGATTCTCTTTGCACTTGTATTTAACTATATTCCTTTAGCAGGTATTATAATGGCATTTCAAAACTTTAAGCCATGGGAAGGCTTTCTAGGATCAGAATGGGTTGGGTTTGATCAGTTTACCCGCATTTTTGAATTTCAAGAAGGTAGGCAAGTGATTTGGAATACACTTGTCATTTCCACCTTTAAAATAATCTTTCAGCTTATTGTGCCAATCGTGTTTGCTTTACTATTGAATGAAGTTCGAATTATTGCTTACAAGCGCTCTATCCAAACGTTAGTCTACTTGCCCCATTTTTTGTCATGGGTTATTTTAGGCGGTATTTTACTTGATCTGTTATCGGTGGATGGTGGCTTAATTAATCAATTTATTGGCTTCTTCGGTATAAATCCAATTTTCTTTTTAGGAGATAGTGATTGGTTTCGTGTAACCGTTATCGTATCAGATGTATGGAAAGACTTCGGGTTTTCAGCAATTATTTTTTTAGCAGCATTAGCAGGGATTAATCCCAGTTTGTATGAGGCTGCAATCGTTGATGGAGCGAATCGCTTGCAACAAGTTTTGCACATTACGCTCCCAAGTTTACTACCTATTACCATTGTTGTCGCAACCCTCGCACTAGGAAATATCTTAAATGCAGGATTCGATCAAATCTTTAATTTATATAACCCTCTTGTTTACGATAAAGGAGACATCATTGACACCTATGTCTACCGACAAGGCCTACTTGGCGGGAATTTCAGTTACGCAACAGCAGTCGGTGTATTTAAATCGGTTATTGCCTTTATTTTGATCGTGACCGGTTATCGCTTAGCTTACAAGTACGCAAACTATCGCATCTTTTAAAAAGGAGGAGGAGCTATGCATCATCGAAGTCGTTCGTATAAACTGTTTTCATTATGTAATAATATCTTTCTTCTTGTTCTTGGAATTCTATGTATCTTGCCGCTTATTCATATTTTAGCTGTATCGTTTAGCGCTTCAGCCCCGGCAAATGCAAATTTGGTTCGTTTCTTTCCGATTGACTTTACATTTGCTGCTTGGGAGCAAACTCTTGGAAATGAAAATTTCTTAAGAGCCCTTTGGAATGGTGTTTTTCGAACGGTTCTTGGAACGCTAATTAGCTTAACGGTTGTGACACTGGCGGCCTATGCATTGTCAAAAGAAGATCATGAATTCCGCGGTCGAAAGTGGTATGTATATACACTTATTTTTATTATGTTGTTTAACGGGGGATTAATTCCAACGTATATTTTAATCCAAAACCTCGGAATGATTAATACGATTTGGGCACTTGTTCTACCAGGAGCAGTAAATGTGTTTAATATGATTTTACTGTTGAATTTCTTTCGAACAGGAGTGCCTAAATCGTTAGAAGAGGCGGCTTTAATAGACGGTGCCGGTCACTTTAAAATCCTTTTTCGTATTTCCCTACCGATTTCCTTACCAGCACTTGCAACAGTAGGTCTGTTTACAATGGTAGGCCAATGGAATTCATGGTTTGATGGGCTTATTTATTTAACCGACTCGTCTAAATACCCTTTATCTACGTTTTTGCAAACAATTATTGTACAAAATGATTATTCGCAAATGAATGTGAACCCTGACGAAGTTCGGGCATTATCAGAACGAACGGTCCGCTCCGCTCAAATCTTTATTGGTGCATTACCAATTATTCTCGTTTACCCTTTTCTTCAAAAGTACTTTGTAAAAGGGATTGTGTTAGGTTCTGTTAAAGAATAATGACTTAGTAGAATCGCTGTTCTTTTGAAATAGAGCGATTCTACTTATATTCTTTCTTTTTCTTTTCGTGACGTTGTAAATATAAACCAATGGTTTCCGCTACTTCTTCATGACCGCTAACAAACTCGTAAAACCCTGGCGCATCGATATTCTGAATAACATCCATCTTCTCATAGATTTTCATCTTTATTTCCTGTTCCAAATCCTCTCTGTTTGCTGGAGCGGTTTGGTAAAGGCTTTTTTTAATTTTCGGTTGAAAATCTTCTAAAATCTTTTCATATTGAAAACTCATTGTATAGTCACCTCGTTGTTATTTGGAACGCTTGCTTTTAACCGTTCAAGTGCGCGTTTCTTGTTGTAAGAAATTCGTTGTTCCGATGCATCTAGGAAAAGGGCAATTTCTTTGTTTTGATAGCCATAAAAATAAGAATAGATTAAAATGGTTTGTTGCATGGAATTAAGCTGTGAAAATGCTTGAGAAATATGCTTATCTGCAAATAATTCAGTAGTAGAACCTTCTTCATCCAATGCCTGTTCAAGATCACCTAGAACATCACCAGCGCGAATCATTCCAATAAAAGTAGAATAGCCATCTTCCGTTTGTTTCTCGTCTATAGAAACAGTTAAAGGCTGATTTCGTACACGCTTATCAAAATCAACTGAATACCCTTTAATAAGTTTACTAATGTATTGAACCGTTTTAATACGTGTGAAAAAACGACGAAACGCATCATCAAGTGCAAGCTGATTCATTGGAGTAGGATATTGTTGCGCAGTTAAAAAAAGCTGCTGATGCTCACGCTCTTTTAGGAATAATTCAATCATTAATCGGACGGACTGTTTTCTCTTTGTATGGGCTACATCCACATAAATGACCTCCTTGACCTCTTTTTATAATAGAGAACGTTCGTAGAAAAAATAAAAACACGAACATATTTTCGTATAAAAAAAGTATACAGAACAATTGTTCGCTAATCAAGAGCTTGTACATTGGGAAATATGATAGAGATTGAAAGAAGGCAAAAAAAAGACTACTTCAAATGACTAGAAGTAGCGAAAAAGAAGGACCTTTAAGTCGTTCATTTTATAAAAAAATTTATTTGAAGTAGCTTTTGTTCATATAGACTAATCGGATTCATCCTCTTTCATTTGAAAGCGAAAATGGCAGTCGCCTTCTTTTAACACATAGCGATCATGAATAACATCGAAGTTTGGGTTATAGCCCTTTGCAATAGAAGGATCGATCATTTGACAGTAGAGAATGCCGTGTTCACCTGTTCCGTCCTTTTTCCATTGGTTTCCGAAGGCGCAAACCGTAAAGGTTTGCTCGATTTCTTTGGGATGATAGGTGGTCTCAAATTCGAACAAATCACTACGACCCATATCATAATTTGTTAAATAGTTTTCAGCTGTGTTGGGCAATCCTTTTGCTGCTGCTCGTCTGGCGATATCTCGACCACGGGCTTCACCAAATTGTCGAACGCCTTCTTTAATTGCTTTTCTACCACTTTCACCAAAACGATCAACAACGGCTTTCGCGATATGGGCAAAAAGCTTTGCCATCATAGCGTAAATCGTATAGGGTTCAATTCCTGCCTCTTTTTGAATGTGTTCATAAGCACGCTGAGTTTCTTTGACTTCTGAAGCATTGGCTAAATGTGGAATAGAATAACGTGCACGTTCGTCAAGCTGCTTATAGGAAAGATCAGATCGTTGATTTAAATCATTCAATTGTTCATCAAGTAAGGCTTGAACCCCTTGCTCGACTTCTTTTAATCCTTCATCTCCAAATTGTTCATGGACCGCCTTTACGAGTGAAGCATATAACTTTGACGTGATCTGATCCATTGTTACTGGAACATCAGGTACATCGTTTCTCAAGGTCATAAGAGCTTCATCCTTTCTTATTCCGTCTTTTAGCTGAAAAATGGACCTTAACAGATGGTGATTATTCAGCTAGTTTATCATACTTCGTATCGTTGTTCAGTAAAGTGAGTCCTATTAGAAGGAGAGAGCCATAGCTTGAACAAATAAAAAAGAAGCTTTTACGCCTGTTCATAACGAATGGCGTGAAAAGCTTCTTTGAGCTTACGAATACGTTGGCAGGTAGTCTCCATGTGCCGCAATTAAATCATCACAAAGGGCTACGATATCATCAATAGATAATTCTGCTGATGTGTGTGGGTCGAGCATCGCCGCATGATAAATGTGGTCTTTCTTTTTAGTGATCGCTGCTTCAATAGTAAGTAACTGTGTATTAATATTTGTACGGTTAACGGCAGCAAGTTGCTCTGGTAAATCACCAACAAATGTCGGTGTTACGCCTGAACGGTCGGCTATGCACTGAACTTCTACACAAGCGTTTGTGGGCAAGTTTGAAATAAGACCACCTTTATTTAGAACATTGCCTCCAAATAAGAATGCTTCACCTGTTTCCATAGCTTCAATAATACGAGAGCCATATTCAATTGAACGTTTGTGTGTAATATCCCCGTCATTCATCAATGACTGCTTCATCTTCTCCCAGCCTTCGATTTGGTTTACACAACGTCTTGGATATTCGTCTAGAGGAATGTTAAAGCGATCAATGAGCTCTGGATAAGCTGATTTTATAAAATATGGATGGTATTCAGCATTGTGCTCTGATGATTCCGTTACGTAATAGCCAAAACGCTGCATCAGTTCAAAACGCACCATATCGTGATGTTTTTCCTTGCTTTTTTCCTTTGCTCGTCTTTTAATTTCTGGATAAAGATCAACACCGTCTTTTGTGACTTCAAGTAACCAAGCCACGTGATTAATACCGGCAATTTTTTCTTGAATTCCCGTATGGTCCATGTCTAGATGCTTAAATAAGTCGCGTGTACATACTTGAACGCTATGGCATAGACCGACATTTTGAACATTTGTAAAGCGTGACAACGTTCCAGTAAGCGCAGCCATAGGGTTGGTATAATTTAGAAACCATGCGTCAGGTGCGACTTCCTCAATATCTTTTGCGATATCAAGCATGACTGGAATCGTTCGTAAAGAACGAAATAAACCGCCGATGCCAATCGTGTCGCCAATGGTTTGACGAAGCCCATATTTCTTAGGAATGTCAAAGTCGATAACGGTACTCGGTTTATAGCCACCAACTTGTATAGCGTTAATAATATAGCTAGCACCGCGTAAGGCTTCTTTGCGGTTGTCATATTTTTTAATGGTTACAGTAGACGATAAATTTTCTTTTAATTGAGTGAGAAGAGAATAGGATTCTTGCAAACGATCTGGGTTAATATCAAATAAAGCAAATTCAAATCCTTGTAAAGATTCAACATGCATACAGTCTCCAAGAACGTTCTTTGCAAAGATGGTACTACCTGCGCCAATAAATGTTAATTTCTTCATAGTGTAACCCCCTACTATTGTTATTCACAGTATAGTAATTGTTACTTTAAAAGTAGTAGAAAATTGCTGTTTACTTTATGGAAATTATTGCGCTTTCAAGAGAGTCTAGGCGCAACAAGCATTCTACGTTATACTGTGGGTCAAGGGGGAGAGAATCATGAAAGAACAAGGGCTTAAAGGTTCATATGGATTTCGCTTTCAAGAACATCCGTATCCATTTCAAGTGAATCTTTGGAATATAGGTTGGGAAGTTGTCAAGAGCCCTACGTATTCATGGAACGGGCAAACCCGAATGGATAGAGAAAAAATTGTGTTTCAATACACGCTAGCTGGTCAAGGTGCTTTAGTGTATGAAGAAAAGACTTATTCATTAGGCAAGGGACAAGCTTTTTTTGTCTCTATCCCAAGTAATCATCATTATTTTTACCCAAAAGAGGCTACTACTGATTGGGAATTTATTTATATTACATTAGAAGGAAAAGAAGCATTATCGATACACGATCATATGGTAGAGAAGTATGGACCCATACTTGTTATTGAGAAAGAGGCAGAACCTATCCGTTTGCTTTTACGCATATTATCGGAAACCGCGTCAGGAGAAATTACGAACTCTTATAGTGGCTCGCAGCGCGCATATGAATTTCTGATGACGTTGTTTCACTTTCTTGCGGTTCCACCGAAGAAAAAACTGAAAGAACCAATTACACAAGCGATCACTTATATGAAAGATCATATGAGTGACCAGTTTGACTTGGCAACAGTTGCTCATCATGTCGGTCTGTCTAAATATTATTTTATTAAACAGTTTAAACATGAATTGAACATTACACCAATGCAGTATGTTTCCATTCTACGCATTAAAAAAGCCGCTTATTTGCTTTCTAAAACCGATTTAACAGTGGCGGAGGTGGCTCATCAAGTCGGTATAGACGATGCGAATTATTTTACGAAGCTATTTAAAAAGACAGTCGGTGTGTCGGCTAGTAAATTTCGTAAGAATGAAGATGTTCATCTTATTGACTACATTATAACGGAGTGGGAATAATGCACGTTTACTTAGTAAATAGCGCCGTCTTTCTACTATGGGCGTTTTTCTTTAAGCCGACTGGTATTGATCTCGGTCTTGGTTTCGCTGTTATGGTCATTGTTCCGTTAGCGACAGTTCTTATTACGAAGACAAATAAAGATACACCGTACATACTTATTATGACGTGGCTACAGAGGTGGATGTACCTTTTTTCGGTAGCTGGTTTAGCATCGATAACGGTTGAGATTGTATGGGTAGGGACGTTGTTTTCAATCGTATGGTTAGGAGCAACCTTGGTTATTGCCTGTTATGGTTTTTTTCGTTTAAGTTTACAAGGATTTCGAGATGCGGAGGAAGTACTCATAAATGTTGGATGTATCTATCTTGCTATCGGTGGTGGTTGGTTTGTTTTATCGGCAGTACAAGCAACAACTTTTCTGTCCTATAGTCAAACGATTATCGAATTAACGGCGATTCATTTTCATTACTCTGCCTTTGTACTACCTATTGCCAGCGGTATGCTAGGACGTTGGTTGAAGCGTCAATCTATTCCATTAACTGGGTTTGCTTATTTAGCAGCAGGTATCCTTGTAGGTCCTATTCTTGTAGCACTTGGAATTGAATTTGGACCGCCTCTAGAGCCTGTTCTTGTGCTCATTTATATTTTCTTTGTGTTTTGGCTTGCTCTTATTGCCATTCGTTTTAGCTTTGTACTAAGGGGTTGGTTACGATGGTTCTTACTTCTTGCACATGTCGTTTTATTCATGACCATGGTGTTGTCTTATGTGTATAGTGCAGGGCTTGCTTGGGCCCCTCAGCGATTAACCATTCCTGATATGGTTCGTTTTCATGGCATGGCGAATGCATTTGGTTATGCATTGCTTGTACTAATGGTTTGGATTGTCGTTAGACCAACTGCGGATCATACATTTAGAATGCCACTTCAGCCTATGAGAGGGAAGAAGTACATACAAGATCAGCTGTTTAATCATGTAGAGCTCAAGCCAACGAACGCACTTATAAAAAAGTGGCGTGAATATGAGCATGAGCAGTTTCAGATTGAAAAAGTAAATCCAAACGTTTTACAGTTTCACGAACAGACTAGTCGTTACTCGTTAGAAGCAACCATTAAGTGGCAACCTCCATTCCGATGGCTGTTGCTCATCCTTTTGTTTGTAACAAAACAATTAAAACAACTTCATCTGCCAGCTGGCGAGATACCAATGGAGGGGAATACATATACTCTAGTTTCGACTGATCAACAGCATACAACGGTCTGGGTTCGCAAACATGCACAAACGAAAGAGCCGATTTTTACCGCGTATTATTCAAACTGGTTAGGAAGCAAACGGTACAACTTTATTCAGTTACCGCTACCGTTTGGTGTATTAACAGGTTTATTATTACCATTGAATGATGAAGGGGACGGTCTTTATTTAATGGGAGATCAAACAGATCCTTTCACAGGTGTTTATTTGTCTTTTTGGAAGTGGACATGGAAAACACCACTACGAGAAACGTTTCATTTAGTTGAAAAGGAAGGCACTCTTCATGCGAAGCACGCCATTTCCTTTTTTCGTAAAGAGATGATTACCATTAAATATGTGATGAATGAAGACAAGTCACCGCAGTCTGGCCTTTAAGAACGTGAAGCATATGCTTTTGTATCAATACCTCTTTCATTCAACCAATGATGCGTCTCTCCTTTTATAATAAGGGGGACGTTTTTTAACTCCTCTACAGTGTGAACATTCAAGGCAGTCATCATGTAGCGTAGCTCTTCCTGCATGCGCGTAACAGAAGCGATAACGGCATCAATGCCTTCATTCTGCAATGTCTTAATGAAGAAACCTGACATGCCTACTAGGGAGGCGCCTAATGAAAGAGCTTTAGCTATATCAACGCTTGATGTTATCCCGCCTGAAGCAATGAATGGGAGGGGAAGTGCTAATGAACGGGCTTCGAGTAATGCAATGGGTGTAGGAACCCCCCACGAATTAAAAAAGCCCAGTGAGAGTTGCCGGCGGGCGTTTTCAATTTGCGAGAAATTGGTTCCACCGGTGCCACTCACATCAACGGCATGAACGCCAGCTTCATATAGACGTTTCACTGCTTCTTTCGTCATGCCAAAACCAACTTCTTTCGCAATAACCGGTACAGGGCTTTTTGCCACAATTGCTTCCAAATTGCGTAGACGCATAGAAAAGTCCCGATCACCTTCTGGCATAGCTAGCTCTTGAATATGATTAAAATGAATTTGCAGACCGTCCGCTTCAATCATATCAATCGCACGCAAGGCGTCCGATGGTGTTGCTTCGGCTCCTAAATTAGCTAAGCAAACAATGTCTGGTGCTGTATCGCGAATAATTTGATACGTATGTATTTGCTCTTGATCTTTTATCGCTGCCATTTGCGACCCAACGGCCATTGGAATAGAGAAGTGTTGCGCCACTTCTGCAAGCTGCTGATTGATACGGGCTGTTTGCTTACCTCCACCGCCTGTCATTGCGTTTATGAGCAGTGGCAAGGATATGGATTTATGAAGAAAAGTGGTTTCAAGCTGGCAGCGATGAAAGGACGAGGTAGCGAGCGTTTGATGGATAAATTGGATGTCCTCAAAAGGGGAGCGCGTTTGTTCCTGCTGAATAGCTTGTTGAATATGGTCATGTTTACGTTGTTCTCTAGACAAAGACGTGCTCCTTTCTACTAGTTCATTCTCTTATTTTCTATACCCGGTTTACTTGAATTTAACCATACAGCACGCAGGTTTCGCAAGGAAGACAAGAACTAGATAAAAAAAGCTTATCGACATGAACATCGATAAGCTTTCTTTCTTTATAATAGCTGGTCAAGAAGTGTTGTTGCGATTGTAAAATAAATCATTAAACTAATAATATCGTTTAGTGTTGTAATAAAAGGTCCTGAGGCCACCGCTGGATCAATTTTTAACTTATTAATAGCGACAGGAACAGTTGCTCCAATGACTGCCGCCACACTTAATGCTGCAAAAAGTGAGAATCCAACAGTAAATGCCAAAATAAAATCGCCGTTGTAAAATAGATAAATAATACCCATCAACACAACCATACAAACAATACCGAGGATAATCCCTGTCCCAAGTTCTCTTTTTACGGTTTTCCATACACCACCACGGTCAAATGAGCCAGTTGCAATACCCCGTACGGCAACTGCTAGTGATTGGGTGCCAGTATTCCCTGCTGTCCCCATAATGAGCGGCATAAATGCAGCAAGCAGTACCACTTGTTCCAAAGTCGATTCAAATTGACCAATAATATTTGCAGTAATCAAACCAAAAAACATGAGTAAAATGAGCCAAGGTGCACGCTTCCTTGCAGCAGTTACGGCAGTTAATGATAAGTCCGTCGCTCCTCGTGTTGCAGCAAATTCATCGAAATCCTCTGTTGTTTCTTCTTCTAATACATCAATGACGTCATCGACGGTAATGATCCCGACAAGTCGCTTTTCAGGTGTTACAACAGGAACCGCAAGAAAGTCATACTCTTTAATTAAGCGAGCAACATCTTCTTGATCTTCATGTTCACTTACAGATACCACTTGTGTGCTCATAATGTCTTCAACCGTCATTTCGGGTGTAGCAATAATAAGGTCACGAAGCGAAACGACACCAGCAAGTTTCTGCTGTTGATCAACGACATACAAATAGTAAATCGTTTCTGCATCAGGGGCGCTTTCTCGTAGTTCAGCAATAACCTCTTTAGCAGAAGACTCAACTGATAAGCGAACAAATTCTTTTGTCATAATCGCACCGGCAGTTTTTGGTGCATAAGCCATTAATTCTTCTACGCGCTTCGCTTCTTCCAAATCCATTGAGCTTAAAATATCGTCGGCGCGTTCTGTATTAATTTCTGCTAAAAAGTCAGCAACATCATCGGCTGACATGGTGTTAAACATGGATACGGCATATTGATAGCTTAATCCTTCAAAGACAATAAGCTGATCTTCTAAATCTAACCCCTCGAATAGGTCTGCAAATTCAGCAGGGCTAAGAAATAACAACACTTGCTTTTGAAGAGGACGTTCAATTTCATGAAATAATTCCACCTGGTCCGTTGGGTGAAGCTCTAAAAAAGTTTCTCTAAAAGCCTTTAAATTCCTTGAAACAAGATGCTTTACAATTTCGTTTTTATATTCATTCCGTTTCCGGTCGGTCTTTAATTTATCCATCATGCTCTCCTCCTACTTCCTAGAAGAGAACCAAACTAAACGTGTGGAATGGCCCCCTTCTTATACTGTTAAAGCCTATCCTCGGTTTGGGTAAACTATCCATCCCACACCACCACCTTTTAGAAAAATAAAAAACCGCCTCAGCAAATGGGAGGCGGTTTGAACGCATACTAAAGAAACATATCGTATCAGTAAACTCTCCTCCATTCGTAGAGCTTTAGCACTGTGCGGCATAGGAATACATATCCAGCTACGTTAAAAACCACCTTATGTCGATGGTTTCTGTTGACCCATTGGCGTCTTTGGACATTTTTGGGTAGCAGCGTATCTCCAGCACAGGAGCCTCACCTAACGAGGGCATATAATTTCTTGCAAATTTCACTTTACAATGCATAAGACAACTTGTCAAACCTTAATTTTTGTTGTAAAGAAAAAGACTCGCTTCCTTACGAATCTTTCACTACCACACGATCTTTAAGTGGTTTTATTTCTTTTGGGTTTGGATATTCATGGGGCCTACCAAACGGCATTTGCGCAACAAGATCCCAGTTACTCGGAAGATCCCATCGTTTTTTTACTACTTCATTAACCATAGGATTATAATGTTGTAAAGAAGCACCAAAACCTTTTGCTTCAAGGGAAACCCAAATTAAATATTGAAGCATCCCATTGTATTGTCCGGCAATAGACTTTGTATGAGTAGGAGAAAATGTCTTATGGTCATCAAAAAACAAAATAGTGCCATAAGCATGTTCAAACATTTCTAACCTTGCTTGGGTGTCAGTAAAATCAGCATAATCCATAATGCTTTTCATTTTTTCACGGGTTAACTGCCAGAAGGCATCATGCTCATCATGGAGCAATAGTACGATTCGGGCAGAAGGAGCATGTGCACTGATTGGCATGGAGCGAATGGTGAGCTCCATTAAACGTAGAATTTCTGAATCATCTTCAACCGTATCCTTACTTAAAACGTATATAGAGCGTCTATTTTCAATCGACTGGTAAAATTCATCATCATCTTTATCCGCTCCAAATTTTTGAACAGCAGGAGGAACAGGATTCTCTTTTCTAACAGGTTGAGATTCTTTTTGAAAAAAACGAGACCATTTTTTCACGAAGATGAGTGACTCCTTTCTTGTATTGTAATAGATTGACGTGATAAGAACGCTAGGATTCGATTAGACAATGTTTAGTGATGTTCTGTTAGGTAGAGCTACTATTCCCTTAGATCCTTGTTTGAAACATAAGGACGATTGTGGTTAAGACTAGTCAGATAAGCGGTTCTCTTGCAAACCGACACGTTTTAAATACGTAATCATTTCTTTCTTTTCTTGGTCATTTAGTGGGGAGAAAATGGAGCTAAGCGCGCTAGCGTGTTGGGGGAAGACCGCATCCATCCAGTCTATTCCTTTTGATGTAATAGAAACATAAGTAACACGACGATCGGTTGGACTTGGTTTTCGAACAATCATTTCTTTTTTTTCAAGTTTATCAACGACATAGGTGATACTACTACTAGCAATAAGCACTTTTTGACCAATTTTTTGTACGGTTTGATCGCCCTTTGAATAAAGCAATTCAAGTACCGCAAATTCTGTAGGGTTAAACCCATGTTTGCGTATATCTGTTTCAACGTGGGATTTAACGGTTTGCATGGCTCTTGATAACACAGTAAATAGCTTTAATGAATCTTGATCTGTTTCCTTCAATGTGAACACCTCGAAATCATTTATCTCGAATTTGAATTAATTATAAAAGATAGTCCCTTAGACTGTCAATCAAAGGAGTGTCGTGATTAATTTTGTGAATTCATTGGAATTTGCTGATATTTTCAACTGAAACCTTTATACTAGAAAAGAGGTAAATAGATTAGTATAAATCTTCTTTAGAATTGAAAGGATGACATGGAATGAGAGACGTATCGATTGTTAAAGAACAACGTAACATACTTCGTGAAGAATTAGGCAAGTGTATTAATAAGGTAAAAGAAATGAAAGTGAATGAAGAGTCATTTAAACAAATGGATCAGCATGAGCAGCAAGTTTATATTTATCTTGATCGTACGATGCAGCGGTTACGTACTCAAATCAATGCATTAGAATTTGTATTAAACGAAGATAGCCAATTAGCGGATCCTTACGCTGATCGTGCCGCTGAGAAATTAAATATTAATCGCAACAGTATTTTTGGAACTAAGCCAACTGCAGTGAAGAAAGAAGATGGCGATTACGAATTGGATATGAGTCGCGTAGATAATCAACATTAAAAAAGAGGGGGATCCCCCTCTTTTTTTATATGAGCTGCTTTTCAAAGCCAAAGAAGATGGCTTCTTTCTCAGGAAATTGAAGTGTACCGACTTTTTCATAGCCGTATTTTTCAAAAAGCTGTTGGGCTTTTTCATTTAACGAGTACGTATCTACTTGCATGGCTGTTAACCCTTTATGATGAGAAAGGTTTTCTGCAAAAGCAATAAGTGCTCCAGCAATGCCTGCTTTTCTTGCATTAGGGTCTACTAAAAGGCGATGAAATGTTCCTGCAAACTGCTGTTGTTCTGACCATCGTAGTGACGCATTTGCATACTCTGGTGCGAATGATTGATCAATTGTAATAGAACCGACTACGATCCCGTCTTGTTCATACACGAATAATGTGCCTAACTGAAGATCTTTTGTAAAATGGGCAATAGTAGGGTAGTGCTTGTCCCACTGGTCACTTCCTTCAGCATTCATTTTCTTAGTCGCTCGAATTGCCATTTCCTCTATTTTAACTAAATCCTGCTTCATTGCCTTGCGAATCATATGAATTATCCCTCCAAGAACGAAATTTCTTTTTCGTTATGTTGCCTTATACAATAAAAAACACCTTCATTTTTTAGCATATCTTTTAGGCAGAATGCAAGAAAGATGCTTGTAGCCAGAAAAGAAAGAGAAGCACATGAATTTTTACAATTGCTGACTGTAGGTCATAAGTGGATACTTGCTCGCACCCTATCATCTAGCTTAAACTAGAGAGGTGAAATGAATGAGAAGGAAGTATGGATCTTCTTAATCTTCTAAGGGAGAGATCAACAGTGTCCAATGTAAATGAATTAACAGAAGAACAGCTTTATCAACGATATGAGCAGCTAAAAGCGCAATTGGAACGTTACAAAGGTGAAAATATGACGTTAGATATGTCTCGAGGTAAGCCGAGTCCCGATCAACTTAGCCTCTCAGAAGAAATGCTAGCTTTATTAACGGCTGACGAGCTTATTACTGACGACGGCTTAGATACGCGAAATTATGGTCAGCTAGATGGTATCCCTGAAGCGAAATCTTGGTTTGCTTCCATTCTTGAAGTAGCGCCTAGTCAAGTCATTGTTGGGGGAAACTCTAGTTTATCCACAATGCACGACACGGTTGCACGTGGGTTGCTAAAGGGGGTAGAGGAAGAAGCTAAACCATGGTCTTCCTATCCATCTATTAAATTTTTATGTCCGTCTCCTGGATACGACCGGCACTTTGCCATTTGTGAATTTCTTGGGATCGACATGATTCCAGTCGACATGACGAGTGAAGGTCCTAATATGGATCAAGTGGAAGCCCTTGTTCTAGAAGATGAAACGATTAAAGGAATTTGGTGTGTGCCGAAATATAGCAATCCTGAAGGTGTGACGTATTCTGAAGCAGTAGTAAAAAGACTTGCATCTATGAAGACAAAAGCGACTGATTTTCGCATTTTCTGGGACAATGCCTATGTGATTCACCATTTAACAGATACACCTGATTCACTCGTACCTATCCTTGAAGAAGCAAAAAAAGCTGGCTATCCAAACCGCCCATACGTCTTTGCATCAACATCGAAAGTAACATTCCCAGGAGCAGGCATTTCTGCGTTTGTTTCTTCTCCTGATAATATCGCGTTTACAAAAAAGCAGCTTAGTTTTCAAACCATTGGTGCTGATAAAATTAACCAATTAAGACATATTCGTTTCTTTGAAAAAATTGGTGGTGTGGAAGAGCTAATGAAGAAACATGCAGCGATTATTAAACCGAAATTTGATTTAGTTATTGACACGCTACAACAGAAATTAGGAAACAAAAACATCGCCACATGGACGGAACCGAATGGTGGGTATTTTATTAGTGTCAATACAGAAAATGGATGTGCAGCACGAGTGGTAGCGCTATGTAAAGAAGTTGGGTTAACACTAACTGGCGCAGGAGCAACCTATCCGTATGGAAAGGACCCACTTGATCGTAATATTCGTATTGCTCCATCTTTCCCGACTTTAGAAGAATTACAGAAAGCCATGAATGTTTTTTGTGATTGTGTAGAACTTGCTGCAATTGAAGGCAAGATTGAGAAGAGCAAGGCGTAGAAAAAACGAGTAGTCTAAACTATGTTGAGTAGCACCGCTACAAGAGAATCCTTCGCTTTCCGGGGACACGGCCACAGCCTTCTCCGTGGAAAACCGCCACTCCAGCGTCTTCAGACACGTGCTGATCCCCCAGGAGTCTTCGGATTCTTCTTCCGCTCATGTTCATATAAAACAAACGACGAACGTTCCTATTTTCAGGGATGTTCGTCATTTTAGTCTGTCGATCTACTTTTGTCCCAGCCTCTTTTTTAGTGTACACGCTCATCTTCTTGAATAGGCGAAAACCCGACTGATTCGATAATAGTTTGTGCCTCCTCTGATTGAATCCATTCCATAAATTCGGTTACATCCTCATTTGGTGTCATAGTTGTTACAGCGTAAATGGTTACAGGAATTGGATACTCCTGTGACTCAAGTGACTGTTGAGATGGTGCTACGTTATCAATCGCTAACAATTTGGTTTGGTTTGTGTTTTCAACGAATTGATAATTACTATAAAACGTAAACCCAATAGCATTTTCTATATTTTCATAGGGAGTTGTTGATTCTAATTGGCTCGTATATTCCATAAACCACTCAAACGCCTCTTGACTATCTTCTTCTTCTCGTTGATACTTACGAATCGCTTGAGTTGCTCCACCGATCTGTGACCAATTAGTTAGCGAACCGGTGTAAATAGATTGAACTTGATCCCGGCTAATGGCTTCTACTTCCTGTTCTTGATGCGTGAAAAACACAAGCGCATCTTTTGCAATGGGAACGGCATCAATTGATTGGTTAAGCGGAAGGAGGTATTCTGGAACGAACGCAATCATGTCATTACCTAAAGAATCTAATGGACGGGATGCCGTATCTAGCACTTGTCGAGCATAAGAAGGATCGACACTTGAAAAGGTAGCTTCAACAAATGAACTATAAAGTGGATATAAGAAGCTCTGGCCGGTAACTTTGATTGAATCAAGTGATAAGGCAGTTTCTGCTCTCTCGATTTCAATTGGACGATTAGGATGGAATGGTTCCCATAACGTTAATGACACGTATGGCTCTTCTATTGTTTCTAAAGCATGGTTTCGTTGCTCGTATGTATAAATACTGACCAATCCAACAATAACCATACTAAGAAAAAACATGCGTCGAAACCCCGGTAAATGCCATTGATAAAACATTAATGTTACATAAATGACGATGCAAATCGTTGCAGCTGAAAGAAACCATAAGTAGAAAATGGATAGACCTAAAAAAGCGCAAATGAGAACAATTGCTAATCCAAACATAACAATGGCAGATAAAACAATGATTCGAATCATCTTTGTTACAAACAACCCAACCACCTCCTACATGTTTCATTTCCCTATTTTCCTAAATAAAACGCTTTTATTTCATAGAAAAAACGAGGCTGGGACATAACGAAAAGTAGTATTTGAAAAGACGAGTAGTCTAAAATATGTTGAGTAGCACCGCTACAGGAGAATCCTTCGCTTTCTGGGGACACGGCCTCAGCCTCCTCCGTGGAAAACCGCCACTCCAGAGTCTTCAGACACGTGCTGATCCCCCAGGAGTCTTCGGATTCTCCTTCCGCTCATGTTCATATAAAACAAACGACGAACGTTCCTATTTTCAGGGATGTTCGTCATTTTAGTCTGTCGATCTACTTTTGTCCCAGCCTCGCACTAATGGAATAGAGTCAGAGAAAAACTCATTTTATAGGTAAGTGTCGGCGTCCCCTTGATCGGTTAAAATAAGGGGGCCATTAGCAGTAATAACAAGAGTGTGCTCGTATTGAGCAGACAATGAGCCATCTACAGTCCGAGCTGTCCAACCGTTGGAGTCTAGTCTACTCTGATATGCACCTATGTTCACCATCGGCTCAATGGTAATCACCATTCCTTCTTTTAAGCGAATTCCTTTACCTGGTGAGCCGTAATGCAGGATTTGAGGAGGTTCATGAAGAGTCGGGCCGATGCCGTGTCCAGTAAAGTCTCGCACAACGGAGTATCCTTTAGGCTCAACAAAAGACTGAATGGCGTGACCAATATCCCCAAGACGATTTCCGACCTTAGCTTGCTTTATCCCTTCGTATAAAGCCTGATGCGTTACGTTCATTAGCGCTTCCGCTTCAGGAGAGGGACGTCCAACTGCATACGTCCAAGCAGAATCTGCTAACGCTCCATTTACGTTAAAGACGGAATCAATGGTAATGATGTCTCCATCTTTCAAAGGAGTTTTTCTTGGAAAGCCATGGCATATTTCGTCGTTGAGAGACGCGCATGTTGCGTATTGATAGCCGTTGTATCCTTTTTGTTCTGGTGTTGCACCATGTTCTTTTAAATAACCTTCTACAAAACGATCAATGTCATCTGTCGTTACGCCTGGTTTTATTCGCTTAGCAATTTCTTTATGACAAGCTGCAAGCAGTTGTCCTGCTTTATGCATCATTTGCTGTTCTCGTTTTGATTTGAATGTAATCACCTAAACCGCCTTCTTTCTTTAAATAAGCAGAGTTGATAAGTGTTGAACAAAATAAAGGGGGATTGAATTAAATGTAGTATTCCGTGTAAACAAAGTCAAGAATGTCAACAGATCCTAGATAGTAGCATACGAATGTTAACGCTAATTGTTGCAAGTTCAACTTGTTGCAACGTGATTTGAATGTAGGTATTATTTTAACTGAGTGCACACATATGGATAATAAATAAGAAAGAGGAGGGGAAGCAATGGATGATCGTTTGTTTAAAACCGCAATGAGTAAATTTACAACAGGTGTAACGGTCGTGACAACAGAATGGGAAAATGAGGTTCACGGAATGACAGCAAATGCGTTTATGTCAGTTTCACTTGATCCTAAACTAATTTTAGTCTCTATAGATAATAAAGCAAGAATGAAAGCTGTTATCGAGCAGTCGGGGTCATTTGCCATCAGTATTTTAGCAGAAGGCCATGAAGATGTCTCTATGCACTTTGCTCGCCAAAAAGAAAAGGAAGATTTAGCATTAACCACTTTTGCTGGTGTGCCAACTGTTGATGGCGCAATCGCTACAATTGTTTGTGATCTCCACGATACAAGTTTGCAAGGAGATCATACGCTTTTTATTGGAAGGGTAAAGGATGTAGCTGTAACAGATCAAAGCCCACTCGTTTATTATCAAGGTAGTTACAAAAAGATCTAGTGTAGACTAGTCTAAAAAAAGCGCTAACGACAACACCGTTTACTCGAGAAATGGTCGTTATTAGCGCTTTTTCTAGTGGAGTCGGATGCATCAACAGTACCCTTTATGGCTATGGTAAAAAGGTTGACAACCGCATGCACTTACTCGTCACCAGCTTGCATTCGTTGAATAACAGCTTCTAGGTGGTCAGGTTTTAAAAACTCGATAGGTGAAGCATTCTTATCAAACGTAACCTGTTCGGCATCAACAACAAGCACATAGCGATCATTAAATTTTGCAAGGTGAACGTTATCCCCGTATGCATCTAGCGGAAATTTAACAACAACTTCCCCTAGTTTAATCGTTGTCTTTGAATCAGGAATATGAGCCGTAATAGCTGCTGTTGCTTCTACGACTTGATGATGATTTAACTGTTCTTGCAATTCCCTCGTCTCACTAGCCGACCAAGACTCTAAGCGTTCCTCCATTTCTTGTCTTTCTGAACTCTCAGAAGAAAAGGTTTCATTGACATGATCTTGAACCATTGTTTGTACTTGGGATTTGATTACTTCTGGCATAGGATCTCCGTATGTAACGAATGGAAGGAAATCTTCAAAGTATCGTGCATGAGAAGACTGATGAATTTTTACTTTATTGTATTCGAGCATGCCTTCTTCAATCATATAAGGATATTGTATGGATTTCATATTTTTCGTCGTGATGGCTCTTTCCACTTTTTTAACTAATGTATTGGCATCGCTAAGGACGGCAACATCATCCTGAAAATCACATTTTAATAGAAAGAGAAACAAGTCATCAAAGTATTTTTTTGGTTTTGCTTGGCAAACGAGAAAAACGCCTCCTCGTACGGCACTCGTTTGAACATACGTTTCGACAAATGCTTCACTTTCTTTTTTAAAATCAGCACTGGTTTGTGCATGGAGAGCTCGTTGAAAAAGCGCATAATTTGGATTTGACTCCAAAGGATGGCTGCCTTCCGTTACGAATTCCCCTAGTTTCGTTGGTGCTTGTGCATGGTTGGGGTGGGACTGTGCTTTCCGTTTTACCACTCTTTTTAATTCCCCTTCTAAAAACTGGGAAAGAGCACTATTATCAAACGTTGCTTCATCCAATGTTTGATAATGACTGTAGGTTCGTTGGTCTTTTTGCTGATCAATCTCAATGACGTAAAAAGATAAATAAGAAATCGAAAACTCCATAAACAAATCCTTTCTCCGCTCCATTTTTCTATGAGGAGTATAGCACACATTTTTTTAAAAGTATGGACATTTGTCAAACGGGTTGTGTGATATTATTGAAATGCACTTGTTAGGAAAGCGTAATGATTTAATTTGGGTTATACTAGGTAAAAAGGAGCAAGAGAGGTGTGGATTCATTGAAACAAGCCCTTTTTTTTGCTGTAGCGACGGGATTATTCGCCATCTTAGCAGCTTGTAGTGAACAACAAAACGTTATAACGGACGACGATATGGTTGCTACTGATGGTACGATCACAAATATAGAGTACGAAGGGAACGAGCATGCGGTAGCCGGCTTAAACGCTCACATATCAACTGAAGATGTGGAAGAATTACCGAGCATTGAATCGTTTGACGTGAATGGCGATCCTCAGAAATCGGTTCATTTAAGTAATCGAACAGAAGTGTATATTAAACACTTGTCGTCTTACTTACGAGTGAACCAGTCTTATTTAAAAAATGATATTGATGTCACAGTATATGAAGAATTAAATGACGAAGGTAGCGATGAAACCGTCGCGACAAAAATTGTTATTCAATCTAAAGATATGTCCATTACGGGCAAAATTTCAAACGTAAACGAAGAAGAACAGACTTTCTTTGTGTCTGGTGAAGACGGTCATTATGAATCAGGCACGCGTTTTAATTATGACCCGGCTACTGAAGTATTGCTTATGAATGAAAATCAAGAATACGAGCGCTTTAATGGTGATTTAACACTTGGGTTAGTCGTGGAAGTCATTCCTCGGAGTAAAGTAACAGAAGGGATTCCAGCTCAGTCGGATACTGCTCGCGTTATTATTCATGAAGAAGAAAACGAAGGAATAGCAGAGAAGAGCGTTGAAGAAGAGAATGGAGATCTAGAGACAGCGAACGAGGAGTGAAAGCATTGAAATATGGGTTTTTGATTGTTTTTAGTTTACTAGTCTTTTCAGCATGTGGCTCTAGTGAAGGTGGGGACATTGACGGTGGTGCACAGTCGCCAGAGGTGCCAAATGAAACAGCAGCTGAAGGGGTACCGGAAGTGCCTGTAGAAGCTGGCGATACACCTATTGCGACATTTGAAATGGAGGATGGTGGAGAGATAGTTGTGGAACTATATCCCGATATCGCTCCAATTTCCGTTAATAATTTTGTTGCTCTCGCAGAAGACGGCTTTTATGACGGATTACGTTTTCACCGTATCATTGAAGGTTTTATGATTCAAGGTGGAGACCCAAATGGAAATGGTACTGGCGGACCTGGATACAGCATTAAAGGTGAATTTGAACGCAATGGTGTTGAAAATGACCTTAGTCATGAGCCAGGTGTTCTTTCAATGGCGAGATCACAAGGGATGGATACGGCCGGCTCACAGTTTTTTATTGTCCATGGTGATGCGACTCACCTCGACGGAGACTACGCTGCTTTCGGTAAAGTAATAGACGGTATGGACATTGTGGATGAAATCGCCACTGTGGAAAAGCAAGGTGAGAGCCCAGTAGCAGGTCAAGAACAAGTGATTCAATCCATAACAATTGAACGATAAAAGAAAACCAGCCCCCTACTAGAGGCTGGTTTTTTAACGTAAAGGTTGTTTAGCAAATGGCAATGTAAGCTGAGTTGCTTGATTCAACAGGAATGGGAGCATAGCGGATAGACTCTCTTCTTCAAACCCGTTAGTAGGACTACGATACGTGTCTAAAGGAACAGTCGAATATTCAATAGAAATTCGTTCTCCTTTTTTAAAATGATACGCAACAGGTGAAAGGGTAATGGTGACTCCTTCGTTATCCGCATCCAACCGATTTACGAGTCCATCTGATAGCAGAAACGCCTCGCCGTTTTCATTTAAGACAGAGAGACGTACATAGAGACTTGTTCGTTCAGTAGTAGGGATCCGTAAAGTAGGAGAACCAATTAGTTCGTGAACCTCGGTAAAAGGTGCATGGGTAAAGGTCATCATAGATGAACCTTCCTCCTGAAGAAAGAAAGTATAAGCTGCATCCTGTTCAGAAGCCAAAAATGAAAACGAAGTATGGCGAACATCTTCCTCTTCTAGCGGCCATGAGCGCTCTTTACGCCATTTGTTAATCCCCATTACAAATAATAAGACAGGTGCATCTTTATTTACGCCATTTTGTTCGTTCTTTAACCAATAGTCGAACCAACGTAAATGAAAATCGGTCAAGCTGCCTCCGTTTGCGAGCGACTCATTGTTCGCAGTATAGCCAAATGGATGCGGCAAAGTAGGCATAGAGAATGTGCCATTTTTCCACGGTCCAATGAGGAGGAGATGCTTTTCTTCATCTTGCTGTCGTGCTGATTGAAAAGCGGCTAATGTGTGGGCAGCATGTTCATCAAACCAACCTGTTACGAAATGAGATGCGGGCCAGCTCTCTAGGTCATTGGATTCAGAAGGTATCTCTGCCTCTAGAAATGATTGAAACAATGATTGGACGCCGAGCATTTTAAAAACAGGAAGGTTGGTCATTGATTTGAAGCGGTAAAGCTGATCTTTACGCTCTCGGTAAGCCTCTAGGTGAAACTGTTGATCTTTTTTATCTTCTGCACGTATGTTTCGCTTTTCAATGATATTCTCAGCGTAGGCTAATGTTGTATCAAGTAAGGTTTTACTTTTTAGTAGCCCTTCTCGATAAGAAAAGGCATGCATAGAATCAAACAAATGGATGGGGAATAGTGCTGAAAGAAACGTAGAAGCGGTTTTAGCAGCTGCAAACTGTGTATACGCACTGTATTGATCCCCAAACATCGCAATTTTTTGGTTCGTATACGGTAAGTCGTTAATCCAATGAATCGTATCAAAGCCGTCTTCTTCTTCATGAACGAAAGGCTCAAAAACACCTTCAGATGCATATCGCCCACGCACATCTTGAACAATGACAACGTATCCTTCTTGAACAAACTGAAAAATGTTCGTTGGACGAAAAGTATGTCTGTCCTTCCCGTCTACGATTCGTGTTAGAAGAACTGGATAACGCTTTTCATCCTGTGGGCGATAAATAGTAGCGTATAGTGTAACCCCATCACGCATCAAACAGGGGACATTCTTTTCAATAAGTATGGTATTCGCCATCGTTTATAACCTGCTTTTCTATAGTATGTCTTTCTTAAAGGTACTAATTTTAACTCGTAATTGCAACAGAGTAGACAGGGAAGTGCAAAATTGATTACTCTTAAGGAAAGGATGTAAAGGGAGGAAGAAAATGAAAGCGATTGGATTTTACAAAGCCTTACCAATTGAAGAACAACATAGTTTAGTGGAACAAGAAGTCGAAACACCTATAGCAAATGGGTACGATTTGCTGATTGAAGTGAATGCTGTATCTGTCAATCCTGTGGATACGAAGCAACGAAAAGCGAAAAAGTCAAATGAAGAAGCATTTCGTATTCTCGGTTTTGACGGAGCTGGTATTGTAAAAGCCGTCGGTGACAAATGTACACTGTTTCAAATTGGTGATGAGGTCTACTATGCGGGAGATGTAACTCGAAATGGATCAAATGCTGAATATCAGCTTGTTGACGAACGGCTTGTAGGAAAGAAACCGAAACATCTATCGTTTGCTGAAGCTGCCGCGATGCCGTTAACAGCTATTACAGCATGGGAATCCCTACACGACCGTATGAAGATAACGGAAAAAGACAGAGGAAAGTCAATCCTTATTATTGGAGGCGCAGGCGGTGTTGGTTCCATTGCCATTCAGCTTGCTTCTTTGCAAGGATTGACGGTTATCGCAACGGCGTCTAGACAAGAAACAACAGATTGGTGTCAATCACTCGGAGCAGACATTGTTGTGAATCATTACGAAGATTTATACACACAGCTACAAGCGAATCAATTAGAAGGCGTTGATTATATTTTATGTTTGGCTGATACAAATCAACATTGGGACGGTATGGCTGCCTGCATTAAACCCCAAGGAACGATTTGTGCCATCGTAGAGAATAAAGATAGTTTAGATATGCAAAAAATTCGCGCAAAAAGCGTGACATTTGCATGGGAATTTATGTTTACTCGCTCGATGTTCCAAGCAGAAGATCAAATTGAACAACACCATATGTTAACGAAAATGAGCGAACTATTCGATGAAGGGAAGCTTCGCCATACGATGACGAGTGTTCTATCACCGTTAACTGCAGAGACGCTCAAGCAAGCCCATCAACAGCTAGAAGATGGGAAAATGATTGGAAAGCTTGTCATAGAACAGAAGTAAATGAACATAAAAAAAGCGCTACTGGTTTAATACCGGTAGCGCTCCTTTGTTGATTAAATCACTTTCTTACGTAACGCACTAGAAATTAAATCAATAACAAGGACAAAAACGACAAGGCCAATTAAAATAATCGCTACTCGATCCCAGCTACGTCCATTGATCGCAAAGATAAGTGGTGCTCCAATCCCACCAGCCCCAACGATTCCAAGAGTGGCGGCAGAACGTAAGTTAATTTCAAAGCGATAAAGCGTAGCGGAGATAAAGCCTGGTAACACTTGAGGAACGACTGCAAATAACAGTACTTGCAGTTTATTTGCACCAGCGGCAACAAGTGCTTCAGACGGTCCAGGATCGATTGCTTCAATTTCTTCTGCGTAGAGTTTACCGAGCATCCCCATTGCACTAACACCAAGGGCGAGCATCCCAGCGTAAGGACTAGGACCGACAATTGCAATAAAGATTAATGCCATGACGATGTCTGGGAATGTACGGAAGAAGCTTAAAAATGATTTTCCAGAACCAGAAATGATGCGTTTTACGCTTAAGTTGCGAGCAGCCCAGAAAGCAATCGGAAACGAAAGCACGATGGATAAAGTAATACCAACGAGGGCAATGGCGAATGTCTCAAGCAAGTTTTGAATTAAATCCTCTTGACCAGGACGATAGATGTAATCCCATTCTGGATTAAGAAACCCATCAAGAATAGCAGATGTAACGGTCCCAGCATTTGGAGAAATCCCTGAAAAGTTAATGCCTGCAAAACCCCACACGTACAAAAGGATGAGTATGAGAATAATGAATGCGTTTTTAATACGATTCTTTTTCGGTTTCTGAACCTTACTTCTTAAATCAATCATATTAGGCGCTCCCGAATTTTTAAACTAATAAAATCAATAATAAGCACGACAACAAGGGTGTACAAAATTAATGCAAATACTTGGTCGAATGAATAGGATGCTAGTGAATTGGTATAAAGGCGCCCGATCCCTCCGGCTCCAACGATTCCTAAGATAGCTGCTGCTCGTACATTAATCTCTAATGTATATAGCACAAAGGAAGTAAACTGTGGCAGCACTTGAGGGACAACACCAAAAACAATCCACTGGATCTTGTTTGCACCTACTGAAGTCATTGATTCAAGTGGACCTTTATCAATGTTTTCAACGGCTTCATAGGAAAGTTTTCCAATAACACCAATGGAAAAAATACTTAAAGCAACAATCCCGGCTAATGTATTAAACCCTAAAATGGCAGCAAAAATAGCCGCTAGTAGAATATCAGGAACCGTACGCAATGCATTTAATGCGATTCTTGCAGGTTGATGTATCCAAACTGGTGTTGCAACGTTTGCAGCACAAAAGAATAGAATCGGGATTGCGAGAATGGCACCGAAAGTAGTTCCGATTAATGCCATACGAATGGTTTCAAGCATCGCAGGCGTTGCGCTAATAAAAAAGCTCATATCAGGAGGGAACATACGACCAATAATATCAAATGCCCGATCACCGCGCTCAATCAACGTGAGAGGGTTGGCATCGATGTACCAAGCGCTTGCTAAAATAACTGCTGCTATTAAGGCGAGCGTAGTGTAAAGCTTTGTTTTAGGTGGCTTAGTTAGTTGTTGGTGGAGTGGCTGGCTCATGTAAATCCTCCCCTAAAAGCTCATCCTCTTGAATCGGTCGACCATAAATTTCTGCGAATTTCTCATCAGTCGCTTCAGAAACAGGTCCATCAAATACAACTTCACCTGCGCGTAATCCAATAATGCGTGTCGCATATTCACGTGCTAAATCTATAAAATGCAGATTAACGATGGTCGTAATCTTATCTTCTTTATTAATGCGTTTCAAATCATCCATTACTTGCTTTGTTGTTAATGGATCAAGAGAAGCAGTCGGTTCATCGGCTAATATAACGCTTGGCTGCTGAGCAAGAGCGCGGGCAATGGCCACACGTTGTTGCTGTCCACCAGAAAGATCGCTTGCTTTTGCATAGGCTTTCTCAACAATATTGACTCGATCTAATGCTTGTAGCGCTAGTTCTACGTCATACTTTGGAAATAGATTAAGGGTCGTTCGTAATGTACCATGGTAACCAACTCGACCAGACAAGACATTTCGCAAAACAGATGAACGTTTTACTAAGTTAAAGCTTTGGAAAATCATAGACGTCTGTTGACGTATTTTGCGTAAGGTGCGACCTTTTGCTGTGGTTATAGATTGATCATTAATTAAAATTTCGCCTTCAGTAATCTCATTTAATCGGTTGATAGAACGAAGCAAAGTTGACTTTCCAGCGCCTGATAAACCAACAATGACGACGAATTCACCTTGTTCAATCGTTAAATTAATGTTCTGTAATCCTTTTGTGCCGTTTGGATAAACTTTAGACACATTCTTAATTTCGATCATTACGTCCCAACTTTCTACATAAATCATAATCTAACAGTATTAAGAGTAGTAGAGCCCGTACATGTAAGATGAACGGGCTCAAAGAGCGTATAGTCGTAAATAACTAAAATTTATTCTCCGATTTCTTCCTCATATTGACGAACGATATCAAAGTTGCTATCTTCTGATTCCATATAGCCTTCATGTGAATACACATCAAAGATAATTTGGCGACCTACTTCACTTTTACCAATGTTAATAAAGGCCGTTTGTAATTTTTCTTGCCATTCTTCTGACATATCTGATCGAACTGAGATTGTGTCATTTGGAATCATTTCTGTTGTCGCAATAACCCGCGTTGTTTCCCATACGTCAGGGAAATCATTTGCAACAGTATTACGAGCGTCTTGGAAAGTCACGGCTACATCGACAGATTCATCAAGTAAACTTAAAATAGCTTGGTCATGTCCTTGACGTTCAACTGCATTAACATCTGTTTCAGGATCAATTCCAATATCGAGTAAGCTAGCTGCTGGCCATACGTACCCGGCAGATGATGAGCGACCTTGGAAAGCAACTGTTTTACCTTCAACATCTTCAAGTGTTTCAATATCAGAGTCTGCGCGAACAAGGAATTGTGATTTGTAGCCTTCTACAAGCTCATCTGTTGGTGTACCATCTTCTTCGTTTACACCGTAGCGTAATGACTGAAGAATAACCTCTGCAAAGCCTTCTTCTTTAGCCGTTACGTATGCACTAGGAGGTAAGAACCCAACATCCACTGATCCTGAACCAAGCGCTGTAATTACAGATGGATAATCCGTTGACACGGACACTTCTACTTCAATACCGTCTAATTCTTCTGAAAGTAAGTCTTCAAGCGGCTGAGCAATGACATCTAGTGTCTCTGCATTTTGAGATGGAACGAACTGAACTCGTAATTTGTCAGTTGGCTCAAAAGCCTCGTCTCCCCCGTCTCCACATGCTGCTAACATAAGCGCTGTTGCTGCTACAAGCGTTGAACCCATCACCTTTTTTTTCAATTGTAGATCCCCCTAAAAGTTGGTTAAAAATGTAGCTTCCTCGATAATTGTAGATATAGTTTGTAAAACCGTCAATAACCGTTTTTAACACTTCTGTTTAGCGCTTTGCACGAATGAAGCGAAAAACGTATCACTATCAATGAATTTGACGAATTCCATCTCTTTTTAGCTGTGCTAATTTTTTGCCAAAAGAATGTGTTAAACGATGCTATTTCGACAATTTACGAAAGAAACAAGTCTAGTATAATTGATTTTTGTAAACTGTGTATGAAGAAAATAATTTTTTAAAGTGAATTTCAAAAAAGAATGGCATATTTTCTTACAACGTATAGCTAGTTAAATAGGAATAAACAAGACTGCCTTTAACTTTGAGTTGAAAAAAAGGTAGAAATCTACTCATTTCTACCTTTTTCATCGTTTATTCATAATAAATTGGTGCACCTGGTCCTAAATCAATACCGAGGAGCATCCAAATAATGAGCATCGCCGTCCACGCAATAGAGAAGAAAATTGTATACGGTAGCATCATGGAAATGAGTGTACCAATACCGATTTTCTTATCGTATTTTTGTGCAAAAGCAATAACCATGGCAAAGTACGTCATCGTTGGTGTAATAATGTTTGTCGTAGAGTCCGCAATTCGGTAAGCAGCTTGTGTTAAAGCCGGTGAAAAACCAAATTCCATCATTAATGGAACAAAGACAGGAGCCATAATCGCCCATTTTGCAGATGCGCTCCCAATAAAGAGATTAATAACGCCACACACGATCATAAATCCTAGTAATAATGGGATTCCGCCAATTTGGAGGGTCTCAAGTAGTTCAGCGCCGAATGCACCGATGACTGTACCAATATTCGTTTCAGCGAAGTAAGCAACAAATTGTCCAGCTGTAAAGGCAAGGACAATAAACATGCCCATCGAAGCCATTGTGTCTGACATTTGTTGTGCTGCATCTTTGTCATTGCGAATTTCTTTTGTCACAATTCCATAAACAATACCTGGTATAAGGAAAAAGAATAAGAGAATGGCAACTAATGAATCCATAAATGGTGAATTCAAAATCGGGCTATCTCCTTCGCCTCGCAGTGGTCCCCATTCCGGGACAACAAGAAGCAGAGCAAGTACGATTAATCCGACAATGGTTAGTCCAGCGTAGGTTAGTCCTTTTTTTTCTACTTTAGATAGATACGTAATCTGATCTTTTTTATCTGTTTTTCCATTAAAGCTCCCAAGTCTTGGTTCCACTATTTTTTCCGTTACAAGGGTACCAACTACCGTTAATAGCAAAATAGACACTGCCATGATGTAATAGTTCATTAAGTAGTTTAAGCCATCAGCGTATTGAGGGTCTACTGTGGCAGCAGCTTCTATCGTCAGTGCGCCTAGCATGGGATCAAGGGAGGTTATAAAAAGATTTGCCCCGAATCCAGCTGACACACCTGCGAAAGCTGCAGCAAGCCCAGCTAACGGATGCCGACCTAAAGATAAAAAGATTAATGCGCCGAGTGGCGGTAGAATAACATAGCCTGCATCAACAGCCATGCTGGAAAGAACACCAGCAAAGATGAGTGCCGCAGTGACAAGTTGTTTAGGAACAGAGGTAACAATGCCTCGAAGCGCTGCACCAATAAGTCCACTTCGCTCAGCCACGCCAATTCCAATCATGGTAGCGAGAACAACGCCAAGGGGTGCAAAGTTTATAAAATTGTCAACCATGCTCGTAAATAAATACTGAATGCCTTCAGCACTTAATAAGTTTTGAACTTCAAGAGTTTCTCCTGCTTGAGTAGGGTCTTCTACCGAAATGTTAAAAGCTGAAAGAATCGCCGAAGCGATAATAACGAGTACTGCTAGAATGGCGAATAGCGTTATGGGGTGAGGTAGTTTATTGCCTAGCCACTCAACACGGTTTAACAAGCGATTAAACATGCGTGAGAAGAACCCTGTCTTTTGTTGTTGTGCCACGATCTCCCTCTTTTCAAGTAATCTAAATGAACAAGTCTATCATAATTAACAAAGGTTACAATACCCGATTGTTTAGATAAGTAAGTATGACTAAAGAGCTTACTTTTCCTTCCAAAATTGTAGGGAATTTCGTTCTACAAAAAAGTGAGTATATAGAATCGTTTTTTTTTCGTTAAGGAGTGGTTCTATTTTTTAAGGAATTCAAAAAAAGGTGAAATAATATGTAATTTAACTGTCTGAATTTTATTAAATTCAGACTTTGGTCGCATATGAAGTATAGTTGGTAAAAAAGTAAAACAATAGAAAATAATACTTTTTGTTTTCTGTATTTTCGGTATAATCCCTATAAGCACGTCATATTTCGACTGAAAGGGTGAATGCATTTGAAAAAAACGACAAATCTTAACTGTACGAAATCACTATCTGTCGTCGCGCTATCATTTTGTATGGTGGCAAGTTCTTTTACTTCCGTGCAGTACGTAAAAGCGGAGGAGCAAACGGATACAAAACTTCTCTTACCGGATTCTATTAATCTTAGTAGTGATGAAGAGATTTCCATTATTGTAGAGCTTGATGAGCTACCCGAACAAGTAGCTTTGGCGTTAGCTGAAGAAGAGGGAAATGTATTAACGGAAGCGGAGGCACAAGCGACTGTTACCGAATCACAAGAAGTGTTTGAAGACATTTTAGACGATGTCTTTGCTCAATCACCTGAAAAAGAAGTGGATTACACTGTAAATTTTACGTATACAACTATATTTAACGGAGTAGCTCTTACATTACCAGCAAATAAAGTAGAGGATTTACTTCAATATGAAGAAGTTAAAGCCATTTATAACGATGAAGAAGTTGAATTAATTCACCCTGTTGATGAAAAGGGCTACGACGAGCCTGTTGATGCAACCATGGTGGATAGCATTCCCTTCTTAGGAATAAGTGATTTACATATTGATGGTTTAACTGGAGAAGGCATAAAAATTGGTGTACTAGATACAGGAGTCGATTACAACCATCCAGATTTAAAAGGTGTTTATAAAGGTGGATATGACTTCGTTGACAACGATGATGATCCAATGGAAGCGACATATGAAGACTGGTTAGCATCTGGACTACCTGAGTTCGATTCAGCTAACCGTTCTTATTATACAAGCCATGGTACACATGTAAGTGGTACAACGAATGGAACAGGAGAAAATGAATCAGAATATGCGGTCACTGGTGTGGCGCCTGATGCAGAATTGTATGCGTATCGCGTGCTTGGTCCTTATGGGTCTGGTGCTACGTCTGGTGTTATTGCTGGTATTGAACGTTCTGTTGAAGATGGCATGGACGTCATAAACTTATCTCTAGGAAGTGCAACAAATAACCCTATTGCTCCAACCGGTATAGCAACAAATAACGCTGCTTTAGCAGGGGTTACAGTGGTTACATCTGCTGGGAATAGCGGGAGAAGTGGACTTTACACCATTGGTGCACCTGGCTCAGCGGCATTACCGATCTCTGTAGGAGCGAGTAATGTACCAATTGAAGTTCCCGAATTCACAAGTCAATACGCTGTTGGTGGTGAGACATTAGCTGGCGACTTACGTGTCATTGCAGAATCATTTGAAACAGATCTTGCAAGTTTGACTGGAGAGACGTTACCAGTTGTATCTGCAAGCTTAGGTAGAGTGCAGGATTTTGAAAACGTTGATGTCAAAGACAAAGTGGCGTTTGTTGCTCGTGGAGAGATTGCCTTTGTAGACAAAATTGCTAATGCTAAGGATGCAGGTGCTGCTGGAATTGTTATCTACAACAATATAGCAGGTGCTGGACATAATCCAGTCTATGTAGGTGCAAGTCATTCCTATATTCCATCGTTCTCTTTAACGTATGAGCAAGGACAAGTTATTGCCGATCTTTTGGATGAAGAGTCAACAATTACATTCGGTGATATGAGTGCGATTACGACAATAGGCGATACGCTTGCAGACTTTAGTTCACGTGGTCCGGTTAATTACACGGCAGCGATTAAACCAGAAGTAGTTGCGCCAGGAGTAGACGTATTTTCGACTATTCCGAGCTACATGGCAGGACCAGAATACATTGGAGAGTACGAGTACTCCTATGGTCGTTCTTCTGGTACGTCAATGGCATCTCCTCATGTGGCAGGAATTGCTGCACTGATGCTTCAAGCGAATCCTGAGCTTACTCCTGCTGATGTAAAAACAAAGTTAATGAATACAGCAGTGCCAATGACAAACGATTACAATGTTTTTGAAGTAGGAGCAGGACGAGTGAATCCACAAGCAGCCATCGATACTACGATGATGTTTCAATCAACTATGGACGGCCTTCATGTTGAAGACAGTCTATTGACGCTCATTCCTGATCGTACGGGTGCAATTAGCTTCGGACCAGTTAGTACAGCTACTGGCAATATTCGCGAACTTCAGAGCTTACGAGTGACAAATGCTAGTGACGAAGCAAAATCGTTTAATGTGCAAACAAGTTTTCAAGCAGTTAATGGGACATTACCAGCTGGTGCAAGCGGAATGACGTTGCAGACGAATGCTTCTATTTCGGTTCCAGCAGGAGAAACCATTACAAGCAATAGTTTTCTAGTCGCACCAAAAACAGCTTTACAAGGGCTATATGGCGGCTACATGATTTTCACCAATAAGGATGACTCTTCTGAAGTCTACCGTGTTCCGTTTGGAACGTATGTATCGGAGCAGGCTATTGCAGATTTGCCAATCGGTCAGCCGGTTATTGCAGGAACTCCTGCATCATAAAACGACCAAGAGGGGAGGTGAACTCCCCTTCTTACTAATAATAAGGGTGTAACGAATGGCGAAAAAAGTATGGACAGGCATACGCTTAGTGGTCATGACGCTGTTTTCTTTCCTATTCTTTGTTGTCTTATTGCTTTTTTTACAACTGAATGGAGAAGAAGAAAATAGCGGTTTAGAATTGTTTGGTTATACGTCCTTTACCGTACTCTCCAATAGTATGGAACCAACATTTTCTGCTGGTGACGTCATTATTATTGAACAAGTAGAAAATGCAGAGGTAGGCGATGTTGTGACGTATATGACACCAGAACGACGCTTGTTCACGCACCGTATTGTAAACGAATCGATCGAACAGGGGAGCAAATCCTACATTACGAAAGGGGACAATAACTCGATTGAAGATCGTCTTCCTATCGTAAACGAACAAATTGTAGGGGTACACCGTTTTACGATTCCAAAAGTAGGCCTTGTGGCAGAAACTATACAAAAAAATATCGATATGCGTTATGTCGTATTTATTCCTTTAATGCTTTTTTTTATCCTAACGATTGTTGAAATGATACAAAAAAAACGGAACAAACCGAAGGAGGAGCAACTTTATGAAAAAGAAAGCCCTTAAACTGTCATTACTCGGCACAGCCTTTGCAGGTGCATTGGTGTTTACAGCCACTTCAACTGGTTCATTTGCATGGTTTACGGACTCTGTAGAAGCGACTGGGGAAATTCAAGGTGGTACATTGGAATTGAACAATGGACAGGACATTGATGGTTCAATTGTACAAGCATCTAACTTTGCACCATCCCAACTTATTTTTGGGGACTGGTTGTCAGTTGAAAATACAGGAACACTTGATACACATTTACAGGCTACTTATCGACATCAAGTTGATCTTGAAGTACCGATTGATGCGTATAAAGTTGGCTATATCGCATTGAAATACACAGTAGCTCCTGGAAGAGATGTATATGAAGATGCTCAGTATCGTTTAGATCAACTATTTAATGGTGTTACAAACGAAGTACAAACGTTTTCGGCGGCATCTACCGCTGGATCGGATGATGTAGAAGTGCTTGTAGCCATTGTCGATGAAAGTGAATACGATCAAAATACTGGCGAACTTTTCTTAGGGGATGGATCGCAAACAGGTCGAGATAACGAATTCTGGCAGCTAGATGAAGGTCAATATATTGATCTTAACTTCGGTGTAAAGCTTGATGAAAACGCTGGAAATGAGTATCAAGGTGCGGTATATCAAGCAGTTCTAGAAGTGTTAGCTAAACAAACGGATAATGGTGCTAACTACTAAGAATAGTAGGAAGGTTTTCAAGTAGCGAATGACGTAAGAAGAATGGTTCTTTATAGAAGCGCACCTGACGGATGCTTACTCTATAGGCTTGTGTGTGACATCGGTAACCGCATGATGCAAATCGCAGTTACCGTGTCAACTAGCCATAGGCAACTCTTTGGCTATGAGTCGAGGGCACCGTCTAGTGTGCTTTTTTGGTTTGTGTACCTGTTAGTCACTTCTTGAGCTATCTCCGTCAGGATAATGAGATGTTAGATAGTGCTTCGCTTCTGGTTTCGTTAACCCTAGTTCGGCTAATCCGTTGAGCAATGTTTCTTCATATGAAAAAGAAGGAGCTTTTTCCTCTTCTATAGGCCAATCTTGGTGGGACGTAAACGTTAAAACGGGAAGATCGTCTTGATAGCCTGCAACAAGTAATTTATTGTACCAGCCCTCCGTTAATTCAACTGACCCTTCTTTAAACAATGTCTTAAAATCGATGGCGATCGTTTCTACTCGGTTTTCCTGTCGCACAACATCCATAAATTGTTCGAGAGTAATAAGATAGGCTCTTGATAATGTGTGTGCTTGCTTATCCCGCTTATTGCGAATAAAAGCAACGCCACCTTCACCCCATTTTGTTCGATCTTTTGCAAAATAAAGCGTATAAGGCATGAGGAACTGAATAGATCGAAGTGGAAGGGACGGATCACGTGCTCCTGGTTCGCTTTCTGTTGACCCAAAGGGTTGACCACCTCGAATGTAGCAAAGAAAACGCTCCTCTAACAAGTTTGATCCGTAGCTTGCATACCATACATACTTCATGTAACAGGCTCTAATGAAACAGGCCATGTTTCGTTTGTGTACGCCATTTCCCAGAACGCTAATTCTAATTGGCAGCTTTTTACGAAGTGATCCATCATCTGTTGTTTTTGAACAGGGGTTGCGTCTTTAGCAAGCTCGTCTAAACGCTGGCAAAATAAAGCAGTGACGTTCATTTCACCATTCGAACGATAGAAAGAAATCCAGTCATAAAAAGGATGTTCCTTTGTTGGATTAAACGTTTCATAAAGGTAATCACCAATAACTTGATACGTCCAAGGGCAAGGAAGGAGCACGGCTAAAATCTCTGCTAATGAGCCCTTCTGAGCCACATCAAGCATATGTCTTGTATAGTGATGAGCGGTTGGTGCGAGTGGCTCATAATGAAGTTCATCGTAAGAAACCCCTGCCACTTGACAGAAATTATTATGTGGGTGAATTTCACTATGAAGAATAAAGGTAATTTGTTCATTAAATAGCGCAATGTCTTCTCTTGTCGTACTTTTATGGATGGCTAATCCGTAAATTTGCATAAACGTATTTAGATATTCGAAATCTTGCTTAACATAATGGATTAATGCTTCAGGTGGGAGTTGTCCTTTTCCGATACCTTGAACAAACGGATGTTGTAAAATGGCTTCAAATACGGGGTTGGCGTGTTCACGTAATTCGTTGCTAAAACTCATAACAATAACCTCCTTTTTTTACACAAAGGGAGGACCCTCACGGAGAGCTATTGAATCAATAACTAGCATCTCCACTTCCCTACGCTGGTATAAACCAGATCAGGTTCAAAGGGTCAAAGCTACGCTTTTCTCAGTCAAAAGACGCCCCTAGTGGTTCTATTTAAGTGAAACATAGATGTGCAGAATATTCAATCCTTACAATGATAAAAGGGGAATTTACTGTAGTTAAAAAAGCTTGCGCATTTTTGCGCAAGCTTCCATTGTTTTAATTCCTTACCCTTCAACTTTGTTTTCTGCTCGTTTTTCTATTTCCGACTTTGATTCATCCCCATCGCTCGGTTGTTTGGAGAAGAACCAGCCACCAAGAACAATGAGTACAAGTACGGTATAGAAGAATAATTTCCAACCAGTGGAATGTGGGAATTCATGTGGAATAACGGCAATGGCGTCATGAGCAAGAACTTGAACAGCTAATTTTACACCCACCCAGCCAACGATAACGAACGCCGCGGTTTCCAATCCGGGCCGTTTCTGTAGCAAAATAACAAACTTAGATGCTGCGAACCGCATAATGAGTAGCCCAATAAACCCACCTAAGAAGACGACAACAAACTGACCAACATCCATACTTCCGACTGTTCCTAAGTCTGTTGGTGTTAAAGCAGTTGCTAAGGCGACTGCAGCGAGAATAGAATCTACAGCGAACGCGATATCGGCAATTTCGACTTTAAAGACCGTGGTCCAAAAGCCGCTACCTTTTTTTACTTTTGTTATACCGGCAGCTTGTTCTTGCTTTTTAACAACATGCTTTCGAAATAAATGGTTTAGAGCAATAAATAATAAATAAGCGGCTCCAAGCGCTTGTACTTGCCAAACGTCTACGAGGAACGAAATAACAAATAGAGAAGCAAGACGAAAAACGAATGCTCCAGCAAGGCCATAAAACAAGGCTTTCTTTCGCTCTTTTTCTGGCAAATGCTTCACCATAATGGCTAAGACTAAAGCATTATCAGCGGCAAGAATTCCTTCTAAAGCAATTAAAACAAGTAATACCCAGCTGTATTCAAGTAATAAAGCTGCATCCATAAACAACACGCCTCTCTTTTTTTGCACCCCTTAGGTTCGACAAAATGAGGGATCTTTATGAATACAAAAAAGACCCCTGCCTTGTGTACGAACGAGGCAAAGGTCTTGCTAGACATTTATGTATCATGCCAAACAAAGCCGGTGGAAATAATCCACGTAATGACGACTTTGGTTCAAGTAAAAATCACTTGCAGCTACTCCCCTTTGAAGGAATGTATGTGATTGTAAAATTAGTATATGCGAAGTCTTCATGCACGTCAAGACATAATATCGGTAACAGGAAAGTACTGGCATAAAGGCGAAAGAATACGGGTAGAGAAGACTACCGAAAAGAAAGGTGTGAGAATAATGAGGTTTGAACATCGACTAATTGAAGCGAACGAGCATACCTTTCACGTGGTTTGTGCTGGTCCAAAAGAAGGCGAACTTATTCTTATGTTACATGGGTTCCCTGAGTTTTGGTATGGATTCCGGCATCAATTAACCGCGTTAGCTACCCAAGGCTATTACGTCGTAGTACCAGATCAGCGTGGGTATAATGAAAGTGACAAACCACAAGAAATAGAGGCTTATAGTCTTGATGCATTAAGGGATGATTGTGTTGCGCTTATCGATGCTTTCCAGCGAGAACAAGCTATTGTTATCGGACATGATTGGGGAGGAGCGGTAGGGTGGCATTTAGCATCAACTAGACCAGAAAGAGTTAAAACGTTTATTCCAATTAATATCCCTCATCCAGCAGATATGCCTAAAGGAATGGTGAAAAATCCAACGCAGCTTGTCCGTAGTTCGTATATGGCCTTTTTTCAAATCCCTTTTTTACCAGAAAAAATTATGCAAACAAAGAAATTTAAATATATGGCAAAAGGCTTACAAATGACAGGACGAGAGGGCGCATTTGCAAAAGAGGATTTAGAGCATTATCGAAATGCCTGGTTAAAGCCTGGTGCACTGACAGCGATGTTAAACTGGTATCGAGCTATTCGGTTGGATTTTCGGAATGGTCCTAAGTCGTTTGGACAAAACATTCTTGTACCAACAACAATTCTTTGGGGATGGAACGACCCGTTTTTGTCGAAAACATTGGCAAAAGAAAGTTTGAAACGTTGCTCAAATGGAGAACTTATTTTTATCGATGACGCCACACACTGGGTTCATCATGAATATCCTGAGATTGTGAATCATTTAATTCTAAAAAGTTTAAAGAAGACAAAGCATGAAACACCGCGTTCACTTAAATAGTTACACAGCCTAATTTACACGTCTATCGAACAAATGGTACTCTAAAGCTAGAAGCTTAAAGGAGGAATCGTCATCGTGATCGATTTAACCGTTACAAAGCGCAGTGGAATGGAATGATGCGCAGCATCACCTGTTGACGATGGCATGAACGAACCTTCGTTTACACATAGGCTGAGTCGTGTGTCATTTTTGTGTAACAACAAAAGAGATGGAGGTTTTTAAATACATGCATGAAACAGTAACAAGAACCATTAAAGATAGTATTGTGGTAGGTGTTGAACGACAAGGAGACACCTACTTTGATTACGGGATGGAAGAATTAGAAAATTTAACTAGAGCACTTGACTTAAATCCGGTTGCTTCACTCACACAAAAGCTTCAAACACCCAATCAAGCAACTTATCTTGGGAGTGGCAAAGTGACTGAACTATCCCGATTAATTGCTTCCTTTGACGTTGATTTAGTTATTTTCAACGATGAGCTAACGCCGTCGCAAATCCGAAACTTGGAGAAAGAACTTGAAGTAACGGTTTATGATCGAACGATGCTCATCTTAGATATCTTTGGAGAGCGCGCAAAGACGAACGAAGCGCAGCTCCAAGTTGAAATTGCGAGGTTAAAATACTTACTACCACGTCTTGTTGGAATGCGGGCTTCGCTTAGTAGGCAAGGCGGAAGTGGATCTGGTCTTGCGAACCGAGGTGCAGGTGAGACGAAGCTTGAGCTGGACCGAAGAAAAATTGAAAGTCGAATTAGTGCATTAGAAAAAGAGCTTGAGGTCGTGGTCGAGCGCCGTCAAACTCAAAGGCAAAAAAGAAAAACAGAAGGTATCCCAGTTGTAGCGTTAGTTGGGTATACGAATGCAGGGAAGTCATCGTTACTTAATGCGTTTGTCACTGAAAAGCAGGAGAAAAAAGTATTTGAAAAAGACATGCTGTTTGCGACGCTAGATACGTCGGTTAGACGTGTTGAAATGCAAAAGAATATGCCTTTTCTTCTTGCGGATACAGTCGGGTTTGTATCAAAATTACCAACTCATTTAGTAAAAGCCTTTCGTTCAACACTAGAAGAGGCTCGCGAAGCAGATCTACTGCTTCATGTTGTAGATTACTCCAGTAGTTATTATAAAGAAATGATGCGTACAACGGAAAACACGTTAAAGGAATTGGAAATAGACCAACCTCTTTTATCGGTTTATAACAAAATGGATCGGGTTGAGGCAAGGGAATGGTCAACTGAAAAAGACGAGATTTTTCTATCGGCAAAAACAGGAGAAGGGTTGGATCGTCTCGTTGAAAGCATACAGGCTAACGTATTCACTCATTACATTAAAAAAGCGTTGCATATCCCATATGAAGACAGCAAAGCGTTTGCTTATGTAAATGAACATACGCATATTTTAGAACAGCTAGAAGAAGACACAGGCTGGTATGTGGAAACAATGATGCATGAAAAGCATGCTTCTCTGGTAACGCAATATGAAAAATGAGAATAAAGTAGAATGATAGAGAGCAAAAGAACGAGTCGTTTTTTATTCGTTCGACAAAGCAAGAGACCGGGAAACCGGTCTCTTTTCTTGATGATGGAAAATAGAAGTGTTACAGTAATTGTTTTAAATCTGCTTTGGCTTTTTCGATCGTTGATTGATCGTACCAATGACTATATGTGAGAATGTGGCGGGATAAGCGTTTATTTGTAGGGAGTTTGATCGATTTATCCTCATGATTTACACGGTGAAGTAGTTCCATCTATTCTCCTCCTTTTTTTACCATTATGAGCAATAACATGCTTTTTTAATCATCCGCTAACAAAAAAGTTAACTATTAATTTACGTATATTTCCCAATAGCTAAAAAGGTTTCCCAATACCAAAAGAGTTAAAATTTTGTTAATTTTAGATTACCAGCTGCGCAGGTTGGAACATTTTGAGGAGGTATAACGAATTGAATAAGAAAATGGGGAAAATTGTTGCCGGAACAGCACTAATTATATCAGTAGCATTTAGTTCATCGATCGCACAAGCAGCCGAGGAAGCAAAGGAAAAATACCTCATTGGCTTTAAAGAACAAGAAGTTATGTCTCAATTTGTTGACCAAATTGATGGCGATGAGTATTCTATTTCTTCTCAAGCGGAAGATGTTGAAATTGATCTCCTTCATGAATTTGATTTTATTCCAGTTTTATCCGTTGAACTTGATCCAGAAGATGTCGATGCTTTAGAGCTTGATCCAGCAATCGCCTATATTGAGGAAGATGCTGAGGTAACGACAATGCAAACTGTTCCATGGGGCATTAACCGTGTACAAGCTCCGATTGCCCAAAGCAGAGGATTCACAGGTACTGGAGTTCGTGTTGCTGTCTTAGACACAGGGATCTCAAATCACGCTGATTTAAGGATTCGTGGCGGTGCGAGTTTTGTACCAGGAGAGCCGAACATTAGTGATGGAAACGGTCATGGTACCCACGTTGCTGGTACAATTGCAGCGTTAAACAATTCAATCGGTGTACTTGGCGTAGCACCTAACGTTGATTTATATGGGGTTAAAGTGCTAGGAGCAAGTGGCTCTGGGTCAATCAGTGGTATTGCACAAGGTTTACAATGGGCTGCAAATAATGGCATGCATATTGCTAACATGAGTTTAGGAAGTAGTGCTGGATCTGCTACAATGGAACAAGCTGTTAACCAAGCAACAGCAAGTGGCGTTCTTGTAGTCGCAGCTTCTGGTAACTCAGGTGCAGGAAATGTTGGATTCCCGGCACGCTATGCAAATGCGATGGCTGTTGGTGCAACAGATCAAAACAACAACCGCGCTAGCTTTTCTCAGTACGGAGCAGGTCTTGACATTGTCGCACCAGGTGTAGGTGTACAAAGTACGGTTCCTGGCAATGGATACGCAAGCTTCAATGGTACATCTATGGCTACACCGCACGTTGCTGGTGTTGCTGCGTTAGTGAAGCAAAAGAATCCTTCTTGGTCAAATGTTCAAATTCGTAACCACCTTAAAAATACGGCAACAAACTTAGGAAATACGACTCAATTCGGAAGTGGTCTTGTTAACGCAGAAGCGGCAACACGTTAATTAGTCTTTCCTGCAAAAGAGACCTACTCGAACTAGTAATCTAGTAAAAAAGCGTTACGGACTGCCGCTTTCGCTAGCATCACTTTAGCCTTTTTGAGAAAATGATTCTCGATTTTCAGGCAATGGTTGATGCGGTGAAAGCACGGTCGTGCGCTTTTTTGTTGTTTTTTTATGTGAAGCAACTGATTCTCCTTCATTTAAAGAACCTGTTAAATGAAAAAAAGCTTATGAAGCGCATATATGCGGTTACATAAGCTTTTAATTTTGACTAGATTAGACCATGGATAAATCTTTTATTGTCGTAATAGAAGAGTATTTCTGTAAATACTCATTGGCTTTTTCGTAGTGACCATTCTGTTGGTACCAAAGAGCTAGCTCGCGGGCATAAGGCAATAATTCCGCATGGCTTTCAAGTTGCTCCAAGTGGGGCAACAATTCAGTTTCAATAAAATGATAAAGTTGTTCAGACGATTCAAGGCGATACATATAATACCTCGCTTGAAGCTCTAACCGTTCGTGGGACTGGGAAACGCTTTGCTCAATAATTTCAATCAATATGTCGCGAATACGCGTTTTATCGACATTTAATAGGAACAACACTTCTACATCAGCTAAACGAGCATAGAGATAGTTTTTGCTAGAAGGTTCATAAAATTGTGTGCACTGCAAGAAACAATCGTGACTGGCTTCGTACTCACCATTTTTCTTTAATAAGATGCCATAATTGTATGTTGCTTGAAAATAAAGCGATTGTTGACCAAATAATCGCGAATTGCGCAAGAGGACTTTAAACACCCGTTGTGATTCTTCCAGCATATTTAACTGTGTATAATTAATGCCTAACAGCATTTGTGATTGAGCAGTGCGTATATAGTTATCTTCTTGTTTAAATAGGTAAAGTGCTTCTTTTGCATAAATAATGGCTTTCTCAGGCTGGTTTAATTCGGTATAACAATGGGATAAAATAAATGCAATTTCTCGAGTGAAAAGATAATGTGATGAATGTTCTGCATTTTTAATACTTAGCAGTAGTTGTTTAGCTTCTTTCAGTCGTCCGAGTTCTACTAGATAAATACCATAAAACAATTCGGCGGAAAGTTCTTCAACAGGATCAAGGTTACTCCTGTTTTTGTCGACAATACTCCAATCTTTAAAAGCGAGTGTTAAATGACCGTTCATTAAATGATAGCGCATCATGTACAAATGGTACATATTGCGGTAGTTGGTTCGCGGTATAACGGTTTCTTTATCGAGAAGCAATTCATAGTATTCAGTTGCTTTCTCTTCATCAGCGAATTGAATAGCTTCTATAAACGCATCAAGCGTATGTTTGATTTCTGAATGCTGGGCATATTCTTCTTCAATATTAATTCCGAGTCGTTCTAAAAGTAGTGCTGCAGTCCCGAAATTGGCATTATATATTGAATTTTCAATTTTGCTTAAATGTGGAATAGAACATATACCATCAGCGAGTTCAGCTTGTGTCATGTTATGTTTTATCCGGTAGTACTTAATTGTTCTACCTAGTTCCACGGTTATCAACCCACTTCTTTTAATATATCGATCATAAAGATTTCTTCCTTTAAAATAGTTCTCGCTTTTTCTTAGTTTTCCTGCTAAAAGTATAAAAAGAAGTGACCTTATCCTTATTACATAACGGTCACTCCTTTATGAATCGGTAGATGAAGTAGAATCGTTTAATGCTCGTTGAATATCGCTCATAGAATAGCCGAACGTCATTTCTAAGTGAGGATAATCAACGAAATGCTTCCAATCGCCACCCCAATTAAATCCTAGGTCTTTTGCAATGTCTGCAACTTCAATCCAGTCACTTTCACCGTTGTGATTTCCATCATACTCTAAGTCCCAAATAGGTTGTCCATTTTCATTTAGTAATGCATAATCGACAGCTAGACCGTAATTGTGGAGGGATTCGCCACCGGCAACATGTGTAACAATGCTACCATTTGTTGAACGACCTTGCTGGTAAAGAGCGTCCTGCTCTTCAATAGTCCGAAACCCATCAGTAATGATAATGGCAATGCCGATTTGCGACGCTTGTTCAATTAATTGCTCGGTTTTTTCTGCTACAATCGGATGGAGCTCGTCAGCATAAATAATTTCTTCTATAGGAACATCTGGATGGTCTCCTCGCATCATTGTACCAAGAGTTTCTTCCAGATGGTCGATGGAAAAACGACTATTTTCCGATGTGTAAAGGTAAAACACGAGGAAAGAAATCGTCATGAGGCAAGCAAAAATGAATAAAAGTGATCGTTTAAACTGTCGCACATATACCCCCTAAGCAGTTGGACCAATATATGCTCCTTTTGCATCACCCTTAATCTTACTTGCTCATAATCAATAAATCAATTTTTATTCAGATGCAAATTTTTTCCTACGATAAATAAAGTACAAGAGCCCTAAGAACATCCAGCTTAAACCAATAATTAATGCGTTTGTTTCAATTGAATACAAAAGAGATAAGCAGAAAGTAGCTCCTAATAAAGGAATAATCAGATTGAGTATAGTTCCTTTCAAAGAGCGTTGCTTTTGTCGTATATAATAGTGCGCAATAACAGAAGCATTTACACTTGTGAAACCGATTAAGGCGCCGAAACTTATAAAGGAATAGATAATTTCAAGTTCTCCAAAGATGGCGGTCAGTGAGAGTACGCCAATTAAGACAATGTTAAAAACCGGTGTTTTGAATTTAGGATGTAAATACCCAAAGTAGCGTTTAGGCAACGTACTATCCCTACCCATTGCAAATAAAAGACGTGAGGCACTGGCATGAGAAGACATAGATGACGATACAACTGCGACCATTGTGCCTCCTAAGAATAGTGAGTAAAGAAAAGCACCACCGACATATTGAGCAATTTCTAAAGAAGCTGCTTCTGCTGAAACAAACGAATCGTACTGTGGGTATACGAGTTGTAGTAAATAGGATACACCAACAAACAACCCACCACCGATAAGAACAACTAACATAATGGCCAAGGGCACGGTTCTTTTTGGGTTTTTTGTTTCTTCTGAAAGGGTTGAAATGGCATCAAAGCCTAAGAATGAAAAGCAGAGTATGGCTGCCCCAGTAAAAACCGTTGTCATCTCAAGTGATGTACTGTAAAAAGGCATCATGGACAAGAGCTCACCAGTTCCAAACCCATTCGCTAACCCCTTTATAACAAAAAAGATAAAGATGGCTGCCACAAGAATTTGAAAAGTGACAAATAAGCCAGTAACATTTGCGGTAAGGCGAATGCCTAGAATATTAATTGTCGTTATGACGGTTGCTAATAGAACAACCCAAATAAAAGCAGGTATTTGCGGGAAAGCGGCTTGCAAATACACCATGCCAATGGCGAAGTTGACCATTGGAAGAAATAAATAGTCGAGTAGGAGCGTCCATCCAGCTGCAAACCCAACATTTGGATGAATGCTTTTTTGCGCATACGTATACGCTGAACCCGCTTTAGGGAAAGCTTGTACCATCCTTCCGTAGCTATAGGCCGTTAAAAGAAGCGCTGCGATTGTAAACAAGTAAGCCGTTGCGACGTGTCCTTCCGTAAGTTGTGCAACGATACCGTACGTATCAAAAACGACTAGCGGATCCATATAAGCTAAGCCAATAACGAGAAGCGGTACCAGCGTAAGCGTACGTTTCAATTTTGTTTCGTGTTCTTTCTCCAAGTGAACCACCCCCATAAAATCTACCGTTTATTTTAATGTCTTCCGAAGACTGTCGCAATATGTACGTATAAAAAGATGAAAAAAATATTCATTTATAGATAATATTTGCACGTTAGTTGGTTTCATATTATACTTTTAATTGAAAATGAAAATCTTTATCAATAGAATCGAGGTACATATACATGAAACAAATCCATAAATGGTCTTTTGGAACGTTTGCCCTTAGTGCACTGGTGTTAGCAGCTTGTGGAAACGGAGCGGATGAGCAAAATGATAGTGGGTCAACAACAGAGACGATTCCATACGAAGCGATGAATGGTATGCAAGAGATACCTGCAAATCCCGAGAGAGTCGTACTTTTAGCCGATGTTTATTTTGGCTACTTACAAGAACTAGGGATTGACGTTGCTGCCACAACTGATTACGTGTTTGAAAGCCCATTTTTAGAAGACTATACAGAAGGTGTTGAGAATTTAGGTGATGCAAACACTGTATCAGTTGAACAAGTCCTTGAGTTAGATCCAGATTTAATTATTGCTTATGGTTCATCCGAAATTTTAGATCAGCTTGAAAGTATTACAACAACAGTTGCTGTTGATTACGCCTCATTAGGCTATAAAGATCAACTGATGGAATTTGGAGAGATGTTTGGTCGGGAAGAAGCAGCTCAAAGCTGGATTGACGAATGGGACGCTCAAGTAGAGGGGCTTAAGCCTGATGTACAAGCTGCAGTAGGTGATGGGACCATTTCCATTTTACAGCCGACAGATAGCGATGTTTACCTGTATGGAAGCGGTTGGGGTCGCGGAGGCGAAATCATGTATGAGGAATTGGATTTAATGATGCCTGAAGCCGCTGTTGAAGCTGTAGAAAACGATGGCTATAATAACTTGTCTTTAGAGGTAGTTCCTGATTACGCAGGTGATTATATTTTAACGGCTCCATGGACTGTAAATATGGACGGGAACTTTCTCTACGAAAGCTCTATTTGGGAAGGGCTTGAAGCTGTAGAGAATGATCGTGTGTTTGAAATGGACCCAATTGGTTATTATTTCAATGATCCTATCTCAGTTGAACAACATCTAAATGAAATCACCGAGTTTTTACTAAATCAGTAACTCATGAATGCTTGTTGGCTATATTTTATGCTGACAGGCTTTTTTATTGATTTTCAATTGGTTGCTCGGTAAAGTTGAAAAGAAACAGGAGGTATAGAAATGATTCTTTCAGTCGATACACTCCAGCAATGGATGAAACAAGGCAAAACGTTTAGTTTGTTAGATGCAAGACATGACTTAAAAGATGAACAAAAAGGGAAACGTCTGTACAACAATGCTCATATCCCTGGTGCAATTTTTATTGATATGGTGGAGGAGATGGCAGATCGAACCTTACTAGAAGGTGGACGTTACCCAATGCCTTCTGATGAGGCAATGATTGAGATGGCTGAGCGTAAAGGAATTGATGAGGCTACTCCAGTTGTGATTTATGATGAAGGTAGTGGTGGAATGGCTGCTGGGAGAGCTTGGTGGATGCTGTCGTATATCGGGCATGCATCTGTGTACATTTTAGATGGTGGCTTTAATGAATGGACATCAAGAGGGTATCAAACAACAGATGAACGAAGCATCCCTACACGATCGTCTTTCTCTGCAACGATTCGAACAGAAAGGAAAGTAGCCCATTATGATGTTGCCAAGCGGTCAAAAGCTACGCATTTATTAGATGCACGGGCCTACGAACGATTTCTTGGAGAACAGGAAGAGCATGATGCAAAGTCTGGTCATATACCAGGGGCTACGAGCCTATTTTGGAAGCAAGTGCTAAATGAAGATGGTACGTGGAAGAATAAAGAACAGCTTGAGCAAGAATTTCAGCTATTAGGAGACAAAAACAAAGAAGTGATTGTTTATTGCGGATCAGGCATTTCTGCTTGTCCACTTTATTTAGGATTGGAACAAGCTGGCTTTACAAACGTAAAACTGTATCCAGGATCTTGGAGTGACTGGATTACACATGATTACCCAATTGAAAAAGGGGAATAGAAGTAAGGCGTGTTGCTTTTGCAATGCGTCTTTTTACAATTGAATGAAAAGGAGAAAACGAAATGGCTGTCCACATTGTTTGGTTTCGGAGAGATTTGCGATTACAAGACCATCAAGCACTTGCCACAGCGCTCGCAGCTTGTTCAAAAAACGATTCAATAATGGGTATCTTTCATATTCACCCAAAATTAACAGAATCCTTTACTGTTCGTCACGATTACTTCTATGAAACGTTAAAGGCATTTAATGATCATGCAAACGAATTGTCATTCCCTATTTTATTTTTGTATGGTGAACTAGAAGCGAGTTTTGATGAATTAAAGGCAAAAACGGATCCTATCCACACCATTTATTACAATCGAGATGAAGTCGGCTTTGGCAAGAAGCGAGATCAAGCTTTTGAGAAATGGGCAAAGTCTGCGCAAATAAAAACAAAATCCTTTATAGATCACCATTTGCATGGGGCCTATGACAGTTTAAAAGAAGATGATACTCATTACAAAGTATTCTCGCCTTATTATAAAAAATGGCGACAGCTTCATAAACCAGATCCAGTCTGCATAGACGAATCTCTTTTACAGCAAAAAAGTCTTTCTAAAAAGCCGAAGCATGAAGCTGGTGAGCATGCGTATAAACAAATGATGCAGCAAAAAACAGGCAAATGGAAGCAGGAGGCTGGAGAGCAATATGGGCGAGAATATCTCCAATCCTTTATTGACGATACTATCGAATCTTATAAGAGAGATCGTGACTACCCAGAAATAGAAGGGACAAGTCGCTTATCAAAATTTTTAAGAACAGGTGCTTTATCTATTCGAACAGTTTATCAAATGGCGGAAGAAAAAAGAGATCAACTTAAAGACGATTCAGGTGTTGAAACGTTCATACAGGAATTAGCGTGGCGCGATTTCTATAATATGATTTATGTCCATTACCCGAAAAGTGATAACTTGGAAATTAAATCAGCCTATCAAGGGCTCGACTGGCGCTCAGATGAAGAGCAACTGCAGGCTTGGAAGGAGGGTAAAACCGGCTATCCTCTCGTTGATGCAGCTATGCGGCAATTGAACGAAACCGGCTGGATGCACAATCGACTACGAATGGTGGTTGCTTCTTTTCTAACGAAGCATTTGTTGATTGACTGGCGTTTAGGAGAGCGCTATTTTGCTGAACGCCTGATAGATTATGATCCAGCTTCAAATATTGGCGGTTGGCAATGGGCAGCATCAACAGGTACCGATGCGGTACCATACTTTAGAATCTTTAATCCATATCGTCAGTCAGAGCGGTTTGACCCGTATGGACGCTTTATTCGTTCGTATGTCAAAGAATTAAAGGATGTGCCGACCAAAGCAATTCATATGCCTCATGATTTGAGTGAAGAGGAACGGGAAGAGTATGGTTGCACTGCTTACGAGAAGCCAATTGTTGATCATCAGTCGGCGAGAAAACGAGCGCTTCAAGCCTTTGGCAACAACGATTAAATAGAGAAATGCAAGCAAGAATTTGCTATACTTAGATGAGTGAATGAAGAGAAAGTAGGGTTTGTCGTGACAGATGCATACAAACTATTTTTAACCAAAACCTATACACATTTAGATGCGTTCGTCGAAAGTTTAGGTAAATTGCTTGCTTGCCCCATTACCATTGAGAACAAGCACCATCACTTGCTTGCTTATTCTGAACACGGTGAGGGAACAGATTCGGCAAGAATTTCAACCATTATTGGTCGAAAAGTTCCTGATAATCTGATTCATCGATTTTGGAAAGATGGTGTGATGACTGCACTCAATCAATCAGCGGAGCCATTATTAATTGCTGGAATAGAAGAGTTCGGACTAGGAAAGCGTGTTGCTCTTTCCATTAGAGATGGTTCAAATGGAGTAATTGGCTACATTTGGATATCAGAAACAACCCGAACACTAACGGTATTCGAACAACAATGGTTAAAAAAAGTAGCGGTTAAAGCAAGCACTTATTTTTCTATGTACGATCGTGAGCAGCTAGCCCCTACTAAAGAAGAAAAGCTTTGGAAAGTAATGACGAACACGTACAGCCCTACCGACTTACCAGCGTCTCTAATGGACCAAACAAATGAAAAATGTATGCTAATGATTGATTTACATCGTAAAACGGAGCATCTAATGAAAGTCGAGCAACTTTTACAACCGCTTGCACCACTCTATATGTTTGATGGACGATACTTTATTGCTTTGGTAGCGCATGCTTCTATAGCCGATCCTCTTATAACCATTCAAACCGCAATGCCTTCAAACCTTTCAATAGTTTGTGGAAACCCTGATCGTTCTCTAGAAGGTATGGCAAAGTCATATGAGCAAGCAAAAGAAATGCTTTCATTAAAAAATCGTTTTAAAGAAGAATTAAACAGTCTGTTATTTTATTATCAGGCTGGAGCGATGCGCTACGTCGGACCTTACGAGGAAAAAGCCTATGTAAGTAGTAAGCATCCGGCTATTGAACAATTAAAGCGTTACGATCAGCAAAATCAAACCAATTTATTGAAAACCTTAGATGAGTATTTAAAAAATGATAGTCACCTAGTCACCACAGCAAAAGCGTTGCATATTCACACTAACTCTTTACAGTATCGTATAAAACGAATAACGGAAATTACTAACATACGTTTAAAAGATCCAAATGAACGGACGGGTTTATATTTAGATTTGCGAGGTGAACACTAACTGTTCAATAGTCTGATCATTTGTGTTTTTCACACAAATGGGAAGGAAGAATTTTAGCCCCAACTCATGAAGAGAAAAGTTGCTTTCGTGGATATACTACAATTAAGATGCGCCAAAGGAAGGTGATTGTTGTGATTATTGGAGTGCCTAAAGAAGTGAAAAGTTTTGAAAATCGCGTAGCAATGACGCCAGCCGGTGTCGTCACGCTAACGACAAGCGGGCATACGGTTTTGATTGAATCTGGAGCAGGGGATGGAAGTGGCTTCACGAATGAAGAGTATAAGCAAGCCGGAGCGAAAATGATGCAGCAAGCAGCTGACGTTTGGGCTCAAGCAGATATGATTATAAAAGTAAAAGAGCCTCTTGAATCCGAATTTAGCTTTTTCCGAAAGGGGTTAATTCTATTTACCTACCTACACTTAGCAGCAGAAGCAGCGCTTACAGAAGCCCTTGTGAAGAAGGAAGTTATTGCGGTTGCATATGAAACCGTTGAACACAATCGAACCTTACCACTTCTAACACCAATGAGTGAAGTCGCAGGTCGAATGGCAACCCAAATGGGTGCACGATTTCTTGAAAAGACAAATGGAGGAAAAGGTATATTATTATCAGGTGTACCAGGGGTTAAGCGAGCGAAGGTAGCGATCGTTGGTGGTGGTGTAGTTGGAACCAATGCCGCAAAAATGGCCATTGGACTAGGTGCTCAAGTTACTTTACTTGACGTTAGTGCAGAGCGTCTACGCCAGCTCGATGACTTATTTGGACATGACATACAAACGATGATGTCCAATCCTCTTAACATTGCTGTAGCGGTGGAAGAAGCAGATTTGGTTATTGGTGCAGTACTAATACCAGGGGCCAAAGCGCCAAGGCTGATTACAGAAGAGATGATTAAAACAATGAAGGAAGGGAGTGTAGTAGTAGACGTAGCGGTAGATCAAGGCGGAATTGTTGAAACGGCAAATAGGGTGACAACTCACGACCAGCCCACATATGTGAAACATGGAATTATTCACTATGCAGTTGCCAATATGCCAGGCGCTGTACCGAGAACGTCAACCATCGCTCTAACCAATGTTACGATTCCATATGCAAAGCAGATTGCAGACCTTGGCATTATTAAAGCATTGGGTTCAAATCTATCGCTAGCAAAAGGGTTAAATACAGCTGCCGGATATGTAACCTATGAAGCAGTGGCTACAGATTTAGGATTTGATTATAAAAAAGTAGATGAAGCCATTCCGTTACTCTACTAATCGTACGATGGAAAAGTGCTTTTAGAAAAGAAAGAGGCTGTTTCGTTCAGACTTGATGCTAACGAAACAGCCTCTATTATTTGTATACAGATAAACAGGTTTTGTTTACTGAATGGAGTCTGAAACGAACACAACACAAACTGGATAGGGCATTGGAATTTCACTTTCAAGAAGTGATAGTTTGCCTGTGTCTTTATTACGACTGTATAAAGTCAAGTTGCTCGACTCTTGGTTAGATGCGAGTAGGTATCCACCTGAAGGGTCAATGTGAAAATCTCTAGGCCAATTGCCTTCTGTAGAAACAATTTCTACAAGCGTGAGTTCTCCAGAGAGATCATTTACGGCGAAGCTTGCGATTGAATTATGCCCTCGATTCGCTGCGTATACAAATTTACCATCTTGAGAGACGTGAATAGCACTGCCAAAGCTTTCTTCTACAAAGCCTTCAGGCAATGTAGAGATCGTTTGGATTTCATGAAGTTCACCTACTGTTGCGTTGTACGCGCAAACAATAATTTCATTCGAGAGCTCGGTCATAATGTAAGCATAGGCCTCGTGTGGATGAAAGGCAATGTGCCGTGGTCCTGCACCTGGCGTTACCTTTAGGGTGAAATGTTTATCTAGCTCTCCGTTATTGTTTATATAAAGAATCACTTCATCTGTCCCAAGGTCAACCGCCACTGCGTAGTGCTCATCAGGTGTAAAGCCAGAGAAATGGGCATGAGCTTTTTCTTGTCTTTCCTTATTAGGACCACTACCTTCATGCGTCACTTTTGATAAAATGTCGCCGATAGATCCATCTTCTTCAATAGCATAAGAAAGGATTGTACCACTATGGTAATTAGCAGATAACCCTTTTGTTTGGTCTTTTGAGACGGTTACATGACAAGGACCACCATCTGCCGTAATTTGCTGATTCATTGGTTGCAATGAGCCGCTCTTAGGGTTCATTTCAAATGCAGCAATGCCACCTTTCTTATCTTCTTTCATTACAGCGTATAACTTGTTCTCGTTTGTTATCGTCACATAAGTAGGATCTTTTAGTTCGGCAGCTAACTGCTGATTGCTTATCTTATTTGTTTCGGTGTCTAATGTAAATGTATATACACCTTTACTATCTCCTTTTGAATACGTACCAATATAGCCACGGTATTGTGTCATTGTATCCTTCCTTTCTTCATTTCGATCACTGCTAGTATACATGAACAATATGGATCATTCATGTGTAAGAGGTTCTTTTCCTTTCCTACGGTTTAAAATTTTTGATGACGTGAATGTGAGTAATCCAGTCCAAATAAAGAAAAACGCAATAAATTGCACTAGAGAGAAAGGCTCTTTGAAAATGAAAATTCCTAGAAAAAGCATCGTCGTCGGTGCAATATATTGAAAGAACCCAACAAGGGAAAAGGGAATGTGCTTTGCCCCAAACGAAAATAAGATAAGGGGTACGGCGGTGAAGATACCTGCACCTGAAAGTAATATGATCGTCGAGTTATCCATAGAAAAGACTGAATACGTTGTGAAAAAGAGTAAGTATAGGAGTGCTATAGGCGTAACTAATGCGGTTTCGATAAACAATCCAGCCGTAGCAGAGATGGAAACAGAACGTTTAATAAAGCCATAAAAGCAGAAGCTTAGCGCCATCCCAAATGCCGCCCAAGGAATCGTTCCATTAAATACAATTAAGATAAGGACACCAATCCCTGCTGCACTGACTGCAAAAATTTCGGCGCGACTTAATGTTTCTTTAATAATAACAGTTGCAAGTACTACGTTAAGTAAAGGATTAATATAGTAAGCTAAACTCGCTTCTAATACCATATTGCTGCTAACCGCAAAAATAAATAAAAACCAGTTTAAGCTAATAAAGATGGCTGCAAAAATCATTTGCATAAGTAGCTTAGACTGGGTAAAAACGGTTTTTATTTCACTTATGTATTGAGCTTTTCGTCTCGCAAAAAAGAGCAAAAGAACCATGAAAAAAAACGCAAATGAAATCCGATACATTAACACATCTAAAGCAGGTATAAAAGAAAGCAATGCCCAGTAAAGTGGTAAAAACCCCCAAATGAAATAAGAGGACAGGGTCGTGGTTACCCCCATTCGAAAATTTTGTTCTTGTTGCATACATCATTCTCCCATTCTTAATAGTCCCTTTATTCTAGTTGATTTCTTGAAAAAATAACATGATTTTGACTTTTGCTAAAAGAAGTGTTGACTGACCATTACGTATAAGCTGATCAATCGGGCGGGCATCAATCGTGTTTGTCTCAAAAAAATGACAGAATGTAAGGAAAGTTTACAATTTTTTCAGTATAAATTCCAAAATCAGCAGGAAAATAGCTTTTTACTACGAATAGAGTAAGGATACATCAAGAACTGTTTGTAGAGAGGTGTTGAGTCATATGAACGTGTTTGCTTCAGTAGATATGGAAGGGATAACGGGCTTAGTGGATCGACAATTTGTCACTCCAGGAGAGCGATTTTACCAACGTGGTCAAGAGCTGATGACGAATGAGGTTAATCATGTTGCAGAAGCTGCTTTTGCACATGGCTGTACCAATTTCATTGCGAATGATTCACATGGGAAAATGAATAATATTTTAATTGAAAAGCTTCATCATCGTGTGCAATTAATCTCTGGTGAAGTGAAGCCCTATTCAATGATGCAAGGTGTAGATGAATCGTTTGACCAGGTATTCTTTATTGGGTACCATGCAAGAGCTTCAATGCCAGGTGTCATGAGTCATACGATGATTTTTGGTGTTCGAAACATGTGGTTAAATAACGAGTTAATCGGTGAATTAGGACTTAATGCGTTTCTTGCTGGTTACTACGATGTTCCCGTTACACTTGTAGCTGGTGATGAAGGCGCTTGCAAAGAAGCAGAAGCGCTTCTTCCAAATGTGGTAACCGCTCCTGTAAAAACCGCACAATCCCGTTCTTCAGCTTTATGTTTATCGCTAGAAGAAAGTAAACAGCTACTCCAACTAAAGACTGAAGAAGCTCTTTTGAAGAAAAATCATTCTCCTTTAAAGCTTAAAGGTGCGCCTTTATTACATATTGAATTTGCGAATTATGGTCAAGCCGAATGGGCAGCATTGATGCCAGGTGCTTCAATAGAATCAGGAACGACTGTGGCATTTGAGGCAAAAGACATCAAGGAAGCTTACCAAGCTATGCTTGTAATGACAGAGCTTGCGATGCAAACAACGTTTTGTTAAAGAGAGGCGAAGGCGATGCTTAAATACGTTAGTCGACGTTTTTTAGCGATGATTGTCACGCTGTGGATCATTGTAACAGCGACTTTTTTTCTTATGCATAGTGTACCGGGTTCACCTTTGAATGGTGAACATAATACGAGTGAAGCGGTTCAAGCAAATTTAGAAGCATATTATGGGCTAGATCGACCTGTTGTTATTCAATATGTCGATTATTTAGGGTCCATTTTACAGTTCGATTTTGGACCTTCTATTTCTCAACCGGCTGTGTCGGTTAACGATTTGATTGCTCGAGGGTTCCCAGTATCCCTAGAGTTAGGTCTGTTCGCTTTAGCGTTTGCTCTATTATCAGGAGTAACATTGGGTGTGTTAGCAGCGTTGAGAAGAAATGGAATGATTGACTACCTCTTAATGACGTTAGCGGTGCTCGGTTTGTCTGTTCCGAACTTCATACTAGCAGCGTTGCTTATTCAATCGTTTAAAGATTATTTACCGGTTGCCTTGTGGCACGACTGGACACATATGATTTTGCCTGTCTTTGCATTAGCAACATCACCAATGGCTATTATTGCCCGGTTAACTCGTTCAACGATGGTTGATGTATTAACACAAGACTACATAAGAACAGCGCAAGCAAAGGGGTTATCTCCATTTGTCATTGTGACTAAGCATGCATTACGGAACGGGCTCATGCCGGTAGTCACGATACTTGGAACCCTCGTAGCAGGTGTCTTAACAGGTAGTTTTGTCATTGAAAAAATTTTCGCCATCCCTGGTATTGGTCGCTATTTTGTGGAAGGTATAAACAATCGTGATTATGCGGTCATAATGGGAACAACCATTTTTTATAGTGCGATTTTACTCGTCATGCTGTTAATTGTCGATATTGTCTATGGCTTTCTTGACCCGCGGATACGCCTTGATAAAAAGGAGGCGAGCTGATGGCCTTACTTAATTCAAATGGGAAATCTGTTGAGGATCATCTATTTAAACCTAGTAGTGAAAAGCTAAACGCGGAGCTTGTTTCGAGACCATCCTTGTCTTATTGGCAGTCGGTTTGGATTCGGTTAAGACAGAATAAGCTCGCTATGTTCGGTCTGTTTACGATGATGGGTTTAACCGTTATGGCAATCATTGGGCCGTGGATTTCGCCTCATTCTATCGCAACACCGAACTACAGTATGGTCAATCAACCTCCCTCCCTTGAGTATTGGTTTGGTACAGATGCCCTTGGACGGGATATGTTTGCCCGAACATGGTATGGGGCAAGAATTTCCTTATTTGTCGGATTGGTTGCTGCACTTATTGATTGCATTGTTGGGATTATTTACGGTGGCGTTTCTGGTTATAAAGGGGGGCGCACAGACTCTGTGATGATGCGTATAGTCGAAATCCTTTATGGGCTTCCCTATTTACTCGTCGTCATTTTACTAATGGTCATTATGGGACCGGGTCTATTAACGATCATAATTGCTTTAACGATTACCGGCTGGGTAGGCATGGCGCGTATTGTTCGTGGTCAAGTCCTTTCCCTAAAGCAAAATGAATACGTGCTTGCTTCGAAAGTATTCGGTGCTAGTACAAATCATATTATTCGCAGAAGCTTATTACCGAATACAATGGGACCAATTATTATTCAAATGACACTGACGGTTCCAACGGCTATCTTTGCAGAAGCGTTTCTAAGCTTTCTTGGCTTAGGCATTTCTGCTCCTTATGCATCGTGGGGCTCTCTTGCAGAAGACGGTCTTTCGTCCATCTTAACTGGTAACTGGTGGCGTTTGTTTTTCCCAGCTTTCTTTATTTCGCTAACGATGTATGCCTTTAATGTATTTGGTGATGGGTTGCAGGATGCCATTGATCCGAAAACAAGGGGGAAATAACATGCCGTTATTAGAAGTGAAAGATTTACATATTCATTTTAAAACATATGGTGGTGAGGTTCAGGCCGTTAGAGGTGTAGATCTAACGTTAGAAAAGGGGGAAACCCTTGCCATTGTTGGAGAGAGTGGCTGTGGAAAAAGCGTCACTGCACAAAGTTTGATGCGTTTATTGCCAAAAGGAATTGCGAAAGTGAAAAGTGGTGAAATTTGGTTTAAAGGTCAGAATTTGTTGAAGTTGTCTGATAAGAAAATGAGACGAATTCAAGGTAATGATCTAGCGATGATCTTTCAAGATCCCATGACATCACTTAATCCGACGTTGACAATTGGTACACAATTAACAGAGGGTATTCGGAAACATACATCTATTTCTGCTGCTAAAGCGAACGAAAAGGCACTTGAGATGCTAACCATTGTCGGTATTTCAAATGGGGAAGAGCGGTTGAAGCAATATCCACATGAGTTTAGCGGTGGTATGAGACAACGGCTCATGATTGCAATGGCCCTTATTTGTGAGCCAGATATTTTAATTGCAGACGAACCAACAACGGCACTAGATGTCACCATTCAAGCACAGATTTTAGCGCTTTTTAAAGAAGTGCAACGTAAAACAGGTGTCGCGATTATTCTAATTACGCACGACCTTGGGGTGGTTGCTCAGCTAGCAGATCGTGTGCACGTTATGTATGCAGGAAAAGTCATTGAACAAAGCAATCGTCGAGAGTTGTTTTATCAAGCAACGCACCCTTATACAAAAGGGTTACTACAATCCATTCCACGATTGGATGATGCAAAAGAAGAGCTTATTCCAATCGCTGGAACACCACCTGATTTATTTGCTCCACCGGCAGGGTGTCCGTTTGCTGCACGTTGTCACTATGCAATGGATGTTTGTCGTTACCATATGCCAGTAACAACAGCAATAACGGCGACTCATAAAGCAGCTTGCTGGTTACTTGATCCTAGATCAAAGGGTGTTTTTGAAGAGCTTGCATAACACAAAAGGGGGAATTTCCATGCAAAAGAAATGGTTAGTAGGAACAATGGCAGCAACAATGATGTTAGCGGCATGTACAACAGGTACGTCAAATGATGCAGAGCCAGGCGGTAATGATAATACGAATGATTCGGACGGGGGAGACAAGATTTTAATTGTGAATAATGGTGCGGAGCCAGTAAGCCTTGATCCGCAAATAGCGTTCGAATCGGTATCGAGTGCACCTCTTAACAATATTATGGAAGGGTTGATGAGATTAAATGCTGAGCACGTACCTGAAGAAGCCACTGCTGAGCGTTATGAGGTTTCTGAAGATGGCTTAACCTATACCTTCTATCTACGTGAAAATGCAAATTGGTCTAACGGTGATCCAGTTACAGCAGAAGACTTTGAGTACGCGTGGAAGCGACTAGTTGATCCAGAAACAGGGTCCCCGGCGGCATTTTTAGCAAATTTAATTGAAGGCGCCACTGAATTTTATGAAGGGGAAGGCACTGAAGAAGATGTTATGGTTACGGCGCTAGATGAAAAGACGCTAGAAGTTGTTTTGAATAGCCCGCAACAATATTTCTTAAATCTTATTACGAATCCATCCTTCTTCCCTGTCCATAAAGACACAGTTGAGGAAGACGGGTCATGGCATCAAGAAGCGAGCACGTACGTTGGGAACGGACCGTTTACTTTAACAGGCTGGGATCATAATACCGAGCTGCGAATGACTCGAAATGATCACTATTGGGATGCAGAAAGTGTTGCGCTGGATGGTGCCACATGGTTAATGTTAGAAGATCAAAATACAGCATACAGCTTATATGAGCAAGGTGGTCTGCATACGACAACACCTCCTGCCGATCTAGCTGAAGAGTTAATTGCTAGTGGGGAAGTGGATTTATATGACCAAGCAGGAACATACTTCTATCGTTTCTTAACAACAGAAGAGCCGTTTCAAAATAAAAAGATCCGTCAAGCGTTTGCAAAAGCGGTTGATCGTGAAACGATTGTGGAAAGTGTCATTCGTCAAAATCAACGACCAGCTGGAGGATTTGTTGCTTACGGTTTCCCAGAGCCATCCGGAGAGGATTTTAGAGAAGTCGGCGGAGACTTATTTGCATATGATGTTGAAGAGGCCCAACAACTTTTAAGAGAAGGAATGGAAGAGGAAGGGTACGAAACCTTGCCGAATGTAACGATTTCTTATAGCTCAGGCCCTGCAGAACATGAGCGTATTGCGGAAAGCCTCCAGCAAATGTACGCGGAAAATCTGGAGGTAGATGTGAACCTTGAAGTCGTTGAATCAAGTGTCTTTTTAGATCGTCAACGTGGATTAGAAATGCAAATGTCCCGTTCGTCGTTCATAGCTGATTATGCCGATCCTATTAATTTCTTGGAGAGTTTTATTACTGATAGTTCAATGAACAGAACAGCATGGTCAAATGAAACATATGATCAGTTGATTGCAGATTCAAAAGCGGAGGCTGATGAAGAGCGCCGATTCGAGCTTTTGCATGAAGCAGAAGCACTCGTTTTAGATGAAATGCCATTCTTTCCATTGTATTTCTACAATCAACCGGTTCTACAACATGAATCTGTATCTGGCATTGTTCGCCACCCAGTAGGGTATACAGAATTAAAATGGGCAGATTTAAACGAATAAGCTAGGGGAGGGAGCTATTGTCTCTCTCCTTCTTTCTATTTGGAGGGTCAAATGAATGAAAACCATTTATCCAAAACCGATTAAGGCAGGAGATACGATTGGCGTTATCGCGCCAGCTAGTACACCATTAATGAAGAATATTGAAAAAAGCAAACACCTGTATGAAAAAATGGGGATCTCGATTGTGACCTCTCCTCACTTAACGGACGGGTACGGCTATTTAAGTGCTGCTGATTCTCATAGAGTAAAAGCGTTAGAAGATATGTTTACAAATCAAGATATTGCAGGGATTTTCTGTGCTTGTGGTGGCTACGGTACACCGCGTATTGTCGATCAAATTGATTATCAGCTAATTGCAAAACATCCAAAAGTATTTTGGGGATACAGTGATATTACGTGCTTACACACAGCGATTCATCAAGAAACAGGTCTTGTGACCTTTCATGGTCCGATGATGAGTTCAGACTTAACAGGTGAGATTGACTCGGTAACCGAACAAGGGTTGAATCAAATTGTAAAGCCAACCCCTCTTATGTTGACGGAGCAGACAGAACCTCTTTCGATTCTGCAAAGTGGACGTGTGAGCGGCCCATTTGTCGGTGGAAATTTAACTCTGTTATCCAGCTTAGTCGGAAGTCAGTACCAGCTCAATGCAAAAGGGTCTATTCTGTTTATTGAAGAAATTGAAGAAGAGCCGTATCGTATTGATCGCATGCTGAATCAACTGAGGCTCGCAGGTATTCTTGACGATGCAAGTGGTTTTGTAATCGGCAATTTTAATAACTGTTCACCGAAAAAACGCCATCGTTCTCTAGCGTTAGATGAAGTGTTTGATCATTATTTAAATCAAGATGGAAAGCCTTGTATGAAAGGTTTCTCAATTGGTCATTGCATGCCAGTCTATTCGGTTCCTTATGGTGCTCAAGCTACATTAGATACAGAGAAGAAAATCGTATCCATTGAACCTGGTGTAAAGGAGTGAAGCGGGATGAATATAGAATGTGTAAGTGTACCAGTTTCAACTGTATGGACGACGAAAGCGTCACCTCGCTCCATTGATTCTCTTATGACACGAGAACCCTATCAATTAGAACGTTATTTAGAAAAAATGACTTATGACGACCGTCTCCAGCTTTGCTCGAACGACCTTGCGCAAACACAGCTTCTTTTTAATGAATCTGTTTATGTAGTTCAAGAAGTAGATGGTTGGAAAGAAATTCTCATTCCAAGTCAGCCAACAAGTAAAAACGAAGACGGATATCCAGGCTGGGTACCAAGCCATCATCTTGTAGTAGCCCATCCTAACGAACAATCGACAGTTCGAGCAATCATTGTCGAACAAACGGCGTGGCTCTTTACTAAAGAAAAGAAAGCATGGCTACAAGTGAGCTATGGAACAGAGCTAACTGTTTTGGATGAATTGAACGACTGGATTAAAGTAGAAACACCCCTTGGCCATGCCTTAGTAAAACGAAAGAATGTTCAATTTTCATTCAAGAAAAATAATGGGCAATCTATGGTAGCAGAAGCACGACGCTTTCTAGGTTTGCCATACTTATGGGCAGGAATGAGTGGTTTTGGTTTTGACTGCTCTGGTTTTGTTTATCGCCTTCATCAAATATGTGGGATAACGATTCCTCGAGATGCTTCCAATCAATTTCGATCAGGAGACATTATAGCTGAACAAGATATGAAGGGAGGAGATCTTCTTTATTTTGCCTATGAAGAAGGGAAAGGTAGGGTTCATCATGTTGCCATGTATGCAGGGAATGGCAACATCATTCATGCGCCAAAAACCGGGAAGGTAGTGGAAGAGATACCATTAACCGATACGGTTTACGAGAAAGAGTGGTGCGGTGTGAGGCGTTTTTTAAATTCTTCACTATGGGAGATGAAGACAACATGATGACTGAAGATGTAATGGTAGAAGTGAAGAATGTAAAGAAATATTTTCAATTAAAAAAGAACAAAACGCTTAAAGCAGTAGATGGTGTATCCTTTGCCATAAAAAAAGGGGAAATGTTTGGATTAGTAGGAGAATCGGGTTGTGGAAAATCAACGCTTGGGCGAACAATGTTACGTCTCTATCAACCTAGTTCAGGGAGCATACTCTTTAAAAGCCAAGATATTCACCATGCATCTGCATTACAAAAGAAAGAACTTGATCAACGTATGCAGATGATTTTTCAAGATCCATATGCATCGTTAAATCCTCGTTCCATGGTAATGGATATCATTGCAGAAGGTTTAGATGTACACGGGCGCTTAAAAGGGAAACAAAGAAAGGAAAGAGTTTTTGAACTTCTGGAAACAGTCGGTTTGAGCAAAGAGCATGCAAATCGTTATCCCCACGAATTTAGTGGAGGACAGCGGCAGCGTATCGGCATCGCTAGAGCACTTGCGCTAAACCCCGAATTTATTGTTGCGGATGAACCAATCTCTGCATTGGATGTTTCTATTCAGGCGCAAGTCGTAAATCTATTACAAAAGCTTCAACGAGAACAAGGCTTGACGTTTTTGTTTATTGCTCACGATCTATCAATGGTGAGGCATATTAGTGATCGAATTGGAGTGATGTACTTAGGTAAGCTCGTTGAATTAACAACCAGTGAGCAACTGTATAAAACACCCCTACATCCTTATACAGAGGCATTGCTGTCAGCAATCCCTATTCCTGACCCTGATCTGGAAGACAAGCGTGAAACCATCTTACTAGAAGGAGAGATTCCTAGTCCAATTTCTCCACCAAGTGGCTGTGTATTCCGAACGAGATGTCCCAAGGTAATGGAAAAATGTGCTATTATGGAACCAGAGATGAAGGAATATAAGCCTGGTCATTATGCTGCTTGTCATTTACACGATGAAGTAGAAAGTAGAGGGAAGGAAGAAGCTGCTGTGACAGGAGATTAGTCTGAGGGGAGTCAAGGAAATGAGACGAGCCATTCCTACTTTTGGATTGCTTCTGCTACTAATGAGTGGTTGTCAGGCAGAAGTGGAAGCGACTGAGAAAGATGTATTGTTCTTAGGAGAGATGAAACAGCGAGAGGTGGGTGAGCGTTCAGCTCATTCAAATCGTTTTCATTTGACTACGACGATAAGTGCAGTCGGGGATGTGCTGATACATGATCGTGTGTATGAGGACGCAAGGGTTGAGGGGGGATTTGATTTTTTACCCATGCTGACTAATGTTGCCCCATACTTACAAGCGGCAGATGTGACCATTGCGAATATAGAGACCATGATTGGTGGTGAAGCCCTTGGTCTGTCAGGCTACCCTGCTTTTAACTCGCCGTTCGAAGTGGGTGATGCGTTGAAAGAAGCTGGTGTTAACGTTGTAACGTTAGCGAATAATCATACTCTTGACCGCGGTCCTCAATCGATCATGAATGCCTTAGATTATTGGGATGAACTAAATATGCCGTATACAGGAGCCTTTCGAAATAAAGAAGATGCTACCGAATTACGTATTATTGAGAGTCAAGGTATCTCTATTGCGATACTAAGCTATACATATGGAACAAACGGCATCCCGGTACCAGACGGAAGGGATTATTTAGTGAACCTTTCAGAGTCATCGTTTATGGCAGAGCAAATCAGGGAAGCAGATAAAGAAGCTGATGCGGTGATTGTTGCCCTGCATGCTGGCGAAGAGTACGTTGATTTACCGAATCAACAACAACGTGACTGGGTACAAGTAGCCGCAGATAGTGGTGCTACTGCTGTCATTGGTCATCATCCTCATGTACTCCAACCAAGTGAATGGGTAGAAGGCAAGCATGACCACGATATGCTTGCGGTTTATTCACTCGGCAATTTTCTTTCGGGTCAGTATGATCATTCAAGGCGCGTAGGAGGTATTTTTACTTTTGATTTGCAGAAATCTACTGGTGAAAAGGCGCAAGCTATTAATCCTTCCTTCATGCCAACCTATGTTCAATTCGATGAAGGTGACAAACATTATCGAGTGACTCCAATGAAAGATTTAACGGATGCTGAGTTGCCAGAATTAGAAAAACATCTTAACGACGTTGAAGCACATATGAGTCAGTGGTTACCAGAATTAATTGTTACTAAAGAATAGGAGTACATCGTCATGTTCAGAGTCATTGGACTTTATTTGATTTCATTTTTGTTTTTTTTAGCTGGGGTTGGGCATTTTGTTATGGATGGCTTTTTTATTGAAGCAATGCCAGAATGGGTACCATTTCGACCTTTTATTGTCTATGTATCAGGGATTGTTGAAATCGCTCTCGCTATTTTCCTTCTCTACAAACCAACTCGTTCTAGAGCGGGTATTTGGACAACGCTCTTCTTGTTACTTGTTTTTCCAGTAAACGTCTATATGGCGCTCTTCCCTGCTCAATATGATGTACCAGCCTATGCACTGTGGCTTCGGTTGCCACTACAGTTTGTCCTTATTTGGTGGGTTCTTAAAGTAACAAAGCCATAAAAAAATTCAAGCGACACGCGCTTGAATTTTTTTTATTGTTCATTTGTCTGTGGGAATAGTTGATCTAGATGCTTGATATGATTAGATCCCCAGCTGTGCATAGCATCAAGGAGGGGTTTTAAACTTTCTCCGTAAGGCGTCATCGAATACTCAACTTTTGGAGGGATTTGAGGATAAACTTGTCGTTGGATAATATCGTTTTGTTCTAGCTCACGCAATTGGGATGTGAGCATTTTTTGTGTAATGCCGGGGATAGATCGTTTTAATTCGTTAAAGCGCATCACATCATGATTTATTAATTGAAATAAGATTTTATGCTTCCATTTTCCCACTAAGATTTCGAGCGCTGTATCGACTTGACAGGATGATTCCATTTAATCCACCTCGCAATAAAGTATCTTTTTATATACTATAGTACAAATTAGTGCGTACTTCCAATTATTGAATCGCCATTATACAATTTCTATATAGAATTAGTATATGAAGGAGGCGTTTTTACATGTATGAACATGTAACATTAGGTGAAGTGATCTTAACCGTAACGAATGTCAATGAGTCAGTTTCCTTTTATAAGGATATTATTGGGTTTACGCATATTGAATTAAGCGAAAAAGAAGCAAAAATGTTTTCAAATGAAGGGAAGCTTCTTCTTACATTAAGAGAGAATAGAGAAGCAAAAAAGAATCCTGGTCAGTTATATGTAGGGCTTTACCATATTGCGTTATTATACCCAGATCGTGCATCTCTTGGCACACAAATCAAACACTTACTTGCTCATAACATTGAAATGGGTGGTGCTGATCACATTGTCAGTGAAGCGGTCTATATTCATGATCCAGATGGAAATGGAATTGAGCTTTACCGTGATCGACCACGAACGAATTGGTCATATGAAGAGAATGGTATGATTGTTATGGACACAAAACCTCTAGACGTAACGGGGTTGCTTGCAGTAGCTGGTGAATGGAACGGTATGCCCAATGGGTTGACGATGGGGCATATTCATACTCATGTGAAAAACCTGGCTGATATAGAGGCTTTCTATAAGGACATTCTTCAATTCGATGTGATGACGTACTTTGGACAGCAAGCGTTGTTTATGTCAGGGGCAGGCTACCATCATCATTTTGGCTTTAATACGTGGGTAAGAAACAAAGAAAAGCCAAAAGAAGCGTTCGTAGGCATGGAACAGTACACCATTCATGTAAATAATGAAGAGACATTTAACAAGGTACGGAACAGAGCCAATAAAAACATTGTCGATCAAGGGGAAGCATGGTTTATCGTTCAAGATCCTTCTGAGATGTACATTAAGTTTAAGAGTCATTCATAATAGGCAGTTTCCTTGAGGAAATAACCGCTACTCTGTAAACTTAATTGTAACCATTTGTTGAAAGGGGAAGTGAAATGACTACCTTTTTTGAGGCTATTCAAACTAGACATTCGTATGAAAATGTGGCGGCGGACGCAGTCGTCTCAAAAGAGCGTCTTGTTACTGTTCTTGAGCATGTCGTGACGTATGTCCCAACGCCCTTTAACATTCAGTCTGGTAAATTGCTCCTACTTTTAGGAGAGAAGCATCGGCAATTTTGGACGGATGCTACGAAGATGAAAGAGGAGTCTACAGATACATTTGATTACTTGCCACAGCATAAAGCTGGTTTTGGAACGGTTCTTTTCTTTGAAGATCAACAAGTCATTACCGACGCAAAAAAACAATATCCAAAAAAACTTGATTACTTCTCATCATGGTCAGATCATTCATCAGGGATGCTCCAAATAGCCGCTTGGAATGCATTACAGGTAGAAGGATTTGGTGGCAATTTATATCATTATCCAATGCTAACGAGTTTGGAAGAGAAAGAAAAGTGGGGTGTACCTGAAGGGTGGCAACTAAAAGCACAGCTGCCGTTTGGAAAACCAAATGGCGCCCCTTTAGAGGAAATCGAACTGGATTCCGACAAAATCATGGTTGTATATGGAAATAAATAAAACCGGAACAACGCTGTTCCGGTTTTATTTCTGGAGTTTTTCTTCTTTTAATGTAGGATAGATTTTCGTAGGTTCAGTGACACGATCATCAGTCACGTGTACTTGAATCATACGGTTATGCTTCATGAATTTGAAGATACCGTTGTTAAAATCCGTACCTGTTTCTTTAAAGAAAATACCCTCGTACTTCGCTTTATTTGTATGGGAGAACATAATGGCATAGCCTTCCTCATCTTCAACAAGATAAGCACGACAGCCCTTCTCAAAATGACCTTCAAGTCCTTTAATGGCACGATCACACGAAACAACGTGGAAATCAACAAATGGAATCTCTCTTAAAAGAACATTCATAAACGATCCTTTTGTAATTTCTTCCCATCTGCTTTTAGCCGTTTGACCGATAATAATTTGCGTAATGTGGTGCTCTCTGGCAACTTCTGCGATTACTTTAACAGCTGGTTTCTTTTCATTGTCTCGAACAATAAATTCTTCAGCATCGTATTCTTCAGAAAGTTCTTTCCAGCGATCAACATATGCTGATTTCTCAGCATCCAATTCATCATAAGGAAGTGCATCAACAGTTAAAACATAAAGTGGGCAATCAAGCATAGTAGCAATTTTTGCACCTCGTTTAATTAGACGCTCTCCGTTTGGACCATAATAGACGCAAACTAAAATGCTCTCATCCATACGTCCTTTTGCTTTTTTCATGAAAGAGTTCACCTCAGCTTAATAGTATAAATCTAAGAACAAAGAAATTGTGTATGTGACGTATTCCCACACTCCCCCAGTTGCCCTTAGCGACTGAGGCTTTGAAACCAAATAATTATATAACGCTGTACAAAAAATATCAATCCATATCTTTAAATAAATGAAAGTTTTTTTACTCTATAGTAAATGCACAAAAAACCAATTTGACTGGACGCTTGAAAATGTGACGATTTGGACACAACTAGTGAAAGCGAAGGCATATTCAATGCATGTTAACTAAAAATAGTATATACTTTTCTTTAGAAAGTAATCATTTAATTAGGCATGTAATCGATTCCCTTCAATAAAAACCTTCCAATTAACCATGATAGATGTGCAAGAATCTAGGCTATATCCATTATAGTTAGGCGCGCAGTGAGGTTCGTGATGCTGCGCGATTTTGGCTTGTCGTACCGTTTTCCATAAGCCATTGACCCCATCATACACCCATAATATAAGTAGCACAAGTTTTGGTTAGCTTCGTTTTCTAAGGGTAAACTTGTAAGGAATTTATAGCGATATGTATGTTCCATAGATGATTCAAAGTTCGTGCAGAGGAGGTTTTTTTGTACATGTTAAATCTTGCAATTGTTTCGCCTTTTATTATAGCGCTTATTGTGCCGTTATTGTATAAATCACTAAAGCGTGTACATACAGGCTGGTTTGTTTTGATTGTACCGATTGTACTCTTTCTTTATCTTGTTCAGTTTATTCCAAGTGTTGCTAGTGGAGAGGTATATATTTATGAAGTTCCCTGGATTCCGTCACTTGGCATAAATTTCACTGCTTATCTTGATGGGTTGAGCTTAATATTAGCCTTACTCATTACAGGAGTAGGAAGCCTTGTTATTCTTTATTCCATTTATTATTTGTCAAAGGAACGAGAATCTTTAGGCCATTTTTACGTTTACCTTCTTATGTTTATGGGTGCAATGTTAGGTGTTGTCTTTTCAGATAACTTAATGGTTCTTTATTTATTCTGGGAATTAACGAGCATCTCATCCTTTCTATTAATTGCTTATTGGTACCACAGACGTCAATCTCGCTATGGGGCACAGAAATCCATGTTAATCACGGTTACTGGCGGGATAGGGATGTTGGCTGGTTTCATCATGTTGTCAACGATGATGGACACGTTCAGTATTCGTGAAATCATCGCGAATGTAGCAGGGTATACGGATCACGCGCTCTTTATTCCTGCTATGCTACTCGTGCTATTAGGAGCATTTACGAAATCAGCACAGTTTCCGTTTCATATTTGGTTACCGGATGCGATGGAAGCGCCGACGCCTGTTAGTGCGTACTTACATTCAGCAACGATGGTAAAGGCTGGTATCTATTTAGTGGCTCGTTTTACACCGGTATTTGGTGGGGATGCTGTATGGTTTTGGGTCGTCAGCCTTGTCGGTATGATGACATTGTTTTGGGGTTCCTTTAATGCGGTACGTCAAACAGATCTTAAAGCCCTTCTTGCCTATTCGACGATTAGTCAACTTGGTTTAATTATGAGTTTACTAGGCATTGGATCAGCGGCTCTTTACTTCGATGCAGCAAATGCAGCATCAGCCATGTATTCTATCGCTATTTTTACAGCGCTGTTTCATTTAGTCAATCACTCAACGTTTAAAGGTGCGCTCTTTATGGTTGTTGGAATTGTCGACCACGAAACAGGGACACGTGATATTCGTAAGCTGGGTGGACTTATGACGATTATGCCAGTTACGTTTACGTTAGCCGTTGTTGGTAGTTTTGCAATGGCAGGTTTGCCCCCATTTAATGGATTCTTAAGTAAAGAAATGTTTTTCACTGCAGTTCTTGATGTAACACAACTCTCGTTCTTCTCCATTGATACATGGGGGATGCTGTTTCCAATTGTCGCTTGGATCGCAAGTGTATTCACCTTTGTCTATAGCATGATTCTTGTGTTCAAAACTTTTCTTGGAAAGCATCAACCAGAAAAACTTGAAAAAACAGCGCATGAAGCGCCAATTGGTATGCTGATTTCGCCCGTTATTTTAGCAAGCTTGGTCATTGTGTTCTTTTTCTTCCCGAACCTTTTAGGAGAATACCTAATTAAACCGGGTTATGCAGCAGTCATGCCAACCTTTGTTGGGGTAGAGGGATACGACACACAATTTAATATATCTGCATGGCACGGCTTTAATACTGAATTGTTAATGACGTTAGGTGTTGTTGGTTTCGGAGTTGTGCTCTATCAACTGTGGCCGAAGTGGGAAGGAGTCTATGCTCTTTTTCCTAGAAAATGGACACTTGATAATTTATACAACCGTTCGTTGCTAACACTTGAAAACCAATCCACTAATTTTACAAACCGATACATGACTGGAAACATGTACCATTACATGGTGTATATTTTTATCGCCATTCTTGTCATCGTTACAGGCGTTGTCGCTCACACAGGTGCCATTTCCATTGATTCGTCTAATGATGCACCAATTAGTATTTACGAAGGGTTTATCGCTGCCGTTATGGCTGTTACAGCTCTGTCTATTCCATTTGCAAAATCAAGATTAACAGCAATTTTGTTAAATGGCGTATTAGGATACTTGCTTGCACTATTCTTTGTCTTTTTCCGGGCACCAGATTTAGCATTGACACAGCTCGTTGTTGAAACTGTTTCAGCAGCATTATTCCTGTTATGCTTCTATTTTTTACCGGAATGGGAAAAAGAAGCGCGCAAACCACGAATTAAAGTGATGAATGCTATCATTGCTGTTTCTGTTGGAACGCTTGTTACATTATTAGCTTTATCGGTTCAAAACAATCGATTTTTCGATTCCATTTCATCGTTTTATGAAAACGCGTATGAGCTTGCTGGAGCTCAAAATATTGTGAACGCGATTTTAGGTGACTTTAGAGCCTTTGATACGATGTTAGAGGTTGTAGTACTCCTTATTGCTGGTCTCGGTGTGTACGTGTTAATAAAATTGAAACCGAAAAAAGAGGAGAGGGGGCAGGACGTTGAAGGCGAATGATGTCATCCTTCAAACCGTTTCTAAAGTAGCGGTGTTTATTATTTTGACGTACGGTGTGCACTTGTTTCTTGCAGGTCACTATGAACCAGGTGGTGGCTTTGTTGGCGGGTTAGTTCTTGCCTCAGCGTTTGTCTTACTGCTACTCTCGTTCGATATTGACACGGTTCGAAAAGGAATGCCAATTGATTTTAAATTACTAGCAGCAGTAGGGGCATTTTTGTCAGTAGGTACAGGTCTAGCTGCACTTGCATTCGGTGTCCCGTTCTTAAGTCAAACCGAAGTATCTGCTACTTTACCTATTTTAGGAGAAATTCCACTTGCTTCAGTTGTATTGTTCGAAGCAGGAGTGGCATTTGCTGTTATCGGAACCGTAGTTACAATCATTATTAGTATAAGTGAGGATGTATAACTTATGGAAACAATGATGTCGATTTTAGTTGGTATCTTAGTCACTGTTGCCACGTATTTAATCCTTTCTAAAAGTTTACTACGTGTTATTTTAGGAACGGCGATTATGTCACACGCGGTTCACATGCTTATTCTTGTTATGGGTGGGTTTTCGAGAGATTCTAGTGCGCCTTTACTTGGTGAAGATGCAGCTTCTTATACGGATGCGTTGCCACAAGCACTTATTTTGACAGCGATTGTTATTAGCTTTGGTGTAACAGCATTCTTTCTCGTGTTAGCCTATCGAACCTATAAAGAATTAAAAACTGATGATCTTACAAAATTGAGGGGACATGATAATGATGAGTAATTTATTAGTAATCCCAATGGTCCTCCCATTAATTGTTGGAATCATATTGATCTTCCTACGCCCATTTGTTAGGACTCAAAGAGTGATTAGCTTTCTAACGATGGTTTTAACATTCGGTGTCTCCACCTATCTATTAGTGGAAGTACAGCGAAATGGTATTCAAACCCTTGATTTCGGGGGCTGGGATGCTCCGTATGGTATTACATTTGTAGGGGATAGTTTTTCTTTACTATTAACAGCAACAGCTTATTTTATTGCAGCCACTGTGTTAATCTATGTGTTTGCGACGATTGGTGAAGAGAAAGAAAAAATGTTTGTTTATCCATTAATTCTCTTACTTTTAGCCGGTGTTGCATGTTCATTTTTAACTGGAGATTTGTTCAATCTATACGTAGGTTTTGAAGTCATGTTATTAGCGTCATATGCATTAATTGTTCTTGGCGGGGAAAAAGGACAATTAAGGGAATCCATCAAATATGTGCTCGTAAATGTATTTTCTTCTTTTGTATTCCTTATAGCGATTGCTTTCTTATATGGTACGTTAGGAACTCTTAATTTTGCCCAGCTTTCACTTCGAGTGGCAGAAGCAGGACAACCTGCACTTCTAACAACGATTGCCATTGTTCTTCTGCTTGTATTCAGTCTCAAAGCAGGCTTGCTATTATATTTCTGGCTACCGGGTTCGTATGGTGCGCCACCGATGGGCATTGCTGCTTTATTCGGCGCTCTTCTAACAAAAGTAGGCATTTATGCGTTGTTCCGTGTATTTACCCTGTTGTTCTACCATGAGCCTGATATTACGCACACGTTAATTGGCATAATGGCTATTTTGACAATGATTGGAGGTTCAATCGGTGCCATAGCCTATAATGATCTAAGAAAAATCATTGCTTATAATGTTGTCATAGCAGTTGGTTTTATTTTGAGTGGACTAGCGATTGCCAATCAAGCCGCTATCGAAGGATCTATCTTCTATCTTGTTCACGACATGATCGTTAAGGCGCTATTATTCCTGTTAATTGGTGCTACCATTTATTTATCAAATGTTGGTAGGCTCGATCGCGTTAGTGGTATGATACGCAACTACCCACTTCTTGGTTGGATGTTCTTTATTACAATGATATCACTCGCTGGTATTCCACCATTAAGTGGCTTTATTGGTAAAGTGTATGTTGCTCAAGGAGCAATTGAATCTGGTGCTTATGTTTTACTTGCTTTCACACTCATTTCGAGTATCTTTGTTCTTTATTCGCTACTGCGCATCTTCAGAGCTGTTTTCTTTGGTGAATCGACAATTAGTAAAGAAGATATGCTTCCAATGAAGAAAGCCATGATGATCCCGAGTATCATTTTTGTGGCTGCTTCCTTTGCTTTAGGTTTTGGAGTTGAAGGAATTGCTGGAGTGGTAAGTGATGCTGCTGAAACGTTAATGAACCCGACGATCTATATAGAAGCAGTTCTAAATCAAGGAGGCGCTTAAATGAGTTTGTTTCTAAGTAAAAGAGGGGGTATGGATGGATGTTTGGCCAACTCTTATTAAATATTTTAATTGCCTTCTTGTGGGTCTTGCTACAAGATGAAGATACATTCGAATTTTCGACGTTCTTTGGCGGTTTTCTAATCGGTCTTGGGATTATTTATGTCATGAGAAGGTTCTTCTTTAAAGAATTCTATTTGAAACGTGCATATTCAGCATTTAAATTACTTTTGATCTTTAATCGTGAACTGATTAGTTCGAGTATGTTAATTATTCGTCAAATCCTTTCACCGAAATTAAAGGTAACGCCAGGTATTTTCACATATGAGACAAAGTTAAAAGGAGACTGGGAAATTACCGCTCTTTCGCTTTTATTAATGCTTACACCTGGTTCAGTAGTTATTGAGATATCGCCATCAAATAACGTTTTCTACATCCATGCAATGGACGTTCCAGAATCAAAAAATGCTGTTTTGAGGGCATTGACCAAGTTTGAAAAAGCAATTATGGAGGTGACGCGTTAATGTTTCAAGTCCTATTAATTATTGCTTTGTTCCTTTTCGCTACAGCGATAGGTATTGCAGCATTTCGCATCATCAAAGGTCCAAGTATGCCAGATCGGGTTGTCGCTCTTGATGCCATCGGAGTAAACCTTATTTCAGTTGCTGCTGTTGTTTCAATTGTCTTAAATACACGAGCTTTTTTGGAAGTCATCTTGATTATTGGGATATTAGCGTTTATTAGTACCATTGCTTTCTCTAAGTTTATTGAGAGGGGGGTCATCATTGAACGCAAGCGCGACAGGTGAAGCGATCGGGGCCATTTTAATACTCGCTGGAGCGATTATGGCTGTTATTAGTGCAGTAGGTATTATTCGCCTTCCTGATGTATACACAAGGTCCCACGCAGGAACAAAAAGTGCGACATTAGCTGTGTTATTAACCTTAACCGGTACTTTCTTTTATTTTTGGTTAACGGATCAATATATCAGTATTCGATTAATTTTAGGGATTGTTTTTGTCTTTTTAACAGCACCAGTAGCAGGTCATTTAATTGCGCGAGCTGCATATCGCTCGAAAGTACCTCTAACAGAAACAAGTGTTGAAGACGAATTAAAAGACGCATTAGAGCAAAAAGATTATCATGACCCTACTAAAGGTCAAGAAGAGCAAAAAGAAGAAGGCTAGCGGCCTTCTTCTTTTTTGTCATGCCAGTAAGGGGTTAGATTGTAGTGCTCAAATATGGCTTGCTCTGTCCCTAGAGTAATGGTTTGATCAGTTGGGTGTTCTTCGGCTGATTCAATCTTATCTTTCTCAAGATCGATAATAAGGCTTTTATCAAACCATGCTACTTCTTTTATCGTCTGAACGGGAACGATAACAGGTTCTTTTTGCATAAACCCTCCAGTATCAATTACGATGTAGCGTACGCTCCAATTTCCACTTTCAATGGTTTGGTTATAATGGAGAACAAAATCCATGACTTTTCCTACTTGACCGCCTTTAGCGTGAACGTGATAGCCTTTTAGTTCGTCGAGGCTAAAAAGATGAACGTTTTCTTGCTGGTTCCGCTCGAGTTCTTGTTCCTCTGAACCGGTACGAACGGCATTCTTTGTCCCTTCGATATTTTGGTTATCAGATGGTACAAATACGGGTGGCACAAGTGGAGCTCCTGCAGCAGTATGGGTTCCGTAGCCAGCTGCAACTGGATGAGCTGGGACGGCCCAATAAGTTGGCCAGCCATAGTGGTCACTTAATTCACGTTCGTACTGGCGATGGATAGGAGCAGTTTCATCAGGCTTAGGGCTATTTTTAATTTGTTCCTTTGTGGCATCGATGCTAATCTGTTTTTTTTCTTCGTCAATGGTTGTAAACGCATCCACATTTAAAAGAACTTTTCCACCGAAAAACCAGGTGCGAGTGTCACCGACAAAATAGCGAACATGTAAGGTATTGGAATCAATATAATAGTCGTCAAGCTGACCAAGTTCACCATCGGTAGCGTTCATCGTAAACGTACTTAATTTCTTTGCATGAATTAACATGTTCATACCTCCAGTATTGTAGTACTATTGCTATAACCGTTTTCAGAAAAGTAAAACCAGGACTTTTATAGTTTTGTTTTCAATAAAGGAAGGAATAACCTGAGTAGGAGGGATACACATGAAGGTTGCAGCAGTAACAGGAGCAAATTCTGGTATGGGCAAAAGTGTTGCGCTCGTTTTAGCGAATAGTGGGATGCACGTTGTGATGCTCTGTCGAAATGAAAAGCGAGGAAAAGAAGCGCTGTCTTATATAGAACAACATAAAAAAAATGGCAGTGTCGAACTACAACTATGCGATCTCGGTTCATTAAGTAGTGTCAAGCAAGCAGCTGAAGCACTAAAGCAGAAGCATTCTACAATTGACGTACTTATTAATAATGCGGGGGTTGTCTGTCCTAAGCGTCAGGAAACGGAAGATGGCTTTGAAATGCAAATGGGTGTAAATCATTTAGGTCACTTTTTGCTAACGAATCTTCTGCTAGACCACATTAAGCAGTCAAAAGATGGTCGCATTATTGTTGTATCTTCTGGTGCACATGAATGGGCTCATTTCTATGAAAAGGATCCTCATTTACACGAAGGATACAATGTTGCAAAAGGATATGGGCAATCGAAGCTTTGTAACTTATTGTTTGTAAATGAATTAAAAGAAAGGGTAGCAGGAACCAATGTTTCGGTATTCGCTATGCATCCAGGTGCTGTTTCAACGAATTTAGGAGTTGATCGTGGGTCAGGTTTCGGTAAAGCGATCCATACATTACTTCGTCCATTCTTTTTAACACCTAGAGAAGGGGCTGATACGATGATTTATTTGGCTTTATCAGATAGAGTAAAAAAGGATGCGGGAAACTACTTTATTAAAAGAAAGGTGTCAAAACCCGCAAGAACAGCATTGAGTCGAGAAGTGACGTTAAAGTGCTGGAGCTGGAGTGAGAAACAGACAGGTTTACATCAGTTGTGAGGACGGCTTTTGCTGTTTTCATAACTTTTTTTAAAAAGGGGGTTAAAAAACAGCCGTAAAAACAGTACAATAAAGAGGAATCTTACTAACGAAATATGAAATCGATTTCATAGGAGGAACTAAAAATGAAACTAGGTGTATTTACTGTTTTATTTTCTGAAAAGCCTTTTGAGGAAATGCTTGACCACGTAAAACAATTAGGGCTTGAAACAGTAGAGATTGGAACAGGGGGTTATCCTGGCACAGCCCATTGTAATCCTGCTGAGTTGTTAGAAGACGAAGCGAAATTGAAAGCGTTTAAAAAAGCAGTTGATGACCGTGGTTTAACTATATCTAGCTTAAGTTGTCACGGAAATGCCCTATCACCTGATGAAGCATTTGCAAAAGCATCCCATGAATCGTTTGTGCAGACGGTTAAATTAGCAAAGGCACTACAAGTTCCAACTGTTACAACATTTTCAGGAACACCAGGAGCTTACGAAGGAGATAAACAACCAAACTGGCCGGTTGCTGCTTGGCCGAATGAGTATGGTGACATCTTAAAATGGCAGTGGGAAGAAAAGTTAATTCCATACTGGAAAGAGATGGCAGCGTTTGCAGAAGAACATGGTGTTAAGATCGCTTTAGAATTACACGGAGGTTTCCTTGTGCATTCGCCTGCTACACTACTAAAACTACGCGAAGCGTGTGGCCCGGCAATTGGTGCAAATGTTGATCCAAGTCACTTATGGTGGCAGGGTATTGATCCAGTTGCGGCGATTAAAATTCTTGGGAAACAAGACGCTGTTCACTTCTTCCATGCAAAAGACACGTACATGGATCAAGACAATATGAACATGCATGGTGTTTTGGATATGCAATCCTATGCGAATCTTCAAGATCGCGCTTGGTATTTTAGATCGGTTGGATACGGACATGATTTAAAAACGTGGTCAGATATTATTAGTGCACTACGCTTAGTTGGATATGATGGTGCTATTAGTATTGAACATGAGGATGGATTAATGTCAATTGATGAAGGGTTCCAAAAAGCAGTTAGCAATTTACAACAAGTCTTAATGAAAGAGCCAGCTCCAAAGATGTGGTGGCTTTAAGGAGGAAACAACATGAATAAACCATTAAAAGTTGCGGTTATTGGCTGTGGATCCATTGCCATACACCGCCACGTACCAGAGTATGCTGCTAACCCAAACGTTGAATTGGTTGCCTTTTGCGATTTAAACAAAGAGGTCGCTCAAAGAATGGCTGATCAGTATGGCGTTACAAATGTCTTTACGTCTCACAAGGAGTTACTAGCGGAAGTTGATGTTGACGCTGTTAGTGTATGTACACAAAACGTTGACCATGCTAGTGTTTCCATTGATGCTGCAAATGCAGGTTGTCATGTATTATGTGAAAAGCCTATGGCTACTTCAATAGAAGAGGCACAGAACATGATTAAAGCTGCCAGTGAAAACAACGTTAAGCTAATGATTGGTCACAACCAACGGTTAATGCCACCTCATGTGAAGGCAAAGGAAATTTTATTGTCTGGAAAACTCGGTAAAACGCTGACGTTTAAAACAACGTTTGGACACGGTGGAGCAGACTCCTGGAGTATACAAGGAAAAGATACATGGTTTCTTAAAAAGGATAAAGCGTTTGTCGGTGCCATGGGCGATTTAGGTGTGCACAAAATCGACCTCATTCGTTGGTTATTAGGTGAAGAAGTATCTGAAGTGGCTGCATTCGTTAATACATTACATAAAGAAGCGGATGTTGATGACAATGCAACAACATTATTGAAAATGGAAAGCGGCGCTATTGGTACGATGGCAGCGAGCTGGACCTATTATAAAGGTGAAGATAATACGACAACGATTTATGGAGAAAACGGTGTTCTTGAGATTCGCGATCATCCAGAAGTCCAAGTCGTAGTAAAGCTAACAGACGGCAGTGTGGAACAGTACTCTGTTGGCGCAATTGCAACAAATGAAGCTGGTGGTCAAGTAGCCAGCGGTGTGATTGATGAGTTTGTAACGTCAATTATTGAGGATCGAGAGCCTGCCATAACAGGAGAAGAAGGAATGAAATCGTTACAAGTTGTTTTAGCAGCACTTCAATCATCGGAAACAAAAGCGTTTGTTGCAGTGAAAGAAGTCTAATAAGGAGGAATACTAACATGAATGTCGGACTGGCGTTGTATACATTACGAGATGAAATGGAAAAAGATTTTAAAGGAACCTTGGAAAAGGTTAAGCAAGTTGGCTATCAAGGCGTTGAGTTCGCAGGTTTTGGGGATCACTCTTCTAAAGAAGTGAAAGCGATGCTTGAAGAAATTGGCCTAGAGCCTTGGTCTAGTCATGTCCCTCTTGAGAAGCTGCGTAACGAGTTACAGAGCGTTATCACGTATCATAAAGAAGTAGGCATACCTCATATTGTTTGCCCGTATTTAACAGAAGAAGAGCGTCAAACGAAAACAAATTACTTTGATCTGGCGGAAGAACTTGAGGAAATTGGTAATCAGGTTAGAGAAGCAGGAATGGTATTGTTGTACCATAACCATGATTTTGAATTTGATACGTTTGACGATGAATTTGGGTTGGACATATTGTTGCGCAATACTCGCACGTGCAATATGGCTCTTGAATGTGACACCTTTTGGGTTGAATATGCTGGCCATAAGGCAACGGAGTATTTAGCCGTCCATGAAAATCGTGTCCCTATTATCCATGTAAAAGATATGAAAGATGGAGAAATCCCTTTTGCTGAAGTAGGAGAAGGAAAGCTTGATATTAAAGGAATTATTGAAGCGGCAAAAGCGGTCGGAACAAAATACTTCATCGTTGAGCAAGATGTGAGTGAGCGATCACCGCTTGAAAGCATAGAAATTAGTTTTAAAAATATCCAGTCTTTGTAGTAGAAAACAGGTAAGAAGCTTCTGACTTCTTACCTGTTTTTTTGTTATGTGAAAGAGGGATCATGAGCACAATAAGGGAACGTAAGTTTATATTCTATGCATCAATCCTCTGTTTTTTTATAAAGGTATTAGGGAATAAGAAGGCTAACAGAGGAGGAGTTAAGATGGTACAAGCCTATGATGTTATCATTATTGGAAGCGGGCCGGCAGCAATGGCCGCAGCCTTTCCGTTAGCAGAAGCGACTAAGCGTGTTGCTGTTATAGAAGGTAACCGTTTTGGAGGAACGTGTCCCAATTTCGGATGTGACCCTAAAAAAATGCTATACACGCGAAGTGAAGCAGCATGGCAAGCTGGGAAATTAAGAGGTACCGGTATAGAAGGAACGATTTCCTTTAACTGGGAAGATGCGATGAAAGAAAAAAACACATATACAGATTCTGTTTATCAAGAGATTGAACAATCGTTGAAAAAAGCCAACATCGATACGTATCACGGTTATGCGTCTTTTATTAACGAAGAAACTGTGCAAGTTGACCATATTACTTTATCAGCCACAACGTTCATTATTGCAACTGGGCTTATGCCATCCCCTCTACCGTTTAAAGGGGCCGAGACCCTTCTAACAAATGAAGCGTTTTTAAATCTTCCTTCATTACCGAAGTCAATTGCTTTCATCGGTGGAGGTTACATTTCATTTGAGTTCGCTCACCTCGCAGCTCGAGCAGGTTCGAACGTTCATATTATTGATTCTGGTCATCGTGGTTTAAAAGCATTTGATCAAGATCATGTCCAAGCTTTAATAAAACAATCAGAAGCACTTGGCATTACATTTCATTGGAATGAGGAAATTTCAAGCATTGAATCAAACGCTCATGATGTCACAATAAAAACAGATAAGCAAACACTTACTGTTGACAAAGCCGTTCATGGTGCTGGACGAACGCCGAATATAAAGAAATTAAATCTCGAAGCCGCTAATATTCATTATGATGAAGCAGGTATTCATGTTAACAACACGTTGCAAAGTATTTCAAATCCACGAGTGTATGCAGCGGGTGATGTAACCGCAACCCACTCATTACCACTTACACCGTTATCAAGTCATGAAGGTTCAGTTGTTGTACACAATATTTTAGAGGAACAAAAGCAAACTCTTCAACAAGGGGCAATGCCATCTGTTGTTTTCACAATACCGAAGCTAGCTAAAGTTGGGAAAACAAAGGAACTGCTTGATCAGGAGGGGATAGCGTACGATGTTAAAAACACAACGATGACAGATTGGCTAACGTATTCAATGATAAAAGAAGATCAAGCTTTAGCAAAAGTGTATGTTTGTAAAAAGACTGGAAAAATTCTAGGTGCTGACTTTTTGACCATTTATGCAGATCAATGGATCAATTTACTTTCACTTGCTATTCAGTTAGAGTTAACGACAGAACAGCTCACTTCAGTTCACTATACGTATCCATCTGTTTTAGGTGATAGTGGGAATGTACTGCCAATTAAATAAAGTAGGTGTTGGTGAGAGTTGAAAAAACAAAGGTTTGAAAATCTAAATGGTGTGAAGAATCAACATGGAGTAAGGGATTTTATAAATTGGTATCGAGAACGAATGAGCAAGAAAAAAGACTTAAGGAAGACAATCGCTGTTGAGCACCAGCCAGATTATCGTAACATCCATAATGCCAACGTAGATAGTCTATCATGGATAGGCCATGCGACGTTTTTCATCCGTATAAATGGACTAACTGTTGTAACGGACCCTGTTTGGACGAATTTTATGGGTACAACGAAGCGAAATGTGCCGGTTACGATTCCTATTGATCATTTACCAGAAATAGATGTTGTCCTTATTTCACACGGTCATTATGATCATTTGCATCTCCCATCATTACGAAATTTACCTGGTGATCCACTTTTTTTAATACCTAAAGGGTTAAAGGCTTTTATGAAGAAGAGAGGGTTTTTAGAAGATCGGCTGATAGAATTAGATTGGTGGCAACATTATTGCATTCAAAACGTTACGTTTACGTTTGTAGCAGCCCAACATTGGGTGAAGCGAGGCTTATTTGACACGAATACTTCACGGTGGGGTGGTTGGGTCTTAGAGTCAACAGATCAATCGCTCTACTTTGCAGGAGATAGTGGTTATTTTGAAGGATTCAAACAACTACAAAGCGTAAAAAGAATCAATTATGCATTAGTTCCAATTGGTGCCTATGAACCTGAGTGGTTTATGGAGCTTGATCATATGAACCCGGAACAAGCAGTACAAGCTTTTATTGATTTAGGAGCTAGCCATATGGTGCCGATGCACTATGGAACCTTTCGACTTGCAGATGATACGGGACCAGAAGCTCTCGAACGGTTTGATCAAGCATGGGAAGAACAAGGATTAGCTGCAAAGAAAAAAAGCGTCCTACCAATTGGCGGTACGCTTCGTCTATAAACCACTGCTATTAAGCTGCCTGACTTTTTTGTTTTTCTTCATTTCGAATAAATCCAGTGTGAGAAAACCACATCAGCAAGAAGACGGGTATCGAGACTCCGAAAAACGGAAGGACACCTGGAAATTGAAACATTAAAAAGACAACACCAGCACAACTGATGAGCATGCCAATACTTAAAAACGGTCGCACAACCGTATGTAAAGCGGCATGCTTTAACAATTTAAAGACGGGAAGTTCGTAGTGAACGAACGCACTAAAAGCATAGAAGCAGGTGAGAATATAAATAAACGTCAAAATGAGCAAAGGGAACGCTAATAGCTGTACGTAAGGATTAGTCGACTGATAAATAAAAACAAAATCAATATATAGCACGAAGCCGATAATCGCTAAGCAGAGACCCATTATTTGAACTTTCAAATAATCCTTTTTAAAATAGTGAACAAACGTTTTAAAAATTGGAAGATCTGTCTCGCCTCGAATCCATTGTCTTGTTACTGCAAATGCAGCTTGAGTAGCTGGAAATAAGCCTCCAACAACAAGTCCCCCTACAGTAAATAGAATCCAAAGTAAATTAATGGCTGCTAATCGCATAATCCATTCAGCGATACGGTAGACGCCACCCATAAGTCCATTCATTTCCATCTGAAGAACCACCTCTTTATTTGTGAAAGCGTTATCGTTATTGTATCACAAAAAAAGAGCGCGTACGCGCTCTTTTCGCTCTTTTACTTCAAGTCTTTGACAACCTCTTTCGTTTCCACCGTTCCAAGGTCATAAATAATCGTATAGAGTTCTTGAAGTTCGTTATCGGTCATTTCTTTGTCTTCATCGGCTTTTTTTTCTTGAAAAGGACGTTGAAATATTTCTTCTTGGCGAAAATCTTCAGACTTTAATTGCTCAATAATTGCTTGGATGCGGTCAACTTCTTCTTGGTTCGCATAAATTTCGTACTGAATGGTATTATCAGGTATTTTTTCTTTTGCAATTTTCATCACAGCCATATCAACGGTTACATAAAAACGCTCTCGTTTCATTATACTTCACCTCATTTTTACTAGTTGTTTCAATTCTTTACCCCTTTTCCTTTGCACCTACACATAAAAGAAGAGGTTTAGGGTTTAAAAACAAGGGTATCGAAAGGAAAAGCCGATTCCCTTAAACTGGCTAAAAAATCAACCTCGATCTCTTCATAAAGTCGTTTCTTCATGCATATCCTAGATAGAATAATATGGTGGACAAGATTGAAAAAACCCAAGAAGTCCTTTACTATTAGACGATAAGAATAGAGAGCAAGGATGAGTGGGATGAAAAATTATTGGATACCTGCAGTCGTTTTTAGTGCTGTATTAGCAGGGTGTTCTTCTTCACAAGAAGAGGCAGAGCAAGTGATTGAAGAAGAAGAAAAACCGCCAGAAGCGGAACTTGTTGAAGGCGATAACCGTATAATTGAATTAAATGAAGTGATTACTGTACAAGGTGATCCGATTATACAAAACCCGGACAATATTGAAGCGAATGTAAATTTAAACAATCGCTTACCAGTTGATTATGAGCCAGCTGATTTGGTCGTTCCTGATGTTCGAAGACCGTATGAAGGTATACAAGAGCGTTCGTATTTACGAGAAGAAGCAGCAGATGCCCTTGAACAACTCTTCTATGAAGCTGAATTGGATGGACATATCCTTTATGCAAACTCAGGATTTCGCTCGTTTGAACGCCAATATGAATTGTTTAAAAATCAACAAATTCAAAGTGGGCTTGACCAAACGTTGGTTGCACAACCTGGTTTTAGTGAACATCAAACCGGTTTAGCAATGGACGTTTCGTCTTCTAGTGTAAATTTCGGTTTGACAGAGACATTTGGAGATACAGAAGAGGGTATTTGGGTTGAGGAAAATGCTCATTTATTTGGCTTTATTGTACGTTACCCAGAAGGGAAGCAAGACATAACAGGTTATAGTTATGAGCCATGGCATTTACGCTATGTAGGCACCATTGCCAATGAAATATACGAACAAGGCGTTTCATACGAAGAATTTATTGAAAATGTAAAGAAAATGTAAAACCAGTGTGAAAATTTCTTATGTCCGTGGAATGGTATTCAAGGTGAATGAATTTTGATAAACTTATTCTTTGTAGAACCCAACAACTAGATAAAAAAAGAAAATAAGGGTCACACTCGTGTTATGAGAGGAGACTAACGATATGACCAAGATTAAAGCGGGCTTTAGACGATTAAAGTTTTTTTGGCTTGCCGTCGTTCTATTGTCGCTAACAACGTATATTCTCTATAAAATATCATTTACAATTCCAACTGAGAATATGATGCAAGAGTTTTTATTGTTTATAAACCCGATTAGTTCATCCATACTCCTTTTAGCTATTGCCTTACTATTTAAGAATCGAGCACGGAATATTATGATCGTTGTGCTTTCTTTTATTGGTTCTTTTATTTTGTACGGTAATCTAATGTTTTATCGTTTTTATTCAGACTTTTTAACATTACCTGTATTGTTCCAAACAAATAATATGCAAGATTTATCATCAAGTGTATTTGAATTAATGAACATTTGGGATCTCTTTATCTTCTCAAATGTATTTATTCTTGCTTATTTTGTGTTTAGACAAAAAGTGCCTGTCGTTGGACGTTTAAAGCGTGAACCAATTTTGTTGTTCTCTCTTTCAATTCTTCTTTTTTTAGGGAATTTAACATTAGCTCAAACGGAAAGACCGCAGCTTTTAACACGTTCGTTCGATCGTGATATGTTAGTCAAAAACATTGGTGTGTTTAATTTTCATTTGTATGATGTGTTTTTGCAGTCACAGTCAAGGGCTCAGCGTGTTCTAGCTGATAGCTCGGATATAGTTGAAGTTCAAAACTATGTACAAGCAAACCATAAAGAACCTGATGCTGATATGTTTGGTACAGCGGAAGGCAAAAATGTCTTTATGATTTCGTTAGAATCGTTGCAGTCCTTTGTTATTGATAATGATTTAAATGGAGAAGAAATTACGCCATTTTTAAATGAACTAAAGGAGAATAGTTATTACTTTGAGAATTTTTATCACCAAACCGAACAAGGGAAAACGTCTGATTCAGAATTCATTGTAGCAAATTCAATGTTTGGGCGTAGTAGTGGTGCTGTTTTCTTTACTCACGCACAAAATGAATACAATGCAACCCCAAATATCTTAGGAGAAAATGGCTATTATACGTCTGTTATGCATGCAAATAATCGGTCATTCTGGAATCGAGATATTGTGTATGATTCGCTTGGGTACGATAAATTTTATGATGTAGAATACTATGATGTAACGGAAGAGAATTCAATTGGTTGGGGATTAAAAGACCGTGAATTCTTTGAACAGTCCATTGAGCATTTACAAGAGCAACCGAATCCGTTCTACACAACATTTATTACATTAACAAACCATTTTCCGTTTGAATTAGAGGAAGAGGATAAAATGATCGCGGAAGGGGAATTCAGAAGCGGGACTTTAAACCGTTATTTCCCAACAGTTCGTTATATGGATTACGCGGTAGAACAATTCTTTAACGACATTAAAGAAGCTGGCTTGTATGAGGATTCTATTTTTATTTTATATGGGGATCACTATGGAATTTCTACAAATCATAACGGATCCATGGCTGAGTATTTAGGTAAAGAAGAAATTACGCCTTTTGATACAATTCAATTACAACGTGTACCGTTGTTTATTCACATACCAGGTCATGAAGGTGAAACGATTGATACAGTTGGTGGACAAATTGATATTCAACCAACGCTTATGCATTTGCTAGGTATGAATACCAAGGAAGATATTCAATTTGGTTCAGATTTGTTTGCTCCTGAAAGAGATTCGTTTGCTGTTTTGCGGAACGGTTCATTTATAACAGACGATGTTGTTTGGACGAATAACACTTGCTATAACAAAGAGACAGGAGAACCGATTGAAGACGAAGAGGGAGTAGACGCGTGTGGTGAATACGCTGAACGTGCCACGTCTGATCTTGAATACTCTGATAAAGTTATTTACGGCGATTTATTACGTTTCTTTGAGCCAAATAACGAAAACCTCACAGATGATGAAAACAGTCAAAATGAGAACGAAGAAGATGAATAAAAAAAAGCCGTCGCAATTGCGACGGCTTTTTTGTACAATATGGTTTGAAAAGAGGTGTTGTTAAATGAAGAAAAGCAATCGATTTTGGTTTATTCTCATTGCTAGCATAGCAGTAGTATACGGTGCACTGTATTGGATTTTTTCAGGTGATTTGCAGTTTCCTTAAATACGTAAAGGTGGTCTCGGGTGTGCGTTTACTCCTCCAGCGGCTGTAATAACGGTTGTTGCGGTACCTGTGGCAATTACAGCAATCGTAGACAAAATAATTTCATCCACTGTGATGACGGGTATACCGGCGACAACTGCGGCGAGGTCAAAGCCAACAATGAGGACACCAACATTCCAAGTGGTCTTCGCTGAAATCATTTGTGCTAGAAGGTCAAAGCCGCCTGTACTAATATCGAGCAAAAACATAATGCCTGCACCAACACCGAGCATCAAACCACCGAGTATAGCACTAGTTAATGGACCCAGTAAAGGTGTTTCAGGAATAAATGCAGCGAAGAAATCGATCATAAGAGATGAAACAATGACACCTGCCAATGAATTGAAAAAAAATGGTCGATAATACATCCATGCTAAAATATAAATAGGGATACTGACTACGATGATCGTCATTCCCACTGGAACGTTCCACAAATAATGAGCAATTAATCCGACTCCAATTATGCCGCCATCTAAAAGATGATAAGACACAAAGAAGAAATTAATCCCTACACTTATTAGAAGACAGCCTAAAAATAACACTAGTACATAACGTAATCCTTTTCCCACTTTATCACCCTCACACAACAATTAGCCAAGCTCATCTATACATATGCGGACAACTCTATGTCTATGCTGATCCGTCGTGTGTGAGGAATGCGGGATGATTACTGAGGAAGGGACTGCAAGAAGACAAACCCTAAAAATAAAATAATACCTAGAATAAGAAGTGCTTTTTTTATTTTTCGATTACGTTCACGGTTTTTCCAGCGATCTGGATTAAACGAAACTTTATCATCATCAAAATAAGCTTTTCGAGTGCGTGTTCGATAGATAAATGGCGTTGATGCGCCTTTTAAAAACAACGGTGCAAGTAAACCACCGGATACAAGACCAAAAATATGACCAGTTATGCTTATACTAGGGTTGAGGAAGGTCATAATAACGCCAATAATAACAAGAGGCACGATAATTTGAGACGTTTGTCTACTAATGAGATCTTCACGATACAAGTAAATGAACAAGTAAACGCCGAATAAGCCATAAATAGAGCCTGAAGCACCAAGATGCATGTAATAGCTGTGTTGCAAATAAAAGGTAACAATGTTTGCTAAAATACCAGGTAGTAGAAATAGTAAAACGAATTTCCATTTCTTTATCATTGATTCGAGAGCCGGTCCGAAAATGAGCAGTGCGCCCATATTAAAAGCAAGGTGAAAAAGGTCGTTATGGAGAAAAATAGGGGTGATGAGCCTCCAATACTCTCCATATTCAATCGCTAAATTAAAACCAACCCCTCTTTCACGAATAATAGGAAAGATCATCATCAAAATAAAAATAAGTAGGTTTAACGCAATAATGGTTGTGACAACCGGATAATTTCTCGTATAGGAAGAAAAAGTTTCATTTCTAAAAAACATAGGCAAGCTCCTTTTACATAAAATCGTCATCCTTATCCTATTGCTATTATACCAGTTTCATTCTAAGACCAACACAAAGAAGGGGTGCAAAAAATGATCATCGGAACAGGCATCGACATTATTGAGATTGATCGTATACGAAAGCTAGTGCTCCGTCATCCAGAGCGTTTTATTGAACGTATTTTAACCAAGCAAGAATATAAGCGAATTGCTACTGCCGGTGAAACGAGAAAAATTGAATATCTTGCTGGACGGTTTGCTGCAAAAGAAGCATATGCTAAAGCTGTTGGTTCTGGAATAGGGCGTCATCTCTCTTTTCAAGACATCGAAATTTTAGCAAGTGAGACAGGAAAGCCTGAGATTTGGTTTAAACAACAAAAAAAAAATAAATGCCATTTATCCATTACTCATTCGAAAGAATACGCCTTTGCTCAAGTCATTCTCGAAGATTTCTAAAAACTTGTCACGACTTGTCTGCATATTGCTTGGACCCCGCTCATATAGTTTACAGCAACAGGGGTATTGGATTTTGTCCAATCGCCGAATGTGAGCTGAAGGGGTGAATGGTAAGATGAGAAAAAAGATGTGGCTTTCACTAGTGGCTGCTTTTATGGTGGTCATTTTAGTAGGGTGTGGAGAGAAATCGCAAGAAGATGTATTGAATGACGTTGATAAGGCGTTGGAAGAAACAACAAGCTACACATCAAAAGCAACGATGCAGCTAGCAACAGGACAAGAGCCGCAAACATATGACGTCGAAGTCATGCAAAAAGATCAATCGTATTACAAGGTGGACTTAAAGAATACAACCAACGATCAAAGCCAAATTATTTTAAAAAATGATGAGGGTGTCTTTGTTCTTACACCTGCTTTAAACAAAGTGTTTCGCTTTCAAAGCGACTGGCCAAAAACAAGCAGTCAAGCGTATTTGTATGAATCGTTGTTAAAAGACATTAGCCTAGGTGCTGACATGGAATTTTCACAAGACGATGACTTTTATATTTTTAAGACGGCAACCATGTACCAAAATAAGAATCTAAATAGCCAAGAAATCCGTTTACACAAAAAGGATTTGAAGCCGGCTTCAGTTAAGATTATGGACGCAGATGAAAAAGTACTTGTAGATTTAACGTTCACGGAATTTGAAAAAAATCCTACTGTTGCAGCAGAAGAATTTGAAACAGAAAAAGTCATGACAGGTGCCCAAATGTCAGAGCCGACGATGGCTGATCCTGATGAAGAGTTAAATGAAGAGTTCCGCATTTACTACCCAGAATTTGTACCAGATGGTATTAATGATCAGCCAGAAGAGGATCAAGTCGAGACAGGCGATCGTACGACATTTGTACAACAATATACAGGTGATAAGTCGTTTACACTCATTCAAGAGCAAGCGCAAGTCGTTCCTGCATCTACTCCGCAGAATCTAGTGTCGGCGAAAGTAGTCGATCTCGGCTTTGCTGTAGGAATTCAAGTGAATGATACCATTATGTGGTCCCATAATGGTTCAGATTTCTCCTTATTATCACAAGATATGGAGATGGATGAGCTGATTGAAGTAGCACGTTCGGTTGTAGCTGTTGGCGAGAAGTAATTGACCACTTATGAAGATCGTGAAAACGACCAGGTGTGGAGGAGACTCTATGCCTGGTTGTTTCTCTGTTTTCCGGCTTTTTTTACGGAAGACATCTAAATGTTTGGTTCACTGCATAGATTAACAAGAGTGGGTAAAGATAGGCTTAAGATAAACGTGATGTCCGTTGAAATTACACGATTACTCATCTTTTTTAAAAAGAGGCTTTGCAAAGTAATGGTGGGGATGCTATGATGAAACATGTATATTACTTGAGTTGGAAATGGACTAATTCGGCTGTCTTAAGCCATACACTGATTGAATGAGGTGGACATTGTGCTTGAACAAGAAAAATGGAATGATCCAAGATTAAAAGACCGTGCTGAACTAAAGGCTGAAATTCGCGAATCGATGCAACAAGGCTATATGGAAATGGCAAAGATTAATCTAACCATTGCATCTGAAGCTTTTCTTGCTGAGGAGGAAGCTAATCATACGCTGACACGTCTCGTTAGCGGGGTGTAGCCTTTGATAGTGAAACGGGGAGATGTCTATTTTGCTGATCTATCTCCAGTTGTAGGATCAGAACAAGGTGGGGTACGACCAGTTCTCATCATTCAAAATAACATTGGAAATCGATTTAGTCCTACGGTAATTGTTGCAGCGATAACGGCACAAATACAAAAAGCTAAATTACCTACGCATGTTGAAATTAATGCAAGCAAGTACGGATTTGATCGAGATTCTGTTATTTTACTTGAGCAGCTTCGAACAATAGATAAACAAAGATTGACAGATAAAATTACGCACTTAGATGAAAAGATGATGCAGTCGGTAGACAAGGCATTGACAATTAGTTTAGGATTAATTGATTTTTAACCCCTCTCGCTGAAAAGGGGTTTTTTTTATGTCTAAAAAGCTGGATCAGCAAAAATTAGTCGACGATTCCCAAATATAATTCTTTGCAACCAAACGAAACTCATGAAATAATAGGGGTAAGGATGTTTTTAGTGGGAGGAGGAGACAAGGCGATGCAGTCCTATATTGTCTCGTATCTAAAGAAGAATAGGGGTAAACTACTCGATGATTGGGGAAAGAAGCTAGCGGAACTTCGATCTGAAAACTACTTACAATCCCTTACCGATAAATCATTTCATGAGACGAATCAAGAGTTTCTAGACTTAATGCTGGAAACAGCCGACGAGCGCAACGACAAATTAAATAATAAAATTAATAATTACGTTCTTCGCTATATCCAAAATGGGGGTACTCTTCATTTTTTGTCTCAATCCATTCAACTACTTCGAAAAGCGTGTCAAACACTCGTTCTCGAATCAGAGTTTGAAAAAAAAGAAGCGCTTGAGTTTTTAATTGAACTTGATGAGTGGATTGATAAACGGATGAATCGAATTGTTAAAGATTATTCGGAAGCATGGGAAAAAACGATTGAACTTCAAAAACTCTCTTTGTTAGAGTTATCTGCACCCCTAATCCCTGTCTTTGAAGGCATAACCGTCATGCCCCTCATTGGTAGTATTGATACAGCCAGGGCGCGACTGATTATGGAAAACCTTTTAGAGGGTGTTATAGAAAATCGTTCAAAAGTCGTATTAATAGATATTACAGGTGTCCCTGTTGTAGATACAATGGTAGCGCATCATATTATTGAAGCATCAGAAGCTGTACGACTTGTAGGTACTAAGTGTATACTTGTAGGAATTCGACCTGAAATCGCACAAACCATTGTTAATTTAGGTATTGATTTAACGAAATTCCCTACAAAGAGTACATTACGAAAAGGCGTTGTTACCGCTTTAGAACTAACTGGGAAACAATTAACGGATATGTAATTGGAAGGAGAATGGAATATGAGAATTCCAATTCTGAAATTGAATCAGTATTTGTTAATTAGTATACAAACCGAACTTGATGATCAAACCGCTCTTCAATTTCAAGAAGATTTATTAGGTAAAATTCATGAGGAAGGCTCTAACGGTGTTGTTATCGATTTAACAAGTGTTGATATGATTGACTCTTTTATTGCAAAGGTTTTAGGTGATGTAGTTGATATGTCAAGTTTAATGGGGGCAAGAGTCGTACTAACAGGCATTCGACCTGCTGTTGCGATTACTCTTATTGACATGGGAATTAAATTAGAGGGCGTATCAACTGCTCTGGACCTTGAACAAGGACTCGCAAGTTTGCAACAGGAATTGGAGGGTTAAGTATGGATAATCTCCAATCCGCTGTTGAAGTAAATAATGAGTGGGGTATTGTGGCAGCTAGACAAGCAGGACGTGACCTGTCTCGCCAAATTGGTTTTGGCAATGTCGATCAAGCGCGCATTACAACAGCTATCTCTGAATTAGCACGGAATATCTATTTATACGCAAACCGAGGAGAAATTATCCTTGAAATTGTGGAAGATTTAAACAACGCTAGACCGCGTAAAGGAATTCGTGTAACAGCGAAAGACGAAGGACCAGGTATACAAAATATTCGACAAGTGATGGTTGATGGATTCACAACTTCTAGCGGCTTAGGTGCGGGTTTGCCTGGCGTGAAACGATTAATGGATGAATTCACCATTGATTCTGAGGTAGGAGTGGGCACGACAATCACCGCGACAAAATGGACAAGATAAGGAGGGGAGTGAATGCGACTAACCGATCATAAACTGCAACTCTCCTATAAGCGAATTCTTAAAGAATTTCTTGAAGAACAATCAGAAGAAAGTCTTTATGAAGCGCAAAAAATAAGCAAATTTCTTCTGGAGCAACAAATTTCTCCAGAAGAATTTGTGAGCATTCACTTTAAATTATTAACAGAATTGTTGCCTACTATTGATAAGAAAGTAAAGGATTCATTTGATTTACTCTTAGAAGTCATGATGGGTTATGGCTTAGCTTATCAAGAACATCAAATATTGAGAAACCGTCAGCAAGAATTAGAGTTAGAGATTGATGTTGCGGCGAGTATGCAGCAAACCCTCATGCCACAAGAAAAGCCAAAAGCGCATTTTCTTGATATTGGGGTTGTTTCTGTTCCAGCTAAAAAAATGAGTGGTGATTACTATCACTATGTCCACGATGACAATAGAGGGTTAGGCATGGCAATAGCTGATATTATCGGCAAAGGTGTCCCAGCCGCCTTATGTATGTCGATGATTAAATATGCTATGGATAGTTTACCGTCTGAACAACAGCTGGAACCGTCTGTTTTGTTGGGGAACTTAAACCGGGTAGTCGAACAAAATGTTGACGATAGTATGTTTATTACGATGATGTATGGATACTATAACAGAACAACGTCTGATTTTCATTATTCTGGAGCTGGTCATGAACCGGGCTTTTTTTACAATGAAAAAGAAGATTCTTTTGAAGAACTTCGTGCAAAAGGATTAGTTCTAGGCGTCTCTAGAAAAACCACATACCGTGAATACATTCGACATTTAGAGATAGGAGATTTCGTTGTTCTTTTATCTGACGGTGTAACTGAATGTAGAATTGGTGATGAATTTATTGAAAGAGAAGAAATAACAAATCTCATTCGCAAATACATGCATTTAAGTGCCCAGGAAATGGTCGATCATGTGTATGAAGAGTTAATGAAGTTACAAGATTTCACCTTACGTGATGATTTCACCCTAATTATTTTGCGGAGAAAGGTTTAACAAAGTTTGTTACGTGGTAAGAGAGTACAATGGAACTGAAATGGTCTTTGAGGAGGAGTAACAAGTATGAACCTTTCAATAAAATCGGAACAAGTGGATTCCACTTATCATATACATTTGGCGGGAGAAATTGATGCCTACACAGCACCTCAATTAAAAGAATCGCTGCTCCCATTAGCAGAAAAAGAAAATCAACAAATTAATATTCACTTTGATGAAGTGGAGTATATTGATAGCACAGGCTTAGGTGTGTTTGTTGGCGTATTAAAAGCAACGGATGCAACGAACAGTGAATTAACGTTATTAGGAATGACTTCTCGCATTAAACGTCTATTTTCAATTACTGGTTTAGACGAAGTTATTTCAATCAAATCGAAGGAGGGACAAGGGTGATGGAACAAAACGATCGAATCCATCTTGAGCTCCCTGCTAAACCAGAATATGTGAGCATTGCGCGTTTAACTGTCTCAGGTATTGCGAACCGATTAGGCTTTTCTTATGATGATATTGAAGATTTGAAGATTGCTGTTGCAGAAGCATGTACAAATGTTGTTGAACATGCGTATTCAGAAGACGGTTTTATTTCTTTAGCATGTTATATTTACGAAGATCGCATTCAAATTGTCGTTGCAGATCAAGGCAAAAGCTTCGACATTGCGGAAGTGGAAAGTCGTCTCGGACCAGTTGATGCGAAAAAACCTGTAGGAGATTTAAAGGAAGGAGGGCTTGGTTTATTCCTCATTAGTACGTTAATGGATAAAGTAGAAATTAATGAAGATAACGGTGTAATGCTTGTTATGACAAAGTACCTTTACGAGAGTGGGGTGAAGGAAAGTGTCGACGGAATCTCTTCCTTACAATCAGAATAAGGATGACATTTATCAATGGATTGAAGAATATCAGCGCACAGGTTCCGAAGAAGTTCAAGTACGTCTCGTAAAGCATTTTGAAGCGCTGGTTCGCTCTCTATCACGAAAATTCTCGAAAGGAAGAGAGTATGACGAAGACCTCTTTCAAGTGGGAATGGTTGGCTTACTTGCCGCATTAAACCGTTATAATGAGGAATTTGGACGAAGCTTTGAATCTTTTGCGGTTCCGACTATAGTTGGTGAAATCAAACGCTTTATTCGTGATAAGACGTGGAGCGTACACGTTCCAAGACGAATAAAAGAACTGGGTCCTAAAATCAAAAAAGCTGCCGATGCTCTTACCATCGAATTGCAACGTTCTCCGTACGTTCATGAAATTGCTCAGTACTTGGAAGTTGAGGAAGAAGAAGTACTAGAGACAATGGAAATGAGCAAGAGTTACCAAGCGCTTTCAGTCAATCGCTCGTTGGAAGCAGACCAAGAAGGAGGAGAAGTAACACTCCTTGACTTGGTAGGGAACGATGATACTGGCTATGAACAAGCCGATCAAAGAATGTTATTAGAAAAAGCATTTCAGGTTTTAAATGAGAGAGAGAAAGAGATCTTACAGTGTACGTATTATGAGAACTTAAGCCAAAAAGAAACAGGTGAGAAGCTAGGCATTTCTCAGATGCACGTATCAAGGTTGCAACGAAGGGCGTTACAAAAACTTCGTGATTCTATTCGAATAGAGCCTACGGAGATCTTTTAATGGTTACACTCTATAAGGATCAGCACATTGATGTAGCAACGGTTCAAAAAACAAAACCTGGAAATGCGGTGTGTGGAGATGGCCATATCGTATTTCAGAGTAGTGCGTACACGATTTGTGCAGTCATTGACGGTCTTGGCAGTGGAAAAGGAGCGCATCTTTCCGCTGAAAAAGCCATTCGTGCTATTCAAGACCATCACGACGAGGATGCTGAACAAATACTAGAGCGATGTAATCAGTACCTCGCAAATGAAAGAGGTGCCGTTATTACGTTGCTCCGCATTGACTATAAAGCTTCTACAGTGACGTACTCTAATTTTGGTAACATCGGGTTTATTTTATATCATCCTGACGGCACAGTGGAACAACCAATGCCTAAGAGAGGCTATCTATGTGGTCGTGTTCAAAAGCTCAGTAGCGAACAATTCCGCTATAAACCTGGCTCATCGTTCATTATGTATTCCGATGGCGTGGAGCAATTGCCGAAAGTACGTGAGTATTCAGCAACAGCAAAAGCTGTTAGTGAGAAACTTTTAAATGGCAAGTTTTATAGTCAAAAAGATGATGCAACCTTAATGATAGGCAATTTCAAGTAAGCAGTGCTGAGAAGTGGCTGCTTATTTTTTTATGTTATGATGAGAAGAAGTGGAAAAAAGGAGGAACACACAATGGAACAATGGATTCAGCAAACGGTTCAAAAAACAAACTTAACGTATAAACAAGTAAAGAATGTCGTATCATTGTTGCAAGAAGGCAATACAGTCCCTTTTATAGCCCGGTACCGTAAAGAACAGACAGGTGCACTAGATGAAGTGCAAATTAAAACAATCGCCGATACATATGAGTACGAAAAGAATTTGTCTGAGCGAAAAGAAGAAGTCATTCGGTTAATAGATGAACAAGATAAACTAACACCAGAATTAACAGCAAAAATTACTGCAGCGACTCAATTGCAGAAAGTAGAAGATTTGTATCGACCGTTTAGGCAAAAGCGCCGTACAAGAGCAACGGTTGCAAAAGAAAAAGGTTTGGAGCCGTTAGCACAAAAAATACGAACATTTCCTTCTGATTTTAATATGGAGGAGGAAGCAGCGCATTATTTTAGCGACGAACATGGGTTACATGAAGTAGAAGATGTTTTCGCTGGTGTGAATGATATTATAGCCGAGGTCATTGCGGAAGATCCGAAAGTACGTGAAAGCCTTCGTAATGCAGCGATGAAAGAGGGCTTAATGACTTCTGAACTGAAAAAAGGCGCAGAAGATGAGAAAGGTGTTTTTAGCCATTATTATGCGTATCAGGAATCCGTTAAAACGATTGTACCGCATCGAACGTTGGCGCTAAACCGAGGGGAGAAAGAACAAATTCTTAAAGTCGCTGTCACGTTCCCGAAAGAAGCGTTTATTCTCAAACTGACACGCCTATATATTGGGGAGAAGCGTTCTCCTGTTGTGCCAATAATGGAAAAGGCTTTAAGCGATGCTTATACGAGACTTATTGAACCTTCCATTGAACGTGATGTGCGTAATAGACTTACGGAAGTTGCTGAAGAACAAGCTATATCAATATTTGCAGAGAATTTAAAGCAGTTATTGTTGCAACCACCAATGAAAGAGCAAATTATATTAGGGGTGGACCCCGCGTTTCGAACAGGCTGCAAGTGGGCAGTTATTGACCAAACAGGTAAGCCTCTTGATATTGGTGTCATCTATCCAACAGCGCCCCATCATAAAGAAAAAGAAGCTGCGGACGTTATTCGAAAACTCGTGAAGAAGCACGATGTGAAAATGGTTGCAATTGGAAATGGTACAGCCTCAAGAGAAACTGAACAGTTCATCGCAACCGTTCTAAAAGAAATGGATCAAACCGTATATTACGTGATAGTGAATGAAGCAGGTGCCAGTGTTTATTCAGCATCCGAACTTGCGCGAAAAGAGTTTCCAGACTTACAAGTCGAGCAACGAAGTGCTATCTCTATTGCCAGACGGTTACAAGACCCACTAGCGGAACTTGTGAAAATCGATCCAAAATCTGTTGGTGTTGGTCAATATCAGCATGATGTAACACAAAAGAAGTTAAATGAATCGTTAAGCTTTACCGTCGAAACAGTCGTCAACCGAGTTGGAGTCAACGTGAATACGGCTTCTGCGTCATTACTGTCTTATGTAGCAGGTCTTAACAAAACGCAAGCAACGAATATTGCTGCATACCGTGATGAAAATGGTGCATTCACGAGTAGGAATGAATTAAAAAAAGTGCCTCGCCTTGGTAAAAAATCGTTGGAACAAGCAGTTGGCTTTTTACGTATTGCGGGTGGGAAGAATCCGCTTGATGCAACAGCCATTCACCCGGAAAGCTATGCGGAAGCAACAGCTATTCTAGAGAAGTTAGCAATGACACCACAGGATATTGGAAGCGAGCAGTTGAAAGTGAAAATAACGGGACAAACAGCATCTTCATTTGAAGAAGAGCTAGAGATTGGTCATCATACGTTACAAGATTTACTTGACGCATTTGTGCGGCCAAACCGTGATCCAAGAGATGAGGTCACAGCGCCCCAATTAAAGCAAGACGTCCTAAAGATGGAAGATCTACAAAAAGGAATGGAGCTTCAAGGAACGGTACGGAACATTGTTGATTTTGGTGCTTTTGTTGATATCGGTGTTAAACAAGATGGACTCGTTCATATTTCTAAGTTAGCCAATCGCTTTGTAAAGCACCCACTTGATGTTGTTTCAATCGGTGAAATTGTAACCGTATGGGTAGAAACAATCGACTTCGAAAAAGAACGAATTGCCTTAACGATGAAGCAACCACAATGATGAAAAGGAGAGCATGACGCCTCTCCTTTTTTGTGTTAAAATTTAAATGGTTTTTTTATTGTTAAAGCGACTTTGGACAGTAGATCTATAATAAAACCAGCACTGATTAAGTACTTTTACTTGGTGGCGATTCTTTTCACTATAAGCCTTTTTTAATTGATTCTGAAGCCAAGTAGGCAAAGGATTGTCGCTCCCTTCGTTTTTCAAATAGTATATGCCAGCGGGGTTGTCAGTGTTGATGAATAATTTTTGGAGGGATTATGACGAATAAAGAATTACAAGCTTTAACCGAAGCGCTTTCTGACTCTTATTTTGACAGACCCTTTCAGCATACAGCCATCTTTAACCCTCGTTTACGGACAACTGGAGGGCGCTATTTGCTCTCAAGCCATAATATTGAGCTAAATGAAAAGCACTATGCCAAGTACGGAAAAGAGGAACTGATTGGCATTATTAAGCATGAGCTATGTCATTATCACCTTCACCTTCTAGGCAAGGGCTACCGCCATAAGGACCAAGATTTTAAACAGTTACTAAAAAAAGTTGGTGCTCCCCGTTACTGTCGCTCTGTTAAAGAGAGTCAGGCACAAATATATTACGTGTATCAATGCTCATCGTGCGAGCAAAAATACTACCGTAAACGGAAAGTAAATCAATCCAAATATGTATGTGGTGTATGTAGAGGGAAACTTCAATTTTTGTCTTAAAAAACTCTTGCACTGAATTGGTAGCTTATGATATATTATAGAAGTCGCTAAGGAGACAAGAACGTTTTATACATATTCCACAGTAGCTCAGTGGTAGAGCTATCGGCTGTTAACCGATCGGTCGCAGGTTCGAATCCTGCCTGTGGAGCCACGGAGAAGTACCCAAGTGGCTGAAGGGGCGCCCCTGCTAAGGGTGTAGGTCGTGTAAGCGGCGCGAGGGTTCAAATCCCTCCTTCTCCGCCATTTTTACTCTAGGCCCGTTGGTCAAGCGGTTAAGACACCGCCCTTTCACGGCGGTAACACGGGTTCGAATCCCGTACGGGTCACCATTTAGTTTATTGAAAAAGTACGAAGGTTATCTGAAGTTATATTGACAAAGAGAATCGAGTAATTTGAGGACAACAGATGCTTGAAGGAAAGAGTGTACATTTGTACATGACTGACTGAAAGACATGAATTGGACGAAAAAGTACAAAGGTTATCTGAAGTCACATTTGGAGGATTAGCTCAGCTGGGAGAGCACCTGCCTTACAAGCAGGGGGTCGGCGGTTCGATCCCGTCATCCTCCACCATCTTCATAATGGTCCGGTAGTTCAGTTGGTTAGAATGCCTGCCTGTCACGCAGGAGGTCGCGGGTTCGAGTCCCGTCCGGACCGCCATTATGTTTTCTTTCTGTTTTCGCGGGTGTGGCGGAATTGGCAGACGCGCTAGACTTAGGATCTAGTGTCTTTATGACGTGGGGGTTCAAGTCCCTTCACCCGCACTTTTAAAAAGTGCTTTTTTTATTCAACGAGCGGTTGTGGCGGAATGGCAGACGCGCTAGGTTGAGGGCCTAGTGGGAGTTAAATCCCGTGGAAGTTCGAGTCTTCTCAACCGCATCAGTAGTACCAAGGCTTTCGGAGCTTTGGTACTTTTTAATTTCGATAGAATTGAACACGATCTTCACCACATCTTCACCACAGAGTAGAAAAACGGGAGTGAAGCTGGAGTAAAATAATGATTTTGGCTGATACTTGTAAATGTTCACTGAATGTTCATAGTTCGTGTTTTGTGTTTATAATAGAAAAAAACCAAACAGAGCAAGGGATTCCGCTTGGCTTAAAACATATTATTAAATTTATCTGCTGTTTCTTGTTGTTTATTAGGGAAAAGATGAAACTAATTTTTTTGTATTAAGGCTTAGTTTTACTCTAAATATATATGCTCTAAAAAATTCAAATTTGTAGCTATTTATTTTCAGATTAGCCTTTTAATAAAGCGGATAAAGAGGGGATTTTATGGTGTCAGTTACTCGAAGGATTTCTGAGATTAAACAACCAAGAGAAGGATATATAAAGCCAAAAGAATTTGTTATCACAGATTTACAAGATGAAAATGTTTTAAATGAAAGTGAAAACATACATAGTACTCTAGTTGGTCTAGCTGTAGATTATCTAACAAGACTTATGAATGGAGCACCATTAGAAGAGGTTTTCAGGATTTCTTTGGTGGGTGCTTCAGCTATCAAAAAGGATGAATTAGCAACTAATTTATTATCTGAAATAAGTGGTACCGATGATATCTCGGTAAAAAATGCATGCAAATTGGCAGGGTTTGATGTAGTGTATCGTTCAGGGATAATGGGTTATAAACCAGTAGAATTAATTAATCCTAATGGAGAAACTATTTCAAACATTAGAATAATGATTGATCGATCATTGATTTTTATTAATTCTTACGGTCCAATTATAAAAGATGGTTTTACTTTTAAAGGAGGATACACAAATCTTGTTAATTCAGGTGATGGTGATTTTTTAACGGAAGATACATTATGGGATTTCAAAGTTTCTAAATCAAAACCCACTAATAAGCACACACTACAATTGCTTATGTATTATTTACTGGGAATCCATTCTATACATTCTGAATTTGAAAGAATAAAGAGATTAGGTATCTTTAATCCTCGATTAAACAAAGTTTCTTTGCTTCCTGTAGAAAACATATCCGAAGAGGTTATTGATCTTGTTAAGACCAATGTTATAGGTTATAAATTCAATGGAAAACTTAATGATAGACAATTAAGGTACGTAGTTGATAAATATATCATTCCAAATAAAAAATTTGATTTTAATGACATAAAATCAAGAGACGAACTTAATGACCTTACAGAGGGATTTAAAAAGTTCAATAAACTTACTAGCCAAGAAAAGACCGAATTGCTTAATTTGGACTAGTTAATATATGGTAATTGTGTCTAAATGGATAATATATCAAAAAAATATTGATTTTCTTTTAGGCTATAGTATAATGAAGTTAACCGTTGGAAGGCGAGGGTTATGCCTGAATCCAAATATTCCATTTGCGGGATTAAGAATGGTATACCATTCTTTTTTTTTGTCTTAAGGAGGTAAATATGTCCAATTCTGATAAACCTTTTGATATAGAAGAACAAATCGATTCCATGAAGAAATATATTGTTTTTAGAAAAAGAACTAAAATAAGAAGGTTGTTAAATTATGCAGGCTATTTTCGGGTGAGTAGATATGGCAAATATCTTTTATCATTCACTAGTGTAATTAAAACAAAACCAGATCAACAATTGCTCTATGATCTTTATAATTTAGATATTGAATTAAGGAAATTATTCTATACATATTGTAAAAAAGCTGAATTACAGTTTAAAAGCCACATAGCTAACTCGATATCTTTGAGTACGGGTAACCAAAGTTGGTATTTAGAAAGAATTTATTACACAGAAACACGTGGTGAAAAAGATAAACAAAAGAGGCTTTCAAATAAAAAACATTTCAATAAATTTAAGAAGATCTTATTAGCTGAAGAAAATAAAATTAGGACACAGACAAACAAATATCCAGAGTTTAAAGAATATAGAAGAGGTGGAGCAAGGTCTTCTAAAAAATTGCCTTGTTGGGCTGCTTTTGCTTATTTTGATTTTGGTACAATTACAAATATGTACGCATACCTTCGAGGAGATTTACGGAAAGATGTTTTAATTTATGGATATTCAAAAAAAAGATATGGAAAAGAAGTAACTAAGCAAGTAGATACTTGGCTTGACGCAATTAGAAATTTAAGGAACGTTTGCTCTCATCATAATAAATTAGTAGGGAAAACTTCTTCTGTTGTACTGTTGGATAAAGAAGATACTCCTGGAATTTTACCTAGTAATACAGATTTACTATCACGTATGTATGCATTAAAAAAATTACTAAACACAGAAGACAGCGATTCGCTAAAAAATGACTTAAAAAAAATAATTAAAAGAAGTAAGTTTGATGTATACACATTTAGTATATTGCCCAACAATTGGGAAGACATTTATGATCGCACTAATCACTTATAAATAAAATACGAATAAATATAAGAGTTAAACATATATTATAAGTAACCATAGGAAGGCAAGGGTAATGCCTGAATCCAAATATTCCATTTATGGGAGAAGCAGAACTATATGTTTTGCTTCTTTTTTAATAAAAAATTTCAATTAACACTCTCGTAATACGAATATTTTTTACGAAAAAAATAGTGTTCGTATTTTTTCGTTTTCTTTCTTTCCAAATTCTTTCCATAACCATACGATTTAAACTGAAATAGGTGTAAGAATAAAGGCTTTTATTTAAGTATATGAGGCCTCAACCGCATCAGTAGCACCAAGGCTTTCAGAGTTTTGGTGCTTTTTTAATTTTAGAATTGAACACGATCTTCACCACAGAAGAAAGGGCTTAAATATCTATTTTTGTATCGCTTAGCAAGGTTAAAATATCTTCTAACACTTTTTTGAAATCAATATTGGATTTAATAGATGTATAACCAGGTTTTTGCTACTAAGTGCGCTTAATAATCTTTATCCACTAGAATACCGGACATAAGCAATTTAATTGCATTTATGTGAGATTGGATATAATCCTTTTCACTTAATTGTGGCATAGATAGACAATATTGAGATACACCTGCTAGCATTGAAATAACAGTAAGACTTAAATCAAGGTTATCTTGCTTAATAAAATAGCCTTCTTTAATACCCTTTTCCACCGTGTCTCTGACACTATTATGGGTCTTATTAATCAGTTGATTGACTTCCTCTAAAGTTTCTAAATCATTTTCTAAAGTCTTAGCAAATTCTCCTATGGAATTAAAAATTGGATTTTTACAATCTTTGCCCAACTGTTCTGCAATCATTATAAGATTTTCTGGTGGCGATGTGACATCACTTTTTGGAGTAACCTTAATAAGATAATTATCAACATAGTTTTTCAATAATTGAAGGTATATCATTTTTTTATTTTTAAAATGATGGTAAATATTACCCTTGCTCATATTAGCCATCACACATAAATCGTCCATGGTAGCTTTGTCATACCCTTTTTGAACGAATAATTTATGTGCATGTAACAAAATCATTTCTTTAGCTTCTTGGGCAGATAATCTTCTTCTCTTCATAAGACCTCACAGCAAGATTATTTTTTTTGGTAGCGCTGATAGAATATATATATTAAAAGAGTAACAAAACCTGCTGAAAAAACAAGGTTAATATTTAACGTCTCTCTATGGAGAATAGTATCTAAGCCCTTTCCCTCAAGGGTAGATGCTGACCCAAAAGAAAGTACGTTTACAAGCAGAATATTATATGCAAAATGGAGAGCAACTGGAGCCCCAAGCCCATTTGAGTAATAAGCAACTAAGCTAAGTAAGACCGCTATCACGAGATAAAAAAGGGGACCTAATATTCCATAAGCAGTCATCTCTGGATTTAATCCGTGTAAGGCAGTAAATAGTATTGCAGGAATAATTATAACGAGGATTTTGCCCCATTTAACGGGTCTAAACATTCGGTATAGATATCCTCTGAAAAGTAATTCTTCTGCGAATGCAGCTATATAAATTAAAGGTGCAATAAGAATTGTTCCTAATATCCATGGGATAAAATCTGAAGAAATACTATAAGCTTCTGGAAAAAGCAAAAGATCTATTAATATTACTGCTATACCAATAATGATAGTGCCAAGAAAATAGATTGATATTTTCTTCCAATTCGGTCTGTTTCTATCTTGTAATAGAAAAATTTTAATTGGTATTTTAAACATAAAATGAACTACAAAAAATACTGGGATAATGAGAAAGACAAAACTTAAGTATAGGACGATTAAACTTAATAAACCTTCCTTTGTAGAAGGAAACAAATTATTCATTAACGTAACAAATACAACGCTCATTCCTAGCCAAAAAATTAAGATTAGAAATAAACCAAACAAAGATTTTAAGCTTAACCCTATTTTGGGTTCAACCCCATAACGTCTATTATTCATTTTATCTTCTCCTTATATAATTATACCGACTGATCAGTCAGTATAATTATATATATAATCGCCTTTAAAAAGCAAGTGTTATTCTCATTTAATTTTTAATGCATCCTGAACTCTATAATATTAATACCATTTACTCTGGATGAGAGAAAAGTGGATTAGAGTAAGGAAAAATGAAATTAAGGTTATGTATTTGGATTTAGAGTAAGAAAATCAAGGTTTAGAGCAGAGGTATAAATTACGAATATTTATTCAGTATTTATAGTTAATGTTCGTATTTATATGCTGTGAAATAATTATAAGAGGTCTCGAAGTCCTGAATAGTAGGGGTATTTATGATTCACCAATTCTTCACCACGATATTTGAAAATGGACGGTTTTATATGAAATGGGCGCAAATGAGTGCAAGTGGTGTGCGTATTTGCAGGAGATAACACATTTCCACGTCATTGAGGGCCTAGTGGGAGTTAAATCCCGTGGAAGTTCGAGTCTTCTCAACCGCATCAGTAGTACCAAGGCTTTCAGAGCTTTGGTGCTTTTTTATACTTATATAGGTGATCGACGGGATTCTTTCCAAACTCTTTTTCCACAAAACATCATCTATCTGGATGTTACAGAGAATAGTAAATCTGTAGTAGCAGAAAAAGATGAGAAATCAATATAGGAGCGCAGTAGATTTATTTATCTATGCGCTTTTTTTGTTTTAACGTTACTACAGAAACTTTAGTAAGGTATTTGAAGTAGGGCTTACCCAATGATATGTTTTATTGAGGATGAAAAACTTCTCAAAAGAAAGAGGTCATGTTAAATGAATCTGTTAAATAATGTAAACATCGAAGTGCCTACTGGCTGTGATAATGCACCGCGTAAAAAGATTCTTATTGACCTAACTTTAGCATTTATAGCAAACGATGCAAATTTTATATCAGAAACTTTAAGCCCTTCTTCTATTTGGAGACGATTTGCAACAAACGAGGAAATAGCGGGTGTGAAAAAAATTGTCATTGCCGCAGATAATAACTATCAGAAACCAAATGACATCAAAATCGAGTCAGTCATTACACACGGTAAGTTTGCATCAATTGATGGTGTTGTTCACTATACTGATGGAAGCTCCCTTTATTTTTGTGATGTATTTGTATTTACTAGTGCTTCGAATAAAGGTTTAGTTAAGGAGATAAAGTCGTACCACCTAAAAAAATGAACATGAATACGGTTATTTACAAAATGTTCCAATGATCAACCAACGAGTCTTCATAGCCGCATAATTATTAGTACCAAGGCTATTAAAGCGCTGGTACTTTTTTATACTATGTAGGTTATTAACGGAAGTCGAAGCACTTTTTCCACATAGTAAGAAATGGCTGAAATGTTCGGAAATAGTAGCTGTTGCTTGCTACTTAATTGAATAAAGGCAATCATACATTTTAGGGTAGTAGATTTTGACAGGTCCTAACGCATAAAAGCTCAAATCCCTTTTAGTCCTTCTTGTTCACATGGTAATCTATTTCTTTCAACATACTATCTATTTCTGTTAATCTTCCTGCTAATACTTCCTGATTCAGTATGGACAATTGGCTGATAATATAGTCTGAAACAAAAATAGCTGAGACAATCGAGTTGTGTGAAGCAATACTGTTTGTTGGGCAAACTAATGTGACATCTCCATAAGGAATGACTGGTGATGAAAATTTATCTGTTAAGACGATTACTTTTACTTTTCTTTTTTTTGCTTGTTCCACATAATCAATAATTCTTCTTCCATATCTTGAAAAACTAACTACAATTAATACGTCTTTTTCACTATATGAGATGACATCATCTGCCCAATCACTAGAGTCAGCAAGGGATAATCTTGTATTTCCTAATACTCTATTTATGTTCTGTGACAAGTAGTGCGCAACTGGTAAACCGGCACGAACGCTCGTACAGTAAATATTGTCGGCTTCGCTAATCATTTGTACAACTTGTATCAAATGATCTTCACTATTATCCTCAATTGCTTTTTCAATTTGTTTCATGTGTAAATCATAATGATGTGTCCAGCTTTCATTTTTAGAAATAATAGAAAGATTATACATTAATTTGCTTTGGAGAGATGTTTCTTCTTTAAGAGTAGCATGTAAATGTCTTTGAAATTCAGAGTAACCGGAAAAACCTACGTTCACCATGAGTCTCATAATCGTTGTAGGACTAATACCAACATTCTTTGACAATTGCTCTATTGTCATAAAACCCACTTCTTGGTAATGGTTTAAAATATAATCTACAACTAGTTTCTGTGATTTAGTTAATGAACTACCTTTAGATTTTAAACGTTTTAATGGGTTCACTGTATGTTCACTCCTATTTATTAATTACTTAAAAATAGAGTATCAAAAACAAGGAAAAAATATAACATTATTTTTAAAAAAGAAATATTTTTTCTGATAGCGTTTACTTTAAAGGGGATTACTTATATACTATATCTGAATTCATGAAAACTCTGACAGTAGAGGGAGAGGATTAAATGAAATATTTTGCCGTTTTTTTGCCTATGTTAGACAAAGAGAAAAGTCAGAAATACCGTGAGAATCATCTTGATTATTTAGAAACGAAAAGAAAAGAAGGAAAAATCTTCTTAAATGGGAAATTCTCAGATGGAGCAGGTGGATTAGTCATTTATTATGTAGAGACTATTGAGGAAGTTACTAAATTGGTCCATGAAGATCCCTACGTTATTGAGAAAGCAAGAGGGTATGAAATTCATGAATGGGAAATGGTTGGATTACAAAAAGACTAACCTACAAGGATGTGAGAAAAATGAATGTAGGGTTTATTGGCCTTGGAAACATGGGGATGCCCATGGCTTTAAACTTAGTAAAAGCTAAATTTGACGTAAAAGGGTTAAATCGAAGTAAAGAAAAAGAAGAAACGTTTAGTAAGAATGGTGGTAAGGCTGGGTACTCCATTCAACGTTTACTCGAAGAATCTGATGTAATCATGACGTGTCTCCCAAAACCTGAGGATGTAAATAGCGTTTATCTAGGCGATAAAGGGTTGTTCAAAAATTCACGCGCGAAGCAAATCTTTATAGATTTTAGTACAGTTTCACCTGATTTAACGACAATACTTGATCGAGAAGCTCAGAAAAATCAAGTGAGTTATCTAGATGCTCCTGTAAGTGGTGGAACAGTTGGAGCTGAAAATGGAACATTGAGTATTATGGTTGGTGGGGATAAAAAAGTCTATGATGAAGTTACGCCTATTTTAACTGTCCTAGGTTCTCAATTATTTCACACAGGAAAAGTTGGCTCTGGTACTACTATTAAATTGATTAATCAATATCTAGTAGGTGTGCACACTCAAGTTGTTAGTGAGGCGTTAGTAATTAGTGAAAAAATGGGGATTGATCACGATCAGTTATTCTCCATTCTTTCAAATAGTTTTGCCCAAAGCAAAATTTACGATAGGCATTTTCAAGAGTTTATTTCTAAGAACCGTTACTCTCCGGGGTTTTCTCTAGAGTTGTTAACTAAAGACATCTCACTTGTAAATAAGATGATGGAGGATAATGATTGTAAGTTGCCATTAAAAGACTTAATCGTTTCGCTCTATTTAGATGCAAATCAAAGTCCTTATGCACATAACGATATGTCGGCTATGTATTTGTATAATCAAAGCAAGCAATAGGAACAGCACAGCAATTGCGTCACCGCAGATTGACTTTTTTTATAGCGATGAAGGAATATTTTTTCCTTTTTTATTTTTTTAGTTATATATATTTCTTCCCTGTTGGAGCTAAATTAACATGCTAAAGGAGATTGTAAAAATGACGACCATTAGAATTGAAGAATCACCAACTGTATTAAAAGAATCTTGGGTTACGAGAGCTAAAAAATTAAGTACCACTTTAATAAGTGATGGATTGGAGAATTTATCAGTAATGACAGCGGATATAAAACCTTCTAATCCTAATAGTGTTCTAGTAGGGGCAGCAGTAACGATTGATCTGCCAGTGGGGGATAATTTAGCTTTACATGAAGCTATGTACGCGTCAGAACCAGGACACGTAATGGTTATAACTTCGAACGGTTCTACGGATAGAGCAGTAACTGGAGAATTAATGGTTGCAGCTGCACAGGCACTACAGTTGAACGGTTATGTAATAGATGGGTTAATTCGGGATGCAGGAACACTTGCAACTTCTGATTTCCCGGTATTTAGTAAAGGGTCCATTCCATCTGGACCAAAGAAAGATGGACCAGGTTCAATTAATACACCTATAAAATGTGGAGGGCTACATGTTAACCCTGGAGATTTTATTATGGGTGATGCCGATGGCGTCATTGTCATTCCAGTAGATCAAGTTGAAGAGGCTCTGACACGTGCTGAAAAGAAAGCAGAATATGAAGTGAAGCGACTTGAAGATATTGCTGCAGGCAATATTAGGCCAAAATGGCTTAAACAAAAATAGGTAAAAGAGGAAGCTTTGTTTAAAGAAAAAGATGTTAAAAGGAGAAATCTTATGAGAATTGGTTTCATTGGTTATGGAGAAGCATCTTTTGAACGAAGCTGGACTCGAAGCAACTATGAGTACGGCAGCACGTGATAGATTCGAAAAGCTAGCAAACCTAAATGCGGACATATGGGAAAGTGCTCCTACCAACTGGAAAGATGTTTTGAGTAAAATACATGTCTCAGAGTAATAGGTAAAGCTAAGAGCCGCACAAAGTAATGATTGGCGGTTCTTACTCTTTGTAGCTCATACTAATGAGAGGAGATAGACAATGCGACAAAAAATATTGATTACAAGAAGACCTCCAACCTATTTATTGGAACAGCTTTCTGCAAAGTTTGATGTTGAAACGTGGGATTTTGAAGACCAGCCTATTCCAAGGGACGTACTTTTACAAAAGATCGATAACATTGAGGGGTTGCTTTGTCTCTTAACCGATACGATTGATAACGATTTATTTAAAAAAAGTCATCATCTAAAAGTCGTTAGTAATTTAGCTGTTGGCCACGATAACATTGATGTGAAAAATGCTCAATTAAGAGGTATTCAAGTGACGAATACATCAGGCATTTTAACTGAAACGACAGCTGACCTTACCTTTGCATTAATGCTCACTACAGCAAGAAGGATCATTGAGGCTTCAAATGAGCTAAGAACTGGAAAGTGGAAAACATGGTCTCCTTTTATGCTAGCTGGTAGAGATGTGCATTCCTCCACATTAGGTATAATAGGCATGGGAGAAATTGGATTAGCTGTAGCTAAAAGAGCAAAAGGGTTTGGAATGAAAATACTTTATTATAATCGAACGAGAAAGAAACACTTGGAAGAAGAGCATGGAATGATTTATACCAATTTAGATGAGTTACTACAAACTTCAGATGTTGTTAGTATACTGACACCTTTAACCCCAGAGACAAAGAATATGATTACGTTAAACGAATTAAAAATGATGAAAAAAACCTCCATTCTCATCAATACTTCAAGAGGAAATATTGTTAACGAAAACGATCTAGTTGCTGCGCTCAAATCAGACATGATTTTTGGGGCAGGTTTAGATGTGTATGAACAGGAACCAATACCGCTCGATCACCCGCTTCTATCACTTCCAACTGTTGTTGCACTTCCTCATATTGGAAGTGCAAGTGTACAAACTAGAATGAAAATGTGGGAGCTTGCTGCATTAAATCTTACAACAGCATTGGAAGGTGGAACACCACCTAATAGTGTATGGTTATAATAACAATTCTATATGGCTTCGCTCAAAGGTACGAAAAAAGTGGTTAAAAGAATGAATTCGTATCCCATGGTATGGAGGCTCAAGTGAGGTCAATTAGGTTCGAATCTCTTAACAACATATAGAAAAAATGTTGAAGTACTAGGTCTTTCAGAGATTTAGTGCTTTTTGTTCTATATAGGAGTAGCTTTAAGAGTAAAATAGTAGCTATAATTTTTACGAAGTAAATTTGTCGTTTTTGGCGAATCAGATGTCGTTCCTTACGAATTACAAACGATTAAAAGTTAGATAATATGAAATAGCTGTCCCGTTAACAACTTATCCAAGACTGTTAATGTGCTGATAGAGAGGTGAATTATGACTACGAATGCTCGAATTAGAATACCTGATGGGCTCTGGAATGCTTTGAAGCAACTTGGGGTTAAAGCACCCAATTTGGTTCGAAAAGCAGGATTACCTTTACGTGTCATTAATGAATCGTTTGTTACCATTGAACACTATTATGCACTATGGCAAGCATACTCAGATATCATCAATGACATAGAATTTGGGATGGTACAACTTCCAACTGTATTCGAAACAGCACAATATCCCCCAGCTGTATTAGCTGCTTATCATGCTCGTGATTATCGAGATGCTCTTAAGAGAATGGCACGTTATAAAGAAATGTGTCCTCCTGAAACACTACACATTATAGAAGAACATTCGAATTGTACGATTGAACTAGAGAGTTTTGATAAGGGGCTAATTGAACCGGCGTTGCTTGTTGGCACAACCATTACGTTTTTACTAGAACTAGGAAGACGTGGAACTGGATATCCCATAAAAGCTAAACGAGTAGAGTTTACTCACTCATTTGCTCAAGTAAATGTACTAAAAGAGTACTTTGGGTGCCCGATCCAAATCGGGGCAAAGAGGAATAGACTGACGTTGCATATGGAAGACCTAGATCGTCCCTTTAGTTCATATAACGCTGAGCTACTGGAGGTTTTAACTCCAGTTTTAGAGCAAACGTTGGAAGAACAGCGGAGTAATCAATCAATAACAGCAGTAGTTAAATGGTTGTTAACACGCAATTTAACTGGGGATAAACTGGACATTCATCACATTTCCTTTGAGCTAGGCATGAGCGAACGAACTTTACAGAGAAGGTTAGTTGATGAACATACAAATTATAAAGAAGTGTTAAAGAATGTGCGTCATGAACAAGCAAGATTGTACTTGGCTAATCCAAAACTAGAGATTAGGGAAGTGGCGTTTCTTGTTGGTTATAAAGATCAGAGCTCCTTCTATCGGGCATTCCGGGATTGGGAAGGAGAAACTCCTTTGAAGTGGCGTGCTAGACACTTAAAGTAATAATCACAAAGAAAGTAAAATGAAAAGGGGAAAAGTATCTTGAAACTGGACATATTAAATAAAACGGCTTTAGTTACTGGGTCAACAAAAGGAATTGGTAAAGCCATTGCGAAAGAACTGGCTAGAGAAGGAGTTAATGTTCTTATAAATGGACGTAATCATGAGGAAGTAGAGCGAACAGTACAGGAATTTAAATTAGAATTTCCTTTAACGTCCCCAAAAAATGCTACAGCGGATATTGTCAACGTACAAGAAAGAGATGAACTAATTAGAAGATATCCCATTGTAGACATTTTAGTTAACAATATGGGAATTTATGAGATTATGCAGTATGAAGATGTTACGGATGATGTATGGAGAACATACTTTGAAACGAATGTATTAGCTGCAAATGGATTGTGTAAACACTATCTTCCTAAAATGCTAGAAAGTAATGATGGTCGTATTCTTTTTATAGCAAGTGAAGAAGCAGTAATGCCTTCTGGACAAATGCCACAGTACTGTATGACAAAGTCGATGCTGTTATCACTGGCGAAAAGTTTATCTCTACTCACCAAAGGAACTGAAGTGACCGTCAATACAATTATGCCTGGACCTACACTATCGGAGAATGTTCAATCAATAATAGATAGTATGTACAACGATGAGAGCATGGTATTTTCAGAAAAAGAGAAAAAATTCATGGCTCAGCATCTGCCACAATCTGAAATACAGAGGTTCATCAGGCCATCTGAAATAGGCAGGCTTGCTTCGTTTTTATGTAGTCCATATGCATCTGCTTTTAGAGGTTCACCTATTCGCATGGATGGGGGAATGGTTCCAACCATTTTTTAATAGAAAAGGGTAGTGTTATATGCAGGCCAGGGTCATTCGACGTATAGTGAAGGAGAAAAAGTTTGGCGTGTTCCTAAATAGTTTCGAGTACGAACAAAAAAAGTCCCCATGATTGAGGACTAAAATTTGAATTTAACAGTGCGATGTAAGAGGGAATTTGAAATGACCATCAAATATAGTAGCATTCGATAAGTAAAACAGGGCATCATCATCTGAAGGAATTTTTTTCACTTGTAAACCTTCTACATTCCCTGGATCAAAATGAAAGACAACTTGTTCAGTCTCCTCCTTTAATACGTTACCTAACACCGTGTAAATGTCTTGTGCTTTGCATGAGATAATATCAAAAATATGCAGGGTATGCTCTTCGTGTTCCATTATGACAACGGCTTCTAGTTCTGCAATATAATAAATGGATTCAGGGAATACAACTAAAAAGTAAAACATCAATAGCTCATCATTATTTAGCACACTAATTTTACTCTTATTTTGATAGCGATTTTTGGCCATTGCTTCAAGTAATTGGATATCAGAATCAACGCTTAGTTTTCTTACATTATTTTTAGTACGTTCTCTTAATGACCAGTTAGTAGTCAAACGATACTCACTTTCATCAACTCTAGAAAAGCCGAATTTAGGGTAAAAATCGAGGACAGATTTATTCGCGAAAAGGTAGAAAAAATCGCACTCATCCTTCAAAGTATCAATTATTTTATTCATTAGTACTTTAGATAGACCCTTTTGACGATATCGATTAGCAGTCATAACCGTTCCAATTTGAATAGCGTTATAAGATCTATTATCAATGACAATGTTCATTTTAAAAATCGAAGCATTTGCTATGATTTCCCCATTGTTATTCATAAATGAATAAGGAACATATTTATCATTCCAATACCCTTTGTTAAACCACTTACTAAAATCAATTTGAAAAGTCGTTTGTGCTAATTGATTAAAGCTATTTCTATGTTTTTCGTCCTCTCGGTAATCCGTTATGAAGTTTACATTCTTCATTATTTAATCCTCCTGAAAATGATTTATTAGTTGTTATGAATTTAGTTCATTTGAACAACCCCCTTTTCGAATAACAAAAAAACTTTATGAGAATGAGCTCATAAAGTCTTTTAGTGTGTAAAACAGCATACTACTCGTACAAAAGATTTAGTAATAGTAGTAAATACACTCATTGTTAGACAAAGTTTTTTCTCTTATTTCGCAAAAGGGTAACATGAATAAGCTATAAATTCCTTTAAAAATTTATAGATGCGACCCCTATTAAATTCATAGAATTTAGTTTGCGATAATAAGTTTTAGCATCTTTATCTAATCTCCTCGTTAGTTAATTAACCGCATTATAGCATAGATAAAGACTGTTAAAATAATAAACAATATACAACCTTATTTTCTCTACAACGAAAGTCGTAGTAATTATTGGACTTTAAGAGGTGTCTTACTATAGGGTACGGTGTTAATCTTTACTAGAAAATGATTCACATCATGACTAGTTTTTGTAGAGAGGCTGAGGTAATTTGAGTAGAAATTTCATTATTTTTGGGGCAAGTAAAGGTTTAGGGGATGCATTTGTGAAAGGGTTGCCTACTAATGGAGATACCGTATGGATTATTTCAAGAAGCAGGCCTAATGCCTTAGACTTGAATGATGGCGTTCGAAGATATTGGTTAGAAATAGACTTATCTCAACAAGATAAAATAGGTATGGTTAAAGGCGCATTAAAAGATAAAACAATAGATGTGCTTATCTATAATGTTGGTGTTTGGGAGAAGGATGGATTTGAAGATTATTATGACTTTGATAACGATAAGCCAAAAGACATTGCTACTATGTTAAATATTAACTTGACCTCAACAATAACTTTTATTCAAGCGTTGTTACCAAATATAAGAAGATCAATAAATGGTAAGGTTATTTTAATTGGATCAACGGCTGGATTAGATAATACAAGCAGTTCACAGGTTTCTTTTGTCACTTCCAAATATGGACTACGTGGGTTATCAAGTGCATTAAGAGAACATTTAAGGAAAGATCAAATTGCAGTTACTTGTATTAATCCAGGTGAATTGGCTGCCGAAATTCCTTATGAAGATGGAGCTGAAAAGGCTATAACAGAATATCAAGGCACAAGAATCCCAGTTCAAGATATTGTGTCAATTGTCAAATGTATAGTGGGTTTGTCTACTGTTTCATGTGTTAAAGAGGTAAATATACCAGCTATGACAGACGAAAACTGTTGAATACTATTCTTTCTTAAAGAAGGATGCACTTCTTATTAGAAAACATATAAATGGTCGTGATTTTGAATTGTATACTAAACACATCAAGGCATATGACTTTGGTGTGTTTAAAAGTTGCTAGACTAACAAAGTAGGTAATGTATTGTATTGTACATAAAGAGGATAGAGGGAAAACGTAATCTTCGTTTTTGAATAGGGATGAATAGAGACAGTACCAATAACGTGATAAATGATATACTTATGAGAAAGTTAGAATATTCTAATCGTTAGTGGAAATCAAGCAATAAGGGAGTTAGGTGGATGATGTTAAGTTTAAACCATGTAAGCGGTGGCTATCTTACCCGAAGAATTATTAGAGATCTTACGTTTGGTATTCACACTGGAGAAATTATTGGTTTAGTTGGTTTGAATGGAGCTGGAAAAAGCACAACTCTTCGTCATATGACAGGCACGTTAAAACCTATGGACGGGGAAGTTACCATTAACAATAAAGATTGGTATAGTCAAAGAGATAAACTTGCTCTAATACCTGATAAACCGTATCTCTATCCAAATCTTACTGTTTATGAACACTTTGAGTTTATAAAAAGCATTTATCGAATCAATACGGACAATTATTTAAATGCTTTACTAGACCGTTATTTAATTCGATCCCACTTAAACAAATATCCCTTCGCCTTGTCAAAAGGTACTCAGCAAAAGGTATCAATTATTAGTGCAATGATCGCAAATCCAACATTTCTTATTATTGATGAACCTTTTATGGGCCTAGATCCTCGAGGTTTAAAATACTTTACGGAGGATCTTAATAGACTTAAAAGAGAGGGTGTAGGAATTATCCTTTCAACTCATATGTTAACTATAGCGGAAGACTTGTGTGATCGAATTATTGTTTTACATGAAGGGAATCAACAATATTATAAAGGTCGCTCTTACTTGTCTACTGATGATTTTAAAGATCGATCGTTAGAGGATATTTTCTTTTCCATGATTGAGGATAAAAGATGAAGGGTTTATTTGTGCGCCGATTCCATGATTTGATGCTACAAAACAAAAAAATGCTGTTTAAAGTGTTGGGACATAGCGGTATGTTTGCGTTAATACCATTTTTGATGGTAGTGGTTTATGGGCTTATTATGGTACTTCAAGATGGCAACCTTCATTCATTCTATCAAACACTCATTCTTACTGGCCTCTTTCTTTTTTTTACACTAAATAGAGGGATCGTTAGCTTTATTAATGAGTTTGATGAGGTTTATTTGGCTCCTAAAGTAAAAGAGATGGAGGGTTATTTTCGTCATTGTTTATTATATAACTTAACGATTCAATTTATAAAGGGTACGTTATTTACGTTGTTTTTACTATATGCTCTTTCTTTAAACACAAGGGAGCTGGTGCCTCTTTTTCTTTTTCTACAGCTTATAGGTATTCTCCATATTTTGTTTCTCGTTATGATAATAAGCAGGAGTACAATAAAACCAGTGCTATTCGTTGGCTTTCACTATGCTTGTATGGCAGGTTGTTTTCTTTTATTACTAAAAGCTCCGATCATTTTTGGGTTTATCGTTATGATAGGGATCGTCCTTATTGGCATACTCTATTCTAAAATGATGGTCTTTCCTATTCATTCTTGGAAGAGATTAATGAAGTCTGAAGAGAGAACGAGAAAACTAGGGCAGGTTTTTTTAAGCGGTTTTATTGATCTGAAGTTAAATCAGTCGTCTTCTAGCACGATCATACCGTTAGCTTTTTTTGAAAAAAAGAACAATCCACTAGTTTATCTATTCGTGCGTTCAACCATTAGAGGAACGGAAAGTGGCCGAAACTTTGTTCGAGTCATTCTCTTAACCGTCTTTATTATCGTTTATTTTAAAAATTTATTCATTCTTGTTCCAGTGCTAGCTGTATTGATCTATTTGAACACATTGCAATTCTCTCAAGGAATTAAATTAGGGAAAAAGTTAATTCCATACCATTTTCCTATTGATGACCAAATGATAAACGATGCGGTAAATCATATTAAAAGGAGAGGTGTGTTCATTCAATTAGCCATTTATATAGTTGTTTTATTTCTTCAGATAACCTTTTTTCAGTAATAAGCTCACTTCATGGTTTAACTGCATAAGATAGGGTAGATTTGTAAGGAGGAGAATTGATGTATCCTTATTACCACTATCCGTTTACGTATCAACAGCACAGTAGATCGTTTCCTGCTGTTGATACAACAACATTTATACAATCAGTTGGTAAAGTTGAATTCCTTTTACAACAAAGTCAACTATTAATGAAGCAACTTGAGAATCAACCGTTTTCGTATCAACTTATGGACGCTGCTCAAAAAAGTGACCAACAAGCTGTCGATCACTTCATTCAGTCCATTCCAGGTTTAACGGCTGTTACACAAATTCATTATTCCCCCACAGGTGTAGTGTTTCAATTGCAATCTCCAGGCGTAAGTGATGAGGTAAAGTGTTGTCATGTATCCATTGTTTTAAAGTGGGCTTAAATACTTATTTTAATGGGAACTCACTAAGACGAACAAATGTGTAACCTGCTTCCATTAAAAGGGGGATGGCTTGTTTAACGCCCTCTGCAGTTCCGCTACTTGGCTGGTTCATATGCAAAAGGGCAATGGCTCCGTGTTCTGCATGGTCAACAAGTGCATTCGTCACCTGCTCAGGTGTAAAGGTGGCGCCTGCATCTCCTAAGATGGAATAGTTAACAGCTTCAATTTCTAAGTCATCGAGCAGTTTCACAGCAATATTGTCAAAAAAGGCTGTACCTGGGCGAAACATCGTCGGTTCTACTCCTGTTAGTTCGGTTATAAGGTTATGATTTACTAGCACTTCCTCATAGGCGTCTTCAATTGATTTAGTTCCGTCTATCCCCCAAGCGCTTTTTCCGCTGACAGAGAGTGGCTTATGTTCAGTTCCGTGATTTTCGATTTGAAATAAAGGATTTTCCGCTAATTCAAGAAAAAGTGGTTCGTTCGATTCTATCCAGCGTGCATTAACAAAAAGAGTGGCTGGGATTTGATGATCAATAAGATAGTTCATTAACGCTTCATCGTATAAAGAGCCATGCTCACCACCACAAGCATCGAATGTTAATGCCATTGCCTTTTCATTGGTTTCCATTTTTGTTTTTACGCCGCTTATAAATTCCCCCCATTCTGTCGGCTTTTGATGCTCATAAATCGTAAGGTCGAGTTGATGTTGATTTGTAACAGAAGAAATAGCACTAGATTTAGCCAAATGTTCAGAGAGTTCTTTTTGCGGATGGAAAGTGACGGCAGTAGACTCGTGATTCATACAACCTACTAAGATAAAAAGAAAAATAGGTAAAAACAGTTTGTGGTGGACTCGCATAAATTCTATCCTTCCTGTTCCGTTTCTTATATTTTAATGGCTACCTTCTGAATAAACAAGCTAAGAACAGCTATATAATAGGGGGTTAATAAGTTTTTGATAATGAGATGAAAATTCCGTCAATAATTTTCTTTTGAAAAACTATTGCTGCTCTAAAATATTTATGCTATATTACTATTTGTCGTCAGCGAGTTGCTGAATGAATTGAAAAATGCGCCCGTAGCTCAATTGGATAGAGCGTCTGACTACGGATCAGAAGGTTAGGGGTTCGACTCCTCTCGGGCGCGCCATTTCGGGAAGTAGCTCAGCTTGGTAGAGCACTTGGTTTGGGACCAAGGGGTCGCAGGTTCAAATCCTGTCTTCCCGACTCTTACATAGATTATTTTTTTCTTTTTAATGCGGGTGTAGTTTAGTGGTAAAACCTCAGCCTTCCAAGCTGATGATGTGAGTTCGATTCTCATCACCCGCTCCATTAAATACGAACTTAATGGGCCTGTAGCTCAGCTGGTTAGAGCGCACGCCTGATAAGCGTGAGGTCGGTGGTTCGAGTCCACTCAGGCCCACCATAAAAAAGTGTTGACAATTTATCTTTCGTTTATTATGATAGAAAAGTTGCTAAAACCAATGTGGTTCTTTGAAAACTGAACAAAAGCCAAGCGTAAAAAGAGATACAAGGTATCTCGTCAATGAAGTTAGACACAGCTTTAAATTGTGCAACAGCTTAGGATCTTCGACTAAGATCGCAACGTCCATGTTGCAACGTCGAAGTCAACACATCCGTGTGTAAGTAAACACTTTTAACGGAGAGTTTGATCCTGGCTCAGGACGAACGCTGGCGGCGTGCCTAATACATGCAAGTCGAGCGGACAGAAGGGAGCTTGCTCCCGGACGTTAGCGGCGGACGGGTGAGTAACACGTAGGTAACCTGCCCCTTAGACTGGGATAACTCCGGGAAACCGGAGCTAATACGGGATAATAAAGAGAATCACCTGATTCTCTTTTGAAAGACGGCGTCTAGCTGTCACTAAGGGATGGGCCTGCGGCGCATTAGCTAGTTGGTAAGGTAACGGCTTACCAAGGCGACGATGCGTAGCCGACCTGAGAGGGTGATCGGCCACACTGGGACTGAGACACGGCCCAGACTCCTACGGGAGGCAGCAGTAGGGAATCTTCCGCAATGGACGAAAGTCTGACGGAGCAACGCCGCGTGAGTGAGGAAGGCCTTCGGGTCGTAAAGCTCTGTTGTGAGGGAAGAACAAGTACCGGGGTAACTACCGGTACCTTGACGGTACCTCACCAGAAAGCCACGGCTAACTACGTGCCAGCAGCCGCGGTAATACGTAGGTGGCAAGCGTTGTCCGGAATTATTGGGCGTAAAGCGCGCGCAGGCGGCTTCTTAAGTCTGATGTGAAATCTCGGGGCTCAACCCCGAGCGGCCATTGGAAACTGGGAAGCTTGAGTGCAGAAGAGGAGAGTGGAATTCCACGTGTAGCGGTGAAATGCGTAGATATGTGGAGGAACACCAGTGGCGAAGGCGACTCTCTGGTCTGTAACTGACGCTGAGGCGCGAAAGCGTGGGGAGCAAACAGGATTAGATACCCTGGTAGTCCACGCCGTAAACGATGAGTGCTAGGTGTTAGGGGTTTCGATGCCCGTAGTGCCGAAGTAAACACATTAAGCACTCCGCCTGGGGAGTACGGCCGCAAGGCTGAAACTCAAAGGAATTGACGGGGACCCGCACAAGCAGTGGAGCATGTGGTTTAATTCGAAGCAACGCGAAGAACCTTACCAGGTCTTGACATCCTTTGACCACTCTGGAGACAGAGCTTCCCCTTCGGGGGCAAAGTGACAGGTGGTGCATGGTTGTCGTCAGCTCGTGTCGTGAGATGTTGGGTTAAGTCCCGCAACGAGCGCAACCCTTGATCTTAGTTGCCAGCATTTAGTTGGGCACTCTAAGGTGACTGCCGGTGACAAACCGGAGGAAGGTGGGGACGACGTCAAATCATCATGCCCCTTATGACCTGGGCTACACACGTGCTACAATGGATGGTACAAAGGGCAGCGAAACCGCGAGGTGGAGCCAATCCCATAAAGCCATTCTCAGTTCGGATTGTAGGCTGCAACTCGCCTACATGAAGCCGGAATTGCTAGTAATCGCGGATCAGCATGCCGCGGTGAATACGTTCCCGGGTCTTGTACACACCGCCCGTCACACCACGAGAGTTTGTAACACCCGAAGTCGGTGAGGTAACCTTTTGGAGCCAGCCGCCTAAGGTGGGACAAATGATTGGGGTGAAGTCGTAACAAGGTAGCCGTATCGGAAGGTGCGGCTGGATCACCTCCTTTCTATGGAGTATTTACTCTAGTCGATGTATGACCTCGGGTCATATAGCGCTTTGGATCTTTTGTTCAGTTTTGGAAGAATTCCTCTTCCAATTGAAAATGCGAAGGTAATGGATACCACGCTAAGAACGCCACGTCCTGTGGCAACGCCTGGTACCTACATCCTGTAGGCATGGTTCTTTGAAAACTAAATCATAATCAATCAACTCAAATTAGTTTTGTTCATCGGTGTTACAACTGTTTGAACGAGACGTCAAGAATTCATAAACCTTTTAGGTTAACCAATTGACAAAGAGACCCGAGTAGATCAAGGATGGGGAATGCTTGATGGAAGGAGCGTAGTTCGCTACGTAACTGACAGAAAGACAGGAACCAGACGAAGAGATACGATGGGAATCTGACGTCAAAATGGATAAGTTAGAAAGGGCGCACGGTGAATGCCTTGGCACTAGGAGCCGATGAAGGACGCGACGAACAGCGATATGCTTCGGGGAGCTGTAAGTAAGCTTTGATCCGGAGATTTCCGAATGGGGGAACCCACCATCCGTAATGGGATGGTACTCCTGCCTGAACACATAGGGCAGGGTGAGGCAGACCCGGGGAACTGAAACATCTAAGTACCCGGAGGAAGAGAAAGCAAATGCGATTTCCTGAGTAGCGGCGAGCGAAACGGAATCAGCCCAAACCAAGAGGCTTGCCTCTTGGGGTTGTAGGACACTCTATACGGAGTTACAAAGAAACGGAGTAGGTGAATTGTCTGGAAAGACAAGCCGAAGAAGGTAACAGCCCTGTAGCTGAAACTTCGTTTCCTCCAGAGTGGATCCTGAGTACGGCGGGACACGTGAAACCCCGTCGGAATCCGGGAGGACCATCTCCCAAGGCTAAATACTCCCTAGTGACCGATAGTGAACCAGTACCGTGAGGGAAAGGTGAAAAGCACCCCGGAAGGGGAGTGAAAGAGATCCTGAAACCGTGTGCCTACAACTAGTCAGAGCCCGTTAACGGGTGATGGCGTGCCTTTTGTAGAATGAACCGGCGAGTTACGATAACGTGCAAGGTTAAGCTGATGAGGCGGAGCCGTAGCGAAAGCGAGTCTGAATAGGGCGAGTAAGTACGTTGTCGTAGACCCGAAACCGGGTGATCTACCCATGTCCAGGGTGAAGGTCGGGTAACACCGACTGGAGGCCCGAACCCACGCATGTTGAAAAATGCGGGGATGAGGTGTGGGTAGGGGTGAAATGCCAATCGAACTCGGAAATAGCTGGTTCTCCCCGAAATAGCTTTAGGGCTAGCCTCGAGTGATGAGTTTTGGAGGTAGAGCACTGATTGGACGAGGGGTCCCCACAGGATTACCGAATTCAGTCAAACTCCGAATGCCAAAAACTTTAACTCGGGAGTCAGACTGCGAGTGCTAAGATCCGTAGTCAAGAGGGAAACAGCCCAGACCATCAGCTAAGGTCCCCAAGTATACGTTAAGTGGAAAAGGATGTGGAGTTGCTTAGACAACCAGGATGTTGGCTTAGAAGCAGCCATCATTGAAAGAGTGCGTAATAGCTCACTGGTCGAGTGACTCTGCGCCGAAAATGTACCGGGGCTAAACGTATCACCGAAGCTATGGCAATCCCAGTAGGGATTGGGTAGGGGAGCGTTCCAAGGACTGTGAAGCTAGATCGTGAGGACTAGTGGAGTGCTTGGAAGTGAGAATGCCGGTATGAGTAGCGAAAAGAGGGGTGAGAATCCCCTCCGTCGAAAGCCCAAGGTTTCCTGAGGAAGGCTCGTCCGCTCAGGGTTAGTCGGGACCTAAGCCGAGGCCGAAAGGCGTAGGCGATGGACAACAGGTTGATATTCCTGTACCACCTCGTATTTGTTTGAACGATGGGGGGACGCAGAAAGGTAGGGTGAGCGCGCCGCTGGCTGTGCGCGTCGAAGCATGCAAGGCTGGAACATAGGCAAATCCGTGTTCCGTGAAGGCTGAGCTGTGACCGTGAAGGACCCAAGGGTCCGAAATCCCTGATCCTCCGCTGCCGAGAAAAGCCTCTAGTTAGAATACAGGTGCCCGTACCGCAAACCGACACAGGTAGGCGAGAAGAGAATTCTAAGACGCTCGGGAGAACTCTCGTTAAGGAACTCGGCAAAATGACCCCGTAACTTCGGGAGAAGGGGTGCTCTATTAGGGTGTTAAAGCCCGAGAGAGCCGCAGTGAATAGATCCAAGCGACTGTTTAGCAAAAACACAGGTCTCTGCGAAGCCGTAAGGCGAAGTATAGGGGCTGACACCTGCCCGGTGCTGGAAGGTTAAGAGGAGGGGTTATCCCGTAAGGGAGAAGCTCTGAATTGAAGCCCCAGTAAACGGCGGCCGTAACTATAACGGTCCTAAGGTAGCGAAATTCCTTGTCGGGTAAGTTCCGACCCGCACGAATGGTGCAACGACTTGGATACTGTCTCAACGAGAGACCCGGTGAAATTATAGTACCTGTGAAGATGCAGGTTACCCGCGACAGGACGGAAAGACCCCATGGAGCTTTACTGTAGCTTGATAGTGAGTGTTGGTACCATTTGTACAGGATAGGTAGGAGCCTTGGAAGCCGGAGCGCTAGCTTCGGTGGAGGCGTCGGTGGGATACTACCCTGATGGTGCTGACATTCTAACCTCGACCCGTGATCCGGGTCAGGGACATTGTCAGGTGGGCAGTTTGACTGGGGCGGTCGCCTCCTAAACAGTAACGGAGGCGCCCAAAGGTTCCCTCAGAATGGTTGGAAATCATTCGTAGAGTGCAAAGGCATAAGGGAGCTTGACTGCGAGACCTACAAGTCGAGCAGGGACGAAAGTCGGGCTTAGTGATCCGGCGGTGCCGTATGGAAGGGCCGTCGCTCAACGGATAAAAGCTACCCTGGGGATAACAGGCTTATCTCCCCCAAGAGTCCACATCGACGGGGAGGTTTGGCACCTCGATGTCGGCTCGTCGCATCCTGGGGCTGAAGTAGGTCCCAAGGGTTGGGCTGTTCGCCCATTAAAGCGGCACGCGAGCTGGGTTCAGAACGTCGTGAGACAGTTCGGTCCCTATCCGTCGCGGGCGTAGGAAATTTGAGAGGAGCTGTCCTTAGTACGAGAGGACCGGGATGGACATACCGCTGGTGTACCAGTTGTTCCGCCAGGAGCATCGCTGGGTAGCTACGTATGGACGGGATAAGTGCTGAAAGCATCTAAGCATGAAGCCCCCCTCAAGATGAGATTTCCCATGGCGTAAGCCAGTAAGACCCCTTAGAGATGATGAGGTTGATAGGTCAGAAGTGGAAGTGTGGCGACACATGGAGCGGACTGATACTAATCGGTCGAGGGCTTATCCTAAATTTCTTGAGTTTGAGTATGATGATATGATTTAGTTTTGAAAGAATCACCGATTCTTTTTAACAAATGAATTTTACAAAGAGAAGCAAGGGATTTGCGGAAGTGACGATGGACTTGAAGGAGCGTACTCACGTACGTGACTGAAAAGGAAAGAGAAAACTGACAAAAAAGCCCGACGCTTATCTGAAGTAAAAAAATGTCTGGTGGCAATAGCAAAGAGGTCACACCCGTTCCCATGCCGAACACGGTCGTTAAGCTCTTTTGCGCCGATGGTAGTTGGGGGCTTCCCCCTGTGAGAGTAGGACGTTGCCAGGCAATGAGAAGACACCTGAAAAGGTGTCTTTTTTTGCGTAGAAAGAAAGGCGCAAAAGAGCTGCGCTTCGACAGAAGCGAGCCAACAAAGAAAACCGTTTTAACATGCAAGCACAATAAAAAAGAACACGATGAAAAAGCATCGAAGGAAAGCAACGTGCATCCCCCAGTGAGACGAAAGGGTTGTTTTCGTAAAAGCTTCATGGGAAGCATCGGAGATCAATCAACGAGAGGAACGCCCTCGAAGAAAACCACCCTGGAGCCAAGGGACGTTGCCAGGCAATGAGAAAGACACCTGAAAAGGTGTCTTTTTTTTGCGTAGAGAAGAAAGGCGCAAAAGAGCTACGCTTCGGCAGAAGCGAGCCAAACAAAAAAGTAATTATATGAAACGAGCACAATAAAAAAGAACATCATGAAAAGACATCGAAGGAAAGCTGCGTGCATCCCCCAGTGAGACGAAAGGGTTGTTTTCGTGAAGCCTCATGGGAAGCATCGAGGATCCATCAACGAGAGGAACGCCCTCGAAGAAAACCACCGTGGAGCAGTAGGACGTTGCCAGGCAATGAGAAAGACACCTGAAAAGGTGTCTTTTTTTGTGTAGAAAGAAAGGCGCAAAAGAGCTGCGCTTCGGCAGAAGCGAGGCAAACAAAAAAGTAGTCATATGAAACGAGCACAATAAAAAAGAACACCATGAAAAAGCATCGAAGGAAAGCAGCGTGCATCCCCCAGTGAGACGAAAGGGTTGTTTTCGTAAAAGCTTCATGGGAAGCATCGGAGATCAATCAACGAGAGGAACACCCTCGAAGAAAATTACCCTGGAGCCAAGGGACGTTGCCAGGCAATCAGAAAGACACCTGAAAAGGTGTCTTTTTTGCGTAGAAAGAAAGGCGCAAAAGAGCTGCGCTTCGGTAGGGAGTTTTAGAAAAAGCGAATAAAAAAGTGAATGCAGGTATAAGCATTCACTTTACAGGAGAAAATTAGTGTTCTTTTCTTACTAGCTTCTTCTTATTTACAGAGATGGATTTAAAAATAAAATACGTTATAAGTGAAAGGATAAATAGGGTTGAAAAGAGCGATGTGTATAACATCTTATGGGCATATATATCTTCACGTATGAAAAGCCACCTGACTCCTAATCCGTAACCAGTAAAAACGAAGAGCGATGCCCATAATGCACTACCAATAGATGTGAGACAGATGTAGGATTTGTAGCTGAACTTTGCAATACCTGATAAATAGCCCATTAAATGCCTAACACCAGGAATGAAAAACCCCAATAAAATAAACCATTTTCCATGTTTATTCAGCAATTGCTGGATCGAGCGCTGCCTTTTAATCGAAAAATAAAATCGTGGACCATATTTTTCTAAAAAAGGAGCGCCTAGTTTAATGCCGAGAAAATACGATATTGACATGCCTATTACCGATCCAAGAAAGCAGACAAGAACTGTGGTACTTATATGAAAATAATCAATATAGGATAAATAGCCAAATGTGATTAATAATACTTCGTCAGGGACAGGAAGGCCAATAATGCCGGCTACTAATGAAACAAAAACGCCGAAATAGCCATATTGCATAATAAATTCTCTTAATACGTCCATATCTTCATTCCTAAATCAGACTTTAGTTACAGTATATACATTGAAAACAAAATTTTCTATAGCTAGAGCCATTATTTTTGTTCAATGGCGACAGATAGAACATGGTCAATTTTCTTTACCATATCATACAGTTGTGTCACATACATTGTGCGTGGAATCGACAGCAAGATATCAAGCTGCTGTTTATTTTCTTCAATATCTCTAATCTTTACATCGTGAATAATAATATTCTTTTCTTTACGGCTTTTCCATTTTTTCTCTCTGTGTTGTAAGCTTTTAATGAGGTGCGTGGAAGTTGCTTCTTCTGACATGACTACTTTTAATGAGACATCTGTTTGGCTTAAAGAAGTAGGTCCGATGATTTTTAGTAAGGCTGGAATGACATTTACGGCAACTAGAATAAGCAAGACCGATAGAAAAGCTTCTATGTAAAAGCCTGCTCCAATTGCTATACCAATTCCCGACGCAGCCCAAATCATTGCAGCCGTTGTTAATCCTGAGATAACGTCGTTGCTACGTCTTAGAATAACCCCAGCGCCAAGAAAGCCAACTCCACTTACAATCTGTGCGGCTAATCGCATAGGGTCCATTGCCAGTCTTGCTTGGTCGGTGCTAGAGAAGTATATATAAGCCTCAACCGATACAATGGTAATTAAACAACTTGCAATACAAATCACCATACTTGTTTTTAATCCTAGTGGCTTATGTTTAATTTGGCGATCAATGCCAATTAAAAAACCTGAAAATAACGCAATACTTAACTTGAGTAGAACAATTCCCATTAAGGATCACACCTTTCTTTATAGTCTATTTCTCTTTTCAGTTGAGCATGCTAAAGATGTTGTGGAAACGTGTTGCTTGTAGTAAAATCAGTTTAACTTTTCTAGGTGGTGTTTCATGCACGGATTTCTCACATATATAACCGTTATAATAGGTGGTGCTTTAGGTGGCATATCTAGATATATGCTTATTCTTTTCGTTCCTCATCATGAATGGTTAGGAGTGCTATTGGCTAATGTATCAGGCTGTTTTCTAATGGGATGGGCTGTACAGGCGCTAAATACAAGAAAAAGAGTACCATCTTTCGTGAAGAAAGGAATAACCGTAGGATTTATTGGTGGCTATACGACCATGTCTACATTTATAGCTGATTTCTTCTCATTCATGACTGAAAATTGGCTTCTAGCACTAGTATACGTTTTTTCATCCGTATGTGGAGGAATTCTTTTAGCATGGCTAGGAATGGTTGTAGGTAAGAAGGTGGCGGTTTGCTAACAACACTTCTTCTTGTTTCAATAGGTGGGGGAACCGGTGCTTTTCTTCGTTTTATTATCGGAGAATTCTTAACCCTCCATTATAAGTGGTCTCGTTGCTTTACAGTGATCGCATGCATAAACATTGTTGGGAGTACAGTTTTAGGTGTTGCCGTAGCAGCAAAACCGTCTTCAGTTTTTGAGCTGTTTATACTTTATTTTTGTGGCGGGTTTACAACTTTTTCTACGTTTAGTTTGGAAGCATTACAAGGCTTTCTTGATAAGGAGTGGATAAAAGGAATAAGTTACATTATTGTAACGGTCATTGGTTCAATGCTCGGATTTGGACTAGGTTTTGTTATTTTATTTTAAAGAGAGAAAGGGCTTGATGGTGTGGAGGGAAAAGAGCGTTACTTTAATACGCAGTCGGTTCATTTTACAAAAAAAGACACAGCGAAAAATAAGAGTAAAGCAAGACCGATTTATCAAACATCTGCTTTTGTATTTGAGAACTTAAATGATATGGAATCTTACTTTACAGGAGAGAAAGATTACTTATATTCCCGTTACGGCAATCCGAACACTGAAGATTTAGGAAAAGGAGTAGCGTTACTAGAAGAAATGGAAGATGGTATTGCGACATCATCAGGTATGTCTGCAATCATGTGCGCCGTGTTATCAGTTTGTCAGGCAGGCGATCATCTTCTAGCTGCTCTTGATGTTTATGGTGGTACATATACATTGTTTGAACAGGAGCTACAAACGTTTGGTATTGATGTTAGTTTTGTTCAATCGAATGGAGATTGGAAAAAAGAATTGAGATCGAATACGAAGGCTTTCTTTTGTGAATCGGTCACAAACCCTCATGTACGAATAGAGGATTTAGAAAACGTTGTAACCTTTTCAAAAGGTCATCAACTACGTGTTATTGTGGATAATACGTTTGCAACTCCTTTTCTTATTAAGCCTGTTCATCAAAATGTTGATCTTGTTATCCATAGTGCAACGAAGTATTTAGGTGGCCACAGTGACGTCACAGCTGGCGTGGTGGTTGGTAGTAAAGCTCTTATGGAGCGAGTAAAGCAGCTTGTTATTACGATGGGTGCTACATTAAGCCCATTTGAAGCATGGCTAGCATGTAGAGGTCTAAAGACGTTAGGCTTACGAATGGAGAGACAGTGTGCAAATGCAGAGAAACTTGCTGCTTTTTTGAAGAAACAGCCACAAGTGGATCACGTGTATTACCCTAAAGGATTATCTGAACATGGAAATGGCGCTATTGTAACAATGCGTTTGAAGGAAGAGGTAAACGTCGATACATTCTTTTCGAGCTTTTCATTTGTAAAAATTGCGCCGACGTTGGCGGGGGTAGAGACATCAATCTCTTATCCAGTTGGAACGTCTCACCGTTCTGTTCCTCAAGAGAAAAGAGAAGCCCTTGGCATAAGTCCTCAAGATGTTCGGATTTCAGTTGGTATTGAAGATAGCAGGGATATCGAAACAGATTTTTTACAAGCACTGAATCAAGCATAAAAAAAATCAGCACCGTTTTAACGGTGCTGATTTATTATGACTTTTGATTGCCAATAATAATAGAATCAATAAACTGTGAAAATAGTGCTATGTCCGTAACAAGAAATGCGGGCAATAGTAGTACTCCTAAAAGCAGTCCCATCGGTGTTAAAACCATTAGTCGAAACGCTTTTTTCATACGAACATCTCCTCAAAGATTACTAGTATGTGTTTATTTTTCATATGATACTCCTCTTTCACAAAAATGACAAGAAGTTTTTTCTGTAAAAAAGCTTGTACAATGTAAAGGAATATGGTATATTTATTTCTGTTGTTAGAAAGACTAAAGCAAACAACACAGAAAGGACATCTTTTCTAGATGAGAAGGATACCTTCTAAACTTTATAACGACGCGGGGTGGAGCAGTCTGGTAGCTCGTCGGGCTCATAACCCGAAGGTCGGTGGTTCAAATCCGCCCCCCGCAATACCAATGAACCGAGATGCCCTCTCGGTTTTTTTATTTATTCAAAGGGAAGTGTGCAGATAGTGAGAGATGAATTTTCTTTTATAAGAAGCATTACACCTACGAATCGTTTCCAACAGCAACTAACAATCGGAATAGGCGATGATGCTGCCGTCTACAAAACGTCAGCTGCCACAGAACAAGTGGTCTGTGTTGATGCAATGGTGGAAGGAATTCATTTTCGTAGAGATACTTTAAGCCCCTTTCAAATTGGCCGAAAAGCGTTGGCAATTAATATAAGCGATTTAGCAGCAATGGGTGCTAATCCGATGTATTATCTTGTTACCATCGCAGTTCCGGAGTCTTGGTCAGAATATGAATTACAAGACATCTATGCAGGGATGAATGAGCTTGCAGAGCTCTACAAAATGGATTTGATTGGTGGCGATACGGTTTCGAGTAAAGACCAACTTGTCTTATCCGTTACAGCCATTGGCAATGTTCAAGAAGGACATGCGTTAAAAAGAAGTTCAGCGAAGCCAGGGGATGTGCTATTCGTAACGGGTCCGATCGGGAAGTCGGCTGCTGGACTAGAGCTACTTCAGCAGAAGGAAATAGATAACTCATTTACAGATGTGGAACGTAGTTGTATTCGTGCTCATCAAGAGCCAGAGCCGCAAATTAGTAGTGGCACATACCTAGCTAGCTTGGGAAAGCGAATTGCTTTAAATGATGTAAGCGACGGCTTATCGAGTGAAGCGATGGAATTGGCAGAGGCGAGTAATGTGCAAATTGTAGTGGACCAAGAGAAATTGCATCCAATCTTACCTGACTTGCAAGATGTTGATCATTCTCAAAAGCTTCATTGGCTACTAAATGGTGGAGAAGATTTTCAATTAATCGGAACAACGTCGGAAGAAACATTTGCACAGTTGCAAAAAAGTGGATCAATCACTCTGTTTGACATTGGATTTGTTCGTGCAGGTAACGCAAGCGTCATAATGAAATCAGCGAATGTAGAAACCTTGTTAGCAAAAGGTGGCTACAATCATTTTAGCTAGTGGAGTGTGGGGAGAATGCAGTTAATAGAAGTAAAGTCGTTTTCCGTTGAAGAGACAATGACTCTTGCCTCGTCATTTGCTGCTTTTCTGCAGCCAAGTGACTGTATTTTATTAGCAGGTGACTTAGGGGCAGGGAAGACTCATTTTGTAAAAGGCTTAGGAAAAGGTCTTGGCGTCGATCGTATGATAACAAGTCCAACGTTTACTATTATTAAAGAATATGAAGGACGATTGCCTTTGTATCATATGGATGTGTATCGTGTTGGAGAAGAAGCTGACGAACTTGGGCTTGAAGAATATCTAGAAGGAAGTGGCGTGACTGTCATTGAATGGGCACACCTTATCCAAGATTTACTTCCAGCTCAGTATTTTTCCTTCACCATAAAAAAAAGTAGTGAGACAGAGCGTGATATTATCATACAAGCGCAAGGGTCATCACATCTAAGGCGTTTGGAGGAATGGATGAATGACAACGATAATAGGAATTGATACGTCTTCTTACCGACTAGGCGTATCAGTTAGTAAAGATGGTGTAGTAATCGCTGAATATTCGACAATGTTAAAGAAAAACCATGCCCTTCGCTTAATGCCTACGGTGGAGAGGGTGTTAAACGATGTTGACATTAAGCCAAATGATCTTGATGGAGTTGCCGTTGCAAAAGGGCCAGGATCTTATACTGGAGTGAGAATGGCCGTTACAACAGCAAAAACATTGGCATGGTCTTTAAATCTACCGTTAATCGCTGTTTCGACTCTTGAAGTGATGGCGCAAGTCGGAAGATATTTTAATGGACTGGTTGTGCCTCTAATTGACGCAAGAAGAGGAACCGTCTTTTCTGCGGTTTACCAATCAAAGTCTACTGGTTCACTAGAAGAAGTTGTAGAGGAAAGTCATATCACATTAACGGCTTTGTTAGATAAGCTTAGAACACAAAATCAAACCATTTTATTTGTTGGTGAAGATGTTGCTCTCCATAGCGAAAAAATTGAAACAGAGCTTGGGCATCTAGCACAATTTGCACAAAAGTCATTACCTAGTGCGCGTGCAGGGGCATTATGTGCACTTGCACAAGAGAAAAAGCCTGTGGACAATATTCATGGGTTCACGCCAGACTATCACCGCTTACCTGAAGCGGAGGTGAACTGGCAGCATGAACAGCAACAAAGAAATGAATCCTGATGTCGAAGTCAGGAGAATGAATGTTTTAGACATCGATGCTGTATTAACAATCGAAACAGAAGCATTTACGACTCCTTGGACGAGAGAAGCATTCGAAGCAGAACTCGTTCGAAATAAGTATGCCCATTATTTTGTGCTCGTTGTGAACAAACGGATTGTTGGTTATTGCGGGCTTTGGAACGTGTTGGATGAAGTGCAAATCACGAATATCGCTATTCTTAAAAAGCATCGAGGCCATTCGTATGGCGAGTACTTACTTCGCTCCATTATGGAATGGTTGAAGATTGTAGATGCACAGACATTGTCATTAGAAGTAAGGGCATCAAATGAGATCGCACAGGGGCTCTATCATAAATTAGGATTCTCACAAGTAGGAATACGAAAAAATTATTATGCAGATAATCAAGAAGATGCATGGGTAATGTGGGTGAGGTTAAATGACGATCATATTAGCAATTGAAACCAGCTGTGACGAAACCGCAGCTGCTGTAATTAAAGACGGTACGACAATACTAGCGAATGTTGTTGCTACTCAAATGGAAAGTCATGCAAGGTTCGGAGGGGTTGTCCCTGAAGTAGCCTCTAGGCATCATGTAGAAGCTGTTACAGCAGTTGTGGAAGAAGCGTTAGAAAAAGCAGAAGTCACATTTTCTGATTTAACAGCAGTTGCCGTAACAGAAGGACCAGGATTAGTTGGTGCATTACTTGTTGGGATACACACGGCAAAAGCGATTGCATTTGCCCACCAACTTCCGTTAATTGGGGTTCATCATATTGCAGGTCATATTTACGCTAATCAACTTGTACAACCGATGCAATTCCCTTTGCTGGCTCTTGTTGCTTCTGGCGGACACACAGAACTCATTTTGATGAAAGAAGATGGGGTGTTTGAGCCTATTGGGCAAACACGTGATGATGCAGTAGGTGAAGCATATGATAAAGCAGCCCGGGCAATGAAGCTACCATATCCTGGTGGTCCGAATGTGGAGAAGTTAGCTTTAGAGGCGACAGAAGAAATTAAATTGCCGCGATCGTGGCTTGAAAAGGGAAGTTACGATTTTAGCTTTAGTGGGTTAAAATCAGCCGTGTTAAATCGAATTCACAATGACCAGCAAAAAGGAATTGATACGAACTTCGCTGCACTTGCGAAAGGCTTTCAAGAGAGTGTAACCGATGTGCTTGTTACTCGAACGGTGACAGCGTATGATGAATTTCAACCAAAGCAAGTACTGGTAGCTGGCGGCGTTGCGGCAAATAAAGGGTTACGTCATGCGTTGGAGAATCGTTTAGCGAATAAAGTAGAACTTGTTATCCCACCGTTACACTTATGTACAGATAATGCCGCTATGATTGGGGCTTGCGCACATCAGATGTGGCTTAGTGGAGCAAGAGGGGATCTCAGTATGAATGGTCGCCCCGGTATGCCGTTACAATCGTTTGCTTAAAAAAGGGCTTGGATTTACATCCAAGCCCTTATACCTTTACTCATTCTTGTTCAAGTGATTCCCATTCTTCCATAAGCTGTTCTATTTCTATTTCATTTTCAGAAAGCTGATCTTGAATAGCTTTTGCTTTTACATGATCAGAATAGACTTCTGGCTCAAGTAGTTGTGCTTCAAGTTCAGCATTTGCTGCTTCAAGCTTTTCTAGCTGTTCTTCAATTGCACTTAGGCGTCTTTCTTTTTGTCGTTCAGCTCGTTTTGCTTCTTTATCTTGTTGGTAATTTGTTTTTTCTTTTTGTTCTGTACGAAGTGGTGATTGGGCTGTTTTTTCTTCCTCTATCGCAGCACGTTCTGCCATTTCTTTCTTTTTCTCTGAATAATACGTGTAATCACCAAGATAGCTAGTTGTCTTTCCTTTATCTAGTTCAACCACTCGAGAAGCAATACGATTAATAAAGTAACGGTCATGCGAGACAAAAAGAATGGTTCCTGGGTAATCCATTAAAGCCTCTTCTAGCACTTCTTTTGAATCCAAATCTAAGTGGTTTGTCGGTTCATCTAAAATAAGTAAATTTGCTTTTACCATCATGAGCTTAGCAAGAGCCACCCGTGCTTTTTCGCCACCACTTAAGGATGAAACACTCTTTAATACATCGTCTCCACTAAATAAAAATAACCCGAGTAAACTGCGTATATCTTTTTCTATAGTTCCTGGAAACTCGTCCCACACCTCTTGTAAGACGGTTTTATTGCTTTGAAGTTTGGCATGCTCTTGATCATAATAACCGATAGAAACATTGCTACCAAATAAGATATCCCCTGAGTTAGGTGTTAATTGCTTTGTAACCGCTTTGAGCAACGTTGTTTTACCAGTTCCATTATCCCCTAACAAACAAACTGATTCTCCTCTTGTTAACGAGAGGTCAACATGTGAAAAGACAGTATGATCTTCGTACTTTATTTTAAGATCACGAATTGATAGCACATCGTTACCAGATTGACGGATAATGTCAAAACCGAACGAAGCCGATTTTTCGTCTCCTTGAGGTCGATCGAGACGCTCCATTTTTTCCAGCTGTTTTCTTCGGCTCTGTGCTCGTTTCGTTGTTGAAGCTCGTACTAAGTTTTTGGCAACAAACGTTTCAAGCTTCTCAATTTCAGCTTGCTGTTTCTCATATTGCTTCCGTTCTTGCTCGTATCGCTTTGCTTTCTCATCCAAATAATACGTGTAGTTTCCGTGATAGGTCGTTGTTTGATTACGAGAGAGTTCAACAACTTTTGTGGTTAATCGGTCCAGAAAGAAGCGGTCATGGGAAACGACTAGAATTGAACCAGGGTAGCTATTCAAGTAATTTTCTAGCCACGTAAGAGTAACCATATCTAAGTGGTTTGTTGGTTCATCAAGAACGAGAAGTTCTGGTCTTGATAAGAGCAATTTTCCTAAAGCAAGTCTTGTTTTTTGACCACCTGACAAGGTAGAAATAGGCGTTGCATAATCGAATTGCTGGAAGTGAAGACCAGCTAATACGCCACGTATATCGGCTTCATATTGATAGCCGCCTTGCTCCTTAAAATCATTTTGTAATTGATCATATTCTTTTAGTAATTTCGTATATTCATGCTCTGGCATGTCCGTTGCCATTTTGGTTTCGAGATGGCGTAAATGGTGCTCCATTTTAAGAAGCGGTGCAAAGACACTGAGCATTTCATCCCAAATGGTCTTACTTGTTCGCAAATCGGTATGTTGAGATAAATAGCCAATCTCGACGGTTTTGGGGATGACAATTTCTCCTGAATCAATACTCATCTCACCAACAATCATTTTAAGTAACGTTGATTTACCGGCTCCATTACGCCCTACTAAAGCGACACGTTCATTTGTTTGTACTTCTAACTTCACATTTTCTAAAATCGGCTCAGCGCCGAATGCTTTTGAGACGTTTACGCATTGCAATACAATCATAGTTCGTCAACCTTTACTACAGATTTCTATCTGTCACCAGTTTACATCAAGTGATGAACAAACAACAACAAATCATTCGGTAGCAGCTCTTTCATTTTACGAAAAATGGTGTACAATAGAGGGGAAGCAGGTTGCTTATGTAGCTTGATGCTCGGAAAGGGGCGGACATGAAATCAGACCAACTAAAGATTCCACAAGCAACAGCAAAACGCTTGCCGCTTTATTATCGGTTTCTAGAGAATCTTCATACATCAGGCAAGCAACGAGTATCTTCGACGGAATTGAGTCAAGCGTTAAAAGTTGACTCAGCGACAATACGTAGAGATTTTTCTTATTTTGGTGCGTTAGGAAAGAAGGGTTATGGTTACAATGTACAGTATCTCCTCTCTTTTTTTCGAGACACATTAGATCAAGATGAGAGAACGAATGTCATTCTCGTTGGTGTCGGGAACTTAGGGACAGCGTTGTTGCAATACAATTTCTCTAAGAATAATAGCACCGTCATGACCCATGCTTTTGATGTAGATGAAAAGAAGATCGGGACAACGATTGGTGAAGTTCCAATTTATGATTGGAACAAGCTGGATGAAACGGGGATTAAGGATACATCAATTGCTGTTTTAACAGTACCTGCCTCCCAAGCACAAAGTAGTGCGGACAAGCTCGTTGAAGCTGGAATTAGCGGTATACTTAATTTTACACCGGTACGATTATCCGTACCTGAACATATTCGCGTTCATCATATTGACCTTGCGATTGAATTGCAAGCGCTTGTATATTTTTTAAAACACTATCCACTTTAAAGGGAGGCTCTATACATGCCATTATCAGGAGGAAGTCTAATTATCATCGCAATTGTGGCATTAATTATTTTTGGACCGAAAAAACTGCCTGAGTTCGGAAAAGCCGCAGGTAGTACGCTAAAAGAATTTAAAAATGCCACAAAAGGTTTAGCCGATGATGATGAGGACAACAAACCAGCAAATGTTCAAAAAGAAAAAGCATAAAAAGAATATTCCTCTCTCAGACATGTCAATAATGGATCACGCAGTGGAATTAAGACGCAGGGTTCTTGTGATCCTCGTCTTTTTTGTGATTGCCCTCATTGGAGGGTTTATGCTGGCAGTTCCTGTAATAGCCTATTTACAAGCTGCTCCATTAGCTGCAGATATGCCGTTTCACGCTTTTCGGCTAACCGATCCTTTGCGTATTTATGTAAACTTTGCAATGCTCGTTGCCTTTGTTTTAATTATACCGGTGATTTTGTATCAGCTTTGGGCATTTGTGGCACCAGGGTTAAAAGAAGAAGAGCAAAAAGCGACGCTTGCCTACATTCCTATTTCATTTTTTCTTTTGTTAGCAGGTTTTGCGTTTGCTTATTTTATTCTCATTCCGTACGTGATGTCTTTTATGAGTACAATGGCAGATCGATTGGACATTAATGAAATGTATGGAATTAACGAATACTTTTCATTTTTATTTCAGCTCACAATACCGTTTGGCTTCTTATTTCAACTACCAGTGGTGGTTATGTTTTTAACGAGACTTGGGATTGTGACTCCCCAGTTGCTAACAAAAATTCGAAAATACGCGTATTTCGTTTTATTAGTGATTGCAGGTTTAATTACACCACCTGAACTGATGTCACACTTACTAGTCACGCTACCAATGCTTATTTTGTATGAGATTAGTATTGCCATTTCAAGAGCAACGTACCGAAAGCACCATAAGCAAGCCGCTCAATCTCAACCGAATAAAGCTCAATAAACGACGAAATCTTGAAGATTTTGTCGTTTTTTCTTGTTTCAAAGAAGCTGAGAGGGGGTAAGAAGAAGCTATACAAAAAGGAGGGAACTCAACTGAACGAATTTATTGAATTTGTAAAGATTAATTCCACAAGCATGTTTAATCTAACGATGGAGCATATCATTCTTGTTGGAATGGCGATTCTTATTGCCATTGTAATTGGTGTTAGTATAGGTATCTATTTAACCGTAAACGACACGTTAGCTGAAACGGTTTTAGCAGCAGCTTCAATCCTCTTAACCATTCCAAGCTTAGCTCTCTTTGGAATTATGATTCCGTTCTTTTCCATAATTGGGCACGGTATTGGATTTGTCCCCGCACTAACAGCTCTTGTACTCTACTCTCTTCTACCTATTATTCGTAATACGTATACAGGCATTAAACATGTGGATCCAAATGTTATTGATGCAGCAAATGGATTAGGTATGAAAAAAATGCAGCGCTTAATTCAAGTCGAAATACCGAACGGATTGCCTGTTATGATGGCAGGTATTCGAACGGCCGTTGTCATGAATATTGGAATTGGCGTCATAGCTGCATTCATTGGTGCCGGAGGACTAGGCTCGTTGATTGTACAAGGGATTTCTCGTGGAGATATGTATTCCATTGTTGCTGGTGCTGTGCTCGTTTCTTTACTTGCGATTATCGCTGACACCATTTTGCTCCTATTGCAAAAATGGTTTACACCAAAAGGAGCAATTCATTAAAGGGGGATAAAACATGATTTCATTTAAAGAGGTAACCAAATCATATAATGGGGACAAAAACGCAGTTAATCATGTTTCCTTTGAAGTGAATGAAGGAGAGATTGTCATATTCTTAGGACCGTCTGGGTGCGGAAAAACAACATTATTACGCATGGTTAATAAGTTGGTTTCACTAAGTGAAGGGGACATTGAAATAGAGGGTGAACCGATTTCAACGCTAGATACAATTGAACTTCGTCGTAAGATTGGCTATGTCATTCAAAGCAATGGATTGTTTCCGAATATGACAATAGAAGACAATGTGATGGTTGTTCCAAACTTATTAAAGTGGGGCAGCAAAAAGAAGAAAGAACGGTACAATGAACTCATGAAGCTTGTTGGACTCGATTCTAAAGAATTTCGCAAACGTTATCCAAATGAGCTGTCAGGTGGACAGCAACAGCGGATAGGCGTAGCGAGAGCATTAGCAGCCGATCCACCTATTATGTTAATGGACGAACCATTTGGAGCGCTAGATCCATTGATTCGTGAACATATACAAGATGAATTTTTAGACATTCAACGAAAAGTGAAGAAGACAATTTTGTTTGTTAGCCATGATATTGATGAAGCCATTCGTATGGCCGATAAGATTGTCTTGATGCGTGAAGGGGAGATTATGCAGTACGGTACACCAGCGGAAATTTTAATGAAACCAAGTAGCTCTTATGTTTCTGATTTTATAGGGAAAGACCGAGCCATTAAAATGCTTAGCCTTCATACGGTTGATGAGTTAAAAGAAGACATTGGTTTACTAGCATGTCATGAAGATATCGCTGATTCAAAACAAATTCATTTAGAAGCAGATTTGAAAAATACTCTATCTATTTTATTAAATCAAGAAGCAGAACAAGTTTGTGTATATGATGACGAAAACAACATACATGGGGCCATTACAATTGATTTAATCCAACAATTCCTTCACCAGAAACTGGGTAATCAAAAAAACAAAGCGGCGGTGATCGCTTGAAGACACAAGCCATCGTCACAAACTGTGTACGAATACTATTGTTTTCACTAGTGGCAGTCTTTCTTTACTGGACAGCATCAGAAGGTATGTATGTTCATCTGTACGAATCATCAGGCGAATTCTTTCGACTTTTAGGGGAACACGTGGCGCTTGTCCTCGTTTCGTCGTTCGTAGCTGTTTTAGTAGCGCTACCATTAGCTATTTTTGTCACAAGGCCAAAGTTTCGACGAGCAGAGTGGATTACGTCAAATGTCGCTAACCTGGCTCAAACCATTCCAAGTTTAGCTGTAGTGGCACTAATGATTGGGATTTTAGGAATTGGCTTTGTTCCAGCGGTATTTGCCTTATTCATTTATTCTGTTCTTCCGATTTTCAGAAATGCAGCTGCCGGTTTTAGTTCGGTAAATCCTGATCTTATCGATGCTGGTCGAGGAATGGGGATGAAGCCGATCGACATCTTCTTTAAAGTTGAAGTCCCCAATGCAGCATACGCTATTATCGGTGGTTTAAGAACGGCCATTGTTTTAAATGTTGGAACTGCTGCTTTTGCTTATTTTATTGGTGGAGGCGGACTAGGACTGTGGATTTTTACTGGGATAGAACTGTACGATAATTCCTACCTTATTTCTGGTGCTGTACCAGTTACGTTATTAGCGATCTTTTTTGATTATTTGCTAAGAGGCGTTGAGCGCTTATTAACGCCTAAAGGTATGCGAGTATCTAAAAAGCAAGCTCATTTAAAAACGACGGCAACCGCATAAGGGGGAAAAAGATGAACAAGTTACGACGTTATATAGGTGGTTCAGTTGTCCTCTTAGGCATATCCTTAAGCGGCTGTAGCTACTTAGGCTTCGGGGACAGTATCACAATAGGTGCTAAATCGTTCACAGAGCAATATCTTCTATCAGAAATGACGTATTTTATTCTCGAAGATGCAGGATATCAAGTTCGACAAGTAGAGAATCTAGGAAGTAATGTGCTTCGCTCTGCTTTAGAAAATGGTCAAGTAGATGTGTCTTGGGAGTATACAGGAACAGCCATTGCAACGTATTTAAATATGGAGCCAATCACAGACCCTGAGGAAGCATACGAAACACTTCAAGAAGTAGACAGAGAAAATGGACTTCACTGGATGAATATTTCGAATGTGAACAATACGTATGCACTCATCATGAATCGTGCACAGGCAGAAGAGCTAGAGATTCAGTCGTTATCCGATTTAGCTCAGTATGTAAAGGACAATCCAGGTGAGATTCGGATGGGGACCGATGCCGCGTTTGCCAACCGGGCAGATGGTCTTCCTGGTCTTCAAGAGACGTATGAATTTGATTTTGGAAATGGGAATATTGAATATATGGATGCTGGGCTATTGTACGAAGCCTTATACAATGAAGAATTAGAAGTAGCAATGGGATACGAAACAGATGCAAGAATTGACGATTATGACCAAATAATTTTAGAAGACGATCACACCTTTTTTGCTCCTTATAATGCAGCTGTACAAATTCGTTTAGATGTATTTGAAGACAATCCAGAAATTGAACAACTGTTGCAGCCTTTAGCTGACATTCTGGATAGTGAAAGAATGCGAGCCTTGAATTATCAAGTTGATATTGAAAGGCAAAGTGTGGCCATCGTTGCCTATGACTTTCTCATTGAAGAGGGATTAATTGAAGAAGAGAGGTAAAGTGATTTTCAATAAATGGTAAGATTTTGTTTTGACAAAAGAGTCGCAACACGGTAGTATACAAAGACAACTAAATCGTTACACTTATCAAGAGCGACTGAGGGAATAGGCCCGTTGACGTCCAGCAACCTCCACTTTTTGGAAGGTGCCAAATCCTACAGAATCATTCTATTCTGGAAGATAAGTCGAAAAAATAGACCGGTTTTTCGATGCTTCTTTCATCATGAAAGAAGCATTTTTATTTGGGAGTGAGTGGATGATTGAAGCGCGTGAGTTAACAAAGGTATATAAGAGCAAAAAAAGAACGGTTATCGGTGTGGAGGATGTGTCGTTTAGAGTCGAAAAAGGAGAGATATTTGGTATTGTTGGATATTCAGGTGCAGGAAAAAGTTCGCTGCTACGCTGTATAAATTTACTAGAACGTCCAACGAGCGGAACTATTAAAGTCGACGGTATCGATTTAACGAAACTAAATTCAAGTAAACTACGGGAAGCTCGTTTAAAAATTGGAATGATTTTTCAACATTTTTATTTGATTAATCAGAAGACTGTATATGGAAATATCGCATTTGCCCTGAAAGCTGCAGGAGTGGAACAGAGTGCTGTCCCAACAAGGGTTGATGAACTGCTCAAACGTGTTGGCCTTTCCGATAAGCGAGACGCATACCCTGCTCAGCTAAGCGGGGGACAAAAGCAACGTGTTGGTATAGCGAGAGCACTTGCAAATAACCCACGTGTTCTGTTATGTGATGAAGCCACTTCTGCACTTGACCCGACAACGACGAAATCCATCTTGCAGTTACTTCAATCGCTGAATAAGGAGTTAGGTTTAACCATTGTCCTTATTACTCATGAAATGAACGTTGTGAAAGAAATCTGTCATAAGATGGCTATTATGCAAGATGGCAAAATTGTGGAGCAAGGTAAGGTATATGATCTATTTGCCGAACCAAAAGAAGAATTAACAAAAGAATTTATTGATAATGTTGTGTCGTTTAACGTTCCAGAGCGAACCCTTGCACAGTTTTCGGGAACGATTGCTAAAGTGGTGTTTAAAGGTGAGATTGCTGGAGAAGGTATTATTTCTGATATGCTACAGCAGTTTTCATTAAACGGAAACTTCCTACATGGTGCAATTGAATACATTGATGGCAAACCATTAGGTATTTTTATTCTTGAGCTAAAAGGAGAAGCGGGAGCAGTTAAACAAGCAATGACTTATATTGAAAAACGTTCTGCTGAAGTGGAGGTGATTCGTGATGGACATTCCCCACTTAATTGAGATGTTGCCTACAATGTGGAGTGCCTTTCTTGAAACCTTGTTGATGATTAGTATCTCTACCGCTGTAGCCATTGTGATTGGCTTCCCATTAGGTGTTGTGTTGTTTGCTACCGACCGAGGCTTGTTTTGGGAGAATCGTCTGGTGCAAAGCGTATTAGGTGTCTTTGTTAATATTATACGATCGATACCATTTATTATCTTACTCGTTGCGTTATATCCTTTTACGAATCTTATTGTTGGAACGACAACTGGTCCTGTTGCGGCAAGTGTTTCACTATCAGTAGCAGCCATCCCATTCTTTGCTCGAATCGTGGAGAGTTCGATGCGAGAGATTGATAAAGGGATGATTGAAGCGGCTGTTGCAACAGGTGCCACACCCTGGATGATTATTAAAGATGTGTTGTTTTTAGAAGGCAGAGCTTCAATGATTCAAGGATTAACCTTAACGGTCATTAGTCTTGTTGCTTATTCAGCAATGGCTGGTGTGATTGGTGGAGGCGGTGTTGGTGACTTAGCAATCCGTTATGGTCATTATCGATACGACAATACCATTATGATTTCAACGGTTGTGATTTTAATTGCGTTTGTTCAAGTATTGCAACTACTTGGAGACTCTATTGCAAAAACGACTGATAAAAGAAAGTAGATAACTAAAGGAGAGAGACAAATGAAGAAAACCAATTGGGTATGGAGTGTAGCTACACTTGGAGCATTAGTAACATTAAGTGCATGTGGTGACAGTAATGCAGGAGAGGATAGTCAAGAGATAAGTTTTGGTGCCACAGCAGGACCGTATAGCGATATGCTTACAAAAGCGATTGTTCCTGGTCTTGAAGAAAAAGGATATTCTGTCACGATCAATGAGTACCAGGATTATATTATTCCTAATCGTGAGCTTGCCAATGGCACTGATGATGCCAATTTATTTCAGCACCAAGTCTATCTAGATGCTTTTGCGGAAAACAATGATCTGGATTTAGCTAGCTTACTAACGGTACCGACTGCCCCAATGGGGATTTATTCAGAAGCGTATCAAACGTTAGACGACATTGAAGAGGGCATCGAAGTAGCGATACCTAATGATCCGACCAATGGAGCAAGAGCCTTTTTAATGCTTGAAGATGCTGGCTTAATCACATTCAAAGACGAAATCGACCCGTTAACGGTTTCCATCCAAGACGTTGATGAAAACAAACATAATCTTCAATTTGTTGAACTCGAAGCGGCACAGCTTCCAAGAGAAGTAGGACAAAAGCCACTTACTGCTGTACCAGGGAATTTTGCTCTTTCTGCAGGATTGGATTTAACAACGGCATTAGAGTTGGAAAATATGGCTGACCAATATCGAAATGTGGTTGCGGTTCGTTCTGAAGACGTAGACGGACAGCTTGCTCAAGATATTCAAGCGGTTATTGAATCTGAGGAATTTGAAGCTGTTATTGATGAAGAGTTTGAAGGGTTTGGAAAGCCAGACTGGATGGAACAGTGAGCTCGCTCATCGTTCGTGGTGCACCACAGGAATATGTTTTTGCAGAAGGCGCCTTATCTGAGTTAGAAGAAAGGCTACTAGCACGAAAGTATAAGCGAGTGCTTGTCGTTCATGGTCATGCTTCTTGGCAAGCCATTGCCTCATTTTGGCCAGAATTGAAAGAAGTTGAAGCAACATACGAGGCTTACGCTGGTCAATGTACAGTAACGGAGATGAAACGATTAGCTGATAGAGCGTTGGACGGAAACTTTGATGCACTTATTGGAGTTGGTGGAGGAACGTTATTGGATACTGTAAAAGGAGCAGCGCATCTCCTTTCTCAGCCTTATCTACTCATTCCAACCCTTGCTTCTAATTGTGCACCGTGGACACCTATTTCAGTTATCTATAATGAGGAGGGGGTTTACACTCACTTTGATGTGTATGAACAGAATGCAAGTCTGCTCTTAGTAGACCCACATGTATTGCTTACAACACCAAGAGCTTTTTTTCTTGCTGGAATAGGGGATACGCTCGCAAAATGGTACGAGGCAGACGTTCAGCTTCGTGCCATTACAGATAAGCGTGCAGCACTCGATATCTCGTATTATGCTGCACAGCTTTGTCAGTCTGTATTACTTGAAAAAAGTGAAGAAAGCATAAAGTCGTTAGCAGACAAAAAAGGATCAAGCGCTTTTTGTAAAGTAGTGGAAGCAATCATTATGCTAGGTGGCATGGTCGGAGGGTTTGGAGACAAATACGGACGTATTGCAGGCGCCCATTCTATCCATAATGGCTTAACAGCAATAAAGGAAACACACGACGTACTACACGGAAATAAAGTAGCTTATGGCATTCTTGTCCAACTTGCTTTAGAAAAAAAATGGAACGAAATCGAACAGTTAATACCTTTTTATTACAAAGTGGAGTTACCTACATCGTTAGTCGATTTAGGTATTAACGTAGGTTCTGCTGATTTAAACGCGGTATGTAAAAGAGCGACGATGGAAGGAGAGTCCATTCATGTTATGCCAGGCGTCATGAATGCGGGTGACGTACGAAAAGCAATCGATCAAATTGAAGAAATAAATAAAAACCGACCGGTTTAGAAACCGGTCGGTTTTTACATGTTATTTATCTTTGGTAGGACGTCTAAGTGCTTGCCAGCCAAGATAGAAATCGACTGCCGCTACAAAAGCCAGTATCACTGGGAAGATCCCCCACCCATTTGCTTCTACTTGAATATACGTTAAATAGACAAAAAGAAAGGCAAGTAGAATGTAGAAGAAACCATAGAACCTCATAATAATATCATTCCAATCCTAGTAAAGATGAAAGTAGCCGTGTCCATAAACTCATTAATTTGATCAATGAAGAGTACTTGAACAACAACGACAAATGAATTTAACGCAATGTGGGCGATAATTGGAACAATGATTCGTTTTGTCTTCACATAAAGGAAGGCGAAGGCAAAGCCCATTGCTCCGTAAATGAGAATATGTTCAAAATCAAAATGAATGACAGCGAAAATAAGAGAACTAATTAACCCTGCAACGAAAAAGTTTGTACGGCGATATAGCCAGCCAAATATCGCTTTTCTGAAAACCAGTTCTTCTATGATCGGGCCGATAACAGCAATAACAACAATGAACGGTAAAAATTCTTGTGCAATCGCGACTAAATCCGCTGTATTCTCAGAGCCTTGATCAATGCCAAATAACAGAGACTGAATTAAACCAGCAACGATTTGTGTCCCGAATACTAGAAAAATACCAATAATGGACCAAGCAACGGTTTCGCCTGTTTTCATTTTTGGTCCTCTTAACCCACCATCTAGCTGTTCATCTCGACGCAAAATCAGCAGAATGACAACAAGACCGACAGTAAATGAGAGTATGGACGATAGACCGATTAAAAGAGCTTGATTTGTGACGTTGAAAATCGATGCAAGTAGTGTTGAAGCAACCAAAGCAAGTCCGGTTTGCATCACAATATAGGCAAGTACAACGAGTGCATATCGCATCGTTACTGTATTTCGAATAACCATACGTGACGTTAGAAACGCAATGGCAATGGTCAATGGAAGAGCTAGAAGAATGGTTAGTCCGCTATTCATAGTAAAAACACCTTGAAAGACAACGACAAGCGTAAACGCTACAGCAATTTGCATAATAACGAAAAACAATATTCCAAAACTATAATAGATCTTATTCACAAGCGAACTCCTTTACACGTGATCAGTCTAAATTCCCACTCATCATACCATATTATGCATTCGTTTTCCTTTACAGACTCTTTTTAAAGAAACTGTCCAAAAAAAAGTCAGGCTTACCTCTTGCAAAACGCGAGCAGAATGATTATCATAGGAAATGTGTTAGCACTCATCATAAACGAGTGCTAATAATAATCACTACATACGTCTTCAAAGGAGGGTGTTTTCCTTGTTAAAACCATTAGGAGATCGCATCATTATTGAGCAAATCCAATCAGAGGAAAAAACAGCGAGTGGGATTGTACTACCTGACTCTGCACAAGAAAAGCCGCAAGAAGGCAAGGTCGTAGCTGTAGGTACAGGTCGTGTAACAGAAAACGGTGAAAAAGTAGCGCTTGAAGTAAAAGAAGGCGATTCCATCATCTTCTCAAAATATGCAGGTACAGAAGTAAAGTATGAAGGTACGGACTATCTTATTCTTCGCGAAAGCGATGTTCTAGCAATCATTGGCTAAAAGCTAATAAAGAACGAATAAATACGAACCAACATACAGGAGGCAGATACAATGGCTAAAGATATTAAGTTCAGTGAAGAAGCACGTCGCTCAATGCTAAAAGGTGTAGATACATTAGCGAACGCTGTAAAAGTAACGCTTGGACCAAAGGGTCGTAACGTTGTATTAGAAAAAAAATTCGGTTCACCACTGATTACAAATGACGGTGTAACGATTGCAAAAGAAATTGAGCTTGAAGATGCATTTGAAAATATGGGTGCGAAACTTGTTGCAGAAGTAGCAAGCAAAACAAACGATATTGCTGGTGATGGTACGACAACTGCTACAGTTCTTGCTCAAGCCATGATTCGTGAAGGTCTTAAAAATGTTACATCCGGTGCGAACCCAATGGGCATTCGTAAAGGTATTGAAAAAGCAACAGCAGCAGCAGTAAAAGAGCTAGCTAGCATTTCAAAGCCAATTGAAAGCAAAGAGTCAATTGCGCAAGTAGCAGCGATTTCTTCAGCTGACGAAGAAGTAGGCCAAATCATTGCAGAAGCAATGGAGCGTGTAGGAAACGACGGCGTTATTACTATTGAAGAATCAAAAGGTTTCTCTACAGAGCTTGAAGTAGTAGAAGGTATGCAGTTCGATCGTGGCTATGCATCACCATACATGGTATCTGATTCAGATAAGATGGAAGCGGTTCTTGATAACCCTTATATTCTTATTACAGATAAGAAAATCTCGAACATTCAAGAAGTACTTCCAGTTCTTGAGCAAGTTGTTCAGCAAAGTCGTCCGATCCTTATCATCGCTGAAGATGTTGAAGGTGAAGCGTTAGCAACACTTGTTGTGAACAAATTACGTGGCACATTTAATGCAGTAGCTGTTAAAGCTCCTGGATTCGGTGATCGTCGTAAAGCGATGCTTGAAGATATTGCGATTCTAACGGGTGGAGAAGTCATTACGGAAGATTTAGGACTTGATCTTAAATCAGCAACAATTGATTCTCTAGGTCGTGCCAACAAAGTTGTTGTAACGAAAGAAAATACAACAATTGTTGAAGGTGCTGGAAACCCAGAACAAATCGCTGCTCGAGTTGGTCAGCTAAAAGGTCAAGTAGAAGAAACAACTTCTGATTTTGACAAAGAAAAGTTACAAGAGCGCCTAGCTAAATTATCTGGCGGTGTAGCAGTTCTTAAAGTAGGAGCTGCAACAGAAACAGAAATGAAAGAGCGTAAACTACGTATTGAAGATGCGTTGAACTCTACACGTGCAGCAGTAGAAGAAGGTATTGTTGCTGGTGGTGGTACGGCTCTTATTAACGTGATTAAAGCAGTTCAAGCGGTTGAAGCAGCTGGAGACGAAGCAACTGGTGTGAATATCGTTTTACGTGCATTAGAAGAGCCAGTTCGTCAAATTGCACACAACGCTGGTCTTGAAGGATCTATCATTGTTGAAAAATTAAAGTCTGAAGCGGTAGGTGTTGGTTACAACGCAGCAACAGGCGAGTATGTAAACATGGTGGAAACAGGTATTCTTGATCCGGTTAAAGTAACACGTTCTGCTTTGCAAAATGCAGCTAGCGTATCAGCTATGTTCTTAACGACAGAAGCTGTAATCGCTGATAAGCCTGAGGAAAACGAAGGCGGCGGCATGCCTGATATGGGCGGCATGGGCGGAATGGGTGGTATGGGCGGCATGATGTAAATCATCCCCCTGAAACCTTGATTTAATAGGGTTTATGAGTAAGATGAGAGTGTAATGCTAACATTGAGGATTTTAATCGAGGCTTCTCATAAGTTCACTGAACTTTTGGGAGGCTTCTTTTTTCATTTCTTGGGTTACGTGGAGATATACATTTTTCGTAATCTGGTCATCGGTATGACCGAGACGATCCATGATTTGTTCGAGCGATACACGAGCTTCGGCAAGAAGTGAGGTATGTGTGTGCCTTAGACTATGCGGTGTTAAATCTTCATTTAAACCAGCGATAGCAAGCAGCCTTTTCATTCGATCCCGAACGTTCTTAATCACGATTGGATAGCCGTATTGTCTTTGCATTTTGGCGAAAATAAAATCTTGGTTATAGTAAGCATCTCCTAATCGCTTGATTGCCTCATCTTGAACCTTTTTATGCTCCTTAAAAGCATCGATGACACCTTCATCAACAATGATTTTCCTTCGTGATTTTCTTGTCTTAGGAGTACCCAGTTGATATTTAAGCGCGTTGTTGCTTGGATTGTAATACGTTTTCGTGATGCTGATTGTGTGGTTTATGAAATCGACATCCTTCCACTTGAGCGCCACCAATTCACCCACTCGAATTCCTGTATACGAAAGAACCAGATACACCAAGTAATCGTGTTCCAAACCATGTTCCTTGGCTGTTTTTAAAAAAAGGGCAAGTTCTTCTTTTTCCAGATACTTTGGAAGTTCTTCTTCCTCCAGCTGTTCGATGGTCTTCTTATCTTTTTTGAGATAAGCAAATTCCGTTGGGTCTTTTTTGATGAGTTCATATTCTAACGCCTTCCGGAAAATCATCCTGCCAGTCCGATGAATCCCTTCTCTTGTGCTGTCCGAATATCCTCGGTCCTTTAGATCATTTAAGGCTTCTTGATATCGTTTAGGGGTAATATCCTTTAACTTTAACTGACCGAAGTAAGGGAGCAATTTCCCGATTTCATGAAGGCGGACACGAATGGTGCCGGGTTTTACATCTTTTGCTTTACTGTAGATAGGAAGCCACTCTTTCGCAAAATCACTAAAGGTCTGACAGGATTCTTCGATGTAGATTCCTTGCTCTAGTTCATGAATCAGAGCGGCTGCAGCTACTTCTGCCTCCTTCTTGGTTGGAAAACCACTTTTGGTCTTTTGCTTTCGCTTTCCGGTTACTGGATCAATCCCGATATCAATGACAAAAGCCCATTTGGAACCACAGGTGCAACTTTTCTTTTTGCAAGTACAGCCGCGTCTGTAAAAATGTCCTTTCATTTCATTGAATGTCCTCGCTTTCCTAAATATTTTGTTACTAAATTTTTATTATGACCATTTTTAAAATGAACAATTCGTTAGGACAAGAGGAAGCAAGAAAATAAATTCTGTGTCTTGGGACTTAAATTTCTTAAAGGGATTATTCGCTTAGGTTGTGGGAAGGGGATTTTTAAAGAGGCTTACGATATTTATGAGGGATAAGAGCCTATAATAATGCTATGTAGGTGAAGCGAAAATGCCAACATTCTTCTGTTTCAACGTTAATAATATTTAAGACCACGTAGAATGTTTTTATAAAAGGCTTGTTAAATAATATTTTTAATTTCCACTTCATTGTCTACATTACATACATCATTTAATTTATAGGTCATTGATTTTCATCTTCATTTTCCAGTGGAACGATTTGGCCATTTGGAAACTCTTTAACCCATCCATTTTTGGTATTGTAAATTATATATGTGTCGTTCACCTTTGCATCAATTCTTGCCCGTTCGCCTGTCATTTTCGCCCATTTATCAACCCAAGCGAATTTTTCTTTCTTTAGGATTCCTGCTCTTTACCACAGTTGACACCACCTTTAGCAATCTATTTTCCCTTATATTATAACAAGTCTTTGTTAAAGAAATAAATATACGTTAGTTAGTGATCAGAAATCACTAAATGGTTTTTTAAAACTATATATTAAACAGAATCATTTAACAGAGACAAGATACTTATTAGGGATAGAAACGTGTGAAATTCTATGTAGCATGAAAGCAAAATGCGAACATTTTGCTTTCAGCGTTAATACTTTTTAAAGCCTCGCATTAAGTTGCTAAATTTGTCAGAAGCATCCTTCTTCATTTTAGTAGTTACATGGAGATATACTTTTCTAGTCACTTCATCATCAATATGACCTAATCTATCCATAATCTCATCTATACCGACTTTGGCTTCGGCAAGAAGCGATGTATGAGTATGGCGCAGAGAGTGTGGGGTAAGTTTCGGATTTAACTTACCAAGCTTTAGTAACCTAGCCATTCTACTTTCAACAACCTTAATTAAGATAGGGTAACCGGGATGCCGATTAACATTAGCTAAAATAAATCCATTGTCAGAGTAGAAGTTCCCCAAATGAGTAATAATCTTTTCTTGTTCCTCCTTATGTTTCTTAAATGCTTCAATGACCAATTCATCTACCATGATTTTACGCCGAGATTTTCTTGTTTTGGGCGGAACTAATTGATATTTAGTGGTATTGTTTTTAGGATTATAGTACGTTTTTGTGATATGGATAGTATGTTTATCGAAATCTACATCTTTCCACTTGAGTGCGACTATTTCACCTACACGCATACCTGTGTAGGATAACGTAGTGAAGATGAGGTCATCCATATATAACCCCTTTTCACTGACTGTATCCAAGAACAGTGCAAGGTCTTCTTTTTCAAAGTATTTCGGGAGTTCTTCTTCATCTGAATCAATAATGCTTTGCTTGTCTTTTTTTATATAAGCATTTACTGTTGGATCTATTTTAAGCATTTTCTTATTCACAGTCATTTTAAAAAGCAGTTTTCCAGTAGTATGAATACCTTCAATTGTGCTTCTAGCAAGTTTTTGATCTTTTAAATCATTCAATGCTGCTTGATACATTTCTTCTGTAATGTTTTTAAGTTTTAAATGAGCAAAGTAGGCCGACAATTTATTGATACCATACTGTCTTAAACGTATAGTGCCAGGCTTGGGACCATTTCTTTCAATGTAAAGGGGTAACCAGTTGTTCGCAAAATCCTTGAATAGAATATCTGATTCTTTAACGAACGTACCTTGGTTTACTTCAGTAATTAGAGCCGATGCTGCTGCTTCAGCTTCTTGTTTTGTCTTAAAACCGCCCTTAGTCTCTTGATGTCTTTTTCCTGTTTTCGGATTCTTTCCTATGTCTATAACAAATGCCCATTTTTTGTCACAAGTACAATTATTCGAATCACACTTGCAGCCTCTTTTTGTGAAATGACCTTTCTAATTCAAAGTTTACTTTGTTTCCTCTTTTCTCTGTGTAATCCACTGCTTAAAATCTGCCTTATCCACTCTCTTCGATGCCCCAATTTGAAAATTAGGAATACCACCTTGTTGTACTTGGATTTGAAATAATTCATAAACTCTTCGTCTGGAAATCCCAAGAAAGTGCGAAATATGAAGTGCTGTCAAAGTATCGGGTAGTAAATCCCAATTTGTATATTTTTGTGTGTTATCCACTTTAATTAACCCCCAATAAAAATTTGTTTTCTTGAGTCGCTGGCTAAATTCTAAAATATTAACTTTTTTTACTCACATTCAAAAATAAAAGTGATAATCCAAATATCAATTCAACCTTCCTTTAAATAAAAATCCCGCAGAATTACAGAGTCGAGAGTCGACTACTGTTTAAGCGGCTAAGTAATCTCTGCGGGATTCGCTTTTTGTTGGATTACGATATATTTATCTTGCCTATTTTTATTCTTGGGTTTCAACTCTCTGATGCTGAGAACAATCCTTGCTATATAGCACAATAAAACTCATATTCCCTACCCGAGATACATTGTATCTTCTCATTTTGATATTCGAAGACTTTTTCTTAAAAAAATATGATTTATTCAGTTTAAAGTTTCGGTTTTTTGACCATAAAGTAAATATAACGTTCGATTTTTTAACCATCGAAGTATTCTTCGATGGTCAGTAAACCGAAAGGCTACTCCCAAAAAGCGTTGGTATCAAGGGTTTTTGAGAGTAGGGAACTACAAACGATGACATTTGAATTTTTTATTGAAAAGAATTTCGGTTTCTTACCCAGTCAAATTCTCTCTTTTACCAATTTTTTCGGTTAGCTGACCAGTGGTCGCTTCTAATGAAACAAAAGGAGAGAGACGATAGCTGATCTGGGTATAGTTATTCTTTTCAAAATCAATGATGACTTCATCAAAGTACATAAGGAAGAAGACGCGCAACTCTGTATCTGCAAAGTCATAAAAGCTTTTCTGAATCATTTCTTTCATAAATACAGCAAGAAAGTCATCTTCCAGTAACCGACTGATTTCATCTAGCGTTGCGTTGATATAAGCAATTTCACCTTGCAAATGCTTTTGCGAAACTGTAAAAGCTTCAGCCAACAGTGTGTTGGTTGCTATATCTGAAGCAAGCATTTTCTCATTATAGAGCGATTTTTCTAGAAGTCCCTTTAGCTTGTCTTTTGCCTTTTGAAGCTTGGAAGACCAGCTCAGGAGTTGCTCTTTAGCAATTGTTGCAAAGGTTGAAAGCTGTGTCATCCACTTACGTTGTAAATCATTTAATACTGTTTCGTGAATAGGAATGATTGAGACAGCTTTCTTGCATTCCGCACAACGATAAACCATATATTGACCTCGTTTACCTTTTGGAGAATTATCTTTCGCTTGAAGAGAGGAATTGCATTTCTTGCATTTTACAATTGAGCGAAGATAATATGGTGTACTCATTGTTCCGTACTGAGCTTTCAATTCGCTGATTTGTTTTACCAAATGAGCGAGGGTCGGACTGACAATCGGGTCATGAGAATGTTTGAATAAATCAATATTCGCTTCAGACTTCGGCTTACTGATTTCATAGCTCGTTCTAACATTCCAAGCCAAATGACCAGAGTAAGCTCTGTTGGATAAAACGTAACCGATGGTGCTGCTATTCCAATTTTTAATCAACCTAGTTGTTGTCTTGCATTTATTTAGATACTCCGCTATTACATCCTGAGAATGTCCTAAACTAGCAAGATAAAAGATTAATTCTACAATTGGGGCATCTTCATTTGGATATAAGACACCATCAATCATGTCGTAGCCAACAGGCACACGAGAGCCGGGCCGTTGATTTTTACCTAGTAGACTAACTTGAGCATCTTTTGCCCTGATGGATTTTATTTCAGATTCCTCTGCAGCAAAAACGAGTTTCGCCTGTACAATGGGATCGTTTGGATTCCACTCGCCATCATACTGAGTACTAAAGAACTTCACATAAGGATACTGCTGCTTAACAGGGACATAGACGTCATTATAAAAGTCAGTGATACTGCGGGTAATTCTGGATTCTTCATAGGAACAGACAGCTTCAGCACCATTTTCAATATCCTCAAGAATCAACTGCATACCGTGACGTTTTCCGGCATTATTGTGAAATGCGCTCGTGGCTTTGTCTGCACGCCATGCTATAATCTCTAGATTTTCTCTTTCAGCCAAGAGTTGAATTTGGCTTTGCTGAATTTCTAAAGAATGATTGCCATCTTGTTTTTTGTCTGAATAACGTAAATAAGAAGATGATTTGATTTTCCTCATGATGCATCCAGTTCCATTGCAAATGCTGAAAGAAATAAGTCAATACTTATACAAGTTTCATGAACAAGAACTTCATGAACAAGCAATTCCATAAATCGTTGAATATCTTGCTGCGAGAAACTAAGATATTGCTGAGACAAAATCTTATCGATACTCATAACCTCATTACTCAAAAGTTGTAAAGCGGCTAAATCCTGCCCTAACTTATTGAATTTATCCTTTACCATTTGAATACGATCCAAGTATTTCGAAATGGTTGATTTACTATTTGGGTCAAGTATGCATAGCGCAAGTGAAGTATCAAGATATTCGGATTTGACAATATCCTTTTCATTTTCCAACCGTTTCTTTGCAGTAGTAATATGTTTGGACATTATCTTATTGGCTGACTGGGCAGAAATAGACTGAACATGAACAAGAATCGTCTGTTTAACTGAAGCATTTAATTCCACGGATGTAATCATTAGTCTTTTATGGCGGTTGCTGCAAACGAAGTATCCTTCATCAAGAGCGTTTTGTTTACGATGCTTCATTTCATTTCCGCATTTCCCACACAATGGTGTGATGATGAAAAGATTGCTAACTTCATTAAGCTTTTCTTTATAAGAAGCTAGAAATGCATCTATTTGAGTTTTGACTGCCAGATAAAGTTCCAGGCTGATCATAGGTCGTACATGAGCCATTGGTTGATAACTATTTTTCGATTCGTAATGGGCAGCATAAAACGGATTGCTTAAAATTCGGAGGAGTTTCTCAGGTTGATTTAACCCCTTACGGCGAGCCATTAAAAAATCAAAAAATTGTTCTTCGTCTTTCACCTTACTAAATTCGTTAAAGAGTGAAACAATAGAATCTCGCTTGTCCTCATTCACGACAAAATACACTTGTTTCTCGTCTTTCATACGCTTATAGCCAAAGATGCTTGATGGATATTGCTTTCGAGCATCTTTGGTACGAGTTCGAATATTTTCGCCTTCCATCTGCCCGAACATTCCATAAAACGCCTCTAGCGCTAACTTGTTGCGAAAGGGAGGTTCGTTACTCGCTGTATAAACAACTTCCACGTTATATTTAATAAAAATCCTTGTGATATCCACAAACTCATAAAAGTTTCTAGCGAAGCGATCCCGCTTATACGCAATGACCGATTAATTCCATCAGCTTTGGTCTTTCTTTCATTTTCAGCTTTGTTGCTGAAACGTCATGATCACATAATTCAATCACAAAGTCCTCATTTCCAGTTAGGCCCTGTGCTTCAAGGTATCTTTTAGCCGCAGAAAGCTGTAGCACAAGACTTTGTGCAGCTGAGCTAACACGGCCATATTTGACAGTTAAATTTTTTTCATTCATGGTATGGTCCTTTCAGAATTTTATTTTTTACTTATCAGTAAAGCCCGAAGTCTGTAATCATCTTTTGTGATATGGTCCAACAGTGCCTTCTCAATAAAACGTTTGAACCATAGCTCTGAGTCCAATGATAGTTCCTCTGAGTAACTGACTTTAACGACTCGAAATTCCTCGGTCATATGGTTCCCTCCTATCTAGTGTTTGCTAATCATCATTGACGGGAGGGGAATGATATATACGTTACTTTTCTTGACCTTGCTTAGTTGATTCCATCTCTATATCAAGTGATAATTGAATGCCATCAGGAACCTTTTCAACTTTTGCTGATGTATTCTTACGAGGCACGATAGTCACTTTTGTTTCATATCCAGGTACTTGCAGCTTCTTTATGATCTTGTTCATACTTTTGTTCCTGCATATGGATAAACAATTTTATGATAGTTTTAGAGATCCCAAGCGTTTCGCAATGCTCTAGATATGATTGCATCCAGTCCTTTTTCGGTTTGGTTTCCTTGTCCTCCACCGTGGAAGTCCTCCTTTCTGTTTATTACTCATGCAAATGGCCATTTACGGAATACAATATAGCTTCGGTTTGTAAGCATTTTAAGACCTTTGGAGAGATTTTTTTTAGATATTAAGATTTTCACTCTAAATGGGTCCTTCCTAATAAAAAGAATCTAAGATAACTAAAAAAGAATTTATAATTCTCTTTACAAGAATCTTTGATTATGATATAAATATCTTACAGAGATTAATTTATTTTAGAAAAAGGAATTTAGAATACTTTATTGGAGGTAATATTATGAACAATAAAACTATAGTGGAAAGAAATATCGGAGTTAATACTAGGACAATTAACCAACGTAATCTAATTGTGCTGGATCAAAAAAGGAATTTAGAATGTCTTAAAGAAGTACTGCTTGAAATTGGTTTTGTTGTTGAATCTGTAGAGGTCGATCCGAGAGAACTTCATGCACCTTTTGTAAAATTCATTAACCATGAAAAGAAAGCTGAAAAATTTAATTCTCTATTATCTGTTATGGGATTAAGTAATTACAGGGTTACACCTAGAGGTAAATTAAGAAAACTTGAGTCGATCCTCCAAAGCAATCAAAACAGAAACGGAAATAGACGAACACAAAATATTAGTAGAATGGCAAAAGTAACACCAGACGATATAAAATTGCTGGCTGATTTATTAAAGAGCAAGCAACGACAGATAACTTCTTATTTGAGCGTACTAAAAGACTTAGAAATTTAAAAATGGAGTGATTAGTATGAAGAAAATTGCTATCATCGGCGGTGATAATCAAAAGGGATATAATAAAAAATTTAAAGCATTTGATTGTGAAGTTAAATACCATGATGGGAGAATGAAACGAACAGGTGTTAAAAATTACTTTGGGAATTTATTAAAGGATGTAGATTGTGTTATATTAATACTATCTGCTGTATCTCACGGAACCATGTATGCAGTTAAAGAAGTTGCCACTGATTTAGGTATTAAAGTGGTCTATCAGCGAAGTAAAGGAATATCTGGTGTAGTACAAGCTGTCCACGATAATGTGGCTTTTTATTAAAACTAAAATAAAAGGAACTTTAAATACCTTTTTCTGATAATATAAATTCATTTTTAGGAGTGGTTACTGTGGAGAATATCGAGATAAAGGCAAGTAAAGCTAGCATGGAAATAAGTGATCGTTTAAGAGGTGAATGGCAATCTTATCAATATCATGAGGTAGCTAGTAAAATTTTTACAGCAAAATTCCTTTTAACAAATGAAAAACACTCATTAAAAATTCCAGCAGATACAACTTGGGAAAGAATCAGTTTATCAAATTATGGAATTGGAAAACAAATTGATGATTTATTTTACCAAATTGCTAATGAAAACAAAGCGGATCTTCACATTTTAAATACTTTTCCATTAGCCCAAACAGGTGACCATATTCTATATCACTGCTTAATGATTATTGACAATTACTCTTTAACTTTAAATGAGTTCCAAGATTTTAAACTGACAGGACTATATTTTAAATCTTTAATGGAAAGTTTTTTCTTGAAGGATAAATACCAATCGGTTATTACGCCACAAGGTTTAAATCAATTAATGGTTAAAATTCTCAAACCTACCAACGGAGAAGTTTACGACGGTGCAGCAGGAATAGCTAGTTCGTTAATTGAGGCTAATAAGTTTGGTAATCACATTTTTATGTACGGTCAGGAGATTATGGATTCAAGTGTCGCGATTGCATATATGAATGCAATCGTTAATGGCATTGACTTATCGAGATTCATTATTGCTAAAGGTGATACATTATTTTCACCTGCGTTTACTAATAACGGAAGTGACTTGAAGAAATTTGATTACATTGTAATGAATCCGCCATTTGGCTTGAAAATAAATAATTTGGAGTATATGGATTATGACCCATATGGTCGTTTTAGTGGAAGAATGGGCAAAACAAGTAAAATACACGGAGATTTAGCATTTTTGCAACACGCAGTTGCATCTTTGAATGAACATGGAAAAGCAACATTAGTTATTCCAGCTGGAGTACTGACAAGAAGTTCATATGCTGAAAAGGCCTTTAGAGAGTATATTGTAAACGCAGATATCATTGAAACTGTTGTATTATTGCCGAATAAAATCTTACCTGCGACTGCTGTTCAAACCATTTTGCTGGTGTTAAATAAAAACAAGTTGGCGGTTAGGAAACAAAAAGTTCTCTTTATTAATGCCGAGGACCAATATACAAGTACGGGACGATCTCAAAATTTCTTAGAACAGAAGCATATTGAGGCAATTGTTTCACGGTATGAACTATTCACAGAAGACACTGAAGATGCTAAGATTGCTGACTTTCAAGAAATAAGACAGAACGATTACAACCTAAATCCTAATCAGTACTTTACAAGCCATACAGTCGAATCTGAGTTTGGAAATGTAGTATTTAATAAAGCCTTATACGATAGCAAGGTTGAAAATAAAAGAGCATTGAAAGAGATAGCTCAGTTATCCCGTGGAGTAAACTTGCCACCCAAAAGCAAGGTAACGGAAGGGAAAACAGGATACAAGATTATTCAATTAAAGGATGTTGAGAATAGCACCATTAACTTGGATCATATTCAAGAAATTCCTGTTCAAAATGCGGAGCGCTACATGGTTCAAAGCGGTGATATTATTATTGCAAGCCGCGGAACAGCATTTAAAGTAGCAATAGTCCCCGAACTTGATGAATCACTTGTTCTGTCAAATATGTTTATAAGAATTAGAATCATGAACCAATCCTATATACCTGAATATATTAAGGCTTTCCTCGAAAGCCCAGTAGGTATCGCTCTCATAGAGGGAATGCAAAAAGGTGGTACAGTTAAAGCTTTAACAACAAGTGATATTGAGGATATTGAGTTCCCGGATATCGCAATAAAAGAGCAACAGGAAATAGTCGAGACTGTTAAAGATGCTGAACAAAAATACTATCAGTTACTCCAGCAAGCTCAGGAAATCTTAAAACAAGGTAAAGTAAATGCATATACGAAAATGGGAATTGGAAATGTGATTGAGGGATTAGATTAAATTGTGTCTAAGTCAGCTCATCTATTAGGTATATGAGCTGACTCTCTCCCAATTAGTGGGGCTTTATAAATAATCATTAAAAGGTATAATGGATATGGAAATTATCTGGGGGTTTAAGCATGATTACAGGTGAAATTAAAAATAAAATTGACGGGATTTGGACAACGCTTTGGACAGAGGGGAATACAAATCCATTAACAAATATTGAGCAATTAACTTATTTGCTGTTCATTAAAGGATTAGATGAAAGCGAATTGCGTAAAGAAAAGGATGCAGCTTTTTTAGGCTTAAAACATGCAGGGTTTTTTTCTGAAATGCCAGCTGATTTTACAGATATACAAAAAGAGCATTGGCCAAAAATGCGGTGGACTCAATTTAAACAACTTCCTGCTGAAGAGATGCATCAAGTGATTATTACGACCATCTTCCCATTTATTAAAACATTAGGCGGAAAAGAAGATTCTGCGTTCTCTAAATACATGAAAGATGCTGCGTTCATGATTAATAAACCAGCAACACTGCAAAAGGTTGTTACAGCACTTGATAGTATTCTAATGGAAGATCGTGATACACAAGGAGACATCTACGAGTATTTACTATCAAAGTTACAAACGTCAGGAACAAATGGTCAGTTCCGTACACCACGCCACATTATCAATATGATTGTAGAATTGATGAAACCAACACCGGAAGATACAATTATTGATCCAGCAATGGGATCGGCGGGTTTCTTAGTATCAGCAAGTGAATACTTACGTAAAAACCACAGCGACTTATTCCTTGTCGAAGGCTTAAAAGAACACTTTCACCAAAAAATGTTCTATGGAAATGATATGGATACAACGATGCTGCGTATTGGCGCAATGAATATGATGCTTCACGGAGTAGATGCACCAAACATCGAATATCGTGATTCTTTATCTGAGGACAATAAAGAGGCGGAGAAATATACATTAGTGTTAGCCAATCCACCGTTTAAAGGCTCACTTGATTATGAATCTGTATCGAATGATATATTAAAGATCGCTAAAACAAAGAAGACAGAGTTGCTGTTCTTATCCTTGTTCTTACGTATCCTAAAACCGGGTGGACGAGCGGCAGTTATCGTACCAGACGGTGTCTTATTCGGTAGCTCGAATGCTCATAAAGCAATTCGGAAAGCAATTATTGATAACAATAAGTTAGAGGCTATTATCTCCATGCCGAGTGGAGTATTTAAACCATATGCCGGGGTATCGACTGGGATCATCATTTTCACTAAGACAGGCACAGGTGGCACAGATAACGTATGGTTTTATGATATGAAAGCGGACGGATTCTCTTTAAACGATCATCGTACGCCAATCGATGAAAATGATATTCCGGAGATTATCGCTCGTTTCGGTACTTTACAAGGGGAAGCAGAACGCAAACGGACAGAAAAATCATTCTTTGTAACAGTTGATGAAATCCGCGAGCAAGGATATGACTTATCGATTAATAAGTATAAAGAGAGTGAATATGAGGAAGTTGAGTATAGGGAACCTTCAGAAATTATAAATCAATTACAAGATATTGAAGAGCAAATTCAATTAGGCTTAAAAGATTTAAAAAAGATGCTTGAATAGGGAGAGATTAAATTGCAATTTAGTAAGTATCAAAATGCTAATAGTCTTCTCAATTTATCAAATCAGTGGGCTTTAATACACTTCGATGAATTACTTAAAGATGTGACAAGAACAGGTACAAAGATTCCTAGTTCAAATTATGAGGAAGTCGGTCTATATCCTGTCATTGATCAGGGAAAAGAGTTGATTGCTGGATATTCAAATTTAGAAAAACCAATTGAAGGGGAAAAGATAATATTTGGTGATCACACTAGAGTGTTGAAATATATAGATCTCGATAGTTTCCATATTGGAGCAGACGGAGTAAAAGTATTAGAAAATAAGATGCCTGAAAAAGTATCAACAAAATACATTTACTATTACTTATCCTTTATTAAGATTCCTAACACAGGGTATAATCGACATTTTAAATATTTAAAAGAAATTGTTATCCCAGTTCCTAGTTTTGTAATGCAATTGAAGTTAGTAGAGTTGTTCGACCACGTTGGAAAAATAATTATTAAACGTCAATCTCAAATTTCATCATTAGATGAATTAACTCAAAGTGTTTTTATAGAGATGTTTCAAGATAATAAAGATTCTTCCAAAGTGAGTATAGAGCAAGTTGTAGATTCGATTGAGGCTGGTTGGAGTGTTTCAGGAGAAGAACGTGCAAAAAAGGAAAAAGAAATAGCAGTATTAAAGATAAGTGCTGTAACAAAAGGATACTTTAATGACAAGGAATATAAAGTTTTAAATCCAAATATAGAAATAAAAAAGGCGGTTTATCCTCAAAAGGGCGATATCTTATTCAGTCGAGCAAATACAAGAGAGCTAGTTGGAGCCTCAGCTATTGTTCCCAAAGATTATAGAGATTTAATTTTACCTGATAAACTCTGGAAAATTAATCTGCGTAAAGAAATAATTACATCGGAATATTTTCATACAGCTATAAACACTAAGAAAGTCCGAAATAAATTTTCTAAAAATGCGACTGGTACTAGTGGATCTATGTTAAATATTTCAATGCAAAAATTTAAAGGAGTAGAAATCAATTTACCCTCAATTGAAAAACAAAAATTGTTTAGTAAGAAATTTATACAAATCCAGCAAATGAAACAGAATTTAATAAGTTCACAAGAAGAGGTGAATGTTCTGTATAATTCCCTACTTCAAAAAGCTTTCAAAGGTGAACTATTTCAACAATAAGAGTTGAGTGAATCTATCTGGCAAAGGAGTTGATATGATGTCAAATTTCGGGTTTTTGCAGGAGAAGCAAACGTTTAGTAGTTTTGCAAATGCTTGTATTGAAGCAGAGAAAGCAATGCAAGTTAGTCCAGCGACGTGTGCGATACTATCTCGCCGCGCGCTGGAGTTAGCGGTGAAATGGGTTTATCAGTTTGACCAAGATGTTAAGATCCCATATCAAGATAATTTATCAAGCTTGATTCATGATCGACATTTCCTAGCCATTATTGATGAAGAATTGTTGCCGATGTTGAAATATATTGTAAAGCTAGGAAATGCAGCTGTGCATACAAATGTTGTAATTACACGAGACGAAGCGGTTCTATCATTACACAATTTACACCAATTTATTTCGTGGATTGATTATTGTTATGCAGAGGAATATACAGCACCAGAATTTAATGAATCTCTTCTTTATACATCGGAGTATAAGCGTGAACGGCCGGAAGAACTTCACGATTTATATGAAAAGCTAAGTGCAAAAGACCAGGGTCTAGAAGAGTTGCGTAAACAAAATGAAGAACTTCGTAAGCAGTTAACAGCGAACCGAGTTATGCAACAGGAAGAGTATCAGTTCCAAGTCGATGAAATATCAGAGTTTGAAACACGGAAACGCTATATTGATTTAGACTTGAAATTAGCAGGTTGGGAAATCGGTAAAAATGTGCTTGAGGAATATCCAGTGCAAGGAATGCCAAATAACACGAGGGAAGGCTTTGTTGACTATGTGTTACTTGGAACAAACGGTAAAGTGTTAGCAGTTGTCGAAGCAAAACGCACATCAAGAGATGCGAAAGCTGGACGTCAGCAATCTAAGCTGTATGCAGATTGCATTGAACAAGCCCAACAAATACGTCCAGTCGTCTATTATACAAATGGCTTTGAAACGCATATTTGGCACGATGATTATTCTGCTCGACGTACATCTGGATTTTATACACAAGATGAATTGCAACTTATAATAGATCGCCGCCGGCTAAAGAAACCATTGGTTAATATTGAAATCAATGATGATATAACAAACCGTTACTATCAAAAAGAAGCGATATTAGCGGTGTGTGACGCATTCAGTCATAACGCGCGTAAAGCATTACTTGTCATGGCGACAGGAAGTGGTAAAACACGTACTGCGATTTCATTAGTGGACGTATTAACCGGACATCATTGGATTAAAAATGTACTTTTCTTGGCAGATCGCAAATCACTTGTGAAACAAGCATTCCGCAACTTCAACACATTATTGCCGAACTTATCGCTAAGTAACATGCTGGAGAAAAAGTCAAATCCAGAAGATGTGCGGATGATCTTTTCAACCTATCCAACTATGATGAACGCGATTGATGAAGTAAAAAGTAAAGATGGCAACCGTTTATTTACGGTGGGTCATTTCGATTTAATCATTATCGATGAATCCCACCGTTCGATTTATCAAAAGTATAAAAGCATTTTTGACTATTTTGATGGGATGCTTGTTGGGTTAACCGCAACACCAAAGGATGAACTGGATAAAAACACGTATACGATTTTTGATTTAGAAAACGGCGTACCTACTTTTGCCTATGAGCTGTCAAAAGCAGTAGAAGACGAGTATTTAGTTGATTATCGCACACGTGAGACAATATTGAAGATTTTAGATGATGGGATTCGCTATGATGATTTATCAAAAGAAGAGCAAGAAGAATTTGATGAAATTTTTGAAGATGAGCCACAGGTAAAAGATATCGACAGTGCTGCGATAAATCAATTTGTCTTTAATAAAAATACAATCGATCACGTTTTGCAAGATGTTATGGAACACGGCATCAAAGTAGAAGGAGGCGATAAACTAGGAAAGACAATTATCTTTGCGAAAAATCATAAGCACGCCCTAGCCATTAAAGAGCGTTTCGATTTGAAATTCCCTGAATACGGTGGCAGCTTTGCAGAAGTTATTGATTACAGTGTGGAATACTACCAAACGTTGATTGATGACTTTTCAGATAAAAATAAAATGCCACAAATTTCGATTTCGGTTGATATGCTGGATACAGGAATTGATGTACCAGAAGTTGTGAATCTCGTTTTCTTCAAAAAAGTTCGTTCTAAAACGAAATTCTGGCAAATGGTTGGTCGCGGTACACGTTTATGTGAGGATTTATTTGGTCCGGGAATGGATAAAGAGTATTTCTTGATTTTTGATTATTTACGAAACTTTGAGTACTTTCGTGCTAATGAAAAAGGAGAAGAATCGAAAGTCACACAAACACTTACAGAAAAGTTGTTTAACTCAAAGGTGGATATTGTTCGTGAGTTGCAAGATGTTCAGTATCAAGTACAGTCCTATTCTGAATACCGTCAGGGGCTAATAAAAGAAATATTGGCTGATATACGTGCATTGAACGATGAAAATTTCCGAGTGCGTCAATATTTGCAATACGTGCATAAGTATCAAAATGCAGACAACTGGCAAGCATTATCTGTTGTTCAGACAAACGAAGTAAAAGAAAATATTTCACCGTTAATAGCACCAATTGATGATGATGAATTAGCCAAGCGTTTTGACTTATTAATGTTAACAATTGAATTGGCACAATTGCAGTCAAACAATGCTACTAAATCTATTCGTCGAGTTGTTGATACAGCAGAGGCACTTTCTAAATTAGCGACAATTCCAGCAGTAGATGCCAAAAAAGAGGTAATAAATGAAGTGCGAACCAGTGAATTTTGGCAAGAAGCCTTGATAGCAGATTTAGAAAAAGTACGTGAGGCCTTACGTGATTTAATTCGCTATATTGAGCGTACCCAACAGAAAATTTATTACACTGATTTTAAAGATGAAGTAATGGAAGTAAGAGAAAACGAGTCGATTTTAAATGTGAATGATCTTCAAAGCTATCGTAAAAAGGTCGAACACTATTTAAAAGAGCATCAACATGAAGACACATTAGGAATCTATAAACTTCGTAATAATAAGCCATTAACTAAACAAGATGTTGAGTATTTAGAGCAGATTCTATGGAATGAACTAGGCTCTAAAGAACAGTATGAAAAAGATTTTGGTGATACACCAATAACAAAACTTGTTCGGAAAATTGTTGGACTAGACCGAAAAGCTGCTGTTGAGGCATTCTCTACATTCTTATCAGAAGAAAATTTAAATCTACAACAAACTCAATTTGTCGAGTTAATTATTGATTATATAGTGAAAAACGGAACTCTTGAGCGCCAAGCATTACAACAGGATCCTTTTACAACATTAGGTGGAATAACAGTCGTGTTTAAAGAGCAACTGCCAAAAGCCAAAGGGATTTTGGATATAATTGATATGATTAATCGAAATGCTGAGGGGATTTCTTGAGTAGTAACCCCCTAAGTTACTGATTTAAGATAGAGTGTCATAATTGCGATTACTAGAGATTCTGATGAGGAAAAAACATTAGACCTTTGCTATAGCGATTATGATGCAGTTGAGTTCAAATATGATAAAAACGCAAAAGGACATGATGCTCCAAAAATGAATAAGCTTAACAGAAAAGGTCAAAGCATTTGCGGAGAATTTAAAAAATACGCTTTTGAATTAAGGGGATATCATTTTAATGGAAAATCTTTAAGTGATGTCATGTTGTACTCGTCGGAGGCAGAAATGTTAATGGGGCTTCTAGATGAGGAAATTAATTTATCCAATCTATCGTCAGTGTTTATAGTCTAAGGAAAATTGAGTATAATTTACGCTTAATTAATGGATCAGATAAAGCGAATAAAAACTATGAGTACCATATGGGAAAAATAAAAAGGAACATGGTCCAAAAATAAAATCTCCTGATAGGTGGTAAAAGAATGATTTATAAAGCTTTAATTATAGCTGTAGATCAATATAACAGTGCGAATAGTCTGCCTAATACAGTAAATGATGCCTTAGAGGTTAAACGTCTTCTTTTAGAGTCTCCTTCCTTTTTTAAGGAACAAGATGTACAAGTTTTTCAAGGTTCTATTTCAAGAAGAACTATTTTATTATCTGCCATAAAATCCTTCTTTGAAAGTGCAGTTAATACTGATGTTTTATTCCTTTTTTGGGCTGGACACGGTGCATTTATAGATAATGAAGGGTACTTTGTTCCTTTTGATGGAGATATCTATTCTCCGAATATATCAATGATAAAAATGTCCGAAGTAAGAGATCTGATTGACCAGACCGCAGCTAATACAGTTTTATCATTTTTTGATACATGCCATAGTGGAGCGATTACTCGAAGTGTTCAACAGGAAATGCATCGAGGATTAGAAGTTAAAGGATCAGGAAAGGTGCTTATTGCTGCATGTACAGCAAGTGAATATGCTGCGGATAGAGCGGGACACGGAGCGTTCACCGATTATCTAATTAGAGGTTTAGAGGGAGAAGCTGCCGATAGAAATGGTGACATTGATGTATATAACTTATATTCCTTTGTCAGTAAAAAGTTGAATGAGGAAATTGCGGATCAGAACCCTGTAATTAAAAGTACTCTTAACGGAGCACCATTGTTATTAAAAAGAACAATAAATAGAAGCGAACTGACTGTAGAAAAAGAAAATATGACTCAAGATATAAATTCATCCGGATTAAGTTTCTGGCTAGGTCCTTTAACTACCGATTACGATGAGTTCTATAGCAAAAATAAAGGTGAATATCAGATAACGCTTATTAATCCCGACTCAAAAATCGAACAAGCTTTAAAGGGCATGAGAGGCAGGGATAGATATCCTTTTGCTATAAAAGATGAGGCAGATATTGTATCCATTGAAAATATTGACATCAAATCTACACGAGAAGGAACATACATTGTTGTAAACCTAAAAGGGACAGGAGAAAGCAATAACTCAATCTTTTCTGAAATGTCAGTTGGTGGAGGAATAGGTAAAACACTTACTGCGGAAGATATAGCCATGTTGCGTATTAGACGTATACTATTCGGTGAAAAGGAATTACCATCTGGTTATGGAGACACTTTAGTGGAATCGATGATTAGTCATTCTACAAATGCAAAAATTCAAGTGATACCAAATATCATTTCGAGCTTGGCTAGCCAAGGATACACACCTGAGAAAATACGAGTTATGATTGTGGGGTCTCTTATTTTAACTGGCACAATTGATAAAATTGAAACTCTTTCACTTACATTGGATAACGAAGTAATTACTAACGTTCACCTTATAGGATATCGTCCAAAGTATTATTCCAATGTTGACCCTAAGAGAATTGAAATTAATGAAGAAATAAATATTTCGATTTAAATATATATTAAGGAAAACTTTTATTTAAGGATAAGACACCTATTTAAATTGAACTGAACCCCTTACAGTTAGATAGTGTCTAACTGTAAGGGGTTCAGTTCAGAAAAGTAGATGTCTTATTTTTGACATACAGATATACCAACAATATATAAATACATACTTTTACTAGGGAATCTTTATAAGCACCTTCTCCCGCATTCTTTTTATTTCATTCCTAAACCTGCGAACTAAAGATAAATATGTTCTTTTAGCATCATGATCCTTACCTGTTCGATCAATGTAATTTAGGATAAGTTCTTCATAGTTGTCACTGTCCATGGATTTAGTAAGGTTATCATACTCCTCCTTATATCGAAGCAATACTTTGTGTATAAAATTGATTCGCTGCTGTTCTTTAAGCGTATTAATTAATTCATCTATATTATTAGAATGGTGAATCTCCCAAAGGAGTCGCTCATATTCATCTGCTTCATCTCCATTTAAGTATATATGGAATGTTATAATATTTTCTTGCAGCAACAATATCGTCAAGTCTTTGAGGAGGGATTCCTGTAATTTAAAGAATTTCATCTTTGGAAAGGCCATGCTCAATTAGTTTTCTAACAGTCGTTTCTAAATCAATTTCGTAAGTATCCTTTTCATTTATTGCCTCATTTATTTCCTCAAGAAGTTTTTGTTGTTTCTTTATAAGATGATGGATGTCTTCAAACTGCCTCTTTAATTTATTATTTATATAATGGATTAAAGCCACTTTCAAAGCCTCCAAGTATAATTTATATATTTTTATTTCTAAGGTTTAGTAACAGTCACATCACTAAGTTTGCTAACATTTTGCTAACGCAATCCTATAACAAACGGTAAATCGCCGTTAAAGATGTTACAGTAAGCAATATCTAAAACGTTGATTTACCGCACTTTTTGCACCTCTCATTAACGATGTTACACACTATCATCTTAGGGGCGGCATGATGTAAATCATCCCCCTGAAACCTTGATTTAATAGGGTTTATGAGGTAATTTAAGATGATTCTTCTTGAAAAACGAACATAAAACTAACATTTTTCAAGAAGAAATTTTTTGAGGATGTTCCCGTAAAGGTTTGTAACTTTTGTGGGGGCGTCTTTTTTCATTTTGTTAGTAACATGTGTATAAACTTTCATTGTTGTTTCGATATCTTCATGACCGACTCTTTCCATAGAAAAGAATGCCCGCAATCCTTACAGAAGGTGGTTTCATGGACTCTCGCCACGATGTGGCTGTTATGCGTGATGATGACAAACTGAAAGCGCAAGGCGAGGCAATTGCTAAGGGGGCGATTGCTTATCTTGGTGGGAAAGTGACGATTCCGAACGATACCAAAACGGGTGGAATTATCGTTGAGAATAAACCTGCTCCTAAGCCGTCGAAGAAAACCATCGCTCAAATGGCGGACGAAGTAATCGCTCAAAAGCATGGTAACGGGCACGACAACCGTCGTAAGTCATTAGGAATCAGTGCAGCCGAATACGAGAAGGTGTGCGCGGAAGTTAACCGGAAATCAGGTGTAGGATCATCAAAACCAGCGCCGTCACAATTGATTATAAAGAAGATGATATCTTTATAATTGAAGCCAATGACATCTCTATGACAAAATCAAAACCACCATAGTTTTCGCCTTCTTCTAAGCCAGCCGTTAAAAGAATGACACTTGAATTTTTAGAAAATGGTCAAGAAGGAACTACTGAGCATTTTAGTAATGGTCTAGAATTGGGTATAAAACTTATTCAGCCTATTAAAGATAAAAAAGTCTTTTTCTCGGTAAAAAGGAGTAGTGCTTTTTTTAACCAAGGCATTGATCTTCCAATTGAAAAAGAGAATAAAGGTGTTATTGAATTAAATACATTTTTAAACACTGTCATTAAGTCGGCTGAAGATTACTTAAATTTTAGGGATTTGGATGGCAGGAGTCATAATTTATCAGCAGCAAAAAGTGAATTAGAAGAGATCAAAGAAATAATTAAGTCTTTAGTATAATATAAGTCATCCTTAGGGATGGCTTTTTAATTTGTTGTCAGCACTATTGCAAGTGTAATTTCTTTAATGTACATAATAAAACCCTGCTTCTCAGCGAGGTCTAAAGGGGGCTTAATAAAGCCGGTCATTACACGATCGTGCATGAGGGAACATCGTATGTAATTAGTCATTTAGTACCCCTTAGATTGATTCACCAAACTTATTAATGATAAAGCCACCAATTAGGCGGCTTTTAATTTTTGTTCATTTAGTTGTTGTCTACGCTCTTCAAGTAGCTTTTCTGATTCAATGATATCTTCCTCGGTAGCTTGCTTCTTCAAAAAGCTTCCAGTAGTATAATTTGTTATATCAATGGCTTATAAGTCTTAATATTCTTGATATTAATAATATGGTTGATATTTCCACTAATCTTTACTAGCATTGAAGACGAATTGGTAATTATCACCACCTTTTCAAAATCTATTAATTAAAGGAGAGAACGAACAATGAAAAAGGCTTTAATCTTTACGTTCAGTTCATTATTCGCACTATCCGCACTAAGCACTACTAGTAATTCAGCTTTTGCAAGCACAATCAACGAGGAAGAGGAATTCAAAACTCTTTTAGAAAGTGTCAAAGTGGAAGAAAAATTTGAAGAAGGTTTTAAGGAAGTCTCAAATATCCAAACACTAACTCTAAATGAAGATAAATCTAACGATGATCTTAACCGCATAGCAGAACTAGTTGATCAAAATCCAGAGCTTTCTAAGCATACAGAGGCGTATAAAGTCTGGACTGACGACGATGAATTTAATGATCTATTTGAAGGTGCGGAATTAAATGCAGAAGCAGGAGAAACAGATGACGTAACCTACGTTTTTAATGATGGAAGCTCTTTAAGCGCATCCTTGTCCACAGAAAGAGTTGAAAATGAAGTCAGCCCTTTAGCTATTACTGAACCAGACCCTTACAACGATGGTTACTTCTCTAACTATATTCACACTTTTAGTGTACTTTGGATTAATAATGCGCAAACACAGACCGCCGCCTATTGGTCAAATGCAGTTAATTCCTCCAATAATTTTTACGCAAATGTGTATGATCATCAAGGCGTTGTAGATGTAGCACCTGGTTCTGGCTCTGGGAGTACAAGAGTTGTTGTAAATAACAATAGAAATTCAATTGTACAAGGGACTTTCGAGCTTAATGACCCTTTTGGTGCCGCAACCTTTACAAGACTAGTTGACTTAACATTACATGCTGATTTTATTCCATCGGCCTCGGCTGAAGTAGTAAGATAGTAATGTAGATCTCATTGCTAAGACTATGATATAGTGGTCACCGAGACCACTATATCTTTTTTAGGGAGGGCTTACCTTGTTTGAACCTGTAGATCCGACAAGAGTCACGTTTCAACTTGTCTTATATTTTGGCGTTATAGCCATTATAATCTCTCTAATTATAATGTTAGTAGTTAAGTGGGTAAAAAGAAAATAAATTTTTGGGGCATGACCATAATTGTGCCCTTTAAACCGATTAAAAAGGTCGAGGTGGTAACACCGAAGAAGCCACAAACACCACCACCATATAACCAGATTCTTAGGTCGCAAAGATGATCGTAGAGCTGTTGTTAGGTGGTGCAGCATGGCTAGGTGTCGAGTATCTTAAAGAGGGCCATACTGATAAACAGAGGCTAGACCGGATATTCCGAAAGTGTGGTTTTTACATCAAATACAATCAAAAAGAGGATACGCCAAAGTTATTGCGGACAAAAAAGGCAGAGGATCATACCGAATACGTTTACCGATTACCGGAAGGACTTACCTCACAGATTTTAATAAGAAAGAAGAAGCGATTGAATCAAGTCTCAATGGATCCAAGGAAGGATTTAAGTTAGCTAACATAAAAAACGTGGATGTGAACAAAGGGTTAAAGCAGAACATCAGAAGAATCGCGAACGGAGAGACATACAAAAAAGAGGTGTTGTTAAGCTATGACACCACATTAAAGGTTAAAGTTTATAATCAGCCATTAACCGATTATCTGCCCTACGAAAACAACTGTAAAGGGTGGACGGTGCCAATCGGTGTAAGCAGGGAAAAAGAAGCACGACTTTGACAAGATCATGCACATGATTATTGCGGGGACAACGAGATACGGTAAATCGATCTATTTAAAGACTGCCATAACGACACTCATCTCTAATCAACCTGACAATGCTCTGTTTACTCTGATCGATCTCAAAGGCGGCCTAACCTTTAGCCGTTACAGCAAATGTCAGCAAATACAGGGTATTGCGAGTGACGCAGAGGAGGCACTAGAAAAGCTACAGGCAATCACGTACAAATGGATGAGGTAATAGATCATCTAAAGACTGGTGGCTATGAAAACGTACAGGAAGCAGGTAGAAAGGCTAGGCACTTTGTCATTATTGGTGAAGCAGCAGAGTTGGCACCGGGAATTGAAAAGGATAAGGATTCAAGGCAAATCAAAAATCAGTGTGAAGTGATCTTGTCTCATATAGCAAGAATAGGTGAGGCGCTTGGTTAACGTTTTATATACGCGACGTAAACGCCATTCAGCGAGTGGAGATGTGCTAAGCGAAGGTTAGTGAAGTTAAACTCGGAGTTCTCTCAACCGCATATTATTAGTACCAAGGCTTCTAGAGCTTTGGTACTTTAATAGACAATATAGGTTACTTAGTATTGAGCTAATACACAGCCTACACCCCTCTAATTAGAAGTGAATTTAAACAGTATAAAGAAAATCAGCCACGAGACAGTACCGAAGCCCAAAAATAGTAAAAATACCACGAAGTAATCCTTCATACTAATTAACGTAAACCAACCACTTACTATTAATATTGGATAGATAGTTAATAACATGATAAAGAAATGTAGTACTGTTTTTCGTAAGATACTCCATTCTTCAATATTATAAATAAGTGAAGCAATACCTAGAATTAAAACGATGAAGCTAGCTATAAACGTGCCTTTTGCATCGTGTGTTTTGTTTTGATAATACAAAACAATAGCGATGACATTCATAATTATAAAAGGTAAAAGACCTCTTAACAAAATTTGTATTAGCATACCTTACCAACGTATCTGCCTTTTGGAGTTGCGGGCAGATCATTAAAATGACCATAAATAAAACTGCTTGAATTCCTACCTTTTATAATTAAATCCTTCATAAAAATCCTCCTCAATCTTTTTTTATAATTAATCTTACTGTATTTTAATGCAATAAGAATCAATTCTTTTTAGCATATTCTGATCATCAAAACTGTAAATGTCCGAGGCGGCTATGTAAGACAACAGCTTATTATCTCTAATAAATTCAGCAGTTCCATTTATGACAACGTAATTTTCTTCTTGAATTACATTTAATAGTTTGAAATTTGTTGTAACACTTTCAAAATAATTAGAGGTGAGTCTACATTCATCCATTACAGCTTTCTTCCCCACCAATACTTTATCACCAACAATATTCCATTCAACATTTTTATCAAGAAATTGATACGTATGATTGAATTTTCCAGTAGAAAAGAATTCAGCTACTTGCTTTGGTGTGAAGGTAGTTTCAAAATGCATATTAGTAACCCTCTTTCATACATATTTTTAGTAACATTTCATTGGCAATCTTACAATAGATAAAATAACTATACACTATAAGATTAATAAATTATAGCGTTCCATATGATTGTCCCAAGGATGTTCCCGTAAAGGTTTGTAACTTTTGTGGGCTCATCTTTTTTCATTTTGTTAGTAACATGTGTATAAACTTTCATCGTTGTTTCGATATATTTGCTCTCTTCTTGATATTTGTTGATTGTATGAGCCTGTCCATTCTATTGGGCACCGTTTTGGTGATATAAGGATAGCCGATAGCTCTACAGAAAAGAAAATCTTTATCGCGAAAATCTTCGTAATACACGCGTAAGTTTAATTTACGCCTATCATTTGCGGTCACAAGCTTCTTTAATATGTTCATCACTTTTTCGTCCATATTAACAACATGTACTAATTCACTTGTCTTTGAAGGCGTCAGAAAGCGATTCGAAAAACTCTTTAAGTTCATTCGTATCAATATACTTTTCTTCTATTGGATTCGATTTGATCTCTTTAATGGGTTTCTGTTTTCGTGATATGATAGCGTCTGTTCAATGATTATGCTCAATTAAATTGTTTCTTAATCGGAACCTTGGCTATGTATTTAAAAGACATTTAAGTCTTTTTCTTTAATTCTTACCGATCCTCGTATTTTACCTGTAGCACCATATGCTTGTATCCATTCGTGAGCCACTTCATCAAAGTCTTCTTACGTGATTAATCTCATTTTGTACCTTTTGCTTTGCTTCTGTTTTTGTCTTGGCCCTTCGCCTGGTGATTTCTTGCACCCCTGATCGGATCGGTAGGCCCTTCATCTAGACATTCCCAACGCTTTTCGCAGGATTTTAGTGTTACTACCATACACTTCACCTTCTCACCCCTAAGAAGTATTTACTCAAATAAGAAGAACCTATGTCTGATTATTATTTTTAGATAATTTAAATAAATAGAAAAGCTGGAGTGATTCATGATAATACAAAACATTCTTCTCTTTTAGAAAAAACAAATGGATCTATAGGGGTGGGGTACCATTACTTATTAGCTTTATTTTTAGGGTTAAGCGAATCATTGAGTTTTAGTTCCGAAGAGATTGAACAAGCCTATTTAGACAAGAACAAAATCGACCATGAACGGTAAGTAAACTGCTATTATTGACTGAACTCAAAAGGTCTTATGCTGTAAAGGAGCAGAGAGAGGGCCCTGCTCTTGAGCCGGAGGTCTAAATGTAGCACGGACGTTGTGATCGTGGTGATGGAAGATTCAAGCTGAGAGTGGCGAAAAGCGAGTGGACAAGAACCTGAAAGGGATGTGGAGAGGAGGAGATCTTGAGGTTAATTAAGGTTGTTTTGAATGATTTTATTAATAGGAGGTCAATAATGTATAAACTCACAGAAGATAATGGGAACAGAAAGTATTTAACTAATTCAGGAATTGATATCTTTACGCTTGCAGCGGGTTTTTACGAATCAACAGGAGATAAGCTGATTAATACACCATGGAAAGACGGTGGATTCGTGACAATTGATGTTTTTCAAAATACATCAGGGTCTGGAACTCGAAAACAATTCATCTTGAATTATTCATACATGAAACGAATCTTTGTTGGTAACTTACATACCAATGGGAGTTTTAGAGGATGGGTGGAATTAAAGCACAATGAAGGGGTAAGTGCCTTTCTTGAAGATGAACTGTTTAACCTGTATGAAAAAGTAGCAACGATACAAAATACTAACACAAAATCTTTTGGGTTTATAAGTGATACTCACTATATCCGTAATTCAAATGGTTCTTATGGAATGAATGGGTTGCAACACGTTAATAACATCATAGATTTTACGAAGTATGGCTTATTGGACTTTGTGGTACATGGTGGCGATATTATAAACGGTAAAGATTCACCATCAGTTTACAAAAGAGAGTTGTACGATAATGTAAAAGCCTTTATGAAATCGAAAGTACCTGTAGCAATCTTAAAAGGTAACCATGATTATGGACCTTGGTATACAGATAACACCGCAAATCCTAAGTTGGCCGACATAATGAGCCCTACTGAATGGCATCAGAAGATGGTCAAACCATTTGAAGAAAATTTTGTCTTTAATAGCGCTGAGAAAAATGGGGGTTATTATTATAAAGATTTTGATGATATGAAGCTTAGAGTAATCTTTTTAAATACAGCCGACGTTGCTCATATCTCTAATAATAACGGGTCTCCTAAATATCATAATATCTCCTTTCATGCTTTGAGAAATCGTCAAATACAGTGGTTAGCACATACTGCCCTGAATTTTCAGAATAAGCAGAGCCCCTCAAACTGGACTGTAGTTACAATGTCACATGTTCCTATTACAGGTTCTGATGGTGTTGGAAAAGCTACCAATGCATTTGCTTTCAGAGGAATTATTAGAGCTTTTAAACTTGGAATCCGATATCGTTCAGCTGTTACTGAAGGAGATCATGGTGTTGACGTAACTGTTGATTTTACTGGTCGAAAAGGAAACCACATCGCACATATAGGAGGTCACTATCACTTAGATGAGGATTATGTGCATGATGAAATTCGATACATTAACGTTCTACATTCAGCAACAGCAGATAGTTCTACAGGTTTGACTAGAGATCCTAGACCTAGGGATAGTGGGGAGATAACTGAAGATAGTTGGAATGTTTTCACTGTTAACACGAGCAATCGGAGGATGCATTTGAGTCGCTTCGGACAGGGATCGGATAAAGTGATTAGTTATTAACAGAGCATCTCAGTAAGATCGGGGTTAGCTCGGTCGGTGGAAACACTTTAGCAGAAGAGTGTCCTATAATATCACGTAACGCAAGTGGAAAAACCCATAACCCCAGTGGTCTTGCTTACGCAAGCTGTTAAAAACCAAAAAGAAGCGTGTATGAGCTTAATAGCCGAATACGCTTTTTATTATGTTTTTTTGTTTTTTTAGAATGACCTTCTCTTTTCTATGTGTAACATAATTTATCTGAGGAGGAACAGATATGGTAGAAAAATTCAGTTTTACACCAGACGTCAAGTACATTTTCGAGTTCGAGGAAGCTGTACATGAGGAAACTTTCTATTCGAATGAACTTGATGATCAACGCTATGTTTTATCTTTTGAACCGGGTTTATATTTGCCAACAGATCAGTTTGGGAAGAAAACCGGTAATCAGTATAATGAAGTACATGCCGAAATAGTTGGAGTATCTGAAGAAGTCGTAGTAGAAGGTGAAACTGTGACCCAAATTATCTTCTATTTGCCAGACATTGATAAGCGTATTTATGCTAACTACAGAGTAAGTCGAGGAGGATTTACGAGTATTCGACTTCCAAGACAGCTTTAATTTTTTGACCTGTTAAAAGCAGGTCTTTTTTTATATTCCAAGACTTACGGCGTACTCTATCATATGCTATTAATTGGTAGTGAGTTGATGACGTGAAAAAGATTGCGTTAAATGCGTATTTGTCCAGAAGATATAAAAGACAGAGGTAAGAGTGTTTTGTGCGTAAGGAGCAAGGTGTATAAAGAAATAGACAGTAAAATGGAGGTATTTTCCTTTTTGTGTCGAATTAAATTTAATAGAAGAGGGGGGATTACATGCAATTAAGTAAAAAAGAGAGATTGAATTTGATTAATCAATATCTAATTCTAGAAAAATTAGATCCTTCTAATGAAAGCAATTATGCTCGTTATAGAGAGGCTTTGGAGTTGGGTTACACTAGACATTATGCCGATCCTCCAAATGCTAATTTGCTTGATGAAATGCCACTAGAAAGATGTGAACTAGTATTAAAGATTTTAAATATGTATAGAAATCTAATTTTTTCTTCTCAAAAGCTTAACAATGGTGAGAGCAAAGTAAGGTTTTCTGGATTTGATGGTAATGAAGAATCGGAGAATGATTTGCTAGGTTATGCAGAGTACTACGTAAAAGGTTTAGACAGATTTCAAGAGATAAAGGATAATTTAGAAAACGAAAATTCGTTTAATAGTCATTATCCAATGTTGGACATTTATGAAAGTATGCTAAAAGTGTACGAGAAAAAATCAGCTCATGCTGATTTCGGTAAACTAAATGAAAGTGACATTAAAGAAATCCTAGCTGCATAACACCTAAAAAGAGGATAACCTTTAAAGGCGGTTCTCTTTTTGTGTGTTAAAGAGGAGGGGGTAAGGTGGAAAAGGGCTTTTTTAGGCAAGAGCAGTTACAGGAGCGTTTAGAATATTGGCAGGTTAAATTACGGTGAAGAGAATGAAAGTAGATACCTGGAAATACATGAACAATAAGAGAATAAACAAAACCCCGCTTTTCAGCGAGGTCTCAAGGGGGCTAATAAAGCCGATGGGTCATTACACGATCCTGCTTGGGGTAACAGGGTTGCATCGTATGTAACTACTCATTTAATTACCCCGTAGAGTGTTTCGCTAAACCATTATACTAAAGAATGAACGTTGTTTTACTGTTCAAAAGAAATAGCTTAGTACAAGACGCTGCTTGATATGTTAAGAAGTAGAGTATGTATTTTCTTTGCAACGTTACGAAAGATTCAGGAAAGAGGAATTGATGAAAAGGGGGTGAAGGTTTGAAACAGATAGTGTCAATGCTAGTTGCAATGGGGATTGTTTTATCAACAACTTCTGTTATTGATTTAAGTGGCCCTACAAGACCAGGTACTGGACCTGCAAGTTCAGTTGCTGTATTAACAGATGGTCCAACGCGTCCTGGGACATAAGCCGATTTAATGGTTTATGAATCAGGAGAATTGAATTTAGTAGAGTATTAAACGGTAAGAGCAATGAACAAAGATACATAGGATCTATAGAAACAGGTGATGCGGTTTGAGGTATCGTAATGTGCCTGCACACTTTTTTAACAACCACTTTCCTTTTAAGGAGTGGGTGTTTTTTCTTCTAAAGACCGCTTTACTTTACGGTTTTTCCTGTATACTTATTGGGAATAGGGTAAAAAGAAAGGAGTCGGTTATATGAACGATGAGTTAGTACAAAAATTTTGCGAAGAGCATATGGTTGCATTACAAAAACAATTAAAAGACATTTATACAATTGAAACACCAGAAGTGTTAAATGATCAGGATGAATCGACCATTAATGTAAATGATAAACTATCAGAATATCGTTTTATGGAGGCCGTTTATGCGAGTATTGAACAGAGTGATCAACAAGAAGGGGAAGTGTATCACCAGTATCAGTCCGCTCTAGATCAGTTACGTGCGAAAAAAACGTTTTTACTTGAATTGAAAGAAGAAATTGAAGAAAAAAATGAGGCAGACATTGTGAACATCAAGATTATGATAAATGCCTTTCAAAAAGAAATGTAAAAACGACCTGGATCACAGGTCGTTTTTTTTAATCTTGCAATGGCTTGATGCTTCGAGCCCAGTAGATAAATGGCATGGCAAGCACGGAAACGATAAATTTCATTAGATACGTCGTTAGGGCAATTTCAAACCAGATGTCCATCGAATACACACCTAGAAACGCAATTGCACAGAAAATCAATGTATCCAACGCTTGTCCAAAAATACTTGAGACGATATTTCGGAGCCAGAGCATTTTGGGTAGAAGCTTTTTAAAGAAAGCAAAGATATAGATATTAATATGATTGCTAATGATAAAAGCAGCTAAGCTTCCTAAAGCAACGCGTAAAGCGAAGTCAAAAATAAAAGCAAGGTGCGTATGTGCTAAATCTTCGCCGTGAGGTGGGAATAACAGCACAAACTGCATGATCATTGTTGAAACGAGTAAGGTTGAAAAACCGAGCCAAACCGCTTTTTTGGCGAGGGCTTTTCCGTATTTTTCATTTAGAAGATCTGTTGCGAGAAAAGTTGTCGCATACATGACATTCCCCATTGTTACGATAAAGCCGAACAGTTCAATCGTCTTCAAGACTTGTAAATTAGCTAAGATGGCTGCAAAGCCAATCCAAGCAATGATACCTGTTTTTCCAAACAACTTATAAAATAAGAGCAGGAACGAAAAATTTGCAAGGGCAAACAATAGCCCTAATAGTTCTGTGGACATAATTTAACTCCTTTAGTTTTGATAACGCAGGAAGGTTACGAACTGCGTGTTTTCATAGGAACGAAAGACACTTTACCACAAGTCCACTTATTTGTACAGACGAAAAAACCAGTACATCAACAGTACTGGTTTTATTTGGTTCTTATGATTTAACTGGTTCTGAAATAAATTGAATGATGGTTTCGTTGAATTTCTCTCTTTCATCATGGAACAAGCTATGACCACTCTCTTCAAAAGGAATGATGGTGGCATTAGCAATACCTGCTTCCATTTGTTCTGCTAAATCAAACGGGCAAATTTCGTCGTTTCGACCGTGTAAAATGGCAGTTGGTACTGAAATAACTTGTAAGTCACCGCGCAAATCGGCGTCTCGAAGGGTTCGAGCAGATTCAATTGTTGCGTGCGGTCCGGCTTGCATACCAAGTGAATGAAACCAGCTATTAAAATGGGTGCTTGGTTCTTTTCCAAAGAATAGCCCACCAAAGTCTTTTAACATATCAGCGCGGTCAGCATAAGCACCTAAAATTAAGTCATCCACATTATCCTTAGGTAAACCAAATTCAAAATCATCTCGTTGCGTAAATACTGGTGCTGCTGCGCCTAATAAGGCAAGACGAGAAATGCCTTTTTCGCCGTGCTTTGCCATATAACGTATCGCAATAGCTCCTCCCATTGAGAATCCACATAATACGGCATCTTTAATTTCGAGTGTATCAATGACGACACGAAGGTCATCGGCCATACGGTCATAATCATAGCCATAAGCTGGTTTATCCGATTGCCCGTAGCCTCTTAAATCTACACCAATAAAGCGGAAACCTTTTTCTGGTAATGTTGCCATCTGGTGTTCAAACATTCTATGGTTGACTGGCCAGCCATGTAAAAAAATAACGGGTTGACCGCTACCAATATCCTCTACAAAAAGAGTGGTTCCGTGCTCGACTTCAATTCGATGTGCCATGTAAACATTCGCTCCTTTTTTATAAAACAACCAGTTTATTGTGTTGTTTGTTTACCCGCTTATTTTGTTTTAAAACAGATGTGAATGTTCAACAGGACAAATCACGGTCATAGGCGAATGTGCATAGGCTATAGCGACGAAGAAGGAGTGTGAAGGATGGGTATCGTTACAGGTGCGGAGTATTTAAAAAGAATGGCACGCCTTAAAAGCAATGTGTGGATGGAAGGCAAACGAGTTGAATGTCCTTTAACAGATGTGGAACCATTCCGATCAGTACTTAAAGCAAAAGGGAAGCTTTATGACATGGTTCATGATGAGCAATATGCCTCTACTCTTCAAGGTAAGGATCAAAAAATAAACTTTTCATACGACATTCCTCGCACAAAAGACGATCTAGTGAAGCGGAGAAAAGCAACGCAATTATGGGCGAATGAAACGTTAGGAGTGTTAGGGCGATCTCCTGATTATGTGAATACGATGATCACCGTTATGGCAGGTGCAAAGAAGTTCTTTTCTGAAGCAGACCCCCAGTTCGGGGAAAATATTGACGCGATTTATAAGCGTGCAAAGGAAGAAGATTTAACGTTTACACATACGTTTGTGAACCCTTCTATTAGCAGAAAGCCCTTTTTCCCTGATGGTCAAGGTAATGAGCAACCGATTGCGACTAAAATCATTGAAGAGACCGAAGAAGGGATTATAGTTGATGGGGCAAGATTGTTAGCGACACAAGGGGGCATGACGGATGAGCTACTTGTGATTCCTTCAGCGGCGTTTATTGATAGTGATTACTTATTTGGTTGTACCATTCCTTCCGACACAGAAGGTTTAACTTTTATTAACCGTCCTCCTTACAAAAAGGAAAGCACATTTGATTCGCCCCTTAGCTCACAGTTTGAAGAAGGTGATGCGATCGTTGTGTTTGATCATGTTCTGATCCCTTGGAACCGGGTTTTTTTATACAGAAATGAATGGTTAATGAACGATCTATTTATGAAAACAGGAATGGAATCGTTTCTGTTATATCAAGCAATCAATAGACAAATTGTCAAAACAGAGTGGTTACTCGGTATTGCTCAAGCGCTTGTAACGACGCTGGATATTGAGCGTCATCAACATATCCAAGGAAAACTTGGCGAAATGATTATTGCATTGGAGGCGATGGTAGGTTTCGTTTATTCTTCCGAAGCCCAGGCAGAGGTCAATGACTATGGCATCATGGTACCGAAATTAGAATCCCTAAAAGCGTGTGCCTCTTACTACCAAATGACTTATCCGCGCTTAATCGAAATCATTCAGCTGTTAGGAGCGAGTCATTTTATTGCGGCACCTAGTGAAAAAGATTTTGCTTCTTCTATTGCGCCGTATTTAGAGCGATTTGTAAAAGGAGAATATGTAAGCGCCTATGACAAATTTCAGCTTATTCAGCTCGCTCGGGATATGACGATGACAGAGTTCGGCACAAGGCAGTTACTTTATGAGCGTTATTTCTATGGAGATCCGGTTCGCGTACTATCCTCTTTAAACGGACTGTATAGTAAGAAAAAAGAAGAGTTACAAATGCGGATAAGCGATTTTTTTGAAAGAGAGAAGTAATTAAATGCTTCTCTCTTTTTGTACTAAAGGATGGTAGAAATCGCCATTCTTCCCTCCTGTTTTTTTAACAAGCAAGGTTTCTTCGATTATTAACCCTTTATCAATTGCTTTACACATATCATAAAAGGTTAAAGCGGCAGCACTAACCGCAGTAAGAGCCTCCATTTCAACGCCAGTGTTACTTTTGACCGTTACTGTCGCATAAATGACTAACACATAATCACTCGTTTGGTTGTCTTTCGTAAAAGAAAACTGTAAGTCCGTTCCTTGTATCGTAATAGGGTGGCACATGGGGATCCAATCGGCTGTTTTCTTTGCCGCCATAATGCCGGCTATTTGTGCAACTGCTAAAGGGTCACCTTTCTTTAGGCCTTGATTATGGATGGCGTCGTAAAGAGCGGCAGAAAGCCTTACTTTTGTACGAGCAGTTGCTGTTCTTTCGGTTTCAGCTTTTTGAGACACGTTTACCATTTTTGCTCGACCTTCCTCATTAAAATGGGAAAAGGAATTCATGTTAATCTCTCCAATCGGTTGGCCTATTAATATTTTTAAAAAAACGGACGTCATTTGGAAACGACAATCGCTTTGTGTGTCGAGCTTTGTAGAGAGCACGCATACTCGTTTGTTCAGGTAGTAAGGCTTGGATCGTTGGTAAGCAAGCTAAACGATAGATAGCGTGTAAAGGTTGTTCACGTTCATTCTGTACAGGCAATAAAATCGTCGGCTCTGGAAAGGACTCGGCATATCGTTTCATTGCTAAAATAAACGAAGCCTCTATAAAGGGAAGGTCTCCAGCTAGAACATGTCCATAGGAATACCCAAGTGACTGGATTTGTTCGAGTCCAGTACATAAGGCCGAAAGCGGTCCTAAGTGAGCTGTTTGTTCTACAATAATTGGCCCTTTGCCTTCAAAATCGTTTGCTAGTTCATCGTTTGTTACAATGAAGTAAGGCAAATTTGCTTGTTTAAAGGCTTGAATACTCTGATTCACAAGTGGTTGGTTATGGTAGTTTTCAAATAATTTTTGCTTGCCATAGCGTTTAGATTGGCCGCCAGCCAAAATCAATCCAGCACCAGTCATTTGCGAAGCTCACCTAGTAAATGAGGAAGCATAGGAAGAATAAAGGTTTCCATACCTAGCTTGACTGCGTTGGATGAACCAGGTAAAGCAAAAAGAGCTGTCTCGTTTATTGTGCCTGCAATAGCGTTGCTAAAAAGCCCTTTTACACCGATCTCTTTATAGCTTTGCTGTCGAAATTGTTCTCCAAAGCCTACTAATTCCTTATCTAAGAGTGGTTTTATGGTAGCATAAGTATAATCACGTTTACTCATACCGGTTCCGCCATTACATAGAATAACATCAATCTCGGGATCTGCTACTAATTCAAGGAGATTCGATGTTAGGAGCTGAGGATCATCGGGTATAAGTGTATAAGAACCAACTTTATGGCGATCATCAATTAATTGACGAATTAATTGCCCGCTTTTATCTTCTGCCACTGTGCGCGTATCTGAAAGTGTTACGATGGCAATAGTAGCATGAACAACGTCGTTTGAATGGTGCATCATAGGGTTATCCTTTCCTTTCCATATACATATCCAGTTAGACTAGTTAGCAATTGCTTATCTCCTATAGTAAGTGAGTAGAAAGGAGTCGTAAAGTATGAGCATGAAGATTACGGATCAATTATCGAGACCGTTGAAAGACTTACGTATATCGATTATGGATCAATGCAATTTTAGGTGTACATACTGCATGCCGAAAGAAGTATTCGGAAAAGACTATGTCTTTATGAAAGAAGAAGAATTATTATCGTTTTCAGAGATTGTCCGAACAGCAGAACAATTTGCTCGATTAGGCGTGAATAAACTTAGAATTACAGGCGGGGAGCCGCTTTTAAGAAAAAATGCATCCCTGCTCATCCGTGAACTACATGATATTCCAGGAATTGACGATATCGCGTTAACTACTAACGGGGTTCTATTGCCTAAATTCGCAATGGACTTAAAGAAAGCGGGATTAAAGCGCGTAAATGTAAGTTTAGATGCCCTAGACACAGCCGTTTTTCAAGAAATGAGCGGCCGCAAAACAAAAGCAGAGATTGTATTGCGAGGTATTGACGCTGCTCTAGAAGCTGGGTTAGGCGTAAAGGTGAATATGGTGGTCAAAAGAGGCTTAAACGAGCAGGAAGTTATTCCCATGGCTAGGTACTGTAAAGAACGAGGTGTGATGCTTCGTTTTATTGAATTTATGGATGTTGGTCAAACGAATGGATGGGATTATTCAAAAGTAGTCTCTAAAAAAGAGCTCTATGACGCTGTATCTGAGATCGGTTCATTACAGCCTATAGATCCTTATTACTTTGGTGAGGTGGCAAGTCGTTATCGTTATGAAGATTCCGATGTGCAAGTTGGCTTTATTTCGTCTGTTACAGAAACGTTTTGTGGCACGTGTACAAGAGCGCGTTTATCTGCTGACGGTAAGATATTTACTTGTTTATTTTCTGAAGAAGGCATTGATTTAAAACAGGATTTACGAGTAGGTAAAACCGATGAATTTTTATTTACTAAGATAAAAGAAGTATGGGAAAAGCGATCCGATCGCTATTCCGAACTAAGGACAGCCGAGTCTTCCAAAAATAGAAAGAAAATTGAAATGTCCTATATAGGAGGATAGCGCATGGTTGAAAGAAGAAAACCGATACCGATACATGAAGCAGTCCAACGAATAATGGCGTATCCACTGAAGGAAAAAGTAGAATCGGTCCCCATTGTGGAAAGTTATGAAAGAGTGTTAATGAAAGATCTAAGAGCGACACATCCAGTTCCGTCATTTAATCGTTCTCCTTACGACGGTTACGCCATTCGATCCATTGATACAGCAACCGCTTCAAGAGATACTCCTGCTTTTTTTACTGTTATTGGAGAGATTGGGGCAGGACAAGTATTTAAAGAAGAGGTTGGTCCAAATGAAGCTGTCCGAATTATGACCGGTGCTATGATTCCAAGTGGGTGTGACGCAGTCATCATGTTAGAACTTGTTCATGAGCGGAGCAAAACTGAAATAGAGATTGTTCGAAAAGTCGAGCAACATGATAATATTTCCTTCATCGGTGAAGATACAAAGGAACTTGATTTGATTGCGAAAGCCGGTACGGTCATTCACCCAGGTGTGGTGGCTCAACTTGCAACGTTTGGACAAGCTGAAGTTTCTGTAGCCTCTCGACCAGTGGTTGGGATACTAGCAACAGGGAGTGAGCTTTTGGAAGTAAATGAACCCCTTGAAGCAGGCAAGATTCGGAACAGTAATGCCTACATGGTTGCTGCTCAAGTTTTACGGGCAGGAGGGGTGCCACTTATGCTTGGTCAAGTACCAGATGAAATGGATGCATGTATGGAAAGGATTCATAACCATTTCAATGAAGTGGACTGTCTTATTACAACTGGAGGCGCATCTGTTGGTGATTTTGATTTGGTACCAGGTATAGTAAAACGATTAGAAGCGGAGACATTGTTTAATAAAGTCGCAATGAGACCGGGAAGCGTCACTACCGCAGCTGTTAAAGATGGCAAATTATTTTTTGGTCTTTCTGGAAACCCTGGGGCTTGTTTTGTTGGTTTTGAATTGTTTGTACGTCCGCTCTTAAGGCGTTCAATGCGAGCGCCAGCCCATTTACCGATCAGTAAAGGGAAATTAGGAGTAGATTTTCCAAAGCCGAACCCTTTTACACGGTTAGTTCGTGGTAAATTAAATGAGCAGTCAGGACAGCATATTGTGTATCCTTCCGGACTTGATAAATCTGGTTCAGTAGTGTCATTAGCAGAAGCAGATGTCCTTATTTTATTACATGGTGGTACAAGAGGGTATGAAAAAGGAGCAGATGTGGATATTTTGCTCCTTAATAGTCATACAGGAAGTGATGCTACATGGGAAACGTTCTTCAAATTGTAGGGTATAAGAATGCAGGTAAAACGACATTTATAGAATCATTGCTTGTCTATTTGCAGCGTGATTCTTATAACATAGCGACAATAAAACATCATGGTCATGGAGGAGAACCTGATGGGATGACAGACAGCCGGCGGTTTTTAGAGAAAGGAGCGACGTCTTCCTTAGTTGAAGGGGATGGCACCATCCATCTAGCCACAACTGTAGGAGATGGTTCTTTAAAACAGCTCGTACAGATGCAAGAGGTCCTTTGTCAGCCAGATCTTATTCTTATAGAGGGATGGAAGCAAGCTTCTTTTCCAAAAGTTGTCTGCTTACGTGATGATCAGGATCAAGATCTTTTATCCCTTGACTCAATTTGTTGTGTGCTTACTGCTTCTTCACTTAGAGTAGAAGCAGTACCTTACCCTCTTTTTCAACGTGATGACCCTGCTGCATTGCTGTTTATCAAAGAGTTACTGGATCGAGAGAAGGAGGTTCATTCATGTATGAACTAACAAAAGAACCAATTCAAGTACAAGCAGCCATTGATCAGGTTCTTGATAGGAATTGTGGCGCTATAACGACGTTTATTGGGACGGTCAGAGAGCTTACCCATGGGAAAAAAACAATACGGCTCGAATATCATGCTTATGAATCGATGGCAATCAAAATGTTACATAAGATAGGAAAAGAAGTGGAAGAGAGATGGCCAGGTACAACGATTGCCATTACTCATCGACTAGGTGTATTAGACATTAGTGATATCGCTATCGTGATTGCCGTTAGCTCACCTCATCGTAAAGCAGCATATGAAGGCAACGAATACGCGATAGAACGAATTAAAGAGTTAGTGCCAATCTGGAAAAAAGAGCATTGGGAGGACGGAACAGAGTGGGTTGGTGATCAATTAGAACAGCAAGCTTATCCAAAAGGAGGACCGACGCTATGATTACCGTTTTATTCTTTGCTGGTTTAGAAGAACAAATTGGTCAACAACGATTGGCATTACCATTCGCAGGTAAAGCGATTTTTCAGCTCAAGGCACATTTAGAAGAAGTGTATGAGCTTGAAAACGACACTCTTCAAGGGATGATGGTGGCTGTAAATGAAGAATTTGCAACCAATGATACGGTGCTAGTCGAACAGGATACCGTTGCATTTATCCCGCCAGTGAGTGGAGGATAAAAAAAGTAGTTGTGCATCAACTACTTTTTTTATCGAAATGTTCTTCTTGATATTCTTTTTTCGTATAACTGATAAAATAGTAAATACTTGCTACAAACACCCCTCCGCCGATAATGTTCCCTAATGATACAGGAATTAAATTGTGGAAAAAGCCATTTAATGTAACGGTTTCAGATCCACCGTGCATAAGAGCCATTCCGAGTAACGACATATTTGCTACACTATGCTCAAAACCAGCTGCGATGAAGGCAAAGATTAAAATAAAAATTAAAAATAGCTTAGCGATATCCCCTTCTGCTCGTAACGATGTCCATATGGCTAAACAGACGATCCAGTTGCACAGAATTCCTCGAAAAAACAATTCCATTATTGGTGCGTTCATTTTATCTGAAGCAAGGGACATCATGTAATCATCGGGCCCGACAGATGCGAAAATTCCTGATACTAACACGAGAAGTGATAAAGCGAGAGCACCGATAAGATTCCCAATATAACTCCAACCCCAAATAAGAAGCGTTTGCCGCCAGCTAGTGATTTTTGATAAGGAAGATACGGTGAAAATCATGTTATTTCCAGTGAAGAGTTCTGATCCAGCCCACAAAACGAGAGCAAGAGCCACACCAAATGTTGCGCCTGTCATGATGCTAACAAACGGGGAACCTGCATCATAAAGAGGTTGACCAACTGCAAACAGAACGAGCGATCCGATTCCGACATAAGCACCTGCTAGAATGGCGCCAAATAAATAACGGATCGGTGAATGCTGGAGCAACCCATACTTTTTTTTCGCCTGTGAATTTAATGTATGTAAGGTGTCTTTGTACATCGTACCCCTCCTTTTTATCTGTTACCGAATATACCCAACCTTTCAATCCGTTAAACTATGAAAACAGTCAGGTTTATTGGATATGGAATAAGGGAAAGGTGAACATAATGAATCCATTTGAAACGAATGGATTGTTTATTGTCAAAAGGGAGGGTATATAATTGGCTGAATTTTTCGAGGTTACGTTAAATGGAAAAAAGAAAACGGTTCAATCCGATTCAGTTCTACAGACTTTGAATCGTGAATCAGTAGATATTCCAAGTCTCTGTTATCATCCTAGCCTAGGGCCAATTGAAACGTGTGACACGTGTATTGTAAAAGTAAATGGCGAGTATGTGCGTTCGTGTTCAACAGAAGTGAAACCTGGTGATGTAGTGGAAACACGGACAGATGATGTGCATGAAGCACAACTTATTGCAATGGATCGGATCTTAGGCAATCACGAACTCTATTGCACAGTCTGTGATTACAATAACGGCGGTTGTGAGATACATAATGCTGTTAAAGAAATGAAAGTAACACATCAAGAGACTGAGCACAGCTCGAAACAATCTGAAGTGCAGCGCAATCAATTTTATCGTTATGATCCTGATCAATGTATCTTATGTGGTCGATGTGTAGAGGCTTGTCAAGATTTACAAGTAACAGAAACCCTTTCGATTGATTGGAATCTGGAAAGACCAAGAGTCATTTGGGATAAGGATTCACCAATTGATGAATCTTCTTGCGTGAACTGTGGTCATTGTTCGACTGTCTGTCCATGTAATGCCATGATGGAAGTAGGCATGGAAGGGGAGGCAGGATTTTTAACAGGTATTCAAGATGAGTCGATGCGACCAATGATTAATATTACAAAAAATGTTGAAACAGGTTATCAATCGCTAATGACGATTTCCGATCTAGAAGCACAAATGCGAGAATCAAGAATTAAGAAGACAAAAACCGTCTGTACATACTGTGGAGTTGGTTGCTCGTTTGATGTGTGGACAAAGGATCGCCAAATATTAAAAATAGAACCTCAAGCTGAAGCCCCAGCAAATGGAATTTCTACATGTATTAAAGGGAAATTTGGCTGGGATTTTGTTAATAGCGAAGAACGAATTACAAAACCATTAATCCGTGATGGTAAAGAATTCCGTGAAGCAGAGTGGGAAGAAGTACTTGATCTTATAGCGTCTAAATTTAATGAAACACTTAAAGCGAAAGGTCCAGACGCACTCGCCTTTATTTCTTCCTCTAAATGTACAAATGAAGAGTCCTACTTAATGCAAAAATTAGCCCGAGGAGTTATTGGCACAAATAATGTGGATAACTGTTCTCGTTACTGTCAATCGCCAGCAACAATGGGTCTTTGGCGTACAGTTGGCTATGGTGGCGATTCTGGTAGCATAGAGGATATTGCCAATGCAGAATTAATTATCTCGATTGGCTCTAATACAGCTGAATCTCACCCTGTACTAGCAACAAGAGTAAAGCGTTCGCAGAAGTTACATGGACAAAAAGTAATTGTAGCTGATATTCGAAAGCATGATTTAGCGGACCGTGCTGATTTGTTCGTTCAACCTGCCCCAGGAAGTGACCTTGTCTGGTTATCGGCTGTGACAAAATATATTGTTGATCAAGGTTGGCACGATGTCTCCTTTTTAGAGCAGCACGTGACAGATGTTGAAGACTATCTAAAAAGTTTGGACTCCTATACATTGGATTACGCAGCCGAAGTAACAAATCTCACCAAAGAAGAGCTTATTGGCGTTGCAACGTCGATCTATGAAGCCAACACAACGTCTGTTTTATGGGCAATGGGAGTAACACAACACGGTGGAGGATCTGATACAAGTACAGCCATATCGAATTTATTGCTTGTTACAGGAAATTATATGAAACCGGGTGCTGGTTCTTATCCGTTAAGAGGTCATAATAACGTTCAAGGAGCAAGTGATTTTGGAAGCATGCCTGATCGCTTTCCTGGTTATCAGTATGTAACAGATGATGATGTGCGTGCGCGCTTTGAAAAGCGTTGGGGTGTAGATTTGCCTGCTGAACCTGGCTTAAACAATCATGAAATGGTCGATGCCATGCATGAAGGAAACCTTAATGTTCTCTATTTAAAAGGAGAAGACATGGGAATTGTTGATTCCAATCTTAACTATGTACAAGCTGGGTTTGAGAAGCTTTCATTCTTTGTTGTCCAAGATATCTTTTTCACGAAAACCGCTCAATATGCTGATGTTATTTTACCAGCAAGCCCTAGTTTGGAAAAAGAAGGAACGTTCACAAATACGGAACGTCGTTTTCAACGTTTATATCAGGTACTTGAACCATTAGGTGATTCAAAACCAGATTGGGAGATTATTCAAGAGGTTGCCAATCGAATGGAAGCGAATTGGACGTATACTCATCCAAGTGAAATAATGGCCGAAGCAGCTTCGTTAACACCTCTATTCGCAGGCGTTAGCTACGAGCGTTTAGAAGGGTATAACAGTTTGCAATGGCCAGTAAAAGAAGATGGAACGGATACACCACTATTGTTCACAGATGGGTTTGCTCTTCCAGGTGGCAAGGCAAGATTATGGCCAGTAGAGTGGACGAAGCCGTTAGCGTTTGATGATGAATATGATTTGCACGTTAATAACGGTCGGTTACTTGAGCATTTCCATGAAGGCAATATGACCTATAAATCAAAAGCGATTAGTCGAAAAACCCCAAAAGAATTCCTTGAAGTGTCTCCTGAGTTAGCTCAAGAACGAGGGCTTGAGGATGGTACGAAAGTGAAGCTCACATCACCATACGGGCATGTCATTGTTCGCTGTCTTGTAACGGATCGAGTAAAAGGCAAAGAAGTTTATTTACCTATGAATACAAGTGGAGAGGGGGCAATCAACTATTTAACAAGCTCTCATTCAGATAAAGATACAGATACACCAGCGTATAAAGAAATATCCGCGAAGATGGAGATTCTTGAACCTAAAGGTGAAAGTCCTGTGCCACGCATTAATTACCGTAATGGAAATCCACAACCGCAAATGGGTGTTAACGTTGAGGCAAAATGGGCAAGACGGGATTATATTTTCCCAGGTGATTTAGTTGAAGCAAGGAGGAAGGCGAAAAATGGCTAAAGCAGCAACGGTTATTCGAAAAATGCCTGTCGATCCTAATGCAGAACGAGAAAAGGAGCTACGCGAACTAGAGAATGCTTTGCTAGAGAATAAGGATGCTTTAACAAGCGTCCTATCTCTTCTTCATAAACTTGAACAAACAGAAGCGCTCAATATTGCTCACTCTCTTTTAGATCAAAAGAACTCTTTATTACATCAACTTGTAACGAAGCTAGATGATCCCCATATTACACAAGCATTAAAAAACATGCTTGTTATTGTGCAGTCCCTTGGATCAATCAAATTAGCAGATTTAGAGCCCATGCTGTTCAAAATCAATTCTGCCCTAAATCATGTGTCTGAGTACGAACATACCCATCAGCAGAACCAATCTAGCGCTGGCTACTTGTTAAAATCATTAAAAGATCCGAAAACGTTAGACGGTATGAATACACTGTTAGCCCTTTTAAAAGGAATGGGAGAAGATCAATCAGCAAACGAAACAAACCAACCGCAAGCGGAATTGTCCACGATTGCAAATGAGTCGTATCAGCAGCCACAAATGCAAGAGTCAACTGAATCATCATCAGGAACAAAATGGTATGTGATCGCTGCCGGAGCTCTCGCCTTCGCTTTACCACTTTTATTGAAACGGAAATAGAGATGACGAATTCAAATCAAACAAAGCGGACAATTTTTCGCTTTGTAGATGGTGAAGAATCCGTTGTAGAAGACGTTGTGGCAACGGAAATACCGATTACTGTTAAGATCAATGGGGAAGAAGTGGTGACGATGATTTCTTCTCCAGATCACATTGAGGATATGGTCGTAGGGTATCTCGTCTCAGAAGGGGTTATTTTATCAGTCAGTGAACTAACCGATCTTCGATATGAAGCAAAAAGAGGGTTTGTTCATGTGACATTGAAGCAAGCGTTAAATCCGCTTCATCATCACCTACAAACAAAGCGGTATTTAACATCTTGTTGTGGCATGAGTCGTCAAAGTTTTATATTTGCAGCAGATGCCAAGACAACAAAAACAATGAAGACTCGCCATGTCGTTCTCTCGCCGACTGATTGTCTAGCGCTTATGAATGAACTTCAAGAAGGGGCGATGACATTTAAAGAAACAGGTGGTGTTCACAATGCAGCACTAGCGACGCCAAGTGGCATTGTATTAATGCGATCCGATATTGGTCGTCATAACGCACTTGATAAATTATATGGTTACTGTTTGCGTCATAAGCTTAGCCTAGAAGATAAGGTTATCATCTTTAGCGGTAGGCTATCATCTGAGATCGTCCTTAAAGTAGCAAAAATTGGATGTGAAGTGATTTTATCTAAATCAGCACCCACCAACCGAGCTCTTGAAATTGCAGAAGAGCTCGAAATTACAACAGTGGGGTTTATTCGACATCAATCCATGAACGTCTATACGGTTCCTGAACGGATAAATAGAAGCTTAGGCTAACAACCTGAGCTTCTTTTAGGTTTTACTTGAATAAATGGTTAAGTAAGAAAGGAACCATAGTGCATGCCGCTGATGATCTCTGGCTATAGATGTATAAATGTCACGTAGCTGCCGATTGTCTGATAAACGCGCCGCTTCTTCAAATAAATGCGTGTACTGCTGTTCCTGTTCAAATGCTTTTTTTAAAGCTGGTGTATAAGCATTTCGATTCAATGTGGCTTCTGTGACTTCAGGATCTTTATTCGCTTGTTTGCGATACAAGTGGAGAAGGGTCTGATAGTGTTTTTTATTATCCTCAATAATGCCTCGGATGGTATGGGCGGTGTGTTCTGTTGGGACTTTTTCATATAAGTATTCATAGTCTGTTACGGCTTGATAGGCACGTTGTATGAACTGTTGAAGGTGCTGCAGTTGGTCTGAGTTTAAAGGCTTTGGCTGGCTTATTTGAGGACCTTGAGGTGGACTGCTAGTTGTTTGCGGTGATGACTGGCGAAACGATGGCTGGGACGGCTGAGGTTGATCAAAGGACGGAGCTTTCTTTTTTTTGAACAACAAAAGAATACCTCCCTAATTTATTTGTCTTCAATAAGGTACATACTTATACTATGCAACAAAAGAAAAAATATGAAAATAACCGACTCTTACATGAGCCGGCTATTGATTTTTCTTATTTGGTTTCCTACTATAGAAACTTATCATTGAACCAACAACAATTCCCACAATAATCCCAATGGGAATACTATCAAAAATAATGCTAGCGCCGACTGCAATGAGTAATCCGATGATCATTCCGAGTGCTTCATTTGGTGGGTTTTCGTTTGATTTTTTGGACATGTTAGACCTCCGCCGTAATAACTACTAAGAGTATTGTAGCGAACGAAATGAGTTAGGTCAAAAAGTTGAAATAACAGGCTCGGGAAAGGCTTTAGCTATGCGCTTTACGAGGTTTGAATAGTAAAGAGAGGACTGAACCAAGAATAAGCAATGTGAAAACAATGGTTGGTGCAACGCTATCTAAGACACCAAACGCAATTAGCACAATACCGAGAGCTAAAAGCAACGTAACATAACTAATATAAAGTCGTTTCATAATTGTGTATCACCTCCATAATGTATTAATTTTTAAAATCCTATGAATAATTCGAAATTGGTCGATTTCCATGGGTTTAAAATCCATATTATCATGTACTTAATTTGAATGCAAGAAGAAAATTCACTTTCTTCTTGCATACATCCAAATAAAGGTTAGAAGAAACCCTGCTATTGCTAATAGTAACGTTGGTTTAAAGTAAGGTGGTAAATAAGAAAACCTTATTTCATTCTCACCTTCTTCAAGTTTGACCCCTAGAAATGCATAATTGACTTTTTCAACATCAACTGTTTGACCGTTTCTTTTCACTTCCCAGCCCTTCTCGTGGGGGACAGGTAACATCAATAGTTGGTCGTTTTCCTCGTTATTCATATCAATCTTGATATGTCTTCCATCAAGATCGATTTGCATGTCAGTTGACTCTCGTTGTTGTGCTTGAAGAATATCGTAATTCTCTGTGTACAGTGCTAGTTCTGTTAATGTGTATTCCCCTTGTGGCACTCTTAATGAAATCGTTTCACTTGCTTCAACTCTAACTGTCAGATGATTTATATCCGTTTTGTAGATTGATTTACGAGACTTTCGATCTGTTTCAAACTCATTCACCGTTAATGGGAATAGAGGAGCTGTTTCTGAGTTATTTAGCAAGTAAAAGGATAAATAATCATCAACTTCGTCGTCTTGTCGTTCCCCTACTTCAATGTCAATTCCACCTATTTCATCTGTTACTGTTAATTGACCATCATGATACGCCCCGCCAATCGCGGTGATCGATGTGTCGTCGATACGATTTTGTACCGTTGAACGAAACGCTTCGTTAGCGAGTTCTTCATCTACAATGGCACCAGTAAGCATAGCGTGTTCTTTATCTAGCACACTATATGAAGACAGTTGCTCTCTTCCATAAAGAGTGGAAGTTGTTCGTGCAAAAGGCAGCAAATGTTCATTTTCAAACAAATGGTAGCGTTCATTTTCGCTTACTTCAGTAAATCCATAGGGAACAGGGGCTGGATCTTCTTTATCAATCAGTTTATGTGAAACTTGATACAAGCTATGGAGGTTTGCACGATCACCGAAACCTGAATATCTGCTGACGCTTTCCCGATTCATATCAATCTCCAAATCAGTGTAATAAAAGAATAACAATTGACTGTTTAAAACGCTGGAATACGCACTAACACCGTTAAAGTCTTGAACAAGAGGCGTGTTATTCCGAAAATCAGCAACCCATTCAATTCTAGATAAAGGCGCATCTTCCTCAACGTGAGTAAGTAAGTCCATTTGCAATGGATGGTCGTATGCGTGACTTTGTAGGAATTCAGCTGATGTGGCTTGTAAGTCGCCTCGTTCGTATAACCATTCTTTCTGATACGCGTTTGTTAAGCCGATATGTAAGACTAACGTGATGCCTACCAGTCCATACAGTAAGGACTTTCGTCGACCATTTAATAGAAGAGCGATTATGAGAACCGTTACCATAGCCGTTCCAAAAAGTGTTAGCGCTTGGATTGAGAGAAAAGCGTTTCGATCCGTAATCAAACCACTAATGAACAAGCCTATGTAAACAGTAGCCGTTACACCAATTGCAAGTACTTTTTCTTTTTTAGGGATATGCCAAAATCTACTCAAACCAATAGCGACAGTAGCAGCTAGAGCAAAAGATCCCATATATTGAAAGCGATATTGAGGAGCAGAAAATCCGTTAAATATACTTCCAATCATAGGGCTATAATGGAAAAGAATAAATAAGCATGAGAGCAAAGAAAACAAAAGAAAAGGCTTATACCGGAATAAACTTTTACAACAGATAAATAAAATAAACAAAGCCGGAATAAGAAGGTAGCGACTTGTAAAAAAGATTTCGTCGTGAAAATCAAACCACTCGATTGACTGCTCAAATGGTGGTCTCTGATTGTTTAAAAAACCGTATACAGCTGGTACAAAAGCAAATGAGCCAATAAAAAAACCGAGCGTAGTTGCAGGAATGTATGTATACAGCTGGTGTTTAATAGAAACTTCTTCTTTAGAAAACTTAATAAAAAAGCGCAAAATCGCATAAATGCCAATGAAAATGAAATTCATATAGGCAAAATAAAAGTTATTAATAATGGAAAGGGCAACCGCAAAAATAAACCACCATGGTTTTTTCTCTCGTATAATCTTCTCTACCCCAAAAACGAGTAAAGGTAACCACAAATAGGCATCGGCAAAAAACTCCCAAAATGAGGCGTGGCGAAAATACATAACACTTGCACCATATAAAACGGCGCCAAGAAAAGCGAACGGAAAGGCAATTTTAAAGTAGCGCAGTACAAAAGTCGTAATCACAATAACAAGTGTTAATCGAAGACTATTTACAAGAACTGCGGCATTCGCCCAGAAAAGAATATCATCTGGATTCTGAACTAAATGAACCCATTCGCCAATGAAGACCACTAAAAAAGTGAGAAAAAAAACGGTACTTGTGGAAAAGTAATACGCTAGTTGACTAAAGATCCCTCCGCCAAGACCAAATTGGTGCGAGTAAAAGAAGTTGCCTTGACTGAATTGGCTATATAAAAATTGCTTAAAAGGAAGCATTTGAGCTGTACCGTCATTCGGTCCAACCATAAATTGCCCATTCACTAGTTGATACAGAAAGAACCCGTGGGCAAGAAATGCAACCCCTAAGCTTAGACTAACAAGAATGAGGACTTTTTTAAGATTCATGTGAAACTCCATCTCGTTTTAAAATTTTCGCTGTAATGACGAACGTAATAGGTACTGTTAAAAATACCGCAAGTATTGGCGCAATGACAGGAGATAACTTAACTAATTCAACGAATACAAAGACGAGACTCGTTGATACGGAAAAATTCACAACTTGCGTTAACGGAAATTGTAAGAACGTTTTTATAGATGGTTTAACGCCAAATGTAAAAAAGACATTTAAAAAATAAGAAGCGACCATTGAGAGAATAAAGGCTAGAATATGAGCAGCTAAGTAAAACAAGGAGAAAACTTGGTGAAATAACAAGAAGAGGGAATAAAATACAAGTGTATTAATCCCTCCAACAAAAGCGAAGCGCATAAATTGATTTCGGTAGATTTTCTGACAAAAATTACTGAATGCGCTCATATCGTTTTCCTTTTGTAGCATTAGATTCCTTCACTAGATAATGCGGTCTTTTTTTAGTTTCATTGTAAATTCGGCCGATATATTCGCCAATAATGCCAAGTGATAATAGTTGAATGCCCCCAAGAAATAAGACTGCTGAAATAATGGTGAAATACCCTGGGACATCGATACCTGTTCGGACGATTTGTGTGAGCATAACAAAAATGTAAGCCAGTGCAGCTAACAAGATCATTCCACCCATATAGAAACATATCCGAAGCGGCTTTAAATTAAATGAGACAATCCCGTCAATTCCGTAATTAATCAGTTTCTGTATAGACCACTTTGATTCACCATTTTGTCGACTGACATTTTCGTAATGAACGACTTTTTGATCAAAGCCAATCCATGAGAACAATCCTTTTGAAAAACGATTCCCTTCACTTAGAATCAGCAAGGCATCAACAGCTCTTCGACTTAACAAGCGAAAATCGCCAGCCCCATCTTCGAGCTGAACATCGACGACTTTGTTAATGAGTTTATAATAAACTTTTGATAGCGCCGTTTTAACGAAATTGTCTCCTTTTCGATTTCGACACGCAATCACTTGGTCGTACCCTTCTTCGTATCCATCAAGAAGCTCGTGAATCATTTCGACTGGATGCTGAAGATCAGCATCAATCACAATCACGCAATCCCCTTTTGAATGTTGAAATCCGGCTAAAATGGCTGCTTCTTTACCGAAATTTCGTGTGAATGAAATATAATTTACTTGGGGATGCCAAGTAGAGAGACGTTGGAGTAAAGAAAGAGTAGAATCAGAACTACCATCATCAATATAAATCACTTCAAAGCGATAATGGCTTTGGTCAAGCACTTCTTTTAAAGCGAAGTAAAAAGGCTCAACATTTTGTTCTTCGTTAAATGAAGGAACAACAACAGAAAGAAGTGGTTTATTCATATTAAAATCCTCCATAATGAGTAATATGGACTATTATACCCTTCGCGACTAAAAATGAATCTTACGGTTCGTTTAAAGAAATATTGTAAATTATGGTTGATTCTAAAAAAATAGGTGGCACGCTGTTGAAATAACGTAAAGTCTATAAAAATAGGGGAATTTGATGAAGTCGTCGTTATCTGCTTTGTTCGTATGTTAGAGTGACGAGGAAGTCAAATAAAACGAGGTGCTAAGCGTGAAAAAAACACCATTTGTATTGATTGCAGCGATCGCGCTAGCTGGATGTCAAGATGATCAAGCAGATCAAGGGGAAATCGATACAATCGTACAAAATGCACAAGAACAGATGGCTGAAAAAACGAGCTACCAAATGGATACGATGGTTAGTGGAGAAGAGGGACAAGAGTATGTAACAACAACGAAGATTCTGCGCGACCCGTTTACCTTTTCAATCGTGGAGCAACAAGCAGAAAGCGAGGAAGAAGGTCAACAGCCAATGACCTTTATGCATGATGGATCGTTTTATACTGAAGAGCCTATGCTAGAGGAATGGATCGAACTTTCTGCAGAAGAAAGTGGCATTTCTGGACCAGAGTCTTTTCAGCCAGCTGAAGATCAATTAACGACTTTAGCGAACCACACAGATGTGCTTAATTTAGAAGAAACAGAAGACCATTACCGTCTATCTGCCTCAGGTACAGATGATGGTGTAAAAGACCTTGCATTAGCTTTTATGGGTGAAAGCCCGGAAGAGTTAGAAGTTGACCTTCAAGACTTCAATTTTGAATTACTTATTCAGAAAGACGACTTCACACAAGAACGAAGTGAATTATCCATGGAAGGTGAAATTGCCGAGGTCGGTCAACTGATATCCGAAGAGATTGTGTACGAATTCAGTCAGTTTGATCAGCTGGAAGATGTTGATTATGATGAAGGGGCTATTGAGCAAGCGATCACTCTAGAAGAGGCACAAGAAAAAATGGAAGAAATGCAAGCAGATTTAGAACAAGAAATGGAAGAACAAGAAGAGTAATACTGTAAAAGAGTAGGGAGATTCCTTGCTCTTTTCTGTTTCATACACACTCTTATACGGTAAAATTTAACGAAAACACCTCGTTTTTTTTGAAAAATCGTTTATTTTCAAGTTATTCGGATTTATTTTAATGAGAAAGAGGCTAGAGGGAGAATAAGCAAAAAGAAGAAGAAATATGCGGGATAACTGATTTTTAACAAACTTGTGAATGTGCTATGATGGTAAACATAGTAGACTTGTTCAACGAAAAAGAGGTTGTTGGGAAATAAAAAAGCTTACCAAAACAACTTGTTTTTTGTTAAACGTTCTTAAGGGGGATTTATATTGAGAAAAGTAGGAATGTTCGGTTTATTAACTGTGGCATCTGTAGCCCTTGTTGCTTGTGGAAGTAGTGATGAGACGGATGGAAACGGTGAGGGGATTATTTCTGTTGGTGTAGCGAACGAAGAGCCTTACGGATACATCGACATTGAAAATAATGAAGTAACTGGAGCTGCTCCGGAGATTGCTCGTGCTGTCCTACAACGGATTGGTTACGACGATATCGAAGGAACTGTTAATGATTTTGGCGCTTTAATTGAAGGGGTAAACTCTGGATCCTTTGATATGGCAACTGCTGCGATGGATGTACAACCTCAGCGCTGTGAAATGGGGAATTTTGGGGATATTGAAATTCAATATGGAGAAGGAATTGTTGTTCAAACTGGAAATCCCCTTAATCTGCATAGTTATGAAGATATTGTAGCGAATCCCGATGTAACAGTAGCCGTGATGTCAGGTGCAAATCAAATCGGGATGCTTGAAGATTTAGGTATTGATTCGAGTCAGTTTATGCAGGGGTCAAGTATTGCTGACAATATCGCGGCAGTTGAAGGTGGGATGGCTGATGTTATGGTTGCCACCGATGCCACAGCAAATTCAGCTGCTCAAAACAATACTTCGGGTGGAGTGGAATTTGTTGATGATTTTGAACAACCCATTATTGACGGTGAGCCTGTGACAGCTTATGGAGCTGCGGTATTTGCAGATGATGAATTAAGAGAAGCCTACAATGAGGGATTACAAGAATTAATTGAATCAGGCGAGCTTTTAGCTATTATTGAAGAATTTGGATTTACAGAAGCGAATTTGCCTCCAGATGATCTTACGACTGAAGACCGTTGTGGGATGAATGGCTAATAGGAAATAGTACGAGGGAAGCATGGTGATGCATAACCGTTACCCATGCTTTTTTTCGTAGAAAAGAGGTGTGATGGATGTTTTCAAATTTTATGACGTTTGCTCCCTTCATTCTGCAAGGGCTAACAACAACTGTTATGGTGTTTCTTTATGGTGCGCTCATTGCTTATTCTATTGCCATTGTTGCAGGGTTAATGAGGACGTCTCAATATGCCACCATTCGTACGGTAGCTGCTGTCTTTGTTGAGCTGTTTCGAGGTACGTCGCTACTCGTGCAAATGTTTTTTTTGTATTATGCGTTACCCCAACTGATTGATGGAATCTCAATGAGCTTAATGCTAGCCGGTTCATTAGCGGTAGGGTTAAATTACGGAGCTTATGCTTCTGAAGTGGTAAGAAGCGCAATAAACTCGATACATATTGGTCAAACTGAAGCGGCTATCTCCCTTAATATGTCGCGTTTTCAACGTTTGCGCCTTGTTATATTGCCTCAGGCCTTTCGCTTAATGTTACCTGGCTTTGGCAATAATGCAATTGAATTGTTAAAAGGGACTTCTCTCGTTTATTTTATTGGACTTGCCGATCTAACCTTTAATGCAAACGTGTTGAGAGGTAGCAACACGGCTATTAGTAGCCAAGTAGAAATTTATACGTATTTATTAGTTGCTTATTTCTTACTTGCGTTGCCGCTTATTATACTCGCTCGGTATTTAGAAAAACGTGCCTCTAAAGGGGTGACACTTTCATGAGTGATGTATGGGATTGGGCTTTTGCGTGGGAAATATTTCCTGAGATCTTATCAGCCATTACCGTCACGATTTCTGTGACCGTTCTTGCATACTTTTTGTCGTTAACAGTGGGCTTAGTATTTGCTTTACTAAGGCGCTCGACGTTTAAACCGTTAGCGTTAATGATTGCTGGCATCATTGAATTTATTCGCGCCACGCCGCCTCTTGTTCAATTATTTTTTGTGTTCTATACAACTCCTTTAACTGGTTTTCAAACTGGTGTCCTTGTTCTCGGCATCCACTATGCTACATATGTTTCAGAAATTTATCGATCTGGCATTAACGCTGTGCCGAACAGTCAATGGGAAGCAGGAAAAGCGCTTAATTTTTCAAAGGCGCAAATGTGGAAGAAAATCATTCTCCCTCAAGCTGTGCCTCCAGTCATTCCGATGCTAGGGAATTATTTAATCGTCTTGTTTAAAGAGACCCCTTTATTATTAGGTGTATTTGTGATGGAGATGATGTCAACAGCTCGTGCAATCGGTTCTCAAACGTATAGCTTTGTGGAGCCAATAACCATTGTTGGTTTTTTATTTCTTATTTTAAGTTATCCATCTGCTTTGTTTATTCGGTACTTGGAGCGGAAGGTAGGCAAGTTACATGGGAATCATAAAGTAGACACAAGGGGGATGAAAACGTGAGTTCAGATGAACAAACAAATCATGATATTATTGTGCGTTACCGAAACATAAAAAAAGCATTTGGTGATACTGTTGTCTTAAATGAACTGAATATTGATGTGAAAAAAGGAGAAAAAATTGCTTTAATTGGTCCTTCAGGCTCTGGGAAAACAACGATTATTCGAATGTTGATGACACTTGAGCAACCGACAGAAGGTACGATTGAAGTAGATGGTGAAATGCTTTGGCATAAAGAGGTTGATGGAAAACTAATTCCTGCAGATGAAAAGCATTTGCGTAGAGTAAGAGGCAATATTGGAATGGTCTTTCAACAGTACAATCTATTTCCTCATATGACGATTATGAGAAACTGCACAGAGGCGCCCATTCATGTGCTAGGGTTGAGTAAGGAGGAAGCACAAGCTAGAGCACGAGAAATGTTAATGAAAGTAGGGCTTGAAGATAAAATAGACATGTATCCCTCCCAGCTATCTGGTGGTCAACAGCAGCGTGTGGCCATCGCTCGTTCACTTGTAATGCAGCCAAAGGTTTTGTTATTTGATGAGGTAACAGCTGCCCTCGACCCCGAACTTGTAGGGGAAGTATTAGAAGTCATCCGTGATATTGCAGCTGAAGGAGAAACAACAATGATGCTCATTACCCATGAGATGGATTTCGCACTTGATGTAGCAGATAGGGTATTCTTTTTAGATGCAGGAAGGATAGCTGAACAAGGTACACCTTATGAAGTCATTCAAAATCCACAAACCGAACGGTTAAAATCGTTTTTAGGTCGTTTCCATTCGTAAGCTTAGCGCCATTTCTATAGGTAAGTGGTCGGTACAATTTTCTAATTGAAAATGAGAATCATTCCTTGCTTTCGATTCAAGCATTCGCTACACTAAACGTATAATGCTAGATATAAAGGATGGTTAATACATGATGACGAATCGCCTAACAACTATTGATTCTATTATAAAAGGTAGACGTTCCATTAAAAAATTTAAATCTGATGCTGTATCAATAGATGAAATCGTTTCACTGCTAGAAGTGGCAAAATGGGCACCAAATCACAAATTAACAGAGCCATGGCGGTTTATTTTATTTGCTGAAGAAGGCAAAGAAGCGTTCATAGACGCTTATAAAAAATCACAATTGGGTGCGGATCAAACTTTACCTGAAAAAGCGAAAAAGAAAGCAGCTTATTTCAACCAAATTCCGCTTCATCTCGTTGTTGTCATGCCTGAGCATCCACGTCAAAAAACATGGGATGAAGATTACGGAGCTGTAAGTGCCATGATACAAAACTTTCAATTAGCAGCATGGGCTAGAGGAATTGGCATGATTTGGAGAACAAATGATTGGATTTATGACCCTGTATTTCGAGAAGCAATTGGAGTGGAAAGTGGTGAAAAAATTATTGGGACGTTGATGATAGGGTATGCGGATTTTGTACCGGAAGCAAAAGAGCGTACCAGTATCAAAGATAAACTAACAATTGTAACGACACATTAAGCAATGATAAAAAGCACGCGAGGTAGGACATGATAGACGAGACAAGATGCGCTCGGAATGATCTGTCTGCCTAGCGTGTTTTTTACGTACTCTTTAAGTTTATCAAATTGAAACGGTTCAAACCGGATTTGGAGTATGGTAAAGTGAATGTAATGAAAAGGAAATTGAAATGTAAAAAAGGGGAATGAATGGATTGAAGAAAGCAGCCGTATTTAGCACTTTTTCAATTATTAGCATATTTTTAGCAGCATGTTCAACAGAAACGCCAGAAGATTCCGTTCAGTCATTTGTCGACCATTGGGAGAATCGTGATTACGCTTCTATGTATCAGATGGTAACAAGCGATGTTCAAGAATCTATATCGGAAGAGGATTTTGTAGCGCGTTATGAAAATATTTATGATGGACTAATAAATGACTTTACTATAGAAGCGACTGTTCCTGAGGAGTTTACAGGAGAAAATGAAGAACAAATTCCTGTGAACGTTTCTATGACCACAGTTGCTGGCGAGTACGAGTTTGAAGAGCAGCTTTCTTTTGTTTGGGATGAACAAGAAGATGAGCCTAATTGGAAACTAGAGTGGGGTTCTCAACTCATCTTTCCTAATTTGAGCGATGAAGATTCAGTTAGGTACAACCCTTCGAAACAGAAACGTGGAGAAATCTTTGATCATGAGGGGCAAGGCTTAGCAATCAATGGTGAAGTCATTGATTTAGCGGTTGTACCGAATCGTTTTGAAGAGGAAGAGTCTGAAATAGCAGAAATTGCAGATCGATTAGGACGTTCAGAGGAGTCAATTGAGCAAGCGTTGAGTCAAAGCTGGGTGGAAGAAGGTAGTCTTGTCTTAATTGGTCAAATGCCAGCCTCTGAATTGGATGCAATTGAAGCGTTATATGAGGACGTGCCTGGATTCACGTATCAAATGAGTGAAGGACGGGTCTATCCTTTCGGTGAAGCAGCAGCGCACCTGATAGGCTACATACGTCCTATTACAGCAGAACAGCTTGAAGAGCGAAGAGAGGAAGGATACACAGAACAATCTCTCGTAGGGCAAACAGGTTTAGAACTAATAAAGGAAGAACAGCTACGCGGTACTCCTGGTGGCGAAATCGTTATCATTGATCCTGATGGTGAACGAAAAGAAACGATAGCGGAACAGGAAGCGGAAGACGGTGAAAATGTTTATCTAACAATACGAATGGATGTACAAGAAGAACTAATGAATGAATTAGACGGGGAGCCGGGTACTGCTGTTGCCCTTGATTCTGAAACAGGAGAAACGCTAGCGTTAGTAAGTTCACCTAGTTATGATCCAAACCAAATGTCTTTAGGTTTGCCTAGTGCTCAGCGTGAGGAGCTGGAAGAAAACGAAGACCAGCCATTGTTGAACCGGTTTTCAAATCGTTTTTCACCTGGTTCTACAATGAAAGCTATTACTGCCGCAATTGGTGTAGATTCAGGTACGTTAGATCCGAATGAAACGGTTGATGAACTTGGACACGAATGGCAGCCAGAAGATTCAGATTGGGGCGGTTATCACGTTCGACGTGTGACAGATCCAAATGGAGCAGTCGACTTATTTGATGCAATGGCGTACTCAGATAATATTTATTTTGCCCAAGCGGCGCTTGCAATAGGCGAGGAGGAACTACTAGCTGGAGCAGAGGCGTTTGGGTTTAACGAAACGTTTGCATTTACCTATTCTCTTCAACAATCACTGCTTACAGGAGAGGAAGGGTTTAAATCAGAGATTCAGCTTGCCGATACGGGTTATGGCCAAGGAGAAATCTTAACAAACCCTGTTCATCTGGCGGCGATGTTTACAACATTCATACATGAAGGTCAACTCATTCAGCCTATCTTGGAGCAAGGAGAAGAGAATGGACAAGTAATGGTAGAGCCTGTATCGGCTGAGGCTGCGACATTGGTGGATGAAGCATTGAAGTATGTTGTATCTAGCAGCAATGGAACAGCGCATTCTTTGGAGCGAGACGATTATGCCATTGCGGCAAAAACAGGAACAGCTGAGGTAGGTGAAGATACACTCGGTTGGGTAGTGAGTTATGAGAGTGATGAATCAAATTTACTGTTAGCGATCATGCAAGAGGGAGTTGGAAGCGGTGAGGTGCTTCCAATAGTTGATCACATGTATAACACGTTTCTTGACTAAAATTTTCATTTTGCTCAGCACATGCCTGGTTGTCTCCGCATAGTATACCTCATAACTGGCTAGGAGGTTTCATGCACATGCATCCACCATATAGATATACGAGGCAAACGCCTCAGGATTTTCGCAGACCCTATGGATACGGTGGCTATGGTAGAAGGCCCTTTTATGGAGGGGGAAATGCACTGTTAGGTGGTTTTGTTGGTGGTTTAGGGGGAGCACTTGTTGCACCTTATCTTTTTGGCGGCGGACCAGGATATGGGTATGGTTACGGCGGTTATCCACCTTATGGGTATCCACCGTATGGAGGAGGATACTATTACTAAAAAAAACATCAGCACATGTGCTGATGTCTTTTTTTAGCAAGGTTTACCACCTGGACCTGGGCCATAACCACCAGCACCAAAGCCGCCACCCCAGAAGCCAGCCCCACCAATGATGATGATAAGGATGAATAGTACGACGACAATGCCAATAGCCCAGCCGCCACCGTACCCACCACCGTATCCAGGTCCGTAACCGCCTGGACCAGGACCGTAACCATATCCTCCACAAGGTGGTGGAGGACAACAAGGATTTCCGTAACCAGCTTGATAATAGCTCATATTAAGCACCACCTTTCTTGGTTAGTACACAATATGGCTGTACACTTAAAAAGGTGAACGTGGATTGGAATTTGGGCGATCCGTTAAAACGTGAATGGAAAATGAAAGCTCATAGGGATTTTTTGGAATTCTTCATCTTCAAGTAAATGCTCGTCTGTAAATGGCGAGTACGTACGAATCGCTACTGAAGACGTAGCAGGGTGGAACGTTAAGATTCTCATAAATCCGTTACCCCCTTTATCATAGCTTTGATAATCGGATAATAGTTGAACAACCATTCGTTCGTTTATACCATCACCATCTTGATCTAATCGGTCAAATCGTTGTGCATGTCCATGGTAATGTCCGCTAAGGACAAGCTGGACATTTTCATTAGGAATGACAAGTTTTTTAAAGAGTGTTTCTCCATCTTTCGAGCGTTGGCCATCCACTTGTAAGTATCGGTGTGTCGCTAGGATGACTGCGTGATCAGGGTGCTTCTGTAACACATCATCCGCCCAGGAAATAGTCTGCTGATTCCAACCAAATCCAATATATAAAATAAGAATTTTATGCCGATTTACTTCTACTATATCGTAATGAGCTTCATTGTTTTTATACGATTCTTTAAAAGCTTTCATGGATTTAAATCGTTCTTCACCAAAATAGGTTTTGAACATCTTATAATTGCGATCATTATGCCCGATATCATGGTTGCCAGCTAGCACTCCGTAAGGCATATTTGCTTGATCTAGTTTCTTCATGGCAACATCAGCCTGTATCCATTCAAACTCATTGTTCATTCGATCAATAATATCCCCAGTATGTATAACATACTTAAGATTCTCTTCTTTTGAATTCTCAACAATCCAAGATGTCATTTGATCATAGATATAAGGGTACTTTTGTGAGTAGTATTGTGTATCAGACATCCATACAAAGGAAAAAGGGCGATCATTTTTGGCATCAACGGGGTGAGACGATTGAATGAAAAGCCCAATAAGTAGCATAACAAAGGATAAGATAACAATCGTTTTCTTTAAGTGAACCATTCTGTAACCACTCCCTCTCTTTTTTCAGTAGTGTGTCTGAAAAGAAAAGGAATTATAACGAATTCTGTAAGAAAAAACTGTCTAGGTTCATTCTTACGGTCTACGTATTGAATCTGTGGTAAACTATAGCCAAATAATGAATGGTAAAGGAGTATGCACAGTGAACTTATTAGAATGGTTTAAAACAGGAATGACTGCTCAAGAATACGTTGAATCAATGAAAGTAAATCAAGAGACGTTCGTATCGATTTACCATGCGTTTCACCTAAGTCAAGAAGCTGAAAAGGTAACACAAGCTATTACAGGGAAAGGACTTAAAGCTATCGTGCTAACTGCTGACTGGTGTGGGGATGCGATGGTGAATATCCCAATTTTACTAAAGTTAGCGAACAATAGCTTCATGGAGTGCCGCTTTTTAATTCGTGATGAGAATTTAGAATTAATGGATCGTTATTTAACGAATGGAACTGCACGTTCAATACCAATTGTCATCTTTATAAATGAAAAAGGAGAAGAAGTAGCGAAATGGGGTCCAAGAGCTGAGACGGTAGAGGAAATCGTTTCAAAGTATAAGGCGGAGTTACCTGAAAAAAATTCTCCTCAATATGAACATGCGTTTAAGGAGACATTTATTCCAAAGATGCATCAATTGTTTAAACAGGAGACTACGTGGACAACGATTGAAAACGACTTTGTGAAAGTTTTTCGCCAATTATAACTGTGCGAAAAAACGTATAGGAGGGGGAGTAAGTTAACCATCCTAATCTTTCCTTTAGCGGTGCGCCTAATTCTTTACGCGCCGCAGCTCTTTTTTTCTCAGTGAAGAAGGTTCGAAAAAAGAAAAGCCTTCTTACTACTGGATGACATTCTTTTTAGCATCCAATCAATCTGTTGAAAGGCTGCTACTATTATTCTATAAGATGAAGATGGTACAATATGAAAAAGCGCAGTATTAGGGGGACTACAGGATTCATGACCACTTTCCATTCGTATATTAACACTATAGACACCATTATTGATAACGTTGAAAAAGTCATTATTGGTAAGCGTAAAGAAATTAAACTTTCACTAGTTGCCTTACTTGCAGGTGGTCACGTGCTGCTGGAAGACGTACCAGGTGTAGGAAAGACTGTATTTGTACGAGCAATGGCAAAAACAATCGGTGGAGAATTTAAAAGAATTCAATTTACACCAGATTTATTACCTTCCGACGTAACAGGTGCTGCCATTTACAATCAAAAGACTCAATTATTTGAATTTAAACCTGGACCTATTATGGCGAATGTCGTACTTGCCGATGAAATAAATCGAACTTCACCTAAAACACAATCAGCTTTGCTCGAAGCATTGGAAGAGGGAAATGTAACAGTTGATGGTGAAACGATGCATATCCATGCTCCTTTTTTCGTACTTGCAACACAAAACCCAATTGAGTATGCAGGAACCTTTCCTTTACCGGAGGCACAGCTTGATCGATTTTTAGTCAAAATTCAACTTGGGTATCCCACTGTGGAAGAAGAATTGGAGTTGCTTAATCGAGTTGAAAGAGAGCATCCGATTGACGCTATAACCAATGTGATTAATTTAGATCAAGTTATTGAGCTGCAACAGGTTGCTCGTGATATTTTTATTCATGAAAGTGTTAAAACGTATATCGTTAATCTTATTCATGCTACGAGAATGAATCGAGACATTGAGCTAGGTGCTAGTCCAAGAGCAACCATTGCGCTTATGAAAGCAAGTCAAGCCAATGCCCTTATTAATGGCCGAGATTATGTAAGCCCTGATGATATAAAGGATATTGCTCTATCCGTACTTGGACATCGTTTACGTTTAACCAATGAATCACTACTAAAAGAGAAAAAGGTAGAAGCAGTGCTGGAAGATGTCATCGCTCATATTCGTGTCCCATTAGCTAGTAAGAAGGAAAAAGTAAAATGAAGACATCCTCGTTAAACAAAACGAGCCGTTTTCTTTTTAGATGGATTCTTGCAATGGCCATTTTCTTATTGTCGTTTAGCTTTGCAATGTTTCAAGGTGGATTTGTAAGTTGGTTTTTATTTTACGGACTTGTTGTCGTTTTTCTTTTTTCGAGCATCATACCATTCTTATCCATTGTCGGACTAAAACTTAAACGAACGGTTTCAAAAAACAATAGTGAAGTTGGAGAAGCTTTAACTATTGAAGTGATAATAGAAAAGCCTGCCTGGATGCCATTTATTTATTACCATTTGTCTGACACCACACCTGAAACATTTATATCGGAAAGAAACCATCAACTGTTTTCTTTTTCGTTCGATAGACAATTCGTACTCTCTTATGAAGCAAAGGCTTTACAAAGAGGGGTTTATCATTTTAACGAAGCGATTGTGCATGCCAGCGATCTATTTGGATTAATAACGATTAAACGAACGTTGCATTCCGATAGAGAAGTTGTCATATCTCCTACTTTTTACGCCATTACTAATAAAAGAGCGTTATTTGCCTATGCGAGTAAAGCTGATCATTTCCATAAAGGTTTACAAGATGATGTTCTCTCGAGTATTCGACCATATGTTTCTGGAGATCGTTTAAGTAAAATTGATTGGAAGCGGTCCGCAGGCGTGAATGGACTGTTAACAAAAGAATTTGAAACAGAGGAAGACCAGCACGTAGAAATTGTACATGCGGCACAAGAGATGGACGCGTTAAGGGACCCTATTCAATATGAGGAAAGCATAAAAGAAGCTGTATCCATTCATGCAGCTTTCATCCAAGATCATATTCATACTACGTTGTCTGTGTACAATGAAGAATGGATTCGTACGGTTGTTACGTTCAACGATTGGAGGCATTCCTTACGCTTATTTGCCCTCATTCATCCAGTTCCTGACCATGAGACAACGCTCCCTCTTTTAAAAAACGATCAAGGGATTTGTTTTATCGTGACTCCCCGCTTTTCAAAAATGGCGATAGACCTTATTAGAAAACATGTTTCTCACCAACGACGCGTATTTATCGTTACCTCAGTAGCCTTAGCACAAGAAGAAATTGCTGAGGTGAGCAAGGCAGGTGGGCATGTCTTTATCCCCCAATATCAACATTCTGAGGATCACAAAAGGGGTGAATTTTATGGGGCCTAAAAGCTTTTTAATACGAGATGTTTTTTTGTATGCACTCGGTTTTATTTTGCTACTAGAATGGCTATACCCAGTTCCTTATATAACGAATGGTAGCGATATTCCTGCTTTTATTACCATTGCAGGCCTCTTTTTTCTTGTTACATTAGTACGTTTACCAATGATCGTATCGCTTCTTCTTAGAGTCGTCATCATTATCGGTGCCTTGTTTTGGTTGTTTCCACCTGAGCCAGGCTCGCCTGATTCTTGGTTTACTTTATTAGCACGACACTTGTTTGAAAACAGTATTCTCGTTCTTTCAGGAAATGTTGTCGAATTATCTGCTCTTTTTAGAACGTTTCTATTTATTGTCTTATTGTCAATATTAAGCTACTTGCTCCATTACTGGATTATTCATGCGCGCAAAATCTTGCTGTTTCTTATTCTAAGTATAATTTATGTAGGTGCGATTGACTCATTTACTGACTATGACGGAAATGCATCGATTGTGCGAATGTTTGTTGTTGGGCTAATCCTATTTGTGACATTGAGAGTATTGAAAAATGGTGAAGGGAATACGGCTTTTTCTTTTGCCCGATTGGGTAAGGTAATGGCATTGAGCAGCGTTTTGATTCTAACAGCTGCGGCGATTAGCTTTGTGATGCCAAAACCTGAGCCACAATGGTCTGATCCTGTACCGTATCTTGAATCGATCCTCGGTTTTTCAAGCGGTGGTCCACCTACTCAGCGCATCGGCTATAGTGAAGATGATAGTAGATTAGGTGGAGGTTTTGTAGACGACGATACCCCGGTCTTTTATGCGAGGATAGAGGAAGGCTCTTATTGGAAAGGGGAAACGAAGAATGTGTATACAGGCTCAGGTTGGGAACTCTCTCTTAACGATACAAATGAAACTCTACAAACACCTCCATTACAAGAGGGAGAGCGAACGGCTGTTATTCGTGAAGAAAGAGAAGCGCAGCTACGATTCTATGGTGAAGGGGAGCAACGGTTTAACCATCTTTTTTATCCTGGCGAGCTAGTGTCAAGCGAACTTGAACTGATGAACACAGGTGAAACAGAACCGATTGTTATTCATTCAATTTCCAACCAAGCAACGTTAGTAGACGGACAAGCCCCTCCAAATCAATATGAGGTAACGTATTATGATCAGACGTTCCAAGTCGGTGGCTTACGAGAGGATAATCAAACCTCAGATCTTAATTGGGAACTTTACACGGAAGTACCAGATGACCTTCCTGACAGAGTGAGGGAGCTTGCTGAAGAACTGACTGAAGGTAGAGACACCGTTTATGATCAAGTGATTGCGATTGAGAATTATTTACGTGGCCCATCATTCTCTTATGAAACAGAAGATGTACCAGTACCGAATGGAAATCAAGATTATGTTGATCAATTTTTATTTGAGACCCAAAGAGGGTATTGTGATAATTTTTCAACAGCAATGGCTGTTATGCTTCGTACCCTCGATATACCTACTCGATGGGTAAAAGGGTTTACTGAGGGACAACAAGTTGAAGTAAATGATGAGTACGAGGAATATTTAATTTCCAATAACAATGCGCATTCTTGGGTTGAAGTATATTTTCCAAGTGCTGGATGGGTTTCATTTGAACCAACACCCAGTTTTTCTGGATTTGAATTTGAACAAGAACAAGTGGATTCGAATGTAGATGAAACAGAAGAGATTCCAGTCCCAGAAAATCAAAATGACTCTGAAGAACAGCAGGAGGAAAGACCAGAAGAAGACGTTCAAGAAGATGAAGTGGCAGACATAGCAACGACAACAGAGCGTGGCCCAACGGGTTTCCTTGTTTTTGGTAGTATAGCATTTGTATTGATAGTAGCAATTGTCGTGTTTCTTTTTAGAAAAACGTTTGCGATACGCTATATTAAGGCAAAACAACATACGGCTAATACGGTGGACGATTACGCCACGTCATTTGAACGCTTAATGTGGGTGTTGCGTTTATACGGAATTAATAGACAACCCCATCAAACGTTGAAGGAATATGCTCACAACGTAGAGAGTGAGCTAGGGTTAGAGGACCAAACCATGATTCGTTTAGTAGAGGTGTATGAACGCTATATGTATAGCCGTAATGCACAGCGATTTGATAAAAAGAAATTTGATGAAAATTGGAAAAAGATGCTGAACCAAATCACTTCTTGACCGATTGTTTACTTGCTTGTTATGATTAAATTTGAATGAACTGTATGAAAGAATGCACATACTAAAAAAAGTTTGAAAGCTAGCGCAACGTTAGGGCTGCAATTCAATGGAGCATCATTCATTGTTTTTGTAGCCGTTTTGTTTGCATGGGAAGCTTCTTAACTTTTTAAATAAAAGATAGATTATATGGTAAAGGGTGGATAAGATGCAAGTGACGAATCATGAAACGATTGTTGTCCTTGATTTTGGAGGGCAGTACAATCAACTCATTACACGACGAATTCGTGATTTAGGGGTTTATAGTGAGCTACATTCACACAAAATTACTGCCGAAGAAATTAAGGCTATGAATCCAATTGGAATTATTTTCTCTGGCGGACCTAATAGTGCATACGTAGAAGGAGCACCTTCTTGTGATCCTGCCATTTATGAGTTAGGTATTCCAATCTTAGGTATTTGTTATGGTGTTCAGCTTATGACTCATCACTTTGGTGGAAAAGTTGAAAAAGCATCTCATCGTGAGTATGGAAAAGCTATATTAAAAGTGGAAAATCAATCGGATTTATTTAAAGGTCTGCCAATTGAACAAACGGTTTGGATGAGTCATGGTGATAAAATCATTGCGCCTCCAGAAGGATTCACAGTTGATGGATCGAACCCTTCTTGTCCAGTAGCCGCAATGAGCGATGAATCAAGACACTTCTATGGTGTACAGTTTCACCCAGAAGTACGTCACTCTGAATTTGGAAATGACTTATTAAAGAATTTTGCTTTTGAAATTTGTAAAGCAAAAGGCGAATGGTCAATGGAGAATTTTATTGAAGAAGAAATTAAGAAGATTCGTGAGCAAGTAGGCGACCGTCATGTGCTTTGTGCATTAAGCGGTGGTGTCGATTCTTCTGTTGTTGCAGTGCTTCTTCATAAAGCAATTGGGGATCAATTAACGTGTATGTTTATTGACCACGGCTTGCTACGTAAAGGCGAAGCAGAAAGCGTTATGGAAACCTTTAGTGAAGGCTTTAACATGAACGTTGTCAAAATCGATGCAGCAGACCGTTTCTTAGGGAAATTGAGAGGCGTAACGGATCCAGAGCAAAAACGTAAAATTATTGGAAATGAATTTATTTATGTTTTTGATGAGGAAGCAGCTAAGCTTAAAGATAAGAAAATGGATTTCTTAGCACAAGGAACTCTTTACACAGATATTATTGAATCAGGCACAGATACAGCTCAAACGATTAAATCACACCATAATGTAGGTGGATTACCAGAAGATATGAAGTTTGAGTTAATTGAGCCTTTAAATGCTTTATTTAAAGACGAAGTGCGTGCTCTAGGTTCAGAGCTAGGCATTGCAGACGAAATCGTTTGGCGTCAGCCGTTCCCAGGACCAGGTTTAGGAATTCGTGTTCTTGGTGAAATTACAGATGAAAAGCTGACGATTGTTCGCGAAAGTGATGCAATTCTTCGTGAGGAGATTAAAAAAGCTGGTCTTGAGCGCGAAATTTGGCAGTATTTCACTGCACTACCGAACATGAGAAGTGTTGGCGTAATGGGTGATGCACGTACGTATGATTACACAGTCGGCATTCGTGCGGTTACTTCAATTGATGGGATGACATCTGATTGGGCACGTATTCCATGGGATGTATTAGAGATCATTTCAACACGTATTGTTAATGAAGTTGCACACGTCAACCGCATCGTCTACGATGTAACGAGCAAGCCACCATCCACAATTGAGTGGGAATAATCGCAGGAGAGCTAGAAACCCTTTTCTATCAAGGGTTTTTGGCTCTTCTTATTTTACTACACTTTTATTGTAGTTTTTCAAACAGAAGCTAACAGTGAATTGATTTTAAGTAAGTGTTTTTATTCTCTGTTGGAGAACTGTACCCTGTCACATCTTTCAATCTATGAGCAACTTCAACGTTACTGTTTGGATGCCCATAGGTGCCTAATGTCGTTTCACTATCTTCATGCCTTTAGGGTTTTTGTTCTTACCCTAAGCTCAAACTTATGTGCTTATGTATGCTAGCCGTCATCATTTCGTTAAACGGAAATACAGAATGATTATATGAAAAAGAGCTCTAAGAACCGCTGTATTGTGGTTAGTAGAGCTCTTTTTTTATAAAACGTATCGAATAAGTTTACGAATTGGTCATGGAGGAAGAGACCATTACGAGTAAGAAAATGCTGGAAGAGGGCTGGCACCATACATCGTTTGTGAAGCTGGAGGAGGGTAGAAATAATTCTACAGACTGCGATTTTAGTGCGGGGGGATGTGCTCTTACATAAGCACTCACCTCCTTTCCTATTGATTACAAACAAACAGAGACTAAAGGGTAAGGGATACAAGACCAAGGAAGGTAGAGGAACAGGGCAATACGAGAAGATGTGTATGTCTAAAGAAGTAGAGCGTGCAGTATTTTCGTCGAAAAATGGTTTTGCATATAGATAATTCTGCATAAATTGTTAAATTCCTTCTATAAAAAGGAGAAAATAACTATTTTTTATTAGGTCATAGGAACTGTTTTATGAATGGAATAACATGTGTGCAAATGCGAGATTAGGGTATACGTTCTGTAAGATGACTGGAGGGAGACGAATCATGGATAAAGCTAACCAACAAACTGTTGGAGACTACTTGTATGAATCTTTGTATAAAGAAGGTATTCGAGATGTGTTCGGTGTTCCAGGTGATTACAACTTTGCTTTACTCGATACCCTTGAAAGAACAGATGGCTTACGATTTATTCACAACCGAAATGAATTAAATGCTGGGTATGCAGCTGATGGATATGCACGCCTGCATGGAATTTCAGCCCTTATCACAACGTTTGGTGTTGGGGAATTAAGTGCTGCAAATGCGATAGCAGGTGCGAATTGCGAGAACATTCCAATCATCCATATTGTCGGAGCGCCTGACTATGACAAACAAGAAAAAGGGTTGCACGTGCACCATACGTTAATGAATGGTGACTTTCATGTATTCAAACGGATGTTTACTGAAATTTCAGCTTATAGTACAGTGGTTACGCCTTCCAATGCTAAAACGGAAGTGGCAAAAGCGATTCAAATGGCTAAAGATTATCAAAAGCCTGTTTACATAATGGTGGCTGATGATTATGTGAATGAATTAGTTACTGAGAAAGATGGGGAAGGCATTGTACCCTTTGAAACAGACAAAGAAACGTTTGCACAAGCAATGCGCCACATTGAAAAAAAAGTAAGTGACAGTAAAAAGCCTATTTTGTTAGTTGATACGAAAGTGAAAAGTTTTGAATTGGAAAAGCTAATTCAGGAAGTAACAGAATCACTTCGTATTCCTGTAGCGAGCATGGTATATGGAAAAGGCTCAGTGGATGAAAGCTCAGATCAGTACATTGGTATGTATGCAGGCGATTTTGGGAGCCATGAGGTAAGGGATCGAGTAGAACATGCAGATTGCGTCATCGGTGTTGGACTTGTTTGGGCGGATACAAATACAGCTAATTATACAGCTTCTTTAAAGAAAGAGCAGTTAATTGATATACAACCACACTATGTAAGGGTGGAACACGCTACGTATGAGAATGTGAAAGCCTCTGACGTATTAAAAGAAATGGGGAAGCTAGAAACCTCAATCGATACTGCAGCTTCTCCGATAACCTTTCCTTATGCTACAGCGTTGGAAACAGAAGACAAAGCTTTGCGTGCGTCTAATTATTATCCAATCTTGCAAGATTTTATCCAAGAAGAAGATATCGTTATCGTGGAGACAGGAACGTTTTTCTACGGTATGTCCCAAGCTCGAATGAAAAAAGGGGTTAGTTATTTAAAGCAAGGCGGGTGGCAATCAATAGGATTTGCAACGGCAGCTACGTTTGGTGCTACTATTGCAGAACCTAATCGTAGAACGTTGTTATTTACAGGTGATGGGTCAATGCAACTTACAGTTCAAGAAATAAGTTCTATGCTCTACTATGACTGTAAACCAATCATTTTCGTGTTAAATAATGCTGGTTATACGATTGAGAGGTATTTAAACACAGAAACAAAGGAACAAGTTTATAACGATATTCCAACATGGAACTACAGCTCTTTACTTGAAGGCTTCGGTGGTGGTGCTAAACATGTTAAAGCGAAAACGACAGCGGAACTACAACATGGTCTTCGTCAAGTTGAAAAGGATGACTGTTTATGTGTAGTGGAGATTGTCGTCAATGATCCAATGGATGCACCGGACTATGTAAAGCAAATAAGAGCATTTAAAAAAGAGGAGTAAGGGTACATCACCCTTATTCCTCTTTTTTTTGAACTATGCGCTTTGCTTCCAATCCGATACATCATCTTCTAACGGATGATTATTCCCACGGCGATTGCTTGCAGCCTTGAAGAACAAGATCGTTAAAAAGATAGTGAACACGATGCCGATAATGACAGATGTTTGCATGGATAGGTTTAACCCAATTGGTGCATTCATAATATATGTTGTTGCTGTTACGCTCATAAACCATGCTGGAAAAATAGCAATCCAGTAATTTCTACGAGAAATATATAGGAACATAGCGCCGATCCAGAGTGCAATAACAGCTGTTGATTGATTTGCCCAGTTAAAGTATTGCCAAAGCATGGTGAAGTCAACGGTTGTTAAGAAAATAGACATGATGAATAAAGGTAAGGCAATCCAAATTCGGTTCATCATTTTCTTTTGCGGCACTTTTATATAGTCGGCGATAATCATTCTTGCACTACGGAAAGCCGTATCGCCAGAAGTAATTGGCAGAATAATAACACCTAATATAGCCAGTGTACCGACAATGGGTCCTAACATAGCTGTTGAAATTTCAGACACAATACCACCTGTACCAATTGTGTTAATTAACTCATTAAGTGTAATTGGACTATCAAATAAGCTCATTGCAGCAGCAGCCCATATCATCGCAATCATGCCTTCTGCAATCATCATTCCGTAAAAAATTCTGCGACCCTGACTCTCGTTCTGGGTTGTCCGCGAAATAATTGGTGACTGTGTTGCGTGAAAACCGGATAAAGCTCCACATGAAATGGTTAAGAATAAGAGTGGAAAAATAGCCGTACCAGCTGGGTGTGTGTTTTCAAACGATAGCTCTGGGATGGGAGCTTGATGCCAAACGAGGGCAATCCCAATACCAACTGTACTAAATAATAACAAGGCACCAATATATGGATAAACACTTCCGATAATTTTATTAATTGGTAAGATCGTTGCTAATAAGAAGTAAATAAAAATCAGAATAACAAACATCAGAACAGGTACTGAACCATTTACAAGATCGTAAAGTAAGTCCGCTGGTGATGCAACGAACACGGTACCAACTAGTAGTAATAGTAAGATAGAGAAAGCGTTTACCACATGCTTCATCGCTTTTCCTAAGAAGCGACCTGCCAGTTCAGGTAAATGAGCACCACCGTTTCGGATGGAAATCATACCAGTTAAGTAATCGTGAACGGCACCAGCGAAAATACAGCCTAGTACAATCCAAATGAATGCTACAGGCCCATAAAGTGCTCCCATAATGGGGCCAAAGATAGGTCCAACACCGGCAATACTAATTAATTGGATTAAAGCATTTTTATTTTTACCCATCGGCAAATAATCAACGCCATCAGCTTGTGTATAAGCTGGAGTTGGACGATCTGCTTTAGGTTGAAAAACTCGTTCTACGAATTTGCCGTACGTAAAATAACCGACAAACAAAAGGACTAAAGCTAGTAAAAAAGTAATCATACAGGTTCTCCCTTCACCCTAAGTGAATGCGTTTTCATAATAGTATTGTAAGGGATTCCCCACGAGGATGGCGGATTTTGTCGTGACATGTCAAAATCCGCGCTTAACATGCAGAAAAATAGAGCCAAAGTGTCGGCTCTATAATTCAATCATTTTTCGTAATGGTTTAACATAATTACGACTTACTGGTATTTGTTCTGAAACACCTGTTAACGTTAATTGATATGCGCCATTAAACCATGCATTCATTTCTGAAATGTAAGCGGTGTTCACTAAATAGCTTCTGTGAACTCGGAAAAAAGCGTAAGGAGCGAGTCTGTGCTCCAATTCTTTTAATGTGAACTTGCTTTCGTATGCGGCGACATTTGTTTGGACTTTTGTATTTTTCTCGTCTCGATATGCGTAAAGAATGGACTCAGGATCAAGAAAATGAATGGTATCCTCTTTATCAACAGCGAGCTTTGCTGCTGGGTTTGTTTTTTCCTGTGTGCTTTTTATAGCGAATGCATTTTCAACTTGTGAAATGGTTTCAGCAAGCTGGACCTCATCAATGGGTTTAACAAGATAGCCTTTTGCTTGTAGTTGAAAGGCATCAACAGCGAACTGAGGATAAGCTGTGGCAAATACAATATAAGGTGGTTGCTTCATCTGCTTAATGATGGACGCAACCTCTTTTCCGTTCATTTCCGGCATCTCAATATCAAGAAAGAGCAGATCTGGCTGTAATTCCATCACCTTGGCAATTGCTTCTGTACCGGATTGAGCTTCCCCAACAATAACAATGTTCGGAAAAACTTGGAGTAAATAATGGAGTTCCTCACGCCCATACTTTTCATCATCAACAATGATGGTTCGTATCTTTGCAATTGTCATTACCCCCTCTCCTTTCTAATTGATTTAGGAATATAACATTCAACTGTGGTCCCTTTTCCTTTTTCCGTGCTGAATTGGAGGGAAGCGGATTCTCCGAACATCATTTGCAAGCGTTTGTTACTATTGTAGATACCAATTCCTGTGCTTGAATCAGTCTTTTGTCCATGTTCCTGTAGGTTTAACATGGTTTTGTCGAAGCCTTCACCATTATCACGTACACGTAGTCCAACCTGTTCACCATGATGAAATACGTGAATCATAAGTTCACAGTTGAAACGCTTATTGCGAAAGCCATGTTTGACAGCGTTTTCCACTAAAGGTTGCAGCGTTAATGGGGGGATAGCGACGGCTTGTAGTTCATCCTCAATGTTATACGTAACGGATAAACGATCTTCAAAGCGAACTTCTTCAATTGATAAATAAGCTTGTATATGCTGTAATTCTTCTTTTAATGAATGTAAAGACACGGTTGTAGCAGAAACGTTATGACGTAAAAATTGCGACAAAGCGTGTAGCATCGTCCTCGCTTTTGTAGGGTCGAGTCGAATAAGTGAAATAACCGTATTGAGTGTATTAAAGAGAAAATGCGGGCTGATTTGCGCTTGAAGTGCGTTTACCTCAGCATCTTTTGCCAGCTGGTATGCTCGATCTGCTTCGGCTAATTCAAGCTGACTGCTTAGCAATTTTGTTAGGCCAGAAAGCATTTCAGTCTCAAGGGATGTAATGTCTTTTTTGGAATGATAATAAAATTTTAACGTTCCAACAACGTTATCTCGAATGATAAGCGGTGCAATAACCGCTGCGCCTAACGGGCAGTGAGGCTCTTTGCAATGAATTTCGTCGTCACTAGCAATGATCATTCTTTTTTGCTTAATAACTTCTGATGTTAACTGTGTTTGAATCACCATATTTGCTTTGTGGTGATCGGCACCTATACCAATATGGGACAAAATAAGGTTACGGTCCGTTATAGCGACTGCACAAGCATTTAATTCCTTAAACAGAATAGCGCACACATTATAAGCAGATCGGTCACTAAGGCCATGCTTTAAATAAGAAAGTGTTTGTTCAGCAATTCGTAAACTTTTCTGTGCTTGCAGCGCCCCAGCCTTTTGTTCTTCTTTTGACACACTTTGAATAATAAGAAAGAACAACACACAGCCAATTCCATTTGCAATAATCATTGGTATCCCAATAAGCTGTACGAGCTCAATGGCTCTTGTTGTTGGTGTAGCGAGAAGGGCAATTAGTCCCATTTGCATGGCTTCTGCTAAACCACCAAGAATCATAATGTGAAATGGCTGATAAATCACTTGGGGATTTTTTTTGCGATAATAAGCAGCTAATACACCAGCTAAAATAGAAGCAACGCCACATGCTACCGCTGTAAACCCTCCAAGCATCATTCGATGAATGCCAGCGATCAAGCCTGCACCTAAACCGACCTTCATACCTCCAAATAAACCAGCGAGCATAACGCCAATCACACGAAAATTAGCGATGGCTGCGTCATCTGGAATGGCGAAAGTGATACGGTCTAAGGCAAGAGATTCTGGTTGAAACGTTACGCCAGAATAGGTGCCGATAATGCCAAACACGCCGAAGAAAAAAATAGCTGTTGTTTTTTGTTTAATAGTTAGCTCAATGGAAGAGGCCATCTTTCGAAAAAAGCGAAGTCGCGTTGCTATAAAAGCAAGCATAACGATAAGGCCCAGTCTCTCCAGCATAAGAAGAAGTAATTCAAACATTAATTTAACTCCTATTTATTCGGTAAAAATCATTTTAGTGTTGCCTATAAAGAAAAATGTAGTCAACTATGTAAGTGGTTATCACGTAAAAGCAGTGAAAAAACGCCACGGATCGTGACGTTTATTTATAAATCAAAGCTCGTACAATGCGAGCTCTAACTCAATACGATGTTTTATTTTTTCTATGCACTCTTCTGCGGTGGCACCGAAAATACGGGTACCATTTACAATGGCGTACGGTCTAACTGCACAAAGCCCGCAAAAAGAAAGGCATTCATTATCCATGACGGCAACTTCTGGATACTCTGACTCCAATAGATTTTCTAGATCTACTCGATTCATCAGGTTTCCATCACAGACTTCTACGACAATTATGCCCATGTGTTCCACCCTTTCGACTAGTATGCTGAATGAAGAAGTCAATAGTTCATTATATAGGATGACAAGATAGAATTCTAGTAGCTTGGTATGGAAATCAATACGTTTTAGTAGTCGTTCTCTATTGTCTTCTGTACAATGATTGTATTGAAAGAAGGAGTGATTGTTTATGAATACTTACAACTGGGGAATTCTTGGTCTCGGTTCAATTGCAGCAGATTTTGCCCATGCAATAACCGCCTATCATGGAGAATTATACGCTGTGGCTTCTCGTTCAGCTGAAAAAGCCGAAGCGTTTGCAAGTGAACACGGTGCTACGAAAGCGTACAGTCACTATACATCATTGATGACAGATCCGAAAGTCGATATTATCTATGTGGCTACACCACATGCGAGTCATCACGAATACATAAGAGAAGCTCTTCAGAATGGAAAGCATGTACTATGTGAAAAAGCGATTACTATTAATGGTGACGAGTTAAACGAACTTATTGAGCTTGCTGAAAAGAACAACCTTATTTTAATGGAAGCAATGACCATCTATCATATGCCTTTGTATCATGCATTAAGGGATGTCATTACAAGCAACCGTTTAGGTCCAGTTAAAATGATTAATGTAACTTTTGGAAGTCGAAAGCCTTTTGATCCGAGTAATCGATTTTATAATCCAGAATTAGCTGGAGGTGCGCTTTTAGATATTGGCACATACGCGTTATCATTTGCTCGTTTTTTTCTTTCAGAGCAGCCTACGCAAGTACTAACAACTATGAAAGCAACTGAAACAAACGTAGATGAACAATCAGCCATTGTATTAAAGACATCAACAGATGAAATTGTTACGATTTCCCTTGCCTTTCGAGGAAAAATGCCAAAGCGAGGAATCATTGCGTGTGAGAACGGTTTTATCACAGTAGACGATTTTCCACGTGCTGAACAAGCTACATTGACATGGCATGATGGGAATACGGAAGTTATAAAAGCAGGACACTCAGCTGAAGCTTTAATGAATGAAATTAAAGCAATGGAATCGAGTGTTAGTGGAATAGATCAATCCTATATAAGCATTTCAAAGGACGTGATGACATTAATGGATGAAGTGAGTCAACAGTGGAGTCTACAGAGGACTTCTTGACCCATGTTTAGAAACCTTGAAAAACGTCTATATAGAGAAATAGATAAGAAGGAGGCGTTTTTCATGAGTGATAACGGAACTGGAGATAAAGCAAAAGGTGTTGGGAATAAAGCAAAAGGTGCTGTAAAAGATGCAGTAGGAGATCTTACGAATAATAAAAAAATGCAAGCAGAAGGAAAAAAAGATAAAGTTAAAGGCGAAGTACAAGATACTAAAGGTGAAATAAAAAACAAGTCAAACGAATAAGTTTTCTTAAAAAAACCGACTCTCGATAAAGCGAGGTCGGTTTTTATTTGTTCACGCTGTGTACTGTTTGACGATCTCATGGAGTTTTAGAGCGTGTCGGACGTCGCCTTCTACTTTTAATTGTCCAGTCATATAAGCGACAGTAGGATTCCAATTTCCCTCTAATAGCTTGTGCAAATTCGTTTCGCTCAATTTCAACGTACAAGCTTCCTCCTTTTTTATAGGTTCTTTCTCAACCGTTACCATCCCATTGGAAAACAACACACTATAACGAGCTTCGGGTTTTAGTTCAAATTGATACGTGCGATTAAGATCACGAATGTGCACAGGGTCATTGTTTATTTGATCTGCAAGGGCATATAACTTTTCTTCTGTCGTCATGCAAAAACTCCCTTTTATATGAATGATTATTCATTCATTATATCGTAAAGAAAGGAAGGTGAAAAGTTTTTTACTTCGTTTTATTTTTCTCTATTTACTTCTCTTTAAAAAACAGCAGGCGCTTGCGAAAACAAAAAGAAGAGGGGTAAAGAAATGGCATATCAATGGACGAGAACATTAAGAAATGGCATGAGTGGTAATGACGTTCGAGAATTACAAATTCGGGTAGCTGGCTATGCAGCTGCTTCATCAAGCCGAACTCATATTACTGTTGATGGTCAATTTGGACCAGCAACAGAAGGAGCTGTTCGCCGGTTTCAAGCAAGCTACAATTTATCTGCTGATGGGGTGGCAGGTCCACAAACGCATACTGCGTTAAACAACCTTGAAGCTGCTGATGGCTCAACTAGACATTTTAACTGGAGTGAGTTTCATTCACGAGATGGATCAAGGTTTTCAGGAGGCGCGGTATCAGCTACTCAAGTACAAGAAAATATTCGTCGGTTGATGTATAAACTTGAGGCAAAGAGGCGTAAGTTAGGAAATATTCCATTAACGATTAATTCGGGTTTCCGTAGTCGCAGTCATAATTCCAGTGTAGGTGGAGCTAGTAACAGTCAACATCTATATGGGTCAGCAGCAGATGTCTCATCGTCAACAACACCAACAAGAAAAGCGAATACTGCACGGACTTGTGGGTTTAGCGGCATTATTATTTATCAGACGTTTACTCACGTTGACAGTCGAGCAGAAACAACGGGTGGAGGCTACTACTGGCCGTAAGCAATGAAGAAAAGTACTAGAGAGACGTATGTCTAATGGACAGGCGTCTCCTAGTGCTTTTTTGTGTATACGATATGTGTTATTGTTGTTTGTTCTTGAAAGCGCTATAATAAACGTTAGCATTTTAAGGGAGTGGATTTTACGTGAGCGTTATAAAAGCTGGAGTAGTTGGTTGTGGGAATATTAGCGATATCTATTTTCAATTAAATAATCGGTTTGATGATATACAAATTATTGCCTGTACGGATTTAAATATTGCTCAAGCAACTCAAAAAGCAGCTGATTACGAAGGAATAGAAGCTTTATCAATGGACGATTTCTTTCAAGATGAGCGAATTGAGCTTGTTATTAACTTAACGATTCCATCTGCGCATTACGCCGTTCATAAACGAGCATTAGAAGCTGGAAAACATGCATATGGTGAAAAGCCGTTAGCCTTATCTTTAGAAGAAGCTGATGAGCTTAGAAAACTAGCTCGAGAAAAAAATCTTTATTTAGGTGCTGCTCCAGATACCTTTTTAGGGGGCGGGCTTCAGACTGCAAAAAAACTTATAGAAGATGGGTGGATTGGTAAACCAGTATCTGCTAATGGATTTATGATGAGTCATGGACCTGAGAGCTGGCATCCGAACCCGGACTTCTTTTATAAAGAAGGGGCGGGTCCTTTATTCGATATGGGTCCTTATTACTTAACAGCACTTGTATCCATACTAGGTCCGATCAAGCGACTTACATCCTCTACAGGAAAGGCATTTGAGGAACGTAAAATTACGTCCCTTCCTCGTTTTGGTGAAACAATGCAAGTAGAGGTAGAGACACATTTGTCTAGTATAGTAGACTTTGAGAATGGAACAATCGGAACGCTCATTACGAGCTTTGATGTATGGGGATCACAGACACCCAATTTAGAAATACACGGCACAAGAGGTTCTCTCATATTGCCAGATCCAAATACATTTGGAGGGCCTCTCTTCTTCAAGAAACAAGGGGAGGTTGCGTTTCAAGAAGTACCGCTTACGTATGGTTTTCAAGAAAATAGTCGGGGTCTGGGTGTGGTCGATATGGTTGCGGCAATTAAGGAAAAGCGTGCGCATCGTGCGAGTGATGCACTAGCTTATCATGTGCTTGAAGCGATGCATGGCATTTTACGTTCGTCGAGAGAAGAAAAGCATTATCAAATGATAAGTACGTGTAGCATCCCCGAATTATTGCCATTGTCTATGACGACAAGAGGTTTTTAAGAGTGAAAGTGTTCTTCTTATTAGAGGAACGCTTTTTTTAGTGCAACACTTTGTATTCCGTTCGAAAGTAAGCTACAATTAAGACGATTTTAGGACGAGTAGGAGGCGGTCTCGTGAGTTATGTGATGAACGATAAATTTAAACTGTTTACCATTCAATCAAACCCATTGTTAACGCAAGAAGTTGCCGATCAACTTGGTTGTACAATAGGGGAATGCACAGTGAATCGCTTTAGTGACGGTGAAGTGCAAATTCATATTCAAGAAAGTGTACGTGGGGCTAAGGTATTTATTTTACAATCAACTTCTCAGCCCGGAAATGAGCATGTGATTGAATTACTCATTATGATTGATGCATTAAAACGAGCTTCAGCAGGGGAAATTAATGTTGTGATCCCTTACTTTGGGTATGCTAGACAGGATCGAAAAGCCCGTTCTCGGGAGCCAATAGCTGCAAAGCTTATTGCGAATCTGCTTGAAACTGCGGGAGCAGACCGAGTTGTTACAGTCGATTTACATGCTCCCCAAATTCAAGGTTTCTTTAATATTCCTGTGGATCCACTGCAAGGAATACCGCTGCTGGCACAGCATTATATCAAGAAAAATCTTGTGAATCCTGTTGTCGTTGCTCCAAATACATCAGGTTTAGGAAGAGCAAGAAAGCTAGCCGAATATATTGATGCACCAATTGCTTTTGTCGATAAGCGTCAACCTGAACCAGGGTTTGCTCAAGCAATTGACATCGTAGGTGAAGTAAAAGGAATGGATGCCATTATTATTGATGATCTCATTGATACAGCAGCAACGGTAACATTAGCTGCCCATTCTTTGGTGGAAAACGGTGCGAAAGATGTGTACACATGTTGTACCCATCCAGTGTTGACAGGACCAGCAATCGAGCGGCTAGCCATTGCACCAATAAAAGAAATTGTTGTGACGAATACGATTGAATTACCTATAGAAAAACAGCTTGATAATATGACCATTTTATCAATGGCCGGTTTGCTAGCTGATGCGATCTATCGAATTTATAAGGAACAATCTGTTAGCACGTTGTTTCAATAAGTTCGCTCGTAAATAAGGAGTGGAGTAGAGAGATGTATAAATTAATTGCCATTGATATGGATGGAACATTGTTAAATGATCAACATCACGTAACACCAGCAGTAAAAGCTGCGTTACAAGAGGCTAAAGCAGCAGGAGTAACGGTTGTTTTATGTACAGGGAGACCTATTGGGGGAGTTACACGTTATTTAAAAGAATTAGAATTGACGGATGAAGATGATTATGTGATTGCCTACAACGGTTCACTTGTACAAAACACGCATACAAATGAAAATGTTGTCTCCCTAACATTAGATTATGAAGATTTACTTGAATTGTCTGCTACAGCGAGAGCTCTTCAAACACCGATGCATTTCTTTGATCAAGCTAAGTTATACACATTTGATAAGGATGTTTCACCTTATACCATTTACGAATCGTACGTTACACAAGTGCCTTTAAGTTTTCGAACAAAGGAAGAACTGGATAACGATATTGTCATACCAAAGGTCATGTTCATTGATGAACCATCTCGACTCGAGGAAACAAAAGCGGCAATTCCAGATTCGTTAAAAGAACGTTATGAAATGGTGCAAAGCGCTCCTTTTTTCTTGGAAATTCTCCATCCAGAGGCAAGTAAAGGGAATGCGGTCAAACACCTGGCAAGGAAGCTTGGCATCACCCGAGAAGAAGTGATGTGCATTGGTGACAATGGAAATGACTTGTCGATGATACAATTCGCAGGCTGTGGCGTAGCAATGGAAAATGCCATCCCCGAATTAAAGGAAGCTGCTGACTTTATTACAAAGTCAAATAACGAAGATGGCGTTGCACATGCCATCCGAATGAACGTGTTAAATTAACGGAGAGAGATGTTCGTTAAGGTTTCTAACCTTAATAGCATCTCTTTTTTTATGTAATTGCAGGTGAGGAGAGGCTTAACATTTAGCATGAATTCTTTTTATTGTTTAATGAAGAAACGGTAAGGGAAGAGAAGAGTAGCATAAGAAAAGGGAGAGGTCATCTTGAGTACAAAACAACTACTAATGGTCGTAACAAACGGCGCTAAAATGAATAATGAACAGTTTGCAGGAATTTGGTTATCGGAGTTTACAGAGCCGTATGAAGAATTTACTAAAGCCGGTTACCATGTAACAGTTGCAAGTCCAAAGGGTGGCGAGTCACCAATTGACGATGCCAGCTTAGAGAATGGCACTATTCCTGAACAATGGCATGAATTAGCAGAAATGCTGAAACGAACCGTCTCATTAGATGACATACAATCAGCTGATTATGATGGTATCTTTATGCCTGGTGGGCATGGGGCGATGTTTGATTTAGCGGACAATCCAAAACTCCAGCAGTTACTACGTGACTTTTATGAAGCAGATAAAGTGATTGGCGCTGTTTGTCACGGACCGGCAGCTTTAACAGGTGTATTGCTCGAAAATGGACAATTCCTTGTTGAAAACCGAAAAGTAACTTCCTTCACAAACACAGAAGAAGAAGGCGTTGAATTAGTCAATCAAATGCCATTCCTATTAGAAACCCGTCTGAGAAAAGAAGGCGCACAATTCGTAGGGAAAGGTGATTGGGAAGAAAATGTATATACTGATGGGAAGCTTGTAACAGGTCAAAATCCACAATCATCCATTGAGACTGCAAAGCAGTTTATCAAAGCTATCTAACTGAAAACACACTCCGTTAAACATCGGAGTGTGTTTTTGATTACCTAAGAAGGTGGCTGTAAATCAATTCGAATGACTTCAGGTCGGTTAAATAAACGAAGGGGGAAAAGGCTGTTTCCTAAGCCTCTACTTACAATCATTTTTGTATTCTTTTCTTCATATATTCCTTCACTATAGTCAGGGAATAGCCCCTGCCCAGGAGCAAGGATACCACCGATAAGTGGAAGTCGAACTTGTCCTCCATGAGCATGACCTGAAAACACCAAATCAGCATGTGTATCTTGATAGATAGAAAATACTTCAGGTCGGTGGGATAAGAGTATTGTGAATGAATCTGTTGCACTAGATGGAATCGCTTCATTCAACAAGTCCTTTACAATCTCTTCTGGAGATGCCGTTCCTCTAGAATCAGGATCATCTATACCGACTAGTTGAAAAGAAAACCCTTCATGCTCTATTGTGAATGCTTCGTTTCTTAAAACCGTTACGCCGATCTCAACAAGTGTCTCTTCTAACTCCTCAACAATACCTAAGCGCCATTCATGGTTACCGGTTACATAATAGGTTGGAGCAATAGACACCAATTCCCTCATTAAATCAACGCCTTCTCCATTGTTCGACGTATAGGAATCAATTAAATCTCCGGTCATGAAAATGAAGCTTGGCTCTTGTTGCTCTACGTTTTGTAGGAGCCGTTCATTTTTTTCACCGAATTCTGCTGAATGTAGATCAGATAAATGGACGATGGTGATCCCATTGTGAGTAGAATCCATTTGTGGCACTTCAATCGTATGACTGGATAAAACGATTCTGTGGTTTTGTGTGTAGAAAAAAAAGATGGCTACGACGAAAAGAAGGAGTAAAACAAGAATGGTTTTGCGACTAAACAACAGGATAGCTCCTTTTCTTAACGTTCTTTCTGAAGTTTTTTAATATCTGTTTGTCCAAAAGAATCGTTCCAATCCACAAGCTGAATGCTTTCTCGATTCAATGTTGACAGCAGAGCATCTTTTAATGTGACTTTTTTTAATGAATGAAAATAAGCATCTTGTGCATCTGAAAAAATGGCTTCAAGCTGTAGAGAACCAATTTTAGCAGCATCAGTTTCTGGAAAGACTCGTTCAATTAAACCTTCCGATCTCATAAAAGAGCCTTCTCCTTCAATAGCCCCCACAATATCAAGCATTGTAATCGACTCGGCTGGTCGAGCTAATGAAAATCCACCGCTATTCCCTGGTGTCGATTTAATTAATTCGTGAACGACAAGCTTGCGCATCACTTTCTTTAAATAAGAAGGTGAAACATTCAATCGTGTCGAGATGGTATCGCTTTTAACATATTGTTGATTTGATTGCGTTGCAAGCATAACAAGTATACAGACCGCTTGCTCCACACCACTTTTTACTTTCATTGTTGAATCGCACCCTTTTAATAAATTGCTCTTTGTTTTACTATAAAGTGAACAAGACAGCAACGCAAATGCTTTTTAAAAAAGAAAGGATGGATAGCCATTGTCAAATGAAGGATTCACATACCCACTAACGTTTATAGGATGCGGTAGTGCTTTTCATACAGCGTTAGGAAACAACGGCGGGTATTTTTATCATCAAGGTGAGTTAGGTATGTTCGACTGTGGAAGTGCGACATTTGAACGGCTTCTTCGCTTTGGTGTCTTAGAAAATGTTGAAAAAATAACGATCTTATTAACCCATACCCATCCCGACCATATTGGTTCATTAGGAGACTTTATTTTTTATTCGTATATAAAAATGACACCTGCATTTAAGGCGAAACTTTGCATAAAAGCACCACGAACCTTGTTGATGCATGCAAAAGACTTAGTGATGCGTATGGGAGTTGAAGAAGGACAGGCGATATGGCAACCATTAGAGGAGGGCTCTACTTTTGGACCATATAATGTAACGGCACTTCCTGCTGAACACGCTCCGCATTTGGAATGTTATAGCTATGAATGTGTACACGAAACGAAAAACGAACATTTTTATTATAGTGGAGATGCAAAAGATATACCTCAATCTGTTTTAAACCGAATAAAGGAAGATTATTATCAGATGGTTTATCAAGATACATCCTTTTTAGATTATCCTGGGAACGTGCATCTTTCGCTAACAAAGCTAGAAAGCCTAATTCCAACAGAAAAGCGTCGTTCAATATGCTGCATGCATTTAGATGAGACCTTTCCAATCGAAGAGGTCAAAGAGAAAGGCTTTCATGTTGCAACAGATTATCAAGTAAAAGAAGTGGCTAGAGGGTAACCCTCTAGCCATGGTTTACATAGATTTCCCTCATCGCATCTTCAATCGATTTGCCTTCTTCAAAGCGTAAATCCTCTGTATAGAACTCTTTCGCTACTGTCCCATCCTTTAATAATATGGCTTTATCAATTAGATGTTCAATATCACGTATTTCGTGAGTCGTTACTAAGATGCCTTTGTCTTCAAGAAACCCACTTGAAAAGAGCGAAGCGATTTCTTCTCGACTAAAAATGTCAATTCCAGAGAAAGGCTCATCCATTAAAATGTAATGGGCGTCTACGGATAAACCGAGAACGAGATTGACTTTTGCAACATTTCCTTTTGATAAATGACTAAGCTTTTGAAGCTGATCAAGTTTAAAAAATGTAAGTAGGTCGCTACATCGCGCATCATTCCAATTTGGATAAAAGTCTTTCATAAAGTCAATGGCTTCTTGGATGGAAAAACTAGGTGCCATAGGAAGTACATCTGGAATAAAGACAATGTCACGATACTGTTGTGCTCGTAGCGGCTCACCGTTTATTGTAACCTTGCCACTGTTAACAGGCGTTAAGTGCGCAATCGCTTTTAGTAACGTTGTTTTTCCTACTCCGTTAATGCCGATTAAACAGGTAATTTCTCCTTTTTCAGCAGTGAAACTAACTTGATCAAAAATCACCTTACGACCAAATGATTTGGAGAGCTTATCAACGCGAATCATAGGATGTGCCTCCGTCTTCATAACGCTTCCGAATGATTGAAATGAGCTCATCAACAGAGACATTAATTGTCTTCATCGAATCAAGAAAGAGGTCGACGGATTCGTGAATCAGCTCCGCTCGTATTTGATTTAGAACCTGTTGATCTTGCGTAATACGACTTGGTTTATTCCGTTCCGTTTCAATCAATTGTTGTTCCTCCATTTCTTTATAAGCACGTTGGGCGGTGTTCGGATTAATCTTTAACGTTGAGCCAAGCTCGCGACGAGAGGGGATCTCTTGGCCAGCAACTAAATGACCGAGTGCAATTTGTTCTTTAAAATGTCGAATGACTTGAATGTAGACGGGTTCACGGTTGTTAAACAATATGTTCATGTCTTTTTCGGTCCCCCTTATTCTTCTAACTGCATAGATGTAATCTGAACAATTCCATGCTCTTTTTCAATTGGTAGTTTTGCTGATAGTAATGAATTGTTATCCGAAACATGAAAGAGTTCTAATTGATATTCTGAGCCATCTTCCTGACGAAGCAACGCAAGCTGATGGTTCTGATAAGCAAAGGTACTTGTAAGACGCAAAGCAGGTAAATCTAATTCAAGCAGTTCTTCAGAAACGATGCCATCATCATTTAATGCGACGGTTAGTAAATGTCCTTTCGAATTTCGTTTTTCTAAAAGGTGAAAACCGTCAGGTGAAGGCGTAATCAATGTATCTTGATAGGTTTGACTTGTCTCAAGTGTAAAGAGGTTTTGTGATTGAAAGTGATAAATGCTGTATCCCATTCTTCCGTCTGAACGCTTATGGATGTAAATGGCTATAGGCTGATCTGGATGGAATGTAACAGTATGAGGTTCATATGTATATAGGAAATCCTCAAATTCTGCTCCTAGTCCCTCGATAAATTGTGGACCCACTATGGTATCTGAATGAACCACTGTATTTGTTGCTAAATCAATTTCGTATGCATTAAGAAAGCCTTCTTCTTCTAGGTACGTATAGTCTCCAGCTAAAAGAAGGAGTCGATCTCCTTGAATGATGCCATTAAGGTTTGAAAAGTAAAGTTGATCAATAGGGATAAATAGTGGTTCTTTTTCTTTCCCTAGTTTTTCCTTAGAATGAATCGTTAGAAATTGTTTGTACCCATCATCGTAGGAATCCTTTGATCCAACAGCAACCAAGTAGTCCTCGCTTTCTAGTACAAGGTTTCGTTCCATAGGTGGAAGCCTGAAAAATCTTCGATCCTCGTGTAAAATGTGTTCAGCTTGAGCGCTATAGCCCATGTGGCCATCAAGTGATTGATGAATAGGGCTATATGTAATTGAATCAGATTCTTTTTGGAATAGGTATGAACGAGAAGAATCTCCTATTCCATAGCCTTCAAATGAAAGCTGGTCTAGAAAATGGCGATCCCCCTCAACAAGCTCCCATTCAAGAGGATGCTGAACAAATCGTTTTTCATATGCGTTAACGGTAAAAACCGTTATGAATGTAGCCATAATAAAAAACAGAAAGAAACTAAGAAAAAAATACCGTCTCTGCCTCATTAAACCGTCACCTTTCGTTGTAAGAGATAGATACATAACAGACTAGAAAGAATGCTTGTGGCTACTAATGTGCAGCCGAATACAAGATAGACTTCTCTTTCAAACAAATGGAATTTCATTGATGTATAGGTACCAAGTCCATTTATTCCCACTGCTAAAGCCATATAAGCTGCACCAATAAACCATCCTTTTATCCGAAACGATCGTTCAATGACGATAGCAGTAAATAATACGGTTAAGAACGTGAGGCCAGTTCCATACATTAACAAAAAGGCTTTGAATGAAAGAGGTAAAATAACCGGATAGACTTGTGCAAATGTAGCAATTGATGAAAGTGCAAGTCCGTTGTTTTGTAAAAATTCGCTAGGTACAGTTAAGTGAACGAGTCCAATTCCACCAAGAATAATAAGATATTGAAGTGCAATCATACCTAAGACAAGACTGAAAATCGTACCTAATTTTGAAAAGTAAAGAGCCGATCGGTGAATAGGGAGTGTTAAAAGTCGCTGTGCCATCGGATATTTCCCAACCCAATCTCTGTACCAAATGAAGCAGCTATAAAGCAACAGAGCAGCAATGGACACCATGATAGAAGCAATGGTAGGGAAGCTGTGAAAGACATGGATAAAGGATATTCCATCTTGCTGGGCAATTTGATAGTATGTACGGCCACTTTCTCTTGCCAGTTCTTTATACATCTCCGCATAGGTATAGGAGCCGTACCATATAGAGAACAATTGAACGCAGGTAACAGCTATTACCAAAGCAAGGTAGAGCTTCCAAATGCGTTTGTACTCAAACATCATAAGCTTAATAATCGACATAACAAGCCTCCTGTATGTATTATCTAGTTCATACACTTTATGTGTGTATTATATGATTCATACAGTTGGATGTCAAATCAATTTCCTGTTTTTTTACACTTTTTTCTTGTATTTAATGAGAAGAGGGCTGTCATATTGCCCAATGTAAAATTACGAAATTCGTGTAGGCAACAATTCATTTTTGTCGTACACTAAGGATATTCTTAAAGAATTTGAGCATATACGTGATAAGCCATGTGCCTCATGGAAATGAATAGGAGGAAGACCGTCAATTGAGGGCAACGTACGATCGTTCATAGGCGGTTGATAGAATGAGTAGAGGACAGATAGAAAGTGCATTTCATACAGGAGATCACGACAACATTGCGATTTTTGTTGATTATGATAATGTCTATTGGACATTAATGAATCGCTATAATCATAATCCAAATCATGAGAGTGAAGAAAAAAATCTATTCAATTCTTTATGGGAACGTTATGGTCAGGATCAAGTGCGGACGTTTCGAGCGTATGCAGATTTTCAACGAATCCGATCTAGCTTAACGGATTTGCAGAAACAACGCGTTCAAATTCGCCATGTGTATTCAAATGATAAAGAGGGGGATTCTCGAAAGAATTCTTCTGATATTGAGCTTTGTATAGATGCAATCGAAATGACGTATAAAGATGAAAATATTTCGTGCTATGTATTTGTTACCGCAGATAGTGACATGGTACCGATTATGAGCCGTTTAATGTACAAAGGAAAGCGAGTCGAGCTCTATTATTTATCGGAAGCTGCACCAAAGCATACAGATATAACAAATTACTCTCATTATAGTGAGGATTTAAGAGAATTTTTACAGTTAGAAGTGAAAGAATATCATTTAGAATCTTATAAAGTAGATGCTTTACGGTTTATTGAAGAGTGGGAAGCAAGGTTTGGAACGGAAAACGAATTGTACCTTGGCGCACCGTGGTTGCGCAATCAATTTTCGGTAAAGTTCGGGATGCCAGCTAATTCTGCAAGTGAACTGATTGATTTATTAAAAATAGAAAAGTTAATTGGGTCGGAAAATAAAGAGCTGAAAAACGGAGATGTCAAGCCAAGTATTGCGTTAACAGAAGAAGGACGCAATTGGTTAGCGCCCTTAACGAAAATGTAATGATCGTATGATATGTTTGTCGAATCTTAAGGGTTGACTTGTAGATAAGTCTCTCATATTATAGGGATAGACAAATGATTCGTTACAATTCGATAAAACATTTATGCGTTAGACAAATTCGTTAGGAGAGGCAGGGATATACCCTGTCTCTTTTTGTATGCATTAGAACCTGTCTTCTATTTTTCTCTTCCCCGTTTATATGTTATTCAAACACCGATCTAAAAATTTTTTTGGTTCATAAAAAACAAGCTCCGCATATAGTAGAAAGAAAAAAAGGACGTTTACATGCATAGGTGTCCATTTTTTCGTCAAAACTAAAATAAAAACGTATCCAAATGAGGGATGACCTATGTACGGAACTCGTTTTTTAGTTGGCTTGTTTTGGGGCGTGTTATTAAGCATTCCCATGTGGTTCATTATTATTGTGACCCTTTTGTTTATACTCCGATAAAACAGATAGATGCACAAAATGGCGTTTATAGTAATGTTTGTGCAGCGTCTATGACAATTTCAGTACCACTAATATGTTTTGCTTCTGGAGATGAAAGAAAATAGACGGTATTAGCCACTTCACTTGGATCTGCTGCAGGTACAGGAAAAGGGCTTGTTTCTTTTTTAAATGTAAGGTTCTCTAAAGCAGCGTCATCACGATATGTCCGTTCATCAATACTCGTATTAATAGCTCCAGGACATAGTGTATTTACTCGGATGTGATAAGAAGAAAGTTCTAGTGCAGCCATTTTTCCAAAAGCAGCAATTCCTGCTTTAGAAGCGCTGTAGGCGCTCATTCCGATATTGGAAAAGGTTCTTGTTCCATTCACGGAACTTGTTAAAATAATACTGCCTCCGTGGTTTTTCATGAAAGGAATGGCATGTTTCACGGTTAAAAACGTACCTCGTAAGTTCGTTTGAATTGTTTGGTCCCACTCATCAGGATGAAATGCCTCAATGGAAGTTACTTTCCCATTTATACCGGCATTTGCAAATAATGTTGAAATGGACGAGGTATAAGTACGGATAGATGAAAAAATACGTTCCATCTCCTCATGATTTGACACATCTCCTTTGTATACAAGAATAGTGCGGTGGGGGTTTGCTTGTTTAAGTTCATTCAACTGTTCTTCATTTGTGTCGATTAGAGCTACTGGTACATGATGATGAATAAAGATATCTGCTGTAGCCCGACCGATTCCAGAAGCTGCACCTGTAATAACGGCAAAATGTTTCATGTCTATTCACCTCGTTTTCTTTATTCGCATGTAGTTCCCTGTTTTCACTTTTTTAAACAGAAAAAAAGAGTGATGAAAGCGCAACAACTACACATTCATCACGTACATAATGTCCCAGCCTGTAACAGACAAAGAGCCTCTTACATTGTGAAAATTAGCTACGCTTAGTGATAGTGAATTGATCATTTAATAGTAGCCAGTTTTGGGGGAAAGACAGCCCTAATTTCCAATAGCTAATACCGCGCAAGTCCTTTTCACGAATAAGGTTAAATTTAGCATTGATGGAGCGAGCATCTTCAAACCAAACCTCATGAGTGGCACCATCTTCATCTACATAAAAGTAATAAGGAGCCTGTGCGTTTTCATCGTATTGAATTACGGCATTGTTTTCACGTGCGTTGGTAATGGCTTGTTGTGGGCTTACAGCACGCGCATACTCACCACCTGGTTCATAGGGCAATGTCCAATCATAACCGTACAAATTTTGCCCGAGCATTATTTTTTCAGACGGCATCTCAGACAGAGCATAGTTGACAACATCGGTAACGGGGCCAATGGGGGAAACAGCGAGGGGAGGTCCGCCTGAGTAACCCCATTCATATGTCATTAATACAACGAAATCAACAATGGTGCCATGTGCACTGTAATCATGGGCTTCATACCATTGACCAGTTTGGGTTGCGCTTGTTTTCGGTGCAAGTGCAGTGGAAACGAGTAACCCTTGTGGATGCAATCGTTCAACTGCTTTTCGTAAAAATTGATTATAAGGCTCGCGCATAGTGGCTGGAAGAAATTCGAAATCAAAATGTACGTCTGAAAAACGTCCGACACGATTTGCTTCAGCAATGATGGAGTCCAACAAAGCATCTTGGAGGGATTCATTCTCTAGCACAGTTTGACCGAGATCGCCACTAAAGGCGCCATCTTCTAAATTTGTAATGACCATCATTAAGGATGCTCCCGCTTCACCGGCTATGTCAGGCAGAGAACCAAGGTTCAAATCGCTTAGGCTGCCATCTCGTTGAATTTGATAGCTAAAAGGTGCTAAGTACGTAAGAGAGGCTACAACACTTTGAGCTGCCATTATGAGGTTCTCGCTCAGTACGTTATTAATCGGCTCAATATAGGCGTTCGTCTCGATCGGGCTTTTTGGTGCAGGGGGAAAGTAAAGGCGTTGACCAGGATAAAGGTCTTGGTTAAGGTTAAGCTGATTTAATTGAACAATCTCTTGAACAGGCAGACCGTAGCGATAAGAAAGGAGAGTGAGTGTGTCCCCTGGCTGAACGAAGTAGTAGCGACCGTTTATCGGAATAACGAGTGCCTGCCCAACAACGAGCTCATTAGGTGCATCTAACTCATTGGCGGTAATAAGCGCTTCAGCTGTGGTATTGTACGCTTGTGAAATGCCGTAAAGTGATTCTCCTTGTTGCACAACATGAATTTGCATGATTTATCACCTCTGTAAGTACTCGTAATTGTTTAAAGATATGCGTGAAAGGTATAAAAAAGAAGAGAGTGAAGGGAAGCCCAAAAAAAGCCTGTCGATTTTTTCGACAGGCTTGGTACAATTTAGTCTTCGATTCGTGCTTCACGGAGCTGATGTCTAACGTTAGCAATTTCTTTTTCGAGAGCGTCTAACTGTTCAACGGCTTTAGTTACATTACCGCCAATTGTTTCTATTTTTTCGACGTCTCCTTGGATACGAATAAAATCACTCTTTAGTTCTGCAAGCTCACTTTCTAATTGTTGAACGGTTTTCATTCGTTTCACTCCTTAGAATGGACTAAAGAAAAAAGAAGGGAATTACCCCTTTTTTAAAATCTCAATAACGAATTGTGACCATGTTTCAAGGCGGCCGAATGTCTCTTCTTCGCTAAGTTGGTCAACTGTCAGCCACATACCTGCAAGTTGATTGGTTTCTTTTACTGTAACGGTTGCTTCTTCCGCTAGGTCCAATACAGACAAAATACCAATATGAACACGTCCGACATCATTTTCATCATCGTTAATAAGTCCAATGGTTTTCATACCTTTTATATGTGTAGGATCGAATTGAAGTTCTTCATGTAGTTCTCTTTCTGTATTCGCCTCAAGCATATCTTTAAAATCTGAAGACGATGTAGCGTTCATATGACCACCAAACCCAATGGATAACTTTTGATGTAGTCTCGCTTCGCCGCCACCTTTTAACCGTTCATATGCGTAAATAGCTGATCCTTTACGAATGACGACATATGGGATTGGTTGCTTGTATAACTCGTCTTCCTCTGCGTTTCCTCGTCTCATCTCGCTAAAATGGCGATTAATCCGATTCATAATGGTCGCAACTTGCTCATGGTTGCTAACAACGCCTTGAAATGCAAGAGACTCATCATGGAAAACGTGTTTACGTGGTGCAACAACAATCATTTCATCCATCTTGCCCATCATAGTACCTCCTTGTCAAAAAACGATTAACTTCTACATTATCTTATACTGTATCTTAAGACGCAAGAAGAAAAAAGAGCAAGATGATCCTGCTCTTTTTTCTTTAATCCGTACATTATGATGTTTGGTCGGCAAAAAAGAAATCATCGTCTCGTAATGGTTCAACAGTTGCTTTTTTATAACCGTTTCCTTTCATTGAGAAGAAATCATGTGATTTTGTCTTTGTATTTAAACCGTTCAAAACGATTGGGTTAATTTCTTCATCTTCAAAGTAAGGATCAAATCCAAGGTTCATCAGCGCTTTGTTCGCGTTGTAACGAATAAACTTCTTCACATCGTGTGACAAGCCAACTGGATCATACAATTCTTCTGTGTAGGCAAGCTCATTCTTGTAAAGTTCTTTTAAGAGATCAATTGAAAACTCTTTTAACGCTGTTTGCGTATCTAGTGTTTGTTTATTGAAAATTTCTTGTGCCAGTAAGCCGACGTATACGCCATGAATAGCCTCGTCACGGAGAATCAAATTAATAATTTCTCCACTTTGCATAAGCTTACCTTGCCCATAGAAATAAAGCGGGTAATAAAATCCACTGTAAAACAAGAAACTTTCCAAGTAAACCGATGCGACCATCGCTTTAAATAGTGAGATGTCATCTCCTGTTTGAATCGCTTTATAGAGAGAAACAATCGTATCTGCTTTTTTCTGCAAACGTGGATTTTCTTTTACCCATTCAAATACATCATTAATTTGCTCGGTTGTGGCAAGAGTCATAAAGATGTTTGAATAGGATTTTGCATGAACAGCATTTTCCATCATCGCCATGAAATTAAGTACCGCTTTTCGCTGATGGCCGTTCACATGTTCAGCAACAATAGGCATTCCTGTATTGCCTTGCTCCGTATCAAGTAAGGTTAGCCCAGCTAACACTTTCATATACGTATCCTTTTCGTTAGCAGATAAGTACTTCCATGTAAGAAGGTCGCCATTTAAAGCGACTTCTTCAGGAAGCCAAAACTGTTTAACGTTTTGGTTATAAAACATTTGTGTAAAATCATCTTCGTGCTTTGACCAATTTGCTGCGTCGTAAACGTGTGTCATAGGGTGCGCTCCTTTTTGATGTTAGACGATATAAGCTTTAAACGACACAAGATAGGCAGTCATCTTGGCCTGTATCTTTCGTTCGTGCATAGTAAATCGTTTTAACTCCTTTATGGTGTGCATAGAGATCAATTCGGTTTAGATCTCTTGTTGTCATGGTGTCTTTTAAGAATAATGTAAAGCTAATGCCTTGATCGATATGCTGCTGAATAGTCCCAATCATATCGACGACTTTAAACATGTCCATGTCATATGCTTCTTTAAAGAAGAACCAGTTATTGGCTGTTAAGCCTGGCATTGGATAGTACGTTTTTGAGTTTCCATATGTTCGTTCTTCAATACGCTCCATAATGGGCATAACACTTGCCGTAGCTGACTGGACATAAGAAATGGAACCAGTAGGTGCAATAGCCAATCGATAGCTGTGGAAAAGACCATGCTCTTGAACAAAAGCTTGTAGTTCTTTCCAGTCGTCTATTGTAGGAATGTGCATACCTTCAAATAGAGTAGCGACTTTGTCGTATTGAGGTGTGAAGTTTGTCGTAAGATAAGGCGTAAAATAGTCTCCTGTAGCGTACGTACTCTCATCGTAACGATAATACGTTTCGCCACGATCACGGGCAATCTCTGCTGAACGTTTGATGGAATAAAAGTTCATTGCCATAAAGAATGTGTTAGCAAAGTCACGTGCTTCAGGACTTTCATAAGCGATATGCTGTTCAGCAAGATAACCATGAAGGTTCATTGCACCAAGGCCGATAGATTTCATCTTCTCATTGGCATGGCGAACTGCTGGTGCATTTGTAATATTGGTTGATTCGGATACTCTTGTAAGGGCATCTGTTGCTAGCGAAACGGTTTGTTCAAGTGAACGATTTTTCATTACGTTCATTATGTTAATAGAACCTAGGTTACAAGAAATGTCTAATCCGATGTCATCTTCTTGATCATAATCATTATACGTTGAAACTTGTGAAGCTTGTAGAATTTCTGAGCAAAGGTTCGAGAATTTAACATTGCTAATATGGTTGTTTGCATGGGCTTTGTTCACATTATCTGCAAACATAATGTACGGGTACCCAGACTCGGAGCGAAGAATCGCAAGCTTTTGAAACAAGCGTCTAGGGTTAATTTTTTCTTTACGCACCCTTGGGTCATCTACTAATGTCTCATACATATCTTCCATATTCATTTCATCTAAGTGCTCACCATACGCCTTGTAGACCGTATGAGGATAGAAAAGGTACGCATCTTTATCTTCACGCATAAGTTCGATAAATTTGTCTGGAATGACAACGCCAATAGATAATGTTTTTACACGAACATCTTCATCAGCAGAAATCTTTCGTGTATCAAGGAAATCATTAATATCAGCATGGAAAATGTTTAAATAAGCCGCACCAGAACCTTGACGTTGTCCCATTTGATCTGCATAACGAAAGGCATTATCCAACAGTTTCATAACGCCAACAACCCCTTTAGTAGCGTTGGCAACGTCTTTAATCGCTTCACCTTTTGCACGTAACTTAGAGAGGTTTAACGCAACCCCCCCGCCAAGCTTAGATAGTTGCATGGAAATATCAACGGCACGACTAATATCGTTTAACGAGTCATTGACTTCCAGTAAGAAACAAGAGACAAGCTCTCCACGTCGTTTTCTACCTGCATTTAAAAAGGTCGGTGTTGCTGGTTGGAACTCTTGTGAGATCATGGCTTTCACAAGGTCTTTTGCTTTATTAACGTCGCCTTTACCAAAGAAAAGCGCGACGATAGCAACGCGATCTTCGTACCGCTCAAGGATTTTTGTTTTGTCATTCGTTTTTAATGCGTAATCGTTATAAAATTTGAATGCTGACATAAAAGAAGGAAAGCGAAACTTTTTATTGTAAGCAACATTCATGACTTCTTTTATTTCATCCATTGTATATAAGTCTAAAAGCTCTTCCTCATAGTAATCGTTTTTTACCAGGTACTCCATTTTCTCTTCTAAGTCATGGAAGAAGACCGTATTTTGATTCACATAATCGACAAAATAACTATGTACAGCCTCTTTATCTTTTTCAAATTGATACGAGCCGTCTTTTGCGATCATGAGCTCATTGTTAAGCTGAACCCACTTTGGTACTGAGTTTTGCGTTAGTGTTGTCAATAGAATGAACCTCCTGTATAAAGTGTGCAACATCTGTTGCTGTGCCACTTAATTCAAATTTATGAAGAATTGGTACGTGATACATCGTTGCAATTAAGTCTGCACTTCTTGCAAAACGATCGCCCCAAATGCGATTTCCACTTGCTGCAACAGCTACTAGCCATCTATGGTTGCTTTCTAGAAACTGGCGTGTTCTAGGAGACAAGTCACCAAATCCCGTCGTATATGTGAGAAGAACATAGGGCTCGTCCACACATGACGACTCAGTAATTTGTTCACATTCGAATGGTAATTTTTCAGTAAATCGCTTCACATTACCAGTTCTAGAATCGAAAAGTATCTTCATTAGTGAACATCTCCAATATAAATGATCTATATCTTTAATACCACATATGGTAGACGATAAACATAAATAAATCAACATATTGATTTTATCCCCAGCCTGTGGGAAAGTGAGAAAAACACGGTTGTTTCAACTCTTTCTTTGTGGATAAGCGTAATTTAACGTTTTTTCGACAAAGAAAAAACGCCCTACTTTTTGTAGAACGCTGTCCATTATAACGGAAATATTTTTGTTTAACATGCAAAAAAAGAAACACATAAGCTTATGAATCGATAAAAAATTCTAGAAATGCCTCTGACCAAATTTCATGTCCCTCATCATTAGGACGTAAATTTTGAGTAACGGATTCTAGCCCTTCGCCTGTAGGCCACGCTCCCCAATGATCAACATATGTACCTGGAAGTGTAGACGCTTGTTCATCAAGCACGTTTTTTCTTTCTAAATAGTGTAAGGCATTAGGAAAAGGGTTTGAAGGAACGACAATGATTTCAGTATCGGGTAACTCGCTTTCCATATGCGTTAGAAAAAGAGAAAGATTATCAAAGGATTCTTGTTCAGTAAATGGTAAGTAATACTGGTTATCGTTTAGTGAGAACGATTCAATTATAAGAACGGTAGGATCCGCTGCGGTAATGTCCCTTGCTGTATCAGCAATCAGAGAAGAAGAGACTGTTTCCCCTGAATAAGTTAATACTTCGTAATCAATGGTTGTAGTGTCAATCGCATGAGCGGTTTCCTCCATAACAAGGTTTGGCCATCCGTGATCACTTTCAGTACTCGTAAACGACGAAGATCCGACAAAAACCACTTTTTGACTAAGAGAAGGATCATTGTCTATGTGGCTTCCTAGCCAACCTAAAGAAACGGTTTCGTCTACGACTGATTCATCCTCTATTTCTTCGCTTGGCTTGGTTTCTTCAACAGGAATGGATGATGTAGCTTCATCGGCAATCTCTGCAATTTGCTGTTGATCATACATATAGCTTAAAATAATTCCTGTTATACTAAACAGAATAACAAGAGGGAAACCTATTTTTTTCAACATCATTACGTCCTTTCTTGACAATTATCTACAATCTATTATAGTCATGGTTGGCGAACATAGAAAGAGTTTATTTGATCCAAGGAATGTCATTGTCACCATCACGAAGCCGATTAATAAGGAGAAAACATGTCTACGAATAAAACAATCTTATTAAGTGTGTTACTCGTTATACGAAATGAAGAACGGTATATTGCGACGTTAATGGAAAACTTGTTAAAGCAAGAGAAAAATGGATTTGATTTTGAAATAATCGTTGTTGACGGTCGCTCTACGGACCGTACATTGGAAATAATTCAAGGGTTTGTTGAGCAAGGGCACCGAATACGTCTATTCGATAACCCGAAAAAAACACTACCAATCGGTTGGAATATTGGAATTAAAGGTGCTAGTGGGTCGTATATTTTGAGAATTGATGGCCACACAACTGTTCCAAGGGATTTCTTGCAGCGCTATGTCAACTGTATAAAGCGGCAGCCCAGTGCTGATGTAGTTGGAGGGATTATCCAATCTCGTGGTCTAGGGAAACAAGGGAAGATTAATGAATATGTCTATTCACATCCATTTGGAGTAGGGAATTCAAAATTCCGAACACTTGAAGGGAAGGAATGGGAAGGTTTTGTAGATACCGTACCGTATGGGGCTTATAAACGAGCCGTTTTTACTGACGTAGGTTTGTTTGATGAGCGATTAAAACGAAACGAAGATATTGAATTTCATAAACGGATGCGAGATGCAGGCAAGACTTTTTTCTTATCTACTAGTATCCAATCAACCTATTTTGTAAGACCGACAGTAAAAGGGCTGATTGATAAATCTCTCGGTGACGGCAAATGGAACATCATTGCGAATGCAGCAACACCTGGAGCCCTAGGGTTACGTCACCGAATTCCTTTGCTGGCGTTTTTAGCTGGTTTAATCTTACTGATTGCCTCGTTTTTAAGTACAAGTGCACTCATCTTGTTTAGTATTGTTGTTCTCGTATACGCGATTCTTAATTTAACCGTGTCGTATCCATGTGCAAAAGAAAACGGAATGGGCGCTTGGCTTCCATGTGCAGCAACTTTTTTCGTGCTCCATTTCGTACGAGGCTATGCATCATTTCAAGCGTTTTTCTCCCGTAGCTATTGGCGTATAAGACGTACAAATACGTGAGTATTCATAAATGATTGGAATGGTTTAGTTATGAAAGAATATGTGAAGAAAACAATCTGTATGGTATTTTATCAAACCTCTTTTTGATAAAAGACATTCGATCACACTTATGCTAAAATGAACCTTAGTTTAAAATTCTATGAAACTAGGAGTTAAGACGATGCCAAATATGATTCCAAACCGAGCGACACGCGCGCTTACAATGGTCGTGGATTTAGTATTAATTGTATTATCATATGGTCTTGCCTTTCTTCTTTTTAATGAGCAAATGACACCTAAGAACTATGACGCGTTTTTAGGGATTTTACCTTGGATTATTGTGATTAGCATCCTTTTTTTGGGTATTTATGAGCTTGATCGTTTAGTTCAATACGATGTATGGGATATTGTTAGGAAATTAGCTATAGCGGTAACGTTCATTTTGTTAATTACGATGACGGTTTCCTTCTTTTTCCGTGAGTTCGCCATGCCACGTTCAGTTCTATTATCCGCACATGGCATTGCCTTTATTGCTTTATTAGTATGGAAATCGGCTTTCACGAAATATAGCCAGCTATCGAGAAAAGGCAAAGTAATGTTTATCGGAACAGAAAAAGAATTTGAAGAAATGGAAGATAGCTTAGCCTCTTTCCTTTCAAAGAGTAGCTATGTTAGATGGTATGATAAAAAAGAATCGCTAGCCCAACTGCGCACACAAATTAACCAATTTAACGTCGTCTTCATTGGTTCAGAGTTAGAAGAAGAAAAGAAAGATCGTTTAATGTTCCATGCGATGAAAAATAAAAAGCTTGTCTATGTTGTTCCTAAAGTGAATGACATGCTGCTTATGAACACATCTGTGACAACAATGGATGACACGATGGTGATGCAAGTTAGACCATTTACGCTTTCATTAACACAGCTCCTCATTAAACGAGGGGTTGACATTGCTGCTGCTGTAGCAATGATTGTGGCTACATTACCTGTAATGGTTGTTACGGCAATTGGGATTAAGATTGAAGATCGTGGACCCGTATTTTTTAAACAAGAACGGGTTGGCAAAAACCATAAGCCGTTTAACATTTTAAAATTCCGTTCCATGGTCATTGATGCCGAATCAAAAACTGGCCCTGTACTAGCAAAATCAAATGATGACCGAATTACGAAAATGGGTAAATTCATCCGTAAAACAAGAATTGATGAATTACCGCAGTTGATTAATGTATTGAAAGGAGACATGTCTCTTGTCGGTCCACGACCAGAGCGTGAATTCTTTACGAAACAGTTTCAACGAGAAAACAAATGGTTTAATTATCGCCATGCTGTAAAACCAGGAATTACTGGCTATGCGCAAGTAATGGGTAAATATACAACAGACGCGGATAAAAAACTAAAATTTGATTTACACTATATCCGAAATTATTCTTTCTGGTTAGACTTAACCATCTTAATGCAGACCATACTTGTGGTGATTAATAAGGCGAAGTCAGAAGGAGAAACGAATTCAACAAAAGCGAAAACGAAAACGTATCCTAACCAAAGTAGCACACAGAGTAATTAAAGCTATGAATTTTTTTGTAAGATAATACCCTGCACATACACTGAGCAGGGTATTATTATGAGAGGAAGTTTAATTTTGAAAAACGATTACCCAATAATCCCGTGGGAAAGCGAAGCTATTAAGAAGCTACGAGCTAAATGTCAAAAGCCCACTGTTGTGGAGGAACCTTTTGCTCGGTTCTTTTTAAGAAGAATTTCTATTTACTTCACGATAATATTTAATAAACTTGGACTGACACCAAACTTTGTGAGTTTTTTATCGTTGCTATTCTTTTTCTTATGCGGTTTTACTCTTATCGAAGGAAGTCCATTAGCATTATTCATTTCATTTATTTGCTATGTATTAGGGTATCTGTTTGACTGTGTTGATGGTGAAATGGCTCGTTTAAGAAAAATCACCTCTCAAAAAGGTGCATTTTTAGATAATATTATTAGAGGAAATACCGTTATTATTTCGTTTGCCGTTATTCTTTCCATTGTTTATCTATGGGGAGTGGTTCCTCTAGGGATAGGCTTATTGTTATACACAGGATTTACATTTGCATTTTTAAGCTTACAAATTCCTTTATCTTACGAGCTTACTTTCACAAAAAAAGACGAAGAAGACCCGGTTTATCGATTAAGAAAAAGAACGTTTTTTGATCAAATTGCTTTTTGGACGGGAGTACCTGGTTTTTTTACTATTTTATTGATATTCATTCCATTTAATATTTACTTTAGTTCACCATCGATTTACTTATATTTCTTGTTGCTGTTCACAGTATTAACCTTTGCAAAAGCCATTTTAAGAGGTGTCCTTACTTATATAAGAATGTAACATTGGAGAGTTTAAATGAATAAACTATTAAGTGTCGTAAAAAGAGTGCCTATCGTATTAATCTATCAGCTGTCAAAATTGTCTCCTAGATCTAAGAAAATTATTGTGTTTGGAGGAGAAAACGGTAAGGCTTTTAGAGGCAATACAAAGTATCTTTATAAGGCATTTGTAAGGAATAGTAACTTTAAATGTGTCTGGATAACAAAGAATAAAAAGACATTGCGAACTATGAGAGAAATGGAGCATACAGTATATTCATCATGGTCATTAAAAGGGATATACTATCAATTAAGAGCTGCTACTGTTGTTCATTCTCACTCTATACATGATGATTTTACAAAGGTTTTTCTTGGCGGAGTTCTTTCAATAAACACCTGGCATGGTGTAGGTCTAAAAAAAGTTTGGGCCGCTCGCTCTCAGACATTTACTTATCGCGCAATACATGAAAAAAACAAAGTAAAGCGTTATTTTATGATGTTAGTAGAAAAAACAAATAGAGGTAAAGAAAATTATGTATTTTCAACGAGTGAAACTGTGTCTAAATTCTTTCCTGAAACGTTTCTGCTCTCTCAATCACAGCTTCCCATTTTAGGGCAAGTAAGAAATGATGTTTTCTATCAAAAGTCGATTGATGATGAAAGCGTTGATAAAAGGATAAAGTATTCTAAAACAGTTACATATATGCCAACTCACAGAAATCATGGTCTTGATGACCCGGATATTAATAATGTGATCGATTTTGTGAAATTAGATCAGATTTGTGAGGAAAATGATATTCTGTTTATCCTTAAACGCCATATGTTTAGTAAGGGGAAAATACCCGGTAATTTAAAGAACATATTAGATGTAAGTAGTGATGAGATTGAACCACAGATCTTACTGAAATATACCGATGTTTTAATTACGGATTACTCGAGTTGTTACACAGATTTTTTACTGCTGAATAGGCCGATTATTTTCTTTCCTTTTGATTTAGATAAATATTTAATGCACTCAAATGAAATGTACTTTAATTATGATGATACTACCCCTGGACCAAAGGTTACCACGTTTTCACAGTTGGTAAAGGAGATTGAAAATTACTGCTTACATAATGTGGATGAATTTAAAGAAGATCGTATTAGGGTAAGAGACATATTTTATTCTAAAGAAGTGCAGAAACCTGTTCTAAAAAGACAAGTAGATTTTATTCAAGAAAAGATACTCAGTTAACGACCTAAATTATTCATGTTATAGTTTTAAAAGATTATTAAATAAAATTGAAAGTAGGGATTTATATGATTTATGCAGCTATACTTGCTGGTGGACAAGGAACAAGAATGGGAAACACCAAGTTACCAAAGCAGTTTTTAAACTTGAACAAAACACCAATCATTATCCATACAATTGAAAAATTCATTTTAAATACGCGTTTTGATAAAATACTTGTAGTCGTTCCTGAGAAGTGGATGACGTATACAAAAGATATTATTAATCAACATATTCCTAGTAATGACGTTGTTGAAGTGATAAAAGGTGGACAAACTAGAAATGAAACAATCATGAGTGCGATCCATCATATTGAAAATGTAAATGGAATCAATGATGATGATATTATTGTAACGCATGATTCCGTTAGACCATTTTTGACCCATAGAATAATTGAAGAAAACATTAATGAAACATTAGAATATGGTGCAGTTGATACTGTAATAGAGGCAGTCGATACAATTGTTGAATCAAAAGATGACTTTTTCATCTCCAACATTCCTGTTCGAGATGAAATGTACCAAGGACAAACGCCTCAGAGCTTTAATATAAATGCAGTAAAGAAAGCCTATGATGATTTAAGCGAGAATGAAAGAAATATTCTCTCCGATGCAGCAAAAATAATGCTATTAAAAGGACAAAAAGTCCGATTAGTCCGAGGAGAAGTATTTAATATTAAAGTGACAACACCTTATGATTTAAAAGTTGCTGAAGCTATTATTCGTGATTCAGAAATAACTAAAATCGATTTAGAAGAGGAAATGTAGGAGGATACAATGATTAATCAAATTTATCGATTAGTGTCTCCTGGGAGATTTGAGATTACTTATAGAGATATGTCTTTAAATGGAAATAAGCTAGTTGTTCGTCCAAAATACTTGTCTGTTTGTGCTGCTGATCAGAGATATTACCAAGGAAGAAGAGAAGCAAGCATCCTACAAAAAAAATTACCAATGGCATTAATTCATGAGGGAATTGGAGAAGTTGTTTTTGATCCAACAAATGAGTTTGAAATTGGTCAAGCAGTAGTAATGGTTCCGAACACACCTACAGAATCAGATGAGGTAGTAGAAGAAAACTATTTACCATCAAGCAATTTTCGATCCAGTGGTTACGATGGTTTCACACAGGACTATGTATTTTTAAATAGAGACCGAGTAGTGCCTTTATTTACTGAACTAAATAATCATACAGCCTCATTTCTAGAACTTGTTAGTGTTTCAATTCATGCTATAAGACGATTTAAAGAGAAAACGCATAAACGAAAAGAAACATTAGGAATTTGGGGAGATGGAAATTTAGGGTACATCACTGCACTCTTATTAAGAAAAATGTATCCGGAGTCTACTATTGTTGTGTTTGGTAAGAATGATTATAAACTTGATTATTTTACATTTGTTGATAAAAAAGTTTTAATAAATGATATTCCTCAAGATTTGAATATTGATCATGCATTTGAATGTGTTGGAGGAAGAGGTAGCGAGAGTGCCGTCGACCAAATTATTAATTGTATTAATCCTATGGGTTCAGTATCGTTATTAGGAGTAAGTGAAGAACCTATTGAAGTAAATACTAGGTTAGTATTAGAAAAGGGTTTAACACTATTTGGAAGTAGCAGAAGTGGTACCGTAGATTTTCAAGATGCTGTAAACTTCTTGCAACAGAATAAGGAAGTAATTGATTACTTAAGCCAATTGGTTACAAACGTAATTGACGTCTATTCAATTAAAGATATTGACTCAGCGTTTGAGGAAGATTTAGTCTCAAGCTGGGGAAAAACAGTAATGGAATGGAAAATTTAGTTGTTTAGCAAGGAAGGATGAATAGCGTGTATAGAAGTAATAGTCAGCTACCTTATGAAGAAGAGGATGGTATTTTAAAAATCAAAGAAGGTGAGCTGGCTGATCAATTAAAAAAATTAAATGAAATAGAAGATATGCGAAAGCAACTACCTGGTACAAAAAAAGTAACCAATTTGACTTGGAACGGTGCTTACCTGAACATAGAAGGTTTTGCATATATAAATGGAATAACAAACATAGAAGAAGACCATATAACAAAAAGCCTTATTGTAAAGAATTTAGATGATTGTGGAACTTCGTATGAAGTGCCTATGATCGATTTAAAGACTAACGTCAATATGAATGAATTTGAAAAAGAGAATTATAAGTGGGCAGGTTTTAAGTTAGAGGTAAATTTTGCACAACTGACTGAACAAAGGGAACCACTTCCTGCCGGTAAATATAATTGTTATATTTCAGTTTCGGCACTCAATAAAGACTCTGAATTAGTCGAAACGTTATTACCTTTGGGCAATATAAGTGAATTCTTAAAAAATGAATTTCATTCTTCAAAGATGGAGTTTTTCTCTGCGAAAAAATTACTAGAGTATAATTTAATGGCAGTCTATAACCGAAAAACAAAAACATTGGAGATGACATCAACAAAGCTTAAGGATATTCATCCAAGTCAGTTGGAGTTTAATACTACTAAATCAAAGCAATATAAATTCATGCGGAAGTATGTTTTTAAAATGTTGTATATCTTCTTCCATATTTTCTCTGTTAAGAAAAACCGAGTTTTATTTGCTACTGACAGCAGATCAGAAATGAATGGAAATTTCTCGTTTATTTATGATGAAATGAGAAGTATGAATTTAGACATTGACTATAAATTCATGTTGAAAAATTCAATTGATGAAAGAAAATCATTCACCGATATATGGAATTTAGCCTATTGGTGCGCAACATCTAAGAAGATTATTTTGGATGACTTTTATCCAATGATTTATCCCCTAAGAATAAGAAAATCTGCTGATTTGATACAAGTCTGGCATGCTGTAGGAGCATTTAAAACCTTTGGATACAGTAGAATTGGTAGACCAGGTGGTCCTTCAATAAAGTCAAAAAATCATCGGAATTATACAAAAGCCGTTGTCAGTTCTAAAAACGTTGGACGACATTATGCTGAAGGGTTTGGAATAGAAGAGGCAGAGACCATTGTTCCAATTGGTGCTCCAAGAACAGATGTTTTCTTTGACGATGTCTACAAAGAAGCAAAAAGAGCAGAAATTTATGAAGAATACCCAGAACTTAAAAATAAAAAAGTAATTCTTTTTGCACCGACTTTTAGAGGTAATGGTCAAAGCTCAGCACATTACCCTTTTGATGTACTGAAGTTTGATGAATTGTATAATAACTTAAAGGATGAATACGTTTTTGTTTTTAAGATCCACCCTTTTGTTAACAATAAAGTAGTTATTCCCTATCAGTATGTTGACTTTTTTTATGATTTCTCTGATTACCAAGAAATAAATGATCTTCTGTTTGTTACAGATATACTCATTACCGACTATTCTTCTGTATGCTTTGAATTTGCTTTGTTAGAAAAACCGATGATCTTTTTTGCTTATGATGTGGAAGAATATATTAGACAAAGGGATTTTTACTTTGAATACCAATCATTTATTCCCGGTAAATTAGCAAAATCTACAGAGGATATAATTAGTAGTATACGTAATGAAGATTATGATTTCAAAAAAATAAAACCGTTCGTGGAATACTTTTTTGATGATCTTGATGGTTTTGCTTCTAGACGTTTTGTAGAACAGTTGATTTTAGAAAAAGAACAATAAATTTTTAATGCACGAGGTGTAATATGAAAAAAAGAAAAATATTGATCAGATCTGGAATTTCTCCATTAACTACGATGACTCCAGAAGAAATTATTGCTAATAATTCTATAGGAGGTAATGTAGGTAACTTAATATATGCATATTCAATTTATCGAACCTTGACAACAAGCGAAGTAGAGCTTGTTCCAGACAATTATAGAATAAACCATAACGATGCTGAAAAAATTAATGAAGAATATGATGCTTATGTAATACCATTAGCAGATGCTTTTCGTGAACAATTTATACCAGCTTTAAAGAGATATACAGAACTAATTAACAAGCTGACAATACCGGTATATGTTATCGGTGTAGGCTTAAGAGCACCATTTGAGCCTAAGCTTGATGAAGGCTTTCCTTTCGACAAAGCAGTAAAAGACTTTGTAAGTGCTGTCTTAAGTAAATCCAGTATGATAGGTGTTAGAGGGGAAATAACTGCTAAGTATTTATCTAAATTAGGATTTAAAGAAGGAACTGACCATATTGTTATTGGGTGCCCTTCAATGTATTCGTTCGGAAGAGATCTTAACATACGTGAAACAAATATTACTCCAAATTCAAAAATAAGTGTTAATTCTTCGATGCTTTCACCTGAAAATGTTCTGTCTTTCATAGACAGGAGTATGAAGGAATATCCTAATCATTACTTTATTCCCCAATGGATGAAAGAAAAAATCTTGGTATACACAGGTGTAAGTTCACTTAAAGAAAATAAATACTATCCAACAAGTATGAAAGATGACGTTTATAAAAATGGAAGAGTTCCATTTTTCTTAAATGCCCAGACATGGATTGATTTTCTTAAAAATGTTGATTTTAGTTTTGGTGCAAGATTACATGGAAACATCACGGCAACAATTGCTGGAACACCGAGTATTTTACTACCAAAAGACGCAAGAATGAGAGAGTTAGCTGAATACCATAAATTAACACATGTTTTTGCTGACAAAATTACTGATGATACAAGGTTGAGTGATCTCATTGAACAAGCTGATTTTAAGTCACCTGAAACTGTGCAGCACAAGAATTTTGATAAATTCATTGAGTTTCTAAATACAAATGGTATTTCGCATATTTATGATGAAAATTATAATGGAATCGCACCTTTAGACCGCTTAATTTCAGAAGTACAGCAATTAGATCCTATTTATCCTATCTCAACAATTTCTCATGAAGAGATTGCTGAAAGGTACAGCACTTATGTAAATCTACTGAACAATTCATTTCTAAATAAAGAGGACCAGCTTAAAAAGAAAGTGAACAACCTTGAGAATAAAAATAAAGAAGCGCGTAAACTTATAAAAAATCAAGAAAAAACACTTAATAGAAGGTCAGTTAAATTAGCTTTAAAGACGGCTAATATTGTAAATAAAAAAGTTAAATAAAAAATTTCTTAAAAGGTCACTTTTGAAAAATAAGTACCCCTGCTAATTTCAGTAGCAGGGGTACTTATTTTTAAACTATAACGTTTTCTTTTATCCAACCTTCTTGGCCATTAATCTTAACCTTGATAAAGCCTGAGTTAGTATCTAGAACCTCAAAAGATTGTCCTTTCACCAATTGAAGCAAAATGGCACTATCATCAGCAGCTGAAGCCAACAGATCGGTGTCAATCGTTAACGTAATAAAGTTGCCTTCTTCTTCACTTTGCTCTGTAATCGGTGTACTTTCAGCAGAAGAGGTGTTTTCTTCGCCATTGGCTACCTCTTCATCATCAGAAGAATCATCATTACTGTCAGCGTCTAAATCGTTCTCAACGTCATCAGAAGAATCATCATTACTGTCAGCGTCTAAATCGTTCTCAACGTCATCAGAAGAATCATCATTACTGTCAGCGTCTAAATCGTTCTCAACGTCATCAGAAGAATTAGCGTCACTGTCAGCATCTGAGTCGTTCTCAACGTCATCAGAAGAATTAGCGTCACTGTCAGCATCTGAGTCGTTCTCAACGTCATCAGAAGAATCATCGTCACTGTCAGCATCTGAGTCGACTTTAACGTCATCAGAAGAATTATCGTCACTGTCAGCGTCTGAGTCGTTCTCAACGTCATCAGAAGAATCATCGTCACTGTCAGCATCTGAGTCGTTCTCAACGTCATCAGAAGAATCATCGTCACTGTCAGCATCTGAGTCGTTTTCAACGTCAGAAGAAGAATCATCGTCACTGTCAACGTATGAGTCGTTCTCTACAACCTCGACAGTAGAATCCTGTTTGTTTTTAATATCGGTTTCCGATTTTACTACATCATCTTCCGTATTTGAAACAGTTTCAGTATCTTGCTTGTCGGAGTCTAGTTTTTTCTCAGGTTTTTCTTGCTTAGCGGAAGGATTTTCTTTATCCTCTTGGTCATTTTTTGCTGTTTGTAGAGGTTCTTCACTCACAATCTCTTGTTCGTCAACAAACATTGGAGCCATTAATGATCGTGACATGGCTTGAATACTAGGCTCAGCAGTCTTTTCTTGGACATATTGTGCAGAAACCCAGCCAGTTTGTGAACCAACCTTTATTTGATGCCAACCATTTTTCGTGTTTAGAATTTCAACGGCTTGGCCTTTATTTAAAGTAGTGAGAACTTTGTAGGACGTTCCAGCACCTTCACGTAAATTTAATCGTGCTGTTGTTTCACCAGCTTTTGTTACGCTTGTTTCTTTTTTCACCTCTGACTTAGTGGAAAGGAAGTCAGCAGAAACCCACCCAGTTTGGTTACCAGCTTTAACTTGATACCAATTGCCTTGTTTTTGAAGAAGCTCTACCTTCTGTCCAACCGGGAGAGTCGTTAAAACGCGATGAGACGTGCCTGCACCAGACCGAAGGTTTAAGCGAGCCGTAGTCGTCGCAGAGCCAAGGGAAGGCTTGTTTTCTTCGACATTATTACCATTTGTTTTAATGAAATCGGCAGAAACCCACCCAGTTTGGTTACCAGCTTTAACTTGATACCAATTGCCTTGTTTTTGAAGAAGCTCTACCTTCTGTCCAACAGGAAGGGTCGTTAAAACACGATGAGACGTACCCGCACCCGACCGAAGGTTTAAGCGAGCCGTAGTCGTCGCAGAGCCGAGAGAAGGCTTGTTGTCTTCGACATTATTACCATTTGTTTTAATGAAATCGGCAGAAACCCATCCAGTCTGGTTACCGGCTTTGACTTGATACCAATTGCCTTGTTTTTGAAGAAGCTCTACCTTCTGTCCAACCGGAAGAGTCGTTAAAACGCGATGAGACGTACCCGCACCCGACCGAAGGTTTAAGCGAGCTGTAGTCGTCGCAGAGCCAAGAGAAGGTTTACTGTCTTCGACATTGTTCCTGCCAGTTTTAATGAAGTCAGAAGAAACCCAGCCAGTTTGGTTACCGACTTTGACTTGATACCAATTGCCTTGTTTTTGAAGAAGCTCAAGCTTTTGTCCAACCGGAAGAGTCGTTAAAACGCGATGAGACGTACCCGCACCCGACCGAAGGTTTAAGCGAGCTGTAGTCGTCGCAGAGCCAAGAGAAGGCTTGTTGTCTTCGACATTATTACCATTTGTTTTAATGAAATCAGCGGAGACCCAGCCAGTTTGGTTACCAGCTTTAACTTGATACCAATTACCTTGTTTTTGAAGAAGCTCAAGCTTCTGTCCAACAGGAAGGGTCGTTAAGACCCGGTGAGACGTGCCAGCACCCGACCGAAGGTTTAAGCGAGCTGTGGTCGTCGCAGAGCCAAGAGAAGGCTTGTTGTCTTCGACATTGTTTCCATCGGTCTTAATGAAGTCAGCGGAGACCCAGCCAGTTTGGTTACCAGCTTTAACTTGATACCAATTGCCTTGTTTTTGAAGAAGCTCAAGCTTTTGTCCAACCGGGAGTGTTGTTAAGACCCGGTTGGACGTGCCAGCGCCAGAGCGAAGGTTTAAGCGAGCTGTAGTCGTCGCAGAGCCAAGAGAAGGCTTGTTGTCTTCGACATTGTTTCCATCGGTTTTAATGAAGTCAGCGGAGACCCAGCCAGTTTGGTTACCAGCTTTAACTTGATACCAATTACCTTGTTTTTGAAGAAGCTCAAGCTTTTGTCCAACCGGAAGAGTCGTTAAAACGCGATGAGACGTGCCAGCGCCAGAGCGAAGGTTTAAGCGAGCTGTAGTCGTCGCAGAGCCAAGAGAAGGCTTGTTGTCTTCAACATTGTTCCCATCAATTTTAATAAAATCAGCAGAAACCCATCCAGTTTGAAAGCCAACTCTGACAAAATACCAGTTGCCTTCTTTTTTTACAATTTGCACAGTTTGGTTCTTGGAAAGAGTTGTGCGAATCGAACTATTCGTATTTGGCTGAGCACGAAGGTTTAAACGGGCCGTTGTTTTACCTTCTGCAATTATTTCTTCATCTACTTCTTCAATTTGGTCTTCACTTTCTCGCGAAAACGTTAAAAATTGTCCTGAAACGTAGCCTTCTACATTCCCAACTTTTATTTGGTACCATTGTCCCGTTTTAGCAATTAATTCAACTCGTTCGTCTTTATTTAATGTAGTTAAAACAGAGTGATTTGTACCTGGACCTGTTCTTACATTTAATCTTGCGGTAGTAGTACCGTATGTATTCGGTGGTAATGGCTCAAGTTCATTGTCACCTGGTTGATTTCCTACCGGCTGATTCGTATAGACAGGAACGGAAAATTGCAAATTATAGTTATCGACTAATCCATATAAATTTGCCATTTGATGGGTTTGCTTGACAGCCCAACCTACATCAGTGGCATACTGGTATGTCCCCGGTGAAGCAGGATTCCAGCGCATTTTATAAAGTGTAGTCTGACCTCTGGCAAAATAATTATTGGAAACGAAACGAGCACCGCCAATGATCGCATCTTCAGGTGTAAACCAGCCTTGATTATAAGCATAACGGGCACCTGCTTGTACTGCATTTCCATCGAAAGCACCAATTCCATACATGTTGTAAACGGTTCGACCGTTATATTGAACCCCTCTTGCTAGCTGAGAGCCGCCATTACCTGTTTCCAATAAAGCGTGAGAGATAAGGTAAATTTCATTTACACCATGCAGTTTACTCGCATTGATAAAGGTTTGACCATGTCCAGATAAAGTCCCTTTATTAGATAAAAGTTGGGAGTTAATGGACTGTGCACTTAAACCGGCACTAGAGCTTAAGTCAAGAAACTGTAAATAAGCAGATGTTCCTTGATTAAAATTATTAGGATTCATGTAGTAGGCTACATCGTTCCTAGACGCATTTTGCCAGCGGCCGTTCCGGTCGGTTTGTGGAGGAGCGGACAACCCCATTTGACGGTCGACGGCATCATTAAATGAGATGGGGTAATGATTCTCAACAACGTTAAAAGAATTTGCAAACGTTGCTTGGAGAGGGAAAGCCGTTGCGATTAAAGTAAGCGCGGAGGCTGATCCACTTGTAACTAACATTTTCGTTTTTATGATAAACACCTCCGAATTTTGTTCTTCCTCAACTATACTATCGAAACAATTGTTTCATATATTAATAGAGTTGAGGTGATTTTTAGTCATCCCGCAAATAATGAGAGATCCTGTCACTATACCTCTTATTATAAAGAATAAAACCTAGTTAAAATGACTCATTTTTTCTTTTTTAACAAAAAAAAAGACTAGATCAATGTCTAGTCTTTAATGTTATTGCGTATAAAGTTCATTTTCAGTATCTGTCGGGAGTTCTAAGTGCTCTCTTAATGTTTGTTGCAATGCATATAAGTCTTCTTCAACTGCATCTTCATACCAAATGTTGTTTCCATAAATATCTGGACGCATTTGACCATTTGTATGAACTTGAAGTGTTTCAATGGTATCAATAGAAGAAGCGTAGCCATGTAGAGACACAATATTTCCGAATGTTAAATCCATTTGAAGGTTATTTCCAACAGCATCAAATAGATCGTTAAATCGTGTGATGCTAGAAAGAGATGCTGCTCGATCAATGATGGCTTCAATAACTTGTTGCTGACGAATGCCTCGTCCTTTGTCTCCACCACTCTCAGCCGATTTTCTTTCTCGGGCATAGGCAAGAGCTTTCTCGCCGTCCATATGAGTCGGTCCTTTTGTGAATGTAAAATCAACATTGCGGCTTTTTTCTTTAAAATCAAATTCATACGTTACATCAATATCAATTCCTTCTAACGCATCAATAATATCAACTAATCCGTCAAAGCGGGCTAATGCATAATGATCAATTGGTATGTCTAGAAGATTTTCAACCGTATCAATTGCCATATCAATGCCGCCAAAGGCGTTTGCATGGTTAATTTTATCGTAAAAAGGTCCCTCTGTATAACCAATAATTTCCGTATACGTATCTCGAGGAATGCTCGTTAGTTTAATGGAGCGATCTCCTTTATTAAAAGTAGCGACTAACATGGTGTCTGTTCGTTCACCGCCGCTATCGCCTTCACGGAAGTCACTACCGAGTATAAGCATGGAAAAATTATCTTTGCCGATGTCTACAGGCTCGACCCTTAGTTCAGACATTTCACCACGATTTAATCCTTGATACGCACTAGAGGCTGTATCATTTAACTGATTGACAATATACCAAGCACCAGTGCCGACTGCTAAAATAGCAATTAACGCTGTAGCTAATATCGTCTTTAATAGTAACCGTCTTTTCTTTTGTTTCCGACGATATTTACGCGTATCATCCATCTTATTAATCCCTCATTTCACCTACTAATTTATAAATAAAAAGTTTGTCTACATGTCAAAGTCAAATTATAGCATAATCTGTCGTGAGAATAGCACGTAAAATAATAGAAATTAAGTTAGATTACTTGACAACATGTCACAACAAGCAAGAATAATTTGACAGTATAATAAATGAGCTTGTTTTTAGCGTACTAAAGGTTAGAATAATGTGAAAAAATAATAATATACATTATTTTAAGATATGGTATACTGGAAAAACGTGACTATCAAAAAGTTTGTAAAACTATAAATTATAGTCACATTTGTCTAAAAAATTTGTTGCTTTCTTCAAATGGTTCTTATATACTGACAATAACTTTTACGAAAAAATGAATAAATCTGATTATTTTATCATGAATTCGTAGCGGAAGTTTAAATCGAAGTTGGGAAATAGAGAGTGATACGAGATGGAGAAACTTGACTCGCTAGATTTTAAAATATTGGATTTATACCAAAAAAACGGTAAATTTACGTATAGCCAAATGGCAAGACAATTGCATGTAAGTGAAGGAACTATCAGGCAACGCTCAAAAAAAATGGTCAACAGTGGTGTTTTCGACTTTATTATTAAGATTGATCCAACCAAATTAGGCTTAAGTGTAAAAGCGATTATCGGCCTAAATGTCAAGGCTGGAAAACAAGATGAGGTTGGGAAATGGCTAGCTTCTTTTAAAGAAATCATTTGCGTCGACTCTGTTTCCGGCTATCATCACTTCATTGTTCAAGCCTATTTCAACGACAATGAGCGACTACTAAGGTTTGTGAATGAAACACTGACGCAATCACCGTTTATTCAACAACTGGACGTCAGTATACAGCTAAAAGCGTACAAGAATGTTTTAGGTTATTCATTGACAGATAAATGAGATAACGTATGTGAACGAAACATTTAATTAGTTAGGTGGGATAAGATGTCGGACAATACACTTCTTCAGATTCAGAATTTAAAAACATCTTTTCGAATTAATAATGAATATTATGCAGCTGTTGACGATGTCACGCTCACTGTAAATAAGAATGAAATTCTTGGAATTGTAGGAGAATCCGGTTCAGGGAAAAGTGCATTAGGATTTTCCATTCTAGGATTACATCCAAAAGATAAATCGAAAATTGAAGGTGAAATCAATTATAAAGGTGAGGATATTGCTAAAGTATCTGAAGCAAGGTTGCAAAAGTTAAGAGGTGGAGAGTTAGGGATGATTTTTCAAGACCCAATGTCAGCGCTAAACCCACTCATGATAATTGGGAAACAACTTGAAGAATCGCTTATTTTACATACAAATTTATCAAAAACGGAGAGAAAAAATAGAGTATTAGAACTCTTACAACAAGTTGGTATTTCAAGACCAGATGTGGTTTATAGTCAATATCCACACGAACTTTCTGGTGGAATGAGGCAAAGAGTGGTAATTGGAATCGCCATTTCTTGTAATCCTGCTTTTTTAATAGCGGATGAACCAACGACTGCACTTGATGTAACGATACAAGCGCAAATATTAGGACTTATAAGCAAACTTAAAAATGAATTAAACAGTGGTGTTATCTTAATTACCCATGATCTAGGTGTTGTCGCGGAAATGGCAGATAAAGTGGCTGTTATGTATGCTGGTCAAATTGTTGAATTAGCTCCAGTTGAAGAGTTATTTGCTAATCCAAAGCATCCATACACGAGATCGCTATTACAATCAAACCCAACTAATAATACAGCTAAAACCAAGTTACATGTTATTCAAGGGGTAGTGCCTTCTTTAGTGAATTTACCTAGAACGGGTTGTCGATTTGCAGAACGCATTCCATGGATTGGTGATGCAGCGCATGAAGAAAACCCTCAACTTCATGAAATATCACCAAATCATTATGTTCGTTGTAGTTGCTACAAGACATTTGAATTTGCACCTAAGGAGGAAGTAGCGGATGGGATTTCTGCAAATTAAAGATTTAAAAATACATTTTCCTATTAAAGCAGGTATTTTAAAAAGAACCGTTGGGTATGTAAAGGCTGTTGATGGATTAAACATTTCATTAGAGGAAGGAAAAACATATGGTCTAGTTGGTGAATCCGGTTCCGGAAAGACAACAACTGGAAGAGGCATTATTGGATTAAATGATATTACGTCTGGTCAGATCTTTATTAATAATAAAGAAGTAACGAAGCGAAATATAAAAGAGTTTAGAAGAGATGTACAAATGGTTTTTCAAGACCCCTATTCTTCATTAAATCCTAAAAAAAGAATCATAGACATTGTTGCAGAACCATTTAGGAATTTCGAAAAAATGACAAAGCAAGAAGAACAACGAGCTGTACAAGAATTGCTAGAACGAGTAGGTATAAGTCCTGATAGTATTTTTAAATATCCACATGAATTCTCAGGAGGGCAGCGTCAACGTATTGGTATTGCTAGGGCCATAGCTTTAAAGCCAAAATTAATAATAGCGGATGAACCAGTTTCTGCATTAGACGTATCTGTGCAAGCTCAAGTATTAAACTTTATGCAAGATATTCAAAAAGATCTAAATTTAACTTACTTTTTTATAAGTCATGATTTAGGCATCATACGCCATATATGCGATCATATCGGCATTATGTATAAAGGTCGATTTGTAGAGGAAGGAACACCTGATGACATCTTTACTAACCCGCAGCACATCTATACGCGAAGGTTAATATCCTCTATTCCAGATATTGATCCAACTAAAAGAGGAGATATTCAATTGATTCGGAAGAAAATAAATCAAGAGTATGAAACGAATACACAAGATTATTTTGATAACGAAGGACTTGCATACCCTTTAAAAAGTTTGTCTCCAACTCATAGAGTTGCAATGCCGGAAGGGAGTTAACGATGTGGAAATTTATTGTTAGACGTATGTTAATTGCAGTTCCACAGTTGTTCTTTCTAAGTATACTTGTGTTTATTTTAGCTAGTCAAATGCCAGGTGATCCGTTTACAGGGATGATAGATCCTAGTATTACGGCAGAGCGTTTAGCAGAATTACGGGAGATACATGGGTTGAACGATCCTTGGTATCAACAGTATGGGCGGTGGATAGGAAACGCCATAACAGGGGATTTTGGTCAGTCGTTTCGCTACAAAATGGATGTTACAGAACTCATTGGCGATCGCTTGTTAAACACAGCGGGACTAGGGGTGCTTACCTTACTCTTTTCTTATTTGATTGCCATTCCTTTAGGAATTGTAAGTGGACGCTTTAATGATACATGGGCAGACCGTGCTATTGCAGGTTATACATACGTTGGTTTCGCAGTTCCAAGCTTTATTTTTGGGCTTATCGCACTATTTGTTTTTGGTTTCCGTTTAAACTGGTTTCCTGTTAGCGGAAGTGTTTCTCCTGGTCTTGTAACAGGGACGTTTGAATACTATATAAGTAAAATCTATCATATGACGTTACCGGCACTATCTCTTGCTCTCATAACGACTGTTGGAACTGTGCAGTATTTAAGAAGCGAGATTATTGATATTAAACATAAAGAATTTATCTTAACAGCTAAGGCAAAGGGAGCAAGTGAAAATAGAGTTTACAATAAGCATATTTTCAGAAATTCCCTACTTCCTATCGCTGCCTTCTTCGGATACGAAATTACAGGGATATTAGGTGGTTCTGTTTTTATTGAAAGGGTTTTTAGCTTTCCGGGAATTGGGGATTTGCTAATATCTTCAATTAATAACAGAGATTATAGTGTCGTCACTGCGCTCTTATTACTATCTGGTTGTTTAGCTGTAATTGGAACAATGTTGTCAGACATTATTTTAAGCATGGTAGACCCACGAATTCGTATTAAGTAAGAGGGTGAGGATTAAAAATGGAAGCACAAAAAAAGATACAAATCGATCCAAGTAAAGATGCTCTTATCAAAACACCATCAGGAGCCAAAGTTATACTTGTTGAAATTTTAAAAGATAAAGTTGCATTAATTTCAGCAATCTTCTTATTGTTAATTGCTGTGTTTGTGTTCAGTGTTTCATTTATTCTAGATCAAGATCAAATTGTCGCGGTTGATTTACTAGCAATTTTTGAACCTCCGTCATCAGAATTTTGGTTAGGTACCGATCATGGTGGACGTGATGTGTTTGGTCAATTAATCATTGGTACACGTAATTCTTTATTAATAGGAATTGCGGTCACGGTGTTGTCTGGAATTGTTGGATTAGGAATGGGCTTAATTGCAGGCTATTTTGGCGGTCACACTGATAACGTAGTTATGCGAATTGTTGATTTCTTTTTAGTACTGCCAACTACAATGATTATCATTGCGTTTGTGGCGGTTGTGCCTAATTACTCACTTCTTCAATTTACATTAATTATGTCTGCTTTTATATGGATATCAATGGCAAGGTTAATACGTTCAAAAGCTCTACAACAGAGTGAACTCGAATATATACAAGCAGCTCGTACATTAGGGACACCCCATTACAAGATTATTTTTAGTCATTTACTACCAAACTTAAATTCTATTATTATCGTAAACTTAACGCTTAGTTTGGCTGCGAATATTGGAATTGAAACAGGATTATCGTTTTTAGGATTTGGCTTTCCAGAGTCCACACCAAGTTTAGGGACATTAATGAGTCACGCGACAAATCCACAGATTTTTGAGCTACGCCCCTGGGTATGGTTACCTGCATCGATTTTAGTTTTAGTGTTGATGCTGTGTATAAATAATGTTGGTCAAGCATTAAAACGCGCGACTGATGCAAAACAAAGAAGAGGTTAAAAGGAGGAGCAATTATGAAAAAGCTTTTAAAGCCTAAATTTTATTTAGCACCTACGCTTGTTGCCGTTCTAGCACTTGCGGCTTGTAGTGATAATGGTGATGGGGGAGGATCGTCTGAACCAAGTGGTACTGGAGAAGAAGAGGGCTCAGAAGAAACCATTGAAAATGAAGATGGTATTTATTCTTTAGACGATTTTGAACCGACAAAAACAGCAGATGGAGAAGCCATTGAAGGTGGTACTTTAAATGTTGGTGTTGTAGCTGCTTCCCCTTTTGAAGGCACACTTGATTGGCAACATTATTCTGGTTCAACTGATGCAGATATCATTCAATTTTTTAGTGAATCATTGTTTACGATGGATGAAGCCTTTAACATTACAGATGAAGGTGCGGCAACTATTGACGTTTCTGAAGATAATTTAACATATACGATTACGATTAAAGATAATGTTAACTGGCACGATGGCGAACCTGTAAAAGCAGAAGACTTTGTCTTTGCGCATGAAGTTATTGGTCATAAAGATTATGACGGTGTCCGCTACGATGCTTCGTTAAGAAACATTGTTGGGATGGAAGAGTACCACAATGAAGAAGCGGACGAGATTTCAGGATTTAATATTATTGATGAGAAAACAGTAGAATTAACGTTCAAAGAAGCGAACCCATCGCTAATGAGCGGTGGTATTTGGTACTATGCGATGCCAAAACATTATTTTGAAGGTGTAGAAGTAGCAGATATGTCTTCATCTGACCAAGTGCGTAGAGAGCCATTAGGATACGGTCCATTCGTTGTGGAAAACATCGTTCCAGGTGAGTCTGTAACGCTGTCTAAAAATGAAGACTATTGGCAAGGGGCACCTCTCGTTGATGAAGTTGTGTTGACAGTTGTAAACCCAGATGTTGTAGTCGAATCGTTAAAAACAGGCCAAATTGATATCGTTACAACATTCCCGGCTACGCAATTTGCAGATAATGCAGATATGAGTAATGTGGATTGGTTGGGCAGAACGTCAAGATTCTACACGTATACTGGGTTTAAACTAGGAACTTGGGATGCAGACGCAGGAGAAGTAGCATATGATCCTGACGCTAAGATGTCTAACCAATCACTTCGTGAAGCTGTCAGACTAGCTGTAAATTACGAAGATTTAGGTAACCGGATGTACAAAGGCTTAAGATATCCAGCAACAACAGTGATTACTCCATACCATGCTTTGTATCATGATGATACGAACCCAGGGTTTGATTACGATCCAGAGAGAGCAAAAGAGCTTTTAGCAGAAGCTGGCTATGAAGATTTAGATGGCGATGGATTTGTTGAAGATCCAAATGGAGAAGAGCTCGTTATCACATATGCTGCTCGTCAAGGTGACGCGACAGCAGAGGCAGTAGCCAATTATGAAATGCAGGCATGGAAAGATATTGGTTTAAATATTGAACTTTTAGAAGGCTCTTTAACTGAGCCAAATGCGTTTTATGATCGCATTGAAGAAGACGATCCGGCGATTGACATGTATACAGCTGGGTGGGGCGTAGGATCTGATATTGATCCATCAAGTTTATTCGGCCCACAAGCAATGTTTAACTACCCACGTTATACAGATGATACGTTAGAGGAAATATTAGCGGATGGGCTTTCTGAAGAATCTTTCGATCTAACATACCGTCAAGAAGTGTATAATGAGTTTCAATCTTATATTAATGAAGTACTACCACTTGCACCAACACTTTATCAAATTGATACATTCCCAATTAATAAGCGTGTGAGCGGGATTTCATATGAAGTTGGAAACAACGATTATGGCTGGCACACAGTTCAGTTAAATGATGAAAACGCAGCAGTTGATTAATAGTTATAGCGAAAGAGCTAGGTAGAATTTCTGCCTAGCTCTTTTCTAAATCCTCTTATCCACTTGTGGCAATCGCCATTTGTAATGAACGGTTAGCATACGCATGACAATAATTAAGACAAATAAGCTATATTGCATAATGGGGTGGTCTAAACCAAGTCCGATTACGATACCGCCCATCAACGCCCAGCCAGCGTAAATGTCGCTATGAAGCACCATCGGTTTTCTACCGGCGAGAACATCACGAAGAATGCCTCCGCCTACACCGGTTAACACGGCAGCGAGCATCATAGCAAATATAGATTCGTTCGCCGTTTTGGCAAAGAGTGCACCTTGAATGGCAAAGGCAGATAAGCCGACTGCGTCAAAAAAGACGCCCCATCGATCCCATAGTTTAAATAAAAATGCAGGTAAAAAGAATAGAACGGTAATGAGGCAGAAGGTAATGATAAACAAAGATGTTTGACTCCAAAAAGCGGAAACAGGGATGCCTACAACGATGTTTCGAATCATTCCACCACCAAAGGCCGTAATGAAAGCGAGTGTATACACGCCAAATAAATCATATTTTTCTTCAAAGGCAACGATTGCGCCAGATAGAGCAAAAGCAATTGTGCCAATTATCGTAAAGATTTCCCAAGTGTCCACGTAGCGTCCCTCATTCTTATGTTGTCATATGATATGATAGTGATAACAAGATGGAAAGTAAAGGGGCATACTTTTAATGAAAAAAATGATTGTAACTGGATTTGAACCATTCCTTGATCATGATGCGAATCCAAGTGAGTTAATTGTGTCAGCATTAGATGAAAAAGTGATAAATGGGCTACAGGTAAAAAGCGTTGTGTTACCAGTCTCCTTTCAACGAGCAGCAGAAAAAATGAAAACGCTAATAAAGGAAGAGAACCCAGCAGCTATTGTGATGTTAGGTCTTGCAGGAAAACGAACGGCTATCTCGTTAGAGCGAGTAGCAATTAATGTAATGGATGGTCCAGAAGATAATGACGGGGTTGTTATGAACGATCAACGAATAAACGAAAAAGGACCAGCTGCTTATTTCTCAACGCTCCCACTTCGAGAGATAGAGACAGCGGTGAAGGAATACGATCCACATGTTTATGTGTCAAATACAGCTGGTACGTATGTTTGCAATGCCCTTATGTATGAAACGTTGCATGAGCTAAAGCATTGGGACAAGCGTGTCCCGAGCGGATTTATTCATATCCCCTTTACGAAAGAATTAAAGGAAGAAAACCCACTCACACAAGAAAATCTTCATCATGCTGTAACGGTATTACTTGATAGATTGTCTCTTTCGATTCAAGCGTCTGTCTCTAAATAGACGCTTTTTCCTTGTGTTGTTTCAGCTTGTCCATTTGTCAGTTCTGTTATCCAGTCTTTGTATGCATTGATCTGATCGGATTGAACAAATACGTGCACCGTGACAGAATCAGCATAGGTGATTTCCTTTAAAGGATAAGAAGATTGGCGAATTTCATTTTCAATTTTTCCGAGCCATGTGTAATCAATAGCCGTGGCCATTGTATAACAGAGAGTACGGTTTACCATGCCAATTTGATTTAACCCTTCACTTACAGAACCACCATAAGCACGAATCAACCCACCTGCACCTAGTTTAATGCCACCAAAATAGCGGGTGACAACAACGGTAGTGTCTTTTAATCCCCGTTTCTTTAAGACTTCAAGCATGGGTACACCAGCTGTTCCGCTCGGTTCACCATCATCGTTCGCCTTTTGTATATGGTCGGTTTCACCAATTAAATAGGCGGAACAATTGTGGGTCGCATTCCAATGATTTTTTTTGATTTCTTGAATAAAATCAAGGGCTTCTTGCTCTGTAGGTGTGCGTTTAAAGTGGGAAATAAATCGTGATTTTTGAATTACAATTTCATGACTACCTGATTGTTTCACCGTTTTATAGTTCGCTAACAATGGTTTCCTCCTATAATAATTTTTATATTTTTACATATTCACGAAACCGTGATGTAACACTGGTCTGATAGTATTGGCGGTATTCTCTACTACTGAGATAAAAATCATACTCTTTTACTATATACGTCTTTCTTTCTCCATCGGATAGTGTAAGATAAGAATAACGGATAGTGGCTTAATTTTAAAGTATAAGGCTTTAAGCCCAGTTGTAGCAACGAAACCATTGTTTTAATAAAGTGGGGATATAAATGGAAGAAGTAAAAGTTTTAAATCAGATTATTTCTCAAACAATAGATACAGTTTCAACAAGTAGAGAAAAGATTTTTGAAATTGGAGAACGATCAAGAACTGAGCATGTTTATTTAAGTAAGGAACTTGAGCAAACCAAACAAAAAGTGTTAGAAGTCATTGAAAAAGTGGATAAATCGTCTCTCAATGCAAGGCATGCAAGAAACCGTTTAGCAAAAGTTAGTAAAGAATTTAATAACTATACGAATGATGAAGTTCGAGCGGCATATGAACAAGCTAGTGAATTTCAAGTCGAGATGGCCGTTTTACAACAGGAAGAAAAACTATTACGGACGAGAAGAGACGATATTGAAAGACGATTAAGAAACTTACAAGATACAATAAGTCGTGCTGAACAACTTTCCGTTCAAATGTCAGTGGTGTTTGATTTTTTAGCTAGCGATTTGAAAAAAGTTGGAGAAATTATTGAAGATGCGAAGGAAAAGCAATCTTTTGGGTTGAAGATAATAGAAGCTCAAGAGGAAGAGAGAGGTCGGTTATCTCGCGAAATTCATGATGGACCAGCTCAAATGATGGCAAATGTAATGTTGCATTCAGAATTAATTGAACGCATTTACAATGAAAAAGGAATTCAAGAGGCATTAAAAGAAATTCGTGGATTGCGAATAATGGTTCGGTCCTCCTTAGCAGAAGTGCGAAGAATTATCTATGATTTGCGACCGATGGCACTGGAAGATCTTGGTTTAGTACCGACTCTAAGGAAGTATTTGGAAAATAGCGAAGAACGCCATGATTTAACCATTCATTTTAAACATTTTGGCATTGATAACAGGTTAGAGCAGCATTTTGAGATTGCTCTTTTCAGGCTTGTGCAAGAAGCCGTTCAAAATGCATTAAAGCATGCCAAGCCTTCAGAGATTCTTGTGAAAATTGAAATGAAACCGAATCAAGTGATGGTTGTCGTGAAAGATGATGGCATTGGCTTTAACCCATCCCAGAAAAAAGAAGCATCCTTTGGCTTAATTGGCATGAAAGAAAGAGTGAACATGTTGAACGGATCGATAACGATTCATTCGGAAATACAGCAAGGGACAAGTATTTTAATACAGCTGCCTATAACAACAGTTTAATAATGTAGTCGTTTACGAGAGGTGATAAACAGTGATTTTACAAGAGACAGATGAAATTAGAATTGTCATAATAGATGACCACCCATTGTTTAGAGAAGGAGTTAAACGAATTCTTTCAATGGAACAGAACTTCAATGTAGTAGCAGATGGAGAGGACGGTTCCCAAGTAATTGATCTTGTCCGTAACCATCGTCCAGATGTTATTTTAATGGATATAAATATGCCCAAGCTTAATGGCGTTGAGGCAACTAAGGAACTTGTAAAAGTGTTTCCAAAAGTAAAAGTATTAATCCTGTCTATTCATGATGATGAATCGTATGTATCCCACGTATTGCGTACAGGAGCATCAGGTTATTTATTAAAAGAGATGGATGCGGAATCACTAGTAGAAGCAGTGAAAGTGGTAGCTACTGGTGGAGCGTATATTCATCCAAAAGTAACGTCAAATTTAATTAAAGAGTATCGTCGTTTAGCAAAGCAAGATGAAAAGCATCAAGATTCTGTTGGTTATAGAGAAGTTGAATATCGTAAGCCGCTTCATATTTTAACGAGACGAGAGTGTGAAGTGCTTCAGTTAATGACGGATGGCCAGAATAATAGAGCAATTGGTGAATCTCTCTACATTAGCGAAAAAACCGTAAAAAATCACGTTAGTAATATTTTGCAAAAAATGAATGTAAATGATCGAACTCAGGCGGTTGTTGAAGCGATTAAAAAAGGTTATGTCATTGTTCGATAAGAAACGATATTATTTCTCGGGAAATTCTTTATTATTTCTTGAATGTCAGGACTATTTCCGCTAAATTTAAGGGAAGTGACTGATTGTAGAAAAGAAGCGAGGAATAACGAATGATAAAAACCGCGGTAATTACTGATACAACAGCCTACCTAGCAAAAAAGACGATTGAAGAACTGAAGATCAATACAATTCCTTTAAGTGTTAATTTTTCTGATGGCACTTATAGAGAAGGAATGGATCTAACAACGGAGGCTTTCTATCAAAAGCTTGAGGAAGAGGAAGCGTTACCAACAACTTCTCAGCCAGCGATAGGAGAGTTTGTTGAGTTATTTGATCGTCTTGAGCAAGAAGGTTATACAGACGTCGTTTGTATTCATCTCTCAGCGAAAATAAGTGGAACGCTTCAAACCGCTTTATCTGCAGGGGAAATGAAAGAGAAGTTAAACGTATATGGATTTGACTCGGAAATAAGCTGTTCTCCACAAGGGTTTTATGTTCGCTCTGCAGCTAAATTAGCTCTTGAAGGGAGTAGTGGTGCAGATATACTTACATATTTAGAAAAGCAAAAACAACAAGTTCGTGCCTACTTTATGGTTCATGATTTAAACCATTTGAGACGTGGAGGGCGTTTAAGCGGAGCTCAAGCCGTTTTTGGAAGTTTGTTACAAATAAAGCCGATTCTTCATTTTGAAGAAGGTCAAATTATGCCGTTTGAAAAAGTGAGAACAGAGAAAAAAGCGCTTAACCGCATGCTTGATCTATTATTCGATGACTTGAAGAATGGTCATGTGAATGAAATCGCCGTTATTCATGCTAATCGCCCAGAAGGAGCGGAAAGCCTAAAAGTAAAAATTCAAGACGCTTATCCTGAAGCGAATGTAGAAATTAGCTATTTTGGTCCAGTCATTGGGACTCATTTAGGACCGAGTAGTTTAGGGATTGGTTGGTGTTAATTCAATACAGGGAGGTATGTTGTTGAACAAGAAAGACGTTAAAAAGATCCAGCATTGGTTGCATCATCGTTGTATGCTGTCTAGTGAATGGCCTTTTTCGGCTGAATTATTGCTTCAATCAAAACAGAAGCAGCTCGTGCATTCAGAACCTGTTTTAGTATATAAGAAGGGTATCTGGAAATGTGTACGGTGTGGAAATGATAAGCCGTCCCTTTTTTATAGTCATTTTTGTTATCATTGTGAAACTACCTGTACGTATTGTCGACACTGTATTCAAATGGGAAAGGCTTCTTCCTGTAAACAGTTTCTTGTTTGGACTGGAGATTCTCTTCACTACAAACGAAAAGAAACCACTTGTCAATGGGAAGGAGAACTTTCTCTTTACCAAAAACAAGCCAGCAATCGGCTTGTAGTAGCAGTTGAACAAAGAAATCAAGCGCATCTTATTTGGGCAGTCTGTGGTGCTGGTAAAACGGAAATTCTCTTTCCAATGATTGAAAAAAGCATTGAATTAGGTTTTCGAATAGGCATTGCCACGCCTAGAACAGATGTTGTGAAAGAATTAAGTCCTCGTTTAAAATATGCGTTTCCTACAGTTAGCCAAGCCAGTCTCTATGGCGGTAGTCGTGATAAGAACCCACTTGCCCAGCTAGTGCTGGCAACAACCCACCAGCTTATTCGCTATTCTCATGCTTTTGATGTTCTCGTCATTGATGAAGTGGATGCATTTCCCTACACGTATGATGCTTCCTTACAATACGCAAGTATGCGAGCAAAAAAACCTCAAGCTACCACGATTTTTTTAAGTGCAACACCTTCCGTAAAGTTGAGAAACACGCCCAATCTTATAGTAACGAAAATTCCACGACGATTTCACGGGAAGCCCATTCCCTTGCCAGCTTTTCAATGGATTGGAAACTGGAATCGACATCTTCAAAAAGGAACACTACCGGAAAAAATGATGCGGTGGATCCAACTCCATACAGACAAGCCACGATTAATCTTTTTCCCTTCTATTCAAACATTGAAGACATGTTCCATGATATTAAATGAGCTTGAGCTTGATCATGGTTCCGTTTACTCTGAAGCACCAAATCGACATCCAGTCATTCAAGCATTTAAACAAAAGCGTCTTTCTTTGCTATTAACCACGACAATATTAGAAAGAGGGGTTACCGTTGAAAATTTGCAAGTAGCCGTACTTGGTGCTGAGCAACCAATATTTGATGAGGCGTGCCTTGTGCAAATAGCAGGAAGAGTCGGTAGGAAACAAGAGTTTCCAGATGGTGATATTCTTTACTGGCATTACGGAATAACTGCTTCCATGTTAAAAGCAAAGCACCATATTGATAAAATGAATAAAGAAGGAATGCTATGAGCAACTGCGTTGTTTGTCAGCGGAACTTTTTTCAGGAAATATCTGTTCATTCTCTTTTTACGCCTAAGAAAGAGAGTGTTTGTGAAGCGTGTAGAAAACAGCTTATTCATTGTAATGGATGTAAACGATGCCGTAAGCCAAATCGATTTGGTCCTTTTATTGAACAAGAGTGTGGAGATTGCATTAGGTGGAGAAAGCTTTTAGCTGTGGATTACCTCGATAAAAATATTTCCCTATATGAATATAATGATTTTTTGAAAACCTTGCTTTCGCACTATAAATATCGGGGAGATGTAGCAATTGGGCATATCTTCACATTTTCGTTGCAAGCAGTTATTTGCGATCACTTCAACGATTATGTTGTTACGACCATTCCTCTTTCAGAGAAAAGGGTGGAAGAACGGGGATTTAATCAGGCTGATGAACTTATAAAGGGTATTGGAATTCATCAGTGTTTGACCCGCAATATAGGAAAAGATGATCGAAAACAGAGCAAAAAGACCCGGTATGAGAGAATTAGTTTAGTGAAGCAAAATCCGTTTAATCTTGTAGAAGAAGAAAAGTCGTTTATTAAGGGTAAAAAATATTTAATAATAGACGATATATATACTACAGGCGTAACTGTGCGAATGGCTGCAAAGACATTGCTCGAAGCAGGAGCAGAACGTGTTTCGTCATTAACAGTTGCTAGAGCGATAAAAGGGTAGGGGATTAAACGTGCAACAGCTTGCGAATTGTCGACATTGTGGAGGATTGTTTGTTAAGGTGCATCAACCAACGTGTAAGAAATGTCAAATGGAAGAAGAGCAATGGTTAAAAACGATTCGTACGTATTTGAAAGAATACGAGGACACTATGGTTACACAGCAAATGTTAATGGACAACACAAAGATACCATTTAAGTTTTTACAATCACTTATCCGTTCTGGAAGGCTTAAACTGTCTCAGTTCCCTCACTTAGAACACTTTTGCGAAAGATGTCAAAAGCCAACACAAGAGACTCGCTTTTGTCATTCGTGTGTAAACGAGTTAAATGGAGAATTATCTCATTATGAAGAAGGAAAAAATGATAAGGTTACATTAGTAAGAGAACAGGATGACAATCAATCGCTCACATATACTCTAAAGAAGAATCGATAAAGGAGGCTCTTCAACAATGAAAATTCATTCTTCTCAATACATTCAAGCAAACAAGTTGTATAAGACTCAAGTACAATCACCAACTGTACAAGAAGATAAAAAAGATAAAGTCGAAATATCAAAAGAGGCTCTAGAGTTAAATGCTCAGACTAGCAAAGTGAAAGAAGAGCGATTACAAGAGTTGAAGCAACAAATTGAAGAAGGTACCTATGTGTTTCAACCAGAAAAAACAGCACAAGCCATTATGGCTGCATGGAAAGAAAGCGGAGTCATTAAATGAGCGAAGCGTTAATCCACCAGATGATTGAAGTACAAGAGGCATTAATTGAACTAGCGAAACAAAAGGAGAACGCTCTAATCGAAAACCACCTTGAAGATCTACAAGGGATTGTTCGAAAAGAATCGGCTCTCGTTTCCAAAGCAAATGGTTTGGAGAACAAAATGAAGGGAAGCATTGATTTTTCAGCTGATCATCTTTCCTCATTAAAAGAACAATTGTTACGATCCGTTATGGAACTGAAGCACAGAAATGAACGAAATACCTTGTTGATAAAGGATTCACTTTCATTTGTAAAAGGGTCACTACAATTATTTCAAACAGATCGTTCAGTTTACACAAAAGAAGCAAAATCAAAGTCTGGAAAATTATCCATTTTTGATTCACAAGTATAGGAGGTGTAACGTTGTCAACTTTTTTAGGTATGGAAACGATGAGGCGAGCAGTTGCCGCTAATCAAGCAGCTTTGCAAACGGTCGGAAATAACATTGCAAACGCAGGTACAGATGGTTATACAAGACAGCGAGTAAGTATGCAATCAACCCCTGGCTACCCCGGAACGGGTCCCTTTGGTCGACCAGTTATGGAAGGAAGGGTTGGTACGGGAGTTGGAATTGATCGTATTCAAAGAGTTCGTGATCAATTTTTAGACAAACAATTTCAACTAGAAGCTCATGTATCAGGTTATACAGCTGTTCAAAGTCGTACGTTTGCACGCTTAGAAGATTTATTTAATGAAGGTCCTCTTAATGACGGTGACTTAGGTGGCCTCTCTAGTCAATTCAATGATTTCTTTAATGGTTGGAGGGAACTGGCAGCTGGTCAAGACAATCAAGCTGTTTTAATTGAACAGTCTGAAGCGGTTATGGATACTCTAGAGTCTCTTGAAAAAGCGTTTCAGTCCGAAATGAGTCTGCTTGAAAAAGAGCGTGAAGGAACAGAAGCTACAATTAATGATTTGCTTGAACAAATTGCTATTAATAACCGAGCAATTCAAAAAATTGAAGAGAGTGGTCAAGCGGCGAATGAATTATATGATCAACAGGATCGTTTAATAGATGAACTAGCCATTCTATTACCTATTGAAGTAGAACGTACAAGTGCACATAAAGGTCAAGAAGGTAGTTATAACATTAAAATGTTAAACAGCGACATTGTTCTAGTAGATAGTAGTGATGAGTCGTTTTCACCAATGAGTTTTACGGTTGAACAAGAAGATGGCGTAAGCCATTTACTTGTTAATGACCAGTCTTATAGTGAAGTGATGAGCGGGAAACTAATCGGAATTGATGCTTCGATGTCTCATGTTGCAAAAGCTATAAATCAAGTAGGCCAACTTAAACAACAATTAATGAGTGAAGTAAATGAGCTAGTACCTAATTTCTTTGATGTTTCTACTGGTAGGGTATCAGAGTCTATTAAAGCAGACCCAAGCCAGTTCACTGTAAGCAAAGATACGGCACAAGCTGTAGCAAACCTTAGTCAAAAAGATGGATCTGTTACAAAAGAGTATCAGCAAATGATGGGACAGCTAGGGGTAGAAGCGCAAAGCATGCAGCGGAAAACTGACGCTGCTCTTACAAGGTTGCGCAATATTGATGGAAACCGAATGTCAATTAGTGGAGTATCATTAGATGAAGAATTGACGATGTTGGTACAGTTCCAGCACTCTTATAACGCAGCTGCTCGTGTGATGACTGCCATGGATGAAATGCTAAACACGGTCATTAATGGAATGGGGATCGTCGGTCGATAAAAGAAAGGAATGGAGTTCATGAGAGTAACTCAATCAATGTTAACAGCAAATACATTACACTATTCACAAGCGAGTTATCAACGTTTATCCACTTTACAAGAACAAATGAGCACACAAAAGAAAATCTCTCGTTTCTCTCAAGACCCAGTAATAGCTGGAAAATCAATGCAGTATCGAGAATCAATTGGTCAATTAAATCAATATCAACGTAACTTAAGTGAAGCACACAATCGATTGGATCAGAGTGATGCATCGTTACGAGAGACGAGTCAAATCATTACAAGAATACGCGAATTAGCTGTGAAAGCATCAACAGATACTTTCGGTGCTGATGAGCGGAAAAGCATTGCTCAAGAAGTAGAGCAATTAACAAACCATTTAGTCACGATTGCCAATACAAACACCGCAGGAAAATACATCTTTAACGGTGAGTTAAGCAATGTTCCACCTATAAAAACATTAAATCCAGCGCAAGTAACAGAGCAAGATTTTAACGAGCATACGGTTCTTTTTTACAATGGTGAAACGTACAGCTATGAAGGAAATGGCTTGTTTGAAAATGAAAATGGACAGCAGGTAACCTTTAACGATGGTCAACTGTTTGCTGGAGACGAGGTTATTCAACCTGAAGATGTCCGTATGATGAACAATCAATTCGCCACTTCTGCATATGAACTTGAACTGCAGCAAGGAATCCACATAACAGTTGGGGCAGATGCCCACCGCTTGTTTACAACTGATTTTTTTAGTGATTTATTTGAGTTTCAAAAAGCGTTGCTTGATCCAAACATAACAGCAGAAGACTTAGATACGTTTGTAGGGAAAGCAGACAATCATTTACGAGTGACTGCTGATGTAAATGGTCAATTGGGTGCCAGAATGAATCGCGTTGATTTAATAGAAGATCGTTTGAATACACAGCAATTTTTGTTAGAGAAAATTAAGTCTGAGAATGAAGATGTTGATTTTGAAGAGACTGTAATGAAGTTGCTTGTGGCTGAAACAATTCATTCCGCTGCTCTAGCTGCAAGTGCCAGAGTGTTGCAGCCATCATTATTAGACTTTTTAAGATAGGTGGTTTTTATGCAACTTGAAACAAATTATTTAGGAACAATTGAAGTAGAGGATGGAAACAAACTTCAGTTTTCTTTAGGTATTCCAGGATTTCCAGAAGAAAAAGAATTTGCGCTACTTCCTTTTCCAGAAAGCGAATTTTATCTTCTACAATCGATTGTGCATAAGCATGTTGCTTTTGTTTGCTTGAACCCTTTTTCAATTTGGAAAGATTATCACATCGATCTTGATGCAAATACGGTTCAACTGCTAGAGGTAACACAGCCTACAGATGTTGCGCTTTTTGTTATCATTACAATCCAACAACCGTTTTCACAATCAACGGCGAATCTAAACGCACCAATTATCATTAATACACGGAATAATAAAGGAAAACAACTTGTCCAAGAAGGACAACCGTATTCTTCAAAAGCATTACTCTCCACAAAGGGGGGCGCTTAAATGCTTGTGTTATCAAGAAAGGTAACGGAATCCATTTGTATTGGGGATCAAATTGAGTTGACGATCTTAGAGGTAAACGGGGATCAGGTCAAAATCGGTATCCAAGCACCGAAGTCAATTGACATATTTCGGAAAGAAATAGTTGAGGTCATTGAAAACGAGAATAAGCAAGCTGTTCAATCTGTAACAGTTGATACAATAAAGTCATTGTTTGAGCATGAGAAAGATTCGTAGTAGCTTTTTACATTTCTTTTTTAAGGTGGCGTGGTCATGTCAATGGAGATCCAACCAGCTAGTGTAAATCGTTTTTTAGAAAGCAATACGTTTAAGCAGACTATACAAGAACCAAGGCAACAAGAACCCTTCCATGATGAAAAACACATGGTTGTGAGTAACAAACCAATCAAACGAGCATTATCTTTTCATGTTCATACTGATTTAGATCGAGTCTATGTGAAAGTAATTGATTCGGATACAGATGAAGTTGTTAGAGAGGTTCCTCCAGAGCAACTACTAGATTTACTCGCGTCAATGATGAAATCTGCTGGGTTAATTATTGATCGGCAAGTATAAAAAGAGGTGAACCATATGCGATTATCAGGGTTATCTTCTGGTCTTGATATTGATCAGATGATGAAAGATCTCATGAAGGCAGAACGAATGCCAGTAAATAAATTAGAAAAGAAAAAAACAGAACTAGGCTGGAAAATGGATCAGTATCGGGAAATGAATTTAAAACTTCGTGCCCTCCATACGTCCATGTTCGATTCTATTATGCGTGCGTCTTCTATGCAGAGAAGATCTGTGGTATCTTCCAATGAGTCGATTATATCAGCGACAGCTTCTTCAAATGTAGGAAATACGAGTTTTACCATTAACGAAGTAAAACAATTGGCAACAGCAACTACCGCTATTGGTAGCACCATCTCAAAAACAAATGGACAATCTGATTCAGTAACGAGTAGAACGTTATTAAAAGATATTGCAACAAACGAGATGGAATGGGTAGTTGGTAAGCGGACGAGAGAAGCCGTACAAGTTGACGAAAACCATTCCATTAAGCTTAAAGAACCATTAGCAGAAGGTGTAAAGCACATTCTGATTCAAGGACAGGCATATGAAATTGTCAGTGATCAAGCTGGTGAATTGGCACGAAACCAAGTAGCAATGGACGATGCTGGAAGGCTTACCTTTCATGAGGATGTAACACTCTCATCCCAAGTGCAAGTAGAGTATATAGCTGGGGTGGAAGATGAAGAAAAGGCTCAGCGCTTCACATTTAACTCTCTATCCCTTATGACCAATGAGAGCGGAGACTATCAAACTACGTCTTTTTATTTTAGTGAGAATGATTCTATTCAATCTGTTGTAACGGCAATGAATCAGTCTAAAGCGAATGTTACTGCTTTTTTTGATGAACACCAGAAGACATTTGTACTGACGAATAAAAGTACTGGAACATTTAATCGAGAAGAGAAGGAATTTACGTTTGAAGGTAGCTTGTTTACGTCTACTTTTGGTTTGAATGAAGTCAAAAATGGGCAAAATGCTCAATTTACCATTAACGGACTTGAAACAGAAAGAAGAGAGAACACCTTTTCAGTTAGTGGTATGACAATTACGTTAAAAGATACAACGAATCAAGCAATCACGCTGGCAGCTTCTACGGATGTAGATTCAATCTATAAAACCATTACGTCGTTTGTTAATGAGTATAATGAGTTAATTGATTTTATGAATGGTAAAGTAAATGAGCGCTATTACCGTGATTACGATCCATTAACGGACGAAGAGAGAGATGGATTGTCAGAGGCAGAAGCAAAACGATGGGATGAACGAGCACAAAGTGGTTTATTACGGAATGATTCACTCGTTCAAACGAGTTTAAATCAATTAAGAAGTAGCCTGTATAAACCGATTTTAACAGGAGGCGCATTCACTCATCTATCGCAAATTGGCATTACAACTACTAGAGATTATGCTGACGGTGGGAAGCTAGAAATTGATGAAGATAAGTTAAGGAAAGCGATTGAAACGGATCCAGAAGCTATCTTTACATTGTTCAACGGAAATCAAGAAACGGAAGGGTTAGCACAATCCATGCGTCGGGATTTACAACGCTCAATGTCCTCCATTGCAAGAAGAGCTGGAGGGTCAGAAGGGTTTCATGAGCTTCATCAATTTACAATCGGCCAACAGACACGTACCATTGACCAGCAGCTCAGTAACTTTGAGCGCAGGCTTGAACAAAAAGAGGCGAGGTATTGGAGACAATTTACTGCAATGGAACGAGCGATGCAAATGGCTAACCAGCAAAGTGAATCTTTATTTAATCTATTATATAATTAAGGGAGGCAGCACATGCTCAAGCAAGCAGCCTATAAACAGCAATCTGTACAAACAGCATCGCCTGGCGAGTTAACACTTATGTTGTACAATGGTTGCCTTAAGCAGCTACGAGTTGCAGAAAATGCCATTAAGGAGAGTCATTTTCAACAAAAAAACGAAGCGTTAACAAAAGCAGAGGCCATTATAAAAGAGTTAATGATTACGTTGAAGACCGATACCGAAGTTGGTGAAAATATGATGAGAATGTACGAATACATTCATTATCAATTAATTGAAGCCAACATCAAAAGTGACCTTACAGCCTTACAAGAGGCACAAGGTTACGTTGTGGAATTTAGAGATACGTGGAAAGAAGTCATTAAATTGGATCGTCAGAATCGTTTTGGTGGGGTTGCGACGTAATGACAGTCACGCCAAATCCTTTGTCTCTTATAACAAAGACTCTTCTTACTCACCTTGAGACAGGACTACCGTCTGAAGACGATCAAAGAGATGCCTATATTGATCAAGTAATGCAGTTATTGAATGAGCGACAGCAACTGATTGAGCATCTTTCTATTGATGAGATAAAAAGTGGATTTCTGCAAGATGAAGAAAAACAGATAAATGAATTCCTTGGTACACAGAGAACAGAAATTAAACAAGATATTCAACGATTTACGAAACAGAAAGACGGACGGCATAAATATCAGCGTACCTATGCATCAACACAAGCTGGTGTGTTTTTAGATAAGACTTCTACGTAATACCTTTGCTTCAATCTATAAAAAATAAAGCCTCTCACCAATCAAGTGAGGGCTTTTTAGATATCTGCTAATGAACAGAAGGGTATTGAATGCCTTCTGGGTTGTTCACAGATGGACGTGTTACCGTTACATTTTTACGAATAGCGTATTCTTCATTAGGAGCATGTATAACAAATTCAAACACAGTCGTAGACTTTTCAAGTTGAAAGCTATCTTTATTTATAAACAGCAAGAAGTCTAACTGTGACACTTCGAAGGTGCCCTCATGTTGAGGAATATCTTCAATACCGAGTAATGACTGATCAAATAGCTCCATATGTAAAGCCATGTCATCAAGGTCGTCACCGTTTGCTTCAATAGAAAGTATATAAAGATCATCGTATTCACGAACACTTACAAACTCGGAAATGCCTTGCAAAAGAGATAATTGGGCTTTAGGAGAATAATGTAACGATAAAAGTGAACTGAACTCGACATCGCTATTCGATTCTTCCCAGCCTTCACCATTGTAATTAGAAAAAAAGGCTGCCTCTGTAGCTAAAACACTAAGAGATTCCTCTACTTTTTCTTCATTTCCTTCTTGGTCTAAGCCATAGCGAGAAAAGGTAGTATACGTAATTTCAGGTTCTTTTTGGTACGCTAATGCGCCTTCTGTTACTTTCTCTACTTGCTTTGTTTGAGAAGAAATAAAGTCTGTTATCTTTATAGTAGCTTCGTAATTTTTAAGTTCTTTCTCTACGTCAATCGTGTTTTTAATGATCGATTGACTTTGATTAACGAACAGATCCTCTTTATCCTCGATCTCATCAGATAAAATGAGCGTTTCCTCTTGTTCAACATCCGTTATAGAACATGCTCCAAGAAGGATTGATAAGGTCACACTTGAATAGAGCCAGTTTCTGTGTAACATAGTCATCTACTCCTGGTTGGTTTAAGTTGGCGCTACAGAATATTACATTTGTGTTACAAGCGCTTGTGATATTGTAACAAACCTGACCGTGAATGCAAATAGGAAAATAGAACCATGGTGTTTCGTCGGACTACTATCGACTACGTGTATGTAGGTTTCATAATTAAATGAAGAAACTAGGTTTTACTTTTGAAATTCAAATAGCTTTATGTAATCAGCTTTTCCATTCACTGACTGTAGTAAAGGTTTAAGGCGTTTTTTTAACGTTGCTTCTAAAGTTTGCGGAAATTTGTGTTGTTGTTCTTTAACAATGAAATAAGTTAATACTCATTTTTATTTCAGCTAGAGCAATCTTTTTAAAAACTTCTAAAAAAATTTCGACAAATTTCATATTCTCTCTTATTTTCACAAGATACTCAAACCTTTTATTCTCGTAGCTGTTTTAAGAAAGCGTTAACAAAATGAGTGTTTTGTATCGACAGAATTAGACAAATGCCTATTGTGCCATTTGAAGAAAGAGTTTGACTTATAAGAATCGTACTGGTATATTGAAACTGTGGTATAACACCATACATTGAATTTTATGTAACGAAGGGAATGTGAAACATGCAAGGAAAAGTTAAATGGTTTAATGCAGAAAAAGGTTTTGGTTTTATCGAGCGTGAAGACGGAGATGACGTATTCGTACATTTCTCTGCAATCAATTCTGATGGATTCAAAACTCTTGATGAAGGTCAAGACGTAGAATTCGAAATCGTTGAAGGCGCTCGCGGACCGCAAGCTGCAAACGTAGTAAAGCTTTAATTCACATTCCTGTAAGGATATGAATAATAGCTAATCTCAACTCACTCTACAAGTAGTAGGGTGAGTTTTTTGTTGTTTTTTTTGTCATATTTTTAATGTTTAAGAAGGATTTTAGAGGGAAATGTAGAAGTAAGCAAGGGAAAAGGAGGAGTTCAACGATGCATTATAATATTCGTGGTGAGAACATTGAAGTAACACCAGCAATTAGGGAGTATGTAGAGAAGAAAGTCGGTAAGCTTGAACGCTATTTCGACACAACTCCTGTGGCTGATGTAAATGTAAAGCTACAGCTTATTAATAGTAGCGAATCAAGTATAGAGGTTACCATTCCGATGCCTAGGCTATTATTAAGAGGCGAGGAAACAAATGCGGATATGTATGCAGCAATCGACGTAGTCGTTGAAAAGTTGGAACGCCAAATTCGAAAGCATAAAACAAAGGTAAATCGTAAGTTCAGACAAGAGGGTAGCCTCAAGCATATGTTCAAAAATGAACTAGAGCCACTTCGTGAGGAGATCATTGAAGAAGAGTACGAAGAAGATGATCTGCAGGTTGTTCGAACGAAGCGCTTTAACTTAAAGCCAATGGATGCTGAAGAAGCTATTTTACAAATGGATCTGCTTGGTCATAATTTCTTTGTCTTCTCAGATGCAGATAGCGGTAGTACAAATGTTGTTTATCGTCGAAAAGACGGCAAATATGGTTTAATTGAATCTGAAGCATAATAATAATAAAGTGTCAGCTGCGTGCTGGCACTTTTTCATGCTGTACATAAGTAGGCAGTCTTGTAAGCCAGGGTCTAAACTGCTAATATAAGTATGATAAACCCAAAAAAAGTCATGTAGTGTGTATTGCCGTTAAGAGAGGAAGATGAATATGCTCGGTTTACTTCGAAAAGTAGTAGGCGATCCTGCTCAAAAGCAATTAAAGAAAAATGAAAAAGTTATTGATCAAGTCGAAGCTTTAGCGGATGAAATGGCAAAGCTTTCCGATGAACAATTAAGAGATAAAACACAAGAATTCAAACGACAAATTGAAGAAGGTATTTCCATTGATGAAGTCGTTGTTCCTGCACTTGCAACAGTAAGAGAGGCCGCTAAACGAGTCTTAAATGAATATCCGTATCGTGTTCAGCTTCTTGGTGCGCTTGCCCTTCACCAGGGAAACATCTCCGAAATGAAAACAGGTGAAGGTAAAACACTTGTAGGAACAATTGCCTGTTATGTTCAAGCGTTGCTTGGCAAGGGTGTTCATATTGTGACAGTAAATAATTACTTAGCAAGCCGTGACCTTGGAAATTATGGTCGCGTATTCCAATTTTTAGGACTAACAGTAGGCTTGAATGAAAATGGTCTCTCTAGAGAAGAAAAGCAAAAGGCGTATGCAGCTGATATTACGTATAGTACAAATAACGAGCTAGGATTCGATTACCTACGCGATAATATGGTTCTATATAAAGATCAAATGGTTCAGCGCCCGCTCCATTTTGCCCTAATTGATGAAGTGGACTCCATTTTAATTGATGAAGCACGAACGCCGCTCATTATTTCTGGTTCTGTCGAACGGAAAACTAAGCTATATGGACAAGCAAATACGTTTGTACGAGTTCTAAAAGTTGATGAAGATTATACGTATGATGAAAAAACAAAAGCCGTACAATTAACAGATGAAGGTGTGAATAAAGCAGAACGTGCATTTAATATTGACAACCTTTATGATCAAAAACATGTTTCGTTAAATCATCACATTAATCAATCATTAAAAGCGCATGTGGCAATGCATCGTGATGCGGATTATGTTGTTGAAGATGGCGAGGTAGTCATTGTCGATCAGTTTACAGGTCGTTTAATGAAAGGGCGTCGTTATAGCGATGGTCTTCACCAAGCGCTAGAAGCAAAAGAAAACTTGCAAGTACAAAAAGAAAGCATTACCCTAGCGTCTATTACATTCCAGAACTATTTTAGAATGTACCAAAAGCTAGCGGGGATGACTGGTACAGCTAAAACTGAAGAAGAAGAATTCCGTAATATTTATGGGATGGATGTAATGGTCATTCCAACAAATAAAGATGTAGCACGTGATGATCGCTCTGATTTAATTTACAAATCGATGCAGGCGAAGTTTCATGCAGTTGTTAATGAAATTGCAGAATTACACAAAAAAGGACAGCCTGTACTAGTTGGTACAGTAAACGTTGATACAAGTGAAATTGTTTCTAAAATGTTAACAAAGAAACGTATTCCTCACCATGTATTAAATGCGAAAAACCATGAGCGAGAAGCAGAAATCATTGAAAATGCAGGGCACAAAGGTGCTGTAACAATTGCAACAAATATGGCTGGTCGTGGAACGGATATTAAATTAGGGCCTGGTGTAAAAGATTTAGGTGGTTTACACGTATTAGGTACAGAGCGACACGAATCACGTCGAATTGATAATCAGCTTCGAGGTCGTTCAGGTCGACAAGGAGATGTAGGTTCTTCACAATTCTATCTCTCAATGGAAGATGAATTGATGAGGCGGTTTGGTTCAGATAATATGCGTAATATGATGGAACGGCTTGGAATGGAAGAAGATCAACCGATTGAATCAAAGCTTGTTTCCCGAGCGGTAGAAACTGCGCAAAAGCGTGTTGAAGGTAATAACTATGATGCACGAAAGCAAATCTTGCAGTTTGACGATGTGATGCGGGAACAGCGTGAAATTATTTACAAGCAACGTATGGAAGTATTGGAATCAGAAAACTTACAGTCGATTGTGAAAAACATGTTAAAAGCAACGGTCACTCATGTTGTTCAAACGCATACGCCAGATTCACTCGTACAAGAAGAATGGGATTTAACTGCCATTGTGACGTACATTAACGGACAATTGCTAAGTGAAGGTGCGTTAACTGAAAAAGAAATCATTGGACTTGAGCAAGAAGAAGTGATTGAACTTGTAACGGAAAAAGTACTTGCTGCTTATCACGAAAAAGAGTCTGAGGTTTCGCCCGAACAAATGCGTGAATTTGAGAAAGTGATTATGTTGAGAACGGTTGATCGTAAGTGGATGAATCATATTGATCAAATGGATCAGCTTCGTCAAGGTATCCATCTACGAGCATATGGTCAAAATGATCCTTTGCGTGAATATCGTTTTGAAGGGTTTAATATGTTTGAAGCCATGATCGTTGAAATTGAAGAAGAAGTATCTATGTACGTAATGAAAGCAGAAGTTCAACAAAACTTACAAAGACAAGAAGTCGCTCAAGGTAAGGCGGTTCAACCATCAGTAAACAATGAACAAAAGCAAGCCAAAAAGAAACCAGTTCGTAAAGGCGAAGATATTGGCCGAAACGATCCTTGTATTTGTGGAAGCGGCAAGAAATATAAAAATTGCTGTGGGGCGAATGGCTAAGGTTATTAACTAATGAGGTGAAAGAGTTGGATTTAGTAGAAATTAAGCAAGACTTAGCGGCACTAGAGAAACGGTTAGCCGAGTTTAGGGGGTCTCTTTGACGTCGCAGATAAGGAAGAGCGGATTGCGGAGTTAGAAGAGAAGATGACGGACCCTGATTTTTGGAATAGCCAAGAAGAAGCACAGAAAGTGATTTCAGAAACAAACGGGTTAAAAGAACAGGTGCATACGTTTAAAGATATGTCTGACGCCTATGAGGATTTAGAAGTTAGTTTAGAACTGGTGCGAGAAGAAGGCGACTCTGAGCTAGCTGTTGAATTAGAAGAAGGTGTGCGTGCATTAATTGAAAAGATGAACCAGTTTGAATTACAGCTGCTACTAAGCGAGCCTTACGATAAAAATAATGCCATTTTGGAGCTCCACCCAGGAGCTGGTGGAACAGAATCGCAAGACTGGGCATCTATGTTATTGCGAATGTATACACGTTGGGCAGATAAACGGGGTTATTCTGTTGAAACACTTGATTATTTACCTGGTGAAGAAGCTGGTGTTAAAAGCGTAACGTTATTGATTAAAGGTCATAATGCTTATGGCTATTTAAAAGCAGAAAAGGGTGTTCATCGTCTCGTCCGTATTTCACCATTTGATTCTTCTGGAAGAAGACACACATCCTTTGTTTCGTGTGAAGTAATGCCAGAGCTTGATGATACAGTGGACATTGAGCTCAATACAGAAGATTTGAAAATTGACACATACCGTGCAAGTGGAGCCGGTGGACAGCATATCAATACGACAGATTCTGCAGTTCGTATTACGCATTTGCCAACAAACACGGTAGTGACTTGTCAAAGCGAACGTTCACAGATTAAAAACCGTGAGCAAGCCATGAAAATGATGAAAGCTAAGCTGTACCAATTAAAGATCGAAGAACAGGAACGTGAATTAGCAGAAATTCGTGGTGAGCAAAAAGACATTGGCTGGGGAAGTCAAATTCGTTCATACGTTTTTCATCCTTATTCAATGGTGAAAGATCATCGTACAAATCATGAAAATGGAAATTCAAATGCAGTAATGGATGGTGAACTTGACCCATTCATTGATGCATATTTAAGGCAAACCATTCGAATTGATTAACGAACACGTAATGTATAAACGTCATGTAGCGCTACGGACGGATGTTTAAAAAGTAATGCTTCTGCTAACAAAGGTGTCTCACACTTGTTATCTTGTTGCTACTACTTATCTAACAAACACCGTCTATGCGCTTTTTATTTGTGATAGAAAGGAGTGACCGGGCTTGAACCATGTACGCTGTATTCTTCTTTGCCTCATCCTCTTAGCTGCTTGTAGTCCAGAAGTCGACAACACGAAGCAAGATGATAGCAGAGGTGACGACGAAGTGATCTTTAGCGACGATGGCTACGAAGTTTATAAAGAAAATAGCTGTATAAGCTGTCATGGCGATCGCCTACAAGGCGCATCAGGTCCGCCACTTCTAGATATTGCTTTAACGGCTGATGAAATAGAAACGATTATCGTAAACGGGGTAGGGTTTATGCCGCCTCAGAAGTTGGATGACGAAGATCGCACAGCGCTAGTTGAATGGCTAAGTGAACGGTAGGGAAATTGAAAAAGTGCTATCGGAGGATGGTTAAGTAAGGTTACTCCGAATAGAGCGCTTTTTTTGTTGTCTGAGCCTGAAAAACCCCCTTTTTTCAACAAAGTCATATTGTATACCCGATCATTTTTGACATGAAACATCAAACTGAAATAAAAATGTAATATTTACTAGATTGATCTAATGATATAATTACCGCGAAGCATGTCTGAATATGTACAATAAATGTTTGATAATACAAATTGACCTTGGCATTTTTTATTAAAGGTTGTGATGAAGTGAGTTTAATTAAGTTAAACGATGTTTGGAAAGTGTATCCAAATAGCGTTAAAGCGATAAATGGTATGTCTATAGAGTTTAATAAAGGCGAATTTGTTTACATTGTTGGCCCAAGTGGTGCTGGTAAATCGACGTTTATACGCTTGTTATACAGAGAAGAGAAGGCTTCTAAAGGTGAGATTTACATTGACAATGTGAATTTATCCCAATTAAAGCAAAAAGAAGTTCCTCACCTAAGAAGACGAGTCGGTGTTGTTTTCCAAGACTTCAAGCTTCTACAATCGTTGACAGTCTATGAAAATATTGCTTTTGCCTTAGAAGTTATTGAAGAAGATCCAGCAAAGATAAAGCAAAAAGTAATGGATGTACTAGACTTAGTGAAAATAAAAAGTAAAGCCAAATTTTATCCAAGTGAGCTATCAGGAGGAGAGCAACAACGCGTTGCCATTGCGCGAGCCGTTGTGAATCGTCCTGACATCTTAATTGCAGATGAACCGACTGGTAACCTTGATCCTGATACAGCGTGGAGCATTATGGATATTCTTGAAAATGTTAATGCGTTAGGAACGACGGTTATCATGGCTACTCATAATAAAGAAATCGTGAATACTTTGAAGCGTCGAGTCATTGCGATTGAAGCAGGTCGTGTCGTTCGAGATGAAGCTAGGGGGAATTACGGATATGAAGTTTAATGCACCAAAACGCCACCTCCGTGAAGGCTTCAAAAATATTGGACGAAGTGGCTGGATGACATTTGCTTCTATTAGCGCTGTTACCGTTATGCTTGTTATTGTTGGATTCTTTATGATCGTTTTTTTAAACGGAAATCATATTGCGTCAACGATTGAAGAAAATGTCGAGATCAGGGCTTTCATTGAACGAGGCACTGATGAAGCGGAAATAACGGAGCTAATGGAAGAAGTAGAAACAGAATACGATGTAGACGAAGTAGAGTTTATTGATAAAGAAGAAGGACTTGAGAATTTAATTGCCTCCACTGGTGGAGAAGATTACTGGGGAAGTTTACGGGATGACAATCCGCTGCGAGATGCATTACGTATAATTGCAACAACACCACAGTATACAGAAGAGATTGCTGAATCTATAGGTGACCATCCTTATATTGGTCGCGTCTCGTATGGAGAAGAAATTATATCCGATCTGTTTACCATCACCAATACAGGTAGAATAGCCGGAGCCATTGTAATTGGTGCCTTATTATTCACAGCGATGTTCTTAATATCAAATACAATTAAATTGACCATTTTAGCAAGAAAGAATGAAATACAAATTATGAAGTTAGTAGGTGCGAAGGATAGCTTCGTACGTTGGCCGTTTCTAATTGAAGGGATGCTACTTGGACTATTAGGAAGCATCATTCCAATCCTCCTCATTAGTTTTGGATACACGTATTTGTATAATGAGTCAGCAAGCTTTTTACAAGGTGTACCGTATGAACTGCTAGCACCTAATCTATTAATCATACAGCTTTCCAGTCTATTAGTTATTTTAGGACTTGGCGTTGGAATATGGGGAAGCGTCATGTCTGTTCGTAAGTTCTTAAAAGTATAATTGGTTTAGAATTCAAGGGGGAAATAAGGTTGAAAAAGCGTACAATTCGAGCAACTGTTGCAGTTACTGCGGCAGTAGCTCTCCTATTTACAGGAATGCAGCCAGCGATGGCAAACACTGAAATTCAGACAAAATTAGATCAAGTTCGTGAACAACAAGTATCAAAGCAAGATTCTGCAAATGAAACACGCTCTGAAATTACCGAGCTTGAAAGCGAGCTAAGTGCTCTTTCAACAGAAATCGAAGCATTAACTGCGAAGCAACAAGAAAACGAGCAAAAATTAAAAGAAACAGAAGAAGAGCTTGTTCAGCTTGGAACAGAGATTAAAGCTTTGGAAGAAGAAATAGTCATTATTGAAGAACGTATTGAAGAGCGAAGAGCGATTTTACAGGAACGTGCCGTTGCGACGTATGAGTCTGATGGAGAAGTAAGCTATTTAGAGGTGCTTCTAGGTGCTCAAAGCTTTGGTGACTTTATTGAACGGTTAAGTGCTATTACAACAATTGCTCAAAGTGACCAAGAGTTACTAGATGAACATATTGCTGATGAAGAGCGTCTACATAAAGCAAAGCAAGAGGTAGAAGAGAAGAAAGCGAAAGTAGAAGAGAACAAAGCGGCTTTAGTAACCATTAAAGACGAGCTTGATGCTCAAAAGAAAGAATTAAATAGTCTTCAAGATGATTTAAACGAAAAAGAAACACAGCTTCAGGAAGAACTGAATGCGATTATTTCTGACGAAGAGTTACTTAAAGGACAAGAAAATGCCCTTGAAGCAGAACTAGCAGCATGGGAAGAAGAGCAGAAAAAAGCACGAGAAGAAGAAGAACGTCGTAAGCAAGAAGAGAAAGAAAGACAAGAACGTGAAGCAAAACAAGAGCGCGAAGCAAAACAAGCAGCTGAAGCAGCACAGGTAGAGACGGCTTCAGAGCCAGCAAAAGCTGCGACTTCAGCAGCAAGTGAGCCAAGTAGCAGAGAAGCAACTCCTTCATCTAGCGGAAGCAATAACGTTCAGAATGCTGCTCCAGCGTCGAATAACTCTTCATCGTTTATTCGTCCAGCGACAGGTTCGGTAACATCTCAATACGGTATGCGTGGCGGAAGAATGCACTGGGGTATTGATATTGGTAAAAACGGTCGGAGTGGAGATGTACCAATTGTTTCTGTTCTAGACGGAACTGTTGTTGAAGCTGGCTACCATAGTGGCGGCTTTGGAAACTGGGTTCTTGTGACTCATCAAATGAATGGCCAACAATACACTACTGTGTATGCACACTTAGATCGAATTGACGTAAGTGCAGGACAACGTGTTGGACAAGGTACACAACTTGGAACAATGGGGAATACAGGGAATTCATTTGGCGCTCATTTACATTTTGAAGTGCATAAAGGAGCGTTCAACTGGTCACGAACAAATGCAGTTGATCCACTGAATTATATATAAAACACAAATAGCGTCCGTTTCGATGGACGCTATTTTTAAATGTTTTGACAAAATTAAGACAAACGTGTTTTGACAATAATGATTGAACAACTTAGAATAAAAGTATTAGTTGAGAACTGGATGTCTAACTCATTGGGAGTGGTGAAGTGTTTTGAAATTAAAGCAGTTGTTTTTTACGTTATCGGTAATGGTGATTATTGCTGTGGCTGCTATCTTTTTTATAAATGATGGAATCCAATTAGGCGGGGCGAATGAATCACCGCCTGCGACAAATGCAGATGATTCTGATGTGCCAGATGTCATTTTAGATGACGATGAGTTGATTGAAAAATTTGAGACAGCACTAACAACAATTGAAAATAATTATGTTTCTGAAGTAGAACGAACAAAGCTTATCGAAGGCGCTATTAATGGTATGGTGGAAACGTTAGAGGATCCCTTTTCAGACTATATGGACGTTCAATCTGCGGCAAGCTTTCAAGAATCGTTAAGCTCTCATTTTGAGGGTATTGGTGCAGAAGTAGGTATGGTGGATGGCTATGTTTCTATTATTAGCCCGATGAGAGAATCTCCAGCTGAACGAGCGGGCTTATTGCCAAACGATGCGATCTTAGAAATTGATGGCGAATCAATAGAAGGTTATTCAGTTAATGAAGCGGTTCAATTAATTCGTGGAGAAGGCGGTACAGAAGTTACATTAACCATTCAACGTGGAGAACAAAATGAGCCATTTGATGTAACCATTGAGCGTGATCGTATTCAAGTGGATGCAGTTCGAGCGGATACCTTTGAAGTGGATGGTCAACTGATCGGGCGTCTTGAGATTACGTCATTTTCTGAAGATGTAGGAGTTCAATTTGAAGAATTGCTACAGGAATTAGAAGATGATGGGATTGATGGACTCATTGTAGATGTTCGTCGTAATCCAGGTGGATATTTAGATGGAGCGCAAAATATTGGTAATTTACTTATTCCAGATAATAAGCCAATTGTTCAAATTGAGCATAGTAACGGAAGTATTGAAAGTTATGAATCAAGTTTAGATGAACGAAAGCCTTACCCGATTGTTGGATTAATTAATGAAAGTAGTGCATCGGCTTCTGAAATTTTAGCTGCTGCTTTAAAAGAATCTGGGGACTATGATCTTGTTGGGAAAACGACGTTTGGTAAAGGAACTGTTCAAAAGTCAATTCGTATGACGGATGGCAGTGCTTTAAAGATTACTACCGATCGCTGGTTGACAGCTGGAGGCAACACCATTGATCATGAGGGAGTTGAGCCTACTGTAGAGGTAGATCAGCCTGAGTATTTTTATGCTGTAGCTCTTTCCATTGAAGAACCTTACGAAAGAGATCAGGTATCTGATCAAATAGCACGTGCACAAAGTATGCTAGAAGGCCTTGATTATTCGATTGATCGTACTGATGGGTACTTTGATGAACAAACAGAATCGGCAATAAGAGAATTTCAAGAAGAGCATGATTTAGATGAAACCGGTCAATTAGATGAAGAAACCGCACAAAAGATTCAAGAAGAAATACAAGCGCACATTAGAGACGTTGAGAATGATGCACAATTGAATCGAGCGATTGAGCTTGCGGTAGAACAAGCATCTTAAGAATTATTGTTGAGAGTAAAAAAGGGATATCTGTATTCAACTGCACAGATATCCCTTTTTAAGTAAGTGTTGGAGGACAAGTTCATGGTAGAAACCATTCTAACTGCATTCGCTAGCTTTTTTTTGAATCCAATTGTTTGTATCGGCTTCATTACCCTATTTATAATTGCTCATTGGCGTGTGAAGCAAGAACGGTCATCGTTTCATACACGAGTTTATGCTCGGCGAGCTGATTTTTTGTTAAGTACGATCCCTTCTATTGTAACAGGTGTGCTTGTCAGTATAGTAACCATTGCGGCAGGAGTTGTGTTGCCGACCGATATACTTGTGGCCATTACACTAGCGACGTTGCTTCTTTTACTTACCGGCCAAATGCATTGGCTCACGCCTACATATGTTTTTTTCCTGGTTGCACTTTATCTAGTCGTCTTTCCACAGTTCATCGAATTTACTTTTTTAGAAATTGGAGAGCAACCTTACCTTTACGCTGCCATTATGTTTAGTGTAGCGGTGTTACTGTTTTCTCAAGGGATCCTCGTAAAAAAGGATGGGAGAAAGCTCATTTCACCACAGCTAAAAAAAGGAAAAAGAGGAAGATTTATAGGGGTGCATAAAATCAATCGTTTATGGATCGTTCCTGTTGTCTTTTTTATTCCAGAGAGTGCCTTTATCCTCCCTTGGCCATGGCCAACTTTTTCAATAGGCTCTGAGTCGATTCAGCCGATTCTATTTCCAATTCTTCTAGGGTTTAAACAACAATCTCATAATCACTTAGAAACACGATTTTATCACTATACACGCGTCTATTTATTGCTCGCTGGAATAGCTGCTGTCTCTACGATGATTCTTCTCTATTTTCCTAATGAATGGTTATTCGTAAGTATACTTGGTTTTATCGCCTTACTTCATGCTATAAGCCAAATGACCATTAGGAACAAAGAAAAGAAGGACACTGTGTTCTTTACGGAGGAGGAAGAAAGTTGTCGAGTGGTTGGGGTTTTACCAAACAGTCCAGCTGATAAAATGAAAATTTTATTAGGAGAACAAATTTCAAAGGTAAATGGCCAGACGGTTCATGATGAGATGACGCTTTACCAGGCGCTCCAAAAAAATCCTGTTTACTGTAAAATTGAAGTAAAAGATAAGAACGGAGAAAAACGTTTTGTACAAGGACCCCTTTACAGTGGTGAGCACTACCAGCTTGGTGTCTTGCTTGTTCGCAAACAAGAAAAATTAAGTAACTCGATTATTTAACGACGTAAAAGACCTTTCCCATTTGGGGAAGGTCTTTTACTGATGCCAATTACTTTAATGGCTGAAGCGCGTTTTTCTTACGCTTTTTTACAGGTGGCAGCTGAGAAATCGTATCTTGTTGCTTAGAGATTCTAAATAGAACGAACCAAATAAGAGCAAAACCAATTAGCTGTGCAATTGTTACGGTTTCTTGAAGGGTTATCCATGATACAAGCAACCCTGTCATTGGAAAGCTTAGTTCAGCGATTGTAGCAACGGAGGCCTTAACAGACTGTAATCCACGATAGTATAACAGCATGGACACAAGACCAGGTAATAATGCTGAAGCAAGCAAATTAAGGGCAATGAACGTTAATGCAATGGTTGATTCAGGGCTTGCCCATATATCAGGAGATACACTTATTAAGACACCGAGTAATGGGAGTGCAAGTAAAAAGCGTAGTGCTGTGACAGTCTCATGACGACATTTTTTTAATAAGATACGTCCCATTACCGTCGAGCCACCCCAAAGTGCTGCTGCTCCGATGGCGTACAAACTTCCTAGTTGGAATATTTCCCCTGGATTGTTGATCGGGAAATAAAAACCAAATGTCAAAAGGTATGTCCCAATTAACGCAATCGGTACGTAAACGCCAAAATGCTGCGGCAACTTTTCTTTTAAAAGAAAGTGAGCGAGGGTAATGGCGAATAGTGGCTGTAATTTTTGTAAGAGCAGTACGGAATTTATCTCACCACTAGATGCAGCAATGGTTAACCCTTGTGTAAATAAAAGAGTGGCAAAAGCAGAGCCTCCCCAAGAAATAAATAATAACGCTCCTAAATCTTTAAAGCTAAGTTTCTTTAAATCTCCTTTAAACTTTAAAAGAATGGGAATCGCAATAAAAGCTAAAATAATGTGTTCAATAAAAACAATTTGTAAAGACGTCATCGTATCAAGTAACAAAATACGAAAAAGTGGATTAATCCCCCAAAAAGCGGCACCAATCACGATAAACCAAAACGTCTTATTTGATTGCGGTTGTTCATTCACAGCTGTGAGCTCCTTTTCAATGAAAAGGTCTTCTGTAGAAATCAAAAAGCCCTGGACGACGAGTGTGTTCAGGGCTGGAGAAATAAACATAGCAAAGACTATGTTCTTTCTATTTGATCTTCTCCCATCCGGACTATACCGTCGGCTTTGGATTTTCACCAAATCAGTCCACATAAAAACTATGCAGAGTCGCGGGCTTTAACCGCCGGTCAGGAATTTCACCTGCCCCGAAGATACCTATTCAATTTATATAATCTATCGTTATCATACTGGATTTTTTTTGAGTCGTCTAGAAGTTTGTTTGCTAGCAATTTTTGGTTACGCACGTGCGTTCGTAAAAGTTGGTGCAAGTATTCATTTTTATGGTATACTTAAGCGAACGTGTGTTTACAGGAAATGAATTGATTGGGTTTTTAACGACGCTAAAATGGGAATAACAGTAGGATCATGTTCTTTTGCAAAGGAGGGGTGAACTTATCAAAAGAAAGATCGTTCTTTGATAAGTTCTAAAGACGATGGATCAAACGTTTCAATTAGTATCAGACTACTCGCCGCAAGGTGATCAACCAAATGCAATAGAAAAAATTGTACGTGCAATTGAAAATGGAGATCGACATCAAACGTTATTAGGTGCAACAGGTACTGGAAAAACATTTACGATGTCCAACGTCATTCAAGCAGTGAATAAGCCAACGCTCATTATGGCCCATAATAAAACGCTAGCAGGTCAGCTTTATAGCGAATTTAAACAATTTTTTCCTCATAATGCAGTTGAGTACTTTGTGAGTTATTATGATTATTATCAACCGGAAGCATATGTGCCTTCTTCTGATACATTTATTGAAAAAGATGCAAGTATTAATGATGAAATTGATAAATTACGCCACTCAGCTACTAGTGCGTTGTTTGAGAGACGAGATGTCATTATTGTAGCGAGTGTATCGTGTATATATGGTTTAGGGAACCCGGAAGAATACCGGGATCTTGTCTTGTCCATTCGTACTGGAATGGAGATGGATCGGAATGAATTGTTACGACGCCTTGTCGATATTCAGTATGATCGGAACGATTTGAATTTTATACGTGGAACCTTTCGAGTAAGAGGCGATGTGGTTGAAATCTTTCCGGCCTCCAGAGATGAGCAATGTATTCGTGTGGAATTTTTCGGTGATGAAGTTGATCGTATGACCGAAGTAGACGCACTAACTGGAGAGATTAAGGGAGAGCGAAATCACGTGTCCATTTTTCCGGCTTCTCACTTTGTTACCCGCGAAGAAAAAATGAAAAAAGCAATTGAAAATATAGAAGCAGAATTAGAAGAGCGATTAAAATCACTTCACGCAGATGGAAAGTTGCTTGAAGCACAAAGACTTGAACAACGAACACGCTATGACCTTGAGATGATGGCGGAAATGGGTTTTTGTTCAGGAATTGAAAACTATTCTAGGCATTTAACCTTACGTGAGTCAGGGGCAACGCCATACACGTTAATTGATTTCTTTCCAAAAGACTTTCTATTAATTATGGACGAATCTCACGTCTCGTTACCACAAGTAAGAGGGATGTATAACGGTGACCGCGCCCGAAAAGAAGTACTCGTTAATCATGGGTTTCGTTTACCTTCTGCTCTTGATAACAGACCATTAAAGTTCCCCGAATTTGAAGAAAAAATAAGTCAAGCCGTATACGTATCGGCTACGCCTGGCCCGTATGAGCTAGAGCACACACCTGAAATGGTCGAACAAATTATTCGACCAACTGGCTTGCTTGATCCGCCAATTGAGGTTCGACCAATTGAAGGCCAAATTGATGATTTAATTGGTGAAATTCATGAGCAAATTGAGCGTAACGAACGTGTTTTAGTAACAACTTTAACGAAAAAAATGTCTGAAGACTTAACGGACTATTTAAAAGAAATTGGTATTAAAGTTCGCTATTTGCATTCAGAAGTAAAAACGTTAGATCGTTTAGAAATCATACGTCAGCTCCGATTGGGAACGTTCGATGTTCTGATTGGAATCAATTTACTAAGAGAAGGCTTAGATATACCAGAAGTATCACTAGTTGCGATTTTAGATGCTGATAAAGAAGGATTCTTACGTGCAGAGCGGTCTCTAATTCAAACCATTGGTCGTGCTGCGCGAAATGAAAACGGCCGGGTCATTATGTATGCAGATAAGATAACTGGTTCTATGGAAGTCGCGATTAGTGAAACAAAACGTCGTCGAGAAATTCAAGAAGCGTTTAATAGAAAACACGGCATCACGCCACAAACCATTCAAAAGAAAATTCCAGATGTAGTACAAGCGACTTATGCCGCTGAAGAAGACGGAGAATATGACGTAACGAAGAAACCTCAACAAAAAATGACGAAAAAAGAACGCGAAAAAACAATTGCGCAAATAGAAGTAGAAATGAAGCAAGCGGCAAAAGATCTAAACTTCGAGCGGGCAGCAGAGCTTCGAGATATGCTGTTAGAGCTTAAAGCGGAAGGATGACGGTATGGCACAAGAAGAGATTATCGTTAAAGGTGCACGATCAAATAATTTAAAAAATATGGACGTATCCATTCCTAGAGGAAAGCTAGTCGTTTTGACAGGCTTGTCTGGGTCTGGAAAGTCTTCCTTAGCCTTTGATACCATTTATGCGGAAGGTCAAAGACGCTATGTAGAATCACTGTCCGCTTATGCCCGTCAATTTCTAGGACAAATGGATAAGCCTGATGTTGATGCCATTGAGGGGCTATCTCCAGCCATTTCAATTGATCAAAAAACAACGAGTCGAAATCCACGATCAACGGTTGGAACTGTAACAGAAATTCACGACTACCTTCGGCTCCTTTATGCTCGAATTGGAAAACCTATCTGTCCTAAGCACGGTATAGAAATTACGTCGCAAACAATTCAGCAAATGGTCGATCAATTGTTGCAGTTCCCTGAACGTACAAAAATGCAAATTCTTGCTCCAATGGTATCGGGGCGAAAAGGAACGCATGCAAAAGTATTTGATCAAATTAAAAAAGATGGATTTGTACGTGTGCGTGTTAATGGTGAAATGAGAGAAGCGACAGACGATATTCAGCTTGATAAAAATAAAAAACATAGCATCGAAGTCGTCATTGACAGGATCGTTGTAAAAGAAGGCATTCAAACAAGAATGGCTGACTCTCTAGAAACGGCTTTAAATCTGGCAGAAGGACGAGTATTAATTGATGTAATTGATGGAGAAGAACTACTTTTTAGTCAACATCACGCTTGTCCGGAATGTGGCTTTTCCATTCCTGAGCTAGAGCCGAGATTTTTCTCGTTTAATAGCCCCTATGGTGCCTGTACTTCTTGTGACGGTTTAGGTGTGAAGCAGGAAGTAGATGCTGAGCTTGTCATACCGGATTCTGACCGGACGTTGAGAGATCATGCTGTTGCACCGTGGGAGCCAACAAGTTCGAATTATTATCCACAATTACTTGAGGCTGTATGTGAGCATTTTTCGATTGATATGGATGTGCCGTTTAATCAGCTTCCTGAAAAGCATCAATCGATTATTCTGAACGGAAGCGGAAAAGAAAAGATTTTCTTCCATTATGAAAACGACTTTGGTCGTGTGCGCGAGCATATGATTGTATTTGAAGGTGTGCTAGCAAATGTTGGTCGCCGATATAGAGAGACGAGCTCAGATTATATTCGTGAACAGATGGAAGCGTATATGTCGCAAAAAAACTGTCCGACGTGTAAAGGGTACCGCTTAAAGAAAGAAGCATTAGCTGTATTTGTCGGTGGAAAGCATTTAGGGGAAGTGAATCAATACTCATGTACAGAAGCACTACAATTTATGCAATCACTAGAGCTATCTGAAAAAGATCGTTCCATTTCTAGATTAATTTTAAAAGAAATTGAAGACAGAATCGGCTTTCTTATAAATGTTGGGCTAGATTATTTAACGTTATCACGCGCTGCCGGCACGTTATCAGGTGGGGAAGCGCAGCGGATTCGGCTAGCCACTCAAATCGGTTCTTCCCTCATGGGGGTATTGTACATTCTTGATGAGCCTTCTATCGGATTGCATCAAAGAGATAATGACCGCTTAATTGAGACGTTAAAGAGGATGCGTGATTTAGGCAATACATTAATTGTCGTTGAACACGATGAAGACACGATGCTAGCGGCAGACCATATTATTGATATTGGTCCAGGGGCAGGCGTACATGGAGGCTATGTAACCGCACAAGGTACACCTCAAGAGCTGATCGCTGATCCGAATTCGTTAACAGGTCAATATTTGGCTGGGGAAAAGTTTATTCAAGTGCCTAGCGAACGAAGACCACTTACAGGAAGACAGTTTGTGGTCAAAAGTGCAACAGAGAACAACTTAAAGAATATCAATGTTACGTTTCCTTTAGGTGTGTTTACTGCGATTACTGGTGTTTCGGGATCTGGTAAAAGTACGCTTGTTAATGAAATTGTTCATAAATCGTTAGCGCAAAAAATTCATCGTGCGAAAGAAAAGCCAGGAAAGCACAAAGAAATTGTCGGTATCGAAGAGATGGACAAGGTCATTGATATTGATCAATCACCAATAGGACGAACGCCTAGATCAAACCCGGCAACGTATACGAGTGTCTTTGATGATATTCGTGATGTATTTGCCTTAACAAATGAAGCAAAAGTGAGAGGGTATAAAAAAGGTCGGTTTAGCTTCAACGTAAAAGGTGGAAGATGCGAAGCGTGTAAAGGTGATGGGATTATTAAAATTGAGATGCACTTTTTGCCTGACGTGTACGTTCCATGTGAAGTATGCCATGGAAAACGCTATAACCGAGAAACGCTAGAAGTGACCTACAAAAACAAAACGATTGCTGATGTGCTAGAAATGACAGTTGAGGAAGGCGTTGAATTCTTTGGTAGCATCCCGAAAATTAAGCGCAAAATCCAAACGCTTATTGATGTTGGTTTAGGTTATGTCCGCCTTGGTCAACCAGCAACAACGTTATCTGGTGGAGAAGCCCAACGAGTCAAGCTAGCATCGCAGCTTCATAAACGCCCAACTGGAAGAACCCTCTATATATTAGATGAACCAACAACGGGCTTGCATGTAGATGATATTGACCGGTTATTGCACGTTCTTCAACGACTTGTTGATAATGGCGATTCGGTACTTGTCATTGAGCATAATCTTGATGTTATTAAAACTGTAGATCATATTATTGACCTTGGACCAGAAGGTGGGACGGGTGGCGGACAGCTTGTTGCTCAAGGCACTCCTGAAGCAGTGGCTGAAGTTGAAGGTTCTTATACTGGAAGGTATTTAAAACCAATTTTGGAAAGAGATAAAGCGCGTTACGCAGAAAAATTCGAGTTTTCATCATAAATTTTAGGGAAAATGAAACATGTGACCTTGCTTCTTCGTAATAAGATTATAAAGGCTATTAAGTAAAAAGGAGCGATCGTGATGGAAGAACGTAAAATGATTCTTAAGATGATTGAAGACGGTAAAGTTTCTGCTGAAGAAGGACTAAAATTACTTGAAGCGGTTGGAAAAGATGAGCAAGAAATACCGACTTCTCAATCAGCATCAAGTAAGGCACGTGAAGAAGGCACAGACCGTGAAGAGTCTCCTTTCACAAAGTTTACAAGTTTTTTTGAATCGGCATTCCAAAAAGTAAGAGATGGCGACTTTGACTTTAATTTTGGGAATGGCATGGACATTCAACATACGTTTGAAGAGGATCACGTTGATCTAAACAAAGTAAAGGTGTCTTTAGAAAATGGCTCCTTTACGATTGTTCCGTGGGAGAAGGAAGGGGTACGACTGGAGTTAGATGCAAAAGTCTACCGTACAAACAATGCGGAACAAGCGCATGATTTTCTCTTGAAGGAATCGTCTTTTTCTGTAGAAGAAGGTGTCCTGCTTTTTGAAACGAAATCAAAAACAATGAAAGTTAACGGAACGCTCTATGTACCTACTTCAACATATGATAGCATCAAGCTCTATACATTTAATGGTTCTCTAACTGGTGAATCGCTAAAGACAAAAGAGTTTGAAGCCAATACAACAAACGGTTCCATTAAAACGAGTCACCTTCAAGCCTCTAAAGCTACAATCGAGACAATGAACGGATCTATTACTATTGACGAAAATACGATAGGATCATTATTTGCAAAAACCTTTAATGGAACCATTAAAGTAACAGGAAAAATTGAGGATGCTGACGTTGAAACGGTGAATGGATCCATTACCTATTATGTGAATAAAAACAACGAATCCGCTGGTTATTTAGATGTGAAAACAACGACAGGAAGCGTGAAGCTCTTTGTAGCAGACGATGTTCGATTTGAAGGGAAGCTGCGATCTAATGTTGGTTCCATTCACAATCATCTGGAGTCATCAGAGATTCATGATGAGAAAAAAGAATTGGCACAACGCTATATGCATGTGACGGCAAACGATACGCTTCCTGGGAAAATGAAAGTCCGTGCTGTTGCAAATACAGGTAGTATTACGCTAAGAAATCAATAAACAGTTTGATTTGAAAGGACGTTACAACATTGAAACAATTAAAACGATCGACAACGAAGCGTTTTATAACAGGCGTATGTGGGGGAATTGGAGAGTATTTTTCAATTGATCCGACCATCATTCGGTTAATTGCTGTGGTTTTGGCATTGGTCACAACGGTTTGGCCCGTCGTACTTGCCTATATTATTGCTACATTTCTTATGCCGGCAGAGTAAGTAAGGAGGGCTTTTGATGAGATGGTTACTTGGCCTGGTGCTGAATGCACTCGTGTTATTACTTCTATCAGCGCTATTCTCTGGGTTTACGCTAAGTGGCTTTGGAGCAGCGTTGATCGCGGCACTTATTTTATCTGTTTTAAATTGGACAGTGAAACCGGTGCTAACCATTTTAACGTTACCGATTACCATTTTAACACTAGGACTGTTTTTATTCGTCATTAGTGCGTTAACGTTAATGCTAACAGCTTGGTTAATGGGAAGCTATTTTGTAATTGATGGTTTTGGCATTGCGCTGCTTGCAGCGATCATCATTGCATTGTTTCAGACTTTGCTTATTAATCCAGTTAAAAGGAGTTAATGGTCAATTTAATAAAGGGGAGCAGACGTGGATGCATCATTTCCACGTCTTTCTTTTTGTTCAATGAGATGATCTTTTATAAGTTTTATGACTCTAGAGAAAATCGTGCTACAATATGGCTAGTGAAAAGCAATGTAAAAGAGGTGCACAAAATGATAAAAGTGACAGCAAACGATATATTAGAGAAGTTCCACTTTGAGTTGCTAGCTGGAGAAGAAGGCATTTATCGCCCTATTACAACGAGCGATATTTCTCGTCCCGGTATAGAGATGGCTGGTTTTTTTACGTATTATCCAGCAAGAAGACTGCAGCTTATTGGTAGAACGGAGCTATCGTTTATTAAATCGCTATCTGATGAGGAAAAAGAAGAACGATTAACAAAATTATGTACATATGATACACCTGGTATTATTTTATCTCGTGGACTTGAGGCTCCCTCTCAATTAATTGCGGCAGCCAATAAAAAAAATGTACCTGTTTTACGATCGACTTTAACGACAACCCAGTTAAGTAGTCGTGTAACAAACTATTTAGAGAGCGAGCTTGCGCCAGTAACTGCTGTTCATGGTGTACTTGTTGATATTTATGGTATTGGCGTATTAATCACAGGTGGTAGTGGTGTAGGTAAGAGTGAAACGGCACTTGATCTTGTACGAAGAGGGCATCGACTTGTTGCTGATGATTCTGTAGAAATTCGACAACAAAACGAGGATACATTAGTTGGGCATCCTCCTCCGTTACTCCAGCATTTACTAGAAATTCGTGGGTTAGGCATTATCAATGTTATGACACTCTTTGGAGCCGGAGCCGTTCGCCCTTTTAAACGAATTAGTTTATGTATGAACTTAGAGACATGGGATCAAAAGAAAGCCTATGATCGACTTGGACTCGAAGAAGATAAAATGAAAATTTTTGATACAGAAATTACGAAACTAACGGTGCCTGTAAGACCAGGACGAAACTTAGCTGTTATCATTGAGGTTGCTGCGATGAATTTCCGACTAAAACGTCTAGGGTTTAATGCAGCCCAGGAGTTCTCTGAACGTTTAACACAAGTGATTGAACAAGGTGACAATGAAGAATTTTAAAATGAACATGTGTGAGGTGAACTGAAGTGAATACACAATTTGAACCGATGGATCGAGTGTTTATTTCTCTTGGTCCAATTGATATTTATTGGTATGCCGTTTTAATTCTTTTAGGTGTAGGGGTTGGTTATTTATGGGCTCGCTATGAAGGAGAAAAGCGGGGGTTACCAAAAGAAACGTTTGCAGACTTACTTGTGTGGGCGTTACCAATATCCATTATTTCCGCAAGAGCCTATTATGTCATTTTTAGATGGGATCAATTCGCTGATAGTCCAATGAGTGTGTTTAACATTCGTGAAGGTGGAATTGCCATTCACGGCGCCTTAATTGGAGCAGTCGTTACAGCTATTATTTTTGCACGTGTCAAGAAGCTGTCTTTCTGGAAAATTGCTGACGTTGCAGCACCGGCTATTTTAATTGGTCAAGCGATCGGTCGTTGGGGAAATTTTGTTAACCAAGAAGTGTATGGAGGCGAAGTATCACGCTCCTTTTTAGAAAGTTTGTTTTTACCTGATTGGATCATTAACCAAATGTATATTAATGGGGCTTATTATCACCCAACATTTTTATATGAATCTTTATGGAGTATTCTCGGTGTCGTCCTCCTTATTTTGTTGCGAAAAGTGAATTTACGCCAAGGGGAACTGTTCTTTTCTTACGTCATTTGGTATTCAGTAGGACGATTCTTCATTGAAGGTATCCGTTTGGACTATTTACTAATTGGAGAGACCCTTAGAACGGCTCAGTTGTTATCACTTATTCTAATCGGCTTATCCATTATTCTTTGGATGTATCGACGCATCGTCGTAAAGCCACCAAGATATTTAGATACAGATAGCGAAAGCAAAAAGAAAAATTAGAGAGAAGGGATACCATGGGAGTGGTGAAACGAGGGCTGTTATCAGGTTTACAGACAACATGGACGTTAGGAAAAATCATTTTTCCCATTACATTGTTTGTCACGTTGCTCGGCTACACGCCGGTGCTTGGTTGGATCGCTTCAGGTATAGCGCCTATCATGAATTTGATTGGCTTGCCAGGCGAAGCGGCAATTCCGTTAGTGATTGGAAATGTATTGAACCTATTTGCGGGAATTGGTGCTATTCTTTCCCTTGACTTGACGATTAAAGAAGTATTCATTCTCGCTATTATGTTATCTTTTTCCCACAATCTCATTGTGGAGTCGGCAGTCGCTACAAAGGTTGGCATAAAAGTGCTCCCAATTGTAGCTGTTCGAATCTTTCTTGCACTATTTTCAGCATTTGTGATCAATCTAGTATGGGATGGTGGAAGTGAACAGGCGGTTTACGGTCTTGCTTCTGCTACACAAGCAGCTGAACCAACAACACTACTAGGCATGATCGCTGTAGGGTTACAAACTGCTTTTTGGGGTGTAGCGCAATTGGCATTAGTCGTTATTCCACTTATGCTTGTGGTGCAAGTTATGCGGGAGCGTGGCTGGTTAAAAGTAATCTCTCAATGGCTTTCTCCTCTAACGCGTTTAATCGGTGTCGATCGAAATACCTCGGTGACTTTGGCTTCTGGTTTAACGATTGGTCTTGCTTATGGAGCGGGGGTCATGATTGATGCTGTTAAAGAAGACAAAGTGAAGAAGAAAGATCTTTATATCGTGTTTATTTTCCTTGTCGCTTGTCATGCGGTTGTAGAGGATACTCTTGTCTTTGTTGTACTAGGAATTCCAGTTTGGCCCCTTCTCGTTATTCGTGTCATTACGGCATTGTTATTAACCATTGTTATTTCAAGAGTGTGGACACGACTAGAAAAAAGAAAAGAATCGTCGTATAGAAAGGAAACCGCTTATGACCATTAACACCATTTTATTTGATTTAGACGGAACCCTCATTGACACAAATGAGCTTATTATTCAATCGTTTTTGCATACACTTGAGCCAGATTATCCAGGTCGGTATACAAGAGAGACTGTTCTCCCATTTATTGGTCCATCTCTTCTAGAAACCTTTTCATCCATAAACAAAGAGAAAGCAGCAACGTATATTGAGACTTATCGAACACATAATCATCATCATCATGATTCTCTTGTGACCATCTACCCTGGTGTAAAAGAAGGTGTAAAACGATTACATGATGAAGGCTATAAGCTTGCTATCGTCACTACGAAAATTAAGGAAACGGCAATGATGGGTCTAAAGCTTACAGGCTTGGACGACTATTTTGATGTCATTATAGGTCTAGACGATGTAACGAAAGAAAAGCCTAATCCTGAGCCTATCTATAAAGCGCTTGAACAATTACATGCTAAAGCAGAAGAAGCAATTATGGTTGGAGATAATTCTCATGATATCTTGGCAGCAAAAAATGCAGGAATCATTAGCGTAGGTGTTGGCTGGGCGCTTAAAGGAGAGGCATTTTTAAAGTCATTTGAACCTGATTATATTATACAATCCATGGATCATCTTCTTGCAATTGTAGAAGAAAGATGAGTAGACGAACAAAGCGATACCCGGTGTCGAAAACGAATTCACTTTGGCAGCTTTATAAGACAGTCTCTTTCTGGAAAGTATTAAAGATATTTATTATCAGTCAAACTGCACGAATTACGCCTTCATTTCGTATAAAAAACTGGCTCTATCGCACGTTTTTGAATATGAAGATTGGCGACTACACAGCCTTTGCTTTAATGGTCATGGTCGATGCCATGTTTCCAGAGCGTATAAAGGTTGGCTCAAACACCATCATTGGATACAATACGACCATTTTGGCCCATGAATATCTTATTCATGAATACCGCTTAGGCGATGTCATCATTGGGGACGATGTGATGATCGGTGCAAATTGCACCATTCTACCTGGAGTTACTATTGGTGATCGAGCCGTAATTGGTGCAGGCACTGTGGTACATAAGGATGTTGAACGTGATACATTTGTCGCTGGAAGTCCGATGCGTTTGATAAAGAGAAATGTTTAGTAGAACGAAAGGCTTGGAAATCAAACCAAGTCTTTTTTTTAAACCTTGAGCTAGTTGACTTTCTAAGTGAACAAATGTAAACTATTAAAAAACTTTAATTCATTAGTGATTTACCAAACTAAAGCATTTGAGGTGTTTTCCTTGTCACAGCTATTTTTATTTGAGAAGCCTTTGGGGATGAGAGATCGGTTACCTCATCAACACCATTTGCAAAATAAAATTTCAACACAGTTATTGAAAACCATTGGGGAATGGGGATACGAAAAAGTTCAAACGCCTGCATTAGAATATTTTGAAACAGTGGGAAAGCTCTCGGCTATTCCAGATCAGCAGCTGTTTAAATGCTTTGACTTGTCAGGGAACACACTTGTGTTACGCCCTGATATGACTGCGCCTATTGCACGTCTTGTTTCCTCTACAATGAAAAAGGAATCGTTCCCATTACGCTTATCTTACCATTCGAATTTATACAGGGCTCAGCAATTAGAGGGAGGTAGACCAGCAGAATTTGAACAAGTTGGTGTGGAACTAATTGGTGATGCGACAACAAGCGGTGATAGTGAGATCGTTGTTCTTTTTCAAGAAGCAATGCAAACGATTGGCTTAGAGAAGTATCAGCTTGTTTTAGGGCATATCGGTTTTATTCGAGCGTTATTAAATGAGTTGGTGCCTGGAGAACAAGCTGAACAACTTCAACGTTCTTTATTTGAAAAAAATGACGTTGGTTATCGCGAAGCGGTCCATACGTATGAGCTTCCCTTGGATATTGAAAATCGCTTGATTCAATTGCTTGAGTTACGAGGTGATGCCCATGTGGTGGATGAAGCAGAGCAGTTGGTAACTTCAGATGAAGGTAAGAAAGCGATTGACGAATTGCGAGGCATCTGGGACGTTTTACAAGAAGAAGGGATTGAATCGTTTGTACAATTTGATTTAAGCACGGTTCTTCATATGAGCTATTATACAGGTTTTGTATTTGAAGCTTTTCATGAAGATGTTGCACAAGCTTTAGGTGGTGGGGGACGATACGACCAACTATTGAAAAAGTTTGGACGTACAGCTCCAGCGACAGGGTTTGGTTTACGAGTTGATTTACTTAGTGAAGTGTATTCACGAGAAAATGAGCCCGACCAAAAGTGGTGTGTGTTGTATCATCATTCCAGAAGGAAAGAAGCGTACAGCAAAGCCGCTGAATTACGTCAAAGTGGAAAAGCTGTTATTGTACAAGATCAAGCTGGTCTATCAGAAAATTGGATGAACGAACAAGTAGAACTGGCGTATATTCATTTAGAAGAGGAGTAAGTACATGAGACCGCTGACGATTGCGATGCCAAAAGGTCGAATTTTTGATGAAGCTGTAAAATTGTTACGCGCTGCAGGCTATCGTCTTCCTGAGACTTTTGAAGAATCGCGAAAATTAATTATAGATGTACCTGAAGAACATTTGCGTTTTGTTTTAGCGAAGCCAATGGATGTTCCTACTTATGTAGAGCAAGGCGTAGCCGACGTAGGTGTTGCTGGAAAGGATGTCATGCTTGAAGAAAAGCGTGATGTTTATGAGATGCTTGATTTAAAAATTAGCTCTTGCTATTTAGCGGTAGCAAGTTTGCCAAACTATCAAAAAGGCGAATTGCACCCTAAAGTAGCCTCGAAATATCCGAATTTGGCTATTCAATATTTTAAGGAACAAGGGGAGCAAGTAGAAGTCATTAAACTGAATGGTTCTATTGAACTCGCGCCTATAATGGGTCTCGCGAATCGTATTGTTGATATTGTTTCAACTGGTCAAACTTTAAAAGATAATGGATTAGTTGAGTTAGAAAAAATTCAAGAAATCACCTCGCGATTTATTGTCAACGCGTCGAGCTATCGTTTAAAAGGCAAAGAGATTCAGAGAATGATTAAACAGCTTCAAGCTGTAGTGTAGGAGGCTACTAGATGCAGTTTATACGTCTAGAGAAAGAAGATACTGTCGTGCCTAAGAATCTTCGTTTACAAGAGAATGAAAGAGCTGTTCAAAGCGTTGCAACGATTCTTGAACAAGTAAAAGTAGAAGGCGATAAAGCGTTAGTTGCGCTAACGAAGCAATTTGACAAGGCAACTGTTTCCTCATTTCTTGTAACAAAAGAAGAGATTGAGACTGCCTATGGAACCATTCGTAATGAGGAGCTTGACGCGATTAAGCAGGCAATTAAAAATGTCACAGATTATCATGAAGAACAAATTAAAACATCGTGGATGATAACTAGAAAGGATGGGTCCTTGCTAGGCCAAAAAGTAACGCCTCTAGAAGCCGTCGGGCTCTATGTCCCTGGTGGTAAAGCTGCGTATCCTTCTTCTGTTATTATGAATGCAGTTCCCGCTCTTGTTGCAGGCGTTGAAAGGATCGCTATCGCATCCCCACCAGATCCATTCGGCCATCTTCCAGCAGGTGTTCTCGTTGCTGCAAATGAATTAGGCATCCAATCTATCTATAAGGTTGGTGGTGCTCAAGCGATTGCTGCTTTTGCTTTTGGTACAGAATCTATTGCCAAAGTCGACAAAATTACTGGCCCTGGAAACCAATATGTGGCGTTAGCAAAACGAGCAGTGTTTGGAGAAGTTGATATTGATATGATCGCTGGTCCTAGTGAAATTTGTGTGTTAGCGGATGAAGGTGCAAACCCATCATACATTGCAGCTGACTTACTGTCGCAAGCTGAACACGACGAAATGGCATCGGCTATACTTGTAACGACGTCCAATTCATTAGCTGAAGCGGTTCGAGATGAAGTAATAAACCAGCTTAATGAACTACCTAATTCTGAGATTGCAAGGCAAGCAATTTCGGACTATGGGCAGGTTTTCATCTGTTCTTCTGCTAATCAAGCCATTGATGTAGTCAATGAATTGGCATGTGAACATGTTGAAATTATGACAGAAGACCCGATGGAGATGGTAGGGAAAATAAAGCATGCAGGTGCTATATTTATCGGCCCCTACAGTGCAGAGGTTGTTGGTGATTATATGGCAGGACCGAGTCACGTCTTGCCTACAAATGGGACAGCTCGTTTTTCAAGTCCATTGTCAGTAGATGATTTCATCAAAAAAACAAGCGTTATTTCATACAGTAAAGCAGCGTTTCAAGGAGATGCTCAAGCGATTATGACGTTAGCTCGAATGGAAGGGCTAGAAGCCCATGCAAGAGCGATCGAAGTTCGATTAAAGGAGGAGACGAAATGAGTCGAGAGGCTTCTATTAAGCGAAAGACCGGAGAAACAGATATTCAATTAAGCGTCCAATTAGATGGTGAAGGACAAATTGAGTTAAACACAGGTGTTCCTTTTCTCGAACACATGCTGCATTTATTTGCAAAGCATGGACAATTTGATCTAACTGTCCAAGCTGAGGGGGATATAGAAGTCGATGCCCACCATACAACTGAAGACATAGCGATCTGTTTAGGGGAAGCGTTTAAACGTGCACTTGGTTCAAAAGAGGGAATACGACGTTATGGATCGGCGATTGTCCCAATGGATGACGCTCTTGCTCAAGTTGTAGTCGATTTAAGCAATCGCCCTCACTTAGAATATCGTGTGGAGCTTCCGAGTGAAACTGTGGGAACGTTTGATACAGAATTAGTTCGAGAATTTTTTTGGAAGCTCGCTTTAGAAGCTAGAATGAACGTACACATTGTTGTTCACTATGGACACAATACCCACCATATTATTGAAGCCATTTTTAAAGCATGTGCCAGAGCCCTTCGTGAAGCCGCAAGTATTGATCCAAATCAGAGAGGGCTTATGTCGACGAAGGGGATGCTCTAATGATTGGTATTATTGATTATGGCATGGGCAACCTTCATTCTGTTTCGAAAGCGTTAGAACGACTACAATTTCCCTATCTTATTAGCGGTAAGCCAGATGAATTAATAGAATGCGATGCATTTATTTTGCCAGGAGTAGGGGCCTTTCCTGATGCTATGAAAAATTTAGAGGGAACCGGTTTACGCACGTTTCTCGACCAGCATGTATATCAGCTAAAACCACTATTAGGCATTTGCTTAGGCATGCAGCTCTTATTTGAAAGAAGCACAGAATATGGAGAAACGGAAGGACTCGCTTATTTAAAAGGAAATGTGATCCATTTTTCTGAAAAACAACACCATGCACATTCATCATTAAAAATTCCTCATATGGGCTGGAATCGACTTGCTTTTTTAAATGAAAAAGCAAGCACAGGAGGCATTGAAGAGGGCTATGTCTATTTCGTTCATTCCTACGTTGTAGAAGCGCCTGATGAGCTAATGGCTGCAAAAGCAGACTATGGGTGTGATGTGCCTGCAATCGTTGAGAAAGACCTCGTTTTCGGAATGCAATTTCATCCTGAAAAGAGTGGACAAGTAGGTACGGCATTGTTAAAACGATTTTGTGAACTGGCAGAAAAGGGAGTGGAATGAATGGGGATGACGATTTATCCAGCAATCGATATTTTAAATGGACAGTGTGTTCGCTTAGAGCAAGGCGATTATGAAAAAAACACGGTGTATAGTCATTCACCGCTACAAACTGCGCAATCCTTTCAAGATTCGGGTGCCAAATGGGTTCACATTGTTGATTTAGATGGAGCAAAAAAGAAAAAGCCTGTTAACAATCAACTTATAGCAGAAATTGCAGCCAAATTGACGATTCCAGTACAAGTTGGTGGTGGCATTCGTACAGAGGAAGACATTGCTTACTATTTAAATCTTGGTGTAAAACGAGTGATTTTAGGAAGTGTAGCGGTCAATAACTTGGCGTTTACGAAAGAGATGGTAAAAAAGTATGGTGAGGCAATCGTAATTGGCTTAGATGCACGAGATGGATTAGTAGCAACAGAGGGTTGGGTTGAAACATCAAGTGTTCAAGCAGAAGTGTTAGCTGGAACCCTACTTGATTCAGGTGTAAAAACAATTGTTTATACGGACATTTCAAAGGATGGTATGCTTGAAGGACCAAATATTGCCGCTTGCGAAAAACTGGCGAACGTAGCTGGGGACAGAGCGCAAATCATTGCTTCAGGTGGCGTGAGTCAGCTTCAAGATTTAGAATCCATTCGTCACACGACGATTTCCGGAGTCATTGTTGGTAAGGCACTTTATGCCAATCGTTTTTCCTTGGAAGAAGCAGTGAAAGTAGGCGAGGAAACGAATGCTAACTAAACGTATTATCCCATGTTTAGATGTGAAAGAAGGAAGAGTCGTAAAAGGAACACAATTTCTCTCACTACGAGATGCTGGCGATCCAGTAGAGCTTGCTCGCTATTATGATGAGCAAGGTGCTGACGAACTTGTTTTCTTAGATATTTCGGCATCTCATGAAGGTAGAAAAACGATGTTAGATGTTGTGGAACAAGTAGCTGCGTCTATTTCTATCCCATTTACAGTTGGTGGGGGTATTAATACAAACGAAAACATTCGGAACATTTTACAAGCGGGTGCGGATAAAGTTTCGTTAAATACAGCAGCACTCATAAGACCCGAATTTATTGAAGAAGCAGCTCGTTTCTTTGGTTCACAATGTATTGTTGTTGCCATTGATGCTAAGTATGACTCTATAACCGATACTTGGAAAGTCTATACGCATGGTGGTCGTAAAGAGACTGATTGGACAGCTGAAGCTTGGGCTAAGGAAGCGGTTCAATTAGGAGCAGGAGAACTGCTTGTCACAAGTATGGATAAAGATGGTGAGAAATCGGGCTTTGATGTAGCTCTTTTGAAAAAGTTAACTAATTGTGTAAATGTACCTATTATTGCTTCAGGAGGTGCAGGAGAAGCGATTCATTTTGTTGATGTCTTTCAAGAAGCAGCTGTGGATGCGGCTCTGGCAGCATCGATTTTTCATTATAAAGAAACAACGATTCGTGCCGTGAAAAGGGTATTAAAAGAAAAAGGAGTGCATGTACGATGACGAACGTTCAATTTAACGAAAATGGCCTTGTACCAGCCATTGTCCAAGATGCCCAAACAAAGGAAGTGTTGACGTTAGCGTACATGAACCAAGAAGCACTCGACTTAACGATTAAAACGAAAGAATCGTGGTTTTATAGTCGTTCTAGAAATGAACTTTGGAATAAAGGCGCAACGTCAGGGAATAAGCAGAAAGTGATTGACATCCGTTATGATTGTGATCAAGATGCTATTTTGCTTCTCGTTCATCCCGAAGGTCCTGCTTGCCATACCGGAGCAGTAAGTTGCTTTCAAGGCGACGGTGAAAGCGATAGAAATGATCGTGACCCATTTGCCATACTTAAATCACTTGAAAAAACAATTGCTAATCGGAAAGAACATATGCCAGAAGGTGCTTACACAACGTACCTCTTTACAGAAGGGATTGATAAAATCCTTAAAAAGGTTGGTGAAGAGGCTAGTGAGGTTATTATTGCAGCGAAGAATGACGATCAAACAGAGATGCATTGGGAAGTCGCTGATCTATTCTATCACCTCCTTGTCCTATTAGAAGAAAAAAAGATCCCATTAGCAGCTATTATGAAAACGCTAGAGCAGCGTCATAAAGTCTAGAATTCCGAAAAAAGTCAACGATCCGTTGACTTTTTTCTTTTTTTTAGCAAAAATGTAGTCGGAACGAGAGCTGGAATAAGCTATAATAAATACTTGAGCATAGATTAGATTTGCTTGGAGGTAACAACGGATGATGCGTAAAAAGCAATCAAGTAATAAAATTCATTCAAATGTCGTCATCCCTTTTTATCGAAGTGGCGATTATTTCTTTCATAAAGGATTGGCTGCATTTCAAGATAAGCGTTTATCCCGTGCAGCGAAGCTATTTGAACGAGCTGTGAAACTAACGGAAACAGAACCGATTTTTAAAATACAATTAGCTGCAGTATTAACAGAGCTTGGTGAATATGAGCGTTCCAATGAGTTGCTTCATCAAATTATAGAGACGAACAACGATGAGCATCCGGTATGTCATTTCTTTATTGCGAACAATGAAGTGTTTCTTGGCCATTTCTTTCAAGCGGAAAAGCATGTTACCCGTTATTTAGCATTGGAACCAGAAGGAGCATTTGTTGACGATGCAAAAGAATTAGCTGAGCTATTTGAAGAGGATCCTCTTGATGAAGAAGAGAAGGAAGAAGAGTCATTAAATAACCATGAGAATGCATGGATCCTCTTAACTGAAGGAAATGTAAGAGAGGCTATTCCACTGCTTAAAAAGGTTCTTGATATACAGCCTGAAAATTGGGCAGCTCAAAACCATTTAGCAGAGGCCTTTTTTCGGACGGGACAAGAACAATTGGCTTTCGATAAATGTGAAGAGATTTTGGAATCCGATCAGGGTAATTTACTGGCACTTTGTAATATAGCCGTATTTCATTATCAACTAGGCTATACAACTAAGGCAAACCAATTTGGAGAGATCTTAAAAAAGATCCAACCAATTCACCATGATTCTAAAATTCGTCTTTTACATGTTCTTTGCCACATTGGTGCGTATGAGGAAGTAGCTGTACGCAAAAAAGATCATACACTGCTAAAAGAGCATTCGCTTTTTCACTGTTTTGCTGTAGCAGACTATCATGTTGGAAATGTTGAGTCAGCAATTGACTTGATGAAAGAAGCGATTAGTAACGGTGATAAAAAAGCGGAAACTTGTATGACGAAAATGGAACGTGGCGAAAGCGACTCTGTTTTCTTCTCAATGATGGAACGTGAGGCAGGCTTGAGCATGTTAGTAGACAATCAGCCAGAGACTCCGCTAGGATAAGAATGAAACGGATAAGATATTCGAAATAGAAAAGACTACAAGAAGAGTGGGTCTTCTTTAGATGAGGCGCATGGATAAGAGAGATGACTGGCGCGTAAGGAGTGTTAAATATGTCAACTGAAACAATTTATGATGTCATTATAGCAGGTGCAGGTCCAGCAGGAATGACAGCTGCTGTTTATACATCACGAGCGAATTTAAAAACCTTAATGCTGGAAAGAGGCATGCCAGGTGGTCAGATGGCCAATACAGAGGAAGTAGAGAACTATCCAGGATTTGACCACATTCTTGGACCTGATTTATCAAATAAAATGTTTGAGCATGCCAAGAAATTCGGTGCAGAATATGGGTATGGAGATATAAAAGAAATCATTGATGAAGGCGATACGAAGAAAATCATTGCTGGTTCAAAAGAATATAGAGCCCGTGCGGTTATCGTGTCAACAGGGGCAGAATACAAGAAGCTAGGTATTCCAGGAGAGCAAGAATTAGGCGGTCGTGGCGTCTCGTATTGTGCAGTTTGTGATGGGGCATTTTTTAAAGAGCGAGAGCTAATTGTTGTTGGTGGTGGAGATTCTGCAGTGGAAGAAGCTGTTTACTTGACGCGCTTTGCATCAAAAGTAACGATTGTGCATCGTCGTGATCAGCTTCGTGCTCAGAAGATATTGCAAGATCGAGCATTTGCCAACGATAAAGTGGAATTTGTTTGGAATAAAGTCGTAACCGAGATTAATGAGAAAGACGGAAAAGTCGGTGGCGTTACCCTTGAAGATACAGAAACAGGAGAGACATCTACTATGAGTGCAGATGGAGTGTTTGTCTATATTGGGATGTTGCCACTTAACGAAAGTGTTAAAAATCTTTCTATTACGAACGAAGAAGGCTATATTGAAACGAATGAGGAAATGGAAACAAAGATTCCTGGCGTATTCGCTGCTGGGGACGTTCGAGAAAAATCACTTCGACAAATTGTAACAGCTACAGGTGATGGGTCTATAGCCGCGCAAAATGTTCAACACTACCTTGAGCATTTAGATGACCAGAAAAAAGTCATTTCAGAATAAAGATATTTTCTTTTAAAGTATCTGTAACCTATTTGAAACAGAGGGGTGCTAAAATAAGAATTGTAATTGACCCCCTTTTTTATTATAGAGTTTTCTTGATGAGCGCGGATGGAATCCGTGCTCTTTTTTTGTCTTTTCAAAGAAGGGAGAATCATTGTCGCTTTTCTCATTTAACTGTATACTATAGAATTAGGAACGTGGGGTGATGAAGTTGCAACGGATAACCAATTGTATTTTAACTTCTAAAGAACAATGCCTTTTGTTGCAAAAGCCAAGTAAAGGCTGGTGGGTCGCTCCAGGTGGGAAAATGGAACCAACAGAGACGATTCAAGAAGCAGCGATTAGAGAATTGAAAGAAGAAACAGGTCTTCTTGTGATGCAGCCAGAACTTCAAGCCGTTACAACAATGGTGATTGTAAATGAAGACGATAGCATTCAGAATGAGTGGATGATGTTTACCTTTAAAGCTGTTGAAGCTTCAGGTCAACTGTTTAAACATTCTCCTGAAGGAAAGTTGCAGTGGCAACCTAATCAAGCATATCAAACCTTGCCAATGGCTGAAGGGGATCGGCTTATATTCGATCATGTCTTTCACGGTGAGGGAATTTTATATAGCACGTTTTATTATGATACATCCCATAATTTATTAAAAGAAAGAAGAAGTTCGGCTTCTACGTAAGGAGGGCTCGACGTTGAAAAGTGCAGATGTAGAGGTTGTCGTTATAACTGGAATGTCTGGTGCAGGGAAAACGGTAGCTGTGCAAAGCTTTGAAGATTTAGGCTATTATTGCGTTGACAACCTTCCTCCAGCACTGTTGCCTAAGTTCATTGATCTAATTGAAGGCGGCGTTGATAAAGTAACAAAAGTGGCTTTAGTGATGGACTTAAGAGGACAATCATTTTTTGATGAATTTTTTCAAGCAATAGATTCACTTCGTGAGGAACCGGCAGAACGGATTCACATTCAAATTTTGTACTTAGATGCCAAAGATGCTAAGCTCGTGCAGCGTTATAAAGAGACAAGGCGGACGCACCCATTAGCTAAGAGTGGATTACCATTAGAAGGAATAAAGAAAGAGCGTGAACTTCTTGAAGAAATGAAGGGAAGAGCACAGCAAATTATTGATACAACTGAATTAAAGCCTGTTCAGCTACGTTCAAAAATTATGGAGCGCTTTTCATCTAATGTCAGTGAGTCATTTACGATTCATTTTGTCTCGTTTGGGTTCAAGTATGGGATTCCAATTGATGCAGATGTTGTGTTTGATGTTCGCTTTTTACCTAATCCGCACTATTTAGATGAACTACGGCCAAAAACCGGTCTTCAATCCGAAGTTTCATCTTACGTATTAAAGTGGAAAGAAACGAAGCAATTTTTAGATAAATTAACGGATTTGTTTGATTTTACGCTTCCACACTATAAACGAGAAGGGAAAAGTCAAGTCGTTATAGGCATAGGGTGTACAGGGGGTCAACATCGTTCCGTAACACTTGCTGAATATTTAGCAGACCATTACAACCCACACTATAATGTATATGCATCCCATCGTGACATCGATAAGAGGAAGGCTAACTCCTTATGAGAAAAAAAGTTGTCGTAATTGGCGGCGGAACAGGGCTATCTGTCATCTTAAAAGGATTAAAGACATACCCTGTGGATATTACAGCCATAGTAACGGTTGCCGATGACGGTGGTAGCTCTGGCATACTAAGAAAAGAATTAGATATTCCTCCTCCAGGAGATGTTCGAAATGTTCTAGTGGCGCTAGCTGAAGTAGAGCCATTAGTGGAAGAGTTATTTCAACATCGATTTGCGAGTGGTGACGGATTAAATGGTCACTCACTTGGAAACTTATTATTGGCAGGCATGACCTCTATAACTGGTGACTTTCAGAAGGGGATTGCCACATTAAGTCGGGTATTAAACGTTCGAGGAAATGTTTTACCTGCAGCGAATAAGAGTATTATTTTACATGCTGAAATGGAAGACGGTACTCATGTAAGTGGTGAATCAAAAATTCCCCTTGCTGAAAAGAAAATTAAGCGTGTTTATTTAACACCAGAGGAAATCTCTCCATTAGCAGAAACGTTACATGCACTAAAAACAGCAGACTTGATTGTTTTAGGTCCTGGTTCTCTTTATACGAGTATTTTGCCGAATTTATTAGTACCAGGAATTGTTGAAGCTATTATGACTTCAAATGCAAAAAGAGCTTATATTTGTAACGTTATGACTCAAGCTGGTGAAACGGATCATTATGCAGTCTCAGATCATGTTCAAGCTATTCTTACCCATTGCCAAAGCCAAATTGTGCAGCATGTGTTAGTCAATCATCAACAGTTGACAGAAACAGCTCTTTCCCGTTACCGCATTGAAAAAGCTGAGCAGGTTGTTATTGACGAACAAAAGTTAAAAGAATTAGGTGTTTCGATTATAAAAGATCAGTTTGTGGTAGAATCAGATTATAAGCTTAGGCACGATGCAAAAAGAGTGTCTGAAGCATTATTAAGTTTATTGGATTTAGAGAAATAAAGAGTAAGAACGCATGTTGGATCCGTTCAGTTAGAAAGGGTGGTCGGCGTGTCTTTTGCAGCAAGCGCCAAAAAGGAGTTAACACAGCTTGACGTGAAGTCCTGTTGTGCTAGAGCTGAACTTTCTGCGTTGATTCGCATGAATGGTTCATTATCGTTAGCAAATCAGCAGGTCAGCCTAGATGTTACAACGGAAAATGCAGCAATTGCAAGAAGGATGTATACATTAATTAAACGATTATACCCTCATATACACATTGAGTTGCTTGTCAGAAAAAAAATGAGGCTAAAGAAAAACAATGTTTACCTTGTACGCATTACAAAAGAAGCGCGAGAGCTTTTAGGGGATTTACACATTCTAAAAGAACCATTTGAATTTATACGTACAATCTCTGCTTCTATTGTGAAAAATGCGTGCTGTAAACGAGCCTATTTAAGAGGGGCGTTTTTGGCAGGGGGGTCCATTAACCATCCAGAGACCTCTTCTTACCATCTTGAAATATTTTCTCTCTATGAGGAGCATAATCAAGCAGTATGTGAATTAATGAACGAATTTTCCTTGTCAGCTAAAACACTTGAGAGGAAAAAAGGGTTTATTACGTATCTAAAGGAAAGCGAGAAAATTACAGAATTCCTTAACATCATTGGAGCACATCAAGCCTTGCTTTATTTTGAAGACGTGCGCATTTTAAAAGATATGAGAAACTCGGTAAATCGACTCGTTAATTGCGAAACAGCAAACTTAAATAAAACGGTTGGTGCTGCCCTTCGCCAGGTCGAAAATATTCGCTTCATTGAAAAAGAAATTGGCTTGGAACAGCTTCCTCCAAAACTACAAGAAATGGCTAAGCTACGAGTGACCCACCAAGATGTAACGTTAAAGGAACTTGGGGAAATGGTTGAAGGTGGTAAAGTAAGCAAATCTGGAGTGAATCATCGTTTAAGAAAAATTGACGAATTTGCAGACAAGCTTAGAAACGGTACGTATAATCAGAAATAATGGTAACTATAAAGTATAAAGGAGAAGGATTATGGCGCAAAAAGAAGTAACAATCGAGTTGAAAACGGGCTTGCAAGCACGTCCTGCGGCACTGTTTGTACAAGAGGCAAATCGTTTTGCAGCAGATGTCTATATTGTAAAAGATCATTCTAAAGTAAATGCAAAAAGCATTATGGGGTTAATGAGCCTTGCTCTTGGAAAAGGAACCGTTATTACCATCATAACGGAGGGGCATGATGAAGACGAAGCGCTAGATGCTCTTGTTGGGTACGTTCAAGACAAGGAGTAATGATTGAACATAGTTTAGAGACTATGTTCTTTTTGAAACCGAAGAAAGTAGTTGATCGTATACAATCAAAAGGGGTTGAGCCTATGCGTGATAATGATATCATTGATTATCGAGAAGAGAAAGAGCCAGATGGAAGAGTTGCAGTTACATTGCTTTATGTCTTGAGTTTTTTTGCACCGATTCTTGCACCACTGCTTATATGGCTTTTGTTAAAAAGAGAATCTGATTTTGTTGACTTTCACGGTAAACAATATTTTAACTTCTTTCTTTCGTACACGATCTATTCCCTTATCGGTAGCATTCTTATATTCGTAGTAATTGGCTTTATCATTTTACCAATTGTATGGTTATTGGGAATTATATTTACCATCGTTGCTGCGGTGAAGAGTTATTACGGTGAATACTATGTGATACCGCTAAGCATTCAATTCTTTAAGCCATAAAAAACCTCAATTATTGCTTAGCAATAATTGAGGTTTTTGTCATTATTTTTTGTTCGTTTCGAATACCTTATCAATCAAACCGTATTCTTTTGCTTGATCTGCCGTCATAAAGTTATCACGATCAGTATCTTTTGCAATTTGCTCGTACGGTTGACCAGTGCGCTCAGCCATGATTTCATTAAGCTTCTGGCGCATTTCAATAATTCTTCTAGCATGGATTTCCATATCGGAAGCTTGACCTTGCATACCGCCTAGTGGTTGGTGAATCATCACTTCACTATTAGGTAGAGCCATTCGCTTTCCTTTTGCACCTGCCGTTAGAAGGAATGCACCCATAGATGCTGCCATTCCTGTACAGATTGTAGATACGTCAGGTTTTATAAACTGCATCGTATCATAAATCGCCATTCCCGCAGTAATGGAGCCACCAGGAGAGTTAATGTAAATCGAAATATCTTTCTCAGGGTCTTCCGCTTGTAGGAAGAGTAATTGTGCCACAATTGAATTTGCTACGTTGTCATCAATAGCGCTCCCAAGCATAATAATTCTGTCTTTCAAAAGGCGAGAATAAATATCGTATGCTCGTTCACCGCGGTTTGTTTGTTCAATTACAGTAGGAATTAAGTTCACGTGTGATTCCTCCTCGTTTTCGTCATAGTATAGTAGTACTTCACTACTCTAAGTCCATTCTAACCTAATGGTCAATTAAGGTCAAATTAATTGTTTGACGTATGTAAAGAGCCGTGGAAACAAAGTATGAGTCTGCTTTCATCATAGCCTAATCTACGCTGTTATAAACCTAAAGAAAAAAGAAGGTCAAAAAGTAAGCGTTTACAATAAAAGAAGACGGAATTTGTGATATGATCAGTATAGGAGGAGATCCGATATGGAGCTAGGTCTTTTTCAAAAACAAACATTAAATTTAGTCATGACACATGAACTGCGTCAAGCCATACATTTATTACAATATTCAACGTTAGATGTTCGCTCTTATCTAGAGGAATTAGCATTAGAAAATCCACTATTAGAGTTGAAGAATACGTATCAAAAAGATAATCATCCTAAATTAAGCAGTAAGACGAGTGATGAAAAGCACCAAGCATTAGAAAATACACCGAATGCAAACGGTACGTTAAAAGAATATGTTAACCAACAACTTGTTGATTTGTCTCTTACACCGTCACAAACGAAGCGACTTGCTTTTTTAATTGAAAGCTTGAACGAAGATGGCTATTTACCAGAATCGACTGTTTTTTATTGTAACTGGTTAGGATGTTCAGAAGAAGATTTGCAAGAAGTGGTTCAAATTCTACAATCGTTAGAGCCTGCAGGAGTAGGAGCCTTTTCATTAGCAGAATGCCTGTACCTTCAAGTAATAAGGCAGCACCTAGATCATCCAGTCACAAGAGCCGTTATACTGAATGACTTAGAGAAAGTAGCAGCAAGAAAATGGAAACAACTAGCGAAAACATATGGTGTTACAATGCTTGACATTCAAGAAATTTATGATGTGATTCGCACGCTTCAACCTCGGCCAGGTGCATCGTTTTATACGAACCCAACCGCCTATATTGAACCTGACGTTCATTTTACGCTATTCAATGGTGAAATCCTTGTCTCTGCTAGTTCAACAATTGTTCCTACTGTTGGAATAAATAACGAATACAAAGAGCTTCTCCAGCTTGATCAGCAGACACGTCGTTATTGCATCGAGAAGGAACAACAGATTGAATGGTTGTTAACGAGTTTAAAACAACGAGAAAAAACAATACTGCAAGTAGCTGAAGTCATTAGTTTTATTCAAGCGCCTTATTTTTTATCAAAGAAAGGGCAGCTTCAACCAATGACTTTACAAATGATCGCCACTGAGCTTGATATTCATGAATCAACTGTAAGTCGAGCAACAGCTAATAAATATGCACAGACTCCGCGTGGCTTACTTGAATTAAAATCATTATTTACGGCACGTGCTTCTGCGGTAAATGACGGAATATCAAATGCATCTGTGAAAGCATTGCTCAAACAAATGATTGAATCAGAGAACAAAGAGAAACCTTTATCTGATCAACAAATTGTGGAGTTGTTAAAAAACAATGAAGGAATTTCGCTTTCAAGAAGAGTAATAGCAAAATATCGTGATGAACTTGGTATCTTATCATCTGTTAAACGAAAGCGATATGACGATCACGAAAGGATTGGCTAATGATAGTAACGTTTTACACAAAAGAGAATTGTCCTCTATGCGAGAAAGGCTATAAAGAGGTAAGCGCTTTTGCTAGGGAAAAGAGGCTTTCCATAAATAAGATTGATATTTATTCAGATGATACGTTATTGGAGAAATTTCAACTAATGATTCCGGTAGTCTATTACCAAAGCCATGAACTAGGCTTTGGTCAGCTAAATGCAGATGAACTGGTAGACCGTTTTAATCAAATAGAAAAAGAAAAATAAGTACTTTAACTTGTTTAATTATCACTTCCTTGTTAAAATAACAGCGTAAGTGATATTTTTTTACCCTTGTCGGGACATAATATGTCACAGGTGGACTAAATGAGTCCCGGTTTTGGAGGTGATTTCATTCGTTCGTTATTAAAATTACAGCAACATTTAGTACCTGATCTCATGCAAACGATGTTAAAACGATATCGTTTCTTGCAATCCATTCGGTTAATGCAGCCGATCGGAAGACGTGGATTAGCGACGAACATGCAGCTGTCAGAGCGAATTGTACGAGGTGAGGTTACCTTCTTGAAAGATCAAGGGCTGATTGACCTTAGCACAGCTGGTATGACGCTAACAACTCACGGAGAAGCGGTTTTTCTTGAATTAGAGGAAGTCGTTTCTGAATTACTCGGTTTAAGTCAGTTAGGAGATCGGTTATCTGCTCATCTTGGCGTAGCGAATGTCATTGTTGTAGCCGGTAACAGTGATGAAGAAGAATGGGTGAAACAAGAGCTTGGTAGAGCCTGTATGAAAGAAATACAAGCTATTGCAAACGCAAACGATGTACTTGCTGTTATGGGCGGGACGACTCTCGCTGCGGTAGCAAACATGGCAGAGCGAAATGAAACCCTTGCTTCTACAATCTTTGTTCCTGCTAGAGGTGGGCTTGGTGAGAAAGTGGAAATACAGGCAAATACCATTAGTGCTGAATTTGCCAGACGAACTGGCGCAGCCTATCGTTTGTTACATGTTCCGGATCAGCTCAGTGAAGATGCATACCACTCTCTTGTATTAGAACCAACCGTAAAGGATATTCTAGAAGTGATAAAATCTTCAGCGGTTGTTATTCACGGTATTGGGGATGCGCAACGAATGGCTACAAGGCGTCATTCAAAAGACTTGTTTATTGAAACGCTTGAGCGGGAAGAAGCGGTAGCAGAAGCTTTTGGTTACTACTTTGATGCTGCTGGCAAAATCATCTACAAACAGCGAACAATAGGTCTTCAGCTGAACGAGTTAGAAGGGAAGCATGTCATATCCGTTGCTGGTGGCAAGTCAAAGGCGAATGCGATACATGCCTTTATGAAGCATCGACCGAGTGATGTTCTTGTTACTGATGAAGCAGCTGCTAGGGAACTTTTGCAACACAAAGCTTGAAAAAAAGGGACTCCCTTTTTCATAAATGACTAGGAGGAAATAAATAATGGCAACTAAAATTGGTATTAATGGTTTTGGACGTATTGGACGTAACGTATTTCGCGCAGCTTTAAACAACCCGAATGTAGAGGTTGTAGCAATTAACGATTTAACAGATGCAAACATGCTTGCACACCTACTTAAATATGACACTGTACATGGTGTTCTTGACGTGCAGGTAGAAGCAAAAGACAACACGCTAGTTGTTGACGGAAAAGAAATTTATGTATCTGCTGAGCGTAACCCTGCTGAAATCGGTTGGGGCGAGCGTGGTGTAGAGGTTGTAGTTGAATCAACTGGCTTCTTTACAAAGCGTGCAGATGCTGCTAAACACATTGAAGCAGGAGCGAAAAAAGTAATTATTTCTGCACCAGCTTCTGATGAAGACATTACTGTTGTAATGGGTGTAAACGAAGATAAGTACGATGCAGCGAACCACCACGTTATTTCAAATGCATCTTGTACAACAAACTGTCTATCTCCATTCGCAAAAGTGTTGAATGATAAGTTCGGTATTCGCCGTGGTTTAATGAACACGGTTCACTCTTATACAAATGATCAGCAAATCTTAGACTTGCCACACAAAGACTACCGTCGTGCTCGTGCAGCAGCTGAGAACATTATTCCAACTTCTACTGGTGCAGCAAAAGCAGTAGCGCTTGTTCTTCCTGAACTTAAAGGGAAATTAAATGGTGCGGCTATGCGTGTTCCTACACCAAACGTATCTTTAGTTGATCTTGTTGCTGAACTTGATACAGAAGTAACAGCTGAAGAAGTAAACGCAGCGCTTAAAGAAGCTGCTGAAGGTGATCTTAAAGGAATCCTTGCTTATTCAGAAGATCCACTTGTGTCTCAAGACTATAATGGTAACCCACATTCTTCTACTATTGATGCATTATCAACAATGGTAATGGAAGGGAACATGGTTAAAGTCATTTCTTGGTACGATAACGAGTCTGGTTACTCTAACCGTGTCGTTGACTTAGTAGACTACATTGCAAGCAAAGGGCTTTAAGTTTAAAATAGACAAGTGAGAGGAGGAAGGCTCGTTGCCTCCCTCCTTTGCGCTGTCTGTAAGATTTACTAGGAGGTTTATCCCATGAATAAAAAAACCCTTCATGATTATGAATTACAGGGAAAAGTCGTTTTTTGTCGCGTTGATTTCAACGTACCAATGAAAGACGGAGCCATTACAGATGAAACAAGAATTAAAGCGGCTATTCCAACGATTCAATACTTAAAAGAGCAAGGGGCAAAAGTTCTTCTTGCGAGTCACCTCGGTCGTCCTAAAGGTGAAGTGGTTGAAGAATTACGTTTAGCGCCAGTGGCAAAACGCTTAGGTGATTTATTAGGACAAGACGTAAAAGCAGTGAAAGAAGCTTACGGCTCAGAAGTAGAGCATGCGGTGGCATCGATGAACGATGGCGATATTACAGTGCTTGAAAATGTCCGTTTTTATCCAGGCGAAGAGAAGAATGATGCAGAACTAGCGAAAGCATTTGCAAGTCTAGCAGACCTTTATGTAAATGATGCATTTGGTGCGGCTCATCGCGCGCATGCTTCTACTGAAGGCATTGCACAATACTTACCATCAGCTGCTGGGTTTTTAGTGGAGAAAGAGCTTGATGTTTTAGGGAAAGCCCTTGAAACACCAGAGCGTCCTTTTACAGCTGTTATTGGTGGAGCAAAAGTGAAAGACAAAATTGGTGTAATTGATCACTTATTAGATAAAGTTGACAACCTAATTATTGGTGGCGGACTTGCTTATACCTTTGTAAAAGCACAAGGTCACGAAGTCGGGAAATCACTATTAGAAGAAGACAAAATTGACTTAGCGAAGCAATTTATGCAGAAAGCAAAAGACAAAGGTGTTCACTTCTACATGCCAGAAGATGTTATCGTTGCCGATGATTTCTCAGATGATGCAAACAAGAAAGAAGTAGCGATTTCTGAGATTCCAGCAGACTGGGAAGCACTCGATATTGGATCAAAAACAGCCAACACATATGCAAATGTGTTAAAAGAATCAAAGCTTGTGATTTGGAACGGGCCAATGGGAGTATTTGAGCTTGATTCATTCGCAAATGGAACAAAAGCCATTGCACATGCTTTAGCTGAAGCAGAAGGCACTTATTCTGTTATTGGTGGTGGAGACTCTGCTGCTGCAGTTGAGAAATTTGGTTTAGCTGAAAAAATGAGCCATATTTCTACTGGCGGAGGTGCAAGCCTAGAGTTTATGGAAGGAAAAGACCTTCCAGGCGTTATTGCTTTAACAGATAAGTAATTTAAAGAAGAGGTGAAAGAACGTATGCGTAAGCCTATTATTGCAGGTAACTGGAAAATGAACAAAACATTAAGCGAAGCAACATCTTTCGCAGAAGCAGTTAAAAACGATATCCCAAGTCAATCAGGTGTGGATACTGTTGTTTGTGCACCTGCACTTTTCTTAGAGCGTCTCGTTGATGCTGCAAAAGGAACAGACTTACGAATTGGTGCACAAACGATGCACTTTGAAGAGAATGGCGCATTTACTGGCGAAATTAGCCCTGTTGCTCTTCAAGATTTAAATGTTTCTTATGTCATTATCGGTCATTCAGAGCGTCGCGAGATGTTTGCGGAAACGGATGAAACGGTTAATAAAAAAGTTCACGCTGCATTCGCTCACAATTTAGTACCAATTATGTGCTGTGGGGAAACGGATGAAGAGCGCGAATCTGGAAAAATGGAAGCTGTCGTTAAAGAGCAAGTTGAAAAAGGTCTTGCGGGATTAAGCGAAGAGCAAGTGAAGCAGACTGTTATCGCTTATGAGCCTATTTGGGCGATTGGCACTGGCAAGTCTGCAACGGAAAAAGATGCAAATGCAGCATGTGCATTTGTACGAAAAGTTGTGGCAGAGGCGTTTTCTCCAGAAGCTGCTGATGCGGTTCGAATTCAGTACGGTGGAAGTGTAAAACCAGCAAACATTAAAGACTATATGGCGCAAAGCGATATTGATGGTGCCCTTGTTGGTGGAGCAAGTCTTGAAGCAGATTCATTTAAAGAATTAGCTGGTGCTGCAAAATGAGTAAACAGCCAGTTGCGCTAATTATTCTCGATGGCTTTGGTCTACGAGATGAGGCAAAAGGCAATGCCGTTGCGCATGCAAACAAACCTAACTTTGACCGCTATTGGAGCGAATACCCTCATGCTACATTACGTGCAGATGGAGAATACGTTGGTTTACCCGAAGGTCAGATGGGTAATTCGGAAGTGGGTCACCTAAACATTGGTGCAGGACGAGTCGTTTATCAAAGTCTAACGCGGGTAAACTTGTCGATTCGCACAGGAGAGTTCTTTGAAAATGAGACATTTCAACAGGCAATGGATCATGTAAATGAAAAGGATTCTGCGTTACACATTTATGGGTTACTATCTGATGGTGGAATTCACAGTCATATTGAGCACATTTATGCAGTACTTGACCTAGCAAAACAAAAAGGTGTGAAACGAGTCTATGTACACGGCTTTCTTGATGGAAGAGACGTAGGCCCGACATCAGCCGAAGTGTATTTACAAGGGTTACAAGCAAAACTTGACGAACTTGGTACTGGCCAGTTGGCGTCTGTGCACGGACGTTACTATGCAATGGATCGAGATAAACGTTGGGATCGAGTGGAAAAATCGTACCGAGCAATGGTATATGGAGAAGGTCCAACATACAAATCAGGAATTGAAGTAGTTGAAGACAGCTATAAAAATGATATTCATGATGAGTTTGTTATTCCTTCTGTCATTACGAACGAAGATGGTTCACCTGTTGCAACTGTGAAGGACAACGATGCTGTTATTTTCTGTAATTTCCGTCCTGACCGTGCAATTCAATTATCACAAGTGTTCACGAACGAAGATTTCCGAGGATTTGATCGTGGATCAGAACATCCACATCAATTGCATTTTGTTTGTTTAACGAAATTTAGTGAAACAGTGGACGGGTATGTTGCATTCAAGCCGACAAACTTAGACAATACCTTAGGGGAAGTGTTGGCCCAGCAACAATATAAGCAGCTCCGTATTGCGGAGACAGAAAAGTACCCACATGTTACGTTCTTCTTTAGTGGAGGAAGAGAACAGCCGTTTGAGGGAGAAGAGCGAATCCTTATTGATTCTCCTAAAGTTGCCACGTACGATTTAAAACCAGAAATGAGTGCGTACGAAGTAACGAAAGCATTGGTAGCAGATATTGAAGCGGACAAGCATGACGTGATTATCTTAAACTTTGCTAATCCTGATATGGTCGGTCACTCTGGTAAATTAGAGCCAACGGTAAAGGCAATTGAAGCGGTTGATGAGTGTTTAGGACGAGTCGTTGAAGCCCTTCATCAAAAAGGCGGAAAAGCTATCATTACTGCTGATCACGGTAATGCTGATGAAGTGATTACGCTTGAAGGCAATCCAATGACAGCTCATACAACAAACAAAGTTCCGGTTATCGTGACGGATAAGCATGCAACGTTACGAGAAGATGGGATTTTAGCTGATCTTGCACCAACGGTTCTTGATTTACTAGGGGCTACAAAGCCAAAAGAAATGACAGGAACAACACTAAGAAAATAAACTATTATTAATAGGAGTGACTTTTAACATGACAATTATCTCTGATATTTATGCACGCGAAGTACTAGATTCTCGCGGTAACCCAACAGTAGAAGTAGAAGTACATCTTGAATCAGGCGTTATGGGACGCGCGCTAGTTCCAAGTGGCGCATCAACTGGGGAATACGAAGCTGTTGAATTACGTGACGGTGGCGAGCGTTACATGGGCAAAGGTGTAGAGAAAGCTGTAGCAAACGTAAACGAAACCATTGCACCAGAATTAATTGGTGAAAACGTTCTTGACCAAATTGGCATTGATCGCTTGATGATTGAGCTTGATGGAACAGAAAACAAAGGTAATCTAGGCGCAAACGCAATTCTTGGCGTATCTATGGCTTGTGCGCATGCTGCGGCTGAAGCACTTGACCTTCCACTATATGTTTACCTTGGCGGATTCAATGCGAAACAACTTCCGGTACCAATGATGAACATTATTAACGGTGGTGAGCACGCTGATAACAACGTTGATATTCAAGAATTTATGGTTATGCCAGTAGGTGCTGAAAGCTTTAAAGAAGCATTACGTATGGGCGCAGAGATTTTCCATAACCTAAAATCTGTTCTTAAGTCTAAAGGCTACAACACTGCTGTAGGTGACGAAGGCGGATTTGCACCAAACCTTTCTTCAAACGAAGAAGCTTTATCAACAATTATTGAAGCTATTGAAAAAGCAGGTTACAAGCCTGGAGAGCAAGTACAATTGGCAATGGACGTTGCTTCTTCTGAGTTGTTCAACAAAGAAGATGGCAAATACCACTTATCTGGTGAAGGAAAAGTTCTTTCTTCAGCAGAAATGGTTGATTTCTACGCTGAGCTTTGTGAAAAATACCCAATCATCTCGATTGAAGATGGCTTAGATGAAAACGATTGGGATGGCCACAAACTTCTTACAGAGCGCCTTGGTGATAAAGTACAACTTGTCGGAGATGACTTGTTTGTAACAAACACGAAGAAGCTTGCTGAAGGAATTGAAAAAGGAATTAGTAACTCAATTCTTATCAAAGTAAACCAAATTGGTACACTTACAGAAACATTTGATGCGATTGAAATGGCGAAACGTGCTGGTTACACTGCTGTTATCTCTCACCGTTCTGGTGAAACAGAAGATGCGACAATTGCGGACATTGCTGTTGCAACAAACGCAGGTCAAATCAAAACAGGTGCACCTTCACGTACAGACCGTGTTGCGAAGTACAATCAACTTCTTCGCATCGAAGACGAGCTTGCTGATTTAGCACAGTACAATGGTCTTAAGTCTTTCTATAACTTAAGCAAGTAAGAGTTTTGTTCTTATGAACCTCTTGGCTCCCTAAATGGAGTTAAGAGGTTTTTTTGCGTCTGCAAAAGTAGTCACACACTTGAATGGTGGAATCCTCACAATCATTGGAATTACTCTCATTCATAGGATATAGGAGTAAAAATTGATTTCGTTCGTAATGTGTCTCGCTTTTTCTTCCTTCTAGCTCACGTTATAATAAAGAGAAGAAGCTGAACCATATAGGAGAAGAAAAATGAAATTAATTATTGGCGTAACAGGGGCGACAGGGGCACCAATTGCAATTAGATTACTTGAGACATTAAAAGAATTAAAAATCGAAACGCATCTCGTTCTGTCCAAATGGGCAGCAGTGACTATTTCTCAAGAGACATCCTATAGTGTTCAGGATGTGAAAGCGTTAGCTGATTATACCTATAGTAGTGAAGATCAAGCAGCGGCGATATCGAGTGGCTCTAAGCGAATGGATGGAATGATGATTGTACCTTGTTCTATGAAAACGTTGGCAGCTATACGAGTAGGACTAGCAGACAATCTTGTTGCTAGAGCAGCAGATGTGATGTTAAAGGAACGAAAACCGTTACTATTAATGACGAGAGAAACACCATTCAATACGATCCACTTAGAAAATATGACAGAACTTTCAAGGATGGGTGTAACCATTTTTCCACCAATGCCTGCTTTTTACAACCAACCGAAGTCCATTGATGACATCATTGACCATCTTGTTTACCGTGCTCTTGATCAATTTGGAATTGATCATCAATGGAACAAACGCTGGGAGGGCTTGAATGGTGAATAAATCTTTACCTAAACAGGTGCAAGCGTTCTTGAATGGGCAAGATTTTGATCAAAAAAAAGAACTGGCGATGTACTTTGTGACAGTAGATGATGAAGGTTTTCCTTATAAAGCGATGATAAGTGTTGGTGAAGTAATCGCTTTGGATGAGACCACTCTCCGCATTGCACTTTGGGAGCATTCTAAATCGGCATCGTTTACAAAACAAGCAAAAAAAGCAACACTCTTTCTTGTTTTGCCGCCAACTGCGTACGACCTTCAGTTGACCGTAACGTATGTGAGAACTGAAGCAGGACAGGTGATTTTTGAAGGCGCACTTAAACAGGTAAAGGTCGATGAAGCGCCTTATGCAACGATTGTATCAAGTGTACAATGTCGCTTTAAAGAGGAACAGCAAACAGTACAACAGTGGTCTATGAAGCATAAGCTATTGAAAAAATGACCCCTTGTCTACACCTATCCACTATGTTAAGATAGAAACACTGAATGTGTTTACGGAGGTGTAGGGATGCAACTGTTTTTAATGATTGCGTTAATTATTGTATCTGTTTTACTTGTAACGGTCGTTTTATTACAACCAGGTCGTAGTTCTGGTTTAGCCGGCGCAATATCTGGTGGAGCAGAGCAGTTACTCGGAAAACAGAAAGCGCGGGGTCTTGAGGCGGTTTTGCATCGAGCGACTATTGTGCTAGCTGTATTGTTTTTCATATTAACAGCAGCAAATGCGTATTTCCTATAAGTAGTACGAAACGTCTGGACATGATTCATTCCAGACGTTTTTTGTGTTTGAAAAAGGGCAAAAAGAGGAAAACTGGGCATGAAGAGGTGATCGTTACGTGCGGCTTAGTATTTTAGATCAAGTCCCTTTATCAATTGGAACTACAGCGGAAAAAACGGCAAGTCAAACGATTAATCTAGTAGAGCTGGCGGAGGCATTAGGTTATGAACGTTACTGGTTTGCAGAGCATCATGGTACAAAGGGGATGGTCTCAAGCTCTCCAGAAATATGGATGGCAGCAGCTGCTGCACGAACGTCACACATTCGAATAGGATCGGGTGGTGTGTTACTGCCTCAATATAGCTCCTACAAAGTGGCGAGTTTATTTAATCAACTCGAAGTGATGTTTCCTAATCGAATTGATGGGGGAATGGGGCGCTCTCCAGGCGGGAATGAGCGGATTCGAGAGGCACTTGCGAATGGAAAAGAGAGTGAAATACATCGCTTTTGGGATAAAGTAGATGAAGTGATTGAGTGGACGACAAATCGGAATTATCGAGGTATGACAGCATCGCCGTTACCTCTTACAAGTCCTTCTCTTTATATATTGGGATTAGGGGAAAGAAGCGCACAAATTGCTGGAGAGAAGCATCTAGGGTTTGTTCATGGTTATTTCATTCAGCCTAATCGCGTAAAAGAAGCGCATCGAGCATATCGACGTGTAGCGAAAGACAACGAGAATGCTTTAACAGCGGTCTTTGTCATTTGTGGCGAGGATAATGAGCATGCCCAGCTCCTTGCAGAGCAACAAGATTTGTGGTTGTTGCAAACGGAGAAGGGGATCGACAGTCGAATTCCAGTTAACTTGGAAAGGGCTTTGACCGTTCGAGAAAAAGAAACCATTCAGCAAAACCGTTCGCGTATGATTATTGGATCGAAAGAAACGGTTCAATCTAAATTAGAGCAAATGGCGGAACTGACACAAACGGATTAATTTCTTGTGCTAACGAATATCTATAATTATCAAGAAAAACGAAAATCCTTTGAACGCTTAGCTACGATAATGTCATCTTAATGAAAGAGGCGATGGATTTGATTGGCTGTTTATGTATTCATGGTTTCACTGGTGACCCTTGGGAAGTAGAGCCGATTTGTCAGGAGTTACAAAAGTTAGATGGATGGCTTGTTTACAGCCCTGTGCTTCCAGGTCACGGCAAAGAATTAAGTGCTCTTAAAGGTGCAACTTATGAAGAATGGGTTTACACGGTAGAAGTAGCCTTTGAAGAATTACAGAAGCGCTGTACTGACGTTTATGTCATTGGTTTTTCTATGGGGGGAATGCTTGCGACCTACATTGCTGCACGGTACTCAGTGAAAAAATTAGTTCTGTTAAATGCTGCAGCCTACTATTTTAACCCGAAACAGTTTTTAAAAGATATGATTGCGGCAGTACGCTATCACTTTACAGGAAATCAAGAAGAGGACCAGCTCATCGATCTTTACGAGAAAAAGTTTAGAGAAACTCCTTTTGCTGCTTTAGCCCAATTTTTACAACTTGTGCAAAAAACAAAGCCTTATGCGAGTAAAATTCGTGTACCTACGTTAATTATTCAAGGAGAAATGGATGGGCTTGTTCCGATGAAATCAGCCTACCACCTTTATGATATTATAGAGTCGGATGAGAAAGAATTAATTGCCATGAAGCGGTCAAGACATATGATCTTTCACGGTTATGAAGCAGAAGAAGTCATTAATCAAATTAAAGACTTTCTATTGGAAAGTAGTCAAGAGAGGAAGAAAACAACATGAAGATTGTTGCACCGAAACCATTTACTTTTAAAGGAGGAAAGCGAGCTGTTTTGCTGTTGCATGGCTTTACAGGTACGACGGCTGATGTGCGGATGCTTGGCCGTTTTTTGCAAAATGAAGGCTATACGTGCCATGCGCCACTCTACCGAGGCCACGGCGTTCCTCCTGAAGAGCTTGTCCAATATAGTCCAGCAGATTGGTGGGAGGATGTTGAAGCCGCATATGAGCATCTCCAAACTGAAGGCTACGACGAAATTGCGGTTTGCGGGCTATCCTTAGGTGGCGTATTTACATTAAAACTGGGTTACTCTAAACCTGTAAAAGGAATTGTTTCGATGTGCGCACCTGTTCGACCAAGAACAGAAGAAGCGATTAAAGAAGGGTTTCTAAAATACGCCAAAGAATATAAACAATTAGAGAAAAAGCCGGAAGAAGAAATCGATAAAGACCTTCTTGCCCTAAAGGAGACGTCCATGAATACGTTGTATCAATTACGTGGATTGATGGACGACGTACGAAAAGAGTTAGATCTCATTTATTCTCCAGCTTTTATTGTACAAGCAAGGCACGATGAGATGATCGATATTGAAAGTGCAAACATGATTTACGAAGAAATTGAAACAGACGACAAAGAATTAAAATGGTATGAAGAGTCTACTCATGTCATCACATTAGGTGATGAAAAAGAAACACTTCACCAAGATATTCTGTCGTTTTTAAATGAATTAGAATGGTCAAACTAATACTAGAACGAAAAGGAGTGAAACAATGTCTGACCAAATAAATAAAAAAGAACTAATACAGTACTTTAAAGAAGAAGCAACAAAACCTGTTTCTGTAGAAGAGCTAGAGGAACGGTTTCAAATAACATCAAGTGACGCATTTAAAGAGTTAATTACATTGCTGAATGAGCTTGAAGGAGAAGGGGAAGTGATTCGTACTCGAACGAATCGCTATGGAATTCCAGAAAAACTAAATTTAATTCGTGGCCGTGTGCAAGGTCATTCGAAAGGGTTTGCTTTCATTATTCCAGATGATGGTGATGAAGATGTCTATGTACCTCAAGGATCACTGTCTGGCGCTATGAACGGTGATATTGTGTTTGTGCGAATTGATGAACGTGCAAACGGTTCAAGAGCAGAAGGAAAGGTTATCCGAATTATCGAGCGCAAAGTGACAGAAATTGTCGGGGAATACAAAGAGTTTAAATCGTATGCCCTCGTTGTAGCAGACGATAAGCGAATTAGCGCTGACTTTCTTGTTATAAAAGGCAAGGAAAAGGGTGCAGTTGATGGTCATAAGGTCATTGCAACGATTACTCAGTATCCAGAAGGACGCTTCGGTGGAGAAGTTGAAATTAAAGAAGTTCTCGGTCATAAAAATGATCCTGGTATGGACATTCTGTCGATTATTTATAAATACAGCATCCCACAAAGTTTTTCAGACGACACATTGGAACAAGCAGAAAACGTGCCAGATGCCATTGATCCAAACGATTTAAAGGGACGTCGAGATTTACGTAACGAGCAAATTGTAACTATTGATGGAGCCGACGCGAAAGACTTAGATGATGCGGTTCAAGTGAAAAAGTTACCAAATGGACATTATCTTCTTGGTGTGCATATTGCTGATGTTTCTCACTATGTGAAAGAAGGTAGCCCGATAGATAAAGAGGCGTCTGAACGAGCGACGAGTGTTTACTTAGTTGATCGTGTCATTCCAATGATTCCGCACCGATTGTCCAATGGTATTTGTAGTTTAAATCCACAAGTGGACCGTTTAACGTTGTCTTGTGAAATGGAGATTGATCAAAATGGTGGTGTTGTGAAGCATGACATTTTCCAAAGTGTGATCAATACAACGGAACGAATGACGTATAGCGATGTTAATGACATCTTAGTAAACAAAGACGAATCATTGCGAGAACGATACAGCACACTCGTACCGATGTTTGAAGAAATGGAAAAACTTGCACAAGTTTTAAGAGACAAGCGTTTTGGTCGTGGTGCCATTGACTTTGACTTTAAAGAAGCAAAAGTATTAGTCAACAGTGAAGGTACCCCTGAAGATGTTGTGTTACGGGAACGATCCGTTGCAGAGAAGTTGATTGAAGAATTTATGTTAGCAGCAAATGAAACAGTAGCAGAACACTTCCATTGGATGAAGCTACCTTTTGTATATAGAATCCACGAAGATCCAGATGCAGAGAAATTAAATTCATTTCTTGAGTTCATTACAGGCTTTGGTTACGTTGTTAGAGGGACAGCGAACACTATTCATCCAAGGGCACTGCAATCGTTATTAAAAGAAATTCAAGGTGAGCCTGAGGAAACCATCATTAGCCGAATCATGCTACGTTCCATGAAGCAAGCAAAATATGATGTACATTCAGTCGGTCACTTTGGCTTATCTGCAGAATTTTATACACATTTCACATCACCTATTCGACGGTACCCAGATTTACTTGTCCACCGATTAATTCGAACGTATCTCATTCAAGGGAAAACAGATGCGAAAACGACTGGTCACTGGCAAGAAAAGTTACCAGGCTTAACAGCACATGCATCGGATATGGAACGACGTGCAGTTGATGCTGAACGTGACACAGATAATGTGAAAAAAGCACAATATATGGAAGATAAAATTGGGGAAGTCTATACGGGCATGATTAGTGGTGTTACCAACTTTGGCTTATTTGTTGAGTTGGAAAATACAGTTGAAGGTCTCGTGCATGTAAGCTATTTAACCGATGATTATTACCGGTACGATCAAAAACATTATGCCATGATCGGAGAACGAAGTGGGAATGTCTTTCGTATTGGGGACGAGCTCGAGATTCGAGTGGTGTCCGTTAATACTGAGGAAGCGTCTGTTGATTTTGAAATTGTCGGGATGAAGAAAAGAAAACCTCAAAGAGGCAAAGATCGTCCAAAAGTCATTGATGGTGGTAAACGTGTCAATAAACAGCAGAAAAAAGATCGTCCACGTTTAACAGGTGACCCTAAAAAAGATGGACAACCGAAAAGCGGGAAGCGCAAAAAGAAGCCGTTTTACGAAAATGCACCGAGTGTAAAGCGTAAAAAAGGCCGCAGAAAAAAGCGTTCATAATGACGATTTTGTAGCCCTTTTGGCTGAAGACATCCGTCGGTTTCCTAAAGGTGCCTGCTTGAGTCTTATTTTGTTCCTCTTTACACTAATAAGGTGAAGGAGGAACAAAAATGATGAAAACAGAAGTTGGTATTGCATTCGTAAGACTTGTTGTAGGGGTGATCTTTATCGCCCACGGCTTAGATAAATTTAATGGTGGTATTGAAGGGACAGTAGCGTTTTTTGAGAGCATATCAATTCCATCACCTGATATAATGGCAGTTGTGGTAGCTTTAGTTGAGATCATTGCAGGTCTTGCACTTGTTTTAGGTTTGCTGACACGCTTGATGAGTGCTATTCTTATGATTGTGATGATTGGTGCCGTCTATATGGTGAAGTTCGATCAAGGCTTTATTGGAGGTTTTGAATTCGATCTATTATTGTTTGCTGTACTACTTTTATTTGTTGTCAATGGGTCCCACTTTATGGCTGTTGATGGGTTTTTAACAAAGAAGAAGAAGCGTCAGCGATTTGGGAGAAGATAATCATCCGTTACATGTGAGGAAGTAGGTGTATGTGTGGCTGAAACAGAAAGTAAAGTGATGGCACAAAATAAAAAAGCCCGTCATGATTATTTTATTGAAGAAACCTATGAAGCAGGAATCGTTCTTACCGGTACAGAAATTAAATCGATTCGCGCAGGAAGAATGAATTTAAAGGATTCATTCGCTCGGATAAAAAACGGTGAAGCTTATTTGCATAACGCACACATTAGTGAATATGAACAGGGAAACCGGTATAATCATGAGCCAACTAGAGCGAGAAAATTGTTGTTGCATAAAAAGCAAATTGATAAGCTCATCGGTGAGACGCAGCAACAAGGATATTCAGTTGTCCCGTTAAAAGTGTATATTAAAAACGGGTTTGCCAAAGTATTAATTGGATTAGCAAAAGGGAAAAAGAATTACGACAAACGAGAAACCTTGAAGCAAAAAGATGCTAAGCGAGAAATGGATCGAGCGATAAGAGAGCGAATGAAGGGCTAATTCGCTTCACTTGCTTTTTAACACAGATTTAGTATAATAATAAATCTAGGCGTTAAGCCTTGTATATTTTTTTATACGGGGACGTTCTGGATTCGACAGGGATAGGTCGAGCTTACGTTGCGAGTCGAGGTGCGGCCTCGTTAAAACGCATTAGCCTATAACTGGCAAAGAAAACAATAACTTCGCTTTAGCTGCATAAGCTAAGCGGTCTCTCCTCTCCATCGCCCATGTGGAGTGGTTGAGACTCACTTATAGTGGGATACGCCTTACTCCCTCCGCCTGAGGGAGTTGGAAGAGATTAATCAGGCTAGCTACACGGAAGCCTGTCTTTGGGCCGATGTGTTAGCGAAATGCTAATACAAAGACTACGCTCGTAGAAGCGTAAGTGTCGTTATCTCTGGACGTGGGTTCAATTCCCACCGTCTCCATATTGGGACAAGAACTCGAAGTAGCACTATATTGCTTCGAGTTTTTTTATACCCTCTTTAGTCAGAGTATTTTTAAAAAAGGAGTTCATCTTCCATGCATACTATATATCTCGTACGGCACGCTCATTCTCCTTACACGCCAGATGAGTGGGGACGTCCGCTCTCAGAGAACGGTTTTGAGGATGCAAAGCGTGTGGCCGATTTTTTAGATACTGTGCACGTTGATCGGTTTATCTCGAGCCCTTATAAGCGCGCTATACAGACAATAGAGGAGGCAGCGAGGCGAAAAAAGCTACCCATTAAGACCGAAGATGCATTTAAGGAGAGGGTGCTGGCGGCAACGTCTATGCCTCATTTTGATTCAGCAATCAAAGCAGTTTGGGAGGATGAAACGTTTGCTCACTTAGGAGGAGAGTCCAATAAAACCGCAAGAAGAAGGGCTGTTAATGGACTTTGGAGAATTCTAGATCAAGGGAATGACTCTGAATCCATTGTCATCTCTACACATGGGAATATACTAGCACTGTTGTTAGGTTACTTCCATTCTCGTTATGATTTTACGTTCTGGCAACAGCTGGAGATGCCAGATGTGTACCAAATACTAATAGAGAAACAAACAATGCTCTCATGTACAAACGTTTGGGGAGAAAAAATAAAGCTAGTCAACAAGCCCTCCTATATGTATAATTATAAATAAATTAGTTTTATTATGCATTAGAAGGAGAACATCATGGAGCAATTAAACGAACAACAACAAGATACAAACACTTATTCTGAAAAAACACCATCAAAAAAGTCTATTTTTACTTTTCTTATACCCTCTCTATTAGGAGCACTTTTGTTTCTTGTTCCCTTTAAAATAAACGATACTTGGACTGTACTTATTGGTTTTGCAGCTGGAACGATTGAACGTTCTCTTTCAGCAATGTTACCGATGTTTTTACTAGCTATTATTCTATTATCTGGTGTACTCACGTTACTTGCTTGGGTAGTAAAGCCTGCTCTTATTATGGATCGACCAGCTTTAAAAGCGTTATTCTACACAAGTCTTCCTTGGACGATGATACGTGTGCTCGGTGCACTCTTTGCCCTTATGGTCATGACCCAATCTGGCTTTGCTATTATCTATAGTCCTGCAACAGGTGGAACGATTTTCACTGATTTGCTTCCGGTGCTTGCGGTGTGGTCAGTAGTAATGGGTTTATTAATGCCCCTATTGCTTGAATATGGTTTAATGGAGTGGTTGGGTACACTTGCAAAAAAAATAATGAGACCGTTGTTTAACTTACCGGGACGAGCTTCCGTAGATTCGTTGGCATCTTGGATGGGAAATAACATGATGAGCATTTTGATTACGATTAATCAATATGAGAATGGCTATTATACAAAACGTGAATCAGCTATTATTGTCACGAACTTTACCATTACATCAATCGGATTTAGTTTAATCATTGCACAAATTTTAGATTTAAGTGAACGCTTTGTTCCATTTTATTTAACCGTGCTTGTTGGTGTGTTTATTGCAGCCTTTATTTGTCCACGTATTCCACCGTTATCAAAGATGCATCATACGTATGCTGGAGACGAGTCTGGAGCCATTAACGAAACGGCTGCTAGAGGGTCATTGTGGAGTCAAGCATTTCGAAGAGGTGTTGAGAAAGCGGCACATGCCCCTAAAACGACTTCTGTGTTAAAAAAAGGAGCGTTTAATGCCCTTGATATTTGGTTTGGCATGTTACCGCTTGTTATGGCAATTGGGACCATTGCCCTTGTCATTGCTGAGTTTACACCGATCTTTACGTATTTGTCCTATCCTCTTGTACCTGTATTAGAATGGATGAATATACCTGAAGCTGCACAAGCGGCACCTGCGTTACTCGTTGGGTTTGCAGACATGTTCCTGCCAGCTATTTTAGGTGCAGGGATTGAGAGTGAGCTTACTCGTTTTGTTATTGGAGCAGTATCGTTAATTCAACTCGTCTATATGTCTGAAATTGGTGTTATGCTTATGCGTTCTAGTATTCCGATTTCATTCTGGCAACTATTTGTTATTTTTATTCAACGAACGGTCATTGCAATTCCTGTTGTTGTGTTGATTGCCCACGTTATTATTTTCTAAAAGGAGTCATCTAGAATGTCACAAAGTTGGAACGAGCTACAAGAAACCATTCCATATCGTCTTGCACCAAGTATGGCAAAAGACCATCCGAACCTGCCTGTTGTGAAAGAAGAAGGGTGCTATTACTATGGTGTTGATGGGAAAACGTATTTAGACTTCACATCTGGTATAGCCGTGACGAATGTTGGTCATCGTCATCCAAAAGTTGTTGAAGCAATAAAAAAAGAAGCAGATTCATTCACTCATGGCCCTATTGGTGTTATTCAATATGAATCTATTCTAAAACTGGCCAATGAATTAGCTGACGTCATGCCAGGTGACTTGGACTGCTTTTTCTTTGGAAATAGTGGTACTGAGGCCATTGAAGGTGCTTTAAAACTTGCACGCCATGTGACAAAACGTCCAAATGTAGTCTCGTTTACGGGGTGCTTTCATGGACGGACCCTTGGCGCAATGAGTGTTAGTACATCAAAAGCAAAATATAGAGCCTACCAACCTGCTCAGAATCAAGTCTATCAACTTCCTTATTATCAGCCAGGAGAAAGTGTAGACGAAGCAATCGCAAAACTGGAAAAGGCTTGTGAGACGATGTTTGCTCACTATACGTTACCAGAAGAAGTGGCTTGTTTTATCATTGAGCCAGTGCTTGGTGAAGGCGGCTACATTGTGCCACCAGCTAAGTGGCTTCAGCATATTCGTGAGATTTGCACGAAGTATGGAATTTTACTTATTTTCGATGAGGTTCAAACGGGATTCGGACGCACTGGTGAATGGTTCGCAGCACAATCCTTTGATGTTATTCCTGATATAATGGCAGTGGCAAAAGGAATTGCTTCGGGGTTACCTCTTAGTGCAACTGTAGCGAACCACACACTGATGCAACAGTGGCCATTAGGAAGCCATGCAACGACATTTGGCGGTAATCCAATAGCCTGTGCCGCCGCTCGAGCAACACTTCAGATTATTAAAGAAGAAAACGTGCTTTCGAATGTAAAAGAAGTAGGAAGTTACGCTGCCGAGGAACTGACTAAACTTCAACAGGCATTTCCTTGCATAGGTTCAATTCGCCATCTCGGTATGATGTTTGGTATTGAAATTGTTCATCCTGAGACAGGGAGAAAAGATGGCGAGCTAGCAGCTCAGATTCTTGATCTCGCTCTTGAAGAAGGTGTGTTGTTTTATTTTTGTGGAAATGAAGGCGAGGTTCTTCGAATGATTCCTCCGCTTACGATCACGAAAGAACAGATTGATGAGGGCTTAACGAAATTAAAAAATGCACTTCAACGTTTAAAGGAAATAGGATAATAAAATCATAGGCACGCCTCAGGCCATCTTGAATATACTGCTCCAGATAGGGTAGTTAGGAGAGTGGCCTACTATGACGAATAAAAAGAAGATTTGCTTTATAACGTGCGTCAATGATGAAGTGCTTTACCAGCGTTCTGTTAGCCACATTGACATGTTGTATTTACCTAGAGGCTATACAGTTGAAAAAATTGCCATTCGGAATGCGAAAAGCATGACCAGTGGCTATAATGAGGCCCTTCAACAGTCGAATGCAAAGTACAAAGTGTATCTTCACCAAGATACAATGATTATTAATCGGATGTTTCTTCATGATTTACTGTTTCTGTTTGAAAACCACCCGAATTTAGGAATGTTTGGCGTGATTGGCGCGAAAGAATTACCGGAAAATAGCGTCTGGTGGGAAAGTGAACAGAAAGCAGGCAAAATCTTAGAAAAACGTGATACGTATGGTTATTTATCATTTATTGAGGCTGATTATGCATTTCAAAGCGCAGCAGTTATTGATGGAGTGATGATGGCAACTCAATATGACCTGCCATGGCAAGAGCAGTTCGATGGCTGGCATTTTTACGATGTTAGCCAAAGTGTGCTTTTTGAGCACAATGGTTATGAAGTAGGCATTGCACACCAACCACACCCATGGATTATGCACGAATGTGGAGAAGAATTCGACAGTTTTGCTTATACCACCTATGTTCATCAATTTCATTTATGGAAAAACACACTTTCGAATTAAATGAGCGAAAGTGTGTTTTTGTGTTGAGTTTTTCAATAAACATATATGAAATACAAGATGAATACGATAGTCAGTGGAGGTGTTGCAGGTGGAACGGAAGCCGAAAAGACCAAATCGTAAAGCAGAGCAAGTCGAACAGTTTTCTCGAAATAATTACAATAAACCATTAACAACAAACCAGGGCATTAGCATTGCAAATGATGAGAATACATTGAAAGCAGGTGAGCGGGGACCTAGTTTACTTGAAGACTTTATGATGCGGGAAAAGTTATCTCATTTTGATCGCGAACGAATACCGGAGAGGGTTGTTCATGCAAGGGGCTACGGCGCATATGGTACGTTTCGTGTGTATGAATCCCAAAAAGCACTGACAAAAGCTCATTTCTTGCAAGACCCTAGCTTAGAAACGCCTGTTTTTCTTCGGTTTTCTGAAGTGGCTGGTTCAAAAGGAGCTGCAGAAACCGTGCGAGATGTGCGTGGTTTTGCATTGAAATTTTACACGGAAGAAGGAAATTTCGACTTAGTTGGCAATAATATTCCTGTTTTTTTTATTCAAGATGGCGTTAAATTCCCAGACTTAATCCATGCGGTCAAACCAGAGCCGAATAATGAAATTCCACAAGCATCCACTGCACATGATAATTTTTGGGATTTTATCGCAAATAACGAAGAATCTGCTCACATGATGATGTGGATTATGAGCGATCGAACCATTCCACGCAGTTTTCGAACAATGGAAGGGTTTGGGGTACATACCTTTCGTCTTGTGAACGAGGCGGGAAAAGCACATTTTGTGAAATTCCATTGGAAGCCAAAAGCAGGTATTCACTCTCTGGTTTGGGATGAATCGCAAAAATTAAGTGGCATTGATCCTGATTTTCATCGGCGGGACTTGTGGAATATCATTGAAGCAGGTGGAGAAGCCGTTTGGGAACTAGGTATTCAAGTGATAGAGGAGAAGGATGAGTTTTCTTTTGACTTTGACATTTTGGATTCAACAAAACTGTGGCCCGAAGAAGAGGTAGCCGTGCGCATCATTGGTGAAATGCGTTTGAATCGTAATGTGGAAAATGTATTCGCTGAAACAGAACAAGTGGCCTTGCATCCAGGAAATATTGTTCCAGGGATTGATTTTACAGATGATCCGCTTTTACAAACGAGGCTGTTCTCTTATACCGACACACAGTTGTACCGTGTTGGTACGAATCATCAAGACTTGCCAATTAATCGCCCTATTTGTCCTTTCCACAATAATCAACGTGATGGGGCTATGCGTTATATCGTCGATAAAGGGAAAGTAAATTACCATAAAAATTCATTGTGGAACAACACACCTTATGAAGTGAATCCAAAGAAGGGTGGCTTCGTAACGTATCCAGAAAAAGTGAATGGAGTAAAGATTCGCAAGACAGCGAAAAGCTTCGTAAATCATTATTCACAGGCCCGATTGTTTTGGAATAGTATGAGCAGCTGGGAAAGAGACCATATAGCAAACGCATTTAGCTTTGAATTAGGAAAAGTGATGAGTAAATCTGTTCGAAAGCAAATGATTAATCAAATCGGTCGCGTAAGTACAGAACTTGCTACAGTTGTTGCCAAACAAATTGGGGTTCAACCACCAACGACAACTGAGTCTAAAGAAAGAAGGTCTTCTCCGGCTTTAAGTATGGCACACCAACCAGAATCGGTTCAATGGTTAAAAGTAGGAGTATTGTTGACAGAGGGATTCGACGGACCAGAGACAAAACGTGTTGTGGATCGATTAAAAAGTGAGGGTGTTCAAATAGAATATCTAAGTGAAAAACAGGCAAAAGTAGACGGTACGGATCAAGTCTCGTTTATTCCAGATGCGAGCTTTCTCACTGGTTCACCGTTGCTATATGATTCCATTTATGTTGCAGGAGGAAAGAACCCTGATGCGTATTCAGTTGGTCAAATGGACTATTTTATAAGAGAACAATTTGTCCATTATAAGCCAATAGGAGTTGCAAAAAGTGTAGAGCCCATCTTGCGAAAACTAGGTATTGTAGGAAAAGAAGGTGTGTTGGTTAATCAGAACGAAGACTTTCTCCAACATTATCTTAAAGCTTTAGGGAAGCAACGTTTTTTTGCACGAACATAAGAGGTGGGATCTGTTTAGTAACAAAAAAAGCTAGGCGAACCCGAATAAACAGTACGCCTAGCTTTTGTATATTTCCCATTATCACATTATTGATACGGTAACTGTGCCTTATCCGTTGTGTGTTGTTGAACGCTTTGCTGGATTTGGGTATCTTGCGTTGGTGTTAAGCCATAAAGTCCTTTACGGAACATTGTCTCGTAAAGAGAGCGTTGCATTTGCGAAGCCTCATTATTTGCTTGATGTATTGTTTGATAATAAGCTTCATGACTTGCTTCATGCTCTGCAATCGAATAAGACACGGTGATGTATTTCTCTGTTGAGAGCATATCGGTAATATAATCTTGATCCGTCATGGCCGATGTAGTTGGGATTTGGATTTTTGGATTCTGAAGGTTTTGCTGTTGACTCATAAAATAGCCTCCTTATTGATAAGTGGGTGGTTGATTTTGACTTTGCAACAATTGTAAAAATTGTTCATAATGACGTTGATGCATTTGGCCAGCTTGATCAATCGCTTGCTTAATCTCTTGATCTTGGCAGCTTTGTGCAAATGCATGAGCTTTTTTAGATGCTGTTAAATTCCAGGCCATCATATCGTTAATATAATTTAAATCTTTACCTGTAATGACAGCTGGAGCTTCTTGCATTCTTGTTTGAGCTGTTGGTTGTTGTTGAAAATGCTGTTGTTGTTGGTCCATTGTGTACCTCCTTAAGAAATGACAATCACTGTTAGTATTTTGTAATGAGCTTGTTTTATACAAAAAATAAAGATAAAACTGTAGAAAAATGGTATTGCAAACGCTATCATTATTCGGTATAGTGAAAGAAAGCTTATGTCACGAGCGTTTTTTTTAGCTCAAAAAATGAATGAGTATTCATTCGTTTTAGTATGAGAGGAGGATGACACGAACGATGTCACGTCACATAAAAAAAACAGCTGTCATTGGATCAGGTGTTATGGGGGCAAGTATCGCCGCTCATTTAACAAATGCAGGAATTCCTGTTTTACTTCTTGATATTGTTCCAAAAGAAAAGGAAGCAGGAGAGGCATCAGCGAGTGTTGCAACCGCTGAGAAAAAACGAGCCCGTAAACACTTAGCTGATACGGCGGTTAAAAAGCTGTTAAAACAAAAGCCAGCACCACTTGCTTCAAAAAAGAATGTTGATTTAATTGAAACCGGTAATGTGGAAGATGACTTGCATCGCTTAAAGGAAGTCGATTGGATTATTGAAGTCATCGTTGAAAATCTAGGAGCGAAAAAAGAATTATTTGCAAAAATTGATCGTGTAAGAAAAGAAGGTTCCATTGTGTCATCAAATACATCTGGGATTTCAATTAAAGCAATGGCAGAGGAACGTAGTGGGGACTTCAAAGCGCATTTTCTTGGGACACACTTCTTTAACCCGCCACGTTACTTAAAACTTCTTGAAGTAATCCCGCTAGAGGAAACAAAACAGGAAGTAGTAGAGTTTGTACGTTCCTTTGCTGAACAGTCTTTAGGAAAAGGAGTAGTTGAAGCCAAAGACACACCGAATTTTATTGCAAATCGTATTGGCACGTATGGTTTACTTGTAACGGTTCATGAAATGCTTCGTGGTGGTTATTCAGTCGGTGAAGTAGATTCTGTTACGGGGACGCTAATAGGTCGTCCTAAAAGTGCGACGTTTCGGACGTTAGATGTTGTTGGTTTAGATACATTTTTACATGTAGCAAAAAATGTTCACGATGTTGCAACAGGGGATGAGCAGAGGATGTTTGATCCTCCTGGTTTTATGCAGGAAATGGCAACTAAAGGTTGGATTGGTGCAAAGGCAGGGCAAGGGTTCTTTCAAAAAAAAGACGGTGTTATTTATGAGCTAAATCCTGAAACAATGGAGTATCAAGAGCGAAAGAAACTAAAAGCACCTTCAATTGAAAAAACGAAAACGTTGACGTCTAAGAATCAAAAAATTCAAACCGTTGTTTTTGCTAATGATCGAGCAGGCGAATTGCTTTGGAAAATTATTAGCCCAGTATTACTTTACACAGCCGAAAAAACGTATGAGATTGCCAATGACGTTCTAGCAGTAGATGAAGCCATGCGCTGGGGATTTGGCTGGAGTATGGGGCCGTACGAACTTTGGGATGCCCTAGGTTTTAGACAAACAGTTGAAAAAATGAAGAAGGAAAACCGCTCGATTCCGAGTTGGGTTGAAGACCTTTATAACAATGGCAAAGAAGGCTTTTACGAAGATGGTCAATTTCTTCATGAAGGGCAGTACACACCAATTCGTCAGCACGAAAAATATTTGTCCCTTCATCATTTAGTGAAAACGAATACAGTTTTAAAAAATACAGGTGCTTCTTTAATTGATGTTGGAGACGATGTAGCCTTATTGAAGTTCACATCTCCTAATAATTCCATTGGTCTTGATGTCATTCAAATGATTAATAAATCCATCGTAGAAGTGGAAAAGAATTTTAAAGGCCTTGTAATTGGAAATGAAAGCAAGAACTTTTGCGTTGGCGCCAATTTAATGATGATGCTAATGGAAGCACAAGATGATAACTTCTTTGAACTGGATTTAGTCGTGAAACAGTTCCAGCAAGCAACAGCGAATATTCGTTATGCCAATGTACCTGTTGTGACAGCACCTTTCCAAATGACTCTTGGAGGAGGCGCTGAAATTAGCTTACCAGCTGCAAGTATACAAGCAAGCCATGAAACTTATATGGGACTTGTGGAAGTTGGCGTAGGTCTCATCCCAGGAGGCGGCGGTAACAAAGAATTGTATCTGAGAAACATAGAGCGCTTTGGGGAAACGCCTGCTCAACTACAAAAAGCTGTACGCGAAACCTTTGAAACGATTGCAACAGCAAAAGTATCCACATCTGCTGCTGAAGCAAGGGAAAACGGGTTCATGAATCATCGGGACGGCATTGTGATGAATGATCTTTTTGTAAATGAAGAAGCGAAGCAGAAAGTGATTTCCCTTTATAACAGTGGCTATAAAGCACCAGTAAAAAAGAAAATTCCTGTTACAGGAGAAGCTGGTTACGCAACGTTAATGCTAGGGGCAGAAATGATGAAGTGGGGCGGCTATGCATCAGAACATGATTTAAAGATTGCGAAGAAGCTTGCTTTCGTCCTTTCTGGTGGTCGCTTAAAAGAAGGAACACTTGTGGATGAGCAATACTTACTTGATTTAGAACGAGAGGCTTTTCTTAGCTTGATAGGAGAGCCGAAATCGCAGCAACGTATGCAGTATATGCTTACTAAAGGAAAGCCATTACGTAATTAGGAGGGATCGTTCGTGAAAGAAGCTGTCATTGTGTCAGGTGCGCGAACGCCTGTTGGAAAAGCGAAGCGAGGTGCATTCGCCCATGTACGTTCAGATGATTTAGGAGCTACCGCAGTAAAGGAGACAATACGCAGAGCTGGCAACGTAGAACTGAATGAAATAGAAGATGTCATTATTGGTTGTGCCATGCCTGAAGCAGAACAAGGAATGAATATGGCGCGTAACTTAAGTGTGCTAGCAGGCATTCCGCAGTCGGTACCTGCTGTGACCATTAATCGCTACTGCGCATCAGGTCTTCAAACGATTGCGTACGGTGCAGAGCGTATTATGCTCGGTCAAAGTAAAGTAATTGTAGCTGGTGGGGCTGAATCAATGAGTATGATTCCAATTGGTGGTCACGTAGTAAAGCCAAACCCGAAACTTATTGATGAAGCACCTGAATACTATATGTCGATGGGCTATACAGCCGAAGAGGTTGCTCGGCAATATGATATTAGTCGTTCGGACCAAGACGCATTTGCCATGGAAAGCCACCGGCGAGCAGCAATGGCGATGAAAAATGGGCATTTTGACGACGAAATAGTACCCGTCCATGTGGAAGAGCATGTACTGGGTGAAGATGGAAAAGTAAGTATACTCGATCGAATGGTTGCTTTAGATGAAGGTGTAAGAGCAGATACAACCATTGAAGGACTTGGAAAGCTAAAACCAGCGTTTCAGCTGAAAGGCACAGTTACAGCAGGAAACTCATCACAGATGAGTGATGGAGCTGCGGCCGTTTTGTTAATGGAAAAAGAAGAAGCTCTTGAACGAGGACTATCACCACTTCTTGCATTTCGAAGCTTTGCAGTTGCAGGTGTAGCTCCAGAAGTTATGGGTATTGGACCGATTGAAGCAATTCCAAAAGCCGTTCGCCAAGCTGGTTTACAGTTAGAGGACATTGGTTTGTTTGAACTAAATGAGGCATTTGCTTCCCAGTCATTAGCCATTATCCGTACACTTGGTCTCGACCATAACAAAGTAAATGTAAATGGTGGCGCGATTGCACTTGGTCATCCACTTGGGTGTACAGGTACGAAACTAACTTTATCGTTAGCCCACGAAATGAAGCGAAGAGGCCAACAATTTGGTGTTGTAACCATGTGTATTGGTGGCGGAATGGGTGCTGCAGGGGTATTTGAACTTATTTAAACGCTTGAGGAGGAAATAGAGATGAGTGAAGCAACAGGGAATTTATTAAAAGGTGGTAGCTTTTTACTAGAAGATATTGATGCATCACACTATTTTGCACCGGAAGATTTTACAGAAGAGCAATTAATGATTGCACGGACTACAGAGGATTTTATTGAGAAAGATGTAAAACCGTATGTTGACGCAATTGAAAATCATGAATTCCAGCACACAACACGTTTACTTAAAAAAGCTGGTGAGCTTGGCTTACTCGGAGCGGATGTTCCTGAAGAATATGGTGGTATTGGTCTAGATAAGATTAGCTCTTCTCTTATATCCGAACGCTTTAGTCGAGTAGGGGCATTTGGTTTAAGCCATGGTGCACACGTAGGGATTGGTACACTACCGATTGTGTTCTTTGGTTCTCACGAGCAGAAGAAAAAATATTTACCCGCTCTTGCAACAGGTGAAAAATTTGCTGCCTACGCTCTAACGGAGCCAAGCTCAGGCTCAGATGCTTTAGGCGCCAAAACAACAGCGGTTTTAAACGAAGAAGGAACACATTATGTACTAAATGGAGAGAAGCAGTGGATAACAAACTCTGCCTTTGCAGATGTGTTTGTAGTGTATGCAAAAATTGATGGTGAGAAATTTACAGCTTTTATTGTTGAAAAAGAATTTGATGGCGTATCGACTGGCCCTGAAGAAAAGAAAATGGGTATTAAAGGATCATCAACACGTACACTAGTATTAGAGGATGCAACCGTTCCTGTAGAAAATGTATTAGGTGAAATTGGTCGAGGTCATATCATCGCGTTTAACATCTTAAATATTGGGCGTTATAAGCTAGGTGTAGGATGTATTGGCGGTGCAAAAGTAGCGCTTGAACTTGCAGCGACTTATGCAACCGAGCGTAAACAATTTAAAACACCGATCGCATCGTTTCGTTTAATCCAAGAAAAGCTAGCGTCAATGGCGACCGAAATTTTCGCATCAGAGAGTGCCATTTATCGAACAGGCGGCTTGATTGAAGATCGGTTTGCAAGTCTTACTGAAGAAGAACAAAAAGATGGTCGTGCAGTAGCAAATGCCATTGCAGAATATGCTATTGAATGTTCTTTAAATAAATTTGATGGCTCTGAAACCCTTGATTTTGTCGCTGATGAAGCGGTTCAAATTCATGGTGGTTATGGATTTATGGCTGAGTATCAAGTAGAGCGTATTTATCGTGATTCTCGTATCAATCGAATTTTCGAGGGGACAAATGAAATTAACCGTATGCTTGTTCCTGGTACCCTCTTGCGTAAAGCAATGAAAGGGGAGCTACCGTTTCTTGAAAAGGCTACAGCGCTTCAAGAAGAATTAATGATGTTAATGCCGCAAGAAGTAGGCGATGAGCCCCTTGAACAAGAAAAGTATTTATTAGGAATGGCAAAGAAAATTTTCTTGATGATTGCTGGAACAGGTGCGCAAAAATATGGGCCTGAACTCGACAAGGAACAAGAAATTCTAGCGGTTGTTGCTGATATTGTGAACGATATTTACTCACTAGAATCTGTCATCTTACGTACTGAGAAAGCCATTCAGAAGTCTTCAATTGACGCACAAAATCAAAAATTATTAATGACTCAAGTATTTGCACAAGAAGCCATTAATCGTATTGAAGCAAATGCGAAAAAAGCACTCGTTCACGTTGAAGAGGGTGATACACTTCGCACGATGCTGTCAATGTTAAAGAAATTAACAAGACATACACCGATTAACGTCGTTGGAAAGAAGCGAGAGATTGCCAAAGCAGTCATTGCTGAAAAGAAATTCGTAGTGTGAAAATAGTAACACTTTTGAGGGTAATTCCTCAAAAAAAAAATAAATGCTCCTCTCGCAAGGAGTGTTCTCCTCAGAGAAGGAAGCAGCGATTCGCTGTTTCCTTTTCAATTATGGTAAAATGTCCGTGAGTAACGAAGGATACATAAGGAGGACAAAAAATGAGCGTAACATTCTATGAATACCCGAAATGTGGTACATGCCGTAATGCGAAGAAGTGGTTGGATGAACAAAGTGTTTCATATGAAGCCATTCATATTATAGACAACCCCCCTAGTGCTGAGGAGCTAAAAAAGTTACATCAAAAAAGTGGTTTAGAGCTAAAGGCATTTTTTAATACAAGTGGGAAAAAATATCGTGAGCTGGACTTGAAAAATAAGCGAGCGCATATGTCAGAGCAAGAGCAATATGAATTGTTGGCGTCCGACGGAATGTTGATTAAGCGACCAATTGTAACAGATGGAGCGAAAGTTACATTGGGATTTAAAGAAGAACAATTTGAAACAAATTGGGCTTAAGATTACGTTCAAATAAGTTCTCCTTTTCGGAACAGTTATTTTCATGTATGATGATGGGGAGACCGTAACGATGGAGGGGACGACATGAGTAAATTACCACAAGAGCTAAAGTATTCTGAGGAACACGAATGGGTAAAAACGGAAGATGGAAACGTACGAATTGGAATTACGGACTTTGCGCAATCAGAACTAGGTGATATTGTGTTTGTTGAATTACCTGAAGTAGGGGATGAAATTGAAGCAAATGAACCGTTTGGTAGTGTAGAATCAGTAAAAACTGTGTCAGAATTATATGCGCCAGTAAGCGGTAAAGTCATTGAAGTGAATGAAGACTTAGATGACTCACCAGAGTATGTGAATGAGTCACCTTACGAAAAAGCATGGATGATTGTTGTAGAGCCAGCAGATTCAAGTGAACTGGACAAGCTCATGTCTCCAAGTGAATATAGTAGCATGATTAATGAAGAAGAGTAAAAGCCTGTTTAACAGGCTTTTTTTTATTTGGCTGATCTTCCCTCGGATAGGAGCTAGCTCTCGCACATACGATAAAGGTAGGCGGAGAGGCCCAAGGAGGAATTTATGGAAAACGTAAATATCACTCAAAAAGTTGTCGCAAAGTATGACGGAGGTCGACTAAAGTTATATGTCGACGGTGCAATGATTGGGGAAGTCATTGAGACAAGTCAAGGCCTTCAACATCATATGAATTCTGGCTATATCTTTAATAATGAGCAAATCTTTCAAGCACAGAATGAAGGTTGGAATGAAGTAACTTCGTTTATTGAGGATAGTTGGCATTAAACGCTACCCTTATTAGCGGTGATTTCGTATAATTACTTAGAGAGACGAAATAACCGCTAAATGGGGACGTTGCTGTGAACATAATAACAAAGTTGTTTCATCCTTATAATCAGACTGTTCGTTCTTTTTTTCTGTCGTCACTTTGCTTTAATACAGCTATGGGTATCTTTATTGTCATGTACCCATTTTTTGTTCGAGAACTGGGTTATGGTGATCAAGTAAACGGCTCCATTATCGCTTTCCAAGCAGCGGCAACAGCAATAGCGTTGTTACCAGCTGGTATTATTGGTGACCGCTTTGGTCGTAAGAACATGTTGTTAATTGGAGCGAGTATGCTAGCAGTCAGTTTTTTTATTCGATCAGTAGGTTCTGCTGAATGGGTGTTAGTAGCAGGAGCAGGTGTAACTGGATTTTTCTTCGCTTTTCTACAAGTGTCTGCTATTCCTTTATTAGCAGAGCACTCAAAGGAAAAACAACGAGTGAAGTTGTTTTCTCTCCATGCTGCGTTAATGATGGCAGCAAATGTTTTTGGGCATTTATTTGGTGGCATGATGACAGATAGTTTATTTGCTTGGACCTCGTTAACAATGCTTCAATCGATTCAAGTGACATTATTTAGTGCTTGTTTAGTAGCAGTTGTCGCATGTTTCCCTTTATTTAAGGTACGAGAATCACAAAAAATAAACAGTGTACAAAAATTAGCTAGTGCGTCATCGTACATACCAAAAAAAAGAGAATGGAAACTCATTGGTTTATTTGCTTTCTCCAGCTTACTAATAGGGTTTGGCTCAGGGCTTGTTATTCCGTATTTGAATCTCTATTTCAACGATCGATTCCATTTAAACTATTCAACAATCGGTCTTGTGTTATCGTTAGGCCAGGCTATGACCGTTTTTGCTATGCTTATTGGACCAAAAGTCGTTGACCGGGTAGGAGAGGTTCGTGCCGTTTTTTTACTACAAATGGGTTCAATTCCGTTCTTACTCATGACAGCATTTACAAATGTCATTTGGTTCGCCATTATTGGTTTTCTTTTTAGGCAAGCACTAATGAATGCAGGTAATCCAATTCAAGCAGCCCTTGTTATGAGATTAATTCATCCTCAGATGAGAGGAACGGCTAACTCAGTCACACAAATGGTGTTTCAGCTAGGTTGGGCGTTAATGGGACCAGTTTCAATGGGAATCGTGGCATTATACGGGGCGTACAAAGGCTATGCGATCGTTTTCTGTATTACTGCAGCGCTTTATGTGATTGGGTCTATCTATTTTTTACTTGTTTTTCAAAAAAAGGTAGCAGAACATGAACAATTGAATACGCTGGATACGAAAAAGCAACTGGACTTATAACGATGGAGAAAGGGATTGACGGCTGATACCCATCGTGCTATGATGCCCTTATTATATTAAAAGAATAATTCTTATCCAGAGTGGTGGAGGGACTGGCCCGTTGAAACCCGGCAACCGCAAACGTAATGTTTGAAGGTGCTAAATCCTGCAAAGCCATAAGCTTTGAAAGATGAGATGATCATAGGTAAACCTTCCTGACATCTTACAGGAAGGTTTTTTTATAATTGGAGGGAATGACTTGATTTCGTTAACAGGAATCAGTAAAACATATGCGACAAAAACAACCACTGTGCATGCTGTAGATCAAGTAGATTTGCATATTAGCAAAGGAAATGTCTTTGGTATCATTGGCTATAGTGGCGCAGGAAAAAGTACACTCGTACGATTATTAAATTTATTAGAAAGACCTACTACTGGAGAGGTTCTGTTAGACGGTGTTAACTTAGCAACACTTGGAAAACAAGCGTTACGTGAAGAACGTCAAAAGATCGGTATGATCTTTCAACACTTTAATTTACTGTGGTCACGAACAGTGAAGGAAAACATTTCGTTCCCGTTAGAAGTCGCGAAAGTACCTGCGGCTGAGCGAAAAAAACGAATTGAAGAACTGATTGATCTTGTTGGGTTACGTGGACGAGAAAATAACTATCCAGCACAACTAAGTGGTGGTCAAAAGCAACGAGTTGGCATTGCACGGGCATTAGCCAATAACCCAAAAGTGTTGTTGTGTGATGAAGCAACGTCGGCACTTGATCCAAAAACAACGGATTCCATTTTAGATTTGTTAACGGATATAAATAAGAAGCTTAATTTAACCATTGTGCTTATAACTCATGAAATGCACGTTATTCAAAAAATTTGCCATGAAGTGGCTGTAATGAGTGATGGAAAGATTGTCGAGCAAGGACCCGTTATTGATGTATTTCGTCGTCCAAAAGAAGCAATGACAAAGGAATTTGTTAAGCAAGTTGCACATGTTCAATCGGATGAGCTTATGCTAGACGATGTTACCCTTTCAGAAGGTGAGCAAATCTTTGCCTTGACGTTTATCGGTAATCCAGCAGAAGATCAACTTGTGACGGAGCTAATTCGCTCTTTTCCGATCGACATTTCAATATTACAAGGAAATATATCAAAGTTACAGCAAGGCTCTTACGGTAAGTTATATTTACGAATTGCAGGAGAACATGAAACAATCGTGGCAGCACTAGAATGGATACGCAGTAAGCAAGTGGAAGTGGAGGTGTTGAAGCATGCTTGATCGACTCTTTCCAAATGTTGTTTGGGAAAATCTCTGGCTAGCCACCTATGAAACGGTTTATATGACTGTTATTGCGGCTGTCGCCACATTCTTTTTAGGCATTATTCTTGGTTTATTTCTTTATTTAACAGCAAAAGGAAATCCTTGGGAAAATCGCTTCTTTTATACCTTTGTCGGTGCAGTTGTTAATATCTCCCGTTCGATTCCATTTATTATCTTAATTATATTGCTTATCCCATTTACTCGTGCTGTAGTAGGAACCATGTTTGGTCCTAGTGCCGCTCTACCAGCGCTAATCATTGGTGCAGCACCTTTCTATGCGCGAATGGTAGAAATTGCGCTTCGTGAAGTTGATAAAGGAGTTGTGGAAGCATCCCAAGCAATGGGTTCATCAAATGGACATATTATTTTTAAAGTGTTGTTGCCAGAATCCATGCCTGCATTAATTTCAGGTATTACTGTAACAACGGTAGCTTTAATTGGGTATACCGCAATGGCTGGTACTATTGGTGCCGGTGGTCTTGGTACTTTAGCGTTTCAACAAGGGTTTCAACGGACAAATACGGATGTCATGATTATGGCAACGATTGTCATTTTAGCGATTGTATTTATATTCCAAATGATCGGCGATTTCTTAGTCAATCGTTTAGATAAAAGATAACAAAAGGAGAGATTTAGAATGAAGACATTTTTAAAAACCGTAGGGATTGCAGGTGTATCATTTGCTTTAGTAGCTTGTGGATCAGGGGATGAAGACAATACAAACACAGGAGAGAATGGTGGAGACGAAGAAGAAACAACGATCCGCATTAGTGCATCCAATATTCCTCACGCTGAAATTTTGGAAGAAGCAGCGCCAATTTTAGAAGAGCAAGGAATCATTCTTGATATTCAAGTTGCTCAAGATTATATTTTACCGAATATGGGGTTGGCAGATGGCGAATTTGATGCGAATTACTTTCAACACCGCCCATATTTAGAAGATCAAATGGCTGAAAATGAAAATTTTGATTTTGCTGAAGCTGGTGCGATTCATGTAGAACCTATTGGACTTTATTCGCAAGACTACGATAACTTAAATGACATTCCAGATGGCGCGACGGTGATGATGAGTAATTCAGTCGCTGATCAAGGAAGAATCCTTTCTTTGCTTAAAGAAAACGGGTTACTCACACTTGAAGAAGGGGTTTCTGTAGATGCAACTGAAGCAGATATTGTAGAAAATCCAAAAAATCTAGTGTTTGATATGAGTCCAGATGCAGAATTCTTGCCTCAAGCGTACCAAACAAATGAAGCAGAAGTGGTGGCAATTAATTCAAACTATGCTTTAGGTGCTGACATTTCGCCAACAGAAGACTCCATTGCTATTGAAGGCGAAGATAATCCTTATGTAAACTTAATTGTTGTTCAAAGTGGAAATGAGAACGATGAAGCGATTCAAGCCCTTGTTGAGGTTTTACGATCAGCTGACATTAAGTCATTTATTGAAGAGACATATAACGGTGCGGTGATTCCTGCTGAATAATAAAGTAAAGAGGCTGGGACAAAAGTAGATAGACAGACCAAAATGACGAACATTCCTGAAAATAGGAACGTTCGTCGTTTATTTTATATGAAAACGAACGGAAGGATTCTCCTGTAGTCGTGCTACTCAGCATAGTTTAGACTATTCGTCTTTTTCAAATACTACTTTTCGTTATGTCCCAGCCGCTTTCTTTTTTATTGCTTTAGCCGTCTAATTATTTGTATGATTAGCGGGGGAAGAGGAGGAAAACCAGTGACTAAAAAGAGAGATATGCGTTTTTTATGTTATCCGTACATGCGTGAAGAAGGTAGTGTAGTTGATTTCGAAATACGCACCGATTCGCTAGCTGTGCGAATTGGACAAGCAGCAGGGTTAGTTGATTCGTACCCTAGAGAAAAAGCGCTCCTTCTGCAATTAACTGAATATGCCTATCATTTAAATGGATCTGTTCGTGGCGAGCAAGCCATTGGGCAAGAAGCGTTACAGTGGTTAAGTGATGTTTATGATCAATATGAAGTTGAGGTTCGAGAAGACATTCAACAATTTTTACTACCACAAGGATCTCATGCGGCAAGTGCGCTTCACATCGCAAGAAGTGAAGCCAAGAAGTCTGTCCGGGCACTCCACTTTGTTCGTTTAGAAAGAGATGTACCAAGGATATTAATGGATTATATACACCTGCTAGCAAATGTCTTATTTCTTTTAGCTGTATACATAAACAAACAAGAAGGCGTAAACGAAATACCGTTTAAGAGTCAATCTTATCCAAAAAAAAGGGGACGAAAAGAATGAAAAAATGGCTTTATACGACAGTTGCTTTTAGTTTTGTCTTAACAGCTTGTAATGATGCTGCAAACGAAGAAAATGACCAGCAACATGAAGAGACAGGTTATACAGTGGAAGATGCACGTGGAATGGAACTGACGTTTGACGAGCCTCCTGAAACCATTATTTCTATTTTACCTAGTAACACGGAAATTATCTTCGCTTTAGGGCAAGGCGATAAAGTGATTGGTGTATCGGATGCAGATGTTTATCCAGAAGAAGTGACTGATATAGAAGTTGTTGCTGAATATGAAAATCCATATGTTGAACGGATGCTTGAACTGGACCCTGATCTTATTATTGGGTATGACTATGGTTCGAATGAGATGGCACAGCTGAATGATGTCGGCTTGCCTGCCTTTGCCATAGACTCGGCACAAACGATGGCTGACATTTTTGAAGATATTCAAACCATTGCTGATGTGCTTGCTGTTCCTGAAGAAGGAGAACGATTAATTGCAGAAATGAAAGCAGAATTTGATGAAATCGCTGAAGCCGTTGCAGATGTTGAGAAGCGTTCCGTCTATTTTGAAATAAGTCCATCTCCAGATATTTGGACGCTAGGCGTAGGTACATTTCAACATGAGATGATTGAAATCGCTGGGTTAGAAAATGTGTTTTCAGACGTTGAAGGGTGGGCGAGTATTAGTGATGAAGAAGTGGTTGCACGAAACCCAGAACTCATTTATACATCCGTCAATTATACCGAAGATCCGCTTGAAGACATTCGCCAGCGGGATGGTTGGAGTACAATCGAAGCCATTCAACAAGATCAATTAGAGCAGATGCCACCAGATATCATGGATCGTCCAGGGCCGAGAATCGCAGAAGCAACAAGAATTTTAGCCGAAACCGCTTATCCAGAAGCGTTTCAATAAAATGTGTATGCCTTTTATGAATCCGCTCATACTACCTTTATAACAAATAAAGGAGCGAATGACGTGAACCGACAAGGACATACATCAACGGAACATCATATGATGGTTTACAAAAAAGGCGTGGGATCATTTGAAGAGAAGATGCCAATTTTTGCTGAAAAGTATAATGACTTTACAGAACAGTGTTTTAAAGAAGGGGCTATCTCAAAAAAACATAAGCAGCTAATGGCTCTTGCAATGAGTATTCATGCTCAAGATGAGTATTGCATTATTTATCATACAAAAGGATGCATCGATCACGGCTGTAGTGAAGAAGAGTTACTGGAAGCCGTATCTGTTGCAACGGCATTTGGCAGTGGGGCAGCGTTAAGTCAAGGAGCGACACTCGTTCAAGAAGCCTACCGTGAACTTGATAATCACGTACAATAAGGAAGCAAACAGTAGCATTTTTAAGATGGGGACGTTTGAATTAAATGGAATCGGGAATACGAGGAGAGAGTAGCGATTTTGCTGCTCTCTTTCTTTTGAGGAAGAAGACGCTGATTGCTATACTATAGATATACTGGGTAAAAAAAAAGAAGCCCTTTTAAAAACAAGAGAGGATGAGAGACAATTACGAACATGCGACTTTCCTACACAAGTGAAATGGAAAAAGGATTACAACAAAGACATGGTGTGAGCTACGCCGAATATGAAAGCAGCTTAGACAAATGCTTGCAAATCGAACGAGAGCGAACAAAAGAGCATGATGCGTGTAATCAGCTTGTTCAGTCGATCCAGTCACACACAAGTTCATAATCATAACTCGAATTTAAAGAGCCTTATGCTTCTGCGTAAGGCTCTGTTTTAAATGAGGTTGATTTTTCTAACTCGGTCTTCTTGAAGTATAGGAGTATTTGTTATAAAATTAGAATGAGAATAGATTGATAATCATTAAAAAAAGCATGCAAGTCTGTTTGAACAAGCAGGCTTGCTTAATTCATGGAGGGAATACACATGTCTGTACCTAACTTAAAGATTGAGAATTTACACGTCTCTATTGACGATAAGGAAATCTTAAAGGATTTTAATTTAGAAATAAACGGTGGAGAAATTCACGCCATTATGGGGCCAAACGGAACAGGTAAATCAACACTTGCTTCTGCTATTATGGGTCACCCTAAATACGAAATTACGAGCGGATCTGTCACAATGGACGGGGAAGATGTCCTTGAAATGGAAGTGGACGAGCGTGCTCGTGCGGGGATGTTTTTAGCCATGCAATACCCAAGTGAAATTAGTGGAATTACGAATGCAGACTTCATGCGTTCAGCGATTAATGCAAACCGTGAAGAAGGCAACGAATTATCTCTTATGAAATTCATTCGTAAAATGGATGAAAAAATGGATGTTCTTGATATGGATCAATCGTTTGCACAACGTTATTTAAATGAAGGTTTCTCAGGCGGTGAGAAAAAGCGTAATGAAATCCTGCAATTGCTTATGTTAGAACCACGTATCGCGATCTTGGATGAAATTGATTCTGGTTTAGATATTGATGCATTAAAAGTTGTATCTGAAGGTGTAAACCAAATGCGTGGTGAAAACTTTGGATGCTTAATTATTACTCACTATCAACGTTTGCTTGACTATATTACACCAGATAAAGTACACGTTATGATGCAAGGTCGTATCGTAAAATCTGGGGGAGCAGAGCTTGCTGAGCGTCTTGAAGCAGAAGGATATGACTGGATTAAAGAAGAGCTTGGAATTGAAGATGAGCGAGTGGACGCTGGTCAAGAAGCGTAATTCAGTGACAAAACTGCTTTTAACGATAAAACAGCAAAGGATGGTATTATATGTCAGTTGAGACAAATCCAATAATTGGAGCGGAAGACGTTATAAAGCGCTCTGAATTAAATAATGAACCAAAATGGGTCAGTGACCTACGTGTAGCGGCTCTTGAAAAAGTTGAGGCATTGGAGCTGCCTAAACCAGATAAAACGAAAATCCATAATTGGGATTTTGTTAACTTCACGCAAGACTTAGGACAATCGAAAGTTGTCACTGCTGTAGATGAACTATCAGCAGAAATTCGTGAATATCTTGATGAAGAAGCAACTGGGAACAGTTTAATTGTTCAGGATAATGCATCAACGGTGTATCAGACAAGTGCACCAGAATTAAGTGAAAAAGGTGTTATCTTTAAAGATCTTGCAACAGCATTTGTTGAAAATGGGGACCTTGTTAAAAAGTATCTTTTCTCTGAGGCAGTTGGACAAGATGAGAACAAATTAACGGCGATGAATGCAGCGTTAATGACTGGTGGCGTATTCATCTATGTACCAAAGAATGTACACGTTGAAGTACCGCTACAAGCACTTTATGCATCATCAAAAGAAAATGGTGGGCTTTTTAACCACGTACTTCTTGTTGCTGAAGACAATAGCTCTGTTACTTATGTTGAGAACTATGCAGCATATGGAGAGGGAATCAAAGTAGCAAACGTAGTCGCTGAAGTGTATGTAGGCGCTGGTGCCCGCGTTTCTTTCGGTGGGGTTGATACCCTTGCGACAGGTACGACAACATATGTTGTTCGTCGTGGTCATGTAGAACGAGATGGTCGTATTGAATGGGCACTTGGTCAAATGAATGATGGCGATACAGTTGCTGACAACACCACGTATTTAGTTGGCGACGGATCATTTGCGGATGCAAAGCTTGTAACAATTGGTACAGGTCAGCAGAAACAAAACTTCACAACGCTTATTAAACATTACGGTAAACATTCTGAAGGATACATTCTAAAGCATGGTGTTATGACTGGTCGTGCTCTTGGTATTTTTAATGGTATTTCTAAAATCGAAAAAGCAGCGACGAAATCTCACGGTGAGCAAACAGAGCGTGTGTTAATGCTAGGCGAACGTGCACGTGGTGATGCAAACCCAATTCTTCTTATTGATGAAGATGATGTAACAGCTGGTCACGCAGCTTCAGTTGGTCGAATTGATCCTCTGCAAATGTTCTATCTAATGAGTCGCGGTATTTCTCGTATTGAAGCAGAGCGTCTTGTTATCCACGGTTTCTTAGAGCCAGTTGTTTCTCAGTTACCAGTGGAATCTGTTCGTAAACAAATGCGTTCTGTTATCGAGAGAAAGGCACAGCGATGAACGCAAAGGAGATAAAGAAGCTTTTTCCAATCCTTGATCAGCATGTGAATGGAAATCCGCTCGTCTATCTCGATAGTGCGGCTACATCACAGAAGCCGATTCAAGTTATAGAAAAGTTAGATGACTATTACCGTCGCTACAACTCGAATGTTCACCGAGGTGTTCATACACTAGGGACGATGGCAACAGACGAATATGAGGGCGCTCGTGATAAAGTACGAGCCTTCCTCAACGCGAACGATACGGCAGAAGTCATTTTTACAAGAGGCACAACAACAGCACTGAACTTAGTTGCACAAAGCTATGGTGATGAAAACGTTCGAGAAGGGGACGAAATTGTCATTACGCCAATGGAGCACCACTCAAACATTATTCCATGGCAACAATTAGCCAAGCGAACAGGTGCAATATTGAAATACATTCCGCTTCAACATGACGGCACAATTGCCTTAGCGGATGTTGAAGATGTTGTTACAGAAAAAACAAAAATCGTCTCGGTTATGCACGTATCAAACGTGCTAGGAACGGTAAATCCTATAAAGGAGATTGCAACGATTGCCCACAAGAACGGTGCTATTATGGTCGTTGATGGCGCACAAAGTGCACCGCATATTAAAGTGGATGTACAAGACTTAAATTGCGACTTCTTCGCTTTCTCCGGTCACAAATTAGGTGGACCTACGGGTATCGGTGCTTTATATGGTAAAAAGGCCTTACTAGAAAACATGGAGCCGATTGAATTTGGCGGTGAAATGATTGATTTTGTAGGCTTACAAGAATCCACATGGAAAGAGCTTCCTTGGAAATTTGAAGGCGGAACTCCTATTATTGCTGGAGCGATTGGTATGGGTGCAGCCATTGATTTTATTACGGATATAGGTTTTAATGAAATTGAACAGCATGAAAAAGAACTAGTTGATTATTCGTTTGAGCGGTTAAAGGATCTTCCAGATTTAACGATTTTTGGACCTCGTGACCGTGCTGGTGTGATTACATTCCAGCTTGGTGACGTACACCCCCATGACGTGGCAACGGTATTAGATGCACAAGGTATTGCTGTTCGTGCTGGTCATCACTGTGCACAGCCACTAATGAAATGGTTAAATGTTGTTGCGACAGCGAGAGCAAGTTATTATGTTTATAACACAAAAGAAGATATTGACGCTCTGGTAAACGGTTTAGTCAAGGCAAAGGAGTACTTTAGCGATGTCTTCTCGTGATTTAGATACACTGTATCGCCAAGTGATCATGGATCACTACAAAAACCCACGAAATCGTGGTGAACTTGACGGTGATTCACTAACAGTCAACTTGAACAACCCTACGTGTGGCGATCGTGTTCAAGTACAAATGAAAGTCAAAAATGGTAAGGTTTCAGAAGCGGTTTTTACTGGTGAAGGCTGTTCCATTAGTCTTGCTTCAGCTTCCATGATGACGCAAGCTATTAAAGGACTACCAGTTGAACAAGCATTAACATTATCACAAATTTTTTCAGATATGATGCAAGGAAAAGACTATGATGAAGACATGTTTGATTTAGGAGACATTGAGGCTTTATCTGGTGTAACGAAATTTCCGGCACGTATCAAATGTGCCACCTTAGCCTGGAAAGCACTTGAACAAGGCTTGAACGATAAACCATCATCATAACTAATAGGAGGGATTCCGAATGGCTAAAAAAATGCCTGATATCGGTGAATACAAATACGGGTTTTCGGATCGTGACGTATCCATTTTCCGTTCTGGACGTGGATTAACAAAAGAGATCGTTGAAGAAATCTCGCGTATGAAAAGCGAACCTAAATGGATGCTAGACTTCCGTTTAAAATCTCTTGAACAATTTTATAAAATGCCAATGCCTCAATGGGGTGGCGACCTTTCGGAACTAAACTTTGATGACATTACGTATTACGTTAAAGCATCAGATAAAACAGAGCGTTCTTGGGATGAAGTACCGGAAGAAATTAAAAACACGTTTGATAAGCTTGGTATTCCTGAAGCAGAGCAAAAGTATCTAGCAGGTGTGTCGGCTCAGTATGAATCTGAAGTTGTTTATCACAACATGCAGGAAGATCTAGAAAAGTTGGGCGTTGTTTTTAAAGATACAGATTCTGCATTAAAAGAAAACGAAGATATCTTTAGAGAACATTTTGCTTCTGTTATTCCTGCTGCTGATAACAAGTTCTCTGCACTAAATTCAGCTGTATGGTCTGGTGGTTCATTTATCTATGTCCCTAAAGGTGTAAAAGTTGAAACGCCACTTCAAGCGTATTTCCGAATTAACTCAGAGAATATGGGGCAGTTTGAGCGTACGTTAATTATTGCCGATGAAGACAGCTCTGTTCATTACGTTGAGGGTTGTACAGCACCTGTTTATACAACAAACTCACTTCACAGTGCAGTGGTTGAAATCATTGTAAAAGATAACGCATATTGCCGTTATACAACGATTCAAAACTGGGCGCCAAACGTATTTAATCTTGTAACAAAGCGTGCGGTTGCTGACAAAGGTGCAACAATGGAATGGGTAGATGGAAACATCGGTTCTAAATTAACGATGAAATACCCAGCTGTTATTATGCGTGGAGAAGGCGCGAAAGGTACAGTTCTTTCCATTGCGATTGCAGGAAAAGGTCAACATCAAGATGCTGGTGCAAAAGTAACGCATCTTGCGCCAAATTGTTCGTCTACCATTGTATCGAAATCCATTTCAAAACAAGGTGGTAAAGTAACGTACCGTGGAATTTGTCACTTTGGACGTAAATCAGATGGATCAAAATCTAAAATTGAGTGTGATACACTCATCATGGATAATGAGTCCACTTCTGATACAATCCCATACAATGAGATTTTGAACAATAACATCACTCTTGAACATGAAGCAACGGTATCAAAAGTGTCTGAGGATCAATTGTTCTATCTTATGAGCCGTGGTCTTGGTGAAGAAGAAGCGACAGAAATGATCGTTATGGGCTTCATTGAACCATTCACAAAAGAACTTCCAATGGAATATGCCGTTGAAATGAACCGTCTTATCAAGTTTGAGATGGAAGGTTCAATCGGGTAATTTAGACCCTTTTGATAGAAAGAGAAGAGCGAATGCCGTTCTTCTCTTTTTTATGGGAAAAGACAATTGATGAGCTTTTGCAATTAACTAGTTTGAAGGGTTCCTGTTTTAAGTAGACGAGAGAATCGCATTTCTCTCTTTTTTACGTTAAAATAGAAAAAAACATCTCTGGAGGAACAGAATGTGATATACATTGGTTTAACCGGGTGGGGCGACCATTATTCATTATATGAAGGGGTTAAGTCTCATCAGAAATTAGAGACGTATGCTGGTTATTTTCCTATTGTGGAACTAGATTCTAGCTTTTATGCTGTGCAATCGAGAGCATCAATGGAGAAATGGATTCGGGAAACACCCAATTCGTTTAAATTTATTGTGAAAGCTTATCAAGACATTACGGGGCACCAGCGCGGTGAATCGCCTTTTTCATCTAGAGATCAAATGTATGAAGCGTTTAAAGATTCGTTAGAGCCACTAATACAGGCAAATAAATTAGCAATGGTTTTATGTCAATTTCCACCGTGGTTTGATGTAACGACAAAACATGTTCATGCGCTAAGGTTTGTTCGTGAAAAGCTTAGAGATTTTCCGACAGCCCTCGAGTTTCGTCATCAATCATGGTTTGATGCTCCATATAAAGAGAAAACGTTACAGTATATGCGAGAAGATGATTGGATACATAGTATTTGTGATGAACCTCAAGCTGGCCCAGGCTCGATTCCTACCATTTTAGAACCGACGACAAAAGAAAAAACGCTTGTGCGATTCCATGGTCGCAATCGTCACGGTTGGAATGGTCCTCGTAACGGAGAGAACTGGCGTGATGTTCGTTATCTCTACGATTACAATCAGCAAGAATTAAAGGAATGGGAAGAAAACTTGCAACGCTTGTCGCAAAAAGTGGATGATGTGTTTGTTGTATTCAATAACAATTCTGGCGGTCATGCGGCAGGCAATGCCCGGTCGCTTATCCAAAATATGAATATCGCATACAAAGACTTAGCATCGCGACAGCTTGATTTATTTTAAAAGCTAGGAGAATGACTTGTGTTTATTATCCTTTTTCTTACTGTAGGTTTTATAGCAGGTGCTTTTGGAAGTCTGCTCGGTCTTGGTGGCGGCGTTATTGTCGTTCCTGCATTGCTACTATTACCATTAGTGTTAGTAGATGTACCAATACTATCGTCTCAGGCGGCTGCGGGAACGTCCCTCGCTACAATGATTGTTACTGGCATTTCTTCTGTGATCGCTTATGGGAAACAGCATACAATTGATGTGAAAAGCGGGTTTATCTTTCTCATTGGTATAGCACCTGGAGCGATACTAGGAACTTTTGTAAGTCGACTCCTACCCACTGATGCATTTCTTATTTATTTCGGCTTTTTTATGCTGCTTATTGCGTTAAGCTTGTTTTTTAGACCTCAACAGCATAAAGAAAAAAAGGTAGAGAAAGCATACTGGCGAACAGGTATTGATGACACTGGAAAGCCGTATGCTTATGGGTTTTCTTACCCTACTGCCATTCTTATTAGCGTTGTGGTCGGTTTCTTATCGAGTTTATTTGGTGTTGGTGGTGGGGCAATTATGGTGCCTGTGATGATGCTTTTATTCGGTTTTCCGATAAAGATTGCGACTGCCACTGCCATGTTGCTTGTCTTATTCTCAGCAATTATTGGTACTGGTGCCTACGCAGTGAGTGGACATGTTGAGTGGTTACTCGTTCTTGCCCTTATTCCAGGCGCTTATTTCGGAGCGAAGTGTGGCGCTTGGCTAAATCGCCGTTTACAATCAACTGTACTAATGATTGTGATGAGAATTGTCTTTATTGCTCTTGCCATTCAACTAATCATTCAAGGCATCATGTAAACCAGCTTGCTTCAAGGAGGAAACCATCATTACAACGACTATATCCATTTATCATACGAATGACATTCACAGTGGTTTTAACCATTGGGCGAATATTGTTGGTCATATAAAAAATAGCCAAAAAGAACACGTTCGCTACGTTGATTTAGGAGATCATGCGGATCGAGCAAATCCAATGACAGAAGCAACTGGGGGCATCGGAAACATTCAATTACTAAATGAAGCGAATGTAGACTTTGCTACCATTGGGAATAATGAAGGGGTTACGTTCTCGCAAAAAATGTTAGATGACATGTATAGTGAAGCGGACTTTAACGTTATTGTTGCAAACTTGATTGACCGAAAAACTGGTTTGCGCCCGAGCTGGGCAGTTCCACACCATATCGATACCATTGCAGGGTTACAAATAGCTTATATTGGCTACACATCTGCCATGACGCATTTTTATGAACAACTTGGTTGGGATGTATCATATACCATTGAAGGAATCCAAGCACATGTAGACCAATTAAAAGAAAAAGTAGACGCAGTGATCCTTCTATCTCATTTAGGACTCCCTAAAGACGAACAGATTGCGAATGAGGTGGAAGGAATTACCGCCATTATTGGCGCACACACCCATCATAGTTTACAAGATGGATTAAAAGTAAAAGATACATGGATAACCCAAGCAGGAAAGCATGGGAATGTATTTGGAGAGCTAACGTTAGTATTTGAAAAGAAGGATCTCATAAGCGTTCAACCAACTTTAATTGACCCTACCAATCGTATAGAAGACAAAGGAAGTAAACAGCTGTTAGCATCATTAAATAAAGAAGCTAAGGAGGCACTATCACAACCAATTGTTTCGCTTGTTAAACCTTTTGATGTAAAATGGTTTGAGCCATCGGTTGCAACACAGGCATTATGTGATGCATTAACAGAGTGGTGTGACGAAGAAATTGGAATGATGAATGCCGGTGTACTAATGGAGAGTTTGCCGAAAGGCGATGTGACGTATGGGGATGTTCACCGTATTTGCCCCCATCCCATTAACCCATGTATTGTTGAGTTAACAGGGAAGCAGCTAATTGAGACGATACGTCGTGCACAGACAGATGATATTGTGAAATTAGAGCTAAAAGGCTTTGGATTTCGTGGCAAAGTATTAGGTTTAATGCTGTTTACTGGAATTACGATTACAACAACAGGGATTCTTGTAAACGAAAAACCCATTGTTGAAACGAAGCTTTACCGATTGGCTACACTGGATATGTACACGTTTGGGTTTTTGTTTCCCCATATTGCCAATGCAGAAAGGAAGCATTATTTACTACCCGAGTTTTTACGTGATATCCTAGCAAAATTATTGCAGACAGGAACAAACAAGCTTACTTTTTCATAATGTGTGAAGAAATGAGATGAAAAAGGAGCGATTGTTCCATGATTAATGTTGATCCAATTAGCATTGAAGGGGAAACGTTTTTGGCGATCACCGTTAAATTGCCAAAAACCAACTTTATGGCTGTAACATGTGATGCTGGTTATATTATGTGCGGAGCATTGGATGTTGCGCTGTTAAATGAAAAACTAAAAGAACGTGGCATTCTCGCTGCTAGAGCGGTCGGTGTCCGTACAATTGATCAATTGTTAGATGCGCCCCTTGAATCGGTCACGTTTAAATGCGAAGAATTAGGCATAACAAAAGGGACAATTGGTAAAGAAGCACTTCTAAAAATGAAACAAGCAGAGTGAAGGGATGAAGCAAACAATGAAGCAGTATTTACAGCTATGCGAGCATGTGCTAACACACGGCTCGCAAAAATCAGATCGGACAGGCACTGGAACAATAAGTACATTTGGATATCAAATGAGATTTAATTTAAAAGAGGGTTTTCCAGTTGTAACAACGAAAAAAGTGCATCTGCGCTCCATTATCCATGAGCTCCTGTGGTTTTTACAAGGTGATACGAATATAAAGTATTTACAAGATAATGGTGTGCGCATTTGGAATGAATGGGCAGATGAAACTGGCGATTTAGGTCCTGTTTATGGAAAGCAATGGCGTTCATGGGAAGGAGCAAACGGAAAGACAGTTGATCAAATAAAAGAAGTGGTGGAACAAATAAAAACAAATCCTGATTCACGACGCCTCATTGTAAATGCATGGAACGTTTCAGAAATAGATGATATGGCACTGGCGCCTTGCCACTGTCTCTTCCAATTTTATGTTCAAGATGGGAAACTTTCCTGCCAACTTTATCAGCGGAGCGCCGACGTCTTTTTAGGAGTTCCATTTAATATTGCCTCTTACGCGTTGTTAACAATGATGATTGCCCAAGTATGTGATTTAGAGCCAGGTGAATTTGTTCATACATTTGGTGATGCACACCTTTACTCAAATCATATTGAACAAGCAAAACTACAACTTTCAAGAGAGCCACATCCATTGCCAACGATGAAATTAAACCCAGAAGTAAACGATATCTTTTCGTTTACATTTGAAGATTTCGAACTAGTTGGCTATGAAGCTCATCCGCATATAAAAGCAGAGGTGTCTGTATGATTACATTCGTATATGCACGTGATCAGGCGTATGGTATTGGAAAGAACAATGACATGCCTTGGCACCTTCCTGCTGATTTAAAGCATTTTAAACAAACGACAACGGGTAAGACGATTGTGATGGGAAGAAAAACATTTGATTCTATGAATGGACCATTACCGAATCGTCGCAACATCGTGTTAACGAGAAATCGATCGTTTACTGCACCAGATACAGACGTTGTATATTCTGTGGATGACGTATTAGCGCTCAGTAAAGAACAAGAGATCTTTGTCATCGGTGGTACAGAAATCTTTAACTTGTTTTGGAATCATTGTGATAAACAAATTGTGACCGTTATTGAAGACACTTTTGATGCAGATACGTTTGTGCCTGCATTGAAAGATGACGAGTGGGAGCTCGTTGAAGCTGTTGCTGGTACAATGGACGAAAAAAACCGCTATCCCCATGAATACCGTACGTACGTAAGAAAGACTTAAATTTTTAGTTCGAAGCCTAGTCCCTCTTGCATAGAAATCAATAAGAGGGGGTGGGCTAATTTTGCGTAAACGTTACCGATTTCAACCAATTAAAGGCTCAAAGCAATCACAAGCTCCGTTACCTTTTCGCTATGTACTTCTATTATCATTCGTCTTGTTTGCGATCCTTTCCATACAAGGGCTGTGGTTTGTAGACTCTCAATTAAGACCGATAATATCCCAAATCGCTCAAAGAGAGATGGAGCGAGTTGCTACGTATACGATCGAACAAGCGATGGCAGAAGAGTTATCTCAAATGGACATGAGTGAGATTTTTATTAAAGAAACGAATAATGATGGACTTGTCGTTTTTCTTGATGTCAATACTCAAAAATATAATGAGCTAATGGGGAGAGTACAAACCCGTGTTCATGAAGTCATTAACCATGTACAGCGTGGAGAAGTGAATAGTTATGGCGATGATAACCCGATCGTTGCGACCATTCCTCTAGGAAGAGCACTAAATAATGCGCTTTTAACCGACGTAGGACCGGGCATTCCAATCCGGTTTGCATTAATGGGCGATGCAAAAGTGCAAATGCGGGACGAAGCAGAAACCCTTGGGATTAACAACACGCGTTTATCATTCTATGTCAACATCGACGTCAATATGGATGTGATCTTGCCATTCTCAGAGGTATCAGAGACGATTTCGGTTGAACTACCAGCTGGTTTTGCTTATGTAGCTGGACCAGTGCCTCAATTCTATGGTGGTCAGGGTGGTTTTGGTTATCCAGTTATTGGAGAAGAAGAAATAAAGCAGGATTAGTAAAAATGTCGTAATTTGTCATTGTTTGTTAAAGAATCGTGTGGTAAGATAGAGTACGAATTGAATAGAACACCTCATCTGCTTGATGGGGTAGAGGCGCAAAAAAAATCAGTACACATTAGGAGCTAGAACAGCAATGAGCGGTGTGGAAAGGTTTTTTTGCCGAAGCGAAAAGAAATGTTCACTTCTTTTTAGCTGGGTCGTCATTGAATAAATGACGGACTGTCACAGGAAACTGTGGAGGACTACTATGGATGGGACTGTTAATTGTTTGAGACAATAATGGATGTAAACCATGATTGTCTTTTTTTATTGAATACAGTCTCTTAAGGAGAGGTAAATGATGGAACATATAGGTTGGTTATCACTTGTCCCGCCAGTTGTGGCGTTAACATTAGTGATTATAACAAGGAAAGTATTTATATCCTTAGGGATTGCCATCTTAATAGGTGCTTTTATTGCGTATGATGGCTTGATGCAAGCAGTCGCGGGTATTTTTCAAACGGTTATTTCTTTCTTTGTTTCATTTGAAACACTCGATCAACCAAGCTTTGCTGGGGTTGTTGAATCGATGACAGAAAACGGCATTTCCATTAATGATTGGGAATTGTATATTATGTTGTTCCTCGTCTTTTTAGGAATTGTTGCAAGTCTAATTACCTTTTCAGGCGGTGGACAAGCTTTTAGCCACTGGGCAGAAAAGCGCATTACAACGAGAAAGGGTTCGCTGTTTCTCCCATTTGCTTTAGGTCTTGTTATTTTTATTGACGACTATTTTAATGCGTTAACAGTAGGAAACACGAGTCGACCTTTAACCGATCGTTACCGTGTTTCTCGGGCGAAGCTGTCTTATATTGTTGATTCCACCTCTGCTCCCATTTGTGTCATTGTGCCAATGTCTAGCTGGGGTGCATATATTATCGGCATTTTTGCTTCCATTTTTGCGGCGAATCAAATTATTGAATTTAGCCCTTTACAAGCTTTTATTTACACAATTCCTCTTAATTTTTATGCGTTGATTGCTCTTATTTTTATCGTACTAGTTATTGTCTTTAATATTGATGTAGGTGCAATGAAACAACATGAAGACCGAGCAAAAAAAGAGAATCAATTAACAGATCCTGCTAAAGGTAAGGTGCCTGGTAGTTTATCAGAAGATTTAACGATGGCTAACGGGCGTGTCTCTCAATTGTTTATTCCCATTTTAGTGCTCGTAGTTGCAACAGTTGGAATGATGCTTTATACAGGAGCACAAGGGGCTAGTCATGATGGTGTAGATGTTACTGTTTTAACGGTTATGGAGTATACGGATATTGGACTATCGTTACTTATTGGAAGCGTTACTGGATTAGCCGTAACAATGGGAATGACGATTATGGCGCGACCGAATAAGAGTGATTTCGGTAAAGCTGTAAGGGCTGGCATTCAATCAATGCTACCTGCAATTGGCATTTTAGTGCTTGCTTGGACGACTATCGAGATGATTGGCTTATTAGGTACAGGGAATTACCTAGCTTCCTTAATTGATCAATCGATTCATCCAGGATTTTTACCTGTTTTACTATTCTTAGTTGCTGCCTTTTCAGGATTAGCCACAGGTACTTCATGGGGAACATTTGGAATGCTACTTCCCATTGCAGCTCAAATTGCGGTTGTTGTGGAGCCTACGATGCTGATCCCTATGCTTGCGGCAGTATTAGCTGGTTCTATTTTTGGAGATCATATTTCGCCTATTTCCGACACGACGATTCTGTCAGCGGCAGGTTCAGGTTCCCATCATATGGATCATGTGATCACTCAGCTGCCTTATGCCATTCTTACAGCTGTTCTAGCATCGATTGCTTTCTTTATCCTTGGTTTTCTTGGAGCAGTTATTGCCTGGATCGTAGTCGGTATATTGCTTACTATTACTGTCTTTATACTACAACGTGTAAGCAAAAAAGAAACAGCCGCCTCATAATAAAAGCAAAGCGCATCATGCGCTTTGCTTTTATTTTTTGGCTTGTTTAGCCGCTCGCTCCCATTGTTTTAATGATGGGAACGGATCAAACGACCATTCAGTAATGCCATTATCTCGATACATGCCATAATGCAAGTGTGGTGGAAATTTTCCTTGTGTACCGGGTTTTCCATAACCGGATGAACCGCAATAACCGATTAGTTGACCAGCCTCTATGATGGTTCCTTTTTCGATTCCTTTTTCGAATCCACTTAGATGAGCGTAGTAATGATAAATATTATCTAAATCGCGAATTCCGACACGCCAACCACCATAAGGGTTCCAGCCAATTGTTTCAACAATGCCATAAGATGAAGATTGAATGGGAACTTGGTAATTAGCAAAGATGTCTGTTCCTTCATGGATGCGTCTACCACCCCAACCTCGTCGATCTCCCCAAGTACTTCGATAACTATAATTATGATGGAGAGGCATAACGAACGCATGTTTATGAAGGTCTAACGTTTGATAATGCTGATATACTTTTGCATGACCAGCTACAATATTAACGCTCTGTTCCCGTTGATAAAAATGCCATAATGCTATGCGGAAATCTTCTTCAGTTAAACCGTAGGATTCTAAATAACGAGCAAGTGTATATAGAACATCTTCATCGTCTGTTAAAAGTGCCTTTCCATCCCCGTTTCCATCTAAACCGATGCCTTCAAATAGGCTTATTGTGTCTGGGCTTTCGTCATCTTGATTAGGGTTTAAAGGACCAACCCAATCTTCTTTTGCATAATAAATGGAGATAAAACCGTCTGCATCTGCTCGGTCTCGCCTCGCTTTTCGTAGACCTCGTTCATATGAGTCAACTGCAGCTAAATAATACCAAGGTACATTTGTAATGGTTTCCATTTTATGATATAACGCTTCACGTTCTGTGTATGGATTGACGGTCTCTTCCGCATGTGCATTTGGACTTATCGTATGAAAACAAAAGATAAATACGAGTATCATACTTATTGTAGATCGGAACGTAGCCATTTGTATCCTCCTTCGTAGGCTTTTGCTTAGTTTCCTACTGTCGAAGAAAAAAATTACAACAAAAACTTGCCATTTTGTGTAGAAATTTTGTTAATCGCCATTGGTCAATGATGGAAAAGCATGTTACGATTAATTAGAAAAAAAGAATTTTCCCAAAGAAGGGACGTTTTTGAATGGCAGAGAAAAATGATACACATGTTCGTAAACCAGATTGGTTAAAAATTAAACTCAATACTAATGAATCGTATACAGGATTAAAAAAAATGATGCGAGAAAAAAAGCTACATACGGTTTGTGAAGAAGCGCGTTGTCCTAACATTCATGAGTGTTGGGCTGTACGAAAAACAGCAACATTCATGATATTAGGAGATATCTGCACACGAGGGTGCCGTTTTTGTGCTGTTAAAACGGGTTTACCGACAGAATTAGACCTTGAAGAGCCGGAGCGTGTAGCAGATTCAGTGGAAACGATGGGCCTTAAGCATGTTGTTATCACTGCAGTTGCTCGTGATGATCTAAAGGATGGTGGGGCTTTTGTATTTGCAGAGACTGTACGAGCGATTCGTCGCAAAAATCCATTCTGCACAATTGAAGTATTACCGTCGGATATGCTTGGAAATGAACAAAGTTTACAAACGTTAATGGACGCTAGACCGAACATTATGAATCACAATATTGAAACAGTTCGCCGTCTAACGCCAAAAGTACGTGCGCGAGCAAAATATGATCGCACATTAGAATTTTTAAGTCGAGCAAAAGCGATGCATGCAGATATCCCAACGAAGTCAAGCCTTATGATCGGTCTTGGTGAAACAAAAGAAGAAATCATTGAAACGATGGATGATTTGCGTGCAAATGATGTTGATATATTGACAATTGGTCAATATTTGCAACCAACTAAAAAACACCTTAAAGTAATAAAGTATTACCATCCTGATGAGTTTGCTGAACTAAAAGAAATTGCGTTAAGTAAGGGATTTAGTCATTGTGAAGCTGGTCCACTAGTGCGTTCTTCTTATCATGCCGATGAGCAAGTAAACCAAGCGCAAGTTAACATGGAAGCAAAAAAAGTTCAAAATGAAACACATATTCACAATTAAATTGCTAAGAAAGAACCATGCGGAAAGCATGGTTCTTTCTTACTGTTGTTCCCGTAAGGCTTTTTGTTTGTCTCGCATAATATCCATATCTTCATCCATACCTAGATCAACATCACCTTGAGGGTCTTGCTTAAGTTCTTCAATGGTATCTTCTAATAAAGAAGCATAATCAGCATTTCCGGCAGTCATATTCTGATATCGTTCAATATCCTTTATATGCGAAGGATCATTAGACACATACACATCGTAAAAGCTAGGAACGACTGACAGCGCAGTACGTTTCACCTGATCCGCAACCATGTTATCTTTTTCGTTATCCTGCTGATCATAAACGGCAAGCACATATTTATCAGTAACAAGGACGGCTGCTTCCTCAATGGCAGGATTGTCAACAATCATTCGTGAGATGCCTTCCGCTAACATATCACGGTTCACGACTAAAGCGCCTGCTTGGTCGTTATTATGCTGCATCTCCTCGTAAGTGTGGCGAGAAAAACCGTAGCCACGTTCCATTAGATTTGAATCATATTCTGTCCCACGTGCGGTTTGCTGTGCTTCATTTGTTTGATACATTCCTTGTTGTGACGTTTGATTACATGCTGTTAACATACTGACGGCAACAAGTAGCGTCATGACAATCCTCATGATAATCCCCCATTTTATAAATAGTCTTGCTCTTTTACTATTCCACATGGGTCATTAAACTAGTGGTAACAAATAATGGGTTGAGAAAGAGGAAAGACTACAGAGAAATGTGAGCAAATATGTTAAACTAAGGCTAGAACTTTTTGAAGAAGTGAATTGAGGTGGTTTAGATGTTAACCATTTGTGGCCAACATTATGAAGTTGTTCAAGACGAAAAAGAAGGCTGGGACGAAGAAGCTTTTAAAGCACGTTACAGCGATGTCTTAACAAAATACGATTACATTGTCGGTGATTGGGGTTACAATCAACTTCGTCTTCGTGGTTTTTTCGAAGACAAAAATAAAAAATCAACGTTTGATAAAAAAATAAGTACGCTACCTGATTATTTGTATGAATACTGTAATTTTGGCTGTGCCTATTTTGTTGTGAAACGAGTTAATAATTAAGAAAAAAGCTCATCGACTAAGCCGACAAGCTATATAGGTTACTCATCATGAGTTGGGTGGTGGCTTGGATACTTTCGTGGCTGATGAGCGTGTTGATCTTTGTCATTATAATTAAAAGCACTATATTCTCGCTGATCCTTTTCCCACGGTGTTGATTTATTTTCAACTGGAGTATCTTTATGAATGGGTGAACCATAAGGCCCTTCAGGAGTTGCTTCTGGAACAATATATTGATGAGAAGCTTCTACATTTTTGAAGTCATGGTAGTCGTCTTTTTTTGCCATTCGATCTCCTCCTTTAAGAACATTATGCCCAGAAGCGAGAGAAAACATAAAACGATCAGGAGGAATGATTGTGTATTTTGTTGACAGAAAACGGATTGAACAAGTTCTTACATACATGGAAGAGGTAACGCAATATATAGAGTCTGAACCGTTACTAACGGATAAAAAAAGTGGACTTGCTCTTGAGCGTGCCGTAGCCGTTTTAATTGAATCCATCATTGATGTAGGGAATCAGCTCATTGATGGCTTTATTATGCGTGATCCTGGAGGGTACGAAGATATTATTGATATCCTCGAGGATGAAACCGTTATTACTGGCCAAGAGTGTGTTGAATTGAAAAGAATCATCCAGTTACGAAAAACACTTGCGTACGAATACACGACAATTGATCATCATCAGCTTTATCAAACGGTAACTGAGCAGCTAAAAGGGGTAAAGCATTTTCCACAAGCTGTCCGAGTGTATTTAAAAAATGAATTAGGCGTCATTACAGCCTTTCTTCCGGAGGAACAATAAAGATGTTCAACCAGTATGAAAGTTATTTGTTTGATTTAGATGGCACTGTTTACAATGGCGAAAAACCAATCGATAGCGCCATTTCGTTTATTACTAAACTGAATCAAAAGGGAATTCCGTATGGCTTTATTACAAATAATTCAACAAAAACACCAGAACAAGTAGCCGATAAGCTTCGCAAGTTTGGTCTTCATGTGGAAGCAAATCAAGTTGTAACATCTGCTTTAGCAACGGCTCTCTATGTAAAGAAAAATGTAAAAGAAGCCCGCGTGTTTATTATTGGAGAAATAGGGTTAGAAACGGCTTTTTCGTCATTTAATAAAGATCACATGAAGCCAGATGCCGTTATTATTGGCCTTGATCGACACATCACTTACGAGAAGATGAGTCAAGCCGCTCGATTAGTAAGAGAAGGAGCTCTTTTCATTGCCACAAATCCAGATCGCATGCTGCCGTCTGCAAATGGGCTTGTCTGTGGAAATGGCGCAATCGTTGCTGCCATTTCCTATGCTGCGCAGAAAGAGCCGATAACAATTGGAAAGCCAAATAAAGAAATTATTACATTGGCATTAGAGCAGCTCCAGTTTCAAAAAGATAAAACTATTTTAGTTGGCGACAATTATGAAACAGACATTATGACAGGTATTCATGCAGGTATGTCTACTTTGCACGTAAAGACAGGCGTGACCCTCGATTGTTCCAACTTTGAAAAACAACCAACTTTTTCAATTTCCTCATTAGATCGCTGGCAATTGGAAGAAGTTTAGTAAAGAGAAGACGATTTCCTTCACTAGATGGGAAATCGTCTTTTTTTCACTTATCGGGCGTATGTGAGGTTTGTTTTATTCTGTGTTGGCTTCTCGGTGAGCTAAACGGCTTGATGCTGCAGCGGCAATGGCACCAACAATGTCATCTAAAAACGTGTGACATAAAGGCGAATGCTTATTGTTTAACTTTTTAATAATGCCAGGTTTCATTTTATCCACGTAACCATAGTTGGTAAACCCAATTGACCCATAAACATTCACGATGGATAAAGCAATGATTTCATCAATTCCGTATAAACCTTCATCTCTTGCTAAAATGGATTGGAGTGGTTCATCCAGGAGCTTCTTCTCTGTTAATTTATCAAGTTGAATACCAGTGATAATCGCATTCTGAACTTCTCTTTTTGATAATACTCGATCAATATTTTCAATACATGCTTCCATTGTTAAAGAAGGGTGGTAATAGCTTTGTAACTCATAAACAAGTTCTGCGATTTCCTCTATTGAAACGCCTCGTTCCACTAAAAGATCCCGCGCCGTTCTTTCGACAGAATCCATATGATCCCCCATCTCTCTTGCGTGAGTAAGTCGTTCCTTATAGTTTACGTTGTCATACACATTTTATGCGATTAGGTCATAGACTAGTAAAGACTACATAAGAGAGGAGGCATGTTCATGCTTGAACGCAATTTGTATGATCATTATAAATTGTACTGTACGGAACGATTTTCAATTGGAGAGTTTGAAGGGTTTCAGGCAAATCAAGAATCCTATTTAATTATTCCGAAGGACGAACTGCAGATGGAGGAGTCGCAAATGCTTGCCTTCTCTGAATATATGAGAAGTGTTGGTGATGATTCAGTACTTGAACTGGTTCAAAATCGTTCGAATCAGCCCTCCACTCTGATTGATGGTTCTGAAGTGTATGTATTTAAAATTCCCAATGTTCGAGAGGACCGGAGTGTACGCATTCGTTCCACGCAAGATTTAGGAGGACAACTTCGTGATTGGCATGTAAAAGGTCAGCAAGGTGCTGTGAACTGGACAACGTTGACAACTGGTCGTTGGCCAACCATTTGGGAACAGCGTCTAGAACAACTTGAAAATTGGTATGCGCAAAAACGAGCAACTGGACCGACCTCAACAACAGATGAAGTGTTTTTATATACGTATCCTTACTTTATGGGCGTAACGGAAAACGCCATCCAATACGCTGTAGACACAGAGCTAGATATTCCAATGGAACCAAGGGATAGTGGCACGATCTGTCATAGCCGTTTTAAAGACACATCGTGGTTAAAAGTATCAGAGAGTGGCCAAATTATTAAGCTGCCAACAACGTTTTTGTTTGATCATCCAGCTCGTGATTTAGCTGAATGGATTCGCGATCGGCGTGTACAGCCTGAGGAAAGACATTCACAGATGAAACAAGCGATTTCTCTTTTTTTAAGAGGATACGAAGAAACACAGGTGTTATCTCGCTATTCTTGGCAGTTAATGTATGCTCGTTTGCTTTTTCCACTTTACTATTTTGAATTAATCGAACAATATTACAGAGCGCAAATGCCACAAGAGCAGCTTCAATTTGCTTCCGATATTGAGTCATTTCTCGACAAAGAAAAAGAAAATGGCGCTTTCTTAAATGAGCTAGCAGAAGAAGCCAAACTTCATCGCTACCAGTCTATTCCAGAATTAGATTGGATCATTGGTCAAAAAATTTGAATTTTCCACTTGAAAAGCATCCCAACTGACGATATAATGTCCATTATATAAAGACAATAGTTCTTCTGGAAAAGACTAATTGGTTTTAGCCAAGACCAGAGGGATAAGGAGTGGGGTAGTTGTTGATGTGGAAGGGTTTATTGCAAGAATATAAGGCTTATTTACCTGTGCAAGATCAAACACCTAAGCTTTCTCTTGGAGAAGGAAATACACCACTCGTTCATTTTGAACGTTTATCTGAGCGATTGGGCATTGATTTGTACGGAAAGCATGAAGGTGTTAATCCAACAGGCTCGTTTAAAGATAGAGGCATGGTGATGGCAGTCGCAAAAGCCGTTGAAAAAGGCAAGACCGCTATTATGTGTGCTTCAACAGGAAATACTGCTGCATCGGCTGCAGCATATGGAGCGAAAGCAGGACTAAAGGTATTTGTTGTTATTCCTAAAGGGAAAATTGCTCAAGGTAAACTAGCTCAAGCGGTGATGTTAGGTGCGGAAGTAATTGAAGTGGATGGGAACTTTGATCAAGCATTAAAAACTGTAAGAGAAGTAACCGAGGATTCGTCCATTGAACTTGTAAACTCTGTTAATCCATATCGATTGCAAGGTCAAAAAACAAGTGCTTTTGAAATTTGTGATCAATTAGGTTCAGCTCCAGATGTGCTGGCTATCCCAGTAGGAAATGCAGGGAATATTTCTGCTTATTGGTTAGGGTTTAAAGAATACCATCAACGATTTCAAACTGGCTTACCTAAACTATTTGGCTTTCAAGCAGAAGGGGCAGCGCCGATTGTTCGAAATAAAATCATCGACAATCCTGAGACGATTGCGACTGCGATTCGTATCGGCAATCCAGCAAGTTGGTCAACAGCAACACTCGCAGCGAAAGAATCACTAGGGTTGATTGATATGGTGTCGGATGAAGAAATTATTGAAGCATACCAAGAACTGGCGAAAAATGAAGGCATTTTTGCGGAGCCAGGGTCATGTGCTTCAATTGCCGGAATCAAAAAAGCTGTTGCAAATGGTCAACTTTCTAAAGGATCAAAAGTGGTTGCTGTATTAACTGGAAATGGGTTAAAAGATCCTGTCACAGCGATGGATGTATCACCGTCTGAGCGAGTGGTACTGGATCAAACAAGTGAAGCATTTAAAGCGTATCTGCATGGAAAAGAAATGGTGGTGTAACAATGTTAGCAATGACAATTCCAGCAAGCACAGCAAACTTAGGACCAGGCTTTGACTCAATTGGAATGGCGTTAGACCGCTATCTTCACGTAGATGTAGAACGAAGCGACTCATGGTCCTTCCATTGCGATAATCCAGGGCTTGAAAACTTAGGACCAAACAATTTAATTTATCAAGCAGCAGCATTTACAGCGAAACATTTGGAGACGTCGCTTCTTCCTTGTCGTGTTTCCATGAAAAATGATATTCCGCTCTCAAAAGGGTTTGGGTCAAGTGCAGCAGCGATTGTTGCTGGTATCGAGATTGCTTGCTATTGTGCGGATCGAACCGTTTCTCAAAAAGAAAAAGTGCGCATTGGTTCTCTATTTGAAGGGCACCCAGATAATGTGGCACCTTCCATATATGGCGGCTTAATTGTAGGGGCTCACCGAGATCATCGTACAGACATTATTCACGTCTCAGAGCCGAAAGTTGAGTTAGTCGCACTCATTCCTCCTGAAATTCTAGAGACGAAAAAAGCACGAGGGATTTTACCGAAGCAACTTCAATTTAAACAAGCTATCCAGACAAGCGCATTATCAAATGTTATGACAGCTGCTATTCTAGCGAATAATTGGAGTCTAGCCGGTGAATTAATGATGGAAGATTTGTATCATCAACCCTATCGCAAACACCTTATCCCCCACTGGTCTGACATCATGAATTTTGTAAAGGACCATCGTTTTTCGTATGGCGCTGCTTTAAGTGGGGCAGGTCCAACGGTATTGTGTTTTGTGGAGCAAGGTAGTGGAAAACGCTTCGCCAAAGAAGTTCAACGTCGTTTTCCATATTATCAAGCAGAAGTTGCAAGACCAGCTACAGTTGGAACAGCACTATCTGTTGTGCAAGCATAGCTTTCCTAACAGTAGGCATACTACTGTGAAAAGGAGGCGAATGCTATGCTACAAGTAAATGAATTGAAAGATGGTCAATCGGTTTTTGTTATTTATAGTAATCCCCACACCCCCACTGTTGCAACAATACAGGAAGGGTATATATCGGTTGACGCCCTCGGAACATCGGTTGTTGTGTACGACTATTATCATACATTAGAAGAAGATGATGCGGTTTTTGCTTCTTATGAGGATGCAGAGCAAGTTTATAACCAATATATCATGTAGAGAAAAAAGGAGAAGGGTTGTTTAAGCCCTTCTCCTTTGCCCGCATTAACGTTCTCTCTCTTCTTCTTCTCTTTCCCTTTCAAGCGCGTCAATACTCAATTCTCGATTACGCTTCTTTTCAATCAACGCTCGTTTTTCGTCAGGATGCAATTCTGCAGCATGTTCGGTCTTGTACAATTCAGCCTCGTGCATCCGTCTTTTCGTGTCTTCAATAACGGATTGAATTTTTCTTGCGTTGTCGCTACGATTGTCGTTATTCGTCATCGTGTTGTCACCTTCCTTTAGTAGAAGTGTTCTACAAAAGAAGAAAACTATGTACACAAAAAAGCAGTAAAGCGTCTGCTTTACTGCTGAATAGACTGGTGATTAGAATACTTGCTCGATTTCAACTACCCCTGGAACTTCCTCTAAAAGGGCACGCTCAATCCCAGCTTTTAACGTAATTGTAGAGCTTGGGCAAGATCCGCAAGCACCAAGTAGACGTACTTTTACGATCCCGTCTTCCACATCAACAAGTTCAACGTCTCCGCCATCACGTAGCAAAAACGGACGAAGCTTATCCAATACCTCTTGCACTTGCTCCATCATATCTGTGCTTGTTTCCATTAGGAATCACTCCTTTCATCATATTCTCATTATAATCGCCTAAATGAAAAAAATCCATGCATCTGCTCAATTATTTTAGATTCGTACCAACGTTTAGTTGTAAGTTAAGCTAAAATAGCTCTTCTTACTTGTACAGGTGAACTTATTAAAGGAGAGAGAAGGAATTATGACCTTTTTAATAGCTTCTAAAACGTATCTCATGTAAGCTAATAGGAAAGAGTATTGAAAGGATGAGGTGGGTGCAAAAAATTGAGTTTACGGTTTATGGAGCAGAGCAAAAGTGTGCTTCTTGCGTACATTTGCCAAGTGCCTTAGAGACAAAAGATTGGTTAGAAGCAGCATTAACCCGGAAATTCCCACATGAGAATTTATCGTTTCACTATGTCGATATCGAGGCCCCACAAACTGAACAAGAAAAAGAGCTAGCAGAAGCCATTTTAAATGAAGAGTATTTCTATCCATTGCTGGTAGTCAACGGAGACATTCTTGCAGAAGGAAATCCTAGTTTAAAAGTGGTTACACAACGAGTAGAAGCCATTCTTTCTGCCTCTTCCCATCAGTAAAAAGCGCTAAAGGAGTAAGTTCCTTTAACGCTTTTTAGTATCAACCGCTGTGGTACTTATACATCCAAAGCACGCCACTTTTTAAAATCCGCGCTACACGGCCAGTAAGTGGACGTTCGCCCATCATACCAAAACCATGTTTCTTGCCTAATGAGCCTAAAACCCCTTTAAGCTTAATGCGAGGCATTTCTTCAGGTAGAGGTTCTTCTTTCCATTGATGCTTTAAGATGGTTACGATTTGTTCTGCTTGCCCCTCTGCAAGCTGTGCACTTGGTGCATGAGGTAAGCTCGCACAATCTCCGACAACGAAGATATCAGGGTGATTTGGGATAAAATGTTGTGGTGTTAATTTGATGCGTCCAGATCGATCCTTTTCTACATCTAAATCGCGAACGACCTGAACAGGTTGAACACCAGCAGTCCAAATAACTGCGTCACTTTCTATTCTTTCATCATGATTGTAGAGTGCACCTGGTTCTACTTTCGTAATGTTTGAATTGTTGCTGACATCAACACCATGTTCAACAAACCAATTTTGAACATATGCGCTTAATTTCTTAGGAAACTGACTCATAACGGATTCGCCACGATCAAATAATTTAATTGAAAGGTCAGGTCGGCTTTCACGTAATTCACTTGCTAATTCTACGCCGCTCAAGCCAGCACCAACAATGGAAACAACACCTTCTGGTCTAACATTATTTAGCGCTTCATACGTTCGACGAGTTGCACTCATAGTTTGAATACTGTACGTATACGTATCTGCACCAGGCACACCGTGATATTTATCAGTGCACCCCAAACCGATAACAAGTTTATCGAAAGGAAGTGTTTCGCCGTTGTTCAACTCAATCGCGTGATCTTCAGCGTGGATAGCAGTGACAGTTGCGTATTTAATGTGTAGGCGAGCATCTTCTGGGAATGTCACTCGTAAATGATGATCTGATGCAGTTCCAGCTGCAAGTGCATAGTATTCGGTTTTTAAACAATGATAAGGCATTTCATCAACGAGAATAATTTCCCAGTCTTTTGGTAAGTCATTAGGTAGCAGTCGTTGTAAGACACGCATACCACCGTAACCTGCTCCAAGTACAACAAGTTTCTTCATAAGTAGAGATCTCCTTTTAAGCGAAATTGCGTTAAAACTAGTTTCTATTAAGGACATAGCTCGATGGACAAGTCCTATTCTTGTGGATTCTTGATGGAAAGCACTCATCGTATAGGTAATATGACTGTTAATAATATGAGCGTAATGCTCTCTTTCTTTTAGTGATAGTGTTTCGTAGGCTCGTTCTAACAGCTCAACCCAATAGGTGTGCAAGCGCTTTTCATTTTCAATTACATGTTTCAACGTTTGAATTGTTAAGCTAGGATGAATATCATAATCCTTTAGTAAGAAGAGTAAGCATGAACGAATGTGCGTTAAGATTGTGTCAGAAGAAAGGTTCTCATGTTGTTGATTCAATAGTTCTAACAATTGTTTCTCAAATAGAGCATGTAGAATGGATTCTTTTGTAGGAAAGTGGTTAAAAAATGTACCTTTCGCTACATGTGCGCCTTTTGTAATTTCTGCAACGGTTGTTTCTTCAAAGCCGTTTTCATAAAATAAGGTATGTGCAGAATGAAGTATGGCAGAACGTGTTTTGTTTTTTTTCGATTGATTCATTTTTAAAAAACCGCCTAAAATTACGGTTTGTTTTTTCACCTCGGTTACGAGTGGTTGATGCTGAAAATGACTCTGGTCAGTTTTGATTATACCGATTGTGCTTTCATTCGACAACCCAAAATGGACACTTTCTTCTTTTACTAATGCAATTGATTCAGATTGACTTTACAGTAGTGACAAAGTAGCATAAAAAAAGAGGTGAATGAAGTGAAGATGTTGATTGAGTGCTGTATGAACAATATTCATAATGGAACAGGTGAAGTCTTGAAAGCTTTCCATTCACTTCCCCACGTTGAGATAGTGGAATATGGTTGTTTAACACAATGTGGCATATGTCGCCAAGAGAATTTTTTGTTCATAAATGGTACATTTGTTGCTGGCGAGACCCCAGATCAATTACTAGAAAAGATAAATAAGATGTGCTTTACTTTAACATAACGCATTTGAATGAGTATTGAACTAGCAATAGAGGAGGAAACCCGTTGCACCCTTTACCATTTAGTCACACATGGCCTTATGAAGTACAAGGCAAAGATATTTATATTGAAGAATGTCCTTTTTGTCAGCAGGAACATGTGTTAACGAATATGAAGCAAAAAGACGTGAAACGAGCAAAAGAACAGTTTAAAGTCCGTTTAAATATGCCTTGCTGTCATACGGTTATGACGATAGTAGAGGCAGATGATGATTATTTCTGGGCTGATCAACCATTAAGAGGGTGAAACAAAAATGAAATTTACAAAAATGCATGGGTTAGGAAATAGCTATATTTACATCAATATGTTTAATGAAGATTTACCCGAAAACAAATTAAGTGAAACCGCTGTACAGTTAGCAGATAAGAATACAGGTATCGGAAGTGATGGGATGATCTTGATCTATCCATCACACACAGCAGCAGTTAAAATGAGGGTGTTTAACAATGATGGTTCAGAAGCAAAGAACTGTGGCAATGGTTTGCGCTGTGTAGCGAAATATAGCTATGAACATGGACTTGTAACAACGACTTCTTTTACTATTGAAACATTAGGTGGGAATGTTGAAGCAACTGTTTCAGTTGATCATGAAAATTGTGTTCAATCTATAACGATTAATATGGGACAACCACGCTTAGTGGCAAAAGACATTCCTATGCAACATAAGCAGAGTGAAGCAATGGTTATTAACGAAGCGATTTCAGTGAACCATCAAGACATCTTAGTAACCGCCATCTCTATGGGAAATCCACATGCCGTTCAATTTATTGACTCCATTGAAAAGGCTCCAGTTGAAGAAATCGGTCCCCTACTTGAAAAGCATGAACGATTCCCTGAATGGGTAAACGTTGAATGGGTCGAAGTTGTTAGCCCGAAAGAAATTCACTTTCGGGTGTGGGAAAGAGGTTCCGGTATAACCCAGGCGTGCGGAACAGGTGCTTGTGCAGCCGTAGTGGCAAGCGTTTTAAATGGCTATTTAGAGAAAGAATCTGAGGTTACCGTGCACTTATTAGGTGGCGATTTACAGATTACGTGGAAAGAAAATGGAGATGTCTGGATGAAGGGCCCTGCTGAATATATATGCAGTGGTGATGTGTACGTATAGAAAGAAAGCTTGTGGCCTTGTCGCCACAAGCTTTTTTGTTTAGTATTCTTTAATAATGTTGTAGAACGTATCCCGCTCAACCGGATTTTTTCCGGCACTTTTAATCATATGAATCAATTCTTTTCTCGTAATACCGGCAGATGTTAATGCACCGACAGAATGAGAAATTCGTTCTTCAATTAATGTACCATGGATATCGCTTGAACCAAATGTTAATGCCATTTGTGTAAGTTGAACACCAATATTAATCCAATAGGCTTTAATATGAGGGAAGTTATCAAGCATTAAGCGACTAACTGCAATGGTTCTCATATCGTCGTAAGCAGACGTTCGTCTATTTAACCCAGCTTTCACGTTTCTTGGCTGCATCGCTAGTGGGATAAATACCATAAACCCATTTGTACGGTCTTGAAGCTCACGTACCCGCTGCATATGAATCAAGCGTTCTTCTTTTGATTCAACTGAGCCATAAAGCATAGTGGAGTGCGTACGTAAACCAAGATTGTGGGCTGTTTCATGTGCTTCAAGCCATTGGTCAGTAGAAGCTTTCTCAGGGCTCATAATGGCACGATAGCGCTCCGTTAGGATCTCGGCACCGCCACCTGTAAGTGTTGAAAGACCAGCATCCATTAATGTTTGAATTACTTCTTTCATAGAAATGCCTGCGAGACGGGAGAAAAATTCGATCTCAGCGCCAGTATATGCTTTTACTGTTACATGTGGATAATGTTTCTTTAATGTTTTAACGATATTAACATAATAGTCAAAGCCGACTTCATTGTTATGACCACCAACAATATGAAATTCTCGAATATTATCGTTCCAACGGTCAGAAACGTATTTTAACAACGCTTCTTCATCCATAGTGTAGGCACCTTCTTCACCTGGCTTCCGTTTAAACCCGCAAAAGCCACAGTTTGCCTCACATACATTTGTTGGATTGATATAGAGGTTTTCAATAAAATAAACGTTTTGACCATTCTTTCTTTCGTTTACAAGATTAGCTAATTGAGCAACACCAAGCAAATCTGGTGTTTCGTATAATGTTAGACCATCTTCTATGGATAAGCGTTCACCGTTCAAAACTTTCTCTTTTACGTTTTGAAGGTTTGTGTCTGTCAAAAGCACACTCATCTTCGGAATCCTCCTTTAAAACATCGCTTGATGCACCTAACGAAGTCTTTTTGTTGATTTCACATTCTATTATACTACTACACTTTTAAGAAAGAAAGGAACGTGAAACAGACACAAGGAAGAAAATAAGTAGAATGACTTATTGAAAGACGATAGGTGTCCGATGTAATATACAGGTTGGTGAATACTTATAAAATTGAGGTGTGAGGTAAAATGAACGTACGGAATGACCTATGTTTGGAAAGGCTAGAGTTGTTGCGGAATCAAATGCTGCAAGCGGCTAAGCGTCATGGTTTAAATCATCCTCTTGTACTGACATACAGCGAACAAATTGACGATATACATAATCGATTAATGCGTAAAGACCAATCACCCTTAGAGTAGAAAAACTTGAGTATAAAAACAAAAGGGTCTATACTATAGGAAAGAAATAAGGGAGGCACGAACATGATTACTCTTACAGATGCAGCGGCAGCACAAATTCTTTCCATGAAGAAAGAGGAAGGCGACGAGTCATTAAAGCTCCGAATCGGTGTACAGGGCGGAGGCTGTTCTGGTCTTTCCTATGGCATGGGCTTTGATGATGAGAAGACAGAGGACGATACAGCATTCCAAGTGAATGGAATTGATGTTATTGTTGATCAGGAAAGTGAACCAATTATTAAAGGACTAGTCATTGATTATAAACAAAATATGATGGGTGGCGGCTTTACGATTGATAATCCTAATGCGATTGCCAATTGTGGATGTGGCTCTTCATTTAGAACCGCAACAAATGCCGGTACACCAGAAAATTGTTAAAACAAAGAGGCTGGGACAAAAGTAGATAGACAGACCAAAAAGACGAACATTCCTAAAAATAGGAACGTTCGTCTTTTGTTTTCTATGAAAATGAGCGGAAGGAGAATCCGAAGACTCCTGGGGGATCAGCACGTGTCTGAAGACTCTGGAGTGGCGGTTTTCCACGGAGGAGGCTGAGACCGTGTCCCCGGAAAGCGAAGGATTCTCCTGTAGCGGTGCTACTCAGCATAGTTTAGACTATTCGTCTTTTCAAATACTACTTTTCGTTATGTCCCAGCCTCTTCTTATTTTTGTTCTGGTTCCAAGTAATGATTGTAGCGTTTTTCTAAATACCGTTGTAGCCAAGAGAGCAACGAGCATACACCCCAGTAGATAAGCGCTGCAACAACAATAACGGTTAAATAATTGAATTCACGACCACCGATTATGCGTGCTTGATACATGAGTTCGGGCAACGCAATGGTAGAGGCAATCGAAGTGGATTTAATGAGTGTTAAAAAGACGTTGCTTAATGGAGGCAGCGCAATACGAATCGCTTGTGGCAAAATAATATAGCGCATTGTCTGCCATTTTCTTAACCCTAATACAGAACCAGCTTCATGCTGTCCTGCAGGTACGGAAGAAAGTGCTGAACGGTTTACTTCCGCGATATAAGCGGAAGTATTTAAACTAAAGGCGACGATTGCTGCAGTGACAGTGCTTAAACTAAACCCAAGTTCGGGTAGTGCGGCGTAAAGAAGAAAAAGTAGAACAAGGATCGGTACACCGCGATTAAAGGAAATGAAAAGCATACTTGGCCAGCGAAAATAAACATGCTGGGACATCCTACCTAAAGCTAGAAAGAAGCCAAGTACTAAAGCAATAGTCATGCTTACAACTGCGACGAGCATGGTATATTGAAGTCCCTTTAAAATATAGGGAAATGATTCAATGGCAAGTGTCAGATCAAAAGAACTCATTCTTAAACACCCTTTACATTATTCAAAATCAATATCAGGAAGTTGAGTGACATCATAGCCATCAAAAAACTCTTCAGACAGTGATGTAGCTGTTCCATCCTCGATTAGCTGCGTAATGGCATCGTTTATCGCTTCAAGTAAAAGAGGCTCGTTTTTAGCAAGCATAATACCTTGCTCGCTTGGATCGTAAAAGAGCGTCGGATGTACTTGAACATCTATATCTGTTAGATGATTAACTGTAATGGATTGAAGGTAATAATCGTTTAGAATAACGTCTCCTTGACCATTCTCAACGGCTCTTAAATAGACGTCATTTGTGACATTATCAAAGAACTTTGGCGTTGCGCCGTATTCTTCAGCTTTTTGCATATAGGTCGTATTCATTGCTCCTAGCGCAATTTTTCCATCTAAGTCTTCCAACGTTTCAATTCCAGACAGATCTTCTTCACGAACAATGGCACTTCCGAACGAGTATTTATACGGAGTAGAAAAATCAAAGTTTTGTTCACGCTCATCTGTTTTTGTAAGACTATTGGCTGCAATATGAACACGGCCACTATTTAAGGCCTGTGTCATTGTATCTACTCCAATTTCCTCAAATTCAACTTCAACATCAAGGATGGAAGCAATTTCCTTAACCAGTTCCACTTCATAACCAGTCAATTGATCATCTTCCGAATGGTAAGAAGTCGGAAACAAAGTACCAGCCGTAGCAACTGTCATCGTTCCCGATTCTTGAATGGCATTCCAAGCTGTGTTTTCAGATGCTATATTGTCTTCATTTGATCCGCAAGCGGTAAGGAAAACCGTCGCAATCAAAGAAGGAAAAATAAGTTTTTTAATCATCGTAATTCCCCCTAATTCTATGTCCTTTGTAAGTATGCAACGAAAGTATAAAACAATCAAGTTGAAAACAGTTTCTTCTATTATAAAAGAAAGCACTTTTAACAGTTTTGTCGCAACGAGTGCGACGAAATTGTATTTTCCTTTTCTTGAAGGGCAAGCTATTCGTGGATACAATGCAAGTAAAGTACTTACTTGAATAGGAGGAACGAATATGACCGAGAAAAAAAGCATCCGATCCCGTGTACAACGATTCGGAAGTAATTTAAGCAGCATGATCATGCCAAACATTGGCGCGTTTATTGCTTTTGGTACTATCACAGCTATTAATGCATTCTTCTTTATACAAACTTTAGATAACATGGTTGTACCAATGATCTACTACTTGCTACCACTACTAATTGCTTATACAGGTGGTAAGTTAGTTCATGATATGCGCGGTGGTGTAGTAGGGGCAACCGCAGTAATGGGTGTCATTGCCGCTGTACCAGACGCACCAATGTTTATTGGAGCAATGATTATGGGGCCACTTGGTGGTTATGCCATTAAAAAGTTTGACCAATTGGTTGATGGGAAGATTAGACAAGGGTTTGAAATGCTTGTTAACAACTTCTCGGCTGGATTAATTGGTGCTGCTTTAGCAGTAATAGGATCACTCCTTGTAGCACCAATTGTAAAAGGACTGACAAGTGCGCTAGGAGCAGGGGCAGATTTTCTTATCTCTACTGGCTTATTACCGCTTGTAAGTATTATTATTGAGCCAGCAAAAATCTTGTTCTTAAACAATGCCATCAATCATGGCGTGCTCGTACCTTTAGCAGCAACACAATTTGAAACTCTTGGTAAATCAATCTTTTACTTATTAGAAGCTAACCCTGGTCCAGGTTTAGGTATTTTACTAGCGTTTATGATATTTGGTAAAGGTGTTGCTCGAGGCTCTGCATATGGAGCTGGTATCATTCATTTTATTGGTGGTATTCATGAAATTTACTTCCCTTATGTATTAATGAAACCATTAATGTTTCTCGCCGTCATCTTTGGTGGTGCATCTGGAGTATTTGTATTTAACCTCTTCCAAGTTGGTTTAGTTGCTCCAGCTTCACCAGGAAGTATTATTCCAATCATGGCTTTAACAGCACAGGGAGATTATCTAGGTGTTATTTTAGGAGTCTTAGTGGCGACGGTTGTTTCCTTTGTAATTGCTTCTCTTATCCTCCGCTTCGACAAAAAAGGCGAGGAAGACAATATTGAGGAAGCACAAGCAAAGATGCAAGATATGAAAGGTAAGAAATCTTCTGTTGTTTCAACAAGCGGTTCAAAAACAGGAAATGGATACGAAAACGTTTCATCTATCATCTTCGCATGTGATGCTGGTATGGGTTCGAGTGCAATGGGTGCGTCCATTATGAAAGATCGCGTGAAGAAAGCAGGAATTGAAGGCGTGTCGGTTTCGAATACGTCCATTAGCAATATTCCAGATAGTGCCGATCTTGTGATTACCCATAAGGATCTTACCGAGCGTGCTAAGCAAAAGAATCCATCTGCTATACACGTATCTGTGGATAATTTTATGAATAGCCCACGCTATAATGAAATTATTGAAGATTTAAAAGGTGGTCAATCGATAGAGGAGCCTGTTTCATCAGAAGCGACAAAAGAAGAAGTTGATAAAATTATCTTTGCGTGTGATGCCGGAATGGGGTCAAGTGCAATGGGTGCCTCTTTATTAAAAAATAAGTTTAAGAAGGCGAATATTGAGGGTATTCATATATCTAATACAGCAATTAATTCTATTCCGTCGGATGCTGACATTGTGATTACCCATAAAGACTTAACGGAGCGTGCAAAACAAAAACAGCCAAACGCTGAACACATTTCCGTGGAAAACTTCATGAACAGTCCGAAGTATGATGAGTTAATTGAACGCTTGAAATAAAAAATAGCATCCCTAACTCTAGGGGTGCTTCCTGCTGTAATTGGAGGTTTTTATTGTGTTCTTAACGGCGAGAGAGCGTATTCTCATAAAAACGCTTCTGGATCATGAACTGGGATTGAGTATAAAAGAACTAGCGGATATAGCTTCGGTTAGTCTCCGTACCGTTCAACGTGATTTAAAGGACGTTGAAAATACGCTTAGAACAAATGAATTGACGTTACAACGAAAGCCGCATGTCAGGATACTTGGCAAATTAGATGCGAAACAAAAGCTTGCAAATAAATTAGCGGATAATAAACAAGAGCATTTAACGGCAGAAGAGCGAGTGAGTCTACTCATTGCGACCTTATTGGATGCAAAAGAACCAGTAAAGCTTTATGCCCTTGCAAAAGAGTTAGACGTTGCCGTAGCAACTGTCAGTTCTGACTTATATAAGGCGAGTGAATGGCTTGAACATTTTGGGATTGATCTTGTGCGAAAAAGAGGGTTTGGGGTTGAAGCAATTGGAACCGAAACGTCTATTCGACGAGCAATGTCGGCTGTTCTTTCAGAGCATTTAACGGAAGAAACGTTTTACCACGCTGTTTTCTCTGAAGAGTTACAGCAAGAAGTAGCGAATCGCTTGCTTCATTTCGTTGATCTAGGGACAATACGAAACGTCCAGAAAACATTAACACAACTTCATGCCGAAGCTTTAGAGCGACTAACCGACCAATCGTATATTGCTCTTGTTGTCCATATTACGTTAGCAATCGAGCGTATCCGTCAAGGTGAAAAGATTCAAATGGACGCTACCCAGCTAGAAGTGCTTCAACGAGAAAAAGACGTGTTGCCGTTAGCGCAGAGCTTGGCAAAAGCACTTGAGAAGACGTTTCACATTCATATTCCAAAAGAAGAAGTCGGCTATTTAGTTATGCATTTACGAGGAACAAGAACATCTCAACCAATTGAAGAAACATTTATTAAAGGGAACCCTGAGCTGTCTTATCGGGTAAAAGCGCTTATAAGAGAAATGGAAGAGGCATTGCGTATTTCTTTTAGCGATCCTTCGTTTTTTCAAGGTCTTCTTGCACATTTAAGACCAACCATTTATCGAGTTGAGCAGCATATGAAAATACACAATCCGCTTCTCGACAAAATTAAAGCAGACTACGGACCCCTTTTCAATGTAACAAAAGAAAAAGCAGGAAAAGTGTTTTCACCAATTGAGCTACCAGATGAAGAAATTGGTTTTTTAACGTTACATTTCGGTGCAGTCATTACAAGAAATCGTAACCGTGGACCCATTCGTGCACTTGTTGTCTGTTCAAGCGGAATAGGATCAGCACGTATGCTTTCTAGTCGAATTCGGGATGTATTTCCTGAAGTGCAATCAATTACGTTAGCCTCACTATTAGATTTAAACCAATATGATCCTCATTCCTTTGATCTATTTTTGTCTACGGTTCGTATTAATGAGCGGAAGCGTCAAGCCATCCATGTAAGTCCTGTTTTAACAGACAATGAAGTGAAGATGATTCGAACGTCTTTAGATCGACAACATGAACAACCGCCAATGGTAACCGTTCCTTCAGTAAGAGAACTACAGACACCTGTAACGATGAAAGACATTACAACAATGAGCTTGTTTATGGAGCAAGTTCTTGATTCTGTGTTTCATTGTCAAATTGACATCATTGAGGGCGGTCTTGATAACGTCATTAAGGATCTTGAAAAAAAAGAGAAACTAAAAAGACATGACGAGGTGCTTAAGGCTTTAAGGGAGCGAGAGGAACTTGGAGGATTAGCAATTCCAAATGCGGGTATGGCTTTATATCACACACGTACAGAAGATATAGTTGCGCCTGTTTTTGGGATACTAACATTAAACCGATCCACATCTGTGTTATCAATGGCAGGAGAAAAAGAAGACATTGCTAGAGTGATTTTGATGCTGGCGCCTCTTGATTTAACTGAGCAACAGCTTGCTTACATGAGTTACTTAAGTATCTTGTTAATTGAATCCGAAGAACAAACGAAAATCTTTAAAGAAGAAACCATTTCAAGTATCCAATCGTTGCTTGAAGAAAAAAGTAAATCATTCTTAATTCGATATATTAACGAAGGAGTCGATACACTATGAGTATTTTAAAAGAAGAAAACATCCGTTTACACGTGAACGTAAGCTCTAAAGAAGAGGCCATTCGTCAAGCTGGAGAAATTTTAGCTGAACAAGGTTACATTAGTGAAACATACATTGATAAAATGTTTGAACGTGAAGAGGTAACGTCTACGTACATGGGAAATTTACTTGCAATACCTCACGGGACAGAAGATGCTCGAGATGAAGTTCGTTCTTCTGGGTTATCCATTCAGCTATTAGAGGAAGAAATGGATTGGAACGGAAATCCTGTACAGTTAGTAATCGGTATTGCTGGAAAAGGAGACGAGCATTTAGCTATTCTTTCTCAGATCGCCATTGCTTGCTCGGAAGAAGAAAATGTTCGAGAACTACTTAAAGCGAAATCTGAAAAAGACGTACTTGATTTTTTCTCTGAGGTTGCTGAATAATGAAGGCTGTTCATTTCGGGGCAGGAAACATTGGTAGAGGCTTTATTGGTGCTTTGTTAGCTGATGCTGGCTACCACGTACAATTTGTTGATGTGAATGATACCGTTATTCAAGCATTAAATGAGCGTGGTAGTTATACCGTTCATGTTGTTGGAGAAGAGCATACGACGTTTACTGTGGACAATGTGTCCGGAATCAACAGTAAAGAAAACGAAGGTGCTGTAATAGAAGCGATTCAAGATGCTGATGTGATTACAACAGCTGTAGGACCGCATATTTTGCCAATGCTTGCTAGCACAATTGCCAAAGGGTTGCTTGCGCGTAAAGGGGTAAAGCCGGTTAATATTATTGCTTGTGAAAATGCGATTCGCGCTACGTCGCAGCTGAAAGAAGCGGTCATCGAAAAGCTAGGTCAAGCTGAATGGGAAACGATTCAAGAATACACAGGCTTTGCGGATGCTGCTGTAGATCGTATTGTACCAAATGTACAGTCTGACGACCTTTTAGCTGTCACAGTGGAACCATTTTTTGAATGGGTGGTGGAGGAGCCGTCATTAATAGGTGATCCTGTATCACTAGGTGAAGCGAAACTGGTTGAAGATTTAGCTCCTTTTATCGAACGAAAACTGTTTACAGTCAACACAGGACATGCTGTAGCTTCTTATGCAGGATTTCGAGCAGGGATTGAAACGATTAAAGAGGCATTAGCGAGTGATTATATTAAACATCGTGTACGCGGGGCTTTGAATGAAACAAAAGCCATTCTTGTTGACGATCATGGATTTGACCCTGATGAACAGGAAGCATATATTGATAAAATTATTACGCGATTTGAAAATCCTTATTTAGAGGATAAAGTTCAGCGCGTCGGTCGAGGTCCTATTCGTAAATTAGGAGTAAAGGATCGTTTAGTCAAACCAGCAAAGGCATTAGCGGAAAAAGGCTTGCATCCTGAATCACTTGTAGAAACGATTGATGACGCTCTACACTTTTATGATGAAACAGATGAGGAAAGTGTAAAGCTTAAACAGCTCATTGAGGAAAAAGGGAAAATCGGGGCATTTACAAGTATAACGGGCATCGAAGACTCACATCCTCTTGTTGAATTACTACGAAAACGACATGAATAAAGAGAAGAGGCTGGGACAAAAGTAGATAGACAGACCAAAATGACGAACATTCCTGAAAATAGGAACGTTCGTCGTTTGTTTTCTATGAAAATGAGCGGATGGAGAATCCGAAGACTCCTGGGGGATCAGCACGTGTCTGAAGACTCTGGAGTGGCGGTTTTCCATGGAGGAGGCTGAGGCCGTGTCCCCGGAAAGCGAAGGATTCTCCTGTAGCGGTGCTACTCAGCATATTTTAGACTATTCGTCTTTTCAAATACTACTTTCAGTTATGTCCCAGCCTCTCCTTCTTATTCAAAAAGGCTTGTTGAGTGACCAGGGAAGACACGGGCTTTTGGATCAATATAAACTTTTGCGTTGTTTACAGCTGTTGGGGCTTCACCAAAACCAGTAGCAATGAGTTTTACTTTTCCGTCGTACGTACTCACATCACCAGCAGCGTAAACCCCTTCAATCGTTGTTTCCATTTTGGAATTCACTTTAATTGCATTTTTATGAATGTCTAAACCCCATTCTTTAATTGGGCCTAGGCTAGAAACAAAGCCAAATGTGACAACAACATCGTCTACATGAATGGTTTCAGTTTCTTCTCCTTTTACTTTCGTGAATGTAAGTGATTCAACGCGTTCACCGTTACCATGAAGTGCTGTTGTTTCAAATGGAGTTAACAAACGCACTTTCGACTTCTTCAGTAATTCGACGCTATGTTCGTGAGCGCGGAACTCATCACGTCGGTGTACAAGGGTTACCTCTTTTGCAATTGGCTCAAGCATGAGTGCCCAGTCAACAGCAGAGTCGCCACCGCCAATTACAACAACGCGTTTTCCAGTAAACGCGCTTAAATCACGTATGAAATAATGAATATTTTTATCTTCATATTGCTCAGCATCTGCTACTTTTAGTTTCCTCGGAGCAAAAGCACCAGCACCAGCTGTAATTAACACCGCTTTAGTTGCATGAGATTGCTTATTTGTGGTTAATGTAAATGTATCGTCCTGTTCCTTTACCAATGTTTGAACAGCTTCCTCTAATGCAAGTGTAGGATTGAATTGTTGGGCTTGAGCAGTTAACTGATCAACAAGGTCCTGCGCTTTTACATTTGGAAAACCTGCCACATCATAAATATATTTATCTGGATACAGTGCTGAAAGTTGACCACCTAGTTGAGGCATACTTTCAACAACTTTTACTTTCATTTGACGCATACCTGCGTAGAAGGCAGCAAATAGTCCGGCTGGACCACCGCCGATAATCGTTAAATCATACAAATCTTCTCTTTCTTCCAATGTGTTACACCCCCGACTGAATTGAGATCCTTTCTCATTATACATGGAGGAAGAAACAAATACAAAGGACAGGAATGAAAGATAATTTTTTTGTATATTGGAGTTGAATTTTGAAGAAAAAACGAATATTATTAGAGTGTTGGATTATATGACGATTCTATGAAATTCCTTTGTTGTGAATAAGAACGTGAAATTTCTCACAAACATTAACGCCATAAGAAATAAAATACTAAATTGGAAGTGATTTGAAGTGAACAAAGCAAAGATCGTTATCGCAGGTGCTGGATATGGTGGAATGAATACCGCTGTAGCGTTGTCAAAAAAATTAGGGCACAACGAAGCATCCATTACACTTGTTAATAAGCACGACTACCATTATCAAACAACGTGGTTGCATGAACCAGCAGCGGGAACAATGGACCCAGACCGTACTCGAGTTAAGATTTCCGATGTCTTAAATACAAACAAAGTGAATTTCGTTCAAGATGAAGTACTAGAAATTAAAACAGACAACAAAAAAGTGATGCTTAAAGATGGTGAGCTAGATTACGACTATTTAGTTGTATCGTTAGGTGCAGTATCAGAAACATTTGGAATTCCAGGTGTTCATGAGCATGCCTTTACAAAATGGACGTTAAACGGCGCGCGTCAAGTGAAAGATCACATTGATGCCCAGTTCGCTAACTATAACAACACAGCTGATCCTCATGAAGGCATGTTAACATTTGTAGTAGCTGGCGCTGGCTTTACAGGTATTGAATTTATCGGTGAATTATCTGAGCGTATTCCAGAGCTGTGTAAAAAATATGATGTACCACGTGAAAAAGTTCGTTTATTCGTAGTGGAAGCAGCTCCAAGTGCCCTTCCTGGTTTTGATCCAGAGCTTGTTGAATACGGAATGAACTTGCTTGAAAGTCGTGGCGTTGAGTTCAAAATTAACACACCTATTAAAGAAGTTACAGCATCAGGTGTTATCGTTGGAGAAGGCGAAGAGATTAAATCTGAGACAATCGTGTGGGCGACAGGAGTTCGCGGAAATCCAGTTATTGATCAATCAGGTTTTGAAGCGAATCGCGGACGTATTAAAGTGGAGCCGGATTTACGTGCACCAGGCTTTGATGATGTCTTCGTAATCGGTGACTGTGCGCTGATTATTAATGAAGAAATAAACCGTCCTTACCCGCCGACAGCACAAATTGCCATGCAAATGGCTAAAACATGTGCGAATAACATCGTAACACTTAACAAAGGTGGTTCAAACCTTGAGAGCTTTAAGCCAGATATAAAAGGTACTGTAGCTTCTCTTGGTGGAAAAGAAGCAATTGGTGTTGTTGGTTCGAAGAAAATTTACGGTGGAACAGCGAACTTCATGAAAAAAATGATTGATAACCGTGCCTTATTCATTCTTGGTGGACCAATGCTTACCCTTAAAAAAGGAAAGTTCCCTCTATAAAATGGATTTGAGGATTATTAAAAAACAGTATGGCGAATAAGCCTTACTGTTTTTTCATGAGTGTAGATTCATATTGACTTTAGGAAGCGCTTTTTCGTACACTGAGAGGGGAGGATGGACAATGGAAGGTTTACATATTTTACAATTAATTGTATCAATTATACTGTTTTTTATTTTATTTGCCGGAATTGGCTTTCTATTAAATATGGTATTACGATTAACATGGATTATGGCATTTGTATACCCAATCGTTGTACTGCTCATTGTGAACAGAGCACCTTATGGAGCATTTATTCAACAGCCTGGGGAGGCATTTACACAGCTATTCGAGCGATTATCGTCTCTATATGTTGCAGACATCATTGTGTTAACGAGTGGTTTTTTAGGTGCTATTGCCGCTGGGATAATAATGAAATTACTAAGAAAAGCAGGCTATCAAATGTTTTAAAACAGACTAACACAAATGGTCTGTTTTTTTTTGCATAATGTTCTCTCTACTGGAAAAGCTGTAGTAGAGGAGTGTGAAATGAAGCATGTATGGTAATTCAACGTTTAAATGGGCATTTCGCCTACTAATGAGTGCATTGTTTATAGGCGCAGTGTTTATGACAATTTTTGTTTTTACTAATGTACCTTTTTCTAAACTTTATGTGCAAGACGTGGGAGAAAAGACGCTTCATGAACATGATCGATCGATACCAGGGTTAACCGTGCCTACTTATACGTTAATGGAACAAGAATTAGAGACAAGTGACTACCATCGTGTTCATGTGACAGCGACAGGCTATACTGCTGGTGAAGAATCGACTGGGAAAAATCCAGGAGACCCCGCTTACGGCATTACGTATTCTGGATTGCCAGTTTTAAGAGATTCTTATTCAACAGTGGCGGCTGATCCCACGGTATTTCCTTTGGGAACCGTATTGTTTATACCTGGATATGGTTATGGCGTTGTAGCTGATACAGGATCGGCTATAAAAGGAACCAAAATTGACTTGTACTATGATTCCATTGAAGATGTCTTTAATGAGTGGGGAAAGAAAGATTTAGATGTTTTTGTAATAAAAGAAGGAACTGGAAACATTACACAAGAGGAATTAAACCAATTAAATGAGCGGACTACTATTCATGATTTTAAGCGTACCCGTGAAACCTAAAAAAACAAGCTCACTGACAGAGCTTGTTTTTTTATATAGAGCCTAAAAGTGGATAAAGAACAAAGGCGAGAATAATCCCTAGTACCGCCCCAAAGAAAACTTCAATTGGTTGGTGTCCAAGCAGTTCTTTTAATTTTTGTTCGTTTTCCTTTTTCGGCCATGTTTTGACTTCTTCAACAAGGCGATTAAAGTCTAATACGAGTTGATTTAACACGGTTGCGTGATACCCAGCATGTCTTCTGACACCAGTGGCATCAAACATGACAATAACAGCAAATACGGCTGAAATGGCAAAGAGAGAAGAGTCTAAACCATGTTCGATTGCAATAGCTGTTGATACCCCTGTTACTGCAGCCGAATGGGAACTCGGCATACCGCCTGTACTCGTTAGAAGCGATAAGTCTAGCTTACGGGTAGCAATAAATGCGAGAGGAATCTTAATCGCCTGAGCTAATACGATCGCAATTAACGCTGTCCAAAGCGGATAGTTCTGAAAGATTTCCATAGTGTCTTCCTTTCGCTCTTCTCGTTAATCATAATGAGGCTATTATAGCATACCGAAACGGTGATTGCCCGGCAGTACGATTTGTTTGAGACATTTTTTTTACATGCTATACTAGTTTTTAAAGAGAGGAGTTGTAAGGATGTTTAAAGAAAAAGCACAATGGAATGTTGGGCAACTAGACGAGGAAGTGCTCGTATTAGCCGTTTGGAGTAAAGGTGAGTTTACACAAGGGGTTCAAGCGATTGATCGTGAAATGAATGAACAGTTAACCGAATTGTCAAAGCAGAAAGCGTTTCCTATAAAGAAAGGAGAATGTATAGACTTTTTCACACTAGGGACGGTAGGAGCAAAAAAAATCTATGCGGTTTATTTAGGCAAGCAAGGGGAGCTACATAAAGACGAATTGCGTCATGCGCTTGGTAACGTTGGATTGAAATTGAAGAAAGAAAAAGTAGGACAAGTTGGGTTTGTTGTCGATAGCTTCTTACAAGGGGGATTATCAACGGATGAGGTTGCATTTACCTTTGGAGAAGCCCTTGCGTTAAGTTCTTACGATAAAGTGACGTATAAAGAAAAAAGCAATGAAGTGAAGAAAAACCTTTCAGCCGTTAGCTTTTACGTAGACGAAGAAGGTTTCACAAAACAGGCAGAGCTTGGATATACATATGGAGAGGGCGCAAACACTGCTCGTCGATTAGTTAATATTCCTGGAAATTTGTTAACGCCGACAGATCTTGCTCACGAAGCGAAAGTTCTTGCTGAAAAGCATGGGTTCGACTTTCATGTGCTTGAAGAAGATGAAATGGAATCTCTTGGCATGGGTGCGCTTCTAGCTGTTTCGCAAGGAAGTGATCAAGAAGCGAAAATGATTGTCATGCGCTATAACGGTAATAAAGACAGCAAAGAAGTAACGGCACTTGTCGGAAAAGGATTAACGTTTGATGCAGGTGGATATTCTCTTAAGCCTGCTGCCAATATGCATACAATGAAAACAGATATGGGTGGAGCTGGTGCTGTCCTTGGCGCTATGGATATCATTGGTCAAACAAAGCCGAAGCATAATGTTCTTTGTGTCATTCCTTCTAGTGAGAACCTAATCAATGGTTCAGCAATGAAGCCTGGTGATGTATTAAGAGCAATGAATGGGAAAACAATAGAAGTACGAAATACAGATGCAGAAGGTCGACTCATTCTTGCAGATGGCGTAGCTTATGCTGTACAGCTTGGTGCAACGCGTCTAATTGATGTGGCAACATTGACAGGCGCATGTGTGGTCGCCCTTGGTCATGAGACAACAGGAGCGGTTACAAATGACACCGAGCTGATGGAACGTGTAAGACGCGCTGGTGAAGAAACAGGTGAACCTGTCTGGGCGTTTCCAAACAGCCAACCTTACAAGGATATGCTTAAAACAAGTGATGTTGCCGATTTGAATAACGCTCCTGGTCGAGCTGGTGGAAGCATTACAGCTGGCTTATTTATTGGAGAGTTTGTTGGCACTACGCCTTGGGTCCATTTAGATGTTGCTGGCACAGCTTCTAAAGACAAAGGATCATCTCTTGGACCAGCTGGGGCGACGGGTATTATGGCACGAACACTTGCATGGTTTGTGGCTCATTCATAAAAAGCGATTAACAAATCGTAAACAGATAAATAGAGATTAATACTTGTACCGTCAGAAGCATATCGTTATAATGAAGGGTATTAATGAGTGGAACCTATTCAAGCAGAACGTTTCTGTATGAGGAAGGGGAACAAAATGATTGATACTGCTTATGTGGAGATAAAGTGTGCACGTGAGCTTTATGCCGCAAGTCGAAAATATCGAGTCTTTATTAATGATCACTTTGTAGGGTCGTTAAAACGTAGGCAAAAAATGACGATTGAAGTACCAGCAGGAACCCATAAACTTTTCGCAACAAATGACGCATCTTTTACGGAGACCCTTGAATTATCCATTCAAGAAGGTGACAAAGTCTCTTATCAGTTAAAAGGGTGTCGCGATAAATCATTATCTTTTACAAAAATCCTAGCAATATAAACAGTATAGAAAACCGAGAGGCTAAATAAGTCTTTCGGTTTTTTTCGTCTTGACAAAAGAATGGAAAGGGTGATAAATTAGACAAATGTTTTAGTGATTTATCAGACTAAAGGATGATGGTTATGAATGCAGTGATTATTGCAGTACTTTTAATGATTATACTCAGTTTAGCCCGGGTGCATGTTGTCCTAGCTATTACACTTTCAGCTTTAATTGGGGGGCTTATAGGTGGATTAGGATTTTCAGATACAGTTGAAATATATGGAAGTGGACTTGGCGGAAACGCCGAGATTGCTTTTAGCTATGTACTACTTGGCGCATTTGCAATTGGACTATCTAGAACTGGTTTGCCAGACTTCCTAGTAGATCGTTTGCAATTATGGATGAAGCGTAAAGGGGACCGTGATCGTGATACATTAACAAGAATGTTATTGTTTCTTATGCTACTTGTAGTAGCTTGTATGTCCCAAAACGCCGTGCCAGTTCACATTGCATTTATTCCTATTCTAATACCACCTATCTTACTTATTCTCAATCGTTTAGAGGTGGATCGCCGGTTAATTGCTTGCATCTTAACCTTTGGGTTAACAGCTCCATACATGTTATTGCCTTATGGGTTCGGTCAGATTTTTCATAAGACAATAGCAGATAATATGGAAGCAAGTGGACTCTCAATTAATATTGATTTAATTCCTGAAGCCATGCTTTTACCAACAATCAGTACATTCATTGGTTTACTTGTGGCTGTATTTATTACGTACCGCCAGCGACGTATCTATAAAGATGTACCATTATCTGAAGAAAACCATGACGAAACGAAAAGCTATAGCGTAACGTCACTATCATTAGCCGTTTTTGCTGTTGTGGTGACAGTCATCGTTCAGAGCTTCTATCGCGATTCAATGATTCCAGCTGCTTTAGCTGGCTTACTCGTACTATTTGTTTCTGGTGCTGTTAAAATGAAAAAAACCGATGAAGTAATGTCTGAAGGCATTAAAATGATGGGTTTTATTGGGTTTGTTATGTTAGCCGCAGCTGGGTTTGCAGCTGTTATTCGTGAAACTGGGCATGTGGAAAGTTTAGTGACAAATGTAGCAGGTATGATTAATGGGAACCAAGTGATTGCCGTTCTTCTTATGATGGTAGTAGGTTTAATCATTACGTTAGGTATCGGTTCTTCCTTTTCGACCATCCCCATTATTACAACGCTTTTTGTGCCTCTCGGCTTAGAGGTGGGGTTATCGACACTAGCTATTATTTCTATAATTGGATCAGCTGGAGCCATTGGCGATGCTGGGGCACCTGCTTCCGACTCGACGTTAGGACCGACTGCAGGGTTAAATGCAGATGGACAACATGATCATATATGGGATACATGTGTTCCTACTTTTCTTCATTTAACGGTACCTCTCTTCTTTGTTGGCTGTATTGCAGCTTTAATTTTATAAAAAAACAAAACGCAGTCAGCGACTGCGTTTTGTTTTATTTTACAGCGTCTTTAAGCTGTTTACCGGCTTTAAAAGCAGGTGTTTTCGTTGCAGAGATATCAATTTCTTCTCCCGTTTGTGGATTACGTCCTTTTCGAGCGGCACGTTCGCGAACCTCGAAGTTTCCAAACCCAATTAGCTGAACGGTTTCGCCTTTTCCTAATGACTCGGCAATTAAATCGAACATACTGTTAACCGCTGTTGTTGCATCTTTTTTAGAGAGCTCTGCTCGCTCCGCAAGTGAGTTAATTAATTCTGTTTTATTCATAACGAACACTCCTTAAAACGTATAAGTTAATTACTGGTACCATCATGCCCAGCTGACATAAGTTTATACATTATCCCTCGTTTTTTTTCTTCATTTGATGGAGAGTGGCATTAATTTCAGCACCAATAATTAAAATAACCCCTGTTAAAAAGAACCAAAACATTAAAATGATCACACCAGCTAATGGTCCGTATGTACTCTCAAAGTTGGTGAAATCATTTACATAAAGAGAAAAGAAAAACGAGATAAGCAGCCACGCTATTGTGGCAACAACAGCGCCTGGAAGACCATCTTTTAATTGCAGCCTTTTATTCGGTGCAATACGGTAGAGTACCATAAGGGAAAAAATCATCACAATAACAGCGACAACCCAACGAAGGTTATTCAAGATAGCGATTAATTCAGATGGAACAGATAAAAAATTCTCCAAGAAATCTAGAATAAGGCTGCCAAATACAGGTAGCGCAAGGGTAATAATGATAACGATAACCATTGCGACTGTAAGGATGATCGCGGTTCCTCTTAAGCGTAAGAAATGGCGCGTTTCCTCGATATTGTACGCCCGATTAACAGAGCGAATAAAAGAATTAATGGCATTTGATGCAGACCAAAGTGTGCCAATGATGCCGATAGAAAACAAACCAACTTGTGGCTCGCCAATGGTGTTCAACACAATCTCACTAAAGGTAATGCCAATTTCACCAGGAAAGAATTCCGTGATCATTTCGGAAACTTGATCATTGTCAATGTCAAAAAAAGATACGCCAGCTAATACAAAAATCATTAAAGGAAATATGGCGAGTAAAAAATAAAAAGACAGAGTGGCGGCTAAGTCGGGAATCGGATCCTTTTTAATTTGTTCCATTAATTTTTTTAAAAAAAGCTTAACATTCATTCGTTCCTCCTAAAAGATCAATCCCCTAATAAATTTATTTTAGATAAAATCCATCAAAGCTTCGACAGGACAGACTGCTATCCTTTATACTATAAACGAATACGAAAGGAGAGTGTAGCAAATGCCATCAGTAGAAAGCTTTGAGCTCGATCATACAATCGTAAAGGCGCCATACGTTCGACATTGCGGAACACACAAAATCGGAACGGATGGGGAAGTGAATAAATTCGATATTCGATTTTGTCAGCCAAACAAAGACGCACTTAAACCTGACGTCATTCATACTTTGGAACACTTACTAGCCATTAACATTCGTCGATTTTCTGAGGACTATCATCATTTTGATGTAATTGATATTTCTCCGATGGGCTGCCAAACTGGCTATTACCTTATTATGAGTGGAACACCAACTGTAGCTGAGATTATTGATGTTCTCGAAAAGACTATGACTTATTCTCTTCAAACAGAACAAGTTCCTGCTGCAACTGAAAAAGAGTGTGGTCAGGCAGTTCTGCATGATCTAGAAGGAACAAAAGAAAGAATGCGGAAATGGCTTGCAGAAGATAAAGAAAAGCTGAAGCAGGTTTTTTAAATGCCGTTCAGAAAGTATTCGAAAAGCGCTAACGTTTAGTTTGCGCTTTTTTTCTATTTCTTTAACCATATTTGAATGGGTCGTACGTCTGCTTTTAAAATGTGTTCAAAATGATGGAGGGCAACATGGGTGTCTTTTTGTGTAAAGCTAGCAATGCCATCTTGAGGAATAACGAGGGTATACTCAAGTGTGTAGGCATCATTCGCTGTAAATTGTACACACATATTACCGACAATGCCTGTTAAGACGAGGGTGTGGACCTCAAGATGTTCTAATAATAAGTGAAGTGGTGTGTTAAAAAAACCAGAGTACTTCGGCTTAATGATAGAATAATCCTCTTCAGTTGGTTCGAGGCGAGCGGCAATGGAAGCGCCCAACTCATTGCTTGTTTTAATGTCGTAAACAAGTTGGTTAAAGTCAGATTGCCATTTACCGTAGTTGTCATTAACGTACAGAATTGGGCAACCCCGAGCTTTCATTGCATCTTTTAGTAAGGCGATCTTGTCAGCGATCTCTTTTGTCTGTGGATAGATATCTTCTCCATGCTCAAACGAGAGCGGATTAATCATATCAATAATAAGTAAGGCAGTCTGTTTATCCATTGTTGTGTACACTCCTAAAGGATCCCTTAATTTTAAACAAGAGATTGGGAAATTCCTGTGTTATGATTAGGATAAACAAACAATGTATAATTACTCTTTAGGAGAAGGATTTGGCGAGGAGAGATGGCTATGTTTGATAAAAAATCAATTGAAATTTTGCAAATTATAGAAGCAAATGGTCGAATCGATTCAGAGAAAATCGCAAAGATGGTTGATTTGACTGCGAAAGAAGTCGATTCGTACATTGAAGAATTAGAAAACAATAACGTAATTTTAAGTTACTCGGCAGTTGTAAATTGGGCAAAGCTTCCAGTCCAAGAAGCAGTCACAGCGATGATTGATGTGAAAGTCGCGCCTAAACGAGGCGTCGGATTTGATGAAGTTGCTGAGCGAATTTATCGCTTTCCAGAAGTGAAGGCTCTTTATTTAATGTCAGGAGCCTATGACTTATCAGTCGTTGTGGAAGGAAAGACTATGCAAGAAACGGCTCGTTTTGTTTCAGAACGCTTGTCTACAATTGATTCGGTTTTATCAACCACAACGCACTTTCAGTTGAAAACCTACAAACATGATGGCGTCATCTTTAAAGAACCTGAAGAAGACCGTAGAATTGTGGTGACACCGTAATGAAACATACTGTTATAAAAAAAGAGCGCTTATCACAAAAGGCATCAAGTATCCAGCCTTCAGGCATTCGACGTTTTTTTGATTTGGCATCTAAAATGGACAATATTATTTCCCTAGGCGTTGGTGAACCTGATTTTGTCACGCCATGGAATGTACGTGAAGCAAGCATTTCCTCCTTGGAAAGAGGATTTACCGCTTATACAGCAAACGCTGGCCTACCGGAACTTCGACAGGCGATTTCGCATTATATGGAGCAGCGTTATCGTGTTCACTATAACCCAGAAGAAGAAATTCTTGTAACGGTTGGTGCAAGTGAAGCCATTGATATTGGGATGAGGGCGATTTTAGACCCTGGTGATGAAGTCATTATTGTGGAACCGACGTTTGTCTCTTATGCGCCGCTCGTAACCCTTGCTGGTGGAGTTCCTATCCCGGTAGGAACGAACGCAGAAAATCATTTTGAAGTGAATCCTGCTGATATTGAAAAAGTAATCACCGAAAAAACGAAGGCCATTATGATTTGTTACCCGAATAACCCGACTGGTGCTTCCTTAAATAGAAGAAAGTTAGAACAAATTGCTGCAATCATTCAGAAGCATAACTTACTTGTATTTTCAGATGAGATTTACTCTGAACTATCATACGACGATGAGCACACATGCTTTTCAGAATTACCAGGTATGAAAGAGCAAACGATTGTGATCAATGGGTTTTCAAAAGCATTCGCAATGACAGGATGGAGACTTGGTTTTGTTCTTGCGCCTCCTGATCTACTGCAAGCTATGCTCAAAATTCACCAATATAGCTTAATGTGCGCGCCGACGATGGCACAGTATGGAGCGTTAGAGGCATTACTACACGGTATGGAAGATGTAGAGAAAATGAAGTTGTCCTATCAACAGAGACGGAACTATTTTGTGAAAACCGCTAATGAGATTGGCTTGCCGTGTCATAAACCGAGTGGTGCTTTTTATGCATTTCCATCCATAAAACATACTGGCTTATCTTCTGAAGCATTTGCGGAAAAGCTACTTTTAGAAGAACGGGTAGCTGTGGTTCCTGGTGCTGTATTTGGTGAAGGTGGTGAAGGGCATATTCGCTGTTCATACGCTACATCGCTAAAGAATTTAGAAGAGGCTCTTAATCGGATTGGACGTTTTCTGAAAAAACATGACTGGCAAAAGAGAACATAAAGTTTTTTTTAGAAAGGATCGTAATATATGAGTACACTTCGACAACAAAACCCATTAATACATTGTATGACAAACCTAGTTGTAACAAATTTCACTGCCAATGGACTTCTTGCTATCGGTGCTTCTCCAGTAATGGCTTACGCAAAAGAAGAGACACATGAAATGGCAGAAGCGGCAGATGCACTTCTGTTAAATATTGGCACGCCGTCTGAAACTGTTGTTGAGTCAATGATTCATGCTGGTCAAGCAGCGAATAAAAAAGGTACACCTGTTATTCTTGATCCTGTTGGTGCTGGAGCGACATCGTTTCGAAATGAAATGATTGCTCGGATTTTACAGCACGTGGATATTACCCTTATTAGGGGAAATGCAGGAGAAATAGCAGCGATTTTAGGAGAGGTGGGGACTGTTAAAGGGGTCGATGCACAAATTAAAACAGACCCGGTTGTCCTCGCAAAACGTGCAGCAGAGGAATTAAAGACACTGATCGTTGTAACAGGTGAGCAAGATGTTGTGACGGATGGGTCCCGTACGGTTACGATAAAAAACGGGCATGAGTGGTTAACACGTGTAGTCGGAACCGGATGTTTATTAGGTGGTGTCCTGGCGGCTTATTTAGCTATAAATAGGGACGACAAGATTAAAGCGGCAGCAGAAGGTCTTGCTTATTATGGGGTCGCCGCAGAACGTGCCTATGCAAAAGCAAGTGATCGAGGCGTTGCTTCTTTTCAGTTGGAATTTTTAGATGCATTAAGCACGTTATCAGAAGAAGAAGCAGAATCGTTTTACCGAATGGAATGGCTATAAAAGAGGAGTTAAGTATGATTAAACAATTAACGATAGATCTACCAAAAGAAATAGGAGCCAATTTAGTAAAGAAAGGAATTGAGGAACCAACACCTATACAGGATATTGTTATCCCTCGAGCCATTCAAGGCGATAGCCTAATGTTCCGGTCGCAGACAGGCTCAGGAAAAACGCTAGCTTACGTACTGCCATTACTTTCTGCGATCGCTGTAAAAGAACAAACGATACAAGGGATAATTATCGCTCCATCTCAAGAACTTGCTGTCCAGATTGAAACGGTTATTAAAGAAGTAACAACCAATACAGACATCACATCAATGGCGTTTATAGGTGGAGCGAATATAAATCGTCAAGTTGAAAAACTAAAGAAAAGTAAGCCGCATATTGCTGTTGGAACACCAGGAAGATTAATGGAGCTTGTTCGTTTAAAGAAACTGAAACTAACCAATGTGCGCCTATATGTGCTTGATGAAGTCGATCGATTAGTGGAAGAACAAGAATCGTGGAAAGATGTAGAAGAGTTAGGGAAGCGTCTTGGTTACGATGTACAAGGGTTATTTGCATCAGCAACGATTCCGAAAGGCTTAGAAGATCGACTAAAAGTATTTTCTCCTAAAGTGGAAAAGATTGAAGAGAATACGTCTACATTACCAGAACAAATCGAACATGTAGCGCTTACGATTGAAGAGCGCGATCGAGTTGATACGGTTCGAAAAATTATTCATGCTGAACAAGTGACAAAAGGCATTGTGTTTGTGAATCAGTTAGAGCGTTTAGTGGAAACCGTCGATAAACTACGGTACCGCAAAATTCAAGCTGTCGGTCTATCGTCTGAACAGACAAAAATAGAGCGGGAACAAGCCATTTCTCAATTTAAAAACGGTACAGCCACATTGTTAGTAGCAACAGATGTGGCGGCAAGAGGAATTGACGTTGAAAAAGTTACCCACATTATCCAATTAAATGCCACTCGTTCTGTTGAAAGCTATCTTCATCGGGCAGGTCGAACAGGTAGAGTGAATGAAGCAGGGAAAGTGATTTCTTTGTTTAATGAGCAAGAACTGTATTTAAAAGAGAAATATGAAAAACGGTTAGCGATTACGATTACAGACGCTATTTTACAAAATGGGGCCTTGGTCACACAATAAACACTTGATCAGACTTTGCGCTATAGCGAAACCTATGGTAAAATTAAAAGGTTAAATCATTGTTTAGGAGTTGTGTTTAATGTCTAATTACGAAGAAGGTAGCATTATCGAAGGGAAAGTAACGGGAATCAAGCCGTTCGGTGCCTTTGTTGCGATCGATGAAAAAAAACAAGGACTTGTTCATATATCTGAAGTTGCTCACGGTTATGTGAAAGATATTGCAGATGTATTAACAGTAGGAGACGAAGTTAAAGTCAAAGTGATGTCAGTAGATCAAGAATCTGGAAAGATTTCTTTATCAATCCGTGCAACGCAAGAGGCGCCTGCTCGTCCACAAGCGAAACCACGTGCTAATACTGGCGGTGGAGCGCGTAAACCTCAAGCTCCTCAACAGAAACAGCAAGGCTTTAATACATTAGAAGATAAGTTAAAAGAATGGTTAAAGCAGTCTAATGAAATTCAAGCAGATTTAAATAAGCGCGCGAAGAAATAAAAAAAACAGCTAGTGAAAACTAGCTGTTTTTATCGTTGTGGCTCGACTTCATGGTCTCTGCCTAATTCTTCTTTAGGCTTTAATAAAATGGAAATAGCGTAAAGACCTGCTAATCCAACTAAAGCGTAAATAAGTCGAGAAATGATTGATGCTTGACCATTGAAAATAAAAGCTACAAGGTCAAAACGGAAGAATCCAATTAGTCCCCAGTTAATGGCACCAATAATGGCTAATACTAAAGCTGTTTTTTGAATCCCGCTCATTCGATTTCACCTCCTAATGATTGTGCACAGTAATGATGTGCTCCTCTTAGAATGGGATAGAATGGGCGTGTTTATGTTAGGTGATGTCTGCCAATAATGAAGCATTGTCTTTGCGGAAATGATAAAAACACGCTACCATAGATATGGATAAATGAAAAAGGAGGCTCCTTAATGGACGCTTTTACGTTTTATAACCCAACAAAATTAATTTTTGGACAAGGAAAAACAGAAAGCTTAGCAGATGAGCTTGTTGTCTATGATCGAAATGTGCTACTTGTTTACGGTGGTGGCAGCATTAAAAATAATGGCTTGTATGACAAGGTAAGACAGCAGTTGGAATATGCAGGCTGCAATGTAACGGAGCTAGCAGGTGTTGAACCAAATCCTCGTTTAACAACGGTGCAAAAAGGAATTGATTTATGCAAAGAACACGCTATTGGCTTTATTTTAGCTGTAGGTGGTGGAAGTGTCATTGATGCCACGAAGGCGATTGCAGTAGGTGCTCGTTATGATGGAGACATTTGGGACATTATTACCAAAAAAGAGCTTGCTGAAGATGCTTTGCCTTTTGGAACGATCTTAACGTTGGCAGCTACAGGATCTGAAATGAACTCTGGTTCTGTTATTACAAATTGGGAAACCCACCAAAAGATCGGCTGGGGCTGTATTTTTACATTTCCGAACTTCTCTATTCTAGATCCGGAAAACACAGTGTCGGTTCCAAAAGATCAAACGGTATACGGTATAGTCGATATGATGACGCACGTTCTAGAAGCGTATTTTCACCCTGCAGAAAACACACCGTTACAGGATCGTATTTGTGAATCAATTTTGACCACTGTTATAGAGGCAGCGCCAGATTTACTAGACAATCTTGACGATGTTGATTTAAGGGAAACCATTCTTTACAGTGGTACGATGGCACTTAATGGAATTACGCAAATGGGTGCTCGGGGTGACTGGGGATCTCATAACTTAGAACATGCCGTTTCAGCCGTTTCGGATATTCCACATGCTGGCGGTCTAGCTATACTATTCCCTCACTGGATGAGACATAGTGTTGATGTAAACCCAGAAAGAGGTGCTCAATTAGCACAACGGGTATTTGGTGTTGATCGTTCTGGAAAAGAAGATCGTGATGTCGCTTTAGAAGGCATTAATAAACTTGCTTCTTTCTGGACAGCTTTAGGTGCACCTACGACATTAAGCGAGTACAATATTACAGAAGATCAACTTGATGAAATGGCGGATATTGCAAGTGCGAACGGTATTTTTGGGAACTATCATAAAATTGGTCGCCCGGAAGCACTAGAAATTTTAAAACAAGCACTTTAATGTATGTTGCAAAGACAGTCCAAAAGGGACTGTCTTTTTTCATTACGTTTTTCTCATTCTGTAACAAGCCTTTTCCGTGTATAATAAACGGGAAGGAGAGTGAAGGGTTTGGCAAAAACACGTGTAGGAATTATATTCGGTGGAAAATCAGCTGAGCATGAAGTATCGCTTCAGTCAGCAAAAAACATCGTAGACGCCATTGATAAAGAGCGTTTTGATGTAACACTTATTGGTATTGATAAACAAGGGCAATGGCATTTAAATGAAGCCACGAACTTTTTATTGAATGAACATAATCCCGCTCTAATCGAGCTTAATAAATCTAATCAAGGCATATCCTTTATGCCTGGTAAAGAGTCCAATCAACTTCAGCCAGTTGATCAAAATACAGCCTTAGGACAACTAGATGTTATTTTCCCAATCGTCCATGGTACTCTTGGAGAAGACGGATCCTTACAAGGCATGATGCGATTAGCAAATTTACCCTTTGTTGGTTCAAATGTATTAGGCTCTGCTGTTAGTATGGATAAGGACGTTGCAAAAAAACTGCTTCAAGTAGCAGGTTTACATGTTGCTAATGGTGTTAGCTTTACACGCGCTACAAAAGATCAAATTGACTTTAAAACCATTGAAAAAAACCTTGGAATGCCTGTTTTTATTAAACCGGCCAATCAAGGGTCTTCAGTTGGTGTAAGTAAAGCATCGAATGAAAAAGAATTTAACGAGGCAATTGAATTGGCTTATTCCTATGATCACAAGATTTTAATTGAAGCGGCTGTTGTTGGTCGAGAAATTGAATGTGCCGTTTTAGGGAATCATTACCCTAAAGCAAGTGTTTGTGGTGAAATTTTACCTCAAGATGGCTTTTATTCATACGATGCAAAATACATTAACGAAGACGGCGCCAAATTAGCTATTCCTGCTGATTTAAGCGATGAAGTAAGTAAAACCATTAAAGACATCGCCATACGTGCATATCAAGCACTAAATTGTGAAGGATTAGCAAGAGTGGATGTCTTTTTAACAAACCAAAACGACGTAATTATTAACGAAATTAATACATTACCAGGATTTACAAAAATCAGTATGTATCCAAAGCTTTGGGAAGAGAGCGGTTTATCCTATCAAGATTTAATTTCAACGTTAATTGATTTAGCCATTGAACGACACGAGCAAGACAAACTACTGAAGAGTTCAGTATTTGAGCGCTGATGACTTGTGTTTTTGGCCTCCTTTCGGTACATTAATGAAGTACCGAATAGAAGGAGGCTCTTTTTTATGGCACATATTCAATTTGATTACAGTAAGGCACTTTCCTTTTTCGGAGAGCATGAGATGAAGCAATTGCAAGACCAAGTAACAACAGCACATCAAGCCCTTCACGAAAAAACAGGAGCAGGAAATGACTTTTTGGGATGGATTGACTTACCGGTCGATTATGATAAAGAGGAATTTGCACGTATACAAACAGCAGCAAAGAAAATTCGCCAAGATTCAGATGTGCTCATTGTGGCAGGAATCGGCGGCTCATACTTAGGTGCACGAGCAGCAATTGAAGCATTAAACCATTCGTTTTTTAATGTGTTATCCAACGAACAACGGAACGCACCACAAGTCATTTTTGTTGGTCAAAATATTAGTTCAACGTATATTCGCGACTTGTTCGACTTACTTGAAGGCAAGGATGTTTCCGTTAATGTTATTTCTAAATCAGGAACAACGACGGAGCCAGCCATTGCCTTTCGTATCTTCCGAGACTTCTTAGAAAAGAAATACGGAAAAGAAGAAGCGCGCACGCGTATTTATGCTACAACAGATAAAGAGAAAGGTGCGCTTAAGACGCTTGCAAATGAAGAAGGCTACGAGTCGTTTGTTATTCCAGACGATGTTGGCGGACGTTTCTCTGTTTTAACAGCAGTGGGTTTATTGCCTATTGCTGTAGCTGGTCTAGATATTGAGCAAATGATGAAAGGTGCTCAAGAAGCTAGAGATGCGTATGCGTCACCGACATTAGAAGAAAATGAAGCATATCAATACGCAGCCGTTCGTAATGTTCTTTACAATAAAGGCAAAACCATTGAGCTAATGGTGAACTATGAGCCCCAGCTTCACTTTGTTTCCGAATGGTGGAAGCAACTATTTGGCGAAAGTGAAGGCAAGGATCAAAAAGGAATTTATCCTGCATCAGTAGACTTCTCCACAGATCTTCATTCAATGGGTCAATACGTACAAGATGGACGCAGAGACTTGTTTGAAACGGTTCTTCATGTGGAGCAAGTGGACAAGCATATTGAAATTGAAAAAGCAGATCAAGACTTGGATGGATTAAATTACCTTGCTGGAGAAACGATGGATTTTGTGAACAAGCAAGCGTTTAAAGGTACGATGCTCGCCCATACAGATGGTGGAGTACCAAATCTAATTGTGTCCATTCCAAGACTAGATGAATATACGTTTGGTTACCTCGTGTATTTCTTTGAAAAGGCAGTTGCAGTGAGTGGATATTTGATGGGAGTTAATCCATTTGATCAACCAGGCGTAGAAGCATACAAGAAGAATATGTTTGCGTTACTTGGCAAACCAGGATTTGAAAAAGAAAAAGAAGAGCTTGAAAAGCGTCTTTAAAAGGTGAAGTACGGATGAATTGTCATCCGTACTTTTTTTATGTATAAGTTCCACGTAGCCTCACACACTATCAATAAAACGTTTAGGGGCGATAAGAATGATTGAGCTTTCATCAAAAATTGAAGGAAAAGTCGTAAAGGCAAAAGAATTAGAGTCGCTACTAACTCCCCTTGGCTATGATCTAGGTGGAAATTGGGATTATGACCATGGTTATTATGATTACAAGCTTTCTGAAGAAGGCGGATATACGTTTTTACGACTCCCATTTACTGCTGTAGAAGGAGAAGTGGGATCAAGTGGTGCAGTCTTTAAATTAGGAAAACCTTATTTGTTAAATCATGTTTATCAAGATGGAAATACGGATGAAGGCATTGGTGGCTATGTACCTCCAGCGGTAGACGGGCTCATTAATCAATTCCAACGTCCTATTGATAAAGACGGAGAAGTGGATGAAAAGTACGTAAACACCGCAAAAAATTTACTGGAGGAAGTCGAGCAGACGTTTCACATCTAGATAGCTGTTGCAGTCCCTCTAGCTTCTTGCTAAAGTAAAATCAGAAGTTGGAGGGATTATCATGGTAGATGCTATCGTTCTTGCAATAGCAGTTTTTTTCGGTTGGATGATTTTGGATGTTGTAAAAACAAAGAAATTAACAGGAGAAGTCGTCATCCAAGCGGGATTTGTCGGCATAGTGGCAGGTATATTATGGTATGGAATCGGGGTATTGTTAGGGTAATCTTTTTGTAGAAAAATGTATGAAACGTCTTGTCGTCTGAGTAACGCATATGCTATATTATGATAGTGCAATTGAATGTAGGCAATACATACTGTGATTTTATATGAATGAGGGGCCTTAGCTCAGCTGGGAGAGCGCTTCGCTGGCAGCGAAGAGGTCAGGGGTTCGAGCCCCCTAGGCTCCATATTAAAAAAGTACTTTCTATATAGAAAGTACTTTTTTGTATGCACGTATGATATTCGTTCTGTTCTCTGCTATACTTAAATTGATAAAAATAAACATTGTAGCGGCTTATCTGAAAATAAATCACATGATATTGATAAAAATAAACATAATTATGTTGACATATGTCGAAATATGTTTTAAATTAACAATGAAAGGTGTTATAAATAAACATGAAAGCAAAAGAAAGAAAAGCATTTATAAAACAATTTGTTGATGAACAAGGAAAAGTAGAAATAGACGAGCTTGCAGAACAGCTTCAAGTGTCGCAAATGACGATTCGGAGAGATTTAACACAGTTAGAGGCGGAGAATCAAGTTATTCGTACACCTGGTGGAGCGGTACCTCAAAAAGCGTTAATTCGAGAAACACCATATGCCAGAAAAGAAGTAGAACAACTGCAAGCAAAAAGAAAAATAGCCCAAAAAGCAATTGCACTAATCGCACCAAACTCAACCATTCTTTTGGATTCAGGTACGACGACACTTGAAGTAGCGCGATTAATAAAAGACCGAGCGGATTTAACGGTGGTGACAAATGACATTAAGATTGCGGCTGAACTCGTTCATTCTTCCGTAACGTGCATTGTGACCGGTGGTGAAGTACAGGCTGATGTTGGTGCTCTTTACGGTAGTCAAGCACAAGCGTTAATCGAATCCATCCACGTTGATTTGTTCTTACTCGGTGCTCATGCGGTACATGCAGTGTCAGGCATTATGGCACCGACGCTAGAAAAAGCAAGAATGAAGCAATTAATGATTGAAGCGGCACGAGAGACGTGGTTGCTTTGTGATTCAAGTAAGTTTGAACAGAAGTCATTTGCACATGTGAGTGAGCTTAATAAAGTAGAAGGCATTATTACAGATAAAGATCAGTCATTGAATGGGCTGGAGTACTATCATGAAACTGTCATTCAAGTTGACTTACTAGAGTAGAAGAAAGGGGTTTGAGCGAGATGAAGGTTGGCGTAATCGCAGATGATTTAACCGGGGCTAATGCATCTGGCGTCAAGCTAGTAAAGCAAGGTTTTCAAGCGACGACGATTGTTCATAGTGCAAGCTTGCCAGCTAATAGTTATTTTGATGCTGTGGTAATGGATACCGATAGTCGTTATATTGATCAACCAATCGCAAAACAACGTGTGAGTCGAGCAATGAACGAGTTGCTAGCATGGGGAGCGGATATTTTTACGAAGCGAATTGATAGCACATTTCGTGGAAACATTGGTATCGAGATTGATGAAATGCTTGCATTAATGCCGAAAGATGCAATTAGTATCGTGATGCCGTCATTTCCGGAATCAGGTAGGACAATGGCAGGTGGGTATCTCTTATTAGACGGTGTGCCGTTGCAAGAAACCTATGTGTCAAAAGATCCAATTGCTCCCATTACCGAATCTTTTATACCAGATTTGCTTGCTGAACAAACGATACATCAAGTTGGTTTCGTACCTTTAAGTACAGTAATGAAAGCGGAATCAGACATTTGTAGCAGCTTACAATTGGAAATAGACAAAGGTAAACGAGTGATGGTTGTTGATGCGATGACGACCGAGCAGGTTGAAAAAGTGGCTAACGCATTGACGTTATTAAAAAGAACCATTCTTTGTGCAGACCCGGGACCGTTAACGGCGAATTACGCGCGGGCAATGGTTCAAAAAGAACAGCAAAATGGCACAATTCTCGTTTCCGTAGGGAGCGCTACAAGTTTAACTGGAGAACAGTTGGCCTATTTAATCGACAAAACAGGATCAACACCTGTTTATGTTGATCCAGAAAAGCTTGCGAGTTACACCGAGACTTGGGATGAAGAAGTAGAACGCGCAACACATTCGGCTCTAGAGCAATCGAAGGTAGACCGAATTCTGATTGTAACAACTCACAAAAGCGGGCAAAAGCTTGTTCCTTTAAAAGAAAAGGCACTTGTAGAAGGAAAAAGTGCAGATGCCCTCGCTAAACGTATTACTGATGGGCTAGCAACAATTAGCCGAAAATTGCTTACTCAAGAGCAGATGTCATACGCAGGCTGCTTTACAAGTGGCGGAGATGTAACGGCTTCGGTTTGTGCTCTAGGACGCGCAAATGGGATTGCTTTGAAAGACGAAGTGATGCCGTTAGCTGCATATGGCACTTTTGATGGTGGCTATTTCGATGGATTGCCTGTCGTGACTAAAGGTGGATTAATTGGCGATAAAAAAGCCATTTATGAATGTGTAAAGTTTATTGATCAAGCAGCAACAAAAATAGGAGGATGATGAGATGAAACCAGTTATTGCCATTACAATGGGAGACCCAGCAGGAATTGGACCAGAGATTACTCTTGGTTCTTTAAATAAAAAAGAGATTTATGATCTATGCACGCCAGTTGTTATAGGGAATGCTAGAGTCTTAGAAAACTTATTTTCGGTAAAAGAAGTTGATTTCACATTGAATAAGATTGAAAAGCCGAGTGAAGCAAAAGGCGAGTTCGGTACAGTGGATATTATTGACTTTCCTGACTTACCAGAATATGAGTTTGGTCAAGTGAATGCAGCGAATGGAGAGGCTGCTTTTCAATACATTAAGCATGCTGCTGAATTGTGCCAATCTAATGAAGCCCAAGCAATGGCAACAGCGCCTATTAACAAAGAATCGTTAAAAGCAGCAAATGTTCCTTACATTGGGCATACTGAAATGTTAGCTGGTATTGCGAACATTGATGACCCGTTAACGATGTTCGAAGTACGTAATATGCGAATCTTTTTCTTAACTCGTCACTTATCTTTGAAAGATGCAATTGGGCAAATGACAAAGGAACGCGTACACGATTATCTTGTTCGTTGTGATGCTGCGCTTCAGCAGTTAGGTGTTGAGAACCGAAAGTTTGCTGTAGCGGGATTGAACCCACATAGCGGAGAAAATGGTCTTTTCGGAACTGAAGAAATGGATGAGATTAAACCTGGAATTGAGCTTGCGAAAGAAAGCGGTATTGATGCGGTTGGTCCGGTACCGGCTGACTCTGTATTCTTCCAAGCCTTAAATGGACGTTATGATGCAGTTCTTTCTCTTTATCATGATCAAGGGCATATTGCAGCAAAAATGACAGACTTCCACCGTACAATCTCCATTACAAACGGTCTACCGTTCCTAAGAACATCGGTTGATCATGGAACAGCTTTTGATATTGCAGGACAAGGTATCGCAAGCTCAGTTTCTATGGAAGAATCCATTAAATTAGCTGCTAAATACGCACCACATTTTGTAGGGAAATAAAGAAGAAGAGTAATCGTGAAGGGCTATAAAAGCCCTTCACATAGTTTAGGAACAATTAAAGCGCTTACGCGTATTGGAGGACAGAAAAATGGACGTATCTGGTACACAAATGATACTAGGTCTTGTCATTGCAATTATCGTTTTAATCTTTTTAGTCGTAAAAACAAAGGTTCACGTGTTTTTAGCACTAATTATTGCGGCATCGATCACTGGATTAGTTGGCGGCATGACACCAACTGCCGTTGTAGACGCCATCACACAAGGTTTTGGAAATACGCTAGGCTCCATCGCGATTGTCATCGGTTTCGGTGTTATGATGGGACGTATTTTAGAAGTTTCAGGAGCTGCTGAACGGTTAGCTTATACTGTCGTAAAGTGGCTAGGAAGACGAAAAGAAGAGTGGGCTATGGCTCTCACTGGCTATATTGTGTCTATCCCCATTTTTGTAGACTCGGCATTCATCATTTTAAGTCCACTTGCGAAAGCGTTATCAAAGAAAACAGGGCGCTCTATCGTAACGCTTGCGGTTGCATTAGCAGGTGGTGCTGTTGTTATTCACAGTGCGGTTCCTCCGACACCTGGTCCATTAGGCGTAGCTGGAATCTTTGATATCGATATTGGCTGGATGATTATTACAGGTATGTTGTTTGGTATTCCGATCGTTATTGCAATGGTACTTTATGCAAAATGGTTAGGGAAGCGCATTTACCAACTTCCAAGTGAAGATGGACTGGATTGGATTCGTCCTGAAAAAGAAGTAACAATTGAAGAGTGGATTGAAGAAAAAGAAAACAAAGACTTACCGTCATTGTTACGATCTGCTTTACCGATTTTTGTACCGGTTTTCTTAATCTTTTTAAACACGACGACTGCCGCAATGAACATAAGCGGCTTATGGATTGAATATGTTCAGTTCTTCGGCTCACCTATCATCGCAGTAGGAATTGGTGTTTTACTAGCCATTTATGGATTGTTTGGACACGTTCAGCGTTCGGAAGCTCTCGATCGTATGGAGGAAGGAATTAAGCAAGCAGGTATCGTATTACTTGTGACTGGAGCAGGTGGTGCATTAGGCTTCGTCCTTCGTTCAACGGGCGTTGGCGACCATATTGCAGAAATTGTCGTAAATACAGGAATTCCGGCGATTTTATTACCTTTCGTAGTGGCAACGCTCGTTCGCTTTATTCAAGGTAGTGGAACTGTTGCGATGATTACCGCTGCTTCCATAACAGCTCCTATTCTAGCAGGTATGGATGTAAACATGGTTCTAGCGGCCCAAGCGGCTGCGTTAGGCTCGCTGTTTTTCTCTTATTTTAATGATAGTCTATTCTGGGTTGTAAACCGAACAATTGGCATTAAGCAAGCAAAAGAACAAATTCTTGTCTGGTCTGTTCCAACAACAATCGCTTGGTTTGTTTCACTAATTATGCTTATCATTGCTGACTTCTTCTTTTAGAAGGAAAAGCTCGCATTCTTTTATGAATGCGGGCTTTTTTGTAGTTGAATAAATTCATTCAACTCTGGAATGATAACGGTACACGCCAAAAATGAGGTGAAAGAATTGCGATCTGTTACGATGTTTCAGCTGTTCCCAGTCATATTGCTCTCAAGTGGATTAATGAATCACGTTATCATGATGCCCATTCTTTTGCAGTTTGGTGAAAAAGATTCGTGGGTAGGTGTACTCTTCTCAGCGATATTCTTATTAATTTGGGTACCGGTTATTGTTTTTATTAATAAACGAACAAAGCAAGAGCATATTGTCGACTTTGTGAGCGCTCGCTCTTCTAGTGTATACGCTCTTTTATTTAGATCTTGGTTATTTCTTTATTTAACCGTTTTTAGTTATGCAACCCTTTATTCAACGATTAGTTGGACAACAAGTACATACTTACTGTTAACACCGAATCCTGTCTTAGCACTTCCTTACCTATTACTTTGTGGCATTGCTGCTTTTTATGGCATTCGCACTATTGCATTTACAGCAGGGATCCTGCTACCGATTGTTGTTTCTTTTGGATTTTTAGTTGGGATCGGAAACATAAAAGAAAAAGATTATACACTCTTACTACCTGTTTTTGAAAATGGATATTGGGAAATGTTAGCAAGTGCTTTTTTAGCCACATGTGGTTTTGCTGAACTAATCTTTATACTGTTTATTCAACATCACGCTCGTACGAAGTTAAAGAAATCTCATTTATATATAGTTGCTTTTTTATTGTTTGGGCTTGCACTAGGTCCACTGGTAGGAGCCATAACAATCTTTGGAATTGAAGAGGCACAGCGCATGAAGTACCCAGCCTTTTCGCAATGGAGAATATTAGAGTTAGGGAAATACTTAACAAGACTTGACTTTTTTTCGATTTTTCAATGGTTAGCAGGTGCATTTACGAGACAAGCGATAGGCTTGTACGTAGCTGCAGACTTATTAGGAAAGTCATCTCCAAAGGCTCGATTTATTACCATTATGACACTTTGTCTCTTATTGTGGTTAGCCTTATTTATTCCTTTAGATGAACCGATATTTTCTGTCTATCTCAGTCGATTTTATATGCCTTTCTCCCTCTTATTTACGTTTCTAACGCTGCTTTGGCTTTGGTTAGTCAGCTTGAAAAAAGTGAAAAAACCTAAGAAAAGGAGAAATCAAGATGGCGTATCCTTCTAAGCACATTTATCAGTCCATTCTAAAGAAGATTGAGACAAGCGATGATATTGTTAGTGAGCAACTCCCATTTAAAGAAGAAACGGTAGAGATGGTGTATTGCCATTCAATCGTTGATGTGAAAACATTAAACACCGTGACCATTCCTCTAATGTATGAATTGTATCATCAAAGCAACTCATCCTTTTTTAATCATTCATCATCACTTCATCGCCTTCAAGCAAGTAAAATCAGTGAGGACGCTAGTGAAGAAGAGATTATAAGGAGCATATTTTCTGGCTTTGTCCTTTTTTACGATCAGAAGAATAATTTGCTCACACAAATAGAATTGCCTCAGTTTCCTAAAAGAAAGCCAGAAGAATCAAATACAGAGATTTCATTTCGTGGTCCACGGGATGGTTTCACAGAAGATGTGGAAGAGAATATAGCCCTTGTTCGAAAGCGACTACGTACAAGTGCCTTAGTAAATGAAACGTTTATAGTGGGAAAAAGAGGGCAAGTCCAACTATCGCTTCTTTATATGAAAGATATTGCACGTAAAGAAGTATTAAAAGACGTCCGATCTCAAATTCAGTCAATTGATACGGATTCTGTTCTAAGTTTAGCTGAAATAGAAGAAAGGTTAAGCAATACAAAGTTTACGTTTTTTCCTCTTACCGTTTTTTCAAGTAGGCCTGATTTTGTGTCTTCTTGTTTAGAGAATGGTCGCTTTGCAGTCCTTGTTGACGGTTCACCAGGAGCTGTTATTGCACCTGTAAATTTAATGTTTCTTCTAAAAACAGCAGAAGACCTTCATAATTCCTATCTTTCTGTTGCATTTCAACGCTTGTTACGAATGACGGGTTTAATACTTTCACTCCTTCTACCAGGATTTTGGATCGCATTAAACACGTTTCACGTTGATCAGCTTCCGCTTCCTTTCTTAGCAACAATTTATGTATCAAGACTTGGTTTACCTCTCTCCTCAGTTATGGAAATCTTTCTCATGATTGTGTTGTTCGAATTATTTAGAGAAGCAGGCACGACATTACCGAAATCCGTAGGACAAACGTTAGCTGTGGTAGGAGGTCTTATTATTGGAGATGCAGCCATTCGTGCAGGTCTAACGTCACCTACTATGCTCGTTGTTGTTGGGTTAACGGTTGTCTCCACATTTGCCATTACAAACCAAGTTTTATCAGGAACCGTCTCCATCATTCGTATATACGTGCTTAGTTTATCAGCCTTTTTAGGGATGTTTGGCTTTTGTATTGCGCTCATTTCGATTATTGTTCATTTAGCTAGTTTAGAATCTTTTGGTATGCCTTATCTATCGCCTTTATCCCCTTTTAATAAAAAGGACTTTTTGTCATCTGTCCTAGTAAAACCATGGAAATGGCGTAAGCGAAGAGCAGAAACATTAAAGACGATTGACTCAACAAGGAGGAGGTAATGTGAAAAAATTGGTGCTCATGTTCGTTTTAGGCGCAATCTGTTTAAGTGCCTGTTGGGATTCGACTGATCTTCAAGATATTCAGTACATTACCGCCCTTGGCATTGACTATGATGAGGACGAAAAGGATTATGTCATATACGGACAGTCAGTGGATTTTGTTCAGCTTTCTGTGAATCAAGAAGGTATGAATCAAGAAAAATCAGGTGCTTGGGTAGGTAAAGCGAGAGGGGAAACAATCTTAATGGCTTTAGAGAATTTTAGCTCAAGATCCAACCAAGTTCTTCACTGGGGTCACGTTAATGTTATCGTTTATAATATGAACGCGCTTAAACACGAGCCGCTTATCGATATCAATGAGGGACTGTATCGCTTTCAACAAATTCGCACTACCCCTTGGGTGTTTGGCACTCAAGAAAACTTGGAAGATATTCTCCTTTTGACGAACATGTTTGGCGACATTGTTCATACCGAGCTGTTTAACCCAAATTCGGTTTACAAAGAACGAGCATTTATTGAACCACTTACATTGCACCAGCTTATGCGCAATTTCCCAGAAAAAGGCCGTACCGTTGTGTTACCGAGAATTGGCGTTAACAAAAAAGAATTAAAAAATAACAATGGGCAGAAAAAAGATTCCTTGTCTTCAGATGGTGCCATTTTGTTAAAAGGTGGGTCAGAAATAAGCGCGTTTACCGATCTTCAGCTTGCTGGCTTACGTTGGCTTACTTATCAAACCGACATTAGCCCACTCCAAATTGAAGAAGAGGGGAAAACAGTTGCAGCTTTAAATGTCATTCGTCCAAAAAGTGTAGTGGATATAGAAGTGATTAATGAAGAAGTGTTTTTTGACTTGTATATTGACATAAATGCATCGCTTTTAGATTTTCCACCAGACGAAACCTTAGGTGCTTCTAAAACGATAAATGAACTTCTTGAACTTATTAAAGAAGCAATCGAAAAACAAATAAGAGACACGTATCGGCTTAGTTTGGAAGAAGGAAAAGACGTATACAGTTTAGAAAACCATTTTTATCGAAGTGACATTCGCTCGTATCAACGGTTAGAACAATCGTTTCAATTAAATGAATCCTCACTTAGAAACATTACGGTGAGCGCGGTTATTGAGCACACTGGTGAATATGAGTTCTATCGGGACCGTGTACCAAAGGAAGAGCAAAAGCGTTAATAAGAAATAGAGTAGGCGAATGCCTACTCTATTTGTTTAAAAAGCTTTCGGTTAACGGAGGAACCACTTGTTTTTTTCGTGATACAACGCCAGGGAGTGACGCTATATGTTGAGTTAAAGAAGTGTTGAATGCTTCTTCAAAAACAGCCGTTTTTTCTCCAATTACGAAAGCTGTGGAATTGTTTTCTAAGATGTCCGTAATAATTAACACGTAAAGATCCAAGTTTCTTGCTTTGATTGTGCTGTTTATCTCCGTCTCAAGCTCTTGTTTTCTTGTTAAAATCTCTTGAATATCAACGGTGTTCACTTGTGCAATTTCTACTGAAAAATCATTCATTGAGAATTCTTTTGCATCAATTGTCAACAGTTCTTTTGATGTTTTACTAGAAACATCTGCTCCTGCTTTCAACATATTTAAGCCATAGGTTGCAGCTTCAATTTCGGCAATACGCTCTAATTCTTTTGCAACTGCTACGTCTTCCTCCGTACACGTTGGGGATTTAAAGAGAAGAGAATCTGAAATAATAGCAGAAAGCATCAGTCCCGCTATATGTTTAGGAATGGACAATCCTTTTTCTTGATAAATTTTGTAAATAATTGTTGCTGTGCAACCAACAGGTTCTGCACGATAATAAACTGGGTCTGCTGTTTCAAAATTAGCAATGCGGTGATGATCAATCACTTCACGAACATGAACGCTATCTATATCATCAACACTTTGCTGATGCTCGTTGTGATCGACTAAAATGACTTCTTTTGTCTCACTTGAGGCAGATTGAATGAAACGCGGTGCCTCTACTTGAAACGTTTCAAGGGCATAAGCTGTTTCGCTACTTATTTCTCCTAAGCGAACGGCTTCTACTTGATAGCCTAATTGGGATTTAAGATCTGCATATGCAATAGCAGAACAAATCGTGTCTGTGTCTGGATTTTTGTGACCGAAAATTAACAGGTTTGACATTGGTTTATGACTCCTTTTGTCCATAAGTTATAATCTACCCTATCATATCATGTTCAAATGGGCTAGGTTAAGACATGCTTCAACGTTTACTGACAAAAATTCATATTTGTTCGTGATTTGCTTTGCATTACTATTTAAAAAGCGTATAATAGAAGAGATGTGAAAAGGACAAGGGTTGTTCAAGAATTAGCCATAACTTCTTGACAAGCAAACGACAGTTTTGTCAGCTTCTTTCTACGTTCAAAGTTTATGATAAAATGAAGGTATTCTTTTAACGAATCATACTAACAGATGGGGGGGAAGAGAGGATTGCGGTCAATAAAAATAGAAAAGAAAGCCTCTCTTGCTGCGCCTAAGCAGGCATTCTCACAAGTATTATCAGAAACATTAAAGACGGGGATTATAAAATCAAACTTATTAGCAATGATTGCTGGTCTAAGTCTGGCGCTCTATGTAAGTGGGACAACACTCAACGAGCGTTTTATGGAAATACTATTTGCTGTCATTGGTTCAGCACTGGTTATAGGAGCTGCAGGAGCTTTTAATAACTTATATGACAGAGATATTGACGCCATTATGGATCGAACGAAAAATAGACCGACGGTTACAGGGAGAATGCAGCCATTAAATGCGCTAATTCTAGGGATTTCATTATCGCTAGTTGGAATTCTTTTGCTGCTGTTAGCGACACCACTTGCTGCTTTGTTTGGTTTCTTAGGTCTGTTTTTGTATGTTGTTCCTTATACAATGTGGTCAAAGAGACGGACGATCTACAACACGGAAATTGGGAGTATTGGTGGAGCCGTTCCGCCATTAATTGGTTGGGCTGCCATTTCTCCAGATTTATTACACCCAGCTATTTTAGGACTTTTTGTTGTCATGGTTATTTGGCAAATGCCGCATTTTTATGCGATTGCGATACGTAGACATGATGAGTATAAAGCGGCAAACGTACCAATGCTACCAGTTGTAAAAGGGTTTAGACGTACGTACGTGCAAACGAACATTTATTTAGTTGCCCTTATAGCTGCAAGTTTTTTATTTGTGTCAGTAAGTTGGGTGATAACAGTTGTTGCATTTCTTTTAGCATTCGCTTGGCTTATTATGAGCATTGTTGGGCATAAGCGAATGGAACCTAAGAAGTGGGCGACATTTATGTTTGTTTTCTCATTAAACCATTTGGTTCTTTTATTTGCCGTCATCATCGGCTTCTCTATGCTAGCTCCATTGTTCTAATAAAAAAGAGGTGCCTTGTATAATCGCAAGGCACCTTTTATTCAGTACATATCAAATGAATGCCTATGTTAGGGTGATTATTATGGAAGAAACAAATTGGGTTTTAGTTGTCATCCCCATTGTCATTGCGGCATTAATGGGAAGTGCGGCTCTTATTATTCGAATGAAAGCTGCCAAAAGGCCGACTTCAGCAAGACGAATTATGATTCCCCCTCTCGCTATGTCTACAGGAGCACTCATGTTCCTTTATGAACCAACTCGACCTCCATTATTTTACGTCATTGAAGCAGTGGTTGTTGGATTTATTTTTTCTCTCATATTGATTTACACGTCTAAATTTGAAATTCGTGATGGCGATATTTATTTAAAGCGCTCAAAGGCATTTGCTTATATTCTTGTTATCCTGCTACTTGTTCGTATTGTTTTTCGGTTAGTTGTCGGGCAGAACATTGATCCAGCCGAGCTATCAGGTATGTTTTTTATTTTGGCATTTTCCATGCTCTTGCCTTGGAGAATTGCGATGCTAAGACGTTACGCGAAGCTTAAGCAAAATCTGAATCAGTATCCTACTTCGTAACATTCGCATTTTGCAAACAGAGACGGTATACTATTAACAGAGAAATAATGGAAAGGAGGATGAACAAAAATGGACTTTTTTACGGAGTACTATAACATTTTCAGAGGTATACACGAAGGTTCTTGGGCATTTCTAGTTGTCCTTTTTATTGTTGCGTTTGTTTTATATAGAAGTAGAAAATTGAAAGCAGCTACAATCTTACATATGATTACAAGACTATTCTATCTCTTCATGCTTGTATCTGGAATAGGGATGTTGGTTGCGCTTAACTTTAATCTCTTCTACGTTGTAAAAGGTCTTCTAGCTGTATTAGTGATTGGATTTATGGAAATGGCGGCTGGAAAGGCAAAGCGGAATGAAAATAGTCTTGGTTCGCTGTTTATCGTTCTTGTGTTAGTACTAGTTGTGGTATTAATGGGATTTGGTGTCATTAATTTCTAATTACTGAAATACGGTTTTGAAGCGCTTTGAGTTGGACGTTCTTCTTTTATGATTAAGCTGCTATTCTAGTTGCTTAGTCAAAGATGCCATTCAGTTAGTACACATCGTTTAGCTGTAATGAGCTCATAAAGAAGACGCTGCTCATGCGCTTTTTTTGTTAATTGGTTGATTCTAGTGTAAATAAAGGAGAAAAAGAATATGGCTGAAGTCGATTTATCACTCATGCTCGTTTTATTAATTGGGTCGTTTATTCCATTAGTGGAATACATGATTGCAGTCCCAGTAGGTGTCATTTTGATGGGAGAGCCTGTTATCCCTGTAGTCATTGTTTCCATTATCGGGAATAGCTTTGGTGTAGTTGCTATTGTTCTTTTAGGTGACAAAATTCGTTCACTTATGGTGAAGCGAGCAAAAGAAAAAGGAGAAGAAAAGCCAAATAGACGAAAAGAAAAAACGCAGAAGTACTTAGAGAAGTATGGTATGCCTGGAGTTGGTATCTTAGGGTCTTTTTTGCTAAGTAGTCATTTATCGGCTGCTACGGCTGTAGCGTTAGGTGTACCAAAAGGTTTGGCTATTTTTTGGACGTTAGTAGGGGTTGTCATTTGGGCAATTGTGTTTGGAATTGTTTCTGTTTATGCGAGTCACTGGTTTGAACCATTCTTTGGGCCTCAAGCTGGAGGAAGAGTAGTGTAAAGTTGTCACTACTCTTCTTTCCCCCATACTGAGTAAAACCCTTTAATTTCTTCTTCACTTAACTCGAATAAGTGTCGATCATTTATTTTATAGATCCCTTGTTGTATCAGTTTGTCAATTAATTGATCGGTCTGGTTTAGTTGCTTTTCTATCATGATGATCACTCCCAGTTTAGTTATTCCACTATCTGTGGAAACTAAAACGCGATTATGGAAATGATTTCAAAAGATCTGTTCGTCTAAGTTTGTAGCGTGGACGTAACAGGATAAGTTTACGAGGAGAGTAGGATGAACAGTATTCAAAAAACGCCACTGCGCGTAAGTGTGCTACTTGTTGTGGCTTTTTTCGTAGTTTTCTTAACTTACCGAACCACCGTTGTAACCGCCTTTGATCGCGCCATTCTATCGTGGTTTGAACAAAATCGTACAGATGGTTTGCTTATGCTAATGGATGGCCTGGCTTTTGTTGGTTCAACAAAAATGGTTGTCATCTTAGGGATTTTGCTCATAACGTTTTTGTTGGTCAGCCGTTCTCCACTTAAAGACGTCTCTTTCTCAGCATCGGTATTGCTTACAACAGGTATTTTAAATACTGCTGCAAAATACAGCGTGGCTCGAGTTAGACCAGAAGAATTTATGATTATTGAACTGTCGACTTATAGTTTTCCTAGCGGACATACAATGGGAGCTGTATCCTTTTATAGCGTAGTCGCTTTTCTTATTTGGAAACGAAGTGAACATCGATCTATTCGTTTTGCTATTTGTAGTTTTTCAATAATGATGATTGTATTAATGGGACTATCAAGAGTTTACTTGGGGGTGCATTTCCCGACAGATGTACTGGGGGGGTTCTTCCTTAGTGGCGCCATTCTAACGTTCTTTTATTGGTTTTACTATAAACGGGATAAACATAGCTCCTTATGAGCTATGTTTTTTTGTATGCACATGTAACGGTCTTTCTAATTAATAATGATATTCTTTCTCATTTACCCTTGACTCTCACGTGTGAGATGGTAGAATGGGAATGTAATTGATAATGAGTATCACTATTAAAGAGAGGGAGGTACATGCATGGTTTAATCATGTACAGAACAGCATGAAAATAAAGATTCTCTTGCCGATTCTCATTGTGTTATCGATTAGTTCACTTTTTATTGGTGCACACGACATTTCACCACTTGATCTTTTTCGTTTAACTGATGATGAAGTCCAAACAATTGTAATAAACCGAGTTCCAAGACTTTTGAGCATTCTCATTGTTGGCGTTAGCCTAAGTGTATGTGGGTTGATTATGCAGCAATTAACGCAGAACAAATTTGTATCGCCTACAACGGCTGGAACCATGGATTGGGCTCGCTTAGGTATCTTAGTAGCCATGCTTGTATTTACGCAGGCAAGTACAATGGAGCGTATGCTTGTCGCATTTGCTTTTGCGCTAGGTGGCACGCTATTATTCATGAAAATTTTAGAACGAATTCGTTTTAAAAATGTCATTTTTGTACCATTGGTAGGCTTAATGCTTGGAAGTGTTGTAAATTCGATTACAACGTTCATTGCGTATCAAAACGATTTAATACAATCTCTTTCCTCTTGGATGCAAGGAAATTTTGCCCTTGTCATTCGTGGGAATTTTGAATTGCTTTACATAGGTATTCCTTTAATGTTTATTGCATTCCTGTTTGCCAATCGTTTCACGGTTGCTGGTTTAGGGAAAGATTTCGCAACAAACTTGGGAATGAATTATAACCGCATTATGAATATCGGTTTACTCATTGTCGCGATGGTCACAGCTACAATTGTCGTTACGATTGGATCAGTTCCTTTTTTAGGGTTGATTATACCGAATATTGTATCTATTATGCGTGGAGACAATTTAAAGAACAGTTTACCGCATACGGCGTTATTTGGAGCTATTTTCCTCCTGGCATGTGATATTTTAGGTCGAGTCCTTATTTATCCATACGAAATACCAATTGGTTTAATGGTAGGCGTCATTGGGAGCGGGATTTTCCTTTATTTGCTCTTAAGGAGGCCAAAGTATGCGAGCTAAATGGATTTATATTGGCTTCGCCCTCGGGGCGCTTGTATTAGTTCTCCTTTATTTATTCTCAGGAATATCGCCTGGGGTATGGGGTTATGCACTTCCACGACGAGCGAAAAGTGTAATAGCTATTATTATAGTAGGCGCGGTAATTGCTTTTTCAACATTGGTCTTCCAAACCATTACGAACAATCGTATCTTAACACCAAGTATTATTGGGCTTGATTCGCTCTATGTGCTCATTCAAACCATTCTGGTGTTTGTATTTGGCACAGCAGGAATAGTGGCAGTAAGCCGCTACGTAAATTACGGCTTATCCATTGTTTTTATGGTATTATTTGCACTCTTACTTTACGTCATGCTTTTTAGACGTGAACAACAAAATCTTTACTTTTTATTACTAGTAGGAATTGTTTTTGGAACGCTATTTTCTAGTCTTTCAACGTTTATGCAAGTGATCATTGATCCAAATGACTTTTTGACAATCCAAAACCGCATGTTTGCTAGTTTTAGTAATATTCACGTAGACCTACTGTGGCTATCAGCGGTGTTAATTGGGTGTACAATGCTTTACATATGGCCATACCTGAAATATTTGGATGCTATTTCATTAGGAAGAGACCAAGCGATTAATCTAGGTGTTCCCTATGATAAAGCGATTCGAAAATTTCTCATTATGATAGCCATTTTCGTAGCCATTTCCACAGCGCTAGTTGGGCCCATTTTGTTCCTAGGATTACTCGTTGTAAACGTAGCTAGAGAGATGTTGCCGACTTTTAGACACACTCATATGGCTGCAGTAAGCGCACTAGTCAGCATCATCGCTTTAGTAGGAGGAACATTATTAGTGGAACGAGTATTTTCATATTCTGCACCACTGAGTGTATTCATTAACTTCGTCGGTGGTATTTACTTCATTTACTTATTATTAAGGGGGACGAAAACGACATGACAACAGCATTAATTGATCGCGAAATACGGATTGATCGGAAAACGTTACCAGTGGCGATACAAGTAAACGGAGTAAGTAAGCATTATGACGGAAAAAAAGTGCTAGATAACGTCAGTGTTGACGTAAAAAAAGGCACCATTACTTCTTTTATTGGGCCAAATGGTGCTGGGAAAAGTACCTTAATTTCTCTTATTAGCCGTATTGCCAAAAAAGATAATGGGGAAGTCTTAATTGATGGTAAAGAAATTGAATCCTATAAAAGCAAAGATCTAGCAAAAAAGATCTCAATCTTAAAACAAGCGAATAACATTAACATTCGATTGACGATTCGCGAATTAGTGAGCTTTGGACGATTTCCTTATTCACAAAATCGGTTAACAAAGGAAGACTGGGCATTTGTAGAAGATGCAATTGATTTTATGTCTCTGCGAGATATTCAAGATAAATATTTAGATCAGTTAAGCGGTGGACAGCGTCAGCGAGCCTATATTGCAATGGTTCTGGCACAAGATACAGAGTACATTATTCTTGATGAGCCTTTAAACAATTTGGACATGAAGCACTCTGTTTCAATTATGAAAACACTACGGCGCTTAGTTGATGAGCGCAATAAGACCATTCTTATAGTCGTTCATGACATTAATTTTGCCTCTTGTTACTCTGATAATATTGTGGCCATGAAAAATGGGGAGATTGTTGAAGAAGGTCATTGTCACGACATCATCAATTCAGATTCACTGCGCAATATTTATGATATGGAAATCGCCATACAAGAAGTCAATTGCAATAAAATTTGTGTGTACTTTAATTAAAGGCTTTAGTAATCGAGGGAGGTGGGTTTGAACGTATTTACTACATAGCACGTAAAAAGGATGACAAAGATAAACCAACATTTCTTAGGAGGATTATATAAATGAAAACATCAAGTAAGTGGTTTGTAACAGCAGGAGCAGCATTATTTCTAGCAGCATGTGGGAATGGAGAGAGCGAAGAGAATACGAATGACGTCTCTTCAGGTGAAGCAAACGATACAGAAGAGCAACAAACTGTTGAAGTAGAGACAATGAATGGTGATATGATAGAGGTTCCGGTTAATCCAGAAAAAGTCATTTCATTTGACCACGGTGTAACAGATTCTATCAGGGCTATTGGAGGAGATATTTCTGGTATTCCAATGGGGAGTAATGTTCCTGAATATTTGCAAGAATTAGAAAGTGGTGATGTTGAGAACATTGGCTCTTTATTCGAGCCAGACTTTGAAAAGATTTACGAAATGGACCCTGACGTTATCTTTATTTCAGGACGTGCATCGGACAATTACGAAGAGTTAAGCGAAATTGCACCAACTGTCTTTTTACAAGTAGATAATCAAAATTTTATGGAGACATTTGAAAGAAACATGAGTGTTCTCGGCGAAATCTTTGATGCTTCTGAGGAAGTAGATAGCCAATTAGATGAGATTAACAATGTTATTGAAAACGTTCAAGGCCGAGCAGCTGAAAGTGAAGCAAATGCATTAATTGTTTCAATTGATGAAGGCTCTGCAAGCGCATATGGAATCGGCTCCCGCTTTGGAATTATTCATGATGTCATGAACATTCCGGCAGCAGACGAAGATATTCCAGCTGAAGGTCATGGCAGCAATGTCTCAAACGAATATTTTTCTAAAACAAATCCTGACTACATTTTTGCGATTGACCGAGGTGCGTCAATTGGAAATTCTGCAACAGCTGATCAAGTATTAGGAAATGAAGAAGTTCAACGCACAAATGCGTATCAAGACGACAATATTTATCAGTTAAATAGTGAAGTATGGTATTTAAGTGGTAGTGGTCTAGAATCTGTCAAAATGATAGTTGATGAAATCAATGCAGCATATGAGCAATAAAAAAGCATAAAGAAGAAAAAGTGAGCACAGCTTATGGCTGTTGCTTACTTTTTTTGACGTGTACGTACAATTTGTGTATGCTTCCAAAGAGACGAACATAAAGGATAGAGTGAAAATGGAATTTAATCAACTTATTGGCATTATTGGCGTCAGTCTTATCATCCTATTGACTATATGGATTTGGCAGAAAGCCTTCCGTCGCAAGCAAACAGATGTTAAAAAAGTGACACTTCGGCAGATTGATCGAATGGATGGACATGCCTTTGAAGACTATATGGCTGTAGTCTATGCTGCGAGCGGATATAAGACGTGGCAGACGAAGAAAAGCAGAGATTACGGTGCAGATTTAGTCTTAATAGATGATGATAATGAGACGATAGTTATTCAACTAAAGCGCTATGGCGCAAATCTGGGATTAAGTAGTGTTCAAGAGATTTATGCAGCAAAAGCGTATTATCAAGCATCAAAAAGTGTTGTTCTGACAACGGCTGAAAGCGTAACAGACTCTTGTTGGCAATTAGCAGCGGCGACTGACGTGCATTTCTTAGTTCGTGACGATATCGTGGAAATGATTAAGCTTATAAAAAAAGATAAGTGGGACGATGTTTACTGGCTACTAGCAACACCGCATATACCGGAAAAGAAAAACCGTGGCAACCAGTTAGACGAGGTTGCCACTAATGGTAGAAAAATACAAGTCGGTGATTATTTCCTTAAGTAAATTAAAAGTACTGTTCCACTTTTTTTACAATGTCTTGAATACACGTTTCATCGTTAATTAAATCATAGTCTTGGATATTAAGCTTTAAAACAGGGCAAGCAGTGAAAGATGAAATCCAATCTTGATAACGGCCGTGCATTTCTTCCCAATAGGTTGTTGAGGTTTGTTTTTCCATTTCTCTGCCACGACTTTGAATACGGTTAATGATGGCATCTAAATCACCATCTATATAAATGAGAACATCTGGAGTAGGGAAATAAGGATTTAACACCATGGCTTCAAATAGGCTTGTATACGTTTCGTAGTCGACTTTCGTCATCGTACCTTTATCAGCATGCATTTTAGCGAAAATCCCCGTATCTTCGTAGATAGAGCGATCTTGTACATAGCCTCCTCCGTCTTCTACCATTGCTTTTTGTTCTTTAAATCGTTCTGCTAAAAAATAGATTTGAAGATGAAAGCTCCATCGCTCAAAATCTGCATAAAATTTATCTAAGTATGGGTTGTTGTCGACTTTTTCAAAGGATGTTTTGAATTGTAATGCTTGAGCAAGCTTTTTCGTCATAGTTGTTTTACCAACACCGACAGTTCCAGCAACTGTAATAATCGCGTTAGATGGAATACTAGTCATGTTTATTCTCCTTTAATGAACCGAATGTAGAGGTAATCTGTTGGATGATTAAATTAAGATCGTCTTGATTCGTGACAAAATCAAGATGAGTCGTGTCAATGGTCAACACAGGAATGACGTCGCTTATTGCGGTCATTGCTTGATCATAGTCTTGCATTAAAGATTGAATATAAAATGGGTCCATTTTTCGTTCAAACGAGCGATCTCTTTGTTTGATTCTGTGCATAATTGTATCAAAATCAGCCTTTAAATAAAGAATTCCTTTTGGTTTAGGTAAGTGTTCGCTTACGATGTTGTATATACGTTTATATTGATCATACTTTTGTTCATCTAGCGTCTGATGAGCAAAAATAAGATTTTTTCCTATATAGTAATCGGATAATACAGGTTGTCCTTCTGTAAGTATTTTTCCAATATCCTCTAATTGCTTCACTCGATTGCAGAGAAAAAACATCTCTGTTTGAAAGCTCCACGCGTCCATGTCATCATAAAATTTCTCCAAATACGGATTCTCAGCTACAATCTCGTACAATGGCTCTGTTTGAAATTGTGCGGAAAGTTTTGTTACGAGTGTGGTTTTTCCGACGCCAATTACACCTTCAACACAGATGAATGTCCCATCCATTTACCATCACTCCTTTCTTTTGTTCTAAACGACTTTGATAGTGTATCATTTTTTAAGAAACCTGAACACCGACCGTTATCGCTGTTTATGTTACACTGTATATATAATATAGAGTGAGTAGGAGGGAGTCTGCGTTAGCAGCATGTAGATGAGTCATTTTAATGAAACCATTAACCGAGTTGGAACGGATTCAATGAAATGGGATGGTGCCAAAGATCGGTTTGGTCAAGAGGGCTTGCTACCACTATGGGTAGCAGATATGGACTTTAAAGCACCTCAACCTGTTATTGATGCATTAAAAGAAAAAGTAGAACATGGGGTCTATGGATATACTGCAGCTTCTCCTGCTGTAAATCAATCCATTGTTAACTGGCTTACAAACAGGTACAACTGGACGATTCAAGAATCTGATATCGTTCATGTAACTGGCGTTGTTCCAGCCATTAGCAACTTAATTCGAACATTTAGTGAAGAAGAAGACGATATTATTATTCAGACGCCTGTCTATTATCCGTTTTATGATGTGATTGAAAAGAATAATCGCAACGTTGTCAAAAATCCTCTGCTTTTAGAAGATGGATTGTATAAAATGGATTTTGATGGTCTTGAATCAATGATAACAGAAAAAACAAAAATGTTGATTTTATGTCACCCCCACAATCCAGGTGGTCGAGTATGGACGAAAGAGGAATTAAGTAAGCTTTCATCCATTTGTCAAAAGCATAATGTGTATGTTATTTCTGATGAGATTCATGCAGATTTATTGTTTGATGGTTACAGCCATACACCGTTTGCATCTGTAAATGAAGCGTTTGAAAATCGTGTTTTTACAGCGTTAGCACCAACAAAAACGTTTAATTTGGCTGGTGTACAAGGTGCTTATGTTGTAATACAGGATCCAGCTCTTCGACTTAAATACCGTCAAGTACTAGCAAATACCTTTGTTGGTGCGAATATGTTTTCACAAGTTGCTACGAAAGCCGCCTACGATCATGGATTGCCGTGGTTAAAGGAATTAATGCGCTATATTCAAGAGAATTATTCATTGGTGGAGGATTATATCGGTACTCATATGCCAAAGATCCAATTAATGAAACCTCAAGGAACGTATTTATTATGGATGAATTTCAAAGAGCTTGGTTTCACAGCAGAAGAACGAAAAAAATGGTTACTTGAAGAGGCAAAAGTGGCCTTAAATCATGGACCGATCTTTGGTGAGGAAGCCGAACACTACGAGCGAATGAATCTTGCTACATCAAGAGAAACCTTAATGAAGGCACTCGATCAACTTCATAGAGCCTACAACCAAAAGCAGTTTTAAGCAGGAAAGTGCGATCTTTTAGCGAAATACATGAATGGACAAGCTTGCAGGATGAATGAGTGAAGAGGAGTCGGTTAGTAAAATGATAAACCCTTCTTATTATTTGCTTGACGAACTTGAAAAGGAATGTGTAGATCAGCTGCAACGAGAGTTAGTGGAAAAAGAACACGAGTTGCTTAAATGGGTTGTGTCAAACCATCTTCAGCAAGTGTTTAAGGAAATAAAAAGCTCATAATGTAGAAAGAGGGGCGTTTAATGAAGACGTTCAAGCTATACGCAATGCAAGTAATTGATGGGCAGGAAGGGAAGGTAACTCAGGAACCCATTCCGCTTTATGAGGGACTTATTATTAATATGGAGAATGAAGAGCATACGTGGTTTATTGATGCTGTTATTTCCAAAGAGGATGCTCGTTTATTTGAACGAGAGCAAGAAGCGGAGCGTCATATTCTGGTGAGTGTCGTCATTACGAGCAAAGACAATCATCCAGCAGTTATGATTACGTCTATTGAATCGATTACGGATTTAAAAGAAGGAAAAAGCATTATCTTGAAAGGAAGAATCGTTTCAGGACGGGATGATGTTCTAGAAGACGTATTTGAGGATATTTTAGAAGAAGGCATTCAGCGTGAATCACTTTTATCCGAATATAAAAGTCGTGTTGAAAAGCTAGATGCATACTCAGACAAAACGATTGCAGAAGTATACGATCAACTAAAGAAAAGTGAAAAATACCATCTTCACTAATAATAGCTCTGCTGTCATTTATGATAGCAGGCTTTTTCTATTGTGTATACGTTGTTCCTGTTTGCTCATACTACATGTATCTCATGGAAAAAAGGGGTCTAAGAACAACGTGGAAAATTCAAAAAAGATGTGGGGATTGTTGTCATTATCATCTGTACCCCTCGTCATGACATTAGGTAATTCAATGCTTATCCCTGTTCTCCCAAAAATAGGAAATGAGTTAGATGTCAGTTCTTTTATGGTAAGCCTTTTAATAACCGCTTACTCAGTAGTAGCAATCATTTTTATTCCAATTGCAGGTTATTTATCAGATCATATCGGGCGTAAACAAGTGATCATTCCGAGTTTGTTTTTAGCAGGAATTGGAGGTCTTGTAGCAGGATTAGCTGCGTGGAAAATAGACCATTCGTATTGGATTATTTTTATTGGCCGATTGTTGCAAGGCATTGGTGCCGCAGGTGCAGCACCAATTGTTATGCCATTTGTTGGGGATTTGTTTAAAAAGAAACAAGAAGTGAGTGAAGGCTTAGGCATTATTGAGACTTCTAATACGTTTGGAAAAGTACTTAGCCCGATATTTGGAGCTTTACTTGCTTCAATAATTTGGTATTTGCCGTTTTTTGCTTTTCCTGTTTTTTGTGCGATTTCCATTATAATGGTGTGGTTTTTTATTGAGACGCCTCCGCAAAAAGAAAAACCTAAGAAATTTAAGCAATTCCTGAAATCAGTCAAGCAAATTTTTAAACGTGAAGGTCGTTGGTTATACACTGTCTTTATTACTGGTGGCATTCTTATGTACATTCTCTTTGGAATTCTCTTTTACTTATCAACTTTTTTAGAAGAGACTCATCACATTCATGGTGTGAAAAAGGGGGTAATGCTTGCATTCCCTTTACTTGCGTTGTGTTTAACTTCTTATGTAGCTGGAAAAGGAATTGGACAAGATCAGCTAAAGATGAAGTGGTTAACGGTTGGTGGGCTATCTCTTCTCACTCTAGCTGTGTTTGTCATTTCGTTCAATAAGGAATTATATATGATGTTAACAGCATTATTTGCAGCTGGTATTGGTATAGGTGCTACGTTACCTAGTTTAGATGCCTTTGTGACAGAAGGAATACCTGCAGAGCAGAGAGGGTCTATTTCTTCTTTTTACAATAGTACACGATTTATTGGGGTTGCGGCAGGCCCACCATTGTTTGCAATCTTCATGAAGGGGAATCATTTCATAACATTCACAGGTAATTCATTTGTGATTTTGCTTACCATTTTGCTTGTTTTATGGGGGATACGACCGGAGAAAAAAGAAAAGCAAACATGGTAAGGTTAGAATTCAATTGGCTTTTCCTCTATAATTTACGAGACACACTGTAAAAGTAGGAGGGTACCATGCAAACGTTTCAGGACAAGAAAGGCTATATAGTAAACCTTGTACTTGGGGAGGAAGTACCGTTTACTTCGTCTCCAAAACATGTGCTTATTATTGCACGGTATCAAGGTTCATGGGTTTTAACGGATCATAAAGCAAGAGGATATGAATGTCCAGGTGGTAAAGTGGAAGCCAATGAAGAGATTGAGGCAGCGGTCAGGCGTGAACTATGGGAAGAAACAGGTGGTTATGCCCAGTGGATCTCCTATATCGGTCAATATGAAGTTCAAGATCCACAAGAGGTATTTTATAAATCTATCTACGCTGTTCAGGTAAAACGGTTTGATGAAACCCCTTCTGGATTCGAAACAAATGGAGTAAAGCTGATCGACGAATTTCCTATTGGAATGAAAGCTGATAATCGATTCAGTCCAATTATGCAAGATGAGGTTGTACCCCAAGCAATTCAATACGCCATTTCAATTGGCTTGTTTACTTGAAAATCTTTCTATACAAGCAAATAACGCCCTCATTTAAGGGCGCTAAATGTTGTATTTTGTCATCTTTTTCTCAATGTATTCAACGAAGATATACATAATGGTGGCTAATATAGCGATAACAAGTAAACTCATGAATACAAGGTTAAAGTTAAATACTTGGAAGCCATAGATGATTAAATAGCCTAACCCTTGTTTTGAGACAAGAAATTCGCCGACAATGACGCCGACCCATGCGAGACCAACATTCATCTTTAAGGTGGAAATAATGACAGGGATCGATGCAGGGTAAACGACATTGAAAAAGATTTGTTTTTTTGAGGCAGAGAACGTTTGAAGAACTTTTATATAGTTTTCGTCAACCTCTTTAAATGCTGTATGCACAACCATAGTGGTAATAATAACAGACACAAGCATGCCCATGGCAATAATGGAACCGATGTTAGGTCCAATACCAACGATCAAGATCGGTCCAATTGCTACTTTCGGCATAGAATTAAGAATGACTAGAAACGGATCAAGAATGGTGGATAATCGTCTTGACCACCAGAGTAAAGCAGCCAAACAGGTGCCGACAATCGTTCCTAGTAAAAAGCCAACGATCGTTTCAAACATTGTAACAGACGCATGAATCCATAAAGTTCCAGCTGTTATGTGTTCATAAAGCAATGTGACAATGCGTGACGGCATACTGAATAATAAAGGATCGATCCACGCGATGCGTGAGGCAAGCTCCCATAAGGCAATAAGAGCAACAATAATGGTGACTTGGGTTACCCTCACAAAGCGCTTTTCTTTTTTCTTTTCCAGAACAAATTGCTCATGTAATTTAGTTGGATTCAAACCGATCCAGCTCCTTCCATATTAATTGGAACTGGTCTTGAAAATCTTTATGCTGTCTACTTTCAAATGGCGTACATGCCCGAATGTCTTGAGGAATCGTAAAGACTTGAGCAACTTTACCCGGACGAGGTGAAAAGAGAATGACACGATCGCTCATCGCTATGGCTTCACTAATATCATGAGTAACGAGGATAGCGGTTTTCTTTTCTGCTTTTAATGTGTTTGAAACTAAATCCTCTAATTTTAATTTTGTTTGTTGATCTAATGCTGAAAAAGGCTCATCAAGAAGGATGAGAGAAGGATCGGTTGCTAGTGTACGAATTAATGCGACACGTTGTCTCATCCCTCCAGATAAAGCTTTAGGAAGATCGGATTTCTTATCGGACAGACCGAATCGTTCAAGCCACCGGAGCGCTTTCCGGTGAGAGACTTCATTATGGGTTCGTTGAATCCGTTGCCCAAGGGTCATGTTTTGTTCAATTGTTAACCATGGGAATAGATAGTCGTGTTGCAACATATAGCCAATTGAATCCTTATTCTTTATATGAAGGGAACCACTAGTTTGCTCAAGTAAGCCAGCAATAATCGATAGCAGAGTCGTTTTCCCACATCCGCTTGGGCCAATAAAGGAAACAAATTCTCCTTCTTTAATCGTTAATGAGACATTTTCCAGGGCGGGAAATGCGCCAGACTCATTTACATAGGTTAAGGAGACTGAATCCATTGAAACATCTGACATGATTTCCCTCCTCTATTCCATTGACTTCGAAGCAATGGCTGTATTAACAAGTTCATCGAATGGAACATGAAGTGGGAGTTCGCCTGCTTCATCCATAATAGCGATTAATGTAGCCCATGCTTCCTCAGTTAATAAAGGATCTGTCGCATATGAGCCCTGGTCTTTGTATCGCTCTACCGCGCTAGTGAGAATGTCTAGTTCTGTATCTTCAAAATAGGTTTGAATGGACATGGCTATAGTGGTAGAGTCTTCTTTTTCTACATACTGTTGGCCTCTGTAAATAGCGCTGGCAAAGCGTATCAGTGCATCTTCATCTTTTTCAATCATGCTTTGTTTTGCCATAAAAGACGTATAGGGAACACGACCAGATTCTGCGCCAAACGAAGCGATGACATGACCGAGACCCTCTTTCTCAAATGTAGAGGCTTGAGGTTCAAACAATTGAACATAGTCACCTGTGCCAGAAGCAAAGGCACTAGGAATGTTGCCAAAATCCACATTTTGCAAAAGTGTTAAATCGTTTCGAGGATTTATATCATGTTGCTTTAAAACAAATTCCCCTACCATTTGCGGCATTCCACCTTTGCGTTGACCTAAAAAAGTGGTTCCTTTTAAGTCGCTCCATTGAAATGAATCCACTTGGTCACGGGCAACGAGAAACGTGCCGTCGGTTTGCGTTAATGCAGCGAAATTAATAGCAGGGTCAGTTGCTTCTTGACCAGCAACATAGATAGAGGTTTCAGACCCAACAAGTGCGATGTCAGCCCCCCCAGATAATAAAGCTGTCATCGTTTTGTCGCCGCCCCAAGTTGTGGTTAATTCGATGGAAAGGTCTTCTTCCTCAAAAAATCGTTCTGAGAGGGCCACGTATAATGGTGCATAGAAGACAGAACGTGTGACTTCTGCGACTTCAAGCGTTTTTGTTGGGCCATCTGACTGACAGCCTGCTATGAAGACGAGTGAACAAGCGACAGATAGAAAAGCAAGCAATCGTTTCATCGAATCACTCCTTACATGTTATGGTTAGAACGAGAACGGGAAAAAGATTTTATTGTTACACTATGCGCTAAGAAGGAAAAGGGTGTATGCCTAAAAGGAGGGTGTTATGATCATTGAGAAAATAAGAGTACCCTCACCTAGTAGGAAGATCCATTTGTTTGAAGTAACGTATAAAAGCAATGACCTAAACGTTATCGGTTTAATGGCTGAGCCAATCAATGAAACAGAGCTACCTGGGTTACTCTACTTAAGAGGTGGGATTAAAGCGGTTGGAATGGTAAGACATCAGAGAATTATTCAATGGGCGAGTGAGGGCTTTGTTGTATTCGCTCCTTATTATCGAGGAAATCGTGGTGGTGAAGGACGAGAAGATTTCTGTGGGGACGATCGATTTGATGCCATCAATGGATTTGATTTACTTGAGCAACATCCTTTTGTTGCGAGTGAAAAGGGCATTCATGTTGTCGGTTTCTCACGGGGTGGCATTATGGCTCTTTGGACAGGCTTATATCGCCCACAAACCAAAACGGTCACGTCTTGGAACGGTATTACGGATATGGTGCTTACTTATGAGGAGCGGATTGATTTAAGGAAAATGATGAAACGTGTAATCGGTGGAACACCATGGAAGTATCCAGATCGTTATGAAGCAAGAACACCCTTAAAATACCTTCACTCCTTTTCACCAGAACTCTTATTAATACATGGTGAAAAGGATCAACATGTCTCGAATGAGCATGTCTATCAACTTTTGGATTCCATTCCAGAAGCCAGACAGCAGCAAGTCGAAACATGGCTTTTTCCAAATTATGAACACCATTTCCCTGCGAGAGCACAGGCTGCAATACTAAAAAAAGCTGCAATTTGGATGCAAAAAACATACTAAGATTAGTGGGTAAGATCATCGACGGATGAATCTTACCCACTATTTTTCGTTTAGGCGTATAGTGAGAGGTGAAAGAAAGCTCGACCTAAGCCTCAAGGATCTAGAATCCGTATTAAAAACCGAGCTTCTTCACTTTCATTACTGAATCAGGTTTAAGTATGTTGGGGCCATTGAGCTCGTGTAGAGGAAATTAGAATCGGAATGATTAAGTGAAGACCTTTCAATGCTAAATGAAAAGAGGAACAATGATGGAGTTTGTAGTCGCTTTAGATGTATCAATGGGGAAAAGTTACTCGGTCATTTATCAAGACCAAAGAT
>NZ_KV917380.1:1259857-1828341 GCF_002019765.1 Shouchella oshimensis
TGGAAATCCCAAAGGGAGAAAGATTTTATATCTCATCATTCGGAACATGATCCGCCAGCAGAAAGCAGCTCCTAATCATATTGTCGAGTATTATTACAAATTAAAAAAGCAACCTACCCCCAAGAAGGACAAGGTTGCCGTTGTCGCTTGTATGAACAAGCTCATAAAGTGTATGTATTCCATGGCTAGGAATCATACAGAGTACGATTACTCGCACGCGGTCTCAATGGACCAATAACTGTAGTATACCATAGGAACCTTATTTAAAAATAGACAGGGATAAGGTTTATTTCCTATGCCTAGATTTAAAAATAACATCATCAGAATTATTATAAAAACCCTATTGACTAAACGTAGGAACGAGGCTGGGACAAAAGTAGATAGACAGACCAAAATGACGAACATTCCTGAAAATAGGAAGGTTCGTCGTTTGTTTTATATGAAAATGAGCGGAAGGAGAATCCGAAGACTCCTGGGGAATCAGCACGTGTCTGAAGACTCTGGAGTGGTGGTTTTCCACGGAGGAGGCTGAGGCCGTGTCCCCGGAAAGCGAAGGATTCTCCTGTAGTGGTGCTACTCAGCATAGTTTAGACTATTCGTCTTTTCAAATACTACTTTTCGTTATGTCCCAGCCTCTTTATTATTTAATTTGGTACCGTTGGCCCTGCTTGTTGGATACTTGCTTTAGCCGAAGAAAAACGAACGAAATTGTCTGCGAATTTGCTTGCTAAAGCGTTAGCTGTTTTGTCGTATGCAGCTTTGTCGACCCAAGCATTTCGAGGATTTAACAATTCATCTGGGACACCAGGGCAACGAGATGGTAGGCGGAGTCCAAAAATAGGGTCTGTCTCCGTTTCAACTTGGTTAAGTTCTCCTTGAAGTGCCGCTTCAACCATCGCTCTAGTGTAGCGTAGCTTCATTCTGCTCCCTGTACCATAACTTCCTCCAGTCCAGCCAGTGTTTACTAAAAATACGTCAACATCGTTTGCTTCGATTTTTTCTCCAAGCATAGACGCATACGTTTCAGGCTTCCTTGGTAAGAAGGGTGCACCAAAACAAGTAGAGAATGTGGCTTCTGGTTGAGTAATGCCTCTTTCGGTTCCAGCTAATTTACTTGTGTATCCAGACAAAAAGTGATACATAGCTTGCTCTTTTGTTAGTTTACTGATGGGAGGCAATACCCCAAACGCATCGGCAGTTAAAAATATGATTGTAGTCGGACTACCGGCAACACTAGGTTTTAATGCATTCGGTATGGCTTCAATTGGATACGCGGCTCTTGTATTTTCTGTTAAATGTGCGTCATCGTAATTAGGCTTTCCTTCACTTACTGCAACATTTTCGAGTACAGCACCAAACGAAATCGCATTCCAAATTTGTGGTTCTTGCTCCTGTGATAAATGTATGCACTTAGCGTAGCAGCCGCCTTCAATATTGAAGATACCTGCTTCTGTCCACCCGTGCTCATCATCGCCAATAAGTGAACGGTGAGTAGAAGCGGATAACGTTGTTTTACCAGTTCCGGATAAGCCAAAGAAAAGGGCTGTTTCTCCATTTTCATTTGTGTTAGCTGAGCAGTGCATTGGTAGCACATCTTCATCTGGCATTAAATAATTCATTACGGAAAACATCGATTTTTTCATTTCGCCAGCGTATTCGGTTCCACCAATTAAAACAACGCGCTCTTCAAAGGAAATGATAACAAATGCTTCTGAATTAGTGCCATCAATCGTTGGATTTGCCTTAAAAGTAGGTGCGCTTACAATGGTAAACGGCTCTTGATTACTTTTTCCAGGTTGACCTTCACGAATAAAAAGCTGACGTGCAAACAGGTGATGCCAAGCAAATTCATTAACGTATGTGATGGGAAGTTGATAAGCTGGATCTGCACCTACAAATCCATTAGAAGCGTATCGAACATCCTTTTGTTGTAAATAGTATAACACTTTCTCGTAAAGCGCTTTAAATGTGCTTTGAGAGATGGGTTGATTGACTGAACCCCAATCGATTGTCGTACGAACACTCGGCTCATCGACGATGAACTTATCTTTTGGAGAGCGACCCGTATACGTACCCGTTTGAACAGATAGCGCACCAGTGTTTGTCAGTTCACCTTCATGATTCATTAGTGCTCGCTCTACTAAAGCTGGAACAGGTAGCTGATGAATCGTTTTAGGGCTAGAAAGCAACTGTTCTAATTGTTTTGATCCATTTACTATTTTCATAATCGGCTCCTTTTAGGTCAGTGTTCGTGGTATTAGTATAACACATTATATTAATTAATCCATACTAAAGTGAGAGATGTTTTAAAAAAATGATACGTAATTTATTGTCGGCAAGTGTAGTAATGGATTGGCAATAAAAAAAGAAATCTGCTCTACTGCCTTTCCTCTTTTAAAGTCAGGTAAACTATGTTATGCTAATGTCCGAAAACGAACAAAGCGAAGCCTATTAATTGATTTACACTATTCCATTAAACGTCACTTGGTTCTATAACCATGTGCGTTGAACAGGATGGTATGGTGAAGGATGTTTATAGGTAAAGTTATACTGCTTTTTAAAACAGATAACATCACGCTTTTATCAAGAGAAGGTGGAGGGACAGGCCCTTTGAAACCCAGCAACCATCACTTCCGTGAAAAGGTGCTAACCTGCAGAACATCTTTGTTCTGGGAGATAAGAGGCGATCGATAGATAAGTCAGCTCTTTTCTCATGTAGAAAAGAGCTTTTTCTTTTTGTAAACATACGTGCACAATAAGATAAAAACGATACGGATAAGTTGCGATTATGTGTCCGGGGGCATAAGATGCCTTTAGCCTACTTACTAAAATCAGATCTGATTTGTTCGTTTTTAGTTTTTAGAATACTAGATGCTTCCGAGCGAGAGTTCGGAATAAAGGGAGGACTTTAAATGTCTGAAAAAAGAGGAAAGCACTTATTTACATCAGAGTCAGTTACGGAGGGGCACCCAGATAAAATTTGTGACCAAATTTCTGATGCGATCCTTGATGAAATCTTAAAGAGAGATCCGAATGCGCGTGTTGCGTGTGAGACATCAGTAACAACGGGCATGGTTCTTGTTGCAGGAGAAATTACAACGAGCACTTACGTTGATATTCCAAGTGTAGTGCGCGAAACGATTAAAGGGATTGGCTATACGCGTGCAAAGTATGGTTTTGATGCAGAGACTTGTGCGGTTATTACGTCAATTGATGAACAATCTGCAGATATTGCTCAAGGTGTGGATCAAGCGTTAGAAGCACGAGAAGGGCAAATGACAGATGAAGAAATTGAAGCTATTGGTGCAGGAGACCAAGGGTTAATGTTCGGTTTTGCGTCAAACGAGACGAAGGAGCTTATGCCGCTTCCAATTTCACTCAGCCATAAATTAGCATTTCGTTTAAGTGAAGTACGTAAAAACGAAACCTTAGATTATTTACGACCAGATGGTAAAACACAAGTAACGGTTGAATATGATGAAAATGATAAAGCGGTTCGTGTAGATACAATTGTTATTTCTACACAGCACGCACCAGAAATAACATTGGAACAAATTCAAGCAGATATTAAAGAGCACGTTATTAAAGCTGTTGTTCCTGCTGAATTAATGGATGAGAAAACGAAATTCTTTATTAATCCAACAGGGCGATTCGTTATTGGTGGACCTCAAGGGGACGCTGGCTTAACAGGAAGAAAAATTATAGTTGATACTTATGGCGGTTTTGCTCGTCATGGTGGTGGTGCGTTCTCAGGTAAAGACGCAACAAAAGTCGATCGTTCAGGCGCTTATGCTGCTCGTTATGTGGCAAAAAACCTTGTTGCTGCAGGCCTTGCAGAATCTTGTGAAGTACAGCTTGCATATGCAATTGGTGTAGCACAGCCAGTTTCGATTTCCATTAATACATTTGGCACTGGTAAAGCTGATGAAGAAACCCTTGTATCACTTGTAAGAAAACATTTTGATTTGCGTCCAGCTGGCATTATTAAAATGCTTGATCTGCGCCGTCCAATTTACAAGCAAACAGCTGCTTATGGTCACTTTGGCCGTGAAGACGTGCAACTTCCGTGGGAAAGAACAGATAAAGCAGAAGTACTAAAAGCAGAAGCCTAAAACCAAAAAAACCAGCTCCTCAACCATCATTGAGGAGCTGGTTTTTTAAGTTGTATGTAAGGATGAATGTTAATGATCGACTTGTTTATAATATTGACCTTTTTCTACATATTCGGTGCGAATTCGTTCCATATCTTTTCGATCCGCTTCAGTTAGCTCTCGTACGACTTTTGCCGGTCTCCCTAATGCAAGGGTGTTTTGGGGGATGGTTTTTCCTGGTGGAACTAAACTCCCAGCACCAATAAACGCACCTTCACCAATTTCTGCGCCATCAAGAACAATAGACCCCATGCCTATGAGCGCACGTTTACGAACAATCGCACTATGGAGTGTCACTTGATGACCAATGGTTACATCATCTTCAATAAGAAGCGTTCGATTGGGGCTCTGATGAAGCATGGATTGATCTTGAATGTTTACACGTTTTCCAATGCGAGTGGGTGCCACATCGCCACGGATAACGGAATGAAACCAAATGCTTGAATACGCACCAATTTCAACGTCTCCGGTAATTACCGCATTACTTGCCACATAAACCGTTGAATCAATAAGCGGTTTTTTAGTGTGATATGGTAAAATCATCGAAACCTGTCCTTTCCTAAAAGGGATAAAATCAGCTATACTAATTTTATCGTACGTAAGACAGAATAGCTAGATAAGGAGGAAATGTCGTGCGTTATTTTGAAGTGCCAGAACCCCGAGGAGTAGCTGTCATTGTCCATGGTGCAGGTGAGCATAGTGGGCGCTATCATTGGTTAATTGAAAAATGGAACTTACACGGCTTTGACTGCTTAATTGGTGATTTACCAGGTCAAGGAGAATCAAGAGGAAAACGAGGGCATATTGATTCATTTAAACAATACATAAAAACAGTTGATCGTTGGTTAAAGCAAGCACGTTCGAAACAATTGCCGATTGTCCTTTTTGGTCACAGTATGGGTGGATTAATTGCCATTCGCACGTTAATTGAAAGGGATAATTCATTTATTGAGGCCGTTGTGTTGTCTGCGCCATGCTTACAGTTACATATGCCTGTCTCTCCACAAAAAAAGGCAGCTGCGAAAGTATTGAACCATGTGGCACCAACGTTTAGTATGCAATCAGGTTTAAAACCAGAGCTTACGACTCGCAGTGAGATCGTTCGTGAGGAATATGCCAAAGATCCTTTACGTGTTACAAAAGTATCGGCGCGTTGGTATCATGAACTATCAAAAGCGATGCTCCAAACGAGACGTTATCCGGAAAAGGTGCCGAATATTCCTATCTTATTATTGGTTGCAGGTGATGATCAGGTTGTTGATAGTAGTGCCGCTTTCACGTGGTTTAATCACCTAGATGTTAGTCATAAAATGGTAAAAGAATGGAATGGTCTCTATCACGAGCTTTACAACGAGCCGGAAAAAGAAGAGGTTTTTCGCTATACGATTGGATTTGTAAACATGCTTATTCGATGACTTTCTTCCTCTTCTCTCCTTTGTTATAATGAAGGTAGAGGAGTGATACACTGTGAGTAAATCAAAAGCAAAAAAGCAGCGAGAAAAACGCATACGTGAGGGGAAGCGTAATCCAGCACTCAATCGAGGCGTTTATGCAATGACTGATTTAGCGACGAGAAAAACAAAAACAAAACAAGAATATATGGAGCAACAAAGACAAAAAACTCGTCGCTTTGATGAAAGCGACGAGTTTTTTTTAGTTTGGACGAAGGTCTCGCTGCACAACGTCTAATTTACCAGTTTCTGGACTGATAACAAGTCCGTGAACACTGACATCCTTCGGTAATAATGGATGGTTCACAATTAAATCCACACTATGTTTTACGCTATCTGTCACGTCTTCAAATCCTGTTAAAAATGTGTCAATGTCCACACCTGCATAGCGCAAGGAATCAATATGATCCATTTTTATACCACGATCTTTTGCTTTTTGAAGTACGCCTTCTGAAGAAAGGCCTGTCATACCACAACCATAATGCCCGATTACATAAACTTCTTCTGCACCTAACTCATAAATGGCAACAAGAATACTCCGCATAATACTTCCAAATGGATGAGAAATAACGGCACCGGCATTTTTTACGATTTTTGCATCGCCGTTACGTAAATCCATTGCAGAATGAAGAAGTTCGGTAAGTCTTGTATCCATACACGTAAGAATGACAATCTTCTTTTGAGGAAATTTGCCAACAGAAAATTGTTCATACTGCTTATTTTCTACAAAGGATTGATTAAATGCAAGAATGGTATCTAGTTTACTCATGATTAAATGCTCCTTTTTATTTTCGTTTTTCTATAACAACCACAAAAGGTGGATTGTTGCGTTGGTTTATGAATTGATACATTGCGACATGCGCTTCTTCTTGAGGGAATGAACGTGTAAAATCTAATACTGCATCCTTTTCTACTTTGCCTTCAGGGTGCCCATAATAAATAACAAGAACAATGCGGCCTTCGTTTGTAAGCTGGCAATAGATTTGCTTAATCGCTTCGATGGTTGTATCTCCTTTAGTGGTGATACGTTTGTCCCCCTTAGGCAAGTAGCCTAAATTAAAGACAGCCGCTTTTATGGCGGTAGATTTAAATGCAGACACGTGACGAAGTTGCTCATGACCGATTTGATGAAGTTCAACTCTTTCAACCATGTTCGCTTGGGATAATCGTTCAGCTGTTGCTTGAATCGCATCTGCTTGTATGTCACAGCTGATGACCATGCCTGTGTCTCCTACAAGTGTAGCGAGAAAAAGCGTGTCATGGCCATTCCCAGCAGTCGCGTCAACGACCGTATCTCCAGGTTGTACGACTTCTTGTAAAAGTGTACGTGCAAACGGTAAGACCCCTTTTAATTTCATGGTGAAACTCCTTCATAATGCTTTCCTTGCCAACTAGAACGCTTTTGAAACTCTGCTTCAATACCGTTTAAAACAGACCATTTATTCGTGCTCCACATAGGACCTATAAGAATATCTGCAGGTCCATCACCTGTTAACCGGTGGATCATCATTGTTGGCGGGAGTACTTCAAGTTGATCCACAACAATCTTTGTATAGCGTTCTTGATCTAATAGTTCAACATAACCCTTTTCAAATTGTTTGACCATCGGTGTTTTTTTGAGAAGATGAAGCAGATGAATTTTAATTCCTTGTACATCGAGTTTAGCTACTTCTTTCGCTGTTTCTAGCATCATGTTCTCTGTTTCAAGAGGTAAACCATTAATAATATGAGCACAAACACGAATGCCATGTGCTCGAAGTTTGGCCACTCCTTCTTTATAGCAGTCATAATCATGAGCGCGATTAATCAGGTTTGCCGTTCTTTCGTGTACGGTTTGAAGCCCTAATTCAACCCATAAGTAGGTGCGTTCATTTAGCTCAGCTAAATAGTTAACGACTTCATCTGGTAAGCAGTCCGGTCTAGTCGCAATGGATAATCCTACGACTCCTTCTTGCTCGAGAATCGTTTCAAAGTACGAACGGAGCGTTTCCACAGGGGCGTATGTATTGGAATAGGCTTGAAAATAGCCAATGTATTTGTCTGTTTTCCATTTTCGTTCCATTTTCTCTTTTTGAGAGTGAAATTGCGTCACTAAATCATCTTTTCGATCACCAGCAAAATCGCCGGACCCTCGCTGACTACAAAACGTACAGCCTCCATAAGCAACTTGTCCATCACGATTTGGACAATCAAAACCAGCATCAAGAGATATCTTCATCACTTTTGAGCCAAAATGATCTTTCAAATGATCATTCCACGTAGAATAAGGTTTTGCGTTTTGGTTATTGTGTAACCTATTGAACATGTTAACCACCATTGCCTTTTAAAGAATAAGATTAGTGTATCATCTCTTTCATTAGAAGTCTTCTTCTTCTTCTTACAGAGTAAATGCTATTGCTAATTATGCAGATTTCTTCTAAACTAATGAGGGTTTTTTAACGGTAAAGGAGGCAGGTTTATGCCTAAATCCATATGGATTTTAATTATTGCAACGGCAATTAATATTACAGGTGCATCTTTTTTATGGCCTTTAAACGCTATTATTATGACGCAAGTGCTCGGACAAACCTTAACGGCATCGGGTATTGTTTTAATGATTAATGCTGGTGCCGGGGTGTTAGGCAGTTTAATCGGTGGAAGACTTTTCGATAAATTAGGTGCATATCGAACGATTTTAATAGGGGCTTCGACGTCCGCAAGTGCTTCTGTTTTACTAGCGTTCTTTTTTGAAACGTATACGCTATATGGCTTATTTTTAGCGTGTATGGGATTTGGTTCTGGAATGATGGCGCCTGCTATGTATGCATTAGCAGGAAGTTTATGGCCTGACGGAGGTAGAAGACCGTTTAACGCCATCTATGTGGCACAGAATGTTGGCGTCTCCATAGGGACAGCTTTAATTGGAATTGTTACACTTGTTCGTTTAACAGACGTGTTTATTGCTAATGCGGCAGTGCATGTCTTTATGCTTGGATTTATTGTCTATTTCTTTCGGCATTGGAGTGGACAGCTTGGTCGCACCGCTGACTCTAGTCTCTCTATTTCTCCTAAAATTCCATTTAAACAACAATACCGTCTTCATGCACTCATTATTATCTGTGGAGCATTCTTTATTTCTTGGCTAGGGTATACACAGTGGCAAGCCAACGTGTCGGTTCACATTCAAGATTTAGGCATTGGACTCCCGCTTTACAGTGTATTGTGGACAATAAATGGCTTACTTATTGTCTTTGCTCAACCTCTTATTGCTTTTATTATTCGACGATTCCATTTAAGTATTAAAGGGCAAATGACAGCAGGCATTATTATCTTTGCCTTATCGTATATTGTGTTAACACAAGCAAGTGTCTTTTCCATGTTCTTAGTGGCGATGTTGATCCTAACGGTTGGGGAAATGTTTGTTTGGCCAGCGGTACCAACCATCGCCAATCAACTTGCTCCGAAGGGGAGAGAAGGATCTTATCAAGGCATTGTCAACAGTATTTCAACAGGTGGAAGAATGATTGGTCCTCTTCTAGGCGGCTTAATCGTTGACTTTTATTCAATTGAGCTTTTATTTTTAATCATTAGTGGACTCTTATTGCTATCGTTACCACTTGTTCGGTTATATGATCGACCTTTACAAAAAGAAGAGAAAGTAGAGCAATCCGCTTCATAATAGGGAAAATAGGTATATGCCTGCTTGACATTGGGCATAACTTTGCATACAATGACGATAATAATCGATAATGATAACACAGTCATAAAGGAGTAGTAGCGAACGCTTGGAAAGAAGAGAACTGACGGTAGGTGCAAGTCAGTCTGATAGCGTAGCGAACTCGCCTTTTAGTGATTAAGAATGAACATAAAGTAGTTCTTAACGGTACACACCGTTATGTGTAAGGTGATTAAGCTAATGGCTTAATAAACTGGGTGGTACCGCGGGATATACGAGCTCTCGTCCCTTTAACAGGGATGGGGGCTTTTTGTGTTTTATCGACTTTGAAAAAGGAGGAAGACAAATGTCATTTTCACATCAACAAATCGAAAAAAAATGGCGAACGTTTTGGCACGACCATAAAACGTTTAAAACAACAGAAGACCCAAATAAACCAAACTTCTATGCACTTGATATGTTTCCATATCCTTCAGGGTCAGGCTTGCACGTTGGTCATCCAGAAGGATACACGGCAACAGATATCTTGGCACGTATGAAAAGAATGCAAGGGTATAACGTTTTACACCCAATGGGATGGGACGCATTTGGTTTGCCAGCAGAGCAATATGCGCTTGATACAGGGAATCACCCAGCGATTTTCACAAAAGAAAACATTGAAACCTTTAAGCGACAAATCCAAGAACTTGGGTTTTCCTATGATTGGGATCGGGAAATTAGCACGACAGACGCAGACTACTATAAATGGACCCAGTGGATCTTTATTAAATTGTATGAAAAAGGCCTCGCTTATGTGGATGAAGTTGCCGTAAACTGGTGCCCTGCTCTTGGGACAGTTCTAGCAAATGAAGAAATTGTTGATGGTGTAAGTGAACGTGGCGGGCACCCAGTCGAGCGACGTCCAATGAAGCAGTGGGTGCTTCGGATTACGGAATATGCCGATCGCTTGCTTGAGGATTTAGAAGAACTTGATTGGCCTGAAAGTTTGAAAGATATGCAGCGTAACTGGATTGGAAAATCAGAAGGTGCAGAAGTAGCGTTTAAGATTAAAGGCGAAGAAGTGCGTGTGTTTACTACGCGACCTGATACACTTTTTGGTGCAACATACATGGTACTTGCACCGGAGCATAAACTTGTTGATCAGATTACAACGGATGAACAAAAGGATGCAGTAGAGGCCTACAAGAAACAAGTCTCATTGAAGAGTGATTTAGAACGTACCGATTTAGCCAAAGAAAAGACAGGTGCATTCACTGGTGCTTTTGCGATTAATCCAGTTAATGGAGAAGAAATTCCTGTATGGATTGCAGACTACGTTCTAATAAGCTATGGTACCGGTGCTGTTATGGCGGTTCCTGGTCACGATGAGCGTGATTATGAATTTGCGGCAACGTTTGATCTACCGATTAAAGAAGTGGTTGCTGGTGGAGACGTGTCGAAAGAAGCGTACACAGGTGATGGAGAACATGTAAACTCTGATTTCTTAAATGGTCTAAATAAAGCCGATGGGATTGCAAAGATGATCGATTGGCTAGAAGAAAAAGGATCAGGTACGAAGAAAATTACGTATCGCTTACGAGATTGGCTTTTTAGCAGACAACGTTATTGGGGTGAACCGATTCCTGTTATCCATTGGGAAGATGGATCAATGTCAACGGTGGATGAAAGTGAGCTACCGCTCATGTTGCCAGAACTTGATGAAATCAAACCATCCGGTACAGGAGAATCGCCGCTTGCCAATGCAACAGAGTGGTTAGAGGTAACTGATCCAAAAACAGGGATGAAAGGTCGTCGTGAGACAAATACGATGCCGCAATGGGCAGGTAGCTGCTGGTATTACTTACGCTATATTGATCCTACTAATGAAGACGTGCTTGTTGATCCAGAGAAAGCAAAGTCGTGGCTGCCAGTTGACATATATATCGGTGGTGTGGAGCATGCAGTCCTTCATCTCCTTTATGCTCGCTTTTGGCATAAATTTCTATATGATATCGGTGTGGTGCCGACGAAAGAGCCATTCCAGAAACTGTTTAATCAAGGCATGATTCTAGGTGACAACAATGAGAAGATGAGTAAATCAAAAGGTAACGTTGTTAATCCTGACGATATTCTTGCCAGTCACGGTGCTGATACCCTTCGTTTGTATGAAATGTTTATGGGACCACTTGATGCGTCGGTTGCTTGGTCAACAAATGGCCTTGATGGATCAAGACGCTTCCTAGAGCGTGTGTGGCGACTAATTGTAAACGAAGAAACAGGCCAGTTAAACGAAAAAGTTCAAGAAGCAGAGGCAACAGATGTGCTTACACGAACGTATCATCAAACAGTGAAGAAGGTAACGGAGGACTTTACGGAAATTCGGTTTAACACAGGCATTTCACAGCTTATGGTATTCGTTAACGAAGCAAACAAACAAGACGTTTTGCCGAAAGAAATGGCAGAAGGATTTGTGAAATTACTGTCACCGATTGCTCCTCATATCGCAGAAGAAATTTGGCAGAAGCTAGGGTATGATGAATCTATCGCTTACGCTGCATGGCCAACGTATGATGAGTCACTTCTAGTTGAAAATGAGATTGAAGTGGTCGTCCAGATTAATGGAAAAGTGAAAGCAAAATTAATTGTCGCGAAGACTGCAACAAAAGATGAACTAGAGGCAGCAGCGAAAGCAGACGCTAAAGTGCAAGAAGCGATCGGAGACAAAACGATTCGTAAAATTATTGCTGTTCCTGGAAAGCTAGTAAACATTGTCGTCGGATAATAAAAAAACAGGATGCCAAATCGGCATCCTGTTTTTTAATCTTTCATTTGGAGCGCAGCCCCAGCACCGGCAGTGTAGCCAGTAGAAAAGGCACACGTAATATTGTATCCACCTGTATAACCATGAATATCAAGAACTTCACCGCAAAAATAAAGCCCTTTTGTTTTGCGTGATTGCATCGTTTTCGGCTCGATTTCTTTAACGCTTACGCCACCACCTGTAACAAATGCTTTTTCAATGGAGAGGGTTCCATTTGCCTTTAACGGAAACGCTGTTAACGTCTGGGCAAGCTTACGCAACGTTTCGTGAGATGTATTGGCACATACTTCGTGCTCGTCAATGTGTAAGTCTTTATAGAGAAATGTCAATAAACGTTCAGGAGCAAATCCTTTTAAAACCGTTTTTAACGCTTTTTTTGGCTCGGCTTTGACTAGTTTCACCAACTGTTGAAAAAGATCTTCATGGGTAGAACCAGGAAATAATTGAATGTGCATTGGAATCCACTGTGCATGAAACTTTTTTAATGCTTTTACAACATATTGGCTACAACGTAAAGCAGCTGGGCCAGAAATACCAAAATGTGTAAAAATCATATCCCCTTCATGGGTTTTTATTTTCTTACCGTTTGGTGCGGTCACCGTTAATTCAATTTCTCGTAGGGACAACCCTTGTAAATCTTTATTGGTAATGAACGGTTGATCAATCGTAATGGGAACTTCCGTAGGGTAAAGCTCAGTGATTGTATGTCCTGCTTTTTTCGCCCATGGGTAGCCGCTCCCATTGCTCCCTGTGTGAGGAACGGACTTTCCACCAGTAGCAATAATGATGGCTTTTGTGGAAATCGTCGTTTCATCTTTTAAAAGAACGACATGCGGTTGTTCATTTCCAAAATGAATGTCTTTTACTTCTGTATTTGTGCGAATGTCCACGTTTAATGCTCGTATTCGATTTAATAATGTATCAACAACCGTTTGTGCCTTATCACTTACAGGAAACATACGGCCACGATCTTCTTCTTTTAATTGAATGCCTAGGTCTTCAAAGAATGTGATAATATTTTCGTTATCAAAAACAGAAAAAGGACTATGCATAAATCGTCCATTACCAGGGATATGTTCAATTAATTGCTTGCGTTCCATTCGGTTCGTGACATTACAACGTCCTCCACCTGATATAGCTAGCTTTCTTCCTAGTTTCGTGCCTTTATCAAGTAAAAGCACCTTCGCCCCATTTTCAGCAGCTGCAACGGCTGCCATTAAGCCGGAAGGTCCTCCACCAATAATTACAACTTCGTACATTTATTTTTCCACCTAACATTTTAACGATCTCTTTCTATTGTACACATTCTACATCAAAACAAAAGCATGAAAATCTTGCAGGAATAAGAAGAAAAATAGCGAACGTTTCTGTTAGTACGAAGAGAGGATGATAAATATGGCGTTAGAAACAGAACAGAAAGTAGAACACATCCACGAGCAAATGGTCATGTGGCGTAGACATCTACACGAGAATCCGGAATTATCGTTCGAAGAAGTAGAAACACCCTTGTACATAGAAAAGCAGTTACGAAAAGTAGGTATTACAGATATAAAGACTGGTGTAGGTGGACGGGGAATTGTTGCGCGTTTGAAAGGAGCCAAACCAGGAAAAACAATTGCGTTTCGCGCTGATTTTGATGCACTTCCTATTGATGAGGAAAACGATGTGCCGTACGCCTCTAAAGTACCTGGAAAGATGCATGCTTGTGGACATGATGGACATACGGCTGCATTACTAGGTTTTGCAGCGATTATGAGCGAGCAAGTGGAACAATTAGCGGGTACCATTGTCCTTATTTTTCAACATGCAGAAGAACTTCCTCCTGGTGGAGCGAAAGAAATGATTGCAGATGGCTGTTTAGACGATGTGGATGTTATCTTTGGTGCGCATGTATCTAGTCACTTACCTCTTGGGAAAGTAAGCTGTACTCCTGGAGCGGTCATGGCAGCAGTAGATAAATTTCGTATACATTTACAAGGAAAAGGTGGGCATGGGGCGCAACCTCATACGACTCTCGATTCTATTGTTGTCGGTAGTCAGCTTGTAAACGATTTGCAGACAATTGTGAGTAGAAGAGTTGATCCAATGGCTCCAGCAGTTGTCACAGTAGGCGTTTTCCAAGCGGGTACAGCTTTTAATGTCATTGCAGATACAGCAACAATTGAAGGAACGGTTCGTACGTTTGATGCCGGGGTTCGCCAAAAGGTTGAAGACGAGCTTCGAGCAATTGTGAAGGGAAAAGAACAAAGTGCTCACGTTACGACAGCTATTGATTATCTAAATGGCTATCCGACACTTGTTAATAGTGAACAGGAAAGCGAACTCGTTCGTAAGCTTGTAACAGATGTTTTAGGAGAAAATAGTGCTATGATGGCTCCACCTATTTTAGGAGGAGAGGATTTTGCGTATTATTTAACAGAAAAGCCAGGTGCTTTCTTTCATGTTGGGGCGCGTACAGAGGAGGCTTACACCCAATTCCCTCATCATCACCCCCGTTTTGATTTTGATGAGCATGCATTAAACCATATTGCATCTTTGTTCTTAGCACTAACAAATCATTATTTAATTGAAAAATAAATAGATCAAGGTGCACCGCTTCCAGACGTTTTTGGGATCATACAAAGTCAGAATAAGTGACTATGGTTGCCAGAATCGTTTCAGGGAAGAGGTGCATTTTTTGTAAATTCCACACACGTAACGGTTATACTTACTTCCAAAAGGGTAGAAGAACAGCAATAGGAGGGGCTAATCATTGAAGACATTTACGATTCAGACGAAAACACACAGTGCTATGATTGATATTACGTCTCATGTTACACAGGTAATTCAAGAGAATGAAATAGAAGAAGGATACGTTATTGTTCAATCCCTTCATACAACTGCAGGGATTACTGTAAATGAAAATGCTGATCCTGATGTGGTGACTGATTTTTTACGACGTCTTGACGAAGTGTACCCATGGGAGCATCAAAAAGACCTACATATGGAAGGTAATACAGCGGCGCACTTAAAAACGTCAACAGTGGGTTCTTCTCAAACCATACTCGTATCAGGCGGTAAACTTGTGTTAGGAACGTGGCAAGGGATTTATTTCTGCGAGTTCGATGGGCCAAGGCGCAATCGATCATTTGTTGTGAAAGGAGTTCAAGCATGAAAACCAATGAAGCGAAACGAGTATGGAGCGGCAAAGCGCTTTTAGGAGAAGGTCCTTTTTGGGATGAACAAGAGCAGCGATTATTATGGGTTGATATTGAAGGCTATAAATTACATGCCTATGACACTAAACAAGACACTACTGAAACATTGCCTTTTGCCCAGCATGTCACTGCTGTTGTAAAAAAAGAGCAGGGTGGCTTATTACTGGCGATGAGGGATGGGCTTTACAGTTACTATCGAGATCGCCTGACTCTTCATATGAGGCTGAATGAAGAAGCCGTTCGGTTTAACGATGCAAAATGTGACCCAAGTGGGCGTCTTTGGGCGGGGACAATGGCATTTGATGGACAGTCTACAATCGGGAAATTAGTTGTTTTCGATGAGAATGAAGCGATTGAAGAAAAACGTTCTGACTTAACGATTTCTAATGGGATGGCTTGGGATGAGCAAAAGCATTTATTCTATCATAATGAAACGGTGACGAGTGAGACGGCTATTTTTAGCTACGACCCAGACGATACGAGAACGATAACAAGAGTTGGCTCTGTACCGATTGATTACCAAGAATACGGTGGGGCGCCAGATGGGATGACCATTGATAATGAAGGGAAGCTATGGATTGCCTTGTGGGGAGCAGGTGCTGTAATTCGAGTTGATCCTGAAACAGGGTACGTATCAGAAAGAATTACTGTCCCTGCTTCAAATACGACCTCCTGTGTGTTTGGCGGTGCAGACTACAAAACCCTCTTTATCACAACCGCTTCAAAAGATGGAGAAGAGAAAAGTGGAGGTTTGTTTTGTGCAAAACTAGACTGTAAAGGAACGGCATCCATTTCTTATAAAGGGCAAAGGAATGGTTTATAATGGAACTATTTACTCGTTTATTCACATGGAATAAGCGAGTTTTTCATGCCTTAAAAGTGAATTCTTTTTGTCGGATTGGATAGTTAAGGCAATCCATGACAAACTATGCTAAAATGCGAAAGAAGTCTTTTTTTTGCTTGAACGGGGGAAGTCATGGCTGGGTCAAAATTAATGCAAGGAACAAAGGCACTAACCCTTGCAACACTCATTTCTAAAATTATAGGATTTCTTTATATTATTCCCTTTTTCCCGTTAGTAGGCGAACAAGGGGTTGCTCTTTATCAAGCTGGCTATATGCCTTATGGGATTATGATTGCACTTGCGACAATGGGCGTACCAGTCGCTTTATCAAAATTTGTATCAAAATATCACGCATTAGGAGATTACGATACCGCCCATCGTTTGTTTAAATCGGGCATTCCACTTATGCTCTTTATGGGCTTTCTTTCATTTTGGGTTTTATTTTTAGGAGCTCCTTTATTAGCGACAATAGTTTATACAGCAAATGCTGGGGATCAGTATGGATTTGATGATGTAGTGTTCGTCATTCGCATGGTCAGCTTTGCATTACTTGTCATTCCTGTTATGTCTTTGATTAGAGGGTATATGCAAGGATTTCAACAGATGGTGCCAACATCTGTCTCCCAAGTAATCGAACAGATTATTCGAATTGTGTTTATTTTAGCTGCCGCCTTTGTCATTATGAATCTGGGAAGCGGTAATATGCCTCTAGCAATTGGTTTTGCTACATTAGGTGCACTGGTAGGCGCTTTTGGTGGATTAGCTGTATTAATCTATTACTATCGAATGCAACGAATGTATATTTTAAAAAAAGTTTCGGAAACAAAGCAACCAGCCGAGACCCGTCAACCGTTGCCGAAAATGTATAAAGAGCTTATTTCTTATGCTCTTCCACTATCCTTTGTTGGCTTATCGATCCCACTTTTTCAAATGATCGATGTGTACACGATTGATGGGGCAATGGCCGCAGCGGGATTAGGACACTTAGGGAAGCCCTTTATTGGAGTGCTAACTGGTATGGCGCATAAGATTGTACTTATCCCAATGGCACTTGCCACAGCGTTATCAATTACGCTCGTACCTATAATAACAAGAGCTTATGTTTCTGGTGATCATACGATCCTACAAACCTATATTACCCAAACGTATCAAGTGATTTTATTTATTACCATTCCAGCATCATTTGGGATGTTTGTGTTAGCTGAGCCGATTTACTATTTCTTATTTGGTGCAAACGAAAGCTTCGTACTTGGTGTGGAAACGTTGCGCTATTATGCACCTGTTACCATTTTATTTGCGATTTATGCAGTGACGGGCTCTATCTTACAAGGAATGAATCGCCAAAAAAATGCTGTGTTAAGCCTTGTAATTGGCTTGCTTTTAAAATTAGGATTAACCTATGTCTTTATTTTATGGTTTGGTGCGTATGGTGCTATTTGGACAACCTACATCGGATTTGGTGTAGCCTTAGCCCTTAATATTTATGCCATCGGAAGGCATGCGAACTTTGATTATACGATTATTTTTAGAAGGACGATTCTTATTACGATTTTTACAGGAATGATGATGATGGCAGTAGGATTAATTTGGGGAGGCATGAAGGTTTGGCTTGGAGATGTTAGTCGAATAGGGGTAGCAGTACCGTTGTTTATTAGCGTTGGCGCAGGTGTCGTGGTTTACTTTTATTTAAGCATTCGCTCTCACTTAGCAGGGAAGGTATTAGGTGAGCGATTTAAGATAAGGTAGAGACGCTGTATAGGTGTCTCTCTTTTTTCTCACAGCTTTCCCATAATGTAGATGATTTTCGACATTTGTTTCATCGTTAAGCCTCTTTTTCCTGCGGACAAGCTTTGGTATAATGAAGCCAGTTTGAAGAGAGAGTAAGGAGACTTGATCGTACGTAACAAGTCAATTAGGAGGACGAATGAATTATTCCTTTCGTAAAGACAATGATTGGCTTTTAATTGGTGCAACGATTATTTTATCACTATTTGGATTACTGATGGTATATAGCGCGAGTTATGTTGAGGGGTATTTACGCTTCGAAAACCCCTACTACTATGTCATTAGGCAAGGAATGTGGCTAGGTTTATCATCGGTAGCATTCATTGTGCTGATGCATTTTCAGTACCGGCATTTTCAGAAGATCACACCGTTGATTATTTTTATGTCCATTGTGTTATTAATCCTTGTTAAGCTCATAGGACTGGGAGAAGATGTTGGTTCTAGTCGTTGGATTCGAATTGGTCCAGTCGGATTACAGCCATCTGAGTTTGTAAAATTAGGTTTGATTATTTACTTAGCGCATGTGTATTCACGAAAACAAGCCTATATTGATGATTTTGTGAATGGTGTCATGCCACCGTTAATTATTGTCGGTGTCATGTTTGGTTTGATTATGTTACAGCCAGACCTCGGTACAGCTACATCAATTATGCTGACAGCCATATTGTTAGTTGTCATTTCAGGTGCGAAATGGCGCCATCTGATCGGTTTAGTCATGGTAGGTGGGCTGGTTTTTGCAGCTTTAGCTATATTTGAACCATATCGTTTAAGGCGTTTAGTTTCATTTGCAGATCCTTTTGCAAATCCAGATGGAGATGGATTTCAGCTTATTCACGGGTACTTAGCGATTTCAAATGGTGGTTTTACAGGTCTGGGGTTAGGTGAGAGCATGCAGAAGTTACGAAACCTTCCAGAAGGCCATACGGATTTTATTTTAACGATTATATCTGAGGAATTAGGCTTTCTTGGCATTGCCATTGTATTTCTGTGCTATGGCATCATTCTATTTCGTGGTGTCTCAATTGGAACCAAATGTAAAAATCCTTTTGGGAGTTTGTTAGCATTTGGGATTGTCTTTTCCCTAGCCATCCAAATTATTTTTAACGTTGGTGCTGTTTCAGGGATGTTGCCTATTACAGGTGTTACACTTCCGCTTGTTTCTTATGGTGGAACTTCCTTGCTCGTGACATTAATGAGTGTTGCCATTCTGGCTAATATTCATCAAAACAACGAACGGCAAAAACGAAAGCAAATGGATGAAGGAGAATCACTAAGTGCTTAATTGGAGTTTGGAGGCTTAAGATGGAACGAAAACAACATGGGTTGGATTATACGCTTTTGTTCCTTGTTTTTTTGTTAATGTGTATTAGCCTACTCGCTATTTATAGTGGTGCAGGTCAGTATTTTAATGAAGACCCAACGTATTTTGTCGTGAGACAAGTCATATGGTATGGAATTGGGGCCATTATTATCGCAGGTGTGATGTTGGTTGACTTTGATCATTTTAAATTTTTGACAATCCCTTTTTACGGGTTTGGGATGATTATGCTATTAGCAGTCGAATTTTTTGGAACTGAGCGAAATGGAGCGCAACGCTGGATCTTTGGCATTCAGCCGTCTGAGTTTATGAAGATCTTTCTCATTCTTGCTTTGGCTCATTTACTTTATCGGTTAACGAGTGAACGTAACGATTTTAGTGTGAAGGCAGATTTAATTCTTCTCGGTAAAGTGCTAGCAGTTGGTTTGCCACCATTTTTACTCATTCTTAAGCAACCTGACTTAGGAACTGCTCTAGTTATAGCTGCGGTTATTGCAACGATGGTTTTAATGTCAGGCATTCGTTGGAGGATTCTTTTTACTCTTGCTGGCCTAGGGGTGGGCTTTCTTGCAGTAATGGTGTATTTACATCAAGCACATTTTGAATTTTTTAGTGAATATTTAATTGAACCCCATCAATTAGCGAGGATTTACGGTTGGCTTATGCCAGACGATGATACAAGCGGAATTGGCTATCAATTAAACCAAGCGATTCTAGGAATTGGTTCTGGGCAGTTGTTTGGAAGTGGATTTATGGAAGGACTTCAAACCCAAAGTGATGTTATCCCTGAAATTCATACTGATTTCATTTTTACGGTAATTGGAGAAGAGTTTGGCTTTTTAGGAGCTATGGTTTTACTTATCGTGTATTTCTTGCTTTTTTACCGTATGATCATGATTGCGCTAACTTGCAATAATTTGTTTGGAACGTATCTTGTTTCAGGTGTGATTGGCTTACTTGTCTTCCAAGTGTTTCAAAACATTGCGATGACCATTGGTTTAATGCCTATTACTGGATTAGCACTGCCGTTTATTAGTTATGGTGGTAGTGCCTTATTAACCAATATGTTAGCGGTAGGGATTGTACTGAACGTCCATTACCGAACGAGAGAATATATGTTTAAAAGTAAAGAAGCGTATAGCTGAAGATAGGGGAACCTCCTTCAGCTATTTTTCATGAAGAAAGGGGTGTACGCATGCGAATTGATAAACTGTTGGCGAATGCAGGTTTTGGCTCAAGAGCAGAAGTGAAGAAGCTTTTAAAGCAAGGCATTGTAACTGTTAATGAAGTGAAAGTAAAAGATCCAAAAACACAGGTTAATGGTGAACGTGATCTCATACAAGTAAAAGGTGTTGAGGTTCACTACCGAGAGTTTATATATATCATGTTAAACAAACCAAAAGATGTGATATCCGCAACTGAAGATCGAATCCATCAAACGGTTATAGATTTAGTAGCACACGAGTATGGTCACTATGAGCTTTTCCCCATCGGGCGTCTAGATCTTGATACAGAAGGGCTGTTGTTGCTTACAAACGATGGACAGTATTCACATCAATTAATGGCTCCAAAAAAACATGTTGGTAAACTGTATCAGGCAGAAGTAAGAGGTTGTGTAACTGAAGAAGATGTAGAGGCTTTTCATAATGGGCTAGAGCTTAAAGACGGCTATAAGACAAAACCAGCACATTTAGAGATTTTAAAAGCAGGTGACCATTCCCTCGTTCAAGTAGAGGTGTCAGAAGGGAAGTATCATCAAGTAAAGCGTATGTTCGAAGCAGTAGGGAAACAAGTAATGAAACTTGAACGATTGCGTATTGGAGAACTGTGGTTGGACGAAGGACTTTCTCGTGGTAAATACCGAGAGATGTCCATAGAAGAACGTGAATTAGCGCTGAGAAACCAAAAAAAAGACCATTAAGGATGGTCTTTTTTATTATGAAACCTTTGTTTTTTTGCTCGTTGCTTTCCACTTACCTCGTGCTGAGCTAACGACAAGATTATTATATTCAAGTACATTTAAGTCTCGCTGCACGGTTCGTTGAGTGATGCCGAACTCTTCAACTAATTCATTCGTCGTGACAGTTCCCTTCTGTTTGATGTACAGGTAGATGGACTTAATTCGAGTCAGCATACGATCAGTTGAAGTTTGCAAAAAACCACTCCTTCTTTATACATGAATTCAAATCCCTATACCCAATCCTATGCAAGTTGAAAACCATTTAGTAAAAAGTGTCGTCAAAAATTGCTAGGTAAGGTGAGGTGATGGTCTTGATTTTCGTGCATCGACTATATAAAAACGTACTCTTTATATAGACACTTATAGTTTACACCAAAACAATAAAAAGCGCAAAGAAGAAATCATGTAAATTGTTGGATAGAATCTTGGAAAGTAAGCAAAAAGTAATGTTAAAGCCGAACGATTATACTTTTACGGGTTCAATTGTAAAGATTATGTAAGGGAATGAAGAAAATGCATTCCCTGTGTATTAGTCTTCAAACTGAAATAAGTCTGTTGATAAATAGCGTTCTCCTGTGTCACAGGCAATGGCAACAACGTGCTGGTCTGTGCTCATTGTCTTCGCTAATTCTAATGCCGCAAAACAGGCTGCTCCAGACGAAGGACCAACAAGGATCCCTTCTAATCGTGCAAGATCTCTTGTCGTCTTATAGGCATTTTCATCGTCTATTCGTCTGATCTTGTCATAAACCGTTTGGTTTAAGATTGGAGGGATAAAGCCTGGGCTCGTACCAACAAGTTTGTGAGGACCTGGTTTACCACCAGATAAGACAGGTGAACCCGCTGGCTCAACAACATGAATAATGGCTTCCGGATACAATTCCTTTAAGGATTCCCCGGTTCCAGTAATGGTTCCTCCCGTCCCTGATGCAGCAACAAAGCCATCTAGATGAGCACCAATAGAATCTAAGCTTTTTTTAATTTCAAATGCTGTTGTTTTTCGATGTGCGTCAGGATTTGCTTCATTTTCAAATTGCATGGGCATATAGGCTCCAGGAATTTCATTGACTAATTGTTTTGCTTTATCTATGGCGCCTGGCATTTTTTTGTCGCCTTCTGTTAAGACAACTTCTGCTCCGTATGCTTTTAATAAATTGATACGCTCTTGACTCATTGTATCAGGCATCACCAATATAGCTCTGTAGCCACGAGCGGCAGCATTCATTGCAAGACCAATTCCAGTATTACCAGATGTTGGTTCAATGATGGTGGAACCTTTTTTTAAGAATCCATCTTTCTCAGCTTGTGCAATCATGGAATAAGCAGCACGATCTTTTACACTGCCACTTGGGTTAAACATCTCTAATTTTAAATAGACGGCTGCACCATTTGGATCTCCTAGTTTGTTTAAACGAATTAATGGTGTTTCGCCAATTAATTCAGCAACGTTATTTACAACTTTCATGTTTTCACCTCATTGTAATGTCTTTCTCTACGCTTCACATTATAAAGGGAATGATTGCGACATGCGAACAAAAATGATTATTTACTCTGCTTATAGTTTCCCTTTGTATAGGACAATTATCATTAAATCATAATAGATATTTGGAAAATTTAATGGTAAACAGCATTGAAACAACCCGTCGAAGGGGCTATAATAAAAAGGTCGTGTTAAAAATTATGTCCGTAATACGTTAAAAACATTATTGTATATAGACCGTTAAATTGCTTAAGGCTGTTCAGGAATAAAGGAGGTATTTGATGCGTCAGAGCAGCTTCATGTCTACCTATGATTTACGTGTAAGAAAAGTATATAATTGGCTTGGTTCAACTGAGCTTATGATAGAGCTATATGGATTGGAAGAATGTGTTGGATTTGGTGATACATTTTTAGAAGCGAAAAAAAACCTTTCTGAGAGTATACAACGATGGGAGCAAACATTTGGATTGGATCGTTTGCCAGCCCCTAATAATCGACCACAACTGATTTTCATCGATGCTCCGATGGAAAAAGCGGAATTTACTTTTATCAATCATGAATTACTTGCTTTAGAACAAGGTTAACGCGTTAAACAGCGCTCTCTATTAACGAGAGCGTTTTTCATTTGGTTAAAGGGGGGAATAGTAAGGACAATGAACAAAAAGGAGATGAAGTATGGATAAGCGATTAATGGTTATTTCAGGTGGTGTAAATGGCATTGGGAAGGAAATAGCAAAAGCATTTGCCCACAATCGTTACATCGTCATCACGATGGACAAAGAAAAACAAGATTGGGAACATGACCAAGTCCATGCAATACAAGTAGATGTAACGGATCATGAGCAACTTCAATCAGCTATAGACGGTATTCATCAACAGTATGGTTCGCCATCTGTTCTCATTAACAATGCAGGTGTGTCTACCTTTAAACCTTTTTTTGACCTTACTCTCGATGACTGGAACCACGTGCTAAAGACTAACCTAACAAGCGCATTTTTGCTTTCCCAAGGTTTTGCTAAAACGATGAAACAAAGAAAAGAGTCCTGCTCCATCATAAACATATCGTCGACTAGGGCTTTTATGTCTGAGGCTAATTCAGAAGCCTATGCAGCATCTAAAGGTGGAATAACTGCCTTAACCCATGCCATGGCAATGTCCCTTCAAGATACTCAGATAACGGTCAATGCCATTGCGCCAGGTTGGATTCACACAGGAGATATCAAGCAATTAAGAGATATTGACCATACTCAACACCCTTCAAACCGCGTAGGTACACCGAGAGATATTGCGGAAGCCTGTTTATTTCTAGCCCACCCAAATAATAATTTTATAAATGGAGAAACACTTACCATTGATGGTGGTATGACTAGAAAAATGATCTATGCACATGATGAATAGCAGAAAAAGAGCTTATCGCCAGGAAGGCGGTAAGCTCTTTATTCATTAGAAAACAATCGTCTTGTTTTGATGAACGATGCAGCGGTCATCTAAATGCCACTGAACGGCTCTTGCAAGTGCAATGCGTTCAATGTTTCGACCGACGATTTTTAAATCTTTAGCTGAGTGGCGATGATCAACGCGCATAACATCTTGCTCAATAATCGGCCCTTCGTCTAAATCGTCTGTTACATAATGAGCGGTAGCACCAATAAGCTTAACACCACGTTCAAATGCTTTTACGTAAGGGTTAGCCCCAATAAAGGCTGGTAAGAAAGAGTGGTGGATATTAATAATTCTCTCTGGAAATTGAGAAACAAAAGATGACGATAAAATTTGCATGTAACGAGCGAGAACCACAAGTTCAATCTGATGATCCTTTAACAGTTGAATAGCTTGTTCTTCTGCTTCTTTTCTGTTTTCTTTTGTGGCAGGGATATGGTAAAACGGGATGCCATACGATTCCACTTCTTCTTGAGCGTCTTTGTGGTTGCTAATAACAAGTGGTATATCTGCATACAACTCACCTGCTTTCCATTTCCATAAAATTTCTGATAAGCAATGATTTTCTTTAGAAACGAAAATAGCCATTTGTTTTTTTCGATTCGCTTTTTCTATTTTATATGTGAAAGCATATTCTTGAGCAATTTGTTTTAACGCCTCTTGTATGGATTGAAAGTTTGCTTTTGATTCTTCCCATTCAAATTCAACTCTCATAAAAAATCGCCCGTGTTCTGGATCTGTTGAATACTGATCCGATTGAACGATATTTGCATGGTGATGGAATAATAAAGTCGAAATAGCTGATACAATACCTGGCTTATCTTGACATGTAACAAGTAAAATAGCTCGATTTTCCTGATGATGCACGATTTGTTCCTCCGTTCTAAAGGCCTTCTTAACAAGTATGTCGTTTTATAACTCCCCTATTGAAGCAAACTTATTCAACTGCTGTCAATCTAAAAGGGTATTTTTATCTGCGAAGTCGACTGTTTTTTTGAAATCTCACATTGACGATCGTTATACCTTTTTGGTACCATAAGACCTATCTATTAAATGCAAGTATGCATGATGCCGCTTCAATTGTAACCATTTTTATAGCTTACATGATTAATGGCAGAGACTTTGCTGTGCTCTGCTTTTTTAATGGTTTTTTTTCCAGTCTTATTTAAGGTATACTAAACGAAGGCAGTAAGGAAGCGGAAGAAAAGAAAAGGAAATTGAGGGTGAACCTGGTGGAATTGTTTTTAGGAGAAGGCTGGGATATCTTACCCGCTGGAGGCGCAACTGGTGAAGCATATGTTGCTAGACAAGGCGACTATCAATTATTCATAAAGCGAAATTCATCTCCTTTTCTTGCGGTTCTTTCTGCTGAAGGAATTGTCCCGAAATTATTGTGGACAAAGAGGTTGGAGAGCGGTGATGTGATTACCGCACAGCGTTGGATTCAAGGAAGAGAACTAAAAGCAAAGGAAATGAGGCATGCTCGTACGGCTAAATTGTTAGCCAATATTCATGAGTCTGCAGACTTGCTTGATATGTTTACGCGTATGGGGAATAAACCATTGATCCCGTCAGTTATGATTGAGAATATGCACCTACAAGTATCGCTTTATTGTCTTCAAAATGAAGTCGTTGATAGAGGGTTAAGCGAATTAGAAAGGCTTCTTGGGCAACTTGATGATACAAAATATGCTGTTTGTCATGGCGATATAAACCATAATAATTGGATGCGTGATGAACATGACAACTTATATTTAATTGATTGGGACGGTGCTACAGTTGCCGATCCGGCCCTTGATTTAGGGTTATTGCTTTATACGTATATCCCAGAGGAAGAGTGGGAGATTTGGCTCCATTCCTATGGAGAAGAGCTAACAGATTCGTTACGGTTACGAATGTATTGGTATATGATCGCACATTCGATATCAGAATTACTATGGCATCATAGTCGACATAATGAAGAACAAGTACGTAGCTATGAAAAGAATTTGTCTTATTTAATCGATAGCTCATCTGTTAAAAGATGAGCTATTTGTTTGAGAGAAATTGGCTTATTTCCTAGGAAATAAGCCAATTATAATTGTTCTATCCACATATTCACTGCTTGTGCATCTAGCGTATCTGTATGGTTTGCACTTGAAATTTGCGAAATAGTATCAGAAATACGCGAATCCAGTGTTGTTTCATCTGCAAGATTAGACAAGAGTTGCGTAAGCTGCTCACGTTCATTTCGAGTCAGAAAATGTTCAGATTGGTGGCTTCGTAATAGATCTTTTATTAATGAAAGTTTATCGTTCGTTGATAAAGGCATACGATCCCTCCTTTTTATAGCGTGAGTAAAAAAATGAAAATTATACATGTATTAACGAAAAGGAGTTAGTTGCAATGCGTTTAAGACATAAGCCCTGGGCAAGGGAAGAATTAAGCAAGCGTCCGGCTATTGTAGTTCAAGATCCTACGACTCAAAAAGGAAATTGGAACGATCTGTTTAACAACGACAACCCGATCTACGTTGAAGTAGGGACTGGGAAAGGTCAGTTTCTAACAAAAATGGGGATGGCTCACCCTGGCATTAATTTCATTGGTGTTGAACGCTACGAAAGTGTACTACTAACAGCAATGGAAAATGTAGAACAAGCAGGGCTAATGAATGTGAAGCTATTAAGTGAAGATGTTGGTGATATAGAGGAATTTTTTGGTGAAAGTGAAGTGGAACGAGTATTTATAAACTTTACAGATCCTTGGCCGAAAACTCGCCACGCTAAAAGGCGTTTAACGCATCCTTATTATTTAGAGAAGTATCGCCGTATGTTAACAAATAATGGAGAAATTCATTTTAAAACTGATAATCAAGGCTTATTCGAGTATTCACTTCATAGCATGTCCAGCTATGGTATGGCATTCAAAAATGTAAGTCTTGATTTGCATAAAAGCAACATAGAAGGCAATATGATGACAGAGTATGAAGAGAAATTCTCAGCAAAAGGCGATCGCATATACCGTTTAGAAGCAACCTATTAAAAAAACAAGCCTACATAGGCTTGTTTTTTTATTTATTAAATTTGATCGAGCTTTAAAAGTACGCCACTTTCTACATCTGCAACAAATTCATATTGTACTGGGCCGTCCACGGTTGAGCTTGTAAGCCCACCGCGATAGACTTGATAGGTTAAGCCAAGATGTTCGACGGTTTCAGATTGCATATGAATCCAAGATCCATTGATGATATATTCTTGCTTCACAACCGCTTTCACTTTTTTAAGAACTTGTTCAGGCTTTAATTCTGTTGTTTGACAAGCTTTTGAAGCAAGCACACCAATTAACACACCTACACCAATGCCGATCGAAAAACGTTTCAAATAGAACCTCTCCTTGTATAAAAAGTAAATGGGAACCAATTGCACAGGAATAGTAGACAAGTATTGCTATCCCCTTAAACTAGAAATTAAAAACCATCTCTTATGTACGCAACATTACGATACCACATTTTTTGTAAGAAAAGTAACTTTTCTTTCATAAGCCTTTATAAGGAATAAAATCATTTGCTAGCTTATCAATATGAAGTTTTGTAAAATAGTAAAGATACTAGCTTGTAGGAGGTTCAAAATGAACGATAAAACAAAACAAATGTTTAAAACACTAACGGAGCTTGTAGGTCCTCCAGGTTTTGAACACGATGTAAGGGCATACGTGAAACAAGAATTATTAAAGCATACCGACGAAATTGTCCAAGATAAATTAGGCAGTATTTTTGGTGTATTAAGAGGGAATTCAGCTGGTCCAAAGGTAATGGTGGCAGGTCATATGGATGAAGTTGGATTTTTAGTGACATCGATAAATGAAAAGGGCTTAATTAAATTTCAAACATTAGGCGGTTGGTGGTCACAAGTTCTTCTTGCCCAACGAGTGCAGATTATCACAGACAAAGGACCAATTGTCGGTGTTATAGGGTCAACACCACCTCATCTTCTTCAAGATGCACAGCGCTCAAAGCCAATGCCAATTGAAGAAATGTATATTGATATTGGTGCTGACGATCGAGAAGATTGCTTGGCTTTAGGAATAAAACCAGGACAACCGATTGCGCTAGAGTGCCCGTTTACGCCAATGGCAAACCCGAAGAAAATCATGGCAAAAGCGTGGGATAACCGTTATGGTGTTGGCCTTGCAATTGAATTATTAGAAGAATTAAAAGGGGAATCTCTTCCAAATACGTTATTCTCAGGAGCGACAGTTCAAGAGGAAGTTGGGCTTAGAGGCGCAGCAACAGCAGCACATTTAATTGAACCTGATTTAAGCTATGTGCTTGATGCTAGTCCTGCCAACGATGCTACTGGTGGAAAAGACGCATTTGGTCAGTTAGGAAAAGGTGCGCTTGTTCGAATTCACGATCGTACAATGATTACTCATAAAGGAATGCGTGATTTTGTTTTAGATACAGCGGAATCCAATAACATTCCTTACCAATACTTTATTTCTCCAGGTGGAACAGATGCTGGCCGCATCCATACATCAGGTGATGGAGTACCGTCGGCTGTGATTGGGGTTTGCGCACGTTATATTCACACTTCTTCATCCATCTTACATGTTGATGACTACGCTGCAGCAAAAGAGCTACTGGTCAAACTTGTTCGCTCAACAGATCAATCAACATACGAAAGCTTAACGTCATACGAATGATTACGTTAGCAATAGGTACAAAAAACCCAGCAAAAGTTTTTGCAGTAAAAGAAACGTTGCTTAAGGAACCGATTAAAATGGAAACGGTCTCTGCACCATCAGGTGTTTCAGACCAGCCATTTTCAAATAATGAAACAAAGTTAGGGGCGTTAAATCGAGCACAATATGCGAGAGAGAAGATTGACGCTGATGTTGGAATTGGTCTAGAGGGCGGCGTTTATTTACATGAAGGTTTTTACTACTTATGTAATTGGGGAGTCATGGTGACCAAAGATGGACAAGTATACGCTGCATCTGGTTTAAGTCTTCCTTTACCGAGGGAATATACGACTGGACTTGAAGCTGGGAAAGAACTGTCACATATCATAGGAAATGATATCGGCAAAAAAGATGGTGCAGTTGGCCTATTAACAAATGGGCGTATAACACGCAAACAAATGTTTGCTCATATTGTAGAGAGTTGTTATGGAATGTATCAATTCAATCAGTAAAAAAGCAATCGCTTTAAGCGATTGCTTTTTTATAATAAAGGTTATTCTTCTGCAAACACATAAGCTAAGATGTCAATAGCTTGCTCAGGCGTTTCAACAACGACTTGAGCTTTATTTGCTAACTCTTTTAAAGCATGGTGTAATTTTTCGGGACGAATTAAGATAACAGGAATACCGGCTTCTATTGCTCTTGAAGCATCCATAGCCGTGTTCCATTGCTTATACTCTTCTCCAAATAAAGCGATAACTACGTCTGATTTCTTCATCAGTAGTTGGGTTCTTAAGTTATTAATGGAAGAAGCAGCTTCGTCCGTCAACATGTTCGAAGGCTGTTTTCCTAAAATCATTTCGCCAATCTTATCACTTTTGTCATGATTTTCCATTGGCCCTTTAAACTGTAACGGCAAGTTTTGCTTGGTTGCTAAATCCTTTATTTCTTTACGCCAATTAGAATGGATTTCTCCAGCTAAATAAACAGTCAGTTCCATATAGATGCTCCTTTTTACTTATTTCTCTATAGTAATGGATATCCTAAAAAAAGAAAATAAAACCTTTTTGAATGTCTTGTCACATGAAAAGACATGTCGTATTCTAAATAGGGTAAGAATAACTTCTGGAGTGTGAGCGATGCGAGCGTTTTTAACTAAAAAAGGTGTAAATCCTTCTCTTCGTACCTATTTTATAAAAGCGATGGGGCAAATGACGTTTGGTTTATTTGCGACATTAATTATTGGCATTATGATTCGAACGATTGGAGAACAGCTTCAGCTTGAGCACGTAATTGAGCTCGGTCAATTTACAATGGACTTGTATGGTGCGGCTATAGGTGCTGCCGTGGCTTTAGCATTAGGAGCACCAAACTTTGTTGTGCTTGCGACAGTCGTTTGTGGCGCTGCTGGTGCATTATTTGGAGGACCTGCTGGTAGTTTTCTAGCTGCGGTTGTAGGTGCTGAAATAGGAAAGCTGGTTGCAGGTGAAACAAAAATAGACATCCTTGTTACTCCTATTGTAACAATTGTTAGTGGCTATACAGTAGCATTCCTACTTGGTGCGCCAATACAATTTGTGATGCTTTCTATAGGAGAAGCAATCACGTGGGCAACAACTCAATCTCCTTTTGTGATGAGTGGCATTGTTGCTGTGTTAATGGGGTTGGCACTGACGGCACCGATATCCAGTGCGGCTATAGCAATTATGCTAGATTTAACGGGAATGACTGCTGCGGCTGCCGCAATCGGTTGTGCAGGTCAAATGGTCGGATTTGCAGTAGCAAGCTACCGTGATAATCGTGTAAGCGGGTTATTTTCTATCGGAATTGGGACATCGATGCTCCTTATTCCTCATATTATAAAAAATCCAAAGATACTTATCCCACCTACTGTGGCAAGCTTTGTAGCTGCACCAATCGGGACAATTGGATTTGGTTTAGTAAACAATGCTGCAGGAGCAGGAATGGGAACGAGTGGTCTAGTTGGACCAATTATGACTTTTACAGAAATGGGGTTTAGCTGGTTGCTTTTCGCCCAAGTTGTAGTATGCTATGTAGTGATACCAGCTATTGTTGCTCTTCTTCTATCCGAGTGGATGAGAACAAAAGGCTGGATAAACGTAAATGACATGAATATCATGCAAAAAGAAAAATGAGGTGCTAAAATGGAACATGTAGCAAGTGTGGAGGAATTTAATAAAATTAAAGAAACGGAAACAGCTGTCTTTTTATTTTCTGCTGACTGGTGTCCAGACTGCCGAGTAATTGAACCATTTTTACCGCGATTAGAAGTAGATTATCCGACATTTACTTTTTATTACGTTGATCGAGATCAATTGTTAGATGTATGCATTGCTCATGATATCTTTGGTATTCCAAGCTTTCTTGCTTTTTCAGAAGGAAAAGAGGTAGCACGATTTGTTTCAAAAGATCGTAAAACAGAAGAAGAAATTCAAACATTCTTAACAGAAGCGGAAACAAAAGTCGGCTAGGAAGGTGAAACCACCTCCTAGCTTTTTCGTTTGACCACATTCATGTTAAACTTAGAAAGAGAAGGAGGGTTAACATTGAATCTTCAAACCTTTAGGAAACAGATTGAAAACAAACTGCAACGAGATGGCTGGACCATCCGTTATGATCATAAAGAAAGCACGTTACGAGTTGAGGATCCGTCTATTAATAAAGGTGTGACATTAGCGCTTAAACCATTATTAGCAAGGTGGGAGCGAAAAGAATATGATGCGATTGATGAAGCCATTCGTCATGTACGAGTTGGTTTAGAATCAATGAAAGAAAAAATCTCGCTTGAAGGGAAAGAGAAACAAATTTTCCCAGTTATTCGTGCGGCGTCATTCCCAGAAGAAACGAAAGACGGTAAAAAATTAATTTTTGATGAGCACACGGCAGAGACAAGAATTTATTATGCACTTGACTTAGGTGAAACGTACACTTTACTTGACGAACAGCTCCTAGCTAATAGTCCAATAAGCATAAAAGAATTAAAAGAAATTGCGCTGTTTAACGTGCGGTCACTTGATTGCCCATTAAAAAAGGATGAGGTAGCTGGAAATACGTTTTACTTTGTGAGTGCGAACGATGGTTATGATGCCAGTAGAGTGCTTGATCAATCATTCATTGAAAAAATGGAACAACAGGTACAAGGGGAACTTGCTATGGCAATTCCACACCAAGATTCTTTAATTATTGCAGACATTCAAAATCATACTGGCTACGATGTGTTAGGACAAATGGCCTTGCAATTTTTTAGGACAGGTCGCATTCCAGTAACGGCATTGCCTTTCGCTGTCGAAAATGGCGAACTTGAGCCTGTGTTTATTTTGGCACAAAAAAAGCCTAAAGACCGATAGTACATCCGAACAGGATTCAGTATACTAGAAACGCTACACATAATTGTAGCAAGAGGAGAAGAAGATGAACGCTTTTTATAACAAAAAAGGAATTGGCGATGTTTTATTACTTGTGAAAGAGCAAGTAGGCATCGACGATCGATTCGTTGAGCAACATGGTGATTTTGTACAAATTAGTAAACGTGAATCTGGGGAAGTAGTAGGAATAAATGTGTTAAATGCTTCAAATTACGGAACGATTGATGGTGAAGGTGCGATTGACTTAACAGAAGAGCTTCAAACTCTTCTTAAAAAGGCGGCAAAGGAAAATGGTCAAGTGATTAAACTTGATTTAGAGCAGAAGCCTTTATTTGTTGTAGGCTATATCGATGCCTGTGAACAACATACGAACGCCGACAAGTTATCTGTGTGTCGTGTAAATATTGGAGACGAAACCGTGCAAATCGTATGTGGTGCTCCAAACGTAAAAGCAGGTCAAAAAGTTGTTGTTGCAAAAGTTGGTGCAGTTATGCCGAGTGGGATGGTCATTAAAGAGGCAAAATTGCGAGGAGAAGAGTCTTACGGTATGATTTGCTCCGCAAAAGAGTTAGGCCTACAAGATGCCCCTTCAGAAAAAGGCATACTTGTTTTACCTGAGGATAAAGTTGTAGGTTCTGCATTTCTATAATTGTAAATGGGGGGCTGGCTTTCTTACGACTGCCAGCTCTTTGACATCAGGTGGTGAAAAGATGAGTATTTGGAATAAGTGGGCACGTTTTTTTAAAGGGGACGACGAGGAAAGAGACTCGGAACTAGAAAAACCCCTCATCCATGACGAACGTAATGAACAAATGCGTAGCAAGAACACTAAAGAAGAAGAATTAGAAGAAGCGCGGATGACGTTTTATTATGGGTATGCCCATCACAATGATAAAGGTACGAAAGAAGCAGTTAATAAAAATGAGCAAAGTAGTGGAAAGCACTCAAAAAAGAGTTTGAATAACCGTGTGACGAATGTAGGGAATTCAACTTTCTTTCAAGGCAATTTTAAACCGACAGCTACGCCATCTCCTATACATGGACTACCTAAAGATCCGATACGAGATAATAGTGATTACAATTGGTTATTACGTACTACGCGACAGTCGCAACAGACATTTATGGAGCGTATAAATGAAAAGGATCATCATCTTAGTCAAGAGAGTGACCAAGAAGATGTTCATCAGTCTCTTCAGCCGAAAGTAGATGCCGAGCATGCGGAACATTTTGAAGATGTTGCGATAGTGAGAAAGACGTCAGAGCAGTTGGCTGAGAAAGAAGGTTTAAAGGCTGAAAAGCAGACTACATACGGTTCAGATGACAAGAAAGAATCAACACGTTTTCATACAACGGATCAAACTGTTTTGCCTATACTGAAATCGAGCAGAACGGTTGTGTCAAAAGAGATAGCGTCTAAGCGAGCTGAAGCTGTGGAACAAGAAGACACAGAATCGAAACAAGCTGATGCAGAAATCGCTGTTCAAGAAAAGGAAGAGCTAAAACAAGTTGAAGCTGTGGAACAAGAAGACACAGAATCGAAACAAGCTGATGCAGAAATCGTTGTTCAAGAAAAGGAAGAGCCAAAACAAGTTGAAGCTGTGGAACAAGAAGACACAGAATCGAAACAAGCTGACACGGAAATCGCTGTTCAAGAAAAGGAAGAGCTAAAACAAGTTGAAGCTGTGGAACAAGAAGGTATCTCAAACCAAGCTGTGGAACAAGATGAAGGAGAGCAAAGGCAAGCAACTAATCAATTGGTTGTATCAGAACACCAGCAGCAGCGACATGTGAAACAGGCACCTTCTCAGGGGAGCGACGCGAAAGAGCATCGAAAAGAAATCCCATTTAATGTGTTAATGTTACCTTCAGATCGCAGGAAGAAAAAAGAGTATCAAGAGCAAAAAAGAACGAGTGCTTATGAACCGCCACCGCTCAAACTGCTTTTATATCCGGAGCGAACGACAGATGATGATGGTGCTTGGCTCGATGAACAAGCTACTTTACTAGAGGAAACCCTTCAAAGTTTTCATGTAGATGCAAAAGTGGTCAATCGTACTAAAGGTCCAGCTGTGACTCGCTTTGAAATTCAACCTGCACGAGGCGTAAAAGTAAATAAAATTACAAATCTAACAGATGACATCAAGTTGTCACTTGCTGCTAAAGATATACGAATTGAAGCACCAATTCCTGGTAAGAACGCTATCGGCATTGAAGTGCCTAATCGAACTTCAAACCCGGTTATGTTAAGGGAAATTTTGCGAAGAGATGTATTTCGAAACCCAACTTCTCCCTTAACTGCAGCATTAGGTCTTGATATATCTGGTAACCCTGTTGTGACAGATCTTAATAAAATGCCTCATGGGCTTGTGGCAGGAGCTACTGGTTCGGGAAAAAGTGTATGTATAAACTCAATTTTGATTAGCCTATTGTATAAAGCTTCTCCAGAAGAATTAAAGCTTCTTTTAGTTGATCCGAAAATGGTTGAACTGGCTCCATATCACGATATACCCCATCTGCTTGCACCTGTCATTACAGATCCGAAGCAAGCTACAGCGTCATTAAAATGGGTTGTTCAAGAAATGGAAAGACGGTACGAGCTCTTTAGTCAAATGCGGGTTCGGGACATCGAGAAGTACAACGAACGTTATGACAAGCTTCCATATATCCTTGTTGTAATCGATGAGCTAGCTGACCTTATGATGGTATCACCTCAAGATGTCGAAGATGCAATATGCCGTATTGCTCAAAAGGCGAGGGCATGTGGAATTCATTTGCTTTTAGCTACGCAAAGACCTTCAGTTGATGTTATAACAGGACTCATCAAGGCGAACATTCCTACTCGAATTGCGTTTTCTGTCTCGTCTCAAACCGATTCAAGAACCATTTTAGATATGGGGGGCGCTGAACGTTTACTTGGCAGAGGAGATATGCTGTTTCATGAAAATGGTGCTTCCAAACCTGTACGAGTTCAAGGTACATTCGTTTCCGACGATGAAATTGAAGCCGTCATTGAGTATGTGAAAAAGCAAGGAACACCTAACTATGCATTTGAGAGTGAGACGATTGAAAAGGTGTTTGAGCAAACGGAACAGGCTGATGAACTGTTTGAAGATGCTTGCTACTTTGTTGTCGAGCAAGGTTCTGCTTCAGCTTCGAGTATTCAGCGTCGTTTTCGTGTAGGCTATAACCGAGCAGCAAGGCTTATCGATATGATGGAACAAAGAGGGGTTATATCAGGTGCTATGGGTAGTAAGCCAAGAACGGTACTTGCAACAGAGGATCAGTTAAAGGAATCAGATTTAGCTTGAACTTGAGAAATATACAAAATTTATATATGATATGTATTGGAAAGCGATGGATTAGTATGATTGATCGGACCTTTTAACGGTTACGGCATATACTAACCATTATTAGCGGAAATTTAGTGATTGGATCTGCACCTAGAGAAACCTAGGGCTTAGATTGGAGGCTTTATCATTGACAACATACCATTTTACCGGAATTAAAGGCTCTGGTATGAGTGCTTTGGCACAAATATTAGATGATATGGAAGAAGACGTTCAAGGATCGGACATTACAGAAACGATTTTCACCCAGAAACCATTAGAACAAAAAGGGATTCCTTTACTCCCTTTTTCAGCAGAGAATATTAAAGAACAACAGCACGTCATTATGTCAGCAGCCTATGGGGAGACACATGAAGAAATTATTCGTGCTCGTGAGTTAGGTTTAAAAGTAGATGTATATCCACAGTTTTTAGGAACATTTATTTCGCAATTCACTAGTGTAGCCATTACAGGCTCTCATGGTAAAACATCGACTACTGGTTTACTTGCTCACGTATTAGGCTCAATAAAACCTACCTCTTATTTGATAGGTGACGGAACTGGGAAAGGTACGAGTAACTCTGACTATTTCGTTTTTGAAGCATGTGAATATCGTCGTCATTTTCTAAATTACTCTCCTGATTACTGCATTATGACGAATATTGACTTTGATCACCCAGATTATTTTTCAAGTGTAGCAGACGTAATTAATGCCTTTCAGGAAATGGCAAGTCAAGTAAAGAAAGCAATCATTGCTTGTGGTGATGATGAACATTTACAAGAACTCAAAGCCAATGTACCTATATTGTATTATGGGCTAAATGAAGACAATGATTTTCAGGCAAGAGAGATTAAAAGCACAGATGAAGGCACTGTATTCGATGTTTATATTCGTGGTGACCTATACGGCACGTTCTTAATTCCTGGTTTTGGCGACCATAATGTGAAGAACGCGCTAGCAATTATTGCGCTATGTCATTATGAAGGTCTTCAGTATGAGGATGTAACCAAGCACTTGAAAACATTTGCAGGTGTAAAAAGAAGGTTTAGTGAGAAAGTATTCGGCTCGCAAGTATTGATTGACGACTATGCTCATCATCCAACTGAAATTGCTGCAACGATTGAAGCAACAAAGAAAAAATATAAAAATCGAAAAGTAACAGCGATTTTTCAACCGCACACCTTTACACGTACTAAAGCTTTTTTGCAAGAATTTGCTGATGCTCTTAGCCAAGCGGATACGGTGTATTTGTGTGATATTTTTGGCTCAGCAAGAGAAGACCAAGGTTCCCTTACGATAGAGCAGTTGCAACAGCTCATTAATGGAAGTCACCTTATGAATGAAGGGGATATTGACGGTTTGCAAGCTCATGAGCATGAAGTACTTTTATTCATGGGAGCCGGGGATATACAAAAATATCAAAAAGCGTATGAGATTAGTCAGAAAAAGAGCGGCTAATGCATAGTTTCTGTCTATTGAGGGTATAAAGAGGTAACCGAGAATATTGGTTACCTTTTTTGCTTTGTTTTTTAACCAATTCATCATGCAAGTAAGAAGGAATTTAACTGAAGGTGTCGAATTACTTTTTCCAACCCCTAATTTGAATCTTTTGTTTTAAGATAGTAAAATTGGGTAAAGAACAAGAGGAGGGGGTATGCTAATTGGAAGCTTTGCTATACATAAGTGTATTCATTATTGCGATAGCAATTGCACTTTTTGTTATTTACGTAATCATAACGCTGAAATCGACAACGAAGACATTAGAACAAACTTCAGCAACGATTAAATCACTTGAAGTGCAGATGAAAGGTATTACAACCGAGTCAGAACAGCTTTTAAAGAAAACAAACGCTTTAGCCGATGATGTTCAACGCAAGTCTGATTCACTTCAAGTACTATTCGACTCATCGAAAGACTTAGGAGAATCATTAAAGTCAGTTAACCAATCGGTTAGACAAGTAACAACGAAAGTGAACGCAGAAACTAGTCGAAATGCTGAAACAGTTTCTCAAGCCATTCAATGGGGTCAGGCTGTTTTAGATTTCTATACAAAGTTTAAGCAACGCAAACAACAATTAGAACAAAAACATTCTAGGGAGGAACTTTAAAATGGGTGACATGAATACAAAAGACTTTTTAATTGGTACATTAGTAGGTGGAATTGTAGGAGCAACTACAGCACTTTTTCTAGCGCCGAAGTCAGGAAAAGAACTTCGCAGCGATATTAGTGAGCAAGCGTATAACGCAAAAGAAAGAACAGCGCAGCTAACAAGCGATGTGTATGAAAAAGGAAATGAGTGGGCTGACATTGCTAAAGAGAAATCATCGAATTTAGCAAAAGCGGTAACAGATCAGTCACAGCAAGTAGTAGATAAAGTGAAAGATTTAAGTGCTACAGCAAAAGAAGAAGCGGAAAACCAAGTAGAAGAGGCTAAGAGTTTAGCGAAAGATTTAAAAGAAGATGCTGAAGAAGCTGGTAAAAACATTTCCGAAACTGTTAAAAGTGAAGTAAAAGATGCTGAAAAGAAAGCAAAGCAAGCGGCAAAAAAATAATGAACGATGAGTGGGTAAAGCCCACTCTTTTTATCGTTTATTTACTTTAGTGCATAAAAGCGTTTAAGTAATAAAGAAAAAAGTCGTGACTTTTTGCAATGTCTTCGTTATAATAAACAGAATAAAACAAAGAACATTGGAGAGGTGGAGAGAAATGAGTCACGATCAGCTAGACGAACTAAGAGATCAGTTAGATAAGGTGAATTTAGATTTACTTGAACAAATTAACAAGCGGGCTCGTCTTGTTAAAGAAATTGGTGAAGTAAAAAGACAGCAGGGCATTGCTCGATTTGATCCAGTACGTGAAAGAAAAATGCTCGATCATATTGCAGAGCACAATAGCGGTCCATTTGAAACAGGAACCCTTCAACATTTATTTAAGCAAATTTTTAAAGCAAGCTTAGAGCTTCAAGAAGAAGATAATAGTAAAGCACTTCTCGTTTCTCGAAAAAGGCACCCTGAAAATACAACCGTTAATGTAAAGGGTGAAACAATCGGTGATGGCAAACAACGTTTTGTTTTTGGCCCATGTGCAGTAGAAAGTTATGAGCAAGTATTAGCTGTTGCAAAAGAAATGAAAAAACATGGCCAGCGTCTATTAAGAGGCGGTGCCTTTAAACCAAGAACATCACCTTATGATTTCCAAGGGCTTGGTTTAGAAGGGCTGAAAATTTTAAAGCGTGTTGCTGATGAGCTTGATATGGCCGTTGTCAGTGAAATTGTTACACCAAAAGATATTGAACTAGCATTGGATTACGTAGATGTGATTCAAATTGGAGCACGCAACATGCAAAACTTTGAGCTCTTAAAAACAGCGGGTTCTGTTAAAAAACCAGTCTTATTAAAACGTGGACTATCGGCGACGATAGAAGAATTTATTCATGCAGCAGAATACGTGGTGTCGAAAGGAAACGACCAATTGATGCTATGTGAAAGAGGTATTCGAACGTATGAAAAAGCAACAAGAAATACGCTTGATATCTCTGCCGTTCCAATTTTAAAACAAGAAACTCATTTGCCTGTAATGGTTGATGTTACCCATTCAACAGGAAGAAAAGACCTATTGCTTCCTACTGCAAAAGCAGCACTTGCTATTGGCGCAGACGCGGTAATGGCTGAAGTGCACCCAGACCCAGCTGTTGCGTTATCTGATTCTGCTCAACAAATGAACTTTGATGAGTTTAATACATTTATGACTGCGTTAGAATCATCAGGTTTAATTAAACAAGCAGTGACTCTGACTCAATCTTAATCATGGTCGAAAGAAAAAAGCGCATTTGCGCTTTTTTCTTTTTTTGTTCTTTTTACTTCGTTCCACTTATTTAAATCGTTTGTTTAAAGTTTACTAAAAACGGGCACATTAGTAATGATAGCGCTTCAACTGTTTTCCATAAAAAAGAAAACTGTTTTTCATTTATGAAAATGTTTGTGATAATGAGCTTTTTTATTGCACTAAATCTTTGTATATCGTATTCTTAAAAGAAATAAGTTTGAAAAACAGAGTTTAATGAACTTAATAATACACATTTGAGAAATCATAAAAAGGAGGATAACTGCTGAAGTTTAGCAGGTAAAACATATGAATACAACCATTTATGATGTAGCAAGAGAAGCAGGCGTGTCTATGGCAACCGTATCAAGGGTTGTTAACGGAAATCCAAATGTAAAACCAACAACAAGAAAGAAAGTTCTCGAGGCAATCGAACGTTTAGGCTATCGACCTAATGCTGTAGCACGAGGATTAGCAAGTAAACGTACAACAACAGTTGGTGTGATCATTCCAGATATTTCAAGTATTTTCTTTTCAGAACTAGCACGTGGTATTGAAGATATCGCCACGATGTACAAATATAATATTATTTTATGTAACTCTGATCAAAATAAAGATAAAGAAATTCATCTTATCAACACATTACTTGAGAAGCAAGTGGATGGTATTGTGTTTATGGGTGGAGAGATTACAGATGAACATGCAGAACAATTTAAACGGTCACCAGTACCGGTTGTGTTAGCTGCAACGTTAGACAGCGAGAAGTCATTCCCATCTGTTAATATTGACTACACGAAAGCGGCAGAAGACGTTATTCAATTTTTAATTGATAAAGGTCATGAGCGCATCGGTATGTTAAGTGGATCACTGGAAGATCCAATTAACGGCTACCAAAAATTTGCTGGCTATCGAAATGCGCTAGAGAAGAATAAGATTGAATTTGATGAGGATTTAATTGTTATTGGTGATTACTCATACGATTCAGGCATTGAAGCAATGGATTCTTTTGTAGAACTTGAGAAAAAGCCTACAGCCATTTTTGCTTCAAATGACGAAATGGCACTCGGAGTTATTCATGGTATTCAAGATAAAGGGTTGCACGTTCCTGAAGATTATGAAGTAGTTGGATTTGATAACACACGTTTAGCGACAATGGTTCGCCCTACACTATCAACGGTTGTTCAGCCTTTGTATGATATAGGGGCTGTATCCATGCGTCTGTTAACGAAATTGATGAACAAAGAAGAAGTTTCAGAGTCAACTGTTACATTACCTCATCGTATTGAAAGCAGAGATTCAACAAAATAAAGAAAAAAATGATTGGCTGGAGCCAATCATTTTTTTTCTTGTTCACGTCGAATATGATAAAGAGCTTTATCAACAGTAAGTCGGTTTTTTTCGGTAATTTCGGTTTTACGTGGGATAACCGGAAATGATGGGTCTGACCAAGTAGAAGGAAGGATTTCCGCTGCTTCTTTTTGCCACTGCTGTAACCAAGATGCTGGTATACGTTCTTTAGCCAGGTGAAGCTGATCAGTCATTGCTAGCCAAATGTAAGACCAAGCTCTCGGAACCACGCGCCACTTGTCATAGCCACCCCCGCCAATTGCTACCCAGCGACCATCACAATATTCATGTGCCAACTCATGCACAATGGTTGGAATTTCACGAAATGATTGAATAGAGAGGTGGAGGTGAGACAATGGATCATAATAATGCGCATCTGCTCCATTTTGCGTTAAGATGATATCCGGACGAAAAAATGTTACGGCCTCTTTTAGTGCTTTGCGGTAAGCATAAAGAAAGGAGTCATCTTCTGTGAAAGCATCTAGCGGAATATTAATGGAATAACCGTAGCCTTCTCCAGACCCTTTCTCTGTCACATGCCCTGTTCCTGGAAATAAATAACGCCCAGTCTCGTGAATACTTAGTGTACAGACATCAGAGTCTTCATAAAAAGCCCATTGAACACCATCTCCATGATGGGCGTCTGTATCAACATATAGTACGCGAGCGCCGTATTTACGCCGCATATATTCAATGGCAATAGAAGAATCATTGTAGACACAAAAACCAGATGCTCGTCCTCTAAAGCCGTGATGTAAGCCTCCTCCAAGATGGAATGCATGCTCGTATCCATCTCGTAATACTGCGTCACAGGCAGCAATCGTCCCTCCGACTAAATAAGAAGATGCTTCATGCATATGAGGAAATACAGGCGTGTCTTCGGTTCCTAATCCAAATGTTTGAGCTTTAACTGTATCAAGTGATCCTTTTCCGCCTTCTTTAACAGCTTCAATAAAGTTAGGATCATGAATATAGGCTAACTGCTCATCAGTTGCCCGCTCTGGTGAAATGATGTCTACGCCTTTTAAAGCACCTATTGACTCAAGTAAAGAGTGGGTCAGTTGAAGCCTAAGAGGATGAAATGGATGTGTATCACTAAACTTGTATGGATACGCATCTGCCCCATAAATAAAAGCAGAACGCTCTTTCGTCATGAACGTTCACCTCCAATGGATGGGAGGGATGGTCCGTATACGTCATAGCCACTGTCGGCAAGCTTCTGAATAACTTTTCTTGGATCAATCGTTTGAACACGAAAAGAAAGCATATGGTAGTTTGCTTTTTGACTTGGGTACGCCACAGCACTAACAATGTTCACACCAACATCTTTGAAAATCGTTGCCACATCTGCAAGCATTCCAGGATAATTTTGCACACATACTTCAATTACAGACGTTGGGCGGTCTGCACCAAGGAGTGCTGTCAAGCTGGACAGAATATTTGACTCTGAAATAATTCCTACCAAGCGTTCATTAGCGGTTATTGGTAAGCAGCCAATCCGATGTTGATAGAATATCTTAGCTGTTTCTTGTACATCGTCGTCTTCATGTGCTGTTAAAACAGGAGATGCCATTATAGATGAAATCGGTTTCAAAAAAAGGTCTTTTTCATTTAATGGCATAAGGATAGAGGGTCTACTATCGCGTATATCTCGATCAGATACGATACCGACGAGTTTCTCATCCTCGTATACAATGGGAATATGACGAATGGATTTCTGCTCCATTAAATCAATAGCGTCTTGTATTGAATCGGTTGGAGAAAGTGTATAAACGTTTGTACGCATAATAAGTTGTAGTTTCATTTGTTTTTACCCTGCTTACTAAGCAAAGCGTAACCTCCTCTCGTTCGTTAATACATAAAGCGGTTAACAAAACGAAGCTGATCAAACTGTTCCATAGATGCTTGATCAATATTCGCACCAATACGTGCCATTAAACAATTAGCAGGGTGTGAACTAATTTCTGGATCATCTGTAGCAAACCAAATGAGTCCGCCTGCATTCATCATTTTTTCCATTACTTTGCGATATTCCCAAACATCGAGACCGCTTCCTTTTAAATCCCAGTGCCAATAGTACTCTGTTGTTATAATAATATAGTTTTCCATTGCAGGGTCTTTCATTGATAACTGGAGCAACTGTTTACCTAAACCATTTGCGCGATATTCAGGTGCAATTTCAATCGCACCAAGTTCAATTAGGTTTTCCATTTTCCCTTCTGACCAGCGCTCAAGTGGGTCAGGATAAACGAAGGTGACGTAACCGACAATTTTCTGATCGTCACGAATGACATTGATTCTTCCTTCGGGAAGTTCAGCTATTTCGATTAGCGCTTTTTTTTGCGCTTCAGCAGGGCGGAAAGAAACGAGTGCTTCATGATAGTCTAATGCTTCAATTTCATTTGGTTGTAATGGGCCTTCTAAATAAAGCGTTTTCGACTGAAAAGAGAAAGGTTCTCTAACAAACTTTTTTGGATGGTCCATAGCTTCACCTCAATTAAACATTCTTCAAACCTAGTATACTACAGATCAAGTCTAACGTCTTTTCATATCATTAAAGGACAAGAAATTGACGAGCACTTCTGAAAGTTATTAAGATGAATCAATTGAAATCGAGACGTTTCTTGTATATAATAAACTCAATTAGAGAAGGAGAGGTGTGAAGCTATTATGAAAGCGCTTCCTGTTGTTACTGGACAATATAACTTAAAAAATTACGAAGAAGCAAAAGAACAATTTAATTGGGATCAAGTAAAACAAGCATTCTCTTGGAATGAAACAGGAAAAATGAATATAGCCTATGAAGCCATTGATCGCCACGTTGAAAACGGGAAAGCGGATCAAATCGCGCTTTACTATAGTGACGCACGTCGAGATGAACGCTATACATTTAAAGAGTTAAAAGCCTATTCTAATAAAGCTGCAAATGTATTGAAAGAAGCGGGTGTAGAAAAAGGAGACCGTGTATTTATCTTTATGCCAAGATCTCCTGAGCTTTATTTTGCGCTTCTTGGTGCAGTCAAATTAGGTGCGATTGTAGGACCACTATTTGAAGCGTTTATGGAGGGAGCTGTTAAGGATCGCCTTGAAGACAGTGGCGCTAAAGTACTTGTAACAACGCCTACATTACTAGAGCGTGTGCCGTTTAACGATTTACCGCAGCTTGAAACGGTTCTTGTTGAGGATAAAAATTATGAAGATAACGGCGCGTTTCTTCAATTCAATAAACGGTTAGACGAAGCTTCTGATGAATTAGAAGTAGAATGGGTGGATAAAGAAGACGGACTTATTCTTCATTACACATCTGGTTCAACAGGAAAACCAAAAGGTGTTTTACATGTTCATGAAGCAATGGTTCAACATTATCATACAGCTAAGATCGTTCTTGACTTAAAGGATGATGATATTTATTGGTGTACAGCGGACCCAGGTTGGGTAACAGGTACATCCTACGGAATTTTTGGTCCTTGGCTTGCTGGAGTCACGAATGTCGTTCGCGGCGGACGTTTTTCTCCTGATGATTGGTATGAGACGATTCAACGTTATCATGTAACCGTTTGGTATAGTGCACCTACTGCATTTAGAATGCTTATGAGTGCAGGGGATGAACTTGTGAAGAAATACGATCTTTCTTCATTACGCCATGTACTAAGTGTTGGCGAGCCTCTCAATCCAGAGGTTGTCCGTTGGGGGAAAAATGTCTTCGATCTTCGTATCCACGATACATGGTGGATGACAGAAACAGGCGCTCAAATGATTTGCAACTATCCAGCAATGGAAATTCGTCCAGGTTCAATGGGGAAACCTATTCCAGGTGTTTATGCGGCCATTGTTGATGATCGAGGAAATGAACTACCTCCAAACCGAATGGGGAATTTAGCCATTAAAGCCGGCTGGCCATCCATGATGCGCTCAATTTGGAATAACGAACCAAAGTTTAAGAGTTATTTTGAAGTAGCAGGTTGGTACATTTCTGGAGATTCCGCTTATATGGATGAAGATGGTTATTTCTGGTTCCAAGGAAGAATTGACGATGTCATTATGACAGCAGGTGAACGTGTTGGTCCATTTGAAGTTGAAAGCAAACTTGTGGAACATCCAGCAGTTGCTGAAGCGGGAGTAATTGGTAAACCAGACCCTGTCCGTGGTGAGATCATTAAAGCATTCATCGCATTGCGTGATGGTTATGAAGTAACTGATGATTTAAAAGAAGAGATTCGTCAGTTTGTGAAAAATGGTCTAGCCGCCCATGCGGCACCGAGGGAAATGGAGTTCCGTTCTTCTTTACCTAAGACGCGCAGTGGTAAAATTATGCGTCGTGTTTTAAAAGCATGGGAACTTGATTTACCAACTGGTGATCTATCGACAATGGAAGATTAATCAAAAAACCATCCAACTAGTTGGATGGTTTTTGCTTACTTGTTTATTCTTCATCATCAGAGTTTGAATCGTCGTCTTCGTCTGTTGTTACCTCATCTGTGTCTTCATCATCAGAGTCTTCATTTTCATCGTCTTCCTCTTCATCAGAACGATCGTTCTCTTCGTCTTCTTCTTCGTCATCAGAAGAGCTATCGTCGTCTTCATCATCATTATCTTCACGACGTTCGTCTCTTTCTTGTTTGCGTAATTCATCCAGTTGCTTTTGAACCGTGCTTTTTAATTCACTTTGGAAAGGTGACAAGCCATCGATTCGAGACAATAGATTGTTATTATAAAGATCCGTTGTAACTAAATCTTCTTCGTCACAAATGGCGTTTGAAGAACCGCCTGTTAATCCGCATACTCGGCGCTCGGTTAGCCCACTTGGTCGCTGAAATCTCGTTCCTTCAGCCGTCATCAGGCTTGGTTTCACACTATACGCTGCATTGGCAATGTTGGCCCATATATTTTGCGTACGCTCACCAGTACCCATTCCGTTGTAGCGCTCTAACAATGGTGATTGTTTGCTGCCTGTATACCCGTTCCAAACTCCAAGGGAGACATAGGGGTTTGACGCAACAAACCATGAATCAATATTCTCATTAGATGTACCTGTTTTACCTGCCCAGTCGGCGCTAAAATTTAGTAAACCTGGAACTCGACTAGCTGTTCCGCCACTAGTATTAACAACATCCCGCATCATATCGACGAGTAAGTAATTTGATTGTGGGCTAATGTAGTTGAATTCTTTCTTTTCGTGTTCGTACACAATTTCCCCATTGTATGTTTCAATTTTCTCAATCATGTATGCTTCAGGCCGTTTTCCATCGTTCGCAAAGGCAGAGTATGCAGAGACAATTTGTTCTACCGTTGCGCCTCCACCGCCAATTGCCGCTGATTCAACAGTTGACATGCTGGTAACACCTGATGATTCAATTAACTGCTGTTTTAATTCCTCTGGTACGTGCCACCATGCTTTAACAGCAGGTACGTTGCGGGAACGCTTTAAAGATTCACGTAGCGTAATATTCCCATCATGACTAAGGTCCCAGTTGTCAATTGGTTCTCCATCTACTCTACGATTAGTCGGTGTATCTGGAATGACAAGCCCTGGCTGGGTCACGCCTGCTTCCAAAGCACCGGCAAAAGGTAGGATTGGCTTAATCGTTGAACCAGGTGAACGTAAACGAGTCGTATAATTTAACTGATTATCTAAATTTTCTTCCCTTCCACCAACGAAACTAAGTATCGCTCCTGTACGGTTATCAATTAAAACGGCACCGACTTCTTCTGAGTCCCCATTGCCATTATTCGGACCGAAATAATAATCAGAATGGCTAGCAGCATCATTCATTACGCTATATAATTCTTCATCAATGGTTGTAGTAATTTTGTATCCGCCGTTTTCAATTCGATTTTGCACAATCCCGCGCATTTCCTCTTCCTCTAAACTTTGTGCGCTAGCACTAAGCTGATCCCAACCTTCAAAAGACTCTTTCTCTATTGTAAGCAATACTTCTGTTGCACGCTGGAGAATTTCAGATGTTAGTCTGGGGTGTCTGGCCATTGGATCTGGAGCATACTCGATAAAATCAGCGGCAAGGTCGTAGTCAAGGGCTTCATCACGCTGCTCTTGGTCAATGTACCCACTCTCATACATACGATTAAGAACTGTACGAAAGCGATTAAATCCTGGACGTAAGCCATCTTCATCTTTCAAGTCCGCATCACCCGTAAACGGTGTGTAGCCGAATGGGCTTTGTGGCATCCCAGCCAAATAGGCTGATTGAGCTAAATTTAACTCAGACGAAGCTACGCCAAAAATGCCCATTGAAGCCGCTTGTATGCCTTCTACATTTCGACCTGAAGCATTTCGTCCAAATGGAACCACATTTAAGTAAGCTTCTAAGATTTCGTCTTTTGACATGAAATGTTCTAGGCGCATGGCAAGCATAATTTCAGTTGCTTTCCGATCAAACGACACCTCGTTAGAAAGGACTTGTTGTTTAATTAATTGCTGGGTAAGTGTACTTCCACCTGTTTGAACAGATGAATTGGCGATTTCTTGCATCGTTGCGCGAAGCAGAGCTTTTGGAACAATGCCTTCGTGCTCGTAAAAATGTTCATCTTCCGTTGCAACAATTGCCCATTTTACTTCATCTGCTATGTCATCTAGTGTCACAATGTCTCGCTCAACATCACTTCGTATTTTTCCTAAATAGACGTCATTAGCTAAATAGATTTCACTCGTTTCTGTTAAAGACCCTACATGGGTACGTAATTCTTCTTCTGAGTAAGACTGCTCATCATGGACAAGAGATGCAAAATAACCGGCAGCTGTCCCACCAGCTAAAAGAACGAGTAAAAACCCGACAATAAGTGCAACAAGTAGTAAATTCCAAAGTACTTGGTAGGTGATGCCTACCTTACGAAAAAAATGAATGTCGGCAAGCTTTTGATTCACTTGCTCAAAGGATTTTCTTACATGTAATAGAAAAGATTTCATTGTTTCCCCCCTATAAAGGTGAGTATACCATAAATGAGAATACGGGCATACACGTTCTGTTGACTTTAAAAACGAGGTATGATAAAACTAAGTTTATACTTAGTATACAAGCGTTGAAAAGTCGAAGTATGCCTATGATGTTGTAGACAGTAGAGAGTTAGCGGACGGTGAAAGCTAGCACGCGTCATAAGCAGAATTACAGCTGGGAGCTTTCTTTGTGTTTAGCACAAAGACGGGAAAACCGTTATCGTTAGAGTGGAAGGCTTATTCTGCCTTCAACAAGGGTGGTACCGCGACGAATGTTCGTCCCTTTTTGGGAGGAGCTTTTTTTGTGTTCAAAAATAGAGGAGGAAGAGAGATGTCAGAAGAAAATCAGTTAACTGCTGAACAAATAAATCGAGTAAATGAGCAAGTTGAAACGCTAATGCGTGGGGTTGTAGAAATTGTGCCAGAAGAAGCCTTTCGCAAAAAAATTGAAAAAAGTGTGCGCACAGGTAAGCCCCTTAACATCAAATTAGGAATGGATCCATCTGCGCCTGACGTGCATATTGGTCATACCGTTGTGCTTCAAAAGCTCCGTCAGTTTCAGGAATATGGTCATCATATTCAATTGCTCATTGGTGATTTCACAGGAAAGATTGGAGATCCAACTGGAAAATCAGAAACACGTAAAGTGTTAACAGACGAGCAAGTAAAACAAAACGCACAAACCTATGTAGAGCAATACGGCAAAATTTTAGATATGAATAAAACCGAAATTCTGTATAATTCCCACTGGTTATCAGAATTGAAGTTTGAAGATGTATTAAATTTAGCTGGCCAAATGACAGTTGCCCGTATGTTAGAGCGAGAAGACTTTAATAAACGTTATAAGTCTGGTCAAGCGATTTCTGTTCATGAATTTTTCTACCCACTTATGCAAGGATATGATTCTGTGGCAATGGATACAGATATTGAAGTGGGTGGTACAGATCAGACGTTTAATCTCTTGATGGGCAGACAGTTACAAGATGCGTACGGTAAAGAAAAGCAAGTCATGATGACACTTCCTCTAATTGAAGGGTTAGACGGTGTTCGTAAAATGTCTAAGTCATTAAATAACTATATTGGTATTGATGAAGCCCCAAATGAAATTTTTGGTAAATCTATGTCCATTCCAGATGAGTTAATGGCGAAATACTTTAAGCTTGCAACAGATGTACCGATGGAAGAAGTAGAAGCCATTGAAGCAGGGTTAAAAGATGGTTCTGTTCATCCTCGTGATGCGAAAATGCGCCTCGGTCGTAAGTTAGTTGAAATGTACCATGGTGAAGAAGCAGCAAAAGAAGCGCAACAATATTTTGAGACAGTCTTTCAAAAACGAACGTTACCAACGGATCTACCTGTTGTAGATTGGACTGGAGATACGGACGTATCCATCATTGATTTACTTGTTGAGTTGAAACTTCAAAACTCAAAAGGGGAAGCCCGACGCATGATTCAAGGTGGCGGCGTCAAGATTAATGAAGAAAAGCAAGATGATATAAAGACGATCGTAACAGTGGAAAACGATATGATTGTGCAAGTTGGAAAGCGGAAATTCGCGAAATTACGTTTAGTATAAGGACTTGCGGCGATGCAAGCAAAAAAAAACGTCTACCTTTATCAGGCAGACGTTTTTTACGTGCTTATTAACGAGAATACCACTCAACGATAAGTGCTTCTGTGATTTCAGCAGGAAGTTCAGAACGCTCAGGAAGACGCGTGTACGTTCCTTCAAGCTTTTCTTCGTCAAATGATACATATGCTGGAGTGAAGTCATTTACTTCTAAAGACTCTTTCACTGCAGTAAGGTTGCGAGAACGCTCACGAAGAGAGATCGCTTGACCAGGCTTTACGCGGTAAGATGGGATATCTACACGAGAGCCATCTACCATTACGTGACCGTGGTTAACAAGTTGACGAGCTGCACGACGTGTGCGAGCAAGACCTAAACGGTAAACAAGATTGTCTAAACGAGACTCAAGAAGAATCATGAAGTTTTCGCCGTGGATACCAGACATTTTGCCAGCATCATTAAAGATACGAACGAATTGACGCTCATTAACGCCGTACATATGACGAAGCTTCTGCTTTTCTTGAAGCTGAAGCGCATATTCAGAAAGTTTTTTACGTTGGTTTGGACCGTGTTGACCTGGAGCGTAAGGACGCTTCGCAAGTTCTTTTCCAGTGCCGCTTAGTGAAACACCAAGACGACGAGATAATTTCCAAGATGGACCTGTATAACGAGACATAAGTAGTCTCCTCCTTGTTATTTTGATTTGCAAAATAACAACCTGTCTGACAATCTCTGAATGTAAGTTATTCCATTTTCATGCACCTTCGCTTCGACAGCTAGAAGTTACACAGTGCACCTCATACCTTGCAGCCGCGAGGAATGGAATAAAACAAACAACAGCTTGTCTCGGCTGTCTTTCACACCGAATAATCATACTTAACATTTGCTTAAAAGTCAAGGTTTGCTTTTAAATAGGGCTCTATTGTTGCAACGAATTGCTCTAAATAGTGCTGATCTTCCTCCGTAAAGCGATTTTTTAGTGGACTATCGATATCCAACACAGCAATGACCTTTCCATCATACCGCACTGGAACAACTAGTTCCGAATTTGAAGCTGCATCACAGGCAATATGACCAGGGAAGGTGTGAACATCTGCAACCCTCATCGTTTTATTCTCAGAGACCGCCGTACCACAAACCCCTTTTCCAATAGCTATGCGCGTACAAGCAGGTAATCCTTGAAAAGGACCTAAAACAAGTTCGTTTTTATTTAATACGTAAAAGCCAACCCAGTTAATATCCGTTAAAAATTGACCAAGCAAAGCACTTGCATTCGCATAATTTGCTATCGTGCTTGGTTCATCCTCTAGTAGCGCTTTTGCTTGTTTTAGAAGCAATTCATATGCTTCTTGTTTATCATTTGAATATGAGCTTGTTGAAAACATGACAGATTCTCCTTTTATGATACAATAATCGCCTTTTTATCTCGGTATTTGTCTAAAAATATTTGGTCTAGAATTGGATTCTTTAACAGGAGCTTGTAAGAGCAAGTCGAATACAGAAGTAAGTGAAAAGATCGTGCGCAATCGACTCTTATCGGAGGGGATCCAAATGAGTGATCAAACAAAAGATTCTATTAAGCTTGCTGCAACGCGGCTCTTTTATACGAATGGTTATCATGGTACATCTGTCCGAGATATTGCCAAGGAAGCTTCGGTTAATTCTGCTTTAATTTCTTATTACTTTGGTGGGAAACACGTCTTATTTGAAACGCTACTCATTGAATTTTTCGAAGGCTACATTCATTCTATAGAAGAAGCTATGCGCACATCAGATGGCGACTTACATCAAGTATTATCCCAATTATTTAAACGAGTCTTTACGTATCAACAATCGTGCCATTTACTTGCACGGATGGCGCATCGTGAAATGACAATGGACTCTACACTCGTACGTGAAGTGATGAGTACGTATTTGAGAAAAGAGCAATTTCTTCTAGAGCAAGTTATTCAGGTTCATCTTAGTGCAAAGCAAATGAAACGAGTACCAATTGATTTAACTGTTCTTCATTTACGAAATATGTTAACACTACCTTTTTCATCTCCGCAATATTTAAAAGAACTGTTTTTAGTTGCGCCAGATGACCATCTGTTTATGAGACGATACGTGACACATGCCGAGCAGTGGATGCGATCGTTATTAGAAACAAAGGATGTTAAACGACTTCATTTAGTTAGAAGTTAGGAAGCAAAGCATCATATCCGCTTTTTAAACCGGATACAGTGTGGGCATCTGATCCGTAAATAAGCGGAATGCCCATCTCTCTAGCCTTCTTCGCCATAAAAAGAGGTGGATACGTTTCTTGACAGTCAGGCTTTGTGACGCCTGCACCGTTATAATCCAATTCTAGATTTTGCGCTCGAACTTCTTTTAATATGCGCATCCACTCTGTTGTAAAAGACTGACTGGCTGGGTAGCGTAGTTGATATTTTCTACAAAGTGTCATATGCCCAATCCGTTTTGGCTTAAAAGAGCCTAGTGAAGCATCGATGGACAATTGCACAGTTTGATAATAAAGACGATATAAAGCGTCCACACCTCCAATTTTTTCTGCAAGGGACCAGAAGCCATCGGCGCTGTAGTCTAAGCAATGATAACCGTTGGTTGTTTGTAAGAAGTGTACTGATAAAATACTGTCTTCTAAACACGGTCCAAGCTCATTTAGCATAGCAGTCGTTTCTTTTTCAAAACCGACAATATAATCAACTTCCAAACCAGCGAGTATGCGTAACGATTTGGCGTAGTCGCTTTTTAACTGTTTTATTGTGGCAAAATAAGCAGGAACATCGTCCCAACGCATCGCACTGTCTTGAGCTGGGGTAGGGTCTTTAAAACCCTCGGGAAGAGGGGCGTGCTCTGTAAATGAAAGCTGAGTAATCCCTTGTTTGATGGCTTCTTCACAATAAGAGGCCATTGTGTCTGCCGATCCATGCGGACAATAAGGTGTGTGGACGTGACCATCTACCATTTCTATTAAAAACCTCCTTAGTCTGTGAATAACAATTGAATCGGTTTTAGGTAATGCGAAAATTGTCTTGAAGTGATCTGTTGAATCTACACACAAACTGTCGCTTTCATGATATTATAATACGTATTAGAAAACGGATAAACTAGAAATTTAGCAGAGGATGAAAGAGCTTGTCGGAAGGGAGTCTCCAGTGGATATTATTGTTGGTATCGTTGTCGTCTTATTAATTGTGGTTGTAATTGGTACAGTTGCTGGAATGTTAATTAGGCGAACAATACATAAATCAGTCGATGAATTAGATAATCGAAAAAATCAAATACTTAATCGGAATATTTCAGAGGAAATTTCAAAAGTGAAAAAGCTGAAAATGTCTGGAGAAACTGAACAGAAATTTGAAAGCTGGCGAAAAGATTGGGACGAAATTCTCGAGTCTATTTTACCTAGCGTTGAAGAGCAACTTATTGAAGTTGAAGAATTAGCTGGTAAATACAGAATTACGAAGGCGAAAGATCAGCTGAAATGGGTTGAAAATCGACTTCTTTCTGTTGAACAGCAGCTCGATTTAATGGTAGAAGACATTGATAAGCTCGTTTCTGCAGAAGAAAAGAATCGCAGTGAAATCGCTGTAATAAAGGAGCTATACCAAACGCTCTCTGCTGAATTGTTAAAGAAACGAGGCTCGTTTGGGGAATCCATTAAAGCCCTCGATGAAGAGATGAGTCATGCTAAACAAGCGTTACTTGCTTTTGAAGAGTCTACACAAAATGGAAGTTATCTGCAAGCAAGAAAGCAGCTTTTGCAAATTAAAGATTCTCTCTATATTTTAAATGAGAAGATGGAGCGCATCCCTCACCTTCTTATGCAAGTCCGCTCTACACTTCCTGGTGAACTATCAAACTTACAGTTAGGCATTAAAGAAATGGAAGAAGACGGTTATCATCTTGAAACATTCTCTTTTGGATCAAAAATCTCCATGCAAAAAGAAGAGATTGATCAGGCGTACATAGCATTAAAAGAATTAAATGTGGATGAAGCGGCATCAGCACTTGAATCACTTCAAACAGAAATTGATGAGATGTACGAAACTCTTGAAAAGGAAGCAAATTATAAAAGCAAACTGTTAGCGCAAGTTCCTGCTTTAAAAGCTCAAGTGGAAAAAGCCTATCAAAATATGAAACAGCTTATTGATGAAACAACGCAAGTGGAAAAAAGCTATATGATTGCAGCGGAGGAAATTCAGCTCCAACAAACGTTGCAAAAAAACTTGCGAAATGTACAGAGCCAGCTCACGCTTATTATGGATGTATTCGAAAATCGTAAACAATCGTTTTCTTCTATTTTTGAAATGACTGAAGAATGGCGAAAGCAAATGGAAGAGCTTTCTAGTGGAATTGAAGAAAGCATTGACCGTTTAAAAAGACTGCGAAAAGACGAAATACAAGCACAAGAGACAGTTAGTCAATTGCGCGAGCTAGTGCTTGAATCAAAGCGACTGCTTTATAAAAGTAATTTACCAGGGGTTCCGGTTACCTATTTAGAAGCTTTAGATGAAGCAGAAGGAAATATCAATAGAGCAATTGAAGGACTTGAATCCTTTCCTCTCGAAATGACAGAGGTAGAAGCCCTCGTTCAAGATGCCGTAAGAGTTGTTGAAGGAAACAGTGCTGCGATTAAAGAAATGGTCGAAACCGCACAAATGGCAGAGCTTGCCATTCAATATAGTAATCGTTATCGTGGGCAGGATGATGCTGTTCGAAAAGAGCTTGATGAAGCGGAGCAAGCTTTTCTAGAATATGATTACGAAAAAGCCCTCGCCATTGTTCAAGAAGCTGTTCAACGCTACGAGCCAGATTTACTTAATAAAGTGACAAAACATCTTTCAGCTTAAAGAGGCTGGGACAAAAGTAGATAGACAGACCAAAATGACGAACATTCCTGAAAATAGGAACGTTCGTCGTTTGTTTTATATGAACATTAGCGGAAGGAGAATCCGAAGACTCTGGAGTGGCGCTTTTCCACGGAGGAGGCCTAGGCCGTGTCCCGGGAAAGCGAAGGATTCTCCTGTAGCGGTGCGACTCAGCATATTTTAGACTATTCGTCTTTTCAAATACTACTTGTAGTTATGTCCCAGCCTCTTTTTTTGTCTGCACAAACAACGTATCTATGCTAAGATTAGCTGTGATTGTACAGTGTTTATAGGTTAAAGGAGTTCGTTACATGATTTATCTTGACAATAGTGCAACAACAAAACCTTATCCAGAGGTCTTAACATTATATACAACGATTTCTTCGCAGTATTTTGGAAACCCCTCATCCCTACATTCATTAGGAATGCAAGCGGAGCAGATATTGAACCACGCAAGAAAGAAAATAGCCCAGTTTCTGTCTTGTCAAAAAGAACAGCTAATCTTTACAAGTGGCGGTACAGAAGCAAATGTCTTCGCCATAAAAGGCATTGTGACAAAAGAAAAGGCTGCACATATTATTACGACCACCGTTGAGCACGCTTCTGTGTACGAAACAATTCGACATTTAGAAGAGGTCGGTCATGAAGTGACCTATCTTCAAGGCGATGCTTTTGGGAGAATAACGGTGGAGCAAGTGAAAGGAGCTATCAAGAAAAACACAGTGCTTGTTAGCATCGGTCATGTGCAAGGAGAATTAGGAACGATCCAGCCCATTCAGGAACTAGGGGAGATGCTATCAGCTTATCCGAGAATACAGTTCCATGTTGATGCTGTGCAAAGCTTGTTAAAAGTATCGATTGGTTCGCTAGCAAAAATAGATTTAATGACGTTATCTTCTCATAAAATTCATGGAACAAATGGAACAGGGTTGTTGTATGTGAAAAACCCATCTCTAGTCAAGTCTCTCCTACATGGCGGTGGTCAAGAACAATCCCTTCGGCCAGGTTCAGAACATGTAGCAGGAATTGCATGTTTTGCAAAAGCCCTCGAAATGGGAGCAACGGTTGCGGAGAAAGAGCAAGGACGTCTTTTGTCACTGCGAAATCGATTGGTACACGAACTGGAGCAACTACCAGGGGTGTTCATCAATTCAGCTATCGACACTAGTGCGCCACACATTTGTAATATCTCTATATCAAAGATTAAAGCAGAAGTACTGGTACAATCTCTGTCTCAAGAAAAAATATACGTTTCAACTCAATCAGCATGTTCAACCAAAACAGGTGCGCCAAGCCGGATTTTACTAGGTGCAGGACATGATCGTGAGCGTGCAGAAACGGCAATACGAATTAGTATGTCTTTTTTAACAACGGAAAAAGAGGTCACCACTTGTATAGAGGCACTAAAACGACTCGTTCCAAAACTTCAGGAGGTAACATAATGAATATCGATCACATTGTAGTACGTTACGGTGAACTGGCATTAAAAGGAAAAAATCGGAGTCATTTTGAAAAGCTTCTCCTTGCTAATATACGTAAAGTATTAAAGCCGTTTCCAGGTGTAACGGCAAAACGAATTCAAGGGAGAATCATTGTTCACTTACACGGTGCGGACGAAACACCCATTCAAGAAGCATTAAAAAACGTTTTCGGTATTTATTCTTTTAGTTTAGCCATGCAGGTGGAGAATGACGTAGATGCAATAAAAGAAGGTGCTCTTTTTTTTATTGAAAAACTTCATCCGAATGTTAAAACGTTTAAAGTCTCAGCTAGACGGGCGAATAAAGGATTTCCGGTTCAATCTCAACAACTTAACCACTTAATCGGAGGACACATCTTACGTTCTTTGGATGGATCCATAAAAGTAGATGTTCATCATCCTGAACTTGAGCTATCCATTGATGTGCGTGATGCAGGCACGTATATAACAGGAGGTGCAATAGAAGCAGCGAAGGGGCTTCCAGTCGGAGCAAGTGGAAAAGTGTTGCACATGTTGTCTGGAGGAATTGATTCGCCTGTTGCGGCCCATATGTTAATGGGACGTGGCGCCCAGATCGAAATGCTTCACTTTCATAGCCCACCATATACGAACGAACGAGCTAAACAAAAGGTTCTTGATTTAACAAAGGAACTAACAAAATACGGGACAAGCATTAAGGTGCACCTTGTTCCATTTACAGAGATTCAAACCCATATTCATAAAGAGGTTCCCTCTAATTATGAGATGACGATTATGCGCAGAATGATGTTACGAATTGCAGATGCATTTGCTAAGAACAACGGTATTTTAGCGATTTCGAATGGAGAAAGTCTTGGACAAGTGGCTTCGCAAACGTTGCAGAGTATGAATACGATTAATGAAGTTACGACGTTGCCTGTTATTCGACCGTTAATCGCGATTGATAAGGAAACAACGATTGCCTATGCAAAACGAATTGGGACATATGAAACATCCATCTTGCCATACGAGGATTGTTGTACCATTTTCTTACCAACAGACTCCAAGACGAAGCCAAAACGAGAAGGCGCCTTAAAATTTGAGCAATATGTGGAGATTGAAAAAAAATGTGAAGACGCCTTAAATAGGGTTGAGACAGTTCATATCAACGCTTTTGAAGGCAGTTCTTCCGTTGAATCGTTATTTTAAAAAATTTCCAGTGATTTTCTATGTATGTTATTTCCTCTTTCGCACATTCTAGAAGTACCGAAGGAGGTGAAACAACATGGCAAACTCAAACTCAAACAACTTAGTAGTACCTGGTGTACAACAAGCTCTTGACCAAATGAAATACGAAATCGCTAGCGAATTCGGAGTAAACCTTGGTCCTGATACAACTGCTCGTGCTAACGGATCTGTAGGTGGTGAAATCACTAAACGTCTAGTAGCTCAAGCTGAACAACAAATGGGTGGATATCAAAAATAATTTCATATTCATGGCTAGGAGCAGGGTTTCCCTGCTCCTTTTTCATGTTCTCATTTGATGTCTAATGCTATACTTAATACAAAAAGGAGGGGGAGCATGGGAACACTTCTTTATAACGCAGTCATTTATACGATGGAATTAGAAGGGGAGCAAGTAGAGGCACTTTACATAGAAGAAGGAAAAATTGTCGATTGTGGTTCCTCGAAGCGCTTATTGGAAAAATGGTCTAGGCAAGCTTCGAGAGCGAGAAATCTAAATGGCGCTTTTATTTATCCTGGTTTCGTAGATAGTCATCTTCATTTAATTGCTCACGGACAAAAGCTACTGCGATTGGATTTATCACAGTCTACTAAGAAAGACGCGTTAGCGAAATTGGAAGCACAATCTGTGCAGGATGGGGAATGGATCGAAGCGTTAGGTTGGAACGAGCACAATGATCCAGATCATGCGTTATTAACAGTGACTGATTTAAACAAGATTAGCATAAACCAGCCTATATTTGTTATGCGTATTTGTCGTCATGCAGCAATTGTCAATCAAAACGTTCTTGATTTAGCCGGAATTGATCGATTTACACCTGACCCGAAAGGTGGGAAAATTGAACGCGATGAACATGGAAACCCTAATGGCATTTTGCATGATGCCGCTATACAGTACGTCCAAGCTGTCATGCCCCCTCTGTCAAAAGCGTCGGTAAAAAATGCGCTTCAGACGGCTATTAATGATTGCCATGCAAAAGGGCTAACAGGAGGTCATAGTGAAGATCTTCATTATTACAACGGTCTTGCTGAAACAGTAGACATCTACCAAGAAGTTGTGAATGAAAAAAAGCCGTTCCGTGCTCATTTACTCATTCATCATGAAGAACTTTCTGCATATGACGCATCACCTTATACACAACAACAAGCATTAAGCCCCTATGTAGAGTTTGGTGCGTTAAAGATTTTTGCAGATGGTGCTCTTGGTGGCAGAACAGCCGCTTTAAGTGAACCTTATGAAGATGATCCGAGTACATCTGGATTGTTAATTCATAATCAGACTGCTCTTTACGATTTGGTTTACCAAGCAAGGAAACGACAGTTAGCGGTAGCGATTCACGTTATTGGCGATCAAGCATTGGAGTTAGCGTTAACAGCCATTGAACAAAATGAAACAGTAAATCAGCGTGATCGACTTATTCATGTTCAAGTAGCGAGAGAGGATTTAGTGCAACGTATGGCAAAATTGCCAATCGTCATCGACGTGCAGCCACATTTTGTTGTGTCTGATTTTCCTTGGGTAGAAGAACGGCTTGGGGAAGAGAGAATGTCGTTTTCTTTTGCATGGAAAACGCTGCTAGAGACTGGCATTCATTGTGCAGGGGGGTCTGACGCACCGATAGAACCAATCGAGCCTTTGAAAGGGATGCATGCAGCAATTTTTCGTAAAAACGACCAAGGTACTTATAATGTTAAGGAAGCATTAACCCCCTATGAAGCAGTAGCGTTATTTACGACAGGAAGCGCCTATGCCATTGAAAAAGAAGCTACACGAGGAAAAGTTAAGATCGGTTATGACGCAGATCTTACGATACTTGATCGAGACCTATTTAGAGGTGGAGAAGAGGCATTTAGCCAAGCGAGGGTTTTGGAAACGATTGTAAATGGGTATACGGTTTATGAAAAAGGAGGAGTATCAGAATGAAAGCAAGAAGATGGATTGCATTAGGAATTAGCGCCTTTGTGCTATTGTTTACACTGATTACGACCATTTCAGTGGCATTTAATACATATTCAGCACCAGTTCTTGGAGGGTCTGACCAAACGATTATAAGTGATGGTGATCCTAGTGGACAGATCGCGTTACTTGATGTGACTGGTCCAATTATTGATACAGGAGAGCCTGGTTTATTTGACACAGGTGGTTATGACCACGCTGCTTTTTTAACAGAGCTTGATACGGCAATGACAGATCGTAATGTACAAGGGATTATTTTGTCAGTAGACACACCTGGTGGTGGTATATTAGAATCTGCAGAAATTCACCGTGCCATTGTCGAAACGAAAGAATTAACAGATAAGCCTGTGTATGTTGCTATGGGCGGTATGGCTGCTTCAGGAGGCTATTATATAGCTGCACCAACCGATCGAATATTTGCAACCCCACAAACACTAACAGGCTCCATAGGGGTTATTATGAGTTCCTATAATGTAGCTGAACTTCTTGACAACATTGGAATAGAAGAGCAAGTATACAAAAGTGGTCCTTATAAAGATATTCTATCTCCAACGAGAGAGCCACTTGAAGAGGAAGATGAAATCATTCAAGCGATTGTCGATGAGTACTATGATGAATTTGTAGATGTCATTGCCCAAGGTCGCGATATGGAAGAAGACCGTGTACGTGAACTTGGTGACGGCCGTATTTATACGGGACGACAGGCGTTAGAAGAAGGACTAGTCGATGACTTAGGCTCGTTAGAAGATGCGATTTCCGCTATGCGTGAAGAGTTAGGAAGTAATTATCAAGTCGTATCAAACGATGAATTTTTGAATTTCGGAAACTTATTTGGATTAACGTTGCAGCAATTATTTGGGAACGATAGCCCGATCAAAATTGATTTTAATCAACCAAAGCCATACTACATGTACAATCATGAATGAGGTGTGAACAAATGGAGTATACAACAGGATCAGTACGATTAAAACGACACCTTAGAACAGCAGATGCCACCGAGATCAATGTAGAAGAGGCACATCCCCAAACCTATCGTTATGCTGGATTTTGGATGCGATTTTGGGCATTTATAGTTGATTTATTAATTGTTGCAGGCTTAAATGGTGTGCTCGTTAGTACATGGGTTCCGCTCATTGCAGACGGAGATTCACGGTGGGGATTTTTTGCCACGGTCTTCTTACTACCGAGTGTTCTTTATGCTATTGTTTTCTTTCTTTACTTTGCTTTAATGACCCGCTATTTTCAACAAACGTTAGGAAAGATGATTTTTGGCATTCGCGTCATCTCAACGAATGGTGCAAATTTAACATGGAGTCAATTGTTTTTCCGAGAAGGGGTAGGACGTTTTTTACAACATGCCCCTCTGTTAGGAAATCTTAATGGGCTTGCTTACCTTGTTGTCGCATGTACACCAAAAAAACAAGGCATACATGACTTATTTGCTGAAACGTATGTTGTCCATATTGATGAAACCAGCTAAATGATTAGCTGGTTTTTTTTTATTTAGTTGAGCATAGTAAAGAGAAGGAGGTATTTTTATGCTTGTATGGATTGTACTACCATTAATCATTCTACTTGTCATTTTACTAATTATGTTATTCATACCAATTAAAATACATATCCGCTATGCTCATCATCAGGAAGATGACTTGCTAACCCTGTCCGTATCTTTTTTAGGCTTGAAAGTATATAAACTGGAGGTGCCTGTCATTCATGTAAATACTTTAACCCAAACGGTCACAGCCGAAGAAAAAGAAGAATCGCTCTTTAAGGATAAGAAAAAAAACAAAAAGTGGGGAATAGAAAGTCTTAAAAACTATGTCAAAACGGCAAAACGATTTGCGGCTCATTTTCCGAAACTAAAACAAAGGGTGTATCGTTTTTTAGCAAAAGTTACATGCAAACATGTGACATGGAAAACAGAGTTCGGAACAGGAGATGCTGCGATAACTGCACAGCTAGCTGGACTAATCTGGACGATAAAATCATTTTGTATAGGATGGATCCAAGCGAAAGTAAATTGGAAAGGTGAAAAAAGACTAGAAGTAACGCCACATTTTCAAGTAAAGGGCTATCGCATGTTTGTATCGTGCATAGTCACCTTTACATTGTGGCACGCTATAACTACATTGCTGTTGTTAGTAATCAGTTACAAAAAAATTGAAAAGCGTTTTAAACCAGCTTCAAGTGGTGAACGTTATTTTCATTCATAAAGGAGCATACATGAAATGGAACATCCTATTCAAGGTTTAATGAAAACTGCTATGGAAAACATTAAAGCGATGGCAGACGTCAACACTATTGTCGGTGATCCAGTTGAAACACCTGATGGCAGTGTTATTATGCCTGTGTCTAAAGTGGGTTTTGGCTTTGCTGCTGGAGGAAGTGAGTTTTACACAGAGCATTCGCAAACTTATGCTGAACAAGGGCATCCTTTTGGCGGAGGGAGTGGAGGTGGCGTGTCTATTACGCCTATCGCTTTTCTTGTAGTGAATCACAAAGGCGTTAATATGGTACACCTTGACAGTTCAACTCACTTATACGAACGCTTATTAGACTTAGCGCCTCAAGCGTTTGAAAAAATTCAACATCTTATGAAGCACGACGGACATGTCCACCATGACAACCATCACGTTTCACACGATGATGACCCTTATGAAGATCCAATTGTATAACCAATAAAAGTGTAAAGACCTCTGTCTTTATGCTTTTTTACTTACTAGTGAGGTGCGTCATTTTTGCATTAATCAAGGAAGAGACGGTATGATAAGAAGATAAAGGAGTGGATTACATATGACGCAAGTAACGTTTAAGCAAAAGCCAGTTACATTAGTAGGTAAACAAGTACAAGTTGGTGATAAGGCACCTGACTTCCGTGTGCTAGCAAATGATTTAACGGAAGTGACTCTAGCTGATTTTAAAGGAAAAGTAAAGCTAATAAGTGTTATTCCTTCTATTGATACAGGTGTGTGTGATGCGCAAACCCGCCGTTTCAATGAAGAAGCAGCAACTTTAAATAATACGGTTGTATTAACAATTAGTGTCGATTTACCTTTTGCTCAAAGAAGATGGTGTGCTGCAGAAGGAATTGATGAAGTGAAAACATTATCTGACCATAAAGAGGTTGATTTTGGCCAAGCGTATGGTGTGTTAATTGATGAGTTGCGTTTACTAGCACGCTCTGTATTCGTCGTAAATGAAGAAGACGAAGTGATTTATGCGCAATATGTGAACGAAGTGAGTGAGCATCCAGACTATGATGCAGCATTAACAGCAATAAAAGATCGGTCATAAACGGTAACGTGTCTTAAAAACGTTCATAGTAGTCAGATGAACATAAACACATGAATAGAGATAGAAAATGGAAGATCTCCATCATGGAAGTACATCTAATTGACTAGATTGAAACGTAAGAACTAGAGTGGCGGAGCGCATTCGACGGTGATCATGGTAGGAGAACGGCAGCTTAGAAACATAAGAGCGATCTATGTGAAAAAAGCTAAAGCGTTGTCTAAGAACATTTGCCGTCGATAGCGCTTTTTCATTTGCTAAATGTGAAAATGAGAACAAAAGGGTGAACGTTGTATGGAACAAACCAATGTAACAGCGCTATATGAGTATTTAGACGAATCTGCTAAGGTACTAGAGCACGTACTGGATGTAACCTATTTAGACGCGTTAGCAGAAGCAGGAGACAATTTATTTGAACAAGCCATTATTCAAGACCTTGCTAGTGAACGTAAGGAACAGCTTCTTCCGTTAATGGAGCGAGTAAGTTCTATGACGTTTACGAAAGAAGACGTTCGAAAAGCATTTCAACTTGCTGTAATGAAAGGAATGAAAGGGGTTGTTCAGCCTAATCATTCCATGACCCCTGATGCAGTTAGCTTGTTCATGAGCTATTTGGTGAATAAGCTACAGAAGACAGATTCAAAAGGGGATGTCCTCGATTTAGCGGTTGGATCTGGAAACTTGCTTTTCTCAATTTGCAACCATGCAGAAGGTCGAATTGATAAGGCCTATGGCTTTGAAGTGGATGAGACGTTGTTAAAGAACGCTTTTGCAAGTGCTAATTTGCAACAGCATGAAATACAGCTGTTTCACCAAGATAGTTTGCTTGTCAACATGCCTGATGTTCATCTTGTCGTAGCAGATTTGCCTGTAGGTTATTATCCAAAAGATGATATCGCACGTACCTATGATCTAAAAGCGGAATCAGGGCATTCGTATATTCATCATTTAATGATTGAACAAGGTATTCGTGCTCTTCAACCAGGAGGTTTTGGCTTGTTACTCGTACCAAATTTTATTTTTGAAAGTGACCAAGCCGACAAACTTCATGCTTATTTAAAAGAGCACGCGGTGGTTTTAGGCTTACTGCAGTTACCAGCGTCAATGTTTTCCAATAAGCAACAGCAAAAAAGCATCTTAATGATTCAAAAGAAAGCGGAAAAAATGAAGAAGCCACAGCAAGCCCTTCTTGCAGAGCTACCATCGTTTTCGAACGTAACTGCGATGCAGGAAATGATGAGTAGTATTAATAAGTGGTTTAAGGAGCAACTTGGTCGCTAAGAGCGCTAGGTATCATGTGAGCATGGTACCTTTTTTTTTATAAAAAAACTATGAGAATTCACAGTAAATTTTAATTATTTCCATGTATGCGCTTAACCGATTTTGTCCGCTTGAAATGACGTATGGAGAATGCTTAAATGGTAGAGATGGCTTTAGACTAAAGGAGTGCAGTAAAAATTATGGCTACGATTATGGCAATTAATGCAGGGAGCTCATCCCTAAAGTTTCAACTACTCTCAATGCCGGAAGAGACAATTATTACAAAAGGTCTTGTTGAGCGAATTGGATTGAAAGACTCTGTTTTTGCAATCGAGAAAAATGGAGAAAAGCACGAAACCACAGCAGATATTGCGGATCATTCCGAAGCTGTGAAAATTTTACTTGATAAACTAACAAGCTTGAATATCATTTCCTCTCTAGATGATATTGAGGGGATTGGTCACCGTGTTGTTCATGGCGGCGAGAAATTTAATGATTCAGTTCTTATATCAGACGATGTTTTGGCAGGGATCATAGAAGTGTCGGAGTTAGCTCCACTTCACAACCCAGCAAATATTACAGGAATAAAAGCCTTTAAAGAAGTGCTTCCAAATGTACCGGCAGTTGCAGTATTCGATACGGCTTTCCATCAAACGATGCCAGAACACGCATACTTGTACAGCCTTCCATATGAATACTATACAGAGTACGGTATTCGTAAATATGGATTCCATGGCACCTCTCATAAGTATGTGTCTGAGCGAGCTGCTGAAATGCTTGGTGAGCCACTTGAAAACTTAAAAATGGTTTCTTGTCACTTAGGAAATGGAGCAAGTATTGCAGCTATTGATGGTGGTAAATCAATTGACACGTCAATGGGTTTTACCCCCCTTGCAGGCGTAACAATGGGCACACGTTCTGGTGATATTGATCCGGCTCTTATTCCGTTTATTATGGATAAGACAAATCAAACGGTGGCAGAAGTGATTTCTACGTTAAACAAGGAAAGTGGACTACTTGGTCTTACAGGTTTTTCAAGTGATTTACGAGATATTGAAAGTGAAGAAGCAAAGGGTAATGAGCGTGCAAAGGTAGCTCTTGATGTCTTTACTTCAAGGATTCAGGATTATGTTGGTTCTTACGCAACACGTATGGGCGGCATTGACGTTCTTATTTTCACAGCGGGAATCGGTGAAAATAGTACCGTTGTTCGCGAACGTGTTCTAAAAGGTTTAGAATTCATGGGAATCGAAGTCGATTTGTCCAAAAATAATGTACGTGGAAAAGAGACGTTCTTACAAACTGCGGATTCAAAAGTAAAAGTCTTGATTGTTCCTACAAATGAAGAAGTTATGATTGCTCGTGATACTGTTCGATTAACGTAATAAGAAAAAAGGCTTTCCCATTAGGTTGTGTTGCTAAACCTAATGGGGATAGCTTTTTTTATTTTAAGAATGCCAGTTATGAATAATAGAAAATAGCTCTGGGGAGGCAGCAAGAATAGGGTAAGAACTTCTTTTGCCTTTTACACACTTCTCAGCTAAGATAATGGATGGAGGTGTTGATGATGGAAGCTGATTTTTATATGATTCGAGAACGTGAAATTAAACAGGCAGCAAATGGATCGCTTTACGCAAATTTCACGTTGCAACAACAGCATAACCTCCTCTCTGCTCGGCTGTGGGATATAACAGATGACCAGCAGCAAAAGTTTGTTCCAAAATCGGTTGTGAAAGTGGAAGGTGCCCTTGAAACCTTTCGCTCAAAGCAAATGTTAACCATAAAGAAAATTCGATTAGCAACAGAGGATGATCAAATAAATCGAACTGAACTAATCTCAAAGCCGGGGTTATCTCGGGAAGATCTATGGCATGAGCTACGGATGATGATGGATGACATTGAGTCGCCTACTTTACAACAGCTCGTTAAAGAAATATACAGTAATCGCGGAATTCGTGAGAAATTAACAACATATCCGGCTGGTAAGACGTATCATCATGCTTATTATGCAGGGTTATTAGAGCAAATTGTTGAACTTATGACGGCAGCGTTGCAGCTCCTTCCGTTGTATAAGACGATTAACGGAGACATTGTTTTAGCGGCCTGTTTATTAGGGGACATTGGAAAAATCCAAGCATTAAATGATCCACTCACCCCTGAATACACAACCGTAGGTGAGCTGATTGGCCAAGTCGTATTAAGTATTGAAATGATCAACCAAGCAGCACAGCAACAAAAAATAGATGTGCTTAATAAAGAGGTTGTACAATTAAAACACACCATTCTTGGTCAGTATGATCAAACAGAAGAAACATCCGTAAAGCCAAAAACAGCGGAAGCCATTTTGTATTTTTACTTAAAGCGCATGAATACAGAATTACGAGCTTTGGAACAAGTGAATGAAGAAGGGTTTCCATATATCCCTTTGTTTAAACGAAAAATGTTTACCCACTTTGAAGAGGAAGGAGAATAACAATCATGTCTAGTGTTGAGCAGTGGCAAAAAGAAATTGAAGAGTATGAAAAGCAGTTGTTCTTTCAATCGAAGAAAAAGAGCCCCAGTGGTAGACAGGTAATTGATGAAAGTTGGACTCACTACATGGATCCAATAGCCATTCAATTGTACCAATGGATTCAATCCGATTTCTTACAGTCAACATTCCAGTCCACTTTGCAATTAGAGCCTGATGATTCGATTGCTGTTAGGAATGAAAAGCAACATCTCTTACATAAAGAATTAGCGCGCACTCGACTACTTGCCCTTGTTCAAGGGGGGATGAGTACCCATTCGAACACAGCTTTACTAACACACCTTCCTCTCAGTCTGTATGTATCAAAAAAAGCACTTGATAAAGTCGGTCATTTCTATCAATTCACTCAAACAGGTGGGACTGCAGAAACCATTTTATCACTGCGGCTTTTCATATACAGTTTTTTACCAAAGCAGGTAAAGTACGAGGAGTGGCGATCGTTAACAAAGGATGGCATTGCTTGTGACCAAAACGAGCCTATGTATCTTGGCAAAGAAGACATGGTGTCAGAAGCTGTTGTGAAGCAGTTGTTAAAACAGATTATACGCATGTCACTGTATAAACAAATTGGGCATAGACGTGTTCCGTTTAAGCGTCTCTTACTTGGAGCATACCAAGCTTCTGTCTCTTATAAATCTATGCAATCATTAACAATGGATGCACAGTGCTTTTACAAAAAGCGTTGGCTTCATCGCTTTTCAGAGTACTAACAGCCTGTAGATTTACAGAAACGAATGGTTTAAGAAAAGGAATTAAAACTTAGAACAAAAAATCCCAAAAACCTCTTGTCAAAACAATCTATGACTGGTAAAGTAATGTATATTCATAAGTTAATTGTTTGGTTTTATACAACTGGGGCACATACCCCCGGTTCATTTTTCACCTTTGATTGTATAAAAATAATATAATGAGAATTTTTATTCATAAAAACTGGAGGAGATTTTTGTGGCGAAAGAAAAAGTAGTACTTGCATATTCAGGTGGTTTAGATACATCAGTAGCAGTAAAATGGTTAACCGATAAAGGATATGATGTGATTGCTGTTGGTCTTGATGTAGGTGAAGGGAAAGACTTAGAATTTGTGAAACAAAAAGCACTGACCGTTGGGGCTATTCAATCCTATACTATTGATGCAAAAAAAGAGTTTGCTGAGGAATTTGTTCTTCCAGCTCTCCAATCTCATGCACTCTATGAACAAAAATATCCGCTAGTATCTGCTCTTTCTCGCCCGTTAATCTCGAAAAAGCTTGTTGAAGTCGCAGAACAAACAGGTGCTTCTGCAGTGGCCCATGGATGCACTGGAAAAGGGAATGATCAAGTCCGTTTTGAAGTGTCGATTCAAGCACTTAATCCAGATTTAAAGGTACTTGCACCTGTTCGTGAGTGGGCATGGTCCCGTGATGAGGAAATTGAATATGCTAAAGCAAATAATATTCCAATTCCAATTGATTTAGATAACCCCTATTCTGTTGACCAGAACTTATGGGGGAGAAGCAACGAGTGCGGCATTTTAGAAGACCCTTGGGCGACACCACCAGAAGGCGCCTATGAATTAACAGCGCCATTAGAAAAAACACCTGATACAGCCGATACAATTGAGATTCATTTTGAGAAAGGGGTACCCGTGGCCATCGATGGTCAAGCGATGCCATTAGATGAACTGATTCTTTCTTTAAATAACCTTGCTGGTAAACATGGTGTTGGACGTATTGATCATGTGGAGAATCGTCTCGTTGGAATTAAGTCCCGTGAAGTCTACGAGTGTCCAGGTGCAATGACCCTAATTAAAGCCCATAAAGAGCTTGAAGACTTAACGTTGCCGAAGGAATTAGCTCACTTTAAGCCTGTTATTGAAAAGAAATTAACGGAATTAATTTATGAAGGTTTATGGTTTTCTAGCCTTCAGCCAGCCCTTCAAGCTTTCTTGAAAGAGTCTCAGCAGCACGTAACGGGTATTGTACGAGTGAAACTCTTTAAGGGGCATGCGATTGTAGAAGGAAGAAAATCACCTTATTCTCTTTACAATGAGAAATTAGCAACGTATACACCAGATGATGAGTTTGATCACAATGCAGCAGTTGGATTTATTTCCTTATGGGGCTTGCCAACGAAAGTACACAGTATGGTAACAAAAGAAAAAGAGGAGGTAACATCGTGAGTAAACTGTGGGGCGGAAGATTCACCAAATCAGCTGAAGAATGGGTCGATGAATTTGGCGCCTCTATTGGATTTGATAAACAATTAGTATTCGAAGACATTCAAGGCAGCATCGCACATGTGACGATGCTTGCCGCTTGTGAAATCGTCACGGAAGAAGAAAAGAATACGATTGTAGCTGGCTTACAAACGTTGAAGAAAAAAGCCGAAGAAGGAACCCTTGCCTATGAAGTTGCTCAGGAAGATATTCATTTAAATATTGAAAAGCAACTAATTGATGAGATTGGTCCTGTGGGAGGCAAGCTACACACTGGGCGTAGCCGTAATGATCAAGTGGCTACAGATATGCACCTTTACTTGTACCATGAGACAAAGACCATTATGGAAGCCATTCGTGCCATGCAAGAGTCGCTTATTCACAAGGCGCAAGAGCATGTTGAAACACTTATTCCTGGATATACACATTTACAGCGTGCTCAGCCAGTTTCATTTGCACATCATTTACTTGCTTACTTCTGGATGCTTGAGCGTGACTACAGCCGTTTCGAAGACAGTTTAAAACGTGTAAATGTGTCGCCTTTAGGTGCGGGTGCTTTAGCAGGGACAACGTTTCCGATTGATCGACATTTGACAGCAGAACTATTGGGGTTTGATGGTATTTATGAGAATAGCTTAGATGCGGTTAGTGATCGAGATTTTATTCTCGAATTTCTATCAGCTTCATCTACACTCATGATGCATTTGTCTCGTTTGTGTGAGGAAATGATTTTTTGGTCCTCTCAAGAATGCCAGTTTATAGAATTGGATGATGCGTTTGCTACAGGTTCAAGTATTATGCCACAAAAGAAGAACCCTGATATGGCAGAACTTATTCGCGGAAAAACAGGTCGAGTGTATGGGAATTTATTTTCTTTATTAACAACGCTAAAAGGGCTTCCTCTTGCTTACAACAAAGACATGCAAGAAGATAAAGAAGGCATGTTTGATACGGTAGTAACAGTGAAAGGGTCGTTGCGGATCTTTTCGGGTATGATTTCGAGTATGTCGGTAAAAACGGAGCAGATGGAAGCAGCAGTAAGTCAAGATTTCTCAAATGCAACTGAATTAGCCGATTACTTAGCGACAAAAGGAATGCCGTTTCGTGAAGCTCATGAAGTAGTAGGGAAACTTGTGTTAAAAGCAATTCAAAAAAACGTATACTTACTTGATCTAGCAATGACAGATTATACAGAGGCAAGTGCCTTATTTGATGAAGATATTTATGAAGTCTTACAACCAAAGACAGTAGTAGCTCGTCGAAATAGCGCAGGTGGTACTGGCTTCGCTCAAGTTGAAATCGCTATAGAAAAAGCAAAAGAATTGGTAAACAAAGGATAGTAGAAGGGGTTGGATTGTAAATCCAACCCCTTTTGTTTTTTCTCATAAGTTTTTGTTCTTTAAGGCATTCTATACTAAAAGGAGGTCATAAAATGGACAAACACGAAGAAAGAAAACAACAATCAGAAGAAACGCTTGTACACGATCAATTGATGGCATCTTATCAACAAGGTACAGTAGAAGATCAAGGAAAAGCAGTAAGCCAAACGAAAGAGGATCATAAAGACGACGCTAAATAAGGTCATGTCTATGTCTATTCTAATTCCGACAGAAGGACAATTTTCCATTTAGAAAAGTACCTTGTGACGACCACGCTCCCATCCTTACGAGTCCGGTCGTCTTTTTTTTTGCCTACAACCATAAAGGTAGTGTATCTTAAAAAGAGAGAACGAACGATGGTGGTGAATGAGTTGCGACATGCAATGGTAACGGCTGGAACAAAAGGGCTAGGTTTGAAAGTAACTGAATCGCTTCTGAAGTCAGGCTATCAAGTAACGGTTACATACTTAAATGACCACGAACGTGCGAAAGCGCTGCAAGAAAAATGGGGAATAGAGTATGTGCAAATTGTTCGAACAGATGTCACAAAGGGAGACGATTGTAAAGAGCTTGTCACACGTGCTCAAGCATTCGCAGGCCGGATTGATGTATGTATTCACAATGCAGGCCCCTATGTATTTGAAAAGAAGAAGCTGGTGGATTATGAAGAATCTGAGTGGAATGCTATGATTGATGGCAATTTAACGTCTTCTTTTCATCTCATGAAAGAAGTTGTGCCGATTATGAGAAAACAAAAGTTTGGGCGTATCGTATTTTATGGCTTTCAAGGTGCCAACAATGCGCCTGGTTGGATTTACCGGTCTGCTTATGCAGCTGCTAAAGTGGGGCTTGTTTCGTTAATGAAGACCATTTCAATTGAAGAGGCTGAGTACGGCATAACGGCAAATATGGTATGTCCAGGGAATATAATGGGTGAGATGAAGGAAGCAACGATTGAAGAAGCACGTCATCATAAGGATCAAAATACACCAATAGGTCGATCAGGTACAGGAGAGGATATTGCTCGAACCGTTATGTTTCTATGTGAAGATAATGCCGATATGGTCACAGGCACTGTAATTGAAGTAACTGGCGGAGTCGATGTTATCCACCGATACCGATGAATAAATACAGCAAAAACCACACACGTTAAGAAAAAAAGAGGTGTGATATGAAGCGTGTGATCGGTATGTTGCTACTTATAATGCTTAGCTTTTCTCAAGTGTCAGAGAAAGCAGTAGCGGTATCTGGAAATGAATTGATGGATGCTTTTTCGATACGAATTACTGTTGTGGAAGAGGATGTAGAATATCAATGGGAGTTTGATAATCCAAACCATTATGAGTACGAGAAAGGCACTAAAGTGTTGAAAGGTGACCATGCAAAGATCCAAGTAATAAAAATGACTTCTTTGCTCCAATTAGATCAAGATAAAACAGCAGAGCAGTATAAAAAAGTATTGAAGCCATATTATCCGCAGATGTCTAGCTTTGAGATACGATGGATGGATGCTCACAGTGAGCGTTATATATGGAGCTGGGAAAAGTAAAACAAGGGGCGTCCATAACCCCTTGTTTTTTTATATTAGTGCGCTCTTGGTGGGACATTAATAAGGTTTTTAGGAAAGATGGTTAGTGTCTCGACTCCATTATTTGTGACAACAACATCATCTTCAATTCGTACCCCTACTACCCCAGGGATATAAATACCTGGTTCAATAGTAAACGTCATGCCCTCCACAAGTACATCGACGTTGTTCTGACTCATAGAAGGAAATTCGTGTACATTTATACCGAGACCGTGTCCTAAACGATGAGTAAAATAATCGCCAAACCCAGCGTTTTCAATTACGGTTCGAGCGATCGAGTCTAATTGTCCAATAACGACATCTGGTTTAACCGCTGCAACTGCTGTTTCCTCTGCTTCTAAGACTGTATTGTAAACGAGCTGGTGCTGTTCAGGGACTTCACCATATGCCACTGTGCGTGTAATGTCGGAACAGTAGCCATTTACTACAACTCCTAAATCAAACAAAACAAATTCGCCTTCCTTTAACGCGCGTGTCCCAGGTTTACCATGTGGGGAGGCGGCATGATCACCAAACAAAACGGTGGTTTGAAATGCCATTTCCGAAATACCTTGCTTTTTTAACTCGTATTCAATTTCAGCAATAACTTCTAATTCGGTTACTCCTGTGTACAATGCTTTAATGCCGAACTCAACACCAGCATCAGCAAAAGCAGCCGCTTGTTGTAAAATTTCCAATTCATCATCAGATTTTACTAAACGCTGATTCATTAAAACGTGTTCACAATTGGAGAAGCGAATCGATTGGCCCAGTGATTCCAACGCCTTCATACGGGCGAATGTTAGTGTGCTTTCTTCTATTAAAACCGACGTTATGTTCGTTAGCTGATTTTCCTGAAGCTTCTCTTTTATCAGTTGCCATACGTCTTCATGGTCACTATAAGGAAGAATATCGCCTTGATATCCTGCTTGACGAACAAGCTCTTGTTCCATTCTTGGAATAACAAACACATAGGAATCTTGTAAGATAAAAAGTGCCATTAATCGTTCATGTGGATTGGCAAGCAATCCAGTTAAGTAAAATAAAGAGTCTTTGTTCGTAATAAAAGCAAAGTCCGCTTCTTCTTGTTTCGTATGTTGCTGTAATAGTTGCAGTCGCTCTAGGTTCATTCTTTACCTGCCTCCTCTTCTCTACTATTATAAAACATAAAAGTAGGAATGTTTAGGTTAATTCTAAACAGGCTAATAAAGAAAGGAATGAGTCTGAATTGGAGGGATAGAAAATGGAAGTAAGTTTTCATGGACATTCAGTTGTTAAAATGAAAACAAGGGGGAAAACGATCTTAATTGATCCGTTTATTACTGGAAATAGCCAAACAGATCTAACAGCACAAGACGAAAATCCTGATGTCATCTTACTTACCCACGGTCATAATGATCATGTTGGAGACACTGTGGAGATAGCTAAACGCTCTGGTGCACTTGTGGTTGCGGTAGCTGAACTTGCTACTTATATGAGTTTTCAAGGTGTAGAGTCTGTTCATCCGATGTCCATTGGTGGTGCGTATGAATTTGATTTTGGTATTGTAAAGTATACACAGGCATTTCATGGTTCTTCGTATACAGAAGAAGAAAATCAAAGAATTGTGTATACAGGAATGCCTGGTGGAATTTTGTTTAAGGCAGAAGGAAAAACCATTTATCATATGGGTGACACCGCGTTATTTAGTGACTTAAAAATGATTGGTGAACGAAATGATATTGACGTTGCCTTTGTCCCAATGGGGGATAATTTCACGATGGGCCCTGAAGATGCAGAGACAGCTGTTGAATGGATTAATCCAAAAGTAGCAGTTCCAATTCATTTCAATACCTTCCCACCTATTAAGCAAGATGCTAAGGCTTTTGTGGAGCGACTGCCTCACGGAAAAGGAAAATTTTTAGAAGCGGGTGAAACGATTCGCCTTTAAGCCATAGAGCTGAATGCAAGGACAAACTCCTTTGTATTCAGCTTTTTTTAGTCATGTTCTTCTTGTTTGTACATAAAGTAGTAGACAAGGAGGGATTCGATGAAACAACGTGGCGTAATTTGTATACTACTCGCCTGCATTATGGGGGCGTATGCTTTTGAAAATTTACCATTCAAGGAAGCTGGTTTAAGCCAAGTTTTTGCTTATTCTTGGGTCGGTTTTTGCTTGCTAGTCGTCTTAGGAAATGGACTTGCCGTTTTAAAAGCCCAGCGTTTGGAACAGAAGGAAAAACTTGCTTCTAAAGCAGCGAATCGAAAAAAGTTAAGACAGTACGGTTAAGAAGTTGCTAGGGCACTACGTCAAGTCGTATACTAAAAAGAAGTGAAATGGTGAAAGCGTGGTGCCAAGGTGACTAAACACGAGCAAATAATTGACTATATTACTCAGCTTCCCATTGGAGGCAAGATATCCGTTCGTCAAATTGCCAAAGCAATGTCTGTAAGTGAAGGAACAGCTTATCGGGCAATTAAAGAAGCTGAATCGCAGGGGCTTGTATCGACGATTGAACGAGTAGGAACGATTCGCATTGAGAAAAAGAAAAAAGAAAACATCGAGAAGCTAACCTTTGCAGAAGTTGTAAATATTGTTGATGGACAAGTTCTTGGAGGGAGATCTGGTTTACATAAAACGCTAAGTCGCTTTGTCATAGGAGCGATGAAAACAGAAGCTATGATGCGGTATGTAACGGCAGGAAACTTACTCATTGTTGGAAATCGTTATCAAGTCCATAAGATTGCCCTTGAAACAGGAGCAGCAGTGTTAATTACAGGAGGGTTCGATACGAGTTCAGATGTGATTAAGCTTGCAGATGAACTTGATTTACCGGTTATTTCGACGTCTTACGACACATTTACAGTTGCTGCAATGATTAACCGTGCGATATACGATCAACTTATTAAAAAAGAGATTGTTGTAGTAGATGATATTTTAATCCCATTAGAAAAAACGTACTATTTAACGATAGGTGAATCGGTTCAGCACTGGCAAGCATTAAATGAGCGTACAGGTCATAGTCGCTATCCGGTTGTAGACAATACCCTTAAAGTCCAAGGGATGATAGCTGCTAAAGACGTATTTGATCAATTAAAACAACAGCCGATAGAAAAAGTGATGACGCAAAACCCTATTACTGTGAATGAAAAAACATCAATCGCTGCTGTGGCCCATATTATGGTGTGGCAAGGTATTGAATTACTCCCTGTTACAGATGGACAAAAAAGGTTGATTGGTGTTGTGAGTAGACAAGATGTGTTAAAAGCTATGCAAACAACACAACGTCAGCCGCATGTAGGAGAGACCTTAGAAGAAATTGTAACAAGCAGGATGGAGCAAGTAACAGAAACGAAACAAGAGCCTGTTTATCGTATTGTTGTGAGCCCACAAATGACTGATCAACTTGGGACGGTTTCTTATGGGGTAATGACAACGATTATGATTGAAGGTGCAAGACGGACATTGCGTATGCACAAGCGTGGTGATATCGTTGTCGAAAATTTAACGCTATATTTTTTAAAGCCCATTCAAATTGACACAGAAGTAAAGGTAATACCTCGATTGCTAGAAGTCGGGAGGAAGCATGGCAAGTTTGATGTGGAGGTATACAGAGAAGGAGAGATTGTTGGGAAAGCATTATTAACAGCACAGTTGATCGAAGCTTAAAGAACTTCCCTAGTAGCCTAGGGAAGTTTAGTCAAGTTGAGCGGTATAATGTTTATGGGCGCGTGCCCCGTGAGTAGCATTGGCAATACCAAACAGTAAAAAGACGCCGCCAATAAGTAATTGAATGGCAGTGTAGTTTGACAACAGTAGTAAAATAACACTAATAGCAATTAACGTTGCGCCTAGGGCCAATTGCGCTCGAGATTCTAAAATTTTCTTTTCTAAAGAGTCTTTTAGACGGAACGCTTTTATTCGACTAAATAGATATAAAAGAAAAGCAGCAATGGCTACAATAATAAGAATTTGATTCATTACACAGGTCCTCCTATATAGACAAGCTGTTTTTATTGTACAGTGTAAAAAAAGAAAAGACTAGTTCTGATTGAAAGAGGTTATCAAATGTTTACCCATATTATTGAGAAAATTGAACAGTTTGAAACAGTCATTATTCATCGACACGTACGTCCAGATCCTGATGCATTAGGATCACAACTTGGCTTAAAAGCGATCATTAAACAAAGCTTTCCGAATAAACATGTTTATGCTGTTGGAGAAGAAGAACCATCTCTTCTGTTCTTAGGAAGAATGGATACGATTGACGACGACATGTATGACGGTGCCTTAGTCATCGTTTGTGATACGGCAAACACAGAGAGAATTAGTGACGATCGTTTTAATAGCGGAAAAATGCTGATTAAACTTGATCATCACCCGAATGAAGAGCCTTATGGAGACATTGTGCTTGTGGATACTACAGTAAGTTCAACGTCTGAATTAATTGTTGCACTACAAGAGCATTCTTCTGTTTTATCTCTGACTGAAGAAGCATCATTTCTTCTTTATTCAGGAATTGTAGGAGACACAGGTCGTTTTCGATTCCGCAATACAACAGGAGAGACGTTAAGAAGAACAGCTTTACTGCTAGATCAAGGAATTGATACTCAAACATTATTTAATCAACTTTACAAGCGAGAATTACCGCTAGTCCGTTTAGAAGGCTATATTCTACAGCATTTTGAGTTGTTTGATGGGCGTGTTGGGGTAATGAAACTGCCAAAAGCGACGCTACAATCGTTTGATGTTACATCCAACGAATCTTCTTTACTTGTCAATTGTTTCTCTGGTGTAGAGAATATTCAAATTTGGGTCTTTTTTGTAGAAGAGGACGATCGTATTCGAGTACGACTAAGATCGAAGGCTGTTGTCATTAATGGGATTGCGAAAGAACACCATGGTGGTGGTCATCCTGTAGCTGCTGGTGCAACGGCGTATTCTTGGGAGGAAGTGGAAGAAATCATTCAGAAGTTACGACAAGCAGTGAGTGTTTAAGTATTTAAGGGCTGCTCCTTTGCTCTTCGTGAATGATTTCAACATCAATTCGGAAATCTGGTAGAGCGTACGTTCTCGTAATTTTTACAGTATAGTGGTTATCATTAATTTTGTAGACTTTATTTTCAACTGCGCTCTCCATGACTTCGGTTAAACTTGCGATGGTTTCGATACTTGTCCCTTGAAGATGCTGTAGCTCTTTTAACATTTGTTGTCTTAGCTCATATACATTTAGTTGGCTTAGGTGGTAGCGTTCAGCATTTAGAATTGTGACCGACACCGTTTGAACAAGGAGCTGTCGGGCATTTTCTTCATTTTGTAGTGATAAGTCATGAATAAATTGCGCGTTCTTTGCTTGTAACTCTTCAATGATGATGTCTTTTTTACCAATTTCTCCATGAAGACGGTCGTGTTTTTGACCGTATTCGGCAATGAAAAAAGACCAGCCGATTAAGGCGCCAATCATGATGCCAGCAAAAAAACGCAGCCATCCTCGGTGCTTTGAGTAATTTGGAACGAACATTAGACTGGGTCACCTACAATCCACCTTAGCAAAATCGAGCCAGATTGTGCTCCACAAAAAGCAACCAGCAGCATGGCAAGCGTTCGATAAACATCTTCATGTACACCGCTAAATAAGCCGCTTTCTATTTTCGTAATCGCATCAAAAGAACCACCAATGGCCGCGACAATGGCCCAGATTTTTAAGCTGTTTGATAAGCTGAAAATTTCACTAAGGACTGGTTTTCCAATAAGAAAAGCACCAATTCCACCAATTAATGCACCACCAATCATTACGCCAAAAGCAATGAAGAAGTTCATGACTAAATGAGCAAGCATTTCTTTCGTTAGAAGCATTGCATTCACCACCTAGTTTTTACGTATTAATTATATATAAGGACAAACCAATACGATTATGACAATAAAAAACGAAGATTCGTTAGTAGAAGAAGATAAAGGAGAGTGATGGTGTTGAGCACCTTGCTTTCAAATATTTATAGTGAGCATAGTCTACTTCAGTCTGGGTTAACGATAAAAGCCTATGTACAACAAGCCAAACAATTAGGATATAAAAACCTTGCATTGACAGACAAACATACATTGAGTGGCGTGTATGATTTCTTAAGAGAATGTGAGAAAGTTGATATGAAACCATTGGTCGGGCTAGAGTGTACAGTCCTTGTTAAAGACGTTCGACTTACCGTACGTTTGCTTGCTAAAAACAAGCAAGGTTATCAACAATTAGTTGAACTAAGCTCTGTGATGCGGATGAGCAAGGAAAACGGAATTTCATATGAAGTTTTTCAACAGCAGACAACGGCATGCATGGTTTTATTGTCGCGCCAGTCATTTATTCAAGCAAAGGACTGGTATAAAAGGTGGCTAGCACTTACTGCACATAGTGAAGGAAGGTTAGAGATTCATGGTGCAAGCGATTATACGCTAATCGAGTTTGCAGAAGCTCATAACATTGTATGTGTGGCAGCTCCGCCTATACGATTTTTAAGGAAAGAAAACTACGATTTCTATCGTCTGCTCACTGCAATCGGTGCAGGGACTACAGTGGACCATGTTGTGCTAGAAGAAGAAACGGAAAAGGCGTACCTATTGTCGTTAACGGAACGAAGGGAACGGTTCTCAGAAGCCCTTCTGAACGAAACAGATGCGCTTGCTGACGAGATCGAGACGTTCACCCTTTTTCAAAAGCCGACAATCCCGCGTTTTGACGGTTTAGAAGAAAACGAGGCACAGGAACGACTGCAGGAAAACGCATTGAAAGGGTTTCAGCAACGTTATCAGTCAAACCCGTCCGAAGAAGCAATGGAGCGGTTGAAAAAGGAATTGGCGGTGATAAAGCAGCTTGGTTTTGCTTCGTACTTTTTAATTGTGGCTGACTTTATGGATTATGCACATCGATCTAATATCCTGACAGGTCCAGGAAGGGGCTCCTCGGCGAGCTCTATTGTTGCTTATGCATTACGTATTACAGATGTTGATCCTCTTAAGCATGGCTTACTGTTTGAACGGTTTTTAAATCCAGAGCGTATTTCGCTACCGGATATTGATATTGATTTTCCTGATTACCGCCGAGACGATGTTATTCATTACGTTCGAGAACGGTTTGGAAAAGAGCATGTGGCGCAAGTATTGACATTCGGTACGTTTGCAGGAAAAGCAGCGATTCGTGATGCAGGAAAAGCATTTGGTCTGAACAGCGGCTTTGTTGATCGTGTTGCAAAGGCGATGAATTCTGCGCTTACACTGGAAGAAGCTGAACAGCAGGGGGTATTTTCATCGTTTCAATCAACTGAGCTTGATACACTTCTTTTCTTTGCAAAGCAGTTAGAAGGCATGCTTAGACATGAATCAACTCACGCTGCTGGAGTTATTATTAGCGATCGTCCCCTTAAAGAAAAAGTAGCTCTCCAATATGGAAGTGATGAAAGGGTCCTTACACAAGCTGATATGAATAGCCTCGACGCTCTAGGCTATGTGAAATTTGATTTTCTTGGCTTAAAAAATTTAACGTTGCTCGAACGGATGCTTCGTTTAATTGAAGGAGCAACCAATCAGAAACTTAACTTACGCGACATTCCGTTTCATGACGAGAAAACGTTTCGCTTATTACAACAAGGAGAATCAACGGGTATTTTCCAATTAGAATCTGACGGAATGAGACGGGTGTTAAAGCAGTTAAAACCGTCCAGTTTCAATGATATTGTTGCAACGACTTCGTTGTATCGACCAGGCCCCATGACATTTATTAAGGACTATATTCAGAGCAAACATGAGCAGAAAAAAACATTTTCTCATCATGTTGAGATCAATCGCATTTTACAACCGACTTTTGGGGTAATTGTCTACCAAGAACAAATTATTCAATTGATTCAAATTAGTGCTGGATATAGTCTTGCTGAAGCAGATGTCTTTCGACGAGCCATTAGTAAAAAACAGCGAGAGTTAATGAATAAAGATGCTTTTGTCGAGCGTTCAATCGCAAGAGGCTATACAAAAGAGGAAGCGGAGACATTATTTGCGTTAATTGAAAAATTTTCGAATTACGGTTTTCCAAAGTCTCACGCAACGGCTTACAGTATGATCAGTTACTGGCTGGCTTATTTGCGCGTGCACTATCAAGAAGCGTTTTTTGCAGCCCTCTGTTCAGCTAATTGGCAAGATCATCAGAAGCTGTATAACTATATTTATGAAGCTAGAAAAGCAGGGGTTGAAGTGCTTCCGCCCTCTATTCAAGAGAGTCATGCTTTATTTACTGTTGAGAACAAGAGCATTCGATTTGGTCTACTTCCAATTACAATGGTCAATCGTCGTATTGTCGATCAGATTAAAAAAGCACGAACGACACCGTTTCAAGATTTCTTTACCTTTGTTGCAAAGGTGTATTCTTCAACGATTACTCAACCAGTTATAACGTCATTCATTAAAGCTGGTGCTTGTGATCATTGGGGCTATTCACGAGCAGTTTTATTAGCAAATGTAGACAAAGCCATTGCATTTGCTAAACAAATTGATGATTTTAAACAGTCAGCAGGCAGTTTGTTTACCATTAATCCTGTTACACCCGCCTATATTGATATTGAACCGTCAACAAAGATGGAAGAACTAGGTTGGGAGCGAGAGGTGCTGGGGTTTTATTTTTCTGGTCATCCTATTGAAAATGTCAAGGAGCGTCTTGCGCCTTTTCACCGAACGACACTTATTCAAGCAGAACCTTCTAGAAAAGCTATTCGAGTTGGTGTTTTAGTGAAAGCACTAAAAAAAATCACAACAAAAAAAGGGAAAGCAATGGCTTTTTTTATTGGTAGCGATGAAACGGAAGAGTGTGAATGTGTTGTTTTTCCTACTGTGTGGAAAGATGTGGAAACAGTCTTGACTGAAGGAAGTCTTGTGCTTTTAAGTGGAGTTGTAGAAGAAAGAGAAGGAAAAAAACAGTTTATTGTTCAAAAAGCCATTGATCTGAATCAACTGCCGTCCACTGAAAGCAAGCAATTTCTCCACGTTCATATTGAAAAAGAACAAGACGTGCCAACCAAATTAAGTGACTTAAAGTACATTTTAAGTCAAGACAGAGGCACAGCACCTGTTATCTTACATCGTAAAAAAAATCATACAAAAATAAAGCTGCCAGATAAATATGCCGTACAGCCGTCAAAGCGAACGATTCAGCTTTTAAAACGGTTATTTGGGGAAACGAATATCCGCTTAGAAGAACGTGAGGATGAGCAAGAATAAAAGAAGTTTCCATCAACCTATTGGCAGATGGAACGAACGTGTTTATAATAGAAGGCGAACAATAGGTGGTCTGACCAGTCAGGTTTTATATAAAGGAGAGAAAATTGTGTCTACTACGAGAGAAGAAGCGCTTCACATGCATCGTGTCAATCAAGGAAAACTAGAGTCAAAAGCGAAAGTGCCCGTTAAAGATGCGAGGGATTTAAGCTTAGCTTATTCACCAGGAGTAGCGGAGCCATGTAAAGAAATTTTTGAAGATGTTGAATCGGTTTATGAATATACGATGAAAGGTAATATGGTTGCGGTTGTGAGTAACGGGACGGCTGTACTTGGGCTAGGGAATATTGGTCCAGAAGCATCATTACCTGTTATGGAAGGGAAAGCAGTGTTATTTAAATCATTTGCTGGAGTAGACGCGTTCCCAATATGTCTACGCTCGAATGACGTGGACGAAATTGTGAATACTGTAAAAATGCTTGAGCCGACATTTGGTGGAGTGAATTTAGAAGATATAGCTGCACCAGATTGTTTTGTTATAGAAGAACGTTTGAAAAAAGAAACGAATATTCCTATTTTCCATGATGATCAGCACGGAACAGCCATTGTGACATTAGCTGGTTTAATTAACGCGCTTAAGCTAAGCGGTAAAAAACTATCAGAAATTAAAGTAGTGGCGAATGGTGCCGGTGCTGCTGGTATTGCGATTATTAAATTAATGCTTCGCATGGGTGTTCGTGACATCGTTATGTGCGACACGAAAGGCGCAATTTATGAAGGTCGTCCTTATGGAATGAACGCTGTTAAAGAACAAGTGGCAAAGCGGACAAACCCTAACAGACAAGAAGGTCAACTGGCAGACGTTATGAAGGGCGCAGATGTCTTTATTGGCGTGTCTGTTGCTGGAGCCGTTACAAAAGAAATGGTTGAAAGCATGAACGTTGATCCAATTATTTTTGCTATGGCGAATCCAATTCCTGAGATTATGCCTGAAGATGCAAAAGCAGCAGGTGCATCTGTTATCGGAACAGGTCGTTCTGATTTCCCTAACCAAGTAAATAACGTACTTGCTTTCCCTGGCATTTTCAGAGGAGCATTAGATGTACGAGCTACGCATATAAATGAAGAAATGAAAGTGGCTGCCGTTTATGCCATTGCGAACTTAGTAGACGAGAAAGACTTAACTGCAGATTATGTTATTCCTGCACCATTCGATCCTCGTGTTGCGCCAGCTGTTGCAGCGGCAGTAGCGAAAAAAGCAATGGAAACAGGGGTTTCAAGAGTGAAGGTCGATCCTGAAGAGGTTGCGGAGAAAACGAGACAATTAACGATCATCGACTAAGGAGGCGCTATGGCTACGGACAAACGCTACATTGAAATTATTCGTGCCCTTAGCGAGATGATTCAGAAAGATGACTTAAAAAGTGGCGACAAGCTACCATCAGAAAGGGAACTGAGCGACCGACTTCATGTTGGTCGCTCATCCATTCGTGAAGCTTTACGAGGCTTAGAACTTCTTGACATCATTGAGACTAAAAGAGGCGAAGGGACTTTCATGAAAGCCCCCTCCAGCTATAGACTAGTGGATTTGCTTTTATCTTTTATCTTAAAAGACGACCAAGCAAGGAAGGATTTAAGTGAGACGAGGCGAATTGTAGAGATAGAGGCGTTAAAATTAGCTGTCTTTCGAATTTCAGAAGATGAAGTAAAACAGTTAGACGAGCTTATTTCCCATTCAAAAGTGAAATGGAGTCATGGGGATTTTCCTGTAGAAGCTGATTACCAGTTTCATGAAACCATTGTTAAAGCTTGTGGAAATGTTTTACTTTATAATATCTGGAAATCGTTGGTGGCGTTTAATAAAGAAGCGATTAAAGAATCTCTTGAACGTAAGGGAAGACCGCCTGAGTCGATTAAAGAACACGAGCTAGTTGTCGAAGCAATAAAGCATGGAGAAGTAGAGAAGGCGTTAGATGCGATGAGTCATCACTTGAAAAACAGCCGTTTTTAAAGGATATAGCAAGGAGCGATCCCATGTTAAAGGATATGTTTTCTAAGAAAAAGAAACGATATGCAACAATTCCATCTGAGCGAGCAAAGATAGAAGTACCTGAAGGACTTATGACAAAATGTCCATCTTGTCGGACCATTATGTACACAAAGGATCTGAAAAAGAATTTAAGTGTATGTCGAACATGTGGACATCATCACCGGATGGGCGCTTGGGAACGAATTGAAGCGTTAATTGACGAAGGAACGTTTCAGGAAATAGATGCCGATGTGATTGGTGGTAATCCGTTAGCATTTCCTGATTACGAAAAGAAACTTGAAGCAGACCGTAAGAAAACAGGCTTAAACGAAGCATGCGTGTCAGGTGTAGGGCAATTAAATGGGCATCCTGTTGTTTTAGCTGTTATGGACCCTCAATTCCGAATGGCGAGTATGGGGGCAGCTGTCGGTGAAAAGCTTACACGCGCAATTGAAAAAGCGATTGAATTGAAGCATCCTCTCATTATTGTGGCTGCCTCTGGCGGTGCGCGAATGCAAGAGGGGATGATTAGTTTAATGCAAATGGCGAAAACAAGCGCGGCGCTTGAGAAATTAGATCGTACCGGTGGCTTGTTTATTTCAGTCATGACACACCCGACTACAGGTGGTGTTTCCGCAAGTTTTGCATCGTTAGGTGATTACAATTTTGCAGAACCGAAAGCACTTGTCGGCTTTGCTGGTAGACGCATTATTGAACAAACGATTCGTGAGGAACTTCCGGAAGACTTCCAAACTGCGGAATTTCTGTTAGAGCATGGGCAATTAGATCGAGTTATCCCGCGACTAGAAATGAAAGATACGCTGACAACAGTGTTGGCAATTCACCAGTAGGTAGGGGGAGTAAACATGACTACTGAACGAAATTTTGAAAAACCTGTACTGGAGCTTCGAACTAAAATAGAAGAGCTTCGTAAATTTGCAAAAGAAAAAGACTTAGACTTAAGTTCTGAGATTCATAAAATGGAAGTTCGTCTGCAAGAACTAGAGGAATCGGTCTATACGAATATACAACCATGGGAACGGGTGCAAATTGCTCGAGATCATGAGCGGCCAACGAGTCTTGATTATATTTCTCTTTTGTTTTCCGATTTTCTGGAACTTCACGGTGATCGACTTTTTGGCGATGATAAAGCGATTGTTGCTGGAATTGCAACGTTTGAAGATCAGCCTATTACCGTGATTGGTCACCAACGAGGAAAAGATACAAAAGAAAATATTATGCGCTATTTTGGTTCGCCTCATCCTGAGGGTTATCGAAAAGCGTTACGTTTAATGAAACAGGCAGAAAAATTCAATCGCCCGATCGTTTGTTTTATTGACACAAAAGGTGCTTATCCAGGTAAGTCAGCAGAAGAGCGCGGTCAAAGTGAGGCCATTGCAAAAAATCTACTTATGATGGCTGGATTAAATGTTCCAACGATAAGCATTGTGATAGGAGAAGGTGGAAGCGGTGGGGCACTTGCCCTCGGCGTTGCAGATCGAATTTATATGTTAGAGAACTCAACGTATTCGGTTATTTCACCAGAAGGTGCAGCAGCATTATTATGGAAAGACTCTACGCAAGCGAAGAAAGCGGCAGAGACAATGAAAATTACTGCACCTGATTTATATGAGCTTGGTGTAATCGATTCAATTATTGAAGAGCCTAAAGGCGGCGCGCAACGTAACATTGAGGAGCAGGCTGTTAGTATGAGACGTGTGCTACGTGATGCTTTAAGTGACTTAAAAGCAAAGTCTGTAGAGACGCTTTTAGAGGAACGATATGAAAAGTATATGAAAATGGGACAAATAGCTGACAAACGAGTTAAAGCAGAATCTAAATGATTTGGAAGTGCTTTCATTGATATGAAAGCATTTTTTGTAGTATGGAAACACTTGTGTTCAGTAAATCAAAGTGGTATCTTTACTTGCAGAGACTAGTTAAGACAAGCTTCGTCTGTCTTATTGTTCGTGAGGAGGAACATAATTGAAACGTATTGGTGTATTAACAAGTGGTGGCGATTCACCTGGTATGAATGCAGCGATTCGCGCAGTTGTTCGAAAAGCAATTTATCATGGAATTGAAGTGTATGGAATTTCTTATGGCTATCAAGGCTTAATTGAAGGCGATATTAAGAAAATGGAGCTCGGCTCAGTTGGAGACATTATCCACCGTGGTGGCACAATGTTATATACAGCACGATGTGAAGAATTCAAAACCCTTGAAGGACAAAAAAAGGGGATTGAACAACTTAAAAAACACGGGATTGAAGGACTTGTCGTCATTGGTGGAGATGGGTCTTATCGTGGCGCGCAAAAATTAAGCGAGCATGGATTCCCAACAGTCGGTGTCCCAGGAACGATTGACAACGATATACCAGGAACAGACTTTACCATTGGGTTCGATACAGCATTAAACACTATTATTGATGCCATTGATAAAATTCGTGACACTGCTACATCTCATGAGCGTACGTACGTTATTGAAGTAATGGGTCGACACGCAGGAGATCTTGCGCTTTGGGCAGGGCTTGCAGATGGTGCTGAGACAATCGTCATTCCCGAGGAAGAACATGACATGAATCTGATTCTTGCTAACATTAAACGGGGTGTTGAGCGAGGCAAAAAGCATAGTATTATTATTGTTGCTGAAGGTGTTGGGTCAGGCTTTGACTTTGGTGAAAAAATCAGTGCTGAAATGAATGTGGAGACACGTGTAACGGTACTAGGACATATTCAGCGCGGTGGTTCACCAACTGGAGCAGACCGAGTGCTTGCTAGCCGTTTAGCTGCAAAAGCTGTTGACTTATTATTAGAAGGAAAAGCGGGCATGACTGTAGGCATACAACGTAATGAAATTGTTTATCATTCCATTAATGATATTTTAGATCAACCACATAAAATTGACACAGATATGTACAAGCTTTCGCAAGAACTGTCGATTTAAGAAAATAGTAGGAGGAACAAAATGCGTAAAACAAAAATCGTATGTACAATAGGGCCAGCAAGTGAAACGGTGGATCAACTGGTTTCATTAATAGACGCTGGCATGAACGTAGCACGTCTTAATTTTTCTCATGGAGACTTCGAGGAACATGGAGCGCGTATTCGTAATATCCGCGAAGCATCGGAGAAAACTGGAAAAACAGTTGCAATCTTACTAGATACAAAAGGTCCTGAAATTCGTACACAAACGGTTGTAGACGGTGCAATTGACCTTGTAAAAGGACAACAACTTATTGTATCGATGGAAGAAGTAGTAGGTTCTACAGAGAAGATTTCGATTACGTATCCGGGCCTTGTTAATGATTGTAGTGTAGGTAGTACGTTATTACTTGATGATGGTTTAATTGGTCTTGAGATTACAGATGTTCGTGCGAACGAAATCGTGACTACAGTAAAAAACAGCGGTACTTTAAAGAATAAAAAAGGGGTAAATGTGCCTAATGTTAGCGTCAACCTACCAGGTATGACGGATAAAGACGCAGCTGACATCCTGTTCGGTGTTGAGCAAAATGTTGATTTCATTGCAGCGTCATTTGTGCGTCGTGCTTCTGATGTGTTAGAAATTCGCGAATTACTTGAGAAAAACGGCGCAGCTGACATTGCCATTATCCCTAAGATTGAAAACCAAGAAGGCGTCGATAATATCGATGAAATTCTTGAAGTATCGGATGGATTAATGGTCGCTCGTGGGGACTTAGGCGTTGAAATTCCTGCCGAAGAAGTACCACTTGTACAAAAACAGTTAATTAAGAAATGTAATGAACAAGCAAAGCCTGTCATTACGGCAACACAAATGCTTGATTCAATGCAAAGAAATCCACGCCCAACTCGTGCCGAAGCAAGTGACGTCGCTAACGCTATCTTTGACGGAACAGATGCAATTATGCTATCAGGTGAAACAGCAGCAGGTGATTATCCTGTAGAATCTGTACAAACAATGCACAATATTGCTAGCCGTACCGAGCAAGCCTTGAATTTCGATCAATTGCTACGGAAGAAAAGTGAAGAATCAAAGCAAACGATCACAAGCGCAATCGGTCAGTCTGTAGCGCATACTGCCTCTAATTTAGATGCAACTGCTATTTTAACAGCAACAGAAAGTGGTTACACGGCACGTATGACTTCTCGTTTCCGTCCTAAATCACCTATTTTGGCGATTACAAGCAATGAAAGAGCATTCCGTAAAATGGCCCTTGTATGGGGAGTAACACCACTATTTGGTAAGCAAGCAAGCACGACAGATGAAATGCTTGATTTAACTGTTGAAGCAGCTATGGAATCAGGACATGTTGCTCAAGGCGATCTCGTCGTGATTACAGCTGGTGTGCCAGTAGGAGAAACGGGAACAACAAATCTTCTTAAAGTACATGTACTAGGCGAAGTGAAAGCAAAAGGCCAAGGTATTGGTCAGCGTTCTGGCTCAGGTAAAGTCGTGTTAGCAGAGAATGCAGCAGAAGCAAGTGCAAAAATGACACAGGGTGCCGTTCTTGTTACTAAATCGACGGATAAAGATATGATTGACTCCTTTGAAAAAGCTGTTGCTGTTATTACAGAAGAAGGTGGGCTAACGTCTCACGCAGCAGTAGTTGGCTTGAATTTAAGCACACCAGTTGTTGTAGGTGTTGACGATGCATTAGCACTTTTTACTGATGGTGAAGAAGTCACAGTTGATGCAAAAACCGGAAATATTTACAGCGGCAAAGCGCGTGTATTATAATGTAGAAAAGAAGAGCGATCGCTCTTCTTTTTCTTATAAATGAGGTGGTCATTTATGTTTAAACGGTTTCTATTACCTGTTGCGATTGGCATTCCATTAGTTGAACTCTTGTTCATTGTTTTATCAGTACAGTGGATTGGCGTATGGTACACCATTCTTGCTATGCTTTTGACTAGCATTATTGGCTTTTTAGTGGCACGCCGTCAAGGGATGCAGGTCATACGATTAGCTCAATTGCAAATGCAAAAGCAACAAGTTCCTAGTCAAGCAATGATAGATGGTGCTTGTATCTTTATTGGTGGCGCACTCTTAACGGTACCTGGTTTTTTTACAGATGTTGTTGGAGCATTGTTTCTAATACCCTGGACAAGAACCATTATAAAAGCAGGCTTACAAAAAGCCATTCATTCTGGTATTGCAAACGGTAAGTTTGTTGTCATTAAAAGAAGATAGCATGTCGAAAAATGCTGGTTATAGCCGTATTTTTAAAATTATGGTATGATATGAAGTGCTTAGGTTGTCGCAAAACACTTTATATCTTACCTTCTTTCAGTTATGGTAGAACGATAGGTGTTTTGTCATTCGACATCATTTAAGTTGCTTAACAAGCTTGGTTTATAGCTCGTCTATTAGACTATGAACCCGCTCTCGATTCGGCTTGAATCGTATTCTTTCACTTTTGAAGGAGATAGGAGAGTTCGCATCCTTTTGCGAAAACGCTTCACTTGGTATCGTTACGTCTTGTGAAGGATTTATTAGAGAAAAGGAGAGATATAGGTGACTACTACTCGTGGATTAGAAGGTATTGTAGCAACACAGTCAAGCGTAAGTTCAATTATTGACGATGAATTAACCTATCAAGGCTATGGCATTGATGAGTTAGCAGAAAATGCAAGCTTTGAAGAGGTTATTTATTTACTTTGGAATGGTGAACTTCCGACCAAAGAAGAATTGAAATCGTTTACAGAGAAATTGGCTGTTGAAGCCGAAGTTCCTGAAGAAATTTTCACTCAAATGAAAGCCTATCCAATTAATGACGTACATCCAATGGCGGCGTTGCGCTCGGCTATTTCAGCGCTTGGCTTGTTTGACTTAGATGCAGAAAAGATGGACGAAGAAGAAAATTATAACAAAGCAGTTCGACTTCAAGCGAAAATTCCGACAATAGTGACAGGTTTTGAACGAATTCGCTCTGGAAAAGAGCCAATTAAACCGAATAAAGATCTATCATTTGCCGCGAATTTCTTATACATGCTAAATGGTGAAACCCCGGATGATTTATCTGTAGAGGCGTTTAATAAAGCGCTTGTTTTGCATGCTGATCATGAGTTGAATGCTTCAACATTTACTGCTAGGGTATGTGTAGCAACACTGTCAGACATTTATTCAGGGATAACAGCTGCTATTGGTGCATTAAAGGGACCTTTACATGGTGGAGCGAATGAAGCTGTTATGAACATGCTTTTAGATATTAATGAGCCAGAAGAAGTAGAACCGTACCTTAGAAAAGCTTTAGACAACAAAGAAAAGATCATGGGATTTGGACATCGTGTCTATAAAAATGGAGATCCACGTGCTAAGCATTTACGTGATATGTCTAAACAGCTAACTACTGTTGTAAATGAAACGAAATGGTATGACATGTCGATTCAAATTGAAGAGATGATTACAAAAGAAAAAGGCTTATTGCCAAACGTCGATTTTTACTCTGCAACGGTTTATCACAGTCTGGGAATAAAGCATGACTTGTTTACACCAATCTTTGCAGTTAGTCGTACGTCAGGATGGCTTGCGCACATTTTAGAGCAATATGCAAACAATCGTTTAATTCGACCACGTGCAGAATATATTGGTCCTGATAAACGCTCATATGTTTCCATTGAATCACGATAGCAACTAGTTTAATGTAAAAATTGAACGGAGTTATCCGTTCTACATATTTGGATGGAGGGAATACACATGGCAGCAGAAAAAATTCAAACAACTAACGGAGTTCTTAATGTACCAAACGAACCAATTGTACCTTTTATTGAAGGAGACGGCACAGGTCCTGATATTTGGGCAGCAGCATCTCGCGTATTAGACGCAGCAGTAGAAAAAGCATACAGTGGAGAGCGCAAAATTCACTGGAAAGAAATCTTAGCTGGTGAAAAAGCGTACAACCAAACAGGTGAATGGCTTCCAGCAGAAACATTAGACGCTGTACGTGAATATTTAATTGCGATTAAAGGGCCTTTAACAACACCAATTGGTGGAGGAATTCGCTCGTTAAACGTTGCGCTTCGTCAAGAGCTTGATCTTTATACATGCTTACGTCCAGTTCGTTATTTCACTGGTGTTCCTTCACCAGTAAAACGTCCAGAAGACACAAATATGGCAATTTTCCGTGAGAACACAGAAGATATTTATGCAGGAATTGAATTCCAAGAAGGTTCTGATGAAGTGAAAAAAGTCATCGCGTTCTTACAAGATGAAATGGGCATTAATAAAATTCGTTTCCCTGAAACGTCTGGAATTGGTATCAAGCCAGTTTCAAAAGAAGGAACAGAACGAATTGTTCGTGCTTCTATTCAATACGCTTTGGATGAAGGTAGAAAGAGTGTAACGCTTGTTCATAAAGGAAACATCATGAAATATACAGAAGGTTCATTTAAAAACTGGGGCTACGATTTAGCTGAGCGCGAGTTCGGTGATAAAGTGTTTACGTGGGCAACATACGATAAAATTGTTGAGGAAAAAGGAAGAGAAGCTGCTGATCAAGCACAAAGTGAAGCAGAAGCTGCTGGAAAGATTATTGTAAAAGATTCAATTGCAGACATCTTCTTGCAACAAATCCTTACACGTCCAAAAGAGTTTGATGTAGTTGTTACAATGAACTTAAACGGAGATTATATTTCCGATGCATTGGCAGCTCAAGTTGGTGGAATTGGTATTGCTCCAGGAGCGAATATCAACTACGATACAGGGCATGCAATCTTTGAAGCTACTCATGGTACTGCTCCTAAGTACGCTGGATTAGATAAAGTTAACCCATCTTCTGTTCTATTGTCTGGTGAACTACTTCTTCGTCACCTTGGCTGGATCGAAGCAGCTGATATGATTATGTCATCAATGGATAAAACCATTGAAAGCAAAGTCGTGACGTATGATTTCGCACGTTTGATGGATGGTGCAACAGAAGTTTCTTGTTCTGGTTTTGCTGATGAACTAATCAAAAACCTCTAATCAAACAAATGTGAATCATAATGGGAACGAGGAGATGTTAGCATGGCGATTAAACGTAGAAAAATTTCAATTATCGGTAGTGGCTTTACAGGTGCAACAACAGCTCTTATGGTTGCACAAAAAGAACTAGGAGACGTTGTTCTTGTTGATATTCCAGATATGGAAGGACCGACAAAAGGAAAAGCGTTAGATATGATGGAATCAACACCTGTACAAGGTGTTGATTCCCGAATTATTGGCACATCGAGTTATGAAGATACGAAAGACTCCGATGTTGTCGTCATCACAGCTGGAATTGCGCGTAAGCCAGGTATGAGTCGTGATGACCTAGTTTCCACGAACGCGAAAATTATGAAGTCTGTAACAAAAGAAATTGTCAAACATTCTCCAGATTGCTATATTATCGTGTTAACGAATCCAGCAGATGCGATGACGTATACAGTATTCAAAGAATCGGGTTTACCGAAAAACCGGGTCATTGGTCAGTCTGGTGTATTGGATACAGCTCGATTTAGAACGTTTATTGCCGAGGAATTAAATCTATCTGTTGAAGATGTTACGGGATTTGTTCTCGGTGGTCACGGTGATGATATGGTTCCACTTATTCGCTATTCAGCAGCTGGGGGCGTTCCACTTTCAACATTAATCTCACCTGAGCGTTTAGAGGAAATTGTTGAACGGACACGAAAAGGTGGCGGTGAAATTGTTGGACTACTTGGAAACGGTAGTGCCTACTATGCACCGGCAGCATCCTTAACGCAAATGGTTGAAGCGATTGTTAAAGATAAGAAAAGAGTGATTCCAACAATTGCTTACCTAGAAGGCGAGTATGGACATCACGACTTGTATCTAGGCGTTCCTACTATTTTAGGTGGAGACGGTATTGAAAAAGTAATTGAGCTTGACTTAACTGATGAGGAACAAGACCAGTTAAATAAGTCTGCTGATTCTGTTCGTCATGTGATGGATGCTTTACCAACAGCATAAGTAAAAAACCCCTCATGCCTTGACGCATGAGGGGTTTTTTACGCTCCAGCGCCAGAGACAGAGGCTTTTTGGAGTTTAACTGGTTTGACAAAGCGATGTTTGTAAAGGCTAATAATTTTAGAGGTAAGGACAATAGACAGAATGGAAAAAAGCCCAGGGATCATACCAACGACTAGAAAACTGAGAAGAACAACAATCCCATCAAAAAGAAAGTTTGTTTTACCTGGATCTATTCCCATTTTTCTTTGTAAATACAATGCAAGAATGTTGGCTCCACCTAAAGAGGCTTGATGATTGAAGAGAAGCGTTAATCCTACACCAATGCTAACGCCACCTAAGACTGCTCCAAAAAACATGGGGACTGTAAAAGAAGGTAAAAACGTGTCAACAGCGGTTAGTAAGGATAAAAAAGTAACGGATAGTATCGTCACAATTGTGAAGCGTAAGCCCATTCTTATAAAAGAAAATACGTAAAACGGTATGTTTACTAGGAAAAAGAGTAAGGAAAAAGGAAGGTTAACTACATACGATATGGTCAAGGTCAAACCAGCCGTTCCACCAGTGATTAGCCCAGCATGACGAAGTAATAAAACGCCAATTGAAACGATAAAACAACCTGTTAGAATCGCAATGGCCTTTCGAAAAACATTCATTCAATCACCTACATGTTATTGTTACTATAAGTTTATATAACAATGAAGGAGTTTTGTATAACAACTAGTAGGATCTTCTAAAATGTGGTTTAATAAATGAAGGGAAATGATAAATTATTTGTACAAAATGAAAAAAGGTGATCTTTTTAATGGATAAAATGGATTGTGATATCCTAAAGCTGCTTCAAGACAATGGCAGAATGACAATTAGTGAATTATCAAAGGAACTAGCATTAAGCCGACCGAGTATGTCAGAACGTCTCGTACGTTTACAAGAAAAAGGTGTTATTGAAGGCTTTACAGCACGTGTTTCGTTAAAAGAAATTGGCAAGGATATCTTGCTTTTAATACAAGTGAGCGGGTTAAAGGTAACATTATCGGATTTTGAAGAGGTTATAAAAGATGAAGCAGAAATTATAGAGTGTCACCGTGTAACCGGTGAAGTAAGCTACTTTTTAAAAGCTGCTGTGTCCGATGTGAATAGCATGCGTGCACTAATTGATCGATTAATACCGTATGGAACGATTAATACATCAACTGTATTAAATTCTCCTGTCCCTTACCGAACCATCCTTCCTGATATAAAGGAATAGCACATTCTCATATTTTTGCTATACTTAAGAGAGAATAGAGAGAAGAAAAGATAAGACCGTTCAAACACAAGAAAAAGGAGTGCAACTACCTATATGGCAAAGCGCATTTTAGTAGTCGATGATGAACCATCCATTTCCACCTTACTTAAGTACAACTTAGAACAGGCTGGCTTTGAAGTGGAAACGAGGTTAGATGGACTAGCTGGGTTTGAGCGAGCAAAAGAAGTTCCTTTTGATTTAATTATACTTGATCTCATGTTACCAAGTATGGATGGAATGGACGTGTGTCGTAATTTAAGGCAAGAACATATTTTTGTACCAATTTTAATGCTAACGGCAAAAGATGATGAGTTTGATAAAGTACTCGGTTTAGAATTAGGTGCCGATGACTATATGACAAAACCATTTTCACCTCGAGAAGTATCCGCAAGAGTGCGTGCCATTTTACGTCGGGTCGACCAGACACAGGCTACTAAAGAAGATGTAGCAGTAAAAGGGAAGGGACGCGTCATTAAAGACTTAACCATTTACCCAGACAATTATGAAGTATATGTAAAGCAGGAATTACTCACTTTAACGCCAAAAGAGTTTGAGCTCCTTGTCTACTTGTCAGAGAATAAAGGACGGGTGTTGACGAGGGATCAGCTACTTAATGCTGTATGGAACTATGAATTTGTTGGCGATACACGGATAGTCGATGTGCATATCAGCCACCTGAGAGAAAAGATCGAACCAAATCCGAAAAAGCCAGTGTACATTAAAACGATTCGTGGGCTTGGCTATAAGTTGGAAGAACCAATTTCAAATGAATAATGTAAAAAATCGGTTCGTTGTAAGCATTATGCTTGTGGTGACCTTTGTTTTGCTAGCGCTTGGACTAACGATTGGCGCTTGGTCAAATGAGCAATACTTAAATTTTATTGAAGAGCGTATGAAGAATGAAACAGCATTAGCAACATGGACCGTTACAGAAAATGGCTTTCCTGAACAGGAGGAGGCACAACGAATTGCTGCTAAAGCTGGAGAATTATTTGAGGGACGTTTAACCATTATTGATGACAAAGGATCGGTTTTAGGAGACTCTTGGGCTGAGCCAGAAGCAATGGAAAATCACCTTGATCGACCTGAGATTAAGCGTGCCCTCGCTGATAATAACGTTGAACTAAGGTATAGTGAGACAATCGGGGAAGACTTACTTTATTATGCTTTACCTCTTTATGAAGATGAAGTGCTGTTAGGCTATATTCGTGTAGGTTTGTCAGTGGAATCACTAAATCAAATTAATCAAACCGTTTGGTTCGTCATAGCTGCAAGCTTCTTCATTGCATTCTTTATTCTGTTTATTCTTGTTTCGCGCATTACTAAGCAAATTATTAAACCGATTGATCACGCGACAGATGCAGCAATTCGTCTAGCAGAAGGGGACTATAAAACACGGACCTTTGAAGACCAGCATAAAGAACTGGGACGTTTAGGTCGTTCAATCAATATACTCGCCTACAATCTAGAACAGCTTTCAAGACGCCATAAAGTGCAGCAAGAGCAAATGGCAGCATTGATCGACCATATGGGAAGTGCGTTATTATTTATTAATGTTCGTGGTGATGTAGAGCTGGTGAATCGTACAACGGAACAACTGTTTTTTGTTGAAGCCCAGAAAATAACAGGTAAGCCTTATTATGAAGTCATCCCAAGTGACAACCTTAGTAAGTTCGTCCAGTCGGTTTATATGACTGAAACAAAACAGCGTGGGCAGATTGAATGGACAGAGCATTTTGTCACGAAAGTCTATGACGTCTATGGAGCTCCAGTTGTGACAGATTCGGGTCGTTTGCGAGGGGTAACGATTGTACTCCATGATATAACAGAGCAAAAGAAACTTGAACAAATCCGAAAAGATTTCGTCGCAAATGTCTCTCATGAATTAAAGACACCTGTAACCTCTATTAAAGGATTTGCAGAAACATTAATCGATGGGGCTCTCCAAGAGCCTGAATTGGCAAATCAATTTACGGAAATTATTTGGAAAGAAAGTGATCGGTTACAAACGCTAATTATGGATTTACTTGAACTGTCTAAAATCGAGAATGCTCAGTTTTTACTTCATTTAGAAGAAGTATCCTTAAAAGGAATCTCTGATGAAGTTGTCACACTGCTCTCAAGCAAAGCAGAAGAAAAGAAAATGACCATTCATGTAACAGAAACAGGTCAAACTACAATTGAGGGTGACGCTCAGCGCTTAAAACAAATTATTTTAAACCTTGTTACGAATGCGATTGCCTACACACCTGCGGATGGTACCGTACACATAAAGTTAATCGAAAAAGAACATGATGTGGAGCTTCAAGTGAAAGACACAGGAATTGGTATTAGTGTGCCAGAAAGGCTTCGGATTTTTGAACGTTTTTATCGTGTAGATCGGGCGAGAAGTCGAAATTCTGGAGGAACAGGCTTAGGTCTCGCGATTGTAAAACATTTGGCTGAAGCACATCATGGAAAACTAGAAGTAGAAAGTGAAGAAGGAAAGGGATCAATCTTCAAAATTTTGTTCCCGAAAAAACAAGCTTAACAAGATCTTTACAGTTTGTTTATATCCTCAACACAATTGTCGCCTACACTTAGGAAGAACGGTCTTATCCTGATCGATATTCCTCTGTCGGTCGATTTTGATGGCAAGAGCTATGTCTCTTGTCTTTTTTTGCGTACGCTCGTTCCCATCTGTTTTCTTTTTCAATTGCGAGTATGGTACAATACCGATACAAGTTATGCTAGAAGGGAAGATCCCGATTGAAAAAATTAGTATTAATTGACGGAAATAGTATTGCCTATCGAGCCTTTTTCGCTTTACCGCTATTAAGCAATGAAAAAGGTGACTATACGAACGCTGTTTATGGCTTTACAACCATGCTTTTGAAAGTGCTTGAGGAAGAAAAGCCCACTCATTTGCTCGTTGCATTTGATGCAGGCAAATCGACATTTCGACATAAAACGTATGCTGCATATAAAGGAACACGTCAAAAAACACCTTCAGAATTATCCGGTCAAATTCCTATGATTCACAAGCTTTTAGATGCTTTCTCGATTAAACGATATGAAGCGAAAGAGTACGAAGCAGATGACATCATTGGAACACAGGCTGTAGAGGCAGCGAAAAAAGGTTATGAAGTGGTTGTCATTACAGGAGATAAAGATTTACTTCAGCTTGTTGATGACCGCATTGAAGTCGTACTTACTCGAAAAGGTATAACCGAAGTTGATCGTTATAATGAAGCAAAAATAGAAGAGCGATATGGATTAACACCAAAACAAATTATTGATTTAAAAGGGCTTATGGGGGATACATCTGACAACATCCCTGGTGTTCCTGGTGTTGGTGAGAAAACGGCGATTAAATTGTTAACCCAATTCTCAGATGTGGAAACCGTGCTCGCCTCCATTAATGAGGTGTCAGGGAAGAAACTTAAAGAGCGTTTAGAAGAAAATAAAGAACTTGCTATTTTAAGTAAACAACTTGCAACCATTATGACGGAAGTACCGTTAGAAACAGCACTTAACGACTTAGCCTATAACGGATTTGATTATCAAGCTGTCAAGGAATTGTTTAAAGCATATGCCTTCAATTCTTTGTTAAATCGAATTGGTGAAGATGAAGATCAACAAGAAGAGGCATTAGAGGAAGTGGCATTTGAAATCGTTTCAGAGATAAAAGAAGATCATCTTATAAGCCCTTCTGCCTTAGTAATTGAAATGCTTGGCGACAATTATCATCATGCCGATATAATTGGAGTTGGGTTGGCAAATAAGAATGGTAATTATTTTATACCGACAAAGGTTGCTGTAGAATCAACTCTTTTTCAAACGTTTATGGCTGATGAAAAGAAAGAAAAATATTTATTTGATGCCAAACGAGCAGTTGTTGCTCTCGCATGGCAAGATATTGAATTAAATGGCGTTGCGTTTGATTTACAAATGGCATCGTACTTACTTGATCCATCACTTTCTTCCCATGAAATGAGCGATATTGCGTCGCGAAAAGGATCCGTTCGTGTATTAGAAGATGAGACTGTTTATGGAAAAGGGGCAAAGCAAGGGATTCCTGCTGAGCAACAGCTTGCTGAGCATTTATCTAGAAAAGCATATGCGATGTATGTCTTAAAAGAAATTTTGGCAAATGAGCTAAAGGAAAATGAACAATACGCGCTTTTTGCAGAATTAGAGATGCCTTTGTCTGTTATATTAGGGCGAATGGAAAAAGAAGGCATTAAGGTCGATCGAGGGCAGCTTCAGACTATGGGTGGCGATTTATCGACGCGGTTAGCAGATTTAGAGAAAGAAATTCATAAAGAAGCTGGAGAGACGTTTAATATTAATTCTCCGAAGCAATTAGGCCAAGTATTATTTGAAACGTTAGAGCTTCCACCCGTAAAGAAAACAAAAACAGGCTATTCTACAAGTGCAGACGTTCTAGAGAAATTAGCGGGATCACACCCGATTATTGAACATATCTTACTCTATCGTCAGCTAGGGAAGCTATATTCGACTTACATTGAAGGGCTTTTAAAAGTAGCGAATGAGGAAACAGGAAAAGTGCATACCCGATTTAATCAGGCGCTTACACAAACTGGACGGCTTTCTTCAACAGATCCGAACTTGCAAAATATTCCTATTCGATTGGAAGAAGGAAGGAAGATTCGTAAAGCATTTGTCCCATCTCACGATGATTGGCTGATGGTGTCTGCTGACTATTCACAAATTGAATTACGAGTACTTGCACACATATCAGGCGACGAAAGAATGAAAGAAGCATTTTTGAAGAATATGGATATTCATACAAAAACGGCTATGGACGTGTTTCATGTTGAAGAAGATGAAGTGACGGATCAAATGAGACGTAGCGCAAAAGCAGTAAACTTCGGTATTGTGTACGGAATTAGCGATTACGGTCTCTCGCAAAATTTAAACATCACTCGAAAAGAAGCAAAAGAATTTATTGACCGTTACTTAGCAAGCTATCCCGATGTAAAGGCATATATGGAAAATGTCGTAAAAGAAGCGAAAAAAACAGGTTATGTGCAGACTCTATTAGCAAGACGTCGTTATTTGCCTGAGTTAGCTAGTAGCAATTTTAATCAACGTAGCTTTGCTGAGCGAACGGCAATGAATACGCCTATCCAAGGGACGGCTGCAGACATTATTAAGCAAGCGATGGTCATTATGAGCGACGAGCTGGCGAATTCATCATTGAAAGCCACGATGCTCTTACAAGTGCACGATGAATTAATTTTTGAAGTAGCGCCAGAAGACGAACAAGCTTTGAAGGAACTTGTGACAAATGTAATGGAAAACGCATTATCATTAGATGTGCCCCTACAAGTAGACGTGTCAAGTGGTTCTTCTTGGTATGACGCAAAATAAAGGGGAGAAGATGAAATGCCAGAGTTACCTGAAGTGGAAACGGTCAGAAGAACATTACTTGAACTCGTAAAAGGCAAAACGGTTCATCGTGTGACGATTCATTGGCCAAAAATGATTAAAGAACCAGACGATGCGCATGCGTTCATGCAAAAGATTGCCGGTCAAACCATTTTTGATATCAGACGTAGAGGAAAGTTTCTTTTATTTGAACTAACTGATTTTGTACTTGTCTCCCATTTAAGGATGGAAGGGCGTTATGGGGTATATGCGCCTGAAGAGTCTCCAGATAAGCATACGCACGTCATTTTTCATTTAACAGATGGAACAGAACTGCGCTATGCAGACGTACGAAAGTTTGGAACGATGCACTTATTTACGAAAGGTACAGAAGAATTGGTCTTGCCACTTGTACAACTAGGGGTGGAGCCATTCTCTGAGCAATTTACGGTTGAACAATTAAAAGATGTCTACAAACAATCAAAGCGCACGATTAAAACGGCTCTGCTAGATCAAAAGACCGTTGTAGGTCTTGGAAATATCTATGTGGATGAAGCGTTATACCGGGCGCGTATTCAACCTGAGCGTTTAGCCTCATCTATTGGAGAAGAAGAAATGACGGTTTTGCATACAGCTATCGTCGAAACATTGCAAGAAGCAGTAGATGCTGGAGGAAGTTCAATTAAATCCTATGTAAACGGTCAAGGTGAAATGGGTATGTTTCAACAAAGCTTGCAGGTCTATGGTAGAAAAGGCGAACCTTGTCATGAATGTGGAACGCTTATTACAAAGACGGTTGTAGGAGGACGAGGCACACATTATTGTCCTCAATGTCAGCATTAACACACAATCTGTCCTCTCCATATACTAGTTCAATGATGAATTAGTAAGGAGGGGTCTTTTGTTTTCCTTAATCATTTTAGCTATGGCTTTGAGTCTTGATAGCTTTGGTGTCGGACTAACATACGGAATGCGAAAAATTAAAATTCCGTGGCTTTCACTTGCCTTTATTGGATTATGTTCTGGGCTCTCCATTTTGATTGCCATGAGCGTTGGAGCGACGATTGCGCAAGTCATTTCCGTCTCTGTAGCTGAAACCATCGGTGCTCTAATTTTAATTATTATTGGTGCATGGGCTCTAATTGAAACGTATCGCCCAAGGAAGGAGCCTGTTCAACGGCTTCAAAAACAAGATATTGACTTTACCATAAAAATGTTTGGGTACGTCATTCATATCTTGCGTGACCCAGCCAAAGCAGATATGGATTCATCTGGAACCGTAACAGGGCGTGAAGCTCTCTTACTTGGCTTAGCGCTTTCACTTGATGCGTTTGGAGCAGGAATTGCCGCTGCCTTAATGGGCTTTTCCCCAATTGGTTTGGCCCTAATGGTTGCTTTTCTAAGCGCTCTATTTGTATCATTAGGGATGGTAGGGGGATATCGCCTCGCTCATGTGAAATGGGTTAAACGATTGTCTTTTCTCCCAGGCTTATTACTTATACTTATTGGGCTTTTGAAGCTGTAGTGGAGGGAAACCGTCTTGAAAATTGGTTTAACAGGTGGAATTGCAAGTGGAAAATCTTTAGCTTCAACCTATCTTTATGAAGAAGGCTACCCAATTATTGACGCAGATAAAATTGCGAGACAGGTTGTTGAACCTGGTACACCAGCGCTTGAAGCAATTCGGAACACATTCGGTAAAGCTGTAGTGCACGAAGATGGTCAGTTAAATCGAAAAGCGCTGGGATCGATTGTTTTCGCAAGTGAAGAAAAACGTCAGCAACTTAACAAAATTGTCCACCCGGCAGTAAGAAAACAAATGCTTAAGGAAGCTGACACTTTTGAAAGAAACGGGCACACGCTTATCATTTTTGATATTCCACTTTTAGTAGAAAGTCATTTATTTCATTTAGTTGATCAAGTTTGGGTTGTTTACGTGGATGAAGAAACGCAATTAACGCGTTTGATGCAGCGAGACCAATCAACGAAAGATGAGGCATTACAGCGAATACGTGCACAAATTCCTTTAGAGCAAAAAGTACAGTATGCAGATCAAGTCATTAAAAATACCGGGACAAAGCAAGAAACGTACGATCAAATCGATGCTATTTTGACAACCGTGACGACCACGTAATTGTGGAAGAAAAAAGCTTACATCATGAATAAAATGATGAAAGCTTTTTCGCGTTCATGTACATTGGTTTTATCCTTTTTAAAGTAAAAATGATCCTCAAAACGAAAAATTTCCTGTTGAAGAAAAATAATGGCGCTATTTTGTTCATTTATGTTATACTATTTCATAGAATGATACTAAAAAATATAACACATTTCAGACCGAGAGGATGAAATCCCGATGAAAACAAACATAGCGATTAATGGTTTTGGAAGAATTGGAAGAATGGTATTCCGTAAAGCATTTATAGAAGGTGATGTAACCATTAAAGCGATTAACGCCTCCTATCCAGCAGAGACGTTGGCGCATCTTATAAAATATGATACGGTTCATGGTCCGTTTATCGGTGAAGTATTTGCGAAAGATGGTAAACTATTTGTAAATGGACAGGAAGTAATTTTATTGTCCGAAAGAGACCCTAAACAACTTCCTTGGAAAGAACTTAATGTAGATATCGTTATTGAAGCTACTGGTAAATTTAAAACAAGAGAAACAGCTGGTTACCATCTTGAAGCTGGGGCACAGAAAGTGATTATTACAGCACCTGCTAAAGGGGAAGATGTAACAATTGTAATGGGCGTAAACGAAAGCGATTACAAAGACGATCATCACATTCTATCAAATGCTTCATGCACAACAAATTGTCTAGCTCCTGTAGTCAAAGTTCTGGAAGAAACATATGGAATCGAGAGTGGAATGATGACAACGGTTCATTCTTATACGAATGACCAAAAGAACATTGATAATCCACATAAAGATTTGCGTCGTGCCCGTGCGTGTGGTCAATCAATTATTCCAACTTCAACAGGCGCAGCGAAAGCCATCTCGAAAGTACTACCTGAGTTAGAAGGGAAATTAACTGGTATGGCTTTACGTGTGCCAACACCAAATGTATCCCTTGTCGATCTTGTTGTGCAACTGAAAACGGATGTGACGGTTGATGAAGTGAATCAAACTTTTGTTCACGCTGCGAATCACGCCATGAAAGGGATCATAGGCTATACAAGCGAGCCTCTTGTCTCAATCGATTTTAATGGCGAAGAGCAATCTGCAGTGATTGATGGGCAATCAACAACTGTATTAAACCGTCGTCAAGTCAAACTATTAGCTTGGTACGACAATGAATGGGGTTATTCCTGTCGAGTTGTTGACCTGATGAACTTTGTTGCTGAACGAATGAAAAACAAGAAAGAAGCGTATTCAGCATCGTAAGAGTGAATTAAACCCATTCTTTAATTTTCAGTTGCAATAACGATTTAAAACAAGTATACTGAATCCCGTGAGTTCGTTTAACTACGGGATTCGTTTTTTCTTACAGCATGGGTTAGGACCTCTTTGGACTAACTTTCCCCCCTGTACGGATGCGATCCTACATGCAGATAGGTGCATGGCGAATAACGATTAAGGGGGATATCGATATGGATACAATGGGTCGTCATGTCATTTCCGAGCTTTGGGGTTGTGACACAGAGAAACTGAATAACATGGAGTTTATTGAAAAAGTATTTGTTAATGCAGCGTTAAAAGCAGGAGCCGAAGTAAGAGAGGTTGCTTTTCATAAATTTGCACCACAAGGTGTAAGTGGAGTTGTGATTATTTCTGAATCACATTTAACGATTCATAGCTTTCCAGAGCATGGATACGCAAGCATTGACGTTTATACGTGTGGTCCAATTATTGATCCTAACGTAGCTGCATCCTTTATTGCAGAAGAGTTAGGCGCGAAAACGAGTGAAGTAGTTGAAATTCCTCGAGGCATGGGACCGATAAAAATGGATAAGAAAATGGAAATGAGCGAAACAGCTCGTTAATGAATAAAAAGTATCGCATACAACATGATGCGGTACTTTTTTTGTGTGGCTGAAGTTTAAAGAAAGTACATGCATAAAACCCTTCTGTACCGCTTACAATCTTATGGTATGATAAGAAAAAAGGTGATAAAGGGAGTTGGATGCTTTGGGCGTTCGCGATACATTTAATCGAGTGTTTAGTACAAGAACTGAAACAGGGGAAGTGCATCCTAGTAAAGAACTGCAAACACGTTACTATAAAACGTCAAAAGACAAGGCTATGAAAGCAGTGGAAGATGTATTAAAAAAACGAGGATTTGCAATTAAGCGCAGTGAAGAAGAGCGTGGAGAGATTGTTGGACAGTCCACAAAAGGAAAAAAAGTACTCATCGTTGTATCGGTCATAACGGTAAAACCGTTCCGCACAGCAGTCGATTTTTCCTGTGCAACGGAAACGTCTTTGCCAAGTGATTTTGGAAGCAGCCGTAAATTGACTGTTTCTTTATATAAGGAACTAGACGATGCCCTTCCATACATAGGCTCAGCACTTGGGAGTGAATTATTATAATTGCTTGCCAGAACGTGTTTTTTTTACTATGATAGACTAAAATGAAGTGTATAGGTCACAAATGGAGATGATGAGATGCGCTGTCCCAAATGTCACCATAATGGTACACGGGTATTAGATTCTAGACCAAGCGATGAAAGTCGTTCAATTAAACGAAGACGCGAATGTGAACAGTGCATGCAGCGTTTCACAACCTTTGAAACGGTCGAAGAAACACCGTTACTGGTCATAAAGAAAGACGGAATGCGGGAAGAGTTCAGCAAAGAGAAGATGCTTAGAGGGCTCGTTCGTGCGTGCGAAAAACGTCCTGTCCCTATTGAAACCCTTGAAGACATTGTTCTGAACATCGAACGCCAATTGCGTGATGATGGGAAGAAAGAAGTTCAAAGTGAAGACGTAGGTGAACTCGTTATGGGGTATTTAGCAGAAGTCGATGACGTTGCCTATGTTCGATTTGCTTCTGTTTATAGGCAGTTTAAAGATATTAATGTTTTTATAAAAGAACTAACGGATTTAATGAACAAAGGATAAAAGGAGCTAAAGCGAAGCTGCGCTTGAGCTCTTTTTTACGCTAGGAGGAGAATGATGTCTACACACTGGAAAGAAGTGTTGCCAGTTGACTCATATAGAATTAGGCTAGCGGACTTTATTACCGAAATTGATACACACGTCCTCACATTGCTTTATCAACCGTTAATTGGAGCGGACGCTGTTGGGCTTTACAAAAGCCTTCTTGCTCAGCTACCAAAAGACGTTTTTGAGGGGGATGTTCATACTCACCAGCACTTACGTTTAATGGTTGGCTTAACAATGCCAGATTTGCTAGAAGCTCGAAAAAAGCTAGAAGCGATTGATTTAATGCGGACATATCAACATAAATCACAGGATAAGCGATCGTTTATCTATGAGATTCAGCCGCCAATGAAACCAGTTCAATTTTTTACTGATGATGTGCTTAGCGTTTTTTTGTTTAATAAATTAGGAAAAAAAGGCTACCTCGCTATTAAGGAACGATTTAGTTTAAAAGAAATTGATCAAGAAGCTTATGAAGAAGTTACGGTATCGTTTTCGGATGTCTTTGCATCGTTGCAACACTCAGAAATGCAGTCTGCTTTAATGGATCGCCAAGGTTCTACAATAGATGATCGCTCGAACGTTCTCGGAAAAGAAAAACAAGGACTATCGTTTCAGACCTTTGATAGTGAACTCATGATTCAATCATTATCAAGTTATGTGGTGCCTAAAGATGTGCTAACAGATGAGTTACTAGAATTAGTGAAAAAATTAGCCTTTGTTTATCAAGTTGAACCACTAACAATGGCAAATTTAATTGAGCGTGCCATCGTAAACGGTGAATTAGAGGATAAAAAACTGCGGAAAACAGTGCAAACGTGGTATAAGCTTGAAAGTAGTGCAGTGGCACCGGCCCTTGGATTAAAAACACAACCACAATCAAAACGGACGGTTCACAAGGAGCCGAAGTCAGAGGAAGAGCGGGTTATTCAATTTTATGAAGAAACAGCTCCGTTAACGTTACTGGAATTAAGGCAAGAAGGGGCAGTTGTATCGCCTCCTGACATAAAAATTATTGAAGAGTTAATGGTGGATTATTTATTAAACCCTGGAGTCATTAATGTACTGATAGATTACAATTTATTTCAGAATGATATGAAGCTATCAAAACTATTTATGCAGAAAATGGCTGGTCATTGGAAGCGAAAAAAGATTGGAACGGTTCCAGAAGCTATTCAGCTCGTAAAAACGGATAAGCAAAAGAAAAAAGAAGGACAGGCAAACCGTTCTTCTGGTAAACGGAATAAGCGACAGGATGCGCTGCCGAAATGGCTAGTTCAAGAGAAAGATGAAGAGAAGAATCAACAGCAATCATCTCAACAACCAGCTGTGAAAACAAGCGAATCGAAAGGAAATACGGATACTCAAGAACTCGCTCAATTGATGGCGGAACGAAACCGTCGTCGTGCGCAGAAGGGAGATCATTAAATGGATTCCATTCAAAAATCGTTTGCTGCCATGGATAAAGGTGGACGACTTCAAAAACAAATTGCAGAACAAAAAAAACGAGTCGTCCTGTCGAAACCAGTTCAATCATTTTTACGGGAAGCAAATGAAGTAACCGAAGATATGATTGATCGTGGCCTAAGCAAGCTTTATGAGTTCAAAAAGGAACGAGAGCATTGTGAGACTTGTCCTGGACTAGAAAATTGTCCGAATATGATGCAAGGGTATCGTCCAAGTGTTTATGTGGAAAGAGGCAGTTTGGAGCTAACGTATTCTAAATGCCCACTTAAAGTAGACGATGAAGAAAAGAAGCTTCAGCAAGGCATGATTCAATCTTTTTATATTCCAAAAGATGTGTTAGAAGCTACTTTTGACCTTATTGAGCAAGATTCCGATCGAACAAAAGCGATAACGGAAGCGATTAAATTTGCTTCAACTGCACAGCCAGGAGAGAATGGCCACGGTTTGTATTTATATGGGAAGTTTGGTGTTGGAAAATCCTACTTATTAGGTGCAATTGCCAACGATTTAAAAGAAAGTCGTATTCAAAGTGCCTTAATTTATACACCCGATTTCTTTCGTGAGATGAAGGCAGCCATTGGAGACGGTACCTTTCAAGAGAAATTAGAGGTAGTTCGTCGAGTGCCGGTTTTAATGTTAGATGACATTGGAGCAGAAACAACAACAGCGTGGACGAGAGACGAAATTCTTGGTCCTATTATGCAGTACCGTATGTCAGAGCGATTGCCTACTGTTTTTACATCAAACTATGATTATGATGAATTGGAGGTTCAGCTCGCTTATTCGGATAAAGGTGGAACTGAGGAATTAAAAGCAAAGCGGATCATGGAACGAATTAAGCACTTTACAACTCTTGTTGAAGTGAAAGGGAAAAATCGACGAAGTTAGAGGCTGGGACAAAAGTAGATAGACAGACCAAAATGACGAACATTCCTGAAAATAGGAACGTTCGTCGTTTGTTTTATATGAAAATGAGCGGAAGGAGTATCCAAGACTCCTGGGGGATCAGCACGTGCCTGAAGACTCTGGAGTGGCGGTTTTCCACGGAGGAGGCTGAGGCCGTGTCCCCGGAAAGCGAAGGATTCTCCTGTAGCGGTGCTACTCAGCATATTTTAGACTATTCGTCTTTTCAAATACTACTTTTCGTTATGTCCCAGCCTCTTCTTTTTATATAAAGTGTTAGAGCCGATTGAATTGGAAGTTTAAGAATAACTATGATACGATTAAGAAGACTACTAGACTATTTATTTGTGCTTGGGGGTACAAGAGATGAGCGTAGATGCGATTCTAGAAAGAGCCGTTAACGGCGAACGTATTTCCATGGAAGATGCTGTGGAACTTTATAAATGTGATGACTTAGATAAATTAGGACGAGCGGCAGACGCAATAATGAAGCAATGGCACCCTGAGCCAGTGACAACTTTTGTAATTGGTCGTAATGTCAATTATACAAACTTCTGTGATACATATTGTTCGTTTTGCGCATTTTATCGTCCGCCAAATCATAAAGACGGCTATGTTCTTGATGATGAAGTGATTTTTCAAAAAATAAAAGAGACAGAAGATGTTGGTGGGACAGAAATTTTAATGCAAGGTGGAACAAACCCGAATTTAAAACTTGATTATTATACAGATCTCTTAAAAGGAATTAAAAAGAGGTTTCCTAACATTTGGATGCACTCGTTTTCACCAGCTGAAATTTGGAAGATAGCGGAAGTAATGGATATGACTGTTGAAGACGTATTGCGTGAACTTCATGAGGCTGGACTGGATTCAATGCCAGGTGGTGGCGCAGAGATTCTAACAGAAGAAACAAGAATGCGTGTTAGCCGCTTAAAAGTAACAGCTGATCAATGGTTAGAAGCCATGAAGGCATCTAAAAAAGTTGGGATGTTCGGATCAGCAACAATGGTTATTGGGTTCGGCGAATCGTTCGAGGAGCGAGCGCTTCACTTACAACGCGTTCGAGATGCTCAAGATGAAACAGGTTGCTTTACTGCGTTTATTTCATGGCTGTTGCAGCCTGAAAATACAGGCTTGAGACGTTTAGAAAAATTAACCCCTGAAGACTATTTAAAAAATGTGGCGATCTCTCGTATTTTCCTTGATAACATTGCCAATTTCCAGTCTTCCTGGGTAACAATGGGCCCTGAAGTTGGGAAGAAATCATTGCATTTCGGCTGTAATGACTTTGGCAGTACGATGATGGAGGAAAATGTTGTATCAGCTGCGAACACAACACATAAGGTCAATTCTAACTTAACCTTAAAACTTATTCGCGAAGCTGGTAAGATTCCGGCTCAGCGAAATACAAAGTATGACATCCTTCACCGTTTTGAAGGCGATGAAACGGTTGATAAAGATTTCGTGATGCAAAATTAAATAAAGTAAATGCCCTAGAGTGCTTGGCGCTTAAGGGCATTTATTTTTTATAACAGCCTCTTCATTCGGAAGGCATGTTTCTTCTCTTTTATACATACGTTAAAAGTAAAGTGTGCAAAAGGAAGAGTATGCGGAATGTTAGGGGGACTTGAGTTTGCTTGCGATTTATTTTGAGGATCAAGACAATTGCACTAGACTAGCTAAAAAAATAGCGATAGCCATTAAACAATTTCATAAACTCGGCATAAACGCCACAATGGAACAAAGGGAAGGGAATGAACTACGATTCCTTCTTACCGATGAAACAGATCAATCAGATGACCCTTACTATAGTTTTTTAGCCGCGCTATTAACGGAAGACCTTATAAAAACGAAGGAACATCTACTGTTAAAACAGTATGCGTATACAGATTTTCATTTAGTAGAAGAGGAACAAAGGCAAGTGGTTTCCATTGCGCAGGCAATATTCAACGAAGATCGAGAAGATGGTGTGAGTAAAAGATTGGCAAGCAGTCGATGCACAGCGCTCTATCAAGCTTTTTTTCACCAAATGAAGGCACAAAAAAACCTATTCTATGAACCTTTTTTAACGTTTAGAATGAAAGCGTACACGGAAATTGTGTTGGATTGTTTGGAATTAGCAGTAGACGAATATTGGTTAGAACAAGAACATCAAACAACCCTTGATGTCATTCGTCAGACTGTTGAACAGCAAAAAACAAAACGACGTCTAATTTATCTCGTGCACGATGAAACGTTCCGGTTTTATGATGATGCGTTTCGAGAACTAACAAAGGATGAATGTCACTTCTATATGTCTGAAAAAACAGCCGATCATACGGTTGTAGGGAAAATGGAGTACCTCATTCTTACCCTCATTGAAATGTCCCCAGAATACATCTACTTATTTACAAAACAGCCGGACCATCATACTATTTTACTGATTCAATCGATTTACCAAGAGCGCTTAAAAGTGTATCCTTTTGAACGCTATGCGACAACATCAGGTAAGTAAAAGAGGAAAATAGACTTGCATTCTGCACATGTGTCTATGTATAATATGAAGATGGAAAGCAAAAAGTGATGAGAAGGACAAGATGTTTCAAATTATGACTTATTAGAGAATGGAGTCTAGGCTGAAAGCTCCTAAGTTTGATTGAATCATTACCACCTTTGAACTGTTTCGGTGAAAACAAGTAATCGAAGCCGGCCCGCAACCGTTATCTGTATGTAGAGTATTGTAATAGGGTGGAACCACGAAACCACACTCGTCCCTTTTTTAGAGGAACGAGTGTTTTTTTTATTTTAAAAAAAGCGAAGAAGAAAGGATGAATACAATGGAGTTTGTATTTCCAGATGGAGCTAAAAAGGAATTTCCAAGTGGTACATCAACAGAAGCAATTGCAGCTTCTATTAGCCCAGGACTTAAGAAAAAAGCGTTAGCAGGAAAATTGAATGGCGAGTTCGTTGACTTGAAAACGCCATTACCACACGATGGTAACATTGAAATCGTTACGGCCCCTTCAGATGAAGCACTGGAAATTATGCGCCATAGTACAGCCCACTTACTAGCCCAAGCAGTAAAGCGTTTGTTCCCGAACGTGCAACTCGGTGTTGGACCAGTTATTGAAGGCGGCTTCTACTATGACATCGATGCAGATGAGTCTATAACTGCCGAAGACTTACCAAAAATTGAAAAAGAAATGAAAAAGATTGTTGGTGAGAATTTAGAAATCATTCGCGAAGTAGTTAGTCGAGAAGAGGCGATTGCTCGCTTTAAAGAAATAAATGATCCGTATAAGCTTGAATTAATTGAAGCCATTCCAGAAGGTGAGAAGGTTACGATTTATAAGCAAGGTGAGTTTTTTGATTTATGCCGAGGCATTCATGTGCCTTCAACAAACAAAATAAAAGAATTTAAACTGTTGTCAACAGCAGGTGCTTATTGGCGTGGGGACTCTAAAAATAAGATGCTACAGCGAATTTATGGAACGGCCTTCTTTACGAAAGAAGACTTAAAAGCTCACTTACAAATGCTTGAAGAAGCAAAAGAGCGTGATCATCGTAAATTAGGAAAAGAACTCGGTATTTTCGCGTTATCTCAAAAAGTAGGACAAGGATTGCCACTATGGCTTCCTAAAGGCGCGACAATTCGCCGTATTATTGAACGCTATATTGTCGATAAAGAAGAGCGTCTTGGTTACCAACATGTATATACACCAATATTGGGTTCATCTGAATTATACAAAACATCTGGACATTGGGAGCATTACAGCGATGATATGTTTCCACCAATGGAAATGGATAACGAAACCCTCGTGCTCCGTCCAATGAACTGTCCACATCATATGATGGTTTATAAACAAGATATGAGAAGTTACCGACAGCTTCCATTACGCATCGCGGAGCTCGGAATGATGCATCGCTATGAAATGTCAGGAGCAGTTTCAGGATTACAGCGTGTAAGAGGGATGACGCTAAATGATGCACATATTTTCTGTCGTCCTGATCAAATTAAAGATGAATTTATTCGTGTTGTTCGTCTTGTTCAAGAAGTGTATAAAGATTTTGGTTTAGAAAATTATTCCTTCCGTTTATCTTATCGTGATCCTGAAGATAAAGAGAAGTATTTTGATGATGATGAGATGTGGACTAAAGCCCAATCCATGTTAAAAGAAGCAATGGATGCTCTTGGTGCTACTTATTATGAAGCAATTGGTGAAGCAGCCTTTTATGGTCCGAAGTTAGATGTTCAAGTGAAAACGGCACTTGGTAAAGAAGAAACGTTATCAACCGTACAACTTGATTTCTTGCTCCCTGAGCGTTTTGATTTAACGTATGTAGGAGAAGATGGAAAGCAACATCGACCTGTTGTCGTTCACCGTGGGGTTGTTTCCACAATGGAACGGTTTGTTGCCTTTTTATTAGAGGAATACAAAGGGGCTTTGCCAACATGGTTAGCACCTGTTCAAGTTCAACTCATTCCAGTTTCAAATGAAGTACATTTAAACTACACAAAACAAGTACAAGATGCGTTGCAAGCCGTTGGTGTTCGCGTAGAAATTGATGACCGAGACGAAAAGCTCGGCTATAAGATTCGTGAGTCACAAATGCAAAAAATTCCTTATATGCTTGTTTTAGGTGATAAAGAAGTAGAAGCAGGTACTGTTAACATTCGTAAGTATGGTGAAAATCAATCAGAATCACAGTTGTTGCAACAGTTTGTCGATACGATTAAAGCAGAAGCACGTAAGTAAAACGAAAGGCTGGCATGGAGATCTCTCGATGCTAGCCTTTTTTATGATTTAGCAAATGAAAACGAATGGTCTCACCTTTACAACTAATGAAAAGAATTGGTTTCTATAACAATAAGTTGTGCGTCTTCTAGTGCAATCGTTTCATGAAGTTCACCTTGTTCCCATTGAACACAGTGATAAGGCTTGACTAATTCAATACTTGATTCATTCCGTACTTCTAACAAGCCACTTACACAGTATAGTCGTTGGGGTGTTGTCGCTCGATGCAAGCCGATTTTATTGCCTTTTTGCAGGGTCATTAGTTGAATATGTGCAGCGTCTCTTGTAAGTGCAAGGGGGAAGGAATGCACATTTGAATGGTAATGGGTAATGTGTTTTCCAGTAAGTTTAAAAATGTTCATTTGTGATCACCAGCTTTTTGTAAGATCTCCTGAACAAATGCTTTTTTTCCATCTGTATATGCTTTTGGATCTGTGGGGAATTGTTTTGCTAACGAGCGTTTAAGTTGTTCGTACAGACGTGCGCTTTCCTGATGGTTTGTCAAATAATCGCGAAATAAGAGAAGTGTGCTGCGTGTAGTTGAATCTCTTTCAACAATGTGTAGAACAACCGATTTGTTCGTATACGTTTGATCGGTGAACTTAGCTAAAACAAAGCGGTCGTCAAGCTGAACATTTTTTAAACGGTGATACTGGTCGTGTTGAAGTGTTTCAAATGGAAATTGATGAAAGAGGGATAGGTTGTCGATACCAATACAAATATCAAGGATAGGCTTTGCTTTTAAACCAGGAATGGCTGTAGAACCAATGTGTTCAATCGACGGAGTAAACGCTTGAAGAATCGTCCTTAATCGATGCTTCTCCTTTTGAAAACCTTCTGTCCAAAGATCATTGTGTAGGGAAAGGGAAACGCGGTTTTGTTCCAGACCAAACATATCATCACTCCATATAAACAGTATAGGTACGATGATACGTCTATTTCTCAGCAATGAATAGACTGTTTTTTCTTTTAAAAGTAACGTATACTAGAAGGAGAGAATAGGAGTGATTTAGATTGCTTAACTATAAAATGAAAGATATCGGGTACACAATCGATTTACCATATGGAAAACTCGATATAAGTGGAGATGAATCCGCTGGATTTAGACCATTCCAACTACTTGTCTCGTCTATTGCCGTGTGTAGTGGAGGCGTGTTTAGAAACATTTTGGATAAGAAACGTATTTCATACAAATCGATTAATATAGAAGCTGACGTTGTTCGAAATGAAGCCAACGTAAATGAAGTGACGGCAGTATATCTAACCTTCGTCATTGAGGGTGCTCAAGCGAATGTTGAGAAATTGGAAAAAGCGTTGCAATTAGCTACGAAAAATTGCCCAATTGTCCAGTCGGTGAACAAAAGTATAAACATTACAGAAACGATAAAAATGATATAGATAAATCAAACGCCGTCTCCTTTAGGAGACGGCGTTTTTAACAATTCTATTCTTCATTAGGTTTAATCAATCACTATTCCCTAAAAAGGGCTCATTTAAACAAAAAAATTCTAAAGTTTTTCTAAAGTCGCCCCTTTTTTTATGAAATGCTTGTATAATTAAGGAAATAAAAAGAAAAAAGGGGATCGTATAATGGAGCAACGAAGTGAGCTACACCATACGGAGGAAGCTAATTATTATAAAAAACCAAATATTTTTTCATTTATCATAAGCCCTATAAAGCAATTCGATCGAATTCGCTATGAACCTAAAGCGCTAGGACCAATGTTTTTAATTTTAGCTATCGTGCTTATTGGCTTACTCATTCCTGTTTTAGCAGGACAAGGTGGTCTTGTTCCATCTCAAACTGGCGAGTTTTATGGTGAGGACATGTATATGGATGACTATTACTATGAGCCCGACCCACTTTCAAGTATGAATATAGATTCATTTGTGACGAACGCGATAGTATGGCTTTCTGTCTTAGGGGTTTTTGCTGCTGTGCCACCTCTTCTTTCGCTTCTTTTCTTTGCGTTTGCGAAGATGCACAATCGTGATACGACCTACGGGACTCTCTATTCGATGACGGTGTTCGCTACACTTGTCGTAGGTGTAGGCTTTTTGTACGTCATGATTATGAACACGATTGCAGGTACATATGGCTACATGTACACAGCACCAGCAGTGTTTGTTAATCAAGAGCACTTACTCTATCCCTTTTTAGCAAGTTTAGAAGTGTCGACGTTGCTCTTTATCCTATTAATTGTGATCGGTTTAATTCGAACTGCAGCATTTGAACGTTTTGTTGCCATTGCAATTGGTGTAGGGATGTTCGCTGTAGTGTTTATTTTTCAAGTAGTAGGAGGAATGATGTAACGTGAAAGCTTGGAAAAAAGGAATCATTGCTAGTTTAGTTCTGGCATCTGTTGCAACATTTACGGTTTATGGGATGACAAAAGGAAAAGACTTAGCGGTAAGTGGTTATGAGGAAACATTTGAATTAATTTCTCCTATGTATGAAGATTTAAGTACAGTTGTCATGGTGCCTGGGTCACTTGAGCTAGTGAATCGACAAATCGTACAACCTTCTGCTGAACAAGGTTCCTATCAAGTGCTTGTTGAGGTGGGAGATGAAGTAGAAGAAGGCACGCCAATCTTACAATATAGCACAACAGAAATTGATTTTGAAATCCAAGATCTTGAATTACAAATTGAACAAGCACAAACGACGGTCCGTAATTTAACTGCTTCAGAGGCAGAATTGACAAAAAGAAAAAATGGACCTGACGTTAAACCCACTTATCTTGAAGATGAAGAAACAGGAGATCGGACGGAAATAGAACCTCTTGTGACCATTGCGGAATTAGATGCTGAACTGGCAGAATTAGCAGATCAAAAGAAAGCAGAAAGCTATGCCATCTCACGTCTGCAAAATCAATTGGAAACCGCGAAAAAGCAAAAAGGAGAGCTGACGCTAACGAGTACAATTAATGGAAGAGTGCTGAGCGTCAACGATCAAGGTGGAAATACTGACGATTTAGGGAACTCGTTGCCTTTAATGGAAATCGCCGATACGACTCAATTTACAATTACAGGGAATGTTTCGGAACGACAATCGCTAGATGTGGAGCTTGGCCATGTGGCGTCTATTTATTCCGATACAATTGAAGAAGGATTTTGGTCTGGTGAAGTGATTGATGTATCTTATTTTCCAACAGAGGGTGACGATTGGTATGGAGATTCTTCTGGTTCGCAATACCCTGTTACCATTAAAATAACCGAGGGAGAAACGGAAAATTTACGTCCTGGTTATCAAGTGATGGCGGAAATTGTGACAAGTGAAGAGATGGGTCTGACGCTGGACATGGAGTTGGTTCAATATGATGAGATGGGTAGCTTTGTTTTTGTTTATGAAGATGGGGTTGCCGTTCGTCGTGAAATAGAAATTGATTACGCGAATGATTACTCAGTAAAAATTCTAGATGGTCTAACAGAGGAAGATCTTGTAATTGCAGACTATATGCAAATGGTTACAGAGGGAATGTCGATTACGGTAAGCGAATTTAATGAAGAAGGGTTTTATGAAGAAGGATTTATTGAAGGTGAATTTGAAGAAGGCGAATTCGATGAAGGTGAATTTGACGAAAATGAATTCGATGACGTGGAACAAGAAGATGAGACTGAAGAATTAGAGGAGCAAGAAGGAGATGATGAGTTGTGATTACGTTAAATCAAGTGACGAAATCATTTCGCTTAGGACCTTCTTGGTCGCAAGTGCTCTCTCCAATAGACTTACAGATTGAGAAAGGGAGTTTTATGTCGATTATGGGCCCTTCGGGTTCCGGTAAATCAACGCTTATGAACATCTTGGGCTGTCTTGATAAGCCAACAACAGGTCAGTATGTACTCGATGGCGAAAAAATTGATCGGCAGACACCGCGACAGCTTGCGCAAATTCGAAATAAAAAAATTGGCTTTGTGTTTCAACAGTTCCACTTACTTCCACGACAATCTGCTTGGAGAAATGTTGAGCTACCATTAATCTATAGTGGAATGAAGAAAAAAGAACGTAAGGAAAGAGCATTTGCGGCCCTTGCCAAAGTTGGCTTAGCAGATCGTGTCCATTACAAGCCAACCTCTCTTTCAGGTGGACAAAAACAGCGTGTCGCTATTGCCCGGGCAATAGTCAATTCACCATCCTTAATTCTTGCTGACGAGCCTACAGGAGCACTTGATACAAAAACTAGTGAAGCCATTATTCGCTTACTACGAGAGCTCAATCAAGCAGGTACGACGGTTGTTATTATTACCCACGAAAACGAAGTAGCAGCTCAGACGGATCGAGTTGTATATGTACGTGACGGTAAAATTAACGATGCCGCATCGTAACGTGTTAGGGAGAGGACTGAAAACGTGAACATTATTGAGAATATAAAAATGGCCTTTAGTTCAATTGTTGCCCAAAAGATGCGCGCTATTTTAACGACATTAGGAATCATTATCGGTGTTGCTGCTGTTATTATCGTTGTTGCTATCGGACAAGGAGCTGAACAAAAGCTGAAAGAGCAAATGATTGGTGTGGAAAACATTCGCACCGTCTATTTTGAACCATCAGAGGAAGATCAAGCACAGAACCCAAATATATGGTTTGGACAGCAATATACCGAACAAGACCTAGAAGATATTCAAGCATTACCAGATGTGCAGTCAGTAGTTGCTACAGCCTCTGACTACCGGACGTTAAGTGTTGGAGAAATGGAAAGCGAAGCCGATATTATTGGCACGAATATGCATTACTTTGATCTTTACCAATATAATGCGATGGATGGTGAGTTGTTAACGCCTATTGATTTTTTAGCAGGTACGAGAAAAGTAGTCATAAGCACATCATTAGCAGAGATGTTGTTCCCATATGAATCTCCTGTAGGTCAAACGATGAAAATTGGCGCTTATCCAATGGAGATTATCGGGGTACTAGCTCCTTCAGAGAGTATCCTTAGTTATGAATATGAACAAGTGATTATGCCATATGAAACGTGGAAACAAATTTTCTTCAGAGAAGGATACTCAGGTTTGAGTATTTCTGCAGAGTCTGTTGAACAAGCGGAATGGGCCGTTGCCGATGTGATGTATACGTTAAATACGAACCACGATACAATTGATGCGTATCAAAGCCATGATGCCAGCCAATTTTTAGAAGCGGATGCAGGGATAACGCAAATTTTGACGGTCATCATTGGGGGTATTGCGGGTATTTCTTTACTCGTTGGAGGGATTGGCGTAATGAATATTATGCTTGTCTCCGTTACAGAACGAACTAGAGAAATTGGCATTCGTAAATCAATGGGTGCGACAACTGGACAAATTATGCTACAATTTCTCGTTGAATCGGTCGTCCTCACATTTTTAGGTGGACTAATTGGGATCTTAATTGGAAGCCTACTTGTTGTGTTAATCGGAAATGGGTTTGATTTAGACGTTGCACTTTCCATTCCTGTTATTACCATTGCCACAACGTTCTCTATTGTTGTTGGAGTCGTTTTTGGTTTACTACCGGCTAATAAAGCTGCTAAGTTGGATCCTGTTGATGCGTTGCGCTATGAATAAAGCAATCATACGTTGACAAGGGTAATAAATAATGGTATATTAGCACTTGTGTTAGTCAAATAAAGCAAGAAGAAGCACCCGCTTCTCACCTGTTGACAACGGTTGTCAGGTTAGAAATCGTCAGTTTTTATTTAATGAGCTGATTAAATGTGGGTGCCGTGTGTACCTGCATTTTTTTGCGTATCGACGTTTTATATTGCTTTAGCTGCATCACAAAAACCACTGGAGGTGGCTCATTATTAGCAAGGACATGTTGGTCAATGAAGGGATTCGAGCTCGAGAAGTACGTTTAATTGGCGCTAATGGCGATCAAATTGGCGTGAAATCAAAGCATGAAGCACTGGAAATGGCACAGAGAGTAAATCTTGACCTTGTCTGCGTGGCACCAAATGCGAAACCGCCTGTCTGCCGTATCATGGATTACGGAAAATATCGCTATGAGCAGCAGAAAAAAGATAAGGAAGCACGTAAAAAGCAGAAAGTAATTACTGTTAAAGAAGTTCGTCTTAGTCCAACGATTGAAGACAATGATTTTAATACGAAATTACGAAATGCACGTAAATTCCTTGAAAAAGGCGATAAGGTAAAAGCTTCTATTCGTTTTCGCGGTCGTGCGATTACACACTCTCAAATCGGGCGTGATGTACTAGAGCGACTTGCAAAAGAATGTGAAGATATTGCCACTATTGAATCGCGTCCGAAGATGGAAGGACGTAGCATGTTTCTCATTATGGCTCCAAAAGCGGAGAAATAATTTTAGTTTTTAGGATTAGTTAAAAGGAGGACGTTATTATGCCTAAGATGAAAACTCACCGTGGCGCTGCAAAGCGTTTCAAGAAAACTGGGACTGGCAAGCTAAAGCGTTCACACGCGTATACTAGCCACATGTTCCGTAACAAATCTCAGAAACAAAAGCGTAAATTACGTAAGTCTGCAATTGTTCATTCTGGAGACTTCAAACGTATTCGTCAAATGCTAACATACAAGAAAAAATAAACTGTTCGTTCAGATAGAAGGAGGGATTTGCGATGCCAAGAGTAAAAGGTGGATATGTCGCTCGTCGTCGTCGTAAAAAGATTTTAAAACTAGCTAAAGGATATTACGGTTCTAAACATACGTTATTCAAGTCCGCTCAAGGACAAGTAATGAAATCACTTCAGTATGCTTACCGTGACCGTCGTCAGAAAAAGCGTGATTTCCGTAAGCTTTGGATTACACGTATTAATGCAGCTGCTCGTATAAATGGTCTTTCTTACAGCCGTTTAATGCACGGATTAAAGCTTGCTGAAATTAACGTAAACCGTAAAATGCTTGCAGAACTTGCTGTAAATGATGAAAAAGCATTTGCTCAATTAGCTGACCAAGCAAAAGCTAGCTTAAATAACTAATATAAAGTACAGCCATTTGGCTGTACTTTTTTAAAGTATATAGGAGAAGATAATCAATGCTTGTTTATCTTAGTTTGCTTTCGGTTTTTACTTTTATTGTAATGGGTATGGATAAGCACAATGCACGCCATCAAAGAAGTAGAATACCGGAAAAGAGTCTATTTTTATTTGCTATAATTGGTGGTAGTGTCGGCTTACTAGCAGGTATGTATAGTTTTCGCCATAAGACAAGGAAGCCCTCATTTAAATATGGAATACCGGCAATTGTTGTTTTGCAACTAGCTGTAGGGTTGTTCATTTACACATCGTTGTAACATATACATGGTAATAAGGAGGCATGACGATGGACGGCTTACTTACAGACGCACTCGCCTATATTGAAGCTGCTGGCTGGTTGGCACCGGTATTATTTATTGTTCTTCATATTTTACGTCCAGTGTTGTTTCTACCTGTTTTGCTTGTAACGCTAGCTGGTGGTTATGTATTTGGACTTTTCTACGGAATGATTTTTTCATATGTTGGATTAATGGGAGTGAGCCTAACGTTTTATTGGCTCATTGAGCGTTTTCCAAAAGTGTATAACAAGCTAAAAATGGTTAAAGAAAAATTGCTCGGCTCGAAAGCAAGTTTAACGATTTGGCAACTACTTCTTTTGCGTATTATGCCATTTGTTCACTTCCATGCTCTTTCCTTTTATGTAATGGAAGAGTCTAAGCATTATCGTGATTATGTTAAACAATCAGCAGTGATGAATATTTCACCAGCTATTGTCTATACTGCATTCGGTGGATTAATCCATGAGTTACCACTACCTGGCTTAATCGTGTTTTCTTTATTCCTAGCTTTATTTATGTTTATTATTCGTCCTAAAAAGCCTACCGACGCGTATCAGCCAAATGACATTGACGCCCCTTTACCTCAAAAGTAAAGGGATTTTCTTTTTTTAGAGGTCGATAGATGGATAGAAAGCGTGGAATGAGAGAACGTAATTTTTATTTTTAGAAAATTAATAATTGACTTATTGATAGCGTTTACATAAACTAAGTATATTCTGATTTGTTTAAGGAGGAAAATCGATTTACTAATGAATAGTGATTCATAAAGGAGGAGTCGGCGTGAGAAAAAATCAGGATTCATACTATGAGAAAATGGAGAAGAGCCCGTCATTTAAACGTCTGATGAAAGAGAAAAAAGGCTTTTTAGTTCCTTCCATCATCTTTTTTATGATGTTTTACTTTTCGTTACCAATACTTGCCGTTTATACAGACGTATTAAATGGACAGGTCTATGGCGATATTACGTGGGCTTGGGTGTTAGCTATAGCACAATTTATCATGACTTGGACTTTGTGTACCCTCTACGTACGAAAAGCGGCTAAATTCGATAAACTCGCTGAAGAGGTAATTGAAGAAAGTGAGCGGAAAGAGAGGGCTAGTCTATGAACCCAGCCGTCATTACACTGTTTTTAGCTATCGTTGCCTTAACTCTTGTTATTACGTATTTTGCTGCAAAGCGGACAAAAACAGCAAGTGAATTTTATACAGCAGGAGGTGGGCTTACAGGTTGGCAAAATGGCTTAGCCATTGCTGGGGATTATTTATCTGCGGCTTCCTTTTTAGGGATAGCAGGCGCAATAGCCCTTTTTGGATTTGATGGTTTCTTTTATAGTATTGGTTATCTAGTTGCGTACCTCGTCGTTATGTTTATTGTTGCTGAGCCGTTGCGTAACCTAGGAAAATATACGCTAGCGGATATGATTCATTCTCGATTCGATGCTCGAAAAGTTCGAGGTGTCGCCGCTGGAAGTACGATTACCATTGTCATTTTTTATATGATTGCGCAACTTGTAGGGGCCGGTGCACTTATACAACTTCTTTTCAATATCCCTTATACATGGGCTGTTTTATTAGTCGGCGTGATGATGACAACGTATGTACTTTTTGGAGGAATGACGGCAACGAGCTGGGTTCAAATTGTCAAAGCTGCATTGCTTATGATTGCTACAGTTCTTATTTCTATTATGGTGCTGTTTCAATTTAACTTTAATATTGCTGAGATGTTCTCAACGGTCAGTTCAATGGAAGGAGAAGGGTTCTTAAATCCAGGTGGCCAAGGAAGAGCACCAATTGATTCCATTTCCTTAATGCTTGCATTAGTGCTCGGTACAGCAGGGCTTCCACATATTCTCATGCGTTTCTTTACAGTAAGAGATGCGAAGACAGCAAGAAGTTCTGTTGTAACAGCGACGTGGATTGTTGGGATTTTCTATTTATTGACGATCTTCTTAGGCTTTGGTGCGGCTGCTTTTGTTGGTTCGGATGCTATTATGGAAGCAAATCCAGCTGGGAATATGGCTGCCCCATTATTAGCTGAGGAACTTGGTGGAGAACTATTCATGTCGTTTGTAGCAGCTGTTGCGTTTGCGACCATTCTTGCCGTTGTTGCTGGTCTGGTTTTGTCAGGAGCATCTGCATTTGCCCATGATGTGTATGGACAGATTATTAAAAAGGGTAAAGCAACACCAAAACAAGAAGTAGTAGCAGCACGACTAGCTTCTGTCACAGTTGCGATCTTGTCAATTATACTTGCCCTATTCGCGCAAAATATGAATGTTGCTTTTTTAGTTGCGCTAGCATTCTGTGTGGCGGCAAGTGCGAACCTCCCAGTCATTGTATACACAATCTATTGGAAGCGTTTTAACACAGCAGGAGCTATTACGGCTATGCTATCAGGTCTACTGTCTGCGTTGTTCTTAGTTGCTGTTAGTCCGAACGTCATAAAAGCTGATGGCACTGCGTTTATAGTCGGTGATCCGTTAATTGATTTAACGAATCCAGCAATTATATCAGTCCCAATTGGCTTCTTAGGAGGCATTATTGGAACCTATTTATCTAAAGAACGGAATGAACAAAAATATTCTGAAGTAAAGGTTCGCGCTAACATTGGATTGAAGAAAGCCGAGTAATAATAAACGCCAGCTTACTCAAAAAAGAGTATGCTGGCTTTCTTGTTGCTTACGTAGTAGGTTGAGCGCTAGTTGATGATGATTTCATGAACTCTTTAACTGGTTTTGACCATTCTATTGTAGCTTTCGGATAGCGAATTCGAATTTCTTCTTCTAAAAAATGAAAATCTTCATAGCGAAATCCCTTTAAAGAATGCTGATCCAAGTGCATATGAATACGTGTAATGTCAAAGGAATCAGCTGTAGCCTCTAAATATTTCTCCCCTTCAAACAATAAGCCCTTATACGTAATAAAAAAATTTTTTCGGACATTTTCTTCTTCATCAAGGAAATAAAATTCTCTCTTTTCCTGTGCCTTTGTCAGCTTCCTCTCAGGCTTTATTATATATTTAATGAGGCTATAAGCAATGACAATTATGGTTAAAATAATGAGAATGCGGAATAGAATAACAAGCATGGAGGACAGCTCCTTTCAAAATAGATCCCTTACTAGTCATACTACGTAAGATGGAAAAGGAAGGTTTCAATAATTAGTTATAAAGTTTCCCGAACAACTTGTCTACTAAACGTTTGTTGAAAAAAAGAAATTTCGTTATACTAACGGTATTGCGCAAAGAGGGAGTGCTTAATTTGGATCAACAATTACAAATGCTAAAAGATTTAACAGATGCTAACGGAATTTCTGGCTTTGAGAAAGAAGCTAGGGATGTAATGAAATCATACATCTCTCCATATGCGGATTCAATCGAAACAGATCACATAGGAAGTTTGATTGCGAAGAAAGTGGGCAATGAAGCAGGTCCAAAAATTATGATTGCTGGCCATTTAGATGAAATTGGCTTTATGGTGACGACAATTGACGATAAAGGTTTCCTCCGTTTTCAAACGATTGGTGGCTGGTGGGGGCAAGTTATGCTTGCGCAACGAGTGACCATTATGACGAAAAAAGGAAATGTTGCAGGTGTCATTGGCTCTAAACCACCTCATGTTTTGTCACCAGAGGCTCGAAAAAAACCTGTTGATATAAAAGACATGTTTATAGACGTTGGGGCAAGCTCCAAAGAAGAAGCAGCTGAATTTGGAATTATGCCTGGAGATGCTGTTGTACCTGTTTGCGAATTTACTGTAATGAAAAACGAAAAGCTATTAATGGCAAAGGCTTGGGATAACCGCATCGGCTGCGCAATCGCGATTGACGTCTTAAAGCAGTTACAAGGTCAAGAGCACCCTAATGTTGTTTATGGTGTGGGTACTGTTCAAGAGGAGGTAGGATTACGAGGAGCAAAGACAAGCGCTCATGCTGTTCAACCTGATATTGGATTTGGTGTTGATGTAGGGATAGGAGCTGATACACCTGGAACGAAAGGCGAAGGTACCCTAGGTAAAGGTCCACAAATTATTTTGTTTGATGCATCGATGATTCCTCATAAAGACCTTCGAGATATTGTTATACAAACAGCAGATGAAAATCAAATACCGTATCAATATGATTCCATCGCGGGTGGAGGTACCGATTCTGGCTCGATTCACTTAACAGCGAATGGTGTACCAGCACTGTCTATTACGGTTGCGACGCGATACATCCACACTCATGCAGGTATTTTACATCGAGATGACTATGAAAACACAGTGAAGCTGTTAGTGGAAGTGATAAAAAAATTAGACGCAGACACAGTAAAACAGTTAACGTTTGGTTCATAAGTAAAAGGGGTTAGCAAATGAATCGATACGGAAAGTGGTCTTTTGTGTTAACGGTCATTTCTTCAATGATGCTAGGCGTATTTGCAGTGTTTCTGCTAACCGGATTTGCGACAGCTTTTCCTTCATGGGTAACCAATGCCCTCGGCTCCATTGCCTTACTCGTCTTATTTGCAAGTGTTGGCTTTAGTTTGGCTTCCCTTGGAAAAGGAGAAAAGGGAAAGTGGAAATTGGCGCCGTGGGTTCTAATCGGGTTAAGCGTTGTTGTGTTATTTATTCTAATTAATGTTGTTTATATCCAGTAACGTCACTTGGGATGATTACGAATTAAATCAATGCCATATAAGAAGATGCAAAGATGGAGAATAAATAAGAAAAAGCGAAATCCGCGGAACCCATATGTTTCCATCGGGTGGTGAAACATAAACGATATACCGTAGCACAATAATAGAATTGCAAGTATGGAAAAGAACCATCGAAATAACAAAAGGTACACCTCAATAAAATAGACATGCTTTATGTCTATGTCGTGAAAAAGACAAGTAGTCTTATACACAAAAAAAGCGAGCGGAATCGCTCGCTTTTTTTAGTTTAAGCCTTTGCTAATATCAGCGCAAAGTTGATCTTTTGTTGATTCATCTGCTTGCTGCCAGTACACTTCAAAGAGAACGCCGAGACCAGGAAGCATCTTTTCTTCTCCGCTTTGTATAGCGTCTAAAATCGTTGCTTCAACGTCTTCTTGACTTGATCCTTGAATATTAGACATAATAGCACCACGTAAGTTAAATCCCATGCGATTACCCCCTAGGTTAAATGAATCCTCTATAGTATGGCTTTAAAAGGGTAGAAATTATGTATAAAACAAGCTATTCTTTTAGGAAGAACAGTAAAAAAGAGAGGCTAGACAGTTGAAGACAATTGAATCAACGAAAAATGAACGGGTAAAAGCATGGAAAAAGTTACACACGAAAAAAGGGAGAGAGCAGACTGGTTCCTTCCTTATAGAAGGTGATCATTTAGTTGACGAGGCACTTGCCGCATCTGTTGTGATTGAGACAATTATTACAACTCGCAAAGAGTATGTGGCGAATTTCTCTGGTTCAATTTACTATGTTACACAAGCGGTTATGGCCGAATTATCAATGACCGAAACACCGCCAGGTATCATCGCTGTTTGCCAAAAAAGAATAATGAAGCAACCGACGTCTTTAGACGGAATATACGTATTGCTTGATGGCGTTCAAGATCCAGGAAATGTTGGTACGATTATACGTACGGCACTTGCCCTACATGCGTCAGGCGTCATTCTAGGAAAAGGAACAGTGGATTTATATAACGATAAAGTCATTCGCTCGACCCAAGGTGCTTTGTTTCACTTGCCCATTTACACAGGTGATCTTCATCAATGGGTAGAAATGTTTAAGGAGGAAGCTGTACCTGTCATAGGCACCGCTTTAACAAACGCTTCTCCAATAAACAGAGGTCAAACCTATCCAGCTTTTGCACTACTTGTAGGGAATGAAGGAGAAGGCGTACAGCCCTCTTTACTTGCTCAAACCACCGAAAACGTCTATATTCCAATCAATCATGATTCGGAGTCACTTAACGTAGGAATTGCAACAGGCATTTTGCTTTTTTCTTTACAAGGGTAGCCTTGCACATTAAAGATAAGTTGATTATAATAGAAGACAATAAAATAATAATAAAAGCAATGATAGAGAGTAGTACGTTCATGACCACCTTATAGGGAGAAGTTGTCTAGACTGGAAGCAACTTTAAGGAACGGCAGGGCTGAATTCACTCTGGAGCTGTCCTCTTAAAAGAGGATACCGGTTAAGAGCCGTTATAGTGAATGAAGTCAACGTTTTTACGTATGTGAACTAAGGGTGGTACCGCGAGCTTTCGTCCCTTTCCAGGGGATGGAGGCTCTTTTTGTTGTTTTCTTGAATGCTAAGGGAGGCTATAAGATGCGAGAACAATTAGAAGGATTAAAGCAAGAAGCGCTAGCTAAAGTAACAGCAGCTCAATCAGAGAAAGAATTACAAGACGTACGCGTCGCTTATTTAGGAAAAAAAGGTCCAATTACGGAAGTGTTACGTGGGATGGGTAAGCTATCTGCTGAAGAGCGTCCAGTTATTGGCGCACTGGCTAATGTCGTTCGTGACGATATTAAAGCAGCTATTGATGAAAAAATGGAGGTAATGGCTGCATCTGCTCTTGAACAGAAGTTAAAAGCAGAGACAATTGACGTGACGCTGCCTGGACGCAAACCGAAACAAGGAACAACGCATCCACTAAATCAAGTCGTTCGCGAAATTGAAGAAATCTTTTTGGGAATGGGCTTTTCAGTTGGTGAAGGTCCTGAGATTGAAACGGACTATTACAATTTTGAAGCATTAAACTTACCGAAAGATCATCCTGCTCGTGACATGCAAGACTCTTTCTATATAACAGAGGACACACTACTTCGAACGCAGACATCTCCCGTACAAGCACGAACAATCGAAGCCCATAAAGGGAAAGGGCCAGTTAAAGTAATTGCACCAGGGAAAGTTTTTAGACGTGATGATGATGACGCCACACACTCTCATCAATTTATGCAAGCTGAAGGGCTTTATGTAGATAAAGACGTTCGTATGAGTGATTTAAAAGGTGTACTTGAACTCTTTGCTAAACAATTTTTTGGACAAGACCGCGATATTCGTTTACGACCAAGCTTTTTCCCTTTTACAGAGCCGTCAGTGGAAATTGATGTGTCTTGCGGGATTTGTAAAGGACAGGGCTGTCGAGTGTGTAAGCAATCTGGGTGGATTGAAGTATTAGGCGCAGGGATGGTTCATCCGCGTGTACTTGAGATGAGTGGGTTTGATCCAAATGAATACAGTGGATTTGCTTTTGGAATGGGTGTTGAGCGCTTAGCAATGTTAAAGTATGACATTGATGATATTCGTCAGTTTTATACAAATGATCACCGGTTCCTACAACAGTTTCATACAAAGTGAGGGGAGAAAAAATAAATGTTAGTTTCATACGAATGGTTACAACACTACATTGAAATAGACGATATTACGCCAGAAGAAATTGCGGAGAAGATGACGCGGAGTGGAATCGAAATTGATTTTATTCATAATCGAAACAATGGCGCAACCAACATCGTTGTTGGTTATGTAAAAGCAATAGAGCAACATCCAGACGCAGATAAGTTAAATGTCTGTCAAGTAGATATTGGTGAAGAAGAACCGGTTCAAATTGTGTGCGGGGCCCCAAACGTTGATGCTGGTCAATATGTAGCTGTTGCGAAAGTTGGAGCACGCTTACCTGGTAATGTAAAGATCAAAAAGGCAAAATTACGAGGGCAACTTTCTCAAGGAATGATTTGCTCTTTACAAGAACTTGGAATTGAGGGGAAGCTTGTTCCAAAGCGCTATGCAGAAGGGATTTATGTTTTTTCTGAAGATGCAGCAGTAAACCCTGGAGATGATGTGCTTACCATTATGGCATTGAATGACCGAGTGCTCGAACTAGACCTTACAGCAAATCGCTCAGACTGTATGCATATGATTGGTGTCGCCTATGAATTAGCGGCTTTGTATGATCGTCCTGTTAAATTGCCAAAAGCAAAAGTGAGAGAAATTAAGGAAATGGCTGAAGAACATATAAGCGTTCAAGTCGATCATGCTCAAGATACACCATTTTATCAAGCATTAGTCATAAAAAATGTTCAAGTTGGACCTTCCCCTGCTTGGTTGCAAAATCGACTAATGGCAGCAGGAATTCGTCCGATAAGCAATGTTGTTGACGTGACAAACTATGTATTACTTGAATATGGTCAACCATTACATGCTTTCGACTTTCATGCTCTTGGAACAGGAGAAATTCATGTTCGACGCGCGTACAACGACGAATCATTCACTACATTAGATGGAATTGAGCGGACATTAAGCGAAGAGCAACTCGTTATTACGAATGGTAAAGAGCCTGTTGCTCTAGCAGGGGTAATGGGTGGATTGGATTCAGAAGTGACAGATTCTACAACTACGATTGTTCTTGAAGCGGCATCATTTGCGCCTGCACTTGTTCGGAAGTCATCTAAATTAATGAATCTTAGAAGCGATGCAAGTGCTCGATTTGAAAAGGGAGTCAATGAGAGCAGGATTGGAGAAGCAGCGAGAAGAGCTGCATACTTGATTCAAGACTTAGCTGGCGGTCAAGTGTTAAATGGTGATGTAACCGTTGATCATCGTGTGAAAAAAGAAACAACGATCTCTCTTAACTTGGAGCAAATGAATCATCGTTTAGGAACGGGTTTAACTATATCAGAGGTGGCTAACATCATGGGACGCTTACAGCTTCCATGTGAAAAAGTAGACCATGATCTCGTTGTCACCATCCCTGAGCGTCGAAAGGATCTTGTGATAAAACAAGACCTCTATGAAGAAGTCGCTCGCATACACGGGTATGATAACATTCCTTCTACTTTACCCATTGGTACAACAACCCAAGGGAAACGGTCACCAAAACAGCTTGTTCGCTCTCAAATTCGTAGTGTTCTAAGCGCAGCTGGATTGGCAGATGTCATCAGCTACTCTTTAACAAGTCCTGCAAAAGCAACACGTTTTGTAGAGGATGTCTATCGACCGATACGAATTGACAAGCCGATGAGTGAAGAACGCAGTGTTATGCGGACGAGTTTGTTGCCACATTTATATGATATCGCCGCCCATAACCGTAATCATCGTAATCAAGACCTATTTATTTATGAACTAGGTTCCGTCTTTTTAACAACGGAAGAAAGATTAACGGTATTACCTCGAGAAGAAGAACGCGTTGCAGGTCTTATTAGTGGTACCTATTTAAATCACATGTGGCAAGGCGAGAAAAAACAAAGTGATTTCTTCTTGTTGAAAGGCATGGTTGAGCAACTATTTGCTTCACTTGGTTTAACAGCAGACGTGACTTTCAAGCAAACAGAACAAGCGGATTTTCATCCTGGTCGTACCGCAACGATCCTGTTAAAGGGTGAGCCAATTGGAATAATAGGACAAGTACACCCTGCTCTTGAGGATGAATGGCACCTTGATGAATCATATGCGTTTGAATTAACAATAGAGCCGCTTTTCAACCAGGCTAATCAAATGGTTCTGTACCAAGGTGTACCTAAATTTCCATCAATTGGACGGGACATTGCTCTTGTAGTAGATCAGCACATCCCTGTTGCCGACCTAACAACCGTTATTGAAGAAGCAGGTGGTAGTTTACTTAAGCAAGTTAACCTATTTGATTTATATGAAGGTGAGCATTTAGAAGACGGTAAAAAGTCAGTTGCTTTCTCGTTAACGTATCGTCATAACGAACGCACGTTAACTGATGAAGAAGTGCAAGAGCAGCATGAACAAGTGTTGCAAGCTTTAACAGCTACGTATCAAGCGACATTACGTTCGTAAGAAAAATCCCCCCTTGTTTGCTTAAATGATGAGCTTTTCCAATAAGTCACTTTTAGTGATAAATGGAAAAGCTCTTTTTTGATTTGACACTATTGCATGTGTAAAAATTCTCTTGTACTGGACAAAGAAAAGGAACAGCGCATCTACTTAAAGGGGAATTTATGTGAAAGAATGGAAAAACTGCGCCAGCGTTGGGAGTCAGCTATTTAGCAGTTTCCAATTTAAGTCTAACATGGTATGATGAAGATTAGTTTCAACTAATGCCTTAACGGTATGGAGGTTCTCTCGTGGAAAATGACGATAATAAAACGAGGACGACAGTCCGTATTCAAGGTCAAACGTACAATGTGGTAAGTGAAGAACATGCTGCCCATGTCAAAACGGTTGCCAAATATATAGACGATAAAATGGACGAACTAAAAAAAAGAAATCCATATTTAGATACAACGAAATTGTCCGTACTCACTGCATTAAATATTGCGGATGACTATTTAAAATTAAAACGAGACATTGAAGGAGAGTAAGATGCTCAGTTTAATCATCCTTGTATTATTGCTCTTTGGTTTCTTTATTGGAAGACGCCGAGGGTTTATTTTGCAACTCATTCATTTAGTAAGCTTTTTTGTAGCAATCTTTATTGCATGGCGGTATTATGAGCCATTAGCAAATACGATACGACTATACATTCCGTATCCGGATTTTTCTGGTGATGGCGCCATTGGCATGATTATTCAATCGTTCGATGCAGAAAGCGTGTATTATTCAGCCATCGCGTTTGCGATTCTCTTTTTTGTGACAAAAATTATTCTGCATATTATCGGATCGATGTTAGATTTTGTTTCTCATTTGCCGATATTAAAAACGGTAAACAGACTTTTAGGAGGCGTATTAGGTTTTCTAGAGATTTATTTGCTCCTATTTGTTTTGTTATTCGTCGCAACCGTTATCCCAGTAGGGAGCGTTCAAGAGGCGCTTCAATCATCCGTTTTGGCCGATCTAATGATTAATCATACACCTTATTTATCAGACTGGTTAAGTGAATTATGGGTAAGACCTTCATTTTAATGATTGCTCGCGCATAGCGAGCTTTTTTTTGTAAAGGAGTGTTAGAAGTTGGATAAAAAACAAGTCATTCAAACCATTGAAGAAATTGCACGTTATTTAGAAATTAAAGGGGAAAATACATTCAAAATTTCTGCCTATCGAAAAGCGGCACAAGCTTTGGAGAAGGATGAACGACCTTTGCAAGAGATTGATAAACCACAGCAACTTGCTGGAATTGGGAAAGCTACTTCAGAAGTTATTTTAGAGTTAAAGGACACAGGGCAGTCAACAGTGTTGCGCGAGCTACAAGAAAGTCTACCTGCCAGCTTAATAGAACTTATCGAAATACCAGGTTTAGGTGGCAAAAAAGTAGGGCGCTTGTATCGAGAGTTAGGGATTGAAAGTAAAGAGGGGTTGCTAGAAGCAGCTAAATCGAAGACAATTCAATCACTTGAAGGGTTTGGAGCTAAATCTGAAGAGAAAATGATTCAAGCGATTGAGTCGTGGAATGAACGACCTGACAGATTTCCCCTAGCGGCTGTTTTGCCTATAGCGAAAAAGGTAGAAAGTCAATTAAGCGAATGGTCAGAAGTCATCCGTTTTTCAAGAGCAGGGAGTTTAAGACGGTTAAGTGAAACCGTAAAAGATTTAGATTACATTATTGCCACCGATCAACCGGCTGAAGTGAAACAGCGCCTTCTTGATTTACAGGATCGAACCGATATTATTTCAAAAGGTGATACAAAAGTTTCGTTGAACATAAAAGGAAACCCTCATACTGTGTCTGTCGATTTCCGCATTGTGACAGATGAGGCTTTCGCCACTGCTTTGCACCACTTTACAGGCTCTAAAGACCATAATGTTCGGATGAGGCAGTTAGCCAAACAACAAGGTGAAAAAATAAATGAGTATGGTGTAGAGGTACTTGAAACCGGCGAAATCCTCACATTTCCTAACGAGACTGCTTTTTTTCACCATTTTCATACTGCCTATATTCCTCCTGAAGCACGAGAAGATGGTACAGAGGTTGATAGATATCCAATTGAAAAACCATATAAGCCCTATGTAGTGCAGTCCGACCTACACATGCATACGACATGGAGTGATGGAGCTCAGTCAATTGAAGAAATGGTCGAAGCTGCAAAAGAAAAGGGCTACCGTCATATTGCCATTACGGATCATTCACACTATTTAAAAGTGGCAAATGGACTTTCAGTTGAACGGTTAAAAGCACAGCATCAAGCGATTCGGGATTGGAATGAACGCCATACGGATTTTTTAATTTTTACTGGGATTGAGATGGACATTTTGCCAGATGGCAGTCTCGACTATGAAGATGACGTGCTAGCATCTATTGATTTTGTCATTGCGTCTATTCACTCTTCTTTTTCACAGAGTAAATCCGCTATTATGAAACGATTGAAGCAAGCGATGTTTAATCCTCACGTCGACATGATTGCGCATCCTACCGGACGTTTAATCGGAAAGCGGGCAGGTTATCAAGTAGATGTGGAACAGCTTATTCAATGGGCAAAAGAGACAGGCACTGTCTTGGAACTAAATGCGAATCCAAACCGTCTCGACTTAGAATTAATGTGGCTAAAGCGGGCGGTTGAAGTTGGGGCACCTCTTGCAATCAATTCCGATGCTCATCGGATAGAGATGCTAGATGATGTTGTTTATGGGTATGGACAAGCAACAAAAGCGAAAGTACCTCATGATACAATTATGAATACATGGTCAACGGAAAAATTGACTGCATGGTTAAATACGAACAAGCAGGACAGGAGGCTTTACTAATGGAGCACGTACTCCGAGTGTTAGAATACGATAAAATGAAAGCGCAGTTGATTGGGTTTGTGGCATCAAGCTTAGGAAAACAGCGTGTACAAGCATTGAAGCCTTTGATCGATTTAGAGGACGTACAATTAGTACAAAACGAAACGGCTGAAATAAGTAATATTATTCGCCTAAAAGGCCATGTTCCATTAGGTGGAATTAGTGATATAAAAGCCCATGTAAAGCGAGCAGCAATTGGAGGGGTACTTTCTGCAAGTGAACTCACAGAAATTGCTTCAACTCTTTACGGAAGTAAACAACTTAAGTATTTTTTTGAAGAGATTATTGATGAGGGGAATATTGGTATTCCGTTGTTGCAAGAACGAATACAAGTCCTCGAACCATTGTCACCACTTGAAAGGGAGATCAAAAGCTGTATTGACGATTATGGGACTGTTTTAGATCAAGCGAGTCAAGCATTACGTACGATTCGTCATCAAATGCGTAGTTATGAATCGACAATTAAGTCTAAACTCGAATCCCTCACTAGAGGAAGCACTACGAGAAAAATGTTATCTGACGCTATTGTAACGATTCGTAGCGACCGCTATGTTGTTCCGGTTAAGCAAGAATATCGAGGAAGTTTTGGCGGAATTGTTCATGATCAATCTTCATCGGGAGCGACGCTGTTTATTGAACCTGCATCAATCGTCATGTTAAATAATCAGTTAACAGAAGCGAAAGCGAAAGAAAGAAGAGAGATCGAACGTATTTTGACGGAACTGTCATCAAAAGTAGCTGAAGAAGAAGCACAATTACTAGTCAATGTAGAGACATTAGCGGATATGGATTTTATTTCGGCGAAAGGCTACTATGCAAAGTCGATTAAAGGGGTAAAACCCATTTTAAACAATCAAGGGGTCATTGATTTAAAACAAGCGAGACACCCTTTATTGCCAAGTGAAGACGTTGTTCCAAGTGATATCGCTATGGGAAATCAAGTTCGTTCTCTCGTTATAACAGGACCGAATACAGGTGGTAAAACGGTTACCCTTAAAACAATTGGTCTGCTAACGGTGATGGCTCAATCAGGACTCCATGTGCCTGCTGATGAAAAAACAGAATTAGCTGTATTCGAGCATGTATTTGCAGATATTGGGGATGAGCAGTCTATTGAGCAAAGCTTAAGTACCTTTTCATCTCATATGAAGAACATTGTTTCGATTTTAGAGAAAATGAATGCAAATAGTCTTGTGCTTTTTGATGAGTTAGGAGCAGGAACCGATCCAACGGAAGGCGCAGCACTTGCCATTGCCATTCTTGATTTTGTTTACAAGAAAGGAGCTTTGGCAGCAGCAACAACGCATTATAGTGAATTAAAAGGGTACGCGTTTAACCGGGATGGTGCGATTAACGCTAGCGTTGAATTTGATGTAGAAACCCTTCGACCGACTTACCGATTGCTCGTTGGTGTACCTGGACGAAGCAACGCCTTTGCGATTTCGAGACGTTTAGGCCTTGCAGAAGACATTATTGCGGACGCGAAACTACAGATTGATAGCAATTCGACACAAGTGGAAAATATGATTTCTTCTTTAGAAGATAGTCGTAAATCGACTGAACAAGAATGGAGTCAAGCACAACAAGTACGGCTTGAAGCAGACAAGCTTCGAACTGAATTAGAAGCAAAACTCGACGAATTTGAACGAATGAAAGAAAAAATAATGGAAGAAGCAGAGGCAAAAGCAGCAAAAGCAGTGGCTGATGCGAAAGAAGAAGCTGAAGTGATCATCTCTGAGCTAAGAGATTTGCAAAAAGCCGGCTATCAAGTTAAGGAACACCAGCTTATTGATGCACGAAAACAGTTGGATCAAGCTGTGCCAAAGCTCAATAAAAAGCAAAAACAAGTGAAGAAAACGGCGGAAAAAGCGAAACGTATTCCAAAAGCTGGCGATGAGGTAAAAGTCATCAGCTTTAATCAAAAAGGTACTGTTGTAAAAAAGGTTACGGACAAGGAATTTCAAGTTCAACTTGGTATTATGAAAATGACCGTTGCCATTGATGATATACAAGTGCTGGAACAAGCAAAGTCTTTAGAGCCTCAAAAAGCAATTACAACCATTCGTGGGAATGATGCTCATGTAAAGGCGGAGCTAGACCTACGTGGTGTCCGCTATGATGATGCGATGAATCGAATTGAAAAATATATTGATGATGCGCTTCTTGCTGGTTACCACCAAGTCTCCATCATACATGGAAAAGGCACTGGGGCACTAAGAAAAGGTGTAAAACAATTTGTTGCTAGTCATCCACGAATTAAATCTTCTCGTGATGGTGGAATGAATGAAGGTGGACTTGGCAATACGGTTGTGGAATTGAAATAGGAGGCTATAGAGATGGAGCGCTTATTATCAAACGAATGGATTCAAACAATCGCAAATTATAGTGTAACGATATTAATGCTCATTGTTTTTCTGGCCATTTTTGAAACAGTCACAAAGTACAATAACTGGGAAGAAATTAAGCAAGGCAACGTCGCTGTAGCAATGGCTACTGGTGGGAAGATGTTTGGCGTGGCGAATATATTTGCCAACGTCATTCATCAATCTGAATCGTTGCTTATGATGCTCATGTGGGGGAGCTTTGGCTTTGTACTTCTATTATTTAGCTATTTTATTTTTGAATTTTTAACACCGGGTTTTAATGTAGACGAAGAAATAGGCAATGATAATCGAGCGGTTGGTCTAGTATCTCTCCTTCTGTCAATTGGATTGTCTTTCGTTATTTCAGCAGGAATAAAAGGGTAGGGGAAAACCATGAAACTGTTAATTCGCATATTGTATATTTGCTGTGCTATTTTTGCGCTAGCAGGAATTCTATTTTTGTTCATATATGCGTAACGTGCTCAAAAGCGTAAAGAAACGGACATTGTTCGTTTCTTTTTTAATGGACAAGCGGAGCTAGGGTAAAGGCTGATTTCTAGAGTGAAATTCTTTTAGAACACATATTTTTTTGAAAAAATAAGAAAAAACAATTGGAAACTGTAAGCGATTACAATACAATGGAAATGAGGAGAATACATTTCTATTGTGAGGAGCCTGAATGAGGAGGGGAACGATGGAGATCGTTGAAAAAAGATGGACGAAGCACTATCCGAAAACTGTAGAGGGATCCATGCATTATGATGAGCTTCCGTTGCAACATTTTTTCACTGAATCTGCCAAGGCGTATCCTGAACACGAGGCTGTTCATTTTTTAGGAAAATCAATCACTTATGAGGATTTGCATAATCAAGCCGTTTCTTTTGCAAATCAGCTGATTAAATTGGGGGTGAAAAAAGGGGACCGAGTAGCAATTATGTTGCCAAACTCTCCACAGTCAATCATCAGTTATTACGGCATTTTAATGACAGGTGGAATTGTTGTTCAAACAAACCCTCTGTATGTGGAACGAGAACTCCAGCATCAGTTATCTGATTCAGGAGCGAAACTAATTGTTTGTCTGGACTCAGTCTTACCTCGAGTACAAAAGGTAATGGAGCAAACACCACTTGAACTGATTATCGTTACAAGTATTCCCGATTACTTACCATTTCCAAAAGGCATGCTTTTTCCACTTGTACAGAAAAAGCAAGGTATTCCTAAAGTGAAAGTGGAATACTCAGATCGGATATTACGGTTTACGAAACTCGTTAAAGAGGGAAGTCTTCAGCAGCCGGATGTTGAAGTCACTAGCACAGATGTTGCTTTATTGCAATATACTGGGGGAACTACCGGACTAGCGAAAGGCGTTATCCTCACCCATTATAATCTTGTTGTGAATGCTCAACAGTGTGATGCATGGCTCTATAAAGCTAAACCCGCGAAAGAACGTGTACTCGGTGTGATGCCATTTTTTCACGTGTATGGTATGACAACCGTTATGAATGTCGCCGTATTGAAGGCACAAACAATGGTTCTTTTGCCACGGTTTAACCCGAAAGACGTACTAAAAACAATTGAAAAGCAGAAAATAACGCTATTTCCAGGTGCACCAACGATGTATATTGCGCTCTGTAAGCAAGAAGATATTACTGAATATGATTTAACGTCTGTTAATGCATGTATTAGTGGCGCGGCTGCTCTTCCATTAGAAGTTCAGCAGAAGTTTGAAAAGTTGACAAATGGTCGAATTGTAGAAGGATACGGTTTAACGGAAACTTCTCCAGTGGCATGTGCCAATCCTATATGGGATAAGCGGAAGCCAGGAAGTGTAGGCATTCCTTGGCCAGATACAGATGTGATGATTTTCTCATTAGAACGTGACGGACCTGCAGAAATAGGAGAAATTGGGGAAGTGTTTATAAAAGGTCCCCAAGTGATGTCAGGCTATTGGAACCGTCCTGAAGATACGAGTCAAACGTTTCATGGTGACTGGTTTAAAAGTGGTGACATGGGCCGAATGGATGAGGAAGGCTACGTCTATATAGTGGATCGGAAAAAAGAATTAATTATTGCAAGTGGCTATAATATTTACCCTCGTGAAATTGAAGAAGTATTATATGAGCACGAAGCAATTGTGCAAGCTGCTGTAATCGGTGTACCAGACGAATATCGTGGTGAAACTGTAAAAGCATTTGTTGTATTAAAAGAGGGTTCTTCCGTTACGGAAGAAGAGTTAAAGAGCTATTGCGCAAAACGAATGGCTGCCTTTAAACTTCCTAAGTACTATGAATTTAGAGAGGAATTGCCTGCTACATTAACAGGTAAAATATTGAAAAGAGTATTATTAGATGAAGAACGAACAAAGAGAGATGCCCACGAAAAAAAGCAAGCTTAGAACAAAAGGTTTCTTTGCTATGCAGGCAAAGAAACCAGTTTCTTATTTGACAATTATCCTCCCATTTACTATAATATCAATATGAATGAATACTCATTCATGATTGTGGTAAGGAGAGATTGTAGTGAGTAAACGTAAAGGTCAAAAATTCGATAAAATAATTGATGCAGCAGTATTAGTCATAGCGAAGCATGGGTTTCATCAAGCTCAAGTGTCTAAGATTGCAAAAGAAGCTGGAGTGGCAGATGGAACCATTTACTTATATTTTAAAAACAAAGAAGATATATTAATCTCCTTATTTCAAGAAAAAATGGGTTCTTTCGTTGAAACAAGCAACCTGAAAATTAAACAAGAGAAAACCATTGAAGATAAATTAAACGTGTTAATTTCGTCTCATTTTGCTCAATTGGAGAGGGATTATCACCTTGCTGTTGTTACTCAATTAGAGTTACGTCAGTCTAAAGTAGAATTGAGGCAAAGAATAAATCAAGTTTTAAAAGGATATCTTCTCTTAATAGACGAAATAGTACAAGAGGGGAAAAAAAGTGGCACGTTTCATGTCGATTTGGATCCTTTATTGGCGAGGCAAATGATTTTTGGAACGCTTGATGAAGTGGTTTCAAACTGGGTCATGTCCGAAGGAAAATTTTCGTTAACAAACCAAACAAACACGGTACAAGAAATGTTACTTCATGGCTTAACCGGTAAAAAGGAGAGGGGTTAGAGAGAATGGAGCATGTTATGTGGCAGGTTGAAGAAGGTGTAGCCATTGTGACACTAACTCGACCACCAGCCAATGCGCTTTCACGTGGCGTAATGGCTGAGTTAAACGAGATTTTTGAAAACGTATACAAAGACAATGAGATTAAGGCAGTGGTTCTTCATGGTGAAGGACGCTTCTTCGCCGCTGGTGCGGATATTAAAGAATTTACAGAAGTGAAAAATGAACAGGAGTTTGCACAACTAGGTCAAATTGGACAAGAAACGTTTACGAAAATTGAGCAATCCCCTAAACCAGTTATTGCTGCTATTCATGGTGCGGCGTTAGGTGGTGGCTTAGAGCTTGCATTAGCTTGTCATATACGACTGGCTGCAAAAGGAACAAAGCTCGGATTACCCGAACTAAATCTTGGCCTCATACCTGGGTTTGGTGGAACACAGCGATTGCCTAAACTCATAGGAAAAGCTAAGGCAATAGAACTGATGCTTACAAGTGAACCAATGACAGCAGAAGAAGGGTATTTAGTTGGGCTAATTAATCATGTCTTACCTGAAGAAGACGTTCTTTCAGCAGCGCGTTCAATGGCAACGGTCATTGCAGGAAAAAGCCCTCTCACCGTTCAAAAAACGTTAGAATTAGTGGAGTTTAGCGACAGCAAGCTAGAAGTAGGATTAGAGAAAGAACGTGCCGCTTTTGGAGATGTGTTTAAACAAGAAGATCGACATGAAGGCGTTCAAGCATTTTTAGAAAAGAGAAAGCCTGTATTTAAAGGGAATTAATAGAGGAGGGTTCATAGATGAATATTTTTGTTATTTTAAAGCGTACGTTTGACACAGAGGAAAAAATTTCAATAACAAATGGAAAAGTTCAAGAAGATGGTGCAGAATTTATTATTAATCCATACGATGAATACGCTGTAGAAGAAGCGCTCGTTCTACGAGAAGTCCATGGTGGTGAGGTAACCGTCGTAACCGTTGGCGAAGAAGATGCGGAGAAACAGCTTCGCACTGCGCTAGCAATGGGGGCAGATAAAGCGGTGCTCTTAGACAGGGAAGAGGTTGAAGAGAGTGACCCTTATACAACAGCATCGTTGCTGCATGCGTATTTCAAAGAGCAGGATTTTGATATTATACTAGCTGGAAATGTAGCTGTTGATGGTGGATCGGGTCAAGTTGGTCCAAGACTTGCAGAACTATTAGATATTTCACAAGTGACAACGATTACAAGTCTTTCTATTGATGGTCAAACCGCATCTATTGTTCGTGATGTGGAAGGAGACGAAGAAAAAGTAGAAGCACAGCTGCCTTTGCTCGTAACGGCTCAGCAAGGCCTGAATGAGCCTCGCTACCCTTCTTTGCCAGGGATTATGAAAGCGAAGAAGAAGCCTTTAGAAACACTTGACCTTGATGATTTAGAGGTGGAAGAAGAGGATGTTGAAGCAAAAACGTCTGTTAGTGAAGTGTATTTACCACCTGAGAAACAAGCTGGTAAGAAATTAGAAGGTGAACCAAGCGAACAAGTAAAAGAACTTGTTTCATTATTACGATCAGAAGCGAAAGTGATATAAAAGGAGGCTTCATCATGAGTAGAAAAACACTTGTTCTTGCAGAGGCGAAAAATGGTGAGTTAAGAAATGTATCGTTTGAATCCATTGGAGCAGCAAAGCAAATTGCTGATGGAGGGGAAATCGTAGCTGTTTTAGCTGGCGATACTGTGAGCGATCTGGCGAAAACGTTGTTTGCATATGGAGCAGACCGCGTAATCGGAGTAGAGAATGACGCACTGAAGCATTACACAACGGATGGGTTTAAACAAGCATTTTTACAAGTGTTCGATAAAGAAAACCCTGACGCAGTGGTTCTTGGTCATACGTCTATCGGGAAAGACGTATCACCACGATTGGCTGTGAAAATGGACGCTGCCTTATTCTCAGATGTTGTTGCCATTGAGGGCTTACACTTCACAAGACCGATATATTCCGGTAAAGCATTTGAAAAACGAACAACGCAAAGCGAGAAAATGATTGTGACAATCCGTCCGAACAATATTGTGGCACCGGAAAAAGATGAAACGAAAACAGGTGATGTGGAGACAGTAGCGGTTGATATTCGTGACTTATGCACCATTGTGAAAGAAGTTGTTAAGAAAGCGACAGGTGGGGTCGATCTATCTGAAGCAAATGTCATTGTAGCAGGAGGACGAGGGGTTAAAAGTGCTGATGGCTTTAAACCGTTAGAAGAATTAGCTGAACTCCTTGGTGGTGCAATTGGAGCTTCACGAGGTGCATGTGATGCGGAATACTGTGATTATTCACTGCAAATTGGGCAAACAGGCAAAGTGGTAACACCTGATTTGTACTTTGCTATTGGTCTATCTGGAGCGATTCAACATTTGGCCGGCATGTCAAACTCAAAAGTCATTGTTGCCATTAATAAAGATCCGGAAGCACCTATTTTTGAAGTGGCTGACTATGGGATCGTTGGAGACTTGTTTGAGATTGTACCGCTACTAACAGAAGAATTACGTAATGTATTAGTGACCAATTAAGTTTGAAAGCCATTTGCTTGAGCAAGTGGCTTTTCTTTTATAACTTTATCGTTTATCATAAATCAACAGTGGGCACTCTACATGGTAGAGCAAATTATTTTCTTGCTTCAAATGGAAGTGTTATACTTAAAGTACGTTGTAATGGAAAGGGGATTTTTAAAAATGGCAATTGTAAATGCAACTGATCAAAACTTTACTGAAGAAACAAAAGACGGTGTTGTACTCGTTGATTTTTGGGCACCTTGGTGTGGACCTTGTAAAATGATTGCACCAGTTCTTGAAGAGTTAGATGGAGACCTTGGCGACAAAGCAAAAATCGTTAAAGTTGACGTTGATGAAAACCAAGAAACAGCTGGTAAATTTGGTGTTATGAGTATCCCGACTTTACTTGTTCTGAAAGATGGAGAAGTCGTTGATAAAGCTGTTGGCTTCCAACCAAAAGAAGCGCTAGCTGAACTTCTTAACAAACAAATGTAAGACGATCCGCCTTCTTTTTAAAAGGAAGGCGGTTTTTTTACACATAGGAGGCCAATTTATGAATGATGCCATTCAAAATAAACTTCCGCTACTTCCTGATAAGCCTGGTTGTTACTTAATGAAAGATAAGCAAGGAACGATAATCTATGTAGGAAAAGCGAAAGTACTTAAGAACCGTGTGCGCTCTTATTTTACTGGCAGTCATGATACAAAGACACAGCGCTTAGTTACGGAGATTCATGATTTTGAATACATCGTTACTTCGAGCAATATTGAAGCGTTAATCCTTGAATTAACATTAATAAAAAAGCATGACCCTAAATACAATGTCCTGTTAAAAGATGACAAAAGCTTTCCTTATATTAAAATTACCAATGAAAAACATCCACGCCTTGTGATTACTCGCCAAGTAAAAAAAGATGGCGGAAAGTACTTTGGACCCTATCCAAATGCAGGGGCTGCTTCTGATACTAAAAAGCTGTTAGATCGTTTGTATCCTTTACGTAAGTGCCGAAAGATGCCAGATAGCGTTTGCTTGTACTATCACATCGGTCAATGTTTAGCTCCATGTGTGTATGACGTAACTGATAAACAGAATCAAGAAATGGTTCAAGAAATAACCCGCTTTTTAAAATACGGTCACACTGAGATAAAAGAAAGTCTTCAAGCAAAAATGACAGAAGCGGCTGAAAAACTGGACTTTGAACGTGCGCAAGAATTGAGAGATACGCTGATTCAAATGGATAAAGTGATGGAAAAGCAAAAAATGTCCTTTTCAGATCAAACCGATCGAGATGTATTTGGGTTTTCTTATGATAAGGGCTGGATGTGTGTCCAAGTCTTTTTTGTGCGACAAGGGCGATTAATTGAGCGAGATGTTGCCATGTTTCCGATTTATCAAGAAGCATCTGAGGAGCTGCTCTCCTTCATTGCACAGTTTTATTTAGAAAAGAACCATATTAAACCGAAAGAACTATTTGTTTCTGAGCATGTGGATGCAGAATTATTAACAGAACTCTTAAAAGTAAAAGTTAGCCAACCGAAAAGAGGACAGAAGAAATCTCTTCTTGACCTAGCGGAAGAAAATGCGGCAATTGCACTAAAGGAGAAGTTTTCATTAATTGAGCGAGACGAAGAACGAACGATTAAAGCCGTTGAACGTCTAGGAGAAGCAATGGGTATTTCAACACCTTACCGTATTGAAGCGTTTGATAACTCCAATATTCAAGGAGTAGACCCGGTATCTGCAATGGTGACTTTTATTGATGGCAAACCGGCACGAAAGCATTATCGAAAGTATAAAATTAAGACAGTAGCAGGACCTGATGATTATGGTTCTATGCGAGAAGTAGTGCGGAGGCGTTATGTACGGCTACTAAAGGAAGAAGCCCCATTACCCGATTTAATCGTAATTGATGGAGGCAGTGGTCAAATTACAGCAGCAAAAGAAGTTGTAGAAGATGAGTTAGGGCTGTCGATCCCTGTTTGTGGTCTGGCAAAAGACGCGACGCACAAAACGTCACAGCTCCTCATTGGTAGCCCACCTCAAGTAGTGACTTTAAAGCGAGATAGCCATGAGTTCTACTTACTACAGCGAATCCAAGATGAAGTACATCGATTTGCAATCACATTCCATCGCCAAACCCGTTCAAAGAGTTTTTTCCAATCTGCACTTGACGACATAACGGGTGTAGGGGAGAAACGAAAGCGCACACTTTTAAAGGCATTTGGTTCAATGAAAAAAATGCGGGAAGCGAGTGTAGATCAATTAGCAGAATATGTGCCTAGAAACGTGGCAAAGCAACTATATGAAAAACTGCAGTCAGAGAAGTAAACTGCAGTTTTTTTCTAGCTTATATGGCTACGGAGTCTTTATGATCAAAGTGAACGGTAAGACGAATTGCCTTGCCTTTTTTTGTGTAGGTGGCAGCTGTTGCAACCGCAAACTGGGTTTCAAGCGTCTCAGCTAGAAATCCTGCTTCTAATTGGTACGACCGTTCATCGTCTTTCGTCATCCATTCTCCGCTTAACTCATAGTGCCACTCATTTTTCTTTTGCTTAATTAAGGAGAGGTCTCCCCAATACACTTGTTTAAAAAACGTATGTAGTTCTTCTATTTGTTCTAGCTTATACTTTCGCGCTAACGATTTTCCAACCCAATACAATAAGTGATCATGCTCCTTGCCTAAAACAAGTTGAAGCACGTCGTTTCGGATTAATTCGTAGCCTTTTAATTGATGGTTTGTTTCACTCATTACAGCACCCCATTGTTTCAAAAAAAATTGCTCCTTCTATAGTACAGTTCTTTGAATCATTTGTCAGCCTTTTTAAAAGATCGATCAGACAGAAGATTCTAAACCCTTTTAAATCAATAAGAATTGAATCCGTTTTCTTGACTCAAAAAACCCCTAGGAGTAAAATGAAAGTGTTCTGTTTGTTTCATAGTTTTGTTGAATTTTTGTGAATAGGCAAGAAATGGAGCGGGAGGTACATGTATACGAAAGAGATAGAAATTGTCATTCATTTCTAAAAGGGGTAAGGAACTGGAAAACATATGTGGAGGGAACGTGTATGCCGAGTAATTTAGAGTACTTTAATCGAAGACTGCATTCGTTATTAGGAGTTATTCCTATTGGTATTTTTTTAATTCAACACTTTGTTATTAATCATTTTGCAACAAGAGGTCCAGAAGCTTTTAACCAAGCTGCACACTTTATGGAAAGCCTTCCATTTCGCTATGCACTTGAAATTTTTATTATCTTTTTACCAATTATGTTCCACGCAGTTTATGGCATTTTTATTGCTTTTAAAGGCAAAAGCAACACAAGCCGTTATGGATTTTTTAGAAACTGGATGTTCTTGTTACAACGTGTATCAGGCGTTTTCTTAGTAATCTTTATCGCTTGGCATGTCTGGGATACAAGAGTCCAAGCTATGTTAGGTCAAGAAGTAAATTACGAAATGATGGCAAATATCTTGCAAAACAATTGGATGTTTGCATTTTATATAGTGGGTATCGTCGCAGCAACTTTTCATTTTGCAAATGGATTGTGGTCGTTCGCGGTATCGTGGGGAATTACCGTAACACCTAAGTCGCAAAAAATTATGACGTATGTATCGATCGTTGTATTTATAGCACTTACATATGTAGGTGTTGCTTCAGCTCTGGCATTTGTGTAAATAAGACTTGCAACGTATAGGGAGTGGACGAAAATGAGTAAAGGAAGAATAGCTGTAGTCGGCGGCGGTTTAGCTGGCTTGATGGCTGCTATAAAAATCGCTGAAAAAGGGGTTCCAGTTGATCTTTTTTCGATTGTACCAGTAAAACGTTCTCACTCTGTTTGTGCCCAAGGTGGTATTAACGGAGCGGTAAATACAAAAGGAGAAGGCGATTCTCCAGCACTACATTTCGATGATACAGTCTATGGTGGGGATTTCTTAGCAAACCAACCTCCAGTACAAGCGATGGCAGACGCAGCACCATCGATTATCCATTTAATGGACCGAATGGGCGTCATGTTTAACAGAACGCCAGAAGGATTGCTTGATTTTCGTCGTTTTGGTGGAACACAGCATCACCGAACAGCCTTTGCTGGTGCAACAACTGGTCAGCAGTTACTATATGCATTAGATGAACAAGTTCGACGATATGAAGTACAAGGTCTCGTAACGAAATACGAAGGTTGGGAGTTTTTATCGGCCATTATTGATGACGGTGTTTGTCGTGGCTTAACAGCACAAGAATTAAATTCTGCCGAGATTAGAAGTTTTCCAGCTGATGCTGTCATTATGGCAACAGGTGGACCAGGAATTATCTTCGGAAAATCGACGAATTCCATGATCAATACAGGCTATGCAGCAGCGAAGTTGTATGAGCAAGGCGTAGCCTACGCAAATGGTGAATTTATTCAAATCCATCCAACGGCGATTCCAGGAGACGACAAATTACGTTTAATGAGTGAGTCAGCACGTGGTGAGGGTGGACGAGTTTGGACGTATAAAGATGGAAAGCCATGGTATTTCTTAGAAGAAAAATATCCGGCTTATGGCAATCTTGTTCCTCGTGATATAGCGACACGAGAGATCTTCCATGTATGTGTTGATGAAGGTCTTGGCATTAATGGGGAAAACATGGTGTACCTTGATCTTTCCCACAAAGATCCGAAAGAACTTGATATTAAATTAGGTGGCATCATTGAAATCTATGAAAAATTCATGGGTGATGATCCTCGTAAAGTACCAATGAAAATTTTCCCTGCTGTTCACTATTCAATGGGTGGTATGTGGGTTGATTATGATCAAATGACAAATATTCCTGGACTATTCGCAGCTGGTGAGTGTGACTACTCTCAGCACGGTGCAAACCGTTTAGGCGCAAACTCCTTACTATCTGCTATTTACGGCGGTATGGTGGCAGGACCAAAAGCACTTGACTATATTAACGGATTAGATCAAGCAGCAGAAGACTTATCTTCTTCATTATTTGAAGGAGAAGTGAAAAAAGAACAAGATAAGTTTGATTCGATTCTAAAGATGGACGGAAAAGAAAATGCTTACGTTCTTCATAAAGAGTTGGGCGAATGGATGACGGATAACGTTACCGTTGTTCGTTACAACGATAAGCTTTTAAAAACCGATGAAAAGATTCAAGAACTAATGGAGCGCTTTAAAAACATTAACATTAACGACACATCTCGCTGGTCAAATCAAGGAGCATCCTTTACACGTCAGTTAGAAGGAATGTTAAATCTGGCAAGAGTTATTACAATTGGGGCTTACAATCGTAATGAAAGTCGCGGTGCTCACTACAAACCAGATTTCCCTGAGCGTAACGATGAAGAGTTCTTAAAAACAACAAAAGCTTGGTATAATCCAGCAACAGGAGCTCCTGATTTTGAATATGAAGAAGTTGATACGTCACTTATTAAACCGCGGAAACGTGACTATACACAAAAAAGTAAAGGAGCTGAAGCGAAATGAGTGACATGATTTCGATAATTATTTCGAGACAAGACGGTCCAGACGGTAGTGTTTACGATGAAGAATTTAAACTTCCTTATCGCCCAAACCTTAATGTCATCTCTTGCTTAATGGAAATTCGACGTAACCCAGTTAACGCGAAAGGTGAGCGTACAACTCCTGTAGCGTGGGATATGAACTGTTTAGAAGAAGTGTGTGGAGCCTGTTCGATGGTCATTAACGGCAAGCCTCAACAATCGTGTACAGCTTTAATAGATAAACTAGAACAGCCGATACGCCTAGAGCCAATGCGTACTTTCCCAATCGTGCGAGATTTAATGGTCGATCGTAGCCGCATGTTTGACTCTCTAAAGAAAGTAAAAGCGTGGATTCCAGTCGATGGGACGTACGATTTAGGTCCAGGGCCGAGAATGCCTGAAAAACGTCGTCAGTGGGCGTATGAACTTTCAAAATGTATGACGTGTGGTGTTTGCTTAGAGTCTTGTCCAAATGTAAACTCAAAGTCAGAGTTTATCGGGCCAGCAGCATTGTCGCAAGTTCGTTTATTTAATGCCCACCCAACGGGCGAAATGAATAAAGAAGAAAGACTTGAAGCATTAATGGATGAAGGGGGACTTTTAAACTGTGGAAACTCACAAAACTGTGTGCAGTCATGTCCAAAAGGTATTCCGTTGACAACATCTATTGCTTCATTGAACCGTGCAACGGCGCTTCAATCGTTTAAAAATTTCTTCGGTAGTTATTAAAACTCGAAAAAGGCTGTCTTTTAGGCAGTCTTTTTTTTATCAAAAGGAGAGATACTTTTGCGGTTACCAGGATATATTGAGAATTTAGAAGACTGGAAAAAAGAATTTGCTTTCTTTACAGACATCTCCGTCCGTTTTTCGGAAACAGATGCATTTGGCCATGTTAATAATACGGTTGCCTTTATTTATTTTGAGCAAGCACGTTTAGCTTTTTTTGAAAACAAGGGGCTAATGAAAGAATGGTTAAACAATGGGTTAATGATTGTTACTGCAGACTTGCAGTGTGATTATGTTGCGCAAATCCAATATGGAGATCAAGTGAAGGTCGGTGTAAAAGTACATAGACTGGGGACATCGTCAATGGATCTACATTATCTAGGTGTAGTAAACGATCGACCGGTTTTGCTTGGTCGTGGTTCACTTGTCCAAATTGATGGAAAGACAGGGAAGGCATCACCTTTTCAGAAATCTATTGAGGAAAAAATGCGCACATAAAAAAAGCCCTTTGCAGGCTTTTTTTATATTTGAATTTCTCCAAGTCGAATAAGCTCAATTACTGCTTGAGAGCGCCCCTTTACTCCCAATTTCTGCATTGTGTTCGAAATGTGATTACGAACGGTTTTTTCGCTAATAAAAAGATGATTCGCTATTTCTTTTGTCGTTTGATCTTGGACAAGTAGTTCGAATACTTCGCGTTCCCTTTTTGTAAGCAAGGGTTTAGGTCCGAAGTCTGCTCCTTTCAATATGTTCACTCCTTCATGCCGGGCTAAGAGATGGCTATCGTAACCAGAAAGGCTTTAGTCAAAACAGTATATGTATGAAGAATGGAAGATGTGAGCGTTCATGAAAAAACTTCTAAAACAAGATGTCGAAATATGCTTGTGAGCATTTGTTGTCGGATTTGGTCTAAATACAAAGAAATAAGGATTCTTTTGTGTTGAAAGGGGAAATGGGGCATGCTATAATGACGATGTTTTAAACAAAGATCTAGCTTGAATGAGGTTTTAGATTTTTTAATGAAACAAGATGTTAGTTATTTCTCATACCGGGTATGGTTGAGAAAGATCAAAAATCGGACACAACTAAATTATTCTATAGAAAAGAGGAACTTATTATGCCAGAAAAAACATTTAAAATTACAGCGGAAACAGGAATTCACGCTCGTCCAGCAACACAGTTAGTGAACAAAGCAGGTCAATTCTCTTCTGATATTACATTAGAGTACAAAGGAAAGTCTGTTAACTTAAAATCCATCATGGGCGTAATGTCTTTAGGTGTTGGCCAAGGTGCTGATGTAACAATTAAAGCTGAAGGTTCAGACGCTGATGAAGCACTAGCAGCAATTGAAGAAGTTGTAAAAGAGGGATTAGGAGAATAATGAGTAACACACTAACAGGAATCGCTGCTTCTGCAGGAATCGCGATTGCTAAAGCTTTTGTTCATGAAGAACCAGACTTTACGGTTAAGCAAAAAGAAGCATCGAACAAAGAGAAAGAAGTAGAACGTTTAACGGAAGCGTTAGCACAATCTACAAAAGAACTAGAAGAAATCAAACAAAAGGCATTAAAAGAACTTGGCGAAGACAAAGCTGAGATTTTTTCTGCCCACTTACTTGTATTAAGCGACCCTGAATTAATTGATTCTGTAAAAGGAAAAATTAATGACGATGGTGTTACAGCTGAATATGCATTAAACGAAGTTGCGGATATGTTTATTACAATGTTCGAAAACATGGATAATGCATATATGCAAGAACGTGCTGCGGATATTCGCGACGTATCTCGTCGTGTATTAGGTCATTTAATGGGGATACAAGTGGTATCATTAGCGGCAATCGCCGAAGATACTGTTATTATTGCCCATGATTTAACGCCATCAGATACGGCGCAATTAAACCCAGCTGTCATTAAAGGATTTGCAACTGATATTGGTGGCCGTACGTCCCATTCTGCGATTATGTCTCGTTCTTTAGAAATTCCGGCAGTGGTTGGAACAAAACAAGCAACGAAAACCATTGCCAATGGCGATATGATTATCGTTGATGGGATTGATGGTGATGTTTTAATTAACCCATCAGAAGACGAACTCGCTACTTATAAGCAAAAACAACAACAATTTGCTGCGCAGAAAGCTGAGTGGGCTAAGCTTGTTAACGAAAAAACCGTTACAAAAGACGGTGTTCATGTTGAATTAGCAGCCAATATTGGTACTCCTCAAGACTTAGACGGTGTACTTGCAAATGGGGCAGAAGGCATTGGTCTTTATCGTACAGAGTTTCTTTATATGGGACGAACAGAGCTTCCTAGTGAAGAAGAGCAGTTTGAAGCGTATAAAGAAGTGGTTGAACGAATGGAAGGAAAGCCTGTTGTTATTCGCACACTCGACATTGGTGGCGACAAAGAGCTTCCGTATCTTGATTTACCAGAAGAAATGAATCCGTTTTTAGGATTCCGTGCGATTCGTCTTTGTTTAGAAAAACAAGACATGTTTCGTGATCAATTGCGTGCGCTTTTAAGAGCTAGCGCATACGGAAATTTAAAGATCATGTTCCCGATGATTGCGACAATCGAAGAGCTTCGTGAAGCGAAAGAAATTTTAGCTGATGAGAAAGAAAAGCTAAAAGCAGAGGGTGTAACAGTATCAGAAGAACTGGAAGTAGGAATTATGGTAGAAATCCCTTCCACTGCTGTAGCATCACCACAATTCGCGAAAGAAGTTGATTTCTTTAGTATTGGAACAAATGACTTAATTCAGTACACAATGGCTGCGGATCGCATGAATGAACGTGTGTCCTATCTCTATCAACCTTATCACCCTGCTGTGCTAAGGCTCATTGATATGGTTATTAAGGCAGCCCATGCAGAAGGAAAATGGGTTGGTATGTGTGGTGAAATGGCAGGGGATGAAATTGCCATTCCGTTGTTGCTAGGTCTTGGATTAGATGAATTTAGTATGAGTGCGACGTCTGTATTACCAGCCCGTAGTCAGCTAAGTAAGCTTTCTAAAGAAGAGTTAAGTGCTTTTGCTCAGAGTGCTTTGCTTGAGAGTACATCTGAAGCAGTAGAAAACTTAGTTAAGAAGCATTACCAATAAAAAAATTGTTCGGTAAGCGGCGCTATAGGCTTAAAAAGGTTGAGAGAATGATAACGCATTCTCTCAATTTTTTTGGTTACACGTTGTTGCACAGTCTAGTTAGAGAATGTAGCAAAAACTGCCTTCAAATTGTTAGAAGTATCGGTTGCAGGAATAGGAAATAGTTAGGTACAATAAGAACAAAAGAGGCACGGTTTTGATTAAATGCGGAGGTGTTTTGGTTGGAAAAAACGTATGAGGTATCTTATCGCCAGTTTGAGGATATTGAAAAGTCTCTACGAAAAGTAGCAGATTTAGTGAGACAAAAAGGAAGGGAGATTTTAACGCATTTTCCTATTACTCCACCACAATTTGTCGCACTCCAATGGCTCAATGAATATGGTGATATGACCATAGGTGAACTTTCTGATCGCATGCACCTCGCTTGTAGTACCACAACTGATTTAATTGATCGTATGGAAAAGAATGAGCTCGTATCAAGGGTTAAAGATGAATCCGACCGACGTGTCGTACGAATACATTTAAAGACTAAAGGGCAAGAGATTATTTTAGAAGTGATAAAAAAGCGTCAACACTATTTAGCTGAGATGCTTGACGATTTCTCATGTGAACAAGTTAACATACTCGAAGAAAATTTGAGCATGTTGTTAGAAACAATGAAAACAAAACGAGAAATTCGTTCATAATCTTGTAAAAGTGCTCGTTTTATTGAGGAGAGAACGTTATGGATAAACCGATCGGTGTTATCGACTCGGGGTACGGTGGATTAACGGTTGCTACGGAATTGATGCGTCAATTACCAAAGGAGGCCATTTATTATGTAGGCGACTCAAAACGTTGCCCCTATGGTCCGAGATCCGTTGAAGAAGTCCGACGCTATACGTGGGAAATGATTGACCATTTATTGACATTTGAAGTGAAAATGATTGTTATTGCCTGTAATACTGCTACGGCTGTTGTGTTGCATGAAGCAAGACAAACGTTAGCTATCCCTGTAGTTGGTGTTATTCAACCAGGGGCGATTACTGCTATGAAAGTGACAAATAATCAACAGATTGCTGTTATTGGAACAACTGGAACAATAAAGAGTCAAGCGTACTCTTTAGCTCTTTCATCCATAAGTGAAGACGTTCAGGTGGAAAGTCTAGCCTGTCCACTATTCGTTCCACTCGTAGAACAGGGAATCATCGCAGGCGAAGAGGCAGAATTAATCGTAAAAGAATCCCTTGAGCCGCTACAAAATGGAACTTATGACACACTAATCTTAGGGTGTACACACTATCCGTTGCTAAAGCCTATCATTGAACACTACCTACCCTCTCATGTGACAGTTATTTCTTCCGGAGAAGAAACAGCTAGAGAAGTAAGTAGCGTGCTGTTTCACCACTCGTTAAACCGAAAAGCAGGCCAAATGCCTCAGCACAGGTTCTTTACTACAGGTGAAGCAAAGCCTTTTAAAGCGTTTGCCCAGGATCGGTTTAACCTGTTGTCTGCTAAAATCGAGTCCATTACACTTGACCATCGTTTAAAACTAGAGCGTTAGGGTATAAATAAGGAAAGATTTTGAGTGAAATACTTTAAGTTTTTTGGAATCGAGTGTATGCTAGTACTATAATGAACTACAAAATTTGAAGTAAACAAGCTTCGGTTTTATACAAAGGAGTGTAACAAAGAATGGCTTTTGTAATTTTAAGTCCATGTATTGGTGAAAAAGCGGGCGAATGTGTTGATGTTTGTCCTGTAGATTGTATTGAAGAAGGGGAAGATCAATACTATATTAACCCTGACATTTGCATCGATTGTGGTGCTTGCCAAGGTGTCTGCCCTGTAGATGCGATTGTTGAGGAATATGAAATGGCACCTGAAGACGAAAAGTACTTAAAGAAAGCAGAAGCGTTTTTCGGCGTTGAATAAATAAATTCAGTAGATGCTGTCCTGTAAGGTTTCTTCTAAACCTTGACGGGACAGCTTTTTTTTGCACGCTAGACATTTGATGATATTTTTGTATAATATGGAGTGGAATAAAAGTAGCACAGATGTAATTATTGAGGTATGCCACCTGCAAATTGTATCTTGCAAATATAAGGAGATAGGTGAACATGGAAAAAGAATACCGCGTATTGTTGTACTATCATTACACAACAATCGAAGATCCAGAGCAATTCGCGATTGATCATTTAGCGTTTTGTAAAAGCTTAGATTTGAAAGGGCGCATTCTTGTTGCGACTGAAGGAATTAATGGAACGGTATCTGGCTTAAAAGAGCAAACCGACCAGTACAAACAAGCCCTTGAATCCAATCCGATCTTTAAAGGTATTGTGTTTAAAGAGGATCTTGAAGAAAAACATGTCTTTAAGAAAATGCACGTACGACCACGAGAAGAACTTGTAACGTTGCGATTGCATGAAGATGACGTTAATCCCCTTGAAGTAACAGGGAAGTATCTTTCCCCTGCTGAGTGGAAAGACGCGATGCAGCAGGAGAATACAGTAGTTATTGATGCTCGAAATGATTATGAATACGATGTCGGTCATTTTCGAGGTGCGGTTCGACCAGATATTAAAACATTTAGAGATCTCCCAGAATGGATTCGTGAAAACAAAGAGCAATTTGAAGACAAAAAGATTTTAACATACTGTACTGGCGGCATTCGCTGTGAAAAATTTTCTGGATGGTTAAAACAAGAGGGCTTTGAGGATGTATCTCAACTTCATGGTGGAATTGTGACATACGGAAAAGATCCAGAAGTACAAGGTGAATTATGGGATGGACAGTGCTACGTTTTTGATGAACGATTAACGGTTCCGATTAATCAAGTTGATCCGAAGGTAATTGGAAAAGATTATTTTGATGGAGAGCCTTGTGAACGTTATGTAAATTGTGCAAACCCAGAATGCAATAAACAGATTCTTGCTTCAGAAGCAAATGAACATAAATATTTGCGTGGCTGTACACCTGAATGTCGTGTGCATCCGAGAAATTTATATGTTAAGGAACAGCAGCTTTCACCAGAACAGCATCAAGAACGCCTAGACGTATTAGGGGAGAAGCTTCCGGTACGTTCGTAGATGCTTTTTAAGAAATGGGTTGAAAAAAAACGCTCTTTAAAGAGCGTTTTTTTATTTTCTTTGAACAAGCTGGTCTAAACCAAATAGTAGGCTCGTATACATGGAAGTACAACCATTCTGGGAGGGAAAGCAATGCGGAAATTAATTGGAATCAGTGCGCCACTTATTGTCACACTTACATTAGCGGTAGGGTGTTCAACTGGAGCAGATGAACCTGTAAGTTTAGATGATCCAGAAATCACATACACAAACGAAACGGAAGAAACGGATCCTTCCTTGAGTGAAGCAGAGGAAGAAGGTTCGGAAGAGGACAAGGATGCGGAAGAAAATAAGAATACAGATGAAGACGAGGATGCAGATGCTGAGCCAACTCCTGATCAAGATCCAGAAGCACAAAACCTGCGCCAACTTTATTTGTTCGATAGTAATGGTATGGTCGTACCACAAACAATTGAACTTCCTAAAACAGATAGCACTATGAAACAATCGTTAGAATATCTTGTTGCTGATGGTCCACTTCAAGATGTATTACCAAGTGGATTTAGAGCTGTCTTACCTGCTGGAACTACTGTAGATGTGAATCATTTAAAAGAAGATAAAATTGCTGTTGCTAATTTTTCGAATGAGTTCGAAGAATACAATGTGGCAGATGAGAAGGGCATGTTTGAAGCTGTAACATGGACATTAACACAATTTGACGATGTTGATGAAGTGAAAATTGAAGTCAATGGGGTAGAGTTAGAACAGTTACCGATGAGTGAAACACCTATCGTTGGGAATTTCAGTCGTGAAGACGGTATAAATTTAGACTATAGCAATGTCGTGGACTTTACAAATAGTCAAGATGTAACCGTTTATTTCTTAGGGTCTCATGAAAACGAAACCTATTATGTTCCGGTGACACGAAGAGTTGCGGATGCGGATAATGAGATTGCTACTGTTGTAAATGAGTTAATTGACGGTCCGTCTTTACAAATGCGAACACTGCTTACAGAAATGAATGACGATATGATGTTGCTAAACGATCCAGAAATTAAAGATGGAGAACTCGTTCTAGATTTTAATGAAGCCATTCAAACGATGGTTGGCGACCAATCCTATATTGAGCAGTCCATCATTGAGTCTATTGCGCTCTCTTTAACAGAACGAAACGATGTAGAAAAAATTTCAATTCTCGTCAATGGTAAAGAGAATGTCTTTTCTGAATCTGGTGAAGCTGTAGAGACAATTCAAAGACCCGCACATATTAATAAAAATCCATTATAAGAATTGAGCACCTGTCCTTACAGGTGCTCTTTTTATTATGTTATACTATACGACGATAAAGAGAAAATCTTCTTGATAAGAAGAGGGGTAAACATACATGAGACACAATGACAGAAACCATAAGCAAATTCGACCAATTGAGATTGTACCGAATTTTACAAAGCACGCAGAAGGGTCCGTTCTTATTACAGTCGGTGAAACGAAGGTGATTTGTACAGCAACGATAGAAAATAAAGTGCCTCCTTTTTTACGAGGACAAAAAAAGGGATGGCTCACAGCTGAATATGCGATGTTACCAAGAGCGACTGAACAACGAACGATCCGAGAAGCAGCTAAAGGAAAGCTTAGTGGACGAACAATGGAAATTCAGCGTTTAATTGGTAGGTGTTTGCGAGCAGTTGTTGATTTGGACAAGCTTGGTGAAAAAACAATCTGGATTGATTGCGACGTAATTCAAGCTGATGGTGGTACTCGGACAGCTGCAATAACAGGTGCATTTGTTGCAATGGTACTTGCGTTACAGAAGACGGAGGGTGCTGAAAAGCGTCTTGTTAAAGACTACCTTGCTGCTGTGTCTGTTGGAATAGTGCAAGGTAAAGGAGCTTTGTGTGACTTAGATTACAGCGAAGATTCTACGGCAGATGTCGATATGAACGTTGTACAAACTGGTAACGGAGCGTTCGTTGAGATACAAGGTAGTGGAGAGGAAGCTGTCTTTAGTAGAGAACAATTAAATGAGTTGCTAGATCTCGCAGAAGAAGGCATAAAACAGCTAATAGAAGCACAGAAAAGCATTATTGGTGAGCTTACTTAAGGAAAAGAGGGAACTGACCATGAAAGAACTACTAATTGCAACGGCGAATAAAGGGAAAGTAGAAGATTTTAAAAAGCTATTTCAGGGTATGTATGAAGTAAAGTCACTTTTAGATTATCCTCACATTCCTGACATTATAGAAGATGGCCAAACATTTCAAGATAATGCACAGAAAAAAGCTGAAGTGCTGTCAAAGGCGCTGAATGAAACGGTTGTTGCCGATGACTCTGGATTAGTCATTGACGCGCTAAATGGAAGACCTGGGGTATTTTCTGCTCGTTATGCAGGCGAAGAGAAAAACGATCAAGCTAATATCAAAAAAGTACTTGAAGATTTAAGAGGAGTTGCTGAACAAGACCGAACAGCCCGGTTTGTATGTACCATCGCTCTAGCCAGTCCCGATAAGAAAACCATTTTCTTTGAAGGGCAGTGCGAAGGCTGTATCTCCCATGAACAAATAGGAGAGAATGGATTTGGCTACGATCCTATTTTTTATGTTGGTCAAACCACTAAAACGATGGCGCAGTTAACTCTTGAGGAAAAAAATGAAATTAGTCATCGTGCAAGAGCGATAGAGCAGTTAAACAACTATTTGATAGGAGAATAAACATGAAGATCCTTGTTTTAAGTGATACACATGGGTGGGAAGAAGAACTAGTTTCCTTTTTAAACCCTCTCAGAAGTCAAGTTGACCTCATTCTTCATGCAGGAGATTCTGAATTAGCAGAGGATACGAATGCCCTAATGGATGTTAAAACGGTAGCAGGAAATTGTGATGTATTCGCTTCTTTTCCATCGGAAGAGATCCTTGATCTAGGTAAGCATCGCATTCAATTGACCCATGGACATTACGAAGGTGTAAAAAGCTCCTTGGGCGAGCTTGTGCGTAAAGCCCAAGACAATGGTGCCTCTATTGCGATTTATGGTCATACCCACATTCCGAAAGTACAGAGAGTTGATAACGTGATTACCATTAACCCAGGTAGTCTTCGATTACCAAAAGGTCCATTTAAAGGCTCGTATTGCATGATTGAATTATCCGAAGACAAAATAAGCATTGACTACTTCACAATGAATGGAAGTCCCATTGAAGAGTTACAAGCTCGTTTCTAAATATAGCTAGTAAGGGTAAACAAATTTCTGTTTACTAGTTGACACTTTAACTTTAATCGTGTATATTTATAAGCGTCGCAATTAGTTCTTGCGGCGCTGTTTAGAAGCATTACATAATAGGCTGGAACGATTAGAGACATGCGATAGTAATGAAACCATGCGGGTGTAGTTTAGTGGTAAAACCTCAGCCTTCCAAGCTGATGATGTGGGTTCGATTCCCATCACCCGCTCCATTGTCCCAGTAGCTCAGCAGGATAGAGCAACGGCCTTCTAAGCCGTCGGTCGGGAGTTCGAATCTCTCCTGGGACGCTTATATTTAGTACATAATGAAAACCCTCTTCCAAGTAAGAGGGTTTTTCTAGTATAAAACGTAGAATCAACTGCTGATGAGCGACTGCAACGATTATGTTAATTGTTTCCGCCACTGCTGAAAAGCTGGTAACGCTTCATAATAGCCTTTCATTGTTGAGGATTCGCAATAGTGAATGACCCAAGGACTTGACTGATGTGCTACGCCAACATCATATCCTTCTTTTGCATATTGCAAGGATTGGGCAGTGTCATAAAAATGCCAGCCTGTAATGGCTTCCTCTGGCCAAGTTAGGTCATACTGTGTCACCATTAAAAGACCATCGATACAAGCAACTTTTTCATACATATACGTTGTGTCCACAAAGATGGTTTGCTTAAATGTATCACGAACTTCGATAATTTTTCCGACTTTAAACTTATAGTCACTTAGCCACCACATCCCATGAAATGGCAATTTCCGAGTGCCAATGACACCAAGTAAGCCGAGGTTTTTATTATTCTGAAATATAAAAAGCAGGTCGTATAGAAAAGATTGGTTCAAAATAAAACTATCTTGATGTAAATACACTTTGTATTGTCCTACTGCTTGATTCATACCAGAATTGTAACCAGCGGTCATACTGACAGCACCGCGAACGGGTACAATCTCACTCTGATAGCCAGAAGGCATATAGAGTTGTTCGATATGTGCGCAGCATCGCTTAAACAACGCCTCATTAGTAACACAACAAATAAAACTAATTGTTTTTTTTAGATTCATATCACTCATTTCACGTCGATCGCTTTTTTGCATAAGTGACTAATTGGTCGATATCACCAGATTGCAAAACAGGAGATAGTTGAATGACCTCATCCTCCGGCCAATTCCACCACTTTATTTGTAAAAGTTGATCTCGCTGTTCCTCTGTAAACCTGTATTTAATAGGTTTTGCTGGGTTTCCACCTACAATGCAGTAGGGTGGGACATCTTTGCTGACAACGGCATTGGCAGCAATAATCGCGCCATCACCGATCGTAATGCCTGATAAAAGGACAGCTCCGCTCGCTACCCAAACATCATTACCAACAACAATATCACCTTTACTCGTTGGGTGTTCAGTTGTTGTTGATATAGTAGGATAGAAAACGTTAAATGGGTAAGTGGTAATCCAGTCTACTTGATGATCCGCACCTAGAAGAATCCTTACACCTGCAGCAAATGAGCAGTAATTCCCGATTTTTAATGTCACATCTGGAACTAAATGTAATATATCAAGTGTTGATCCATACGAGAATGCGCCAATCTCAAATCCTTGTAAGCTCGGATGATCTTTTAAAAATAGCATAGCACGCTCCTTTCAAAAGCTTCTTACAATGTATTCCTTTGAGTAGAGAACTATGAGAAAGACAAAACAAAAAAACGCCTATATTTATTGGGGGGAGGCGTTTTTAAGGCTTTGAGTCTCTTTAGTAAACGTGTATAAAAAAGTGTTTACATCTTCTTTAAGTTGTTCATCAGAAATGAAATAAACGGTCCATCCTTTACGCTGTAACGAGCGAATTATTTTCTTTCTTTGGATGGTATCTTGTTTTTTCAAGAAGGCAATTCGGTAAGGTACCAATGCAACATGAATAAGAATGTTGCCTACAAAAAAATCGGGTGAAGCGTACAAGCCGTTTTCTCTTAACGTGCGGCAAAGTAGTCGTTGGGACTCGTTTTTGCATTCGTTCCAATGATTGGTAACGAGAATGAGAGAAGGACGGTTTACAGGTTTAAATAGATTGACTAGAAAGGATAAGGGAGCAAATTTGTTTTTTCTCTTATTATAGTTTGCTTGCATCAAATCACCACCTTTTTTTACTATCCCCGTTTTTCAGAAATTTATAGCCTTTTTCAAAAAAGATTTTTTTAGGGTTGAATCCTTAATCCCTTGAGACTGTAAGCGTATTCAAATGACAGAAAGATTAAATTTCTTTTCAAAAAAAGGTTGACCTTAAAATTGAAGACGCGTATAGTAAGTTTCAATAATAGTTAAACAAAAAACAGATGTATTTCTCAGGTGGATGTTCTTATTCACAAGAAATAACGATTTAATAAGGGGAGATTGATGTGAGAAGCGACATGATCAAGAAAGGAATTGATCGCGCACCTCATAGGAGTCTTCTTCGTGCAGCAGGTGTAAGTGAGGAAGATATGGATAAGCCGTTTATCGGTGTTTGTAATTCCTATATTGATATCATTCCTGGGCACATGCATCTAAATAAGTTTGCAGAAGTAGCGAAGCAAGCGATTATTGATGCCGGAGGGATTCCGTTTGAATTTAATACAATAGGTGTAGATGATGGAATCGCAATGGGGCATATTGGGATGAGGTATTCACTCCCAAGTCGAGAAATTATTTGCGACGCAGCAGAAACAGTAATTAACGCACATTGGTTTGACGGTGTTTTCTATATTCCAAATTGCGACAAAATAACGCCAGGTATGTTAATGGCATCTGTACGGACGAATGTTCCATCGGTTTTTGTTTCTGGTGGCCCAATGGAGGCAGGAAGAACAAAGGATGGACAAAGTTTATCTCTTGTTTCCGTATTTGAAGGCGTGGGCGCATTTGCGTCAGGAAAAATGACAAGGGAAGAGTTACTAGAAATCGAACAACAAGCTTGCCCAACGTGTGGCTCTTGTTCTGGAATGTTTACAGCCAATTCCATGAATTCATTAATGGAAATGCTTGGTCTTGCGTTACCAGGAAATGGTACACTTGTTGCTACATCGCAAGGGAGACATGATTTAATAAAAGATGCAGCAAAGCATCTAATGAATTTAATTGAAAAAGATATTCGACCACGAGATATTGTCACAGAAGAAACCATTGACGATGCATTTGCCCTCGATATGGCAATGGGTGGATCGACGAATACTGTGTTACACACATTGGCCATTGCCAATGAAGCAGAAATAGAATATGACTTAACTCGAATTAACGAGGTGGCGGAACGAGTTCCGTATTTGTGCAAAATTAGTCCTGCTTCTGATTACTCGATGGATGATGTGCATAAAGCTGGAGGTGTCGCTTCCATTATCAAAGAATTAATTCACATGGGTGCTATCAAAGGAGATCGACTAACGATAACAGGAAAGTCTCTTTATGACACAGTGGCTCATGCCGAAATTACGAATACCGATGTCATTCGAACGAAAGAAACAGCATATAGTCCTGTAGGTGGCTTATCAATTCTTTATGGTAATATTGCTCCAGATGGGGCCGTTATAAAAGTAGGTGCTGTTGACCCATCCATTAGAATTTTTGATGGGGAAGCGATTTGTTTTAACTCACAAGAAGAAGCTCAAGAGCAAATCAACAAAGGGAAAGTACGAGAAGGCCACGTTGTCGTCATTCGTTACGAAGGTCCTAAAGGTGGTCCTGGAATGCCAGAAATGCTTGCACCCACTTCAGCGATACAAGGAAGAGGCTTAGGCACAAAAGTCGCTTTAATGACAGATGGCCGTTTTTCAGGTGCTTCGAGAGGCATTTCAATTGGACATATCTCACCAGAGGCTGCTGAGGGTGGACCAATTGCTTTTGTAGAGGATGGAGATCGAATTACAATTAATTTAATTGATCGAACCATTGATTGGGATATAACGGAAGAAGAATTAGCCCGAAGACGAGATGGTTGGGTAGAGCCAGAACCAAAAGTGAAAAAAGGATACCTCGCTCGCTACTCAAAGCTTGTGACATCCGCAAATACTGGCGGCATTATGAAAATTTAATAGCACAACACGTTGAGAAGGAAAGTAGCATTTGATTTTATCTACAGAGAGCCGTTGGTTGGTGGAAAACGGTGGTAAAGGAAATGTGAAACTCACCTTTGAGTACGACTCTGAACAATAAGTAGGAGTTGTCGGATGGTTGAACCACCATTCGTTAACAAAAAAATGAGGCTAATTCTATTATTAGTGAATAAGGGTGGTACCGCGAGAGACTTTCTCGCCCCTTGTATGATAATCATACATGGGGTTTGAGAAGGTCTTTCTTTTTTTATATAAAAGAGGGAAGGGAGAGAGAATGCATGCTACATGCGAGTGAACAAACAGAAGACGAGAACAAAACGACTAAAGAAACGAATGCGCCTTGTACTGGAGCAGAAATTTTATTAAGGTCTTTGGCGAAGGAAGAAGTAGATGTCATATTTGGCTACCCAGGGGGGGCAATTCTTCCAACGTACGACGAAATATATAAGCTCGGGATCAATCACATTTTAGCAAGGCATGAACAAGGTGCCATTCACGCAGCAGAAGGTTATGCAAGGGTAACAGGGAAGCCCGGTGTATGCATTGTTACTTCAGGGCCTGGTGCAACAAATGTAGTGACGGGCATTGCGGATGCAATGATTGATTCACTTCCTCTTGTTGTCATTACTGGTCAAGTTGGCACGAAAGTAATTGGTACAGATGCTTTTCAAGAAGCAGATATGCTAGGTATTACCATGCCGATAACAAAGCATAATTATCAAATTCGCTCCATTGAAGAATTGTCACAAACGGTTAAAGAAGCGTTTCATATTGCTCAAAGTGGTCGACCGGGCCCAGTATTAATCGACTTACCAAAAGATATATCACAGCAAATGGGGGTTTTTACCTACGACAAGCCAGTTTATTTACCAGGGTATCAACCGAATGCAAGACCGAATAAGCAGCAAATTCGAAAGGTTCTGGAATCGTTCCAAGAAGCTAAGAAACCGGTTCTACTTGCTGGAGCTGGAGTGCTTCACGCGCAAGCATCTGAGGAATTGACTTCCTTTGTTGAAAAAACAAACATTCCTCTTGTATCAACGTTGCTTGGTTTAGGGTCTTACCCGGGAAATAATGAAAATCATCTTGGAATGGGAGGCATGCACGGCACGTATGCGGCAAATATGGCCTTGCATGAAGCAGACTTTCTTTTGAATATTGGGTCACGTTTTGATGATCGTTTAACGGGTGTATTAGAACATTTTGCCCCCAATGCAAAAATTGCACATATTGATATCGACCCAGCTGAAATTGGAAAGAATATTCCTGCTGAAATTCCAGTAGTAGGTGACGCAAAAGCTGCCTTAACACTTTTATTGGAAGGCGATGTTCATCCATATGCACATCATGATCAATGGCGAGAACAAACGCAGCATTGGAAAAAAGAATTTCCATTATGGTATAAGCTCGATAAAGAAGTGATTAAACCACAAGAATTAATAGAGCGACTTTATGAACATACAGGCGGAGAAGCTATTGTTACCACCGATGTGGGACAGCACCAAATGTGGGCAGCTCAATATTTCTCATTCAATAAACCGAATCGATGGATTACTAGTGGCGGACTAGGCACGATGGGGTTTGGATTTCCAGCAGCAATCGGTGCACAAATCGCTGAGCCTAAACTTCCAGTTATCGCGATTACAGGTGATGCAGGATTTCAAATGACCTTACAAGAGATGTCCATCCTGCAAGAATTGCAGCTCCCAGTAAAAATAGTCATTGTGAATAACGCTTCCCTCGGAATGGTACGACAATGGCAACAATTATTTCATGGTGAACGTTATTCGCATTCTTTGTTCCCTATTCAACCTAACTTCTCTAAATTGGCAGAAGCTTATGATATTAAAGCCATTAAGGTTGAAAAGCGTTCAGATTTATCAGATGCAATTAAAGAAACATTTGACCATCAAGGTCCCGTATTACTGGAAGTTTGTGTTGCAAAAGAAGAAAATGTCTATCCCATGATTTGTCCAGGTCAAGGTCATCACTGTATGGAAGGGGTTGAGCCATTGTGAAACGAACCATCACCGTCCTTGTTCAGAATCGTTCTGGGGTACTAAATCGAATTACAGGTTTATTTGCGAGACGCCAATACAATATTGATAGCATCACTGTTGGTGTCACCGATAACCCCACTGTTTCAAGAATGACATTTGTTGTTGTTGCTGATGCGATGGAAAATGTTGAACAAGTAATGAAACAGCTCCATAAGCAAGTCGATGTTTTAAAGGTGAAAGATGTTACTGAAGAAGCAACCGTATCCAGAGAGCTAGCCTTAATCAAAATAGCCGCAACACCTGAACAACGGGCAGAAATTGGATCACTTGCTGAGACATTTCGAGCACAAATCATCGATGTAGGGAGAGATTCATTAACCCTTCAAGTAACGGGTCACACGGATAAGGTCGAAGCATTTATTGAATTGATTAAGTCCTATGGCATACAAGAAATTGCAAGAACAGGCGTTACAGCCATAAATCGCAGCGTAAAATCACAACATGATACGTCGCGTTTAACACTTATTTATTAAAAAAAGGGAGAGATTGACGATGGCAAAAGTTTATTACAATGGTGATGTTAACGAAGGATTTTTAACTGGAAAGACAGTAGCAATTATTGGATACGGATCACAAGGTCATGCGCATGCTTTAAATTTGAAAGAATCAGGCGTCGATGTAATTGTTGGTTTACGTCAAGGGAAATCTTGGGAAAAAGCAAAAGAAGATGGTTTCAATGTGTTTCCTGTTCAAGAAGCGGCGGAGAAAGCAGAAGTAATCATGGTTCTCCTTCCAGATGAACAACAACCGGAAGTTTACAAAGCTTCTATTGAAAGTGAACTTACACCTGGAAAAGCACTAGTATTTGCACACGGATTTAACATTCACTTTAATCAAATCGTGCCTCCAAGTGATGTAGACGTATTTCTTGTTGCACCAAAAGGACCAGGGCATCTCGTACGTCGTACTTTCACAGAAGGTGCTGGTGTACCAGGTTTAATCGCTGTTTATCAGGATGCAACTGGAGAAGCTAAAGACATTGCTCTTGCATACGCGAAACAAATCGGAGCTGCCCGAGCAGGTGTGTTGGAAACGACGTTTAAAGAAGAAACGGAAACAGATCTTTTTGGAGAGCAAGCTGTATTGTGCGGTGGGACATCGGCGTTAGTGAAAGCTGGTTTCGAAACGTTAGTCGAAGCAGGCTATCAACCAGAAATTGCCTATTTTGAATGTCTCCACGAACTTAAATTAATTGTTGATTTAATGTATGAAGGCGGATTAGAGTACATGCGTTATTCTATTTCGGATACAGCTCAATGGGGTGACTTCCAAGCAGGTCCGCGTATTGTAACAGATGAGACGAAAAAAGAAATGAAAGCGATCCTAGATGACATTCAAAAAGGGAAGTTTGCTAAAGGATGGATTCTTGAAAATAAGTTAAACCGTCCAGAATATAACGCTATTAATACTGCTGAAGCAAATCACCCATTGGAAGTTGTTGGTCGTGAACTTCGCGAAATGATGCCATTTGTTAAGCAATCAAAACAAAAAAAAGGAGCCGTTAACCATGGGCAAGGTTAAAATATTTGATACAACATTGCGGGATGGAGAACAATCTCCAGGAATAAACCTTAACCATAAAGAAAAGTTAGACATTGCATTCCAACTAGAGCGTTTGGGAGTAGATATCATTGAGGCTGGATTTCCAGCCTCCTCACAAGGTGATTTTCAATCTGTAAAAGATATAGCAACCCAAATAAAGAATTCGTCTATAACAGGGTTAGCACGATCAAAGAAAGAAGATATTGATGCTTGTTGGGAAGCGCTAAAACAAAGTGCTGAACCGCGTATTCATGTATTTCTAGCAACATCACCAATTCATATGCAATATAAATTAAAACTTACACCAGAACAGGTTGTGGAGCGAGCAGTTGAGAGTGTAAAGTATGCAGCAAAAAAATTCCCCTACGTTCAATTTTCTGCTGAAGATGCAAGTCGGTCTGATTGGACATTTCTTGCTAGAATAATTGAAGCAACCATCGATGCTGGTGCGTCTGTGATTAACCTACCAGACACAGTTGGCTATGGGATGCCAAAGGAAATATCCGAATTATTTGAATATATGACTAAAAACGTTCCGAATATTGATCGGGCTATATTGTCTACTCATAATCATGATGACCTTGGAATGGGTGTAGCGAATTCTCTTGCGGCCGTTCAGGGAGGGGCAAGACAGGTAGAATGTACAATTAATGGTATCGGTGAACGAGCAGGTAATGCTTCCCTTGAAGAGATTGCGGTTGGTTTGCATATCCGTTCAGACTTCTATAAGACGGGTACAAATATTCAGCTTAATGAACTAAAACGAACGAGTGCGTTAGTTAGTCGCTACACTTCCATGCCAATTCCAAAAAATAAAGCAGTTGTCGGCTCAAATGCATTTGCGCATGAATCAGGTATTCACCAAGATGGAATGTTAAAACATAAAGAAACATATGAGATTATTACGCCAGAGCTAGTTGGAGCAACGTCTTCAAATCCTTTAGGGAAGCATTCTGGAAGGCATGCGTTTCAAGAAAAAATGAAAGAATTAGGTTTTAAAGGCACTGCAGATGAATTGAATCAGTTGTTTCAGTCGTTTAAAACACTGGCGGACAAAAAGAAAACTGTTACAGAAGACGATCTCTACGCACTCATGATTGACCAAGGGGAAGACGAACAAGTTCAGACATACAGCCTCCAAGCGTTACAAGTATCATATGGGACAAATCAAACACCAACAGCGACAATAAAGCTAGTTAAATCAGGTGATAAAGAAATAACTGAAGCGAGCACAGGATCAGGAAGTGTAGAAGCGATTTATAATACGCTAGCAAAGCTAACAGACTATGAATATCGTTTAACAGACTACCGTATTCAATCCATAACAGAAGGAGAGGATTCGTTAGCTGAAGTACACGTAAAACTGTCTAAAGAGGAGCAGTCCCAGTCCGGTCGAGGTGTCGCACATGACGTTTTAGAAGCATCAGCTAAAGCCTATTTGCATGCTGTAAATCGTATGTTAAATGAGGAAAAACGAAAAAAAGAACCATCTACGGTTGGGTAGGAGGATACAAAATGATAAAAAAAATTACAACACTACCTGGTGATGGTATTGGTCCTGAAATTGTCGAGTCAGGTAAAGCAGTACTCCAAGTCATTGCGGATTTATATGGACACCAATTTGAATTCCAAGAGGGCTTAATAGGCGGAGCCGCCATTGATGCAACGGGTGTTCCACTCCCAGACGAAACAATTGAACGTTGTCAATCATCTGATGCTTGTTTACTGGGCGCAGTAGGGGGACCGAAATGGGATCAGCAACCACCGCATCTTCGACCAGAAAAAGGATTGCTTGCCATTCGACAAGCATTAAATCTTTATGCGAATTTGCGACCTGTGCAAGCCCTTGATGCCTTAATAGAAGAATCCACTTTAAAACCAGAAGTAGTAAGTGGTGTTGACGTTCTCATCGTCCGAGAGTTAACAGGTGGTATTTATTTCGGAGAGCCAAGAGAGCGTCGCACGATTGATGGTGAAGAGGGTGTTGTTGACACGCTTGTGTACAAAAAAAGTGAGATTGAACGTTTATTACATCGGGCTTTCCAGTTTGCTGAAATTAGAGGAAAGCACGTAACGTCAGTCGACAAAGCGAATGTTCTTGAGTCCAGCAGAATGTGGCGAGAATGTGCAAACGAAGTAGCCACTCACTATCCGTCGGTAACACTGGAACATATGCTTGTAGACAATGCTGCTATGCAGCTTATACGCCAGCCAAAGCAATTTGACGTTCTTGTAACAGAAAATTTATTCGGTGATATTTTAAGTGATGAAGCGTCAATGATTACTGGTTCGCTAGGAATGCTCCCTTCTGCTAGTTTAAACGGAACGGCCTTTGGCTTATATGAGCCAGTACATGGATCAGCGCCAGACATCGCTGGGTTAAATCAAGCCAATCCCTTAGCGACAATTGCATCGACTGCGATGCTACTACGATATAGCTTCGGTTTGTTAGAAGAAGCACATTGTATTGAACAAGCAATCAATCAAGTGTTGTTAAAAGGATATCGTACAGCTGATTTAACGAATGCCAATGCAATTTCGACGGAAGAAATGACGAAAGCAGTCATTAAGGAAATAAAAGTAGCAATTCACTCTTAGGAGGAGCATGTATGGGAAAAACAATTATCGAAAAAATATGGGAGAAACATACGATCGTATCAGAATCGAATCAGCCGGATTTGCTCTATGTCGATTTGCATATGGTTCATGAAGTGACGTCACCACAGGCATTTGAAGGCTTAAGAATCGCAAATAGAAAGGTGCGAAGACCAGAGCGTACATTTGCAACAATGGACCATAATGTACCGACTTTTAATCGTTACGATATACAAGATCAAATTGCCCGTTTACAAATGGAAACATTAGCAGATAATTGCCGTGAATTTGGTATTGAAATTGCTGATTTGGAGCATCCAGATAACGGAATTGTCCACGTAATTGGACCAGAACTTGGTTTAACGCAGCCTGGACATGTCATTGTTTGTGGAGATAGCCATACCTCGACTCATGGTGCATTTGGAGCGTTGGCATTTGGAATTGGCACGAGTGAAGTCGAGCATGTATTGGCTACTCAAACGGTGTGGCAGTCAAAACCGAAAACGTTACAAGTTCATATTACAGGGAGATTAGGTACTGGCATTGCTGCAAAAGATGTGATCCTTGCGATCATTTCAAAGTTTGGTGTGAATGTAGGCACTGGTTCCGTCATTGAATTTACTGGTGAAGCTATTCGTGGGATGACAATGGAAGAGCGAATGACGATATGCAATATGTCTATCGAAGCAGGGGCAAAGGCAGGTTTAATTAGCCCGGATCTCGTAACGTTTGACTATTTAAAAGGCAGAAGTCGTGTTCCTGAGGGTGAGGCATTTGAAGAGCTGGTTGAATATTGGTCCTCACTAGTCACAGATGCTGATGCAACATACGATCGAACGGTTACGATTGATGCAAGTGAAATAGAGCCAATGGTGACGTGGGGCACAAATCCTGGCCAAGGAGCTCCTATTTCTTCTTTTGTTCCAGATCCACAATATGCTTCTTCAGAAAATGAAAAGCGTGCCATTGCACAGGCACTTGCTTATATGGAGCTAGAGCCGAATACGGCTCTAACAGATATTTCCATCCAACATGTTTTTATCGGATCTTGTACGAACTCCCGTTTTAGCGATCTTGAAGCAGCTGCTCGCATCGTAAAAGGCAGACATGTTCATCAAGATGTAACGGCGATTGTTGTGCCAGGGTCGGAAAAAGTAAAGCGTCGTGCTGAAGCAGAAGGACTTGATCAAATCTTTAAAGACGCAGGCTTTGATTGGCGCAGTTCTGGCTGTAGTATGTGTCTTAGTATGAATCCAGACAGGGTACCGGAAGGGGAACGGTGTGCATCAACGTCAAACCGTAACTTTGAAGGGCGACAAGGAAAAGGGTCTCGTACACACCTAGTGAGTCCAGCAATGGCAGCTGCGGCTGCAGTGAGCGGGCATTTTGTCGACGTGCGAACATTTGATGTTAGGAGTGATGCGAAGTGAACCCGATCCGCATTCATAGAGGCAAGGCAGCGGTATTAGATCGTGTAAATGTTGATACCGATCAAATTATTCCGAAACAGTTTCTTAAAAGAATTGAACGAACTGGATTTGGACAATTTTTGTTTTATGATTGGCGTTATGAAGCAGAAGGAAAAGAGAATCTAGATTTTGAATTAAATCACCCATCTGCTAAAGGCGCAAGTATCTTAATTAGTGGTGATAACTTTGGCTGTGGTTCATCAAGAGAACACGCACCTTGGGCGTTATATGATTACGGCTTTAAAGTAGTAATTGCTTCAAGCTTTGCCGATATTTTTTACAACAATTGCGTGAAAAATGGCTTACTACCTATTCGTCTATCTGATGAAGAAGTAAAAACATGGATGACACTAGTGAATGAAGGGAAGAGTCACATAACAGTTGATCTGCTTGAGCAAAAAGTTATCGGTGATCGTATCGAATCTTCATTCGAAATTGATCCTCATTGGAAAAAGATGCTTATTAATGGATGGGATGAAATTGACTTAACGCTGAAGCTAGAAGAGCACATTACAAATTTTGAAGCTTCCTACACGAGTCAGTAGTAGCCAAAGCCATTCAATATCTACTTGAAAACAGTCGTTTTGTCAGAAATTCTTTCATCTAAGCTCCTTAGTGTATGACTAAGGAGCTTCTTTAATGTTTTGAATGAAAGGGATTAGGGAAGGAATAACGAATAAAAACATGGGGAACTTTTGTTAGAGAGTGAAGGCGTGTTAAAGTAGGCATATAGAGAAGGCAGGCGATAACAATTGAAAGATAAAAAGCAAGGAGAAGATAAGATCATTTTATTTCCTGGCTTAGTAAAGCGTTTGGTCGAAGAAGGAATGAATGAATTAAAGCAAAAGCATGCAGAAAAGGCATACCAGCTTTTTGCAGAAGCTTCTTCTTATGATCAAGGGGATCCGCAAGCGCGATTCGGGACTGTACTAAGCTTAATTGAATTAAATCGTCAGCAGGAAGCTGTTATGGAGACAGAAAAGTTATTAAATGAAGGAATTGGTCATTACTTTGAAATCTTACAAGTACATGTGTCATTACTTGTTCAACTATCTCGTTACGATCAAGTCGTTCACTTACTAGAAGCTGTACTAAGTGAAGATAAAATTCCTGCAAAGGATGCAGAAACCTTCTATGAACTGCTTCATTTCAGTCGGCAAATGAGTGAATCAAATGAGTATAGTGAAGCATCTGTGTCTAAACAAAATCAAGAAGAAACAATGTTAGAATTAAAAGCAGGGCTTCACGCAGCAAACGAACCAGCTAAATGGAATGCATTGCAAACCGTTCGTAAGCTTGGACTAACCGATTTAACGGATGAGATTAGGAGCTTCGTACTAAATAAACAAACGAACCCTCTTATGCGTACATATGCGTTACAGTTGTTACATGAATGGGGCGACCGTAAGCCATTACGATATGAACGAGATCATCAAGTGGTTATTGTAACCCCTAGTGAGCTAGAAGAGCCAGGTGAAAGACAGGTAGATCAGGCGATAAGAAAAGCTTTAGAAGACCAGCTCGAACAAGAAGATCCAACTTTATTACATATGGCAAAACAACTACACCATACATACTTGCTTATGACTTATCCATTTGAACTTAATCCAGAAAATCCAAAGGCTTGGGCCTGTGCATTTCATTTAGTTGCTGCGGAACAACTTGGCCTTGAAACAGATGAAACGACAATGATGGAATGTTATGAATGTGAGCGATTTGATGTTCTTTCTGCTTCAGATGAAATTGAAGCGTTGGAGCAGGACATTTTACTAGAAGCTCAAAATCAAAACGAGTGGTTTCATACATAGGCTTGAGGGTTTTTATTATAGTAGAAACAACATAAATACATCTAACCTTATTTTATAAGAAGGAAGACATTGAAAGATTCATTCGATATGTTATAATGGAATGGTTGTCAAAAACGTGATAAAGTAGTGTAGAAATTACATGTTGGAGGGAAATATTATGTCTGCAAATTGGGAAAAGACAGAACAAAATACAGGCGTCTTAACGTTTGAAGTTGAAGCAGATAAAGTCAACGACGCTTTAGATAAAGCATTTAAAAAAGTTGTGCAAAAAGTAAACGTACCTGGCTTCCGTAAAGGAAAAATGCCAAGAGGTCTTTTTGAAAAGCAATTTGGCGTTGAATCGCTTTATCAAGATGCTATTGATTTAATGTTACCAGAGGCATACTCAAATGCCGTTGAAGAAACAGGAATTTTCCCTGTTGATCGTCCGGAAGTAGATGTTGAATCAATTGGTAAAAACGAAAAAGCTGTATTTAAAGCAACTGTAACGGTTAAACCAGAAGTGAAACTTGGTGACTATAAAGGTTTAGAAGTCGAGGTGCCAAGTGCAGAAGTTACGGATGAAGATGTTCAAGAAGAAGTAACAAAACTTCAAGAGCGTCACGCTGAACTTGTTGTTGTTGAAGATGGGGAAATCCAAAACGGCGATACAGCTGTTATTGACTTCGCAGGCTATGCAGATGGTGAAGCCTTTGAAGGTGGAACGTCTGAAAACTATTCACTTGAAATTGGCTCTAATTCGTTCATTCCTGGTTTTGAAGAACAACTAGTTGGTCTTAAAACAGGAGATGAAAAAGAAGTAGAAGTAACTTTCCCAGAAGAGTATCACGCAGAGAATCTAGCTGGAAAACCAGCAACGTTCAAAGTGAAAATTCATGATGTAAAACGTAAAGAGCTTCCAGAACTTGATGATGAGTTTGCAAAAGATGCGAACGAAAATGTTGAATCACTGGATGAGCTTAAAGCTGAGTTGCGTAAGACGCTTGAAGAGCAAAGAAAAACAGAATCAGAAAATGCTGTCCGTGATGCGTTATTAGAAAAAGCAGCGGATCAAGCTGATATTACTGTTCCTGATGCAATGGTTAATACTGAAGTGGATCGTATGCTTCAAGAATTCGGTCAACGTTTACAAGCTCAAGGTATGAACTTGGATATGTATTTCCAATTCTCAGGGCAAACAGAAGAAGATATGCGTAATCAATTCAAAGAAGATGCTGAGAAGCGTGTTCGTGTGAATTTAACACTTGAAGCTATTTCTGAAGTAGAAGATGTACAAGTTTCTGATGAAGAAGTAGAAGAAGAAATTTCAAAAATGGCTGAGATGTACCAGCGTTCTGCTGATGAAATCAAAGCACTACTTTCTGCGCAAGGTGGTCTTGACACAGTTAAAGGCGATTTGAAAATGCGTAAAGCGATTGACGTACTCGTTGATCACAGTAAAGAAGCAACAGCTTAATGTAAAAGGTGCGGGCATAACACCCGTACCTTTTTCCCTTATACGGCGATACGTAACATGAATGTCCGCTTTTATTCATAAGTATAGTATGATTGTTTGCTAATTTGAACAAAATGATAGTAGCTGAAAAAGAAGGGTTTTTACAATCAAGCTTGAATTGTACTCTGAGAGGGAAGAGTAAGGGTAGTGATTGCTCTAGCTCATACATAAAATGCATATCTCTAGTTTGTTGAATTAGTCTATGCTAAAATGATTTGACATTAAGCTTTTATGAGCAAATCATGGAAAAAAAGAAATCCTGTAAGGGGTGAGGTTATGTTTAAATTTAACGAGGAGAAAGGACAGCTTAAGTGTTCTTTTTGCGGTAAAACTCAAGATCAAGTCAGAAAGCTTGTAGCTGGGCCTGGAGTCTATATATGTGATGAGTGTATTGAGCTTTGCACAGAGATCGTTGAGGAAGAACTAGGGACTGAAGAAGAGGTTGAATTAGAAGAAATTCCAAAACCTAGTGAAATTTGCGTCATTCTTGATGATTATGTTATCGGCCAGCGAGATGCAAAGAAATCTCTTGCCGTCGCCGTCTACAACCATTACAAGCGCATTAATTCAATGGCACGTTCCGAGGATGTTGAATTAGCAAAGAGTAATATAACGTTAATTGGACCTACAGGGAGCGGAAAAACCCTTCTTGCACAAACTCTTGCACGTATTTTAAATGTACCTTTTGCGATTGCTGACGCTACATCGTTAACGGAAGCTGGTTATGTTGGTGAAGACGTAGAAAACATCCTACTAAAACTCATTCAAGCAGCTGACTATGATGTGGAAAAAGCTGAAAAAGGTATTATCTATATTGATGAAATTGATAAAGTAGCTCGAAAATCTGAGAATCCATCTATTACCCGTGATGTTTCAGGGGAAGGTGTTCAGCAAGCGTTGCTGAAGATTCTTGAAGGTACAACTGCTAGCGTGCCACCACAAGGTGGTAGAAAACACCCTCATCAAGAATTTATACAAATTGATACAACAAACGTGCTGTTTATTTGTGGGGGCGCATTTGATGGAATCGAACAAATTATTAAAAGCCGTTTAGGAAAGAAAATTATTGGATTTGGTTCCGACGATTCAAAACAAGAAGAGTTAAAACCAGGTGAGTACCTATCAAAAGTACTTCCTGAAGATCTTTTGAAATTTGGATTGATTCCGGAATTTATCGGTCGTCTCCCAATTATTTCGAGTCTAGCGCCACTTGATACAGATGCGCTAGTTGAAATTTTAACGCAACCTAAAAATGCTCTCGTAAAACAATATCAAAAACTGCTTGAACTTGATGATGTTGAATTAGAGTTTACAGATGAAGCGTTAAAAGAAATTGCCAAAAAAGCAATCGAACGTAAGACAGGTGCTCGTGGACTCCGTTCAATTATTGAGAGCATTATGCTTGATGTTATGTTCGACCTTCCATCTAGAGAAGATGCAGTGAAATGTATTATCCATGAAGGTTGTATAACGGACGGTGCAGAGCCGATTATTAAATCAGCAGATGGCACAGAGTTAACCCTTAATAAGCCGAAAGAAAGTGCATAAAGTAGAAACCACGATGGTCTTTAACCAACGTGGTTTTTTGCATCGTGTTTAGAATTGGAAATAATGCGCTTGACCGTTTTCGACTAACGTCTTGTCTCAAGGTCATACTAACGTCAATAGAACAATTAGGAGGCAAACAGATGGGTTTTACGACAATTGCATTATTTGTCCAATTATTTTTTGGTGTTATTATTGGTGTTTATTTTTGGAACTTATTAAAAAACCAGCGGAGTCAAAAAACGTATATTGATCGAGAATCAAAAGTGGAATTAGATAAAATGAAAAAACTTCGCTCCATTCGATTATCTGAACCGTTAGCTGAAAAAGTACGTCCAAAATCATTATCAGAAGTCGTTGGGCAAGAAGACGGTTTGAAAACATTGCGTATGGCATTGTGTGGAGCTAATCCGCAACACGTTATCATTTACGGACCACCTGGTGTTGGAAAAACAGCAGCAGCACGTTTAGTGTTAGATGAAGCAAAAAAAAGCAATCACTCTCCATTTCAATCAACAGCTGTATTTGTAGAGGTAGATGGTGCTACCTCACGATTTGACGAAAGAGGAATTGCAGACCCTCTAATTGGTTCTGTACACGATCCTATTTACCAAGGGGCCGGTGCAATGGGGCAAGCTGGTGTGCCACAACCGAAACCAGGAGCAGTCACAAAGGCTCATGGTGGTATCCTATTTATTGATGAAATTGGCGAACTACACACGATTCAACAGAATAAATTATTGAAAGTGTTAGAAGACCGTAAAGTGTTTCTTGAAAGTGCCTATTACAGTTCAGAAAACGATCAAATTCCTACTCATATACATGATATATTCAAGCGTGGTTTGCCTGCTGATTTTCGTTTAATAGCTGCTACAACACGACAGCCGGAAGAGATGCCGCCAGCGATTCGCTCTCGCTGTTTAGAAGTCTTTTTTCGCGGTTTAGACCCGGGTGAAATCGAAGAAATTGCTAAGCGGGCTGCTAAAAAAGCGGCAATGACGTTAACCGATGAGGCATCGAAGAAAATGGCTTCATATGCAACAAACGGAAGAGAAACGGTGAATATGTTGCAAATCGCTGTTGGCGCTGCTCGAGCTGATGGAAGGCAAGAAGTACAGCTTAAAGATATTGAATGGGTAGCTCATTCTAGTCAGATGGCTCCTCGTCCAGAGCGACAAATCCATGAAAAGCCAGTTGTTGGTTTAGTAAATGGTTTAGCGGTAACTGGACCAACAAGCGGAGCATTGCTTGAAATTGAAGTGCTTGTGCATGAAAATGCGCAGCATGGTAAATTAACGATTACAGGTATTGCAGAAGAAGAACAATCTGGATCGCAAGTTCGTTCGATTAAACGAAAAAGCATGGCTCGTTCATCTGTTGAAAATGTTATATCGGTTTTAAAAAGAAAAGGTATACCGACAAATGACTATGATATTCATGTGAATTTTCCAGGAGGAACGCCAGTAGATGGTCCATCAGCTGGGATTGCTATTGCTACTGGTATTTATTCTGGCATAAAGCAAATGGCTGTTTCCAACGAAGTGGCGATGACTGGTGAGTTAAGTATTCATGCAAAAGTAAAGCCCATTGGTGGAGTGATTGCGAAAGTGAAAGCAGCTAAATTAGCTGGTGCAAAAACCGTTATTATTCCAAAAGAAAATGAACAAGCGATTTTAAAAGAAATCGATGGCATTGACGTCATTGCAGTAACAACCCTTGACGAAGTGTTTCAACTTGCGTTAATTCAGGAAGAAAGCACAGAAAATGTTATACCTGCCCAAACCTTCTCTACAGGAGGAGCTGTACCAATCTAAATAATGGACAACAAACCACTTCGTGAGCTAAAATGAGTAGATGGTTAACAAACCGGAAATGAATGATTGAAAGCGTCACTCTATTGAGAATGACGCTTTCTCCATTGTGTGTATCATCGTTTTTGTTTTTTAGCATAGAAATAAGATGATTAGACATAATGAATTTTTTATAAAGATAAAGGCGGAGGTGTCATGCGGATGGTTGACCAATATCAAGAACGCCGAGTTCCGCTCCTTCCTTTGCGTGGTGTATTAATCTTCCCAGGGGCAATTATGCACTTAGACGTAGGTCGTGAAAAATCGGTAAAAGCATTAGAAGAAGCCAAGCAAAACGATCAATTTTTATTTTTAGCTACACAAAAACAAACAACAAAAGAAGATCCGACGGAAGAAGATTTATATAGAATTGGTACCTTTGCTAAAATTGTTCAATCAACGAAATTAGCGAATGGAACGGTGCGTGTTCAAGTTGAGGGATTGCAACGAGCTTCACTTACTGGTTTTCATGACCATGGAGATGTTCTTGTTGCTGACATTCAATTATTTGAGCAAGATGGTAAAGCTGATACAGAAACAGAAGCATTAATGCGTACGCTCCTTTCCATGTATGATCAGTTCTCCAAACAATCAAAACGCGCTTCACAAGAAACCCTTGCGACTTTGAAGGAAACAACAGCGCCAGAGCAATTTGCTGATTTAATAGCAGCGAATTTAACGTTAAAGTTATCTCAAAAACAAACGTTACTTGAGTTTATTGATGTAAAAGAACGATTGCAAAAGCTGATTGAATTTCTTGGTAATGAACAAGAAGTATTAGGTCTTGAAAAGAAGATTGGCCAACGTGTAAAAAAATCAATGGAAAAAACACAAAAAGAGTATTACTTACGCGAGCAAATGAAGGCCATCCAAAAAGAGTTAGGGGATCGTGAAGGGAAAACAGGCGAAATTGCTGAGTTGAAAGAAAAAATAGAATCAGCGGAAATGCCTGAACACGTGTATGAAAAAGCGATAAAAGAGCTAAGTCGCTATGAGAAAATGCCAGCTAATGCTGGAGAAAGCTCCATCCTGCGAAACTACCTTGACTGGCTAATTCAATTACCATGGACGAAACAGACAGAAGATCAGCTTGATGTGAAAAAAGCGAGTAAAATCCTGGATGAAGATCATTACGGCTTAGAAAAAGTAAAAGAGCGAGTACTTGAATATTTGGCTGTTAGAAAGTTAACGAATTCAATGAAAGGCCCGATACTCTGCCTCGCAGGACCTCCAGGAGTCGGAAAGACATCCCTTGCACGGTCTATTGCACGATCGTTAAATCGAAAATTCGTGCGGATGTCTTTAGGTGGGGTGCGTGATGAAGCGGAGATTCGAGGTCATCGTCGAACTTATGTTGGAGCCATGCCAGGGCGACTGATTCAAGGGATGAAACGGGCAGAAACGATTAATCCGGTCTTTTTATTAGATGAAATTGATAAAATGGCAAATGATTTTCGAGGAGACCCAGCCTCTGCCTTACTTGAAGTATTAGATCCAGAACAAAACAATACGTTTAGCGATCACTATCTTGAAGAGGCATATGACTTATCAAACGTTATGTTTATCACAACGGCAAATAATATTGGTACAATTCCAGGGCCACTATTGGATCGAATGGAAATTATCTCTATACCTGGTTACACAGAGCTTGAAAAGAAACAAATCGCACGAAATTATTTGCTTCCTAAGCAAGTAAAAGAGCACGGCTTAACCAAAAGCCAGCTACCTGTAAAAGATGAGGCTCTAACGAAAATTATACGACATTACACCCGTGAAGCTGGGGTTCGAAACTTAGAGCGTCAATTAGCCTCAACATGTCGTAAAGCTGCTAAAATGGTCGTTATGGAAGATCGAAAACGTGTAACGGTAACGGAAAAGTTAGTAGAAGAGATGCTTGGAAAGCCAAGGTTTCGCTATGGCATGGCAGAGCAAGAAGATCAAATTGGTGCAGCAACTGGTCTAGCCTACACAGCCGCAGGTGGTACGACGCTTTCAATTGAAGTTTCCGCTGTTAAAGGGAAAGGGAAATTAACCTTGACTGGAAAGTTAGGAGACGTCATGAAAGAGTCTGCACAAGCAGCGTTTAGTTATATTCGATCTCGGTCAGAAGAGCTTTCTATAGCAACCGACTTTAACGATAAAACAGACATCCACATTCACGTTCCAGAAGGGGCGACCCCTAAGGATGGGCCATCAGCAGGAATTACAATGGCAACAGCGTTAATTTCTGCTCTTACTGGTCGAAAAGTGAAGCGTGAAGTAGGTATGACAGGAGAGATTACGCTAAGAGGTCGAGTATTACCAATTGGTGGTCTAAAAGAAAAAGCGATGAGTGCACACCGTGCTGGGTTAACAACCATTATTATTCCAAAAGAGAATGAAAAAGATATTGACGATATTCCAGCTAGTGTTCGTGATGATTTGACAATAGTCTTAGTGGAACATCTTGATCAAGTCTTGAAAGTCGCATTAGATGAGAGTGAAGATAAAAAATGAAAGTAGTAAAAGCTGAACTAGAACATGTAGCTGTCAAACCTGAACAATATCCAGTAAATCGGTTACCAGAACTTGCCCTTGCAGGTCGCTCAAACGTAGGGAAATCATCGTTTATTAACAAGATGCTTAATCGAAAAGGATTAGCCAGAACATCAGGTCAACCTGGTAAAACGCAAACATTAAACTTTTACGAGATTAATGAAATCCTTTATTTTGTAGATGTACCAGGCTACGGCTATGCGAAAGTGTCGAAGACCGAACGTGCAGCTTGGGGAAAAATGATTGAAACCTACTTATCAGAGCGAGAAGAGCTTAAAGCGGTGTTACAATTAATTGATGCACGCCATAAGCCTTCAGAGGACGATAAGCTTATGTACAATTGGATGAAGCATTTCGGAATTCCCGTCATTTTAGTTGCTACAAAAGCGGATAAAATCTCTAGATCAAAATGGCAAAAGCATTTAAGTATCATTAGTAAAGAGCTTGATCGGGAGGAAACAGATCCTTTGTTACTGTTTTCCTCTGAAACCGGGTATGGAAAAGAAGAAGCCTGGAAGACGATTCAATCCCATCTCCAATTAACGAAAAATAAGTAGTGCTTGCACTGCTTATTTTTTTCACTGTCTGGATTGTCTAGGATTGTTCACAAAAAAATTTTGAGTCCTTATTTAGACATGTTATAATTTAGGCATGATATAATGAGAATTGGATAAAGTAGAAGTAAGAGATTGGAAACGTAGCTTTAGGGGGCTTTTTAAATGCATACGATTGTCGTAGGAGTGAACTATAAGTCTGCCCCGGTGGAAATTCGCGAAAAGCTAGCTTTTGATGAAGACCAGTTGCCGGCGGCTCTTGCCCAACTGCGCTCATCAAAGAGCATTATGGAGTGTGTGATTCTATCAACTTGCAATCGCACTGAGCTTTATGTTGTAGCAGATCAAATTCATACCGGAAGGCATTTCACAAAAACGTTTTTAGCAAACTGGTTTTCCATTCATAAAGATGAATTAACAGCTTATTTAACAATAAAAGAAAATGATCATGCAGTTGAACATTTATTTCGAGTAGCCTGTGGCCTAGACTCAATGGTTATTGGTGAAACGCAAATTTTAGGTCAAGCTAAGCAAGCGTTTCAACTCGCCCAATCTTTGCAAGTAACAGGTACTGTCTTTAATCAGCTATTTAAACAAGCGATTACTTTAGGAAAACGCGCGCATAGTTCGACGGCCATTTCTTCTCAAGCCGTCTCGGTTAGTTATGCTGGCGTAGAACTTGGTAAAAAGATTTTTGGTAGTTTTGAAGGCAAACGTGTCCTTATTGTTGGTGCAGGTGAAATGAGTGAGCTGACAGCAAAGCATATACACGCGAATGGAGCCGCTTCCATTGTGGTAATGAATCGAAGTGTTGATAAAGCTGAGAATCTTGCCGGTCGATTTAGTGGTGAAGCCGTTTCATTTCATCATTTAGAAGAAGAGTTGAAGCGTGCAGACGTTGTCATAAGCTCTACAGGAGCAAGAGAATTTGTATTAACAAAAGAGAACACGGAAAATGCTTTACGTTCCCGAGAGGAGCGACCGTTATTCATTATTGATATTGCGGTTCCACGTGATGTCGAGCCAACCTTAAACGAATGGGAAAATGTTCACTTATACGACATTGATCATTTGCAACATATCGTTGAATCGAACAAGCAAGAACGAGAGCGCGAAGCTGAAAAAATCTCTTTAATGATTGAGGAAGAGATTGTTGAGTTCAATATGTGGGTAAACACATTAGGCGTTGTTCCTATCATTACAGCTTTACGTGGAAAAGCGTTGCAAATTCAAGGTGATACCATGTCTAGTATTGAACGGAAATTACCTCATTTAACCGATCGAGAATTAAAGGTTCTTCGTAAACATACAAAAAGTATAGTGAATCAACTACTTCGTGATCCGCTAACGAAGGTAAAAGAATTAGCAGCTGAGCCTGATGCCCAATTATCGCTACAGCTGTTTACGGATATCTTTGCGTTAGAAGAGACGCTAGAAGAACAGAAAGAACGCGAACGCCAAAATGATATGAAGGCACTATGGAAACAAGAAAGTGAGTCCTATAGCGAGATTGAAGGCACTGTTGCTATGCGCTCGTAACCGACTGTTGTATTTCCATATGAGCGAATAAGGAGAGTTAAAAGCGCATCAGGCGACGACTCCAGTGGGAATGTTACTAGCTGAAGGTCTTGAGCTAGTGAACGTTTTCCACAAAGGCGTCAATCGATTGCGCTTTTTCTTTTTAGAACGAAACTGTACATAATGGTTTTATGATTTTAGGAGGAAGAGGATGAGAACAATTGTACTTGGTACAAGAAGAAGTAATTTAGCGATGACCCAAACAAGATGGGTTATTGAGCAATTTAAGAAATTAAATGTCCCGTATCAATTTGAAATAAAAGAAATTGTAACAAAAGGAGATCGAATACTAGACGTTACCCTTTCAAAAGTTGGCGGTAAGGGCCTTTTTGTAAAGGAAATTGAAGAGGCGTTACGCACTGGAGAAATTGATATTGCCGTTCATTCAATGAAAGATGTCCCATCAGAAATGTTGCCTGAATTTGTGCTTGGAGCCATTACCGATCGAGAAGATCCAAGAGACGCCATTATCAGTGAAAATCACGTGCCATTAAGTGAGCTACCAGCTGGTGCTATTATTGGGACGAGTAGTTTGCGTCGATCAGCCCAAATTTTGCACCGTTATCCGCACCTTTCCGTTCAATGGATTCGAGGCAATGTTGAGACAAGGCTGCGAAAACTTAAAGAAGAATCGTTTTCTGCGATTGTTCTTGCTGCTGCTGGACTAAATCGATTAGGCTATGCCAAATCGGCTGTCACACATTATTTAGAAACAGATGAATGTGTTCCTGCAATTGGTCAAGGGGCGTTAGGGCTTGAAGGGCGTAAAGAGGATGCTGAGGTGAACCGTCTCTTACAATTGTTAAATCATGAAGAAACAGCTTCTGCCGTTCAAGCAGAGCGTGCTTTTCTTCATACATTAAATGGCGGGTGCCAAGTCCCAATCGGTGGCTATGCCACAGTGGAAAAAGGCGGTACGATTACTTTAACCGGCTTAGTAGGTTCTCCAGATGGAGAGGTTTTATTAAAAGAAACGGCATCAGGAGACGATCCAGTAAAGTTAGGGACGGACTTGGCGAAACAGTTATCTGCACAAGGGGCTGAAGACATTCTAAATAAAGTGAGAGAGAGTTTAGAGTGATGCTCGCTCTGCGAAACAAGCACATTTTGCTAACGCGAGAGGAAAAGGATGCAAAACAGTTTGCTGATTTAATTACAGCGTACGGTGGGACTCCTTATTTCTTACCTTTAATTAAAATTGTCTTTCGACCGGTAGGTGTTGAATCTACTAAAAAAGCAGCTCGTGCTGACTGGCTTGTTTTCACAAGTGTCAATGGTGTACGTTCGTTTTTTTCTACCTATCAAGGTGAACCCTTAAAGGCGAAAATGGCAGCAGTTGGTGTACAAACGGCTCATGAAATTGAGCGATACGGCTATCACACGTCTGTTGTTCCGAAGATTCAAGATGGTGAAGCGTTGGCGCGTTTGTTACAGACGGTAGTTGGACAAGAAGAACGTGTGCTAGTGGTGCGAGGTCAATTGGCAAAGCCAACCATTATTTATGGATTAAAGAACAAGGGCATTAACGTTGAAGCTCTAAATACCTATGATACGATTATGCCTAAGGAAGCCATCAGGGAAGCGAAAGCTTTGCCAAACCTAGTTTTTGATTATGTAACGTTAACAAGTCCATCTACAGCAACTCATTTGCGAGCTGTTATGGAAGCATGTACGATTTCTTATCGAAAAGTCGCGTGTATTGGACCGAGAACAAATGAGCGTGCTATTCAATTAGGGCTAACGCCAACGGTGACAGCAGATTCTTATTCAACAAATGGACTAGTAAAGGCCATGCTTATAGAGGAGGCACACAAACATGAACGTAACATTTAAGCGACATAGAAGACTAAGAAAAACAGCGGCTATTCGCGAAATGGTGAGGGAAACGACGCTTTCAGCAAATGATTTTATTTATCCCTTATTTGTAACGGAAGAAACAAATAAAAAGACAGAAGTTCCATCAATGCCAGGGGTGTTTCAATATTCGTTAGATCGTTTAAATGATGAAGTGGCTGAAGTGCAAAAATTAGGGATTCGTGCCATTATCTTATTTGGTTTGCCCCATCATAAAGATGAAATTGGGTCTGAGGCATTTGCGAGTCATGGCATCATTCAACAAGCAACAAGACAGATAAAAGAAGCGTTTCCTAATATGCTTGTCATTGCAGATACGTGTTTATGCGAATTTACAGATCATGGACATTGTGGCATTATCCGTGAAGGGGATGTTGTGAATGACGAGAGCCTTACCCTTTTAGTGAAAACAGCTGTTTCACAAGCGGAAGCCGGCGCTGATATCATTGCACCTTCAAATATGATGGACGGATTTGTAGCTGCCATTCGTAAGGGCTTAGACGAAGCAGGCTATGTGGATGTTCCAATCATGTCATATGCTGTGAAATATGCTTCAGCTTTTTACGGTCCGTTTCGTGATGCAGCAAATAGTGCGCCTGCGTTTGGTGATCGTAAAACGTATCAGATGGATCCAGCTAATCGTGAAGAAGCAGTGCGAGAGGCGACGTCTGATTTAGAAGAAGGAGCAGACTTTCTCATTGTTAAACCAGCTTTGTCGTACTTAGACATTGTTCGTGATGTCAAAGAAATGTCAAATGTGCCGATAGTGGCTTATAACGTTAGTGGAGAGTACGCGATGGTTAAAGCAGCAGCACAAAATGGCTGGGTGAACGAGAGAGCAATTGTATTAGAAAAACTTGTCAGTATGAAACGTGCTGGAGCAACCCTCATTCTAACGTACTTTGCAAAAGATGCTGCACAATGGCTGTATGAAGAAACACGAGGAGGTTACTAAAGATGGCTCATTATGAAAAATCAAAACAAGCGTTTGAACAAGCAAAGCCGCTAATGCCGGGTGGCGTAAACAGTCCAGTTCGCGCCTTTAAATCGGTTGGTATGAATCCTGTCTATATGAAACAAGGAAAAGGATCAAAGATTACAGACATTGATGGGAACCAATATATTGATTATGTTCTATCATGGGGACCACTCATTCGCGGGCATGCAGATGAAATCGTAGTGGAAGAATTAAAAAAGGCAACGGAACTTGGGACAAGCTTTGGTGCCCCTCATGAGTTAGAAACGAAGTTGGCGGAACTAGTGATTGAACGTGTGCCATCAATTGAAGTGGTTCGTATGGTTAATTCAGGTACAGAAGCTACAATGAGTGCACTTCGATTAGCAAGAGGCTATACTGGACGTAACAAAATCTTGAAATTTGTTGGTTGTTATCACGGACATGGGGATTCGTTATTAATTAAAGCAGGTTCTGGTGTTGCAACGCTGGGATTACCAGATAGTCCTGGTGTTCCTGAATCAGTTGCGCAGAACACGTTAACTGTTCATTACAATGATATAGAGAGCGTTCAGTATGTATTTGAACAGTTTGGTGACGACCTTGCGGCAGTTATTGTAGAACCAGTAGCTGGAAACATGGGGGTTGTTCGTCCTGAACCTGGATTTTTAGAGACGCTTAGAGAATTAACATCAGCAAATGGAACGGTGTTGATTTTTGATGAAGTGATGACAGGTTTCCGTGTTGGCTATGAGTGTGCGCAAGGAGTGCTTGGTGTTACACCTGATTTAACATGTTTAGGAAAAGTAATCGGTGGAGGACTGCCTGTTGGTGCGTTTGGTGGAAAACGAGAAATTATGGAGCAAATTGCACCTAGCGGACCTATTTATCAAGCTGGTACATTGTCTGGAAACCCACTTGCAATGACAGCAGGCTATTATACTCTTTCTCAATTAACGAGAGAAGACTACGATGTGTTTCAAAAGCAAGGAGAGCGTTTAGAACAAGGTCTCTCAGAGGCAGCGAAAGCACATGGCATCCCACATACAATTAACCGTGCAGGATCGATGATTGGTCTTTTCTTCACTAATGAACATGTTACAAATTTTGATTTGGCGAAAACTGCTGATTTAGAGTTATTTGCACGTTACTTTAGAGGGATGTTAGAAGAAGGAATATCGATTGCTCCTTCTCAATTTGAAGGGCTCTTCCTATCTACGACTCACTCAGACGAAGACATCGAAAAAACCATTGAAGCTGCAAACCGTGTATTTGCTACGCTTTCTCATGCTTAACCATCAAACACAAGCCCTTTGCTAGTGCAAAACTAGAAGGGCTTGTTTTTTTTCGTCTATTGTACGCATAATCGACTAGCTTAGCTCATAGACGTAATAGTGTACGTGTATAACGGATGATGGTGAAGAAGGAGGAATTAAATTGTCTCAAGAACAGTCGTCAGCCTTAACGTTTTCAATTGAAGACTCTGTTTGGCTTAATAAAGGACAACAAATTGATGAAATTATTGGCATGTCCCTCACACCGGAGATTTCAGTCAAACAAATGGACGATCATGTAACTATTCAAGGTGGTCTTCGTTTTATTGGCGAATACAAAATGGTAGAAGAAAGACAGGAAGAAGTGGAGGAAGAGGAAGACGCATCTTTTACTGCGTTAAGTGATTTTCGTCATTCGGGTGATATCCAGACTGAAACGGAAGCTGGAGCTGGTCAGATTGAACACGTGTTTCCAATTGATATTACGATTCCGATGACACGAATCCAACATGTTGATGATATTTATGTAGAAGTATCAAGCTTTGATTATGATTTACCAGAAAAAAGCTGCATTCAATTAACAGCAGATGTGTCGATTAGTGGCGTGAAGTCAGACGAGCAACAGCGAGAAATTGAGTTAGTTGATTCTGAGTATAAGTACGATGTTGTTGAAGATGAAAATAATCCAGAGGAACCTGAACACACAGAGGAAACGGCTTTTCAATTTGAAGCGTATCAATCGGATGAAGCGGTTGAAGAAAGTCATTCATATGAAGAGCAGGGGACAGAAGAAAGATCAGAACAAGAACTTGCTTATCATCAAAGGAGCATGGAGCAAGACATAGTAGAGACGTTTACCCAGTCCAATTGGCAAGAAGAAGAGACAGATGCAGAAGATATCGCTACTGTTAGTGATCTAAATGACGATGCATCTCCTGCTTATCGATATTTAACGGAAACCAGTGAAATGAACGAGCTTGAAGATCAAATTGATGAAGTCGAAGAAGTGACTGAGCAAGTAGGAAAGAGTGAACGTGACAGCGCTTCATACTTAACAAGCATGCTCCGAAACGAGGATGAACAGTTTTCTAGATGGAAAATGTGTATTATTCAAGAAGAAGAAACGCTACAGGTTATTGCCGATCGCTATGAACTTTCCACTAGTCAACTAACGCGTTACAACAACCTTGATAGTGAAAAAGTTGAAGAGGGGCAAATCATTTATATACCTTCGAAAGGTAAGTAGGTGGTGACCAATGATTGAGCGCATTAAAGAAGAGTATGGATTTAAACAGGCATCTTTAGAATCAAAGCATCAACTGAACACAGAAAAAGGTGTAAAGCAAATCTGCTATTGGGAAGATGAGGCTTGTTTAAAGTGGCATATCGAGTGGCGTGACAACTGTAGTGTCGCGCCTTATGTCATGATGAACCGGATGCTAAGAACCAATAAAGGCGCTGCTTATATAGAGAAGGATAAACAATTCATTAGCCTGCATGATAAAGTCCCTATTGAACAGCGTGAAGATCAAGAAGAAAAGCGGTGGGGAGAAGTTCTTGGTTTAATGATTCAGGCGGGTCGAAGAGATCAATCGACGTTCTCATTACCAAAAGAGGTAATGGGTAATGATCCCATTTTGGAACAAGCCAATCGGGAACAAAGGCTGTTTTTTCAGACACTTTTTCAAGAAGGGAATCGTCGTCTAACGATGGCTAAGAAGCTAGCTAAGTCAGGAGAAATATCAGTACCTAAAATGGATTCATTTACAGAATTAACAGGCTCATTTCGCGGGCATATGCTAATCGTACAAGGAAGTGAAACGACCCCGGAGTACGGGTATCAGTCGTTTAAGACATTCCTTAAATCGTGGTATGAACGCAAAGGGGAAGCATCGTTACATGCGTTGATGAATGAATTGGATGAGAAGGCAACGTTGACAAGCAACGAACGAAAAGCCATTATGGCTACTGTTCTTATTCCTGATGAGCTAGATACACTATTGCAAGAGAGAGCGATTTCTAATGACCAACCCTTTTCTGACTTAATTGATCACCTAAAAAGAGAATGGGATAAAACGCAGTCGTTTGCTTCGGCATTAGCAAAATGGCTTGATGCAAAGAAGGTGACAACATGAATCCGTTTATAGAGGCCTTGCTTTATTATTACGATTTAACAGCCTTAACGGTTGAGCAACAAGGGAATATTTATAGAATTGAAACTGAACATGGAAACTTTGCATTAAAACAATCGTCAATGGACCCTGTTCAAGCTGAAGAATGTATTCATGCGATAAGGAAGCTATCACGATTAAACTATCCATCATTCGTTCCGATTATTCCGACTAAATTTGGGGAATATTCGTTATTTGTATCTGGGAAGACGTATTATTTAATGCCTTGGATTGAGACGCAGGAATACCAAGGAAGGCAATCAATCGAAGAGTTAATGGCTGATTCAATTGGAACAATTCATCGAATGACAGTTAAATCCCAACCAGCTTCGAAAGAAGTGATTGATCAATCGTGTGAACGCCTTCTGTCCCGATGGGAGATGCACTCGCTCGAATTATCTCGCTTTGCGGATGAAGCAGAAGTAAAAGCGTATTTATCACCATTTGAACTGTCATTTCTTACACATTTTAAAATGTTTGAGCAATTAGCAGATGAAGCAACAACTTATCTTGAGAAATGGTACAAGACTACCATTGATAAAGGGAGTTACCGCAGTGTGTTAACCCATGGTCGTTTATCTCGGCATCATTTGTTGCACGCGACGAGTGGGCAACCTTTATTGATTAATTTTGAGCGTGCAAGTTTAGACACACCAGCTCGGGATTTAGCGACATTGTGTAGACACGGTTTCCCGCACTCCTTATGGGATGAAAATGAAGTCTTACGCTGGTTCGCTAGATACGAACAGCATTTGCCCCTTGTTACGGCGGAAAAATATTTAGTAAGTGCGTATCTGCTCTTTCCTGAACCGGTCTACTATACGATGATGGATTATCGAAAAGGTGGAAATGAGTTAGAACTAACGCAAAAACTTGAAAAACGTATTTATGCGCTGCGTAAAGTGCAGCGATTTGTTCCGAAAATTGTTCCTCAAGAAGAAGAGGAAGCAAGTAATCAGTCTTAAGCTGATGCTTGCTTTTTTTTAGGATTTTACACTTGATAAAAAGAAAAATATGGCATTAAATAAAGAGGTATACGCTTAGTTCGGGACGATTCGGGTATGCTTAAAGTAATGGTAGATAAAAGAGAGTAGGTGTATAAGATGGAGAAAAATGGCTCTGAAGCACTTGAAGAAAAAAGGAAAAAGCTTACAAATGAAAAGCAAGTTTTATTTGAAGAAGCCATTGACTATATGGAAGCTGCTAGCTTTTCACAACGGAAACGAAATCAGATTCTTCACCAAATACTAGATGAATGGTTGTACGCTGAAAAAAATGCAATTGATTTAGAGCTGAATCAAAAGAACATTTACACATACTGCGAAAAGCGAACAAAAAACGTTCCAAAAATGTCGACCTCATTAAAAATGGCATTGTTGCTAAGAGTGGGTTTACTTATCCTAGTTGTCTATTTTGTGTTACAGTTCATTATTCAAATGGCAGGCTTGTTAGATTCAAATATTCAGGCATCCTCTTTTTCCTTTTTACCTATTATTCTTTTAGGAAGTGTGGGCTTGTTCGGTTTTTATTTATATGACAAAGCTTCGACAAAAGAAAAAGCCGTTATGTGGAGAGGGATTGGCATTGTAACGCAATTAACGGCATTTCTTCTGTTTTTTGCGAGCATGCGGTTGTGGGACGGTATTTTAACAATTCGCTTAACCCTTATCAATTCAACAGTTATCGCGATTTTTATGGTTGTCTTTTTTCTTGTTGCAGGTAAATGGAAAGATCAGTTAGAAGAAAAAGAACTGGAAAAAGATCAAAATGATGTGATTCTGTTTTCTTAAAGAAGGCAGACATTACACGATACCGAAAAATAAGCAAATGAAAAAGACAATAATAAGCGTTAATAAAAATAAATCTACAGCTGTTGGAAGAAGTAATGTACGAATAAGCTGAAACACCAAAATGGGCGGTAGACATTGAATACAAATAAATTTAAAGCGTCCACACTTTTTAGGTGGACCAGGTGGCGGACATGGTGGCGGAAAGCCTTGAAATCGCTTAGTCATAGCAACCTTCCTCCTTTCGATGATCGTTACCGTATTGTATGCAAGTAGCCTAAAACTGTTGCAAAAGCAGTTCTAAATGTATAGACGATATAAAAATGACCAAAGCTAATATTGACGTACTTGTAAGCAAGCGATAAAATACGGTTAGATCCTATATACAAGCTATGATCAGGAGGAGTAAAGAAACTGCTTCTAGAAGAGAGGAAGGACCTTGGCTGAAAGTCTTTCTAGAAAGCAAGTACTTGAAAGTCGCCTGTAAGCTTTTCTGTTGAACCATTTAGTAAACAGAAACGGTTTCGAGCCGTTAGTCGATTTGAGTTGCACAGGCTAAGTCTGTGAACAAAGGTGGCACCGCGAACAATCCCTTCGTCCTTTGAGACGGAAGGGTTTTTTTGTATTTTTTTAAGCTAAAGGAGGCCTGCCCAATGACGGAGCAGCATACAATGCCAACAAAATATGATCCAAATGAAACAGAAAAGAAATGGTACGACTATTGGAAAAAAGGCGAGTTCTTTAAACCGACAGACGATCCATCAAAAGAACCATATTCCATTGTCATTCCACCGCCAAACGTAACCGGAAAGCTCCACCTTGGTCACGCATGGGACGCAACCTTGCAAGATATACTTGCACGAACCAAACGGATGCAAGGTTATGACACACTGTGGCTTCCAGGAATGGATCATGCAGGAATTGCCACTCAAGCTAAAGTAGAAGCACGCTTAAAAGAACAAGGGATGTCAAAACATGATCTTGGGCGTGAAGGCTTTATTGAGAAGTCTTGGGAATGGAAAGAAGAATATGCTAGTTTTATTCGGAAGCAATGGGCAAAAGTCGGTATTTCCGTTGATTATTCACGTGAACGATTTACATTGGATTCGGGTTTATCAGATGCTGTTACGGAAGTATTTGTATCGCTTTATGAGCAAGGTCTCATCTATCGTGGGGAATATATTATTAATTGGGATCCTCATACGAAAACAGCTCTCTCTGACATAGAAGTTATTCACCAAGATGTTCAAGGGGCGTTCTATCATATGGAGTACCCATTGGTAGACGGTACTGGTTCAATTAAAATCGCAACCACACGACCGGAAACAATGCTTGGTGATACAGCTGTAGCTGTTCATCCTAAAGATGAACGCTATAGTCACCTTGTTGGCAAAATGGTGAAGCTACCGATTATTGGACGCGAAATTCCGATTGTAGCAGACGAGTACGTTGATCGTGAATTTGGTTCGGGTGCAGTGAAAATTACACCAGCTCATGATCCGAATGACTTTGAGATCGGAAACCGTCACGATCTACCGCGTATTCTCGTTATGAATGAAGATGGAACCATGAATGAAAATGCTGGCAAGTATCAAGGGCTAGATCGTTTTGATTGTCGTAAGCAGATCGTTAAAGACTTACAGGAGTCAGGTGTATTATTTGAAATTGAAGAGCACCTACACTCGGTTGGTCACTCTGAGCGTAGTGGCGTAGTGGTTGAACCGTATTTATCAATGCAGTGGTTTGTGAAAATGCAGCCCCTTGCAGAAGAGTCTCTCAAAATGCAGGAGCATGAAGACACAAAAGTCACCTTTGTGCCTGAACGTTTTGAAGGTACCTACACACGCTGGATGGAAAACATTCGCGACTGGTGTATTTCTAGACAGCTTTGGTGGGGTCATCGAATTCCAGCTTGGTATCATAAAGAGACGAATGAGCTTTATGTCGGAAAAGAAGCACCTCAAGATCCAGAAAACTGGGTACAAGATGAAGATGTATTAGATACGTGGTTTTCTTCAGCATTATGGCCTTTTTCAACAATGGGCTGGCCAAATGAGGATGCAGAGGATTTAGAGCGCTATTACCCAACGGATGTGCTTGTAACAGGCTACGACATAATTTATTTCTGGGTATCTCGTATGATTTTCCAAGGAAAAGCGTTTACGAACAAAAGACCGTTCAAAGATGTACTTATTCACGGACTCATTCGTGATGCGGATGGGAAGAAAATGAGTAAATCCCTAGGAAACGGTGTTGATCCGCAAGAGGTAATTGATAAATACGGAGCCGATTCATTGCGCTTTTTCCTAGCGACTGGAAGTACTCCAGGGAATGACCTCCGTTTTTATTGGGAGAAAGTCGAGTCTACTTGGAATTTCGGTAACAAGATATGGAATGCTTCTCGATTTGCTTTAATGAATATGGAGGGGTTAAGTTACGATGAAATTGATATAACGAAAGAAAAAACGATAGCTGATAAATGGATTTTAACACGATTAGGTCAAACAGCAGAGACGGTTACGCGCTTGCTGGATAGTTACGAATTTGGTGAAGCTGGACGTACGCTTTATTCGTTTATTTGGGATGACGTTTGTGACTGGTACATTGAAATGGCGAAACTAACTCTATACGGGGAAGATGAAGAGGCAAAAGCGACGACTCGTTCCGTTCTCGCTTATGTGCTTGATCATACGATGCGTATGCTTCATCCATTTATGCCGTTTATCACTGAGGAAATTTGGCAGTACTTGCCGCATCAAGGAGAGTCCATTACGGTTGCAGAATGGCCGCTCTTTACAAGTGAATTCTATGATCTAAAGGCACTTCAGGATATGGAAACATTAAAAACACTCATTCGTTCTATTCGTAATACACGCTCGGAGCTAAATGTACCAATGAGTAAACAAATTGAATTGTTTATTCGCCCAGCAAATGACGAAACGAAAGCTTGTTTAGAAACCGGCTCTGCTTACATCGAAAAGTTTGCCAATCCGAGTAAGCTTGTCATTGCCAATGATTTAGAAACGCCAGAAAAAGCAATGTCTCATGCTTTAACTGGAATGGAGATTTTCATGCCGTTAGCAGGACTTCTTGATTTAGACGCAGAAATTGCACGGTTGGAAAAAGAAAAAGAAAAATTAACAAAAGAAGTGGAGCGTATTGAAAAGAAGCTCAGTAACCAAGGGTTTGTTGCCAAAGCGCCTGCACAAGTTGTAGAGGAAGAAAAGAAGAAAAAAGCAGATTATGAGTCAAAACGAACCATTGTTATGGAACGAATTGCAGAATTAAGTGCATAGCATGAGCGAGCTCAAGCGTTAAGAACGCCTGAGCTCCTTTTTTAAGGAGAGACGTTCAGTGAAAACGAGTGAAGAAGCAATTGCGTGGATTCATTCCTTGCTACCTTTTGGTATTAAACCAGGTTTAAAGCGAATGGAATGGATGCTTAAAAAATTAAATCACCCAGAAAAACAGATAACGTCTGTTCATATTGGAGGAACAAATGGGAAAGGGTCAACTGTAAGTTTTTTACGACATATATTAGAAGAAGAACAGGTTCAAGTAGGAACATTTACGTCTCCCTACATCGAACGATTTGAGGAACGGATTTCCATTAACGGTACTCCAATTTCCAGTGAAGATTTAGTGTGGGGAGCAAACAAAGTAAGACCTTTGGTTGAACAGGTAGCGGAAACGGATCTTGGTTCGCCAACAGAATTTGAAGTCATTACGACCATTATGTTTCTTTATTTCGCAGAACGAGCAAAACCAGACATTTGTTTAATTGAAGTTGGTTTAGGCGGTCGGTTTGATTCGACTAATGTCATTCAACCGATCGTATCGATTATTACAATGATTGGACATGACCACATGCATATTCTTGGGGAGACTCTTGAAGAGATTGCGTTTGAAAAAGCGGGGATTATTAAACCGAACACGCCAATTATTCTTGGCGATATTCAAGGAGATGCACGAGTCGTTATGGAAGAGCAAGCGCATCAAAAGAAGGCAGCTATTTCGATTCTAAAGGATGATTTTACTTACGAGACAATGGATGCAGGTCAATTTACGTATCAACATAAACAATACACGGTGTCGATGCTTGGAGAGCATCAGCACCATAATGCTACTCTTGCATTAAAAGCATGTGAAGAAATCGAAAAGCATTTAGATCGACCTATATCCAATGACGCAAAAATAGAAGGGATACGAAAAACAACGTGGCCAGGGAGGATGGAGTGGTTACATCAGTCTCCTGCTTTATTAATTGATGGCGCACATAATCAAGAAGGCTTTCACGCACTTGCACAGACGTTGAAGCAACAATTTGCCGCCAAAAAAATAAATCTATTTATTGGCGTTACAGAAGGAAAAGACGTTACTCCTTTAATTGATGAGCTTGAAACGATGAATGTTTCTTATTATTGCTGTTCTTTTTCTTTTTTTCGTGGGTTGCCTGCAACAGAATTGTTCCAACAATTTGGGAAGGTTCAACAAAAAGAAGAAGTGATTGATTGGAAGACAAAAATAGTAGAAAAAATAGGAACAGCAGGAACAGATGAAGTCATTATGGTAACAGGGTCCCTCTATTTCATCTCGGAAGTTCGTCATTTCTTAAAAAATAAGGAAGCGAAATAAAGGGATTTGTGGATAAATTGATCAAGACATGCTGTCCTACCAAAGCTCTGTAGGACAGTGATTTTTTGATCGTCCCAAGTTGCACCATCTTTTTTAAGGGATTCTTTTTCTACAGCAGCAGGGAAAGGCATGAATAGTGTGGAATGAGTAAAGACACATAAATGAAAAGGAGGAATAAAGCGGTTGGCTGACTCTTTCTTTATTGGTATTTATTCTGGCATGGTAGGCATGGTTATAGGCTCATACTTTCTTTCATTCTTATCCCGTGGATCGTTTATGCAAACGATAAAAGGGCGGTCAACATGTGAACACTGTAAACAGGCAATCCAAGTAATCGACTTGATTCCTCTTCTCTCTTATTTGTTTTTGAAAGGAAAATGTCGCTTTTGTCATCACAAGATTCCTTTTTATTTTCCTCTTATTGAAGTGATCACAGGTGGTTTGTTTTTTCTCTCTTGGTTCCACGCTCATCACTTCATAGACATGATGATGTCATTCTTACTCATTTCAATGTTACTCCTCCTTACACTTACAGATATTCGTTCCTTTCGCATACCAAACCGTATTTTACTCTTATTTTCCATTCCGCTCCTTGTCCTACGTTTCTTTAACCACCCTATTGTGTTTGACGTTTTTTCATTGGCTATTAGCCTTGTACTTTTGATTATCTTATTTTATGCTTGTCAAAAAGAACAGCTCGGTGGTGGCGATGTTAAATTATTTCTTCTGTTTATGCTGTTATTTGGTACCCAATCAACTTTGCTTATTATTGCAATGGCTTCCTTCATTGCACTTATATTCGTTTTTATCCACCCCTCGTTTAAAGAAAAATTTGAAAACAATAACCAAAAGAAGATCCCGTTTGCTCCATTTATTAGCATCGCCGCACTAATTGTCTATTTTTTACCTAATGTGGTCTAAATAAAGACAAGCCTCATATGTATAGAGGGAAAGGGGTGTTTACTTATGAGTGATCAAAAGCATTCGATGAATTTTAAGTTCCCGCAATCAATGAAAAAAAACAGTCGTCCTGCACCCAAAAGTGAAGACTCAGAACCGATTGAAGTAATTAGCTGGGATCGTTCCCTATTTCAAAAAAATCATTCAACGCCACAAGATAATGACGATTCACATCCAGAAGAAGATAAAGTTGTGGACTTCACTGAAAAAGTAAATGTGAAAAAATCTGGGAATGAACCTTTTTGGGATGATGGTGACCGCTCTAAAGGGCCAAAGCTTCCTCCTAAAAATCGAAAAAATAAAATTCAGCTATCGATTCCTTGGCCGATTGTTGGGGCTGTTATGTCTGCTATTGTGGTTGGGCTAGGACTTGGTATTGTTGTCTTCCAATTCTTTTTAAACGATGACACGGCGTATAGCGAGGCAGCTATACCGGCTCAAGCAACGGTCTATACAGATGTCGCCTTTCCTAGCTTACATGTTGACGTTGTTCAAGGCGCGGCATTCACAGATATGGAAACAGCTGAAAAAGTTGTATCAGAGACAAAAGAAAAAGGGCTGCCTGCCGTACTCATACCAGGCGAGGAAACACAATATATGTTTTTAGGAGTAGCCAATGATCAAGCTAGGGGTACAGAGTTAAGCGTGCATTACGGTGAACAGGGACAGGAGACATATGTGAAGACATATACAGTAGAAGGTGGTGAGGTATCAGTCGGTGGAGAAGATGCTGCAAGTTGGTACACGAGCGCCAATGCAATCTATCAGTTTTTGAATAATGTATCATCCCAATTCATTGTAGCAAATGAGCGTGGTTCTATTAGCGAGGAGAATATAGCGCAATTAAATCAGTCTGTTGAGCAATTGCGTGATTCTCGTGATAGGGCTTTTTCACAAATGAATGAACAAGCTCGTGAAAGAAGTTTGCAGTATGCAGACACGTTGTTTTCGGCTGTAAAAGCGCTGAATACCTATCATGAGTCTAACGAGAACGATGCACTTTATCAGATACAACAACAATTACTTCAGATGATTGTCCAATATGAAGACGTGTTAACAATCATAAATGAAGAATAGCATTTTCCTTAAAAAGATGTCATACGGCATCTTTTTTCTTTCGTCTTCCGAACTAATTCGGTATACTTTACAAAAAAGGAGGTCTATCGAGTGAAAGAGTTAACGGCACAAACCCTATTTCAATTAAGCACGGTAACGAATCCAGTTGTTTCTCCTACTGGAACGGAAGCAATCATTGTTGTAACAAACTTAGATGAGCAAGAGGATACCTATCAAGCACATTTATATGTAATTGATATAAAGACAGGTAAACAAACAAAATTAACCCATGCAAAAGGTAAGCATATTGCGCCTCAGTGGTTACCGAGTGGGGATGGCTTTACCTATTTATCCAATCGCAAAGGAAAAAATCAAGTATTTTTAAAACAAGGCATGGCCGACGCAAAGCAAGTAACGAATGAGGAGCATGGTGTGCTTTCTTACGTGTTATCTCCAGATGGAACGAGAATTGCGTATTCAGCGTTTTTTAAAGAGTCAGAAGAAAATGAACCAGATCGAAAACCAGAGCCGCTCGTGATTGATCAAATGAAATATAAGTCTGATCAGCGAGGCCTTCATGATGATCGAGTTATGCGCATTGGAAGTATTGATTTAGCAACAGACAACCAGCAGTGGTTAACGACTGATTACTATGATAGCCAGCTATTAGACTTTTCGGGAGACTCTCGCCACGTTTTGTTTGCCAGTGATCGAACAGAAAATCGTGATTTCTCATTTAGCGCACACGCCTACCTTATCAATATAGATTCAAAGCAAGAGCGGCAAGTGACGAAAGAAGCTTGCGTTATTACTGGTGGTGCTGTGTCTCCAGATGGACAGACAATCGCTTTATTGAGCCATCGACGAGAATATGAAAACGCAACGCTTCCAAAGGTAATCTTGTATCGTAGCGGTACAGAGGAAACAGATTTAACTGCAAATGTCGATGCCTTTATTGGTGACATCGCAATTGGAGATTTTTTACAACACACTAAATCAAATCGATTGCGTTTCTCAGACGATGCTCAGTCACTATACACATTAGTTTCCAGTAAAGGTTCAGTTAATATTTGGAAATTTTCGTTAAATGGTGATCACCAGCAATTGACGAACACAGATGCACATATAAATGGTTTTGATTTTCATCAAGATGAATTTATTGTTACTCATAGTTCTGTAGTAGAACCAAGTGAGTGCTATCGTGTTAACCACACAGAAAAGACATTAAGCCGTTTAACATCCTTTAACGCAGCATTTGAGGAATCATTCCACGTCAGCGTTCCTGAAAAAGTAAAGCTAAATCGGGATGATGGCTCATTTGTAGAGGGCTGGTTAATGAAGCCGGCATTTTACAAAGAAGGACAACAGTACCCGTTAATTTTAGAGGTGCATGGTGGACCCCACGCGATGTACGCACATACATACTTCCATGAATTTCAACTGTTAACGGCAAAAGGATATGGTGTGCTCTATACAAATCCGAGAGGAAGTCATGGTTATGGACAAGCCTTTGTTGATGCTGTTCGAGGCGATTATGGCGGAGGCGATTTTCAGGATCTGATGGACATTCTTGATGATGTCGTGAAAACAACTAATTGGGTTGATGAGTCTAGGCTTGGTTTGACCGGTGGTAGCTACGGTGGGTTTATGACGAATTGGGCGGTTGGTCATACAAATCGATTTAAAGCAGCTGTCACACAACGATCGATTTCGAACTGGATTAGCTTTTACGGCGTAAGTGACATAGGGTATTATTTTTCTGAGTGGCAAATTAAAGCTGAACTTGATGAAATGGAGACGCTTTGGAAACATTCGCCTATAAAATATGTTGCCGATGTGGAAACACCTTTGCTTATTTTGCACGGAGAGAATGACCTTCGTTGTCCTATTGAACAAGCAGAGCAATTATTTATCGCTTTAAAACGATTAGGGAAACAAACACGATTTATTCGTTTTCCAGAAGCCAATCATGAATTGTCTAGAAGTGGAAAGCCGAGCTTGCGTGTCAAGCGATTAGAAGCCATTTTCGGCTGGTTCGAAAAGTATCTAACGTAATTCCGTTTCCTTGCTTGAGCATTTCCTATCGAATGATGAAAAGATAGGATCGGTAGTTCAACGAACAGAAGCGGTTTGTAAGACGAAAAATCTTTGTTGTAAGGTTTTTCGTCTTCTTTTAAATTGTTATTGTTTTTTCCTCTTTATTATTGGTAAACTATTTCTAACACCTGTACAATAAAAAGAAAAAGTAGAGGTGCTCCATGAACCAATCCCTTCTTTTAGCTTCTAGTTCCCCAAGGCGAAGTGAACTCCTTAAACAATGCCACATTCCATTTTCAGTTTATGCAAGTGATGTAGACGAGTCACTAAATGGAGACCATTCAACAGAAGAAGCGGTCTGTACCCTTGCAAAACGGAAAGCTGTTGCTGTTGCGAACCAATTTCCTGATCAGGTTGTGCTAGCTGCTGATACTATTGTATCTCACAATGGTTGCCATCTAGGTAAGCCACAATCAAAGCAAGAGGCAAAAAACATGTTACGTTCATTGTCGGCTTCGACTCACAGTGTTTCTACTGGAGTTGCCCTTCTTCAGCGTGATAAATCCCTTCTTTTCTCTCAGACAACTAACGTAACAATGACGTCGATTTCAGACGAGCTTCTTCAGCAATATATAGAAACAGATGAATGGCGTGATAAAGCCGGTGGATATGGAATTCAAAGTTTAGGTGCCATGTTTGTTTCGGAGATAAAAGGTGATTATTACACAGTTGTTGGTTTACCCCTTGTTAGAACGATTCAAGCTCTCGCTACCTTTCACATCTTTCCTAAAATTTCTTAGATAAAGGAGTTGTGTACGTGTCCATTATTATCCGCGATGTTCCTCCCCAAGAGCGTCCCCGTGAACGATTTATCCGTGAAGGGGCGAAAGCCCTATCGAATCAAGAAATCCTTGCCATTATGCTCCGTTCAGGTACAAAGCAATACTCGGCACTACAAGTTGCTTCTGAATTGCTTTCCACTTATAAAACATTAACGGCTTTAAGTGAATCATCCCTTGAAGAAATGAGGCTCATTAAAGGAATTGGAGTAACAAAAGCAATTGAGCTTGCAGCGGCAATGGAACTTGGTAAACGAATAAACCGAGAAGGCAAAGGGCAAAAAAGCGTTATCGCTTCTCCAGATGATGCGGTCCAGATCGTGGCCGATGATCTAATCGGCATTCATCAAGAGCATTTTGTCGTACTTTACTTAAATACCAAAAATTATGTAATAAAGCAAAAAACAGTCTTTATTGGAAGTTTAAATGCAAGCATTGTCCACCCGCGGGAGGTATTTAAAGAAGCACTACGTACATCATCTGCTGCTGTTATATGCCTTCACAATCATCCGAGTGGTGATCCTTCTCCTAGTCCAGAAGACATTAATGTGACAAAAAGACTGAATGAAGCTGGAAGAATACTAGGCATCTCACTTTTGGATCATATTATCATTGGTGATGAGACGCATTATGTAAGTTTAAAAGAACGTGGATTTATAACTATGTAAAATTATCGATAAACGTGGAATCACTTTTTTTTGCCTAGGGAACTTTAAGGCTATTTTTTTTGCTTACAATTCGATATAATAAAGGGTATGAGTTTGCGTTATAGTGATGTCGAAACGTAGCGAAAGCATGCACATCCATTATAAATAGAATGAAAAACCACGAACCTACGTGAATGCAAAGGGAGGAATCTGTCTATTTATTAGGTCGCTTTTAGTGAAAGCGAAAGAGACAGTATACATACATGTTTGGAAATAGAGACATTGGAATTGATTTAGGGACAGCTAACACACTCGTTTACACAAAGGGAAAAGGAATTGTGCTTAGAGAGCCATCAGTTGTGGCACTACGTACGGATACGAATTCAATCCAAGCGGTGGGAAATGATGCAAAGAAAATGATTGGTCGTACGCCTGGCAATATTGTGGCTGTTCGACCAATGAAAGATGGCGTTATTGCTGACTTTGATACGACTGCGACGATGCTTAAGCATTTTATTCAACAAGCAATGAAAAATAGTTCCATGTTTAGCCGTAAACCAGCTGTGATGGTGTGTGTTCCGTCTGGTATAACAGCAGTTGAAAAACGTGCGGTAGAGGATGCGACAAAACAAGCAGGTGCGAAAGAAGCCTATACGCTGGAAGAACCTTTTGCTGCTGCAATTGGTGCGAACTTACCAGTTTGGGAACCAACTGGTAGTATGGTAGTTGATATTGGTGGAGGCACGACAGAAGTTGCCATTATTTCATTAGGTGGCATTGTGACAAGTCAATCCATTCGCGTAGCTGGTGATGAGATGGACGATGCGATTATTCAATATGTGAAAAAAACGTACAATCTAATGATTGGGGAACGTACTGCTGAAACATTAAAGCTTGAAATTGGTTCAGCAAGCGCTGACGATGAAGAGAGTCAAGATATGGATATTCGTGGTCGAGATCTTTTAACTGGACTTCCGAAGACAATTACGGTAACGTCAGGTGAAATATCCAATGCGCTTTCAGATACAGTGGAAACGATTATTGAAGCGGTTAAAGATACACTTGAGCAATCACCACCTGAGTTAGCAGCTGATATAATGGATCGTGGTATTGTCTTAACAGGTGGGGGAGCATTGCTGAAAAACTTGGACAAAGTGTTAAGTGAAGAAACAAATATGCCTGTTATCGTGGCTGAAGATCCACTTGATTGTGTAGCGATTGGCACAGGTCGCGCATTGGAAAATATTCATTTATTCCGTACAAAAGCAGGTTCAGCTCGATCAAATTGGAAATAGAGGGATAGAGAATGCGATCTTTTTTCTCTAACAAGAAGCTCATTGTTTTATTAGTAAGTATTATCATTTTAATGGCGTTAATTGGCTACACAATGAGAGACGACCGGAATTTATCTCAACCAGAACAAATTATGCGTGACGCTATTGGCTGGGTTCAGAATTTAGTTTCTGCACCAGCGCATTTCGTTGGTGGGATTTATGAAAATGTAAGTGAGATTATACATGTATATGATGAGAATCGGCTACTTCGTACACGATTAGAGGAATACGCACAATTATCTGTTCAAAAAGACTTGTTGGATGAAGAAAATGAGCGACTAAGAGGGATGTTGGATATTGACGAGACCCTTAGCGACTACTCTCGTATATCGGCTGTTGTTATAAATCGTTCACCAGATGCATGGGAGCAGTATATTGGTATTAATCGCGGCGAGAGAGATGAAGTGACAGGTGATATGGCTGTTATTGATTCACAAGGTGGCCTAGTTGGAAAAGTAACGGATGCTAGTAAGTTTACTTCTTTTGTGCAGTTATTAAGTGATAATGATCCAACTAATTTAGTGTCAGCACAAGTGCTAATTGAGGACGAAGATGAGGATCCAGCAATGGGCTTTATTGAAGGGTACGATAGCGCAGAAGATTTATTGATTATGAGAAAAGTGGATATCGATGTACCGATAACAGAAGGAGAAACGGTCACAACATCTGGTTTGGGAGATGTTTACCCTTCAGGCTTATTAATCGGTGAAGTGGAGAGAGTGGAAGTAGATGAATTCGGCTTATCTCAGAATATCTATATTCATCCAACTGCTGATTTTTCAAAACTCGACTATGTGTTCGTTGTTCAAAGACATTTACCTAGCATGGATTCAGGTGAAGAGGAGCTAGGTGATGAAGAGGGTGAGGAAGAATGAGTCGGACATACTTTTCCATTGTACTCGTTTTTCTTTTCATTCTAGAGGGCTCCCTCCTTCCCTATATGCTGGCTAATTATACAGAAGCGACACAATATGTGGTCCCAAGGTTAGTCATAATGACCATTGTTTTAATTGGTTTATACTCGGGCAAGCAAGTTGCGCTAATTTATGGACTTGCTTTTGGTTTTCTGTACGATGTTGTGTTCACCAATTATTTAGGGATCTATATGTTTGGGTTTGCCTGTTTGGGCTACCTTTCAGCAGTATCGTTAAAAGCGGTAAAAGAATCGGCACTTTGGGCAGTTCTGCTTTGTACCATAGCTGTTTTTCTCTTTGAATATTTTCAGTATGGTTTGTTTTATATTCTTAGTGTAACGACGATGACGGGTGGAGATTTCCTTCTCGACCGTTTGCTACCCACACTCGTTTTAAATAGTGCACTAGCCATATTACTAGTGTTGCCGTTTAGAAAATTAGCGAACCATGTAAATGAGCAAGCAAGCTTTCGCAATCGTTAAAGCAGGAATTATGCATTAAACGTGGAATGTATTGTTACAATGGGAGTTAGTAGAGGTGAAATAGGAATGTCACAAGTGAAATCACTCGTTACAATAAAAGGAACAAAAGATGGTTTGATCTTTTTATTAGATGATCGCTGTTCATTTGATCAGTTAATAGAAGATCTTCGTGAGAAATTATCATCTGATTACTATAAAAGTGAGAAGAATGATCCAATTGTTTACGTACAGATTGATTTAGGTAATCGATTATTAACTATATCCGATCAAGAAACGATTGAATCCATTATTACATCGAATAGCCATTTGCGCGTCCACCACTATCATTCGAATGTTGTGACAGTGGAAAAGGCAAAAGCGATGCAAGAAGAAGTACAAACGGCAACCTTAACGAGAATGATTCGTTCTGGCCAAATCGTTAAAATGAAAGGAAATGTCCTTCTAATTGGTGATGTGAATCCGGGTGGCTGTTTAATGGCTACTGGCAACATCTATATAATGGGGGCATTAAAAGGAAAGGCTCACGCCGGTTATAACGGGGATACTAGTGCCTTTATTTGTGCGAGCCATATGTCTCCAACAAGCTTACATATTCATGAACATATGCTTCATTTCGCTGATGAAACAATTGAAGATGCTGAGATGCAAGCGGTATTTATCGACAGCACGAGCGGCGAAATGACCTTGACAAAAGTGCAACGTTTATTTGATGTAGAGAGTAGAGGATTAAAAGAGGCCGAGGCGGTTTCTTAATTTGGATCGTATGAAAGAAAGGGGATATGAGCGTGGGCGATGCAATTGTAATTACAAGTGGTAAGGGCGGTGTAGGAAAAACAACTACATCTGCAAACATTGGAACTGCGCTTGCTCTAGAAGGAAAAAAAGTATGCTTAATTGATGCGGACATTGGCTTACGGAATTTAGATGTGGTGATGGGTTTAGAAAATCGAATCATCTTTGACTTAGTCGATGTCGTGGAAGGGAACTGTGACTTACATCAAGCACTAATTAAAGATAAACGTTTCGACGGAAATCTGTACTTACTTCCTGCAGCACAAACGAAAGATAAAACAGACATTTTGCCAGAGCAAATGAAGCAGCTTGTAGATGAATTAAAACAAGAATACGACTTTGTTCTTATTGATTGTCCAGCTGGAATAGAGCACGGGTTTCGCAATGCAGTTGCTGGTGCAGATAAAGCCATTGTTGTTACCACGCCTGAAGTCTCGTCTGTAAGAGACGCAGATCGAATAATCGGTCTTCTTGAACAAGAGAACGTTGAACGTCCTCGTTTAGTGATTAATCGAATTCGAACCCATTTAGTGAAAAATGGTGAGATGCTTGATGTAGACGAAATTACGAAAATCCTTGCAATAGATTTAATTGGCATCGTGCTTGATGATGATCAAGTAATAAAACATTCCAATAAAGGTGAACCAATCGCTCTACACTCAACGAGTAAAGCCTCTATTGCTTATCGCAATATAGCACGGAGAATTCTCGGAGAAACCATTCCATTAATGTCTATTGAAGAAACGACAACCATGTTTACAAAGATTAAACGGTTGTTTGGTGTTCGATAAGGAAGAGCTGAAACGAAGCTAAGCCCATTAAGTCATGTATAAGACTTTAATGGGCTTGTTTTTTTAGACTTCTTAATGGAAGAGGGTTATTAGCTAGCGATTATTACTAGTTTGAACAAAAGAAAAAAGAGCGACTCACGCTCTTTGATTGCCTTTTCGAGAAAGGTAAGTAGGTCCTAGCACAATCGATAGCGCATCGTGCTGACATAAATCATAAACAGTTAATGCGGCAATAGAAGCTGCCGCCATCGCTTCTGTGTGAATTGGTAAAGGATGCTTTGCTTTTACCTCTACCTCTATAATTAAATCCCAGCTGCCTGAATTGACTTCCCAGTTAAACTGTATCGCTATGTACGTTAGTTCTTTTGGGTGGCTATTTGGCAGAAGGATTGATGTGTTTTTAGCAGCCATGATTCCAGCGAAACGCGCGTTTTCTAAAATCTGCTTATGACGCAAGTCGCCATTTTGAAGGTTTTCATAAAGCTCTTTATCAATTTGAACGCTTGATTTTGCATAAGCATGCTGTTTTATTGCATTCATTGAAGAAATATCAATAAAGCCGCTATGATCAACTTCTTGCCTTCGCCTCATCCTACCCCTCTTTTCTCGACAGATTGTTACCGTAATCATAATCGACAGAGCCGGTCTACGTCAAGATTGTCATGATTGTTAACTATTTATAAAATAGGTTGACAATAAAGTTTTCATCAGCTAATGTATAAGAAAAAAGAGTGGGGTAAATCAAATGGGGATTCGAGATTTAACTAAAATTTCAATGATGACAGCAGTTATGGCAGTGCTTGGAGCGATACCTCCCATTCCACTACCGATCTCACCTGTGCCAATTACAGCACAATCCATTGCACCAATGATTATTGGTGGATTGCTTGGCGCAAAACGTGGGTTTTTAGCTGTAGTGTTATTTGTTTTCCTTGTTGCGTGTTCCCTTCCTTTATTGGCTGGAGGGAGAGGTGGAGTAGGGGTCCTTTTCGGTCCTTCTGGAGGATATATCATTGGCTGGATGCTTGTTGCACTAAGCGTTGGGTACGTTGTGCAAAAAATGAAAAAGAGAACGTTTTTGAACGTATTTTGTGTGAATCTTCTATTTGGATTAGGTTTACTTTACATATGTGGTGCTAGTTATTTAGCTGCTACTACTGGTGTTTCAATAAAAGAAGCATTCGGAATGACTCTTGCTTTTATACCTGGAGATGTCTTAAAATCCATTCTTGCAACGTTTATAACGCTTCGTGTGCTACGAGCAGTACCAACGATTTAATAGAAAAAGACCGGGACGCCGGTCTTTTTCTACTACATACGATGCTGTTCATAAACATCGTTCTTTGTAATACGTGCGATGTTCTCCAACTCTTTTTCAGCTAATGATTCGTCTGTAATGGCTTTTACATTCTGTCGAATTTGCTCTATGCTGCTTGCGCCCGCTACGACACTTGCTACAGGTGAGTGGGATAAACAGTAGTGATAGGCCAGTCCATTTAATGAATTGGTATGCCCATAATTTTGCTGCAGAATATCTCTTAATTGAGCTAGCTCTTTTGAAGAGTAGGATAAATAACCGTCTTTAGCTGCTTTTACTTGGTGCAATGCTCGATTGGTTAAGATGCCTTTTGCTAATGAGCCTCTAGTAACAACACTAATCTGTTTTTCCTCTAAATAAGGAAACAATTCTTCTGGACGACGATCAAGGATGCTGTACTGCATCATAATGGAGACGATTCCTGAACGCTCCGCATATTCTTTAATAACATTTGGACGGATGGAAGAAAGACCATACTCACGAATATACCCTTCCCTTTTCAATTCTTCGAAAGCGGAGATTGTCTCGTCGATAGGGTCATCAATTGTTCCACCGTGTAATTGGTATAAATCAATATAATCAATGCTCAAACGTGACAGGCTATTTTTAACGGCACTTTTAATATGAGCTTTAGAAGGGTCCCATTCCCAGCCCTCTTTTCCTGGTGTAAAACGATTGCCAGCCTTTGTTGCAAGAATGACTTGATCCCGTTTTCCTTTAATTGCTTTTCCTATAATCTCTTCGTTTTGCCCATAATCATATAAATCTGCAGTATCCAAATAATTAATGCCTAATTCTAGCGCTTCATCGATAATCGATTTTGCGGTTTCTATGTTTGTACCAAGAGACATTCCACCTAATCCCATCGTGCTGACAGAAAGGGACGATTGCCCAAGTTTTCTTTTTTCCATCCAATCACTCCTTCTAGAAAAATCTATTCCCTATTTATTTTAGTATTAATCTGAATAGATGAACAGGACAAGTCATACGATGAAAGAAAGTGTGTTTCGTAAGTTAAGGAGGGCTTAAGGTGGATCGACGAAAACAAATTGAAAAACAAATTGCTTTAAAGCAGAAACAAAAAGAAGGCAATCCTACCCAACTGGAGGACCGCTCGCCATTTCCACGAACAGAAGACAAGGAGCCAACCTCTTCTCGCTTTCATAAATTAGCGCTGCAATCAATTCTCTCAGGTTGTTTGTTCTTTGCAATTGGAATTGCCTATGATGCCAATCATAAGCAAGCGGAAAGTGTTCAAGCATTCGTCAATCATTCATTTGAAGAACATTTTCAATTTGCAGCTGTTTCCTCTTATTTTGAAAGTGTGTTCGGCTCACCATTAGAATTGTTACCTGATCAAAGGGCACAAGAAGGTAGTGACGACATTGTCAATTATGCATTGCCCGCTTCAGGTAGTATTAAAGAAAGCTTTTCTGAAGACCGGAAGGGCATCCTACTTGAAACGGGTGTGGAAGAAGTGGTAAAAGCAGTAAAGGGCGGTCATGTTATTAATTTGTATGAAGATGAAGAATCGCTTGGGCAAGTGGTTGAGCTTCAGCATCAAGACGGGACTGTATCCGTCTATGGAATGTTAGATGATGTGCACGTACGCCCTTATGATATTCTATCAAGAGGAGCGGCAATTGGCACGATCCTTGAAACCGATGAAGAACAGGCTGGATTGTTCTACTTCGCATTAAAAGAAAATGGTGAGTACATTGACCCTAGCACTGTGATGAACTTTGATTAATTTTTTAAAGAAAATACACATCCATCCTTTTTTTTGGGTCATTATAGCAATGGGTGTGCTAAGTGGGCGTTTTAAAGAAGTGCTCATGCTTTTATTCATCGTTTTTGTCCATGAGATGGGTCATGTATGGATGGCGCGGCGGTTTCATTGGGACGTGATTAAGATTGAACTATTGCCTTTCGGTGGAGCCGCTGTTTTAGAACCTAAAGGCATTCGACCTGCTAGAGAAGAGGCATGGATTGTCTGTTGGGGACCCTTTCAACATAGTTGGATGATTGGGCTCTCCTATATTCTTTTACACACGACAGACGTTTGGATGATACAAGATCATCATCTATTTATCAGCCATAACATAGCCATCCTACTCTTCAATTTCATTCCTATTCATCCCCTTGATGGTGGAAGGCTTGTCCATCTTCTTTACAGCGCTTTCCTGCCTTATAAACAAGCAATGAAGGCGACATGGTTAACGTCCCTTATCCTGCTTACCCTTGGCTTCTTTGTTGTACTTGTTCTTATGCTCAAGCTAAATCTCATGATGATTTTTTCTTTCTTGCTCCTTACACTTATCTTAGATTATCGCCAACGAAATTATCGGTTTATTCGTTTTTTAATGGCTAAAATAAACGATCAAACCTCAACAAAGCAATCAGCTCTTTATGTTGAGAGAGAAACGACCCTTAAAGTAGTAAGTGAACAGATTAGAAAAAATCACTTACACACCATTGTAGTAGAGAATAACGCTCGGTACACTTATTCGTTAGAAGCAGTGTTAGACGCCTACTTTCAAAAAGGTTCACACGTGACGATAGACGAATTAGATAAAAGGTAACGAGACAAGTTTGTGTCTTCTTTTTGCATCCTTTACAATAAAAAGGAAGGAAAAAGGAGCAGTATACAAATGACCAAAACAATAAGAATGAAAAAAACATCATTAAAACGAGAAGCGGTCGTTATTGATGAACATGGAAAAGCAGTAGAATGGTATGTCGAAAGCGAATTTATTCCTAATCTAATAGGATCTGTTTTTAAAGCGAAAGTTGAAAAAGTAATGCCAAATATGCAGGCTGCTTTTGTGTCAATTGGAGGCGAAAAGAACGGTTTTCTTCATCGAGATGAGTTAGTAGCCTATCAAAGGGATGCTCGTAATGGGAATGAGGAGCGATCGATTAACCAATATGTAAAAGCTGGTTCCGAGATGACTGTGCAAGTTACGAAAGAAAGTGATGGAACGAAGGGACCGCGATTAACGGAAATCATCTCTCTACCAGGACATGCGATTGTTTATTTACCAGAAGGGCATGGTGTGTCACTATCAAAAAAGATACGTGAAGAGGAGAAACGCCAATCTTTAGCTGATTACCTTACTTCTTTACTACAAGGTGATGAAGGTGTGATCGTAAGAACCCAGGGTGAAAAAGCTACCCGTGCGGATATTGAAGAAGAAATGCGGTTTTTAAGAGCACTTTGGAAGAAAACACAGACAGATCAAGCTCAAGTTCCGTCACAACTGTTCCAAGGTTCGTCTTTAATTGAGCAGCTGATAAAACGCCATTGTAACGAGGAGCTTCACGAATGGTTTGTGGATGAGTATGATGACTTTCTAATGTTGAAGCAATTACTACCGGCTTCATTGAAAGAAAGGGTTCGACTGACAGCCGGAAGTGAAGATGTTTTCTTGTCTGTTTCAGGGCAGCTTCAGAAGGCGATGCGACGTCATCTATGGTTGAAGAATGGTGGCTATTTAATCTTTGATGAAACTGAGGCACTTACTGTTGTAGATGTAAACTCAGGTAGATACACAAAGAAAGCAACAAAATCTCAAATGGCTTTTGAAGTGAACCAACAAGCAGCCGTGGAAATTTGTCGACAACTGCGCTTACGAAATTATAGCGGAATGATTTTAATCGATTTTATTGAAATGGAAAGCGAAAAAGCACAACGAGACATTTTGAAACAAGTTGAAGAAGAGTTACTGCAGGATCATATCAAAACAAGTGTAAAGGGCTTTACGAAGCTAGGCATGCTAGAGTTGACACGGCGAAAAGCTTCTTTACCAATGGCAGAAATGGTGCAGCAGACTTGTCCAACATGCGAAGGTAGTGGACGGATTTTAACGAATCATGGTTTTGCTTTTCAATTGGAAAATGAATTAGCCCAGCTACGTGGTGTTGAATGTATGCTTGTTCAAGCTCGACCGGAGCTAGTGCACTTATTTCATGAAAACGAAGCGTCTGTGTTAAAGCGGTTAGAGTCTTGGTTGAATGCAAGTGTTCTTTTGGTAAGCACCAACCAACTACCAGTGGAAAAACCATATGAGATTCTGTTTCAAGGTACCGAACAGGCAGCAAAAAATCGACTCAAAACCCTTACGAACAATGATTGACAGCGAATTCGAAACTATGCTATGATGATGTGTGTTAGTGATTTGGTAGCACCCAATGAACTTACAACCGCGCGGATTAGGTGTTAAACGGACACGTTCCTGCCTAAAATGGCGAGTCTTATGTTATGAGGAGGTGCAGAAATGTACGCAATTATTGAAACTGGTGGTAAACAAATCAAAGTTGAAGAAGGTCAAGAGATCTACGTTGAGAAACTAGATGCTGAGGCTGGAGCAGAAGTAAGCTTTGATAAAGTCCTATTTGTAGGTGGCGATTCAGCAAAAGTCGGCGCTCCATTCGTAGAAGGTGCTTCTGTTACGGGAACGGTTGAAAAACACGGACGTAATAAGAAAATCATCGTTTACAAAATGAAAGCGAAGAAAAACTACCGTCGTAAGCAAGGTCATCGTCAACCGTATACAAAAGTTGTAATTGGTAAAATTAACGGCTAAGCCCGATGATACGTATTCAATTTCACCATGATCAAGAAGAGAATATTACAATGTTCACGATGAGCGGACATGCTGAAGCCGGTCCTCACGGACAAGATATTGTTTGTGCAGGTGCTTCTGCTGTTTCCATTGGAGCAATTAATGCAGTTCATGCGTTATGTGGTGTTGATCTTGTTGTTGATTTGGCTGGTTCAGAAGGTGGCTATTTACACTGTGAAGTTCCAGAAAATCTGGATACAAAAACATATGATCAAGTTCAATTGCTTTTGAAAGGGATGGAACTTTCTCTTCATTCAATGGAACAATCATATCGCTCATTTATGAGTATTGAAACCGACAGGAGGTGACGATATGTTAAGAATGGACCTTCAATTTTTCGCATCGAAAAAGGGAGTAGGTAGTACGAAAAACGGTCGTGATTCTCGTTCTAAACGCCTAGGCGCAAAGCGTGCTGATGGTCAAACGGTAACGGGAGGATCAATCCTTGTTCGTCAAAGAGGTACACGCGTTTACCCTGGAACAAACGTTGGTAAAGGTGGAGACGACACTCTTTTTGCGAAAGTAGACGGTGTTGTTAAATACGAGCGCGTTGGTCGTGATCGTAAACAAGTTAGTGTATATCCAGCATAAAACCTTGCATACGCAAGGTTTTTTTTTATAAAAAAATCGTTTTGAAAATGATTAAAAAGTACTAGGTAAGCTAGCAGCTTTTGGAATTCAGATGCGACTTAACACTAATTTTGTCGAAACACACTGTTAAAACAGGAAAAGATGAAGTAAACTAGAATGGTGAATAAATAGGTAAAATTAGGAATTCGTCAAGGAGGAGTTAAAAAGTGAAATCAACAGGTATTGTTAGAAAGTTAGATCAGTTAGGTCGCATTGTGATCCCCAAAGAGTTAAGAAGCATGTTAAATATTGAGATTAAAACACCTCTCGCTATTTTAATTGATGGCGATCAAATTGTGCTAGAGAAATATCAGCCCTACAGTGCGTGTTTGATTACTGGGGAGAGTTCGGATGAAAATATTAAACTCGCAAATGGCAGTATTTGTTTAAGTAAAGAAGGTGCCGAACAACTCATTAAAGAGTTACAAGAAAAAATGAACGATCCCCACCGTTAGCCAAAAAGAAGGCAGCGGTTTTTTTGCGTCGAACTAGTATAGATAGGAGTTGATGGAATGAAACAAACGGTTATAACGAACGGTAAAGTCTGGTCAGGTGTTAAAACAGAAGTAGAATCAGTTGAAATTTTAATAGAAGGGCATCAAATAATTGATGTTGCCAAGAAGGTAAATCGCAGAGAAGATAGCATTATTATTGATGCAAATGGAAGTTGGGTGACTCCTGGGATCATAGATGTTCACACTCATTTAGGTGTTTACGCACAAGATGTTGGAAAAGCAGGACATGATTTTAATGAGATTACTAAACCATGTACACCAGAGGTACGAGCGATTGATGGAATTGATCCAAGTGATAGTGGCTTTTTCGATGCGCGAAAAGCCGGTGTGACGACTGTTCAAGTTCTTCCAGGGAGTGCAAATGTAATTGGTGGTGAAACATGTGTCATTAAAACAACGGGTCGCTCTGTAGATGAAATGATTGTTAAAGCACCATCGGCAATGAAAGCCGCTTTAGGTGAAAATCCAAAATCTGTTCACGGGGCAAAAGGAAAAATGCCTGTCACGAGAATGGGGGTTGCTGCAGTTCTTCGTCAAGAGTTAATGCATGCGCAGGATTATGGAGATCGAAAAGCAAAGGGTGAAGTTTCCATGAGAGATTTAGGAATGGAACAACTGTTGCCAGTTCTCAAGGGGGAACTACCAATGCGTATCCATGCTCACCGGGCAGATGATATCTTGACAGCGATTCGGATCGCAAAGGAATTTTCAATTGAAATAACCATTGAGCATGTAACAGAAGGACATCTCGTTGAAAAAGAACTGCTTGAAAGTGATTTTCGTTTTACGATTGGCCCTACATTCTCTGCAAGGTCTAAGCAAGAACTTGCCAATAAAAGTTGGGATACGGTGAAAGGCTTTGCAAATGCAGGTGTACCCTTTACTATCACCACAGATCACCCTGTTATTCCAATAGAACATTTAGTCACAACTGCTGGGTATGCACGAAAACACGGAATTGATGAACATACACTTCTAAAGGCGATAACGGTGTACGCAGCAGAACATCTTCATTTAGAACACCGAGTAGGAAGTATTGAAAGTGGTAAAGAAGCCGATGTTGTGATTTGGAGTGGCCATCCCTTAGCGATTGACACAGTGGTCGAACAGACGATTATAAATGGTGAAGCGGTCTATACTAGGTAATAAACGAAAAGAGGAAGTAGGTTTCTATGAAAAGCCGAGATCAACACCAGCTTTACACCTTGCATCAAATGATCTGGTGCGCTACAAGTGATGGAGAGCGCAAACGATGTATTACGAAGTTAGCGCTCTTGCAAGCTCAATTAAAGGCTAAACGAGGCTAAGGAAAATGCTGAAATCAGAAGTTATACAAGACGCAAAAAGACGAATGCAGCCTTTCCCTTGTGAAGGATTTCTACACGGTGAAGGCAATGAAAGGGCGCGTGTTTTATTCGTCGGTGAAGCGCCGGGACGAACGGAAATTGTGACCGGGAAACCTTTTTCTGGACAGTCTGAAAAAAGCTTTGAAGCATATTTACAGCTAATCGGACTGAGTCGTGAGGATATTTATGTGACAAGTACTGTTCGTAGTAGGCCCTATAAAACCGATAGTAAAAGCATAATCAAGCCGGTTCAAGAGCGTGGCAATCGTACGCCATCAAAAAGGGAAATTGCGGCACATGCGGTTCTTCTAGATGAAACGATTGCTTCAATTCAACCTGAAATCATTGTAACGTTAGGCAGAATTGCACTAGAACGCTTAGCTGGTTCTCAGTTTAAGGTTAGCGTGCAACATGGAAAACCCTTTTGCACCAAATTACGATCTTATGGGTCAGAGGGGACGTATACACGAAAGAATTGGTCGATCGTCTTTCCAACGTATCATCCTTCTGCCATTTTTTATCGACCAGCCATTAAAGAAACGATACTAGATGATATGAAAGAATTAAAACAGCTATTGACCATCTTGTAAATTAACCATAACGGTCTTGATGCTGTTTTTTCATGTTTAAATAGTCTTGGTCCTCTCGAACAATTTTCCATTTTTCTTCAAAATAACGCGCTGCTGTTGCCTTTTCTTCGTCAATATCTCGTTCATTTAAATGACCATCTTGATCGTATTTTTTGCCACCTGGATAATTAGCGTATCGTCTTGCCCTCGTATAACCCATCTGCAAAAACTTTCTTGCCATATCCATGCCAACAAAGTCTTCCTCTTCTTGATACTGGAGAAATTGTGTGTATATCTTTTCTGCAGAAACTTTAGCAATATCAGGTGTTTTAAAGCGCCAATGGGGTAAAATCTCACTTTTATAAGGTTCAACCATTAAGACTCCTTGCTCGCCTCGGCCTACAAGGTATTTTTCTGGGGATTTGCGGTGATTCGCATGTTTGTCCATTTGTTTATAGTAGCTCATCTTGACACCTCCACTATACCATACCCGTATGTAGCCATCTGTAAGCGAAAAAAAGCCCAGCGAATAGACTGGACTTAGTGCTTTATAATCGAAGCTACATCATACAGGGATGGTGAGAGCGGTACCTCTCGATTAGCGAGAGATTCAGCGAGTGCAAAGCCGATATAAGGTCCAGCAGTGAGACCAGTAGAGCCAAGTCCGTTTGCTATCCAGACCGTTTTATGATTCGGTAGTCTTCCGAACAATGGCATATGGTGTGGGGCAACTGGACGAAAGCCTACTTTCGTATCAATGTATGTAGCCGCTTTTAAACCAGGAGCTACAGATAATGCTTCGTGGAGTATAGTATGAATGGCGTCAACGGTGATGGACGATTCAAAGTTTGTATGATTTTCGTAAGTAGAACCTGCAATAATTTTTCCATCTTCAAAAGCAAGAAGATATTGATTACCAGGCGGAATGACAACGGGCCAATGAGATGTGTCGGCATCAATTTGCATATGAACAATTTGCGCTTTTTGATCCCGAATATCAATTGACATCGATGTTGATTCGAAAAGTGGTTTTACCCAGGCACCATTCGTAATAATCAGTTCATCATAGTCTACTTCACCGGCACTTGTAACGACGGCTATTCGCCCATTCTCATGTTCTTTTACAGATGCTTCATCGTGAAGAATCGAGGCACCAAGGGTTTGAGCAGCTTGCTGAATAGAGTTTGTTAATAGCTGACCATCTACACGGCCTGCCCCTTCTACTAATACGCCGTAATAGTTTGAGTGAAGGAGTGGAAAGTGCTCTTGTAGCTCTTCTCCTTCAAGATAAGTGAGCGAGCCAATTTCCGGTGCTTCTTGACGTTTCTCAGTTGCACGCTCAATGGTTTCTAACACATTCTCTTTTTTTTCATGTATCCATAAGGCCCCAGTACGCTTAAATCCAGTCTCTTCCCCACCAAGTGCCGTTAATGATTTCACAAACGACGGGTAATAGGCCGCACTTCTTCTTACCAATTGATACCAGGCCTGATTTCTTCTTTTCGAAAGCCAAGGACACACAATACCAGCTGCAGCATTTGTAGCACGATGGGGATGACGACTATCTATAAGAATAACGTCGTAGCCTTGTTTTGCTAAATGGAAAGCTGTGGAACTTCCAACAATTCCACCACCAAGAATCACAATTCGTTTCATAAATATAAATGCCTCACTTCTGTTCAAACGATCATTAGAAAAGCGTAGCGAATTCAGTGGGAAATGTCAATTATGCTCTTGACATCATTTGTAAGGCTACGCATAGTGTAAGTAAAAAGGAGGCTAGCAAATGATTCTAATTGGGATTACTTCATCTATTGTTGAAGACGGAAGACTAAGTACAGCAATCGACAATATTTCGGCAATCAATGATGAATCCGTACTTCCTGTTATCTTGCCAAATATTGAGCCTGATAAAGCATGGCACTACATAAAAACAGTTGACGGTGTATTATTAACGGGAGGCGGCGACATTAATCCGATGTTATTTAATGAAGATCCACACCCGCATTTAGGCGATATTACATCCGAGCGGGATTTGTTTGAGTATGAACTAGCAAAAGCAGCTTTAGCTGAGGGGAAGCCAATATTGGGGATCTGTCGTGGCATGCAAATCTTATCCATTGCAGCAGGAGGCGATATGTATCAGGACTTACCTACACAATATGAAGGAGATCTCGTGCAACATCGTCAACGCGCACCTAGGGGATATAGGAGTCACCAAATTCAACTGAAGCCATCGTCGAAATTAGAATCAATTGTTACCTGCACCACTATGTACGTGAATAGTTTTCATCATCAAGCTGTTCGCAATGTATCATTTCCTTTTCAAGCAGTTGCTTGGACGAATGACCGTGTAATTGAAGCAATCGAACATCACTCCCATCCGTTTCAAATTGGTGTCCAGTGGCATCCGGAAAATATGACAGATAAGCAATCGAAAAAGTTGTTTCAAGCTTTTATTCATGCATGCACATCATAAGCGAAATGATGTGCGTTCTTTTATACTGAAAAAAAGGAGGCTAACATGAACTTTAATGAATACAAGCAGTACGATGGTGTAGGGCTAAGCTCATTAGTAAAAGAACGAAAAGTAAAGCCGACTGAGGTGTTGGAAGCTTGCTTGGAAGGAATTGCAGTGAATCAACAATTAAATGCCGTCATCTCAACTCGAGAAGAAAAGGTTTTTAACGAATTGGAAACAGTGAATCACAATGAACCGTTTTATCCCGTTCCTTTTTTATTGAAAAATTCATCGCAAGCCCTTGAAGGAGAAGAAATGAATGGCGGAAGTAGATTATTAAAAGGTTCCATTGCGACAACGACGAGCCACTACACTAAACGACTTCAACAAGCAGGCTTTTGTATGATGGGCTATTCCAATTCTCCGGAATTTGGGTTGAAGAATATTACGGAACCGAAGTTATACGGTGCAACCAAAAATCCATTAAATGAATCTTATTCTCCAGGTGGGTCGAGCGGTGGAGCTGCAGCTGCTGTGGCAAGTGGAATCGTACCAATTGCAGGTGCCAGTGATGGTGGTGGTTCCATTCGCATTCCTGCTTCTTTTAGTGGTCTTGTCGGTTTAAAACCGACGAGAGGACGAACGCCAGTTGGACCAGGAGCTGGAAGGCAGTGGCAGGGAGCGGCAATTGATTTTGTGCTTAGTCGTTCTGTTCGAGATAGTGCTCGTGCATTAGATGTTTTGCAAATTCATCAACCAGAAGTCGCTTTTCATACGCCGCTTTTCCAAGCAGGCTTTGAGCGAACGTTATCTAAGGAACTCCCTCCTTTACGAATTGCTTATTCTTACACTTCACCAGTGGGCACCCCTGTTTCTAACGATGCGAAACAAGCACTTATGACAACCATTCGCTATCTTGATTCTTTAGGTCATTTTGTTGAAGAGGCGACGCCAGCGATTAATGGCCGTTTATTAGTGGAACAGTATTATTTAATGAATGCAGGAGAGATGGCGAATGTGCGTCAGCGACTAGAGCAATCGCTTAATCGTGTATTAACCGGAGACGATTTTGAGACAGAAGCCTTTGTGTTGGCGGAAACGGGGAAAAACGTGGGAGCAGCTGATTATGCCAATAGCTTAACATCTTGGGATCAGCATGCTGCAACAGCTATGGAATTCCACGAAACGTACGACCTTTACTTAACACCAAGTGCCGCGTCCATCGCACCAAAGATTGGTGAATTAACGCCTTCTCCTGATGATGAATTAGAGATGAAAGACCGAATTCAGCAGTTGGGGGTTAAAGATCAATTAGCGTTTGTGTACGAGATGTTTTTACCAAGTTTGACATATACACCGTTTACACAATTAGCTAATCTAACAGGTCAACCAGCAATTAGTCTACCTGTTTACAAAACAGAAGCAGGAATGCCAATTGGCGTTCAAGCAATAGCGGCGAAAGGGAATGAATCGCTATTACTTTGCCTAGGGAATTTGTTTGAGCAAAGTGAACGTTGGCAAGGGTGAGTTCGCCTGACTTGAATGGAAGAGATGCTTTTTACTATACTAGTACATGATGAAAAAAGGAGTTGGATATGATGTATCGTAAAGTTGAGGATTTTATTCAAGAGTGGAAACAGGAGTCTCAATTAACGCTATCTGTATTACAATCATTAACAGACGAGAAACTGGGACAAGCTATTGAAGAGGGGCATAATACGTTGGGGTGGCTAGGCTGGCATTTAACGACATCCCCTGTCTTTTTTGTTGGGCAACTGGGTCTTAACTTAAATGTTGATTTAGCCAACAAACAACCTAGTAGCGCAAGTGTAATCAAAGATTCTTACGATCGTGTAAGCAAAGCGTTACTCAATGCTGTGGAGCAGGTGAATTCTGATGCATTTATGGAGGAAGAACTAGAAGCATTGGGAGCCACCTTTACGAAGGGAGCAATGTTACGTTTACTTCTAAATCACCAAGCGCACCATCGTGGCCAGATGATCGTACTGCTTCGCCAAGCAGGGTTAACGGTTCCTGGTTTATATGGTCCAACAAAAGAACAATCAAGATAAATAAATGAGATGAAAGCACATGGAAAAGTCAAACGCCATGTGCTTTTTTTTTGTGTTGAAATAATCTTGATCACTGACTTTTCATGTACAACTGTTTGTAAATGCCTTCTTCATGCTTTTTACAAAAGCTTTACATGAGCCATAAATGAACTTAATACTTTCCAACTATACTTGGGCTTGTAAGAACGATACCGCTTAATAAATAGGGGGAAATAAAACAGATGAAGAAGCTAAACCTTGGAGCCGTTTTCGCAGCCTTTCTATTAACAGTAGCTGCATGTGGATCAGATGATGAAGCAAATACTGGAGGAGACAATGCATCAACCGGTGGATCGGATGAGAATAACAGCGAAGAAGTTTCAGGGAGCATTCTCGTCGCTGGCTCTAGTGCAATGGAACCGCTAGTGGCGGCAGCAAGTGAAGTCTTCATGGAAGAAAATTTAGAAGCAAGCATTTCTGTACAAGCTGGAGGTTCTGGTCAAGGCCTTTCTTCTATTGCAAGTGGACAGGTTGAAATTGGTAACTCTGACGTGTTTGCAGAAGAAAAAGATGATATTGATGCTTCTAACTTGATTGACCACCGCATTGCCGTTGTCGGAATGGGTCCAGCAGCTCATCCTGAAGTAGGAGTAGACGATCTTTCAACAGAAGAAATGATTGATATATTCACTGGGGAAGTAACCAATTGGAGTGAAATTGGTGGTGTTGATCAAGACATCGTCCTTGTAAACCGTCCAGATTCATCAGGAACGAGAGACACGTTTGTGAAGTATGGTTTAGAAGGAAATGAACCTTCTTCCGATGCGATTACAGAAGACTCATCAAGTACCGTCCGTCAAATTATTAGCGAAACACCAGGAGCTATTGGGTACCTTGCATTCTCGTATTACGATGACCAAGGTTCTGTGCTTCCATTGTCGGTAGATGGAGTCGAACAAACAGACGAAAATGTGATGTCTGGTGACTTCCCGATTTGGGCTTATATGCACTCTTATACAAATGGTGAACCGGAAGGATTAACAAAAGCGTTTATCGACTTCTTATTCAGCGAAACGGTTCAAGATGGCGTCATTCCTGAAATGGGTTATATTCCTGAAACCGGTATGCAAGTAGAGCGAGATGCTGAAGGAAACGAAACAGCGAAATAATGATAGATAAAAGAGACTTTGCTTTCATAAGTCGAGTCTCTTTTTTAAACATTGATTTTCATTGAGGAGAAGATCAAGGAGGAAGAAGTTCATGCCAGCTACCCAATCTGTAGCAGACCGTTTGCTAGACAAGAAAAAAACAATAAAAAAAGAACGCACTGGTAAACTTGTTGTTTATACATGTGCGGCCATTATTATTTTAACAACATTAGCCATTACACTCTTTCTCGTTTTACGTGGAATACAAGCATTTGTAGCGGATGGAGTTAGCCCTATTCAATTTCTTACAGGCTTAGAATGGAATCCATCTAGAAGTGCTGAGCAAGGTGGTCCGGTATACGGCGCCTTACCTTTTATTGTAGGTTCATTTGCCGTTACCATTTTAGCTGCACTCGTAGCCGCTCCTTTAGGAATTGGAGCCGCAATCTATATGACAGAAATAGCACCAAGCTGGGGGCGGAAAATTCTTCAACCAGCGGTAGAGTTATTAGTTGGAATTCCTTCCGTAGTATATGGGTTTATCGGTTTAACTCTCATTGTTCCTTTTATACGGGAAAATGTCGGTGGGCAAGGATTTGGGCTTTTTGCCGGAATGATCGTATTATCGATCATGATTTTACCAACTGTGACAAGCATCGCAACAGACGCTCTTCGCTCCATACCAAATGGAATGAGAGAATCGTCATTGGCACTCGGTGCGACGAGATGGCAAACGATTCGGCGTGTTATTGTACCAGCAGCAACACCTATGTTATTAACCGCTGTAGTGCTAGGGATGGCTCGAGCATTTGGTGAAGCCCTTGCCGTTCAGATGGTTATTGGAAACTCTCGCACAATTGCTGAATCTTTACTTGATCCAACTGCAACATTAACGACGATTATTACATTAAACATGGGGCATACGGTACCTGGAAGTACAGAAAACAATGTGCTTTGGTCGCTCGGATTAATCTTGCTTGTCATGTCTTATTTGTTCATTATCATCGTCCGTTTCTTGTCATCTAGGAGGCGTTTTTCATGAATAAACGATGGACAGATCGATTAGCAACGTCAGTATTTACGATAATTGCACTTGTAATTGTTGCCGTATTAGCCGGTTTGATTAGTTATATAGTGGTACGTGGTTTTAGCCAGCTTGATTTGGACTTTTTAACAAGCCCACCTAGTTCTTTCCGAGAAGGTGGAGGGATTGGACCACAATTATTTAATTCATTTTACATTCTAGTATTAACCATGTTATTTACAGTACCACTTGGTTTAGGCGGCGGTATTTATATGGCTGAATATGCTAAACCAGGAAAAGTGACAGATTTTATTCGTACTTGTATTGAAGTGTTGGCATCATTGCCTTCCATTGTAGTTGGTTTGTTTGGGCTACTTGTTTTTGTTCAGTTAACAGGATGGAGCTACTCAATCTTAGGTGGGGCACTTGCATTAACTGTCTTTAACTTGCCCGTAATGGTTCGTGTTGTAGAAGATTCTATTACGAGCGTACCAAGGGAGCAAAAAGAAGCCAGTCTAGCATTAGGCATTACGCATTGGGATACGATTCGAACGATTATTTTACCAGCAGCATTTCCTGGCATATTGACAGGGGTTATCTTATCTGCGGGCCGTGTGTTCGGTGAAGCTGCTGCGTTACTTTTCACGTCAGGCGTGACAACACCAAGATTAGATTGGGCAAATTTCAACCCGTTTTCCGAAACATCACCACTTAATGTGTTTCGACCAGCAGAGACTCTTGCTGTACACATTTGGAAAGTAAATACGCAAGGGCTTGTTCCTGATGCAAGAGATATTGCTGATGGGGCGGCTCTCGTTCTTATCATCGCAGTACTCTTATTTAACTTATTAGCACGATTACTTGGACGCTATGTACACAAAAAATTAACGTCTGCAAAATAGGAGGGATTCGATGTCGACGTTGACCGTTCAAAAAGAAATGGAACAAACAGAAATGTTGACTGCACCAACGTTACTAAAAGCAGAAGATATTAATATTTATTATGGTGAAAACCATGCTGTGAAAAACTTGAATTTAACCGTTCATCGAAATGAGATACTTGCATTGATAGGCCCTTCAGGCTGTGGGAAATCGACATTTTTGCGAAGTATTAATCGAATGAACGACTTAATTCCATCAGCTAGAGTGACTGGGAATATGATGTATGAGGAAGTAAATTTATTAAGTGACGCTGTCAACGTTGTAGCGTTGCGGAAGGAAATTGGAATGGTATTTCAAAAAGCGAATCCATTTCCTAAGTCCATTTACGATAACTTAACACATGGGTTACGGTTTCACGGTGTACCAAAAAAGCAATGGAAAGACATTGTTGAGGAATCTCTTACAAAAGCTGCGCTATGGGATGAAGTAAAAGATCGCTTGCATGATTCAGCACTTGAACTCTCAGGTGGACAGCAACAGCGCTTATGTATTGCAAGAACGCTAGCATTAAAGCCTGAGGTTATTTTACTCGATGAACCTGCATCAGCACTTGACCCAATTGCTACTGCTAAAGTAGAAGAATTAATGATTGACCTTAAAAAGCAATATACAGTTGTTGTGGTGACACACAATATGCAGCAAGCATCACGAGTGTCTGATCGAACAGCGTTTTTCTACAATGGTGAACTGATTGAAACGAATCCAACAGAAAAGTTGTTTAGTAACCCTGATCATAAACAAACAGAGGCCTATATTTCTGGTCGATTTGGATAAGGAGGACATTTGCTATGGTTGCGACAATAGAGGAAACAAAATCAGTCTATAGTGTGAGAGACTTTAATTTATGGTACGGACAAAACCATGCTTTAAAAAATATTAATCTTGATTTAAATGAAAAAGAAGTGACAGCCATTATAGGCCCTTCAGGCTGTGGTAAATCAACATTTATTAAAACACTAAACTTAATGTCACGTTTAAATCCAACGATCCGAATGTCAGGCGAATTAACTTATCGGTATGAAAACCTATTGAACGCTTCAATGGACTTAGCAGAGTTACGAAAGCATGTCGGCATGGTGTTTCAAAAGCCTAATCCATTTCCAAAATCGATTTACGAAAACGTAGCCTATGGACCAAGAGTGCATGGTGTGCGAAAGAAAAAAGAGCTTGATGAACTGGTTGAATCTAGCTTAAAAGGTGCCTTTTTATGGGATGAAGTAAAAGATCGATTAAACAAAAATGCAATGGGGTTGTCTGGAGGACAACAACAACGTCTATGTATTGCACGAGCACTTGCGACGAAACCTGAAGTCTTGTTAATGGATGAGCCGACAAGTGCATTAGATCCGCTTTCAACAACAAAGATTGAAGAACTTATTTCCAATTTAAAAGGTACCTATACCGTTGTCATTGTCACACATAATATGCAGCAAGCTGCTCGTATCTCTGACAAAACCGCTTTTTTCTATATGGGTGAACTAATTGAAATGGACGATACACGTAAAATTTTCGCAAATCCTGAACATAAGCGGACAGAGGCTTATATTTCAGGTCAATTTGGATAAGGAGCGAATCGAATGTTACGAAGCATGTTTGTTCAACAGCTAGAAGAAACGGTGTCGCATATTCAAGAATTAGGTGAACGTACGCTCATACAACTAGACGAAGCCATTCAATCGTTTGAGTACCGCGATACGAAAAAAGTAGAAGCGATTATCGCAAATGATAAAAAAATTAATAAGCGAGAGCTTGAATTAAATGAACAAGTATTTGATATCATTGCTAGACAACAACCAGTTGCAGGTGATTTACGTAAACTGATTGTTGTCATGAAAATTAGTGGTGACTTAGAACGTGTAGCGGATTTAGCAGTCGATATAGCTAAAGTATCAAGACGACTCTCAGATGTCGATGAGTCAACGCTAACAGAGTTAACAGTATTAGCGAAGGATGCCCGGGCAATGGTTGCAAAGGCACTTATTGCCTATAAAGAAAAAGATGTCGTATCTGCACAACAACTGGCAAAAGAAGATGACCTTATTGACGAGCAGTTTGGAAAATTTATTAAACGCTTGTTTAGACAAGATGTGAATGAGCAAAATGTGGAAGCTACAACTCAGTTAGCTTTTATCGCTCGGTATGTAGAGCGAATTGCTGATTATGCAACTAATTTATCGGAATGGATTATTTATGAAGCGAACGGACATCATTTTGATTTAAACTAACGAGAGTTGTGTACTCTCGTTTTTTTGTTTTATGCTATACTGAGTAGGTATTCTTATTCTACAGCTGAAGGAGGGCATTGCGTGATTCCTGCCCAAACCTTTTTACCGTATTTATCGTTTCATAATCACGTTTGGCCACTTTTTTTTGTCGGGGCTGCTATTTGGTTACTACTGACTTGGAGAGATATTCGAACTGGGCGTACATTAATTGCTCTATTTGTTCGTGTAACGCAAATCCTTTTGCTTCTAACAGGTAGTGTCATTCTATATATGTATCAATTTATGCCTTATTATGCTGTAAAAGGCGCCATTGCTTTATTATTGTTTTCCTTTTTTGAAACGAGCAGAATGGCTTTAAAGCGGCGTGACTATGCAGGATTTTCCATACATATGGGTATTGTTGTGTTTGCTTCTTTAACGGTATGGTTACTTGGCGTGAATGGGCGCTGATGCTATTTAATGAAGGAAACGTTGGGACTAGGTCAAAGCTTGTCTCACATCCCACTAAAAGGAAGTCTCAAGCTGACATACACAATACTAAACTTCTAACGAAACGAATCCGATAAAGAGTACGAGGGTAAATCTCCTCGTATTCTTTTTTTTAAGGTGGAGAATCCATTGAGTCAAAACCGTTATGTATCCATGTTCATTGATGAAAGTCTTGAACACCTGTCACTTATAAATGAGCATTTACCTAAATTAGCACAAGAAGAACATCAAGGAAAGATTCTTGATGATATTTTCCGATCGGCTCACACAATAAAAGGGATGGCTGCTTCAATGAACTTTACCGTCATGGCAGACCTCACCCATCAATTTGAGAATGTTTTAGATGATTTACGATCGGAAAAAGTACGCTTAACTGATCAACATGTCGATTTTTTTTACGCCATCGTTGATTTTCTAGATAGTTCAATTGAATCTGTTTCGGAACAAGGTATCGAACTCGCACATACACCAGAGTTAAAACAACAATTAAATGAGATGAACGAAGGTGCAGGCAAACAAACATCTACGAATCAGACGATGGATGAACATACGTTACGCATCATTGAACAGGCTGTGCAAGAAGGGATTCCGGTTAAAACCATTACCGTTAGTGTAGATGACCAAGCGATGTTAAAAGGTGTTCGTGCTTATATGGTTATCACTGAAATCACGAAGCTAGGTGAAATTCTGTACACAAACCCTTACACAGAAGCGCTAGAAGAAGGGTTATTTGAAAAGAGCTTTCAAGTAATCGTGGCTACAGGTATAGAGGCGGATGAAATTGTCCAATCAGTTGGATCGTTAACAGAAATTACTCAAGTAGACGTTAAAGATTTTACGATTCAGCAACAGACACAGCAGCAGACACCTATAGCTGCCCCTGAGCGACGTCAGCAGGAAGCCAGAGAGGAAAAAACACAAAAATCAATTCGTGTCCAGTTAGGTAAGCTTGATGAACTCATGTATTTATTTGAGGAACTGGTTGTTGAAAAAAGTCGTTTAGAAGAATTATCAAGAAAAGTTGACGACACAGACTTGACCACAACAACAGAAAAGATTAATCGGAGCATTAGTCACCTTCAATCGGTTATGTTATCCATTCGAATGATGTCACTTGATACAATTTTCTCTCGTTTTCCAAAGATGGTTCGCAAAATAGCTAAAGAGGTAAACAAAGACATCGATTTTGTTATTGAGGGTGGAGAAACAGAAATAGATAAAGCGTTAATTGATGAATTAAGCGATCCACTCTTGCATTTATTACGAAACTCCATTGATCATGGAATTGAACAAAAAGAGCAGCGGCTAGCACAACAAAAAAAGGAAAAAGGTACGATTACATTAAGGGCATTTTACAAAGGCAGTCGAGTAGCAATTGAAATTGAAGATGATGGTGGCGGAATTAATCGTGAGAAAGTACTGCAAAAAGCTCTTAAACTAAACCTCCTTTCTGAAGAAGAAGCTATGGAGCGAGCGGATGAAGACATTTATCAATTATTGTTCCAATCAGGATTTAGTACAGCCGAAGCCGTGACGGATCTGTCTGGTCGAGGTGTTGGCCTAGACGTTGTCAAAACAAATTTAAGTAAAATTGGCGGTACAATTGATGTCTATTCAACACCAGGTAAAGGATCTACTTTTTCTATTTCCTTGCCGCTCACCGTGTCAATTATGGAAGCTTTACTAGTTCAAGTAGACAATCGTCCATACGCCATTCCAGTATCTGCTGTATTGGAAACAGCAACGGTTCGACAAGAGGCGATTCACTATTCACAAGGTCAAGCTATGATCCATGTTCGTGGACAGTTTATTCCCCTTTATTCTCTTCAAACATTTGTTGGAGCACCAATCCCTTTAGAGGAAGAGGAATGGTCTGTGGTGGTTTTATATCAGAAAGACAAGCTCGTAGCCCTTCGTGTAGATCATTTTATTGGTCATAGTGAGATTGTCCTTAAAACGCTCGGTCATTTATTGAAAACAACCAAAGGGTTACTAGGGGCAACGATTCTTGGCGATGGTAATATTGCGATGGTTGTAGACACATCTTTATTTTTCACGAATCAATGGAGGGCTTTTCATGAGCAATAATCTGGAGAAACTCATTGTTTTTACTAGTGGAGAACAGCAATATGGTTTACCACTTAGTCAGCTCCTTTCAATTGAAAGGGTAAAGAACATAGCGACTGTCCCAAATACGCCAGCGGTTATTGAAGGCGTTATCCTTGTAAGAGGCGAGCTTATTGCAGTAGTCGATATGAAAAATGTATTCGAGCAGATCAAAACAGAAGATAGTATACATACACGTTTACTAGTCTGTAAATGGGAAGATAAAAGCGTAGCTCTGTTGGTAGAAGAAGCAAGCGACATTGTTCAAGTAGAAGGCGATGCTTTTCAAGATCTACAGGAACAAAGTATTGATCGTTCTTTCTCAAAGCAGCTCGTACAAATGGGGGATCGCTTTGTAACAATGGTTGATTTAAAAGCTTTTATAGCTTTTCTAGAAACAGAATGTCTAGCATCCTAATGGATATACAAAACAGCTCATGGGACTCTCCATGAGCTGTTTTTTGTTATTACATGACGTTTGTAATGGCTGTCTCATTCGTCGGAGCAAGATGTAGGTCATGCCACATCATGTAGCAAAGTACCGTCCATAGCTTCCTGCTGTAGTCTGCTTTTCCTTGACGGTGATCTTCAAGCATTCTTAACAAATATTCTTTGTTAAAATATTCGTCGGCCGCGCTTGTTTTAATGGTTTGCTCAGCCCAACTGTAAAGCTCGTCTTTTAACCAAACGCGAATTGGAACTGGAAAGCCTAGCTTTTTACGCGATACAATGGATTCAGGAACAATCTCCTTCATGGCTTCACGTAAAACAAATTTCGTTGTTTTGTTCGCAAGTTTAAAGTCGGTTTGAAGGGAACGGGCAAATTCAAATACTTCTTTATCAAGAAACGGTACTCGTAATTCAAGAGAATGAGCCATTGTCATACGGTCTGCTTTAACAAGGATGTCGCTTGCAAGCCACGTATGCATATCAACGTACTGCATCTTCGTAGAATCATCATAGTCACGAACGGCATCATAAAGTGGGCGTGTGACATTTGTGTATGGATGAGCCGAATTGTAAGAGTGAAATAACTCTCTTTTTTCCTCTTCATTGAAGATGAAGGCATTTCCGACATAACGCTCTTCTATCGGCGTTGTACCTCTTAATAAGAATCCACGTCCTTTAACAGAAGATGGAAGACGGTGTGCAAGACGATTTAATGCAGGGTGAAGGCTCTTAGGAACTTTATCAAAGAATTTCAAGTCTAATGGCTCACGATAAATTCGATAGCCACCAAATAGCTCATCTGCCCCTTCGCCAGATAAAACAACTTTGACATGCTTACTTGCTTCCTTTGCAACAAAATAGAGTGGAACTGCTGCTGGATCAGCAACTGGCTCGTCCATATGCCACATAATTTTCGGAAGTTCATGTAAAAATTCCTCTGGTGTAATAATTTTAGAAATATTACGGACACCTAATTTGTCTGCAGAGTCTTGAGCAATATCTATTTCACTGTACCCTTGTGTCTCAAAGCCAACTGTAAATGTTAACAATTCAGGGTGTTGCTCTTTTGCCATAGCGACAATCGCTGTAGAGTCGATCCCACTAGAAAGAAACGAACCAACTGGTACATCTGAGCGCATATGTTTTTCAACAGAGTTTTTAAGAACCTCTTTTGTTTCTGTTACTAATGATTCCAAAGACTGGTTGCGCGTTTGTTGATAAAAGGAGCGATCACTATAGCTTGTTACCTCAATAGACAAATGCTGATCGATCGTTAAATAATGTCCAGGCAACAATTTCTCAACTGTTGTTGTTAATGTATTTGGCTCTGGTACATATTGAAAAGTAGCATAGTGTTGCAGTGATTCCATGTTTACTTCAATTTCTTGAATGTAGGGCATTAATGATTTTTGCTCTGAACCAAAGTGAATGCGACCGTTATCGCGCATGTAGTAAAATGGCTTAATACCAAACCGATCACGACCACAGAAAAGCGTTTTTTCTTCTGTATCCCAAATCGCAAACGCAAACATACCACGCAATTTTTTTATCATGTCTTTTCCTTCATGGGCAAAAAGAGCGATTAACACTTCCGTGTCTGAATGGGTTTGAAAAGTGACACCTTGTTCTTGCAATGCTTCACGAAGCTCAATATAGTTATAAATCTCTCCATTAAAGACCATCTGGTAGCGACCATCTTCGTAAGAGAAGGGCTGAGAGCCATTTTCTAAATCAATGATACTCAGACGTTTAAAACCTAGTCGAACGAAATCATCTTTATATTCACCCGTTGAATCTGGACCACGATGATGAATAACTTCTAAGGCTTGATTCCAGGTTTGATCGTTTGCATGATTATTTTCATTATGTTTGTGTAACAGTTCTCCTATAAAACCACACATAAGTGAGGCACCTCCGCATAAATTTGAATATAAAATTGACGATCATCAATAAAAAACGGGCTGGAACATCCATAGCCCTAAGGTTTATGACCATACTATTAAGGGTAAATACTACGTAAATCAAACGATATCATCATAACAGATGGAGGGAGAATAATGAAAGAGCCATTTGCCATTGATAAGAATGTCCTAAAGCAGTTACAAATTATTAATAGTTTAGAGGTTCGTACCGATTTGACGGTTCAATCACTCTATGCACGTGCTGTACTTGCTTATTCTAGTTACTATTTTAAAGAACATTACTTAAGAAAACAAATTGATCTTGCTTTGGAACACCTTGATAAAGAACAATTTCACATTCTTTCTTCAGAGCTCTCCTCTCACATCGAGCGCCATAAATACGGTAAAACCATTTCAGAAAATGGCTATAATTTATTTCTGACTTTTCACTAGCGATCAGACCAATCCATTTGGTCTGATTCTTTTCATTTTAATATCGGATCTACTGTATAAATTAGGTAAGAATACCTTCTTTATTATACACCTAGTTGTTGATGTACGAATATATAAAAATATAATGGAAAAAATTGATTTTTTCAATGGCTTATGCAAATCTTAATAAAGGATTGTATCAAAAGAAGGAGCTTTTTACTTATGGGAAATGAAAAAGTGTATTGTACTACTGAATTTGATCCATTAAAAGAAGTTCTCGTGTGTGAGCCAAAGTTTATGGCCATTAAAGAACCAATTAACGAAACACAGCGAAAGTATATGAATGAAAATATTGACCAAGCGCTAGCTTGCAAGCAGCATCAGTCACTTGTGGATACCATGAGAAAAGAGGGAATCGATGTAAAAGTATTGCCGCCTAATGAAGCATTCCCTGAACAAATCTTTATGCGAGATAGTGGGTTTACAATTGAAAATACACTTTACGTCGGGCGAATGGAAAGTTCGGTTAGGCAAGGCGAAGAAAAGAAATTAACAGCCTTTTTAGATTCAATTGAACGCCCGTTCTATTCCTTGCATGAAGGAACGATTGAAGGTGGCGACGTGATCGTTACAAAAGACGTTGTTTTTGTTGGGGCAAGCGGTCGTACGTCACAAAATAGTATTGACGAATTAAAAGCGAATCACAAAGAAAAACAATTTGAATGGATTACGTTTGATCATAAATTCCTTCACCTTGACTGTGTGTTTCAGCCAGTGTCTGATCATGAAGCGTTACTATACCCCGATGCTATTGAAGCTACGTCTTTAAAGAAGTTAACGGATCGGTATGACTGTATTGAGGTTACAAAAGAAGAGCAGTTTTATTTGAGTGTCAATGTGTTATCAATTGGACACAAACGAGTCATTGCTTTGCCGCAAAATAAGAAAACCAATGATGCGTTGAGAGCAAGAGGATATACCATTATTGAAATTGATTTTTCAGAAATTATTAAATCAGGCGGCTCGTTTCGCTGTGTCACTTTACCTGTATTGCGGAAGAGCTAAACGAATAGGTTTGTTCATTCTGGTTACATTACAACCAGATCCAAAAAAAAGGGCGGATGGAAATGGACCTTAATGAACAAACCGAGTTTGAAGGGCGTCTGGAGTCCATTAGGCTTGGTGGTGGAGAGGAAAAACAAAAAGCACAACGTCAACGTGGAAAGTTGTTAGCGCGGGAACGGATTGATCAACTTCTTGATGAAAACAGCTTCTCAGAACTTTTCCGATTTGCTACTGGAAAAGATCATCTACCGGGTGATGGTGTAGTTACTGGAATCGGCAAAATAAATGACAGGTATGTTTGTTTGTATGCCCAAGATTTCACGGTAGCTGGGGGAACATTAGGCTCGATGCATGCAAAAAAAATCTGTTCATTAATGGATTTTGCCTACGAACAACAAATGCCAATCATTGGCTTAATTGATTCAGGTGGTGCACGCATTCAAGAGGGCATTGAAGCTCTTCACGGTTATGGAGAAATTTTCAAACGAAATGTACACTATTCTGGAAAAGTTCCTCAACTTTCAATTATGCTCGGTCCTTGTGCAGGAGGTGCCGCATATTCTCCAGCACTAAGTGACGCAATTTTTATGGTAAAACGAATTAGCCAAATGTTTATTACAGGACCAAAGGTATTGCAGGCAATTAGTGGTGAGACGATGACAAGTGAAGAGCTAGGTGGCACGAATGTACATGAAACGAAGAGCGGGTTAGCTCATTTTGTTGCTGAAACAGAAGAGGAAGCATTTGAACAAGTGCGTACATTTTTATCGTATTTACAAGAAAAGACTATAAAAGTAAGACAAGGGGAAAAACCTCAAGAGATTGAGGCGTGCCTTCCGAAAAGTGAGTGCGATGTTTACAATGTAAAAGACATCATTTCATGTATAGCGGACGAGCAGCAATTATTCGAACTTTCAAAAGGCTATGCAAAAAATATGGTGACCGCCTTTATTCGATTAAATGGTGAAACGGTAGGAGTAGTGGCAAATAACCCGTTACATTTAGCGGGGTGTATCGATATTGATGCGAGCGATAAAGGTGCAAGGTTTGTTCGTTTCTGTCATTGTTTTTCCATCCCGATTCTCGTTTTAGAAGACGTGAGTGGATTTATACCGGGAAAGGACCAAGAACGTAAAGGGCTGTTGCGTCATGGGGCGAAGCTCATCTATGCGTTTGCAGAAGCAACTGTTCCAAAAATTACTGTTATTCTTCGAAAAGCGTATGGAGGAGCTTTTGTCGCGTTAAATAGCAAAGGAATTGGTGCTGATTTTGTCGCGGCTTGGCCTGGTGCTTCTATTGCGGTAATGGGTCGTCAAAGTACAAAATCCATTTTAGCTGAGATGAATACGACGGATTCTCATTCTCCTTATGAAGCAGCAGAACAAGGCTACATTGATGATGTCATTTGCCCTCAGGATACACGAACGTATGTCATAGATCGCTTTGCTTGTTTACAACATAAGTGTTTAGAAGATAAACGACATAGCGGTAACATGCCTATGTAATAGAAGATAATAGAATTAATTGTTTTTATCCTTTTTCGTTTGTTAATGACCACTCTTATGGTACGATTAAAATGGCTAAACAACATTATTGTACGAGAAAGAGAGTCGTTTTAAATGGTTATTTTATCAGAAGGATGGTTTCAATTTATTATCATTGGGATTAGCATCGCTTTACTTGCGGTAACGCTTGTAATTGTCCATCGTAGTATCCAAAAAAAAGGTGTTTATACAAAGGCAAGAGAACGGACGAGCTCTTTTCTAGTCTTTATAACGGTCTTAACCCTTTATTTTGTTATGTCTGTGTTTACTCCTTCTGCATACGGTGGGGATGTACTAATCGCTAGTGATCGAGAACAACGCGTAGAAAATGAACAAGTGCGCTATATTCATCTTTCTTCGGCTTTTCGTGTACATGCTATTGATACAAGAGACTACACACGCGATATACAAGGAAGAACAGTCGATTTTCGGATTCAATCTTTTCAACCTCTTTATGAGCTAGCCGAAAAGGATGAAGCTTATGTGCGCTCAGATGGCACGATTAACGTATCTGCTTATATTGATAACGTGGTGTTATCTGCTTTTGAGCAGTTACAAGCTGAAGAAGTGACGTTAACACAAGTGCGTGAATCATTTCCACATATTGAAATGTCAATCGAATAAGAAAAAAGCAGGAGGCTACGATGAGTAAAGTAGAAGATGGAGTAATCCAACTATCAACAACAGAATTAAAAGATGCATTAACAAACAAACAGCCACATCAGGAACCGATTGTTATTGATGTAAGAGAAGTGACAGAATACGAAGACGGTCATATTCCAGGTGTTCCGTTAATTCCAATGAACGAGATGCCTGCAATGCTTCCAACGATGGATGAAGCAAAAAGTTACATCCTCATTTGTCGAAGCGGTAGAAGAAGTCAACATACGGCTAAATACATGAAAGAGCAAGGGTTTTTAAATGTTCGTAATTATGAAGGCGGCATGTTAGAGTGGGATGGCGAGCAAGCATTCGGTCAAGAATGGATTGTAAAAGAATCCGAAGAACTCTATGAAAAATAAGCAAAAAATAAGGGACTCTGTTGGAAGAGTGCCTTATTAGGTTTATGAAGCACCCTACTTGGGAACATATTATAAGAGACGAAAGCTGATTATGTTAGAGAGGGGTTTTTCATAATGGACGCAAAAAAAACCGTTGTTGCAGTAGCATCAGCTGCTGTGGCAGGAGCATTGACCGTTTACCTAGTAGATGGGGACAAGCGAGCGGAGTTAAAAGAAAAAGGAACCGATTTTCTTAACAAAGTAACAGGCAAAACAAAAGAAGATAAAATTAAAGCGTTCCAATTAGGCAATCCAAGACCTTATTCAGAAGATAGTAAAATGGTGGATGAGGGTTCTTTGTACAGCGTTCAGCGTTACAATGAGCGATATCAATAATGAATGTAAAGGCTGCCTATCCAGGTAGCTTTTTTGAACGTAGGAGTGAAAACATGATTATACAAGAAGATTGGATACATACTGTGCCATTACTAATCGTAGAAGAAGAAGGGTCCGATGAGAAACCAACGCTGTTTTTCTTTCATGGTGTAACCAGTGCGAAAGAACACAATTTGCACATTGCCTACTCGATTGCAAAACAAGGGTTTCGAGTGATTTTACCTGATGCGCTTTATCACGGAGCCCGAGGAGAAGGGACTCGTGACTCATACCGCCATTTCTGGACAGTTGTGCAACAATCAATTACAGAATTTCCTGACTTAGTAGAAGAGGTTCTCCAGCGATACCCTTCACAAGAAGATGAACTTTATATTGGTGGAACGTCAATGGGAGCAATTACGTCATATGGTTTATTAAAGCGATACGAGTGGATTAAAAAGGCATGCTTATTTATGGGTGCACCGCAATATGAGGAATTCTCTAAACTCATGTTTGAACTAGCAGCTCAGCGAGATATTCATCTAACAGAAGAGCAAAAGAAACAAGTCTTCGAGCAAATTAGTGCCGATGATCTTTCAAAAGATGTCAGTGTGTTAAAGGGACGACAGCTTTATATTTGGCATGGCACTGAGGATAAGACGGTTCCTTACTCCTTTGCAGAACGCTTCTTAAAACAGCTACAGAATTCTCCTGATGTGAACAATGCAGACATTACGTTTTTCGCTGAAAAAGGAGCAGATCATAAGATTACGAGAAAGGCGATGCTTGATGCAACTGCTTGGTTTGAACAGCAACGCATGAATCAGATTAAGGTGACCTTGTCGTATGAATCGTGAAATCGGTAAAATCTTTATCGTTGTCATTGGTTCATTTCTGTTAGCCAGTTCGTTAAACTTTTTCTTCATCCCAGCGGATGTTTTTGCGAGTGGTTTTACAGGTGTTGCACAGCTTTTATCATATATCGTCCCTTTATCAACAGGGATATTATTACTTTTATTAAACATACCCGTTGCCATTTTGGGGTGGTTAAAAGTAGGGAAGAGTTTTACCATCTATAGTTTCGCAAGTGTTGTGTTAACAACCATTTTCTTAGAAGTCTTGCCTGTCTACGCGTTTTCTGAAGACATCATGCTGAATGCCGTTTTTGGAGGTGTAATTGCTGCAGCAGGTGCAGGACTACTGCTTAAATGGGGGGCTTCTTCTGGCGGACTTGATATTATCGTGCTCGTGTTGGCCCGTATTTCTGACCGACCTGTTGGGAGCTTTTTCTTTATTTTAAATTCAATCATTGTCATCGCTTCAGGTGTCATGCTTGACCCAGAGAAAGCGTTATTTACCCTTATTTCCATTTATGTGACATCGCGCTTTATTGATGCGATCCATACAAGGTATGTCAAGCTAACAGCTATGATTGTAACGAAAAATGCAGACGTGTTAAATAAGGCTATCCATCAACGCCTAACGCGAGGCATCACTCGAATACCTGCAAAAGGTGGCTATACATTTGAAGAAAAAGAAATGCTTGTGATTGTGTTAACACGTTATGAATTGTATGAGCTAAAAAATATTGTAGAGGAAGTTGACCCGGAGGCATTTACCAATATTGTAGAAACGGCTAGTATCTTCGGTTTGTTTCGGAAAGATTAATAGGAGGGATTGCGTTGAAGACGTGGAATGTATTAGTAGGGATATCACTTGCCTTTACGTTAGCCGCATGTGGAGGACAGGCTGATGAAGAAGAAAATCAAGATATACCTGCTGGAGGAGATTCAACAATGAGTGGTGAGTGGTTATTTACAGTGGATCAACAACTTGCAGACGACATGCTATATGTAGAAATGTATATTGAAAACGATTCAGAGGAAGCTCAGACATTAACTTTTCCTTCCCAACAGCTCTATGAAATTACGTTAGTGAATGCACAAGAAGAAGAAGTGTTCCGTTATTCAAATGAGCATATGTTTGCACAAAGTGTGACCGAAAAGACGTATGAACCAGGTGAGACACAAGATCTAAGAGAAGAGATTCCAACAGAGAATATCCCAGCCGGTTCGTATATGATGACTGTAGAGCTATTAGTTGACGACAGTGTTGTAGAATCATTAAGTGATCCAGGAACGTTTACAAAGTCAATCGAAGTTGAAATAAGTGAATCTGAATAAAGAAAAAAGGTAGTGCACCGATAAGGTGCCTACCTTTTTTCTTTTGCTTTTTGTTGAATGGCTTCTTTTAGTGCTTTCCATTCCGATGAGCCTGCCGGCGTTTGGGGGAGAGTGTCTTTGTTCTCCTGCTCTATCATTTTTGCTTTCCAATACTCTTCAAATTCTTCTCTCACAGTACTACCACCTTTTTAAGATAAACGTAGCAACGCTAGTAATTCATCATCACTAAGTTCTGTCACTTGTGAAGAAGATGCTAAGATTCCATCGGCTAAATGCTGTTTACCAACTATCATCCGATCTATTTTCTCTTCTATTGTACCTTCTGTTAACAGTTTGTAGACATGCACATCATCGGTTTGACCAATACGATATGCTCGGTCAGTAGCTTGATTTTCAACAGCAGGATTCCACCAGCGATCATAATGAATTACATTTGTAGCTTTTGTTAAATTCAAACCGACCCCACCTGCTTTTAAAGATAGAACAAAGAAAGAAGGCTGTTTACTTTCTTGGAACGTTTGAACCGCTTCAAGTCTTTGTTTTTTCGTTAAACCACCATGAAGAAAAGAAGTAGAAACGTCATAAGTTTCTTCTAAATACGTTCGAATAAGCTTACCCATCTCCTTGTATTGTGTGAAGATTAGTGTGCTTTCACTGCGTTCGTAGATATCTTGTATCAACGATTGAAAAGCTTGCCATTTGCCAGATGTATGCTCATCTAAAGACGATTTCAGAAACTGAGCTGGATGATTACACACTTGCTTTAACCTGGTGATTGTCCGCAATATAAGCGCACGACGCTCCATTGTTGAAACGGTATGAATCTGATCTTCAATGTCGTTTACAATCGCTTGATATAAACTAATTTGTTCCATAGAAAGAGGAACGTGTGTTAATCGTTCGTGCTTAGCAGGTAAGTTTAATTCAGCTTCTGTTGTTTCTTTGGTACGTCTAAGCAAGAAGGGCTGGATAACCGTTCGTAATTGGTGCTGACGATCTTCGTCCCGATCTTTTTCAATTGGTTTAATGTAGTTTGAATAAAACTGTTTATACGTTCCTAGTAGAGAAGGGTTTAGTAAATCCATTAAAGACCAAAGTTCAGTTAAGCGATTCTCAATAGGTGTTCCAGTCAAAGAAATTCGATGGGTCGCGTTCAGCTTACGAATGGATTTACGCTGTTTCGTTTCTTTATTTTTTATATGCTGCGCTTCATCGAGAATCAAGCCATTCCAATAATGAGTGTGAAGCAAGCTCTCATCTCGTAAGGCAAGTGTGTAAGACGTAATAATCAAATCGTACTCGTAAAGTCGCTTATCTTGTTCAAGAAGACGGTCATTTCCATGATGAATAAACACATTTAAATCTGGAGCAAACTTCTGACATTCGGCTTCCCAATTATAAAGTAACGAGGTTGGGCAAATAAGAAGAAAAGGCTCCTTTTTTTCCGCTTGCTGTTCGAGAACATATAGAATATACGTTATCGTCTGAATGGATTTTCCAAGCCCCATATCATCAGCAAGGCAGCCACCAAAGCCAATTTGTCTTAAATGAACTAACCAACTGAATCCTTGCTGTTGATAGGAGCGTAAATCTCCAACTAGTGTAGAAGGAATGGAGACAAGGCTAGGCTCGTTTCGATATAAGTGAGGTAGCTTTTCCTGTATTTTTTGCGACCATTCAATGGATACATCAATATCTTCTAATTCCTCAAATTCTTCTTCCTGATCGAGGCGCCATGCATCTAGATACGTATAGTCATGCTGTAATTTATCAAGGAACTGTTTTAACCGTTCGGCGAGATTAGGGTCCCAAACGAGCCATTGGTTATTAATATTCAGCAGCGATTTTTGCTCATTTACATAAGCTTGAAAATCGGCTTGGCTCATTTCTTCAGATCCGATCATAATAGAATAATCAAATTGCGATAAACTTTGCCAATTCAATAGTGGATCGACGCTATTAAACGTCTCTTGTTGTATATCTTTAAGCTTCACCTGAATAGACGGCGTTTGTTTTAATTGATTCGGAACAATCAACGTAATGCCTACTTGTTCAAACTGTTCGTGCTGCATAAAGAGCTCGTACGCTTCTTCACTGCTAACATGAACAGTTGGTGAAGATAAATTTAAGCCTGAAAGTACTGTGAACGCATCTTGTATATAGGTTAAATCTTTCTTTAACTGCGGGATGGGATTTGTTAACCATGGATGTTCTCCAGTTGCTAACTGCTGCACCGGTACAAGTTGTTCTTGATTCGTTCGATCAATTAAAGCAAGAGACAAGGTCCAGTCTTGGTTGTCTTGTGGTTCATTTAACACAATAGCTGTTTTAAATGGTTCTTCTTGTTTTAATCCGAGTTGGTGCTGAAACGAATGCGTGTGCCATTGTTTCAGCATCGTTGTGGTTTCTCTATTTTTTAAAGACTTCAGAAAAGGCTGGATCGGTTCATCAACCGACTGCTGCCATTGATCGTAAATAAGAGCGACGTCCTCTTCAAGAACAATACTTCGAATGGTGGCATCAACAATCGCTTCCATAATGGCTTTTCGTGCTAAAACATAGTCTTCATCTTCTTCGTGAGCAAATTGCTGACCCTCTTGAGTTGCCGCTATAGAAAAAGTTGATTTTGGCATGGCGCTTATCCAGTTTGTATACCAGCTATCCTTTACCTTTAACATCCAATGACCATGTTGATTTGGCTCAAAAAAACCTTCTTCAATAAGTCTATATACGTTATCCATAAAACGAAGCCAAACGTGAAAGTCATCCGCTAGTTGAAAATCCTGTTTCCAAGTGCGGAATAATGGATAAAACTGAACAAATTCTTGTAGCGATAGCTCAATCCCTTCAATGGGAAAAAAGTGTGTTTTCCATGAATCAGCCGATTGATAAATAATGGTTGAGCCAACATAAGATTGAAACTCACGTGAAGCGAGAGGAACATGAATAATGGCTCTTGATAACGTTAAGAACGTACCGTAAAACGATATGGGATCGGTTTGAAAGAGTCGGAGCTTTAATTCAAAAGGAGAGTAGAGGAAAGGGTAAATAAATCCACTTTTTCCTTGAGTTGGTTGTCCCTTTGATTCTGCCCATATGAAAAAGGACTGATCTACCCAGCCACTATGAATCCATATTGATGTTTGATTCACGACGTTTCAACTCCTCAATAAACGCACGATACGATTGATATCGTTTCAGTAAAATTTGCTTAAATTGATTGTATCGATGTGGTTCATTTAACCGCCGATAAATGAATGCGAGCTTGTCAACATACTCAGCTGCTTCGACATAATATTTTCGTGAGCGTTTCTCTGCTAAGCGGATAATAAACTGGTGATAAACAGGAAGCGAGAGCTCAGGTCGCGCTTCAGCAAGTCGCTGCAATAACAGCTGCTTCTGCTCATGTAACTCTAATGGATTGGCTTCATTCAAAAGGAAATAGCGCTGAATACGTTCAAAGTCTTCCTTTTCAAGTAGTATTTGAATATAGACCAGTTTATTTGCTTCGTTAAAAAGTCGTTCCTCTAGATGCGGCAATAAATAATCAAGCACTAGCTCCTTCTGTTTAGTCGAATAATGACTCATTAGCGTCTTGAAGCGTTTAAATGAAGGGGCTTTTAACCATCGGTCCCATGTTTCATACTGAATGGACGATGAGTCATGTAAGGACGTTGACTGATCGTAATACTCTTGTAGCGTACCGAGCTTGTCCGATTTGTTTGGAAAGAATGTATCAAACCAACGTAACACCTGTTCATAACGCTCTCGCTGTGTTAATAATGCAATATGGGCCTCGGCTTCGCTTGCTAATACTGGGCTTGCTTGCTTCAGTAAGACCATTGCCTGAGATTCTTTACCGATGTATAAATAAAAGTAACTAATAGCTATGCAAAAACTTCGTGAAGCATTGTGCATATCTTGCCCAATAAAGTAATGGTCCAGCTTGTCGATTTGATCGGCTGAGAAAGTTTTCATATAGGCAGAGAAAAGTCGAGCATAAGGGGCGTCATTATCGCGCATAGACTGTACCACATACGTACCTAACATTTTTGCAAAGCGTGCTTTTAGCTTCTTTGATTTAGAAAAGGAAGCTGTATATACATAATGAGTGACTGTATCAAAAAAAGGATTAAGCCTCCGTTCAAGAGAAGACCATTTTCCGTCTTGTTGAGCTTGTTCATAAATAAAATCAATGATAACAAAGAAGCCGTGTAGCTGTTCGTCTTCTTTATAAACGTTTAACTCAGATTGCACCTCTAGCCCAAATGTTTCAATTTGATTAGGGGAGAGGTACCGAGATGATTTTAGTTTTCGGTTCATTCCTTTTAGAAACGGTTCCATTTCAGTACGCAACCGGCGATAGGTGTTCGTCAATTTTTCACCTCATGATAAAACAGTATCTCTCTATTTTACCTGTTTTAGCGATGAAAAAAAAGCCTAGCCAATGATTTGCTATAAATGGTGTAAACTCAAAAAAAAAGCACATGATGTGCTAAGGGTGAAATGCAATTAAAGTTTAAGAAGTTTTTCTACTTGTGAGCGACGGTTTACTAATTTTTTCAAACGGTGCTTGTGTTCAGCGATAGCTTCTTCGTTGTTTTCTTCCATTGCTTCAAAAAGCTCCATTAAAATATAATTAATTTCTAAATTCATGACATTGATCATTGTTTTTGGACCAAGGGATTTTCCATTCTCTTTATATTGAATCATCGGTACATTTTTATTCGCCATACCTTGCTCACTCCCTTCAATTTCAACTGTAGAGGCAATGTCTCCATGCTCGTATGTTGTCACATACTGTGGCCCTTCCGTCATTCTTTTCACGACACCTGTTCCTTTTTCAGATTGTAAGAGTTCTTCAATCACATCAGAAAGAATGGAATCATAAATATATAGCTTTTTTGCTTTTAGGGTTAAAAACTGTTCATTACGAATGAAAGGAAGTTCATGAACCAAGTCTTCCAACTCAATAATGAGATAGATAAAGCTTGAATCATAGCGCCAGTAAAGAGCGTATTCATTTGCCATCATGTTTTTGATAAACTGATGCAATGTGCGTTTTGTGATTTTGATTGAAAGTTCTTGAAATTCTGTCGGCCAAGGAATTGCAGACATGTTCTTACACTCCTTTTGCAGAAGGCACTAAATAAGAGATTGCTTTAGTCTATGTAAAATCGTAAAAAAAAAGAAGCTATACGCCTAGTTCGCAAGAAAATAGGCGTATAGCTTATTGTTAAAAACGAAAGGAGTACCGTTTTGAAACAACGTCATAAAATCCAAGTGAATTGTACAATGCCTTTGTCGCTTCATTATGTAACCCTGTTTCCAATTCAATTCCTTTAATTTTTCGATTCTCTGCCCAGTAAATAATGCGCAGTAACAGTTTTTTAGCAATCCCTTGGTTCCGATACGCTTCGTCTACATAAATTTCATTTAACCAAATGTATTGACCGCCTTTTTGGAAACTTGTCATTGTATTAAAGAAGGCAAAAGCAACAGCAGTGCCTTCATAGCGTGCAATAAAGAAATACGTTTGAGATTGGGGAAGAAGGGCTTCGTTCAAAAGCGTTTCAATTTGTGTAATCGCTTGTTTCCCCGCAATGTTATGCAGTTGTTTTTCAAAGAGAGAGGTGAGCTCTCTTTTCGTTTCAGCCGTTGTATCTGCTGAAAGTTCAACAATGTCAATCATGATTGTCCCCTCCCATAAATGATTACCTCAGTTGAAGTGCTTGTTCAATATATTTTGCAATTCCATCATCTTCATTTGTATCAGTAACTGCGTGCGCAATCTCTTTTAATTCTGGAATGGCGTTCCCCATGGCAATACCTTGTCCAGCAAATTCGATCATTTCTAAATCATTTTCTTCGTCCCCAAAAGCGATAATATGTTCAGTTGACACATTATAGTGGGTAGCTAATTCTTGTAAAGCAGTCGCCTTCGTCACATGATTAGGGGCGATTTCTAATACTGATACTTTGCCTTTCCACCAGCGCTGCAAAGTTGTTTCACTTTTGGTGCCTTCTAATGCAGCTCGTAGCTCTAACGTTTTATCTGGGAGTGGTTCAACTAGAATGGCTGTTGGAGGGTCGGTAAGTAAGTCGTCTAATGTACCGGACGCAATTGGCTCAATTCCTTCTGTAAGAAAGTTCGCAAAGAATCCTTCATTTTTAGCCATATAAAACGCATCATCAATTTCGACCATCATGTTCTCAATGCCGACTTGCTGGCACGTTCTAATGAGGTGTCGACTTGTGTCTAAATCAATTGTTGCTTTTGTTCTCGGATACTGTTGATCAAGTGGGTGATGAACGCTTGCCCCATTAAAGTTAATAATAGGTGTTGTTAAATTAAGTTCTTGATAATAACGTTTACTGGCTCGATATGGCCTTCCTGTTGCAATAGCAACGAGGTGCCCAGCCTTTTTAGCGCTTAACAAGGCAGCTTTTGTACGTGTTGAAATTGTCTGGTTGCCTGGCAGTAATGTGCCGTCTAAGTCTAATGCGATTAAATGTCTTGGTAACATACGTTCTCCTTTAATTTTAATTAGTAACAAAAAATACACGGATGCACATATGGAATAAGGACTTGATGTGCTATGATAGGTACGTATAAGAAGTTCCTGCTTGGAAGGAGGACGCAGATGGAAACGTTTGCTTCAAGCTTAGGATTCCGTGCATTATGGACACCGGAATTGCTTGTATCCATAGTCATTGTTGCTATTTTTTATTGTTGGCTGATCCGAAAAACAAAAACAGGCTCTGTTAAAAAGGGTTTCTTTTTTATGAGCGGCTTGTTGGCACTTTATTTAGGCTGGGGGAGTCCACTTTACGTCTTTGGTCATGTCATGATGACAATTCATATGATGCAAATGGTCTTTGCCTATTTTGTTGCAGTGCCATTGCTACTACTTGGTATTCCAATAAAATGGTATGAAGCCTTTCTTAATAGCAAATGGGCATTTCGGCCATTGCGATATGTATGGAATCCCATTGTTGCGCTACTTCTGTTTAATGGTCTTTTTTCATTTTATCATGTTCCGCTCATGTTTGACACGCTCATGCAAGCACCATTTTTACATAGTCTCTATCAATGGGTGCTACTTTTTGCGGCGGCGTTAATGTGGTGGTTTATTTTAGCGCCTGTACCAAGCTCGTACAAGCTTAGAGAATTACGACGCATTTTTTATATTTTTGCTAATGGCTTATTAATTACGCCTGCATGTGCATTGATTATATTCGCTCCTCAAGCAATGTATGCTGTTTATACGGACCCGATCATTTGGGCGAATGTTATGGCCTATTGCTTACCTGGAGGAACAGGTCCAGGAGCGTTGTTGGCAGCATTCGGAAGTCCTGAATCCTTGCAATTTTTGGATGCACGAACAGATCAGCAATTGGCAGGTGTTTTAATGAAGGTATTCCAAGAAATAGTGTATGGAATTTCGATTGGTTACGTCTTTAAACAATGGTTAAGAAATGAAAAGCTTCAAGACGGTGAATTAACCATTAGCGATATTCCTCGATCTTAAAGACGAAGGATGGTTACATTGAAAACATTGATAAGTATACTCACTTTAGTTTTATTATCTGGTTGCGGTTGGATGTATGGGATGGGCCAATCATCCCAATTTGATTTAACGGAAGCAAACATTCATGTTCCAGAATTTACGTTTACCAATCAGAATGATGAATCATTTGGTTCGGGTGATGTAGATGGAGAGCATTGGCTTGCTAATTTCGCATTTACTAATTGTACGACTGTCTGCTTGACAATGATGCCAAATATGAATCAATTGCAACAAGATTTACTTGCAGAGGGCTACCCACTTCAATTTGTTACTTTTACAGCTGATCCAATTGACGACACACCCTCGCAATTAAGGCAATATGCTGAAAACATCGGAATTGGTTCTAGAAGTTGGGATTTTCTTACGGGTTATGCCATCGATGAACTTGAAACCTTTTCAAATGAAGCTTTTCGTGTTCCTTATGCGTATGGTGATACACCAGAAGATATTATCCACTCCACAAGTTTCTTTTTAGTCAATAAAGAGGGACAGGTGGTAAGGAAATACAATGGACTTGAAATGAATCAAGATGATATTTTAGCAGATATTATTACGTATGTTTCCAATGAGGAGTAATGCAAATCCTATTGCTCATCGTTTTTAAATGGATAAGCACAATTGATGATCGCACTAAAAGCGATTATTGATTGTGCTTTTTTATGTTGTATACACAATCTAATTCTACTAAAAAAGCAAAATGAGAGATGCTCCTTGCATAAGGAATGAACAAGTACAGTGCATGACGGTTTAAATCGATTCTATTGTATCTTAAAAAGAGGATAAATAAAATAAAAATACAGTTGAATTTATTTTTATTCATATTTATAATAGGTAAATATCAAGAGAAAATGAATCGGGAGTGAGACGATGAATGTTGGTATTATCGGTGCTAGTGGATACGGAGGGGTGGAGTTAATCCGTTTTTTGAACCAGCATCCAAAAATTGAATCCATTAATCTTTATACATCGAGTGAAGAAGGAGTGCTGTTAACCAATCACTATCCTCATTTATTAAATGGCGATACATATACACTTCGGCCATTAGTCGAAGCAGAGCTGAGTGGTCAAGTGGATACGGTCTTTTTAGCGACACCACCAGGCGTCTCAAGTAAGTGGAGTCAATGGCTACTAGATCAAGGCATTCGAGTCATTGATTTGTCAGGAGACTTACGGTTACATTCGCAATCAATCTATGAAACATGGTACAAACGAGAAGCGGCATCTCTTTCATTGATAAAACAGGCAACCTATGGATTAAGTGAATGGAATAAAGACACTATTCAATCGGCACAACTCATTGCGAACCCGGGGTGTTTTCCAACGGCAATATTGCTTGCGCTAGTTCCGGTATTACAAGCAGGATTGATTGATCCAGCATCCATTATTATTGATGCAAAGACAGGCACATCTGGAGCTGGAAAGAGCCCATCACAAACGACGCATTTTAGTGAAATGAACGAGAACTTCAAAATTTATGGTGTTGCTACCCACAAGCATACACCAGAAATTGAACAAGAACTGAGGGCCTTTACAAATGAAGAAATTAAAGTAAGCTTCCAGCCACATCTTGTTCCAATGGTAAGAGGGATTATGGCAACAATCTATGCGTCAGGAGTGGAGGGTGTCACGAGTAAGAAACTCTATGATTGTTTGAAACAGGCATATGAGCATCATTCATTTATTCGTATTCGTGACATTGGTGATTTTCCACAAACTAAACATGTGTATGGAAGTAATTATTGTGATATTGGTGTCGCTTATGATGAGAGGACGAACCGGGTTATTCTCGCATCCGTTATTGATAACCTTGTTAAAGGCGCTGCAGGGCAAGCCATTCAAAATATGAATTTAATGAATGAATGGGAGGAGCATACAGGTTTAATGGTGCTTCCTGTTTATCCGTAATGGAGGGAAAGACGTGATTCTAAGTGAACAACGATTTAAGCAGATAAATGTAATTGAAAATGGCTGCATTGATGATGTACAAGGGTTCTATACAACAGGTACTCATTGCGGATTAAAACGAAAAAAACCTGATCTTGGACTGATCTACTGCGAGAACGTAGCAGAGGCGGCTGGGGTATTTACGACAAATCAAATCCAAGCAGCTCCGCTTCGTCTTACGAAATCTCTTATTGAAACGACAGGTACGCTACAAGCAGTCGTTGTAAATAGCGGCAATGCTAACGCCTGTACAGGTAAACAAGGAATGATTGATGCGAAAGAAATGCAAAAATGTGTAGCAGAAAAATTCAATTTGAATGAAACCGATGTTGCTGTTTCTTCGACAGGTGTAATTGGCGAACAGTTACCAATGGATAAGGTTAGAGCAGGAATCAATACGTTATCAGTAGCAGAAAGCAAAGGAAGCTTTGCTGAAGCCATTTTAACGACAGATACGACAACGAAGGAAATTTGCGTAGAAATTCTTATCGATGAGCAGCCTGTTCGTATTGCTGGTGTTGCTAAAGGATCGGGGATGATCCATCCAAACATGGCAACGATGCTTAGTTTTTTAGCTACTGACGCTACAATAAAAGGCAGCGAGTTGCAACAATTACTAAGAGATACAACAAATGAAACATTCAATCGAATAACTGTAGATGGTGACTCCTCTACAAATGATATGGTACTTGCCTTAGCATCTAACAAAGTGCAGCACAAGCAGCTTAACCAAAATCATCCGCAATGGGGAGTTTTTCAAGAGGCATTTCAGCTATGTGCAACCGAGCTTGCTAAAATGATTGCTCGAGATGGAGAAGGTGCAACGAAGCTTATTGAAGTACAGGTAGTTGGGGCAAAATCCAATGACGATGCAGGGAAAATAGCGAAAACGATCGTCGGTTCTGATTTAGTGAAAACAGCAGTATTTGGTAAAGACGGCAACTGGGGTAGGATTATTTGTGCAATTGGATATAGTGGATGCACCATTTCTCCCGATCTGATTGATATTGCCATCGGTCCATATGCAACACTAAAGGAAAGCGAACCATGCGGAACGAATGATAAAGAGATAACGGCGTATATGACAGAAGAGGAAACCATTGTTATCTCAGTTAATCTTCATGTTGGAACTGGAGTAGGAAAAGCGTGGGGCTGTGACTTATCTTACGACTATGTTCGTATAAATGCAGGGTATCGTACTTAGGAGGTCATTATACGTGAGCAAACGAACGGTTATAAAAATTGGTGGGAGCATGCTAGCTGAACTTAGTGAAGAATTTTACAAAGGGCTAATTGAACGTCAGCGCTCTGGTGAGGAACTCATTATTGTTCACGGCGGTGGCCCAGCCATTAATGAACAATTGGAAAGGGCTAATATTGAAGTCGAATTTGATAACGGATTACGAAAGACAACGGCACAGGTGCTAACCATTGTAAAGGACGTCTTGTTTCATCAGGTGAATCAATCCATTGTTAGTCAACTTCAGGCTTTAGGAATGAACGCAATATCGTTAAATGGATATGATCACCGTTTTGTTCATGCAACCCTATTAGATGAGCAACGTTTAGGTTTAGTTGGTGATGTGAAGGCGGTCCATACCGACGTACTAGAGACGGCACTTCGAGAACAAATGGTTCCAGTTGTTTCTCCATTAGGTTTAACGGAGTGTGGGAAGCAAGTAAATATTAATGCAGATACAGTTGCTTCAGCGGTTGCAAAAGCATTAACGGCAGAAGAGTTTATTGTGGTGACGGATGTAGATGGTGTTTATATTCAAGCTGAAAAGCAAGCAAAACTAAATGAAAAAGATATTAAAAAGTTTATTGAGCAAGGTGACATTACAGGCGGAATGATTCCTAAAGTAACAGGTGCATTAAACAGTCTTTCTGATCATTTACAGCGAGTACGTATTGTAAGTGGAAAACAGCGATTAACTGTAGAAAGTGGCACGGTTATTGAGAAAGGAACCCTCGTTCCATAAAGAATGGAGTCGATTATGAGCTATTTATTTCCTACTTATAAGAAGAAAGAGATCCAGTTAACTCAAGGCAAGGGAGCATTTTTATATAGTCAAGATGGTAAACGATACCTAGATTTTATGTCTGGCATTGCCGTTACGAATTTAGGACACAATCATCCTAGTATCGTGCAGGCCTTGCACAAACAAGCAGATCTATTATGGCATGGCTCCAACTTATTTCATTATGAAGTTCAAGAACAAGCAGCAAAACAGCTTGTTGAAAAAAGCAACTGTGACGCTGTGTTTTTCTGCAATAGTGGGGCTGAAGCCAATGAGGCAGCGATTAAACTTGCGCGAAAAGCAACTGGCAAATCGCATATTATTTCAATGAAACAATCATTTCACGGGAGAACACTTGGTTCTATGGCTGCAACAGGTCAAGCTGCTGTTCACGAAGGTTACGGCCCTTTATTATCTTCGTTTACCTATGTTGAATTTAACAATGTAGACGCACTTGAAGCAGCTGTCCAAGAAGATACAGCTGCGATTCTAATTGAAGTTGTGCAGGGAGAGGGTGGCGTACATGTTATCAACGAAATGTATGTCGAAGCCATCAACACCCTTAAACAAAAACACAATCTCTTGCTAATCATCGACGAAATCCAAACAGGAATCGGGCGAACAGGTACATTCTTCGCCTATGAACACTATCGGTTGGATCCAGATATCGTGACAGTTGCGAAAGGACTAGGTAACGGGTTTCCAGTTGGCGCAATGTTAGGGAAGAAAGCATTAATCCAATCGTTTCAAACAGGCTCACATGGTTCAACCTTCGGCGGTAATCCATTAGGTATGGCAATTGTAAAAGCTGTTTTAGACGTTTATGAACCGTCATTTTTGGCAACCATTCGTACGCAGTCCAATGAATGGGTCCAGGAACTAAAACAAGAGCTATCTACATGTTCTATTGTGAAAGACATTCGTGGGAGTGGCTTCCTTATTGGACTTGAAACGACTGTAGAAGCACAACAAGTCATCCATAGATGTGAAGAAAAGGGATTGTTACTATTGCCTGCCGGTACTCATGTAACACGATTGTTACCGCCGCTTACTTTAACGAGGCAAGAGTGGGAAGAAGCTCAAACAATAATAAAGACTGTTTTAACAGACATTGAACAAAACGGATAAACGAGCATTTTTTTTACGCACAAATGTATTTTTATCCGATAAAAAGAATATTTATTCTTTATGAGGTGATTGAGTGTGAAAGGGTACGTTTTATTAGAGAGTGGAGAGCAATTTGAAGGAACATGGCATGGGCAGGACCCAGTTAACGGAGAAATAGTCTTCTTTACAGGGATGACAGGGTATCAAGAGGTAGTAAGTGATCCATCATTTAAAGGACAAATTGTTGTCTTTACGTATCCAATGATTGGGAACTATGGCGTAAACGAAAGGGACTTTGAAAGCGAAGGTCCAAAAGTAGAAGGCGTTATTTTAGCAGAAGTAGAGGAAAACCCTTCCCATTATAGTCAAGTAGAGAGCTTTTGTATGTATTTAGAAAAACATGGCATTCCATATATGACGCAAGTAGATACAAGAGCAATCGTGAAACGTATTCGTAAACATGGAGATATGAAAGCGACAATGACAACTGATGCTAATCAATCTGTTATAGAAGCCGAAGGACTTGAACATAAAGATGTTGTCCCGTTTGTCAGCACGAAAGATCGAAAGGTTTACAACGAGGGTGGGATCAAACACATTGTTCTGATTGATTACGGTTATAAACAGTCTATTGTTGATGAACTTGTTGCAAAAGGCATGAAAGTAACCGTTGTACCTTATGAGACAAAAAAAGAAACCATTGATGAGTTGAAACCAGATGGACTAATCTTTTCAAATGGTCCCGGAAATCCCAAAAAACTAGATTCGTGTTTAACGACTATCCATGAGCTCGCAACTACCTATCCATCATTAGGGATTTGCCTAGGTCATCAGCTGCTAGCTCTAGCCTTTGGCGGTGAAACAGAAAAACTAACGTTCGGTCATCGAGGAGCAAATCAGCCCGTTTTGGACTATCAAACGAATCGAGTCTATATGACAAGTCAAAATCATAGTTACGTTGTAAACGAGGCATCGATTCAAAAGACTGATTTTGACGTTCGCTATATGAATGTGAACGATAAAAGCGTTGAAGGGCTGATGCATAAGCATTTACCAGTTATGACGGTACAATTTCATCCAGAAGCAAGCCCTGGACCAATGGATTCAAACGCCATTTTTGATGAATTTATTCAAACTGTGGCGCTAAAGGAGAGAGATCATCTATATGCATAACCAATCTTCCATAAAAAGCGTGTTAGTCATCGGATCAGGACCAATTGTTATTGGCCAGGCAGCAGAATTTGATTATGCCGGTACGCAAGGATGCTTGGCACTAAAAGAAGAAGGCATTCGCGTAATTTTACTAAACCCTAACCCAGCAACAGTTATGACAGATGAGCACTGTGCTGATGTTGTTTATTTTGAACGACTGACGGCAGCGACAGTAGAAAATATAATAAAAAAAGAAAAACCAGATGGTCTATTGGCTACACTTGGTGGTCAAACAGGATTAAATTTAGCGTTAAAACTTCATGATGATGGGATTCTTGAGCACTATGGCGTCAGCTTGTTAGGCACACCTATTGAGTCTATAAAAAAGGGCGAGGATCGAGAGCTATTTCGTAATTTAATGAATGAATTACAAGAACCTGTCCCTGAAAGTGATATTATCCATACGGTTGAAGAGGCCGTTGCTTTCTCTAAGAAAATTGATTTTCCTATCATTGTGAGACCTGCCTATACCCTTGGTGGTTCCGGCGGTGGGATCGCCCATAATGTAAATCAGTTGCGTACGATCGTCGCCAATGGAATTAGACAGAGTCCCATTAATCAATGTCTAATAGAAAAAAGTATTGCCGGTTTCAAGGAAATTGAATACGAAGTGATGCGGGATGCGAATGATACGTGTATTACAATCTGTAATATGGAAAATATTGATCCGGTTGGTATTCATACAGGTGATTCCATTGTTGTGGCTCCATCACAAACGTTAACTGACCGAGACTATCAAATGCTTCGTTCTGCTTCAACGAAAATCATTCGTGCCTTAGGTATTATCGGTGGTTGTAATATTCAATTTGCACTTGATCCGCATAGTGACCAATATTACTTAATTGAAGTGAACCCAAGGGTATCACGTTCATCGGCTCTCGCATCAAAGGCAACTGGTTACCCCATTGCTCGTATAGCTGCCAAGCTAGCCATTGGTTATCATCTACATGAATTGTTAAATCCTGTTACAGGTCATACGTACGCAAGCTTTGAACCAGCCTTGGATTATTGTATTGTAAAATTTCCACGCTGGCCGTTTGATAAATTTTATCAAGCTGATCGTACCCTCGGTACACAAATGAAAGCTACAGGTGAAGTGATGGCAATCGAACGCTCCTTTGGTGCCGCGCTGCAAAAGGCCATTCGATCACTGGAAATTGGCATTGAAGATTTAGCAAGAGGTGAGTTCGTTAAAGAAGAGACATCTCACCTATGGAAAATGATTTGTCAAGCAGATGATCGTCGTCTCTTTATTCTGTTCGAGCTTCTTCGCCGTGGAATAAGTGTCGAAGAGCTTCATCAAGAAACGAAAATAGATCGCTTTTTCTTACAACGTTTTGCAAGTCTTATTAAGATGGAAAACGATTTGAAGGCAAACTCGTTATCATCTGTAACAAAAAGCCAGATGGAAATGTACAAAAAAGCTGGCTTTTCTGATCAAAATTTAGCCAATCAATGGAACAATACCGAAGAGGAAGTAAGAAACACGCGCCAAGAAATGGGGATTCGACCTGTTTATAAAATGGTTGATACATGCGCTGGAGAATTTGAAGCTCAGACTCCATATTTTTATTCAAGTTACTTTGGCGAAAACGAAAGCCTTCCTTCACCTAACAAAAAAATCGTCATCATCGGCTCTGGTCCTATTCGAATTGGTCAAGGAATTGAATTTGATTATTGTTCCGTTCATGGTGCTAAGACGATTCGTGAGCTTGGTTACGAAGCAATCATTATTAATAACAATCCTGAAACGGTCAGTACAGACTATATGACAGCAGACCGTCTTTACTTTGAACCTCTTGCTCTTGAAGATGTAGTGGCTATTGTCCATCATGAACAAGTTGAGGGCGTTGTTGTAACGTTAGGTGGACAGACTGGTATAAAGCTGACCAAAGAGCTGGAACAAGCAGGAATTCATGTATTTGGTGTTTCCTCTGCTTGTGTAGACGAGCTTGAAGAGCGTGAAGGATTTTATACATTACTTTCAACAATCGGTGTTGAACCAATTCCTGGTGAGGCCGTTTCGTCAATAGAAGAAGCGTTAAACTATTGTGATCAAGCAACATTTCCAATACTAGTGCGACCTTCATTTGTAATTGGAGGTCAAGGGATGGCAATCTTACAATCAAAAAAACAAGTGGAAGATTATTTGAACCATCATCCTTATAAAGGTTTATTTCCGCTCCTTATGGATACGTATGTACAAGGGATTGAAATAGATGTAGATGTATTAACAGATGGAAAAGAGATTTATATAGCCGGTATGTTTGAACATGTAGAACAAGCAGGCGTTCATTCAGGTGATAGTTTGGCTATTACACCACCTTATCGTTTAAGAAGTGCGGTTCAAAATCGTTTAGAGATCATCGCCAAAAAATTAGCCGATGCAATAGACTTTAAAGGCATTTTTAACATTCAATTTGTTGTACAAGGTGATGCGATTTATGTGATTGAAGTAAATCCTCGTGCTTCTCGTACGGTACCGCTTCTAGCAAAACTAACAGGTGAACCATTTGTTGCCTATGCTACAAGGCTAATGCTAGGGGAAACGATTAGTCAACTTCCTCTAGATAAAAAGAAGCCGTCTTTCTTTGCTGCTAAAGCACCTGTATTCTCATACGGAAAGTTGTCTGGTCTTGATCCGAAATTAGGAGCAGAAATGAAATCAACAGGAGAATTATTGATGATTGGTGAAACGCCTGAAGAGGCTTTAGCAAAAGTAAGTGCGCCGTTTGAGACATTGCCAACTCTGTTTGAAGATCACCCTAACAAATCCGTTTTCTTACAGGTAGATGCCGGCATAGAAGAATACGTCTCTGAATTACTGAAAGAAGCTGGCTTTACAATTGAAACGGACCAATTTGAAGACTGGATCGAAACAGCTGGAGCGAAGGCGTTTATTGATCTTACACTACCAGGGCAATCAGGCAGTGAAACGTATCGTCATCAAGCGCTTGCGCAGCAACTATCAGTCTTTACAGAACAAGCTACTGTAGCTGCCAGCCTTACTTATTATCAACACCCGTCCTTCCCATTAAAGTCAATAGCGGAGTGGCGAGACCTATCAAATGTGAAAAAGGAGTCGACATTATGCAAAGCACAGCCATCAATTTAATTGGAAAACATATGTTAACCCTGCTTGACTATACCGTCGAGGAAATTGATTTTTTATTAACGAAAGCAAGTGAATTAAAGCAAGAGACTCGGAAGGGAGAGGTCAATGAACTTCTAAGGGGAAAATCACTCGGTATGATTTTTGAAAATGCGTCAACAAGAACCAGAGTGTCTTTTGAGGTAGGCATGACACAACTAGGAGGGCATGCGTTATTTCTAAGCCCGAAAGACTTACAAATTGGTCGAGGGGAGCCAATTAAAGATACAGCAAATGTGCTCTCTCGCTATGTTGATGCCATTATGATTCGAACGAATTCACATCAAACTGTAGAGGAATTTGCAACCCATGCAACGGTTCCTGTTATTAACGCATTAACAGACGCCTATCATCCTTGTCAAGCGCTTGCTGATGCCCTGACGATTAAAGAGAAAAAAGGCGACTTGAAAGGCTTAACCCTTGTTTATGTAGGTGATGGAAACAACGTAGCCCACTCTTTAATGGCTGTTGGTGCTAAGACCGGAATGAATGTTACGATTTCTAGTCCTAAAGGCTACGAGGTAGATAGTGATGTATTCGCTCGAGCAAAAGAACAAGCAAAGGGAACAGGAGCGATCATTCAAGTGGAGCAGGATCCATTTGTTGCAGCAAAAGGGGCAGATATCATCTATACTGACGTATGGACGAGTATGGGCTATGAAAACGAGCAAAGCAAACATAGTCTAGATTTGAAGCCGTATCAAGTAAACGAAGAATTAATGGCTGTAGCTGATTCAAAGGCGCTATTTATGCATTGTCTCCCTGCGCACCGTGATGAGGAAGTAACTAGTGGCGTCATTGATGGAGCACAATCTGTTGTATACGATCAAGCTGAAAATCGACTTCACGTTCAAAAAGCCATTTTGGCTTCTGTTATTTCACATAATCGATGATAATCTAGGGAATCCTTATTGTTAAAGGTGGTGGAGTAATGGGCCAAAATAAACAATTTACTGCTGGACAAAAAGCGCCTAATAATGGAATTTACGTTGAAATTGGTGAAACCGGAAGTATGGTCACTCGTCCAAAATCTGTGCATTTACAAGCTGGAGATGTTTTTCCAGAACTGACAAACGATGACCGTAAATGGACGCAGAAACGGAAGCCATAACCATCTACTATGACCAAGCTATACAACCTTTTAATAGGTGTGTATAGCTTTTTTTTATGAATGAATAAATTTCTTTTCTATTTTGCTTTCACATTTTACAGGAAAAACATAAGCTATTACGAATCTAAATCATTCAGGAGAGATGGACACTATGCCTGTTTATGTCCGCTATATCGACTTAAATGGCTGTAAAAATAGCTATTGTATTCCAGAAAAGCCAAATGGCTATGCCTTGTTTATGTTACTTGATTACCAAACCTTTCATTCTGGCCATGCTGAGTATTTTATTGAGACATTTGTAAAAAAAGGATATATCGTCTTTTCTTCAGGGCTTTTAATTGCCGAATGGGGTTCAAAAACAGCGGTGAAGCATGCTGAACATTTAATTCAACTTTTATTGCGTCAAGAAATTATTAACGAAAAAATCTTCTTATGTGCTGAAGGCACAGGAGCACTTATAGCGCAGCAGTTATGTTGCTCAGAAGACATTCATATACGAGCTGCAGCCTTTATTAATCCACTTTTGTCTTTGCAAGACTGTCTCATTCATTATCAAGAAGACGAGGTCACGTTAAAACGGTTTAAAAAAGAAATGAGTAGACAACATGGGTTGAGCCATTGTGATAGGGAGAGCGTAGCCAATGTAGACGAGAAATTGTTTACCGCCTATCATTTACCAGTTCAATCGTTTTTACGGCACGTAAAAAAAGACAACGTAGAAGAACTAGTGAAAGTAAATCCACTTGAGACACGGTTGTTAGCGAACGAAGTGAGTGATTTTTTTGAAAAATTTATTCCAGCAACGTAGAAGTGTTCTGATAAAGGAAAGGAGTCATTAGAGTGAAAAAACTAACGGTTATTGGTGGATTGGGTTTTATTGGGAGCCATGTTTGCGCCAAGTTCCTTGATGAAGGTTGGGAAGTAAACGCTGTTGACCATATGGCTGAAAAAACACAAGAAAAACAAATGATCGAAATGAATATGGGTAGAAATGCGCACTTTACATTTATTCATAAAAACGTAAATGAGGTAAGGCTGTCAAACGAGAATGCAGTGTATGTGTATGTGGCAGATAATGAAAAGAAAGAAGAAGTTCTTGCATTTGCTTCTAGCTTAAATCATCATGATCGTTTGCTTTATTTATCGACAACCAGAGGTAGTGAGCTACGTACCTCACTTGAAGAAGAGTTACAGGCATTGGCTCGTTCCAAACCATTTGGGCTTCTTATTCTGCGTAGCCCACAAGCATATGGATTGCACAGCAATCTTGCGTTTACTCATATTGATGAACAGGTGAAACAAGGCAATTCAGATTTGATTTACATTAACGATTTAGTGGATTATGTGTATGCGGTTATGGAAAAAGAGAATGGAATGTATTCGTTAGAAGGAAGTGAACAAGAGAATGGGGACATTCTACCTTTTTCGCCAAAATGGACCCTTGAAGAGGGCCTAAAAGCATACAGGGAGGCAGAAAAAAAGTGGATACGACAAAATGACTTAAAATAACTCGTTTTCCAGCAGCTGTTCGTACTTGCGTTCGTAGGGTAAAACCTTTACTCTTAAACTAGGTAAAGAAGGAAAACGGTTGGGAGGAGGCGGAACGTGTAATGGAGCAGTCATGGGAAGTGTTAGTAGACGCCTTACTTGACGGAGATGAAGATCGTGCTTGGGATTGTGTCCGTCGCCTATCTGATGCGGGATATGATAGTATTTGGATATATGAAAAATTGTTAACGAAAGCTATGGCGCATACTGGGTGGCTATGGGAACAGAATGAGATAACAATCGCTGATGAACATTTAGCTACATCAACATGTGATTTTGTACTAACACGCTATCACCATTATATACGAAAATGGCGCATGCCCAAAAACGGCAAAAGCTTGATGTTTTTATGTTTAGATCAAGAGCAACATGATCTTGGGATCAAAATGTGCGCCTGTTTATTGGAAGAGTTGGGCTGGACGACACGGTTATTAGGAGCCAGTGTGCCCCTTGAGCAAGCGGAAATGATGGCGAAGAAATGGCAGCCTGATGCCATTGCCATTTCAGTTTCTATTCCGTATCATGCCCGCAGTTTAAGTTTGTATGTTGATACGTTAGAAAATTTACCTCATAAACCAACGATCGTTATTGGTGGACGACTTGTATCAATGTACGATTTAAGTCCGCTTTGTAATGAACAAACCGTATTAATTGGAAACTTAGCAGAATTAGCTAAATGGCAGGAAAGACAGTTAGAGGTGAATGCGGATGTCCGCCATTAATCGTTTACCAGTTCCCTATTTTGAGTTAGACGAAACGTATCAAATCTTGAATCGCTCGATTGTTGCTAAACAAGCGTTTAAACAAGCCGATTCGTTTATTGATCTTTTAGATATAGGGAGTGTGGATAAGGTAACACGTTTTCTTGGCAAACAAGAAAATGGGAAGATCGAGTTAAATATGGATACGATAGAAGCTCCCTATGTATTGCATACATTGTTTGCAAATTGGGATGAAGAATGTTTCCATATTATTTGTATTAAACAAGATGGAAACTTAACAGAGCTGATTGAAAAGGTCCAAAAGCAAAGCAGACGCTTGGCGCAGACAGACTTTGAACTGCTTGAGAAAAAAGAAGAGCTTGAAGAATCTTTAAGTATGATTAAACAACTGTCGGCTCCATTTATTTCCATATCAGCCGAGCTTGCATTTGTTCCGTTTTTTGGTGACTTAGATGACCACTTAATTAAGCAAAATCAAGGAGTCATCTCAAAAAATGTATATCAAGCTGATTATGACTATCTTTTCTTTGACTTTAGTGGAGTTGGTACTATTACTAATCTAGGGTTGAGAGAGTTGCTCCGTTTAGTCCAAGCTCTACAGATTATGGGAATTGAAACACGAGTTATTGGTTTAAGACCAGAGCACGCACAGTTATTACGCGGAAACGATATTCAGAAACGAGCGGAATTTAACGGTAGTTTAGCTGAAATGATTCGTAAGCATATGTAAAAAAACCAGCCAATGGCTGGTTTTTCTTATTCAACCGTTTTCTTATAAAACGAGTTTTCATAAAACTGTAGATTAGGGTATTTTTCCTGGGCTGTCCGCATTTGAAATTCATTTTCAAACAAAGCGACAATCCGGTCTTCACGATCCGTAACTAAATTCCGTTGTTTTTCTTTAAATATGCTCAACTCTTTTTCATCACCATCAATCCATCGTGCAAATGAAAATGGTTGTCGGCTCATTTGAATATCTACATGATATTCGCTTTTCAATCGATGTTCGAGCACTTCAAATTGAAGGACGCCAACAACGCCAACAATTTGTTGTTCAACGTATTTGTTATACGTACGGAATAGCTGGATAGCACCTTCTTCAGTCAGTTGCTGAAGGCCTTTTTCATACGATTTATGCTTAAGCGCTTCTTTTACTGTAATAGCAGAAAAATGCTCAGGCGAAAAGTGTGGCATCTCGCTAAACTCAAATGATTCGCCTTCAACCAGTGTGTCCCCAATACGAAAATGACCTGGATCAAATAAGCCAATTATATCACCGGCATAAGCCTCGTCTACAATACTCCGACTCTGCGCTAAAAATTGCGTAGGTTGTGCGAGTTTTAACGGTTTGTTCGTCCGGACATGCTTTACAGACATTCCTCGTTTAAATGTACCTGATGTAATGCGCAAAAATGCTACCCGGTCACGATGCTTCGCATTCATATTCGCTTGAACTTTAAATATAAAGCCAGAGAACTGTTCACGTTCCATTGGATCGATCGTTCCAATGGAGCTATCCCGTGGGCTTGGCGCAGGTGATAAACTTAGAAAATGTTCAAGAAAAGTCTGTACACCAAAACTAGAAATAGCTGATCCGAAGAAAATAGGTGTAAGTTCACCATTGTTAATTCGCTCTAAATCATATTCATCTCCAGCTACATCAAGGAGCTCTAACTCCTCACGAAATTGCTGTACAAGCCCTTCGTCATTAACGACTTCGTCAATTTTTGGATCATCTGGACCAGTCACGCTAATAATATCAATATCTTTCGGATTGTTTGGGTTGTATAGCTCTAAACGTTTATTTACACGATCGTAGACGGCTTTAAATGACTGACCCATTCCAATTGGCCATCCCATTGGGAAAGAACGAATTCCTAGAAGGTTTTCAAGCTCTTCCATTAGTTCAAACGGGTCTCTCCCTTGTCGATCCAGTTTATTGATAAAGGTAAAAATAGGGATACCGCGAAGCTTACATACTTTAAATAATTTCTTTGTTTGGGCTTCCACCCCTTTAGCAGCATCAATTAACATGGTTGCTGAATCAGCAGCAGTTAATGTCCGATACGTATCTTCTGAAAAGTCCTCGTGACCAGGTGTATCCAAAATATTTACATGGTAGCCATTGTACAAAAATTCGAGGACAGAGCTTGTGACAGAAATCCCACGTTGCTTTTCTATTTCCATCCAATCACTTGTTGCATGTTTTGCGTTCTTTCTTCCTTTTACAGTACCAGCTTCACGAATCGCACCACCAAAGAGCAATAGTTTTTCCGTAAGCGTTGTTTTTCCTGCATCTGGGTGAGAAATAATTGCAAATGTGCGTCTTGAGTTAATTTTATTCGTTAATGTTCCGTTCATGTTCATCCTCATTTCCAAACGTCGATTCACCTATTATAACAAGTTTTTCTATCCGTTTCACTTTCCTTTTTTAGATTGGGGCAATTCACTTGCGAATCAAAATACAATCAGTTACGTTAATAAAGATAAAAAGGAGGCTGTGCACATAATGACTGATCAAGAAAAAAATATGGCATTTATGCAGATTGCGATGAAATATGTTCCAGAGGCTAAAGAATTGATAGAAGCAAAAGGGATTGAACTAGGATTTGACGATTTGCAGCCAATGCTAGCATTGTTTACCAAAGTAATGAATGAAGCGTATGAGTTAGGTCAGAAAGATAGCGAAGAAGAATGACACAGCCGTTGCAACGTTTTATGCAGCCGGTTCAGGAAGGGATTTCACTTATAAAGAAAGGTGAATATGAAAAAGGGCTAGAGGCAATGGCACCATTTATTGGCATGATGGAGCAAGCAAATCACTTACCGATTCAGATCTTCTATTATTATGCAGTCGCCCAGTTTAAAACTGGCCAAATAGAACCCTTTATGTCTTCATATGAAAAAATAAAACAGCAAACGGCGGCCAATGAAGCGGAAGAAAAGATGAAAACCGATTTAGATAAATGGTTTGAGGCGCTTTTACAGGGTCTAAATGACGTTTAAAAAAGGGAACCATTCCACTTGAATAGAATTAGTACTAGACAGTTTCTTAAATTGTTTGCTAATATTAGTATCAGGTACTAATTTCTGTTCGATATGGAAGGGGAATATCCATGGCTAAAGCAGGCTTACTCGGTATAGGACGCTTTGTTCCTGAAAAAGTAGTCACAAATAAAGATTTTGAATCCTTTTTAGAAACGTCGGATGAATGGATTCGTACAAGAACCGGCATTGAAGAGAGACGATTCGCTGAAGACGTTGAAACGTCAGAAATGGCTTATCATTCAGCATTAAAAGCCCTTGAATCGGCAGAAGTAAAGGCAGAAGACATTGATTTAATTTTAGTGGCAACAGTGACACCTGACATGCCGTTTCCTAGTGTATCGTCCATTGTACAAAATCGCTTAGGGGCGACAAAAGCGGCGGCAATGGATATTAGTGCTGCTTGCGCTGGTTTTATATACGGAATTGCTACAGCACAACAGTTTATTGAAACAGGTGCCTATCAACATGTTCTTGTTATAGGTGTAGAGAAGTTAACCAAAGTGACGGATATGAATGATCGAAACACAGCTGTTTTATTTGGTGATGGAGCAGGTGCATGTGTCGTTGGACCAGTTTCAGAAGATCGTGGTATCCTAGCATTTGACTTAGGTTCAGATGGATCCGGCGGCATGCATATTAATAAGAAGAATAAATTTATTGAAATGAATGGTCGGGAAGTATTTAAGTTTGCCGTTCGTCAAATGGGGGATTCATCCATTCGCGCATTAACGAAGGCTGGCTTAACAAAGGAAGATGTTGATTTTCTTGTACCACACCAAGCGAATATCCGAATTATGGAAGCGTCTCGGGAACGATTAGAGTTACCGAAAGAAAAAATGTCGGTCACCGTAAATAAATTTGGTAATACCTCATCTGCATCCATTCCTATGGCGATGGTAGAAGAACTTGAGGCTGGAAAAATTAAAGACGGTGATGTACTAGTACTAGTAGGCTTTGGAGCAGGTCTTGTATGGGGCTCTGTTGCCTTGCGCTGGGGACGTTAATGAAAAGTTCGATTATGATTAAGTAACTAAAGGAGCGAACTATAGTGGAGAAACGACGAGTAGTTGTTACAGGTATTGGTGCTGTTACACCATTGGGACTAAATGCAGCAAGCTCTTGGGAAGCCGCTATTGCTGGTAAGTCAGGAATTGGCCATTTAACAAGGATTGATGCGGAATCTTATCCAATGAAAGTAGCTGCAGAAATTAATGACTTCAATCCAGAGGATTTTATTGATAAAAAAGAAGCAAGGCGAATGGATCGCTTTACACAATTTGCCGTTGCCTCGGCCAAACAGGCGCTTGCCGACTCAGGATTAGAAATAACCGATGAAAATGCTGCCCGTGTCGGTGTATGGATTGGTTCTGGTATAGGTGGAATGGAGACCTATGAAACCCAGTTTCGGACATTGATTGAAAAAGGACCAAGGCGTGTAAGTCCATTCTTTGTGCCAATGATGATCCCTGACATGGCAAGTGGTCAAGTATCTATTTTTACTGGAGCAAAAGGTCCTAACTCTTGCTCTGTAACAGCATGTGCTTCAGGGGCAAACTCAATTGGTGATGCGTTCAAAACCATTCAGCGTGGCGATGCAGATGCCATGATTGCAGGGGGGAGTGAAGCGCCAATTACCAATATGGCGGTAGCTGGCTTCTCATCTGCAAAAGCCATCACAACATCTGATAATCCAGATAAAGCATCACGACCGTTTGATGTAAATCGAAGTGGCTTTGTTATGGGGGAAGGCGCAGGAATTCTTATTTTAGAAAGCCTAGAATCTGCAAAAGCCCGTGGAGCGAAAATTTATGCTGAGATCGTCGGTTACGGATCAACTGGTGACGCACATCATATGACTGCGCCAGCACCAGATGGTGAAGGTGGAGCTCGTGCAATGGCAGCCGCAATTGCTGATTCGGGTCTAAAAAATGAGCAAATTAGCTACATTAATGCACATGGAACGAGTACAGATTTAAACGATCCTTATGAAACAAACGCGATTAAAACGGTATTAGGTGAGTACGCATATCAAGTGGCTGTTAGCTCGACAAAATCGATGACAGGTCACTTGCTAGGTGCTGCTGGAGCAGTAGAAGCGATCTTTTCAGTGAAAGCGATTGAAGAAGGAATTGTGCCACCAACTATAAACTTAGAAGAACCAGACCCAGCGTGTGATTTAGATTATGTACCAAATGAAGCACGCAAAATGAATGTAGAGGCTGTTCTAAGCAATTCATTAGGGTTTGGAGGGCATAATACTTCCCTCGTCTTTAAACGTTTTGAAGCGTAAAGAATACAAGCATGAGCGTTAACGCTCATGCTTGTTTATTTTGTTTGAAATCCACGCTAATGCATCTGTTTTTGTTTTTATTTCTCCACGTAACTGTCGTTTTTCAATAGCTAGCAGCCATGTTGAGAAGTGCGGACTCGGTTTAAAACCGAGAGCAATTAAATCTCTTCCAGTCACAAGAGGTGTTAGCTGCTCTCGCGCTTTTCGATAGCGTAACAACAGCTCATTTTCTTTATTAGGTAGGGTCGTAATAAATAAAAGGGCATCTCTTTTTACTGAATAAAGGTAGCCATGTAAGTCGTCAAGAGAGATTTCATCTTGGTGTTGCTCAATAAGTTGAATATCGGCTAGAAGCTTCTTCGATAATTTGGTTAATGCGAATGCGTGCAGTGCCGTTAACGAATGGCGCTGGTAAGCAATGGCGGCAATAGCCAAAAAAATTGACTCGCTTACATTTGCGCGAAACAACTGTTGAATATGTGTATACGCGTATTCACTCATCTCTGCACCAATTAAAGTCTCCCAAACTGGGTATTCAGAAAGTGCATGAAACAACCAAGGAAGCTGGCTTTCTCGTTGACTTAGCTCCAGTTCATGATAAACCCGTTGCTTACTAATCGTCTTAAGAGCATTTCCCATTGATTTTGCCTGTTCTTTTGTTTCGTTGCTTAACTGAAAGTCAAGTCTTTTTGCAAAGCGAAGTGCTCGAAACAAGCGTGTGGGATCTTCTATAAAGCTTAATGGGTGCAAAATGGAAATAGTCTTTGTTTGAATCTGTTGACGTCCTTGAAACGGATCTAAATAATCACCAAAACGAGACGCATTAAGTGAAATAGCAATTGCGTTAATGGCGAAATCACGACGAGCTAAATCATCATTTATACGAGCTGGTTGCACGTCTGGAAGGGCACCAGGTTTACGATAGTGTTCCTTTCTTGCTGTTACAAAATCAATTGAAACGTTTTGAAAAATCCATGTGGCAGTTAAAAAATGATTGTGCTGTTGTACCTCTCCTCCAAAATGTGTGGCCAAAGTAGTGGCAAACGAAATGGCATCTCCTTCTACAACTATATCAATATCCTTTGAAGGACGGTTTAGAATAAGATCACGCACAATACCTCCAACGATATACACCTGTACATTTCTTTCATCAGCGAGCTCCCCTATTTTCTGCAAAAAAGCAAAGGGTTTCACCCCGAAATAGCGAGTGAGTTCACTAGCGCTGTAGTGAGCCGAATGGTTAAATTGGCTCGAAATAATCGAGCTACGAGTTATGATTCCTTCTAATGTTCCGTCGTTCTTACAAATGGGAATGCGACCAATTACATTTTCTACCATCATTTTTTTGCCTTGTTCAATTGAGTCTGTTGCTTTTAATGTATGCACTTTTTTAGACATGATGGATGACACTAATTCAATGCCACCGTTTAAATCGATCGCCTTTTTTAGCTTTGCAGCTGTCAGCATTCCAATAACTTGATTGTTATCATTCACAACAGGAAATCCTTTATACGATGAGTCCTTGCTGCTACGAAATACTTCGGCTGCAGTAGAAGTAGCGGAAAAGGCTAGAACTGGCCAATGCATAATAGAACGGATAGGGATTTTTACTTGTATGCACGTTGTGAGCATACGGTGTACAGTTGCATATGCTTTAGCGAGTGGCTCATTCCGACAAATGGCAGAAGCGGCATAGTCATGTCCATTTCCACCTAACTGTTGCGCAACAATTTGAATGGGTACATCTGCACTCGTAGCTCGCGCAATCATATACGTGTGATGATGCAGTTGGCAAAGAACAATGGTTGCGTCTGGTGCATACAAGCTATGAATTTCTTCTACTACTGCTGCGATATCGCCGATATACTGATCGGCTATACAAGTGGAAAAGACAATACGCTTTTCTGCAATCGTTTGAATATCCACAGCGTTAAAAAGGGTCTCAAACAAAGGATGTTCACCGACGTGTGCCTGCAAAAATTCATGAATGACCTTTAAATTCATTCCATTTACATGTAAAAAAGCTGCCGCTTCTAAATCGGCAATCGTAACAGTTTCATTTGTAAGTCGATTTGTATCACTATATAAGCCTAAACCAAATAACGTTGCTTCTACAGGCGTGATCTTTATTCCGTTCTGAATAATTGGTTGGAGTAACAATGTAATATTTGCACCAGTAGCTTCGGTTTGATGGTGGTCAATATAAGAACGCTCAATCTCATTTGGAGATAAAAAAGAGGCAATCCCAGCTCGCTCATCTGTTGAGCAGTCGACGTATGTAATGGCCCTGACGTTATTCCAGTCAATCTGTTTATACGTGAACCACTCAAAGGAACGAGTGTACAAATGTAAAAATTGCTTTACTCGCTCTCCTAGACTAGGAGGGAGCGCTACAACAGCTTTAGGATCTAATTTATGTGCAGCAACCAACGAGGCGAGCCCGTCAAAATCGAGATTCATATGGCTAACGATGAGCTTCATATTAGCACTCCTTTCATGCCATAGGCGAGTCACTTGTCCTATTAGTATAACAAAAAAACAGCGGTTTTAGCCGCCGTTCTTATCGGTAAGAGTCGATAATAAAACCATCTTGAATATAGGGTGTCAAGTTTGATGTTTTATTGAAACGGTGAAAATGAGCTGTAAGAACTTCTATGTCACGTTGATGGCTCTCCAATGTGCTTGTTGATAAGGAGTGGATGAGCGGTTTGATTTTATGATAAAGCGTGTTAAAGGTGTAGTGATTTTTTAAAATATGAAGGGATTCATTTGGCAGCGAATTGGTTCGAGTCGAAGGGCTTTTTGCTTCTTTTCTATAAAAAGCAAAGCCATAACTATAAATATCGTTTTCAGAAACGGACCTTGCTGTTGGTAATGTAGGGCTTGTTTTTGGGATACGCTTAACGGTTTCAACCCCTTGTGGTTCAAAGCGGCTACTTAGGGCACCTGTCACCATTCGATCATAACGTGTAATGGTCTTCAATGTCATCACCTCTCTTAATTATCCATACCCATATCTATGAAAAAAACACATTGTTTTTGCAAACAATGTGTTTTTTTCTATTTATTTAGCAAAGACATGATTACCAATAACAATTGTTTGCTCTCTAGTAGCGACCCAACCACTAGTTGCGGTAGTTGGATTATAGAAATAAAGAGATTGTTGACCTAGCCCACGATAAGCAATGGCTTCATTTACTGCTTGACGTGATTCTTCATCGGCATCGTTATGAATGGCACCATCTAATACCGGAGAAAACGCATAGTGACCTGATGGTGTTACTTGATGAATGACATTATACATGGAATCAGGATATTCTGGATGGTCAAGGCGGTTGAGTAAGACGGTAGCGACCGCCACTTTTCCTTCATAAGATTCTCCTCTTGCTTCAGCATAAACAAGTTTTGCCATCCACTCACGATCGGAAGCAGTGATGGCTGTAGGAATGGTTAACGTCGTTCCGGCTTCAAGCTGATTCGTTTTCAACTGATTTATTCGTTGGATAGAAGCTTGTGATACGCCATATCGTTCACTTATTGTATAGAGAGATTCTCCATTTTGTACAGGATGCTTAACAGTTTTTCCTTCTATTGAAGCAGAAGAAAACAGACTAATGCCAAAAAAGGCTATAAATGAAAGAGTTACTTTTTTAAACATAACATGGTTCACTCCTAAAATGTTTAGTAAAAACGCACGTAATCACTTTATCAAAAAAACAAGCCGTTGCACCTAGGAATGTTTTCCAAAAGTTTGGAAACACGTTTGCAATAAGGCTGCACTAAATATGACAAGTATGTAACAGATAAAACAAAGATTACAGCTTCATAACATTATAGACGTAATTTCCAGTTTGAAATAGAAAAGTTGTTAGCCAACATGACTTGTATAATCGCATCCAATCCACTATTACAAAGCATTTTAACATGGATACACATGAACATTTTTCCATCGTCTAAAAAAAAAAGCTATGCTAGGATTGCCATGTGCTCAAGAGATTGGGCAACGCAATTTGATCTATTTTAGGAGGATACTGGGATGAAGAAACTTGCGATTGCAACATTCGTAGCAACACTTACTTTAGGATTGAACCACGTTGACCGTGCAGAGGCGTCAACAGGTCATCAATATAACACGGCACCAATACAATGGAATGGTGATTGTTTTTCATCAGCTCCAGCATATGGTGAAATCAATTGGTCTACAGAAGATTGGCAACAACCTGAAGTAGAAGAAGAGACGCCAGAGTCAGAGACGGATGTAGTAGAAGAAGAGTCAGATGCAAGCGAAGAGGCTGCTGAAGCAAGCGATGTAAGTGAAGAAGAACAGCAAATGGTTGATCTAGTTAATTCAGCACGCGCTGAAAGTGGCTTAGCTCCACTTGAAATAGATCAAGAGTTAACAGAAGTGGCTCGTGTGAAAGCTCAAGATATGATTGACAACAATTATTTTGCTCATGAATCACCTACTTATGGTTCTCCTTTTCAAATGATGGACCACTTTGGTATTACATACCAAACAGCTGGTGAGAACTTGGCAGGGAACCAAACGGTTGAGCAAGCTCATACAGCATTAATGAACTCTCAAGGTCACAGAGAAAACATTTTAAGTAGCAATTATTCAGAAGTTGGAATCGGCATTGTTGATGGCGGTCCTTATGGGAAAATGTTCGTTCAATTGTTTAAAGGTTAACGACAAAAATACCTTGTTCCGTTTTATCGGAACAAGGTATTTTTTATTTTCGAAGTTGTATGTGTTCGACCCGATGCTGCTTCCCTTTTGTTAAGATTAAGTCTGCGCGCAATCGAGTTGGCTTAATATTCTTCTCAAGGTTTACACCGTTAATGGAATGCCAGATCGATTTGGCCATTTGGGTTGCTTCTTTATCGTCTAAGTTTTTATAGCGATGAAAATATGAGCTTGGGTCTTGAAACGCTGTATTTCTTAATAAATGAAATCGTTCCACATACCAAGAAATGATGTCTTCCTCATCAGCATCTACATAAATACTGTAATCAAAAAAATCAGAGACGAATAAAGGTGGCATTCGTTTTCCTTTGCGATTTACTTGCAACACATTAATTCCTTCAACAATGACAACATCAGGTTGTACAATTTTCTGTGTTTGAGCTGCTTCTATATTGTATGTTAGGTGGGAATAGACAGGCGCTTCAACTTCATTGACCCCAGATTTAAGTTCAGTTAAGAATGAGATGAGGCGTCGAATATCGTAACTTTCAGGAAACCCTTTTCGCTTCATCAAACCTCTTTCTTCTAGAACCTCATTTGGATATAAAAAGCCATCGGTTGTCACAAGCGAGACAGTTGGTTGATTTGGCCACCTTTTCGCAAGTGCTTGAATTAAACGAGCCGTGGTGCTCTTCCCAACAGAGACGCTTCCAGCAATTCCAATTATAAAGGGAACCCGTTTGCGGCTTCTTTGTAAAAATTCATTCATATCTTGATGTAGTTTTACATTATGATACATCCGTTTATAAAGTAATTCAGATAATGGCATATACACATCGTTTACTTCAGAAGCAGATATCGTTTCATAAATTCCTTCTATTTCTTTTCGCTCTTGTTCCGTTAGATTTGAACGCAATCCTTTATTCAAGCGGGCCCACTCTTTTCGAGTTAACCGTGTAAAAGCATCTAGTGTTTTTGTCAGCTCATCCGTTGTCATATGGATCTCCTTTAAGGCCAATTCTTAACATGTGTATCAGAAGCGTAGCATGGTCAGATCGGATAATCAAGATCGGAGTCTTTCTTGCATAGTGTAAATGAAAGCGTCTTTTTTATACAGGAGAGTTATTCACCGAGAGTCGTAAGAAAGCATAAGGGGGAGAAGATGGCTGTTATTCGCACAAATAAGTGGGGTGAATTGTTTTTAAAGCATGTTCATAATCAAAAAGATGAAGAATTAGCGTTTCAACGATTATTTATTCAGCCGTTACAGCCGCTTTTTCAGTTTGGAACAGATACAGAGTTGGCTACGTATTTGGAAAAGGTAGGGTTATTTACACTAGGTGACACAGATGCGCTTTCTCTATTTATCAAAAAAAACTATTGGGTATTTTTGCAAGAGAAGTTTTTAGAACTAAAAGAGGCTTGGAAAGGACCAAATGTTCCGATATATCTTTTACTTGCCAATGAGCATTTAAAGAATAGGCAGACCGATGTGAAAGGTATGATGGGTCTTAGTTTTGAAAATGGTATTGTTTTAATCGTGTCGGAAATCATAGAAGCAAACGATCTTTTTGCCCTTTTAATCCATGAATATCATCATGTTTGCAGGTTGTCTCATACAAAAGAGAATGAAGAAACGATTACATTATTGGAATCGATGGTAATGGAAGGGTTGGCAGAGCTAGCTGTAAAGGAGTGGTTAGGAGAAGGGTATTTGGCACCGTGGACGTCATTATATGATAAGACGTGGAACGATAAATGGGCAGACATCATTAGTCCTAAAAAGCTCCAATTAATGGGTAGAAGACGGTATAAAGACCTTTTATACGGAAATGCCAAAAAGAATATACCTCATATGCTCGGTTACTATCTTGGCTATCAATTGTGTCATCAAGCCGCCTCTCTTTTAAGCGAAGAAACAACCGCGCTTCTTACAACACCTGCAGAAAAAATCTATCGCTACGGATCTATAGAAGATGGGTTTAAGAACAATAAGCCCTGACCATACTGAGATCAAGAACATACTAGCGAGGAGGAAGAAGTATGGTGATGATGCGTGATGTCTGGGTTAACTGGTTCGAAGGTGAAGAAAATGGCTATAATGTGTGCGAGTTCCATGAGTGGCGAAGTGAAGATCGTGTGGAAGTATTGGATCAAGTGAAATTAATTCGTGCAAGTAAGGATCTTTTTACTTATATCGAAAATCAATTGCTCGATTTACCACAGAACTTGTTAGATGCTGTACATCAAAAAAGCTATTTAAGAAAAAACATGTCTCGTATTCAGTTAGACTATTGTTTTATTGTAACGGATGGAACAAGGATTTTAGCAGTTGATACAATGGGTTATAAAACACCGATACGAAAGAGCCGATTAACACCAAGACAGGAACAACTTGTCTACGATGCACTAAACGATCAAGAAGTTCAATATTATGAATTATCGGTCCCTCTGCCTGAAAAAGAATATCACTTACTCTCTTTAAGTCCAAATGATCTACAAGGCTTAACAAGAAGTGAACGTCAATTAAAACAGTTATTGTTTATGGTATTGGATCAACTATATACGACTGCTTCTGATGCTGAATTAATTTATTGGTGTACAGAATGGGACCCAAATGCCTATGAACAATTGAAAAATAAGGAACGGGAAGAAGTCTGGGCCTATTTATTAGATGGTGTAGGTGCTGGTTGGTCTAATGAACACTATCAGTTATGTAAGGGCATGGTGAAGGGCCATACGTTTTTTGAAAAACTGTGGGAACTTGAGCATCCAGAACGAGTAAAGTAAATCTTTTCTAAAGCGTTTTATTTACATCAAATCGGCTTTCTCTTATAATAATAATAAGTAAGAAGGAGGGGAAGTCGGTTGGATACAAACGATATGGCCTATTTAGTCATGCAAATCTTTTCAGTTGTTTTATTAGTCGGTACACTCGGATTATCATTTTTCGTTGGTAAAGTATTAAAAAAGCAAAACGGTTATTAAACGAAAAAGAAGGGTTCCATAGTCGGAAGCCTTTTTTTCATCGTGTTAAAAATGGAGACATAAAAGGATGTGGTGACTTGAAAAATACGCTTTTAGAAGCTATGGATGTCTTTAAAGATGTATTTTTTTATGGCCATCAAATAATTGAAGAAGAGCTTACCCATGAATTCAGGGATCTTTCTCCTGAACAGCTTGCTGTACTTATTATCATTGATTTAACAGGACCACTAACATCAAAAGAAATTGCAGAATACCAACGGACTCATAAAAGCGCAGTATCCAATCGATTAAAAAAGTTACAACAAAAAAATTTAATTCAATTTAAAGAGAGTGACAAAGATAGCCGCTTAAAATATGTTCATTTCTCAGAAGAGGGAAAAGCGAAAATGAAGGCGTATCAGGAAGAGGTACATACTTACTTTACTGCATTATTTTCAGATTTTGAGGCACAAGAAGTGGCACAGTTTTATCAATTAATGAACAAAATTCGAGAAAGATTACGCCAATATACTTCGGTTAAAATTAGCGAACATAAACGCTCGCTTGAAAAATAGATAGAACGACACAGAACGCTTTCGATTAGAAGGCGTTTTTATGTGGTTTTCAACCATCACAAAAACACCCCCTCAACTGATTTTTGAGGGGGTAGTTACTTACCTTTTTTTTCGCCCAAGGCCGATTGCGTTTTCCGCTTTTTTTAAAGTCTTGTTGGCTTTTTTTGCAGCTTTCTCTGCACCAGCATCAAGAATGTCATCCAACTCACTAGAGTTAATTAAATCATAATAGCGTTTTTGAACTGGTTCTAGGGTGTGAATAACTGCTTCAGCAAGGTCTGATTTAAATGGACCGTAGCCTGAGTCGCGGTAACGTTCTTCAAGTGATGGAATACTTTCGTCTGTACATAAAGAAAAAATGGAGAGCAGATTTGATACTGCAGGTTTGTTTTCTGGATCGAAACGAATCGTTCCATCTGAATCGGTAACAGCACTCTTTAGCTTCTTTTCAATCGTTTTAGGTTCATCTAATAAAGAAATATAGCTTTTGGGCTGTGGGTTTGATTTACTCATCTTCTTAGTCGGATCATTTAGTGACATAATACGCGCACCGACTTTAGGGATCTGAACCTCTGGAATTGTAAATACTTCTCCATATTTGTTATTAAAACGTTCTGCTAAGTTACGAGCAAGCTCTAGGTGCTGTTTTTGATCTTCTCCAACAGGAACAATTGTTGTTTGATAAAGTAAAATGTCTGCAGCCATTAAAGGTGGATATGTAAGTAATGCAGATGAAACACCATCTTTTCCTGCTGATTTGTCTTTAAATTGTGTCATTCGTTCAAGTTCACCAATGTAAGATAAACATTGCATCATCCAGCCAAGCTGAGCGTGGGCAGGTACTTCTGATTGAATGAACAACGTTGCTTTTGTAGGATCAATTCCTGATGCGAGATAGAGGGCCGCAAGACTTCTAATTTGTTGTCTTAACTTTAACCGCTCTTGTGGGACTGTAATGGCATGTTGGTCTACGATGCAAAAATAACTGTCATAGTCATGTTGCATAGAAGAAAAGTGCTTTAATGCACCTAAATAATTTCCGAGAGTTAAAATACCGCTCGGCTGAATTCCTGAAAACACTGTTTGCATAACGTTCACTCCTGTTCGTCTACTCCTAAATTATCCTAATTCAGATTTTCTATAATTGCAACTGGACCTACTCTGATTGCTCCAGGTTTGTGATGGATGATTTCCATTAATCATGCTTATTCTTTTTCTTGCGCAAAATAAAGAGGCAAATGTTTAGTGCAAGTAACAGCGAAAACCAAAGTAGAGAAAAAGGTATATCTTGAAAAAAGAAAACAAATAGTAAGAAAGCAAGAACAGCGACTAACTGATACACATGTAAGATATTCATAAAAAAAGCTCCTTAAGAGAAAGAGGGATAAAATGAAGCAAGGAAAATGGGTTGGTGTACTATGGCTAATTGGTCTACTTCTTGTTACAGGTTCAGGTGGAACTGTAAAGGCTCAGGAACAAGGTCCTCATATGGACCAAGTGTTGGCACCCTTTAGTGGAACGACACTGAATGGAGAGACAATCCACTATGAAATTGGTGCAAACAATAAAACGGTGATTCATTTTTTTGCGACTTGGTGTTATCCATGTCAAGAAGAAATGCCTGCAATTGTTAGCTTAAGTAATCAGATAAATGAGCAATCAAAGAGCCAATTTATCCCTATAAATTTAACTAGCTCGGAAAAAAGCGTAAAAGAGTTAACGCCATTTTTGCAACAGTATGGCGCTACTTTTGATCCGCTTTTGGACCATAACGGTTCCTTGCAAAAGGAATTTCAAATTTTTGGTGTACCTACAACCATTGTTATTAACCAAAATGGAGTCATTACTCAACGGATAAATGGTCCAATTACTAAAGAAGAATTTTTATCTATAAGTGAACAGTAGGAATGTCTACTCGTTCAGTAAAGCATCAATTTGCACATCGAGGTCTTGAAGAAGGCTACGGGCGCGTTCCATCGTAATAGAACGATAATGATGATCGCCTCCTGGTTCTTCGTCAAGGGTATCTGCTTGTGCCACTATTTGTTGCAGCGGAGTTAACGATAATTGACTTGGAGGTAAATGTGAATCGGTGTGAAGCAGGATAGCAATGGCAATTTCTTTTGCTTTTTTAGGATGTTCACCAAGTCGAATTAATAATTTATGGGCACGTTCAGCACCTTTAATAGGATGGATGTCGTACGCTTTATAAAGTGAATAGTCCCATTTACCATTTTTATACCAGGTGTAATGGCCAATATCATGCAAGAATGCTGCTTTAGTAGCTAAATCAACGTCTACTTTATGATTAATGGCTAAGGCATACGCGTGATACGCGACACGAATGGCATGAGCCATACCTGAACGATTAATGTATTTTTGTGTAATACGATGGTCAAAGACTTGAGTTAATGTAACATCTCTCATCTTTTCACTCCTTCCAAGCAATATGCAGTTTTAATTACCTATGCTATAATGGTTTAAAGCGTTTGTAAAGGAGAGGTTTAGTTGGCGGAGACGCATATTTTTACAAAACGAGAAGAAATTGCAAATGCCATTACACATGGTGTTGGTACACTGCTTAGTATTGCTGCCCTCACACTGCTCATTGTCTATTCGAGCTTGTATGGAAATGCTTGGCATGTTGTGACATTTACCATTTACGGGGCAAGTATGTTGCTCCTATATAGTTCTTCAACAATGGTTCATAGCTTTCCACCTGGCAAAGCAAAAGATGTCTTTGAAATAATGGATCATGCAGCCATTTATGTGTTCATTGCAGGAACATATACGCCCATTGCCCTTATTTTAGTAGGCGGCGGCTTAGGATGGACGTTATTTGGAATTGCATGGGGCTTTGCAATTGGTGGCGTGATTTTTAAAATCTTTTTTGTTAAAAAATTCTTGTTCATTTCAACAATGATTTATTTACTGATGGGATGGCTTGCATTGCTTGCAATCGGTCCGATTTTTCACTCACTTTCAACTACAGGTATTTGGTATTTACTCATCGGCGGTATTTTTTATTCAGTTGGTACTGTCTTTTATATGTGGAGAGGGTTTCCTTATCACCACGCGGTATGGCACCTATTTGTGATAGCCGGTTCCGTCTTCCATTTCTTTTTAATTCTTCATCATGTTTTGCCAGTGGGATTAGAATAGAAGAAAATTTAAAAGCGCTATTGACGTATTGCTTTATTGTCAAACGCGCTTTTTTTTAATGGAAACAATGAAAAATAAGTTGCGAAAAGCGGCGGTATTTAAGATCATCAGCTATGCTTTATTTTGAAAAGTTCATGTTGGGAAAAAAGGAAGGTTCTTGAAAAAAATTAGAATTTTTTCTGCCTTTTTGATGGCATAAATCAACTAAGAACGTTATACTTTATGTCGAGGAGGCTCGTAATTTGTATATTACGTTAGAGCAGTTATCCACCTATTTAGGACTTACTGAATCGTACATAAAAGAACAGCTTCATTTAGGAAACATAAAAGGTTTTTACGACGGAAATCGCTGGCTTTTTAACAAGGAACAATTTGCGCTGCATAAAGATCGGTTAGAGCAGAAACGAAAGCAGCTTTTGAAAGAACTAGAGTTAGAAGAAGATTGGGATGCTAAAGATGAAGATTAGCTTTTAAAACTAAGGAGTGTAGGTATGAATAACTTTTTAAAACGAACTTGTTATACGATCGGTGCAGGTGCACTTGGGTCTGCATTGTTTTTAATGACAACGACAGAGGCAAAAGCAGATTCAGGTGTGGCATTAATGCATTCGCAAAAAGTAACAAGTGAAAGCAAAACGTTCGAAATTCCTTCGTCATCTGCTCGATTTGTCTATCAATCTGGCTATCAGTTTGATTATCCTGAAGACGGCGTAAGAGGGATCTTTTTAACTGCTCATTCTGCAGGCGGCTCAAGATTAAATACACTTGTTGATTTTGTAAATGAGACAGATATTAATTCAATGGTCATTGACATAAAGGATGATACTGGAAACATTACGTATATGCCTGAAGAGGATTCTCCATTTTACGATATTGCAAAAAACTATATTGATGATCCTGCTGCAATGATGTCGGTTTTAGAAGAGAATGATATATATCCTATTGCGCGAATTGTTGTGTTTAAAGACTCAGTTCTTGCTGACTTAAAGCCTGAGCTTTCTTTTAGAGAAAGCAATGGTCAGTTATGGAAAAACCGAAATGGTGATGCGTTTGTCAATCCATTTTTAGAAGAAGTATGGGATTACAATGTAGAAGTGGCAAAAGAAGCTGCGAAAATGGGCTTTAAAGACATTCAGTTTGACTATGTTCGTTTTCCAGAAGGTTTCTTAGGCCGTTCTGACAGTTTAGAGTATGGTTTAGGGAATTATGACGAGGGTGATGGAGCTACTGTTGAAAGTCGAATTGACGCAGTTGCAGATTTTGTTGGCTATGCCCGAGAAGAATTACAGCCATTTGGTGTAGATGTATCTGTTGATATCTTCGGTGCTGCAGCGCGTGGTTTTGAAGAAAATGTAGGACAAGATTTCGTGAAAATCTCTAAGAATGTTGACGTGATTTCATCAATGCCGTACCCGAGCCACTGGGGACCATTTTCCATTGGTGATATTGATAAGCCAGATTTGTATCCATATGAAGTAATGGATGAGTACTCTCAACTTGAAAACGATGTGCTAGCTGAGTTGGGTGATGATAAGCCAGTTCAAAGACCTTGGCTGCAAGATTTTACTGCCAGTTATTTAGGATCTGGAAACTATATAAATTATGGTGTAAATGAAGTTGAAGCTCAGATTAAAGCACTTCATGACAATGATATTCATGAATTTTTACTCTGGAATGCAAGTAACTCGTATACAGAAGGCGTTAATTACGTGAATCCATAAAGAAGAGGTTGTTTAACTTGGTGTAGACCGAGTTAAACAACCTTTTTTAAAGGGGGAACGTATTCATAAGATCGACTCGTCAGGAAATACTACAAGAGAGTAGGTTTGTAATTGGTGAAATGACGGTATAGTAGCAATAAAAAGGAGGAAATGTGTCATGAAAACTTGGTATGATAAACTTGCAGAGTATTTTCCTATTGAGGAAATGAAATCGGAAGAGCATATGAAACTTTTGTTAAAAGAGAAAGGTGATATTTATCACAAAGACGAAAGTGATCAACATGTACTCATGTACGTGGAAACAGACGAATTTGTGTTTGTCGATTATCTGTTTGTTTCAAGCAATGCGAGAGGAGCAGGTTTAGGGAAAAAATTATTGGACCAATTGAAAAATAAGAAAAAGCCGATTATACTAGAAGTAGAACCTGTTGATTATGAAGACACAGATACAAAAAAAAGACAGCGGTTCTATAAACGAGAAGGTTTTACTCATGCTAAATCAATCGGCTATCGTCGGCGTTCTCTAGCGACGAATGAAGTCAATGAATTAGAAATTCTTTTTTGGTCACCAGAGAACGACGATGAGAATACAATTTATGAACAAATGAAACACACGTACGAAACGATTCATACGTATAAAGATAAACATTTATATGGTGAATCCTATGAGCCCGTTAACAAAGTATTAACGTATGAGGAAGAAAGCAAACCTGTGAAACCTTCTTGAAAAGGTGGTGTTTGTGTGCAAAAGAAAAAAAAGCAAAAAAATAAAAAGAAACGACGAATTTGGGAAGATTTATTGCGGAAGCGTTTTGGCAAGTTTCGAAAACGTCGTCTAAATGACCACCCGTATCCACAATCGAAAAAATGTAGTGCTTAAAATAGGTAAGCGAGTAACGCTCTTTATATGACAGTTGTCATATAGAGAGCGTTATGTTGTTTTTAGATTAAACTGTAACGATTAGAATTAAAAACCCTCCTACTTTTATGCGTGAAAGCAATAAATAAAAGAAAAAATAGGTTTAAACAAAAACAAATCGGGGTAATTATATAATTAGTTGTAGTCTTTCACATACTTTTTGTTTAATCTTTGTATAAGTTTTACGGTTCAACACTATACAACTATTAGACAAAATTGTATAATAAGAATGTGATTAAGTGAACGAATGCAAATAGAAGTCCAATTGATAATGATGTAAAGGAGAGATTCAATAAGATGGTCACACTACTAACATCCCCTAGTTGTACATCTTGTAGAAAAGCAAAAGCATGGTTAGAAGAGCATGATATTCCATTTGAAGAGCGGAATATTTTTGCAGCACCACTCTCTGTAGAAGAAGTAAAACATGTCGTTCGTATGACTGAAGACGGTACAGATGAGATCATTTCAACACGCTCGAAAGTTTTTCAAGAGCTTGATGTTGAACTGGAATCTTTGCCGCTACAAAAGTTATTTACAATTATTAGTGATAATCCTGGATTATTACGTAGACCGATTATATTTGATGAGAAGCGTCTTCAAGTTGGGTATAATGATGCGGAAATTCGTCGCTTTTTGCCACGAAAAGTTCGTACATTCCAACTTCAAGAAGCACAACGTCTTGTAAATTAATGACCTTCTGTTGGATACAGAAGGTTTTTTTCTTGACTTTCTTCTCTCAATAAGAGAGAATTATAAATCAATAATCTCGCCGAAAGCATGCAGATTCATTTCATTTTTTTCTGATCTATCATACAATAGAAATAGAGGATCTGCTCACTTCTTGAGTGTGACAACCATAATCCGTTAGGAGGGGGAGCGAGAATGGAGATTGAACGCGTAAACGATACAACAATTCGATTTTTTATTACCTATAAAGATATTGAGGAACGTGGTTTCGAGCGTGAAGAGATCTGGTATAATCGTGAACGAGGAGAAGAACTCTTTTATGACATGATGAATGAAGCAAGTGATCGTGATGACTTTGAGCTTGATGGTCCTCTATGGATTCAAGTCCATGCACACGATAAAGGCTTAGAAATTCTCGTGACACGTGGCCAAATTTCTGATGGAAATATGAAGCTCGAGATTCCGGTTAAAGAAGAAGAGATCGAGGAAGGGAACACGGAGCTAGACGAATTAAATAAGCAAGTGGACTCACAATACGATCAACTTGAGATTATTATCGGTTTTAGAGAATTCGAAGATGTTATTTCTCTAAGTCATTCCGTGCAGCCTGAGTTTTTGGCGAATAGCCTATATCATTACGAAGGTCGTTACTATTTGCACATCCACTTTAATAACGATCATTATACAGAAGATGAACAAGACAATTTATTAAGTCGTATGTTAGAGTTTGGCTACGAGTCAGAATTGACGATTCATAGGCTAAAAGAGTACGGAAAAGAAATTGCTGTGACAAATGGATTGAGTATCATAAAGCAAGCGTTTTAAAAAGGAACGTCAACAGACGTTTCTTTTTTTTGTGATGAAAGGAGGATTATGAAAACGATAACGAGAATGTCTTTTATTAAGAAAGAAAGGAGAGGTAGTTTGTATACGGCGAAAAATCAAAAAGGTGTTCTAGTGCACATTCATGATTCGCATTCAAGACAATACTGGGTAAAAAAAAGGCTAGAAGAGGCGTTCTTTTGTCAAAGCTGTAAGCAAGAAGTTGTCTTGCGGCTAGGAGCAAAACGTCGATGGCACTTTGCTCATCGTACATTATCCACATGTAAGGGGAGCTCGACGAATGAATCCCTTCTTCACCAAAAAGGAAAAGAAATCCTCCACGCTTTCTTCTTGCACACCTTCCCAAAAACATCAATGGAACATTACTTACCGCAAACAAAACAACGTCCAGATATTCACGTCCAAACAGCCAAAAAAGGTATTGCAATTGAATATCAATGTTCTACTATAAGTACAGAAGATATGATTACTCGTAACAATGCCTACCGATCGTTAAATATTGTGCCGCTCTGGATACTTGGTGCACAGCGATTAAAGCGAAAACATGCTGCTCAATTTCGACTGCAGGAATTTGAATTTTATGCCATTTATCTATACAACCACAGTCGATACCTCTATTATTTTGACCCCATTCAAAAGGTGTTTTGCTTTCTATCCAATGTGTTCAGTTTACATGGGAATCTTATCCTTGCTAATTGTGATTTTATCAGAATAAATCAACTAACTCCTCAACGCTTATTCTCACCTCCCTGGCGACCTGTAACCTCATTAAATAGTGAATACGTACGATACCGTCAAAAAGCAGCTACACAAATGATGCTCAGTTATCCCTTCCTTCTTCCTTATTACCAACAAATGCGGTTAGATCGCATCCCTTCATTAATTGGATGGACATTACCGGCTCAAGTATATGTGGCAGCGCCTCCTCACGTATGGCAAACCTTCTTCATATTTGATCTTTTAGAACATTTTCCCCTCCAGAAGCCTTTCTCCTTTACGACTATCAACCAACGATTGACTACCTTAGGTAAACACTTTCAATGGGGGCTGCGTGCTCAATGCTCCTACAAAAGGGTTGTTCCAACGTTAGTTGTACAATACTTGGAGCTTCTCATTTCCTTTCGTTATTTGGAAAAACTACCTGATTCACCTCTCGTATGTAAACGAGTCTATTCGGCAAAAGAAACGCCTGATAGTGAAACGATTTTAGTACAAAAATGGTCAGAACAAAATAAAAAAAGAGAGATGTATTTGTCGTGATGCTATTGTTCTAAATACTTGTTATAATGAAAAAACGATACAGAAGGAGGTACGCGGAATGGCAGAAGAAAAAGTAGTAAGACGAGAAGAAGTTCCGGAAGAGTCAACTTGGGACTTGGAATCAATTTATAGTACACCCGAACAATGGGAAGACGCTTGTAGAGAGTTGCGTACACAAGTGGAGGGGTTTCAAAAGTATAAAGGGAAAGTAGTATCTTCAGCAAGCACAGTGTTTCAAGTTTTAGAAGCGTACTATGATTTGGAAGTAGAGGCTACAAAGATCTTAGTCTATGCTCGTCATAGTAGTGATGTTGACACAACAAACTCGGTTTTACAAGAGCGCAGCGAAAAAGGATCACAGCTGTACGTAGATTTCAATGATAAAACGGCTTTTGTGCAACCAGAGATCTTACAAATGAGTGAATCGGAATTAGCGCAGTTTTTACAATCATACAAGCCGTTGCAGAAATACAAGCAGTACATTGCATTCATCCATCATCGAAAAGATCATATTTTGTCGGAGAAAGAAGAAGCGTTACTATCCCGATTACAAGAACCCTTTGCAGCTTCTAGAAAAACCTATTCCCTCCTAACAAATGCAGATATGACGTTTAAGACGGTCAAAGATGAAAAGGGAGAAGACATCACGGTAACACCAGGTAGATTTATAACGCTTATGGCGCAGCCAAATCGATTTATCCGAAAACAAGTATACGAGTCTTACTATGCTTCATATGAGCAATTTAGTCATACAATTGCGTCCATTTTAAGTGGGGAAGTAAAAGCAAAACAGTTTGAAGCGACGATGAGAGGCTATGATTCAGCAAGGGCAGCAGCCCTCGATGAAACGTATATCCCAGAACGTGTGTATGACCAGCTAGTTGAAACGGTTGAAAAGAACTTGCCTCTTTTACACCGTTATATGCGCCTTAGAAAACGCTTATTAAAGCTAGAAACATTACATATGTACGATTTATACACACCAATTGTACAAGATGTTCAATTACCTTTCACCTATGAAGAGGCAAAAGAAACGATGCTTTCATCCCTTGCACCTCTTGGAGATGAATATGTAGACATAGTCCAAAAAGGGCTTAACGAGCGATGGGTTGATTTATATGAAAATAAAGGGAAAGATAGTGGTGCTTATAGTGGAGGCAGCTATGGAACAAAGCCGTTCATCTTAATGAATTGGCAGGACACGTATACGAGTTTGTCGACTCTTACACATGAGTTTGGTCATAGTGTTCATAGCTATTTTACTCGAGAGAATCAGCCTCCGGTGTATGGTCGTTACACTATTTTTCTAGCAGAAGTAGCATCAACGCTAAATGAGCTGATGCTACACGATTATTTAATGAAAAAGGAAACAACAAAGCAGAAGAGAATCTACCTACTGAATCAATTATTAGATGGGATGAGAACAACTGTTTTTCGTCAAACAATGTTTGCTGAATTTGAGCATTTTCTTCATAAGCATCACGAAAAAGGTCAGGCCATTACAAAAGACGCACTAGCAAAAGCGTATAAAGAGTTAAATGAGAAGTATTATGGGCCTGATGTGATTACAGATGACGCCATCGCCTATGAATGGGCACGAATCCCTCACTTCTTTATGAACTATTATGTGTATCAATATGCAACCGGTTATAGTGCTGCTGTCGCTTTATCAGATGCCATTCACAAAGAAGGAAAGCCTGCAGCTGACCGTTTTATCACGTTTTTACAATCTGGCATGACCGATTTTCCGATTGAGCTTCTGAAAAAAGCTGGTGTTGATATGACATCAAAAGAACCTGTACAGGTAACGATGAAACGATTTGAAGACACGTTGAATGAGCTTGAGGAATTGCTTGCCGAATAATCATCTTAACCCCGTGATCGATAGCCTTTAAACCGGTGTTTCTTTTGATTTGGCCGAAAGAGAAAGTAGCTGGCGCCAAACAATAACGGTGTGGCAATCCAGATGGGAAATAAATGCAACAAACTCATTAAGTATAGCCCAAATGCACCAAACAACAGCAACAAACGAAGGAAGAACATGCTTTTTTTCAATGGATCGACGCTCCTTTGTGAAACGAGAAATAGCAAAAGTTCATAAAGAAATACTTGCATTCTACTTTCATTATACGTTAAGATAGACTTTGCATGTCACATTCTCTTTGCAATATAAAAAAGCTACGTATCTAGTCAAAGATACGTAGCTTTTCTCATGCAATCCATTTCCAAAAAGTTCCATATTTGAACGGGACCGCCTCTACTTTTTGCTGAAGCATTAACGACTTTAATGAACGTTCGACCTCTTCAGGCGATTTATCAAGAACAGTAGCAATTTCTGAGGTTGCTAAAAATCCATAATGACAAAGGAATGCCTCCAAGTTTGGATGGGATGCTCGCTCAGGGGTAAAACCTAACATGTCTTCTAATAGCTGCACGTATATGTGATAAGGGTAATGACCAGAAATTTTTATACCGGCTTCTTCAGAGTTGCCGTTAAAAAAAACGAGACTTGGTACAGATTCAACATCCATTTCTGATGTGGTCTGAATATCACATTGCAAGGCTTTTGTAGCAGTCTTAGAATGCAGGTCATCTAAAAAGATATCGACATCAAGTCCAGCTTCTTTAGAACATTGCTTTAAAATAGCTTCATCTGTCACGTTGCATTTTCGTAGAAACAATGCTTCTCGTAGTTTTCTTAGGAAGCGAAGACCAGCATGAGGTCCTTGAAGTTCTGCTGCTTTTACTGCGATATAGGCATTGTATGGATTAATATCCATTTTGTTTAATTCGACTTTACCTGCACAACACATCGTTGGATCCAGTTGTGTTTCATGTTTGTTTTTCTTTTTTAAAGAGCGATTAAAAGCGTTCCAATACGATAATTTCCCTGCTAAAAGAATTCTTACTTTAAAGTAATGACCATATTCAATTTGAAACTTTTTTATAATCGGTTCAATTGTCCAACAATCATGGCAAAGTGGATCGATGAAGAAATAAATTTCAATCGGCTTTTTTAATGGCAATTGCTCACGTGAATCGGAGATGCCACAAATACCCATTTCTTGATTACACTCTTCAAAGGAATGACGTTTAAGGTTCATGGTACAACTCCTTTCTTTTACCTTGGTGCGGATACGTGATTCACCATATGATGGGCGGTTAATGTAAGTCGCTGCATCATAAATTCACGAATTTCACCTGATAAATGCACGTCGTCCATCGCTTTTTCCATGCAAGCAAGCCATGCGTCCGCTTGTACAGGACTAATGACAAAAGGCATGTGACGGGCCCTCAGTCGCGGATGACCGTATTCCTCTGTATATGCTTGTGGACCACCAAAAAATTGCGTTAAGAATTTTTTCTGCTTATCTTTTGTTTCTGTTAAATCGTCAGGAAATAAATGAGTTAAATCACTATGGTTTTTTACGTAGCCATAAAAAGCTTCAACGAGAGGATCTAGTGTTGCGTCTCCACCCATTAAAGCATAAGGGCTAGTTTTGTTTTGGTCAGGCACGGTTACCCTCGCTCCTTTTAAATCAATACCATATATCTATTGTAGCAACGTTTATCCAGTTGGGCAAATCATGTGTTTTAGAACGAGTGAAAAGGGTAATCATATTGTCTAATTTTGGAGTTCCCTGTACAATAGAAGAAAATGTTCGTGAAAAGTAGGTGAACAAGATTGACTATTCATTTTTGGCCGCTAGCACAAGGCTATGATCGCATAAATACGAGCACAGTTCCAACCGTAACCACGGATCAAACTGATTTTAGCACGTTTTTGGCGACGGCGATGCAGCAAACATCTTCTGCGCAATCTTCTTCTTTATCGTTACCTTTTTTAATGCCATTATTTAATCAACAGTTAGAGCAGGTGCCTACACAAAGTGCTTCCTCTTCATCGACAAACGGTACTTCTTTTTCTGCAAACGCGCAAGCCTATATGCCTCTCATTGAACGGATTTCGAATGAATATCAAGTAGATCCAAAACTGACAATGGCGATCATCAAGCACGAGTCAAACTTTAATGAAAAAGCGGTAAGTTCTGCTGGCGCGAGTGGATTGATGCAGCTTATGCCCGGAACTGCAAGAGGGCTTGGTGTGACATCTATATTTGATCCGGAACAAAATATTCGAGGCGGCGTCCGTTATATAAAAGACATGCTTAACCGTTACAACGGGAATGTATCTCTGGCACTAGCTGCCTATAATGCGGGTCCAGGGAACGTTGATAAATACAACGGAATACCGCCATTTAAAGAAACCCAAGCCTATGTACCGAAAGTAATGAATACGTACCAGCAAGCCTAACAACAAGGAACCAAACGTTTCGTGCGCTTGGTTCCTTTTGTTACGTACGATTCAGTTATCGGTGAAGTGCGGAGAGGTTGAAAAGAAGCGAGCAACTTTATTAGCGGCAGGTTTACACGTTATTTGCTGTTGCGTTAACAGTTCTGTTAGTACTTCAACTGCTTGAGTCATTGAGGTACCTTCATATTCAATTTCATAATCTTCTTGATGATTGTACTCACTGTGATCAAGACAAAGCAACCCGTCTTTATATGGATACGTAATTCGGTGTGTGATCAACTGACCATATGGATAAAATGAGGTCTGATTTGGAAGGAGGGATTGTATAGCTTTTTTTACAGACCCTTCAGGCAATGTCCCTGAACGTAATAAAGCATGATCCGCTTCTTTTAATTGTTGATGGGTTTCCACCATTCCTTCATCTGTTTGTTGTTTTAACGTTAAAACAACTTTTCCTTCTTTCGTTCGAATGCGTAATGCAGCTTTTTCATGTTTTAAATGAAATGCAACTGTATCGAAATACTCGTTCTGCTGAGTAATTGGTTTTTTCTCGCCGAGTACGTATTGGAATTGCTCGTATTCTTCTTTTGTCAGAAGAGATTTTGCTTCATATTCCATTTCTGTTGTCATTATTCACCTCTCCTTTCGTTGCTTACACTCATCATGTGTGTTTTAGCTCTTATTTATGATAAGATATAATCGGAAAAAGAGGCAAGTTGGAGGGGTCATATGGAATATTTACATGTACAATCAATTGAGGTAGGGGACGACGTAACAACGGTCTATTTAGATCAGGAGGTAAGCGATCGTAGTGCCAATGACTTAAAGGATGGCGAGCGGATTTTAGTGGACTCTGATGAATTTGCATTTTTGTATATTATTGAAGATCATACAGGCTTCCATGGTATACGGTTTGATGAACATGTTTGGCCTGATTTGAAGAGAGGTTATGAAAGCGACACAACCTTTTATTTGAAACTGAATGAAAGTACTCGTTTGACATTAGCACAGTTCAATGATGAAATGGCTTTTTTGTTAGAAAATATACAAGGGAATGGAAATTATGGAGAAGCATTTGAACTGGCAGTGAAGTCAGTGTTTGAATAGCGAAAAAGCAGGTGATGAAAAATGGATTGGGATTCTTTCTTAACTCCTTATAAACAAGCGGTAGACGAGTTAAAAGTGAAACTAAAGGGAATTCGCGAGCAATATCAAAAAACATCTCTCCATACACCGATTGAATTTGTTACTGGCCGAGTAAAACCAATTTCTAGCATCTTAAATAAAGCAGAGCGAAAGCAAATCCCTCTTAACCGTTTAGGGGAGATGCAAGATATTGGCGGTGTTCGAATTGTCACCCAATTTGTAGAAGATATTGATAAGGTGATTGATTTAATCCGATCTCGAACGGATTTTGTCATCGTCTCTGAACGTGATTATATAAAAGAAAAGAAACCAAGTGGGTATCGTTCCTACCACATGATGCTCCAGTATCCTGTTCATACGATTAAGGGTAGAGAAAATGTCATTGTCGAATTGCAAATTCGAACAATGTCGATGAACTTTTGGGCAACGATTGAGCACTCATTACGCTATAAATACAGTGGAGAGATCCCTGATGATATTAACATGCGATTGCAACGAGCGTCTGAAGCTGCATTTTGGCTAGATGAGGAAATGTCAATTATACGGGATGAAGTTCAAGAGGCGCAGCGGATCATTACCGCAAAACAACGCCAAAATAGAGGATAGGCAGGAGGCTAATGGCGTGAAGTTCTCAGTTGCTTCGAGGGGGGATAACCTTTCGAATGAATTATGTGAGTCAATGAAAAAAAAGTTACTTAAAGCAGATTTACTTCTTGATCATGAAGAACCGGATATTGTTATTACTGTAGGTGGAGATGGCACATTACTTGAAGCGTTTCATTTATATGCACACCGATTAGAAGAAACTGCTTTTGTAGGTATACATACAGGGCATCTTGGTTTTTATGCAGACTGGGTACCAGAAGAGGCTGACCACCTAGTCACACATATTATTAAAACGCCTTATCAAATTGTTGAGTACCCTTTATTAGAAGTGGTGATACGATATCGAGATGGACGAGCTTCAAGGCGCTACTTAGCGTTAAATGAATCAACGATTAAAAGTTCAGAAGGATCTCTAGTATGTAACGTCGAAATAAAAGGCGAGGTATTTGAAACATTTAGAGGAGACGGCCTCTGTATGTCGACGCCTTCAGGAAGCACAGCATATAATAAAGCGTTAGGTGGTGCTATTTTGCATCCATCCTTAGCATCGATTCAGCTATCTGAAATGGCTTCAATTAACAATCGCGTTTATCGTACGTTAGGTTCCCCACTTGTGTTGCCTCAGCACCATACGTGCTTATTGAAATTGTTAAATGATGTATCTGTTCAAGTAACGATTGATCATTTTAATGTGCCAAATTATGAAGAAAACGTTGACACTGTTCAATGTCGAGTAGCGGAAGAAAAAGTCCGTTTTGCACGCTTTCGTCCGTTTCCGTTTTGGAAGCGAGTGAAGGAGTCGTTCATCAGTGAATAAAAAGGAATTAAACTGGCGCGTTAGTCAAAGTGAGGCAAATCTCTCACTGCGCGCTTTTTTACGTGAAGAAAAGCAGCTCTCCAAACGGTTACTGTCTGCGATAAAATTTCAAGGTGGTGAGATCTATCTGAACGATGAGCCAGTCACCGTTAGAGCAAATGTGAACGAAGGGGATCACGTGCGAATACGTCTTCCTATTGAGCAAGTAAGTTCATCTTTAAAGCCACAGAAAATGGCTCTCACCATTCACTATGAAGATACAGACCTTCTCGTAGTAGAAAAACCGGCTCTGGTGGCAACGATTCCTTCCCATGATCATCCAGATCATACATTAGCGAATGCGGTGTTGAACTATTATCAAGAACAAGACATTGCTGCAACTTTTCATGCGGTTAATCGATTAGATCGTGGAACGAGTGGTTTACTAATGATTGCGAAACATCGCTATGCTCACGATCTTCTTTCTAAAGCACAGCAACAAGGCGAATTAAAGCGCTATTATACAGCATTAGTCACGGGTGTATCGACATTAGAAGGGCTGATAAACGCACCAATAGGTCGCAAAGCCTCAAGCATTATCGAAAGAGAAGTAAGGGCTGATGGCAAGCCAGCTCTTACCTATTACAGACGATTGGCCAGCAATGGGAAAGAAAGCCTCCTTCAGCTTGAATTGCAAACAGGAAGAACACATCAAATACGTGTGCACCTTCAGTCGATTGGCTTGCCCCTTCTAGGAGATGGCTTATATGGTGGTGATCAGCAGTTTTTTACTCATCAAGCGTTGCATTGCTATCAGCTAGCATTTACACAACCTCTAACTGGAGAAAGGTATGTGATAAAAAGTGCCCTCCCTAAAGATTGGAAGAACCGTTGCGCTGATATGACGATAGACGATGCGAATCAAGATTTTTTACCTTCTATGCTAGTTGACTGATAAATAATGTGATAAACTATTAGTACCTGATAATAAAAAATGGAGGATTTACAGATGAAATCAATTGATTTGACTGGACGTACATATGTAGTAATGGGTGTTGCGAATAAGCGAAGCATTGCATGGGCAATTGCGCGATCGCTAGATGAAGCAGGAGCAAAGCTCGTATTTACATACGCAGGGGAACGATTAGAAAAAAATGTAAAGACATTAGCTGAATCCCTTGAAGGAGAGCATCTTGTTCTTCCTTGTGATATTTCAAGTGACGAAGAAATTGATGCAACGTTTAACGACATTAAAGAACAAGTTGGAGCCATTTCTGGTGTTGCGCACTGTATTGCTTTCGCCAATAAAGAAGAATTAGAAGGGGAGTATTTAAACGTTACCCGTGATGGCTATCTTTTGGCTCAAAATATTAGTGCATATTCATTAACGGCTGTTTGTAAGGCTGCGCGTCCGCTTATGACAGAAGGTGGAAGCGTCATGACGTTAACGTACTTAGGTGGCGAGCGTGTTGTGAAAAATTACAATGTGATGGGCGTAGCGAAAGCGGCACTTGATGCAAGTGTAAAATATTTAGCAAATGATTTAGGAAAAGACGGTATTCGTGTGAATGCTATTTCAGCTGGACCGATTCGTACTCTTGCTGCAAAAGGAATTGGCGGTTTTAATGATGTTTTAAGAGAAATTGAAGAAAAAGCACCATTACGTAAAACGACGACACAGGAAGAGGTTGGAGACACAGCTCTGTTTCTTGCTAGCGATCTATCTCGTGGCATTACAGGGGAAATCATTCACGTAGATGGCGGTTATAGCACACTATCTCTTGTTTAATCTTTAAAGCGACCGAAGTGATTGGTCGCTTTTTTCTTTTATACAAGCCCTGTTTTCATATCTTCTTTTCTTTATTCATATGCATAAAGAAGAGGAGGAGTGGGAAATGACGTGGTTTGAATGGTTGATTTTAATATTAGCAACAGCAAGAATGACAAGGCTCTTCGTAACGGACGACATTATGGAATGGTTTCGCAACCCTTTTATTCAGTTAAAAGAAGAAGATGGAACCTTGTACGCCTATCCGAAAGGGAAAGGTGTACGTAAATTTATTGGCTCTTTGCTATCGTGTTATTGGTGCACGAGTGTATGGGTAGCCGTATTCTTTTTTATTGGTTTTTGGTTCCTACCAAGCGTCTTTTTTCCGATTTTCCTTTGTCTCAGCATTGCATATGGAGCTGCTTTCGTTGAGTCCGTCTCAAGAAGGATGTAATTCATGTACACTCTTCTTGTACATCATAACGGTGGCGGGGGCGTCAGTCAGTATATCCAAACACGATTGAATGGCAAGACGATTGAATGCTTTACAACGACACGCCAGTTCTGGCTTGTATGGAACAATAGAAAAAAGGAGATCTATTCATCCATTTATGCGCTTATGAACCGATTAAAAAAGCTGACCATTAAAAAAATTGAGCTACACCATTTATGGGGGTTTTCACTTGGCGACATGAAGCTACTGTTGCGTACCCTTGATTGTCCATATACCGTCTATCTTCATGATTTTTTTGGGGTTTGTCCAAATGTTTTTTTTATCAATCATAAACAGCGCTATTGTGAGATGGAAAAAGATAGTTCGGTCTGCGAGGGCTGCGTAACAGAAACAGCAAACAGGCCTATTTTGATTAAAGCAGGAGGTGCTTCTTTTACAGTCGATAAATGGAGAAATTTTTACTACACCCTCTATAAAGAAGCAGCTGCCATTGTTGCACCAAGCGTCTCTACAAAAGAGATGTATCTAGCCTATTTTCCTGATATACACATTACCGTTACTCCTCACTCACTATCCCATTTGAAACAAAGCGTGATTCGAAAGCATAATCAGCAGAACCATAAGGAACTCAGGCTTGGTTTTCTTGGTAACGTCTTCTTACATAAGGGAGAGGTTGTAGTAGCTCAACTATTAGATCATCTTGAGCAAGCTCCCCTTCCGTTAGCGCTCTATTCTTATGGGGATCTCGCTTTAACATTAAAGCAACGAAGAAAAATAGTAGAGCGTGGCCCTTATAATGGCGACAATTTAGAAGAAATGTTACGAAAAGATCAAATTGATGTAATCTGTATTCCGTCTGTCGTTCCAGAAACCTTTTCCTTTACTACACATGAGGCAATGACGTTAGGTTATCCAGTTCTTACTTTCAATTTAGGTGCACAAGCCGAAGCGGTTAAAACCATGGGGAGAGGGTGGCTCGTAGATGAAATCTCAGGAGTCGCACTTTATGATCAGCTAAAAAAACAATGCTTATCAAAAGAAGAGCTTAATTCTTACGAAGAGTAAGAGTTAAGCTCTTTATAAAGTTGCTGAGCTCGGTGTGAAAACGTATGCTCTGATACCCTTTTATAACTTAAAAGAGCGTACTGATTACGAACGTCATCGTTTTCTACCAGTTCTTGAAGTTGTGTCCGTAAGGTTTCTTGATTTGTAAACGTAGCAATTTCCGCTGCTGAAAAGAAATCTCGAATCCCGCTTCGATATTCACTAAGCTGGCAGGTTGCAGTAGCAGCAATTTCAAATGTACGATTGTTTATACTTTTCGCTTCGATTTCTTTGCTCCCACTTCGATAACTATTTAAAACAATATTCGATTGACGATAGAGGGTGCCTACCTTTTCAGGTGGTAACCAAGTGGCAATGTGGTCGAATTTTGAGGGCAGGTCATCTTTCTGCCAAGGACCGACAACGGCTACCTTTAAAGAAAAGTGCTCTTCAATTTGCTTTAACCACATTATTCGACTTTCATATGGATAGCCGACAAACGCAAGGTCATATTGTGGAGTGTCGTTACCCTTTGCAGGATAAAACGATTGATCATCGTAGCCAAGAGGCACATAGCTAACAGAAATAGGTGTAGAACGTTCCTTGTAAAATGCAGTGGACCCAGATTCAACAGACCACGCTACTGTAGCGAATGTGAGAACATCTAGTGATGAAGTGGTGTGGTAAGGCTCTTCTGTTAACCAAACTGCTAACGGAGGGAGCTTATTTGCATGAAAAAGCGCTTTATCTTTAGCTGAAAAAAAATAACCATTAAATGTGATGATCCAATTGATCTGGTTTTGTCGACAATACCGAACCAACGACTGACTATTACAGGCAATGTATGATTGGGTGTAAACAGTAGCAAATGCCGTTAACCCTTTTTTTAGTGCATGTTCAAAAAAATGATAGACTCCTCCCGAAGGAGATGTAAGTAATAAAACATTCATGATACCGTTAAAGCAATCGTATTTAAAGATGCTTTCCCTTCAGTCAAATCGGCTCCATATACAAAGCCGGTAATTTGTAAAGAAAGGGAAGTGTTTTTTTTAACTGCTGGTATGACCACTTCAAAGTCAGAAAATGTGATAGATGACCGTGCTGGAATAGTGTCAATAGGAGGGCTGAGCCAGAATTGCCCTGTTTGTTTTGCATGCCTATCTGCTTGCTCCTCAACAAATTTCCATGTATCGGTTACGCCTTCACGAGATACTGAGTAGTGCTGTAGATTGTTCTTTGAACGTTCAATTCTACCAGATAAATTTGCGAGCTCGGGTTTATTAAAGCTTAAACAAATGACGGGGTTGTTTAAAGCTGATGCTCCACGGTTTTCAATAATCATGTGCCCTTTAATGACGAAGGGCTCCTCTTCATTTGTTTCATATGGAGCCATTATTGCATACGTAAAAAACGAGTCTACTTGAATGTCCTTTTCCTCTAAAGAAGGAGTGATTTCTACTTTTGATGCAGAATCTACTTCCGAAACAGCCGGGTCATTTGCTAATTCCTCTAGACGAAGTGTTAATTCTTCAATGACCGTATCTTGATCGTGGATCCGTTTACGTTGATCTGTTAATAATCGATCTTGTTTTACTACCTCAGAACGGTAGTGAAGAATTTTTTGATTCAGTTGAATGATTTTTTTATCTAACGTATTCATTCGTTCTTCCGTCACGTAAACCGCCTCACTTTTTTGATTTCCCTTGGTACAGTCTATGAGACAGTTTCGAAAATAAGAAGAAAAAGCTGTGCATCTACTCTTGGAACGTAAAAAACAGAAAAAAGCCGCACTATACGAGTGCGACCTACGCTTGTTTAGTTAACAGACGTTTTCTTTCCGAACCCTTTACCAGGGAAAACAACTGGGCATTGAGGTGGAAATTTGTTCTCGCTGCAAATGACATCAGATACTGGGAATTCATGTCTTGGCTTACAGTAAGCTGCTTCAATTTCTAAGCGAACATCAGCAAAAACATGAACATCTAAGCAGAATGAGAATGAAATATCGAGTTGGGAGAAGTTTGCATCACAAACAACTTCCGCGTCACACTGACCTGCAGAAATAAATGCATCTACAGATGTGCCTTCAGGAGCACAAAGATAGAACGTTTGAATCGTTGCAAAATCAATCGGATCTGAGGTACAGATTAGGTTCCCAAGCTCATCTAAAAGATCAACCTCAATTAATCCTTTTGCTAATACTTTTACTTTCTCTAAGCAAACTTCTTCACCATTTGGTAATGTAACCTCAACTTCTGTGCGGCCAAATGGATTTGTTACTTCGTTTGTTAGAAGAGAATTTTCTAACACACGGCAAACCGTTTGATAATTCGGGAATGCCTGTAGTAAAGCGCATAGCGAGCCTGGTCCCGGTGTTGGACCTGTGCAATCAGGGAAGAGCGTTGAAAGTTCAGGCTCTCTAAAGCTAAGTGTTGGTAAATCAACTTGACGTGTCACCCAATCGAAGACCTTAGGGACACTAATGCAAACATTGTGTTTTTCATGATCGTGACTCATGGAGGGACCTCCTTTTAATTTTAACCGTTAGTAGGCAATTGTTAATACTAACAAAGCAACTAAAGGCGTTCGGACTACTGTATAGTATGACTGTTGTCTAAATATGTGCGCTTATTTTTAAACCTTAAACAAACTTTCTTATCTTTGCATAGAATAGAAGGCGTTCATTTCTATATAAGGAGAGGTTGCAATGCAGTACAAAAAGAATCCTCATGGTTATTTCGTGACAAAGAAACCAGTTGCGAAGCCGGCTACCGATAAAAAACATAATACCGGCTGTTGTGGTAAAAAAAGACCTTAATGAGAAAAACCGTTTGTTTCTATTCTATAGAGATAAACGGTTTTTTGCTTCTTATTTAGGTTGTAAGCTCTCCGTTCACCGGTTTGTTCGTGCTCTTTCATGAAAGTTTTTTTGCTGAAAAAACGGCTTTACTGAACATTTTGCTTTTACGGTGAATAGTGTAACGCATTAGGCAAATGTACAGAAAGACAAATAAGAGAGGTTTGTGTGACATGGAGAAACAGAAGATAGCCATTGTTGGCTTAGGGTATGTTGGGCTACCTTTAGCGATTGAATGTAGTCTGAGAGGGCATCACGTCATTGGAATTGATCATGACCAAGGGAAAGTAGATGACTTACACCAACATCGCTCGTATATAAACGAAATTGAAGATGAAACCATTACGGCATTAATGAAACGCTCCTTTACCGCAACAGTTCGGTGTGAAGAGGCAAAACAGGCGACGGTAATTGTATTATGTGTTCCTACACCATTAGCAAGTACGGGAACCCCTAATTTGTGTTATGTGCAAACCGCTTTAAAACAATTAGCGCCACATTTGCAACAAGGACAGCTTCTTATATTAGAAAGTTCTACGTTCCCGGGAACAACAGAAGAAATTATCGTTCCTATTATTGAAGGAGAAGGATTTCTTGTTGGAAAAACGTTTTTTGTTGGTTATTCACCAGAACGAATCGATCCAGGTAATAAACAATTTCATTTAACAGATGTCCCAAAAATAATTAGTGGAATGACTTCTGAATGCTTGCAGAAAGTGAAACGTGTTTATGAAACCGTATTTAAAGAGCTCGTTCCTGTTAGTTCAACAAGAGTGGCAGAGGCAGTAAAAATGTTTGAAAATACTCAGCGGTTTATTAATCTATCGTTTGTTAATGAAATGGCACGGGCCTGTTATGAATTAGATATCGACGTTGAAGAAGTCTTAGTTGCTGCTGATACGAAGCCATATGGGTCTTCCGCGTACCGCCCGGGCCCAGGTATAGGAGGGCATTGTATCCCAGTTGATCCCCTTTATTTTAAATGGAAAGTCAATCAAGCTGGAGCAACAACACGGTTTATTGATTTAGCTAAAGTAGTTAATGATGAACAGCCGGATTATATTATCAAGCGGATTCGCTCCTTGCTTCACTCTGTGGAAGACGCGTCTATCTTATTAATTGGTCTTTCTTACAAAAAGAATATAAGGGATACGAGAGAGTCTAAATCAATTGTAGTGGCGGAGCGGCTTATTCAAGCAGGCGCTCATTTGGCTTACCACGATCCGTTCATACCCGTTTACACTTTATGTGATCAACCGTATCAATCTATTACGATCGCGAAAGACACGTTATCTGCCTTTGATCTAGTTATTTTCCTGACCGATCACGATGATCTTGACTACGACATGATTGTTCAGCATAGTAAATCCATTTTTGATACAAAACAATGTCTGAATGTCGAAGGGCCACATATTCACAAATTATAGGAGGGGCGTATGAACATATTGGTCACAGGAGGACTGGGGTTTATTGGTTCTCATTTAACAGAAAAACTACTTCAGGAAGGACACACAGTATGCGCTATGGACCAAGTGCGAGATGATGATTTAGTAGAGGAATTTGCACGCTCAACACGGTTTTTTTTTATAAATAGCCGGGTAGAAGATGCTGATGTTACTGAGCACTGGGTGAAGTGGGCTGACGTGGTGTTTCATTTGGCTGCTTCACTAAGTGTGCGACGCTGTGTAGAGGAACCAGATGAAATCATCACAGGAAATTTAATACCTGCACAAGTCGTGCTAGAGAAAGCGATCAAATCGAAAACGAAAGTGGTGTTTGCATCAACTTCTGAAGTGTACGGAAAAAGTGAGGACCTACCCTATAGGGAAGATGGAGATCGGTTAGTAGGAGCAACAAGTACTCATCGTTGGTGTTATGCAACAGTTAAAGCGTTAGAGGAGCACATGTTTTTGGCTGCTGGAAAGAAAGGATTGCCGGTAACAATTTTGCGTTACTTTAATGCGTATGGTCCGAGGGCAAAGTCTGGTTTATATGGAGGGGTCATTCCCATTTTTATTTCGGCTGCTTTACGAAATGAGCCCCTTTATGTTCATGGCGATGGAAAGCAAACAAGATGTTTCACATATGTGAAAGATACAGTGGACGCAACTAGCCGTGCAATAGACGATTATTGTAATGGTGAAGTGATTAACATTGGGTCTTCCAAAGAAATATCGATTTTACAACTTGCACAGTCTATTGTTCAACTTACTAATAGCCAATCAGATATTCAGCTTGTTCCATATGAGAAGGTATATCAAAGTGGCTTTGAAGATATGAAAAAACGTGTACCTTATACAGATAAGATGGAAAAGATACTTCGTCATTCTGCCTCTGTTTCTTTAGTGGATGGGCTAAAAGAAACCATTCATTATTATCGCTTATTTCTTTGATCTCGCTTTTATACTTCGAGTGAACCAACTAGTTTGACTGTTGTCTTCAAGGGAGTCTGGTTGATTAGGTAAACTGGCTTTGCTTGAAAAGAAGACGGATTCATCATGTGATTGAGACGGCTGTTGTTCATCCTTTTGCTCATCCTTTTGCTCATCCTGTTTCTTTTCTACTGTTGCTGTCGATTCCATGCTTTCCGTTTGACTGCTTGTTTTTTGCGACTGATTCTCGTTCATTGGTGCTTGTTCCTTTAATCGTGAACACTCGTCAAGAAGCTCTTTATTTTCTGCAAGCAATTCATCAATCATGTTGTAGTGATAATCATTTTTATAACGTTCGAGTTCTTTATTTAAGCGGACAATTTCTGATTCTGCATGAATGAGGCGTTGATGAAGCTGTACGGGTGTTAGCCGTGAAGTGGATTGTGTCATTTTACTCAGTCCTCTCAGCTGGCATTTCTACCATCCTATGTACGAAAGAGGCGATTCATGATGCAAAAAAGAGAAAGGGAGAAGGGAAATGCAATATTTTCAACGCAAAAATCAAAACCGTATTAAGAAAAAGTCTTCCCAACAAAAACTGCCAGTGCAGCGGAATCATGAGTATCGATTAGCCGTTATTGTACCGGCTATGAATGAAGAAGATACGTTAGGTGCAGTGCTTGAGGAAATTAATCGGCTCAACCCTGATGAACTGATTGTCATTGTTAATGGCTCAAAGGATCAGACGGCTTCTGTTGCCAGTGAAAAAGGGGCTACCGTCATCCAATTTCATTATCCATTAGGGAATGATGTAGGTCGAGCAATTGGGGCAGAAGCAGCAAATGCAGATATTTATTTGTTTACAGATGCAGATATTGTTATAAAGGCGGAGCAATATGTCCCCTTTATCGTGGCAATTGAAAATGGGGAAGATGTGAGTCTCAATTCCATAGATTGGATTACCCATTTCGATAAAGCAGATACGATCTCAGCAGGACGTTACTTTTTAAATCATATTCAAGGAAGAGAAGACCTTCGAGCAGAAAATCTATTAACCATCCCACATGCAATGAGCCATCATGTACTTCAAGAGATAGGCGTTTCCGCACTTGTGAATCCAATGCTTGCCAACAGTATGGCGTTACAAAAAACAAAGAACATAACGGTCCCTTGTACCATTGATGTTTTGAAAATGAATAAACCTCGAAAGAATCATGTAGCACAAGGAAACAGTCAGCTTTCTACTGCGATGCAACGCATGCAAGGGGATACGTTAGAAGCCCTTCATTACATTGTTCATCACGGTGATCTTGATCTTGTAGACACACAAGTAGTGTGGGATGAGCAAGAGCTTGAACAATGTAGAGAGGCGTGGTGGGAAGACCAACCGAAAAAGCCCGTCTCTTTTGTCGTCTATATTGATGACCATTACGACGCTTCACTTGTTACGACGATTGCTCAATTACAGCGCAACGAAACGGTAGAAGTTATTCCAGTCGTTGCAGGAGAATGCTCGGTACTATGCTGGCAGTTAGAGCAAATGAAACAACCTTATCTCCGACTCCGACAAATAAAAAAAATGGGACCAGCATTTGAACTAGGTCAGCGACTTTCGCGAGGGGATTATTGTCTCTTTCACCACGGTTTTATCCCTTTAACCATTTACCATGTTGCTCAGTTTGTTGAACAAGCAATTGCTCACCCAAGTGCGCTTATTTACAATGACCAAGAGAAGTTGTTTACGTCACTCGAAGATATGCCGGTATTTTTTTCTGGACAGCGGTTAGTGACCATGTTAAATCAAACAGCAAGTGTAGAGCTAGCGAGCTTACTACTGCCGCCGTTTCTTTTGCCGAAAAATAAGGCAAAACAAATTGGTACACCTGAAACGATGCAAATGGATCTTTTACTTGAAAACATACCAATGGTTGCTGGACCAGCGGTAAATGTACAGCCATTTCTTGATAAATTTGAGGATGAACTAATGCATGATTTGCTTCTTGGCTTTCGTTACTTATTTTCAAAAACTACCGTTCGAGGAGGCTTTAGTGATGAGGGGAGAAGGCGCGAGCTCCTCCCAAATTTAACTGTTGAAAAAAGTGGCCTTAAGATAGACCGATGGGAGCCATCTTTAGCTTATGTGTATACAGGCACATCACAACATGCTGACACATAAAATGGGCTGTGGAGGTGTTTGGGATGATTGAAATCAGTTTATGTTTAATTGTAAAGAATGAAGAGGCTGTGTTAGAGCGCTGTTTAACGAGTGTGAAAGAGGTTGTAGATGAAGTGATTATTCTTGATACAGGTTCTACTGATCGTACGAAAGAGATTGCTGCGTCGTTTACAGATAAAGTGTATGACTTTACTTGGGTAAACCACTTTGCTAAAGCTCGAAACAAAGCGTTCTCTTATGCCACGAAACCATACATTATGTGGCTAGATGCTGATGACATTTTAAAAGAAGAGGATCGTCACAAGCTTAAGGAGTTAAAGTCTACACTGGAAGAAAAGGTTGACGCTGTATCAATGGATTATCATTTAGCTTTTGATGGGAATGGTGGCGTTACATCAAGCATAAGACGATTTCGAATTGTAAAGAGAGAACGGGGCTTCGTTTGGCATGGTGCTGTTCATGAATATTTAGAAGTGTTCGGAGAATTGCATCATAGTGATATTGCTGTCACCCATTTATCTGCTGATGATGGTCATGATTTAACGCGCAACCTCGATATATATGAAGGAATGAAAGCATCAGGGCAAGCGTTTACGCCAAGAGACTTGCTGTATTACGCGAATGAGTTAACAGATCATCGTCGGTTTGAAGATGCTGTTGAGTATTATTTGAAGTTCATTAAAACGGATAAAGGGTGGTCAGAAGACCTCATTCGTTCCTGTAACAAATTAGCTGATTGCTATATCAACCTAGGCTTGCCGAAAGTAGCAAAGGATTGGACATTTCGAGCATTAGAATATGGTAAACCAAAACCAGAAACGTGCTGTCGTATTGGTCACTCCTTTATGGAGAAGCAAGCATTTTCAGAGGCTGTATTTTGGTATGAAATGGCGATACGCAATAAAGAAGAGAATGCTTACTTCCAAAATGTCGCATGTGAAACTTGGATACCAAACCTTCAATTAGCGGTATGTTACGACAAGCTTGGGTTTACAGAAAAAGCAAATGAGCACAATGAACAGGCAGCAACGTTTCTTCCAAATGACAGTCGAATCGAATACAACCGTTCTTATTTTAAAGAACAACTACAGCTTCTTAAACAAAACGACTGATTGATAGGTTTTGATTAAGTCTGACAAACCATTTAACTCTAAATCAAATTTTTTACCTAGTAAACTAACCTCGTGAAAAAATGTACTTATTTTAGCATCGACAGGAATGTGTGTGGAAAATTGTTGACGGATCGAGAATTGGTCAGTCGGAAACAGTGTGTATAATGTTTGTGGTGTGAAGAAGCGTAAATGAGTGCGATCTAATATACCAGCATCACGATAATCAAATCGACCTGTTAAAAGTGGGACTAATGCTTCAGCATGTGCAATATTTGGGATACTCGCAATAATAGCTCCGTCTTTCTTTAGAAACTTGCTGTATGCTTGAACCGTTTTCCAAGGGTCCTTTAAATGTTCTAAAACGTCGGCAAATAGAAGTACGTCAAAGGATTCTGCTTTCAGTGGCGGGATTGTTTCATCAATGTTGATGGTATAGACTGACTCATAGTAACTACGAGCAATCTGTGCCATCTTTTCATTTCCTTCTACGCCAACGAGTTGACATTGCTGACGATTTAGTAACTGCAGCCCTGTTGCGCCTGCACCGCATCCAATATCTAAAATACGCTTTGCGTCTTGAGGAACAACTTGAACAAGTTCTGGTCTGCCATGCATAAAATAAGAGAGGTCGGTGCCCCATTTTTTTACATAGCGTGCGTAATTTTCTGCGTAAGTTTGATTAAAATTAATTTCTGGGCTACCAGTAAACGTAGCATGACCGTGGTGATGCACATGGGCATCAAGGGCAATCGCTAAACGAGATCCAGATTGAATAGCGCGTAAACAAAAATCATCATCTTCGAAGGAGCCAATGGCAAACTGTTCATCAAATCCACCAATTTGATCAAATACTGCTTTGCGGACAAGTAGACAAAAGCCAACTAGCCGCATGACGTATTTCTTTTGATTATCGTATAGGTCGTGTCTTTTTTTAGCGTACGCATCAATGTCTTCAAGAGAATGATATGGATCTTGAATTAGCTGTTCTCCACTCACGTAGTTGCTAACCGGTCCAACTAAATCAATATGGCGGTCCGAGTCAAGTGTTTGTTGCATTCGAGTGAGCCATTGTGAGGTAACAATAGTATCATTGTTTAGAAAGAGTAGCTCGTTTCCTTTTGCTAGGGCGGCACCTTGGTTGCATGCTCCTGCAAATCCTTTATTATGGTCATTTGCAATAAATGTAATTCGTTCTTCTTTTTCTAAATGGCTTTTCGTTTCGTCAGTGGATCCATTATCAATTACGATTATTTCAATCATAGACTGATCAGTGTGCTCAAACAAACTATCTAAGCACAGCTTCGTTAAAGACCACTGATTGTACGTTAATATAATAATGCTAGTTAGTCGCTTCATCTTATTCCCTACCCTTCATTTTTTCTCCTTTATCAATTTATGAGGAGGGAAGGTTGTACTAGTCCAAAGGAAAAAACCGCTCACGATTGTGAGCGGTTTTTTAATACAGGAAGCAGAAAACGAGACGTAAAGCTTCTATTCTCGAAATAATAAAGAGGAGAAGAAAGATAGAGACGTGATTTTGCTCGTGTCATTGCTACATACATCAAGCGGCGTTCTTCTTGTAAAGGTGCTTCATCTCCTTCTTTCAAAGCATCTAAGGCGTAATCGTGAGGAAGAGAACGATCCACACAGCCGATTATAAAGACATGTTCAAACTCTAGCCCTTTTGCGCGATGAATTGTTAATAATTGGACACCGGGAGAGCGGGGGCGGTATTTGTGATCTTTTATCTTAACCGTCATACAGTCAATATAATGGAGAAAGGAAGCTACAGTGTCGTGTTGCCTTGCCAATGCTTTTAATTGTCGGAATGAATCGCTTCCTTTGTCGAGCTGATTTCCTTCTTGGGCTTGTTTCTTTAGTGTATCTTTGAAACCAATGTCTTGCTCAATACTTTCAAGCGCTTGAATAGGAGAGAGAGTCGTTAAGTTTTTACATAACCTTGGTAGCTGTTGCAATTTTTTTCTTTGGAACGGTTGGGTACCTGTTAAAAAAGGGAATGCTTCTAATAATGTACAAGCTCGTTTTTGTTTAATAGCGATTAATTCAAGGTGCTCGTCTTGTTTTAAGAATAAAGCTTGTAAAGCATAAGGAGCCGCTTCATCATGATCCTCATAAAGAGCAAGTCTTAAAAAAGCAAGTGCTTTCTGAACAATGGGCTTATCATAAAACGTCCCTGCTGTTTGATCTAACTGAAAGGGAATATCAGCTTCAATGAGACGCTCTGTTAGCGCACGAGCACCAGCGCTAGTGCGAAAAAGAACGGCAATTTGCTCAATAGATTGACCAGTTGCCAAAGTAGAGGTAATCTCTTCAACAATGATGGATGCTTCTTCTTCCTCATTATAGGGATAAAAGATTGTTGGTGTGTTGTCCACCTTTGTAACTTGAGCTCGTAAGGTTTTGGATAATCGTTGTTGGTTTTTTTGTATAACGGTATTGGCGGTCCCAATAATTTCATGAGTTGAACGGTAATTATCTTCTAGCGTCACAATCATTGCTGATGGATAATACGATTGAAACGACTGGATAAAGGATGGATCACTTCCACGAAAGGCATAGATGGATTGGTCGTCATCACCAACGACACAAAGGTTATCGTTCTTTTGAGAAAGCAAACGTACGATTTCAAATTGAAGTAAATTAATATCTTGAAATTCGTCAACAGATAGGTAAGAAAATCGTTCTTGGTATTTTTCTAGTAACGCTGGGTTCTCTTGTAAAAGGGCTAAACAACCTAATAAAATGTCGTCAAAATCATAATAGTGCTGAACCTGCTTTTGTTGTTCGTATTCTTGGTAAAGCGTTTTGACTTTTTCCTCAAAAGCGGTTTTCGTTTTTACCTGTTCAGGAGCGATCATATGATTCTTCCAAAAACTAATTTGTGTCACTGCTGAATCGTATGCAAATTCATTTTCATCAAGTCCAAGTGTCATGCCTATTTGTTTCACAAGATAATGAGGAGATTGAATTAATCGTGAGTGGTGCCATTGCTCGCTTTGATGGTGTTTAAGCATTTGTAAAAACAAGCTATGAAACGTCCGAATAAGTAGTCGTTCACCCATTTCCTTCGTAATACCAGGATAAAGCAGCATTCGTTCTTTCATTTCTTGTGCTGCTTTCGATGTAAAGGTAACAAGAGCTATGCGGTTAAGCGGAATGCCAAGCTCTGTTATCATATACGCAGCTCTTGCTGTTATGACACGTGTTTTTCCGCTACCTGCTCCTGCAAGAATAAGCAAAGGACCGTCTGTTTTTTTTATGCTACGCCACTGCTCTTCATTAAACGAGAGCGATGCACCTTCAAGAGAGCGGCGGTAAGGATCGAACTGACTATTCAATGGTTTCGGCTCCTGAAAGCGATGACGGACCACTAAAGGTTCTGGCTCTTTCCACTTAGTTTCTTTTGTTGGTTCCTTTTCAATCTGACTATTTGTTGGTAAACGAAAGCCTGAAAACTCTCTTGGTTGTGATTGGACTTTCTGAACAGACATCGTTGAATTAGTCTCTGTATAACAAGCTTCATCTATTGGATCAGGGTGAATAAAGCTCGGTTTTTCGTGAATGGATAATGCCATGCGTAAAGGAACTTCACAGCGAATGCAAGTCAGTTTACCTTGCTTACTAGCTAAGTACAGTTTATTCCACTCAGATCGTTCAAGTGTGTTTATAGTAATGGTTTGATTCAGATATCGTGCCGTATGCATGAGAGCTCCTTTCAAGCTTTTATGGTACCAATGAAAAGGGTAGACTTCAATATAAAGATAAAGGAGGAGATAAGGGTGATTAAGAAACGCGGCTACTGTGAACTGTGTGAGCGAGAAAATGTCGCTACAACCATTCACCATTTACTACCAAAGGATGAAGGAGGGACGTTTGCAGAAACAGCGAATCTTTGTATTCCTTGTCATAAACAAATCCATGCGCTTTATACAAATAAAGAACTCGCTTCACGCTTAACAACGATTCTTCATTTAAAACAAGATGAGAAACTAAGAAAGTTCCTAAAGTGGATTCGAAAACAACCAGCAGAAACCATCCCAAAAACAAAAACAGCAAGACATCGAAAAAAAAGAAGGTGAAGCAGGGATTGAAGAAAGAACTGTTGAATAAATAAAGCACTACAGCAGAAAGGAGTTTAGAATGGATATACAGACAAATATGTTTATTAGTGATGCGCTACTTATACAGGCACTAAAAGCAGGAGCGTCGGATGTTCACCTTAGTCCTAGCAACGACGGCTATTACGTCTATTATCGATTAACAGGCAAATTGACATTTGTTCAACGTATTCATATTGAAGAATCTCAAAAACTTTCGAATCATCTTAAATACGTTGTTGGAATGGACATTAGTGAACGACGGCACTCACAGAGTAAGGCATTTGAATACAAATGGAACAAAACGTCTATTGCAATGAGAATTTCAACTCTTCCTACAGCCCCTCTTGAAAGTATCGCCATTCGGATTTTGAACAGCGCGAGCCTCCAACCATTACAAACGCTTTCTCCTTTCAAAAAAGACAAACATTATTTTAAACAGCTATTACATGCGACACCTGGCTTAGTTCTAATAACCGGTTCAACAGGTTCAGGGAAAACCACAACCATCTATTCCATCATCAAGCAACTTATTGAAAAACAACGCTATCGAATTATTTCTGTAGAAGATCCTATTGAACATCGGATCGAAGGCATGACCCAAGTAGAAATTCAGACAAAAGGTGGCCTATCTTTTGAACATGCGTTACGGGCTATTTTAAGGCATGATCCAGATATTATTGTTATTGGTGAGGTTCGAGATCCAATAACTGCCGCTATAGCTGTCCAAGCAGCCAATACTGGTCATGTTGTGATTGCTAGCCTTCATGTGACAAATTCATTTTCAACGTTGGAAAGATTAAAGGATTTAGGGATTGAGAGTAGTCTTTCTTGTATCCAAGCGATTCTTTATCAAAAGCTTGTTACACAAAAGGAGGGAGGCAATCGAATCGCTATGTTTGACTGGCTAATAGGAAAGGAGTTAAAGGATGCCATGGATGGAGTGCAGCTTCAAGCTCCGTTTTTAACCGTCACAAAAAAAGCTTGGGCGATAGGTATGATTGATGATGAGACATGCGTTCGTTTAAGTCGGATGAGGTAGCTGATGATAAAAAAACGTAAACGTATGACAAAATTAATGAAAATCTCCTTTATTAAGAAATTAGGAGAACTATTGCAATGTGGATATAGTACCGAACAGGCTCTAACTTTTTTATCTGTTCAGTCAACAACAGAAACACAACGCATCATTCAACTCATAGAGCAGAAGTTAACAAATGGAGAACCTCTTTCTTCAAGCTTAAACGATATGGAGCTTCCTATTGATGTTCAATCGTATATTTTCTTTTATGAAGAGCAGGGGAAGGTTGCAGAAGGGTTAATAGAAGCAAGTAAGCTTTATCAAAAACGGTTAAAAACGAGTCTACAACTTCAGAAATTAATACGTTATCCCCTCATTTTACTATTTGGAGCTATCGTCGCCCTCGTTTTATTAAATCTCTATATTGTCCCTCATTTTCAGTCACTGTTTTTAACGATGAATCAAACAATTCCCCCATTTATTAATTATTTCTTTGCTTTCTTATCAAACCTTCCAATTTTTTTAGCTGGCCTCCTTATTTTTACCATGATGGTGTACGCTGTTGTTAGAAGACATCTGCAAAATAAAACGCCACATGAAAAAGTACGTTTGTTATTAAAATGGAAGCCAACTAACGCAATGCTCAAACAAATCATTACATTTTACTTCTCATTGCAACTAGGAAAACTGTTACAAACTGGGATGTCAATTCATGAAGCCATTTTTATTTTTGAGAAACAATCATACATGCCTTTTTTCAAAGATGAAGCGAATCAAATGAATCATTATTTAAAGGAAGGCTATAGCCTTTCCGCTTATTTAGAAACACAGCCATATTATTTGCACGAACTACGCATTATCGTTGAGAATGGAAGTCGAACAGGTACATTAGCGTCTGATTTGCAATTTTTTAGTAATTGGATACTTGAAGAACTTGACCAAAAAATAGAAAGAGGATTGCAGGCTATACAGCCGCTTTTATTTCTTTTTATCGGTAGTTTTATATTCTTTTTATTTTTAATTATCATGCTGCCAATGTATGAAATGTTTAATCTCATGTAGGCGAAACTTGCATGAGGTTTCTTTAATAGGTAAAATAAAGAGACGAAAGAGTTTCCAAAAAAAAATTTTTAATAAAGTCTTGTGCTCATCATTTTAATATGCTATATTATTAAATGTCGCTAAGGTAATTGCGTACGACTTACATAAGATTAACTTTATGGGGCCTTAGCTCAGCTGGGAGAGCGCCTGCTTTGCACGCAGGAGGTCAGCGGTTCGATCCCGCTAGGCTCCACTTTATACGGAGGAATACCCAAGTCCGGCTGAAGGGATCGGTCTTGAAAACCGACAGGGGTGTTAAAGCCCGCGGGGGTTCGAATCCCTCTTCCTCCGCCATATTTAGTTTATTCCTTTCTGAATAAGCATTGTCCAAATGCATGATAACGACGCGGGGTGGAGCAGTCTGGTAGCTCGTCGGGCTCATAACCCGAAGGTCGGTGGTTCAAATCCGCCCCCCGCAACCAACTTTGGGCTATAGCCAAGCGGTAAGGCAACGGATTTTGATTCCGTCATTCCCTGGTTCGATCCCAGGTAGCCCAGCCATTTATATGCGGAAGTAGTTCAGTGGTAGAACACCACCTTGCCAAGGTGGGGGTCGCGAGTTCGAATCTCGTCTTCCGCTCTTTTATAATAATATTACCATGCGGGTGTAGTTTAGTGGTAAAACCTCAGCCTTCCAAGCTGATGATGTGAGTTCGATTCTCATCACCCGCTTTTTTATTTTGTAAACAAAAGGGGCCTGTAGCTCAGCTGGTTAGAGCGCACGCCTGATAAGCGTGAGGTCGGTGGTTCGAGTCCACTCAGGCCCATCCCTTATAGATTACGGAGAAGTACCCAAGTGGCTGAAGGGGCGCCCCTGCTAAGGGTGTAGGTCGTGTAAGCGGCGCGAGGGTTCAAATCCCTCCTTCTCCGCCATTAATGCGCGGGTGTGGCGGAATTGGCAGACGCGCTAGACTTAGGATCTAGTGTCTTTATGACGTGGGGGTTCAAGTCCCTTCACCCGCATATAAGAAAAAAGACAACGACAGCTAGCTGTCGTTGTCTTTTTTCTTGATTTTAGGAACCGGTACTTCATCAAATCCACCTGGATGAAAAGGATGGCATTTTAATAACCGTTTAATGGTTAAGTAGCTTCCTTTGATTGCACCATGTTGTTCAATAGCAGTTAACCCATATTGAGAACAGGTAGGATAAAATCGACATCTAGGTGGCAGTGCAACAGAGATATAGTTGCGATAAAATCGAATTAAACGTAATAAAATAAATTTCACATAGAAAATCCTCTCGTACAAGCTCCCTTTTAGTATATCAAATTCCTGAATAAAAAAAGTTGAAAATTTAGCAGGAGTATGGAAGTTTTTGTCTAATTAAGTTCATAAGTTTAAAAGAAAGGAGGAAAAGGATTCATACGTACACGAATGATGAGGTGATCTATGAAAAAAACAATGAAGAAAGACGAAGGATTTACATTAATTGAAATGCTTGTTGTCTTAATGATTATTTCTGTATTGCTACTTATCGCACTTCCGAATATGAGTAAGAACACAGATATGGCTGGTGGAAAAAGCTGTGATGCCACGAAGAAGCTCGTCCAAACTCAAGTTGGTGCTTATGAAGTGGAGCATGGAAACCTTCCTGCTTCTCTAGATGTGTTAGTAACTGAAAAGTATGTTGATCACATTACCTGTGCATCTGGCAAAAAACTAGTTTTAAATGGAAGACAAGTTGTTATTGAAAACGAATGAAGGTTTCACGCTAATCGAATTACTTTTTACACTCCTTTTACTTTCACTATTTCTATCCCTTCCTATATTCTATTTCCAATCACAAGACAAGACGATCCAAAAACAAACCATTGAACAATTTAAGCATGATCTAGTGTATGCACAACATGTAGCAATGACAGAAGGGAAAGTGGCAACTGTACGTTTTGAAGACAATACCCTCATTTTATTTGTCGATCAAAAAGAAAAGCGTCGTGTTGTCTATCCAACTAATGTAGAAATTGAACCTGTGACGATCAAGCTAGAGGATGTCTCTTTTTTGGCGAATGGACATCCGCGTAAGTCAGGCTCTTGGGATGTACGTACGGAACATTTTCACGTACGATTTACAGTCCAAATCGGAAAGGGGCATATTGTTTATCGGCAACAATGAAGGATTTATCTTGATGGATGCTATTGCTGCACTCCTGCTCGTAAGTATAATGGGTCTTACGCTGTTGCCAACTTGTTTATGGATAATGGAGAAGCGGCAAGCTGTTGTCGAGGAATTAACGCTCCTATACGAGCTAGAAGAGAAACGCTTACAATTACCGCATACAGAAGGTTGGCTCCCAACTGAAGATAAGGCTATTGTAGAGAGCTGTGCAAAAGGCTATGTAAAAAAACAAGAATGGCTATGTGTCTATGCGTTGGCACAACCATGAAGGATTTACGTACGTTGAACAGTTAATTGGTTTAAGTATCGTTAGCTTTATCATTTTGCTATTCACCAACCTTTTTCTGCTCATCCAGACGGATGTTCACTATAGCAATGGTGATGTGATTCGCTTTTTAAATCATATTAATCAAGACGTTAAAGAAGCGGACATGATAAGGTGGCAGAATCAAGCATTAGAAATCATTATTGATGGTGCAGTCATTTCGTATGAGTTAAGGATGGAGTCAAGAATACAGCGCTTTAAAGATAAAAAAGGTTTAGTGATCTTATTAGACGATGTAGCCACTTTTCATTGCGCACCGCCGTTATCTGATCACCAGTTTTATGGGCAGCTACATTGTTCCATTACACTTGAAACGGGTCAACAGTTTGAAAGGCTGTTTGTTTCGACGAAAGAGTGGGTGCATGCTTATCAAACATTCAGATGAGGGGATGGTCTTTTTGCCAACCCTCTTTTTTCTGCTTCTGCTAACACTTTATCTTTTATGGCAAGTGGACTATTATCACCGTGAACAAGCTTATTTACACAACCAAAAAAATCTTATGCACCTTGAAAATTTACTGCACATCGGCGTTCAAAAAGCGGTGACGAACCATGAACATGATTTTTTTATACGACTTCCAATTGGAGATGTTTTAGGAGAGCGCTTAGAAGACAGTGAAGGTACGTATAAGCTCAAAGCAACGCTTCGTAATGGGAAAGAACGAGTCGCTACCTTTACAGTAAGTCCATCAGGTGAGATGCTTCATTATAAAGAAGGGGACTAGCATACGATTAAAGGATCTTGGGAAGACTAAAGGGGAGGTGAGAATATGTCTTTCCAAGATTTATTAAAATTTGCAACCCAGGAAGCCGTAAAAAAAATCGATCAACCGAAATCGGAGCGTACGGAAAAACGTGAGCAAAAGAAGAAGGAACGAGAACCTCTTTCTCATTGGGCATTTGGCATGGCCCCATTTGCACTTTCAGTCTTGAAAAGGCAGCTTAAACGGAAGTAAGCATTTACAAAAAATCATATTCTCGTATATAATGGGTAGGACAGCCGTTTAAGAAGAGGAGGGGTAGACATGATGGATCGCATGTATCGAGGCCTAGGTTTTTGGACAGGAATTTTTGCAGTTTTATTTTACATTGGCAATATGTATAATATGTCTCTCCTGTTTTTTGCGCAAACATTTATTTTAATTGCGCTTGGCTACCTAAAGCTGTCTGAACGTGTATATGTGTATATTTTTGCAGGCTATTGTACGGTGTTTTTTGTAGGTTTTACATACTACGCTCTTTTTATCAATGTACCGAGCTTTGGGCACTAATATATACATACAGTAAACCGCCGCTTAACGTGAGTAAGCAGCGGTTTCTTTTAATACCCTGTGAGAAACGGGTTGTGATCCATTTCTTGACCGATTGTCGTAAGAGGGCCATGCCCAGATGCAACAATTGTTCGTTCGGGTAAAGGTAGTATCTTATTATGAATGCTTGCTAATAATAAAGTGTGGTCGCCTCCACGAAGATCTGTACGACCGATACTTTGCTGGAATAAAACATCACCTGAAAATAAAACGGCTTCTTTTTGATAATAATAGGAGACACTTCCAGGTGAGTGTCCAGGTGTGTGGAAAACAGAAAACGTAAAGGTGCCTATTGTTAATGACTTCTCGTTTGTAAGTAAATGATCTGCAGGCTTCGCAGTTGTTATTGGCCGTCCTGTCAGGCGTGAGGAACCATTTAGGGCAGGGTCCTCTAACCAATGGCGTTCTTTCGTATGTAAGTATACAGGTATGGAAAAGGTGTCTCGAACCGCATCTACCGCACCAATGTGGTCAAAGTGTGCATGTGTGAGTAAGATCGCAAGTGGCGTAAGCTGTTCACGTTTCAACCAAGTTATAAGTGCTTCAGCATCCCCGCCTGGGTCGAAGATGACGGCTTCTTTATCGTCGTTATACAGTACGTAAGCATTCGTTTGAATGGGACCTAATGGGATTTGTTTAAACATATGAAACCTCCTTTACTTATGAAGTAAAGTGTATCATAGCACTCCTTATTAGGAAAAGAAGAGCCCTCGACAAACGCTATGAAAACGAGTACAATAAAATCAAATACATACTGGAGGAAAAGCACATGGTTTTTGCAGGTTTAGCATTATTAGTAGCAATTTTTTCTTTTGCAGGTGCCATCGTTAGTTTAAAGCGAAAAAACTTTTTTGCGGTAGGCTTTAGTGGAGTATCTGTACTTGTTTTTGGTTTCTTTTCAATCGCAACAATCTATGCCTATATTGTTCGTGGTGGAGGAGTTCCATTAGAATAGGGTGAAAACAAAAACCAAGCTGCATAAGTAGCTTGGTTTTTAATGTTGGAACAGTTGTTGATGGAGGTAAAAAATGCCTCCATTTACAATCGAAATGTTAATATGAGGCTCATACCGCTCCCGTAATGCTTCTTTTTCAGCAAAGTAACTGTCTGGCTTATCTTCTATGCCTTCATAAAAGGATTCCAATAAGGCTTCGTCATAAGTCCAACGCTTCTTAGCCGCTAATGCCCACTCCGTTGGTTCGTTTTCAATATACGTTTTCATCACTTTTTGAAGTCGCGTGATGCCAGACTCTACCTTAATAAGGGGAGAAAGAGTAAAGCAATAATCAGGAATTTTAGGCGTTAAAGTAAGCTGCTGCACCTTTTCAAAAAATTGAGGAACGATTTGTCCGTGAATTAAATTTAGACCGAGTGACAGAAGAATGTCCTTTTTTCGATCACACTGAAACGACAGCTTAGCATTGATGGAAAGCCAAGGGTGCAGAGGGTGCGAGCCTGCTGTAACGTTTGACTTCGTTTCGTACATGCGTATAAAAGAACCGAGCTCATTAGCCGAATCAAAAATCTGAGATAAACGGGGGGAACCGAAATGAATAACTTCTCCTTGAAGGTCTTCTGGACAACGATTTTGATCTGTAATGAGCGTGATTGTCATCGGATTCGGTTCAGAACCGATTTTCTCTTGGTAATGCCAATAAAAAGGACGGTTCATTAGAGCTTTATCGAGTTTAATGGATAGTTTAACCGTTAAATGAGCCGGGGATTCTTCCACTAGCGTACTATCATGTGTAAGAAAATAGCGCTTCAAATAGCTGTGAATATCAAGCTGATTCATGGTCCTCTTTCTCCTCGTTTTCTGACTTTAATTCTTCTTGAGCTTCGTTAATCACGGCAGCGAGGTGATCGAATTTGATTTTCATTTCACCGTCTGAGGAAGAGTGTTCAATAATATTATTGACATGTTCATCTAAATTCGGTAGTTCAATCTTGGCAAGAATATCATCTAGTTGACCGATAACAGATTCAAATAAATGAATTTTATCGTATAACAAGTCTAATATTTTCTGTTCAACAGTATCTTGAACAGCGAAATTATAAATTTGCACATCATGTTGCTGCCCTAAGCGATGCAAGCGTCCAATTCGTTGTTCAATACGCATCGGATTCCATGGAAGGTCATAGTTAATAATGTGGTGACAAAATTGCAAGTTAATCCCTTCCCCACCTGCTTCAGTTGCAATTAATACTTGAGCATGGTTTTTAAAGAGCTCACGCATCCAATCTTTTTTTCCACGTTTAAATCCCCCTCGAAATGGTACAGATGTAATGTGATGTTGTTTAAAAAACCATTGCAAATAGAGTTGTGTTGCACGATACTCTGTAAAAATGATGACTTTATCCTTTATTGTTTTAATTAGCTCTAACGCTTTTTCTGCTTTCGCATGGCCCTCAATTGTAGCCGCTTCGTTTAGAAGGTTGACTGCATAACTAGGGTCATTTCCATTTTCTTGGGCTTTTTCAATCGTATTTTTTAACGTCATAAACACCGCTTCTCGACTTGAGCACAATTCTCGCTTTAAGGTTAGTAAAGTAAAGTGATTCAGTGCCCCTTTACTTTGTTCTAGTTTTTCATAGAACTGGCGTTCACTCGCACTAAAATCAATAGGGATTGTTTGAACAACGCGCTTTGTCCATTCAATACCTGTATCCTCGCGTCTGTTACGTACCATTACTTTTTGAACAAGGGAACGCAGTTGTTCATCATTTTTAGCTGACCGTTTATCAGAGCGAAAGGCTTTATCAAAACTTTCAATGTTCCCTAGATGTCCAGGCTTAAGCAAGGAAACTAAATTAAAGATTTCCTCAAGCTTGTTTTGAACAGGAGTCGCTGTTAAAAGCAAACAGTACTTCTTTTTTAGCAATCGGATAAATTCATAGTTTTTTGTTTTAGGATTTTTTAATTTATGTGCTTCATCAATAATGACCATGTCATATGGTTGATCTAAGACAATGTCACGGTGGGGTGCCCGTTTAGCTGTATCAATGGAGGCAACAACTACATCGCATTGTTCCCACACATATGCTTTTTTTTGTGAAATAGCTGGAATAAAGAACTTTGAATTAAGCTCATTTGCCCACTGAGAAACAAGGGAAGCAGGTACTAAAATAAGGGCTTTCTTCACTAGACCACGGATCATGTATTCCTTTAAAACAAGGCCTGCTTCAATAGTCTTACCTAATCCTACTTCGTCAGCAAGAATGGCTTTTCCATGCATCTCCTCAATAACGGTTTCTGCCGCTTCAATTTGGTGTTGATAAGGCTCAAGCTGCGGGAGGTATCGTGGTGCCACAAGTCCGCTAAATTCTGGTATTTGTAAATGTTGCTGCGCTTCAAAAGCAAGTTTATAGGTTTCAAAGTCTGACCAAGGACCATCTTGATCGATCTTCTCTAAAAACCGAACATTCCAGTCTTTATCGAAATTAATGTTAATATCCAACGGGTTCACATCCTTTATATTAAGAAAAAATATGCTGAATTTGCGAAAAATCTGTTGCTTATTTATTTGTCCGTTGGTAGGATTAAAAGTGTTAACAGACTCTTTTTAGTATGGACGAATTCCAGCTTTTTAAACGATAAGCGAATTGAATAAAGCGGATGATAGTAAAGGGAGAGACTATGTGATTCATAAGCATAGCGCCGAAGGAGCAAACATATGTGAATCTCTCAGGCAAAAAAGACTTTTACTGGACGCATCTCTGGAGAGCGCTTGATGAGCAAGCCACCTACGAAGACAATTCAGACTAAGAACCATCTGAATGAAACTTTCTGGTTCAAAGGACAGAGCAAACACCGTTGTGTTTGCTTTGTCCTTTTTTTATCGGTCAAGAACTTAGAGGAGGGGTACATATGACGTTACAACGAACACCTTTATTTGAAGAATATCAAAATCTTGCAAAAACAGTTGATTTTGGTGGTTGGGAAATGCCCGTTTCGTTTAGTGGAATTAAAGCAGAGCACTTTGCGGTTCGCGGGTCAGCTGGACTATTTGATGTATCACACATGGGTGAATTAGAAGTAGAGGGACCAGATGCGCTAAGTAATTTACAAAGACTTTTGACAAATGATCTTTCAAAGATGGAAGATGGTCAGGCCCAGTACCATGCAATGTGCACAGAAAGCGGGGGGACGGTAGATGATTTAATCGTTTATCGTCGCTCGGAGGATGCGTATGTACTTGTTCTGAATGCTGCTAATATTGAGTCGGATATTGCTTGGATTCAAGAGCACATTCAAGGGGATGTAAGCTTGAACAACGTGTCGAAAGAAACGGCGCTACTCGCTGTTCAAGGGCCTAAAGCGGTGAACATTTTACAAACACTCACAGAAACGACGATTACGAACATCAAACCATTTCGTTTCCAAGAAGGTGTATCCCTTGGAGGGGTACCGACCTTTCTTTCAAGAACAGGCTATACAGGAGAAGACGGTTTTGAACTGTATGTTTCTCACACTGATGCACCTGGGCTTTGGAACAAGATTTTAAAAGCAGGAGAACCGTTCGGTCTGCTTCCGTGTGGATTAGGGGCAAGAGATACTTTACGATTTGAAGCGAAATTGGCACTATACGGTCAAGAACTGAATCGTGAAATTTCCCCAATTGAAGCTGGCATCGGTTTTGCAGTTAAAGTAGATAAAGCGACTCCTTTTATTGGTCAAAAGGCATTAAAAGCGCAAAAAACGGAAGGCCCAACTCGGAAACTAGTTGGAATTGAAATGATTGGAAGAGGTATACCTAGACATGGTTATGAGGTCTATAAAGAGGATAAGAAGATCGGGGTTGTAACGTCTGGAACACAATCACCGACTTTAGGAAAAAATGTTGGACTCGTCTTACTAGATGCCGACTTTTCCGCATTAGATACTGAAGTAACCGTTCATATTCGTGGTAAAAACATTCTAGCTAAAGTAGTGAAAACGCCATTTTATAAACGCAGTGTTTAAGATAAAGGGAGGAATTTTGAGTGGAAGTACATCGTTATCTACCAATGACTGAAGAAGATAAACAAGATATGCTACAAGCAATTGGTGTTCAATCAATTGAAGAGTTGTTATCAGATATACCTGGGGATACACGTTTTAATCGAACATTAGCAATTGAACGAGCATTAAAAGAGCCAGAGTTGCTATCATTTTTTCAGCAACTGGCTAAAGAGAATACATCCATTAAAGAATTTCCTTCGTACTTAGGTGCAGGTGTTTATGAACATTATATTCCTTCAATTGTTGATCATGTGATTTCTCGATCAGAATTTTACACAGCGTATACGCCTTATCAACCAGAAATTTCGCAAGGTGAACTACAAGCAATTTTTGAATTTCAAACGATGATTTGTGAGCTGACAGGTATGGATTTAGCCAATTCATCTATGTATGATGGGCCAACCGCTTTAGCAGAAGCGGCGATGTTATCAGCAGGGCATACAAAAAAGAAAACGATTCTTGTATCAAAATCGGTTCACCCAGAAGCAAGAGACGTACTGCGAACAAACGCGTATGGACAAAACTTAGATGTAAAAGAAATTGAAACAAAAGACGGTGTAACGGATGTAGAAGCGTTAAAACAGCTTCATGATCATGATGTTGCTTGTGTCATTGTTCAACACCCGAATTTCTTTGGAAGCTTAGAGCCGCTGGCCGCTATTGAGGAAATCACTCATTCAACAAAAGCCCAATTTGTTGTTTCAAGTAATCCTCTTGCCCTTGGTTTATTAAGACCCCCTGGTGAATTCGGGGCAGATATTGTCATTGGAGATGCCCAACCATTTGGTATTCCGACTCAATTTGGTGGTCCGCATTGTGGTTATTTTGCTACAACAAAAAAATTAATGCGTAAAGTGCCAGGACGTCTAGTTGGTCAAACGGTTGATGAAAACGGCCATCGAGGCTTTGTGTTAACGTTGCAAGCCCGTGAACAGCACATTCGTCGTGATAAAGCAACGTCAAATATTTGTTCGAATCAAGCATTAAATGCGTTAGCTGCCTCTGTAGCAATGACGGCTATTGGGAAAAAAGGCGTAAAAGAAATGGCCACACAAAATGTACAAAAAACAAACTATTTAAAGAAACAGCTCCAGCAACAAGGAGTCACTATTCAAGCGTATGGAGCAACATTCAATGAATTTGTCGTTGAACTGAATCAATCAGTTGAACTCGTTAACAAAGCGCTTTTTAAAAAAGGAATTATTGGTGGATTTAATTTAGCAGAAGTTGATGAAAGCCGTGAAAACCAAATGCTCATTTGTGTGACAGAGTTACGTTCAAAAGAAGAGTTGGATCACTTTGCAAAAGAACTGGGGGCGTTCGCATGACAGTACAAAACGGAGGAATGGCGCTAATCTTTGAAGAAAGCAAAGAAGGGCGACTCGGACATAGTTTACCAGAACTCGATATTATAGAAGAAGACATAAGTTCCCTTATTCCTGAAGAGTTTTTGCGTGAGCGGGAGCCAGAGTTACCTCAAGTATCTGAATTACAAATTATGAGGCACTATACTGCTTTATCAAGACGAAACCATGGTGTAGATTCAGGTTTCTATCCACTAGGCTCATGCACCATGAAATACAATCCAAAAGTGAACGAAGATGTAGCGAGAATATCAGGACTAAGCAACGTACACCCTTACCAGCCTGCGTATCAAGTCCAAGGTTCTCTTAAGATGTTGTATCAGCTACAAACATCACTTGCAGAAATTACAGGTATGGATGAAGTCACCCTTCAACCAGCAGCTGGTGCTCATGGTGAGTGGACAGGACTCATGATGATTCGTGCATATCATGAAGCAAATGGAGACTTTAAGCGGACGAAAGTGATTGTACCTGACTCTGCTCACGGTACAAATCCGGCATCAGCAACAGTAGCAGGATTTGATTCGGTAACAGTTCGAACAAATGAGTATGGTCTTGTTGATTTAGATCATTTACGTGAAGTTGTCAATGAAGAAACGGCAGCGTTAATGCTTACAAACCCGAATACACTTGGATTGTTTGAAGCTGATATCGTTGAAATGGCTTCCATTATTCATGAAGCGGGTGGGAAACTCTATTACGATGGTGCTAATTCAAATGCGATATTAGGCATTACTCGTCCAGGGGATATGGGTTTTGACGTTGTTCACTTAAATTTGCATAAAACATTTACTGGTCCTCATGGAGGCGGCGGACCAGGTTCAGGCCCTGTTGGTGTAAAGAAAGACTTGTTGCCATTTTTACCAAAACCAGTTTTAGTGAAAAAAGCAGATCAATATGAATTCGATTACCAACGTCCACAGTCTATTGGTCGTGTGAAGCCTTACTATGGAAACTACGGCATTAATTTACGTGCATATACGTATATTCGCACAATGGGGGCAGAAGGATTAAGACTCGTATCTGAATACGCAGTATTAAACGCGAACTATATGATGAGACGATTGGCACCTTATTATGATCTACCATATGCACAGCACTGTAAACATGAGTTTGTGCTCTCTGGAAGACGTCAAAAGAAGCTGGGTGTTCGTACGCTTGATATAGCGAAACGATTGCTTGATTTTGGCTACCATCCTCCAACTATTTACTTCCCGTTAAATGTTGAAGAGTGTATGATGATTGAGCCGACTGAGACAGAGTCAAAAGAAACTCTTGATGCTTTTATAGACGCCATGATTCAAATTGCAGTGGAAGCTGAAAAAACACCAGAAGTGGTTCAAGAAGCGCCACACCATACAGTAGTGAGCCGACTAGATGAAACGTTGGCAGCGAGAAAACCGATTTTAAAATATGAACGTCATGGAGAAACGGTGCATTCGTAGTAAGAAATGAAGAAAAAGCAGCTGTGCATAACAGCTGCTTTTCGCTTTATTTTTTCTTTTTTACTTTACCTGTCCACTTTCGAAAGCCGCCTTTTAGATGAGATATATCTTCGGCTCCACGTTTCTTTTTAATCAGTTTTGCTGCTTGTTTGCTTCGTGCACCTGATTGACAGTAAATATATACCGGTTGATCTTTGCGAATTTCATTTTGACGCTGACGAAGCTGAGACATTGGAATATTTCGTGCGCCTAAGATATGGCCTCCGTCAAATTCACGTGTCTCACGAACATCTATAAGTTGCGCTTTTCGGTAGCCTTTAATAAACTCATCTTGAGATAGTGTTTTTAAATAGTTTGGTGTACGTAACCGAACAACGATAAATGTAAGTAATGCAACTGTAAGCACAATAAGAATAATCGTCTGTAATTCCATAATTCTAGCGAACTCCCCTTCAATGTTTCATCTGTCTTTATTATATCGATAGGACGTAGGTTTTTCAATCGTAAGTATGCAAAACGAATTCAACAACAAGAAGGAAGCGATTTAGTTGACTGAAATTTGGAGATTCATTTATTCCGGAAACAAAGCACCCTCATACAATATGGCGTTAGATGAAGCGTTATTAAATTGGCATAGTAATGGTACCATTCCTCCAACCATTCGTTTCTATGGTTGGAATCCAGCGACTTTATCTGTTGGCTACTTTCAACAGGTAGAAAAAGAAATTAACCTGGAAAAAGTAAAAGAAAACAAGTTAGGATTTGTACGTCGTCCGACTGGAGGAAGAGGCGTTCTTCACGAACATGAATTAACGTATAGTGTTATTGTCTCAGAGCATCATCCTGCTATGCCTGCATCTGTAACAGAAGCGTACCGTGTTATTTCTACAGGTTTACTTGAGGGGTTTAAAGAGTTGGGTCTCTCTGCTTACTTTTCTGTTCCTGAAAGTAAGCAAGAAAAAGACGCGTTAAAAAACCCTCGTTCTTCTGTTTGTTTTGATGCACCCTCTTGGTATGAACTTGTTGTAGAAGGTAGAAAAATTGCAGGAAGCGCACAAACGAGACAAAAAGGGGTCATTTTGCAGCATGGCTCAATCGTATTCGATTTTGACGTCGACAAGCTGTTCGATTTGTTTCATTATCGCACGGATCGATTGCGAGAACGAATGCAGCAGCAGTTCTTAAAGAAAGCTGTAGCCATTAATGAGTTAAGGGAAAAACCTGTTTCTATGCAAGAAGCCGTTCATGCATTTAAAAGTGGATTTGAAAAAGGGCTAGACATAATCCTTGAACCTTATACGTTAACAGCGAAGGAAGAAAAGGAAGTCCAACAGCTTGCAAAAGAACGATATGAAAGCGATGAGTGGAACTATAGGAGATGAAAACCTTGAAGTGGAAAAATCGTTTGTGCTACTATAAACGATACGGTTAAATGGAGTTCGCTGGAGGGACGTGTTTTTTTGCATTATGAATATGAACGTGCGGCATTTATTCATGCCTTTATTCGTACAAAACAAACGCTATTAAAGCAACAGCTTGAAGGTGTGCACGAAGATGAAAAAGAAATAAAAGAAACCTTTTGGGATAACGTAACAATGAATTTTTCCAATACGGAGGATGCAGAAGAAACCATTTCGAGTATCCGCCAGCAAGCAGAGCTTTTACATGAGCGAGAGCGTAGTAGCGATGTCATGAAAAAGCAAATGAAAACGCTACGTAGACTCGCTAATGCTCCTTATTTTGGACGAATTGATTTAAAAGAGGAGGGACAGAAGCAAGAGGAGCCTATCTATATAGGGTTAGCTTCATTAATGGATGAAGCGGAAGAAGAGTTTCTGATCTATGACTGGCGAGCCCCCATCTCAAGCGTGTATTATGACGCAGAAATTGGGCCGATTTCCTACAATGCGCCTGCAGGTGAAATAGAGGCTGAATTAGTTGGGAAGCGTCAATATGTGTTTCGCAGGGGGCAGTTAAAGGCAATGTTTGATACCTCTCTAGCGATTGGAGATGAACGACTCAAAGAAGCGCTAAGTGATCAGGCATCCACTTCCATGAAAACCATTGTATCTACGATTCAAAAAGAACAAAATAAAGCGATTCGAAATGAAAGAAATCGCTTTTTAATTGTGCAAGGAGTAGCGGGTAGTGGGAAAACGTCTGTTGCTATGCAGCGAGCAGCTTATTTATTGTTTCGACACCGAGAGCAACTGGATGCGCAACAATTGATATTGTTTTCTCCAAATGAGTTGTTTTCAAACTATGTTTCAACTGTGCTTCCTGAACTAGGTGAAGAGAATATGACTCAGCAAACGTTAAAAGGCTATTTATACAAACGGTTAGGGAAAAAATTTGATGTGGAGAACCACTTTGAACAGTTGGAGTATATGCTTTCAAATGAACAAACGGAACGCTATCGTACACGGAAGCGTAGTATTGAGTTGAAATCGAGCCCTTTGTTTAAACATTGTCTAGACGATTATTTAGCTGAACTTGAAATCGACGGTGTTTTGTTTAAAGACCTACGCTTTAAAGGCAGTACGATTGTGAAAAAAACAGATATTCAAACGTATTTTTACTGCTTAGACCATTCTATTACACTTCAAAACCGCTTAAAGCTTACGGCTGAATGGTTGTTAAAGGAGCTTGCTAAGCAAGAAGGAAAAGAACGATCAAGTGATTGGGTGGAACAAGAACGAGAGCTTGCCGATAATGAGACTTTAATGCAGACGTACCATCAAGTAGACGGAAAGCAATTAAATAGTGATACGTTTGATCTTGAGGAGCAACAAGAGAAGCTGCTAGCAAAGCGGATTACTAAAGCAGCCTTTAAGCCATTACAGCGATTAGTGCGGTCGTTTTCGTTTTTAGATATTGATGGAATGTATCAACAATTTCTTCTATCAAGCCGCCATGGGAAGGTTGAGGGATTTTCGCAAGTAGCTTTGTTCACCGTTCACGAGTTAAGCAAGGGACGAATGCCATATGAGGACGCCACCCCTTATTTATACTTGTTAGACCAATTAAAAGGCTTGCAAGTAGATCGATCAATTAAACATGTATTTATTGATGAAGCGCAAGATTATTCGTCATTTCAATTAATGTATTTGCAAATGTTATATCCTCGTGCCCGTTTTACAATTGTTGGTGACTATTCCCAATCCTTAAATCATCAGACCGGTACCGCCGCAGAATTATTAGCTGGAGTAGGTCTGCCTAAAGAATCAACGTACATCGAATTTAAAAAAAGTTATCGATCAACAAAGCCAATTATGTCGTTTAGCCGTGAGCTTTTGCCTGAACCGAAGAAAGTGGAGCCGTTCGACCGAGACGGAAAACAGCCGACCATCATCGAGGCAGCCAATCAAGTTACGGTGATTAAACCAATGGTAGAGTTTATTGAGGCGTATCAAGACGAAGGGTATCAAACGATTGCTATCTTAACAAAAACAGCTGAAGAAGCGAAAAAAGCCCATGCAACGTTAAGTGAATGGCTAACGATTCAGCTTGTGACAGAGGATCATCACGAATATGATACGGGAATTGTTGTGTTACCAATTTATTTAGCAAAAGGAATAGAATTTGATTCAGTCCTTGTTTTTAATGCGTCGGACCAGCGATTTCATACGGAGCAAGAACGATTTCATTTATACACAGCATGTACACGAGCGATGCATGAGCTTGCACTGTTCACTGTTGGAGCGCCTTCCCGTTTCTTGCAGAAAATTCACGAGTCTGCCTACACCAAACAAACGCTATCCTAAACGGATGCGTTTGTTTTCTTTTGTACACGTTCTTTGAATGCTTGCTGAAGTTTTTTTGTTACCGTTCCCACAGACATCGTTGCTTCAATATCGCCTTTAAACGTATGGACAGGCACGATTTCAAGTGAAGTGCTTGAAATAAACGCTTCATCTGCGTGAAGGAGGACTTCTTTAGGGAATGGTTCTTCAATAACCCCAATGCCGAGTTCTTTTGCAATCGTTAAAATCTCTTGTCGTGTAATGCCATTTAAAATAAGATTGTTAGCTGGATGGGTATATATAGTCTCATTATTAATTAAAAATAAATTGGATGATGATCCCTCTGTTACACCCGATTCACGATAAAGAATAGCTTCCTCACAATCATGATCAAATGCTTTTCGTTTAGCCATAACATTTCCAAGTAAATTCAAAGACTTAATATCACATCGAAGCCAGCGTACATCCTCTGTTACATAAGCAGCAACACCTTCTTCTTGCTTAGTTTCCACACTTTTTCCTTTTACCTCAAAGCCAAGTATGACCGGCTTTTCTTCTTTCGTATACAAATGATTGCGGTCACTAGCGCCTCGGGTAATTTGCACATAAATCGAGCCGTTTTCCGTTTTTACTGTTTCTTTATAATCGTGTAGCAGCGTTTTGAACTCTTCAAACGAATGAGGAATCTCTAATTCGATTTTTTTTGCACTTTCGTATAGTCGAGTTAGATGTTCATCAAGAGTGAAGTAGTGGCCATTATAAACGCGAATGACTTCATAGACGCCATCCCCAAAATGATAGCCGCGATCTTTATAAGAAATTGCCACGTCATTTTCATCAAGAATTGAATCGTTATAGAGAACGTATGTCATTAAGATGCCCCCGCTTTTTATCGTATTTTCCTTATTATTTTCCGTAATCCTTAACAATTTGTCAATAACGTTCAAAAAGCTTTGTATGAAATCTTTATTTTTAAGCACGATAGTAGTATCAAAGAAGGAAAGGAAGTTGAGCGTGAGACCCTTTTATCCTCAGCTAGTATATATTGAGCCACGTGCTCTTGACTATCCGTTAGGAAAACAGCTATATGAAAAGTTTAAAAATGAGGGAGTTGAAATTAGAGAAACCACCTCTCACAATCAAGTGCGGAACATTCCAGGTAAAAATGATAATCAAAAATACCGAAACGCGAAATCAACACTCGTTATTGGTGTTCGTAAAACGTTAAAATTTGATACATCGAAGCCATCAGCGGAATATGCGATTCCTTTAGCAACTGGCTGTATGGGACACTGTCATTACTGTTATTTACAGACAACTCTTGGGGATAAGCCATACATTCGCACATATGTAAACCTTGAAGATATATATGAATCCGCCGATCGATATATTAAAGAACGAGCGCCTGAAGCAACTCGGTTTGAAGCGGCTTGTACATCGGATATTGTTGGGATCGATCATTTAACCCATTCTCTAAAGAAGACGATTGAATTTATGGGTGAGCGCGATCACGCTCGTTTACGGTTTGTTACAAAATATCATCATGTCGACCATTTACTTGACGCCAAGCATAATGGAAATACTCGATTTCGTTTTAGCGTTAATGCGGCACATGTCATTAAATACTTCGAGCCAGGAACGTCTTCTTTCCTAGAACGTATTGAAGCAGCTGGAAAAGTAGCGAAAGCTGATTACCCATTAGGGTTTATCGTTGCGCCAATTATTTGGCATGAAGGATGGGAAGAAGGTTATCTTGAATTGTTTGAGCGACTAGAAGCGATTTTACCTGCTTATGCAAAAAAAGATTTAACGTTCGAAATGATCCAGCATCGATTTACAAAAACCGCCAAGCGTATTATTCAGAAACGCTACCCAAAATCAAAGCTTGAAATGGAAGAGGAAGAGCGTAAATACAAGTGGGGACGCTACGGTAGAGGGAAGTATGTTTACCAAGATGAGCAAGCTGGAGAGCTGCGAAATACGCTAACCGACTACATTGATCGTTTTTTCCCACAAGCAAAAATTGAATACTTCACGTAATCTCCTTGGTTCTTCCTCCCATTTTATAGTAAGATAAGATTGAATGGATTTATGTCCGCTTTGGATTGGGGGGATTCTATGCCAACACCGAGCATGGAAGATTATTTAGAACGTATTTATATGTTGATTGAAGAAAAAGGCTATGCCCGTGTATCTGATATTGCAGAAGCACTTGAAGTCCACCCTTCTTCGGTAACGAAAATGGTACAAAAGCTAGACAAAAGCGACTATCTTGTTTATGAACGATATAGAGGTTTGATACTAACAGCAAAAGGTAATAAAATCGGAAAGCGGTTAGTATACCGACATGAATTGCTAGAAGATTTTATGAAAATAATTGGTGTGAATGAAGATCATATTTATCAAGATGTTGAAGGAATTGAACATCATATTAGCTGGGATGCCATTGATCGAATCGGTGATTTAGTTCAATACTTTCAAGAAAAGGAAAGTAGACTGGAGACATTAAGGGATATTCAGAAGCGAAACGATCAAGCTGATTAATACGGTTTTTTAAATAGGTGCAAGGGGTAACAAGACCCATGCATCTTTTTTGTTTTTTCGTTGATAAGAAATGAGTCAACCCCTTTTGTTCATACAGTTAAAGTAAGAGGGGGGATCGTATTGAAGGTCGATGCTGTCTTTGCTGGTGGTGGGGTAAAAGCTTTTTCCTTCGTTGGCGCCATTGAGGAAGCGGAAAGAAGAGGACTCTTGTTTGAGCGTATAGCTGGTACAAGTGCTGGTTCAATTGTTGCGGCATTTTTAATGGCAGGTTTTTCTAGTAAAGATATTTTTACAATGTTAAATTCATTAGATGTAGCAACATTCCGAGATGAGCGATTTCGGTTAATACCATTCAAACTTACAAAATGGGTAAACCTTTATTTCCGGATGGGTCTCTATAAAGGGGATAAATTAGAAGAGTGGATTAGAGAACGCTTAGAACAAAAAGGAGTCAGAACGTTTAATGACCTTGCCCCAAGTTCATTACGAATCGTTGTGTCAGATGTGACGAGAGGTCAAATGGTTGTCATTCCAGATGATTTACCAAAGTACGGTTTAGACCCTAACCGGTTTAGTGTGGCAACAGCCGTACGAATGAGTTGTAGTATTCCTTATTTTTTTGAACCAGTTAAATTAAAAAATCAAGCCGTAGGGAACAAGCCGTCCTATATTGTAGATGGTGGTTTATTAAGTAATTTTCCGATATGGATCTTTAAAGATGGTGTTCGAGGTGGTTATAGAAGACCAGTTATTGGCTTTCAATTAGCTCCTAAAGAAGGGGAACGACCTGTTAATCAAGTGCACAATGCTTTTGATTTGTATAAAGCGATTTTTGAAACAATGACCCATGCGCATGATGCACGTCACATAAGTCAGGATCATGCACGTAATATTGTATTTATACCGGTAGAACACATTAAAGCAACAGATTTTGATTTAACTGATGACGAAAAACAGAAGATGATTTTATTAGGGAAGGAGAAAACGGCACAATTTTTAACTAGCTGGAGCGGATAAAAAAAGAAAAAAGCATCCTTATGCTTTTTTCTTTTTTTTCGTATTCTTTCCTTCGATAACTGTTAAATGAGGAGAAGATCGACGCTTTGGAACCTTTTTTAATTGCTTCTGATTTAATTCTCTTTGTTTAACAGAAGGAGAGTATGGTTTTTTTGTTTGAGGTTTTACGGTGCTTGTTCGCTGTGCTTTTCGTATTTGTGATCGGTTCGGTCCTTTTGATGTACGACCTTTAAAAGGAACGCCATAGCGTTTAGATAAGTAGAATCGGTAACCTAGATAAATGATACCAGCAAAAAGAGCCATACCCCCAATGGCGCTTAAAAAGTAAGGAATGTTTGAAAGAATTTGAATAAAAGCCAGTAAACAAATAATCGGCACTAAAATCATAAAGAGTTTCTTCATAACAATCCCCTTCCTAAATGGACATGAACAATCGACCACGTTCTTCTATATCTAGTATAAAGTGAATGACACAACGCAATCAAGTGCATGATGAATTTCTATTTCGACAGTTTTTTTAAAATTAGAAGAGATCCTGTTAAAAAAAGTCATGTTTTTGGTTTTTTTAGGACATCCTACTAGTGGAGGTGTGGATTGTATGAATAAAATAGATCACGAAATCATTGATACGAAACAAATGGGCTTTCCAATGAAGGTTATCCTTATTGGTTTTTTTGGCGGTTTAATATGGTCGTTCATAGGCTATAGTAGCTACTATTTTCATTTAACAGAAGTAGGACCGTCTTTTGTCTTGTTACCGTGGGCTTTAGGAGACTGGAAATTAGGACACACTGGTCAACTCGTTGGCATTGCTGTTATTGCCATTCTCTCGATTGGCATTGCCTTTTTCTACAAGTGGACGTTACAAAAAGTGAACAGTATGTGGCCTGGTGTAGGATTTGGTATGTTGCTTTGGGTCATTGTATTTTATATACTTAACCCGTTTATTGTTGATCTTAAACCTGTTCAAAGCTATTCGTTGAATACGATCGTGACAACGCTCTGCCTCTTTATTTTGTATGGATTATTCATTGGCTATTCGATTTCTTATGAGTACGCTGAACAAAATGAACCGATGTCAAAGGAAGATTCATTTAAAGCTGAATGAAGTTGTGCTACAATTCTCTTATTAACCATTTAGAAATGAGGGAATCGCATGACTATTATTCAGTCCTTGCAAAAAAAATTACGGAACCATGACCTGGATGGGTTTTTAATCATGAGTCCGATTAATCGTCGTTATGTTACTGGATTTACAGGTACAGCAGGTGCGGTGCTATTCACTGAATCAGATGCACAATTCATCACTGATTTTCGATATGTGGAACAAGCGGAAGAACAAGTGCACGGCTTTCAAATTGTAAAACAAGCTGGCTCGCTCATGAACGAAATTGCCGATCAAGTTCGTTCTTTAGGCATCAAAAAATTAGGATTTGAAAAAACAAAACTTACATATGCAGAATACGAACAATTGGAGCAAACGTTAACAGGAACAACTCTTGTTGCAATAAATCAAATGGTAGAGCCCCTCCGCCTTATTAAAACTCCTGAAGAGATTCAAACGATGAAAAAAGCAGCTGATATTGCTGAAAAAGCGTACGCGCATATTCAAACATTTATTAAACCAGGTGTTAAAGAAATAGACGTTTCGAACGAACTCGAGTTTTTTATGCGCAAACAAGGTGCTGTCTCGTCATCTTTTGATATTATTGTCGCTTCAGGTGTACGATCTGCTTTACCACATGGTGTTGCCTCTGAAAAAACGATTGAGAGTGGTGAACTGGTTACGTTGGATTTTGGCGCTTATTATGAAGGATACTGTTCTGATATTACACGTACCCTCGCCGTTGGTACGATATCCGATGAGTTGAAAACCATTTACGAAACGGTTCGTGTGGCACAGCAACTTGGGATTGATGGCATCAAACCAGGAATGACTGGCAAAGAAGCTGATGCACTCACTCGTGATTATATTAAGGAAAAAGGCTATGGAGACTATTTCGGGCATTCTACAGGACATGGTTTAGGAATGGAAGTGCATGAAGCGCCTGGTTTATCAATGTCATCAGATGTGACGTTAAAGCCAGGTATGGTCGTTACGGTAGAACCAGGAATTTATATTCCTGGCGTTGGTGGTACACGAATTGAAGATGATATTTTAATTACAGAAACAGGAAATGAACGGTTGAATTATTCCTCAAAAGAACTGATTATCCTATAAAAAAGGAATCTGAAAAGGCGAAGACACACTCGTGAAGCTGTGGTATAGTAACTAGTGGAAATAGAGTGTATAAATGGAGGACATAGAATGATATCAGTTAATGATTTTAAAACGGGTTTAACGATTGAAGTAGATAATGGCATCTGGCAAGTAATGGAGTTTCAACACGTAAAACCAGGTAAAGGAGCTGCGTTTGTACGTTCGAAATTACGTAACTTACGTACTGGTGCTGTTCAAGAACGAACGTTTCGCGCAGGAGAAAAAGTAGCGAAAGCGCACATTGAAAATCGTCGTATGCAGTACTTATATGAAAGTGGCGACATGCATACGTTTATGGATAATGAAACGTATGAGCAATTAGAGCTTCCGACGAAACAAATTGAGCATGAACTGAAGTTCTTAAAAGAAAATATGGAAGTACATGTGATTACATTTGCAAGTGAAACTCTAGGCGTGGAAGTTCCTAACACAGTAACGTTAGAGGTAACTGAAACAGAACCTGGAATTAAAGGTGATACAGCTTCAGGTGGAACAAAGCCTGCTACAGTGGAAACGGGTCTAACCGTTCAAGTACCATTCTTTGTTAACCAAGGAGATAAACTGATTATCGACACGAGAAACTCTTCTTACGTATCTAGAGCGTAGTAGGGTTTAAGAAGAAAAGCCGTCGCAATCGTCATGATTGCGGCGGCTTTTACTTTTCTAACTCATATGCAGTAATTAATGACTCTTTTAAATAGCTTGCAATTTCATCAGCCGTTAATGAATCTGTTGTCATTTGTGAATGGTTTAACGCATAGGCTTGTTGTCTTGATGTGTAAAGCTCTTCTAATTCTTCTACTGACTTTCCTTTTAATATGGGGCGATTACCAGTAAGCATGTGAATGCGCTCTTTCCAAGAATCAAATCGAATATCTAAAAAGATAACTAGGCAATGTTGTAAACAGTAGTCGCGAATGGCTTTTTGTGTAAAGGCACCGCCGCCTAGGGAAATGACTTTCATTCTTGATGCGCTAGCTTGAAGTACGTGTTCTTTTTCAATTTCTCGAAAAAAGGGCTCTCCGTGCTTCCGAAACAAATTGGGGATAGACATACCTTGTGCATGTTCAATTTCTGCATCAATATCAATGAAATCACGATAAAGCTTTTGGGCAAGTAAGCGTCCAACTGTTGTTTTTCCTACACCCATAAATCCAACGAGGACGATATTTCTTTCAATCAAAGGCAAATTTTTCACTAATCAACACTCACTTTTATACATTATGTCTCAGTATAGCAAGAAATAAAGAGTAGTGCTGAACAAATTATTTGAAAACAATGTTGCAATCTCTGTTTGAATGGCGTACACTAGTATTATCTTAATTCCGATTAAATTAATAAGAATAAGGGGTGTTTAAATGAAGGTAGCCATTATTAACGGTCAATCTAAAAAAGCAGATGGTTTAACAGCTTATTTACAAATGACCTATCCCTTTATCAGTGTTTATTCTCTTGAAACGATGTCTGTTCATGATCTTAATCAAAACAATGGGACGCATTTAGTGTTTATCATTCCCGCTAAAAAGTCCCCTTATTTACATTTGAAACGCCTGTTTCGTGGGCTAAAGAGTGATCATCAACCTTCAATTACGCTTATTACAACAGAAGGAACAGACGCTCACCATTCGATCATTCAAATGTTCGTAAGAGATCATGTTCGCTACTGTACCCATATTCAGCTTCCTGAACACCTCGTTCACCTAAGAGGTGACGGTCAAGTTATTCAGCAGCGTAAATTACTCAAGCGTTTGCTTCCACTTCAGCAAATGCTGTATACAGAGCTAGATGAAAAAACGGTTTCCTAATGTAGGAGATCGTTTTTTTGTTGTGTAGTTGGTTCTGAACTTGTCTACTTTTACATAACGTAATACAAAACGTGCTAAGCGTTCTATGTCTAGAAAATCCAAGTAAGAGAGGTAGAAGCAAATGCAGCCAATTCTGAACTTGCTGCCTCAACACGTGGAGGCTTATGTAACAAAAGCGATAAAAACAAACAAAAGTATAGAAGAGATTCGCTTACGTATTAACCAGCCAGTTGAATGCTTGTTTTCCAATATCACCTTATTTTCCCCCACTTCTTTCACAGAAGATGATGCAAGCATGTTCCTTAATCAACTAAGTTCTTACTCTTTATACGCATTTGAAGAGGAACTTCAAAAAGGCTATATCACAATTGAAGGTGGGCATCGAGTAGGGTTAGCTGGAAAAACGATTTTAGAGAATGGAAAAGTCAAAACGATTCGTCCCATTCGATCATTTAATATTCGAGTTGCGAAACAAAAGATAGGTGTTTCAAATAAGCTTGTTTCCGAGCTTCATGACGGAAAAAATGGCTGGCGCAATACATTAATTATTGGCGCACCGCAAACAGGAAAAACTACATTGTTACGTGATCTGGCGAGAAACGTGAGTACAGGAACAGCATCCATTCCAGCGAGTAAAGTAGCAGTTGTTGATGAACGATCCGAAATAGCTGGTTGCATGAACGGTACGCCCCAACATGACTTAGGTACTCGAACAGATGTATTAGATGGATGTCCCAAAGCAGAAGGCATGATGATGATGATTCGCTCGATGTCTCCTCAAGTGATGATCGTCGATGAAATCGGAAGAGAAGAAGATGCTCAAGCCATTCTTGAAGCGAGACATGCTGGTGTTGTGATTATGGCAACTGCTCATGGATTTTCATTTGAAGAGATAGCGAAACGACCAATCTTTAAACAACTACTGAAAGAACAAGCATTTGATCGAGTTATTGAAGTTGGCAGAACACCCTATCCAGGCGTTATTAGCAAAATACGCATTCCTACATTGGTAGAATCACGATGAGATGGCTAGGGGCGCTTCTAATTATCTGCTGTACGACTTTGTACGGCTTTTATCAGGCACGGCTTCTTCAAGAGCGTCCGCAACACATTCGACAGTTGCGGTCTGCGCTGCAATCTCTTGAAGCAGAGATTGTATATGGACAAACACCTTTGGCAAAGGCATCCATTAATATTTCCAAACAGCTAAATGGACCTGTTGCCGCGTTATTTAAATCCTTTTCACTAAAGTTAACCGAACGGAAAGCCACTGCTAATAAAGCATGGGAAGCGGCCATTGAGGATACTTGGAAATCCCTTTCTTTGAAAGAAAAAGAGAAGGAAGTCTTACTACAATTTGGTGCGACCATCGGGACAATGGATAGAAATCATCAGCAAAAGCAGTTGAAATTAACGCAAACTCACTTAGAAAGAGATGAAGAAGAAGCAAGAGTCATTCAAGCAAGGTATGAAAAAATGTACAAAACATTAGGGGTGTTAGCAGGTTTATTCATTGTCATTTTAATGATGTAGGGCAAGGGAAAAGGAGGAACGGTAACGTGGCCTATGATGTAAATACCATTTTTCAAATAGCAGGAATCGGCATTATTGTAGCGATGCTGCATACAGTACTTAAACAAATGGGGAAAGAAGACTGGGCCCATTGGGTGACATTAATTGGATTTGTGGTTGTTCTTTATATGGTGGCAACGATTGTAGATGATTTATTTCAAAAAATAAGAAGTGTTTTCTTATTCCAAGCTTAGAAGTGGAGGGGATCGGCGATTGAAATTGTGCAAATTGTTGGTTTAGGTCTTATCGCCACGTTCTTAGCTTTAATTGTGAAAGAGCAAAAGCCGATTTTTGCTTTTTTGCTAACGTTGTTTGTTGGCTCTCTCATTTTCTTATTTTTACTCGATGAAATAGCTAGTGTCATTCAGTTAATTAACGATTTGGCTGTACAAGCGAATATCCACACAGTCTATTTACAAACGATTTTAAAAATAATTGGGATCGCCTATATTGCAGAATTTGGTGCTCAAATTTCTAGGGATGCTGGTCAAGCAGCTATAGCGAGTAAAATTGAATTAGCAGGGAAAATTTTTATTCTTGTCCTTGCGATTCCAATCATTAAAGCGGTGATTGAAATGATACTCGCTCTACTCCCATCGTAAGGAGGACAAGCATAAATGAAAGGTAAGATTGCTTTCGTTGCCACCTTGCTTATGCTATTTATCGCCTTTCATGTTGAAACGGTTTCTGCAGAAGAAGAGGATCCAACACAAGCCCTCCATGACTTAGTAGAGGAACAAATCACTATTTTGAAAATGGATGAGGTACAAGTATTCTGGAATGAAATCGTTGATGAATACGGCGGTTTTTTACCAGAGAGTCAGAAAGGCTCACTTACTGACTTTTTAACCGGTGAAAAAACATTTGATTTAAAAGAGTGGTTTATCGGCTTCATTAAATATTTGCTTCATGAACTGGTTTTAAATGGGAAGTTGCTTGGTATGATCTTGCTTTTAACAATCTTCTCTTATATTTTACAGTCGTTTCAAAGCGCTTTTGAGCAGCATACGGTAAGCAAAACCGCTTACGCAGTTACGTTGCTCGTACTGTGTATGATTGCAATGAATGGCTTTCATAGTGCGATGACCTATGCCATAGAAGCGATTGACGCAATGATTCACTTTTCAATTGCGCTCTTACCGATGTTACTCGCACTAATGGCATCTTTGGGGGGGCTATCTAGTTCAGCTCTATTTCACCCGGTTATCATCTTTTTAGTGCATACGAGTGGTATTTTAGTCAAAACATTCGTGCTACCAATGTTGTTTATCTCCGCTGTTCTGGGAATCGTGAGTACGTTTACAGACGACTATAAAGTGACGCGCTTAGCAAATCTTTTTCGAATATTGTCACTAGGCTTGCTTGGCGTCTTTATGACGGTTTTCTTAGGCGCTGTATCTGTTCAAGGCACAACAGCAGCTGCTGCAGATGGGCTAACACTCCGAGCTGCAAAATTTATTGCAGGCAACTTCATTCCGGTTGTTGGACGAATGTTTACAGATGCAACAGACACGGTTATGAGTGCTTCTTTATTATTAAAAAATACAATCGGCATGAGCGGTTTAGTTATGCTGTTGGCGATTTGTGCATTCCCTGCTTTAAAAGTGCTTTCTATTGCATTAATTTTTCAATTATCAGCTGCTGTTTTACAGCCTCTAGGAAATGGTGCCATCATTGATTGTTTAGCGATTATAGGAAAAGCTGTTCTCTATATATTCGCTGCAATGGCGTTAATCGGCTTTATGTTTTTCTTAGCAATCACAATTATGGTGGCCGCCAGTAATATTGCCTTTATGATGCGATGAAAGAGGGGATGGCATGACGTATATAAACGAATGGATAACATCGATTGTTATTATTATTCTTCTCGCTGTTGTATTGGAAATGGTGTTACCGAATACAAATTTAAAGAATTACGTAAAAATAACGATGAGCTTGCTGTTGCTCCTTTTTTTGCTTCAACCTGTTCTGAACATATTTTATGAAGACCCAGATGAATGGCTAAATGAAGTCATACAGCAAACAACTTCAGAAGGAATAAATGTAGAAGAAGAAATAAATTCGCAAAAAAAAGATATAGAACGGTTCTTTGATGCATATACATCTGAACAAGTGGCTGTCCAATTAAAAGACCAAGCAAATGAAGACTTAAAAAAGGACGAAGACGTCATGGTCACGGACCTTTCCATCATTCAAGATAACAAAGGAGAATTCACACAAATTGAAGTAGTTGTTGTTCCTTATCAAGAAGAAGAACGTACAAGCACATCTCAGACAGATGAGGTAAAGCCAGTGTCTATTACGATTGGTGAAACCGAACCTAAGGAAGATGCGGGTTCTTATAAGGAAGAAGATGTGATTTCGATGTTAGCGGATATTTGGGGAGTGCCGAGTTCAGTCATAACGCTAAAAGAGGAAGGGGGATGGGTGAATTGAATAATGAAGCAAAAGATACAGACTGGTTTAAGAAATGGTTACCGAAGCAGCCGGATAAAAAAAAACGGAACATTTCGCCCAGGTATCTGTTGCTCTTAGGCGGTATAGGCGTACTCTTCATGCTTTTAGGTCAACTGTATCAACCAGCACAAGAGGATCTCCCCGCTGTTGCCCCAGAAGAAGAGGACGCAACACCAGTATTTGCTAAAGAAGCTGAGAGGAATTCAATGGAAGATTATGAAATGCGCTACGAAAACGAGTTAAGAGATCTATTAACGGAAATTGTTGGCGTAAATGCCGTTTCCGTAACCGTTAATCTAGCGGAATCTGAACGACATGTTTATGAAAAGAATGTGCGCACAGGTAAACAAACAACTTCAGAAACCGATCGAGAAGGTGGGACACGCCAAGTAGAAGATGTTCAAGAAGAAGAGTCTGTTGTCATTATCCGTAATGGCGACAAAGAAGAGCCTTTAGTTAGATCAACCGAGAAACCTTCCGTTGCAGGCGTTCTTGTTGTGGCTGAAGGGGTGGAAAACATTCAAGTAAAAGCATTTGTTGTAGAAGCGGTTACACGCTTATTGGATGTTGCTCCCCATCGCGTATCGGTATTACCTAGAAAAATCGAGGAGGAATAAGAATGGTCTTGAAAAAACAAACAGTGTGGCTACTAACAATGTTATCTCTAATGCTCGTATTAGGAACGTACTATGTGCTAAATGATTCTGGTGAGGAAGCAACGTCAAACAATATACTAGACGAAGCTGAACAAGTATTGGACGGGATGAACGAAGAAGATGCAAATGAGGAGTTGTTAAGCCAAGTATCTGGCAGCGATACAATGACGGAGGCTCGTTTAAAGCGCGAAGAAGTTCGTCTAAAAGAAGCAGAAGAAGTTAGTCGTGAAGCTGCAAGTTCAGAAACAACAGCAGAAGAAAAAGTTGCCGCAAATGATCGTGCACTAGAAGTACTAGCTGTGACAGATGTAGAAGAACAATTAGAGGAATTAATTAAGGAAATTGGCTACTCAGATGCACTTGTTCAAACTGGAGAGAATAAAATTGAAATATTGGTTGAAGCAGACGCTCTTTCAAAAACGGAAGCGTTAGCCATTATGTCACTTGCACGTGAAGAGTTAAGTTTAAGCGATCAAGACCAAGTTTATGTAAAGCACGGAGAATAATCGGAACAGAGGGCTTGAAGCAATTCAAGTCCTCTTTTTAGATTCAGAATGCAATCCATCCTCACCCATGGTATAATACAGCAATGTAGAATGAAACAAGGAGAGATTGTAATGGATTGGTCCGAATTAACAGAAGGGGCAAAGGCTGTCCTTGAGCAAACAAGAAACATAAAAAACGATCATATACAAATCGTTGAATTTGAAGTAGGCTTTTCTGAAGAAGTTCAAGACGAGGATGGCGACTCGTTTCGTGTCTCCATTCAAGAAGAAGACTATACAAACTTAAAGCAGTATACCCAAGAAAATGAGTATGGTGATAAGTTTCATATGGCGAGAAATAAAAACGTCGTCAAGATTATTTTGCTAGAAAATGGGAAAATACCTGATAATCTGTCTGAGTTTCCTGTGTTTCGCCAATATAAAACAGAGGTATCAAATCCAACAGAATCAGCTGAGTAAAGAGGGGAAACCCTCTTTCCTCTTTGTTTTTAAACAGAAGCATACATAGAGGAATCTAGGCTTTTATCGAGAAGTCTATAAAGTAATGAAACGTTCTAAGAAGAATTGTCAATCATAAGGAGTTGTTTATTGTGTTAAAAGTAGAAGAAATTAAAACCCTAATAGATGCCTTACATCAATCTTCCGTTAATGAGCTTGAGCTAGAACAAGAGAATGTAAAGTTATCATTAAAAAAGCAAGTAGCGACACAGGTAAGTGAACAAGCTGTACAAGCAGTTGCGCCAGTTACAACTACGAATCAAGCACCTACACAAGTGCAAGAAGCTCCAAAAACAGAGCCAGCTGCCGAGCCTGTTCAAGAGAACAAAAATTTAGTTACCGTTACGTCTCCAATGGTTGGAACGTTTTACGCAGCTCCTTCACCAGACGCAGATCCATATGTAAAAGAAGGCGATACTGTTAATGAAGATACGGTTGTTTGTATCGTTGAAGCAATGAAGTTAATGAATCCAATTGTGTCTGAAGCAAAAGGAAAGATTGTCGAGATTGTTGCTGAAAATGGAGAACTAGTAGAATACGGGCAGCCGTTAATGGTTGTTGAACGTCAATAGCTAGGGGCGAGGACAAGTTATGATAAAACGAGTATTGATTGCAAATAGAGGAGAAATAGCGGTACGTATTATTCGAGCTTGCAAAGAGCTCGGAATTGAAACAGTAGCAGTGTTTTCAGAAGCAGATGCGGATGCATTGCACGTTCAGTTAGCAGATGAAGCCTTTTGTATCGGGCCAACAGCGTCAGCGAAAAGCTACTTAAACTTTACCAACTTAATGAGTGTTGCGACATTAACTGAAACAGACGCCATTCATCCAGGTTATGGCTTTTTATCGGAGAATGCCAATTTTGCAGAGATATGTGGAGATTGTAACATTACATTCATCGGTCCAAGCCCATCAGCCATTAGCAAAATGGGAACAAAAGATGTAGCAAGAGAGACAATGAAAGCTGCTGGAGTTCCAGTCGTGCCTGGTTCAGAAGGACTCATTGAGTCATTTGACGATGCACAACAAGTTGTTGAGGAAATTGGCTATCCAGTCATTATTAAAGCAACGGCAGGCGGAGGCGGTAAAGGTATCCGGGTTGCCCGTGATGAAAAAGAGTTAAAATCGGGGATTGCCGTAACACAACAAGAAGCGGCCACAGCTTTTGGGAATCCAGGCGTTTATTTAGAAAAATATATAGAAGATTTCCGACATGTAGAAATTCAAGTATTAGCTGATAATTTCGGGAATACCATTCACTTAGGTGAACGTGATTGCTCGATTCAAAGAAGACTTCAAAAGTTAGTTGAGGAAACACCATCTCCAGCGATTACGCCTGAAAAACGAGCAGAGATGGGAGCGGCAGCAGTGGCTGCTGCGAAAGCGGTTGAATATTCAGGTGCTGGAACGGTTGAATTTATTTTTGATCATCATACAGGTAGTTATTATTTCATGGAAATGAATACGCGTATTCAAGTAGAGCACCCTGTGACAGAAATGGTGACAGGGATTGACTTGGTGAAAGAACAAATTCGAATTGCCAACAATGAAAAACTTACTGTTAAACAAGAAGACGTTACGTTTAACGGTTGGTCAATTGAATGCCGCATCAACGCTGAAAATCCGCTTAAAAACTTCATGCCATCACCTGGTACGATTCAAGATTATCTTGCTCCTGGTGGCTTTGGTGTAAGAGTCGATTCAGCAGCGTATCCTGGCTATCGCATTAGCCCATTTTATGACTCCATGATTGCAAAAGTGATTACACACGGTGAAACAAGAGACGAAGCCATTGCAAAGATGAAGCGGGCGCTTGAAGAATTTGAAATTGATGGCGTGGATACAACGATTCCATTTCATTTACATTTGTTTAACCATGAAAAGTTTGTTTCTGGCGATTTCAATACGAAATTTATTGAAGACTATGAAGTCATACCTACTAAACAATCGTAAAGGAGCTGTGTATAATGGAAGATCATCAATTACTTGAATTAGATGAAGAAAAAAGTGGTTTAGGAAAAGTTGAAATTTCACCAGAAGTGATTGAAGTCATTGCGGGAATTGCTACACAAGAGATTGAAGGTGTGGCAGCACTAAGAGGTAATTTCGCTGCGGATGTGGCCGAGCGATTAGGTCGCAAAAATCACGGTAAAGGCGTTAAAGTTGATTTAACAGAACAAGGCATTATTGTGGATGTATCTATCGTTATTTCGTACGGAGCATCTGTTCCAGAAGTGGCAAAGTTGATTCAATTAAATATCCAACAAGCCCTTGAGACTATGACTGCCATTCAATTAACAGAAATAAATGTTCATGTAGTTGGCGTCTATTTTGATACACCAAATGCATCTGTTGAAGAAGAAGTTGAATAAACGTAAGACGATGATATGGAGAAGAGAATTGACCATGGTCGATTCTCTTTCTTTGCGTTTTTACCTAGACAAGATTTTACGTTATAATGAACAGGATTAAGAATAAAGGAGTTTACTATGAATAGACGTGTGGCAAGACTTCGAGCCGTCCAAGTTCTTTATCAGCTTAGTTTAGTGTCAACACTAACGGTTGATCAAGCAATCGAGAGCACGCTCACCGAGGAAGAGGAATCAAACGAATTCTTTTTAGATTTAGTAAAAGGAACGTTAACATATAAAGAACAGCTTGATCACTTTATTAGTCAGAATTTAAAAGGCTATACCATTGATCGACTTGGCCATGTTGACCGTTCAATTGTACGAATGGCTTTATATGAAATGCTTTATATAGATGACATTGAAAAAAACATTTCATTAAATGAAGCCATTGAGCTTGCAAAAGCTTTTGGCGGACAAGAATCAGGCCGTTTTATGAATGGCGTACTATCAGGCGCATATGAAACAGCCTTAAAAGATCGATAATGTTTCAGGAGAAGTGAAGGCGGAAGGAGGGCTATTATGGAAGCATGGTCCGTTAGTGAAGCGACTCGTTACATTAAGCGGTTAATTGAGAATGATACACAATTAATGGAAGTGTGGATTCGTGGTGAGCTTTCGAACGTAAAGCGTCATTCTAGAGGACATCTGTACTTTACCGTTAAAGATGCAAATGCGCGAATGCAGTCTGTCATGTTCGCTGGCTATAATCAACATTTACGTTTTATTCCTGAAAATGGAATGAAAGTGCTCATAAGAGGCGAGGTCAATGTGTATGAACCTTACGGGCAATATCAATTCTACGCTAAAGAAATGCAACCAGATGGAATAGGAAGCTTGCACGTTGCCTTCGAGCGCTTGAAAAAACAACTAGAACAAGAGGGTTTGTTTGCTGCTGAGCGTAAAAAGCCTTTACCGTCTTATCCAAGGCATATTGCTGTGATTACGTCACAAACAGGTGCCGTCATACGTGATATTATGACGACGTTAAAACGGAGAATGCCAAACATTCGCGTAACGCTTTTTCCGGTTGCTGTTCAAGGTCATTTAGCAATTGATTCGATTGAACGGGCGTTAGTGCAAGCCAATCAAGCAGCTCTTTTTGACCTCATTATTGTAGGAAGAGGCGGGGGATCAATGGAGGAGCTGTGGGCTTTTAATGAAGAACGGGTTGCGAGAGCCATTGGTTCATCGACTATACCGGTTATTTCGGCAGTAGGCCACGAAACAGATTATACCATTAGTGATTTCGTAGCGGATTTACGGGCGCCTACACCTACAGCAGCAGCAGAGTTTGCTGTACCTGATGTTCGTGAACAATTACGGCAAGTAGATCATTACAAGCAACGGATGGTAAGAGCCATGAGGCAAATGGCAGAAAAGAAGCGAGCGCAACTTCAATATGCGAAGCGCTCTTATGCTTTTCGTTACCCAAGGCAGCTCGTTGAGCAAAAGGAACAGCAGTTGGACCAAGCTGTCGAGCGGATGAATCGAGAAATGCAACGGTTTGCAAAAGAAAAACGATCTTCATATACATCCATACAACACCGCCTATTACGCCATCATCCAGAAACAGCAGCTGTTTTAAAGAAGAAAGAGTTGAACGTGTTGGATCATCGATTAGGTCAAGCGTTAAACAAGCAAGTGACGGTTAAGCGAAACCAGTTGACGTCTCTTCTTGCGCAACTTGAATTGCTTAGTCCGTTAAAAATCATGAACCGCGGTTATTCTCTCGTTTATAATGAAGCTGAAAATAAGCTCTTAAAATCCGTAGATGAGCTAAAAGTGAACCATGACATTCGCCTTCTTTTTAAAGATGGACGAGCAACAGGCGTGATTAAAGAGATCATACACGAAGGAGTTGATCAAAGTGGACAATCAAAAGAATGATATTCCGTTTGAAGAAGCGATGAAACAGCTAGAGGAAATTGTTGAGGGGCTCGAACAAGGGGATGTTGCACTAGAAAAAGCTATTGACCTTTACAAAAAAGGCATTGGTTTATCAAAAACATGTCACGATAAATTAGTTTCAATAGAAGAGCAGCTCGACCAAATTATGACAGAAGATGGTGAAATACTAGAGCTGAACGTCCAAAAGGAGGAGCAGGAGTGAGCCGCACATTTGAATTGTTCCTTCACGAAACCAAGCAATTAATTGAACGTGAGTTACCCGAATTCATTCGTACCATAAATACAGAAAGTCGGTTAAAAGAAGCGATGCTCTACTCCATCGAGGCTGGCGGAAAGCGAGTGCGTCCAGTACTTCTTATGGCTGTGTTAGATGCATATAAGTTTCCGATAAAGGATGGGCTTGAAGTAGCTTGTGCGCTAGAAATGATTCATACTTATTCACTAATTCATGATGATTTACCAGCAATGGATGACGATGATCTCAGACGTGGAAAACCAACCAATCATAAAGTGTTTGGCGAAGCAACCGCGATATTAGCAGGTGATGCCCTCTTAACACATAGCTTCTACCTTCTCTCGCAAATCACTCACGTTAGCGCTGAAACAAAGTTACACCTTATTTCCCTTTTTAGTGAAGCCGCTGGTGCAAAAGGTATGGTCGGTGGGCAGCTTGCCGATATGTTAGCAGAGGGGAAACTACTCGGTGTAAATGAACTTGCATCTATTCACAATCGTAAAACTGGTGAGCTTCTCGCTTTCGCTGTTGAAGCAGGGGCAGTTATTGCTGGAACCACACCAGAGGATCAAAGGAAATTACGTGCTTTTGGGAAAGAAATTGGTTTGCTGTTCCAAATTAAAGATGACATTCTTGATCTTGAAGGCAGCGTAGAAGCGATTGGGAAGCCAGTCGGCAGCGATGTACATAACGACAAAAGTACGTATCCTGGTATCTTAGGGCTGGACGGAGCAAAGGCAATGCTAGCGAGTCATTACGATCAAGCATTACAGTCATTAAATGAACTTGGATTAAGAAACACACTTCTTGAAGATATGGCAACGTATATTGTTAATCGGGATCGTTAAGGAACCAGCACCGTTTGGCTGGTTTTTTTTATGAGAATGGTGTATGGTTCACAATACAGGGTATTACTGTTCTAGGTAGGCTTGTTTTTGTTATACTAGACGTACATTGTCATAACGAGATAAAGATAAAAAATGAAGAGTAAATGGAGGTTTCGTTTATGAACCTTGAAGAAATACAAGATCCCAGCTTCCTTAAACATTATACGAATAAACAACTTGAACAGTTAGCAACAGATATTCGCCAGTTTTTGATTGAAAAACTATCTGTAAATGGTGGTCATATTGGACCAAATTTAGGTGTGGTTGAATTGACGCTAGTCCTTCACCAATTATTTGATTCACCGAGAGACAAGTTCTTGTGGGATGTAGGACACCAGGCGTATGTTCATAAAATTCTAACTGGACGAGCAAGCCAGTTTGACACAATGCGTCAATATAAAGGACTTTGTGGATTTCCGAAGCGAAATGAAAGCGAACATGATGTTTGGGAAACAGGACATAGCTCTACATCATTATCTGGCGCAATGGGTATGGCGACAGCAAGGGACCTAAAAGGAACCGATGAAAGTGTGGTTGCCATCATTGGCGATGGTGCTCTAACTGGCGGAATGGCATTAGAAGCGCTGAACCACATTGGGCATGAACAAAAGAACTTAATTGTTATTTTAAACGACAATGAGATGTCGATTGCACCAAATGTTGGTGCGCTGCATCATATTCTCGGAAAACTACGTACAGCTGGAAAGTATCAGCGAGCGAAGGACGATTTGGAATGGTTAGTAAGAAAAATTCCTGCATTTGGTGGAAAGCTTGCTGATACAGCGGAGCGACTAAAGGATAGCCTTAAATACATGGTTGTATCAGGAATCTTTTTTGAAGAGATGGGCTTTACGTATTTAGGTCCAGTTGACGGTCATGATTTAGACGATTTAAGAAACAATTTAAATTATGCAAAGAAAGTAAGTGGACCGGTACTTGTTCATGTTGTCACGAAAAAAGGGAAAGGCTACAAGCCCGCAGAAGATGACGCAACAGGTGCTTGGCATGGAACAGGACCATATAAAATTGAAAACGGTGAAATGGTCAAAAAATCCGGGCCTCCAAGTTACCCTAGCGTATTTGCAAATACATTAAAAACCATTGCTCGTGAAGATGAGCGTGTCGTTGCTGTTACTCCAGCAATGCCAGGTGGATCAAAACTTGATTTATTCGCACAGGAATTTCCAGAAAGAATGATTGATGTCGGCATTGCTGAGCAGCATGCAGCAACAATGTCAGCTGGTCTTGCTACACAAGGCATGAAGCCAGTATTTGCTGTCTATTCAACATTCCTGCAACGTGGATATGATCAAGTTGTTCATGATATTTGTCGTCAAAATTTGAATGTGCTTATAGCAATTGACCGAGCAGGTCTTGTTGGAGCAGATGGAGAAACCCACCAAGGTGTGTTTGATATCTCCTTCTTAAGAGCGTTACCAAATATGGTTATTTTAAATCCTAGAAATGAAAATGAACTTCAACATATGCTGTATACAGCGATAAAATATGATGATGGACCAATCGCCGTTCGCTATCCTAGAGGGAATGGAACTGGCGTAAAAATGGACGCACAATTAAAGCAGCTCCCAATTGGCAAATGGGAAGTGTTAAACGAAGGTACAGATGCGGTCATTCTTACTTTTGGAACGATGATTCCAGTGGCTGAAAAAGCAATTGAAAACATGACGGCCCAAGGTTATAATGTTCGATTGGTTAATGCGAATTCAGTAAAACCACTTGATGAAGAGATGCTCCGTACAATCGCTGAAGAAGAGTTACCGATTTTGACTGTAGAAGAAGCGATCCTTCAAGGTGGCTTCGGAAGTGCTGTAATGGAATTTTATAATGATCATGGCCTTCAAGCATCGATCAAACGACTTGGTGTACCAGATTGGTTTATAGAACACGGTAGTGTTGATGAATTATATGAAGAAATTGGTTTGACGCCTGAGCGGATAGCGGATGTTCTTCTGTCAGAACTACCACAAAAAAAGAAAAGAGCATAATGACAAATGGGAAAAAAAGAAAGGCTCGACGTCTTATTAGTTGAGCGGGGCTTAGCTGACACAAGAGAAAAAGCAAAGCGAAGTATTATGGCTGGACTTGTTTACAGTGAGCATGAGCGCTTAGATAAACCGGGCTTAAAAGTAGACAGAGACGTTCCTTTACGTATAAAAGGAGATACTCTTAAATACGTTAGCCGCGGAGGCTTAAAATTAGAAAAAGCGATTGACGTCTTTTCCTTAGAGCTAGCAAACAAGGTAGGTTTAGATATTGGCTCATCAACTGGAGGTTTCACAGACTGTGCACTCCAAAACCATGCAAAAGCCATGTATGCTGTGGATGTTGGTTACAATCAATTGGCTTGGAAAATTAGGCAGGATGAACGTGTAACAGTCATGGAACGAATGAATTTCCGCTACGCAACCAAAGACGATTTTGCCAAATCTCAGCCAGAATTTGCTTCAATTGATGTTTCGTTTATTTCTTTGAGGTTGATTTTACCGCCGTTGTACTCCATTCTTGCCGATGGTGGCGATGTTATAGCGCTAGTGAAACCGCAATTTGAAGCAGGAAGGGAACACGTCGGAAAGAAGGGCATTGTGCGAGATCCTCTTGTGCATAAGCATGTTATTCATTCCGTTCTAACAGCTGCTCATGAGCTTGGCTTTAGTTCTCTTGCACTTGATTATTCACCCATTACAGGTGGGGACGGCAACATTGAATTTTTACTTCATCTAAAAAAACAAACGGAACACGTAGAATTGACTACAGAAACGATTGAGCACATTGTAGAAGCAGCGCAAGCTCTTCGAAAGTAAATAACGAGAGATACCCTCTTTTATACTAGCGTTGAAATGGACACAATGATGACCTTTTTCTTGCTTGCAAAAGAGGGTTCTTTTACAGCTTAATCAAACTGTTCTGCTTTGAAATCTTGCTCAAAACAAGTAAACCGTAGATAATAGATGAGACTGAACCATAATCAATTTGTTAAAAGGTAAGGTGATGGCATGACTAAAGGACAACGCCATATAAAAATAAGAGAAATTATTACAAATAAAGAAATTGAGACACAGGATGATTTAGTTGATCAATTAAGAAGTGATGGTTACAATGTCACGCAAGCAACTGTGTCAAGAGATATTAAAGAACTACATTTAGTGAAGGTCCCTATGCAGGACGGCCGCTATAAATATAGCTTACCTGCTGATCAAAAGTTTAATCCTCAGCAAAAGCTTAAGCGTATATTAACCGATAGCTTTATAAGCATTGATCAGTCTGGAAACTTAGTCGTGATGAAAGCAATGCCTGGTAATGCGAATGCAATTGCTGTTCTCATTGATAATTTAGACTGGCCAGAACTAATGGGAACGATATGTGGAGATGATACCATTCTCATTATTTGTCGGACAGAAAAAAATGGCGAAACCGTCACGGAACGATTTTTAAATATGCTTTAATGAGGTGGGCAATCTACTATGCTAATGGAATTAACCGTTAAAAATTTTGCAATCATTTCTTCCCTTACCATTCCATTTGAGAAAGGGTTAACTGTTCTCACGGGAGAGACTGGTGCTGGAAAGTCGATTATTATTGATGCTATTGGCTTGCTTTTAGGTGGAAGAGGCTCAGCTGAGTTTGTTCGCCACGGTGAGAAGAAAGCGGAGATTGAAGGCTTGTTTGTAATGGAAGAAGGGCATCAACTAGAAGCTAAGTTGGAATCCTTAGGCATCGATGTTGAAGATGATATGCTCATTATGAGACGGGAAATTACTCATACAGGTAAAAGCATTTGCCGCATAAATGGAAAGCTCATGACGATTGGAACCCTACGCGAAATTGGACAAGCTCTTGTTGATATTCACGGTCAGCATGAGCACCAGTCTCTAATGAGAGCTGATGAACATTTAGGATTATTAGATCAGTTTGGTGGGGATGCTATAAAAAAAGCGCTACATGAATACCGTAAGCTTTTCAATAAGCTTCAAACCACAATGAAGCGCATTAACGAGCTTGATCAAAATGCTCAGGAAATTGCCCAAAAGACCGATTTATATACGTATCAACTAGGTGAAATCTCCAAGACAAATGCACAAATTGGCGAAGATGAACAACTCCAAAAAAACCGTAATAAGCTTGCTAATAGTGAAAAATTGTACGAAGCGCTAACAAGAAGCTATGAGCATCTTTATGGAGAAGATAAGGGTCTTGATTATTTAAGTGGTATGCTAAGTCATTTGGAAACAGCAGCAAGCATTGATACAGATTTGCAACCACTTTATGAACAAGTGTCATCAAGTTATTACCTCATCGAGGAAGCCTCCTACTCGATTCGAGAAGCTTTGGATCAAGTTGATTTTAATCCAACAGTATTAGAGGATGTAGAAAATCGCTTGGCTGAAATTGAAAAAGTGAAACGTAAATATGGTGAGTCTATAGCCGATGTGTTAGCATATGCAGAAGCCATCGAGCAAGAGCTGGAAGAAATGGAAAATAAGGACATTCATTTAGAAGAGCTTCAAGACACAAGGAACGCCATTATTGAAGATTTAACCATCGAAGGTGAAGCATTAACAGATATTCGTAAACGTTTAGCAAAAAAGCTTGAATCTTCACTGATGATCGAGTTAAGCCAGTTGTATATGGAAAAAGCATCCTTTAACGTTCAGCTTGAAACAGGCGAAACATTCTATAAAAATGGTCAAGATCAAGCAGAGTTTTTAATTTCCACAAATGAAGGGGAACCATTAAAGTCTCTTGTAAAAGTGGCATCAGGTGGAGAAATCTCACGTATCATGCTTGCCCTTAAGACCATTTTCTCTGCTTCTCAACAGATTACATCTGTTATTTTTGATGAAGTGGATACAGGTGTGAGCGGTCGAGTGGCGCAAGCGATTGCTGAAAAAATGTACCGTATATCAGAGGGCTCACAAGTGTTATGTATTACGCACCTACCTCAAGTAGCAGCTATGGCAGATCACCACTTATTTATACGAAAAGAAACCATTGAAGGACGAGTGAAAACAGACGTCATTCAATTAAACGACGACGAAAAAACAAACGAACTTGCAAGAATGTTGTCTGGGTTTGAAGTGACTGAGATTACGAAGGAAAATGCTAAAGAACTGCTTGAACTGGCAACCCACAAAAAAGGATAACTGGAAAAGCGACCTTGATTAGGTGGCTTTTTTCTTTTATTTACAGTTATATTTCGTCCGTGTGAAGGCAACATTAATAGTACAGCCAGCATGGAGGTGTAGGTTGGGAGTGAGGAGTGAAAAGGTTGCTAAAAGAGGGTGTACGGTATGTTATTGGGGTCTTGTTTTTAGTTTGTCTACTTTTTTTGGGATTTAATCCACAATTTAAACAGTTTATAGACATTCCCACATCCATTGTTCTATTTGAGGGAAGCGAGACGGCAATTGAAGCGAACGGCTTTGCTATTGAGGGAAATTCGCACATAGAAGTAGAGCAAATGGAAAGTCAAACGATTCTTCAAGGAATAAAGACAGGTCATACAAATGTGACTTTGCAAAATGGAAATTGGCCTGCAAAAAAAATTGATGTATCTGTTTTACCAGAAATAAAAGTGGTACCAGGCGGTCAATCCATTGGAGTCAAATTAAACACAGAAGGCGTTTTAGTTGTTGGTCATCATAAAATAGACACAAAATCAGGACAAAGATCCCCAGGGGAATTTGCAGGAATTGAAGTCGGGGATATGATTACAAACATTAATGGAGAAAAAATGCATACGATGAGCGAAGTGTCTAAACAAGTTCAGCATGCAGGAGAAGAAAATCAGGAATTAAAAGTGAAAGTATTACGTGGGGAAAAAGAAATAACGACTGTACTAAAGCCAGAAAAAGCAAAAGGGGATCATCTGTATCGTCTTGGTTTATACATTCGTGACTCTGCTGCGGGTGTGGGCACGATGACTTTCTATGAACCAGAGAGTAAGCGATACGGCGCACTTGGTCATGTTATATCGGATATTGATACAAAGAAGCCAGTTTCTGTATTAAATGGGCAGTTATTACGATCATCGGTTACCTCCATTTCCAGAGGTATCAATGGAGAACCTGGTGAAAAGCTTGCTAGTATATCGAAAGATCGTGAAATTTTAGGAACCATTCATAAAAACAGCGCATTAGGAATTTATGGCACATTAAATGAGACGGTTCAATTAAAAAATAACGTCTATGACCAACCATTACCGATTTCTACGGCTTCAGAAGTAAAGGAAGGCCCTGCAAAAATATTAACGGTATTAGATGGAGAAGAAGTTGAACAATTTGATATAGAAATTGTTTCAAGCACGCCACAAGAAAGCCCGGCAACCAAGGGAATGATTATAAAGGTTACAGACAAACGGTTGTTAGAAAAGACAGGTGGCATTGTTCAAGGCATGAGCGGTAGTCCAATTATACAAGGGGATAAAATTGTTGGAGCAGTCACTCATGTGTTTGTAAACGATCCTACTTCTGGATACGGATGTCATATTAGCTGGATGCTAGAGGAATCTGGAATTCATACAGGATTAGTAAAACACCAAGCGCAAGCGAGTTAATTCTCTGCTTAGCTTGGTGCTTTTGTTTTTCTTACTTACATTTATAAGACCAAATCACCGTGAAGAAATCCTCAAGAATCGTCACATCCCTTTTAAGGATATGGTATATTAAAAAGAAAGTACGATTGAAAATCTGTCGAAAAGAAGAAGATTTACAAGAAAAACGTAGGATTTCCTATAATTAAAATCTAAATGATTTATTTAAAAGGATTGTCTGCATCTTTGTCGAATCGGTTACATACAACAAAAGGAACTGGGGGAAAACATAATGAGTCAAATTAACGTTTGTATCGCTGATGATAACAGAGAATTAGTGCATTTATTGAGTGAGTATATAGGTGCGCAACCAGATATGGAAGTAGCTGGAACGGCATTTAATGGACAGGAATGCTTAAGCTTGGTTGAAGAAAAAGAACCAGATGTATTACTGTTAGATATTATCATGCCCCACTTAGATGGATTAGCTGTTTTAGAGCGCCTTAGTCAAAAAAGCAATAGACCCCAAATTGTCATGTTAACGGCTTTTGGTCAAGAAGATGTGACGAAGCGAGCTGTAGACTTTGGAGCTGCTTACTATGTACTCAAGCCATTTGACATGGAAGCATTAATGGAAAAAATCCGTGAAATTGCAGGAAAACAACAGGTTCGTATACCAAAAACAACGTCTATGTCGTTTGCATCAGCACCTAGGAAAGAAAGTAAGCAAATTAATTTAGATGCGAGCATTACAAGCATTATTCACGAAATTGGTGTTCCTGCACATATTAAAGGATACATGTATTTAAGAGAAGCCATTACAATGGTATATAAAGATATTGAGCTTCTTGGCTCAATTACGAAAGTGCTTTACCCTGACATTGCAAAAAAGTTTAATACAACGGCTAGTCGGGTTGAAAGAGCCATTCGTCATGCCATTGAAGTAGCTTGGAGCAGAGGCAATATTGATTCAATTTCAAACTTGTTTGGTTACACTGTTAGTCACACTAAAGCAAAACCTACGAATTCTGAATTTATTGCTATGGTTGCGGATAAACTTCGAATCGAACATAAAGTAAGCTAATTGTTTTAAAAAAAGCGTGAAATGATCTGATCATTTACACGCTTTTTTGTATGGATTCAATCCTTCTCCAAATACTAAGAAAAAGGAAAGGGAGAGGATTGAAATGAATGTAGAAACTAAACGTTTTAAGAAAGCAATACATCCTTTAGAGAATAATTGGAAGCAAGTGATCGTTCCATGATTTCTTCCTTATTTTTATCACTTCCGTTTATTGCTGTTGCCTTAATGTACGGTTTTAAAGATGTACAATGGAGCAAAAAAAACGCTCAGCATACTTTCATCCCATTTAGTCTCGGGAGCTTTCTTTTATATAGTTATGTAGCACTTAGCTCGTTATTAACGGGAACTCATCTCTATTTTTCATATTTGGCGGTTGCGTACATTTTTTTAACTTGGGCTGTTGGTTTTTATCTTGATTTAAGCCAGTTAAAAAAACAGCAGAAAAAAACGAAGCAAATGATGAATCAAACTGGAATTATTTGCTGTTATGTCGTGTTACTTGTTTTCTTCTCTTATCTTTTGTCTATGGGAAATATAAAAGCGTTCAGTATCAATACGGCTTGCTTTATGTTGTTCCCTCTTTCAAGCTATATGGCAAACAAAGTATCGCTTAGATTAACGATCTACTATTTACTGTTACTGATCATTAGTTGTTTTTTTATGGCGATCCCTACATTTATAGACATTTTGTATGTTACAACAATTTTTTACATCATTATTGTTTTAGAAGTAGAAGGCCAAGCTGTTTACGGTATCAATGGCTCACTTATTCTTGGTGCATCCCTTGCATTATGGACTGTAACGGTTCCAGAAACATCAGGGCAGTTGCTATTCCTTTTATTAGCTTGTATAAGTATTGTTTTATTCTTCTTTTGGCCTGTGCTACAAGGAGCATATTGTCAATGGGCTAAAAGAATAGGTACAACAGAATAAAATAAACAACAGCTGAAGTATTCGCTCTCCTCACAGCTGTTGATCATCTTTCTTAAAAAACGTTTCTGCTACTTTGCCACGTTTTTTGTCTCTATGGAATATAAATCCTGCCATCAATCCTAATCCAATAAGGAAGAAAAGTAAGCCAGCAAAAAATTGTATCCATAAAGTAGGATAAGGAAATAGTTCAACAAGGAAAAATGCATCACGCATTAATTTGATACCATACCCAGCGCCAACTATTGGGATGAGAATGAGGAATAAAGCAATTACTCTGCCCATGGAACATCCTTTCTTGTACGTATTTCACATCTATTGTAGACCAAAAAAACCATTATGGACAAGTTTAATCTTGCATAAGATCGTTAATTGTACGATACTAAAATAAATGGCAGTAGCATTTATGACCAACTACTAAAAATGTCAGAGGTGCGAGAATGAATACGATTCTGTTTATTGATGATGGTCCTGATGCATTTCCTTTATTACGATGTCTAATGCATCTGCCTATGTTTACTGTTGCCGCCATACATAGCAAAACAGCTAAAATAAGCGATTTTGCAGCAGAGCACAATATAGATTTAGTGGATGAACAGTCATGTAAGCAATACGATTTTACAATCATTCAAAGGCATACAAAGATAGATAAAACAGAAGACAATGTTTGGTCATATGAAGAAGTGTGGGCAGTCATTAGTGCTGAGTTCTCGAAACAATCTCTCATGCAAAAAGCAATTGACTCGATTGATGATGGCGTGATTATTGTCAAAGCAGACTACACGGTCATGTATTTAAACGATGCAGCGGCTGAAATGGCTGATGTGAACCGGCAGGAAAGTGTTGGTCAGGCCATTCAATCCTTACTGCCAACAAGTGGTTTACCACGTGTGATTGAACGCCAGCAGCCAGAATACAATCAGCTTCAAACATTTACAAACGGGACGAAAATCGTGACCACTCGTATGCCGTTAAGTACAAAAGGAAACATTACAGGTGCAATTGCCGTCTTTAAAGATGTCACAGAAGCAAGGCAAATGGCTGAGCAAATTACAGACCTTAATCGAATGAGAGAAATGCTGGAAGCCATCATTAATTCCTCTAATGATGCAATATCGGTTGTTGACGAGTATGGCGTCGGTCTTCTTATAAATCCAGCTTACAAGAAAATTACTGGTTTAACGGAAGAACAAGTTATTGGTAAACCAGCAACAACGGACATTTCAGAGGGCGAAAGCATTCATATGCAAGTCTTGCAAACTCAGCGACCCGTGCGAGGGGCGCGGTTAAAGTTAGGTCCAGCGAAACGAGACGTAATAGTAAATGTTGCACCTATTATGGTAGACAAGAAATTAAAAGGAAGTATAGGCGTTATCCATGATGTATCTGAATTAAATTCCCTTATGGGTGAATTAAAGCAAGCAAAAAAGAAAATTGCCAGTCTTGAATCCCATTACACGTTTCAAGATATACTAGGGCAATCCAGTGGGATCCAGCACGCCATTGCTCAAGGGAAATTAGGAGCGAATACGGCCTTACCTATTTTGCTATTAGGCGAAACGGGTACTGGAAAAGAATTATTCGCACATGCGATCCATTATGAAAGTGAACGTCGTCACCAACCGTTTGTACGAGTGAACTGCGCAGCGTTGACAGAAACACTTCTTGAAAGTGAGCTATTCGGTTACGAACAAGGTGCTTTTTCTGGAGCCTTACGTACAGGAAAAAAGGGGTTATTTGAAGAAGCTGGAGAAGGAAGTATCTTTCTTGATGAAGTAGGCGAAATGTCGTTACAAACACAAGCAAAATTATTACGTGTTCTTCAAGAAAGTGAAGTGGTTCGAGTTGGTGGAACAAAACCAATTAAAATTAAAGCCCGGGTCATTGCAGCCACAAATGTGGACTTACAATTATTTATGTCAACAAAACGGTTTAGAGAAGATCTTTATTATCGTTTAAATACATTGCCAATTTATATTCCACCATTGAGGGAAAGAATTGAAGACATACCTATACTTGCTTTGCGGCTTATTGAAAAGATAAACGAAGATTATGGACGCAATATTAGAAACTTGTCGGATTATGCACTGGCTCAGCTTCAACAGTATACATGGCCTGGTAATATTCGGGAGTTAGAAAATGTATTGGCAAGAGAAATGATATACAAAAACTTAGGTGAAACAGAAATCGATTTTGTTGCACATGCAGATATAAGTATGCTAAAACCAGGAAGTGCACCTAAAGTAGATCGTACTAAGCCAGAAAAGCTAGAGCAGTTTTTAGCGGAACAAGAGCGTGGGTTTCTTTTAGAGACGTTAGCTCATGTTCATTATGTTAAAACAGAAGCGGCAAAACGCCTCGGTATTTCTGTCCGATCGCTTTACTATAAATTAGAGAAATATGGGATTGAATGATTTTGCATGCAAAAAATTTCAGGGGAGTGCAAGATTTTGCAAGCGAAGGGTGACATTAGCCTATTTCCTTAAGATTAGCAGTTGGCATTGTTTTTGCATGTAGCATAGATGTGACTAGTGAAGACGAGCCAGAATTCTTATAGGGGGATTTAAAATGAATTTATTTACAAAAATGGTAGAAAAAGATTACGAACAACTTGTTGTTTGTCAAGATCAAACGTCAGGGTTAAAAGCAATTATAGCGATTCATGATACAACGCTAGGACCTGCACTTGGCGGTACAAGAATGTGGAATTATCAATCAGAAGAGGATGCCTTTGAAGATGTCTTACGTCTTTCAAGAGGGATGACATATAAAAATGCGGCAGCTGGCTTGAACCTCGGCGGAGGTAAAGCAGTAATCATTGGCGATGCTCGCACAGATAAAAATCCAGAAATGTTTCGAGCATTTGGTCGCTATATTCAAGGATTAAACGGACGCTATATTACTGCAGAAGACGTAGGCACGACCGTTGAAGATATGGATATTATTCACGATGAGACCGATTATGTTACAGGTATTTCTCCTGCTTTTGGTGCTTCAGGAAACCCATCACCAGTCACAGCTTATGGTGTTTATGTTGGGATGAAAGCTGCGGCTAAAGCAGGACTAGGCTCGGAAGATTTAGCAGGTAAAACGATTGCGGTGCAAGGTGTCGGTAATGTTGCTTATCACTTATGTAAATATCTGCATGAAGAAGGCGCTCAACTTATTGTTACAGATATTTACAAACCGTCTGTTGAACGAGCGGTTTCCGAATTTGGGGCAAAAGCAGTAGACCCTGATGATATTTATGAGCAAGACTGTGATATTTTTGCTCCATGTGCATTAGGTGGCGTAATTAATGATGAAACGCTTGCGAAATTAACGGCTAAAGTGATCGCTGGTGCGGCTAACAATCAATTAAAAGAAGAGCGTCATGGTCAAATTTTGCAAGATATGGGCATTGCCTATGCCCCTGATTATGTTATTAATGCAGGTGGCGTGATTAATGTGGCGGATGAATTAAATGGGTACAACCGAGATCGAGCATTTAAAAAAGTAGAAGGCATTTATGATAATGTTTCTCGTGTATTTGAAATTGCTCATACAAAGCGAATCCCTACTTCACAGGCTGCGGATAAAATGGCAGAAGAACGAATTGAACGGATGCGTTACGCAAGAGGAACATTTTTGCAAAATGAGCACCATATTCTTTCTCGCAAAAAGTAATGGAGGCGGACTATCATGGCAGAGAATTATGATCTCGTAATAGTGGGTGGCGGTACTGGTGGCTATGCTGCCGCCATCCGTGCTTCACAATCAGGGTTGAAAACGGCCCTAGTAGAAGAGCAATCCCTAGGTGGAACTTGTTTACATAAAGGGTGTATTCCAAGTAAAGCATTGCTTAGAAGTGCAGAAGTCTTTCGGTTAGCAAAAGAAGCTAGTCACTATGGTGTGTCAATTGGCGAACCAGAACTAGATTTCACACAAGTACAAAACCGAAAGCAAACTATTGTTGACCGTTTAGCTAATGGTGTAAAAGGATTAATGAAAAAAGGAAAAATTGATGTATATAAAGGAAGAGGGACATTGCTAGGACCGTCTATTTTTTCACCAACGCCAGGAACAGTCTCAGTTGACTTAGGCGATGGAGAAAATGAAATGTTAATAGGCTCAAATGTCATACTAGCAACAGGTTCTTCTCCACGATCGTTACCGAATACCCCGTTTAATGGGGAAACGGTTATTAGCTCAGAAGAGGCACTTCAGTTTAACGCATTACCTTCTTCGATCGTCATTGTAGGTGGGGGTGTTATTGGAGTAGAATGGGCATCCATGCTCATTGACTTTGGTGTAAAAGTAACGATTGTCGAAGCAGGAAGTCGTATTATACCAACAGCCGATCGTGATATTTCCAAGGAAATGATGAAACAGCTTCAAAAAAGAGGCGTGGCCATTTATACGAACGCTACAATTGATGAATCTTCAATTGCTGTGGAGGATCACGGAGTAAAAGTGAGTGTACAAACAAAAGAAGAAGCAATTCCATTTCATGTTGACAAGTTAATGGTATCCATTGGAAGAACGGCGAATGTTCGAGGCATTGGCTTAGAAAACACAGAAATTGATTTAGAAAGCGGTTACATAAAGGTGAATGAGTACGGTCAAACGAAAGAATCGCATATCTATGCCATTGGCGATTGCATTGGCGGCTTGCAGCTCGCTCACGTTGCAACACACGAAGGGTTAATCGCCGTAGCTCACATGACCCGTGAAAAGGTAGACCCTCTAAACAAAACAATGGTCCCATCTTGTATTTATAGTTTTCCAGAGGCTGCACAAGTAGGCTTGACAGAAGAGGAAGCAAAAGCACAACATCATTCAGTGAAAGTAGGTACCTTTCCATTTGCCGCAGTTGGTAAAGCGCTTGTTCAAGGAGAAGAAGAAGGGTTTGTGAAAGTCATTTCAGATGAGAAAACAAATGATGTTTTAGGCGTTCATATAATTGGCTCTCATGCAACGGATTTAATTAGTGAAGCGGCTCTTGCAAAATACGTTGATGCTGCTCATATCGAATTAGGTGAGATGATTCACCCCCATCCGACAATGTCAGAAGCAATCGGTGAGGCGGCTCTATTAATTGATAAACGTGCTATTCACATGTAATGGGAGGGATATTTGAATGACAAAAAACAAACATGAACAATTAGGGTTAACGGATGCGCAAGCAGTTGATATCTATCGCACGATGTTGCTTGCTAGACGAATTGATGAGCGAATGTGGTTATTAAATCGAGCAGGGAAAATTCCATTCGTTATTTCCTGTCAGGGCCAGGAAGCGGCGCAAGTAGGCGCGGCCTTTGCACTTGACCGAGACAAAGACTATGTGCTCCCTTATTATCGAGATATGGGGGTTGTGTTAACATTTGGTATGACTGCAAAAGATTTAATGCTTTCAGGTTTCGCAAAAGAAGAAGATCCAAATTCAGCTGGCCGTCAAATGCCTGGTCATTTTGGACAAAAAAATAATCGAATTGTAACAGGCTCTTCTCCAGTAACGACACAAGTGCCACATGCCGTTGGCGTAGCACTAGGTGGTCGACTAGAAAAGAAAGATTTTGTTACGTTTACTACTTTTGGAGAAGGCTCTTCCAACCAAGGTGATTTCCACGAAGGAGCGAACTTTGCCGGCGTTCACAAGCTCCCTGTTATTTTTATGTGTGAGAATAATAAATACGCAATAAGTGTTCCAATTGAAAAACAGCTTGCCTGTGAGAAAGTGTCGGACCGAGCAATTGGTTACGGAATGCCAGGTGTAACGGTAGATGGAAATGACCCTCTTGCTGTTTACGAAGCTGTAAAGGAAGCGGCTGATCGTGCAAGAGCTGGAGCTGGTCCTTCTTTAATAGAGACAGTCTCTTATCGTCTTACTCCTCATTCAAGTGATGATGATGATCGCGCCTATCGCTCAAGGGAAGAAGTAGCAGAAGCAAAAGAAAAGGACCCCCTTCACACGTATGCCGTTTATTTACAAGAAGCTAGTTTGTTAACTGATCAGGTGCTTGAGGAAATGGAAGCAGAGGTAAAACAGCTTGTAAATGAAGCAACAGAATATGCAGAAGCAGCAGCATACGCAGATCCAAGCACCATGTATTTGCATGTTTATAGTGAGGAGGGCAACTAATGGCAGTATTATCATATATTGAAGCTGTAACGAAGGCTTTACATGAAGAGATGGAGCGAGATCAACGTGTCTTTGTTTTAGGTGAAGACGTTGGTAAGAGAGGCGGCGTGTTTCGTGCAACAGCAGGCTTGTATGACCAATTCGGTGAGGAGAGAGTGATTGATACCCCGCTAGCTGAGTCGGCAATTGCAGGCGTAGGAATTGGTGCTGCTATGTATGGGATGCGACCTGTTGCTGAGATGCAGTTTGCTGATTTTATTATGCCAGCTGTAAATCAAATTGTGTCTGAAGCTGCTAAAATCCGCTACCGCACAAACAATGACTGGACGTGTCCGATTACAATCCGAGCTCCTTACGGGGGTGGTATCCATGGAGCCCTTTATCATTCACAAAGCGTTGAAGCGATGTTTGCAAATACACCCGGGCTAAAGATTGTTATGCCATCAACGCCATACGATGTGAAAGGCCTTCTAAAAGCGGCCATTCGTTCTGATGATCCCGTTCTTTTCTTTGAACATAAACGAGCGTATCGATTAATTAAAGGCGAAGTCCCGGATGAAGACTATGCGCTCCCTATTGGCAAGGCAGATGTAAAACGTGAAGGAGACGATGTAACGGTCATTACCTATGGTCTTGCCGTCCACTTTGCTTTACAAGCAGCGGAGCGCTTGGAGAAAGAAGGCATTCAAACCCATGTTCTTGATTTAAGAACCGTTTATCCACTTGATCAAGACGGTATTATTGAAGCGGCTAGAAAAACAGGGAAAGTTTTATTAATCACAGAAGATAATAAAGAAGGCAGTATTATTAGTGAAGTGAGCGCAATTATTGCAGAGCATTGCTTATTTGATCTTGATGCACCTATTAAACGTCTTGCTGGACCTGATGTACCTGCAATGCCGTATGCGCCTACGTTAGAAAAAGAATTTATGATTAATCCTGATAAAGTTGAAAAAGCCATCCGCGATCTGGCGGAGTTTTAGAAGGAGGAATATGATGGCAACGAACATGACGATGCCTCAGCTAGGTGAGAGTGTAACAGAAGGAACGATTAGCAAATGGCTCGTAGCGCCTGGTGATAAAGTAACGAAATATGAACCGATAGCTGAAGTCATGACAGATAAAGTGAGCGCCGAGATTCCTTCTTCCTATACAGGTACGATACAAGCGTTACTTGTTAAAGAAGAAGATACGGTCTCCGTTGGAACAGCAATTTGTTCGATTGAAGAAGAGGGAAGTAGCCAAGAAGAGAAGCCTTCTGAAACACCGAATGAAGCCGATGTTCAACCAAACGTAGAGACAACCGAAGAAAAAACAACAGACCAGCGTCAACGTTATTCACCAGCTGTTTTACGCTTGTCACAAGATTATGGTATTGATTTAGCAGACATAACCGGTTCTGGAAAAGGTGGCCGTATTACGAGAAAAGATGTTGAAGCTTACCGTACACAAAATGGAGTGGCAAATCCTCAGCAAGGAGATGGAAGCAAAGTTTCTGTGGAAAAACACGGTATAAAATCCACTGATACCCCATCGTCCAGTGTAGCATCTGCTGATGATGAGCGCATTCCTGTTTCAGGTGTTCGTAAAGCGATCGCAACAAATATGGTAAAAAGCAAAACAGAAGCGCCTCATGCATGGACGATGATTGAAGTGGACGTGACGAATCTAGTTAAAGTCCGACAAGGGTTAAAAGACTCCTTTAAAGAAAAAGAGGGTTTCAGCTTAACATACTTGCCATTCTTCATGAAAGCCTGTGTCGAAGCGCTAAAAGAATTTCCAGAAGTCAATGCCCAGTGGGTAGGTGACGCGATCATTCGTAAAAAAGACATTCATCTTTCGATGGCAGTAGCGACTGAAGATGCTTTGTATGTTCCTGTTATTAAACATGCAGATGAATTAACTGTTAAAGGATTAGCGAAGCGCACAAATGAACTGGCTACTAAAGTCCGAACAGGTCAGTTAAAAAGCGATGATATGACAGGTGGAACATTTACCATTAACAATACAGGGTCATTTGGTTCCATTCTGTCTCAACCAATCATTAATACCCCACAAGCGGCGATACTTTCAGTGGAATCGATTGTTAAACGACCAGTTGTTCTGGATACAGAAGCAGGAGAGGTGATTGCCATTCGTCACATGGTGAACCTTTGTCTTTCTCTTGATCACCGTGTGCTTGACGGACTGATTTGCGGGAAATTTTTACAAGCTATTAAAACAAAGCTTGAAGCTATTAACGAAACGACATCTGTTTATTAACGGAAGTTTTTAAACTTGTGCATTCGTTTCGTTTCCCCTAAAATAATAGGGAGGAGGGTGATTTCATGCAACAATTTAATTTTTTCATGAATGATGTCGTACAAGATGCAAGAAATGATATGATACAAGCTGGCTACACGCAGCTCCAAACTGTTGAAGATGTTGACCAGACGCTTACTGAAAAAGGGACAACACTTGTAATGGTTAATTCAGTATGTGGTTGTGCTGGCGGGATTGCTCGTCCGGCGGCGGCATATATGAAAAACTATGAAGCAACACCAGATCGCTTTGTGACTGTATTTGCTGGTCAAGATAAGGAAGCAACGGCTAAAGCGAGAGAGTACTTCAAAGGATACGGTCCTTCATCTCCATCGTTTGCCCTTTTAAAAGATGGAGAAATTAAAATGATGGTGGAACGCCACGAAATCGAAGGTCACGAACCAATACAAGTTGTACAAAAGCTTGAACAAGCATTTGATGAATACTGTAAATAAAAATGAAAAGCTTAGTTTAGGAGGATGAAGTTCCTCTTAAAGTAAGCTTTTTTTGTGTGGGTTTTCGATGGCAATCGATCCGACATACTGTCGCACGCTCATCACTCCTATGGTATAATAACGGAGAATAAAGGAGGTCAAAAACATGCAAGCGCAATACGATAAAATCCAACATTATTTAAATATGGAAGAAGATATTACCTTTAAAGAGTTTCAGCAGTTTTATAAAGAAGTTGTAGATGAATTAAGTACGATTCATCAAGGAATGGACGAAGAAACGCTATGGAAGGCGTTATTTGTTGTTGAGAACATTATTTCAAATGCCGATGGTCGTGCAAGCGAAGCCTCAAATCAAGAAGCGAAGAAATATAAGAAAATGTCTCAGCGATTACAGCTTTATGCGAAGAACTTCGGTGTTCGTTTGGGACAAGCTGGTTATAAAGAAGAAGACATTAATGAGCGCTTTAAAGTCATGTTTGCTGAAGGTGAAAGCAACCAACAGTCAACGTGACGATAAGTGGAGGGAGATTTTTATTGACAACTCCCTCTTATTCAAGTATATTTATACGTGTCGTTGGCGCCTATGGTGAAAGGGGATATCACACGAGATTCCGGTTCTCGCGTTGTGGGTTCGAATCCTGCTAGGCGCGTTGAAAGCCCGCTATAATGCGGTTTGTACGCTACATAATTGGTCGTTAAACGCAAGACTATGCGGAAAAAGTCTCGCGTATATGGACGTCTTTTCTTCGATATTGAAGGGAGGCGTCTTTTTTATGCGCAAAAATAAGTTAGAGTCGTTTGAATATCGGTCACTAAGTAATTACGAAAGCTTACGCGAGGTGTCTTTTGACGATGCTTTTGAGGCGTTTTGCATGGATAGAATTTGGCACACCTAAAAAGGGAGAGGTTGTCTTTATTTTGTGTCGCTTTAAGAGGTAAAGAGCACCTGTTTTTGGTCCTATGTTGGACTATAGATAGGCATAAATAAGCTATCATAAGATTAATAGCTAATATACTTTATACTGCTAACGCTCGCTGTTAGTTCATTAAAGTTTCTAAACTATGATTCGCGACTATATTTTAGTGGGATTAGTTCACCAATTTTAGTTTTTTGTAACTCGCCATCTATATCTAAAACAACAAAACAATCTGGTGAATAATCGGAGATGAGTTCCCTACACATCCCACACGGACTAACGACTCTTAACTCTCTATTTTTTTCATCAGAATAAGGATGCCTAACGGCAACAATTGTATCAAAGAATTTTTCTCCGTTTGAAATGGCATTTCCAATCGCGATAGCTTCAGCACATACTGTAATCCGTCCAATATATGCTTCTATATGTACCGCAGAAACAATAGTACCTGACTTTGTTTTTAAAGCTGCTCCTATATGATGTCTATCATCTTCGTAGAGCTGAGTAATTTTACGCTTAGCTTCATCAATTAAGTTAAAATCATTCTCTGTTAAAGGATAAGTTTTCATAAGTTCCCCTCATTTTTTCTTTTGTTTACTTACATAGATTTAAAGTATGTCTATTTACAGTATCTTTATATTCTAACTTAAGAAGTGTTCATTATGAATAATATAAATATTATTAAATTTTAATTAAAAATCCTTGTCGATTACTCCGAGTAATGACGTTCATTAACCTTTGTAAACTGCCGATAATACATACTCTAACTAAGAAAAAAAGAGCGATCTGCTGATTGCTCTTTTTTCTTTAGTAGGGAGAACGTTAAAGCTTATAACAATCCCACAAGAGAAAGACCGTGCTTAATCCCGTCTTCATTCACGTGTTTTGTAATGTAGCGTGCTTGTGCTTGCACCTCTTGTGGCGCATTACCCATCGCTACCCCGTGCTCAACATAAGACAGCATCTCAAGGTCATTTAGTTGATCGCCAAATGCATACACATCTTTTAAATCAATTCCTGCATGGGCAATAAATTTCGAAATGCCGAGGGCTTTCGAACCGTTAGCAGGCAGTACGTCTACTGAAAGAGGATGCCAGCGTACGAATTTAAAGTCAGGAAACCGTTCCCGATACTGTTCTTCTTCCGTAGGTTTACAAAAGAGTAGCGCTTGGTGCAGGTTGGTTTGCTCGTAATAGTTCGGGTTATACGAAGGTAAGTCTAATTTTAATGAATGGATACTTTCAAGTATATAGGGATGTTCAGCATGGTTTGCTGTATATTTTTCAGCTGACATAAAAATGAGCGGATGATTAACCGAAGTAGCATAGCGCTCAAAGCGACTAAATGTTGTTGGGTTTAATGTGTCTTGATAAATGACCTCACCTTTATAAACAACGTATTGGCCGTTAAAACAAATATAAGAATCAATCTGTAACTCTTCTCTTAGCTCTTTGAAAAAATAAGGAGCCCTTCCAGTTGCAATCGCCACATCGTGTCCATCCGCTTGCAACTGTTTAATCGATTCTTTAGTTGATACAGGTAATTCTTTGTTTTCATCTAAAAGAGTCCCATCAATATCAAAAAAAACCGTTGCCTTCTCCATATCTCCACTCCCAATATCTAAATTTTATCTCTCTAATGTAAGACATTTACCAACAAAACATATCGTATTGGATCCATTGTGTCAATAAGAGAGGTCATTGCTTTTACAATCAATAGTTGTTCTTGTATACTAAAAGAAAGTGGGGTGACACGGTTGAACGAGCAGCAAATGGAACAGAAAACACACAGACATCATGATGATAAAACGTCGTTGACCAATCGACTGAAACGAATAGAAGGACAAGTACGTGGGATTCAAAAAATGGTCGAAGAAGACCGATATTGTGTGGATGTGCTCATCCAGTTATCTGCAATTCAAGCAGCGTTGAGAAAAGTGAGTATGACAATGCTAGAAGATCATTCAAGACATTGTGTAGCAGATGCTGTTAAAAATGGAAATGGAGATGAAGCGATCTCAGAGCTGATGGACGTGATTAGTCGGTTTTCAAAGTAAATCTCAAAGGAGCTGTTCAACATGGAACAGAAAGTAAAGGTAAGCGGTATGTCTTGTCAACATTGTGTTCAAGCAATTGAATCAGCTGTTGGTGGGTTAACCGGTGTAGAAAAAGTAGATGTATTGTTAGAAAAACATGAAGTGACTGTTCGCTATAATAGCGACGTAGTAAGCATCTCAGAGATTGAACAGGAAATTGAAGATCAAGGATACGACATTGAACAGCAATAAAACGTGCGCGAAAAGATCGCGCACGTTTTATTATCGTAAGGATGATTCAAATTCTTCAGCTAAGATGGAGAAAATAAGCTGATCCACAAATTTATCTCCTTTTTTTAGTGCACCCCTTAAACGGCCTTCATGCATAAACCCTAGTTTATGTAAAGCATGGATAGAACGGTCATTTTCAGGTTCAATGCGAGCTTCAATCCGATGTATATGACGTCGTTGGAAGCCGTCTTCAATAATTTCCCATAGTGCTTCCGAAGCGTATCCTTTTCCCCAGTAACGTTTACCTAATTCATAACTAATTGTAGCGCTATGATGTTCTGTTTGAAAACTCTCAAAACCACATGTACCAACAATGGCATTAGTGTCTTTTAAAATAATTGCGTATCGCGAGGATTGTCCAGCTTTAATTTGGCTTTTTAATAATTGAATTAATTGCTGAGCTTCCTCTTCCGTTGTTAATCGTTCAATTTTCATGTACCTTGTGACACGAATGTCAGACCAAATTGGTAAGAGCGATGCTGCGTCTTCTAGCGTTAACTCACGTAATATTAGTCGAGGGGTACTAAAACTTTCGGATTCCAACAGCGTTCACCATCTCTCTATCATAATACTCGTATTTTAGCATGAAAACGACCTATTTGCACAATAATTGCGCTAGTAAATGCACGAAAAAATGATTGACGGTTTAAGGAATATTTGCTAAGATATATCTTGTTGGTCCTACATAATAGTATGCGCTGTTAGCTCAGTGGGAGAGCACTTGCTTGACAGGCAAGGGGTCACAAGTTCAAATCTTGTACAGCGCATCTTGGAACACCGCTTAACTATGCGGTGTTTTTTTGTTTGCTTTCTGTTTCCTTCATGTTTTTCTCATTTTAGACTAGGGTATAGTGAAAAGAGTGAAAAAGAGGAGAGGATGAATAAAATGAATGTACTAATTATAGGTGCAAATGGGCAAATCGGGCGGCATATCGTTCAAAAATTAGAAAAGCATACAGAACACACGCCAATTGCAATGGTCCGAAAAACGGAACAGCAGGAAAATTACCAAGACTTAGGGATACATGCTGTTATCGGAAACCTTGAAGGGACGGTAGAGGAGTTAGCTTCCTTAATGGAAAATGTGGACACGGTTATTTTTACAGCTGGCTCTGGTGGTCATACAGGGGCCGATAAGACAATGATGATTGATTTTGATGGCGCTATTAAGTCAATGGAAGCGGCGAAACAAGCCAATGTTAACCGCTATATTATCATCAGTGCAATTGGCGTACATGATCGCAATAATTGGATGTCGAAAGCCCCATACTACAGCGCCGCTAAACATTATGCAGATGAGTGGCTCAGAAAAAGTGGTTTACACTATACGATTATCAGACCAGGTGGCCTTACAAATGATGAGGGAAGCGGCAAAGTGAAGATAAGCGCTGAATTGGATCGCGGAGATATTCCGCGAGAAGATGTTGCCAATGTTATTATGGCTTGTCTTGAAGATGAGCGTACGATTAATCAATCGTTTGACTTAACGAGCGGAAATGAAACCATTGAAGAAGCATTAACAAATCTTTAGTATAAAAAAGCGTAACGAATGGTACATTCGTTACGCTTTTTTTAAGGAGATTGTTTGTTGTTCGGTATAGGTGCTTTTTCAACGGTTAATTGAAATAAGCCAGCTTCTTTTGCTGAACGAATCGCTATGTAGACAAAAGGACCGAGAATCAAACCAATTACATTAAAGAAAACAAAGCCGAAATACATCGATAACACAGTTGGTAAAGCATTTAAACCAATGGAGTCACCTAATACTTTTGGTTCAATAATCCTGCGGATAATGAGTAGAACGAGTGCAAGGATAATGAGCTGAATACCTTGAGCTGTGTTTCCTAGTATCATTGCCACTAGTCCCCATGGAACAAGGATAAGTGCTGGTCCAACGTATAAGGGGATAATATCGACAACCCAGATAAGAATGGACATAATAAGTGCTGGTCCAGGAGCAATAAAAAGTAAGCTAATGTAGCAAACAATAAAAACGCCTACGCTTAAAATAAACTGTGCTTTCCAATAACCTAAAAACACTTTCCCCATTCGTTGAAAAACAAATCGAAGCTTTTGTGATGTTTCGTCTTTAAATAAATTAAAGGTGTTATTTAGTAGACGAGGTAAATCTAGACTAAATAAAAACAAGGTAATCACGTAAATTAACGCAACAAAGAGTAAATTAGGTATAGATTGCAACCACGAAGCAACCGTTGTGATAACAGTCGCCGTAATTCCAAGAACAGCATCGACCATTGTAGTCGACAATCGCTCTAATTCGGCAATAATGGCTGTTCCCTGAGGGATGCTTTCTAGAGTGTTTTGAAATCCTTCAATCATTTCATCTGCAAACTGCTGTACTTCAAATGCGTATTGAGGCACTTGCAATGACCAGCTATAAATCGATTCCACTAAATACCTTACTGAAACATACAAGATTAAACCTGAAATCAGTAGAAACGAGAGGAAGACAATCGTTACAGGTAGCAGTCGACGCTCACTTTTCAACTTACGTTTCAAGAATTTAACAAACGGTTCGAAAATCATTGCCGTTAATAAAGCTAACAGAATAGGCATAAAAGCCGAGAAATTAAAGTAAACAAAAAGCACCGCTGCAACAATAAGTATAACAATGAAGAGCTTCTTTAAAACGGTGCGGTTAAGCATAATGTAAGACAACCTCCTTTAATACAACACAACACGTTATTTTAATGTAGCCGAGCATAAACATTTGTAAAGGGGCTATCTGTAGTCATCAAATGAAATGTGTTGAAAAACAAGTACTTACTACTATTATAGCTGAAAGTGTCTAATCTCAAAACGAAAACTTCTTGATTTTAAACATTTTTTCCTTGCTCTAGTGATCGGTTGCTTTAGTTTCTGACAACATAAACCGGGGTTGCTCATAAGGAGCGCACTTAAACCATATCAATGAAGTAAAAAAGAAGCCACATCAGTGACTTCTTTCCTTACTCTAGTTCTTTTTCTTTCGTGATACAACAAATCCAATTAGACCGCCAATAAATAGAATCGCTAGAATGATGGAAATCCATAAAACGGCAGATCCTGATTCTGCTGTTTCTGTTTCAGCTTGATCTTGCTCCAAATCTGTTTCTTGCTCAGTTGCCTCCTCAGTTGATTCTTCCTCAGTCATGTCTTCTTCTACAGTTGACTCTTCCTCGGCTTCTTCTTCAACGTTGACTACAAAAGTGAACTCGCCATCGATATGGTGGGTATCATCACCAATGTTTTCCCAATAAACAACGTATTCCCCGTTTGGAAGTGCTTCATTGAAAGATGCGATCATAACCGTTGATTCTACGTCGATTGAGTCAGGCTCCACTTCTTCACCTGTTGTATTGTTTGTAACCGTCATGTTCCCACTAGCGATACCTGAATCAAACGTAACGGTTATTTCATCTAAAGGTGCTGTTACTTCTTCATTTTCTGCTGGTGAAGACGATTCTTGGTGCGAATGAGCGTGAGCCAAATTAGGCAATGCGAGCATAAGTGTAAGGAAAAGCAAAAAACTTGTTAAACCTCGTTTCATTTGTAACCCTCCAATTCATATTCTCTTGTATTGTATCAATAAATTGTGTGCTTTTGATGAAGTCTTTCCCTGTCTACAAAATTGTCACGATTATTAGTATAGACAGCTTCTATTAATCAAAATCATGGGTACTCAAATAATTGCTCAGATCCTGTTGCATACTAACAAAAAAAGTGGAGGAATACACGAGAATGCTTATTCGCAAAGTGGATGTTTTTATTTTTATTATAGCGTTTGTAGGAGTGGTAATGATACGCATTATTCCACTTTCATCAAAGCCTGTTGCCTATGTGAACAATCGACCGACATTTTACACCATTAATCAAAAATCCAAACTGGGTCGTTTATTTCGCATTCTTTTACAATAGCCTAAACCATTTCGCCATGCTAGAATACGGGTAGATTGTTTGTAAGAGGAGTTGGACCATGAGCACGATTTGGGATTCAATTGTTAGTTTTTTTGTGGAATTTCCATGGATGAAGTTATTAATTACTATAGGGATTTTTAGTTTGTTTCTCGTATTTCGAAAGATTTTTATTTCGTATCTGTTTAAATTAATTTTAGGGCTTTCCCGTAAAACACACGCAACACTTCTTACTCAACTGTTGCTTTCATATGAGAAACCCCTTCGTTTTCTTTTTGTTATTATTGGTGCCCGTGTAGCGCTAGTCTATTACGGCGTCAAATTTTCTGATATTGAAGCCCTTCAAAACTTTTTTAATGCCAGTTTAATCATTCTTGGTGGATGGGGGTTGTACAACTACGTTTCGACTCATGGTACGTTTATGGCTTATACAAAGAATAAGCTGCAATTAAGCGATGACCATATGTTGCTGCCCTTTATTTCAAATATTCTTCGTTTTGTCGTCATTGCTCTTACTTTTGTTACCGTACTCTCTAGCTTTGATGTCGATGTCAATGGTTTTGTTGCTGGTCTTGGGTTAGGTGGATTAGCATTTGCATTAGCGGCTCAGGAAACGGTTGCCAATTTCTTTGGTGGGATTGTCATCATTACGGAAAAGCCGTTTAAAAAAGGCGACTGGATATCTTCTGCTTCTGTAGAAGGGACGGTAGAAGATATTACATTTAGAAGTACGAAGATACGTACGTTTGCAGATGCTGTTGTGGTTGTACCAAATAAAACATTGTCGAATGAGGCGATAACGAATTGGTCCGAAATGAATATGCGACGAGTTAATTATTCAATTGGTGTTGGTCAAGAAACAACGCGAACGGATTTAGAGCACTCGGTTCAAGAAATTCGCAAGCTTGTCATTAGTCATCCAGGAGTTGTAACGGACACAGTGATGATCTATTTTGATGAATTTGGTGAATCAAGCTATAACATTTTTATTTACTATTTCACAAAAACGGTTGCTTGGTCAGAATGGCATGAAGTGAAAGAAGAGATTAACTATGAGATACTCGATATACTATCAAAAGAAGGTGTGTCGGTACTAAAGCCTATTGTTGTCTTTGACGCCCATGAACATGAACGACATCAGTTGGAAAAAGCAGAAAGTTAACGAACCTTGCATAGATGTGCAAGGTTTTTCCTAACTAACGTACTTCCTAAATCATCGTTCCTTAGTTATACTTAATGAAAGCGTTAACGAATGAAGGGGGGATGTGTATGGTAGTTGGATTAGAAACGAAATACGTTCGTCTAAAAGATGTCATGCCAGGATCATTGTTAGGTGAAGAGATTTTTTCCTTGGATGGACAAGTCCTTTTAAAAAAAGGGGTTTCTTTAACGACCGTTCATTTAAAACGGTTAAAACAGTTTGGTATTGATACATTACCATTGTTGGTCCCACTATCGCAGCAGAGTGCAGAGGAGACAGTCTTTTGCGCACATACTCGTTTCTATATGTCGAATCAACACCTACTAGTTGAAGAGAAATCACTTATCTGGAACGCTAAACTGAAAGAAATCTTCACGCTCGTACTTCAGCAAACCGAAATGCAAGACTCGTTAGCGTTGCTAAATAGGAAAGATGAAAGCCTTTATCAGCACTCTTTAACAGTTGCTTTTCTCTCTACCGCAATAGGCATGGAAAATGGGTTAAATGAGGAGCCATTAAAGCGAGTGGTTCGAGCAGCCTTGCTTCATGATATTGGAAAAGTCGTTTCAGAGAATTATAATGAAGGAAATGAAGCATTAGGAAATGATCATACTTGGCGAGGATACAATTATTTGCAAACGCAAAGAAATCTAGACCCTTTAGCTTCCATTGTTGCTCTTAGTCATCATGAATCCCTTGATGGTAGTGGTTATCCACGGGGAATCAAAGCGAACTTCCTCCATGAATTAACACAGACAATTGCCATTGCAAATGTGTTTGATCGATTGACAAATCAGAGGAAAAAGAAACCATTAATGAGTTTTGCAAAGGCGTTAGAATTTATGCTGGCATTTGCTCCTAAGCGATACAGCTCATTGTGTTTAAGTGCTTTTATGATGTGTGTGACGTTTTTTCCAACTGGAAGTCAGGTACGTTTATCGAACGGAAATTATGGCGTCGTAGTTGCTCAAAATAAAGGGTTACCCCACCGTCCGATTGTGACGATGATTCCTCAAGGCATCGCTGAGCGACACGGTGAAGCTGTTAAGAAAGTGGATTTAGCAAAAGATTATACGTTGTTTATTCATTAATTTACTAAACGCTTCATTGTTTTGTAAGAAGAAAGGTTGACCTAAGTGACACTATTTTTTCAAGTCGTTTTACCTGTATTTTGTATTTTTGGAGCAGGGTTTTTACTTCAGCGTGCGTTTATGCTTGATATACGTTCTGTATCAAGTGTTGCTATTTACATATTAACACCGTGTCTCGTCTTTCGAACATTTTATACATCTCCTCTAAATATGGACTACTTTTATATGGTTATATTTTCAATTACTTTAATGGTTACCTTAATTATTCTTGCAAAAGTGTATGCAAAAACAAGATCATTATCGATTGAAGATGAAAGCGGAATGATTTTATCGACAGCCTTTATGAATGTTGGTAACTATGGAACACCTATTATTTTATTCGCTTACGGTGAGACTGCTTTTGAACTTGCCATTTCCTTCATGGTTTTGCAGTCTATCATAATGAATAGTTTCGGTGTTTACTATGCAGCTAGAGGGAAAGCAACGATCGCAGTAGCCCTTAAAGCCATCCTAAAAATGCCTGCGACGTATGCGACGGTTCTTGCCCTTAGCTTAAATGTTTTTTCGGTTCCGTTTCCTGCACAACTGTTTGCATCAATTGATTTAGTTGCTGCAGCAGCGATTCCAGTTGTCATGCTCATACTTGGAATGCAGCTAGCCATGATTGAGTGGAAGCAGTTTGAATGGGAAAAAATTGGTGTTGGTGTGTTTCTACGTATGATAATCTCGCCAGTCATCGCTTATGGGATAACGTTAGTTTTACCAATAGATGATATGCTTCGAAATGTATTTATTGTTGCGGCTGCCATGCCAAGTGCGGCGACAATTGTTATGTACGCGGTTCGATTTGATGCAAGACCTAAGTTAGTATCAACAATTACACTCATTACTACCTTATTTAGTTTGTTTTCCATTACATTTATTCTATGGATCTTAGGCTAGTCCATTGCATTTTTTCGAAACACACTTTATCATAATGAACAGTGACATAAGGAGGTTATACAGATGAACATGATGGATGCAAACGAAATTATTCAATTTATTTCAAAAGCAGAGAAGAAAACACCTGTAAAAATACATATTAAGGGACAGCTTGAAAAACTTTCATTTGCTGAAGAAGTACAAACGTTCTTTAATGACAATACTGGGGTTATTTTTGGAGATTGGGCCGCTATTGAGCCAGTATTAAAAGAGAATGAAGCTAGTATTGAAGATTACGTTGTGGAAAATGACCGACGTTACTCAGCGATCCCGCTTCTTGACTTGAAAGGAATTGAAGCGCGTATTGAACCAGGTGCTATTATTCGCGATCAAGTAGAGATTGGCAAAGGTGCTGTCATCATGATGGGCGCAAGTATTAATATTGGTGCTGTTATTGGTGAAGGAACAATGATTGATATGAATGCTGTACTTGGTGGACGTGCAACGGTAGGGAAGAACTGTCACATCGGCGCAGGCTCTGTATTAGCTGGTGTTATTGAACCACCATCCGCTTCCCCGGTTATTGTGGAAGATGGGGTCGTTGTTGGTGCAAATGCGGTTATTCTTGAAGGTGTACGTGTTGGAGAAGGAGCTGTTGTTGCTGCAGGTGCAATTGTAACAGAGGATGTTCCAGCCAATACAGTGGTTGCTGGTACACCAGCAAAAGTGATTAAGGAAATCGACGAAAAAACAAAAGGAAAAACAGAAATTAAGCAAGAGCTTCGTCGTTTAAATGAAGATTAATTAGATAATCCAGCTTTGCCTTTGAGGCAAAGCTGTTTTCATAAAAAGGAGTCTTTGTCATGGATTGGCTAAAAAGAGATGAACAAGCATTAATGAGAACGTATCGCCGACTCCCTCTTGTCATTAACGAGGGAAAAGGAAGTTTTTTAATTGATGAAGAAGGTCGTCACTACTTAGATTTCATAACAGGTCTAGCGGTTAATGTAGTGGGTCATTCACATCCTGCTATTTTGAAAACACTTCAAGCACAAGGAAGCAAGTTTCTACATATTTCCAACCTATACGTGAATAAGCCTGCTGTAGAGCTGGCCGAGAAATTGGCAGAAAGGACAATTGGAGGGAAAGTCTTTTTTGCAAATTCTGGCGCAGAGGCGACAGAGGCTGTGATTAAGCTCATCCATAAATGGAGCAAACAGCATGATTTCTCTAGAAAAGGCGTTGTTGTTTTAAAACGGAGCTTTCATGGACGGACTCTCGGGGCGATGAAGTTAACGAGGCAAGAAGGTGTTTATCAAGATTTTCCGTTACATGACCTACCTGTGTATGAAGTGGAGCCTGAAGATGCAAAAGGGTTAGAAGACATTCTTGTTCAAAAGAAACCAGCCGCTGTCGTAATGGAACCAGTATTGGGTTCTGGTGGTGTCGTCCCATTATCCCACGAATATATGCAAACTGTATCGCAGTTGTGCGCAGACCATCATGTTCTTTTTTGTATGGATGAAATTCAAACAGGGATGGGGCGAACAGGAACGTTATTTGCCTACATGCAGGCTGATGTTCAGCCGGACGTTATTTTATTTGCAAAAGGGATTGGTGGCGGCCTGCCACTAGGTGGAATGATTGTTAGCCCACACTTAACCCACTTATTTGCACCTGGTGATCATGGAACAACCTTCGCACCGTCTCCTTTAAGCTGTGCGTTAGGGTTAACGGTCTTAGATTTGCTTGAAGAAGGGTTACTTCATACTAGTCGTCTTCGCTCGGAGCAATTACAAAAAGGATTAGCCGACGTACAAGCACAATTCCCGGATATTTTAGACCATTTCCGAGGGCGTGGGATGATGATAGGTCTGCCAACTAAAGGAACACCGAAGCAAGCAGCGTTTATTCAACAACGTATGATTGAAAAAGGTGTGCTTGTTGACCTTACACAAGGAACAATTATACGCTTATTACCACCCTTGGTCGTAACAAGTGAAGAAGTCGATCTGTTTATTTCGCATTTCACGAGCGTGTTGCAAGAGGTGGAGCAGGAGCTTAACGTATGAATCATGAAGCACTTATCCAACTAAGACGTAAATTCCACCAAATTCCTGAGATTGGATTTGAAGAACACAAAACACAAGCGTTGATTTTAGACACAGTCGGATCGTTAAACCAAGAGCGGTTAACTGTAACGAAGTGGCGCACAGGCGTTATTGTAAAAGTCGACGGAAAGTCCCCTTACACCATTGCTTATCGAGCAGATATGGATGGATTACCAGTTCAAGAAGAAACGAACCTTCCTTACCGCTCACTTCATGAGGGTGCCATGCATGCCTGTGGTCATGATCTTCACATGACAATCGCTCTAGGGATGCTCGATTATTTTAGTGAAAATGAACCACCAACTTCGCTGCTGTTCGTCTTTCAACCAGCTGAAGAAGGCCCGGGTGGAGCAAAACCAATGCTCGAATCAGGAGTATTAGATAAGTGGAAGCCGGAAGAGATGTACGCTCTTCATATTGATCCGAACTTACCAGTTGGAACAATTTCTACGAAGACAGGTCTACTGTTTGCCAACACATCAGAGCTCTTTATTGACTTTAAAGGAAAAGGGGGTCATGCTGCTTACCCGCATACAGCAAATGACATGGTTGTAGCCGCCGCTCATTTTGTGACGCAATTGCAATCGATTGTTTCGAGAAATGTTGATCCCCTTGATTCGGCTGTTGTTACTATTGGCGTAATAAATGGTGGAACAAAGCAAAATGTGATAGCTAGTGGAGCGAGAGTGGAAGGAACCATTCGAACATTGTCAATGGAAGCCATGAAGAAAGTAAAACAACGCATTGAAGCCCTCGTTAAGGGGATTGAAGTTGGCTTTTCTTGCGAAGCGACCATTGATTATGGATCGAATTATTGTGAAGTGAACAATGATACAGCGCTAACACAAGCTTTTATCGATTTTAGTGAAGATCAGCCGGGCATTCAGTTTGTACATGCGAAAGAAGCAATGACTGGAGAGGACTTTGGTTACTTCCTTAAAGCCTATCCAGGGCTCATGTTTTGGCTAGGGGTTGATAGCTCTTTTGGTCTTCATGATGCCAGGCTAAATCCACATGAAGAAGCAATTGGAATAGCCGTTAAACATATGTGTTCGTTTTTAAACCAGAAACAAGAAGGATGAATAATTTCCTTTTGATCGTTGCAAACTAGATTGAGTAACGATTGATAAAAGGAGGTCATGAGAATGGCTAGAATTGGAATTCAAACTGGATTAACGGATATTGAAAACGAGCTTCAATCACGAGGACATGATGTTGTTCATATGCAACAGAATACGGAGACAAGTGATTGCGACTGTTGTATTGTTTCCGGTCGAGATGCAGATGTAGCAGGGGTGAGTCCTCAAGGGCAAGGAAGTATCGTTTCAGCAGATGGTTTAACTGCTCAAGAAGTAAGCGAGCGGGTAGAACAAGTATTAGCAAATCAAAACAAATAACAAAAGAGTCTACCGTAGATGTTGGTAGACTCTTTTTTAAGCATCGTTTTCTTGTGTTTCAAAATAAGCACGAATGACTTTACGTAATTCACGTTCAACAGCCCATTGTTGCATACTCTCCGTTTTCGCAATGACTCGTATAACAGTAGTAGATAGGTCATTTGTTTCAACGCCAATCACTTCAGGCTTTGTCACTAAAGCAGGGTGGTCAAAAGACTGAATTGCTGCTTGAACTTTTTTTATGGAAGTATCGGTTTGTTCGCCTGATGGAATCGTTAAATCAACAAGGGCACGCATATTCCCGCGTGAATGATTATCTACATTTGTAATGTTGCGATTTGGCAAATAATGCAGTGTGCCGTCAAAGCCTCGAATCATCGTTGTGCGAAACCCAAGCTCTTCTACAATTCCATCAACACCACCTGCCGTAACATAGTCTCCAACCTCTAGCTGTCTTTCTAACAGCAAGAAGAAACCAGTTACCACGTCACTTACTAACCCTTGAGCACCGAAACCAATTGCTAGACCTACAACACCAGCTGCAGCAAGAACGGGTCCTAAGTTAAAGCCTAGAGTATCAAGTATATTAAAAGCGATGATGAAGAACAGCACGTATGAAAATACATTTAGAAGCAATTTCTCAAGTGTTTGCAATCGTGCTTTCGACACTTGTTTCGATTGTTTTTTATCAAATACCTTTTTAATAATGTTTTTACCAACTGATCGAACAATAAAATAAATAATAATGGCAAATAGAACTTGCCATAGTGTTTGCGTGATTGGATGATAAAGCCAATCATTCAGGTTTTCAAACATACGTTCATCCCTTTCCTTTTTCGTTGCAAAGTAGAGCGTATCATATTTGACGGAATTTCTCAAAAGGGTACTGTACTGACTACAAAAAAAGCTCATCCCATTAAAGTTGTTTTTTAAACTTTAATGGGACAAGCTTGTTATTACACTTCCATAATAATTGGAAGAATCATTGGCTTCCTTTTTGTTCTTTCGTATAAGAAAGGTCCTAGTAAGTCCGAAATCTCATTTTTAATTTCAGACCATTGGTTTGTTTTCCGTTCCATTACTTGATGCAAGTGAGCAGTAAGTAATTTTTGAGCTTCATGAATTAAGTCCCCAGACTCCCGCATATAAACGAAGCCTCTAGATATTAAGTCAGGCCCTGCAGTCACTTTATATTCCTTCATATCCAAACTAACGACTACAATGACGAGACCCTCTTCAGATAAAATTCGGCGGTCACGTAAAACAATGTTCCCAATATCGCCAATGCCGTTTCCATCCACATAAACAGAACCAGAAGGAATTTTTCCAACAACACCAGCTTCATTTGGATGAAGAGCTAAGACGTCGCCATTGTCCATAATAAAGCAATTATCGGCTGGTACTCCACAAGCTTGCGCCAGCTTATTATGGGTTTTTAACATCCGGTATTCGCCATGTATCGGTAAGAAATATTGCGGCTTCATTAAGCGAAGCATTAACTTTTGCTCTTCTTGTCCACCGTGGCCAGACGTATGAATATCGTTAAGTGGTCCATGAATAACATTTGCACCAGCCCGATAAAGTTGATTAATAATTTTACCGACAGATAATGTATTTCCAGGGATTGGAGAGCTTGAAAAGACAACCGTATCACCAGGGATAATCTGAATTTGACGATGAGTACCAAATGCTATACGAGACAAGGCAGCCATTGGCTCTCCTTGACTACCGGTACATAGAATCGTTACTTGGTTATCAGGAAGCTTATTTAATTGAGAGTGCTCAATAAATGTTCCTTTTGGTGCGACAATATGTCCTAACTCTTGTCCAATTGCTATAGCTGAATCCATGGAACGACCGAACACACAAACTTTACGGTTATTCGCAACTGCCGCCTCGATGACTTGCTGCAATCGATGGATATTGGAAGCGAAAGTAGCAAAAATGACTCGACCATCGACTTTGCGGAAAATATTGTTGATGCTATCACCAACTTTTCGTTCAGACATGGTGAAGTCTGGAATTTCACTATTAGTACTATCGGACAATAGGCAAAGGACGCCTTCTTCGCCGATTTTAGCCATCTTAGTTAAATTAGCTGGTTCTCCTACAGGTGTAAAGTCAAACTTAAAGTCTCCAGTATGAACAACATTTCCTGGAGGGGTTTTTACTACAATTCCATAAGACTCAGGAATACTATGGGTTGTCCGGAAAAAAGAGACGGCGGTTTTCGTAAACTTCACAACTTGGTCTTCCGCTATTGGATGCAGCTTCGCATTTCGAAGCAAACCATGCTCTTCTAACTTTCCTTTTAACAGTCCAAGTGCAAGCTTTCCACCATATACGTCAATATTTAGCTCTCTTAATAAATAAGGGATGCCACCAATATGATCTTCGTGACCATGGGTAATAAATAAGCCTTTAATTTTATCTTTGTTTTTCACGAGGTACGTATAGTCTGGGATGACATAGTCGATGCCAAGTAAATCATCTTCTGGAAACATAATGCCTGCGTCAATAAGAATGATTTCATCTTGGAACTGAACACCGTATGTATTTTTCCCAATCTCACCCATACCCCCGAGAGCAAATACAGCGGTTTGATTGTTCTTTACTTGTTTCATTTATCCATTCACAACCTTATAACCGTCACGTTGCTGTTCATATTCTAAAAACGAGCCTGTGAGCGGTGTAATGTATTCAATATTGTAAGGGTGTTCGATTAATTTAGCCCGAACATCACTTACACTTTCAGCCTCAATATATAGAGAATTTGTGCGCTCTCTTACCGGCGCCTGTGTATAATTTTCTTGAAAAAACACTTTAAAGATCATGATTAAACCTCTCCTTTTAATACCATTGTTTATCTATTATATCGGAAATAACGCTTTTTAGAAATGCCAAAAAGCCAACCCGTATAAATAATACCGGATGGCTTCAAGTCTTTCCACAATTAAGTTGGATTACACATCAAGAAATAAAGACTTTGGCAAAAGATCTTTGCACCGTTTTAAGAGTTTTTCACGCCACTTTTTTAACAAAAGAAAAACCCCCTCTCTCGTTGTTTTGTTCCTAGTGTGTGTTGCCAAACAAAATAAACACGAGGGGGTTATTGGAAATTAAAGAGCGAAGCCAGGAAGTGGCTGCTTGAATTTATCTTCAAGCCCTTCAATTCGATCATAGAACATGATCCCATCTAAGTGATCAAGCTCATGTTGAAAGACGATAGCAATATAACCACGTAAGCGTAATGTAACCTCTTCGTTATTATGATCGATGCCTTTTACGGTTAATCGAGCATGTCTTGGCACAACCCCGTCTACTTCACGGTCAACAGAGAGGCACCCTTCACCGCTATCCAACTGATTTTGTTCTACAGAATGGCTAATGACTTTAGGATTGGCGATGCCAAGGCTATAGAGCTTGTCGTTTTCATCTGTTGCATGTACAGCGAATAATCGTTTTGAAACACCGATTTGTGGAGCCGCAAGACCAACACCAGGGCGTAAATCGTATGTTTCTGCGGTTTCAGGGTCTTGACTATTTTTTAAAAACTCAAGCATGGAAAGCAATGTTGCTCTATCTTCTTGACTTAATGGGGTTTCTACAGGCTCTGCCACTTTCCTTAACACAGGATGTCCCTCACGAACCACATCTTTCATTGTGATCATATGGATCTCACTCCTTTACTTATCTTTCAATAGTTTAAGGATAAATAATCCGATGTGCAAGCAGAAAAAAGCGACACGAACAACTCGCGTCGCTTTTTTTGATTATTTTTTTGGACCAGGGCCAGGACCTTGATAACCGCCACAGTCTGGACCTTCCTCTATACCACCAGAGAACCAAGATGCGCCAACAATAATTAGAAGGATGAAAAGAACAACGATTAACGCAAATCCTTTTCCACCGCCACCTCCACAATGGTGCCCATAACCGTAACCATACCCATAAGGCTCACAGCATTGATCGTAACCATAGTTATATCCGTACTTTTCTCCATAACTCATTTAAAGTTCCTCCTTTAATAACCGCCACTAGGCGATTTATATCCACATCCTATGCAAGAAAGAAAAAAGTGTTTGGATAAATGCCTATATCTTTTTTTATAATAGTAAAAGCTTGCCAAATGATCTATTGTTAGATATTGTGAGAGAAGAGAAAAAAGAGTTGAGAAAGCTCGAAGGAGGAGAAGTTTTTGTCGAAAAGGTTTATAGCGACCGTGGCATTTTCAAGCTTGTTTTTAGTAGCCTGTGGACAAACAGCAACCGAGTCGATTCATAGTTCATTAGAAGAGGCCGCTGAAATAGAAAACGAAGGATTTGATGAGCAACAACAGCCGATGATGGATGCGGAAGAACATGAAGCTGAGCTGTATTCACAAATTGTTGATTTGGACATGGATGCTTATGATGAAATCGTTCGCTTAGCAGATGAAGCTATTGCTTCTGTAGGTGAGAGACGAGAGTTACTTGCAAATGAACAAGAAAGCATTGAAGAAGGATACAATGTGTTTGAGAATGCTGTAGCTGATTTTTCAGAGCTTGAAGATGAAAATTTACTTAACTTAGCAAACGATGTTCAAGAAGCGATGGACAATCGTTATGCCAGTTATCAAGACCTACATACTATTTATGAAGAATCGTTAAACTTGGATGAACAGCTTTATGAAATGTTAAAAGACGAAGAGTTAGACGCTGAAACTCTGACAGCTCATATTGAAGAAACAAACCAAAAGTATGAAGAGCGTCGTGAAGCCACAGAGCAATTCAATGAACATACAACGGCTTATAATGACGCAAAGCGAGCTTTTTATGAAGCGTCTGATTTAGAAGTACGGTTTGAATAAGTGTAGGTAAGCTTACTTGTACACCCTCTCTCAAAACACACTGTAAAAAGTGGAAATGGAGGAGGGTGTTTTTAATAGAACAAAGGCCTTTCTAGTGATTTCAAAATGATGGCGTTTACATGTAGTGACCTACTCCAACCACCGAAATAAAAAGTGTTCAAACTGTATTAGTCCAGATTAAATGTATACTATAACACATTAAATATGAAACGTTTCCAAAGATTGTTAGTGAATAACGTAAGGAATATGTAAGCAAAAGGATTGACGATCATTATGCTCTTCATGTAGACTAACAATCAGTAAGAAGTTGTACTACTAGTAATTACAATTCATTGTAACAGATGACCGCGTGATTAGTGCTAAAACAGTTGTCTGGTTTAACAACGACTTATTGCGGTTATGTATTCATTAGGATTGGGCATGCTAACAGTGCATTTTTCAAATGAAAAACGTATACAAGCAAGACTTCACATACCGCTTTTAACTATTGAAAGGATTGGTGAACAAATTGAGTACAAAGACAATTGATCAAGTTGAAGAACAATTTGAGACCTTCCAGATTCTTAACGAAGAAGGAGAAGTCGTAAATGAATCAGAAATGCCTGATTTAAGCGACGAACAACTACAAGAAATTATGCGCCGTATGGTTTATACGCGTATTTGGGATCAGCGTGCGATTTCCCTTAACAGACAAGGACGCTTAGGATTCTATGCGCCGACGGCTGGACAAGAGGCATCTCAACTTGGTTCACACTTTGCTTTAGAGCAAGAAGATTGGATTTTACCTGGTTATCGCGATATTCCACAAATTGTATTCCACGGTTTACCTTTACATCAAGCGTTTCTATGGTCTCGTGGACATTTTGGAGGAAGCCAATTCCCTGACGGATTAAATATTGTTGTTCCTCAAATCATCATTGGTGCACAAATCATCCAAACAGCCGGTGTAGCTCTTGGACTAAAGCGCAAAAAGAAAGAAAACATTGCGATTACGTATACAGGTGACGGTGGAGCATCTCAAGGTGATTTCTATGAAGGAATTAACTTTGCTGGTGCGTACAATGCTCCTGCAGTATTCATCGTTCAAAACAACCGTTTTGCTATTTCTGTACCAGTTGAAAAGCAATCAGCAGCGAGAACAATCGCTCAAAAAGCTGTAGCAGCTGGAATTGAAGGCATTCAAGTTGACGGAATGGACGTATTGGCTGTTTATAAAGCCACTCTTGATGCGCGTAAACGTGCGCTAGCTGGCGAAGGTCCGACACTTATTGAAACACTTACGTACCGTTATGGTGCTCACACAATGGCTGGTGATGATCCAACTCGCTACCGTACATCAGAAGAAGATGATGAATGGGCGAAAAAAGATCCACTTATTCGTTTCCGTAAATTCCTTGAAGGCAAAAAGCTTTGGAGTGAAGAGAAAGAAAACGAAGTCGTTGAACAAGCGAAAGAGGACATCAAACAAGCAATTAAAGATGCAGATAAAACACCTAAGCAAAACGTTACAGACTTGCTAGGCTTTATGTTTGAAAACCCTCCAGTAAACATTCGTGAACAATTGGAAGAGTATACGGCAAAGGAGTCGAAGTAACCCATGGGTAATTGGACAATGGCACAAGCGATTACGGATGCCATGCGTAATGAGCTTAACAAAAATGAAGATGTACTCGTTTTTGGTGAAGATGTCGGTCAAAACGGCGGCGTTTTCCGTGTAACAGAAGGTTTACAAAAAGAATTCGGTGAAGATCGTGTGTTTGATACACCATTAGCAGAGTCTGGTATTGGTGGATTAGCAATTGGTCTTGCACTTACTGGACACCGTCCGGTTATGGAAATTCAATTCTTTGGATTCGTGTTTGAAGTATTTGATTCTATTGCTGGTCAAATGTCTCGTTGGCGCTATCGTTCAGGTAACAAGCAAACCATGCCTGTCACTGTACGTTCACCATTTGGTGGAGGCGTAAAAACACCTGAGATGCACGCTGATTCTTTAGAAGGATTAATGGCGCAAACACCAGGTTTAAAAGTAGTTATTCCTTCTAATCCTTACGATGCAAAAGGGTTATTAATTTCAGCGATTCGTGATAACGATCCTGTTGTATTCCTTGAGCATATGAAATTGTATCGTTCATTCCGTCAAGACGTACCTGAAGAAGAATACACGATTGAGCTTGGAAAAGCAGACATTAAGCGTGAAGGAAAAGATATTACGATGATCGCTTACGGCGCAATGGTACAAGCTTCAATGAAAGCTGCTGAAGAGCTTGCTGAAGAAGGCATTGAAGCAGAAGTCATTGACTTAATGACAGTTGCCCCATTCGATGTTGAGACGGTTATTGCTTCTGTTGAAAAAACAAACCGCGCAATTGTTATACAAGAAGCGCAAAAACAAGCTGGAATCGCGTCACAAATCGTTGCTGAAATTACTGAGCGTGCGATTCTTTCTTTAGAAGCACCTGTTCTTCGTGTAACATCACCTGATACGGTTTATCCATTCGCTGCAGTTGAAGATGCTTGGTTACCGAACCCAGCTATTATTGTAGAAAAAGCAAAAGAAGTAATAAACTTCTAAGAAAATTTTAAGAAAGAAACGAAGCTAGTCGAAAACTAGGTCGTTCTTTCTTTTATAGAGATTAAATTCGAGTTATAATGAAGGAGGCGCTTAGCCGTGGCTTATAAATATAAACTGCCAGAAGTGGGCGAAGGAATCCATGAAGGCGAAATTGTAAAATGGTTTGTTAAAGAAGGCGACGAAGTTAAAGAGGATGATATTCTTCTTGAAGTGCAAAACGACAAATCTGTAGTGGAACTGCCATCGCCAGTTGATGGTAAAGTACTTGAGGTAAAAGTAGACGAAGGTACAACCAGCTATGTTGGAGACGTTATTTTAGTCATTGATGACGGTTCTGAAGATGATGGCGAGGAAGAAAGCGGAAGCGATGAGTCTGCTAAAGAAGAAAAATCAGAAGCAGCATCGGCTGAGAAAACAGAAGAAAAACCTTCTGAATCAGCTGATTCAGAATCAAGCGATGGTGCCCGTGTTATTGCAATGCCATCGGTACGTAAGTATGCACGTGAAAAAGGTGTTTCCATTTCAAGCGTTAAAGGTTCAGGGAAAAATGGACGTGTTGTAAAAGAAGACATTGATGCATTCTTATCTGGTGATCAAAGCGATGAAACAACTTCATCAGCAGATCAACGTGAAGAAAAATCAGCGAAACCAACAACATCTGCACCTGCTGCTTCTAGCGAACAACTTGAAGAACGTGTACCGCTTAAAGGAATCCGTAAAGCAATTGCAAAAGCAATGGTGAAGTCAAAACAGACAGCGCCTCACGTAACGCATCTTGATGAAATTGATGTAACAGCACTTGTTGCTCATCGTAAGCAGTACAAGCAAGTTGCAGCAGATCAAGGTACAAAATTAACGTATCTTCCTTACGTTGTAAAAGCATTAACATCAGCCATTCGTAAGTACCCCGCACTTAATGCATCTATTGATGACGAAGCAGGCGAAATTGTTTACAAAAAGTACTTTAACATCGGAATCGCGGCAGACACTGAGCAAGGTTTAGTTGTTCCAGTTGTTAAAGACGCAGACCGTAAATCAATCTTCCAATTGGCAGATGAAATTAATGAGCTAGCAGTAAAAGCCCGTGATGGAAAGCTTTCAAGTGCGGAAATGCAAGGTGGATCTGCAACGATTTCAAACCTTGGTTCTGCAAGTGGACAATGGTTCACACCAGTAATTAACCACCCAGAAGTAATGATTCTTGGGATTGGTCGAATTGAAGAGAAGCCAGTTGTAAAAGATGGCGAAATTGTTGTGGGTACAATGTTATCACTATCAATTAGCTACGATCACCGTTTAATTGATGGTGTAACGGCACAAAGCGCTTTAAATCAGATTAAGCGATTGCTTAATGACCCACAATTACTATTGATGGAGGGGTAAGACATGGTTGTAGGAGATTTCGCACAAGAAGTAGATACGCTCGTAATCGGTTCTGGTCCAGGAGGCTACGTTGCGGCAATTCGCGCAGCGCAGCTTGGACAGAAAGTAACTATTGTAGAAAAAGACAGCATGGGTGGCGCTTGTTTAAACGTTGGATGTATTCCTTCAAAAGCATTAATTCAGGCAGGACATCGTGCACACCAAGCAAAATCTTCTGAAGACATGGGAATTGTTGCTGAGAAGGTAACAGTGAACTTCGATAAAGTCCAAGAGTGGAAAGGTTCTGTTGTTAAGAAATTAACAGGAGGCGTGGAAGGACTTTTAAAAGGTAATAAAGTGGAAATCATCCGTGGAGAAGCTTATTTTTCTGGAGAAGATTCCGTTAAAATTATGGATGAAAAGAACTCAAGCACATACAAGTTTAAAAACTGTATTATTGCAACAGGTTCTCGTCCAATTGAAATCCCATCATTTAAGTACACAGACCGTGTAATCAATTCAACTGGTGCTCTTGCATTAAAAGAAGTACCAAAGAAAATGGTTGTTATTGGTGGCGGGTATATCGGTATTGAGCTTACAGGTGCATATGCTAACCTAGGTACCGAAATTACTGTACTTGAAGGATCCAAACAAATCTTGCCTGGCTTTGAAAAACAAATGGCGAAACTAGTTGAAAAGAAATTAAAAGCCAATCATGTAACATTCCACACAGAAGCAATGGCTAAAGGCGTGGAAGAAACAGATAAAGGCGTAAAAGTAACAGCAGAAGTAAAAGGTGAAGAGACGGTTATTGAAGCTGATTATGTTCTTGTTACAGTTGGTCGTACACCGAATACAGACGAACTTGGTCTCGAAGGAATCGGCGTTGAAATGACTGATCGTGGACTTGTTAAGATTGACAAGCAATGTCGTACAAATGTGAAAAACATTTATGCGATTGGTGATATCGTTCCTGGTCCAGCGCTTGCACATAAAGCATCTTATGAAGCAAAAATTGCAGCTGAAGCGATTAGCGGCGAAGCGTCTGAAATTGACTATCTTGCTATTCCAGCAGTATGTTTTTCTGAACCAGAGCTTGCAACAGTTGGTTATACAGAAGCAGAAGCAAAAGAAGCTGGTTATGATGCAAAAGCGGCGAAATTCCCATTTGCAGCAAACGGCCGTGCGTTGTCTCTTAATGACACAGAAGGCTTCATGAAGCTTGTAACACGTAAAGAAGATGGCTTAGTTATCGGTGCTCAAATTGCAGGTCCAAATGCTTCAGATATGATTGCTGAAGTAGGTCTTGCGATTGAAGCTGGTATGACTGCTGAAGATATTGCTCTTACCATTCATGCTCACCCTTCTCTTGGGGAGATTACTATGGAAACAGCGGAAGTAGCCCTTGGAACACCAATACACACAATGTAATACATTCATTACCCCTTATGTGATTTCGATCATAATAAGGGGTTTTTTTATGTGTTAAAAAAATAATGTAAGAAATCCTTTCAAAAAAAGATTGGCAAACGGTTAATGTGTGCTATAATTATCAAAAAATTAGCAAATTAAATTAACGGAGGTACAGATGGGAAAGCCGTTACTAGAGCTGAAGAATGTTAAGACCTATTTTCAAGTGAACAAGCATCGTCTCGTTAAAGCTGTAGATGACGTTAGTTTCCACATTGACCAGAATGAAGTTGTCGCTTTAGTAGGAGAGTCCGGTAGTGGAAAAAGTATGACGTCCATGTCCATTATGGGTTTAGTAGACTCACCGGGAAAAGTGACAGGCGCCATTACGTTAAATGGTACTGACTTAAATACGTTGTCTGCTAAAAAACTAGACAAGTTTCGTGGGAAAGACATTGCGATGATTTTTCAAGAGCCAATGACCTCATTAAACCCTGTGTTCTCAGTCGGAAATCAGATTATTGAAACAATCCGAAAGCATACGAATGTGTCGAAGAATCAGGCGAAAAAACGTGCAATTGAATTATTAAAGCTTGTTGGTTTTAGCAGGGCTGAAGAAAGCTTAACAGAATTCCCACATCAACTTTCTGGGGGAATGAGACAGCGTGTCATGATCGCTATGGCTATGTCTTGTAACCCGAAGCTATTAATTGCAGACGAGCCTACAACTGCTTTAGATGTAACCATTCAACAGCAGATTTTAGATCTCATGATTAAAGTGAAAAATGAGTTTCAATCTTCTATTCTATTAATTACCCATGATCTAGGAGTCGTAGCGGAAACAGCGGATCGAGTACTTGTGATGTACGGAGGACAAATTGTGGAAGAGGCACCTGCTTATGAATTGTTTACAAGCCCAAGTCACCCTTATACTCAAGGTCTGTTAAAAAGTATGCCAAATTTAGAGGACGATAAGGAACGTTTAGAGGCGATAAGAGGGATGGTTCCACCAGCTCATCAATTTCCTTCTGGATGTCGATTCGCATCAAGGTGCGATTATGCAACCGATGTCTGCAACGACGTTTTGCCGGAATTAGTTAAGACCGAAGGGGCACGTAAAGTTCGCTGTCTTATGTATCAAGAAGGTTCATTAACGCCTAACGAACAACGTCTTCAGGAGAGAGAGGTTCATTCATGAAGGATGTCCTAATAGAAGCGAAAGACATACAAATGTACTTTCCGATCAAACAAGGTGTCATAAAACGAACCGTTGGACATATAAAGGCAGTAGATGGAATTTCTCTAAAAATTTACGAAGGTGAATCCCTTGGTATTGTTGGTGAGTCAGGTTCAGGTAAATCAACATTAGGTAGAATCCTTTTACAACTTCAAAATCAAACCAACGGTGATGTTTTTTACAAGGGAGAGAAAATTTCAGGTATCTCAAATCGAAAATTAAGACCGTTTCGCCGAGATATGCAAATGGTGTTTCAAGATCCGTATGCTTCACTAAATCCTAGAATGAGCATAGGTGAATTAATTGAGGAACCGCTTTTAGTACATAAAACAGTTGCAACAAAAGCGGAGCGAAAAAAAAGAGCAGAAGAATTACTCGAAACGGTTGGTCTTCCAAAACAGTCATACGATAAATACCCACATGAATTTTCCGGGGGCCAGCGGCAGCGTATTGGAATTGCAAGAGCATTAAGTACAAAACCTAGCCTCATTATCGGAGATGAACCTGTTTCTGCCTTAGATGTATCTATACAATCGCAAGTATTAAATTTAATGAAAGACTTACAAGATGAATTTAAGCTTACATATATATTTATCGCTCATGACTTAAGTGTCGTAAAGCATATTAGTACGAGAGTGGCCGTTATGTATCTAGGTCGTATTGTTGAAGTGGCTACAAAAAAAGATCTGTATGAAGGGAAGTTGCATCCGTACACGGAAGCATTAATTTCAGCTGTACCATCCACAGACGTTACGCAAAAGAAGCAAAAAATTACGTTAACAGGTGAATTGCCAAGTCCTGCAAATCCGCCTGTAGGCTGTGCATTTCATACGAGATGTCCACACGTACATGATCGTTGCAAACAAGAAAGACCGGATTTAGTTGAATACAAACCAGAACATTTTGTTGCTTGTCACTTGTATACAGAAAAAAGCGAATAAATTGAACTTTTTAAGGGGGGTGAGGCTTCTACATATGAACGTCTTACCAGCAGGTGAATGAAAAAATAGGGGGAAGATGAATGAAAAAGAAGCCGTTTTACACATTTTTAGCAACAGCTGTGTTTGCCACAGCACTCGTCGCTTGTAATGGGGGAGATACAGATACTGGTACAGATGACGGGGGAAGCGATGGCGGAGACGCAGGGGAAGTCGAGGGTGGAAATGTTAATTTAGCCATGTTTTCACCACCTGATAACTTATTTAACCCCATTTTTTATACGTCCTTATACGATGCTCATATATTAGACATTACCCATGAAAGCCTTGTACAGCAAAATGAAGAATTTGAATTTATACCGGAGTTAGCGGAAGACTGGGAATTTAGCGATGACAATACAGAATTGACCTATTATTTACGCGAAGATGTAAAGTGGCATGATGGAGAAGATTTTACTGCAGATGACGTTGTGTTTACATTTACCGCTATGGCTGATCCAGATTATGCGGGTGCTGGAGGAATTAGACAAAACTACGTTAATACACTTACTGGCTACGAGGAGTATGTAAGTGGTGATGCAGATGCGTTTCCTGGAGTAGAGAAAATTGATGAGTACACTGTTAAATTTATCTTCGATACACCTAGCGTGAAAGCATTAGCAGATACAGCGATGGCGATTCTTCCTGAGCATGTGTTTGCCGATGTGGAAGTTGGAGATATGGCTTCGCATAGTGCCTCTATCAACCCAGGTGAAATTATTGGAACAGGTCCATTCCAATTAACTGAAGCTTTAGAGAATGAGCAGTATGTATTAACAGCTAATGAAGATTACTACCTAGGTGCACCTAAATTAGACTCTATTACGTGGAATATTGTTTCAGCTTCTGTAGCAGCTGGAATGCTTGAACAAGGGGAACTTGATTACGTTCCAAGAGACTTCCCGGCAGCTGATGTTGCAACAATTGAAGGAAACGATTCATTAACAATTGAAGAACAACCACAACTTGGTTACCAGTACCTTGGATTTAAAGTGAATCATGGTCCGAATGATCGTTTAACGGATCGTGATAGTTGGGAACCAAATGAAAAGCTTCAAGATGTTGAATTTAGACAAGCGATTGTGCATGCTATTGATCGTCAATCCTTTGTTGATGGATTTTTACGTGGACATGGTGAAGTGTTAGATGCGCCGTTCCCTGAAGCTTCATGGGCGTATAACCCAGATGCTGTTGAAGGGCTAGCATATGACCCAGAGCTAGCAGAACAAAAACTAGCTGATGCTGGCTACGAAGATGTAGACGGTGATGGTTTTGTAGAAGATCCAGATGGAAACGATCTTGTTATTAATGTGGATTATCCAGTTGGAAACCCGGTTCGGGAACAGGTAGCGCCAGTCATTAAGGAACAATTAGAAGCGGTTGGTATTCAAGTAAACTTAAATACACCACGTGAAGCGCCAGCACATTTTGACCTCATTGAACAAAATGATAATGACTTAGATTTGTTCTTGGCAGGCTGGTCTCTCTCATCAGGTGACCCAGATCCATGGCCAATCAATGGTGGAACAGCAGGCTATAACTATTCTCGTTTCTATGATGAAGCACAGGAAGAACTATTAGAAGAAGCGGTTGATCCTGAATTAGCATTTGATAATCAAGAATTTAGACGTGAAAAATATGGAGAGTGGGCTCAGCTTTATATCGATAACGCATATACAGTGCCACTTTACGCTGAAAGTGAAATCCATGTTTTTAATAACCGTGTTCAAGGCCTAACTATTAAGCCGTTCACATTTAAAGACGATACCCACGAATGGTATCTTTCAGAATAGGTTATGGAGTGAAGCAGCTTTACTAAGCTGCTTCAACTTTCTTTCATTTTGGTTTAAAAAGAGGTGGCCTACGTGCTCAAATATATTTTAAGGCGCATAATACAATTTATCCCAATGGTTTTTTTTCTTACTGTCATTGTTTTCTTGTTTGCCTATTTGGCGCCTGGAGATGCTTTAAGTGGGGAAGCCATTGATCCCAATACACCACGAGAAGTAATTGAGGAACGGCGAGCTGCATTAGGATTAAATGATCCGATACATATTCAATACTGGAATTGGCTAAGAAGAGCGGTAACTGGAGATTTAGGGATGTCAACCCATTTCACAGGGCGTTCCGTTAGCGAATTAATTTCACAGCGATTGGGGAATACGTTTTATTTAGGCGCTTTTGCCTTATTTGTAACCTTAATCGTCTCGGTCCCAATCGGAATTTATTCAGCAAGAAAAAAATACTCTGTATTAGACTACGCGGCTACTTCATTTGCGTTTGTAGGATTAGCAACGCCAAACTTTTTTGCAGGGTTATTAGCGATCTATGTATTTTCATTTGGACTTGGATGGTTTCCAACCCAAGGATCGATTGGTTCACCAGGTTTAACAGGTTTTGAAGCATTTATTAGTCGAATTCAACACCTTGTCTTACCTGGTGTTACACTTGGACTCTCAAGTACGGCAATCTTTATGCGCTATATGAGATCGGAAATGCTCGATATAAAGGGAAGTGACTTTATCCGTACAGCACGTGCAAAAGGGATTGGGGCAAATTCTGTTTTGTACAAGCATACGTTACGAAATGCGATGATACCAATTGTCACTTTGCTTGGGATGGAAATTGGCATGCTGCTAAGTGGTGCGTTTATCGTTGAAACCGTATTTAATTATCCTGGTATAGGGACCTTGTTCCTGTCTGGTATGTCTAATCGAGATTATCCTGTTATTATGGCAGTGAATTTACTCATTGGGTTATCTGTTTTAATAGGAAATTTATTGGCGGATATTTTTTATGCGGTCATTGACCCACGTATTCGACTTGATTGAGGTGAGTGAAGAATGGAACCGAGATTAAACGAAACACCTGATATTGCCCCTACACTACCGAATGTAACTGAGGAGAAAAGTGTGAGTCCAACAAGGCTTGCCTTCCGCCGTTTCCGAAAAAATAAATTAGCAATCGTAGGCATTGTGTTTTTAAGTATAATGATTGTCATTGCTATTTTTGCAGATGTCATTGCTACTCATGATCCAACTGCTTCACAATTAACAAAAATTGAAGCAAGAGCGGATAGCGAGAATTGGTTGGGAACCGACGGGTCAGGTCGAGATAATTTTTCTAGACTAGTATATGGAGCAAGAATTTCCCTTACGGTAGGATTTTTTGCAATGTTATTTACTGTTCTTATTGGGGGAACGCTAGGATCAATTGCAGGTTATTATGGGGGAAAAGTAGATTCTCTTATCATGCGTATGACGGATATTGTGTTGATTTTCCCGTTTATTTTATTGTTTATGACGATCGTGGCTATTCTTGAGCGAACAACAGTCCCAATCTTTATAATGGTTATCGCTATTACTTCTTGGCCGCAAATCTGTCGTATTTTGCGAGGGACGTTTATGTCAATTCGAGAGAAAGAATACGTATTAAGTGCTAGAAGCATAGGTTGTTCCGATGCTCGAATTATTCGTAAGCATTTCTTGCCAAATGCGGTAGGTCCAATTATTGTGAGTGCTACCATTATTATGGCCACAATGATCGTAGCTGAATCTGCTTTAAGCTTTATTGGATTTGGTATACCACAACCAACACCAACGTGGGGAAATATGTTAACTGAAGCGCAGAGCGTTCGATTGTTGCGTAATAATCCGGAAGCATGGTTACCTCCGGGTTTATGTATCTTGTTTACCGTACTTGCCATTAATTTCATTGGTGATGGGCTAAGGGACGCGTTTGACTCAAAAGCATAAGCCTTTGTATTAAAAAGATAAGTGTGGGCACTTATCTTTTTAATTTGTCACGGCGTTGGTAATAGCGAGAACGAGCTGTTCAAATTCTTGCTTTCCTGATATTCGGAGTAGTTCCTCTTCTCCTTTATAAATAAGTAAGCTTGGAAAATGTTCAATATTGTAATAAGAGATAGGGCGCATATCCGTAGATTCTTTAAAAATAAGCTCTTGAAAAGAAAACGCTTCATTTTCTTGTGAATATTGAATAGCACGATAATAAGTACGTTCTTTAGATAGTTCATCTGTATCAGAAAACAAAATAAGGGTGATGTCATCATGCCCAATGGAATGGGATTTTCCAGTTGTTAGAAAAGAAGTCGATGTCAAAATAAATACAAGGATGATCGCGCTAAACAAGACAACGAATAAGAGGTGATGTGTCTTCATTCTGACAGACTCCTTTATCAGTAATTTCCATTTGTACTCTTTACCCACCATTTATAGGAAAAAAACGTCCATTTATTAATCTTTTTACGGTTTTGTTAAGGAGGGGAAGTAACGTTTACGTTCAACACATAAAAAAGCCGCCTTACAGATCAAGAAAGATCTTGTAAGGCGACCACGATTCCAAATTCCAAAGTTAGTTTTTCTTCTTCTTGTTTGATTCCATCTCTTCATTGTTTTTTTGAAGACGACGACGTTCTTTTTTTAATAGCTGCTGTTCACGTTTAACTCGCTCACGATCATTACGAAGCGCAAGACGTTCTTGGCGTAATCGTTCTCGGTTCACGTTCAACGTTTCTTTTTCATTTCGTAGTTCCTTAAAGAGCGAAACAATCATGAGAATGATAATAATTGCAAATGGAAACGCCCCGATAATGGATGCAGTTTGTAAAGCATCTAAACCTTCTTCACTTGTAACGAGGAGTACGCCAGCTGTACCAGCAATAATAAGACCCCAAATTAATTTTACAGCATTTGGAGGATTTAAATTACCTCCTGTTGTTTGCATGCCTAGTACAACCGTTGCTGAGTCAGCAGATGTAATAAAGAAGGATGCAATCAATAGAACAGTAATTAACGCAACGAAGAAGGTGAGTGGAAATTGTTCAAGTAAAGCAAATAAAGCCATTTCCGTTCCGCCTGCGTCCATTTGTTCATAGAGGCCGCCACCGCGATTCTCGAAGTAAATGCTTGAGCCGCCGAATACGCTAAACCAAAATGCCCCAAACAGTGAAGGCAAGGCAATAACGCCAATAACGAATTCGCGAATGGTACGTCCACGAGATACCCGTGCAATAAACGCTCCAACAAATGGTGACCAAGAAATCCACCATGCCCAGTAGAATAGCGTCCAGTCTTGTACCCAAGAAGAGTCTGGATCATAAACATCCATACTGAAGCTCATACCAAAGAAGTTTTGCACGTAGCTTCCAATACCTTGTGTAAATACGCCCATAATATAGCTAGTTGGTCCAAGTAGAAGTATAAAAGCCATCAATAGTATGGCAAGACGTACATTCAGATTACTTAAGATGCGAATCCCTTTATCAATTCCTGTAGTTGCAGAAATAGAAAATAGAATAGTAACAATTAAAATAACAACAATTTGAAAAATATTGTAGTCAATGCTTCCCAAGGAAGGGAATAAATAAATAAGACCAGCTGTAATTTGTGCAGCTCCAAACCCTAAAGATGTAGCTGTTCCAAAGATCGTTGCGAAAACAACAAATACGTCAATGGTTTTTCCGATTGGACCAGTAACGCGATGCCCAATTAAAGGACGAAAGGTAGAGCTAAAGAGTGCCGGTTCATCTTTTCGATATTGAAAGTAAGCAAGTGTTAACGCGACAACAGCGTATATGGCCCAAGGATGAATTCCCCAGTGAAATATAGAATAGCGCATCGCTTCTGCTGCGGCTTGCTGTGTAGCTGGGTCGGCAGAAGCAGGTGTGAAATAATGAGATAATGGCTCTGCGGAACCCCAGAAGACAAGACCGATTCCCATACCAGCAGTAAATAAAAATGCGAACCAAGTTAAATATGTATATTCTGGTTTCTCATCAGGCTTCCCTAAGCGAATACTACCAAATGGGCTTACGATTAAATAAATACCGACAGCTACGTAGAAGGTTGCTGAAAGTAAGTAAAACCATCCTAGTTCGGTTGAGATAAATCCTTGAATTCTTTCGGTTACATTTAGCATATTTTCTGGAAAAACAACACCCCAAAAAATGAATGCAAGTGCAACAATGACTGAAATATAAAATACGGACGTTGTTTGCTTCATAGTGATTGTCTACCTTTCCAAAGAAATTTCATTTTTAAGCAAGACAAAATCATAGCATACATTTTTTCAATGTGCCAGTCGCCTCGATTGTAACAACAGTTATTAATACCCTACCACAGCAAGTCATAAACGCCTTTTTAGTATAGGAGAAGAAAATTATTTTATGCATTTGACGGTTTGATGAATATTGGCCTTTCCCCTTTTTATGCTGTCGAAATAAGGAAGAAAATGTTACGATGAGACAAGAAATTGTTGAGAGGGGTCTATGAAATGAAGAAATGGCTTTTGATACCTGCTGTAAGTCTAATGGCACTTTCAGCTTGTGGTTCAAATGAGGAAGGCTCATCTGAAACTACCGATGCAGATGAACCTGAACAAACAGAAGATAACGAAACAGTTGATGACGTTCAGGAAGATGAAGAAGAAAACGAGGCTTTAGATGATGAGCCTGAGAGAGAAGAAGTTGAAATTGTTTATGAAATTAATCCAGCTATGTGGACGGTTGAACCGATTGAAGGAACCGAGGCAGACCCAGAAGTTGTTTTGTTAACAATTGATGATGCACCAGATAAACATGGAGTAGAAATGGCGAAAACGTTGAAAGAGTTAGATGCTCCCGCAATTTTCTTTGTAAATGGCCATTTTATTAATACAGATGAAAAAGCGGAGCAATTGGTACAAATTCATGAGATGGGCTTTGAAATTGGCAACCATACTATGTCCCACCCGAATCTAGGTGAGATTTCAGAAGAGCAGCAAAGAGAAGAAATCGTTGGCTTAAATGATCAGATAGAAGAAATCATTGGAGAACGACCAAGATTTTTCCGAGCGCCATTTGGGGTAAATACTGATTTTACAAAAGAGATCGTTGAAGAAGAAGGCATGACCTTAATGAACTGGACGTATGGATATGATTGGGACAGTAACTATATGACGGCAGAATCGATTGCAGATATTATGGTAAATGCGCCAGAGCTAGGCAATGGGGGTAATTTATTAATGCATGACCGTGAGTGGACAAATGAAGGTCTTGAAGAGATAGTGAATGGCTTACGTGATAAAGGGTATGGACTTCTTAATCCAGCGCAATTGAAATAAACATAAAGACGATCACTACTTTTAAGTAGTGATCGTCTTTTGTTAAACGTCTAACGACAAGCTTACCAAATGAAAAAGTATGCCCTGTTCCACATAATGCTTAAACATTAACTGTATGCCATTAAAACTATAAATATGTTAACATTTTAAAATAATTATGTCACACTAATTACCCCTTGACGACTATAATAATACATACTATTATAGAAGTACAAAGACGTAAGCGATTACAATTTATGAGGAGGATGTATTGTGGGAACATTTATTTGTCAAGTTTGCAGTCAGGCACTAGGCCACTTTGAGGGAGAGAAAGTGAGCCGTCTTTATTCTGTATCGAACTGTACGCATTGTGAATCAAAATCCGCAAAACCTTCTTCGTCTCAAAATTAAACCAACAAAAAACAACGTAGCTCAAAGCTACGTTGTTTTTTTATTGGATAGCAGACTGCTCCTTAATGACCTTTAGAAAAGCAAGGGTTTGATCTTCTGGACCTTGTACAGGCAATCCTGCTTTCATATTTTCTTTTACGTACTCTAAGTTTTCTTGCGTAATTAATTCTCCTGGACTCAGTATAGGAATTCCAGGTGGGTAAACCATAATAAATTCGGCAATAATGCGTCCAGCTGATTGATCAAATGAAACAAATTCCGTTTGTGAATAGAAGGCATCTCGTGGTGAAATGGCGAGCGTTGGAATATCTGGAACTTTTACAGACAACGAAATGGATTGTTTGTCTGTTTGTCGAAATGACGCAGCAAGTTCGGTCATAGCTGTTAGTAATAAATCAATTTTCGCTTGATCATCGCCTAGGGTAATAATGCAGAGAATATTATATAAATCGGATAGTTCTACCTCAATACCGTAACGGTCTCTTAGCCATACTTCTGCTTCGTAACCACTAATTGAAAGTTCATTTAACGAAATGAACAGCTTAGTAGGGTCATGGGCGAATGTAGCGGAAGAGGTTAAACACTCTTCCCCAATGCAATGAAGTCCATTTATTTCATTTAATTGTTTACGAGCAGAATGAGCTAAAGCTATGACCCGCTTTAGTTCTTTTTCCCCTTCTGTTGCTAAATGCTTTCGAGCAGCATCGAGTGAGGCAAGCAAAATATACGACGTCGATGTGGTCGTTAACATGCTCATAATGGCAGTGGTATGATCGACAGAGACAAGTCCAGATTTAACATTTAAAACCGAACTTTGTGTCAAGGATCCCCCAAGTTTATGAACGCTCGTTGCTGCCATATCAGCGCCTGCTTCCATAGCACTAATGGGTAGTTCTTTAGAGAAATGAGTGTGAACCCCATGTGCTTCATCGACAAGAACAGGGATCGCTGCGGCATGGGCAATAGTCACAATCTCTTTTAAATCACATGCAAACCCATAGTAGGTTGGATTTATAACAAGAACGGCTTTAGCGTCCGGGTGAGCATCAATTGCCCGTTGAATGGATGTAGTCGTCACGCCATGAGCTATTCCATGAGCTCGATCAATTACTGGGTGAACGAATATTGGAAGCGCTCCAGAGAAAATAATGGCAGACATGATGGATTTATGAACGTTACGGGGAACAATAATTTTGTCACCTGGTTTACAAACGCTCATGATCATTGTCATAATTGCACCACTTGTGCCTTGGACAGAAAAAAAGGTATAATCTGCACCGAAAGCATGTGCAGCGAGCTGCTGAGCTTCATGGATAAAGCCATGTGGATGATGGAGATCATCTAGAGGTGCAATATTAATTAAATCAATTGACAATGCATTTTCCCCTATAAATTCTCGATAAGAAGGATCCATTCCGTGACCCTTTTTATGACCTGGAATGTGAAATGGCGTTGGATTTTTGCTTGCATATTGTTTAAGCCCTGTGAATAATGGCGTTTTTTGTTGGTTCAGTTCCATGAAACGAACACCTCATTTCTTATGCACGTATGCGTTTTTGATTTACGCAAACAAGAAGAGTATAGCAAATGAATGCAGATTTGCCTATTAAAAATTGAAAGGGTGAGAAAGAATGAATATTCCAATTCGTTATGAGTGGAGTCAAGAAGAGATTGTTGTAGTAGCGGAGTTTTTTGACCTTATTGCACAAACGCAAGAAAAGGGTGTTGACGCTAGTGTGCTTAAAAGTGCTTATCGTGCTTTCAAGCATGTTGTCCCATCAAAAGCAGAAGAGAAACAATTATTTAAAGATGTAGACGAGCAATTAAACTTGTCCTGCTACAAAGTAGTTAAGCAGGCAAATGAGCAAGAGGGCAAGATTCAAGCTTAAATGATTCCGCTAATTAGTGGACAACAACTTTGTAGAAAACAATATAGTGTGAATTAGCTTTGGAGAAAGAGGCTGGGACAAAAGTAGATAGACAGACAAAAATGACGAACATTCCTGAAAATAGGAACGTTCGTCGTTTGTTTTATATGAAAATGAGCGGAAGGAGAACCCGAAGATTCCTGGGGGATCAGCACGTGTCTGAAGACTCTGGAGTGGCGGTTTTCCACGGAGGAGGCTGAGGCCGTGTCCCCGGAAAGCGAAGGATTCTCCTGTAGCGGTGCTACTCAGCATATTTTAGACTATTCGTCTTTTCAAATACTACTTTTCGTTATGTCCCAGCCTCTTTAATGTGCTATCCTTTAAATGAACAAATACCTTATTGAAGAGCAGTGTACGATAGCTTGTACAGAGGAACGAGTGTTTGAACAGTGTGTTTTAATTCAGTCATAAGAGCTTCACCATCTTGAACAAGGGGGTCAGAAGCAGAGAAATGACGTCCCACGAGCCACTCTGCTTTTTTTACGTCTCGAAAGCGTTCAAGTGAAGCGGTAAGATCAAGGGTTTGAAATGGTTCAGCTTGTTTCTTTGTATGGTCAAGAGACACCATATATGAATCGGGAACAGTCTCTTTCATGTCGTGTTCGTTTTCAAGAAAGAGCTTTGCAATGTCCTGTTTACCTGGTAGTTCATAAATATAAGCCAGCCATACAAAGAGATGGTCGTCAAATAAACCAACTTGAAAATGAGGGTGTTTTTTGTAGCCACGTTTGTTTGCTGCAATAGCTAACCAAGTATCTTTTGGTGGATTTGTTGTCCGTCTTGCATGTTGAGCGATGTGCAGATGCATATCTTGATTAAGCAACGATTCTACATACAACCGAAGTTCTTCGCCGATAAGCTGAAATTTTGGCTGAATTGAAGAGCGAATAGCCTCCATACGTGGTTCTAGCCCTTCTATCGTAAATGTATTAAAATCTTCAGTAGAAAAACCAACTTTTGTCATGAGAAAAAGCTCCTTTTTTTTCTTTACCGTAAGCTTAGCGAATTTTTTATGAAAGATCAATTGCCAGAGATTTAAGAAATGACTAGTCGATACCCCTGTTTTATGTTATAATATCTGAAAATTAAAAACATGTACCTTGAGTACAAAAGGAGAGTCGCAGATGAAACAAGTTCTTCCGTCCTTTCATTCATTTGAACCTGAAAATCGTTTGTCCGTCTTGCGCCTTGAAATTGATTATCAATTAATGACCTTATATGATGCACTAGTGGCGGAAGATAGTGACAGGATTACTCATAGTAAAGCATTGTTAAATGAATTTAGACAAGAATGGCTAAGTCTTCAAGAATAGTAAAGAAAAAGTACATTTTTGTACTTTTTCTTTTTTTGAAGGTACAGAACTTTGTATTCAAATTTGTTTGTGCGATAATAAAGAGGAATGAAGCATGTAGGAGGTCAAGATGCAACCAACGTGGAAAGAAATTGAACAGTACGCAAAAGAGTGGGTTATAGAAGCTGGAGAGTCCATTAAAGAAGCATTAGAAGGATCCTTTCAAATTAAGACAAAATCAAATCCTGATGATCTTGTAACCGATGTTGATAAATCGACAGAAGCATTTCTGTATAACCGAATTACAAGTACGTTTCCTGACCATCGTTTTCTCGGAGAAGAAGGGGTAAGCGAGGGTATTGAGGACTTAGAAGGAATCGTTTGGATTGTCGACCCTATTGACGGGACGATGAATTTTGTTCATCAGAAGCAGAATTTTGCCATTTCGATCGGTATATACGAAAACGGTGTAGGTAAGATTGGAATCGTTTACGATGTGATGAAAGGGGAGTTATTTCACGCAAATGATGAAGAGGGTTTGTTTGTAAATGAGAAGAAAGTGACGAAACAAACAGAGAGGCCGCTTCATGAAGCTATACTTGGTGTAAATTCAAATTGGCTACTTGAAGATCGAGCCTATCAACCGGAATTAGTGCAGCTAGCACAAAAATGTCGTGGCACAAGATCCTACGGTTCGGCTGCTCTTGAAATGGCGTATGTTGCAGTTGATCGCATGGACGCTTATATAAGCTTTAATCTATCACCTTGGGATTATGCAGGTGGGGCGGTACTGTTAGAACAAGCTGGCTGTAAAGCGACTCGATTTACGAATGAAGATCTTTCATTTCTTGAGAAAGGTACGGTAATCGCTGCAAAGAAACAATTGCATGAAATCGTCGTTCAGCAGTTGCAGGAGGGATCGCAATGAAGGTAGGGTTTATTGGACTTGGTACGATGGGGCTACCGATGGCTAGACACCTTGTTGAAGCAGGTTATGAAACGTATGTGGTTAGTCGAAGTAGAGGACCGATTGAAACAGCTCTTGCTTTTGGAGCGTTCGAAAAAGAAACGCCTAAAGCATTAATAGAAACCGTTGACGTTGTAATGACTTGTTTACCAACACCTGATTCAATAAAAGACGTTTACGATGGGGAAATGGGTCTGCTTGCTGGTGCTTCAAGAGGCAAAGTCATTATTGACCATTCAACTGTCAATCCTGCTACAAACGAGTGGTGCTATCAAGAAAGCGCTAAGAAGGGAACGGCCTTCGTCGATGCACCAATTAGTGGAGGACCAATGGGAGCCGAAGCTGGTACATTAACCATTATGTGTGGGTGCGATGAAGAAGTGTTTCCACCGGTACAACAAGTTTTAACAGCGTTTGGTGAGTATATCATTCGGGTAGGTCAAGTCGGAAGTGGAACAACTGTAAAGCTATTAAACAATATGTTAATAGGTGTGCACCAGTCGGCATTAGCAGAATGTTATGTAATGGCTGAAAAAGCAGGAGTAGACCCTGCTATTGCGTATGACGTTATTAAGCGAAGTGCTGGGTTTTCAAAAAGTATGGATTGGGCCGTTGATGCCATTTTGGATCGGAACTTCGATGCCAGATTCTCCATTAATTTGTTAGATAAAGATATTAAACTAGCTTTAGGACTAGCTGAAGAGCTTAATATGCCCCTTGATGTTGTGAAAGTAGGAGCGGAAAAAGTTGCTCATGCAAAAGAAAAATACGGCCATCAGGATGTGAGTGCTATTATTCGTCCTTTGGAAGAAGCGACCAACAGTATTGTAAAAAGACGAACAAAGGAGAACCATTAATGGCTCTCCTTTTTTACATTTTAATTTTGGCTATTCACGTTTTTTTTTCTTAATCCAAATCCAAGTCCCATGGAGACAACGATTCCAACGATTGAGACAACAGCAATTAGAAGACTACGTTCCGCAACAGCGACGCCAATCCCCATAATACACAATACCGTTATAATGGATAGTGTTAGGAATATCACATTTTCTTTATTCAAAATCGTCTTACCCCCTCTATTCACTATTAAATAGTGTACCGCTTTCTCACTACGAGGGAAAGGGTTACGTGTGACAAAATGGGAAACATTTTTTCGTGAGAAGCTGTTTTTGAAATAAAATAGGAACTGAAACAACTTTATGCTATACTTAGACAGTTGAACATCTCTATGGAGGAAATAAAGGAGAGAATAGAATGAATGTACGTGAAGATATAAGAAATATTGCGATTATCGCTCACGTTGACCACGGAAAAACAACCTTGGTTGACGAATTGTTAAAACAATCTGGCACATTCCAGCAGCACGAAACTGTTCAAGAGCGCGCGATGGATTCAAATGCTTTGGAAAAAGAGCGAGGCATTACCATTTTAGCAAAGAATACCGCGATCAACTACGCGGATAAGCGCATAAATATTATGGATACGCCTGGTCACGCTGATTTTGGCGGTGAAGTTGAGCGTATTATGAAAATGGTTGACGGTGTATTGCTCGTCGTTGACGCGTATGAAGGCTGTATGCCTCAAACTCGCTTTGTTCTGAAAAAAGCGCTTGAGCAAAAGTTAACGCCTATTGTCGTTGTAAACAAAATTGACCGTCCGGCAGCGAGAGCAGCTGAGGTGGTAGATGAAGTGGTTGACTTATTTATTGATTTAGGTGCAGATGAAGATCAGCTTGATTTTCCGGTGGTGTACGCATCAGCCATTAATGGAACATCTTCTTTAACGCCTGATAAACAAGAGGATTCAATGAAAGACTTGTTTAATACGATTATTGAGTCAATTCCTGCGCCGGTTGATAATAGCGATGAGCCACTTCAATTCCAAATTACGTTACTAGACTACAACGACTATGTAGGTCGTATCGGAATTGGACGAATTTTTAGAGGAACAATGAAAGTCGGCGAACAAGTGGCATTAATGAAACTTGATGGTTCGGTTAAACATTTCCGTGTAACCAAATTATTTGGTTTCCTCGGGTTAAAGCGAGTGGAAATTGAGGAAGCAAAAGCTGGCGATCTTATTGCTGTCTCTGGAATGGAAGAAATTAACGTTGGTGAAACGGTTTGTCCGATTGACCATCAAGATGCTCTTCCTACCCTTAGAATTGATGAACCAACATTGCAAATGACCTTCTTAGTCAATAACTCGCCTTTTGCAGGAAGAGAAGGGAAATTCGTGACGAGTCGTAAGCTAGAAGAGCGTCTTAAATCTGAATTAGAAACAGATGTAAGCTTGCGTGTTGAAGACACAGATTCACCAGATGTATGGGTGGTTTCTGGTCGTGGCGAACTTCACTTGTCCATTCTTATTGAAAATATGCGTCGTGAAGGGTACGAGCTTCAAGTGTCTAAACCAGAAGTTATCATTCGGGACATTGATGGGGTTCGAAGTGAGCCTGTTGAACGTGTCCAAATTGATGTACCGGAAGAGTACCAAGGTGCGGTGATGCAATCAATTGGTGAGCGTAAAGGTGAACTTGTTAACATGACAAACACTGGAACAGGACAAGTACGATTGGACTTCTTAGTTCCTGCTCGTGGGTTAATCGGTTATACAACGGAATTTTTAACACAAACACGCGGATATGGTATTATTAACCATTCCTTTGATTCGTATCAGCCAATGGTTGCTGGTCACGTTGGTGGTCGTCGTCAAGGTGTGCTTGTCTCAATGGAAACTGGGAAAGCAACTCAATACGGTATTATGGGTGTTGAAGATCGAGGAACGATTTTCCTTGACGCTGGTACAGAAATTTATGAAGGTATGATCGTCGGAGAGCATACCCGAGAAAATGATTTAACGGTTAATATTACAAAAATGAAGCAACAAACGAACGTTCGTTCAGCAACGAAAGATCAGACGGTTACAATGAAACGTCCAAGAATATTAACTCTTGAAGAAGCATTGGAATATTTAAATGACGATGAGTATTGTGAAATGACGCCTGAATCCATTCGCTTGCGGAAGAAAATTTTAAATAAATCAGAGCGTGAAAGAGAAGAAAAACGTCGTAAGCTAGCTTCGAAATCTTAAGATGAACGAAGGGGGGCAGGATTATGCGAAACGGTGAAGAGATGGTACCTGTTGAAAACCTATCTTGGCTTATGCAGGCTACCTATGAGCAACCGTGGATTGGCTTTGTCGCATTTATCGCTACGACGTTGCTCACAGTTCTTGTTTTTAATTTAGGGTTTGCGCGAAAACTACCTGTTCTTAAAATGATTGTCGTTTATGTCATGCTGATCATTGGAAGCTTTGGGTTATGGTTTTTGGAATTTGTTTTTGGGGCACCAATAATGGCGGTTTTAGCCATTTCAGCACTTGTGCTAGGTATTTATCGATTTCGTTTGTTTATGCACCGAAAAGAAAAAGCGAGATCAGAAGAAAATGGAGGGAGCGTTGGTTAAGGCCAATCGCTCTCTTCTTTTTGTGTATGTGGAACGGAGAAACTGCCGGTAGCTTTACGTTCATCTGTTCGTTTTGCAATCCGTTGTTGGCAGCTGCTACACATGTACGTATGAATTGGTCGGTTACGGAGTTTTTTGGCAATGACACTATAGTCATCAATATCTTCAATACAGTCGCATATTACGCATTGTACTTTCATTTTGTCGTCTTAAAGACAGACACCTCACTTTACCCATATGGTACATCTAGTGTATCGAATAATAGAGCAAAAAGAAACTCCTACAATAATCAATAATCCTTCGTCTAAGTTGTGCGCTTTTTTCATACGATTAAGTAGAGAGGAAGCTTGCTTCTACTGAAAGGCAAATATATAACGCACTTACTTAGGAGGCGTTTTTTTGACTAATGCCAAGAAAATGTATGTTCTTGATACGAATGTATTGTTACAAGACCCTTATTCAATCTATCAGTTTCAGCCTCATGAGGTTATTATTCCGGCAATTGTGCTAGAAGAAGTGGATTCAAAAAAGAAAAATATGGATGAGGTTGGTCGAAATGCACGAATGATTGCTCGTATAGTTGACCAATTAAGAGAAGGAGGTAAGCTTCATAAAGGAGTAAAGCTACACGAAGGAGGAACAGTTCGAGTTGAACTAAATCATCGTTCCTTCCAACATTTAAAGCATGTCTTTGCAGATATGACTAATGATAACCGTATTATTGCGGTTGCACTTAATTTACAAAATGAAGAAAAGGAAAAAGCGAACGGACGAGATGTCGTTCTTGTAAGCAAAGATGCTCTTGTACGGGTAAAAGCAGATTCGTTTGATTTGTTAACGGAAGATTTCCTAAATGATCGGGTGATCGAAAGTGACGAAGGATATAGCGGCTACAAGGATTGCTATACAAATCAAGCTGTGATTACGGCTTTTTATAAAGACGGTGAAATTGCAGTGGACAAATTAGAGGTAGAGCATCTTTATCCGAATCAATTTGTCATTTTAAAGGATTATTCACAAACTTCTAGTTCCGCAATTGGTAAAGTCGATTTACTTGGTAAAAAAATTAAACCGTTAATTGGTGAGCATGAACACATATGGGGGATAAAGCCACGAAATGCACAGCAGAAAATGGCTTTCGAATTGTTGTTACGAAATGACTTGCCACTTGTCACATTAGTAGGAAAAGCGGGTACAGGCAAAACGTTACTATCACTAGCGGCTGGGCTCTTACAAACGGAAGATTTGCATCTTTATAAAAAGCTGGTTGTTGCAAGACCGATCGTGCCTCTTGGAAAAGACATTGGGTATTTACCCGGAGAAAAAGAAGAGAAGTTAAAACCATGGATGCAACCAATCTATGATAATCTAGAGTTTTTGTTTGATACGAAAAAGCCTGGAGAGCTTGATCGCATTCTTGCTGGCCTTGGCTCTATCCAAGTGGAAGCATTAACGTATATTAGAGGAAGAAGCATACCCGATCAATACATTATTATTGATGAAGCTCAAAATTTAACAAAGCATGAAGTGAAAACCATACTGACTCGTGTAGGAGAACGAAGCAAAGTTGTATTAATGGGAGATCCTCAACAAATCGATCATCCGTATCTTGATGAATATACAAATGGTTTAACATACGCAGTAGAGACGTTTAAAAATGAAGCGCTGAGCGGTCATATAAAGCTAGTAAAAGGTGAGCGCTCAGCACTTGCACAGCTTGCAGCCGATTTACTTTAAATGAATGATAGCTGCTTTACGCGTTTAATCGCTGTTTGACTAACGCCGTCAGCTACATAAAGGTGTACAGGTCCATCTTTATGTAGAGGCTTACCATTATCCGAGAATGCAGCAATTAAATAATCAGCTTTCTCTATTGGAAGTGTTACGTGTTGATTTTCCGTAGTTTCAACGACAATGGATTGTGCATCCTCATAAGGAGCGGCATTACGAATGAATGAACGTAAAGGCATTCCAAAAGAACCGTTTATTAATTCTTGACGGTTATATTTAATGCGGTTCGAATCTCGATTTGGATTAGGTGGCTCTGACCCTTCAAGCATTTCCTTATCAAATTGTTGAGAGATCTTTTGAGTATAATGAATTAAATCATTTTCTTCTTCTAGCTGCAAATTTGATTCAAAGAATGTTGTTAAATCAATCTTTCGTTCATCAAAAATCCAAACGGTAGGATCGATAGTAAGTGGTTTCTTTACTTTACCAGAAATGAAAAACACAAATTCTTGCATGGAATCCCTCCAAAACTATGTACGATAGAGAAAAGTATACGCCTTCATTCGACATTTGTCACGATTGGAAACTTATCTCGTACAATGAAAATGATTGCATTTTCCGTCAAACACCTATACTATGGGAAGTAGGATATGAACTCAGACGAGGAGGGGATAATTTGACGTTACATGCTGTGACAAGCCAAAGTGAAAAAGCATATAGTTTACTTCAAGAGGATGCGGAAAAAATCCGTCAACTAATTGAGGTTCAGCTTGAAAACTTGACAATGCCGCAATGCCCCCTCTACGAAGAGGTTTTAGATACAAGAATGTTTGGTTTATCAAGGGAAATTGATTTTGCCATTCGACTTGGGCTTGTTGAAGAAGAAAAAGGGAAGGGAATTTTGAGTGAGTTAGAACGAAAACTAGCTTTACTTCATGATTCTTCTCTAAAGTAACATAAAACCGGGACGCAGATGCGCCCGGTTTTTCTGAAATCAAATTTGTGCATATTAGTTGCGAAATTTAGAGAAATCAGTCAAAGTAAAGAGAAAAAATGGAGAGAGGGAATAAGGAGATGAATGGATTACATACAATTAAGAAAGTTCTTGTAGCGAACCGTGGAGAGATTGCTATTCGTATTTTTCGAGCATGTTCAGAATTAAACATTCGCACGGTTGCCATTTATTCGAAAGAAGACACAGGAGCTTTTCATCGTTATAAAGCAGATGAAGCGTACTTAGTTGGTAAAGGAAAAAAGCCAATTGATGCATATTTAGATATTGAAGATATTATTGCGACCGCTAAAGCAAATGATGTTGATGCCATTCATCCAGGCTATGGCTTTTTGTCAGAGAATATTGAATTCGCCAGACGTTGTAAAGAAGAAGGTATTTTATTCGTGGGTCCAGAGCTGGAGCACTTAGAGATGTTTGGTGACAAGATTCAAGCAAGAGAACAAGCTCTTAAAGCTGGCTTACCTGTTATTCCTGGTAGTGATGGACCGGTTAATGACTTAGATGAAGTGAAATCTTTTGCAGCAGACCATGGGTATCCGTTTATTATTAAAGCCTCTTTAGGCGGCGGTGGTCGAGGAATGCGAATTGTTCGCGCTGAAGAAGAATTAAAAGAAGCATATGATCGGGCAAAATCAGAAGCTAAATCGGCTTTCGGGAACGACGAAGTGTATGTAGAGAAGTTTGTCGAACGTCCTAAACATATTGAAGTTCAAATCTTAGCGGACAAGCATGGCAATATTGTTCATTTACATGAAAGAGATTGTTCCGTACAGCGTCGACATCAAAAAGTAGTGGAGATCGCACCAAGTGTGTCGTTAACGGATGAAGTACGAACGAATATTTGCCAAGCGGCAGTTGAGCTGATGGAAAACATCCAGTACGTGAACGCGGGAACGGTAGAATTCCTTGTGACGGACGATGGGGCGTTTTATTTCATTGAAGTAAATCCTCGTGTACAAGTTGAGCATACGATTACGGAAATGGTAACAGGAATCGATATTGTCCAATCTCAGCTAAAGATAACAGCAGGGTATAAATTACATGAAAAAGAGATCAATATCCCGGCACAAAAGGATATTCATTTATTCGGGTATGCAATTCAATCACGGGTAACAACAGAAGATCCAGCTAATGGGTTTATGCCAGATACAGGACGAATTAATGCGTATCGTTCTAGTGGTGGTTTTGGTGTACGTTTAGATGCAGGGAATGGCTTCCAAGGTGCAGTTATTAGTCCGCACTATGATTCTTTACTTGTAAAAGTGTCTACGTGGGCATTGACGTTTGAAGATGCTGCGTTAAAAATGGTACGTAATCTTCGTGAATTTCGTATCCGCGGCATTAAAACGAATATAGCCTTTTTAGAGAATGTCGTGACCCATAAGAAGTTTTTAAATGGGGAATACAATACAGGCTTTATCGACCAAACACCAGAATTATTTGTCTTTCCAAAGGTTAAAGACCGTGGAACGAAAATGCTGTCTTTTATTGGAGAAACAGTTGTGAACGGGTATCCAGGCTTACAAAAAGGAGAAAAGCCGGTGTTTGATGCGCCGGTCTTGCCTGCCTATAATCGTCTTGACGAAGTGAAGCCAGGAACCAAGCAGCTATTGGATGAAAAAGGACCTGAAGGATTGATTAAGTGGGTCAATGAACAGAAAGACGTTCTATTAACCGATACAACATTCCGAGATGCACATCAATCTTTACTGGCTACTCGTGTGCGAACGCATGACTTGAAGAAAGTGGCAGAGCCAACTGCTCATCTTTTACCTGATTTATTCTCACTTGAAATGTGGGGCGGTGCTACTTTTGATGTAGCAATGCGCTTCTTACATGAAAACCCTTGGGAGCGACTGCTCGTGTTAAGGGAAAAAGCGCCAAACATCTTATTTCAAATGTTGCTTCGTGCTTCCAATGCAGTTGGATACACGAGCTACCCAGATAATGTAGTATATGATTTTGTTCAAAAATCAGCTGAAGCAGGAATTGACGTATTCCGTATCTTTGATAGCTTGAACTGGGTTGAAGCAATGAAACCAGCAATAGAAGCGGTTCGTGAAAGTGGGAAAGTAGCAGAAGTAGCAGTGTGCTACACAGGAGATATTTTAGACAAAAATAAAACTAAATACGATTTACCTTACTATAAAAAGATGGCGAAAGAACTCGAAGCATCAGGTGCTCATATCTTGGCGATTAAAGATATGGCAGGGTTGTTAAAACCCGAAGCGGCGTACCAGCTTGTTAGTGAGTTAAAAGCGACCATTGATATTCCAATTCATCTCCATATGCATGATACAAGCGGTAACGGTGTATTCTCATATGCCCGTGCAGTAGAAGCAGGTGTGGACATTGTTGACGTTGCTGTTAGTTCAATGGCAGGTTTAACATCTCAACCAAGTGCAAACAGCCTTTATTATGCCCTTGCTGGAACGGATCGTCAGCCGAAAATGAATATTGAGACATATGAGAAGCTGGATCAATTTTGGTATGATACACGTAAGTTTTATAGAGGGTTTGAAAGCGGTATGAATGCACCACATACAGAGGTGTATGAACACGAAATGCCTGGTGGTCAATACAGTAATTTACAGCAGCAAGCAAAAGCGGTAGGACTGTATGAGAAATGGAATGAAGTGAAGAAAATGTACCGCACAGTAAACGACATGTTCGGTGACATTGTGAAAGTAACACCTTCTTCTAAAGTTGTAGGTGACATGGCTCTTTATATGGTACAAAATGAGCTGACAGAAGAAGATCTTTATGAAAAAGGGGCAAGCTTAGATTTTCCTGATTCAGTAGTCGAGTTCTTCCAAGGCCAGCTTGGTAAACCATATCAAGGCTTCCCAGAGGAACTTCAACGAATTATACTAAAAGGTAAAACCCCGATTGAAGGACGTCCTGGTGCAGCACTTGCGCCCGTTGATTTTAAAGAAGTAGGCGAGCAGCTGTTTAAAGAGCTTGATCGTCAAGTGACCAGTCATGACGTTCTATCGTATTTGCTGTATCCAAAAGTATTTAAAGAATATGAAGAGTTTAGTGAACGGTTTGGCGATGTGTCTGTACTTGATACGCCAACCTTCTTCTACGGGTTACACCTCGGAGAAGAAGTGGAGATTGTAATTGAGCAAGGAAAAACGTTAATCGTAAAATTAATCTCTATCTCTGACCCACAGCGAGATGGCACAAGAATTGTTTACTTTGAGTTAAATGGTCAACCTCGTGAAGTCAACATTCTGGATTTAGACATTAAGTCAGATGCGGTATTGCGACCGAAGGCTGAGAAAAACAATGTAAATCATATTGGTGCATCAATGCCTGGCACCGTTGTGAAAGCACTCGTTTCTGAAGGGGATGAAGTGAAAAAAGGCGATCATCTTATGATTACCGAAGCAATGAAAATGGAAACAACCGTTCAAGCTGCTAAAAATGGAGTAGTAACAAAGGTTCATGCTAGAGATGGTGAAGCCATTTCTACAGGCGATCTATTAATTGAAATCGAATAATCCTATTAAGCAAAAAAGCCGCCTAAGGGCGGCTTTTTTAGCTCTGCTTATGTCGGTTGACAAGCATGACCATGTAACAAAGTACAGTAAAGAGAAGGGAAATTAAAAGCGCATGGAAAATGCCAATCGTCAGTGTTGAATTCTGGGTAAAGACAACAGCAATCCCGGAAGCGGCTTGTCCAGCAACGAGAATAATCGTGAGTACCGAACAGAAAACTAGGACGGATTGTTTTTTATAAGCTTTCAATGTCCAAACAAATAAGATAAGAAGTAAAGTGACAAGGATCATTGCCGCAGCTCGGTGTAGCAGTTGCACAGCAATTGCATCGTGGAAGACACTGGGAATCAGCTCTCCATTACAAAGTGGAAAACCAGAACAAGCAAGGGTTGCATCTCGGTGCTTGACGTAGGCCCCAGTATAAATGGCAAGATACGAATAAATCGTTGTACCAATAACAAACCATTTGTATGACTTAGAAACAATTGGTACATAATGTCTTTTAGGGTTGCTGTCTTCAAATGCAAGTCTTGTTAATAAGACGACAGATGCAAAAGAGAGAGCTGAAAACCCAAAGTGCAGTGCCATAATGAGATCAGATTGACCGAATACAACAGCGCCTGCTCCAAGTAAACCTTGAAAAATAATCATGAAAACAGAAATAATTGCTAGAAATTTCGTTTCCGATAAATGCTTTAGTGTCCGCCATGACCAAATAGCCATGATAATAACGAGCATCCCTACAATTCCTGCAATTAGGCGATGAGAGAATTCAATAACCGTTTCTGGTGGTGGATCAAGTGGTATAACTTGACCAAAACAAAGCGGCCAAGTTTGACCACATCCCTCGCCAGAGCCCGTATTTGTTACAACTGCTCCTTGGATGAGAACAAGGAGAACACCTAGTGAGGTGAATACGCCAAATCTTTTTAGTCCTTTATGCAATCGTTTCACCATTCCTTCTATAAACTTGTTAAAAAGTATGATAAAGTTAGTATTGGGTCTTATAATGTACTTTCTCCATGATAAGAAAACGTACAGGGTAAAGTCAATTTTTCAGCTGCGAACAATTTTTGAAGATTGTAAATGTGAAAATCATGTGAACAAAAGGAATTTGATGAAACCGCCCACATTTTCGGTTATAATCGAATATGTGGGAGAATGTAAGAATATGTGTGGTGACTTATCCTCATATTCCGTAAAGCTTAAGAAGGGTTGTATCCGTTTTCGAGTTTCATAGACGGACTAGCCATTTTATCATTCACGCCGCTGTTTGAAAAGACCAAGACAACTACATAGAAAGAGAGGGAATCGAACATGTTAAAAAACCTACTGTGGCGCTTAACACCTGCAGCTCTAGTGCTTGTTTTTTTATCAGGCTGTCTTGGTGAAGAGAACTTGACTGCGCTTGATCCAAAGGGAGAAGCGGCACAATGGATCTATGACAACATGATCTTGTCATTAGTGATTATGACACTTGTATCAGTGATCGTGTTTGCCATATTCTTCATTATCGTCGTGAAGTTCCGCCGCAAAGAAGGCGATGATGAACTACCGAAGCAAGTTCACGGAAATACAGCAATGGAAATTACATGGACTGTTATTCCTGTACTATTGCTCATTATTTTATTTATTCCAACCGTAACAGGAACGTTTGAATTCCATGTTGATGCTGATCCAGCTGAACACGAAGATGCAGTATACATAAACGTGACTGGTCACCAGTACTGGTGGCAGTTTGATTACGAGGAAGGCTTTACAGCAGGTCAAGAAGTGTATATTCCTGTTGGAGAGCGTGTTGTATTTGAGCTTAATGCAGAAGATGTTATCCATTCTTTTTGGGTGCCTGCGCTAGGCGGCAAAATTGACAACATCCCTGGTGTGTCAAATGCTTTATGGCTACAAGCAGAAGAACCAGGTGTCTATTTAGGGAAATGTGCAGAATTATGTGGACCTTCCCACGCGCTTATGGATTTCAAAGTTATTGCCCTTGAGCGTGATGAGTACGACCAATGGGTAGACGATATGCTTGCCGTTGAAGCTGAAGAAACAGCTGCAAACGCTGAAGCGGGCTATGAAGTATTCCAAGAAAATGCATGTATTAATTGTCATGCAATCGGTGGAGAAGGAATGGCAACGGGTCCAACCTTAACAAACTTTGGCGATCGTCAAAAATTTGCAGGCGTGTACGACATCGATAACGATGAAGAACTTGCGAATTGGATTCGAAACCCTGAAGAGTTAAAACAAGGTAACAACATGCCACCACATGACATTAGTGATGATGACATGGAAGATTTAATTGCGTACTTACGTTCATTACAAGTACGTCCAACAGATTCGGATTATTAAAAGGAAGATTGGGTAAAGGAGGGTCTTGATTGGCTAGTTATAAAAAAGAAAAAGGCGTCATTTGGGACTGGCTAACAACGGTTGACCATAAAAAGCTCGGCATCATGTACTTGATTGCCGGGACGCTTTTCTTCTTAAAAGCCGGTTTGATGGCTGTTTTTATGCGAATTCAGCTTATCATGCCTGAGAATAGCTTTTTAACCGGGCAAACGTTTAACGAATTTATTACAATGCACGGAACGATCATGTTGTTCCTCGCAGCCACCCCGCTCTTATTTGCATTTATGAACTTTGTGATTCCGCTTCAAATCGGTGCTCGAGATGTTGCGTTTCCATTCGTCAATGCATTAGGGTTTTGGATATTCTTATCAGGTGGTTTATTACTATCAACAAGCTGGTTTTTTGGTGGAGGCCCAGATGCAGGATGGACTGCTTATGTTCCTTTATCGTTAAATGAAGAACAGCTTGGTCTTGATTTTTATGTACTTGGTTTACAGGTTTCTGGTATTGGTACATTAATTTCAGCTATTAACTTCTTAGTGACAATCATTAATATGCGTGCGCCAGGAATGACGATGATGCGCTTACCTCTTTTTGTGTGGACATCATTTGTGACTTCAACACTTATTCTCTTTGCATTTACGCCACTTGCGGCAGGACTTGCGCTTCTTATGTTAGAGCGGATTTTCGATGCCCAGTTCTTTAACCCGGCAGCAGGAGGAAACGTGGTCATTTGGCAACATATTTTCTGGATTTTTGGTCACCCAGAAGTATATATTCTTGTTTTACCTGCATTTGGAATTATATCAGAGGTTATTCCAGCATTCTCAAGAAAGCGTTTGTTCGGATATACTGCAATGGTCTTTGCCACAATGATTATTGCCTTTCTTGGATTCATGGTATGGGCTCACCATATGTTTACAGTAGGAATTGGCCCAGTAGCCAACTCAATCTTTGCGATTGCGACAATGACGATTGCTGTACCAACAGGTATTAAGATCTTTAACTGGCTTTTTACAATGTGGGGCGGAAAAATTACGTTTAATACGGCAATGTTATTTGCTTCTTCGTTTGTTCCAACGTTCGTTCTTGGAGGAGTAACAGGGGTTATGCTAGCAATGGCACCTGTAGATTACTTGTACCATGATACGTACTTTGTTGTAGCGCATTTCCACTACATTATTGTCGGCGGAATTGTGTTAGCACTGTTTGCTGGATTATTTTACTGGTATCCGAAGATGTTTAACCATAAGTTAAATGAAAAATTAGGAATCGTGTTCTTTATTCTTTTCACGATTGGTTTTCATTTAACATTCTTTGTTCAACATTTCCTTGGCTTAATGGGAATGCCTCGCCGAGTTTATACCTATTTAGGCGGTCAAGGTCTTGATGAATTCAACATGATTAGTACCATTGGAACATTCTTTATGTCTGCTGCAGTCATTGTACTTGTTATTAACATCGTTTACTCAGCGATTAAAGGTGAGCGCGTTATTGGGATCAATGATCCATGGGATGCACGTACGTTGGAATGGGCAACACCAACACCTGTTCCAGAATATAACTTTGCTCAAACGCCACAAATCCGTTCACTTGATCCATTGTTTTACGAGAAAGTACACGGAGATGGCACAATGAAACCGGCTGAACCAGTTGATGACATTCATATGCCGAATGGTTCTATTCTACCTGTTATCATTTCAATTGGTTTATATTTCCTAGGCTTTGGTTTAATTATGCTAGAGATGTCTGAGCCGATTGTGAGTCCATGGATTGTTGTTGCTCTTGGTGGCTTGTTAACATTCGGTGGCATGGCAATGCGTTCATTGAAAGATGATCATGGCTATCATATTCCAAAGAGCGTAGTTAAAGCTGATCTTAAAAAGCTAGGAGGTGGCAAATAATATGGCTGGTGCAGTCGATACAACAAAAGGCTTACCGTCTCATCCGGAGCGAGCTACCCTTGAAGGGAAAAATAAATTTTTAGGCTTTTGGTTCTTTCTTGGTGGAGAAACCATCATGTTTGCCACTTTTTTTGGAACGTATTTAGGATTACGAAACGGTGTTGGAAGCGGTCCAGCTTCTGATGAACTCTTTACATTACCACTTGTTTTTATTATGACAATGATTCTTTTAACAAGTTCGATGACCAGTGTCATGGCAATGTTTGCGATGAAGAAAAACCAATTTAAGAAAATGATGACGTGGATGATTATCACAGTCCTTCTTGGTTTAGTATTCTTAGGTTTAGAGATTTATGAGTTCCAGCACTATGTCCATGATTATGAATTTGGCTTTACTACAAGTGCTTTCTCATCTGCTTTCTACACACTTGTTGGTCTTCACGGGGCTCACGTATTATTTGGTCTTTGCTGGATCACTTTGCTTATTATCCGCAATTGGGGCAAAGGGATTACGTTGACAAATGCGCCTAAATTTTATGTGGCAAGTCTTTACTGGCACTTTATTGACGTCGTGTGGGTATTCATCTTTACGGTCGTTTACTTAATGGGAGCAGGAGGTTATTAATATGGCTGATGACCACTTAAGCAAACCGTTTGAAAAGAGTTCACTTACGGAAGCTGAAAAACGTGAGATGAAGCGAGATATTAAGAAACAATTTGTTGTGTTTATCTTACTTTTATTTTTAACAGTTCTCGCGTTTGTTGCTGTAGGTGCTGACTTAGTACCAAATAATTTTGCGGTGCCGTTCATTTTAATTCTTGCGATCGTTCAATTGCTTTTACAGCTACTGTTTTTTATGCATATGAAAGATAAAGATCATGCTTGGGCAACTGTCTTTATGATCACTGGTATATTTGTTACAATGCCGACCATTGTTGCGTTAATGTTGCTAATTGGTGTTGTAAAATACTAGAGAGTAAAAAGGATGCACGGTTAAAGGAAAGCGGGTATGGAGGTTACGCCATACTCGTTTTTCTTTTTGCGCCTGAAAGCGTATCTTTAAATGTGACAGTTTGACAAGAAGATTTGTCTATGTTTAATGTTCACTAGATTGTAAATACTAGGGTTAGTGTAGGATGGGTTTCTTATGTAGTATACTACTAGTAGAAACAGATGAACGTTTAAGGAGTGACAAGGATGGACAACGGTTTTAATAAACCAATAAAAAAACGAAATTACAAGCCTGCTATTATTATTATTTCTGTCGTGCTTATTGGTGCGATTGGCATTCTAGCAGGATTACCGGGTGTAGAGGGATTTGATGCTTTTGATGTCACCATTCTTCCGCTTATGAATGCCATTTTTAATACATTTACGTTTCTTTTTTTAGTAGGTGCATTGATTGCCATTATAAAAGGAAAGGTACGCATCCATAAACGGTTTATCTATGCAGCATTTGTGACTACTACTTTCTTTCTCTTTACCTATGTAGCGCACCACTTTTTAGCAGAATCAACGGCGTTTGGTGCTGATGGCTTCATTAAGTATTTTTATTATTTCATTTTAATTACACATATTGTGTTAGCAGCTGTCATTGTGCCGCTTGCATTGACAAGTGTTGCAAGAGCATGGAATGGCGAAAATGCGCGCCATAAAAAGATTGCACGATGGACAATGCCAATTTGGCTTTACGTAAGCTTTACAGGTGTATTAGTTTACATCTTGATTTCACCTTACTATTAAAGGTTCCTCTTTTTTTAGGATTTTTGTATACTAATGAAGGACAGGCGAACAGGAAGGGTTTGTTGTGCGGACACTTATTCGAACGCTTCCAATGTTCCTTCTATTTATTGTATTAGCGGCATGTGGATACAATGAACCGGAACAGTTGGAAGAAGTTACCGATGAAGAAGTGATTGAAAAGCTATCCACTTTTGTGCATGATTATAAAGCGGAGATGCTGCTTGCCATTAACGAAAATCAAACAGAGCGTCTAGAAAATGATTTTTTGATACCGAATACATCTTTCTATCATGCACTTCATCGATTAAAGGATGATTTACAAAAAAGCAATGCACAAAAGGAGCTCATTTCGCTAGATGTTCACGATGTATGGTATGACCCAGAAGAAGGCGATTACTTTGTCGAAGCACATGAGCATGTACGTGTGGTGACTGGAGATGCGGTGGAAGATATAGAGCGGGAGGTTCGCTTTCATACAGTTGAAGGTTCAGACGGTACATACCGACTTTACACCATTATTAACGTAAATGAAGAAAGATATTAAAACGAAGGAAGTCGATTCTATTAATAAAAGAGCCGTCACAAGGGACAGCTCTTTTTATAGTTCGTTTTCAATTCGTTGCGCTAATAGTTCTAGCTTTTTCTTCGATTTCTCTACAATTGCATCTGGGTATGTTTCCCCTTCGTATTCAACACCATGTGGATAATAATGCTTTCCTAGAATAGGAGTCATAATTTGAACGATAGTGGATTGAGCAGGAATATCGCCTTTTACGGCATAAACGGGAACTCGCAAGTAAAATGTGCCTTCGTGATGCACCATTTTGTAGTCAAACATAGCGCGCTCGTAATCCCATTGATCGGCGTGGACGAAGCCAACTGATTCTGCTGAGTCATGTACAAGTGTAAATTTAATTTGATGATTTTCTAGTCCTGTTTCGGTGAATTTCAAAAGTATTCCTCCTTAACTGCTGTTTCACACTTCTTAATCATAGTATGAAACGCTTTCTTATGCAACGTTTAAACAGACTTTTTCAGAAGGTCTGTTTAAACAGTGAAAGGTTTAGTTGAATAAGGTGAATGCATAGCTAGCATAGGAACATACGATAGAATAGGAGGGAGCAGTGGATATGAATAAGCGTCTTAGTCTTTTAATGGTTTTAACGGTTATGTTGGTGATCCTCATTTATTACTACAGGCAAATTCCTCCAGAGCCGGTAGCTGGTCAGTTTCTTACAACAAAGCAACCGTCCTTGCATATGGACTACGCGGCGCGGGTAACACCTGCTTTACTAACGGATGATGAAGTCGTGGAGGAAACAGATCTTCCATTTAACCAGCACATTGGTTTACTTATGGGAGCTAGTGAGGAAGATCTTTTAGAGTGGTTAGGCGAGCCAAACCGCATTGATCCATCTGCATTTGGCTATCATACATGGGTATATAATTCGATTGACGATGGGTATTTAACTGTTGGTGTTGAAGATGGAAACGTGACTACCGTTGTAGCTAATGGTGCTCCGATCCAGCGCTTTTTAGGTGAGCAGCAACATAGCTATGAAGCATTGAATCGAATGTTTTTGTTTGAAGATCGGATACCATTGGAAATGGAGCAAGGACTGTATACGTTTCAACTATCTGAGCAAGATATGAAGATGCGTCCTCTAGCACAGATTGGTGACTATTGGGTACAGTTCTATATGGATGTGCATACAAATCAGCTTTCAAGCGTTCGTCTTCTATCAAATGAAGTGCTTTTAAGCCAACAACCTTATTCATTTGGGTATACGAATGAGTTACCGGATAAACAAGTGTTAGACTCTTCCGAACTTGCAGCAGTAGACAAGGCGAATGAGAAACAAATTTTTGAGCTCACGAACACAATTCGCAAAAAGTTTGAATTAGAACCATTTGTTTGGTCTGACGAGGTAGCAAAAGTTGCATTGGATCATAGTAAGGATATGTATAAGGATGATTATTTTGATCACGTGTCACCCACATTTGGTACATTATCTGATCGCTTTCATGCAGGAAGCGTTTTGTTTACGGATGCTGGTGAAAATATCGCCTATAACTACGTAGACGGAATAGCAGCAGTAGAAGGGTGGTTAAACAGTGATAGCCATCGTATTGTACTGCTTCATGAAAAATTTACTCATCTCGGTGTCGGTGTCCACCACGCCTATTACACTCAGAACTTCTTATTTGAAGGTTAATGAAAAAAACGTCTTAGGGTTTCGCTAAGACGTTTTTTTATTGCATCTGTAGAAAGCTCGTTTATTTGTTTAGCGGGATCACGAAAAATGTCCCCGTTGCTTTGGCAATTAGTTTCTTCTCATTGTTATAGGCGTTTCCTTCTACAACAATCAATTGTTTACCGGAATGAACAACTGTTGCAAAACATTCAAGGTACTCGCCAACACCAGGTCGCATATAATGAATATTTAATTGGGACGTTACAGCTGTTAAATGATCCGGTAACGATTGCATAGCGGCACCACCCATTGTAGAGTCAAGTAGTGTGGCCGTCATACCGCCGTGAACAATTGATAAAGGGTTATGGATTAATGGTGTGATGGGAACACGGATGGAGAATGTATCCTTTGAAGGAGTCGATGCTTCTGCTTGTGTGATACCCGATAGATAAGTTAATTGTTGTTTTTGTTGTTTGGCAATAAAACCATCAACAACTTGTTCAAAAACGTTTTTTTCCTCTGGAGATGCTTCGTTCAAAAATGCTTGGATCTTTTCTTCTACTGTCACTGTTTTCACCTTTTCACTTCCTTAGATTACGCACACGTCTTAGTTTATCAAAAGTCACGATTAAATAGCAAAAAAACATGAACATTGGACCAGACTGTTGTATACACTAATCATACAGAAGTCTAATTAAGGGGATGAAACAGATGACGAATCCGACCAATCTGCATCCTTCAGTTCGGGAGTTTAAAGTCTTTGTGAAAAACCATCCTGGTTTAGTAACTGAAGTGAAGGATGGCAAGCGTACGTTGCAAGACATCTATGAAGAATGGTCGATATTAGGAGAAGAGCATGAGCAATGGCAGCCATTCTTGTATACAGAAGACGTTCAGCAAGAGCATGTAGCAGAGAGTCAGCAAGAAGAACAAGAGCGTGTTGAAGCAAATCAATCTACTAGTGATACAAGTGAAGAGGCAAGTTCAGTGGGGACAGGAGAATTTCTTGGGCAACTAATGGGGTTAGTGAAAAAGATGAATGTGCAAGATTTGCAATCCCATTTAACGCAATTTAGCTCTGTACTTGGGAATGTACAGAACTTAATGCAAACGTTCCAAAAACCTCAAGAACCTACTCGTCGATCAGAAAGTGACTCCCCGTTTTCGTTTCGACGAGATTAAGGAGTTGTTATGAGAGCAGACATTCGCGCAAAAATGATGCAAGATCAAAAGATCCGTGAGTTCATGCGGTATCATCCAGAATGGTATCGGCATTTATCTCGAAATCCAGAGCGTTTAGCGGAAATGGAAAAAGAATCGAATTATTTTTATGGGAAAACATTCCCTCAGCGGGTAGAAAGAATGCAGAATAACGTTAGCATGATGGTAATGTTAATGGAAATGATTAAGATGGGCTCGAATACGGTGTCCGAAACTGTACAGTCTGTAACGAATTAATTCGTTACAGACTTTTTAAGTGGTCAAAAATGAAATCCTCTACGCGAATGCCCTGTGCAAGAAAGCCTTGATTGCCGAACAATGTATTGAATTCGAGTATATAATACTGTCCATTTCGTTCAATGACATCAAAGCCAACGTGATCAAGAGAAAGACGGCTTGCTACCTCTTCCACAAGCGTAATGGCTGCTTGCGGAATATCTGTAAAAGTCATGACGCCCCCTTGAGCTACATTGTTCTTAAAACCGCTGCTTTCTCGCCAATAACTGTTTACAACTTTATTACCAATTAAACAAAGACGTAAATCTCGGTGTGATTCGATGTATTCCTGTACATACAGAACGTCATGGTTGGTAGCGTAAGCATGGAAGTCCGCTTCATTTTGAATGAGGAATACGCCTCTTCCCATCGAAGAACGGGTTGTTTTTGCTACGAAAGGAAATGGAAATGTTTCAAGGACATCTTGGATGGTTTTTGGGCTAGAGCCTAGAATGAGTGTATATGGAACATGGTCAGGACAAACCGTCCACATAGCCCTTGTCATTTCAATTTTGTTGTAGCCGAGGTGTATGCTCTCGATGCTTGGAAAAATCCTTTTTTTCAGCCCATAAACAAGGCTATTCACTTGCCAATTTTCTGGAAATAAACATAGGTCGGCTTGCTCAATGCGGCTTTGCTCTTTAAACATATTTTCTGGCTTCACATAATCGATGCCAGGTATCCCTATCGTGCGGAAAGGGTTGAAAGTAATAAGATTCATGTAAGCTTCCTCCAGTACGTGTCGAAAGAATTATAGGGAAGTTGATCGTTCTTGTCAATTAGAAAAAAACCTTTCGATTTACTAAATACCCATGATACAATAAAGTGGAGGAGGTGCAGCTGTGATTGCAACATTAGATACGGTAGAACTTTTAAATGCTTCTGATGAACTGGCTTCTATTATTCTTCAATCAGAACTGTTCTCCCAGTATATTGAAGCGCGTGATCGCCTTAATCAAGATAAAGAAGCACAATATAAGATTGAACGGTTTACAACCTTGAAAATTTCTCATGAGGAAGTACAGCGGTTTGGTAAGTACCACCCTGATTTTAAGACAGTTTCAGCGGATATTCGAATGGCTAAAAGAGAGCTTGATCGGGACGAATCTGTCGTTCAATTTAAAAAAGCAGAGACCGAGCTTGAAGACTTACTAAATGAATTAAGTGGTGTCTTAGCGTCTATGGTTTCGCCATCTATAAAAGTACCAACTGGAAATCCATTCTTTGACTCGATGTCTTGTAGTGGTGGCTGTGGTTCTGGTGGTGGATGTAGTTGCGGCTAACGCAGCTACATTCTTTTTGCATAAAAAAAGAAAATTGTGGTAAAATAAGGTTGGATGAACTTTAAAAGAGGGGTATAAAAAATGATAAGTCCAAGTCGTCAAGGGATTGTTGTTTGGCTTACATCACTAAAATATGCAAGGCAGTTACGGCGCTTTGGTCATGTCCAATATGTATCAAAAAAAATGAAATATGTTTTGTTCTATTGCGACCAAGCAAAAGTAGATGACATTACAAATAAACTACAATCGTTTCATTTTGTAACTGATGTGAAGCCGTCCATGCGTCCGTTTGTGAATACAGAGTTTGAAGATGCTAAACCAGATAAAGCAAAAGAATACGATTATAAGTTAGGCATTTAAACCAGACGCTCGTCTGGTTTATTTTTTACCCCATAGGTGGAAGGACTCGTTGAGAACGAAGCAAGCCGATTAGATAGCGAGCATACTGCTCATCATCATAGAAAAGATTCAAAGGCTTCACCGCAACAGTATGTAGCGTATGACCTTCTTGATTTGCAAACTCTTGAAATTGGTGTACTCTTTTACTATCACGTTTAAAGCCCTCTAGGCAAAGGTAGATCGGCATAAACGTAGAAGGGTGCTTAGCAGGTTTTAAAACGATGCCAAGTGAGATCCTGTCATCTAATGTTTCTAATTGGAAGCAAGCGATCAAACGAGATTGATTGGTTACAGCAAGTTCCATTAATTCAAAAAAATCCGCGTAACCATTGCCTAATTTTATAACGCGTTGGTTCATTTGTTTTTCCTACTTCCTTCTGAAAGAATCGATTGCATCATATCATGACTTTTGATGTGTGTCGATAAAAAAAGGCATTCTTCATAAAGAAGAATGCCTTGCCATGATCTCACATGGCAATGGGAGAGGAGAAACCGGAGGAAGATCTTATGGGGAAATGTAAGTCTTCTCCGCGGTTGTCGCAACACGTACTGTGTTGCTAGACTTAGTATGTACGCTAGCTGCGTGCTTTATACATGTATTCATTAATTGATAGGGTAAGGTGAGAATATGAGAGTGATTTCTGGTCAACAAGGTGGGTTAAGGTTGAAACCAGTTCCAGCGAAACAGACAAGACCGACAACAGATAAAGTGAAAGAGTCGATCTTTAATGTGATTGGTCCGTATTTTGATGGAGGACAAGCACTTGATTTGTTTGCCGGAAGCGGTGCTTTAGGAATTGAAGCCTTGAGTCGTGGTATGGATCGGTGTGTGTTTATTGACGCTCAACATCCAGCTATTCAAACGATACGTCAAAATCTAAGCCATACAAACTTGAGTGAGCGAGCATCTGTGTTTAAAAATGATAGTTTAAGGGGCCTCCAAGCATTAATAAGTAAAGGGGAAACGTTTCAATTATTGCTTATTGATCCGCCTTACGCAAAAGCGGAGTTGTACATAAAAGAAGCGCTGGCAAAAATTGATGCAAGTGGGGTACTCGAAGAAGGTGGGCTCATTGTATGTGAAACAGCTTCATCAAGTGAACTAGCCTCTTTTCCAACGCTTCAAATCATTCGAACAGAGCAATATGGAGAGACGAAAATAACAATTTATGAAAGGGTGAATGACTATGAGGCGAGCTGTTAGCTCAGGTAGTTTTGATCCGGTGACGAATGGCCATGTTGATTTATTTGAGCGAGCTGCTAATCAGTTTGATGAGTTAATCATTGTTGTTTCTGTCAATAATAAAAAGAGTCCGCTTTTTTCACTAGAAGAGCGAGTCGCTCTTTTAAAACAAGCGACGGCGCACATTCCAAATATTGTAGTGGAACCATTTACAGGTTTACTCGTTGAATATGCAAAAACGAATGGTGCTTCGGCTATTATAAGAGGATTACGTTCTAGTACGGATTATGATTATGAAGAAAACATTGCAGCCATGAATAAAACGATTGTTCCAGAAGTAGATACACTTTTTTTCATGACAAAGCCGGAATATAGCTATGTAAGCTCAAGCATTGTGAAAGAAGCTGCAAGTTATGGTAGTGACGTATCGAGTCTCGTACCAGAACCAGTTGCACAAGCACTAAAAAAAGCGTATACCGTTAACGGCTAAACGAATTTCTTCTTAGATGCATGGTTTTTAGTAAAATAAACAAACAAAGAAAACTAAATGTGATGTAAGGTGAGACATGAAGAAAATAGTGCCATCCTTGTTCGATGGAGGCTGGGATACGCACGCCACCACTGCTCACTTCATCTGTTAGCGGCTCATAAAAAAGATAGTACAGAGGAATAACAAGGCAAGCCGCTGTTAATCCTTGAAGAAAACGAGCCAAGAGAAAAGGACGAAAGCGAATATCTGACTCTGCTAAGATGCTTGCTACCTGTGCTTGAATCGAAAAACCACCAAATCCGAGAATAAAGGAAACAACGATGAGTTGTGATAAGAAGCTCGCTTCAGTTGTTTGACTAATCATTTGAGCACCTATAGTAATTTCAAATAAACCAGAAATAAATGGATATGCCAGTTCTGGTGAAAGGCCAATGAAGGCAAAACACATACTAATACTAGCAGCAATAAGCGAAAGTATACCAAGAAGGCTTAGTAGCTGATTTAATACAGAAAATAAAATAATAAAGCCGCCTATTAAAAGTAAGGTTTCAATGGAAGAGCGAACAGCATCACCAATTAGTTTGCCAAACGTACGACCATCCTTTAGTCGCTCTTGGTGCATCGCGGAGAAAGCGTCAATGATTTTTAGTGATGATGGTCCCCGGGTGAGGGGCACTTCTTTCATGTTTTTACCATGAAAACGAAATAGAAAGCCGACGACGATGTTGCCAATATAATGAGCGAGTGCCAAGATCATGCCTAAAGCTGGGTTATGAAAAAAACCGACAGCGATTGCGCCGAAAATAAATAATGGATTTGACGAGTTAGTAAAGCCAGCTAGACGTTCCCCTTCAATTTGTGAGATCTTCCCAAGTTTTCGCATCTGAACAGCTAGTTTCGCGCCAGCTGGATTTCCGCTAGCAAGACCCATAGCCCAAACAAATCCACCAATACCCGGAACTTTAAAAAGAGGACGCATGAGTGGCTCAAGAAGCACGCCTAAGAAAGCGACAACACCAAAGCCAATTAAAAGCTCAGAAACGATAAAAAATGGTAATAAAGAAGGAAAGACAACATTCCACCACATGTCTAACCCTCTTGTCGAGGCCTCCAGCGCTTCTTTAGGAAAAAACACGAGAGATGAAGCGAAAACAATGGTTGCTATTGCAAATAATGCTGATTTTAGTTGAGGTGATTGTCGCGCTTCAAGCATGTGTTCAGGACTCCTTTATAATAACGAGTAGATAAAAGCATGTCCTTTTAAATATACGCATAACACTTAGGTTTAGACCATAAGATTAAAACGTATATCCGTATTCGTTTACAAGTAAAGGAGGAGCTTTTTTGGAAGCAAAACGCCCTAAAATTGGACTTGCTTTAGGCTCTGGTGGAGCACGTGGGTTTGCCCATATCGGCGTCCTTCGTGCGTTGGAAGATGCAGGGATTAAAGTGGACTACTTAGCAGGAAGCAGTATGGGGGCTCTTGTTGCTACTATGTACGGAGTTGGTCATTCAATTGAACATATGGAACGCTTTGCAAGGTTATTTAAAAATAAGTTTTATTTAGATTTTACCGTATCACGCCAAGGCTTAATCGCTGGCGATCGAATTGAAAGTCTCGTGCGACTCTTAGCAAAAAAGATGCACTTTCATCAACTACATAAAGAAGTCCGAGTCGTTGCCACAGATTTGTTAACAGGCAATAGAGTGGTCATCGATACTGGAGATGTGGCAAGAGCGATTCGTGCAAGTATGTCTATTCCAGGCATTTTCGTTCCGGTAAAATGGGGAGATCAGCTTCTTGTAGATGGAGGCGTTGTAGAAAGAGTGCCTGTATCCGTTGTCCGTGAAATGGGAGCCGACATTGTTCTTGGTGTGGATGTATCTTTTTTTCGTTCACATTTACAATCTCCTTCTATTCATGAAATTGTCATGCAAACGATGGACATAATGGGTAGAGAATTAGCACGTAAACAAAAAGAACAGGGAGATGTTATGGTTCGACCAATTATCAAACACTCGTCCCCTCTCGATTTTTCGGAAACCGAACGATTAATCGAACAAGGTGAACGAGCATGTCGAGAACTTCTACCCGACATCTTAGAAAGAATGAAACAATGGAGGTAAAGAATGGAACAAAAACGAAAGTCGTTTCCATGGATTAAATGGGTCGTTTTAATTATTGTATTCTTCTTGATTGTTCGTTTTGAGCTTCCTTACTATTATAGTCAACCTGGAATGGCAGAATCTGTTGAAGAGATGGTGACAGTTGAAGGCGGAATAAAAGACGATGAAGGAACGTTTATGTTAACGACGGTTCGGAGTGCAAAAGCGACTCCGGCATTACTATTCTGGTCGTTGTTTAGTGAATTTCGGTCGTTAAATCCAGCTCCTTCAGGAATGACGGACGAAGAATACAATCAGAGACAGCAACTGTTAATGGCACATTCACAGGACGATGCAAAAATTGCTGCGTTTCGTGCATCGAACAAGGGAGATGTGCAGATTGACTATTCTGGTGTCTATGTCGTTGGCACAACAGAGGGGATGTCAGCAGCTGATCAACTAGAACCAGGTGACGTTATTACCCATGTCGATGGGGAAGAAGTAGGCACAAGTGAAGCGCTTATAGACTTACTAGCTGCTTACTCTGATGGCGACATTGTTACGATGACATTTGAACGGGATGATGAAACACTGATGAAAAATTTAGCTTTTTCGACTTTTCCTGATGAGCTAAACTTAGGTGATGAACGTGTTGGCGTTGGCGTCTCTGTGGAGACCGTTCGGACAGCGACGTTTTCACCAGAAGTAGACATTGCTGCAGGTGCTATTGGTGGACCGTCAGCGGGTTTAATTTTTGCGTTAGAAATCTATAGTCAGCTAGAAGAAATTGATTTAACGAGTGGATTACAAATTGCTGGAACGGGTACGATTAATGAGGACGGAGAAGTCGGTGCAATCGGAGGAGCAAATCAGAAAGTAGTTGCTTCTGATCGTGCGGGTGCTGATTATTTCTTGGTTCCGAAAAATGGAAACAACTACGAAGAGGCACGAGCAGCGGCTGAGTCAATCAATACAGATATGGAAATCGTTCCGATCGAAACTTTTGAAGAGGCAATAGCCTTTCTTGAAACGTTGCAGAATGATTAAGGAAAACAGCTAGCATGAAAATGCTAGCTGTTTTTTAATAAAAGAGGCGTGACTTGAAATTCTTGCTTCATCGCCTCAGAATGAAGAGCACCCGGTTTTGTTAACCAATAACAGGCTGTTGCTCGTTGGTCTAATGAGGCTAATGCGCCAAACTGCTTTAGTTCGGATTCTCGTGTCACAATTGGAAAGGCGAATGACTTTTTATTTTGATTCAAATAGCTTTTTCCTGTTTCGCTCATACCGAGCAAACGAATATAATGATTCTCCTGACCACTCCGAACTGTAGCCATTTCTTCTTTCGTTGTGTTTGTTAATAAATGAACAAATAAGCGTTGTAACCTCGTTTTCGTATACCGTTTTGTTTTTAATCGTGATAGCCAATCGGAAAAGGAATTCGCTTGCCTTCCTGTTTCAATTAATCGGTATTCTAATCCTTCTCCACACTCAGCAATTTGTTTCAGCTCAGCAGGTGTTCGCGTGAGGATTTGATACTTTAAGTAAGGAAAGTAGTCTTCCCAAAAGTGGACATGGCCATGACTTTGTTTATAGTGGTCAAGTAACCTTGCTGTTGAAGCAGGGAGGACGTACTCCACATTTTTTTTATGTAACAATGCTTTACGAATGCTTGTTGCGCTGGCAATCGTTCCTTCCCCCATATTCTCATCATGGTAGCTTGCTGCGATGCGTAAGGTTGTTAATGGCTCCATGGAAGATGCTTGAGCATCTATTTGTTGAACATAATGAAAGCCTAAAATATTGTTTGGCTCATTTAACGATAGCTGCGTACTTGAACCGTGAAGGAGGGCAAATGCTTCTGCGCTCGCTCTCGGATAAGCATAGCCTTTTTTTAGAAATTCTTTTGTCTGTTGCTGATAAGCGTGATCGTTTTTCTTCATAAAAGCAAGAAGTTGAAGAAATCGGTCAATGTCGCCTTCTTCACTTCCAAAATGAAGGTTCGCACATTGTAATGCTGTTAGCAGGCGAACGGCCCCTTCTGCAAAGTACGGAGCAGTCTGAACGGAATAGCCATAAGGGAGTTCAACAACAAGGTCAACGCCAGCTTGAAGCGCCATTTCTGCTCTGACATGTTTTGAAACGAGGGCAGGCTCTCCTCTCTGTAAAAACGAGCCGCTCATAACCGCAATGACTACATCCGCTCCAGCGTCCTCTTTTGCTTTGCCAACATGATAAAGGTGACCGTTATGAAACGGGTTGTATTCAACGACAAGACCAACGGCTTTCATGACATTCCTCCTTTTTTTGCATAGAAAACATTCACATGATACACTACATAGTAGGCGTCTTTGGCTACATTATACAAGAATAATGGCTCGGAATAAACGGCTTTTACTGTAAAGAAATAAGGTTGACATTCGAGTCGTTGAGACTTATAATAATTTTTGTTGCCTATGAGGTGAGGATACATGAAATGGACCGTTCAAGCTCTTCAACAAGCGCGATATGAATCGCTTCATTTTGATGAAAATGTACTGTTGGAAGATCAATTAAAAGAACACCAGGATGTTCGTGCCGCAAGTCTTGTTTCCTTAAAAGGGACAGCAACTGCAAATAGAAATGTGTTTACATTTCAGTTTGTCGTAAAGGGACATTTGGTTTTACCTTGTTCCCGAACGTTAGCGGACGTCGAATGGCCATATGAAATAAAGGGTCAAGCTCACTATGTACCAGAAGGTGAAATGCCGCCTTCTCATTTAAATGAAGAAGATGTCTTTACGTATTCTGGCGATGTGATTGATTTATCTCATATGATACAAGAGCGTATTCTTGTAGAGATTCCTATGCAAGTGTTCGCTGATAAACCAACCGAAACAGCTGCTCCTTCTTCTGGGAAGGATTGGGAATTGGTTTCAGACGAGAAGAACAGTGACCAGATAGACCCAAGACTTGCTGACTTGGCGAAATTCTTCGATGAAAAATAATCGCTTTTCTTCGATTTAATTTTAAGGAGGTGTAACAAACATGGCAGTTCCATTTAGAAGAACATCTAAAACAAGAAAAAACAAGCGTCGTACACATCTTAAATTAGAAGTACCAGGTATGGTAGAATGCCCAGATTGCGGAGAGTATAAACTATCTCACCGTGTCTGCAAAGCGTGTGGTTCTTACAAAGGTGAAAAAGTAGCTTCAAAATAAAAAGAAAGCCATTCCGATGGCTTTCTTTTTTTGTATAAGTAGGAGTAGACTTGGAGATGATGATTTAATAGAAACGTCTATTTTGGTCGTTGGAAGCATACACTTTAATACGGTTTAAGAGAATTAGGAAAGGGAGGGGCTGAACATGACAGCAAATCGTCAAGATGCCTGGTCGCATGAAGATGATTTACTTTTAGCTGACACCGTTTTGCGTCATATTAGAGAAGGCAGTACGCAGCTAGCAGCGTTTGAAGAAGTAGCAGAAGCGCTTTCACGTACAAGTGCAGCTTGTGGGTTTAGATGGAACTCAACCATTCGAAAGAAATACACAGCTGAAGTCAATATGGCAAAGAAAAAACGAACGGTGCTAAAGAAGGAAAAGGCCAAATCGGAGTCGAGCTTCGTGCTACAGCAAGAAGAGGAAAAACCAGCAGAAACACTCCAACACGTACACCAAACGACATCTGATCAAACGTTAGATTTAGAAGCGGTTATCGATTACTTGCAATCCATGAAAGAAAAACAAGTAGCCGCTTATGAAGCAAGTGTATTAAAAGCAGAAAATGAAAAGTTAAAAGAGCAACTAGAGAAAGTAGAGAAGGAGAAGAGTGTTATCACACAAGACTATCGCTCTCTGCTTGAAATTATGGATCGAGCTCGAAAACTGACCAATCATACGTTACTTGAAAAATCATTATAAAAACAGCCACGTGCATACACGCGGCTGTTTTTTTCCTATTCTTGTGATTGTTTTTCTTTCGGTTTCTTTTGCTCATACACGCCTGAAGGAAACCAAACGTAGGGGCTTTCACCTCTATCACGCTCTTCACGGTACGTAATAGGTTCAAATCCTAGCTTCGACCAAAAGTCACCTGTACTTTGACGCGCATTTGTTTTAACTGGAATTTCAAATTCTTTGGCAAAATCAACAAGTGCTCTTCCATAGCCTTTACCACGATAAGGCTCTAATACTTCTAACTTCCATAATTCTAAATAATCTTGGGGAGGATCAAAATACTGATCAAAGTCTCCATCAATTTGATAGAGGCTCATACGGGCAACAAGTTTTTTGCCATAGTAAATGCCATAAAAAGGAGACTCGCTATCATTCTCCACGATGCTTTGATTAAGATCGTCTTTCATTGACAGTTCAGCTGCACCATAGTCACGAAAATTTGTAAATTCTTCTAACGTCTTATAATTAATTAGCAATCGTTCTACTTTAATCATTGTGTATAATCCTCCTGCTCCACTGATGATTTCATCTACTATTTTACTATAAAATGAATGAAAGCGCATTAAAAAACCTTCATTAGCTGATTTTACAATCCTATAAGAACACGTATAATAGACGTTATTGAATGAACTGGTGGTGTTGACGATGAAGGTGGCCGTTATCGGAGCAGGTGCAGTAGGGTTATTCGTGGCTGCATCCTTAAAACAACAAGGGGTGGAAGTCGCCCTTTATCTTAAAAATCAACAAGAACAATCGTTATTTGAAAACGAGGGTATTCATCTATATAAAAAGAATCAAAAGACGATCATAACGGATATACAAATGAACCCGTCTAATACAAAGGATTTTGATGGTGTCATTGTGTGTGTAAAGTCGTATCAAGTAGAACAGGTATTGCTTGATTATAAACATGTAGGGCACCGACACACGAACTGGTTATTTCTTCAAAATGGCATGGGGCACCTAGAATGGATTGAGACCATGACTAGCCCAACATATGTCGGAGTAGTTGAATATGGACTCTTAAAAGAAAAAGAACAAAAAAATCGTGTGTCGGTTAAAGGGGAAGGAAGAATAAAAATCGCTCCTTTTCGCGGAACCTCATCTGCAGGGAAAGCTGAGTGGGGGTCACTTTTTAACCAAGATGTATGGACTGTTTTATGGAGAGATGACTACCAAGAAATGCTTGAATCAAAGTTAATCCTTAACGCATGTATAAATCCATTAACTGCTTTATTGCATGTGAGGAACGGTGAACTCGTAGAGAATGGGCACTATAAACAAGCCATGCGCTCTTGTTTTACTGAGATTATAGAGGCACTAGAACGGAGCGATCGAGAGGAAAAATGGGTGGAAGTAGAACGTCTTTGTAAGGATACGAAAGAGAATCAATCATCTATGTTAACCGATCTCATTCATAAACGCCCACTTGAATTAGATGCCATTGTTGGCTACATTTTAAAAAGAGGGGAAACTCGTGGCATTCTGATGCCAACTCTTCAGCTCGTTTACACGATGCTGAAAGGAAAACAAAAGGCTCTTAATAAAAAATCTTGAAGCAACTTATTTGGTTGTACTTGTTGTTTTTGCTATGATGGAAAGCGGATATGGAAAATGCATGGTGAGGAGATTTTAAGCGATGAAAATGGAGGAGCTTAGTAAGGAGACGTTAAAAGGCTTTGCTGCCGATTACGAGAAAGGTCTAGAGCCCATTAAAGACTTTTTTTCTTACATGCCATCGGATACGCAGTGGCTTCAAAAACGATGTCAAGATTTACGTGAACGTCGTTTTTCTCATAAACAAGAGCTTGTGACGTATGTAGAAAATCGGACAAAAGGATTGCCCAATCGAAACAAACTAGACGAAAATGTACATAAATTAAAACATGAAGATGCACTCGTTGTCGTGGGTGGACAGCAGGCAGGGCTTTTTACAGGTCCTTTATACAGTGTATATAAAGCAATGTCGGTCATTATACTTGCCAAAACGTACGAAAAAGAATTACAACGACCTGTTGTCCCGTTGTTTTGGATTGCTGGAGAAGACCATGATTTGGATGAAGTACGGACAATTTATAAAAAAGAGGAACATAAATGGAAAAAACGGTTGCTTGCAGACGAGGTAGACGGCACGGCAGCATCAAAAAAGCATTTGCCGCAAAGTGAATTGCACGATTTTATAAAAGAACTTTTTTCATCATTACCTGAAACGGCCTACACGACTGAATTAAAAGCAAAGGTAGAGAATTGTGCAGCTGAGTCAAAAACATACGTAGATTTCTTTATGAGTATGATGCACGACTTGTTTGCTGAGGAAGGGTTGCTTTATCTAGATAGTGATGATGATGTATTAAGAGAAATAGAGAAACCTTTTTTTAAATCGTTAATTTTACACGTGGAGGAGCTACAGGCAGCACAAATAGAAGGGGAAACCCGCTTTGCCACACAAGGCTACGGAAAACCGATTGGAACGGATCAAGAAAATGCGCATCTTTTTTATACTGTAGACGGAAAGCGGTATCGCTTAAACTATAGTGACGGTGTCTTCTATATGGCTGATCATTCACTAACATTTACAAAGGATGAATTAGTCGAAGAGGTAGAAAAACACCCAAGCAGGTTTAGCAATAACGTTGTCACTCGCCCATTGATGCAGGAATGGTTGTTACCGACGGTAGCGTTTGTTGCAGGTCCAGGCGAATTGGCCTATTGGGGAACGTTAAAAGAGAGCTTCTCTTTATTTCAGTTTCACGTAACACCTGTTATGCAACGTATGTCGGCAACGATTATTCCACGCCATGTTGAAAAACACTTAGTTGAACAAGGCGAAGATCCAGTTTTTTATATAGAAGGAAACGGTGAAACTTTAAAGCAACAGTGGCTTGATGCTCAGCACTCATTTGAAATTAAAACGTATATTAAGCGGGCGCAAGAGCAAATGGAGCAAGCTCATCAGCCATTAAGAGAGCTTGCAAAAGAAATGAACGAGACGTTATATGACATTAGTTTGAAAAACAAAGCGTTTATCCAAGATCAATTAACTCGTTTGGAAACGTTTATGACGAAAGAGATTAAGCGAAGGTATGAAACAGAATTAAACAAGTATGATGAGGCCATTTGTTGGTTACGACCTCAATCGAGTCCACAAGAACGAATGTTAAACCCAATCGTTCTTCTTAACGTAACAGGTAGCGACATCGTTCAACGCTTGCTCAATGAATTAGAGCAACATCCGCGTCGTCATCTTTTGATTTACATCTAAAGGTGTCTACCTTTGTCAATAAAAAAATCTACTGAAAATCCTGCAGGAATGCAGGATTTTTTTTTATTCTGTGGAAATGAGAAGATCAGAGTGGTACAAAGTGGGGGTTTGTGGTAAGTTAAGGGTACAAAGTGGTGGGAGGTTGGCAGAGTATGTTTTTAGGCGAGTATCGGCATTCTATAGATGATAAAGGCCGCATGATCGTTCCTGCCAAGTTTAGAGAGCCACTTGGTCCTTCATTTGTTGTAACGAGAGGCTTAGATCACTGTTTGTTTGTGTATCCAAAGTCAGAGTGGGACAAGCTTGAAGGGCAATTAAAAGAACTCCCATTTACGAAAAAAGATGCCCGGGCATTTACACGATTCTTTTTTTCAGGAGCAGCTGAATGTGAATTGGATAAACAAGGAAGAATAAATGTCCCAAATCATTTAAGAGAATATGCTAAATTAGAAAAAGAGTGTGTTGTTATTGGCGTATCGAGTCGTGTTGAAGTATGGAGTAAGACACTTTGGGAAGAGTATGTATCAGATTCTGAAGACTCTTTCGCTGAAATTGCAGAAAACCTCGTTGACTTTGACTTATAACGTTAACGTAAATTGAAAAAAGGAATTAGGTGCAAGATGTTTCTACATACAACCGTATTAAAAGAAGAGTCAGTCCAACAGTTGAATATAAAAAAAGATGGCATCTATGTGGATTGTACATTAGGTGGAGCAGGTCATTCAAAGCGAATAGCAGAGCAACTTGAAACAGGTCATTTATACGCATTTGACCAAGATGAAGTTGCATTAAATCATGCAAAAGAAGTATTGAAGGATCATCTACATAACGTAACGTTTATTCGGAGTAATTTTCGCTATTTAAAAGAAGAACTAGCAGCCCATGGGGTAATGAAGGTCGATGGCGTGTTGTTTGATTTAGGTGTGTCATCTCCTCAACTAGATGAAGCGGAAAGAGGATTTAGTTATCATCAGGATGCGCCACTCGATATGAGAATGGACCAGCGTGCTCCATTAACGGCAAAAGAAGTGGTAAACGAATGGCCGTTTCAAAAGCTACTTTCCATTATTTCAAGGTATGGAGAAGAGAAGTTTGCAAAGCAAATAGCGCGTAAAATTGAAAGTGAACGTGTAAAGAAGCCGATTGAAACAACAGCGGAGTTAGTTGAGATCATAAAAGATGTTATTCCTGCACCAGCTCGTCGTGCAGGTGGGCATCCTGCTAAGCGTACGTTTCAAGCGATTCGAATTGCTGTTAATGATGAATTGGGAGCATTTGAAGATGGATTGCTAGATGCATTAGAGCTGTTGAATGAACGGGGGCGACTCGCCGTTATTACCTTTCATTCTTTAGAAGACCGCTTATGCAAGCAAGTGTTTAAAGAGAAAACGACCATTCCAGATCTACCGAAAGGGTTGCCCATTATACCAGATGATAAAAAAGCTCCTTTCACTTTAGTAACAAGAAAGCCAATTGTAGCTTCAGACAACGAACTAGAAGAGAACAACCGCTCGCGATCAGCTAAGTTACGCGTGATAGAAAAATTGTAGGCTTGATTAAAAGGAGGATAAAGTATGTTAGCTAGACAATCGTATACTCAACCGCAAGAACGGGTGGTGCAAAAAGAAAAACAAGTGATTCGTTACCGTGCAAGGATTACATTAGGAGAGAAAGTCATTGCGACATTTCTAGCTACCGTACTTTTTGCTATGCTCTGCCTCATTGTACATAATTATTCCAACCTTTATGGGTTGAGTACAACTTTGCAAACCGAACAAACGAAAGTGAACCAAATCACTGTTGAAAATGACGGGCTTAAGACCATTCTAGCAGAAGAGAGTGCGCCAGAGAATGTTATGCGTCGAGCGAAAGAACAAGGGATGAACTAGTTCACTATGAACTAGTTTTTTCTTTACTAAGTGAAAAGGAGGGATTGAAATGGAAATTAAACGCGCCGTGACAAATAAGAGAGCCGTTGTCTTGTTATTTCTGTTCTTAGCTGTCTTTGTTGTTTTAGTTGGTCGCATTGCTTATATACAAGTAACAAAAGAGGTCAAAGGTAATGACCTTGTCGCTATGGCAGAAGAACGCTACTCACGATCAGAGGTTTTGCCAAGTGAAAGAGGAAGCATTTCGGATCGTCATGGAAGCGTGCTAGCTGAAGATATTCCTGCTTATCATGTTCTTGCTGTGCTCTCTGAAAATCAAGGAAAAGGCAACTATATAGAAGATATTGAACGAACAGCTGAACAACTTGCGCCAATTATTCAACTAGAAGTAGAAGAATTAACGAGGATGCTCACAGACGGAAAAGACGAGGGTCGCTATCAAATTGAATTAGGACCAACTTCTCGCTATCTATCGTTTGAAACGAAAGAAACGATTCAAGATTTGAAACTGCCGGGCATCCAGCTTGAAGAAGCAACCCGCCGCTATTATCCGAATCAAACGTTTGCATCTCATGTAATCGGTCAAAAAAGCATTAACGAAGATATTGGAAGCATTGGCTTAGAAGGACGACTTGATGAATTTTTAGCTTCAACGGATGGCTCAATTGAATATAGCCGTTTAGGACGCTTAAATTCTCCAGCTGAAAACATTACGCTACCATCGGACGGTGCTTCTGTGCAACTAACTCTAGATACACGAATTCAAGCGTCTATGGAGCAAGCCATGTCGCAAGTTGAATTAGAGTTTAGCCCTGAAAAGATGACAGCCATTGCTGCCGATGCAAAAACAGGTGAAATATTGGCAATGTCGAATCGACCAAGCTTTAACCCAAATCAACATGGGCAAATTGAAAACTATTTAAATTATGCAGTAGCAGATGCAGTTGAACCTGGATCAACGTTAAAGATGTTTACAGTGGCAGCCGCCATTGAAGAAGGTTATTTTCAAGACGATCACTACTTTCAATCAGGTGAGTATGAAATTGATTTGCATAGTAACCCTGTTAGAGATGTAAACCCAGAAGGGTGGGGAGAGATTTCGTATGAAGAGGGCGTTCATCGTTCTTCGAATGTATTGATGTCCAAACTCGTGTTAGAGGATCTAGGGATTGAACCTTTTTATCAATATCTAGAAGATTTTGGTTTCTCCAAATCCACAGGGATTGATTTAAGTCAAGAAAGTGCCGGTAAACTTGAAAAAGGAAGACGCTCAGATGCTGCAAGAACCGCCTTTGGTCAAACGTCCACTATGACTCCTATTCAGCTTGTTCAAGCGGCTACGGCTATTGCAAACGGTGGAAAGATGATGAAACCGTATATTGTTCAAGAAATTAAGGATGATGAAGGGAAAGTCCTTCAAGAAGGCAGCAGTGAAGTGGTTGGTGAGCCTATTTCTGCAGAAACAGCGGCTCACGTTCGTGATTTGCTTCGTGGTGTCGTGACAGAAGAATATGGTACAGGGCGTAAGTACGATATTCAAGGTGTAGATGTTCTTGGAAAAACGGGGACGGCGCAAATTGCGGAGCAAGGTGGTTATTTAAATGGCCATGGGCAATATTTATACTCCTTTTTAGGCATGGCACCTTATGAGGACCCTGAAATTGTCGTTTACGTATCGGTAACGAAGCCCAACTTAACGACTGAGCAATCAGGGAATGATCCTGTTTCTATGATCTTTAATGCAGTGATGCAAAGTAGTATGGTCTATTTGGATTTAGAACCAAACGAAGAAGAATTACTAGAGGAAGCAGAAGAAAGCGGTTTTGATATGGTTAACGTCGTAGGTGAACGAACAACCTATGCAACCGAGCTTTTAGAGGATAAAAAAGTAATTGTTGTTGGTGAAGGTGATCGCATTGACTATCAAGAACCAGCAGAAGGTGTGCGTGTTTTGAACGATGAGCCTATTCTCTTAATTACAGATGGGGAAAGCCGAGCGTTGCCTGATATGCGTGGTTGGTCACGCCGAGATGTATTAAAAATGACCAATATCCTTGAATTAGAGCTTGATTATTCAGGTAATGGCTATGTTGTTCAACAAAGCCCAGTTGCTGGAACGCCCATATCGGAAGGGGAAGCCCTCCAAGTCCATTTGGAATCGACAGTTCCAGAAGAGGTAGAAGAAATGGAAGAAGAACAAGACCAAACTGAAACGGAAGATGATTCTTAAAAAGGACTAAAGAAAACAAAGAAGACTTAACCACGGTTAAGTCTTCTTTGTTTTGTTTTTGATAGGAACTGATGCCCACGTTAGCTTGTTCTAAATAGTTGTCTTTGTTCATAGGGTTAACCATAGGACAGGATGTTGATAAACGAAAGTGGGGGAGAGCCGTGCGCGTTTCAAATGTAACAGTTAGGAAACGGCTGCTATTGTTATTTGTTGTAGGAATTGTCGTGTTTACAGTCATTGGAGCACGTCTAGGGTATGTTCAGTTCGGACAAGGTTTATGGCTTACTGAAAAAGCAGAGGATTCTTGGGGGAGAGATATTCCGTTTGAACCAAAGCGAGGCGATATACTAGATCGAAATGATGTCGAATTAGCAACGAATATTAGTACGCCTTCCATTATTATTTTTCCAAGACAGATAAAAGACCCTGCAGATGCAGCAGAAAAATTAGCATCCGTATTAAATGCAAATAAGGACGAGGTATACGAAGATTTAACGAAAAAAGAAAGTAAAGTGTATATTCGCCCAGAAGGACAAAAAATGGACCAACAAACAGTGCAAGAGGTGCGAAGTTTAAATATAGAAGGCATTTATATAGCAGAAGACTCGAAGCGTCACTATCCCTTTGGGAGTTATTTATCCCATGTACTTGGATTTGCAGGCATCGACAATCAAGGTCTAACAGGTTTAGAATTCGTCTATGATGAAAAGTTAAAAGGTACAGAGGGGTATGTATCCTTTTATTCAACGGCTAAAAATACAAAAATGCCAAATTTAGCTGATGAATATACAGCTCCAATTAATGGCTTAAATTTAAAATTAACAATTGATAGTCGTGTTCAAACGATTGTGGAACGGGAGTTAGATATTGCAGAAGCAAAGTATAATCCAGATGGAGCGATAGCCATTGCGATGAATCCAAAAAATGGTGAGATTCTAGCAATGAGCAGTCGACCACACTTTAACCCGGAAAACTATCGAGATGTTCCAGCTGAAATATACAATCAAAATAAGCCTGTCTGGATGCAGTATGAGCCTGGTTCAACGTTTAAATTAATTACCCTTGCAGCGGCGTTAGAAGAAGATGTCGTTGATCTAGACAATGATCACTTCTACGACCCTGGTTACGTAGATGTAGCAGGTACAAAGCTCCACTGTTGGAAACGAGGAGGGCACGGTTCACAAACGTTCTTAGAAGTTGTGCAAAATTCATGTAACCCAGGATTTGTTGAACTTGGTCAACGCTTAGGTACTGATCGATTGTTTGATTATATTGAAGACTTCGGGTTCGGTCAAAAGACCGGCGTTGATTTACAAGGTGAAGCGAAAGGCATCTTGTTTAATCGTGAACGTGTAGGTCCGTTAGAGCAAGCAACAACAGCCTTTGGTCAAGGGGTTGCAGTAACGCCGATTCAACAAGTGGCGGCAGTCGCAGCCGCCGTCAATGGAGGCTATTTGTACGAACCTTACATTGCAAAAGAGTGGGTAGATGATGTCACAGGGGAGGTTGTTGAACGAAACAATCCGGTGATGAAACGACAAGTCATTTCGCCTGAAACATCTGAAAAAGTTCGCTATGCGATGGAAAATGTTGTTGCCAAAGGCTCAGGTGGAAAAGCTTTTGTTGATGGTTACCGTGTTGGTGGAAAGACAGGTACGGCTCAAAAAGCTAAAGATGGTCGTTATCTAGAGAACAACTATATCCTATCATTTCTTGGTGTAGCCCCAATGGATGACCCAGAAATTATTGTGTATGTGGCAATTGATAATGCTAAAGGAGCCGTTCAATATGGTAGCCAAGTTTCCGCTCCAATCGCTGGGAAGATTATCGGGGATAGCTTAGAAGCAATGGGTGTTGAAAAAAGAAAAGATCAAATTGAAAAAGAACTTAAATGGGATGAAGAAGGTTTAGTAGAAGTACCAAATTTGTTAGGGCGAACGAAGAGGGACATTTATGAATCTCATTATGAATTGCGCCTCTCAGCATCTGGTGAAGGGGAAGCTGTCGCCCGACAAGCACCTGAACCAGGTACAAGGGTTCCAAAAGATTCAACAATCCGTGTCTATATGGGTGACAAAACGAATGAGAACGACTAAAATAAGAGACGTGTGTTTTATTACTCATTCATCTTTTAAACAAATAAACGTGGATAAGATTGATTGTTGAACGTTGGAGGCAATAAAAATGAAATTAAGCGAATTGCTTCATGGTATAAGAGGCATGAATACGTTAAATGTAAAGGAAGCGACAGTTGACATTCATCATATTGAAATGGATTCAAGAGAAGTCCGTCCAGGCACGTTGTTTTTCTGCATTAATGGCTATACTGTGGATGGTCATGATTTTGCACAAAGTGCTTATGAAAAAGGGGCAGTTGCTATTGTTTCAGAACGCCCGTTAGATGTACCAATTCCAGTTTTCGTGGTTCGTGATACAAAGCGAACAATGGCGCAACTGTCGAATCGCTTTTACGATCATCCGACCAAGAAATTACAACTCATTGGTGTAACTGGTACGAACGGTAAAACATCGGTTACGCACATTTTAGAGCAGTTGTTTAAAGGTCAAAATCGTACAACTGGGTTAATTGGCACGATGTACACAAAAATAGACGATGTGTATATTGAAACAAAAAACACGACGCCTGAATCACTCGTTTTGCAACAAAGGTTTCAGGAAATGGTCGACAAACAGGTTGATACGGCATTAATGGAAGTATCCTCTCATGCTCTTCACTTAGGTCGAGTACGTGGGTGTGACTTTGATATTGCCATCTTTACAAACTTGTCACCAGACCATATTGATTACCATCAATCAATGGATCACTATATGTATGCAAAGAGTTTACTGTTTTCACAACTTGGAAACACTTATGAAGGAAAAACGGCCATTTTTAATGGCGACGATCAAGTGGCAGATCAACTAATTCAAATGACGACAGCTGATATTATAACGTACGGAATTAAAAAACAAGCGGACGTCATGGCGTCTAACATTCGGGCTGCTGCAACTGGAACCACATTTACGCTGACTGTATTTGGTGAATCGATTGAAGTCCAAACACGCTTAATCGGGCTGTTTAATGTCTACAACGTTCTAGCTGCTGTATCAGCTGCCTATGTATCAAACATTTCTCTTTCAGCGATTCAACAAGGCTTAGAAAGCATTGAAGGTATAGCTGGTAGATTTGAGGCGATAGACTCTGGTCAGGATTTTGCTGTTATTGTAGACTATGCTCATACACCAGATAGCTTAGAGAATGTGTTGAAAACCGTACAAGACTTTGCGAATAACCAGATTCGAGTAGTGGTTGGTTGTGGGGGAGACCGGGATAAAACGAAGCGCCCTATTATGGGTGAAATTGCTGTGAAATATGCAGACGAGACCATTTTCACATCCGATAACCCGAGAACAGAAGATCCCAACACGATATTACAAGAGATGACGGCTGGATTAGATCGAGATCAGTATCGCTTAATTGTAGACCGTTCAGAGGCGATCCATTACGCGATGAAACAAGCGAAAACGAATGACATAATCATTATAGCCGGTAAAGGCCATGAGACCTATCAAGAGGTCGGTCGAGAACGTACGCATTTTGATGATCGTGAAGTAGCGAGGGCTGCATTAAAGGAGCGGATAAAATGATTGAAGCAAGACTAGTTGAATCTGTTGCGAAGCGGACACGTCTACAGGATGGACCGGTTTCTTTTCATAGTGTCACAACCGATTCGCGAAAAGATTCAAACGCAGCTTTATTCGTTCCGCTTAGTGGTGAACGGTTTAATGGACACCATTATCTCGACTCGGCGATTGCATCTGGAGCGATAGCGGCAATCTGGCAAGAACAGGAGCCTGTGCCTACGTCAATACCAGCGTCGTTTCAGCTTTATTTCGTGGATGACCCGCTACATGCTCTACAAGAATTGGCTCAGCTCTATCGAGATGAAATCAATCCATATGTGATTGGGATAACAGGTTCAAACGGAAAAACAACCACAAAAGATATTGTATTCCAACTTCTTGGTGGTGAACCATTCGTCCATCGAACTGCTGGAAACTTAAACAATCATATCGGAGTTCCATTAACGTTGCTTTCAATGCCTAAAGAATGTAAATTTGCCGTTGTAGAGATGGGGATGAACCATGCCGGGGAAATTTCTTTTCTCTCAAAACTTGCAAAGCCAGATTTAGCTATTGTGACAAATATTGGAGAAGCCCATATCGAGCATTTAGGTTCAAGACAGGGGATTGCAAGCGCAAAGATGGAAATGTTAGATGGATTAAAACAAGACGGCTTCCTTGTGCTAGATGGAGATGAACCTTTATTAAATGGATTTCAGCAAGAGAAAACCGTTTCAATTGGGTTTAATCATCAAAATAAGGAAGCAATCGCAACGTTTCAGCCTAAAGCAGATGGCTTTACTTTTTCATTTTTAGATGAAAAGGATTGGTATTTGCCTCTATTAGGTGAGCACAACGTCAAGAATGCTGCTTATGGCATATGGATTGCGCGTCAAGTTGGCTTTGCACCGGAAACGATCAAAGAACGACTAGCAAACGTTACGATTACAGGTATGCGTCTTGAGAAAGTAGCAGGACCAAATGGATCAACGTTCATTAATGATGCGTATAACGCAAACCCTAGTTCAATGAAGGCGGCAATTGAAACGATAAAATCATTACCTGAATTTAAGAGAAGAATTGTTGTATTAGGTGATATTTATGAACTAGGTCCAGATGAAGAAGCGCTTCATAGAAGTGTGGTAAGTGCGATTGATACACCGATTACCAACGTTGTTTGTGTCGGTGAAAAAGGCTATTGGATATATGATGAAGTAAAACAACAAAACGGGGCGATTGCGGTTGAACATGTTGAGAACGTTTCAGATGTAGCTGAAACCATTCGACCCCTTTTGAATCATGACACCGTTGTATTGCTGAAGGCATCACGTCGTCTTGCTTTGGAGCAAGTGTTATCGGCTGTCAAAGGAGGCGCTTAGAAAATGGAAGAGTGGACGTTACTTATTGTCCTATCGTTATCCTTTTTATTCGCGGTCATCCTTTGTCCTCTTTTTATTCCGTTTTTAAGGCGTTTAAAGTTTGGGCAAAGCATTCGTGAAGAAGGACCGAAATCACATCAAAAGAAAAGCGGTACACCGACAATGGGCGGAATTGTCATTGTCTTATCGATTTTAGTGACATCCCTATTAATTGGTTTTGTCTTTTTTGAATTTACACCAGAATTGTTATTACTTATGCTTGTTACAATCGGCTATGGGGTCGTTGGTTTTTTTGATGACTATTTAAAAGTTGCACGCAAACATAACCTTGGATTAACATCAAAACAGAAATTAGTTGGGCAACTGATCATCGCTGGCTTATTTTATGTAGGATTACTTTACATTGAACTAGATACAATAGTATCCATTCCTGGAACAGACATCGGTCTTGACATAGGGTGGTTTTATGCTGTACTTGTTGTGATTATGCTGCTTGCTGGAAGTAACGCAGTAAACTTAACAGACGGTTTAGACGGCTTATTATCAGGGACTGGCGCCATTGCTTTTGCCGCATTTGCGATACTAGCTTGGAGCACTGGCTTTATTGATGCAGCTTTATTTTCAACGGCTATTACTGGGGCTCTCCTTGGGTTTCTTGTATTTAATGCTCATCCAGCAAAAGTTTTTATGGGTGATACGGGTTCGTTAGCGTTAGGAGGAGCCATTGCAGGTATTGCCATTTTGACTAAGATGGAGCTTATGCTCATCATTATTGGTGGCGTGTTCGTCATTGAAACCTTATCCGTTATTATTCAAGTTATTTCTTTTAAAACAACTGGCAAGCGTGTTTTTAAGATGAGTCCGCTTCATCATCATTATGAATTAGTCGGGTGGTCAGAGTGGCGTGTAGTTGTCACGTTCTGGTTACTAGGCGTAGTCTTTGCCATTATGGGAATTTACATTGGAGTGTGGTTAACATGAAGCCTTTCCCACATGTAAATAAAAAGCAGGTGCTTGTGCTTGGTTTAGCAAAAAGCGGCATGGCTGCAGCAGTAGCTCTTCATAAATTAGGTGCTATTGTGACAGTAAATGATGGAAAACCAAGAGCGGAAAGCAAAGAAGTGGATGCACTAGAGGAAAAAGGGATTGAAGTTGTCTGTGGAGGTCATCCACTTCACTTACTTGATACAACTAGTTTAATTATAAAAAACCCTGGCATACCCTATTCCAACCTCTTAATCACTGAAGCCATGAATCGAAATATTCCTATATGGACTGAAGTCGAACTTGCCTATCGCATTGCTGAAGCAGAGATTGTCGCAATAACCGGTTCGAACGGAAAAACAACAACGACGACTCTCGTTCATGCCATGCTTGAGCATAGTGAAAGAACACCTTTAATTGCTGGTAATATAGGAACTGTAGCGACAAGTGTAGCCTTAGAAGCAACAAAAGAGAATGTGATGGTACTTGAACTGTCAAGTTTTCAATTAATGGGTACGGAGCAATTTAAACCTAAAGTGGCCGTCTGGCTTAATTTGTTTGATGCTCATTTGGATTACCATGGGTCAAAGGAATTGTATATAGAAGCAAAAGCGAAAGTGTATGAAAACATGACGAAAGAGGATTATCTTGTTTATTCTGCGGATGATCTCATCGTTGCCAAGCATGTTCAGCAATCAAAGGCGACTCTTGTTCCTTTTTCAACGAAATTAGAGTTGCCAACAGGTGCTTATATAAAGGATAATGCGATTTATTTTCGCGAAGAACGCATTTGCCCACTAGATGAAATTGTTTTACCAGGAGCTCATAATATTGAAAATATGCTTGCTTCTGTTGCAGCGGCAAAATTAGCTGGCGGGACCAATGCGCAAATAAAAACCGTACTAACAACGTTTACTGGCGTGAAACATCGACTTCAGTTCGTTGGTGACGTTCATGGGCGTAAAGTCTATAACGATTCAAAGGCGACAAACATTTTGGCGACACAAGCTGCATTAGCCTCCTTTAAGCAAGATATTGTTTTACTAGCAGGTGGTTTGGATCGTGGGAATGAGTTTGATGAACTGAGCCCAAGTTTAACCCATGTGAAAACGCTCGTCGTTTTTGGTGAAACAAAAACAAAATTAACAGCTTTAGGGAACAAATTAGGAATTAACGTTGTACAGGCTATTGATGTACGAGATGCAGCGACAAAAGCATTTGAACATTCAAACGTAAAGGACGTTGTTCTACTTTCACCAGCATGTGCAAGTTGGGATCAGTACTCGACGTTTGAAGAACGGGGAGATGCGTTTTTAGCTACTGTTTCACAATTAAGTAACAGTCAATTAATGGAATAAGGTAAAGAGGCTGGGACAAAAGTAGATAGACAGACCAAAATGACGAACATTCCTGAAAATAGGAATGTTCGTCGTTTGTTTTATAAGAAAATTAGCGAAAGGAGAATCCGAAGACTCCTAGGGGATCAGCACGTGTCTGAAGACTCTGGAGTGGCGGTTTTCCAAGGAAGAGGCTGAGGCCGTGTCCCCGGAAAGCGAAGGATTCTCCTGTAGCGGTGCTACTCAGCATAGTTTAGACTATTCGTCTTTTCAACTACTACTTTTCGTTATGTCCCAGCCTCTTTTTTTCTTTACAACACTTTCAAGCATGTACAAATGTTTTGGACATGTTTTCTTTACCTCATTCATATAGTTAGGTAGTAGGGTACTTGCTGGGGGTGAACAATGAATAAAGAAAGACAGGCGCCCGATTATATCTTAATTGTTGCAACGATTGTCTTGCTTAGCGTTGGCTTAATTATGGTATACAGTGCAAGTGAAGCATGGGCAACCTATCGCTTTAACGATTCGTTGTTTTTTGCTAAAAGACAATTATTTTTTGGAAGTGTAGGCGTCCTCTTGATGTTTTTTATTTCTCGAGTCGATTACTGGACGTGGCGTACGTATTCAAAGCTGTTACTAATTATTTGTTTTATTTTGCTTGTGCTCGTACTCATTCCTGGTGTTGGTCTTGTTAGAGGTGGGGCAAGAAGCTGGCTAGGAATTGGCGCATTTTCGATTCAACCATCAGAATTTATGAAAATTGCCATGATTATTTTTTTGGCAAACTTTTTAGCGGTGAATCAAAAGCGAATTGTCTTGTTTAGAAAAGGGTTATTACCGGCGCTCGCTTTTGTGATGGTTGCCTTTGGAATGATTATGCTCCAGCCAGATTTAGGGACTGGTACTGTTATGGTAGGAACGTGCGTTGCCATGATTTTTATTGCGGGAGCAAGAGTAAAGCATTTTATGGGCTTGTTTTTAATTGGTGTAGCAGGATTTGTCGTTCTAATCATTAGCGCTCCTTATCGGATTAAACGGATTACGTCTTTTCTAGACCCTTGGGCAGATCCAATGGAAAGTGGCTTTCAGATTATCCAGTCTTTATTAGCCATTGGCCCAGGAGGGTTACTAGGAATGGGTTTAGGTGAAAGTAGGCAAAAATATTTTTATTTGCCAGAACCACAAACCGATTTTATTTTTGCTATTTTAGCAGAGGAACTAGGTTTTTTAGGCGGTTTATTTGTGTTGCTTTTATTTGGTATTATTTTCTGGCGTGGCGTAAGAATTGCTTTAGGTGCTCCTGATTTATTTGGTAGTTTCTTAGCCGCAGGTATTGTAACGATGATTGTTATTCAAGTAATGATAAACATCGGCGTTGTTACTGGTTTAATGCCTGTTACCGGCATTACGCTGCCACTTTTAAGCTACGGTGGTTCATCCTTAACACTCATGCTGATGTCAATTGGTCTGCTAATTAATATTAGTAGACATACTCGCTAATAATGTACCTTAAACAAATGGATAGATGGTGTCGATACATGTAGAGAGTTCGTTTTTTTGAACTCTCTATTTATTATTCATAGAATTGTAAAGGAAATATATGATAAAATGCAGAAAACAACAGTAAAATAGGTTTTAAAAAAGTAAAATAGGGAATAGAAGCAGGTCTAAGATTAATTTGCTTGTATTCACTCATCAGCTGAATGAAGTAGTTGGAGGAATGAATGTGAGTCATGATGAGAAAGTCATTTCTGTAAACGAAAGAATTCCGACTCTACAGGAAAAGCGACGACGCAAAGCGAACAAGCGTTTATTAAGTATAGTCGTATTGTTCTTTGTCTTAATGATGGTACTTGTGTACTTCCAAAGTCCATTGAGTGAAGTGAAATCCATACAAGTGAGTGGTAATCAGCTTTTAACAGATGAAGAGGTTCTCGAAGCTAGCGGTTTAAGTGAAGGAATGAATATTTGGAATATCGATCGGAACACTCGAATCGAGCAAACAACACAATTAAAAGAAGTGGAGTCCATTGAAATAAGCCGTCGTTTGCCATCTTCTCTTTTTATACAGGTAAAGGAGTATCCCCGGGTTGCTTATGTGTATAGTGAGGAAGGTTATTTGCCCCTTTTAAAAAATGGGCAAATCTTAGACACTGTACATGATAGTCAACTTGTTGGAGACGCACCTATATTGGTGGATTTTACTGAAGAATCATTGAGAGAGACAATTGGCGAACAATTAATGCAAACAGCGCCAGAGATTGTTAGTCGAATCTCGGAAATTATGTATACGCCTACTGAGGATGCACCAGAGGAATTAACCCTTTATATGACAGATGGAATGGAAGTACGTACAGATTTATCTTCATTTGCAGAGTATATGCAGCCTTATCCGCAAGTGCATACACAAATCGATGGAGCACAGGATGGTGTCCTCTATATGAAAATGAGTCCCTATTTTAGGGAAAATGATACGGCTCAGGAGTAGGAGTTTTGAAGGATTTTTCTACTCTTATTTCCTTGTGTTTCTGCTGTTTTTACGGTTAAAAGCTTTCGTGATCAGGTTCAGTACTCTATGTAACACATTCTTAATAAAGGATTGCTAGAGGTTTTGCCTTTTCACCTGTAAGAACATGGTGTAGACTAAAGAGCAAGAGCCTTAAAACATACATAATGCTACGAGAATTAAAGGATTCTACTAACACTTGTCGAATACTGCTTGTGTGAATAAAAAAAAATGAAACTATTAAAGTTGAACACCATGATTGTGCAGATGAGGAGGTGCCATTGGTGAGTAATGAAACGTATGTAAGTTTAGACATTGGAACTTCTTCAGTAAAAGTCGTTGTTTCGGAAATTGCTGGAGGGTCAATTAACATTTTAGGTGTCGGTAGTGTTCCTTCTGAAGGAATTAAGAAAGGAGCCGTCGTCGATATAGATGAGACGGTTAAGTCAATTAAGAGGGCAGTGGAGCAAGCGGAACGTATGGTTGGCATAAAAATTGAACATGTTGTGGTCGGAGTGAATGGCAGTCACATTGAATTAACTCCTTGTCATGGAGTAGTCGCTGTCTCCAGTCCAGATCGAGAAATAAACGTAGAAGATGTTCGTAGAGTCATCGATGCATCACAAGTCATGTCAATTCCTCCTGAGAGAGAAGTGATTGATGTGATTCCAAAACAATTTATCGTGGATGGGCTTGATGAGATTACTGACCCTCGTGGAATGATTGGCGTTCGTCTGGAAATGGAAGGAACGTTAATAACAGGTTCAAAAACCGTCTTACATAATTTGTTAAGGTGTGTGGAGCGCGCCGGTCTTTCAATTGCTGAAATAAGCTTAAACTCTTTAGCAACAGGATCTGTAGCTGTTTCAAAAGATGAAAAAAGTTTAGGTGTTTGTGTGATTGAGATTGGAGGCGGTTCAACAACCGTATCCGTTTTTGAACAAGGTTCACTTGTTGCACTATCTGTTTTACCGATCGGCGGCGATCACATTACAAATGATTTAGCTGTTGGATTAAAGCTCACAACCGAAGAGGCAGAGCGCGTTAAATGCAAACATGGACATGCCTTTGTACCAGAAGCATCTACAGAAGAACAGATTACCATTCAAAAGATCGGTTCAAATGAAAGGCATACAATTACACAGCAAGAATTAGCAGGTATTATTGAACCAAGAGTAGAAGAAATTATTGAACTATGTGCAAAAGAATTGGTTCGGTTAGGATTTAAGCAATTTCCAAGTGGCTTTGTATTGACCGGTGGAGCTGTGATGATGCCGGGTGTTCTTGAATTAACAAAAGACATGCTTGAAGGAAATGTCCGTGTTGCCATCCCGAATTATATTGGGGTGCGTGAGCCGCGCTATACAGTAAGTATTGGGTTAATTCATTTTGCACACAAAAATGGACGTGTGCAAGGCAAGGAAATTGCAGCTGCTTTTTCCCAGTCAGAAGTGAATCAAGAAGAAGCGAACCCAGTAGCAACTTCCAAAAGAAGCAAGCGTAAAGAAGTTGAGCAACCGCAAGAAGAGAAAAAAGAATCCAAGATGAAATCTTGGTTTAAGACATTTTTTGATTAATGAAGAGCAGCTGACTGCCAGTATGGTTAGGGGGACAACGAAATGTTTGATTTTGAAATGGACATGGAACAATTAGCACAAATAAAAGTCATTGGATGTGGTGGCGGTGGTTCGAACGCTGTTAATCGAATGATTGAAAACGGACTACAAGGCGTTGAATTCATCGCCGTTAATACAGATGCACAAGCACTACACCTATCAAAAGCTGAAAAGAAACTACAGCTAGGTGGAAAACTAACAAGAGGCCTAGGTGCAGGTGCAAATCCTGATATCGGCAAAAAAGCGGCTGAAGAAAGTCGTGAACAGTTAGAAGAAGTCCTTGATGGGGCGGATATGGTCTTTATTACAGCTGGAATGGGTGGAGGTACTGGAACAGGTGCTGCACCGGTGATCGCCGAAGTTGCAAAGGAAATTGGTGCACTAACGGTAGGTGTAGTCACACGACCATTTACGTTTGAAGGGCGTAAGCGTCAAAATCAAGCGTTATCTGGTATCGTTGCATTAAAAGAAAAAGTCGACACGTTAATTGTTATACCAAACGACCGACTGCTAGAGATTGTCGATAAAAATACGCCAATGCTAGAAGCGTTCCGTGAAGCGGATAACGTTCTTCGACAAGGTGTACAAGGAATTTCTGATTTAATTGCGACACCTGGATTGATTAACCTTGACTTTGCGGATGTTAAAACGGTGATGAGTGAAAAAGGTTCTGCTTTAATGGGGATTGGTGTAGCAACTGGTGAGAATCGTGCTGCAGAAGCAGCAAAAAAAGCCATCTCTAGTCCATTGCTTGAAACATCCGTCGATGGTGCTCAAGGTGTGTTGATGAACATTACTGGTGGAACGAACTTAAGCCTTTACGAAGTGCATGAAGCCGCAGAAATTGTGTCTGAAGCTTGCGACGAAGAGGTTAATATGATTTTTGGATCTGTTATTAATGAGAATTTAAAAGACGAGATTGTCGTAACGGTTATTGCGACGGGCTTTGAAGAAGCAGAAAGAAAGCCACAGTCACGCCCGTCTGCTCAAAAGCCGACATCGTCAAAACCAGTTGAATCAAAATCAGTAGATTCAAAGCAAAAAGCCAATTCTGAAGAACAAACAGATACACTTGATATTCCAACGTTCCTCCGAAATAGAAGAAATCGATAATGGAAAAGACCTGCTACCAGCTTTATACGGTAGTAGGTCTTTTTTTTGTTTTTCTTTAAGGTGAAAAGAGAAAGGACAACGTTTGTCAAAAGCTTTCAAAATAACAGGCTTGTCTTTGCCATGAAATGACAGACTTCCTTCTTTCTATCTACTATACTAAATTTTATTAATACAGGAGGAACGTTCATGATCATCTATCTAGACTTAATCTGGCTACTGAATCTAGGCATTGATTTTCTCCTTATTATTGGCACCGCTTTATTGTTAAAAAGAAAGAAAAACTATGTTCGTATAGGAATGGCATCACTGGTTGCATCCCTTGTGGTTTTCTTTATGTTTACGCCTTACGTAACATTCTTTATGAACCCAATGGTAAAGTTTTTTTATTCTTGTATGATTGTATTCATTGCGTTTGGATACATACGCTTTACTTATTTCGTACAAAATCTAGCAGGCTTCTTTTTTCTAACTTTTGTTACTGGCGGCGGGCTTTTTGCCATGCATTACTTTTTTCAAAGTGAATTAGATTTAACGAGTCATCTACCAGGGTTTGGTGGAAGTACGATTAGCTGGGCTCTAGTTCTGATTGGTTTTCCTCTCGTTTTTTGGTTTAGTAAACAACAAGTTGATACATTCAAGATAAAGAAAGTTCAAGCAAATGACATGGCAACAGTTGAAATTGTTATTGATGACTTTAGATTTGAGGCAAGGGGGCTAGTCGACACTGGAAACCAATTAAAAGACCCATTAACGAGAACACCTGTTATGATTATTGAAGCAGATCTTTTACATCCATTTCTTGGTAAGCAGCAAACAGATGACATGCTAACAATGTCAACAAAAGAAAATCATCCGTTTATGCATCGAATCCGATTAGTACCATTTAAGGCGGTTGGCCAAAAACAACCATACTTAACAGCTTTTAAACCGGATCAAGTAACGATCTATTATGACGGTGAACAATTTGTCACAAAGCGTGTGTTGTTAGGGCTGTATGGGGAAGCATTGTCGCCTGAAGGGCATTATCAAACGATTATTCACCCACAGCTTGTTATATCACAAGTAAGCTAAGGAGGACGCGATGATAAAAATGAAATGGAGATTGTTCATCTATCGCCTATTAAGAAAGTTTGGCTTAAAGGAAGATGAAATTTATTACATTGGTGGCAGTGAAGCCTTACCACCACCGTTATCAAAAGAAGAAGAGGCAGAGCTCCTACTAAAGCTACCGAGTGGTGATGAAGCTGTACGTTCGATTTTAATTGAACGTAATCTCCGCTTAGTCGTATACATCGCTAGAAAGTTTGAAAACACCGGAATTAATATAGAAGACTTGATTAGCATTGGTACTATCGGGCTAATTAAAGCCGTTAATACATTCAATCCTGAAAAGAAAATTAAGTTAGCCACGTATGCCTCTCGCTGTATTGAAAATGAGATTCTTATGTATTTGCGTCGTAACAATAAGACGCGCTCAGAAGTGTCTTTTGACGAACCGTTAAATATTGATTGGGATGGGAATGAACTGTTGCTCTCTGATGTACTAGGAACAGAAGAGGACATCATTACGAAGGGGATAGAAGAAAGAGTTGATCGTCGATTGCTTGTCAAAGCTCTTCATACATTGTCAGACCGTGAGAAACAAATAATGGAACTACGTTTCGGCTTAACTGGAACAGAAGAAAAAACACAAAAAGATGTCGCGGATATGCTGGGTATCTCGCAATCCTACATATCCCGTTTAGAAAAACGAATTATTAAACGACTGCAAAAAGAATTTAATAAAATGGTGTAGCGTAAAAAAATAATTTCTATTTTTTAGCAGTGTCGTGACAAGGGTAGTGTCTATTTTTAACAAATTTCTACTTCAACAGAGTGCATAAATTTTTTTCCCAGGGAGATACTTTTTTTGACATCATCTTCCGTCTAGGGGGTAAAGAATTTGGCTCGAAATAAAGTAGAAATCTGTGGAGTAGATACATCCAAACTGCCGGTTTTAAAAAATATGGAGATGCGAGAATTATTTTCACAGCTCCAGTCTGGTTATGAGCCAGCAAGAGATACGTTAATAAATGGAAATCTTCGTTTAGTCCTTAGTGTCATTCAGCGCTTTAATAACCGTGGCGAGAACGTGGATGACTTATTTCAAGTCGGTTGTATTGGTTTAATGAAATCGATTGATAACTTCGATTTAAGTCAAAATGTTAAGTTTTCTACGTATGCAGTGCCAATGATTATTGGTGAGATACGCCGGTACTTAAGGGATAATAATCCTATTCGTGTATCACGTTCATTAAGAGATATTGCTTATAAAGCATTACAAGTTCGGGATCAGATGATGGCAGAAAAGAAACGTGAAAATGAACCAACTGTTCAAGAAATTGCAGCTGTATTAGATGTGCCGAAAGAAGACATTGTTTTTGCGCTTGATGCGATTCAAGATCCTGTCTCGTTATTTGAACCGATTTACAACGATGGAGGAGATCCAATTTTTGTCATGGATCAAATAAGTGATGAACGAAACAAGGATGTCAATTGGGTGGAAGAAATTGCACTTAAGGAAGCGATGGTTCGTTTAAATGACCGAGAAAAAGTCATTTTAAATATGCGCTTCTTTCAAGGGAAAACGCAGATGGAAGTGGCAGATGAAATCGGTATATCTCAAGCACAAGTATCACGGCTTGAAAAAGGTGCTATTCATCAGATGAATAAACATATTGAATCATGATAAAAGCCGCTGTGTGCAACAGCGGCTTTTTTTTTCATAAAGTAATTATGGGTGCGCATATAGTGATTAGTGAGGAGGATGTACAATGATGAAAATATCTGAGCTATCAGCTAAAGACATTGTTAACATGGAAAACGGTAAGCGGCTTGGCCATTTAAATGATTTAGATATTAATCTAGAAACAGGGAGAATTGAAGCCATTATCATATCAAATCAAGGAAAAATGATGACGTTTTTAGGAAATAGAGATGCAGGCGAAACCGTGATACCTTGGAAAAATATAGTGAAAATTGGCTCTGATGTCATCCTAGTTGAGCTTCCAGAACGATACAAGCAATCTGTTCCTTCAGCTGAGCATGCAATGGAAAGAAAAGATCCCTATTCGTAAACATTTATTCTAGAGATTCATTATGGTAAAATAAAGCGAGGAATACAAAAAGGAGCATGCAGAGATGAAAGCAAACTGGCAGCGGTTGTCTGAACGAGTTGAATATGAAGAACAATTTAATGGATTAGACCAAAAGTTGTTTGCTGGCTTCACAACTCGTAATGGTGGCGTTAGCGAATTTCCTTATAAAACGTTAAACATGGGGTTTCATGTAGGAGACTCGGTTAATGCTGTGGTTCAAAATCGTGAACGCGTTGCCAAAGATGTAGGTTTTTCTCTTGATTATTGGGTTGGATCTGAACAAGTACATGCTTCGGTTATTAAAGAAGTGACAAAGTCTGATCGAGGTCGAGGTGCACGATCTCTTTGTACCGCGATAAACGAGACAGATGGACTTTACACAAGAGAAACGGATATATTGCTAACGAGTTTGTATGCTGATTGTGTCCCGCTTTATTTTTATTCACCTAAGAATCAGATCATTGGTTTATGCCATGCTGGATGGAAAGGCACGGTTGATCAAATTGGACCCAAAATGGTGAAAGAATGGGTCGAGAAACACCACGTACAGATCACTGATATCTATGTTCTCATTGGGCCGTGTATTTCACAACAAAAGTATGAAGTGGATCGTACGGTCATAGACCGAGTAGACGAACAATTGCCTTCGAACCATAAAGGGATTTATACACCTACTGGAACGGATCATTTTCAGCTTCATCTACCTGCGTTAAATCGCTATTTGCTCGAACAAGCAGGGGTTCTGTCTGCCCATATTATTGAATCAGATCGTTGTACATTTAGAGACAATGCTTTCTTTTCTCATCGACAAGACCAAGGAAAAACAGGTAGAATGATGAGTATGATTGGAATGAAGAAGGTGGTTGAATGATGAATGCAACGGTTGAAAAACAATATGACGCGTTAAAAAAGCGTATGGAGAGAGCTACGTCGAAAGTAGGAAGACGAGTAGAAGAGATTCATGTTATCGCTGTGACGAAATATGTATCCATTCAAACAGCGAATGAAGCCATTAAAGCAGGCATCTCTCATATTGGCGAGAATCGTCTAGAAGGATTGCTTGAGAAAAAAGCAGTTATTGGCGATGGCGCAACTTGGCACTTCATTGGTTCGCTTCAGTCGCGCAAAGTCAAAGATGTCATCGGACACATAAGTGTTCTTCATTCTCTTGATCGGTTAAGTTTGGCAAAAGAAGTGCAAAAGCGCTTAGTCGAACGAGAAAAGACACTTGACTGTTTCGTACAAGTTAATGTTTCAGGAGAAACGTCGAAAAGTGGACTAGCTCCAGAAGAAGTCGATTCGTTTATAAAGGCGTTGGCTGAATATGATCGTATCCGAGTAATCGGATTAATGACAATGGCACCGTATGCGGAAAATGCAGAAGAAACGCGTCCGCATTTTAAAGCCTTAAAACAACTGCAACAGCGTATTGCTGATAAAGAATATGTACACGCTCCTTGCACAGAGCTATCAATGGGCATGTCAAATGACTTTGAAGTGGCAGTAGAAGAAGGTGCAACGTATATTCGCATTGGAACCATTCTAGTAGGTAATGAGCAAGTGTCCGAATAAGGAGGATGGAAATGGGCTTTAAGTCAAAGTTTAAAACTTACTTTAATTTAGATGACCATGTCGAAGAAGTCGAACGCTATGTCGATGAGCCGGAAAAAGAGGAGCGGGCGATGCCAAATCGTTTTCAAGGTAATGAAATAAAAGAAAAAGACGCGCAATCAAATATCGTTAGTTTAAAAAGTGTTCAGCAGCATGCGAAAATGACTCTCATTGAACCGCGTTCATATGATGAAAGTCAAGACATTGCCGATCAATTAAAAAACCGGAAAACAGTCGTTATTAATTTACAAAGAATGGAACATGATCAAGCATTACGGGTAGTAGATTTTTTAAGTGGAACCGTATATGCTATTGGAGGAGACATCCAAAAAATCGGAGCAAGCATTTTTATTTGTGCACCGGATAATGTGGAAATATCAGGATCAATTAGTGATATTGCCAATCAATTGTGATTGATAAGGTAGGTGAGAACAGCAAGATGGAATTGTTTGTGAATTTTATATTTAATGTAATTGGATATTTAGCGTTAGCATATCTTTTTGCAATGTTTATTTGGATAGTCATGTCTTTTGTAGGTGGAAGAGATTCAGCCTTTGGTGAATTCATAGGCAGTATTGTAGAACCATACTTATCTATTTTTAGAAATATTATCCCTCCAATAGGGATGATAGATTTATCACCACTGATTGCAATCTTTTTATTCAACATGGCACGACAGGGACTAAATCTCATACATGCTTGGGTTCTTTCGTTATTATAAGGGAGGATTTGAGATGTACGAACACTTTCGACCAGAAGAACGTCCTTTTATTGATCAAGTAAACGACCTAGTGGAGTCCGTCACCTTGTATCATCAAGAGCGGCTGACGGATTTTCTTGATCCCAGACAACAAGACATTCTAGCTTCATTAATTGGTAAACATTCTGATTGTGAGCTACTTTTTAATGGTGGATCATCAGGTTGTGAGCGAAAAAGGGCGATTATAAGACCGAGCTATTTAAGTGGTGAGGAACCAAAATGGGAGCTGGCTTTCTTAAAAGCAACGTTCTCCTCAAAATTTGTTACCCTTTCTCACCGAGATGTGCTTGGCGCCCTTATGAATAGCGGTTTAAAGCGTGAAAAGTTTGGAGACATTATTGTTCAGGAAGATTCGTTTACGTTTGCAACAGCTGTAGATACAGCAGTGTATGTGCGTGCGACTCTTGACCAAGTTGGTAAAACATCCATTACACTTGAAGAAGCAGACATCTTTGAAGTGGAAGAAGAAAGTTGGCAAAGGGATCACGTACTTGTATCATCATGGCGTTTAGATACGGTTCTTGCTGCAGTGTATCATCTCTCTCGTTCGAAAAGTGTCGAAGCGATTACAAAGGGATACGTTAAAGTCAATTGGAAGCCAATTGATCAGTCTTCGTACAGTTTGTCTGTTGGCGATTATCTCTCATTAAGAGGGTATGGTCGTGCAAAAGTATTAGAAGAAAATGGACAAACGAAGAAAGATAAGGTACGTTTAACAGTAGGAAGAAAGAAGTAATTCTGGTTTAGAGGCGAAATTTGTAGTTTTAAGAAGGTATTTTTCGGGGAATGTCGAATGAAGAAAAGAATCAGGATTTCATGGAGGTGGGACGGTTGCCATTAACACCGTTAGATATTCATAATAAGGAATTTACACGCTCGTTTCGTGGTTATGATGAAGATGAGGTAAACGAATTTTTAGATCAAATTATTAAAGATTATGAAGCTGTTCTTCGAGAAAAGAAAGAATTGTTTGAGCAAGTCAATACGCAAGACGAAAAACTAGCTCATTTTCACAATATCGAGGAAACGTTAAATAAATCCATTATGGTGGCGCAAGAAGCGGCAGATGACTTACGTTCAAACGCGCAAAAAGAAGCGCAACTAATCGTTAAGGAATCAGAAAAGAACGCTAACCGTATTGTAAATGAAGCGCTTAGCAAATCAAGAAAAGTAATGATGGAAATGGAAGAGCTTAAAAAGCAAGCCTCCGTTTACAAAATGCGTTTTAAAATGTTAATTGAAGCGCAAATGGAAATGCTTCAAACCGATGACTGGGAACAATTTGCCGGAAGCGATGACGAATTCAATGAAGAAGAATTGTTGAAGGAATTTGAAGAGCAAGAAAGCAAATCATAACGGTACATAAAAGCGTAGTAACGTTTAAGCAGAAGACGTCAGTGATAAACATGCCACTAAAGTCTTCTGTTTTTTTTGTGATGGATTTATTTGCCGCTCAACCATTCTTAAAAATAGGTCATCCTAAGAAAAAGGAGTGATCTTAGTGGATACAACGTGGTTTAAAGAGCAACTACAACAGAGAAGGAAAGAACTTCTACAGCATCAATCCTCTCATGATCGTACTGAACGGCAAGACGAACTGTCAAATTATGATAACCATCCTGCCGATAACGGTACGGAATTATTTGAGCGAGAAAAGGATGAAGCTTTATTCAATCACGCAGAAAAAGCGTTACACGATATTGAAGATGCACTTGAAAAGATTGATAACGGGACTTATGGCATATGCGAAAAAACAGGAGAGGCTATACCAGAAGAACGTTTGCGAGCCTATCCTGAAGCGAGGACGGTAGCTTCCATTAAACAAACGGGAGTTCCTTCTGATCGTCCAGCAGAAGAGGATGTCTTGGGTGGGTTTGAAAACTATAATCACGATGAAGAGGAGCGGGAAACAGAATTTGACGGGGAAGATGCCTATCAACAAGTAGCACGTTTTAACGATACTTCACTTGAATATGAAGAGGAAACAGGAGATACAGATTTATACGGAGCGAATGGCGTTGAATCTTTTGAAGGGTTCCTTTCCACAGGAATTGACGGTTATCATGGACCAGATAGTGTCCATGTTGAACAAAATGAACATTATCAAGCTTATCGTCAACGAAATCAATAAGAAATGGCCCCATCGCTTTTTTGAAGTCTCCCTTATCTGGTGAGGCTTCATTGCATTTAGTTTAAAAGCAGTAGGCTAGCTCATTCGTGCATGGAATCGACAAAGACTTTTTTCTATATTTATGCTACACTAAGCCTATTACGTAGTGGAGGATATTGAATGGCTTACATAATTGCGATTATTATTATTGGATTCGATCAGTTGACGAAATGGCTTGTCGTTGAAAACATGATGCTTGGTGAACGAATCACCGTTATTGAAAATATCTTTCATATTTTCTCTCATCGAAATTCAGGGGCGGCATTCGGCATTTTACAAGGGCAAATGTGGTTGTTTTACATTATTACCGTTGTAATGGTCGGCGTGATTATTTATCTTATCCAAACGGAAGCAAAAAAGCACACATTATTAAAATGGGCGCTGGGGCTTATTTTAGGTGGTGCCATTGGTAATTTTATTGACCGTCTTTTCCGCCAAGAGGTTGTTGATTTCATTGATACATTCGGAAACTTCCCGATCTTTAATATTGCCGATTCTGCTTTAACAGTTGGTGTCGGGTTATTTTTAATCAATTTACTACTTGAATCTAGGCGTGAAAAGAAGGAGAGCAAGAACTAATATGAAACAATGGATTATAGATGAAACGCAACAAAACGAACGAATTGATAAAGTAATTGTATCGCTACATGGAGACACATCAAGAACCCATGTTCAAAAATGGATTCAAGATGGACATGTGAAAGTAAACAATCAGCTTGTAAAAGCCAATTATAAAGTCCAAGAAGAAGACACTATTGCGCTTGAGGAACCCGAAGTTCAGTCAACGGAAATAAAAGCCGAGAACATTCCTCTTGACGTAGTCTATGAGGATCAGGACGTTATCGTTGTGAATAAGCCAAGGGGAATGGTGGTTCATCCAGCACCTGGTCATTATACGGGAACGCTGGTACACGCACTTCTTTACCACTGTAATGATCTATCAGGCATTAATGGTGAAGCTCGCCCGGGGATTGTACATCGCATTGATAAAGATACGTCTGGTCTAATTGTGGCAGCAAAAAATGATCATGCTCATGAACATTTATCTCAACAACTAATGAAAAAAACAACGATTCGTCATTATAAAGCAATTGTACATGGTGTGCTTTCTCATAAAAAAGGAACCATTGATGCACCAATTGGAAGAGATCAAAAGGATCGGCAAAAAATGGCTGTTACCGATAAGAACAGCAAACCAGCTGTCACCCATTTTACCCTTGAAGAGACGTTCCAAGCATATTCGTATGTAACGTGTGAACTAGAAACAGGTCGGACTCACCAAATTCGTGTTCATTTCCATTATATTGAACACCCGCTTGCTGGAGATCCAAAATACGGTTATAAAAAGACGTTACCAATTGAAGGCCAAGCATTACACGCTGAAACACTCGGCTTCGTTCATCCGCGCACTGGCGAGAATTGTCTTTTCACTGCTCCGTTGCCTGCAGATATGGTTGGACTACTGGAAGATTTGCGAAAACAAGATTGACAAAAAGAAACAAATGATGCATACTACGTAAGAAGAGAAAATGTCCTTTAAGCATAGTCCTGTGAGGCTAGCAAGGAGTCGGTGAATTTGGATGCGTCTGTCTAAATCCCTAGCTGCTCCTTTAAGGACAGCTAGGGATTTTTTCGTAGGGAGGGAATTAGATGGCAAGAATGATTATTGATGAGGATGCAATGCGCCGGGCTATTACAAGGATGTCACATGAAGTGATTGAACGTAACAAAGGCGTGGAGAATTGTGTGTTAGTCGGAATAAAAACACGAGGCATTTATCTTGCCAATCGATTGGCTCAGCGAATTAAAGAAATTGAAGGTCAAGACGTTCCTGTTGGTGAAGTGGATATTACCCTTTATCGAGATGATTTAACACCGAAAACGAGTGATCACGAACCGATATTACAAGGTACGGATATTCCAGTTGATATCAATGGTCGTACGGTCATTCTTGTGGATGATGTTCTTTATACAGGGCGAACAGTTCGTTCTGCTCTTGATGCGTTAATTGATTTAGGGAGACCGTCACTTATCCAACTAGCTGTATTAATTGATCGAGGACACCGGGAATTGCCCATTCGTCCTGATTATGTTGGGAAAAACGTGCCAACGTCAAAGCAAGAGCGAATCTCTGCGAAATTAAAAGAAGTCGATGAAATCGATGAAGTAACAATTGTATAGATCCTCTTTAAAAATGGTCCTGTGAGGCTGGCAAGAGGAAAAAGATCACAAAGTAGTTGATTTGTGCTTCTTTCTTGCCGCCTCCTAGACATACTAGGAGGCTTTTTCTATGGAGTACGAGGGGAAAAAAGGAGAAACGACATGAACGATAAAAACATGCGATTAGGAATTCAAGAAGTACCAAGAGCTGATCAATGGCTACTGTTTAGCTTGCAACATTTATGCGCTATGTTTGGTGCAACTGTATTAGTACCATTTTTAATTGATATGAGCCCTGCCACGGCCCTTCTCTCAAGTGGACTTGGAACGCTCGCTTTCTTACTTATTACAAAAGGGCAGGTACCTGCATACTTAGGTTCATCTTTTGCCTTCATCGCTCCGATCCTATCGGCACAAGCGATTGGTGGTACAGAAGGAGCCATGATCGGTAGTTTCTTTGCAGGGTTAATTTACGGAATCGTTGCCCTTGTCATTAAAGCGGCTGGAACAGGATGGATAAAGAAAGTTTTACCACCAATTGTTGTTGGGCCAGTCATTATGGTCATCGGTTTAAGTTTAGCTACAACTGCAGTTGGTAACGCCATGTATTTACCAGGTACAGATGAGTACAGCTTGATCCATATTACTACGGCAGGCATTACCCTCGCGGTAGCCGTTATTGCAACCATGTACTTTAAAGGATTTTTAAATTTAATCCCTATCTTACTCGGCTTAATCGCTGGTTATTTGTTCGCCTTAAGCCAAGGATTAATTGATTTAACACCTATACGAGAAGCAAATTGGTTTGCCGTACCAGAGTTAATCATACCGTTTTATACGTATGAACCTTCAATAAATTGGGCAATCGTAGCCATTATGGCGCCAGTGGCCCTCGTAACACTAGCAGAGCATACAGGTCAGCTTATGGTTCTAAGCAAAATATCCGGTAAAGACTTTCTGCAAAAACCAGGCATGCATCGAACGGTTATGGGAGATGGGTTTGCTACAATCATTGCCGCAAGTATTGGTGGACCACCGAATACAACATACGGTGAAAATGTCGGCGTCATTGCCATAACGCGCGTATTTAGTGTGTTTGTCATCGGAGGAGCAGCCGTGTTAGCCATCGCCTTTGCTTTTATCGGTAAAGTGGCCGCACTGATTAGTTCCATTCCAGAAGCCGTTATGGGAGGAATTTCAATTATGCTGTTCGGCATCATCGCTTCAGCAGGAATAAGAATGCTCGTTGACAATCAGCTAGATATGGGTGAAAAGAGAAACATGGTCGTTGCCTCGATCATACTGGTTGTAGGGATTGGAGGAGCAACCGTTCAATTCTCAGATACGTTTGAACTAGCCGGGATGTCATTAGCAACAATTATTGGTTTACTCTTACATGCCATTTTGCCAAACAAAAAAGTAAGCTATGGAACACAACCACTGTTTCAAGAACAAGAAGGGATAAAGAGCGAATAAAAGGAGGCTGACAAGAATGGCGGTTCAATTATACGGCTCTCATAATGAGAGCCTCTATACAATGTCTCAATTGCAAATTGAAGAGGTATATGAGCTTCTTCACCAAGCTGAACAATTTCATGCTGGAGAAGCATGGCACCCTAAAAAACAAACGTTTGTCGCTAATTTGTTTTTCGAGCCTAGCACAAGAACTCGATTTAGTTTTGAGGTTGCTGAACGGAAGTTAGGATTCGACATTTTGCAATTTGATCGTGCGTCTTCAAGTACCCAAAAAGGAGAGACGCTTTACGATACGGTTCGGACATTACAATCAATCGGAGCGAGCGCCGTCGTAATCCGCCATTCAAAGGATGAATTTTATGAAGAGTTAAAAGACATTGACATTCCAATTATTAATGCAGGGGATGGATGTGGGAATCATCCTACACAGTCACTTCTCGATTTGTTAACGATTAAGCAAGAGTTCGGTGAGTTTGACGGCCTAAACGTTACCATTGTTGGAGATTTACATCATAGTAGAGTTGCACGGTCAAATGCAGAAATTTTAAGCCGGTTAGGGGCCATGGTTTCGGTAGCAGGACCAACAGAATGGATGGGAGACTTCCAGACTCGTTACCGTTATGTCACGATGGATGAAGCGGTAAAAGGCTCAGATGTCATGATGTTATTAAGAGTACAACATGAACGACACGGAAGTGGAGATTCTTTTTCTAAGGAAGCGTACCACGGTCAATATGGCTTAACTCTGGATAGGGAAAGAAAAATGAAGCGGGATAGTATTATTATGCACCCAGCACCCGTGAATCGCGGTGTGGAAATTGATAGCCAACTCGTTGAATGTGAACGTTCAAGAATCTATAAACAAAGTGCAAACGGTGTTGCCATTCGAATGGCTGTATTAAAAAGAGCATTTAATCGTTAAACATGTGAAGCAAATAAGGGAGATGATGAGAGATGACAACAAAAATTAGTGGCGGATTTATTCTAAACCAAGCTGGAGAAAAGGAACAAAAAGACATTTATATAAAAGATGGCTATTTTGTAGAAGAAACAGCAGACGTCACAGAAGAAGTGGATGCAAGTCAATGTCTCATTAGCCCAGGATTTGTCGATGTACACATCCACTTACGAGAGCCTGGTGGAGAGAAAAAGGAAACGATTGAAACAGGCACAAAAGCCGCAGCTCGTGGAGGATTCACAACGGTTGCAGCTATGCCGAATACACGCCCAGTGCCAGATACAAAAGAAACGATGAGGGATCTTGTTAACCGTATAGAAGAAAAAGCTTTTGTGCGTGTTTTACCATATGCCTCCATTACTACAAGACAACTAGGGAAAGAATTAACGGATTTTACTGCGTTAAAAGAAGCAGGTGCGTTCGCTTTCACAGACGATGGTGTCGGTATACAAGAAGCAGGTATGATGCTTCAAGCGATGAAAGAAGCTGCTAAACTTAATATGGCAGTTGTTGCCCATTGTGAAGATAATTCCCTTATTAATAGCGGCTCCGTGCATGAAGGGTCCTATTCAAGAAGAGAAGGCTTGAACGGTATTCCCTCGGTATGTGAATCGGTACATATCGCTAGAGATGTGCTACTAGCAGAGGCGGCGGATTGTCACTACCATGTTTGTCACGTTTCTACGAAAGAATCTGTGCGAACAATTCGAGATGCAAAAAAAGCGGGCATTCGCGTAACGGCAGAAGTAACACCCCATCATCTCTTACTATGCGAAGATGACATTGAAGGACAAGATACGAACTTTAAAATGAATCCGCCACTACGGGCAAAGGAAGATCAGCAAGCCTTAATAAATGGACTGTTGGATGGAACGATTGATTTTATTGCAACGGATCATGCGCCACATACAGAAGAAGAGAAACGATCAACTATAGACCGAGCACCCTTTGGAATTGTTGGACTTGAAACGGCTTTTCCACTCTTGTATACCCATTTTGTAAAAACTGGTCGGTTCACGTTAACTCAGCTACTTAATTGGTTAACGGTGAAACCAGCGGAGACGTTTAACCTTCCTTACGGCTCACTATCAGTTGGGGCACCTGCCGATTTTACGCTTATTGATTTGCAGGCAAAAGAAACCATTAACCCTGAAACGTTCTTTAGTAAAGGGAAAAATACACCATTTGCACATTGGGAAGTAACAGGTGTACCTCAAGCCACCTATGTAGCTGGAAAAGCGGTTTTTACAAAGGAGCGGATCATCAATGGATAAACAACTAATCTTGGAAGATGGAACAGTATTGATCGGTGAAGGCTTCGGAGCTGATGTCGAGATAAGTGGAGAAGTAGTTTTTAATACAGGAATGACCGGCTATCAAGAAATTCTTTCCGATCCGTCTTACTGTGGACAAATGGTGATGCTTACGTATCCACTCATTGGAAACTACGGAATTAATCGAGATGACTTTGAATCATTAAATCCAGCCATTGCTGCGCTCATTGTAAGAGAAGTTGAGCACGAGCCAAGTCACTACCGAGAGCAAGAATCTCTCCATGATTTACTAGTAGCCAAAAACATACCTGGAATAGCTGGAATTGATACACGAATGCTCACACGGAAAATACGTGCTCATGGAACAGTAAAAGGCTACATTTGCTCGTTATCCGTTCAAGTGGAAGACGTTGTTAAAATGTTGCAGGATTCGCCACTATTAACAACCCAAGTATCACAAGTGTCTGTTAATACTGCTTATCATGTTCCTGGAAAAGGAAAACGGGTTGCCTTAATTGATTGTGGTATGAAGCACGGTATTTTACAATCGCTCATTGAACGCCACTGCGATGTTGTTGTAGTGCCTTATGATACAACAGCTCAAGAAATTAAACGTCTAGGTGTAGATGGCGTGCTCGTTTCAAACGGACCAGGCAATCCAGAAGATGTCCCTGAAACCATTCAAACTGTTGCATCCTTAATTGGAGAAGTTCCTCTCTTTGGCATCTGTTTAGGCCATCAACTACTTGCTTTAGCGTGTGGGGCGACAACGAGTAAATTACGATTTGGTCATCGTGGTTCAAATCACCCTGTAAGAGAGATAGAGACAGGACGAATCGATATAACAGCCCAAAACCATGGCTATACAGTTGATTTAGATTCCATTGAAGGCACTGAACTTATGTTAACTCATGAAGCAGTTAATGATGGAACGGTTGAAGGGTTGAAACATCGCTACGCTGATGCGTTTAGTGTTCAATACCATCCGGAAGCAAATCCAGGACCCCACGATGCAAACGATTTGTTTGATCGATTTATAGGGATGATGAATACAGCGAAAACGAACGTACTTGTTTAATTGAGATAGGGGAGAGTGTTGATATGCCAAAGCGTACAGATTTAAAAAAGATTCTTGTGATTGGTTCAGGACCGATTGTTATTGGTCAAGCAGCGGAATTTGATTATGCAGGCACTCAAGCGTGTCAAGCATTAAAAGAAGAAGGGTATGAAGTTATTCTTATCAATTCTAATCCAGCTACCATCATGACAGACACTACGATGGCAGATCAGGTTTATATTGAGCCGTTAACATTAGAGTTTGTAACGAGAATAATCCGCAAAGAGCGTCCAGATGGTCTCCTGCCAACGTTAGGAGGACAAACCGGTCTTAATATGGCGTTAGAACTTAAAAACGCAGGTGTACTCGAACAATACGATATTGAATTGCTTGGCACAAAACTTAGTGCAATAGAACAAGCGGAAGATCGTGAACAATTCCGAGCGCTCATGAATTTACTTGGCGAGCCTGTACCTGAAAGTGAAATCGTTCATACATTAGCCGAAGCGGAAAAATTTGTAGCGCACATTGGTTTCCCTGTTATTATTCGACCTGCCTACACCCTAGGGGGAACAGGTGGCGGAATTGCTTACAATGAAGAAGATTTACAAGAAATTGTTGCGAGTGGCTTAAAGTATAGCCCGGTAACTCAGTGTCTTGTAGAAAAAAGTATAGCTGGGTTTAAAGAAGTGGAATATGAGGTAATGCGTGACGCTCAAGACGAGGCCATCGTTGTCTGTAATATGGAAAACTTTGATCCGGTTGGCGTACACACAGGCGATTCAATCGTCTTTGCTCCAAGCCAAACGTTATCAGATCGAGATTATCAAATGTTGCGTAACTCTTCCCTCTCAATTATTCGAGCTCTTGGAATTGAAGGTGGATGTAATGTGCAATTTGCCCTCGATGCTCACAGCGACCAGTACTATATTATTGAAGTGAATCCACGGGTTAGTCGTTCTTCGGCCCTTGCTTCAAAAGCAACAGGCTATCCAATTGCTAAAATTGCCGCTAAGATTGCAGTTGGCTATCATCTCGATGAATTAAAAAATCCTGTTACTGAAACAACGTACGCCAGCTTTGAGCCTGCTCTTGACTATGTTGTTTCCAAAATTCCAAGATGGCCGTTTGACAAATTCGAAAGCGCTAATCGAACATTAGGAACGCAAATGAAGGCAACCGGTGAAGTGATGGCGATTGGGCGATCTCTTGAAGAATCGCTTTTAAAAGCGGTTCGCTCTTTGGAGGCAGGCTACGATCATCTCATTGATTCAACGTTAGAAGAGCAAACAGCAGATGCATTACTTCAAAAAGTATCAAAAGCGGATGATGAGCGCTTGTTTGCCATCGGTGCACTCCTTCGAAAAGGCATATCCATAGAAGACATTTATGAAACGACTAAGATTGATCGGTTGTTCTTAAGAAAGCTAGCCCGAATTGTCAACTTGGAAGAGCAGTTAGAAGAAGCACGAACAAATGAGAATGTGTTAAGAAAAATAAAGCGAGCAGGATTTTCAGATTCCTTTATCGCTTCAGCATGGAAAACAGAAGAACAAGCTGTATACGAGTTACGAGATGCAGCCGGGGTAAAGCCTGTCTATAAAATGGTGGATACGTGTGCGGCGGAGTTTGCTTCGCCTACGCCATACTTTTACAGCACCTACGAACATGAAAACGAGTCGATTGTGACGGAACAAGAAAGCATTTTGGTGTTAGGCTCAGGTCCTATCCGTATTGGTCAAGGTATTGAATTTGATTACGCAACGGTGCATACAGTATGGGCGATCAAAGAAGCTGGTTATGAAGCAATCATTATGAACAATAACCCGGAAACGGTGTCAACTGACTTTTCAACATCGGATAAGCTTTATTTTGAACCATTAACGATTGAAGATGTCATGAACGTTATTCAGCTAGAACAACCGAAAGGGGTTATAGTGCAATTCGGTGGTCAAACGGCAATTAATCTTGCTGCTGATTTAGCGGCAAGAGGCGTGACGATTATTGGAACTCAACTAGACGATATGGATCGAGCTGAAAATCGAGATAAATTTGAACAAACCCTTATGCAGCTGGACATTCCTCAACCACTTGGTAAAACGGCAACATCGGTGGAAGGCGCAGTAGTGATTGCAACGGATATAGGCTATCCTGTACTGGTTCGACCTTCTTATGTGCTGGGTGGTCGAGCAATGGAAATTGTTTATCATGAAGAGGAATTGCTACGGTACATGAAGTCAGCTGTTAAAGTGAACCCGAAGCACCCAGTTTTAATTGACCGCTATCTAACAGGGAAAGAACTTGAGGTTGATGCTATATCCGATGGAGAAGATGTGTATATCCCAGGGATTATGGAGCACATTGAAAGAGCAGGTGTCCACTCAGGGGACTCTATCGCTGTTTATCCTCCACAAACGGTACCTGATTACTTAAAGGAACGACTCATTGAGCGGACAACAAAAATTGCTCGTGGGCTAAACATTATAGGTTTACTGAACATTCAATTTGTGTGGCACCAGGATGATGTGTATGTATTAGAAGTGAATCCGCGTTCGAGCCGTACGGTTCCCTTTTTAAGTAAAATTACCGGCGTACCTATGGCAAATATTGCAACTCGGGTCATGTTAGGAGAGACATTAGCTTCGCTAGGGTATGGTACAGGCTATCACCCTGAAGCGAAGGAAGTATCAGTGAAAGTACCAGTCTTCTCATTTGCGAAATTAAGACGTGTCGACATTACTCTTGGACCTGAGATGAAGTCAACTGGAGAGGTGATGGGACGTGATCGAACCCTCGAAAAGGCGCTTTATAAAGGTCTGGTCGCATCAGGAATGAATATTCCAACGCATGGTTCTGTGTTGTTTACTATTGCGGATAAAGATAAAGAAGAATCCATTGAGATTGCTAAACGTTTTCATGAAATTGGTTTTAGCATTATGGCAACTTCAGGAACTGCGGAAAAGCTCAAACAAGTAGGAATTCCGGCTCGAATCGTTAATAAAATTAACGAAGGAAAGCCACATTTACTTGATCTTATTCGCCAAGGTGAGGCGCAGTTTGTAATCAATACACTAACAAGAGGCAAACAACCAGCAAGAGATGGCTTTAGAATTCGACGAGAATCAGTTGAAAATGGTGTCGTTTGTCTTACGTCGATTGATACAGCAGCAGCGCTACTAAGCGTACTTGAATCCATTACATTTGCTGCAGAAAGTATGCCACAACCCGTATAAAACGTGGGAGTCACTGCCTCAGGCAAGTGACTCTTTCCATGAAATCATGAAGGAGTGACAAAGATGAGAGATCGTTACGGCAAGCTAACGGTTGTTAGCCAAACACAGGTTGCAAAAGATAGTTATGAACTTGTACTTGAAGGACCAACAGTTGGGCAGATGAAGGAACCAGGTCAATTTCTTCATGTACGAGTTGACGAAACAGAAGACTTGCTTTTACGTCGGCCAATCAGCATTGCAAATGTCGATCTCAGTAAAAAACGAGTGACTATGATCTATCGTGCTAGTGGTGCAGGAACAAAACGGCTAGCAACCTATGAAACAGGCAAATCATTAAATGTAATGGGACCACTTGGACAAGGGTTTCCTGTGAATGAAGCGAAAACAGGCGATGTTGCGCTATTAGTTGGTGGTGGTATTGGTGTGCCACCTTTGTATTATCTGGCTAAACAACTTGTCGCAAAAGGCGTAACGGTTAAAACCGTCCTCGGTTTTGCCTCTAAACAAGACGTTTTCTATGAAGATGCTTTTCGAGAACTTGGTGACGTCTACGTAACGACAGTAGACGGCTCTTATGGAATGAAGGGTTTCGTAACGAACGCAATTGATGACAAACAGCTAGTGTCTGATATTCTCTATTCTTGTGGACCAACACCAATGTTAAAGGTGCTAACAGAGCGATATCGAGGGAAGCGAGCATTTATTTCACTCGAAGAACGAATGGGTTGTGGAATTGGCGCTTGTTTTGCATGTGTGTGTGCAGTTGAAAAGGGTGAAGCATACGAATACAGAAAAATTTGTACCGATGGACCTGTTTTTCCAGTAGGGGAGGTTGTGCTGTAAATGGATCGTTTACGAGTAGATTTACCAGGGCTAAAAATGAAAAACCCGGTTATGCCTGCGTCTGGTTGCTTTGGATTTGGTAAAGAATATGCGCAATTTTTTAATTTAAATGAGTTAGGAGCCATTGCCATTAAAGCAACAACGCCAGAGCCACGGTTTGGAAACCCTACTCCTCGAGTAGCGGAAACAAAAGCTGGAATGCTAAATGCCATCGGACTACAAAATCCTGGTTTAGCTGGCGTAATTGAAAAGGAATTACCACGTTTTAACGACTATGATGTGCCGATTCTTGCTAATATTGCCGGGTCTACAATGTCCGATTATATTGAAGTAGCAGCACAGCTTTCCGCAGAAACGAATGTCCATGCCCTTGAGCTGAATATTTCGTGCCCAAATGTAAAGCAGGGTGGCATCGCTTTTGGTACTATACCTGAAACAGCAGCCGAATTAACAAGAGAAGTAAAAGCTGTCTCTCAAGTGCCTGTTTATGTAAAATTGTCTCCGAACGTGAGTGATATTGTTGCTATGGCAAAAGCAGTTGAGCACGCAGGTGCAGATGGTCTATCAATGATTAATACCCTTTTAGGTATGCGAATTGACGTTAAAACGCGACAGCCGATTCTAGCTAATACGTATGGTGGCTTGTCTGGACCAGCCATTAAACCAGTAGCCCTCCGTATGATTCATCAAGTCAGTCAGCAAGTAGACATTCCGATTATTGGGATGGGCGGGATTCAATCGGCTCAAGATGTAATTGAGTTTTTACTAGCGGGTGCAAGCTGTGTAGCAGTAGGAACAGCAAATTTCGTCGATCCATATACATGCCCGACAATCATTGACGAACTGCCAAAATGGTTAGATGAGTTGGAAATGAATACAGTGACAGATATTATAGGAGGGAGCTGGAAACATTGCAAAACCCACTCTTCATTGCACTAGACTTTAATCATAGAGGAAAACGACGCCAATTTTTAGAGCATTTTCAAGATGAGCAAATCGACGTAAAAGTTGGGATGGAACTTTTTTATCGAGAAGGGGTAAAAGTGATTGAGGAATTAAAAGACGCTGGCCATGAGATCTTTCTTGATTTAAAGCTTCATGATATTCCTAATACTGTAAACCGAACGATGCGTGTGTTAGCTGAAATGGAAATCTCAATGGTGAACGTGCATGCTGCCGGAGGTCAAGTGATGATGGAAGCCGCCATTGAAGGATTAGAGGCGGGTACAAGACCAGGAAAAGAACGACCGAAACTGATTGCAGTGACACAGCTAACAAGCACGAATGAAGAAATGCTCAAGCAACAGCTGCACATTGAGGGCTCACTAGAAAGCGTTGTGTGTTCGTACGCCCAGCTTGCCAAAGAGGCTGGTTTAGATGGGGTTGTTTGTTCCGCTAAAGAAGTTCCTTTGATCCAGAAAGGCTGTGGGGCTGACTTTCTAACTGTCACACCAGGTATTCGTCGACATACGGATCATCATGGTGATCAAATTCGAGTTGTCACACCGGCAGAAGCAAGAGCACTTGGAAGTTGGGGGATTGTTGTCGGGAGAAGTTTAACAACAGTGAATGATCCGTTACATGTATACAAAGAAATGAATGCAGACTGGAAGGGAGTGGCTCTACGATGAGTCAAAAAATTGCCAATCACTTACTAGATATCAAGGCGGTAACATTATCGCCAAATGAACCCTTTACTTGGAGCTCAGGAATAAAATCACCGATTTATTGCGACAATCGTTTGACACTTTCCTATCCTAATGTGCGTAAAGACATTGCTAAAGGGTTAGCGCAATTAATAATGAAATATGCTCCTGATGCTGAAGTCATTGCAGGAACCGCTACAGCAGGCATTCCACACGCTGCTTGGGTAGCAGACGAACTCAATTTACCAATGATTTACGTAAGAGGAAGTGCAAAAGGGCATGGAAAGAAAAATAAAATTGAAGGACATTTAGCTGCCGCTAGCAAAGTAATTATTATTGAAGACTTAATTTCTACAGGTGGAAGCTCAATTGCTGCTGCTGAAGCAGTGCGTGAAAGTGGAGGAGACGTTTGCTTTGTTGCAGCAATCTTTTCGTACCAATTGCAAGCAGCAGAAGTACAGTTTCAAGAAGCGAACCTGCCTTACCATGTGTTAAGTGAGTACGAAACGCTGATTGAACAAGCAAAACAAAGAGGATTCATATCGGAACAAGAGCAACGTAAGCTTGAGTTGTGGCGGGACAATCCTCAAAACGAAGAGTGGCTAGTGGTACAATGATAAAGTAAAGGCGGTGTAGCCTGGTGAGAAAAATGGAAGGAAGCGAATTTGATCCATTGGTTCAGTTTTTTGATGAAATGGTTTCTACAAAATGGCTTTCAACGATTCACCAACAGCTAAAAGCGTTCTCAGGCACGTGGCAAGACAAGACGGTTTTAGACGTAGGATGCGGAACGGGTCGACTGCTGCTTAGAGGCGCTCATGAAGCGAAATTGTTAACCGGCATAGATATTTCCAGGGAAATGGTTAAGAAAGCAAATGAATTGTTTAAAGAAGCTAACATGGAGAATAAGGCAAAAGCAGTTGAAGGTGATGCCATGAATTTACCTTTAAATGGCACTACTTATGATCTTGTATTTTCAACGTGTGCGCTATTTTTACTACCTTCTATTGAGACAGGGCTCCATGAGCTAAGAAAAGCAACGACTCCTGGTGGCAATCTTTTTTTATTAAATCCTGCTCCTCATATGTCAATAGCAGCGGCAAATACATATGCAAGCACTCATCAATTTTCGGAAAAGGAAACCGCCTTTCTTATAAAATGGGCAACGGTATCGGAGCGACGTCATCGCAAAAGTGAACACCAGTTAACACAATTGTTAAAAGAAGCTGGTTATTTCACCATTGATCATGAACCGGTGCTTGACGGGCTCGGCCTATTGACAAAAGCTTATTAAAAACGAATAAAAAGAGCGCAAACGACGAGTAATCAGAAGTCGTTTGCGCTCTTATGTTTTTTTGTGCATGATGTTGTTATGCCTCAGATGAGTTTTTATTACAGCTTCAATTGTTTCACAATGTCTTCATCTGGTGTGACGAAAAGGGTTGTTTGGTTATCGTATGTGACATAACCAGGTTTAGCGCCACTTGGTTTTTTTACGTAGCGAATTTTCGTATAATCAACTGGGACGGAGCTTGAATCCCGTGCTTTAGAGAAAAAAGCAGCGATAAGAGCGGCTTCTTTTAGCGTTATCTCGTCAGGATTCATATCTCGAACAACAACATGTGAGCCTGGAATCTCTTTTGTATGCAGCCAAATCTCGTTTTGGCGAGCCAGTCGATTCGTAAGATAGTCATTTTGACGGTTATTTTTGCCAACAAGAAATTCAATTCCTGTTGAAGATTGATACCGTTCAAGAGTTGGGTTAGCTGCTTGCTTTTTTTTCTTTTTCCCTTGTTGCTGACGCTTTTTAACATAGCCCTCTTCCATTAATTCCTCACGAATTTCCTCAACATCTCGTGGAGAAGCAGAGTCCATTTGTTGAATAAGGGATTCTAAATACGCTAATTCTTGTTCTGTTTTTGTTAGCTGATCAACAACTTCTAATCGAGCGGTTTTGGCTTTCTGGTATTTTTTAAAATACCATTGAGCATTTTCAGAAGGGGTTTTCTGTGGGTCAAGCTCAATGATAATCGTTCCGCCTGCCTCATCGTAATAATCAACAACTTCGATTTCAGTCATTCCACGCTTAATCGCAAAAATATTCGCTGTAAGCAGTTCACCCATTTTTTGAAACTGAGTCGCTTCTTCTGCTTGGGTTAATGTTTGCTCAAGTTTTTTTTGTTTACGAATATTTTTTTGGTATTCATTTTTCAACAGTCGCTCTAAATCATGAGCCTGCTGTTTCACCCGATCTCGCTCAGCTTTGCCGTAGTAATACGCATCCAGTAGCTCGCTAGCAGTCGGAAACACTCGTTCTTCTCCTTCTGCATGATGAAGAGAAAGGTAAGAAAAAGTCTCTTTTGCACCTTTTCGCAAGGTGAATGTGTACTGATGATTTTGAATCTGTTCCATAATCGTAACAAACGAATGTGGTACCGTTTGTTTGTTTGCAAAGCCTGACCGATGGACAATTTCTTTAGCGAGTAATGGAGAGACACCTGCAAATGCTGATACCAGTTGTTTGTCCATTTTACCAGCATTAAAGTCAAGGTGTTTTACAACATCAGATGCATCCGCTTGAAATGGATTTACTTTATCTTGGGCGGGAGGGGCTTTATAGACTTGTCCAGGTCCCACCGTTCGATAGCTACTCTGGTCAAAACGAACGTGTTTTATACTATCTAAAATCGTTTCTGAGTGGGGGTTGGTAAGAATGATATTGCTATGACGTCCCATAATTTCAAAGATCAATATGCGTTCTGTTTGGTCGCCAAGTTCATCTTTATTTGCGATAGCCATTCGGATGACGCGATCAAAGCCGTCTTGACTAATCGAACGAATAAAGCCACCTTCAAGATGCTTACGTAGTAGCATACAAAACATTGGTGGTTCACTTGGGTTGTCATATTTTTCAGTTGTTACATGAAGACGTGCGAATTGAGCATTGGCAGAAGCGAGCAATGAGTGATTCTTTCCTTTTGCTCGTATCGTCATGATTAATTCTGTTTTAAATGGTTGGTGAATTTTTGATATTCGCCCACCTATTAAGTGTTGAAGTTCATATGTGATAGCTCTTGTCATCATGCCATCATAAGACATGTGATCACCTCTTTACTTTCTACAACTCGTTTCCTTGATAAAGTATAGCATGTTTTTCGGACTTGCTGAATAAGATGGCTTGTAAGTATAGCATGTACAGTTTATGAGGACAAAGGATGGATGTAGATGTGTGAGGTGTATTCATGAAATGGTATAACATGAAGCATGAAGAAGTGGAGCATAAAACCAATGCAAGCTTGTCAGAAGGGCTAACGGATAAGAATGTGAAGAAGCGAATCAGTACGTATGGATTGAACAAGCTTAAAGAAGCCGAAAAGGCGTCTGCTTTGGCAACCTTTTTGGCGCAATTTAAAGACTTTATGGTTCTCGTATTACTCGCCGCAACGTTAATATCTGGATTAATAGGCGAAATGCTTGATGCTGTGACAATTATGGGTATTGTCTTCCTGAATGCAATTCTAGGTTTTGTGCAAGAACGAAAAGCAGAAAAGTCACTAGATGCTTTAAAAGAACTGTCGGCACCGCAAATGACTGTTTTGCGAAATCGTGAATGGGTGAAAGTGCTATCCAGCGAAATTGTACCTGGAGATTATGTGAAAGTTAGTGCTGGAGATCGTGTTGGAGCTGATCTTCGGTTAATATCTGTATCCGGTTTACGAATTGATGAAGCTTCTCTAACCGGTGAGTCTGTTCCAACTCATAAGCATGAGCATGCTATCGAATATACAGACGTCTCACTAGGAGATCAAGAAAATATGGCTTTCATGGGGACAATGGTTACCCAAGGTAGTGGAACAGGCATTGTAGTTGCTACAGGAATGAAAACAGAGATGGGAAAAATTGCTCACCTTCTTCAAGGTACAACGAATGTTGTTACACCATTGCAGCGACGCTTAGAGCAACTTGGAAAGACGTTAATCGCTGTTGCGCTATTGCTAACAGCTCTTGTTGTTGGCATTGGTGTTATACAAGGTCACGATGTGCAAACGATGTTTATTTCAGGGGTGTCGTTGGCTGTCGCAGCTATTCCGGAAGGATTACCTGCTATTGTGACGGTTGCATTAGCTCTAGGAGTGCAGCGAATGATCAAGCGACGAGGTATCGTTCGAAAGCTTCCTGCTGTTGAGACACTAGGGTGCGCTTCTGTTATTTGTTCAGATAAAACTGGTACACTTACACAAAATAAAATGACAGTAAAAGAGCTTTGGACAGCTAGTGAACACGTCACTGTTACCGGAAATGGTTTTGAAACAGAAGGGCAGTTTAAAGACAAAGAATTGATCGTAGTACCCAATAAAAAACCGACCGTAAGTCGTCTATTAAGCTATGGAGTGCTTTGTAATAATGCAACGCTTGTAGAAAAGGAAGTGCGTGAAAAACGCAAAAAGAAGACAACACTTGTGTTAGATGGGGATCCAACTGAGGGTGCACTCCTTTTATCTGCTTTAAAAGCAGGTTATTCACAAGAAGGTTTGCAAGGGCAATTTAATCGAATTCAAGAGTTTCCCTTTGATTCGGGAAGAAAGATGATGACAGTTGTTGTAAAGGATAAGCAGGGGCAATCGTATGTTATTACAAAAGGGGCACCAGACGTTGTTCTTGCTCATTGCGAACGTATTCAGAAAGGGACGTTAGATGACATCTTAACAGGGACAGAGCGAAAGCAAGTGAATGCTATCGTTGATAGTATGGCAAGTAAAGCGCTACGAACGATTGCCATTGCGTATCGTCCTTTAAAGGTAGGCGAAACGTGCAAAACAACGACAGAAGCAGAGTCGAATCTAACCCTTATTGGTATTCAAGGTATGATCGATCCTCCACGAGAAGAAGCAAAGCAAGCCATCCAAGAGTGTCGTGAAGCCGGGATTAAAACGATTATGATTACTGGAGATCATAAGATAACAGCAGCAGCGATAGCAAAAGAACTAACCATCTTGCCAGAAGGGGGTCTTGTCATCGATGGGAAGACCCTTGATACACTTTCTGTCGAAGAACTTGAAAATAGGGTAGAAGATATTTACGTTTATGCTAGAGTATCGCCAGAACATAAATTAAAGATCGTTCAAGCTCTCCAAAAACGTGATCATATTGTAGCAATGACAGGGGACGGCGTAAACGATGCACCGGCTATAAAAGCCGCCAATATCGGAATTGCGATGGGAATCACCGGTACAGATGTTGCAAAAGAAGCGTCTGAATTAGTGTTAGCCGATGATAATTTCTTAACAATTAAAGAAGCGATTAAGGAAGGGCGTAATATTTACGAAAATATTCGTAAGTTTATTCGCTACATGTTAGCATCTAATGTCGGCGAAATTTTAGTGATGTTATTTGCCATGATATTAGGCATGCCACTGCCACTAGTAGCGATACAAATACTATGGATCAATCTCGTAACAGATGGTTTGCCAGCGATTGCATTAGGTATGGATCAGGCTGAAGGAGATGTTATGAAACGGAAGCCTCGAAAACAAAATGAAAGTGTCTTTGCACGTGGGCTTGGTTGGAAAATTATTAGCCGGGGCATTATGATTGGTGTTGTAACAATCGCGGCTTTTGCACTTACGTACAACAATAATCCTGAACAACTTATTTTAGCGCAAACTGTTGCCTTTTTAACACTCGTGATGGCGCAATTAATACATGTGTTTGATTGCCGCAGCGAATACTCCATCTATCACAGAAATTTATTTGAAAACAAATACTTAGTAGGAGCTGTATTCATCTCAGTTCTTCTCATGATTGCGGTTATTTATGTACCTCAGCTTCAACCCATTTTCCATACTGTCCCTCTAGGTTTACAAGAGTGGTTACTCGTTATGGGTATGGCCGCTATACCAACCGTTGTTCTCGGTGGGTTTCAATTGTTTAAAAAGCAAGACGTACGTACAGCTCAATAATGATAGCGAAGGTTGCTCCAAGAGGTTTTCGTATAACTCTTTTGGCAGGCAGCCTTTTTCGTGATCTTTACGGCACATGCGAAATAAGGTAAAATTAGTACTTACATGAATCTTGTACGAGTTTCTCGGATATTTACCCGTATAACAATAGAGAGATTTGGTATAATGAGTGATAGAATAGCAGCTCGTTTACTTTTATGGAGGATTGAAGAATGACCATTAAATTAATCAACATTGGCTTCGGCAATATTGTCTCCGCAAATCGAATTATTTCGATTGTCAGTCCAGAATCGGCACCAATCAAGCGCATTATGCAGGAAGCTCGAGAACGGAATATGTTAATTGATGCGACATACGGAAGAAGAACTCGGGCTGTCATTGTGACAGATTCTGACCATGTAATCTTAAGTGCGGTTCAACCAGAAACGGTTGCTCAACGATTACATACGAAAGACGAAGAAGCTGACGAGGCTTAAAAGCGGGAGGTAAACCATTTTGATGAAGCGAGAAAAGGGGCTATTAATCGTTCTATCAGGTCCAGCTGGTGTTGGCAAAGGGACGGTTTGTGGCGCTCTTCGGAATCAAGATACAGCGATTGAATACTCTGTTTCTGCGACAACGAGAAAGCCAAGAGCTGGAGAGGAACATGGAGTCAACTATTTCTTTAAATCAAGAGAAGAGTTTAAAGAAATGATTCAAAATGACGCGTTGCTTGAATGGGCAGAATATGTAGGTAATTTTTATGGAACGCCCATCGATTATGTGAGAGAAACGATTGATGCAGGTAGAGACATTATTTTAGAGATCGAAGTTCAAGGAGCACAAAAGGTTCGCAAAGCATTCCCTGAAGGTGTCTTTATTTTCTTAGCTCCTCCAAGCTTAAAGGAACTACGGGATCGCATCGTTGGTCGAGGTACAGAAACAGAAGATATTATTAATGAACGGATGCATGTGGCGAAAGAGGAAATTGATTTAATGCGCATGTATGACTACGTTGTCGAAAATGATGAAGTGGAGCTTGCTGTCGAGCGTATTAAAGCAATTGTTACAGCTGAACACTGTCGTCGTGAGCGATTAAAATACCAAGAATTAGTTGAGGTGAAGAAATAATGCTTTATCCATCCATTGATAGCTTATTAGAAAAACTCGATTCAAAATACTCACTTGTGACCGTCTCTTCAAGACGTGCTCGAGAAATGAAAGAAGTAGCTAGTCGAGTACCTCTAGCAACTCAACCGAAATCGTATAAATTCGTTGGATTAGCTTTAGAGGAAATTGTGCAAGATCGTTTAACCCATCGCGTTCCGTCACAAGACGAAATGGACAATAAAGAGTAAATACTAAATAGCAAGCTGTCTTCGTAGACTAAAAAGCACTTCTTTTGTAAAGTAAGTGATTAGTAGAGGAGACAGCTTTTTTTATGCGAGGTGACCAAAGTGTTTAAAAATAAAACGATCGTTATTGGAGTAAGTGGAGGAATTGCTGCTTTTAAAAGCGCGGCATTAGTTAGCAAACTCACACAAGCTGGGGCAAATGTTTATGTCGTGATGACTGACTCTGCAAAGCAATTTATTGCCCCTACGACATTTCAAGCACTGTCTAGAAACGAAGTCTATACAGATACATTTTATGAGCCTGATTCAACAAAAATTGCACATATCGATCTTGCAGATCAAGCCGACCTTGTCCTTGTTGCGCCTGCTAGCGCAAACACAGTGGCAAAGGTAGCAAATGGACTTGCCGATAATATGTTAACGACGATGTTATTAGCAACGAAAGCACCTGTTGTGTTTGCCCCGGCTATGAACGTTAATATGTATGACCATCCAGCCACACAACGAAATTTACAGCAATTAAAAGCGTACGGCTTTCAAGTGATTGAACCCAATGCTGGCTATTTAGCCTGTGGATGGGTCGGCAAAGGTCGAATGGCAGAGCCAGAAGACTTATTGGAACTCGTTCAACTGATGTGCTTAGATCAAACTGTATTTACCGGAAAGCGGGTGTTGATTACAGCAGGGCCAACTCGGGAAAAAATCGATCCTGTTCGGTATTTGTCGAACTATTCTTCTGGCAAGACAGGCTATGCCCTTGCTACAGAAGCGAGAAACCGTGGGGCTCATGTAACGCTTGTAACGGGTCCAACAGGCTTAAAGCCTCCTAGCGGTGTAGATGTTGTGCCGATACAATCAGCTGAAGACCTCTATGAAGAAGTGACAAAGCGATTTAATGACGTTGATATTGTTGTGAAGTCTGCTGCAGTAGCAGATTATGCTCCTGAAATTGTCGAAAATCAAAAGCGTAAGAAACAAACAGATCAATGGTCTTTACCGCTAAAGAAAACCCGTGACACGTTAAAGCGTTTAGGTGAGTTAAAGCAAAGCCAAGTGCTTGTTGGATTTGCAGCTGAATCGCAAGACGTTGAATTCTACGCAAAAGACAAGCTTGAACGAAAAAACCTAGACCTCATTGTTGCGAATAATATTACAACGGAAGGCGCAGGGTTTGATCATGATACAAATATCGTGACTGTTTATGCAAAAGATCACTATGAGAAACGTTACCCACTTGCATCAAAGAAAGATGTGGCTCTTCATATTTTTGATGAAATTGAAGCCTATATGAAAAGAAGCGATGTCTTGTGATTGCGCGTATTATTGTAGACGTACCTACCGCACAAACAGATCGACTCTTTGATTATAAAGTTCCAAACGAATGGGATATGCTTGTTCAGCCAGGTATTCGGGTTGTCGTACCTTTTGGACCGCGTAAAATCCAAGGCTTTGTTATGGAGCGAACTGATACAAGTGACGTGAAAAATATGAAAGCCATCATTGAAGTACTGGATCCTGTGCCGGTGCTGAGTGATGAATTGCTAGCCCTTGGCAAGTGGTTAGCAAAGGCAACGATTTGTTTTCAAGTTACTGCTTTTCAAGCGATGCTACCAGCGGCATTAAAGACAAAAGTCTCTAAAAAAATTCAAGTAAGGGTTGAAAAAACGGAGCTGCCAGAACAGGTACGTATCTTATTTGGTAATGGGAATCAATTGGATTGGGATGCGTTAAAAAAAGGGGAACCAAGTCATCTTCTTACAATGAAAAAGGCTATAGAAGCGGGTCTTGTTGAAATTGAATATGCAACAAAAGCGCATACGAAAATGAAAACAGAACGAGTTGTTACGGTTAGTGATGTATCTGACGCAGAGCTTGAATCCGTTCAGCGAAAAGCGAAGAAGCAGTTTGAATTGATTCAATACTTGAAGAAAAAAAAGCAGCCTTTCCCATCACAGCAAGCGATGAGCGAAACGAAAACGAGTCGTGCGACGCTAAACGCATTACTTGACAAAGGGTTGGTTCGTGAGTGGGCACAAGAAGTGTACCGGGATCCGACAAGCAATGAGACGTTTAACAAATCAGAGCCGCTTTTATTAACGCCACAGCAACAAGAAGCACTTCACATGATTTCACGTCCCATTGAGGAAGACCGATATGAAACGATTCTACTGCACGGTGTCACAGGAAGTGGAAAAACGGAAATCTATTTACAAGCAATTGCTAAAGTACTGGAAAAAGGGCAAGAAGCTATTATGCTTGTTCCTGAAATTTCGCTTACTCCACAAATGGTGAATCGTTTTAAAGCTCGTTTCGGCAATTTAGTAGCCATTATGCATTCTGGTTTGTCCAATGGGGAGAAATATGACGAGTGGCGGAAAATTCATAGAAAAGAAGTCAGTGTTGTTGTAGGAGCTCGTTCCGCTGTATTTGCACCATTTACAAACCTCGGTTTACTTATTGTTGATGAAGAGCATGAATCAAGTTATAAGCAAGAAGAAGCACCACGTTACCATACAAGAGATGTTGCGAAATACCGTGGAGAGATCCATCGAGCGCCAGTCATATTAGGAAGTGCGACCCCATCAATTGAATCGTTCGCTCGTGCAAAGAAAGGCAACTATACGTTGGTTTCGTTGCAAGAACGAGTAAATGCACGGCCGATGCCTGAAGTAGAAATTGTGGATATGCGTGAGGAGCTTCGCAATGGTAATCGTTCAATGTTCTCTAGAGCGTTGCTTCAAGGCATCCGAGACCGGTTGGATCGAAAAGAACAATCGGTGCTATTTTTAAATCGACGTGGTTATTCAACATTTGTTATGTGTAGAGATTGTGGCTATGTGGCATCATGTGATTATTGTGATATCTCATACACCTACCATCGAAAAGGGCATTCGTTAAAATGTCATTATTGCGGCGATGAAAAACCAATGCCAACAACATGCTCGGAGTGTGGAAGTGAACACATTCGATTCTTCGGCTCAGGTACACAAAAAGTCGAAGAAGAGCTGTATAAACATTTCCCAGAGGCGACCGTTATTCGAATGGATGTCGACACAACAAGAAAGAAAGGCTCTCATAAGGCATTACTCGATGCATTTGGACAAGGCAAAGGCGATATTTTACTTGGTACACAAATGATTGCAAAAGGGCTTGATTTTCCAAACATCACGTTAGTCGGTGTCCTTGCTGCAGATTCAATGCTCCATATTCCAGATTTTCGAAGTGCAGAGCGGACATTTCAAGTGTTAGAACAAGTTGCAGGACGAGCAGGACGGGCAGAATTAACAGGAGAAGTGATTGTTCAATCATACACCCCAGAGCATTACAGCATTCAACTTGTAAAGCAACACGACTACGAGCAATTTTTCGCAAGTGAAATGAGAATACGTAAGCAAGGTGGCTATCCCCCTTATTATTATATGGCTCTTCTTACGATCTCTGATCAAGATTTAGCCATAGTAATAAAAACATCCGGGAAAATAGCGGAATACTTAAAACGTAGCCTAAGCAAGGATACGGTCGTTCTTGGCCCTGTTGTCTCGCCAATTGCCCGTATCAAAGATAGATATCGCTATCAATGCGTGATAAAATATAAACATGAGCCGAAATTATATGAGACATTAGAAACCGTATTAAACCATTATCAACGGGATACGACAACGAAACGGTTATCAATTAGTATGGATGTCCATCCGTACTTTTTTATGTAAGGACAGGAGTGACGAATGTGAACATTATTTTTATGGGGACCCCGGATTTTTCAGTCCCGATTTTAAAAACATTACTTGACCATTATACGGTTATAGCAGTTATTACACAGCCTGACCGTCCAGTTGGACGAAAGCGTGTGCTTACACCAAGCCCTGTAAAAGTAGAGGCGGAAAAGCACGGCATTCAGGTATTACAACCAGAAAAAATTCGTGACGACTATGCAGACATTGTAGCCTTAAAACCAGATCTCATTGTTACAGCCGCCTATGGTCAAATTGTACCGAGAGCCCTACTTGATGCACCTGAGCTTGGCTGTATTAATGTTCATGCATCGTTACTTCCAAAATACCGCGGTGGAGCGCCTATACACCAAGCGATAATAGATGGAGAAAAGGAAACGGGCATCTCAATTATGTATATGGAAGAAAAACTAGACGCTGGTGATGTTATTTCCAAAAAAGCCATTCCCATTCATGACCAAGATGATGTAGGCACGATGCATGCAAAACTTAGTCAGTTAGGGGCTGAGTTGCTCATCCCGACAATAGAAGACTTACGTGAAAAACGAGCAAATCCTGTTCCACAAGTGCATGAAGAAGCAACCTTTGCGCCAAACATTCGTCGTGAACAAGAAGAGTTACAGTGGGACAAAACCGCACAGCAGCTAGCTAATCAAGTTCGAGGCATGCGGCCTTGGCCAGGTGCATTTACGTGGATGGATGGAAAACGTTTAAAAGTGTGGGCAGCTATGGCAACGGATGAACGAACATCAGAACAACCAGGGGTCATTATTCGCGCATCAAAAGAAGGCATCTATGTGGCAAGTGGAGAAGGAACGATTCTTTGTTTACAAAACGTTCAGCTTGCAGGAAAAAAAGCAGTTGATGCCAGCTTACTTGCGCATCAATTTACTATTTCAAATCATTTAGGAGTACAGCATGACGAAGGATAAAGCAACCGTACGTGAAGTCGCAATGGATGCGCTAGTTAAGATCGAGAAGAACCAAGCTTATAGCCATTTACTCGTTAATCATACGTTAAAAGAAGCAGGACTAAGCCATCAAGATACAGGTTTATTAACAGAACTTGTTTATGGAACGGTTGCAAGACGGTTAACACTCGATTATTACTTAGCGCCATTTTTAACGAAAAGCAAGAAGAAGCGAGAGTTGTGGGTTGATGTGTTACTGCGTCTTTCTGTTTACCAAATGGTTTATTTAGACCGTATTCCAGACCGGGCCATCGTTCATGAAGCAGTGACCATTGCCAATAAACGAGGACATAAAGGAATAAGTGGACTTGTAAATGGTGTATTGCGCTCCATTCAACGCGAAGGCCTTCCAACGTTTAGTGCCATAAAAGATGAAGTGGCTCGCTTAGCCATTGAAACAAGCCATCCTGAATGGCTATTAAAAAAGTGGATAGAACAGTATAGCTATGATGAGGCAAGAGCAATGGCGTTCATAAACAACGAGCCACCTGAAACGAGTCTGCGAGTAAATCGAATGAAAGCGACAGTGGAACAAGTCATTCGTAAGTTAGATGAGGAAGGGGTGGAAGTCGTTCCTTCAGTGCTCCTGCCTGATCTTGCTGTTATCGTAAAAAAAGGCAATCCATTCTCAACAGCCGCTTATCAGAACGGCTATTTTACAGCTCAAGATGAAGCTTCTATGCTTGTTGGCCTACTTGTGGGTGCTGAAGAAGATATGGATGTACTAGACACATGTGCTGCTCCTGGAGGGAAAACGACCCACCTAGCAGAAACGTTAAATGGAACAGGAAGTGTGACGTCTTTTGATTTACATAAGCAAAAGATTAAACTCATTCATGAACAGGTGACGCGTTTACAGTTACCGAATGTAACGGCAGATACACAAGATGCCAAAAAGTTAACAGATCGAATAGACCATTCTTATAACCGGGTTCTTGTTGATGCACCTTGTACCGGATTAGGTGTTATTCGCCGTAAACCAGACATTCGATGGTCAAAAACTGAAGAAGATATTAATCGCATTACACATACACAACAGCTTATTTTAGCAAACGCCAGCCAATTTGTGCAGCCTACTGGTACCCTTGTGTATAGTACGTGCACGGTTGACCGTGAAGAGAATGAACGTGTTGTTGAAGCGTTTCTTTCAAATCATCCTTTTGTTGTTGATGAGGCGGCGTTTGACCGTTTACCGAAGCAAGTAAGAGAGAGGGGTCGTTTTGGTCAATACGGTTTAACCATTCTTCCGCAAGATTTTCAGACAGATGGATTCTTTATGGTTGCTTTAAAGCGCGTGTAATCATTGTACAAGGATAAGCCATTCAAAAATTGAGGTGATGGATTTGGTAGAGAGCACGGCATTTTTAACTGACATTGGAAAAGTTCGCTCGAACAATGAGGATAATGGTGCAGTTTTAACGTCTTCATCGGGAACACTAGCGTTTGTTGCTGATGGTATGGGAGGCCATTCAGCTGGTGACGTGGCGAGTGCTATAGCCCTTCGAATTATGAAGAATAATTGGGATGAATTACCGGTTTCGTTGTCTGCAGTAGAAGCAGAGGCTTTTCTACAAGAAACTTTCGTTGAAATGAACCAAGCAATCTATACCCATGCTAAAGAAAATAAAGATTGTGAAGGGATGGGGACGACGGCTGTTGCTGCTTTTTGTACTGAAGACTATATTGCCATCGCTCATGTTGGCGATAGTCGCTTGTATTTAGTAACAGAAGAAGGATTAAAGCAGCAAACGATGGATCATTCCCTTGTTGCAGAACTTGTGAAAAATGGTCAATTGTCCCATGAGGAAGCAGAAGATCATCCGCGAAAAAACATCGTTTTAAGAGCGCTCGGCACAGAATCTGTTGTGAAAGTTGATACAGAAACCATAGCCGCTGACGCTATTCGTTTGTTAATGATTTGTTCTGATGGCCTTTCTGATAAAGTAAAAGATACTGAACTAGCTACAGAATTAAACCGTGAGGATGAGCTGTCCCAAATTGCTAAGTCTCTAGTAGCACGGGCGAATGACCGTGGAGGCGAAGATAATATTTCTGTTGCGTTAGTACGATTTACAGAGGAGCTTGAGTAGCATGATTGGAGAACGAATTGGCGACCGCTACGTCGTTTTGGACAGCATCGGCGGAGGTGGGATGGCGAATGTCTATTTAGCACTTGATGTTATTTTAGATCGTCATGTCGCAGTAAAAGTACTTCAGCCTCAATTCTCAAAAGACGAACAGTTCATTAAGCGCTTTAGAAGAGAAGCGCAAGCAGCAACAAGTTTGAATAATCCTCATATCGTCAATATTTTCGACGTTGGAGAAGAAGAAGATCTTTATTATATTGTCATGGAGTATGTAAAGGGCCGTACGCTAAAAGAAGTCATTCAAGAAGATGGTCCTTTAGATATTGCCACTGCCCTTGACTATTTCAAACAAATTTTGCATGGCGTAGGACATGCCCACGCTATGCAAATTGTCCATCGTGATATGAAACCGCAAAATATTCTTATTAGCGAAGATGGGGAAGCAAAAGTAACTGACTTTGGGATTGCTCGTGCAATGACATCCACGACAATTACTCATACAAATTCAGTCATGGGGTCCGTTCACTATCTATCTCCCGAACAAGCTCGTGGCGGTCATGTGACGTACCGTTCTGACTTATACTCGTTAGGGATTGTTCTATTTGAAATGGTAACAGGAAGAATTCCGTTTTCTGGAGATACTGCTGTATCTATTGCAATTAAGCATTTGCAAAACGACATTCCATCGGCTAAGGAACTAGTATCGAGTATTCCGCAAAGTGTGGAAGACATTATAAAAAAAGCAACGATGAAAGACCCGTCACAACGGTTTAATTCTGCCGAAGACGTCATCTGGGCTTGTGATATGGCGTTAGATCCAAATCAATCCTTGCAGTTGCATACTCAATCAGAAGAAGCCGATGAAGAAAAGACGAAAGAACTACCGATTGTAGCTGGCTTTTCGAATAATGAAGATCAAGATAAAACGATTGAAATTCCAGTACAAAAACAAGAGAGTGTCCCAATAGAGGCAGTCAACCAAGAAGGTCCAAAAAAGGAAGCAGAACAAACAAAAAAGCCAGCGAAAAAGAAATGGCTGTGGATCAGTATTATTGGCATTGGTGTATTAATAGGGGCGTTTATCCTAGCGCTAACGTTGTGGAGTGAAGTGTTTTTTGTAGAAGAAACAACCATACCTGATGTGGAAGGAATGGAAGAGAACGAAGCAATTGATGAAATCGAAAACCAGCGGTTGATAGCAAACGTTGAGCCGATCTCAACAGATGAATATGAACCCGGACAAGTAGCAAATCAATCTCCACGAGCTGGTCGTACGGTGAAAGAAGGATCGGAAGTTACTCTATATGTCGTAGCATCGAGAGAAGAAGTAACGTTAGATGACTACTCTGGTTATACGTTTACACAAGCGGAGCGTTTGCTTGAGCAGCTTGGTTTTGAAGTGGAAGAGCAGTCTAGAGAAGATAATAGTGCCCAAGAAGGAACCGTCATTTCACAAAGCCCATCAAATGGTTCAAGCGTTGTTCCAGCCGATACGACGGTGGTACTCACTGTTGCTGTTCCAGAAACCATTCAGCTAGATGACCTCGTCAATCAAACCGAAGAAGATGTTCGGGCGTATTTTAATGCAGAGGGCTTAAGAGGTACGTTCGAACGCGAGCATGATGAGGATATACCGGCAGGACGCGTTATTCGACAATCACCTGAACCTTTAACAACAATGGAACAAGGTGATCGTGTTGAAATAGTGTTATCCCGAGGACCTGAACCAAATCAACCAGATGAAACCCCTGAAGTTCCACAACAACCTGAAGGAGAAGTCGAGGACCCGGTAGCCGCTGATCCTGTAGAAGATCCTACAGAAGAAGAGGAGCCAAGCTCGGTCTATCGAGTTACACAAACAGTTGTTGTTTCAGAAGAACATCAATCAGAGGAACGTAGCTTTGCTGTGCGAATCGTCGCAACAGATGCTAATTCCCAAGGTGATGAGCGGGTTGTTATTGAAGAAACCATTACGACGACAACAGATTTTACGATTGATTTACGGGTCAGCCCAAGCTACCCAGGTTCGTATGAAGTCTTTATCGATGATGAGTTTAATCGAGAATCGGATGTGTATGAATATGAAGAATAAAGGCGCGTTTCTCGCGCCTTTTTAAGGAGGAGTTGCATGCCGAATGGATTGATTATGAAGGCATTGGCAGGCTATTATTACGTATATGACAAAGGAACCATCATACAGTGTCGCGCAAGAGGTGTGTTTCGTAAACAAAAGCGTTCACCCCTTGTTGGAGATCATGTAGAATATCAAGCGGAAAATACAACAGATGGCTATATTATGGATATTCAAGAACGAAGCAATGAACTTGTGCGACCACCGATTGCCAATGTTGACCAAGCGTTTTTACTGTTCTCTGTTAAAGAACCTGATTTTTCAGCAGCACTTCTAGATCGCTTTCTCGTTCATATAGAGAGACAAGAGATCTTGCCAATCATAATCGTAACAAAAATGGATTTACTTACAGATGATGAGAAGGAGACTATTCAATCATTTGTTTCGCTTTACGAAAAAATTGGCTATCAAGTACGGTATACTTCCTCAAAAGTAGAGCTGGACTTTAGTGAGTTAACACCACTTATTAAAGACAAAGTAACTGTAATTGCTGGACAGTCAGGAGTCGGAAAATCGTCCTTACTTAACTTATTAAAACCAGGGATGAATTTAGAGACTAATGAAATCTCAAGTCATTTAGGGCGTGGGAAACATACGACTCGCCATGTCGAATTAATTGAAATCGAGCAAGGCTTAATAGCCGACACTCCGGGATTTAGCTCACTAGATTTTGAGCAAATGGAGCAAGAAGATTTACGCTTTTATTTTCCTGAATTTGTTGAAGCAATGGATGAATGTAAATTCCGCGGCTGTTTGCATGATAAAGAGCCAGGTTGTGGTGTGAAGAGAGGGTTGGAAGAGGGAGAGATTCAGCAATCGAGATACACCAACTATCTCCAGTTTTTAGAAGAAGTAAAAAGTCAGAAAAGGAGATATTAAAGATGATAAAAATAGCCCCGTCTATTTTAGCCAGTGATTTCTCAAGAATGGGTGATAATGTTAAAGAAATGGAGCATGCAGGAGCTGATTGGATTCATATAGATGTAATGGATGGTCAATTTGTACCACCGATTACGTTTGGTCATCAAATGGTAGAAGCGATTCGCCCGTTAACTAGCCTGCCCCTTGATGTTCATTTGATGGTTCAAGCCCCTGAAAATCAAATTGATTTTTTTGCTAAAGCAGGAGCAGATTGTATAAGTGTTCACGTTGAAGCAACTAATCATTTACATAAAACGATTCACTCGATTAAACAGGCAGGGCTTAAAGCAGGGGTTGTCTTAAATCCAGGCACGTATGCAGACGTCATTATTCCTGTTATTCAGGATGTTGACTTCGTGCTTCAAATGACGGTGAATCCTGGCTTTGGCGGACAATCCTTTATTCCAACGACGTTAACGAATATTAAACGTCTACGGGCTTTAATTGATGAATACAAACTACCTGTCGATATACAAGTTGATGGGGGTATCAATGTGGAAACGGCAAAAGCATGCGTAGATGCAGGAGCGACTATTTTAGTAGCAGGGTCGTCCATTTTTCAAGCCGATCACTATGAGAAAGCGATTGCAGAAATTCGAGGATAAAGTAGGTCTGATTTTCTTTTCTCCCGCATACGCTAGAGTAACGACGGGTGGACACGTTCGGTGATAGAAAAAGTTCTATGCATAGGTAAAGAGCTAGTGAGGCGATTGGCTCTAGCAGGTGCGTCAGACCTTCATCTATTCGTAATGTGTACTCGAACGACATTTCTAGAGCAAGGGCCGGCTCAAATGCTCTTTAGGAGGAGGATCTATGAAATTCTATACGATCAAGCTACCGAAGTTTTTGGGAGGATTTGTTAGAGTTATGCTTGGCTCGTTTAAAAAAGACTAATCAAAAAAAACGCCTTTGCAACTGCAAGGCGTTTTTTTTGATTAAACACGTTCTACTTTTCCGGATTTAAGTGCACGAGCAGAAACGTATACACGTTTAGGTTTTCCATCTACCATGATACGAACTTTCTGTACGTTTGCACCCCAACGGCGCTTTGTTTTATTCATTGCATGAGAGCGCTTGTTTCCAGAACGCGCTTTACGACCAGTAATATAACATTCACGAGCCATGTCAGTGGCACCTCCTTAAAAACAGTCTCGTTTTTCATCACGATGACTTAGTCACCCAAGTATCTTAGCATAGCCATCAACAGAAAGCAATAAGTAAAGACAAGTAAATCTCCTTGACTAAAAAATGACTTTTAAAATGGTAGGTGATATAGTAAGATATTGATACGTATGCACACTGTATTTTATTGAAGGAGGCAAACCATGACTATTGAATTGAAAACTCAGTTTGGCACAATTGATGTGTCTCAAGATGTCGTTGCAACTATTGCAGGAGGTGCCGCAATCGATTGTTACGGGATTGTCGGAATGGCTTCACAAAAACAATTTAAAGATGGGTTAAGTGACCTACTTGGTAGAGAGAATTTCAGACGTGGTGTTATTACGAGAGAAAACGGAGATGAACTCCATATAGATATGTACATTATCGTCAGTTATGGTACAAAAATATCTGAGGTTGCGCATAACGTCCAATCAAAAGTTAAGTATCATTTGGAAAAAATGCTCGGACTTGATGTAGAATCAGTCAATATTTTTGTACAAGGGGTTCGTGTGACGAATCCATAGGAGTAAAGGGGGAAGACAAGGTGACAAGGAAACTGAAAGGTCAAGAGCTTGCGCACATGTTTATAGAAGGGGCAAATGAGCTCGGGAAAAAAGCGGAAGTTGTAGATTCGCTTAACGTATTTCCTGTACCCGATGGAGACACTGGTACGAATATGAACTTAACCATTACCTCAGGGGTAAAGGAAGTGCGTCAAGCATCACTTGATGAAGCGAGTAAAGTGGCAGCTGCATTTGCAAAGGGCTTATTAATGGGCGCAAGAGGAAATTCAGGTGTCATTCTATCGCAACTCTTTCGCGGGTTTTCAAAAGAACTTGAGGGAAAAAAAGAATTAACGACGGAGCAATTTGCTGAGGCGATGGAAGCAGGCGTAAAGACTGCATATAAAGCAGTCATGAAGCCTGTGGAAGGTACCATTTTAACCGTTGCAAAAGAGATGGCGAAGCACGCTTTGAAACTAGCGAAAAAAGAAACAGCGTTTGAATCGTTTTTAACATCCGTTATAAAAGAAGGCGAACGATCCCTTGCGCGTACGCCAGATTTGCTTCCTGTTTTAAAAGAAGTTGGTGTGGTTGACTCTGGTGGACAAGGTTTATTATATATTTATGTCGGGTTTCTACAAGCGCTTACAGGTGGAGAATCGTTACAAATCTTACAAGAGCCGAAAATGGACGATTTTATTCGTGCTGAACACCATCATGATGGGCATGAAAACATGGATCCAAGTGAGATTGAATTTGGTTATTGTACAGAAGTAATGGTGAAGTTTGACGCCGAACAGTTAGCTCGTAACCCATATGATGAAGATCAGTTTCGTTTAAAGCTAAGTGAGTATGGCGATTCACTATTAGTTGTATCAGATGATGACTTATTAAAAATACACATTCATGCAGAGTACCCTGGGCAAGTCGTAACTGAGGCGCAAGCATACGGTTCCCTTGTTCAAGTGAAAGTCGAAAATATGCGTGAACAGCAGTCAAATTTGTCTGATTCTCATGCGATGAAAAAAGCAGAGAAAGCTTCTAAGCCAAAAGAGCTCGCAGAGTTTGCTATGGTAGCAGTTTCTGTTGGTGCTGGTATTGAAAAGATCTTTAAAGGTTTAGGGGTAAATGAGGTTGTTGCAGGCGGTCAAACGATGAACCCAAGTACAGAAGACATCGTATCAGCCATTAAGCAAGTTCACGCTAAAAATGTTATTATCTTGCCCAACAATAGCAACATTGTGATGTCAGCTGAACAAGCTGCCGAAGTGGCTGATGTTCATTGTGTTGTTGTGCCGACGAAAACAGTTCCACAAGGCTTAGCTGCATTACTAGCGTTTAATCCAGGTCGTGATATTGAAGAAAACGCAGCGGCGATGGAAGCGGCGATGATGGATGTTAAAACTGGTGAAGTGACGTATGCAGTTCGTGATACGGAAATGGACGGTCAATCCATTAAAAAAGGCGATTTTATGGGTATTTTTAATAAGAAAATCGTGGCTAACGGTCAAGATGTTGTAAAAACAGCAACAAACCTCCTGAGTGAAATGGTAGACGATGATTCAGAAGTTGTTACGATTATTACTGGAGAGGGTTCTAGTGAAGAAGTGACAGAACAACTAGAAACGTATCTTCAAACGCATGCAGAGGATGTAGAGATTGATATCGTTGAAGGCGGACAGCCACTCTATTCCTATATCTTTTCTGTTGAATAATAAATGAGGAGGAACGTTCAATGGCGAAAGTGAAAGTTGTGACTGACTCAACAGCGGATATTCCAAACGCTCTTGTTGACGAACTAAATATTTCTGTTATCCCGTTAAATGTCCATTTCGGCGATGAGCAATTTGAAGACGGCGTCACCCTTCAACCTCGTGATTTCTATAAGCGTTTAAAAGAAACAGACGTTATGCCGAAAACATCACAGCCATCACCACAGCAATTTGAAGATTTGTATCGCTCCATTGCAGACGAGGACACATCAGCTATTTTGTCTATCCATCTTTCAGCTCAATTAAGTGGGACGGTACAAGCTGCATTAATTGCTAAAGACGCGCTAGCAAATGAACTAACAATTCATGTGTGTAATTCGAAGCGTGCTTCTTATGCCATTGGAATAATCGTTGTGGAGGTTGCGAGACTAGCGGCTCAAGGTGCGGACCTTGCAACGTGTCAAGCTCGTTTAGAGCAAATGCTGAACGATACCAATGTTTATTTTATGGTTGATACGCTTGAATTTCTTCAAAAGAATGGACGAATTGGGAAAGCCTCTGCATTGTTAGGCTCCCTTTTGAAAATGAAGCCTATCTTGTCTCTCAATGATGATGGTGAGGTATACCCACATGAGAAAGTGCGAGGGCAGAAAAAAGCAGTGTCTCGGATGATGGCATTGCTGCAAGAACAATTTGGAAGCGACTCTGTTCAAGTAGGAATATCACATGCAGTTAATGAAGAGCTTGCGCAAAAATTAGCGGAAGAAATTAAGCAAGCTTTTACCGTTGACTCGTTGGTCATAACTGAGATTGGCGCGGTTATTGGTGCACATGTCGGGCCAGGAACGGTTTCCTTATCAATGACAAAAGTAGATTCTAAGTAACAAAAAGGTTGCCAACTGTCATTGATGGCAACCTTTTTGGTTCTTTAATGGAGGCGAGACGATGAAGTATAGAACGGTGTTTGACATTATTGGCCCAGTTATGATTGGCCCATCTAGTTCACATACAGCAGGCGCTGCGCGTATTGGAAAAGTAGCACGAACGCTGTTTGGTCAGTTGCCGGATCATGCCGACTTACATTTTTATGGGTCATTTGCGAAAACGTATAAAGGACATGGGACAGATGTTGCTGTTATTGGAGGACTACTTGATTACGAAACGGATGATGAGCGAATTCGTCAAGCCTATGAAGAAGCGGAAAAAGCAAAGCTGACGATTTCGATTCATGAAGAAGGTGCCATTGATCACCATCCAAACACAGTTCGCATTAAACTGTATAAAGGAGAAGAGACGTTTGAACTTGTAGGTGTGTCCATTGGTGGCGGCAAAATTGAAATTATTGAACTGAACGGTTTCGTGCTTCGATTATCAGGGAATCATCCTGCTATCCTTGTGGTTCATCAAGATCGGTATGGCGTCATTGCTGCTGTAAGTAATTTATTAGCAAAACACCAGCTGAACATCGGGCATATGGAGGTTTCTCGGAAGGAAAAAGGTGAGCAAGCGCTCATGGTTATTGAAGTAGATCAAAATGTGGACGAGTCTATATTACATCCTTTAGAAAACTTACCTCATATTACCCATGTGACTAAAATACACGACTAAGGAGGGGTACGAATGTTTCGGAATGTGTCAGAGCTACTTGCATTAACAGAAGAAAAACAGTGTTCAATCTCAGAAGTGATGATTCAACAAGAGATGAATGTTACAGGTAAATCCCGTGAAGAAATACTAAATAAAATGCGTATTAATTTAGCCACAATGGAAGCGGCTGTAAAACGTGGGATTGAAGAAGATGTCGTTTCTGTTTCAGGTTTAACAGGGGGCGATGGAAAGAAACTTGCAGCATATATTCGTAAAGGAAACATGATTGGTGGTGAAACAACCCTACTAGCAGTGGCGAATGCTATGGCGACAAATGAAGTCAATGCTGCAATGGGAACGATTTGCGCAACCCCAACTGCTGGATCTGCCGGTGTGGTTCCTGGTGTACTGTTCGGTGTAGAAGGGAAATTTAATCCAACTGAAGATGAGAAGCTTGCTTTCCTATTTACAAGTGGGGCTCTTGGCTTTGTTGTCGCCAATAATGCGTCTATTTCAGGAGCAGCTGGAGGCTGTCAAGCGGAAGTAGGATCAGCTACTGGAATGGCAGCAGCAGCTTTAGTAGAGCTTGCAGGTGGAACACCAAAGCAATCTGCTCATGGGATGGCCATTGCATTAAAGAATATGCTCGGTTTGGTATGTGATCCTGTAGCTGGACTTGTTGAAGTACCCTGTGTAAAACGAAATGCCGCCGGTGCTTCTCTAGCGATTACGGCTGCTGATATGGCCCTTGCTGGAATTGAGAGTAGAATTCCGTGTGATGAAGTAATTGAAGCGATGTATCGAATTGGTCAGACGATGCCAGAATCGTTGCGAGAAACAGGTGAAGGTGGACTTGCTGCGACGCCTACTGGACGTCGACTGGAGGCAGCTGTATTTGGAAAGACAGCTGAACGTGCGAAGTGAATTTGTCTCAGTTACGTGTAGATACAGTAAAAGGCATTGGCGAGGAAAGCGCTAAGGCGTTAGGAGGTCTTGGGATCTATACCGTCCAAGACCTTTTAGAGTTTTTTCCATTTCGCTATGAAGATTATTCCCTTAAATCTCCAGGAGACGTAGCTCACGAAGACCGAGTGACGATGATCGGAACCATTCAAAGTGAGCCTTCTGTCCGCTACTTCGGTAAGAAAAAAAATCGCTTAAGTTTTCGTATGGTTGTTGATGGTGTGCTCGTTCAGGTGATTTTTTTTAATCGAGCTTTTTTAAAAACAAAGATTCAACTAGGGAGTACAGTGACGGTAACAGGAAAATGGGATGCCCATCGACTAACGATAACCGGAAGTGAGTTGAAGTTTGGTGAAATCGAGCGTCAAGGCAACGTTGAGCCTGTTTACCATGCAACAAGCACCATTTCAAGTAAACAACTGCAACGTTGGATAAAAGTGGCGTTGGAGATGTATGAACATCAGATTGTTGAACCTCTCCCAGCAACCATAAGGGAACGGTATAAACTTTTAAATAAAACAGAAACCATTCGACATCTCCACAATCCGCTTCATCCGGAGTTGGTTAAACAAGCGAGAAGACGCTACGTCTATGAGGAATTGCTTTATTTCCAGCTACGAATGCGAGTATTTAAGCAACAACACCGTGAATTGCAAACAGGAAGACAGCTTATTGTTAGTCGTGATCAACTAGATTCATTCTTTGCACAATTGCCATTTTCATTAACTGGGGCACAAAATCAGGCAGTTGACGATATTTTAGCAGATATCTCTTCTCCTTATCGAATGAATCGTCTGTTACAAGGAGACGTAGGTTCGGGAAAAACTGCTGTTGCAGCAGCCTGTATGTATGCTGTTGTAAAAGCTGGAGCCCAAAGCGCCTTAATGGCCCCAACAGAGATTTTAGCAGAGCAGCATGCGAAATCGTTAGCGGAATGGTTTGAGCCTCTAGGTTTATCTGTTGCCCTCTTAGCTGGCTCTGTAAAGGGCAAAAAGCGAACAGTACTTCTTGAAAAAATTGCTACAGGTGAGATAGATATTGTCGTAGGAACACATGCATTAATACAAGAGGATGTTTTCTTCCACAATCTTGGGTTCGTTATCACTGATGAACAACATCGTTTCGGAGTCGAGCAAAGACGAGTGCTACGAAGTAAAGGGGAAAGTCCTGATGTGCTGTTTATGACTGCCACACCAATACCGAGAACATTGGCTATTTCAGTATTTGGTGATATGGATGTATCGGTGCTTAATGAGCTGCCAGCAGGTCGAAAACCAATTGAGACCTATTGGGTCACTCACGATTTATTTGAACGAGTACTTGGATTTATTGAAAAAGAAGTGATGGCCGGACATCAAGCGTACGTCATTAGTCCGCTTATTGAAGAATCAGAGAAGCTTGACGTACAGAATGCCATTGACCTCTATACAATGCTCGCAAACCATTATCAAGGAAATATTCAGGTAGGGTTAATGCATGGACGCTTGTCTGCTGCGGAAAAAGAGGATGTAATGAGTGCTTTTGCTAATAATGACACACAGCTCCTTGTGTCCACAACGGTTGTTGAAGTTGGTGTAAATGTTCCAAATGCAACAGTTATGGTGATCTATGACGCTGATCGCTTCGGTTTAGCACAATTGCACCAGTTACGAGGTAGAGTAGGGCGTGGAGACGCACAATCAACGTGTATATTAGTTGCAAAGCCCAAATCAGAAGTCGGTAAGGAACGAATGCGTATTATGACTGAAACAACAGATGGTTTTGTACTATCTGAACGTGATTTGGAGTTACGAGGTCCAGGAGATTTTTTTGGTTCTAAACAAAGTGGATTGCCAGACTTCAAGCTAGCAGATGTGGTTCACGATTATCGGACGTTAGAAACGGCTCGACAAGATGCTGATGTCATTATTTCGTCAAATGTTCTTGAGCATGATGAAGAGTATGCGCATTTAGCCCGCTATTTAAAAGAAATTGGCGCATATGAAGGAGAAAAAATTGATTAACCCTTGAAGGTTTGTTGAAAGAACTTTATACTAGTCTTAGTACCTAGTCATAAAACGAATGGTAGATAAACGGATGGAGAAGCAAACGATGCGATTAAAGAAAAAAGAACGACAACTACAATTAAGTAAATTGTTAAACGAAAATCCATTTATGACAGATGAAGCACTGTCTGAGCATTTTTCCGTTAGTATACAAACCATTCGTTTAGACCGGATGGAAAAGAATATACCTGAATTACGAGAACGGATTAAAGATGTTGCTTATCAGCACCGAGATACGGTTATCTCGCTTTCCCCAGATGAAGTCATTGGAGAAATTATTGATCTTGTCCTTGAAAAACAAGCGATTTCCATGTTTGAGGTAAACGAAGAGCACGTATTTGCTCGAAATGGTATTGCTCGCGGTCATCATTTATTTGCACAAGCGAATTCGCTCGCAGTTGCATTAATGGACAATGAGCTGGTTTTAACAGCGAAGGCAAATATTCACTTTAAACGACCAGTACGTCTTGGAGAACGTGTCATTGCAAAGGCCGAAGTTGTCAATACCCATGGAGATCGAACAAAAGTAACAGTTACAAGTAAAGTGAATCAAGAAATCGTATTCGATGGAGACTTTGTCATGTTTAAGCAACATGAAACAGAGGAAGAGGGCGGTTGATCATGAATGAAAATTGCAATTGACGCAATGGGCGGCGATCATGCGCCACATGCACAAGTAGAAGCAGCAATTCGTGCTGTAAAAGAATTCGCGGATCTTCAAATTACATTAATTGGTGACGAGACGAAAATGAAGCCGTTGCTAACGGATTCCCACAACAGGATTTCAATGGTCCACACTGTGGAATCTATTTTAGATACAGATAAACCTACAACGGCCGTTAGACGAAAGAAAGATGCCTCAATGGTGTTAGCTGTAAATGAAGTGAAGGCACAACATGCCGATGCCTGCATTTCTTCAGGAAATACAGGCGCACTTATGACGGCAGGCTTGCTTTACGTTGGACGACAAAAAGGAATTGATCGACCAGCTTTGTCCCCTATGTTACCGACAAAGGATGGGAATGGATTTCTGTTGCTGGATGTTGGTGCCAATATGGAAGCAAAAGCAGAACATCTTCTTCAGTATGCTGTAATTGGTGATGCGTATATGCAAAAAATCCATCAAGTGGAAAAACCAAGAATTGGCTTGTTAAATGTAGGCACGGAGGCAGGGAAAGGAACAGAGCTAACGAAGGAAGCCTATCGTTTATTGGATGAAAGCACATTGCATTTTGTCGGGAACGTCGAAGCGAGAGACTTACTTGACGGTGTTTGCGATGTTGTCGTTTGTGATGGGTTTTCCGGGAATCTTGTTTTAAAAACAATAGAAGGAACAGCAAAAATGCTATTTTCAATGTTGAAAACAGAGCTAACTAGCTCGATTTCAGCGAAGCTAGCGGCAGGAATGCTTAAACCGAAGCTTACCGGCTTGAAAAAGAAAATGGATTACTCGGAATACGGTGGTGCAGGCTTGTTTGGTTTAAAAGCACCGGTAATTAAAGCGCATGGTTCTTCAGATTCGAATGCATTCTTTCACGCAATCCGCCAGGCAAAAGAGATGGTAGATCAAGACGTAGTAGCTGTCATTGAAGCCAATTTATTACTAAATAGGAGGCAGGAAAATGAGTAAAATAGCCTTTTTGTTTCCTGGTCAAGGCTCGCAAAAAGTCGGTATGGGTACGGATTATTTTGCAACAAATGAAAAAGCTGCGGCTATTGTAAATGAAGCGGATACCGCTTTAGGCTTTTCCATTAGTGAGTTAATGAAAGAAGGACCAGAGGACACGTTAAAGCAAACGGCATATGCACAGCCTGCACTTGTGACAATGAGTACGGCCTTGCTGCAATTATTTAAAGATGAAGGCATTCAGCCTGACTATGTTGCTGGCCACAGTTTAGGTGAATATTCAGCTCTTGTAGCAAGTGAAGCGTTGCCTTTTGCAGAGGCGGTCCGTCTTGTACATAAGCGTGGGACTTTAATGGAACAGGCGGTACCTAATGGTCAAGGGGCTATGGTTGCTGTTCTAGGGCTTGACCAAGACACTCTTCAATCTATATGTGAAGAGGTGACATCAGCGGGTAACGCAGTGAATGTGGCAAATTTAAACTGCCCAGGCCAAGTAGTTTTATCAGGTACAGCGACAGGTATTGAACAAGCAAGTGCTTTGGCAAAAGAAAAAGGAGCAAGACGAGCATTGCCGCTTGCGGTTAGTGGTCCTTTTCATTCTTCTCTAATGAAGCCAGCCTCTGAACAATTTGAAAGTGACTTACATAGTGCAACCATTACCATGCCAATGGTTCCGGTTATTGCGAACGTGACGGCAGATGAAGTACATGCTCCAGAAGTTATTCGAGCCCTTCTAGCAGAACAGCTTTATTCACCTGTTCGATTTGAAGAAAGCGTTAACCGCATGATTGAGCTAGGTGTGGATACATTTATTGAAATTGGTCCAGGCAACGTGTTAACGGGGCTTGTAAAAAAAATCAACCGTCAAGTACAAGCCCATGCTGTCCAGGATCAAGCTTCCTTCGACAACGTATTGGGAATATTGAAAGGGGAATAGCCATGTTTACTGGAAAAACAGCAATTGTGACGGGTGCATCAAGAGGGATTGGTAAAGCGATAGCCCTTGAATTGGCGAAAAACGGTGCCAATATTATTGTAAACTATGCAGGAAATCAAGCGAAAGCTGAAGAAGTTGTTAGTGAGATTAACGCTATTGGTCAAGAAGCAGTCGCCATCCAAACAAACGTTGCAAATGAAGATGAAGTAAAGAACATGATTAAGGAAACGGTAGAGCGGTTTGGGTCTGTTGACATTTTAGTAAATAACGCTGGGATCACAAAAGATAATTTAGTCATGCGAATGAAAGAATCCGATTGGGACGATGTGCTAGATATAAATTTAAAAGGTGTATTTCTTTGCGCAAAGGGTGTCAGTCGCCAAATGATGAAACAGCGCTCTGGACGCATTATTAATGTCGCATCGGTTGTTGGTGTGCTTGGAAACCCAGGTCAAGCCAATTATGTTGCAGCAAAAGCTGGGGTTATAGGGTTGACAAAAACACTAGCGAAAGAGTTTGCCTCTAGAAATATTTTAGTGAATGCCATTGCGCCAGGCTTTATTACAACCGATATGACCGATGAATTAAGTGGCGATGCGAAAGAGGCATTACTTGGACAAATCCCGTTAGGTATGTTAGGAGAACCAGACGACGTTGCTCGTGTTGTGCGCTTTTTAGCAAGTGACGATGCAAAGTATATGACTGGACAAACTCTTCATGTAGATGGTGGAATGGCAATGCCGTAAAAGGCTACTTGACACGTACGACTTGTGTCAGTACAATTTTACTTTGCCAGTACTTTTGAAAGGAGGTGACTAGTGTGGCTGACGTAATGGAGCGCGTAACGAAAATCGTCGTTGACCGTTTAGGTGTAGAAGAATCAGAAGTAACGCTTGAGGCATCTTTTAAAGACGACCTTAAAGCTGACTCACTTGATGTGGTGGAGCTTGTAATGGAGCTTGAAGATGAGTTCGACATGGAAATTGCTGATGAAGACGCAGAAAAAATTGCAACGGTTAAGGATGTTGTCGATTACATAAATAACAACGCATAACCGATTGAAGAGAGCCCTTTCAGCGAACCTGTTAGGGCTCTTTAACACATCTTTACATATAAAGATCAGCAAGAATCTGTTAAAATGATGACAGGAGAAAGAAATAAGAAGAACGAACTCTTTTTACTTTTTGAGCTCCAGCATCTGGAGGTAAGTGTATGGTACAACCATCTAAATTTCAAAGAAAACCAAGACCAAATGATCGAAAACGTACGCAACGTCGTTTAGAATTGACAGAAGCTCAGAAACGTCAATTCGACGATTTACTCGTACGGACTTCATTAACATTTGAAAATCGCAAACTGTTGATTCAAGCATTTACTCATTCCTCCTATGTGAATGAGCAGCGTATCTTCTCTTCATCAGATAACGAACGGCTGGAGTTTCTTGGCGACGCTGTATTAGAGCTTGCAGTTTCACAGTATTTGTTTAAAACATATAAATCGATGAGTGAAGGAGATATGACGAAGCTGCGTGCTTCCATTGTATGTGAACCGTCTCTCGCCATGTTTGCAGAAGAGCTTCAATTTGGTCAGCTTGTGTTACTTGGAAAAGGAGAAGAAGTGACTGGCGGTAGAACGAGACCGGCGTTACTCGCTGACGTGTTTGAAGCGTTTATTGGTGCCTTGTATCTCGATCAAGGGCTAGATGCCGTTTTCTTATTTTTATCACGGTTTATGTACCCGAAAATAAAAGAAGGTGCCTTTACCCATAAAATGGATTTTAAGAGCCAGCTTCAGGAATTTGTACAGCGAGATAATCGTGGTCAAATTAAATACCAAATTGTCCAAGAGCGTGGACCAGCTCATGATCGTGAGTTTGTATCGAACGTCCGCTTAAATGATGAGACGATCGGAAGTGGAACCGGCCGCTCCAAAAAAGAAGCGGAACAGTTAGCAGCAAAACAAGCATTGGATGCGCTCAATTGGAAAAAAAGCTAGAGAAAAGAAGCGGTTCGGCTCCTTTTTTCTAGCTTTCTTTTATTCTTCTTCCCGAAGTTGGCCAAGCTCTTGAACAATTTCATCTAGTTCACTAATGGAAAAGGATGGTTGTCTCATGACGTGCGTATGTAAGGCAAGTAGATCCTGATGTTTACGATCGTGAACAGCGTCTGCTTTAATGACGCTAGCATTAACAATGTTTAACTTTTTTTTCATATCATTAAGTAAAGCCTCGACTTCATCTATAGATAGAGATTGACTCATTTTATAGTCCCCCTTAGTAAGAATAAACTTACGATACCATGTTTTCTCTATAAACAAAACTACGAATTGGTTTTCTGGATTACGAGAGGTTCTTTATATGATAGAATAGGGTGGTTCATAATGAACCAAACGAGTTAGTATGGAGTAAGAAAGCAGGGAAGTTTATGTTCCTTAAACGGATAGAAGTCAAAGGTTTTAAGTCCTTTGGCGAGCCTATACAAGTTGATTTTGACCAAGGTGTTACGGCCGTGGTTGGGCCAAACGGAAGTGGAAAAAGCAATATTTCCGATGGAATCCGCTGGGTATTAGGCGAGCAAAGCGCACGGTCGCTGCGTGGAGCGAAAATGGAAGATGTTATTTTTGCAGGAAGCGATACGCGAAAAGCAGTTAATGTAGCGGAAGTATCGCTTGTATTAGATAACGAAGATGAACATTTGGCGATTGATTATAGTGAAGTGCGAGTGACTCGTAGACTATACCGGTCTGGCGACAGTGAATATTTACTTAATGGAACAACCTGTCGCTTAAAAGATGTGACTGATTTATTCCTTGACTCTGGATTAGGGAGAGAAGCCTATTCCATTATCGGGCAAGGAAAGATTGAAGAAATATTAAGTAGCAAAGCAGAACAACGACGTTTAATCTTTGAAGAAGCTGCAGGTGTATTAAAGTATAAAACTAGGAAGCAGACAGCAGAAAAACGGTTAAACCAAACGGAAGAAAATTTGCATCGTGTAAACGATATATTAAATGAATTAGAAGATCAGGTTGAGCCTCTTCGGGAACAGGCGGCAATCGCCAAGGAATTTATACGCCTTAAAGAAGAGCAAGAAAACCTTGACATAGCTGTCACAACAGAAGAGATTTCTCAGTTACATACAGAGTGGGAAAGTCAATCAGAGGAACTTAAAAAGTTAAAAGCGATGATTGGAGAACAACGCAAACAGCTTGCAGTGAACGAAGACGAATTAGAATCGATTCGAGAAAAACAGCGCTTGAGTCGAGAGAAAAGCTCCTCCATTCAGCAACGCTATCTTCAAGTTAGTGAAGAATTAGAAAAAAATGAAGGCCGTAAAGGCATTTTAGAAGAGAAACAGCGAAGTAAGCAAAAGGATGAAGAGCAAAGCAAGCAGTTACTCATTCAAAAAGAAGCGGAACAAGAGGAGCTGGCTAAAAAGAAAGATGACCTCGAAAAAACCTATCAATCGTTAAAGGCGAAAAGTAAAGACATTGATTCTGCCTATCAAAAGGTGGAACAGTCCCTTTCTCAATCAAAGGAAACCATTGCTGCAGATATTGAAGATGCAAAAGGGGATTATATTGAGTGGTTAAATGAACAGGCATCCTTACGAAATGAACGTCGCTATTTAAATGAACAAGTGGAGCAAAAACAACGTTTCTCGGATAAAAGTGAAAGCGAGCTGGCAACGGTAAGACAGTTACTTGAGTCAGGAGAACAAAGGTTAGAACTTGACAAAACTGAGCTTGAATCAACGAAACAGCAGTTGGATGAACACAAACATGCTTTACGTACCCTTTTGCAATCAGAAGAAGAAGCAAAGGAAGCATTATTTAAAAAAGAGACAAAGCTGTATGAAGCGTACAAACTCCTGCAAAAAATAGATGGCCGAAGAGAAGCGTTGCAAGAAATGGAAGATGATTTTTCTGGTTTTTTCCACGGTGTAAAAGAAGTTTTAAAACAGAGAGAGCGTCTAACAGGTGTTGTTGGTGCAGTTGCAGAACTGATCCATGTACCGCAAAAAGTCGAAAAAGCCATTGATATTGCTTTAGGTGGACAAGCGCAGCACGTCATCGTTGAAACGGAGCAGGCTGCTCGTGCCGCTATTGGCTATTTAAAAGAACAGCGCGCTGGTCGAGCAACATTCTTGCCTGTGAGCACGATTAAGCCACGTTCAATCCCTGAAGCAGTTGCTAAGGGATTAAAAGGACAACCAGGATTTGTTCGTTTGGCTTCTGAAGCTGTAGAAGTAGAGGATTCATATCGCCCTATCATTGAGTCATTACTTGGCACAACCATTATTGTAGAAGAGCTAACGTCTGCAAATCGCATTGCTAAGCAATTCAATCACCGTTATCGAATCGTGACATTGGATGGGGACATTGTTAATCCTGGTGGTTCTATGACAGGTGGAAGTGTTAAACAAAATCAATCTTCTTTGTTAAGCCGAAAACGTGAAAAAGAAGAACTTGATGGAAAGAAAAAACAACTTGATCATGCGATTGAATCCCTTGAAAAACAAGTAACAAACTTAAAAGAAGCGCGCATTGAAAAACAACAGAGCATTCAAGAGCTCCAAAAGAAAGAGCAAACCTTAACAATAGAGTACGACCGAGTACGAGAACGTTACCAAAACAAAGAGCTGGAAATGACTCAATCGAAGCGAGAGTATGAACGTCTAGAACGATTGAAAGCAAGCGAAAAGCAAGAAGGCGATGCGACGAAAAATCGTCTGAAGGAAATTGAGGCAGGCGAACAGCGTGCCGCCGCCGAGGCATCAAAATTAGAAAAGCGTATCGAAGAACTCCAGCTTCAGCTTGATCATGAACAACTTGCAAAAGAAAAAGGGCAAGCAGAATTAACTGAATTAAAAGTAGCGCGTGCTGAAATTAGACAACAATTAACGTATCACCAGACACAGCTAGCAGAAACGGTTAAACAGTTCGATGAAGTGAAGCGTGTTCTAGCAATCGAAACAGAAAACTATCAACTTCTGCATTCTACTGCAGGAGAACAGACTATAACGAGAGAATCGTTAACAACATTGATTGCTGATGCGAACGCTGAAAAAGAAGCACTTTCCAAGCAGCTCCAGTCATTACAGGAAGAAGAGCGACTCTATAACGAGCAGTATGAACGTTTAGGATTGGAGAATAAACGAAATCAAGACGAGCTTGAAACAGTTCTATCAAAAAGTCAGGCATTAGAAGTTCGCGTGAACCGTCTTGATGTCGATTTAGATTATCGCTTAAATCGACTGAGAGAAGAGTATGAGCTTTCATATGAAGGTGCAAAACAACAGTACTCGTTAAGAGAGCCTTTGGACGATTCCCGCAAACAATTAGCTTTACTAAGGCGCTCCATAGAAGAGCTTGGCGTGATTAACTTAGGTGCAATCGATGAGTACGATCGAATTAATGGCCGCTATCAATTTTTAACGGCTCAAAAAACCGATCTGCTTGATGCGCGCCAATCTCTTGACCAAGCAATTGACGAAATGGATGAAGAGATGAGTAAGCGATTCATGACGACTTTTGTAAGTATCCGTACTCATTTCCAAGAAGTGTTCGTGAAATTATTTGGTGGTGGGGATGCAGACCTGATTTTAACTGATCCAAATGCACCGTTAACAACCGGGATTGATATTGTTGCACGACCTCCTGGAAAGAAAAAACAGCAGCTCGGTTTGCTTTCAGGAGGAGAGCGAGCGTTAACCGCCATTGCGTTGCTGTTTGCAATCTTGCAGGTTCGCCCAGTTCCATTCTGTGTGCTGGATGAAGTTGAAGCGGCTTTAGATGAAGCCAATGTTAGCCGATTTGCTCAATATTTACGAGAGTTTTCGACTCGGACTCAATTTATTGTCGTCACGCATCGTAAGGGCACAATGGAAGGTGCAGATGTGTTATACGGGGTAACGATGGAAGAATCAGGCGTTTCGAGAATTGTCTCTGTTCGATTAGAGGAGTCAAAACAATTACTAGAAAGTTAGGTGAGCCGATGAGTTTTTTTAAAAAATTAAAAGAGAAAATGACACAACAAACAACAGATGTGACAGAGAAATTTAAGACAGGGCTTGAAAAAACAAGAACAAACTTTTCAGGAAAAATGAATGAGCTTGTTGCTCGCTACCGTAAAGTAGATGAAGATTTTTTCGAAGAGCTGGAAGAGCTTCTCATTAGTGCAGATGTTGGTGTCTCGAACGTAATGGAGTTGGTGGATGAGCTCAAAGAGGAAGTAAAGCTTCGCAACATTAAAGATACTGCTGATATCCAGCCGGTTATCTCGGAGAAGTTAGCTGGATTGCTTGAAAAAGATGGCGATGATACATCCTTAAACATACAGGAGCAAGACTTAACGGTTATTCTTGTTGTTGGCGTAAATGGAGTTGGTAAAACAACGTCTATTGGAAAGCTTGCCCACCATTTGAAAACCGAGGGGAAATCAGTCGTTCTTGCAGCGGGAGATACATTTCGTGCTGGGGCCATTGAGCAACTTGACGTATGGGGAGAACGGGTTGGTGTACCCGTGATTAAACAACAAGCCGGTTCTGATCCGGCTGCGGTGATGTATGATGCGGTGGCAGCAGCAAAGTCTCGCAAAGCAGACGTGCTTATTTGCGATACGGCGGGACGACTGCAAAATAAAGTAAACTTAATGAATGAGTTAGCGAAAGTAAAGCGAGTCATTGAGCGAGAAGTGCCAGGCGCTCCGCACGAAGTATTGCTCGTACTTGATGCCACTACAGGACAAAATGCGTTAGCGCAAGCAAAAGCGTTTGGACAAGCAACAGATGTTACCGGATTAGTGTTAACAAAGCTTGATGGAACAGCAAAAGGCGGAATTGTGATTGCGGTAAGACAAGAGCTTGATATACCGGTGAAGTTCATTGGCTTAGGAGAACAAAAAGATGATCTCCAGCCGTTTAACGCAGAGCAATTTGTCTATGGATTATTTAAAGATATGATTGAAACAAAAGAGGCTTAAAAATGTTGTTAAGATAAAATCTTGACAGTAGAAGCTTGATGTAGTAACATGTTTAAACGTAAAGGGAATTGACTTAACAAGGAGATTTGACCATGCTCGATAAAACGTTACGCATGAACTACTTGTTTGATTTTTATCAGCCCTTATTAACGGATAAACAGCAAAACTATATGACCCGTTATTATTTAGATGACTATTCCCTTGGTGAAATTGCAGATGAATACGAAGTAAGTCGCCAAGCAGTGTACGATAACATTCGACGAACAGAAACCATGCTTGAAGATTACGAAGCAAAGCTTGGTCTGCTAGAGAAGTTTGAAGCCCGTCGCTCTATATTTGCCCAGTTGCGCGACTATGCCAAAAACGACGATCGTAGGCAACTGTTGAATGAACTGGCGGATCAATTAGAAAAACTTGATTAGGACGTAGGAGGCGATTGGATTGGCTTTTGAAGGACTCGCCGCACGCCTGCAAGATACGTTAACCAAAATCCGCGGAAAAGGGAAAGTAAGTGAACAAGACGTTAAAGATATGATGCGTGAAGTTCGCCTCGCCCTTCTCGAAGCAGATGTTAACTTCAAAGTCGTGAAGCAGTTTATTGCGAGTGTAAAAGAAAAGGCGTTAGGACAAGAGGTTATGAAAAGTCTAACGCCAGGTCAACAAGTGATAAAAGTCGTTAATGAAGAGTTAACAGCGCTAATGGGCTCTGAACAAAGTAAAATTGCTGTGGCAGCTAAGGCCCCAACGATTGTCATGATGGTTGGCTTGCAAGGTGCTGGTAAAACAACAACCACAGCAAAGCTCGCAAATCATTTGCGTAAAAATCATAACCGAAAGCCTCTTTTAGTGGCATGTGACATTTATCGTCCAGCCGCCATTAAACAATTAGAGACCCTTGGTAAACAGCTGGATATGCCTGTGTTTTCTCTAGGTGATCAAGTGAGCCCAGTTGAAATTGCAAAACAAGCGGTTCAAAAGGCAAAAGAAGAGCATCATGATTATGTTATCCTTGATACGGCAGGTCGTCTGCATATCGATGAAACATTAATGAAAGAGCTCTCCGATATTAAGGAAATGGTTAAACCGGACGAGATTTTGCTTGTTGTTGACTCCATGACTGGTCAAGATGCCGTGAACGTTGCAGAGAGTTTTAACGAACAGCTTGATGTTACCGGAGCTGTGTTAACGAAGCTTGATGGGGATACTCGTGGTGGTGCGGCTATATCCATTAAAGCCGTCACCAATACACCGATTAAGTTTGCAGGTATGGGTGAAAAGATTGATCAGCTTGAGCCGTTTCATCCTGAACGTATGGCGTCCCGTATTCTTGGGATGGGAGACGTACTCTCTTTAATTGAAAAGGCGCAAACAAATGTAGATGAAGAGAAAGCAAAAGAGCTTGAGAAAAAATTGCGGACGATGGATTTTACATTTGATGATTTCCTAGAACAACTTGAGCAAGTAAAAAGCATGGGCCCTTTAGAAGATTTGCTTGGTATGATGCCTGGAATGAACAAAAAAGGGATGAAAGATTTAAAGGTTGATGAACACCAGCTCGTTCGAGTGGAAGCGATTGTGAAGTCAATGACTCCCCTCGAAAAGCGTGATCCCGCTGTCATTAATGGAAGTCGTCGGAAACGAATTGCGAAAGGAAGCGGCACGACCATTCAAGATGTGAATCGTTTGCTAAAGCAGTTTGAAGATATGAAGAAGATGATGAAACAAATGACAGGGATGCAGGCAGGTAAAGGAAAGAAACGTGGCAAAGGTCTTGGTGGGTTTAAACTCCCATTTTAAATCGTAAATGATTTAAAAAAACCTTGTCCGAACGTATCATTAGTGATATGATTAAAAATTGTGTTTAATATTATTTGGAGGTGTACAGCTAATGGCTGTTAAAATTCGATTAAAACGTATGGGATCTAAAAAAGCCCCATTTTACCGTGTAGTAGTTGCAGATTCTCGTTTCCCACGTGATGGACGATTCATTGAAGAGATTGGAACGTATAACCCAATCGCTCAACCAGCACAAGTGAACATTAAAGAGGACAAAGCACTTGAGTGGATGTTAAAAGGTGCAAAACCATCTGATACTGTTCGTAACTTGTTCTCAAATGCGGGTCTTATGGAGAAGCTTCACAACGAAAAGAACGCAAAATAATCACTCCCGAGGAGGATCAAATGGATGAAAGCTTTGGTTGAACATATTGCGAAATCATTAGTGGATTACCCTGATGCTGTGCAAGTTGAAGAAGCCCATGAGGAAAGAACAACCGTCTTGCGTCTTTCTGTACATCCAGATGATATGGGGAAAGTGATTGGAAAGCAAGGAAGAACAGCGAAAGCGATTCGTTCAGTGCTTTATGCTGCGAACAAACAACATGAGCGTGTGCGACTCGATATTGCTGATTGAAAAGGGAGAGGGAAACCTCACCCTTTTTTTGCATAGGAGGAATGTGTGATGAAATGCATTCGAAAAGCGTCTGTTAAGCACGTGTTAACGTCAACGAAACGAGCTGAACTGACCCGATCATTTGAAGAGGAAAAAGTGCAGTTAGAGCGTGAAATAAAACAGTTAGAATTTCAGTATCATCATGCGCAAAAGAAAACACCCTCGCAAATGGTTCCTTCATTAAAAGAAAAATTCGATCATGAAATTAACAGGCGTCAAGAAAAACAACAATCGCTTCAGTTTAAAATGGATCAACTTAATCATTTGACAGAAGGAAGTGAGTTGTTCTTTGAAATGACAGATGTCCTCATCGATGTCGAAGTTGGTTCAAAGTGGGTATCTGCTGAGAATGCGCTGACGATTGTGGTTAAAGACGGTGTTGTTCATGAGATAAGAGAAAGTGAGAACAGAGAAACATGACAAACTGGTTTAATGTCGGAAGATTAGTAAACACTCATGGTGTTCGTGGAGAAGTGCGTGTACTATCGAATACAGATTTTGGGGAAGAACGCTTTGCAATTGGCTCCCAGTTAAAAGTGGCGTCTTCACCAGATGAAAAAGGCACATTAATTCAAGTGAAGAGCCATCGGAAACATAAGAATTTTGACTTATTAACCTTTGAAGGCTATACGAATATGAATGAAGTGGAAGAATTTAAAGGGAAGTATATGTACGTTTCCGAAAAACAATTAAGCGAGCTTGGAGAAAATGAATTTTATTACCATGAAATTATTGGTTGTCAGGCTATCGATGAAGATGGTCATTCTTTAGGAATGATTAAAGAGATTATTGAAACTGGGGCAAATGATGTATGGGTTGTAGAACGCAAGGGCAAGAAAGACTTATTGCTTCCTTATATAGAAGATGTCATTAAAGAAGTGAGCCTAAACGAAGGTATAGTAAAAGTGCATCTACTTGAAGGACTGGATGATGTATGAGAATCGATATCTTAACCCTATTTCCAGAAATGTTTACAGGTGTGTTTGGGTCATCTATCTTAAAGCAGGCTCAGGAGAAAGGCCTCGTTACGTATCAAGCCATTGATTTTCGTGAATTTACGACGAATAAACATCGGAAAGTAGATGATTATCCATACGGTGGCGGTGCTGGCATGGTGCTCACCCCACAGCCGATTTTTGATGCAGTAAACCATGTGACGGAACAAGGTGGAAAGAAACCGAGAATTGTGCTCCTATGCCCACAAGGGGAACGCTTTACGCAAGCAAAGGCAGAAGAACTCTCCAAAGAAGACCACCTCGTCTTCCTTTGCGGGCATTATGAAGGGTTCGATGAACGTGTGCGAACGTCACTTGTCACAGATGAAATTTCCATTGGGGATTTTGTTCTTACTGGTGGCGAATTGGCGGCGATGGTTGTTACTGACAGTATCACACGTCTTCTTCCAGGTGTGCTTGGAAATGAAAATTCTGCCGTAACCGATTCGTATTCTACTGGTTTACTCGAGCACCCTCATTATACAAGACCGTCAACATTTCAAGGTTTAGCGGTACCAGATGTTCTATTATCTGGTCACCATGAAAACATTGAGAAATGGCGGAGAGAAGAATCATTGCGCCGTACATTTAAGCGGCGTCCAGATTTATTAAAAGGGTATGCATTAACAAAAGAAGAAGCAGCTTTTATTGAACAGCTAAAAAACGAAACAGAATAATCATACAAAGGAGTAACAGAATGGAAATCGGCCAGATTCTTCAGCAAACCATTAAAGACATTGTGAAAACGTATGATGGCGATGTGCAGGTAGAAATTGAGCAACCTGCACAACTCGCTCATGGAGACTATGCAACGAATATTGCGATGAAGCTTGCACGAGTTGCGAAAAAAAATCCATACGAGATTGCACTTGATTTAAAAGAGAAGCTTGTGGAGAAAGAGTTGCCAGTTAAACAAATAGATGTTGTTCGACCAGGGTTTATTAATTTTTTTATTGCATGGGATAGGGTGAATTTTTTTTCATCAACGACTAAACCAGTGGATAAACAGAAAGTTGTCATTGAGCATACATCGATTAATCCAAACAAATCAGCGCATATTGGTCATTTACGTAATGCATGTATCGGTGATACGTTAGCTCGAATGATGAAACAGGATCATCAAGAAGTTGAGACTCATAACTACATAGATGATCTTGGTAATCAGTTAGCAGATACCCTCACGGCTCTTTTACATACAGAATCTAAAAAACCGGCAACACGCTTTGGTGACTATTGTTGGGATGTGTATTCCTCTTTAAATCAGTTGTACGATAAAGGGGAGTTGTCTACAGATAAGCGTGATGACGTATTGCATAAGCTTGAAGAAGGAAATAACAGCATATCTTGGCTAGGTTACGCAGTCGCAGATAAGTTGTCTGCCGAGCACGTAGAGGAAATGGGACAGTTTGATATTACCTACGATTTATTAGTATGGGAGCGAGACATTGTTGCCAATGGATTTTGGGATCGTGCATTTGAAAAATTACAAACAAGCGAAGTGTTTTTTAAACAAGAGCACGGTCCTCAAGCTGGCTGCTGGGTCATTCGAACAAATGAAAAGCAAGAGGCAAGCGAGGAGTCTGTTGAACACCAAGCAGACAAAGTATTAATTCGTTCTAATGGTGTGTTAACGTATACGGCAAAAGATATTGCTTATCATATGTGGAAATTTGGCTTGCTCGAGAATGATTTCTTGTATAAACCAAAAACAGAGACTCTTTGGACAACTAGTGCAGTCGGGCAATCACAACCGTTTGGACGTGGAGATGCAGTCATTAATGTCATAGATTACCGTCAAGAGTATCCACAGAAAGTGGTGAAGCAAGCCTTGCACGCGGCTGGCTATGAGAAGGAAGCTGCACAATTAAAGCACGTTTCCTACGGAGTCGTGTCACTTAGTAAGAATACGGCAGCAAAGCTAGGTTTAGAAACAGTAGAAGGAAAAGCAGTATATGCGATGTCTGGTCGAAAAGGAATAGGCATTAAAATTAGTGAGCTTATTTTAGAAATGAAGGAAGCTATACGTGTGCAAAGCCCAGAGGCAAATGAAGAAACAATTGAAGCACTAACATTTGCTGCGATTCGATACAATATGTTGCGCTATAACACAACATCAGATATTATTTTTGATTTAGACGAGGCGACACAAGTAACAGGCAACACAGGAATCTATTTAATCTACACATATGCACGGGCAAATAGCATTTTGCAAAAAGCTCAAGCAGCTCATTTAACATCAACTGATGGGTCATTTGCCGATGCAGATGACGCTGAACGAGCGATCCTTAAACATGTGTCTGGATGGAATGGGACATTTGAACGTTCGATTAGTGAGCTAGAGCCGAACTTACTTTGTACATTTGCATTTGAATTAGCAAGTTTATACAATCGCTTCTATGCGCTTTGTCCTGTTATTAAAGCAACACCAGACGAGCAAAAGAGAAGGTTAAAACTAACAGAGCTCGTTAAGGAACAATTAGAAATGATTTTTTCTATATTAGGACTACCAAAGCTTGAAAGAATTTAATTGTTTGGTTGTCTAAGGCAATGGTTTGTGCTATGATAATAGTTGTGACTAATGAGCTTTCATTAGCGAGATTACGATATTCCGCTGCTTGATTAAGCAAGAATGTCTGTAGGGAAGGAGGGAACGATACGATGAGCAACCTTATTAAAGAAATCACTACAGAGCAGTTGCGTACTGATCATCCTGATTTTCGTCCAGGAGATACTCTTTCTATTCACGTAAAAGTTGTAGAGGGTACTCGTGAGCGTATTCAGTTATTTGAAGGTGTTGTTATTAAGCGTCGTGGATCTGGTATCAGCGAAACGTTTATTGCACGCAAAATCTCTTACGGTGTAGGTGTTGAACGTACATTCCCATTACATTCACCAAAGATCGAAAAGATCGAAGTGAAGCGTCAAGGACGCGTACGTCGTGCGAAACTTTATTACCTACGTAGCTTACGTGGTAAAAAAGCACGTATTAAAGAAATTCGTCGTTAATGTACCATTTGTGGTTGTAGTCCATATAACCACTAAAGAAGAGGCGTTCCTCGATTTGAGGGACGCTTCTTTTTGCGTCTAATAGGGCGTCTATTTTTATAAAATGACGTACGACAATGGGACTGTTCACTACGCTTTTATGAGAAAAAACCCTTTTCAATATTCGAAATGCCTGATGGGAAAAAACATGGTATGATAGAAGGAAGGGGGGCACGAAATGAAAAGTCGCACAAATCTTGTAGAGTGGGCAAAGATCCTCAGCATTGCTTTAATTACAACTGTTTTCGTCCGCATGTTTTTGTTGGCACCAATTGTGGTAGACGGTCATTCAATGCAGCCAACACTTGATTCGGGTGACAAAATGATTGTGAATCAAATTGAATATACATTTTCGAAGCCAGAGCGGTTTGATATCATTGTGTTTCATGCTCCTGAAGGGAAAAATTATATTAAACGAGTTATTGGTGTGCCAGGTGATGAATTAGTTTATCGAGAGGATACCCTGTTCATTAACGGAGAGGCTGTAGAAGAACCCTATCTCGAAAGCTTAAAGAAAAGCGTACAACAAGGTCAACTTTTAACAGGCGATTTTACGTTGGAAGAGATTACTGGTAGTACCACCATTCCAGAAGAATCATACTTTGTTATGGGAGACAATCGACGCTTAAGTAAAGATAGCCGTGCCATCGGACTCGTTTCAAAAGAGGACGTTATTGGAAAAGCAAATGTCATCTTTTATCCATTTGAAAATATATCAATTGTAGAATAGTAAGTAGGTGTAGACATGAAAACCATTCAATGGTATCCAGGGCATATGGCAAAAGCACGACGAGAGATCAATGAGAAATTGTCTATGATTGACGTTGTCATTGAGCTCTTAGATGCGCGCATACCCGTATCATCGCAAAACCCTGTAATTGATGAGCTTGTTCAGCAGAAGCCTCGTCTTATTTTATTAAATAAAACAGATTTAGCAGATCCGAAACAAACAGAGCGCTGGAAGCATTTTTTTGAAAAGCAAGGTCATGCAGTCGTTGAAGTGAATTCCCAAACCGGTCAAGGAATCAAAAAGATTGTACCAGCATGCCAAGCACTAGCAAAAGATTTATATAAGAAATGGGAATCGAAAGGAATGAAGCCTCGGGCGCTTCGAGCCGTTATTCTTGGTATTCCAAATGTCGGAAAGTCCACGTTTATTAATCGTCTCGTCAATAAGCGGCAAGCTAAAGTAGGCGATCGACCTGGAATTACAAAGCAACAGCAGTGGATTAAAGTTGGTACAAGCTTAGATCTACTTGATACTCCAGGAATATTATGGCCAAAATTTGAAGATCAAGAAGTTGGTTTTCGATTAGCTGCGACTGGCGCAATTAAAGATGAATTGCTTGATTATGGTGATGTCGCTGCATTCGTTTTGCGCTATTGTCTCGACGTTTATCCCGAACTCCTACAAAAACGTTATCAGCTTGATGATGATGTAGATGGTGAAGATGTAGGTCGTCTGTTTGATGAGATTGGTCGTAAACGAGGCTGTATGTTGCGTGGAGGACTTGTTGATTATGATCGTACGGCTGAACTGCTATTAAGAGAGCTTAGAAGTGGCACAATTGGCCGTATTACGCTAGAGCGTGTACCAACGCCTGAATGAGTGAACGGTATAGACCGAGAATGACGTAATGGCCATTCTCGGTTTTGTGTGTTTGAAAGGATTACGTATACAGTTCGAACAGCAAGCGAACGGCCATCAACAAGATGGTACAGATGAGAACAATTCGAATCCACTTAGTTTGTTTTCCTAAAACAATACGGCTACCTACTAGTGCACCAGCCATATTTCCTAACGCGAGAACAATGCCGACGAGCCAGTTAACTTGTCCATTAGCTGCATAAATGAAAAGAGAGAGAGACACTGATACACCAGCAACAATAATTTTAATAAGCGTTGCCTCAGCAAATGATTTTTTATAAAGTAAGATAGCGAGAATCATAATATAAAAACCGACACCAACTTGGATGAAACCACTATAAAAGCCGATCCCCATAGATAGTGCACCGCCTATAAACGCCATAAAGGGCGTTAGTGTAACAGTGCGATTGACAGCTTTAAGTGGGTTCCAAATTAAAAATAAAATCGATGTAACCATCGTTAGGGCTAAAATAAAGATAAACGTACGGTCACTAATCGACAAAGCTGAAAAAGCACCAAAAATAGCGCCAAAAGCAGACGTTAAATAAATCGTCGCATTTTTTCTTAATTGAAGCGATTGCTTTCGTTTAAAAGTAATGATAGACGTAATGCTTTGAGCGACGATCGCCACTCGATTTGTAGCGTTTGCTTCTGTTGCAGGTAGTCCAATAAAAAGTAGTAAAGGTAATGTTAATAGAGAACCTCCTGCTGAAACGGTGTTAATGACTCCGGCTATAAAACCGATAACAATAAGAATAATAACTTCTGCCAATGCCATACATATAAACTCCTACTCTATAAAACGTGCATTCCTACTATATCATAGATGAAAAGATAAAAAGGAGAAGAAGAACGTGATTTCAATAACAACCATAAAAAGCCAATTGGCGAACAATGAGTTAACGAGAGAACAGGTAAACGAACTAAGAGAAGATCAACGCAAAGGTGTACAGGCGCTACTAAAACGATACGATGCCACTCAAATGCGGATGGCTTCCATTGAGCAAATGCATCTAGATATGAGCACCTATGAGCTTGAATTACGTCAACAAGGCTATCAAGCTATTTGCGGTGTAGATGAAGTAGGAAGAGGACCATTGGCTGGTCCTGTGACAGCTGCTGCAGTGATTTTGCCAACCGATTTTAAATTGCTCGGTTTAACGGATTCCAAAAAATTATCAAAAGAAAATCGAGAACAGTATGCAGCATACATAAAAGAGCACGCGGTAGATTATCAAATTGTCAGCTTGTCTGCAAAAGAAATTGATGAAACAAATATCTTAATGGCAACAAAAAGAGCGATGATGCAAGCGATTCAACAATTGCGGGTTGCTGCAGATTATTTATTACTTGATGCAATTGAGCTTCCAATCGGAACGTCCCAACGTTCACTTATTAAGGGCGATTCAAGAAGTGTATCCATTGCAGCGAGTTCGGTACTGGCTAAAGTATGGCGTGATGACTATATGGAAAAACTAGCGCATGTTTATCCAGAGTATGGTTTTGAGCAACATGCTGGTTACGGAACGAAGCAGCATTTAGACGCATTAGAAAGACACGGCATGACAAGTGAACATCGTCGGACCTTCAGGCCTGTCCTTGAGCGAGGCAAGTCTCGTATCCATCCTAAGGATCAGTAAATGAATATCCTTTGGAGGACGAACCAGCTCGTTTTCGGAACAATCGTCGCCCTTTATCCGCAAAAAAAACGAGCGATGATTCGCATTCAAAATCAACAGCTTATTGCTGATATAGATGCAGAATTAGTAGTAGGAAAAAGTTATTGGTTTCAACTAACAAAGCCTGCACCAGCTCTAACACTGCGTCTTCTTCAAACAGATTCATCCATTTCGGCTGTAGCAGCATATTTTCGTATAGACGAGTGGCTTCTAAACATCTATTACAATAGCCAAAGTCCCATTAGTCATAGCCTTATTCGGGACCTGTTCACCGTGAAAAAACAATTGAGCATGAGCTTAACTACCTTTAAAACCATTATTCATCTTTGCGTGAAAGAGTGGAACTTGTCTCTAACAGACGAGCATCTTAAATGGATTCATGCACTTCAGCAGCAACCGTTAACACAGGATAGGATTGTTCAGCAACTAAATCAATTTTCAGAAAGTGGAAATATGATGAGAGTTGGTGAGCAATCTTTAACAATGATTCAAGCTACCTATACGTGCTTGACTAACCATAACTGGGATATGTCGACAGACCTCGTTAAAAGGAGCGTTTTTGCATACGTTGCATTAAAGCAAAGGCAAGTAATGCAAAAATCCTCATTGGACTTACGAATTTAGTTCAACGTACATAAAAGCTTTCATTTTAACCATATTAAAAAGAAAAATGGAGGTGTGTATATGTCGAACAAACAGAATCATGAAGAAGAGTTTTCAGGAGAATTTGGCCAATTGTTCCCTCAAGTTCAACAAGATCAACAGGCAAAAGGATTAAAGAAATTATTTGAAAAAGGTGACAAAGACGAGAAAAAAAACGAAAAAAAGAAAAATAATAAAGAAAAGAAATGAAATTGTCGGAATGATAGCGTTTACCCCTCCACAAGCATGAAAAAAAATGCTAAAATGAAAAAGGATTTCGTCTTAGTAACGAAAATTCTCGTACACGAGAGTCGAGTGTATGATATAACAGGAGGCTGGAGAGAGAATGAATATCCATGAGTATCAGGGTAAAGAAATTCTTCGTTCTTACGGAGTTGCCGTTCCAAACGGTAAAGTAGCATTCTCTGTTGACGAAGCAGTAGAAGCGGCAAAGGAACTTGGTTCTTCTGTGTCTGTCGTAAAAGCGCAAATACATGCAGGCGGACGTGGAAAAGCAGGTGGCGTAAAAGTCGCAAAAAATTTGGATGACGTTCGTACATATGCGGATGAAATTCTTGGGAAAACACTTGTTACACACCAAACAGGACCAGCAGGTAAAGAAGTAAAGCGCTTACTAATTGAAGAAGGTTGCGACATCCAAAAAGAGTACTATATCGGACTCGTAGTCGATCGTGCAACATCAAGCGTTGTTCTTATGGCCTCTGAAGAAGGTGGAACAGAGATTGAAGAGGTTGCGGAAGCGACTCCTGAAAAGATCTTTAAAGAAGTCATTGATCCAGCTGTCGGTTTACAAGGATTTCAAGCAAGACGTGTTGCATTTAACATAAACATACCGAAAGAGCTTGTTGGTCAAGCGGTTAAATTTATGATGGGTCTATACAAAGTGTTTGTTGACAAAGATGCATCCATTGCAGAAATTAACCCTCTTGTTACAACAGGAGATGGCAAAGTAATGGCGCTTGATGCGAAATTCAATTTTGATTCCAATGCGCTTTACCGTCATAAAGATATTGTCGAATTACGTGATTTAGAAGAAGAAGATGTAAAAGAGATTGAAGCTTCTAAACATGATTTAAACTATATTGCACTAGATGGAAATATCGGCTGCATGGTTAATGGAGCTGGCCTCGCTATGGCTACAATGGATATCATTAAGCATTACAATGGTGATCCCGCAAACTTCCTTGACGTTGGGGGCGGTGCAACAGCGGAAAAAGTAACAGAGGCATTTAAACTCATTTTATCAGATGAAAATGTAAAAGGTATTTTTGTAAACATTTTCGGTGGAATTATGAAATGTGACATTATCGCTGAAGGCGTCATTACAGCTACAAAAGAAGTGGGTCTTGAGATTCCGTTAGTCGTTCGTTTAGAAGGAACAAACGTAGAGCTTGGAAAACAACTATTAAAAGAGTCAGGCTTAAATATTACAGCTGCTGATTCAATGGCCGATGGCGCACAAAAAATTGTAGCTTTAGTGAAATAGAAGGGTGGAGCTAGACAAATGAGCATCTTAATTAATAAAGATACGAAAGTGATTGTTCAAGGTATTACTGGCGCTACTGGTTTGTTTCATACGAAGCAAGCGCTTGAATATGGTACGAATGTAGTTGGTGGTGTTACTCCTGGAAAAGGCGGCACTGAAATTGAAGGTGTTCCCGTTTTTAATACTGTTGACGAAGCAGTAAAAGCGACTGGTGCGAACGCAACCGTTATTTATGTACCACCTGCATTTGCAGGGGATGCTATTATGGAAGCAACAGATGCTGAGCTTGATCTAGCAATCTGTATTACAGAAGGTATTCCTGTACTTGATATGGTAAACGTTAAGCGCTATATGAAAGGTAAGAAAACGAGACTAATTGGACCAAACTGTCCTGGTGTCATTACGCCAGAAGAATGTAAGATTGGGATTATGCCAGGCTATATTCATAAAAAAGGCCACATTGGTGTTGTGTCTCGTTCAGGAACACTTACGTATGAAGCGGTTCACCAACTTTCAACAGCTGGTATTGGTCAATCATCTGCTGTTGGTATCGGTGGAGATCCTGTAAACGGAACAGACTTTATTGATGTGTTATCTCTTTTCAATGATGATCCTGATACGTATGCGGTTATTATGATAGGTGAAATTGGCGGAACGGCTGAAGAAGAAGCGGCTGAATGGGTGAAAGCAAATATGACGAAACCTGTTGTTGGCTTTATCGGTGGCCAAACAGCTCCTCCAGGAAAACGTATGGGCCATGCTGGCGCGATTATCTCTGGCGGTAAGGGAACAGCAGAAGAAAAGATTAAAACAATGGAAGCATGTGGCATTCGTGTTGCTGCAACGCCATCTGTTATGGGTGAAACACTCATTGAATCTTTGAAAGCAAATGATATTTACGATAAAAGCGTTACCCATTAAGAGAATATGAACTCCTTGCATACGTGTAAGGAGTTTTCTCTACATTTCTAGAAAGGACTGAGTGCCATCGATCGTTATGTTCGCATGATTCATGTGCATGCCCTTCTTTATAGCCAAACGAGTGTCTGGAAACGTTTAGTAGCTTGGGACCCGACCATTCAGAACATTTATAACGCCTCCGCAAACGAAATAAGAAAAAACCTCTTAATAAGCGATCTAACTGCTAAAAGGCTCGTTCAGTGGCTTAACCAATCTAACCCCTTCGAATACGTTGCAATGTTGAAACATCACAATATTTTCCCACTATCAATTGAAGATTCCCACTATCCAACCCTTCTTTCACATATTTACGATCCCCCTATTTTATTATATTGTAAAGGAAATCAACATTTATTAACGATGAAGAAAGTAGCGATGGTTGGTTCTCGTACCCCGTCACTTTACGGTAAACAAGTAGTCAAAAGACTCTCCACGGTCTTTGTAGAAACAGGTAGTGCGATTGTCAGTGGTCTGGCTAGAGGAGTAGATATAGAAGCTCATCAAAGCGCTATAAAGGCAGGTGGTTGTACAATTGCGGTTACTGCTTCAGGCTTTTTCCATCCTTATCCACCTGAGCATCAAGCTTTTCTGACTGATACCTCTCCACAGTCTTTACTCGTTGTCAGTGAATACCCCCCTCACGTAAAGCCGAAAAAATGGCACTTTCCTACACGCAACCGAATCATTAGTGGCTTATCCTATGCCACCATTATTATAGAAGCAAAGCGAAAAAGCGGTTCTCTTATTACAGCTGATCTAGCTCTTGAACAAGGTCGAGAAGTTTTTGCAGTGCCAGGGTCAATTTTTTCTCCAGAATCAGAGGGGACGAATTGGCTTATTAGTCAAGGAGCATACTGTCTATACAATGAACAAACGCTATTTGAATACATGCCAAACTTTATGTCGAAATCGATCGAACGAAAGCGATTTTCTTAATTAAATGAAGTTCGGTTTGACAAACGGGGAAAGTCTGTTTAATAATGAGGAAGATTTAATTCATAAATAGAGAAACTAAGATGAGGGAGTTGCTTTACATGTCCGATTATTTAGTAATCGTGGAATCTCCCGCTAAAGCCAAAACCATTGGTAAGTATTTAGGTAAGAAGTATGTCGTTAAAGCTTCTATGGGTCACGTGAGAGATTTGCCTAAAAGCCAAATGGGCGTTAGTGTAGAAGAAAATTATGAACCTCGGTATATTACAATACGTGGTAAAGGACCAGTGTTAAAAGAATTAAAGACTGCGGCAAAAAAAGCGAAACGCATTTATCTTGCGGCTGACCCGGATCGCGAAGGGGAAGCAATTGCGTGGCATTTAGCTCACAGTCTAAATATTGATGAGCACTCTGACTGTCGTGTTGTTTTTAATGAGATTACGAAAAATGCTATTAAAGATGCTTTTAAGCAGCCGAGACCTATTAATATGGATCTCGTTGATGCACAACAAGCAAGACGAATTCTGGACCGATTAGTGGGGTATAATATTTCACCGTTATTATGGAAGAAAGTAAAAAAAGGACTAAGCGCAGGGCGTGTTCAATCTGTCGCTGTTAAATTAATAACGGACCGAGAAAAAGAAATCCAATCGTTTGTACCAGAAGAGTATTGGAGTATCCAAGGACAATTTTCTTATGGGCAAGAACAATTTGAAGCTCGATTCCACAGTATAAATGGTAACAAAGAGACACTTTCTACAGAAGAAAACGTTCATCATATTCTTGATACATTGAGTGGAGCCGATTTTCGTATTGCTGAAGTGAAAAAACGCGAACGCAAACGAAATCCTGTTGCGCCATTTACAACCTCTTCCTTACAGCAAGAAGCTGCTCGCAAGTTGAATTTTAGAGCAAAAAAAACCATGCTTATTGCCCAGCAGCTTTATGAAGGTATTGATTTAGGAAAGCAAGGTACAGTTGGTCTAATCACTTATATGAGAACAGATTCTACTAGAATTTCTGATACCGCCAAACAAGAGACGTTTGAGTATATTCAAAAAAATTACGGTGAAGAGTATACAAAGAAAGAAGTGCAAAAACAAAAGCAAGATAAGAAAACCCAGGACGCCCACGAAGCCATTCGCCCAACGTCTGTTATGTATGAACCTAAGCAGATGAAAGAATATCTGTCTCGAGACCAACTACGCCTATATCGTTTAGTGTGGGAACGTCTTGTTGCAAGTGAAATGGCGCCTGCTGTAATGGATACCATGACCGTAGATTTAGAAAATAACGGTGTAATTTTTCGCGCAAATGGGTCTAAGCTTAAATTTCCAGGTTTCATGAAAGTGTATATTGAAGGAAATGACGATAACAAAAAAGAAGAAGATCGTCTTCTCCCTGACTTACAAGAAAATGAAATGGTTGAGAAACAAGAGCTTAATCCAAACCAACATTTTACCCAGCCGCCTCCGCGTTACACTGAGGCACGATTGGTAAAAACGTTAGAAGAACTAGGTATTGGACGCCCATCAACGTATGCACCAACCCTTGATACGATTCAGCGCAGAGGCTATGTGGCTCTTGATGAAAAGCGTTTTGTTCCAACAGAGCTAGGGGAAATTGTATTAGATTTAATCGTTGAGTTTTTCCCAGAGATATTGGATGTTGAATTTACAGCAAAAATGGAAGAAGATCTTGATAGTATTGAAGACGGACGCGATAACTGGATTGAGATTATTGATCAATTTTATAAAAGCTTTGAGAAGCGACTCGAAGTAGCAGAAGAACAAATGGAAGAAGTAGAAATCAAGGACGAGCCAGCAGGTGAAGACTGTGAGAAGTGCGGCCATGAAATGGTTTATAAAATGGGGCGCTACGGCAAATTTATGGCTTGTTCTAATTTCCCTGATTGTCGAAATACAAAAGCCATTGTAAAAGACATTGGTGTGAAATGTCCGACATGTAAAGAAGGGAATATTGTCGAGCGAAAAAGTAAAAAACGTCGCATTTTTTATGGATGTGATCGTTATCCAGAGTGTGAATTTGTCTCATGGGATAAACCAATCGCCCGTCCTTGTCCGAAATGCGAAAGCCTTTTAGTGGAAAAGAAATCGAAAAAAGGTGTATTCGTCGCATGTACTTCATGTGATTATGAGGAAGAAAAACAGTAAAATGTCGAAATTCATCGTTTTATAGTAGCTATTAGTTGAAATTCGTGACTAAAGAGACTATGATATGAGTACGATCACAAATAAGCCTTCACTCTGCCGAAGAGTGGAGGCGTTTCTATGAACGAATAACTGTTCATTTCTTTAGGTGAAGCTGAAGATATAAGAAGGTACATACTGTTATAGTTTTTATGAATTAAAGGGGAATGAAGATGACAGAGCGAAAAGAAATACATGTAGTTGGCGCTGGTCTGGCAGGGAGTGAAGCGGCGTGGCAAATCGCGCAACGTGGCGGTAAAGTAAGGTTGTACGAAATGAGACCTGTAAAGCAAACGCCTGCTCACCATACTGATCAATTTGCAGAGCTCGTATGTAGCAATTCGTTAAGAGGGAATTCGCTTGCAAATGCCGTCGGTGTGTTAAAAGAGGAAATGCGTCGATTGGATTCAGTTATTATTAAAGCAGCTGATGAAGCTGCTGTTCCTGCTGGTGGAGCGCTAGCTGTTGATCGTCATGATTTTGCAGCAAAAGTAACCACGTACGTGAAGGAGCACCCAAATGTAACCGTTGTTAATGAAGAGCTAACAACAATTCCAGATGGACCAACCATTATTGCAACTGGCCCTTTAACATCTAAAGCATTATCTGAACAACTACAAGCTTTAACAGGGGAAGAATCGCTTTATTTCTATGATGCGGCAGCACCAATAATTGATGCTGAAACGATTGACCGAGACAAAGTGTATTTAAAAAGCCGTTACGATAAAGGCGAAGCTGCTTATTTGAATTGTCCAATGACTGAAGAAGAATTTGATCGCTTTTATGAAGCGCTTATTGCGGCAGAAACTGTACCATTAAAAGAGTTCGAAAAAGAAATCTTCTTTGAAGGTTGTATGCCTATTGAAGTAATGGCTGGAAGAGGAAGAAAAACGATGCTCTTTGGTCCATTAAAGCCAGTAGGTTTAGATGACCCCAAAACAGGGAAGCGACCTTATGCAGTCGTTCAATTAAGACAAGATAATACATCTGGTACCCTTTATAATATGGTGGGTTTTCAAACCCATCTAAAATGGGGACCCCAAAAAGAAGTCATTCGAATGATACCAGGTCTTGAAAATGCAGATATTGTGCGCTATGGTGTGATGCACCGAAATACATTTTTGAATTCGCCGAAACTGTTGCGTCCAACTTACCAAACCCATATGCGTGACGATTTGTTCTTTGCTGGTCAAATTACTGGCGTAGAAGGATATGTAGAGTCAGCTGCAGCAGGGTTGACTGCTGGCATCAATGCGTACAAGCAAAGCGTTGGCGAAAAACTAGTGCCTTTCCCAGAAGAAACGATGATTGGAAGTATGGCAGCGTATATTACTACAGCAAACCCAGATAACTTCCAACCAATGAATGCGAACTTTGGTCTTGTTCCGCCGATGAATGTTCGGATTAAAGACAAAAAAGAACGCTACGAAGCGTTAGCTCAACGGGCATTAGGGTCAATTCAGAATTTTATGAAAGATATGTGACTTTTGTTGCCTCATGATCCGCACTTGTGTTAAAATTTATAAGTTCTAAGAAGGAGGACAATGTGGTGGAGTCCAAGGAAGCGCAATGGCTGAGTTGGTTTGTTCGATATTTAGAAGTAGAAAAAAATTGTTCAGCATGGACAGTTACCCACTATTCAAAAGATATTGAACAGTTATTTACCTATTTGTCTACAAAAACATCTAAACATTTAGAAGAACTTGTTCATCAAGATGTTCGTTATTTCGTTAGTCATCTTGTTGATGAAGGCTATTCAAAACGTACGATTGCCCGTAAACTATCATCGTTGCGCAGCTTTGGGAAATTCTTAGAAAGAGAAGGATTTCTCACGACAAATCCTTTTTTACATGCGTATTCTCCTAAACAGGATAAGAAGCTGCCTCGTTTCTTATACGAAGAGGAGATGGATCATTGGTTAGGCTTGCTACCAACAGTTACTCCTTATGATAGACGAGATAAAGCCATTATCGAATTGCTTTATGCTACGGGTATTCGTGTGTCAGAATGTAGTTTGTTACACCTTGAACAAGTTCACTGGCAAAGTGGAACGGTTCGAGTGTTTGGGAAAGGCCGGCGTGAGCGCTATGTTCCTTTTGGCAAAAAAGCTGAAGAGGCTTTGCATGATTATTTACAAGAAGCGAGACCGAAATTGTTAAAAGAAGGCGTGGAATCAACCGCTTTGTTTCTTAATAATAGAGGGAATCAATTAAGTGATCGAAGCATTCGGAAGATTGTGGAAAAAAAGATTCAACAAACAGCTGTACAAAAAAAAATAAGTCCTCATGCTATTCGACATTCCTTTGCTACACACTTGTTAAATGGGGGAGCCGACTTACGAACGGTACAAGAATTGTTGGGTCATCAATCGTTAAAGACCACACAAATCTACACGCATGTCAGTAAAGAGCGTTTATATACAGTCTATAAACATACTCATCCGAGAGCCTAGTGCGAAAAAAGGAGCGCGAAACAATGGAATCTTTTCACGCAACAACGATTTTTGCTGTTTCACATAAAGGACAATTTGCTATGTCTGGTGATGGTCAAGTGACGCTTGGAAACGCTGTTGTTATGAAACATACTGCCCGGAAAGTGAGAAAACTTTTTAAGGGGAACGTGATTGCAGGCTTTGCTGGTTCTGTTGCAGACGCATTTACATTGTTTGAAAAGTTTGAAGCAAAGCTTGAAGAGTACAACGGGAATTTACAGCGTGCTTCTGTAGAGCTTGCAAAAGAATGGCGAAGTGATCGGGTTCTTAGAAAGCTTGAAGCTATGCTAATCGTAATGGATAAAAGCGATCTTTTGTTAGTTTCTGGAACTGGAGAAGTTATTCAACCTGATGATGGTATTCTAGCAATTGGTTCCGGTGGAAACTATGCCTTAAGTGCTGGTCGAGCTTTAAAAACGTTTGCTCCACAATTATCGGCTAAAGAGATTGCAGAAGCAGCTTTAAAGACAGCGGCAGAGATTTGTGTGTATACCAATGATCAAATTATTGTTGAAGAGCTTTAAATCTTAATCATGACAAAGGAGTGCGCTGTAGATGACTAGTTCACTAACACCGAGTCAAATTGTGGAACGGCTGGACCAATATATCGTAGGTCAACAAGGCGCTAAGCGTTCTGTTGCTATTGCTTTAAGAAATCGCTATCGACGGACTCTTTTAGATCAAGATATGAGAGATGAGATTACGCCGAAAAACATTTTAATGATTGGTCCTACAGGAGTGGGAAAAACAGAAATTGCTAGAAGGCTGGCAAAACTTGTTGGTGCACCGTTCATTAAAGTGGAAGCAACAAAGTTTACAGAAGTTGGTTATGTAGGACGAGATGTGGAATCCATGGTACGTGATTTGGTTGAATCTAGCGTCCGGCTTGTTAAAGAGGAGCGAGTAGGTCTCGTTCGTGAACAAGCAAAAGAACTAGCCGATAAAAAATTAATTAACCTTCTCGTTCCATCTTTAAAGAAAGAAAGCAGTTATAAAAATCCGTTTGAGATGTTGTTTCAATCTCCAGGCGAAGAAGAAGACGAAGATGAGAACAAGAAGGAAGAAGAAGATGTAAATCGTGCAAACTTGAAAAAGAAAATGTACGATAAGCTTGTAAATGGCGAACTAGAGGAACGATTAGTGACTATTGAAGTTTCTGAACAGTCGCAAGGCTTCATGGATTTGTTTCAAGGTGGAGCCGGTATGGAACAAATGGGCATGAACATGCAAGAAATGCTCGGGAATATGGTTCCAAAGAAAAAGAAAAAAAGACGTATGTCTGTTGCTGATGCGCGGATCGTTTTGACAGAAGAAGAAGCGCAAAAGCTAATTGATATGGATGATGTGACGCAAGAAGCCATTAAACGTGCCGAACAAGTAGGCATGATATTCATAGATGAGATTGATAAAGTAGCGGGGAAGAATGATCAAGGTGCAAATGTTTCAAGAGAAGGTGTACAACGTGACATTTTACCAATTGTAGAAGGTTCAACCGTTGTAACTAAATATGGAGCTGTAAAAACAGATCATATTTTGTTTATTGCAGCAGGGGCATTCCATATGGCTAAACCATCCGATCTCATTCCTGAACTACAAGGTCGTTTCCCTATAAGAGTCGAGCTCGGAAGCCTATCCGTTGATGATTTTGTGAGGATTCTAGTAGAACCGGATAATGCGTTAACAAAGCAATATCAAGCTCTTTTGCAAACGGAAGGTATAGAAATTCATTTTTCAGACAAAGCTGTTCATAAGATTGCGACGATTGCAAGTCAAGTAAATCAAGAAACAGAAAACATTGGCGCAAGAAGACTGCACACGCTTTTAGAAAAACTGCTAGAAGATCTATCGTTTGAAGCACCGAACATCAACATGGAACAACTAGAAATTACAGAACAGTATGTTGAAGAGAAACTCGGAACCATTGCCAAGAATCAAGATTTAAGTCAATTCATATTATAGACATTTAAGGAGAGAATTTTAATGGATTTATTAACAAGAACTAGGAAAATTAACGAAATGCTACAAAAAACAAGTGGTCAGCACGTAAACTTTAGAGAAATGGCGATCACATTGCGAGAAGCAATTGGGTCAAATGTCTTTGTTGTAAGTAGAAGAGGGAAACTTCTTGGTTTTTCTATCGAAGAAGAAATTGAAAATGATCGCATGAAAAAAATGCTAGATGAGCGTCAATTCCCAGAAGAGTACACAGAAGGGCTGTTCAAAATTGAAGAAACATCAGCAAATATTGATGTAGACAGTGAATACACAGCGTTCCCTGTTGAAAATCGTGATATTTTCAAAAATGGTTTAACAACGATTGTACCAATTAAAGGTGGCGGGCAACGTCTTGGCTCTCTTATTCTTTCGAGATTAGAAAACCATTTTAGTGATGATGACTTAATTTTAGCTGAGTACGGTGCTACCGTTGTAGGTATGGAAATCCTTCATGAGAAAACCCAAGAAATTGAAGAGGAAGCAAGAAGCAAAGCGGTTGTACAAATGGCTATTAGTTCATTGTCTTACAGTGAGCTTGAAGCGGTTGAGCACATTTTTGAAGAGCTTGATGGTCGAGAAGGCTTACTTGTTGCAAGCAAAATCGCGGACCGTGTTGGTATTACACGTTCTGTTATTGTCAATGCGCTACGTAAGTTAGAAAGTGCTGGTGTTATTGAATCTCGTTCTTTAGGAATGAAAGGAACGTACATTAAAGTATTAAATGATAAATTCTTAGTTGAATTGGATCGTTTAAAAGAAAACTAAATCGTCAAAGTCAGAGTGCTGCAATCAAATGATTGTAGCACTTTTTTAATGGGATTAAAAAGGAGATGGAAAATAAAACCTATTTCCATCCCTATAGTATAATTCCCATTATTTTAGCAGAGATAGAAAATTTTATATAGGTTTTTAGGCGTGTACCCTTATTTATTTATAGGCATTTAGTTTTATTAAATCTTTTTACACTTAGTTCTTTTTGCTCAAAATCAAAAAAAAACTAAAAGTACTTAGACAAAAGATAAAATAACTAGTAAAATTTTATCATATGTAGAGCAACTGGAAAAATATGCTTATTTTAAAAGTTGTAGGTCTTTTTTAACGTGATTGGAGGGTATGATGTTTACAACACAATCGATTTCGGTTTTAGAAGAGGCGCTTCACTTTGCGGCTAATCAGCAGAAAGTCATTTCGTCTAATATTGCTAATGTTGATACACCAGATTACAAAGAGAAGTCAGTTTCATTTCAAAATGTCCTACAAACGGCGCAGTCAAATTCTAATGAGTTTCAAGCGAAACAAACAAATGAACGTCACTTGGCTTTCCCTTTGCCGCAATCTCATACACAAGGTTTACATGAACGTTTGCAGCAATATAACCATAATGGCAATAGTGTTGATATTGATAAACAAATGAGTAAGATGGCAGAGAATCAACTTTACCATCAGGCACTTGTAGATCGAATATCTAGTAATTTCCAATCATTAGAAACTGCTATAAAAGGAAGTAGATAGGAGGAAAGAAGATGTTCGATAGTATGAACGTTTCGAGTTCTGCTTTAACGATGCAACGCTTAAGAATGGACGTAGCATCAAGTAACATTGCCAATGCAGATACGACGAGAGCAGAACTTGTTAATGGTGAATGGCAACCTTATCAAAGAAAGATGGTTGTCCAACAGTCCCAATCTTTCTCCAGCCACTTAAATCGAGCAAAAGAACAATTGAGCGAAGGGGTAGTGGCAACAGGCATCATTAATGACCAAACACCCTCAAGTCTTGTTTATGACCCTGCTCATCCTGATGCGAATGAATTAGGATACGTTGCCAAGCCAAATGTCGATATTGCTCGTGAGATGGTTGATATGACTAGCGCTACTCGTTCTTATGAGGCGAATGTCACAGCTCTTCAAGCAAGTAAGACGATGCTAATGAAGTCACTAGAAATTGGGAGGTAAGCGAATTTAATGCAAATCCATTCCATGCAATCACCGTTTCAATTAGGAATTGATGAAAAAACGACTACCAAGCAAAATGTGCCTATAAATCAGTCGTTTCAACAAGTATTGACGGATGCATTATCAAAAGTAAATGAAGCTCAATTGCAATCTTCTGCTGCTACACAAGCGATGGCAAGAAAAGAACCCATTGATCTTCATGAAGTAATGATTGCGGCAAATAAAGCATCTGTTGCCTTGCAAGGTACGTTGGAAGTAAGGAATAAAGTAATAGAAGCCTATCAAGAAATGATGCGCATGCAAGTATAATGAAACCCTATGTGGAGGCGTCATGAACGAAAAAGTAACGAACATAGCAAATAAGGCAAAGCTTTACTGGAATGAGCGAACAAAAACACAGAAACTGTTACTTGTGGCAAGTGTATTCGTCCTAATGCTACTGATTGCTGCGCTTATTGCGCTCAGCTTTCGAACAAATTATGCCCCTTTGTACAGCAACCTATCTTTAGCAGAGGCTGGTCAAATTCAAGAAGTACTTGAAAGTAGAGGGGTTACAACAGAAGTAGCAAATGATGGTACAACCATCCTTGTTCCAGAGCGAGAAGTGGATCGATTAAAAGTAGATTTAGCAGCTGAAGGGTTACCGCAAAGCGGGAGCATTGATTATAGTTTCTTTCAAGAGCAAATGGGATTTGGTATGACGGACAATGAATTCACCGTCATCGAACGATCTCTCATGCAGACAGAGTTAGCAGGATTAATAAGCAGCATATCAGGTGTGCAAAATGCCAATGTTGTCATTACGTTGGCGGAAGACAGCGTGTGGCTAAATTCAGGTCAAGAGTCAGCTACAGCCGCTGTTGTATTGGATTTAGCTCCGGGTACATCCCTCGATCAAACTCAAGTAAAAGCACTCTATCACTTAATAGCAAGAAGCGTACCAAATCTACCAGTAGAAAACATTGTTTTATCAGATTCAAATTTTACGAGTTATACATATCAAGAAGATGATTCATCGTACGCAGCTGGTTCGTTCGAGTCTCAAAGAGAAATTAAACAACAAATTGAAGCAGACTTAGAACAAACTATTATGCAACTTCTTCATGCTGTTGTTGGACCGAATAATGCTATTGTCTCTGTCACAACAGACATTGATTTTACACAGGAACAACGAACAGAAGACTTAGTAGAGCCTATTAATGAAGAGGACATGGAAGGGCTAGCCGTTAGTGCGGAACGAATTACCGAATTTTATGAAGGTACTGGAGCCGGTGAAGGTGGTGTAACCGGTACCGGTGATGAGATTCCAAACTACACGGGAACAGTTGCTAGTGGAGATAGCGAGTCAGAACGTACTGAAGAACGAATTAATTATGAATTTAATCGAATCCACAAAGAAATTATTGAAAGCCCCTATCGGATTCGAGATGTAAGTATACAGGCGATGGTGAATCCACCTGAAGGGATGATGCAACTTCCGGCTCAGCAAATGGACAATCTATCAGCAATGCTCAATACAATTGTTGAGACAACGATACCAGCAACAGTAGAAGAGGCATCGGCAGCAACGAATCGAGTCTCTATCTCATCGGTTCCGTTCGCTGAATCAGCCCAAATTGAAAACGAGCAACCAGCACAAGGCGTGCCAATGTGGATGATCATTGCTGCTGTAGCGTTACTTCTGTTTATCATCTTGCTTATTGTTCTTTTACTTCGGACCCGTAAACAAGTGGATGCCATAGCGTTAGAAGATCAAAGCACCCATCTAGATATAGAAGAAGATGAGCCAATTCGCTTTACTGAGAAAGAAGAAAAAGAAGAGAAAAAGCAACTGAAAGAGTTGAATCAATTAGCGAATCAAAACCCAGAAGAATTTTCTAAATTACTTAGAACGTGGTTGTCTGAGGATTAGTAAAGGAGTGTGATCGCTTGGCTATCGTACAATTAACTGGAAAACAAAAGGCGGCAGTATTGTTAATTTCGCTTGGTCCAGATTCAGCTGCACAAGTATACAAGCATTTATCAGAAGAAGAAATTGAATTGTTGTCACTTGAAATTTCTGCAGTGCGAAAAATTGATAAAGAGACGCAGGCGAACGTGCTAGATGAATTTAAAGCCATTGTTGATGCAAGAGAATACCTATCCCAAGGGGGCATTGGATATGCCCGATCTGTTTTAGAGAAAGCGTTAGGTGAAGAAGAAGCAGCGTCTGTTATTGACCGTTTGGCGGCAACAATTCAAGTCCGACCGTTCGATTTTGCAAGAAAACTAGATCCATCGCAAATTTTAAATTTTATACAGCATGAGCACCCTCAAACAATCGCTGTTGTTCTAGCATATATTCCGTCAAAGCAAGCCGGTCAAATTATTTCATCCTTACCAGAAATGATACAAACCGACGTGGCGCGGAGAATTGCGATGATGGATCGCTCTTCACCAGAAGTGATTTCTCAAGTCGAGAAAGTATTAGAAGAAAAGTTATCACAAACGATTACTCAAGACTATACAGAGGCTGGTGGCATTGGAGCCGTTGTAGAGGTATTAAATGGAGTCGATCGATCAACAGAACGAACAATTCTTGACGGCTTGTATATCCAAGATCCAGAGCTAGCAGAAGAAATTAAAAAACGGATGTTTGTGTTTGAAGATATTGTCACTCTTGAAAAGAGAGCTATTCAGCGTGTGATTCGAGACGTACAAAACGATGATTTACAGTTAGCCTTAAAAGTAGCGAGTGATGATGTGAAAGAATCGATTTTCTCAAATATGTCACAGCGTATGTCTGAGGCGTTTAGAGATGAAATGGAATATATGGGGCCGGTTCGTTTACGAGATGTAGAAGAAGCACAGTCTAGAATTGTTGCTAAAATCCGTGACCTTGAAGATATGGGAGAGATCGTTTTAGCGCGAACGAATGGAGAGGACATCCTTGTCTAATGTTATTCGTGTAAGCACAGAGTTGTCAAAAAAACGAGCCATTGGGATCCAGGAAATTAAACAGGACCTACCATCTGTAAGTGAAACCGTTTCAGAGACAGAAGTAGAGAAGACGTTGCTCGATGAAAGCAAGCAGCTTGTAGCTCAAGCGAACCGAGAAGCAGAGTCTATTCTGCTGGAAGCAAGAGCACGGGCTAAACAGATTGAAGTAGAACTAGCGGAACGAGCAACCCAATTGGAACAACAATGGGAAGAACGAAAGCTACAAGCGCAGTCAGAGGGATATGAAACCGGTTTTAGTGCTGGCGAATCACAGGCGCTGTCCATTTATGAAGGGAAATTAACAGAGGCTCATCATTTATTGGAACAAGCTCAAGACCAAGTAGAGCAGTCAATTGTTAAGAATGAACCCTTCTTAATCGAACTGGTTCTTTCCATCGTAAGACGCGTACTAAAAAGTGAGTTAGAACACGAAGGTATCCTTGCTACAATGGTTGCTCAAATCTTGCAAGAAGTGAAAGATATGGAATTAGTCAAAGTGTATGTACATCCTTCATGGTACAAAAAGCTCGTACATTCAAAAGAAGAGCTCCAACAACAGCTACCGGCATGTCAGGATTTCCGAATTATACCAGATGGTCAACGGAATGAAACAGAATGTGTCATTGTTACAAATGCAGGTCGGCTTGATGCTTCTTTAGATACACAACTTCTTGAGCTAAAACAACAACTAACCCGTGTGATAGGAAAAGACTATGTGGAAACAACTAATTGATCAAGTTGAGGCTAGTACACTTTATAAATGGTACGGACAAGTGAAGAAAGTGACGGGACTAACGATTGAATCTTCTGGCCCACGTTCTTTTATCGGTGAACTTTGTTATATATGGACTGGGCAAGATAAAAAAAAGAAGATTCGTGCAGAGGTAGTTGGCTTTGACCATGATCGTGTGTTGCTTATGCCTCTTGATCGAATTGATCATATAGAACTAGGTAGCTTAGTTGAAACAACAAAACAATGCCTAACCATTCCAGTAGGACCTGCATTGATTGGTAAATTAGTAGACGGTGTTGGTACTCCGTTTGACTCGGCTGATGGGTTTACTGATTCTTTTGACATGTTTTATCCAGCTGATAGTGAACCGCCTCCACCAATGACGCGACCTCGAATTAGTGAAACAATGAGCGTTGGAGTGAAAGCAATTGATAGTATGCTAACGATGGGTAAAGGTCAACGAGTAGGCATTTTTGCTGGAAGTGGCGTTGGGAAAAGTACGTTAATGTCAATGATTGCAAAGCAGTCCGATGCAGATGTAAACGTGATAGCCCTTATTGGTGAGCGAGGCAGGGAAGTAAGGGATTTTATTGAAAGAGATCTTGGGTCAGAGGGATTAAAAAAATCTGTACTAATTGTCGTGACGTCTGATCAGCCACCTTTGCAGCGAGTAAAAGGTGCCTTAACTGCAACAGCTATCGCAGAATACTTTCGTGACCAAGGTATGTCGGTTAACTTAATGATGGACTCAGTTACTCGTTTTGCTATGGCACACCGAGAAATTGGACTAGCAATTGGTGAACCCCCAACCTCAAAAGGGTATCCACCATCTGTGTTTGCCAAGTTACCGCAATTGTTAGAGCGAGCAGGTACAAGCGAAAAAGGAACAATTACCGCCTTTTATACTGTCTTAGTTGATGGGGATGACATGAATGAGCCAATTGCTGATGCTGTTCGTGGTATTTTAGATGGTCATTTTATTCTTGATCGTGGTTTAGCAAATAAAGGACAATTTCCAGCTATTCATTTGTTAAAAAGTGTTAGTCGTTTAATGAGTGAGTTGGTAAGCGATGAACATGCACGAGCTGCTAAAGAAATGAGGCGCTGGCTTGCTGATTATGAAGAAACAGAAGATTTAATACAGCTTGGTGCCTATAAGCAGGGTGCGTCGCCGGCAATTGACCGTGCGATTGAAGCGATGCCGCGGTTGTTGCAGTTTTTGTCGCAACGCTCTGGCGAAAGTTATGATTTTTCGTCAACATTCGCCGAAATGATGCACTTAGTGGAAGGAGTGAAGAAAGAATAATGACATTTTCATTTTCTCTTCAGCAAGTAATGGATGTGAAGAAAAACGAACAGATCCAAGCAAAAAAACAAGTTGACTTGGCACGTGATTCCTTTGAACGTACAGCAACGTCTTTATATGAACGATTGAAAGAAAAGGAGACCCTTGAAAAATCAGTTCAATCGAATCAAGCTTTAGGAATGAAAGTGAGTGAATGTGTACAAACGGCCCTTTATCTTTCACAGCTAGAGAAGGTCATTTTGAAAATGAAAGAAGAGACAGATCACGCACGGATGGAAATGCAAAAACGAGAAGAGCAATTTCAATTTACTGCTCGTTCACATAAGCAGTTTGAGCGATTAAAAGAGAGACAAGCACAGCAATACGAGCAGGACGAGCGAAAACGTGAACAGCAACAAATGGACGAAATAAGTGTAAATCAGTTTAATCGGGCATTAATCGGATGAAAAAAGACAAGCGAAAACAATCAAAATTGCTTATTGTCTCTACACTTGTACCGTTAGTTCTACTGCTTATTGTTGGCTATATTTATATAGGTCCATTATTTGGTTTACCAAGCGTTGGATCGCTGTTCCAAGAAAATCGTTCGGATGTGGATCAGGCAGTAGAAGAAACGATAGCAGAGTTGGAACAAGAAATTATTCAGTTACAAACACAACTTCGTGAAACAGAAAATGAATTAGCAGTAATGAGTAGTGCTTCCCAACAGTCAGAAGAAGAAACGGGTGTACAAGAATCAGCTTCCGTTCCGTCGCAAATGAATGGTCCCACAGATCAAGAGAACCGACTACGTTCTGTTGTTAATACCTATAAGGAAATGTCATCTAAGCGAGCGGCAGCAATTATTGACGAACTTCCTTTTGAAGAAGCGTTCTCGCATGTACAAGCCATGGATGAGTCGCTTAGAGCTTCGATTATAGGACGTTTGCCAGCTGAAAAAGGAGCTGAATTAATAGAACGATTAGCGAATGAGGGTGGCTAAGAAAATGACGCACCAAACAAATACGGTACCGGAAAGCCGCTCAACTACAGTTGGCTCTATTCTTACGAAACGTGGTTCGCCAAAATCTATAAAAACGGCTTTATTTTCGACAACAATGGATTTATACAAGGAACAAGTATCATTCCAAATGGAAAGTCATAACAAGGAAGAGCAACTTGACAGCGGCGAAGCAACAAGTACATACGACAAGGGTTCGCAAATACCGTTGCAAGAAGAAATTGAACTGGTCAACATGTTTTACCAGACAGAAATAAAACAGGAATCCACTTTTTCAAACCATTCATTTAAGGGAGACACAATTAAAAATGGTGATAAGCTTGTAGATTCTGAACCGCGTTTAGTAGAAAAGGAAACTTTTTCTTCAGCAGAAATGAGCGAAACCTCTATTGAAATGAAGCAAGGCAAGGCGGTTAATGCTTCTGAACGTCCAATGATACAAGATTCAACGCTAGAACAATCAACACTAACGCTAAAGTCTACTTTGGAAGTTGATGATGGGCAGTCTAAAGAGACGGAGATACGCCCAGTTAAGTTTGACAGACAACTTAGTGAACCAGTGGTATTAAATAAATCCGATGGAATTATGCTGATTACTGAAGATGACGCACCACAATTGAATAGAGACGTTAATCAATTGATTGAACAAGTAGTAGATGAGGGAGCCCAAAAAGCTTCTGCTAACATGATTGAAAAACAGGGAAAAGAGTTGCTTTCAAAGCAAGAAAACAGTAAACAACAAGAGATACAAATAGAAAACATAAAGCAAGAAAACAGTAAACAACAAGGGATACAAAAAGAAAACGAAAAGCAACAAGACTTTGAGAAAACTTCATTGAAACAAGTGACACCAGATGTTGGTAGTAAGAGACCGATAGACGAGAAGGCTTTCAATTCAAATGGTGGACTAGTTGAAGAAGCAGGTGGAGAGGATGTTCGTTCTCTCCACATGGAGAAGCATCCCTTAACAGAAGAATATGTGCAAAAAGAGTTGTCTCAATCAGGAACGCCTCGTCAACCTCCTACAGTGACGCCAGAATCGACAAAGAAAGAGGATGATATCCACACGGGTGAACGATACGTAGTCGACAAGCAGGTGGCAGACAAAGTAGGAGCAGAGGCTGTAAAACGACAAGAGTCAAACGATACGCTATTAACCCGACAACTTCTAAGAATCATTCGAGCAGCTAAAACAACTTATACGGCTGATCGACAACAACAGGTGCTAGTGAAGCTTCATCCTGAGTCTCTTGGAAGAGTGACCATTCAATTTATGCAGCAAGGCCAAGGATTCGTAGTGAAAATTATTGCTGAACGTCAGACGGCGAAAGAATCCTTAGATCGATCTCTTCATCAACTTCGTCAGCTTAGTTCTTTACAGGACACAAAAGTCGAAGTGGTGAAGGTGGAAGATGATTTACCTGACCAAGAAAAGCAGCAAGAGCGCCAAGAAGAAGATGACCAGACAAGGAAACAACGATTGCTGGAGGCGGCTCAAAAGAAAAACACAACTGATTTTCAAGACTGGATGTCTACTATATTAAGTAGGGGAGTGAAAGAATATGACCCAAATTGATCCAAGTCTATTGCTTTCTTCACAGAAACAACAAGCGAAGTCACAATCCAATCCGTTAGGTCAAGAAGCGTTCTTAAAACTATTAATCACTCAACTCCAACATCAGGACCCAACAAATCCGATGGAAGATCGTGAATACATTGCACAATTAGCAACGTTTTCTCAGCTAGAACAGTTAACTCAGCTAAATGCGACTATGCAGTATATGTATTTAGATCAAAAAAGTCAGCAGCTTATGAGTTTAAGTGAATTAATTGGCAAACATGTGACTTGGAAAAATGAAGACAAGGAAGGCAGTGGTGAAGTAACTGCTGTTAAGTATGATAAAAACGGAGAACTAATCGTTGAAATTAATCGTGATGAATGGATTAAAGCAGGTCATTTGCTACAAATAACACAAGCTACGCAAACAGAAAAGGAGCGATAAGCATGATTCGATCAATGTATTCAGGCATATCTGGCATGAAAGGGTTTCAAACAAAGTTAGATGTTATCGGTAATAATATCGCCAATGTTAATACCCATGGTTTTAAAAAAGGGCGGGTTATGTTTCAAGACTTAATGAGTCAACAGATGCAGTCAGCTCTTGCACCAGGAGCGAACCAAGGTGGTGTAAACCCTCAGCAAGTAGGTACAGGTTCAACTGTAGGAGCTATCGATACGGTTCATGGAGAGGGCCCTGCCCAATACACCGGTCGTAGCCTAGATTTAATGATGAATGGTGCTGGATTCTTCGCAGTCCAATCTAATGGTGAGACGTACTATACACGAGCTGGAAACTTCTATATTGATTCTAACAATAATATTGTCAATAGTTCTGGAGCGTATTTACTTAATCAAGCAGGTGAACCAATTGAGGTTCCAGAGGATGCAACGGAAGTGACGATTGATTCTGAAGGAACGATTAACTTTGTTGGTTCGGATGCACCTGGAACAACGTTACAAGTTGCAACTTTTGCAAATCCTGATGGGTTAACGAAGGTAGGCGGTAATTTATTTTCAGCTACAGCAGCTTCTGGAGCACCGAACATAACGGATACAAACGGAGCTGGAGAAGTTCAAAGTGGGTTTTTAGAAATGTCAAATGTAGATTTAACGGATGAATTTACGGAAATGATTGTGGCACAACGAGGCTTTCAGGCAAATTCACGTGTAATCACGACATCTGATGAAATATTACAAGAAATTGTTAATCTAAAGAGATAGGAGATAACTATGATTTCGGTTACGCGATTAAACGGGCGTTCCATGCTCTTAAATCTATTATTAATCGAGCATATTGAAGCGCATCCTGATACAACGATTACACTCGTGAGTGGCAAGAAAATCGTTGTTGCTGATTCAATAGAAACGGTAGGGAACAACATCAATCAAGCTATGAAAGAAATTGGACTCGTTGGTTCCTATAAGCAGCAAAGAGTGGATGAAGAATGAGTAAACGGATTATAGGTGTTTTCCTCAGTATTGTTATGGGTGCTGCTCTTCTAGTAGGAGGGCTGTATCTTTTAGGGATAGGTCCGTTTCAAAGTGGCACAGAACAAGCAAGTGCCTCTATTGAAAACATTAATAAACGCTCCTTTGATACAGAAGAAATTACGACAAACTTAAAAAGCGGTGAATTTATCCGCGCCCAATTTCGTATTCAGCTTGATGATGCAACCACATTAACAGAACTTGAAGAGCGAAATTTTCAAGTTAAGCACGTTGTCTTATTAGCGTTAGCTGAGACAACAGCAGAAGATTTGTTAGGTGCGGAAGGCATCCAAGAGCTAGAAGAAGAAATGAAGACTCAATTAAACCAGCACCTCGATTCAGGGAGTGTGGAAGCGGTATATACTACGACTAAAGTTGTTCAGTAGAGAAGAGGTGAGCTTATGGCAGATGTATTGTCACAAGGGGAGATTGACGAACTTCTTTCAGCATTAACAACCGGTGAAAAGAGTGCAGAAGACTTATTAAAGGTTGAAGCGGAGAAAAAGGTGCGAACCTATGATTTTAAGCGCGCCCTTCGTTTTTCCAAAGACCAGATGAGAAACTTGTCACGCATTCATGAAAACTACGCACGCATTTTAACAACTTATTTTTCAGCAAGGCTCCGCTCACTTGTACAGATTCAAGTTGCCTCTGTGGAGCAAGTGCCCTACGAAGAGTATGTTCGTTCTATACCGTCGATGACGTTTTTAAATGTAGTTGAACCAAGACCGTTAAGTGGTCGATTTTTGCTTGAAACAAATCCTAATGTTGCTTATGCGATGTTTGATCGTGTTCTTGGAGGCAGAGGAACAAGCATTAACAAAATTGATAATTTGACAGATATTGAAAAGAACATTCTGTCCGGACTGTTTGATTCAATGGTTCGAAGTTTTGCAGAAGCGTGGTCATCTGTCGTTCAACTTGAACCGGTTTCAGAAGTAACAGAGGTTAACCCACACTTTTTGCAGATGGTCTCACCGAATGAAACGGTTGTAGTCATCTCATTAGCGACGAGTATTGCCGAGACGTCTGGGTTAATGACGATCTGTTTACCACATGTTGTTTTAGAAGATGTCTTACCCAAGTTGACGAATCATCATTGGTTCCAAGAGCAAAGACGTTCCATTTCACCAGAAGAAGAGGAAATGATGAATCGACAGCTTAAAAAAACGACCATTGATGTTTCTGTAGATTTAGGGAAATCTGCTATTACAATCGAAGAGTTTTTAAAATTAAGCATTGATGATGTAATAACGCTAGACCAAGAACTATCATCACCTTTACATATGAATGTCGGTGGCGCATTGAAATTTAAGGGTCAACCAGGCTTACAGCGAGACAGAATGGCTATTCAGGTGACAGATATTGTAGGAGGAACGGAAGATGAGTGATAGACCTCTTTCTCAAGACGAAATTAATGCATTATTACAAGGGTTAAAAGAAGACGAACCATCTGAGCCTGAGAAAAATGACCAAGAGCATGAAACCGTTGAAATTACTGACATCCTTACACCAATGGAGCAAGACACCATTGGGGAAATAGGGAACATCTCTTTTGGTAGCTCTGCGACAGCGTTATCCACCTTGTTAAATCAAAAAGTGGAAATCACAACGCCGACTGTTACGTCAATAGATCAATCTACACTACATGATTTGTTTCCTCATCCTCACGTCGTTGTTCATGTTGATTATACAGAGGGCTTTGAAGGCTCTAATTTATTTGTTATTACGACCAAAGACGCTGCTATTATTGCAGACTTAATGTTAGGTGGTACTGGTGAGAAACCAGATGAAACACTAACAGACATGCACTTAAGTGCTGTACAAGAAGCGATGAATCAAATGATGGGATCTGCTTCAACATCAATGTCTACATTATTTAACAGGAGAGTTGATATTTCCCCTCCTCGGGTGCAAATTGTCGACTTTAATACACAAAAAAAGCCTGAGTATGTTCCGGAAGGCGATCATCTTATCGGCATTTCGTTTTCATTGAAGTTAGGGGAATTAATTGACTCTCAATTATTACAAATTATAAATGTGCCATTTGGAAAAAGTTACGCGCAAGCCTTACTAGGAGAAACACATGAAGTTGAAGAAACGCATGTAGAAAAAAAGGAATCAATAAAAGAACCTACGTACTTTCAACAACATGAGGAACCAAATCGTGTTAAACAACCAACGCCAACTATGGCTAAAGAGCAACTTGTCGAAAAAGCGGTTTTTTCTAATTTTGAAAAACCAAACTTACCGGATAGCGAGATGAAAAATTTAGATATGCTCCTAGATATCCCTTTAGAAGTAAAGGTAGAACTAGGAAGGACGAAAAAAACGATACAAGAAATTTTAACAATTTCACAAGGCTCTATTATTGAGCTAGATAAGTTAGCTGGTGAACCTGTCGATGTTCGCGTAAACGATCGACTTATAGCTAAAGGAGAAGTAGTCGTTATTGATGAGAATTTCGGCGTTCGAATTACAGATATCGTTAGTAAAAAAGAACGAATTAATCACTTGAATTAGTTGAGAAAAAGGGAGAAAACAACGATGGCGAAACAAATTTTAATTGTAGATGATGCAGCTTTTATGAGAATGATGTTAAAAGATATTTTAGAAAAGAACGGTTTTACGGTTGTAGCTGAAGCGAACGATGGAAACGAAGCGCTTGAGAAATACAAAGAATTTTCTCCAGATTTAGTAACCATGGATATTACAATGCCTGACAAAGATGGAATAAGCGCATTAAAAGAAATTAAAGAGTACGATCCTAACGCAAGCGTGATTATGTGCTCGGCAATGGGGCAACAAGCAATGGTTATTGATGCCATTCAAGCAGGGGCAAAAGACTTTATTGTCAAACCTTTCCAAGCTGATCGAGTTATTGATGCCATTTCTAAAGCAATCGGTTAAGGGGTTTCTTTTCGTAGTGGTCGTGCTTTGCTTTGCCCTTGTAGAGCACGAGCACGCCTTTGCGAAAGATTGTAGTGTACAGGAAGCAATGGATTCAGAAGCATGTGCTTCTTCTGATGCTGAGCAGGAGGAGACGGCAGTAGCTAACGAGTCTCCATGGATTAGTGGTTTAAAGATGATTGGTGCACTGCTTATTGTTATTTTTTTACTTGTAACACTATTGAAGTTTATAAACAAACGCTCACGGTCTTTTCAAGAATCAAAGGGATTGTCTTTGCTTTCAGGTGTCTCACTAGGTGGAAATCGATCGATACAGCTAGTACGAATTGGTGAAAAGCTGCTTGTTATTGGTGTAAGTGATCAAGTGCGGTTATTGGATACAATAGACGATCCAGATGAAATTGAAGCCATACTTAAAAAGCAACAGCCTGACGGAGAACAAGGTGGACTAACGCAAATCTTACCTTGGTTAAAGACGACGGATAACCAACGACCATCGTCTTCAACGTTTCAAGACATCTTGACTTCTCGATTAAATTTAGAAAATCAAGGGTTGAAAAAGAAAGTAAAAATGCATGATAAAGGTCCGAACTCTCTATGATGGATTTGTTTATTCTTTCGTTTTTAAATGTCGACTTAACAAATGAAGGTAGTATTGCAACGACGCTACAAATTGTTTTACTCATAACGATCTTGTCAATTGCACCAGGAATATTAATTTTAATGACTTGCTTTACTAGGATTATTATCGTTCTTTCTTTTGTTCGGCAAGGGTTAGCTACACAAACGACGCCACCGAATCAAGTATTAATTGGACTGGCTCTATTTATGACATTTTTTATTATGGCGCCAGTAATACAAGATGTGTATGAAACAGCTTATATTCCGTTAACCGAGGGTGAGCTTACAGGAGAAGAGGCACTTGATGCGGCGATTGTACCAATAAAACAATTTATGGCACAACACACAAGAGAAAAGGATCTCGCTTTGTTTATGGGCTATGGCGGCTATGAGCAACCTGAAACGTTAGAAGATGTGCCGATTACAGCGCTTATTCCTGCCTTTGCTATTAGTGAATTAAAGACAGCCTTTCAAATTGGATTTCTTATTTTTATTCCGTTTCTTGTCATCGATATGATTGTCGCGAGTGTTCTAATGTCAATGGGGATGATGATGTTACCACCAGTTATGATTGCCTTACCTTTTAAAATCTTGTTATTTGTTCTCGTCGATGGCTGGTATCTCGTCGTACAGAGTCTGCTCATTAGCTATCAATAGGAAGGAGCGTGTTTCATGAATCTTGAAACGGTAACGAACCTAGCTCAAAGCGGTGTATGGACGGTCTTGCTTGTTGCCGGACCACTTTTACTTATTGCGTTAGCTTTAGGTCTTTTCGTAAGTATCTTTCAAGCCACAACACAAATTCAAGAACAAACACTTGCTTTCATCCCAAAAATTGTTGGGGTTTTAGTTGGGTTAGTCATTCTTGGGCCATGGATGCTATCGCAATTAACGGAAATGACCTATAGCATTTATAGCAACTTATTTAGGTATATTGGCTAAATGGACGTATTTATTCAACTATATCCGACGTTTTTACTTGTTTTTGTTCGGATTGCGTCTTTTTTTCTTGTGCTTCCGCTATACAATTACCGGACGATTCCACTACCATTTAAAGTCGGCATCGCTAGTATGGTTGCGTTACTGCTTGTTATGTCAGTTGATTTTCCGATTGTCTCAATTGATGCAACGTACGCCATATTACTTATAAAAGAAGCGCTCGTTGGTCTTTTAACTGGATTAGTCGCAATGATGCTTTTGTATGCTGTGCAAATTGCCGGGGGATTAATTGATTTTCATATGGGCTTTATGCTTGCAAATGTTGTTGATCCACAAACCGGTGCGCAAAGTCCGCTTACTGGTAGCTACTTATACGTATTCGCACTACTATACTTACTTATTATTGACGGTCACCACTTATTATTAGACGGCGCTGTGTATAGCTTTGAGTTTGTCCCAATTGATCAATTGTTCTTACCTCTGGCGCAAGGGTCGGTAGTAGAGCAGGTTGCTATGTTAATGGGATTTCTATTTGCCTTTGGCGTTTCAATGGCTTTTCCGGTAGTGGGTTCTTTATTTTTAGTTGATATTGCCTTAGGAATTGTTTCTAGAACCGTTCCACAAATGAATGTGTTTGTCGTTGGTATGCCGATTAAACTAATGGCTGGACTTATTATTCTCTTTATTTATATCGGCGTTTTCTTTATGAGTATGAACTATTTGTTTAAAGAAATGATTCTTGCCATGCGGGAGTTGTTAGAAGGGTTCGGTGGATCAGGGTGAACAGTAGACTTGTGATGGATTTACAATGGTTTGCTGATGAAAAAACCGAAAAAGCAACACCGAAAAAGCGGCAAGATTCTAGAAAAAAAGGCCAAATTCCAAAGAGTCAAGATGTCAATACAGCGCTTATGCTCTTTGTAGCGTTTATCATCTTATGGCTGTTTGCTGGACCAGCTATTTTTAGTGGCTTACAAGGGATGATGCTTGATAGCCTTTCACGCTTTCTTCATATGGATGTGACTACGCCGAACATTGCTAGTTTGTTTCGAACGTTAACGTGGAACATGGCCATACTTGTGTTGCCACTCATGGCTATTACAGTTCTTGCTGGTGCTTTTGGAAGCTTTCTACAAGTAGGGTCGCTTTTTACAACAGACCCCCTAAAGCTTAAGCTGGAAAAGCTCGACCCTATAAAAGGGGCTAAGCGAATCTTTTCTGCGAGAGCATTAGTGGAGCTAGCGAAATCCATTCTGAAAATTGTTTTTGTTGGAGCAGCCGTCATCATTGTCTTGTATATGAACATTGAAGATGTTTTATTGTTGTCGCAAAAAAATATTGAAGTGAGTGCTGTTACAGTAGGGGAACTTGCTTTAATGATGGGGATTGTTGCTGCTATTCTTTTGCTCATTCTAGCTATACCCGATTACCTTTATCAACGGTACGATCATGAAAAACAAATACGAATGTCGAAAAAAGATATTCGTGATGAGCACAAGACGAGTGAAGGAGATCCGAAAATTCGAGCGAGACGAAAGCAAAAGCAACTGGAAATGTCGATGGCGCGATTGGCTCAAGATGTTCCTAAGGCAGACGTCATTATTACAAACCCGACTCATTTTGCTGTTGCGCTTAAATACGATCAAGCTAAAGCAGATGCTCCTTACGTTTTAGCTAAAGGAATGGATTATGCTGCAGAACGAATAAAAAAGATTGCCCGCGAACATCACATACCAATGGTTGAAAATGTATGGCTTGCACGTACGATGTATGCCAACTTACAAGTAAATGACCAAGTCAACGAAGAGATGTTTGAAGCGGTAGCTGAAGTTTTGGCTTATGTGTATCAACTAAACGGCCATACATAAAAAGGAAGGAGGGAAACAATGAAAGCGAAAGATTTAAGTATACTTGCTGGTGTGATTTTAATCATTGTGATGCTCATCATACCACTCCCTCCATTTTTGTTAGACGTATTAATTATTTTTAATATCTCTTTATCTTTGCTTATCTTACTTGTGGCACTAAATACAAAAAACGCGCTTCAATTTTCTGTGTTTCCGACAATGCTTCTTCTTGTGACGCTGTTTCGCTTAGGATTAAGTGTGTCAACAACCCGTTCCATTTTAGGTGAAGCACACGCTGGGAACGTTATTGATACGTTTGGAAGCTTCGTAATTGGTGGGAATGCAGTTGTAGGATTTGTCGTGTTCTTGATTCTCATTATTATTCAGTTCCTTGTCATTACAAAAGGTGCTGAACGAGTGTCGGAAGTCGGTGCCCGCTTTACCCTTGACGCAATGCCAGGAAAGCAAATGAGTATTGATGCCGATTTGAACGCAGGGTTAATTTCTGATCGTGAAGCAAAAGCCCGTCGAGAAAAGATTGAAAATGAAGCCGATTTTTACGGCTCAATGGACGGAGCAAGTAAGTTTGTAAAAGGAGATGCTATTGCTAGCATTATAATCGTCATCATTAATATGGTCTTTGGTCTTGTCATTGGCATGATGCAAATGGGAATGGATTTATCGACGGCGGCGAGTACCTATACATTACTTACAGTTGGAGATGGTCTTGTTACGCAAATTCCAGCATTGCTCATTTCAACTGCAACAGGTGTCATTGTCACGAAAGCTGCTTCTGAGGGCAGTTTAGGAAATGACTTAACAAAGCAACTTTTAGCTTATCCAAAACTGTTGTATGTGACCGCTGCAACAATTTTCCTTTTAGGGGTTACGACGCCTATCACAAAAGTTGTGACGTTTTCTGTTGCTGGATTGCTTGCGTTTGCTGGTTATCGCTTATCGAAGGCTCGGACAGTTGAAGAGGAAATGGAACACCAATTACAAGAAGAAACAACAGATGTACCAGAGCCTACAGGTCCTGAATCTGTACTGTCGTTAATGAAGATGGACCCAATAGAGTTTGAATTTGGCTACGGTTTGATCCCTCTTGCCGATGCGAATCAAGGGGGCGATTTGCTTGATCGCGTCGTAATGATTCGTAAACAAATGGCACTTGAACTTGGAACCATGATTCCTGTTATTCGCATCCGAGATAACCTATCGTTAGAACCTAACGCGTATACAATAAAAATTAAAGGTGATGTGGTTGCAAAAGGAGAGGTTCTTCTTGATCATTATATGGCGATGAGCACAGGGATTGAAGATGAGCGAATTACAGGCATAGCAACAGTCGAGCCCGCTTTTGGTCTAGAAGCCATGTGGGTAACAGAAGATGTGAAAGAAGAAGCAGAGCTGTCTGGCTACACGGTTGTTGATCCGCCAACGGTAATCTCGACTCATTTAACCGAGTTGTTAAAAACCTATGCGCACGAACTTTTAGGAAGAGAAGAAACCAAGGCGTTAATTGAACACGTAAAAGAAACGTACCCAACTCTAGTGGAAGAGGTTACGCCAACACCTTTATCTATTGGAGATGTACAGAAAGTATTGAAGAATCTATTAAGAGAACAGCTATCCATTCGTAATTTACCAATGATTTTTGAAACTCTGGCAGATTATGGTTCGCGAACAAAAGATATGGACGTAGTGACGGAATATGTTCGTCAAGCACTCTCTCGGCAAATTTCAGAGCAGTTAACAGACGAGCAAAATAAACTAGCCGTTATTACCCTTGCGAGTGAAGTAGAAAAGCGTATCGCGGATGCAGTTGGACAAAATGAAAACGGGCATTTTTTAGCTTTAGCACCGGCTGATTCACAAACGATTTTGCAGCAGACTGCATCGGAAACAACGAAATTAGCAGAAATGGGGCAACAGGCTGTCATTCTATGTTCACCAGCTGTTCGGATGTATATGCGACATTTAATTGAACGTTACCTTCCTCAAGTACCAGTCATTTCATACAATGAATTAGATGCTAGTGTTGAGGTACAAAGTGTAGGGGTGGTGAGATTGCAGTGATCATAAAAAAAATCAAAGCACCTACGTATGAGCAAGCCTATGAATTGATGCGCCAAAGCATCGGTTCAAAAGCCGTTATCTTGCACTCTCGTTATGTAACGGAGGGTGGTTGGCTCGGATTCTTTAAAAAAGAAGTATGTCAACTGACGGTTGGGATCGAAGAACAAAAGCAACGAACCCCCTCCTACGAAAGTACCTTTGTGAAAGAAGCTCAAAACGTCAACACCTATATTGATCGTTTAGAGGTTACACCAACAGTAAAAAAAGGATTGGCCCTAACGGCAAAAATGATAGAAGATCGTGGTGTAGTAGGGGGTGTAACAGTTTATAACCAAATGCTACAGGCTGTTATCAAACCGCAAACGACGGTAATCGGAGAAAAGCGGATCTGCTGTCTTTTGGGACCAACCGGTGTAGGAAAGACAACAACCGTTGCGAAGCTTGCTGCTCATGCTCGGTATGAGCAAGGAAAATCAATCGCTTTTATTACATTAGACACGTTCCGAATTGCTGCAGTCGAGCAGTTAAAAAAATATAGTGAGATTTTAGACTGTCCGTGCCACGTTGCATATGATGCATCTGAATTAACTGCCTTATGCACGAAGGTCAACGCTGATATGATTTTTATTGATACACCAGGAGATAATTATTTGCATTCACAACTCGCCGATCCTCTTGTTCAATTTTTAACAACAAGGAGCGACGTCGAATGCCACGTAGCGTTAAGCTTAACAATGAAATCAAGCGATCTTGAAGAACTGTTAAAGCCGTTTTCACCTATCACCATCGATAGCTTTATCTTAACAAAAAAAGATGAAACACGAACCATGTCGCTATTGACAGAGCTACTTTATAAACGTAAAGAGCCTGTTTCCTGTGTTACAACAGGACAACATGTACCAAACGATTTGTGTTATCCAACTGCCAAGCAGTTAATGGGATGGCTACGTTTGGAGGAGGAACACAATGGATCAAGCGTATGATTTACGGCAACGATCAGTTGAGCATGCACTTAAAAAAAGAAAGTCACTGCATCTTTATATACAGCATAAAGAGGATGCGCTAATTATCGAGCAACTGATTCAATCATTGAGTGATTACGGATATGAATCGTTTTGCGTTGCCACACCAGAAGCGAAGGCTCGTTTCAGACCGAAATTTCAAGATCAGCTTCTGCATCCAGATGTTCTACAACAATCTTCGTCTTTGCGGATCGATGTATGTCTTTTCATCCAAGTTGAAGGAGAAGAAGTGCTACGATCAGCCGATATTCCAGCTATTTTGTTTCTATCTGCAAATGAAGAGCGACTCATCACCGCGTATCAATTATTAAAAAAACATACACCTCCTCGTGCTTACATCATCGGATCTGAAATAGATTCAACGAAACGAAATCAACAAGCCCGGTTAAACTTACGTGAAACGGCAAATCGCTTTCTGCAAATTGAAGTAGTGGATCTCGGATTAGTCAATAAAGCAAGCGCCAGTTTTACGGATGCGGTCTATGAGGCAATTGGGTTGCTAATAAAAGATTGGTTATTAGAAAAATGATGATTGAACGAAATCAAGTGAATGATCGGAATGGTCACTCTGTTATTGTTGCCATCGGCAGCTCCACTGGTGGTCCAAATGCTTTGCAAAAGCTGTTTGAACAGCTACCACATCACTTGTCATACCCAATTGTTATTGCCCAGCATATGCCCGGGCATTTTACCGCTTTATTGGCTAAACGTTTAAATGAGCAGTTCTCATTTCAAATAAAGGAAGCCCAGCATGATGAGGTAGTTCAAAATGGTGTTGTCTATATAGCACCTGGAGGATGGCAAACAACCCTTGTCCAGAAAGGAAATCGTGCTTTTTTCGAAATCACAGAACCGCATCAAGCTGATTTGTATCATCCTTCCATTAATACATTGTTTGCTTCGACTACGTTTTTTAACAAAAAGATCTTGGTTGTTTTAACCGGTATGGGAAGAGATGGTTCTGCTTCTTTACAAGCAGTAAAACAATCAGGTGGCTGCACTATTTTAGCGGAAGCGAAAGAAAGTGCGATTATTTCCGGTATGCCTGATGCAGCCATTAAGACTGGACAAGTAGACTGGGAATTGACTCATATCGACATTGGAAAATGGTTACACGAAAGGGGAGGCTCATTGTGACAATGGAACAAGATTTGTTAAAAGAAGTTGCCAACATTAGTACAGGTTATGCGGCAACGGCTTTGTCAACTCTTTTACAGCGACAAGTAGCGATGAATGTGCCAGAAATCGCCCTTCATGAAATGGAAGATTTACCACGATTGAGTGGATACCACCATGAAGTGTGTGCGACGGTACATGCACCAATTGCTGGTGACGTGGAAGGGACAATGTTTTTCTTAACAAGTATGGATACAGCGGTCCGCCTAGTCAATATGGTTTTACCGAATGTGGTAAATGATCTTGATGTACAAGCTTATCCACTTGCTTCCTCTGCGTTTCAAGAGATTGGTAACATTGTTATAGGCTCTTATGTAACAGCGATTGGTTCTCTCACGTCATTAACCCTTTACCCACTTGTAACGGAGTTAACCATTGATATTGGAAGTGCAGTTTTAGCAGAGGCGACCTATCAGCTTGTTGAAGTAGATCAGTTTTTTCTAATGGAAACGGCCATGAGAGTGAAAAATGAAGAAGAAGGAATGGAAGGTTTCTTGCTATTTATACCGAATGAGAGGGCTGTTTCAGTATTAAAAAGAGCTCTTGAAAGAGATCGTCCATGATAGAGCAACGTGAAACAATCTCAATAGGTGAATGGAAAGTGTTGAGTCATACAGGAACACTGCGAACGTGTGGCTTAGGCTCTTGTGTTTGTGTTGTTCTATACGATGATACTCATATGCACGCCGGTATGGTGCATATTATGCTTCCAGATTCAAAACAAGCTAGAAAAACAGCATTTAATCCTTGGCGCTATGCGGATACAGCGTTGACGCTTTTACATAGGGAGTTAGTTAATCAAGGTGCTGGCAACTTACAAGCAAAAATAGCAGGTGGCGCGCAAATGTTCCGTCACGCAATGCGACAAGAATACATGCAAATCGGAAGGCGAAATGTAGAAGCGGTAACACAATGGCTTGAAAATGCCTATATCCCAGTAGTTGCAAAAGATGTTGGTGGAGCATGTGGAAGAACCGTGGAATTTACACTTCCTACTTTCGTCATGCATGTGCGTACGGCGAGCAAAACGATTAAACAGATATAGAAGGAGAGGAAGAGAATGAAATCAGAAGCTGAGCTTTGGGCATTGTGGCACGAATCAAAATCAAGTGAAGCGATTGAAGCATTAATTCACTATTATTTACCTCTCGTTCAATTTCATGTTCAGCGTGTATCAAAAACATTGCCCGCAACAGTGACGAAAGATGAATTAAAAAGTCATGCTTTAGAAGGATTATTTGATGCCATCCAGCGATTCGATCCAAGTCGTGACTTAAAATTTGATACATATGCGTCGTTTCGTATTCGAGGTGCCATGATTGACGGTCTTCGGAAAGAAGATCGTTTACCACGGACGATTCGCGAAAAAATTAAGCGAATGGATCAAATTGTTGAGCAACTAGAGCAAGCTCAAGGTCGATCCGTACATGAAGCTGAAATTGCTGCTGAAATGAAATTATCATCAAAAGAAATCTCTTCTATTCGATATGATCAATTTATCAGTATGAATGTTTCGTTTGACGAGCTAGTGTCATCAACAGGTGATGGTGTTTATCAAACGCAGGTAAAAGACGAACAAATGGAACAACCTGGCGAGCGTCTTATTCAAACAGATACAAAGAATGAACTGATTGAGCGACTAAAGGCGTTAAATGAAAACGAGCAGCTTGTCATTCAACTCAGTTATTTCGAAGAACTATCGTTAACCGACATTGGTAGAGTATTAAATCTATCTACATCAAGGATTTCACAGATTCACGCAAAAGCGATAAAAAAACTAAAGCAAGGATTTGTGGAACGAGCGTTCGTTCGTTAGAAGGAGGGGTTAAATGGATATATGGATTATCTTACTTGTATTCGCTGTCATTGGATTAGCTATCAAGATAACAAAGCTTCAGCAGCAGCTAAATCAACGCTTAACGAAAGAAGAATTAGAAGAAGCGCTTGCTACTTTTTTACACGACATTAAAAAGGATAATGAAATCGTCATGGATACGTTTCATCAACAAATCAATCATTCGAACGAAAAACCGTCTACTGTCGTCGATTTTAAAACGGAAACGAGCCGTCCTACTAAAAATAAAACGGCATCGTTTAATCGTGATCAAGTAGTAGATAAGGTGCGTACTTACCAGCAGAATGGAAAGGGTCCTGCTGATATTGCAAAAACGTTACAGATTGGCATACGAGAAGTCGAGCTTATTCAACATTTAAACAAGCAAAACTAAAATAATTAGCACCGTCTCCTTGCTTATCAACGGCAAATGTGATACGATTACTGACGGTGTTAAATACACACGCAGAAGGATTTTGGCGAAGGTGCTCTTATCATTGATAAGTGTGTCGTCAAGAAATGAATGCTGCGGAGGATAAAAAAAACCATAAGGAGGTGTTTGGTGTGGCAGTTATCTCCATGAAACAATTACTAGAGGCTGGTGTTCACTTCGGTCATCAGACTCGTCGTTGGAACCCAAAAATGGATCGCTACATCTTCACAGAAAGAAACGGTATTTATATTATTGACCTTCAAAAGACGGTCAAAAAAGTCGAGAGTGCGTATAATTTCGTTCGCGATCTTGCGGCTGACGGAGGAAAAATTCTTTTCGTTGGTACTAAGAAACAAGCACAGGATTCGGTTCGTGACGAAGCGATTCGTTCTGGAATGTACTACATTAACCAACGTTGGTTAGGTGGAACATTAACGAACTTCGAGACAATTCAAAAGCGTATTACACGCTTAAAGAATCTTGAAAAAATGCAGGAAGATGGCACATTTGATGTTCTTCCTAAAAAAGAAGTTATCCTTCTTAAAAAAGAAATGGATCGTCTAGAAAAATTCTTAGGCGGTATTAAAGACATGAATAGCATTCCTGACGCTTTATTCGTTATTGACCCACGTAAAGAGCGTATTGCAATTGCTGAAGCACACAAGCTTAATATCCCAATCGTTGCGATTGTAGATACAAACTGCGATCCAGATGAAGTGGATTATGTTATTCCAGGTAATGATGACGCGATTCGCGCTGTTAAATTACTAACTGGAAAAATGGCTGATGCTGTAATTGAAGCAACTGCTGGTGAAGAAGAAGTAGTCTTAGAAGATACGAATTCTGAAGACGTTGAGGAAACGACGACAGCATAAATGTTGGACTCCAAAAAGGGTGGTGAAGGGAGATTAACCCTTTCCCGCCTTTTTTTTGTGAAAAAGATTTGTTAATAGGAGGAATTTAAATGGCAGTTACAGCGAGTATGGTAAAAGAACTTCGTGAAAAAACAGGCGCTGGCATGATGGATTGTAAGAAAGCACTTGTTGAAGTTGATGGAGATATGGACAAAGCAATTGACTTTCTACGTGAAAAGGGTATTGCAAAAGCTGAGAAGAAAGCAGACCGTGTTGCAGCAGAAGGTCTTGCGTCAGTTGTAACAAGTGGAAACAAAGCGGTTATCGTTGAAGTGAACTCTGAGACAGATTTCGTTGCGAAAAATGAAAACTTCCAAGGGCTTGTTAAAGAATTGGCTGAGCACATTTTAGCTGAAAACCCAGCAACAGTTGAAGTAGCGTTAGAGCAAAACTTTAAAGGTGGAGACGACACTGTTCTCTCTCACATTAATTCATCGATTGCAAAAATTGGTGAAAAACTTTCCCTACGCCGTTTCACAGTTGTTGAAAAAGAAGACAGTGATGTATTTGGTTCATACCTACACATGGGTGGGCGTATTGGCGTTCTTACGTTAATTGGATCTTCAAATGATGAAGAACTTGCTAAAGATATTGCGATGCACGTTGCTGCTATTAACCCAACTTATGTTTCTCGCGATGAGGTAACGGGTGATGTTGTTGATCGTGAGCGTGAAGTTCTTAAGCAACAAGCGCTTAACGAAGGCAAACCTGAAAACATCGTTGAAAAAATGGTTGAAGGTCGCTTAAGCAAATTCTTTGAACAAGTATGTCTACTTGACCAGCCTTTCGTTAAAGATGGCGATCAAAAAGTAGGGAAGTATGTTAAAGGGAAAAATGCTACAGTGAAAACGTTTGTGCGTTACGAAGTAGGCGAAGGTATTGAAAAGCGTGAAGATAACTTTGCTGAAGAAGTTATGTCTCAAGTGAAAAAATAACAACCTAGTAAAGGGACACAACATTCGTTCGTGTCCCTTTTTTACAAGAAAAGATAAGGAACAAAGCAAATTCGGAGGTCACAATGAACAAATACAATCGTGTCGTTTTAAAGCTTAGTGGAGAAGCATTAGCTGGAGAACAAGGGTATGGAATTGATCCGACAATCATTAAATCTATTGCTACGCAAATTAGAGAGATTGTTGAACTAGAAGTAGAAGTAGCCGTCGTTGTTGGTGCCGGGAATATTTGGCGTGGTATGGCTGGTAGTGCTCAAGGAATGGATCGCGCCACTGCTGATTATATGGGCATGCTCGCGACAGTAATGAATTCCCTTGCTCTTCAAGATAGCCTTGAATCCATTGGTGTTGAATCACGCGTGCAAACATCAATTGAAATGAGACAAGTGGCAGAGCCTTATATTCGTAGAAAAGCCATTCGCCACTTGGAAAAGAAGCGGGTTGTGATCTTTGCCGCTGGAACAGGAAACCCATACTTTTCAACGGATACTACTTCTGCGCTACGTGCGGCGGAAATCGAGGCAGAAGTCATCTTAATGGCGAAAAACAATGTAGATGGCGTTTATAATGCAGACCCTCGTACGAATGAGGATGCAACAAAATATGACACGATTACGTATATGGATGTTTTAAAAGAAGGGCTTCAAGTAATGGATTCAACTGCTTCATCCTTATGTATGGACAACGACATTCCACTTGTCGTATTCTCTATTATGGAAGAAGGCAATATTAAACGCGCCGTTTTAGGCGAAAAAATTGGTACAGTGGTCAGGGGGAAATAATTGATATGTCAAAACAAATTCAAGATGATACTAAAGGAAGAATGGATAAAGCCATTGAGTCTTTAAACCGTGAACTAGCGAAATTGCGTGCCGGTCGCGCAAATCCAGCTCTTTTAGACCGTGTTACGGTAGAGTATTATGGAGCAGAAACACCGTTAAACCAGCTTGCTTCAATTACGGTACCTGAAGCGCGTTTGCTTTTAATTACACCTTTTGATAAATCAGCAATTAGTAATATTGAAAAAGCAATTATGAAGGCTGACCTTGGCTTGACACCATCAAGTGATGGACAAGTTATACGTATTATTATTCCAGCGTTAACAGAAGAGCGTCGGAAAGAATTAAGTAAAATTGTGTCAAGAACTGCCGAAGACTCTAAAGTAGCTGTTCGTAATATTCGCCGTGATGCCAATGACGATTTGAAAAAACGTCAAAAAGATGGCGAGATGACAGAGGACGAGCTTCGTGGAGAGACCGACAAAATTCAAAAGTTAACAGACTCTTATATTAGTAAAATTGATACACGTGCTAAAGAAAAAGAAGAGGAAATTATGGAAGTCTGATTAAATTACGTGTATGATAAAGAAAAGTAGGAGACCCTCTTTAATAGGGGGTTTTTTACACTTTTAAGCATCGTGAAGGGCGAACCGCTAGTGAGACGGAGGGCGAAGAATGCTCGAGAAATTTTCTAAATGGAAGCAAGCTTTTCATACAGAAGAGGAAAAGCAATATGATAGAAACCTTGATTTAAGTCGAATTCCAAAGCATGTCGCCATTATAATGGATGGCAACGGTAGATGGGCATCCAGCCGAGGCCTCCCTCGCATTGCTGGTCATCGTGAAGGGATGAAAAATGTAAACAAAATTGTCCGAGCGGCAAATGCGTTACACGTGGAAGTACTTACCCTGTATGCATTTTCAACAGAAAATTGGATGCGCCCGAAAGCGGAGGTTGATTTTTTATTAAGTTTACCGGAACGCTATCTTAAAAGCGAACTCCCAACACTTATTAAAGAAAATGTACAAGTCCGAATTATGGGAACAAAAGAAGCGTTGCCAGTTCATACCATTCAAGCTGTGGATGAGGCAATTGAAAAGACTAAGCATAATACCGGGTTAATTCTTAATTTCGCTCTTAATTATGGCAGTCGATTTGAGATGGCGGAAGCTATGAAACAAATTGCGTTTAAAGTAGAATCAGGTGAGCTTCGAGCAGAAGACATCAATGAAGATGTGATTGGTGCGCATTTGATGAGTTGTCAGCTAAAAGATCCAGACTTATTGATTCGCACAAGTGGTGAAATCAGACTAAGTAATTTTATGCTGTGGCAACTTGCGTATAGTGAATTCTGGTTCACATCTGTACTTTGGCCCGATTTTAATGAGAATCATTTCCGTGAAGCCATTGCGACGTATCAAAATCGTGGTAGACGTTACGGAGGATTATAGGAAGGGCGACAGTAATGAAAACACGAATTGTAACAGGATTAGCGATTGGGGTTGTCATTTTAGCATTTGTTTTTTTAGGTGGCTGGTGGTTCTCCATCTTTGTAACCTTAATGGCAACAATCGCGATGATGGAATTACTTAAAATGAAAAAAATTCAAGCCTTATCGTTAAGAGGAATAGCCGGCCTGATATCTATGTGGTTGCTATTAATCCCAACGAACTGGTTTGATCAATTTATTCCGATAGAAAATACGAAAATAGAATTGTTTATTTTTCTTATCCTCATTTTGTTAATGCTAACGGTATTAACGAAGAATAAACTGACCTTTGATGAGGTTGGGTTTATTATCCTTTCGAGCGTATATGTAGGTTTTGGTTTTCATTTCTTAATAGAGGCTCGAAACGTAACCGAAGTCGGCCTATGGCTCGTTTTATTTGTCATCATCTTAATTTGGACAACTGATTCAGGTGCTTACTTCGTCGGAAAAGCGATGGGGAAACACAAGCTTTGGCCAGAAATTAGTCCAAATAAAACGATTGAAGGCTCTCTCGGTGGGATTGTATTGGCTGTTATCGTCGGAAGTCTGTTCTTTTTCCTTACTCCGGCATTTACTTCATACATAACCGCTGTCTTCATTATGCTTGCCACAGCCGTTTTTGGGCAAATTGGTGATTTAGTAGAGTCAGCGTTAAAGCGACATTATGCCGTGAAAGATTCAGGAAATGTACTACCTGGACATGGTGGTATCTTGGATCGATTTGATAGCTTAATCTTTGTCATGCCGCTCTTGCATCTTTTGCAATTAATCTAAAAGATAAAGTAGTACGCTTGCGAGATGGAGAGGAGAAACGATGAAAAAAATTAGTTTATTAGGCTCGACAGGTTCAATTGGTACACAGACATTAGATGTGATTCGGGATCACCCTCAAGCATTTTCCTTAGTAGCATTATCCTGTGGGGTGAATATCGAGCTTGCACGTAACCAAATTAAAGAATTTAAACCGAAGCTTGTTTCAGTGGCAAAAGAAGAGGATGCTAAAAATCTTCAAAGGGAATTTGGCAAAGAAGTGGAATTCTATTATGGTGACTCTGGCTTAGTAGAGGTTGCAAAGTCGTCTGATGCCGATGTGGTGGTTACGGCTATTACAGGGTCTGTCGGTTTACTACCAACATTGGCTGCCATTGATGCTGGCAAGCCTGTTGCCATTGCGAACAAAGAAACCCTCGTAACAGCAGGCCATCTAGTGATGGAAGCAGCGCAAAAAAAAGGTGTTTCACTTATTCCTGTCGATAGTGAGCATTCTGCTATTTTTCAAGCTTTAAATGGAGAACCTCATAAAGCCATTGATCGATTAATCCTAACTGCATCAGGGGGAAGTTTCCGGGATAAAGCTCGTCATGAGCTACAGGATGTCACTGTGGAACAAGCTCTGTCCCATCCAAACTGGTCAATGGGAGCAAAAATTACGATTGATTCTGCTACAATGATGAATAAAGGCTTGGAAGTGATTGAAGCAAATTGGTTATTTAACACAGATTATGACCATATTGATGTAGTAATCCATAAGGAAAGTATTATTCACTCAATGGTAGAGTTTCATGATCGGAGTGTCATTGCTCAATTAGGAACACCTGATATGCGTGTCCCTATCCAGTATGCACTGACGTACCCTGATCGTTTTGCACGACCCGAAGGAGAGCGCTTAAATCTTGCCGAACTTGGGAAGCTCCATTTTAAGGATCTTGACTTTGAACGTTATCGCTGTATGAAATTTGCATATGAAGCAGGCAAAAGTGGAGGCACAATGCCAACGGTTTTAAATGCGGCAAATGAAGTGGCTGTGGCGAAGTTTTTAAAAGGTGAGATTACTTTTTTACAGATTGAAGACGTAATTGAACAAGCATTACATACACACACACGGCAAGCGAATCCTTCACTTGAAGAAATTCTTGCTGTTGACCAAGCAGTTCGTGCACGTGTAATGAACAACTAACAGGAAGGCGGTATGGCTGTTGAATACGTTACTAGCTTTTATTGCCATATTCAGTGTGCTTGTATTTGTACACGAATGGGGTCATTTATTTTTTGCAAAGAGGGCAGGCATTCTTTGCTACGAGTTTGCAATTGGAATGGGGCCGAAGCTGTTTGCTTTTGAAAGAAACGACACCATTTATACAGTGCGTCTACTACCGATCGGTGGCTACGTTCGAATGGCTGGTGAAGAGCCAGAGCAAACGGTTATTCGTCCAGGTTATGAAGTTGGACTCGTATTTGATGACCAGCAGCGCGTAACCGAAATTATTGTTAACAACAAATCAAAACACCCTGAAGCTCATGTTGTGCAAGTTGAACGAATTGATCTTGTTCATGATCTGTATATTGAAACAATGGATGAGGATTCAGGCGAGCTTATACGCTATTCTATTCATGAAAAAGCAATGATTGTGCAAGATGAAGTTGCACAAATGAATGCGCCATGGCATCGGCAGTTTGGGTCTAAATCATTAGGGGCTCGTGCAATGGCTATCTTTGCAGGACCATTAATGAACTTTATTTTAGCGTACGTGATTTTGTTAGGATTGTTCTCCATTGCGGGCTTTTCTACAAATCAAATTGATCCAATAGAAGGATCGCCAGCAGAACAAGCCGGTTTGCAAGCTGGGGATTTAATCGTAGCTGTTGATGGAAATGCAACAGAACGTTGGCAAGATATGCAACAAGCCATTGGTGAAAGACCAAATCAAGATGTGGCGATTACTTTTGAACGTGATGGTTCACAGCAAGAAGTAACTCTGACGACTGGCTCAAACTATGTGTCAGAAATTGACGAAGAAATCGGTGTGATTGGCGTAGCGCCATTAAGAGAATCCGGGTTCGTTGCAGCTGTTGGCGAATCGGCAACAACATTTGTAGATTTCGCCACATCTATTTTTAGTACACTAGGTTTGATTCTTACTGGTGAGTTTTCACTGGATTATATTTCTGGTCCTGTTGGGATTTATAATATAACGGATTCTGCTGTGGCTGCAGGCACGTACCAAGTATTCTTTTTTGCGGCACTGCTCAGTGTCAATTTAGGGGTCATTAATTTGTTCCCAATTCCTGCTCTAGACGGTGGACGATTAATGTTTCTAGCGTACGAAGGCATTCGAGGGAAACCCGTCTCGCCAGAAAAAGAAGGAGCCATTCAATTTATCGGTTTTGCGTTAGTTATGTTATTAATGATTGTGGTGACGTGGAACGATATAAGCAAGCTATTCTCTTAAGTTAGATGAAGTGAGTAAAGGAAGTGACGCAATGAGACAGTCAACTTATTTGGTACCAACGATGCGTGATGTTCCCGCCGATGCTGAAGCGATAAGTCACCAACTTATGCTTCGGGCTGGAATGATGCGCCAACTTGCATCAGGAGTATATGCCTATCTTCCATTAGCGAAAAAAGCGATGACGAAGATTGAAGCGATTATTCGTGAAGAATTAGATGGGATTGGCGCTCAGGAATTAACGTTGCCAGCTTTGCACCCAGCTGAACTTTGGCAAGAGTCTGGGCGGTGGGAAGATATGGGCGATGAATTGATCCGGTTAAAAGATCGTCATAATCGTGATTTTGCCCTCGGTGCAACCCACGAGGAGGTCATTACTACTATCATTAAAGATGGCATTACATCTTATAAGAAACTCCCATTAAATGTATACCAAATCCAAACGAAATTCAGAGATGAGCGCCGACCTCGTTTCGGTTTGTTGCGTGGTCGTGAATTTATTATGAAAGATGCGTATTCGTTTCATGACTCAGAAGAAAGTTTACATGAGACCTATTGGGCCATGCACGAAGCGTATTCCCGTATTTTTTCACGTGTAGGGCTAACATTCCGTCCGGTTATTGCTGACTCTGGTACGATGGGTGGTAAGGATACACATGAATTTATGGCACTCGCTTCCGTTGGTGAAGACACCATTGCTTACTCAGACGGATCGGATTATGCGGCGAACCTTGAAATGGCTTCGAGCCTCGCACCAGAACCGCCTCAATCACAGGATTATGGCTTACTTGAAAAGAAAGCAACTCCTGATGCAAAAACAGTCAATGATGCAGCAGCTGCATTAGGTGTTGATCCTGATCATATTTTAAAAGCGTTAGTTGTATTCGTTGATGGTGAAGGTTCGCTTTTACTGCTCCGAGGGAATGATGAGCTAAATGAAGTAAAAGCTCTTCATGAGTTAGGTGCTAAAGAGATGCGTATGGCTACAGAAGAAGAAGTTGTTGACCTGTTTGGAGCAACACCAGGTTCTATTGGACCGGTCAACGTGAACAATGTACCTATTTATGCAGACCACCGCATTCACGGAATGGAAACCATTGCTTGTGGTGCAAATGAAACCGGCTACCACTATGTGCATGTAGGGCCAGGGAAAGATTATCAAGCTACCGCGTACAAGGATTTGCGTACAGTAAAAGAAGGAGACCCCTCTCCTGATGGACAAGGAACCCTTCAATTTGCAGAAGGCATTGAAGTAGGTCAAGTCTTTAAACTTGGTCGTAAATACTCTGAATCTTTACAAGCCAAATACCTTGACCAAAATGGCAAAGCGCAGACGTTTTTAATGGGCTGCTATGGGATTGGCATTTCAAGAACCATTGCGGCAGTGATTGAACAGCATCACGATGAAAATGGGATCGTATGGCCGGTATCTATTGCACCGTTTCTTGTTCACCTGCTAGCCCTTAATGTGAAAAATGAAGAGCAGCAAGCACTAGCAGAAGCGATTTACACAGACTTAAAACAGGCTGGAATCGATGTATTATTTGATGACCGTGGTGAGCGCGCCGGAGTGAAGTTCAAAGACGCTGACTTAATTGGTCTTCCTGTACGAATTGCAGTTGGTAAACGTGCAGGTGAAGGAATTGTTGAAGTGAAAGTAAGAAAAACAGGCGAACAGCTTGAGCTATCAAAAGAAGATCTAGTACAATGGGTAAAGGAATTTGCCAATTGACAGAAGTGGACTGGCCAATCGGTCAGTCCATTTCCTTGCACGGGGGAGTGATTTTTAGTGAACAATGAAATGGGATCAAGAGAAGAACGCCTTCGTTTATTACTTGAACAACTACAAGTCCCGACAGATGGACATGCGTATTTCGAAAACGGTTATATAAAAAAATTGGCGATCACGCGAGAGACGAAATCGTGGCATTTTTATATTCATTTGCAAACGATTCTTCCTGCTGATTTAGCCCAATTGTTTACCTCGAAATTAGAAGTAACGTTTAAAGAGATTGCGAAAGCGACCTGTACAATCACGTATGATCATAACGAAATGACAGAAGAGGCTTGGAACAACTACTGGCCAATTATTATGAGTGAGTTTTCCCTATTGTCACCACCTCTTGCAGCTGCACTACAAAAGCAAACGCCAGACATGAGCAAAGGCGCTTTGGCGCTTGTGGCGCAAAATGATGCAGAGGGACAAGCTATGAAGCGGAAACTTGTGGAACCGTTCAAACAGATCTGTACTCGTTATGGCTTACCGACGATTCCGTTGCACATATCGGTGGAAGAATCAAAAGAAGCGTATGATGAATTTGTACGAAAGCGTCAAGAAGAAGATCATTCTAAAGTTGTAGAGGCAATGCTTGAGAAAAAGCGTCAAGAAGAAGAGATGACGAAACAAGTTTCTGCTGCGAATTTATCAATGGGCTATCCGATTAAGGATGATCCAATTCCCCTTGAAGCAATTGTGGATGAAGAACGAAGAATTACGGTTCAAGGATATGTGTTTTTTGCAGAAACCCGAGAGCTAAGAAGTGGTCGAACACTCTTAACGTTTAAAATTACCGATTACACCGATTCAATATTAGTGAAGATGTTTTCACGGGATAAAGAAGATATTCCGATTTTACAAGCTGTGAAAAAAGGTATGTGGATGAAGGTCCGCGGAGGTATCCAAAACGATACATTTGTACGCGATCTTGTGATGATTGCAAATGATTTTAATCAAATAACACCTAAATCTCGTATCGATACAGCAGAAGAGAAGCGAGTTGAGCTGCATACCCACTCAACAATGAGCCAAATGGATGGAATGGCTTCGGTTGGTCAATATGTGGAACAAGCAGCGAAATGGGGCCATCGTGCAGTAGCAATTACGGATCATGGTGTTGTACAAGCCTTTCCTGAAGCATATAACGCTAGTAAAAAACATGGCATAAAAGTGATTTACGGAATGGAAGCCAATATTGTCGATGATGGTGTACCGATTGCCTACAATTCAGATCATCGTAAACTACTGGATGAAGAATATGTTGTGTTTGACGTGGAAACAACGGGGCTATCTGCAGTTTACAATACAGTGATTGAGCTTGCAGCAGTCAAAATCAAAAATGGTGAAATCGTTGATACGTTTGAATCGTTTGCTGATCCTAAAGAGCCTCTATCCTCAACGATTATTGATTTAACAGGGATAACAGATGATATGCTACAAGGCGCTCCTGACCCACTAGATGTGCTGAAGCAATTTAAAGAATTTGCAGGCACTGGAACGATTGTTGCGCACAATGCAAGTTTCGATATTGGATTTTTAAATGTTGGCTATAAGAAAATGGGCTTTACAGAAGTGCAAAATCCAGTCATTGATACATTGGAACTAGGTCGATTTCTTTATCCTGAATTAAAAAATCATCGATTAAATACATTATGTAAGAAATTTGATATCGAGCTGGTCAGTCATCACCGCGCTATATACGATACCCAAGCAACAGCCTACTTATTATGGAAAATGGTAAAGGATGCAGCGGAAAAAGAGATTTTGTTTCACGATGAATTAAACAATCATATGGGACAAGGCAATTTTCATCGGCAGCGCCCTTTTCACGCAACGATTCATGTAACATCTCAAGAAGGATTAAAAAATCTTTACCGGCTTGTAACGATGTCTCACGTCAATTATTACTTCCGCACGCCGAGAATTCCACGTTCTGAATTAAACAAGCATCGTGAAGGCTTGTTAATCGGTTCAGCATGTGACAAAGGCGAAGTGTTTGAAGGCATGATGCAGAAATCAGCAGACGAAGTTGAGAACATCGCACGTTTCTATGACTTTCTAGAAATTCAACCGCCGGGTCTCTATCGCCACCTTATTGAACGAGAACTCATTAAAGATGAACAGGCGCTTCAAGAAATTATTGGGAAAATCATTTCGTTAGGAGATCAGCTCAATTTACCCGTTGTAGCAACAGGAAATGTTCATTACGTGAATGAAAATGATGCCATTTACCGTAAAATTTTAATTGCTTCTCAAGGTGGTGCGAATCCATTAAATCGACAAGCACTTCCACTTGTTCATTTCCGTACAACCGATGAAATGTTGGCTGAATTTGCATTTCTTGGAGATGAAAAAGCTTACGACCTCGTTGTGACGAATTCGAATCGTATTGCAAATGAAATTGGAGAGGTTCACCCTATTCCAGACGAATTATATGCACCGAAAATTGAAGGTGCAGATGATGAAATGCGGGAAATGAGCTATGGAAGGGCTAGAGCTATATATGGAAATCCCCTTCCTGACATTGTTGAGGCACGTCTAGAAAAAGAGCTTAATAGTATTATTGGGCACGGCTTTGCAGTTATTTATTTAATTTCACAGAAGCTGGTTAAGAAATCACTTGATGATGGCTATCTGGTTGGTTCCCGAGGTTCCGTCGGTTCTTCGTTTGTTGCAACGATGACGGAAATTACTGAAGTCAATCCTTTAGCGCCACACTATGTATGTCCGAACTGTCAGCATTCCCATTTCTTTGATGATGGCTCTGTTGCATCTGGATATGACTTACCAGATGCAAATTGTCCTAAGTGTGGATCGGCTTATCAAAAAGATGGTCAAGATATTCCCTTTGAGACGTTTCTAGGCTTTAAAGGAGACAAAGTACCCGATATTGATTTGAACTTTTCTGGTGAATATCAGCCGAGAGCCCATGCGTATACGAAAGACTTATTCGGTGAAGAGTATGTCTATCGTGCGGGAACAATCGGAACAGTTGCCGAAAAAACGGCATATGGTTTTGTCAAAGGCTATCAAGGTGATCACGATTTATTAATGAGGGGAGCAGAAATTGACCGGCTCGTCTCAGGTTGTACCGGTGTTAAACGAACAACTGGCCAACACCCTGGTGGAATCATTGTTGTGCCGGATTATAAAGATATCCATGATTTTTCACCAATTCAATACCCGGCAGACGATAAAAATTCAGAGTGGAAAACCACTCATTTTGATTTCCATTCCATCCACGACAACCTCTTGAAACTGGATATACTCGGACACGATGATCCAACGGCAATTCGAATGCTTCAAGACTTAAGTGGAATTGATCCAAAGACCATCCCAACAGATGATCCAGACGTTATGAAAATATTTGCTTCTCCAGACATTTTAGGCGTAACAGAAGAGCAAATTATGTGTAAGACAGGAACTTTAGGCATTCCTGAATTTGGAACACGGTTTGTGCGTCAAATGCTTGAAGAAACAAAGCCGAGCACGTTCTCTGAACTTCTGCAAATTTCTGGGTTATCCCACGGTACGGATGTATGGCTCGGCAATGCTAACGAGTTGATCTATAATGGTACGTGTGAATTAAAAGACGTTATTGGCTGTCGTGATGATATTATGGTTTATTTAATCTACAAAGGGCTAGAGTCTTCACTCGCATTTAAAATTATGGAATTTGTTCGTAAAGGAAAAGGACTCCAGCCTGAATGGGTTGAAGAAATGAAAAAGCATGACGTGCCGGACTGGTACATTGATTCTTGTACAAAAATAAAATATATGTTCCCTAAAGCCCACGCTGCAGCGTATGTGTTAATGGCTGTACGAATTGCTTATTTTAAAGTGCATCATCCTATCCTTTATTATGCTACGTACTTTACGGTACGAGCAGATGATTTTGAGATGGATGTGATGATAAAAGGTTCAAGTTCCATTCGTGCTAAAATCGATGAAATTAACGCAAAAGGCTTAGATGCCGCGCCGAAAGAGAAAGCAGTCTTAACTGTCCTTGAACTTTCTCTTGAGATGTGTGAACGTGGCTTTGGATTCCAAAAAGTCGACCTTTATAAATCGTCGGCAACTGAATTCATTGTAGATGGCGATACGCTACTTCCGCCATTTAACTCACTAAACGGGGTTGGTACAAACGCAGCTCTTAATATAGTGAAAGCACGAGAAAACGGTCACTTTTTGTCAAAAGAGGATCTACAACAACGTGCGAAGTTAACAAAAACAGTTGTCGAAAATTTGTCTGATCACGGATGTTTACACGATCTCCCTGAGTCAAACCAGCTATCACTTTTCTAAGAAATAGAACAAGCCTTGCGCGAGGCTCTATCCTGTGATAAAATCGTTTATGGTAATAGTTAGCATACGGAATGATGAAAGAGTGGGGCAACCCACTCTTTTTGTTCGCAACTCGCTAGGCGCATGAAAAGTTGGATATGCCTGATGACGTATGCTGGTGATAGGCATACGTTTTTATTATGTGAAAAAGGAGGGACAGATGCTTGAGTAAAATTGTCTCTAGTAAAGTGGAACAATTGGTCCTTCCAATTGTAGACGACTTACAGCTTGAACTAGTAGAAGTAGAATACAAAAAAGAAGGGCCGAACTGGTTTTTACGCGTTTATATTGATTCAGATAAAGGCGTTGATCTAGATGACTGCGAAAAGGTCAGTGAAAAACTTAGTGAACAGCTAGACGAAGCGGACCCTATTAAAGAAGCTTATTTCCTTGAAGTGTCTTCACCAGGGGCGGAGCGTCCATTAAAGAAAAAAGCAGACGTGGAAAAAGCGGTTGGAAAAGGTGTTTACATTACAACTTACGAACCTTTAAATGGAGAAAAAACCTTTGAAGGGAAGCTGCAGGCTTTTGAAGATAATCAGCTTACTGTGGATACAAAAGTGAAAACACGTACTGTGACGTACACCATTCCTTACGATAAAATTGCGAATATCCGCTTATCGATTCTGTTCTAGGTTAAGAAAACGAAGGAGGTGCTTTCCATGAATAGCGAATTTATGGAAGCTTTAACAACCCTTGAAGCTGACAAAGGGATTAAAAAAGAAGTCATCATAGAAGCGATTGAAGCAGCACTTATTTCTGGTTATAAACGGAATTTTGGGCAAGCGCAAAACGTTCGTGTTGATGTAAACCGTACGAACGGGAGCATCCGTGTGTTTGCACGTAAAGTCGTGGTTGAAGAAGTGTTTGATAAAAGACTAGAAATATCAGAAGAAGAAGCACAAGGAATTAATCAAAACTTTGAAGTAGACGACGTCGTTGAAATTGAAGTTACGCCAAAAGATTTTGGTCGAATTGCTGCGCAAACGGCAAAACAAGTTGTCACACAGCGTGTGCGTGAAGCAGAGCGTGGCATCATTTATTCAGACTTTATTGATCGTGAAGAAGACATCATGAATGGAATTGTGCAAAGGCAGGATCACCGCTTTATTTATGTCGATCTTGGTAAAGTAGAGGCACTGTTACCATTAACAGAACAAATGCCGAATGAAGTATATCGCCACAATGATCGTATTAAGGCGTATATTACGAAAGTCGAAAAAACAACAAAAGGACCTCAAATTTTAATTTCTCGTACGCACCCGGGTTTATTAAAGCGGTTGTTTGAGCTAGAAGTACCAGAGATTTATGATGGAACCGTTGAAATTAAATCGGTATCACGAGAAGCTGGTGACCGCTCGAAGATTGCCGTTCACTCTGAAAATCCTGAAGTGGATTCTGTTGGTGCATGTGTTGGACAAAGAGGACAACGCGTTCAAACTATTGTGGACGAACTTAAAGGGGAAAAAATTGACATTGTTGAATGGTCTGACGATCCAGTTGTTTATATTGCAAATGCATTAAGCCCAGCAAAAGTGATGCGTGTGAATGTAAACGAAGAGGATAAAATGACTCAAGTGATCGTACCCGACTATCAGCTTTCTTTAGCGATCGGGAAGCGTGGTCAAAATGCGCGTTTAGCAGCTAAATTAACCGGTTGGAAAATCGATATTAAGAATGAAACAGAAGCTAGAGAGTTAGGTTTACTTGACGCTGAGGAAACCCTAGATGAAGATCTTCTTGGACAAGAGCAAGATTAATCGAATAAGGCGGGGGTCAAGATGAAGCAACGAAAAATACCGCTTAGAAAATGTATCGTTACTAACGAAATGAAGCCTAAAGGTGAACTGATTCGAATTGTCCGAACACCTGAAGGAACCGTAGAGCTAGATCCGACTGGAAAAAAGAACGGTCGTGGAGCCTACTTATCACACGATGAAGATGTATTTGAGCTGGCGAAAAAAAGAAATAGTTTGACACGACACTTACAAGTGAACGTAACGGCTGAAGTGTATGATCAGCTTTTAACTGATTTAAAGAAGGTTAAAAAGAAATGAACCCTAACCAACACTATTTATCATTACTCGGGCTTTGTATGCGTGCAGGCGAGCTTGTAACAGGTGAAGAATTAACGTTAGAAGCAGTCCGCAAAAAGAATGTAGCACTTGTCTTACTAGCTAGTGATGCAAGTGAGAATACAGCAAAAAAAGTGCGGGATAAATGTAGCTATTATCATGTTCCTCTTTTTGCAGTTAGTGATCGTTACGAACTCGGTTCTGCAATTGGGAAAGAAGCACGTGTTGTAATAGGCATACGAAGTAAAGGGTTTGCTAAGAAAATTGCTGCATTACTGAACCAATAATGGAGGTATGTATATGTCAAAAATGCGAATTCATGAATACGCAAAAGCAAATAATGTTCAAAGCAAACAATTAATCGAAAAGCTAAAAGCGATGGGTGAAACTGTGTCAAACCATATGTCGACTGTGGAAGAGGAGACATTAAAGAAAGCCAACCAACAAGTACAGGCTTCTGGAGGAAATGGAGATCAAAAAAGTATGAACAAAAAAACAGATGATCGACCGAACGATAAAAAACCAGCAGGCCAAGAACAGCGCGGCGCGCAAAAGCAAGGAAACGCGACTCAAGGTGGAAACCGTGGTCCAAATAACCGTGCCCAAGGGCAAGGAAATCGTCCTGGTGGTGGCGGAAACCGCAATCAAGGACGACCTGGAAATAACAACCGACGTAATCAAGGTCGTGGGAAGAAACGTGGCGGACCACAAAACCGTCCAAATCACCAACAAATGCCTTTACCTGAAAAAATTATGATTTCAGGTAGCTTAAGTGTAAGTGAGCTTGCAGCGAAACTACACCGTGAAGCATCTGAACTAATTAAAAAACTAATGAAGCTTGGTGTAATGGCCACTATCAATCAAGAACTCGATAAAGATACAATCGAATTACTTGCTGCCGATTACGGCGTAGCGGTGGAAGAAGAAGTGTTTGTGGATGAACTTGATATTGAGCTATATGATAGCGAAGATAAAGAAGAAGAACTGCAAGAGCGTCCGCCAGTTGTCACCATCATGGGTCACGTTGACCACGGGAAAACGACATTACTTGATTCTATTCGTAATACAAAAGTAACAGCAGGTGAAGCTGGTGGTATTACCCAGCATATCGGCGCGTATCAAATTGAGCAAAACAATAAAAAGATTACGTTCTTAGATACACCTGGACACGCCGCATTTACAACGATGCGTGCACGTGGTGCGCAAGTAACCGATATTGCAATTATTGTTGTAGCAGCTGATGATGGTGTAATGCCACAAACAAAAGAAGCGATTAGTCACGCAAAAGCAGCAGAAGTACCAATTATTATCGCTGTTAATAAAATGGATAAAGAAACTGCCAATCCTGACCGTGTTATGCAAGAATTAACAGAATACGAACTTGTGCCAGAAGCTTGGGGCGGGGATACTATTTTTGTTAACGTATCCGCATTGAATGGAGACGGCATTGACGAGTTGATCGAAATGATTCTACTTGTTTCAGAAGTAGAAGAGCTAAAAGCAAATCCTGATAAGCTTGCTACAGGTACTGTTGTTGAAGCACAGCTTGACAAAGGTCGTGGCCCTGTGGCAACACTTCTTGTTCAAAGTGGTACGTTAAACGTTGGAGATGCGGTTGTTGTCGGCAGCACATTCGGTCGTGTCCGTGCATTGGTAAATGATCTTGGTCGCCGTGTGAAAACGGTTGGTCCGTCTGCGCCAGTCGAGATAACAGGGTTAAATGAAGTTCCACAAGCAGGCGATCGTTTCCAAGCATTTAAAGACGAGAAAAAAGCGCGCCAGGTTGGTGAAGGCTTAATGGCTCGTTTCCGTGAACAAAACTTGTCTGAAACATCAAAAGTCAGCTTAGATGATCTCTTTAATCAAATCCAACAAGGGGATATTAAAGATATTAATGTCATCATTAAAGCGGACGTTCAAGGGTCTGTTGAAGCAATGAAAGGATCACTTGAAAAAATTGATGTCGCTGGCGTAAAAGTGAATATCATTCATACAGGCGCTGGTGCTATTACCGAGTCGGATATTATTTTAGCTTCTGCATCAAATGCCATCGTTATCGGTTTTAATGTTCGTCCTGATGTTAATGCGAAGCGAGTAGCTGAAGCCGAAAATGTAGATATTCGTCTACACCGTGTTATTTACAACGCAATTGATGAAATTGAACAAGCGATGAAAGGTGCACTTGACCCTGAGTTTGAAGAAAAAGTCATTGGTCAGGTAGAGGTGCGTACAACGTTCAAAGTATCGAAAATCGGTACCATTGCAGGTTCGTATGTAACGGAAGGGAAAATTACCCGTAACTCTGCTGTTCGCTTAATCCGTGACGGAATTGTTGTGTATGAAGGTGAACTGAACGCATTAAAACGCTTTAAAGATGATGCGAAAGAAGTTGCTGCAGGTTATGAATGTGGTATTACCCTTGAGAAGTTTAACGACATTAAAGAAGGCGACATTATTGAAGCCTACGTGATGGAAGAAGTTAAGCGCTAATGCACGTAGCGGTTGTCCGTTGTGAATGCTTTATCTTTATGGCGCAGTCATTAAAGGATAAACGATCTGTTGTTAAAAGCATTGTAACGAGAATGCGGCAACGTTTAAATGTTAGTGTTGCAGAAACTGACCATCAAAATGTATGGCAGCGAGCAGAACTAACCATCGCGGCAGTGAGTTCATCTAAACAAAGCGTTGAAACAGAACTGCAAAAAGCCCTCGATCTTCTTGATCGGCATGACGAGGCAGAGCGTACTTTAACCGACTGGGAATGGGTTTAATCTGTCCTAAAAAAGGGCACTCCATGGAAGTAGGATCGAATCAAACGGATTTGATGAATAGTCAGATTGATAGAGGTGAAAGTCATGGCGAACAATCGTGCTGAACGAGTTGGTGAACAAATCAAGAAAGAACTTAGCGACATTCTTCTACGTGAAATTAAAGATCCACGAGTTAAATTTGTCACCATAACAGGTGTTGATGTAACTGGTGATCTTCAACAAGCAACGGCTTTTATTACCATTCTTGGTGATGAAGAAGAACAAAAAGCAACGCTTGCTGGATTAGAAAAGGCAAAAGGGTTTATCCGTTCAGAGATCGGAAAAAGAATCCGTCTTCGAAAAACGCCAGAGCTAAGTTTTTCAATTGATGAATCAATTCAGTACGGAAATCGAATTGAGTCGCTTTTACGAGAAGTCAAAAGCGATAACGAAAGTCAGTAAAAAAAGTGGGGGTGGCAAACATTGCTATCCTCATTTTTTACATAACTTTAAGCGAAGGGAATCGTCTTAATGGATGCAGGAATAGTAGCTTTGTATAAACCAAGGGGAATGACATCACACGACTGCGTGAATCGTATTCGTCGGTTGTACAAAACAAAGAAAGTTGGTCACACAGGGACCCTAGACCCAGAAGTTGATGGGGTACTGCCTATTTGTATTGGCAAAGCGACAAAAGTGGCTGAGTATATGTCTGACTTCGATAAAACCTATAAAGGAGACGTTACATTAGGATTTACGACGACGACTGAGGATGCTTATGGAGAAGTAGTAGAACAACGTCCTGTTCTCCAATCTGTCTCCAAGAGCCAAATCGAAGCAGCCCTCACACAATTTCAAGGTGCTATCATGCAAACGCCTCCTTATTATTCGGCTGTTAAAGTAAATGGGAAAAGATTGTATGAATATGCAAGGAAAGGTATTGAAGTAGATAGACCGACGAGGCAAGTGAACATTCATGAGCTAACCTTAACACATGTAGAAGAAGCGAAGGATGACACCCAACGTTTTTCTTTTCATGTACGCTGCAGTAAAGGTACGTATGTACGTACGTTAGCAGTGGATATTGGTGATCTGCTTGGTTTCCCTGCCCATATGTCTTCTTTAACTAGGACGGCTTCCGGCTCATTTGAGCTAGCCAACACCATCACCTTTGAAACGTTAGAGAATCTAACGTTAGAAGAACGGTACGAGAAGCTGTTACCGTTTGATCATGCGCTAACAAACTTTCCAAGAAGAACGGCTGACCGTACTCTCGAAGAACGAATAAAAAATGGCGCTGTACTAGCGAACGAAGACCAAATTTTTGGAGACACGCGTTTTTTATTTTATAATGAGGATGGAGAATGTCTAGCGCTTTATCAACCTCACCCGACAAAAGAAGGATTGATAAAGCCAGTAAAGCTTTTCTCTCAGGCAGCAGGACTTTAGGAGGCTTATGGAATGAAGCTTATAAAAATTGATTTAGATCATATGAATAAACAAGAGTGGACGAGAGAAGCCACTCGTTCTGTTCTGGCAATAGGGTATTTTGATGGTGTTCATAAAGGGCATCAAACTGTTATAAAAAAAGCAATAAACGAAGCAAACGTACGAGGAATTGAAGCAGCAGTTATGACGTTCTTCCCTCATCCTAAAGAGGTTCTTGGAAATCCAGAAGTGCCTATGCGCTATTTAACTCCATTTGATTCAAAGATTGAGCGCTTAAAAGCTCTTGGTGTCGACAGAATTTATGCGGTTCGTTTCACGCCATCATTTTCTAAGTTAACACCGCAGCAATTTGTCGATGACTTTATTGTTTCCCTTCAGGTTGAGCATGTCGTTGCAGGGTTTGATTTTACATATGGTATAAAAGGTGCTGGAACGATGGAGCAGCTCGGCGCCTATGCAAACAAGCGCTTCACATATAGTACAATCCAAAAAGTAACGGATGAAGACGAAAAAATTTCATCGACACGTATTCGCCAAGAATTGGAGGAAGGCAACGTTCAAAAAGCATCATTTCTTCTTGGTTATCCTTATAAAGTAAAAGGAGAGGTCATCCATGGCGATGCAAGGGGACGTTTACTTGGCTTCCCGACTGCAAACGTGAGTGCTGCTGATCGCTATCATATACCGAAAACCGGTGTATATGTTGTTGCGTTTTATGTAAAGGGGAACAAGTATAACGGTATGGCTAATGTTGGTTACAAGCCGACTTTTGTAGACAATCTACCAGAACCAAGTGTGGAAGTGAATCTTTTTCATTTTGCTGAGGATATTTATGGAGAAATAGTTGAAGTGGAGTTCCTTAAGTGGATTCGAGCAGAACAGAAGTTTAACGGTATTGATGAGATCAAAGCTCAGCTCACCCGTGACAAAGAAACGAGTTTGCGATGGCTTGAGGAGAACATCCACTAAAGCACTTGCATTTTTACGAGCAACCGTCTATAATAACTAATGTTCGCTGAAGTTTTCAGTGGACAGCCCGCTTCTTGGCAAAGCGATTCACCAACGTTTGCTCGGAAACTAGGGTTACATTACAAGGAGGTGGCTCTAATGGCTTTAACACAAGAGCGTAAAAATGAACTAATTGCAGACTTCAAAACACACGACACGGACACTGGTTCTCCAGAAGTTCAAGTGGCGATTTTAACAGAGCAAATTAATTCATTAAACGATCATTTACGTACACACAAGAAAGATCACCACTCACGTCGCGGTCTTTTGAAAATGGTTGGACAACGTCGTAATTTGTTAACGTATTTGCGTAAAAAAGATGTTACGCGTTACCGTAACTTAGTTGACAAACTTGGCTTACGTCGATAAGGTTTGTAAAAGCGGGGGATGTTCTCCCGCTTTTTTCTTCATGTGAAAAACAATGGAATCTAAAAAACATTGAAACAGCTGTAATTCGCTCTTTTAAACTTAGGCTGTTTCGGTCATAATAAAGAATGAGAATTTTTTTAGATGTACGAGAGGAGTACACATACATGGATCAAGAACGTCACGAGTTTACAATCAACTGGGCTGGACGTACGTTCAGCGTTGAAGTTGGTCAACTCGCAAAACAAGCAAATGGTGCAGTTCTTGTCCGTTATGGTGAGACTGCGGTTTTATCGACAGCAACAGCGTCGAAGGAACCTAAAGATCTACCATTCTTTCCACTAACGGTCAATTATGAAGAACGTTTATATGCAGCAGGAAAAATACCAGGAGGGTTCATTAAACGTGAAGGGCGTCCAAGTGAACAAGCGATCTTAACAAGTCGTTTAATTGATCGTCCCATTCGTCCATTATTCCCCGATGGGTTTCGAAATGAAGTACAAGTCATTAGCATCGTCATGAGTTCTGATCAAAGCGCATCGTCTGAAATGGCTGCAATGATTGGTTCATCTCTTGCTTTATCTGTTTCAGATATTCCTTTCGGTGGCCCAATTGCTGGGGTAACGGTTGGTCGTATTAATGGTGAATTTATTATGAACCCTACTCCTGCTCAATTAGCAGAGAGTGATATTGAACTAATTGTTGCTGGTACTAAAGAAGCCATTAATATGGTTGAAGCAGGTGCAAAAGAAGTACCTGAAGAAGTGATGTTGGAAGCGATTCTAGCTGGTCATGAAAATATTAAAGAAATGATTGCGTTCCAAGAAAAAATTGTGGAAGCATGTGGAAAAGAAAAAAGCGAGCTGAAATTAAAAACATTTGATGCTGAGCTAGAAAATGCCCTTAGAGAAACTGTAGAGGCGCAAATTAAAGAAGCTGTTCGTGTGGAAGAAAAGCACGCTCGTCAAGATGCGATTGACGCTGTTATTAAAGCACAAGTAGAGCGTTATGAAGAAGACGAAACAGTTGAAGTAAGTGAAGTCAAAGGCATTTTACAAATGTTTGTAAAAGAAGAAGTTCGTCGTCTTATTACTGTTGATAAGGTTCGTCCTGATGGTCGCGGTGTAGACGAAATTCGCCCACTTGATTCACAGATTCATATGCTGCCACGTACACATGGTTCAGGTTTGTTTACACGTGGACAAACTCAAGCGTTAAGCATTTGTACTTTAGGTGCATTAGGGGATGTTCAGATTTTGGACGGCCTTGGCATTGAAGAAACGAAGCGTTTTATGCACCATTATAATTTCCCGCAATTTAGCGTTGGTGAAACAGGTCCTATTCGGGCTCCTGGACGTCGTGAAATTGGACACGGTGCATTAGGTGAACGAGCGCTTGAGCAAGTGATTCCTTCAGAGCAGGAGTTTCCTTACACGATCCGTCTTGTGTCAGAAGTGCTTGAATCAAACGGTTCAACGTCGCAAGCAAGTATTTGTGCGAGTACTCTTGCGATGATGGATGCTGGCGTTCCAATTAAAGCACCAGTAGCAGGTATCGCAATGGGTCTTGTGAAGCAAGGCGACCATATGACTGTCCTAACAGATATTCAAGGGATGGAAGATGCCTTAGGCGACATGGACTTTAAAGTAGCAGGTACAGCAACTGGTATTACTGCATTACAAATGGATATCAAAATTTCTGGTATAAACCGAGAAGTACTTGAACAAGCCCTTGAGCAAGCAAAACAAGGTCGCTTGAAAATTCTTGATAATATGTTAACGGCTATTCAAGAACCACGTAAAGAACTTTCGGACTATGCACCGAAAATTTTAACATTAGCCATTAATCCTGATAAGATTCGTGATGTGATTGGGCCAAGTGGGAAAGTCATCAATAAGATTATTGAAGAAACAAATGTAAAGATTGACATCGAACAGGATGGCACGGTTTACATTTCTTCCCTTGACGCTGAGATGAATCGAAAAGCAAAACAAATTATTGAAGACCTTGTACGTGAAGTTGAAGTTGGAAAGACGTATACAGGTAAAGTAAAGCGAATTGAAAAATTCGGTGCGTTCCTTGAAATTTTCAAAGGCAAAGATGGTTTACTGCATATTTCACAAATTGCGGAAGAACGAGTAAACAAAGTTGAGGACATCTTAAAATTAGGTGATGAGCTCGACGTTCGTGTAACGGAAATTGATAATCAAGGTCGTGTTAACTTGTCTCGCAAAGTTCTTTTAAAGGAACAGCGTGAGAAAGAAGAGAAAGCTCAAGAAGAACAATCAAACGAGCAAGAACAGTCGTAATAGATGGACTAGGAAAATTCCTAGTCTTTTTTGTTTGCTCATTCTAGTTGCCCTTCTTAAAACATAGACATGCTAAGAGAAGCATTTCCATGGTTAAGGAGGGGAATAAATGAAGCACAAAGTTATTCATGTTATCCTTTGTTCTATCGTTGTTATAGTAGCTCTTGTTGCAATCCAAAATCCATTTTCAAATCAATATGTAGAAACGGTTAAATTAAACGCATCGATGATGGTTGAAGCCATTGAAGATCCACTTTACGAAGCCATTCTTGAACACGCCAATAAAGTGAATATTCCGGCGATTGATGCGAGAATGGATCGTGTTTGGAAGGCAATGCCTGGATACAATGGACTAGAGGTTGACGTTGAAAAATCCTATGATAAGATGAAAGAATCTGGCACATTTAACCAATCGATGTTGATCTTTAAAGATGCTAAGCCAGAGGTACATTTAAGTGATTTAGACCCTGCACCCATTTATCGAGGAGTGTCAGAGAAACCAATGACTGCCATGCTTATTAATGTGGCTTGGGGAAATGAGTATATACCTGATATGCTTCAAACGCTTCGTCAGCACCAAGTCTATGCCACGTTCTTTTTAGATGGTTCTTGGGTAAAGAAAAATCCCCAATTAGCTGTGATGATAAAAGAAGAGGGACACGAGATTGGGAGTCATGCTTATTCCCACCCGCAAATGAGTAAACTAAGTATAGAAAAAATAGACGAAGAGCTAGAAAAAACAACAGAAGTAATTGAAGCAACAGTAGACGAAACACCTAAGTGGTTTGCCCCGCCTAGTGGTGATTATAATCAGCTTGTTGTTGATCGTGCTCATGCTCACGGTATGAATACGATTATGTGGACAGTCGATACGATTGATTGGAAGAAGCCTGAGGTTCAATCAATGGTCAATCGAGTTGTGCCAAAAATGGAAGCTGGATCAATGTTACTCATGCATCCAACGGAGTCATCATCACAAGGACTCGACGCGATGATAAAAGGGATCAAAGAGAAGAATTTACTAATAGGAACGGTTTCTGACTTGATGAGCGAAAACCGTTTACCGCGAAACATGGAAGTAGACATCAATGGGGGTTCAAGTAGTGATTAATAAAAGAGAGCTAAGTAACGGTGTACGAATTATGGCTGAAAAAAATAATACAGTCCGTTCAGTAGCAATTGGCATATGGGTGAAAACAGGTTCTCGTAATGAAGACAATGAACAGAATGGTATTTCTCATTTTATTGAGCACATGTTGTTTAAAGGAACAAAAACGAGATCCCCACAAGAGATAGCAGAAGCTTTTGACCGTATAGGCGGACAAGTAAACGCCTTTACTGCAAAAGAATATACATGTTATTACGCCAAAGTGCTAGATGAACATGCCCACATTGCTGTAGACGTATTACAAGATATGTTTTTTCACTCTGTGTTCGACGAGCAAGAAATAGAACGAGAAAAAAATGTCGTGTTAGAAGAAATACGAATGGTAGAAGATACGCCAGACGACCTTGTTCATGAGCTGTTAAGTGAAGCATCGTTTGGTCAGTCGACTTTAGCAAACCCGATTTTAGGAACTGAAGAAACCCTTGCTAGCTTTACTAGAGAGCAAATTTTATCGTATATGGACAACTACTATGTAGGTGAGCGTGTTGTGATCTCGGTAGCCGGTCATTATCAAGAAGATTTGCTAGCGCAATTAGAAGATACGTTTTCAGCTGTCCCTTCTGCTAATAAGCAACACCAGACCCGGAAAGCCATGTTTCTTCCTGTACAAAAGCATTTGCAAAAAGAAACAGAGCAAGCTCACCTTTGCTTAGCCTATCCCGGTCTTGAAGTGGGCTCCGATCAAATGTTTAATTTAATTTTATTAAATAATGCTTTAGGTGGAAGTATGTCGAGTCGTTTGTTTCAAGAAATAAGGGAAGAGCGAGGATTATGTTATTCTGTGTTTTCCTATCACTCTGCCTATGAAAACATCGGCTCGGTTACTGTGTATGCAGGTACACAAATGAATCAGCTTCAAGCTTTATCTGAATCAATGAGCAACGTATTAGTGCAACTGCAAGCAGGTGGGTTAACAATAAAAGAATTAGAGAATGGAAAAGAACAGCTAAAAGGCAGTCTTATGCTAGGACTGGAAAGTACAAGTAGCCGTATGAGCCGGAATGGAAAAAACGAGTTACTCTTAAAGAAACACCAAAGTTTAGATGAGCTACTAAATCGAATTAACGATATTTCTTTAGATGATGTGAACGAATTAGCTCATCAACTATTTAAAGATGCTCCTGCTTTATCCATTGTTTCACCAAGCGAAACAATGCCAGATACAATCTTTACGAGATAGTCTAGAATAGCGACAAGCCTCATACGATGAAGAAAGAGGTGAGCGTGATGCGATTAAGCGAAATTGCCAACAAAGAAATTATTGATTTTGAAAAAGGGGAACGGCTCGGCATTTTAGGTCAAACAGATGTGTTGTTAGATGAGCAATCAGGTGATATCCATGCGTTTGTTGTTCCGGTTTCCAAGTGGTATCAATTTAATCGTAAAGATAAAGAAGTGACCGTTTACTGGCAGCAAATAAAAAAGATCGGTCAAGATATGATTATTATTGATACACAATCCTTAAGAAATTAAATACGTGAGCTACGACGTTGCCTTTAAAAGCGTTGTAAGAAAGCTAGAAGTCTGTCATTTGTGACAGGCTTTTTCTGTTTGCACGGAATTGTTTTTCAAGACATATGGTAGAGAAGCACGGATAAATCGTGACGGGTAATCGAACGAGTAGGAGGGCCAATCATGCTTACAGGAATTCATGTTGTAATGATCGGTGGCGACGCAAGGCAGATTGAAATTGTTCGAAAACTATCAACATTGGATGCACGTGTTTCTCTTGTTGGATTTGAACAGATAGAAGCTGGCTTTATCGGGGTTAGTAAAGAAGAGATGGATGATATTGACTGGAAAACCGTTGAAGCGATCTTGTTACCGGTAGGAGGCATCGGTAATGATGGTTTTATTAATAGTGTATTCTCCTCCAATAAAATCAAGATAGAGGCTAAGCATTTAAAGCAAACACCGGAGTCATGCACCATTTTTACAGGAATTACGTCTAATCGATTAGAGAAAGTGGCAAGCCAAGCAAAACGAGAGATTGTGGTACTCATGAACAGAGATGATGTGGCAATCTACAATTCCATACCAACAGCAGAAGGTGCTGTTATGTTTGTTATTCAGCATACGGATTCAACCATTCATGGTGCCAATGTCGCTATATTAGGACTTGGTCGAATTGGAATGACCCTTGCTACTACATTTAAAACGTTAGGTGCAAACGTCTCTGTAGGCGATAAAGAGTCAGCATCACTTGCGAGAGCCTTTCAACTAGGTATGAAGCCGTTTCATTTAGATGACATAAAACAGGCACTAAAACAAGTAGACGTAGTCATCAATACAATTCCAGCAAAAATTGTAACCTCAAGCGTATTAACTGAAATGATGCAGCATGCGTTTCTATTAGATTTAGCGTCAAAACCAGGTGGCATTGACCATGATTATGCCCAAAAACGAGGATTGAAATCCATGATTGTTCCAGGGTTGCCAGGTATGGTAGCGCCAAAAACAGCTGGAAAAATTCTTGCCAATGTAATGAGTGATTTATTGCTTGAACAAACACGCGCCCAATAAGAAGGAAAAGGAGTTTAAAACATGTTAAAAGGTAAACATATTGGATTTGGTTTAACAGGCTCCCACTGCACATATGAAGCTGTGTATCCTCAAATTGAAAAACTCGTCCAGTTAGGAGCAAAAGTATCCCCTTTTTTAACTTATACGGTTGAGCATACGGATACAAAGTTTGGGGATAGTGAAGATTGGATGAAACGGTTAAAAAGCATTACACAAGAACCGTTCGTCAACTCTATGGTCAAGGCAGAGCCGTTCGGACCAAAAACACCGTTAGACTTAATGATTATTGCACCAATTACAGGGAATTCAATCTCAAAATTTGCAAATGCCATGACTGATTCTCCTGTTCTAATGGGGGCCAAATCCACCCTGCGAAATGGTAAACCGGTCTTATTAGGGATCTCGACAAATGATGGTCTTGGTTTAAATGGAGTGAACATTATGAGGTTGATGGCAACGAAAAATATTTTCTTTATCCCTTATGGTCAGGATGACTATAAGAAAAAGCCTAATTCTCTTGTTGCAGACATGAATCAGCTTGTTCCAGCGGCGGAAGCAGCGCTTTCTTACACTCAACTTCAGCCCGTTCTAACGACGGAACCACAAAAATAGGCGCAGGACAGTTGCGTCTTGCTCTTAAATCCCGTAAAGTTTAGTAGAGGACAAAGATAAAGAAGATCCACTGCTGAACTTTAGGGAGGAAGAATACCATGACGAACAAATCTTATCAATTAGCCGTTGTCGGTGCTACAGGTGCGGTTGGACAACAAATGTTAAAAACACTTGAAGAGCGTGATTTTCCAATATCCACTCTTAAACTATTATCTTCAAAACGATCAGCTGGTAAAACAATTACGTTTCGCGGTCAGCCGTATACAGTTGAGGAAGCAACACCAGCATCATTTGAAGGGATCGATATTGCACTTTTTTCTGCTGGCGGTTCTGTATCAAAAGCATTAATTCCAGAAGCCGTTAAACGCGGTGTTGTTTGTGTAGATAATACAAGTGCGTTCCGCATGGATAAAGATGTACCACTTGTGGTTCCAGAAGTGAACGAACACGATTTACAGTCGCATCAAGGGGTTATCGCGAATCCAAACTGTTCAACCATTCAAATGGTGGTTGCCCTTGAGCCTATTCGCCAAGCGTACGGCTTAAATAAGGTAGTTGTTTCAACTTACCAAGCGGTTTCAGGCGCGGGTCTTGATGCTGTAGAAGAGATGGAAGCTCAAACAAAAGCGGTACTTGCTGGAGAAGAAGCGTCTGCATCGGTATTGCCCGTTTCAGGTGATAAAAATCATTATCAAATTGCCTTTAATGCCATTCCACAAATTGACTTGTTTCAAGAGAATGGATTTACCTTTGAAGAAATGAAAATGATCAATGAAACTAAGAAAATTATGCATTTGCCTTCTCTTGAAGTGGCAGCGACTTGTGTGCGATTGCCAATTGAAACAGGTCACTCAGAGTCGGTCTATTTCGAAACAGAAAAAAGTGGTGCATCTGCAGCAGAAGTAAAAGAACGGTTAAGCAATGCTCCTGGTGTCACGTTGCAAGATGATCCGACTAATCAAGTTTATCCAATGGTTACAACAGCGGTTGGTAAGCCTGATGTATTCGTTGGTCGCATTCGTAAAGATTTAGATCGTGATAACGGTTTTCATGCATGGATCGTATCTGACAATCTATTAAAAGGTGCTGCATGGAATTCTGTTCAAATTGCGGAAAGTCTTATTAAATTGAATCTGATAAAAAAGCAGGCATAAGTATGAAGAAGATCATTGTACAAAAATTTGGCGGCACATCAGTAAAATCCAAGGAATCACGAGATCTTGCGATAAAACATGTTCAAAATGCAGTAAATGATGGCTACAAAGTCGTTGTGGTCGTATCGGCAATGGGACGAAGTGGTGATCCTTATGCAACGGATACTTTGCTTTCATTAGTTCATAAAGCTCATATTTCAAAGCGTGAGCAAGACATGCTCGTATCGTGTGGTGAAACCATTTCAGCGGTTGTGTTTTCAGAGCAACTAAACGCTCACGGTGTTCAGGCAGAAGCGATGACTGGGGCAAAGGCTGGTTTTGTAACAAACGAAGAATTCCAAAATGCAAAAATAAGAGAAATGAAATGCGACCATTTGTTAAAGACATTAGAGTCGTGTGATGTTGCGGTTGTAACAGGCTTTCAAGGTCAGTCTAAGAGTGGTGAAACGACGACCCTTGGTCGTGGAGGTAGTGACACGTCTGCTACGGCAATAGGTGCTGCCATCCAAGCCGATTACGTTGATATCTTTACGGATGTTGAAGGGGTGATGACAGCTGATCCTCGTATTGTTAAAGATGCTCGAGCGCTTGAATCAATGTCCTACAATGAGATTTGTAATATGGCATATCAAGGCGCAAAAGTGATCCATCCAAGAGCAGTAGAGATAGCGATGCAGGCGAAAATTCCAATTCGCGTTCGGTCTACGTATTCTGATTCAGAAGGAACGTTAGTCAATTCAGGGGTTTTAAATCATGGAATGGATATTCATGAACGAATGATTACAGGTATCGCTCATGTGTCTAATGTAACGCAGATTAAAGTTTCGGCCAAAGAGGGACAATTTGATTTACAAGAGAATGTGTTTAAATCGATGGCGAAAGCGGGAATTAGTGTTGATTTTATAAATATAAGCCCTAGCGGCGTTATGTATACGGTCTTAGACGAAGCGGCAGACGATGCTTTACGAATCTTAACAGAGTTAGGCTACAAGCCACAGCTTCAGCGAGGGTGCGCAAAAGTATCCGCTGTTGGGGCAGGAATGACAGGTGTGCCTGGTGTTGCTGCGCGTATTGTTTCGGCTTTAAGCGGGGAAAACATTCAAATCTTACAATCCGCTGATTCGCACACAACCATTTGGGTTCTCGTTAAAAATGAAGATATGAGCAAAGCAGTGAATGCTCTTCACAAAATGTTTCAACTTAATGAAGTCATCACGTAATTCCGTTAGCGCGTAAATGGAGGGATTGCAAGTGAAACCTACTGGGAAGTACGGACCACTCTGGACGGCGATGGTAACACCGTTTCATGAGAATGGGTCAATTGATTTTAAAGCGTCTGAATCGTTAATAGATCATTTAATAGCCACCGGTACAGATGTACTTGTGGTTGCTGGCACTACGGGTGAGTCCCCGTTTTTAACCCTTGAAGCATGTGAGCAGTTGTTTCGCTTTTGTGTGAAGTATGTAAACGGTAGAGTGCCAATCGTCGCTGGTACAGGAACGAATTCGACTAAAACAACAGTTGAACGATCGCTAATGGCGGAAGAAACAGGTGTAGATGCAATTATGCTTGTGACACCTTACTACAATAAGCCTTCACAAGACGGGTTGTATGCTCATTTTCAACATGTGGCAACGAAAACGTCGCTACCAATTATGCTTTATAATGTTCCAGGCCGCACAGGTTGCCATTTAGAAGCTGAAACAGTCATTCGATTATCGACTATTGACTCAATTGTTGCCATTAAAGAAGCGAGTGGGGATTTGGAACAAATAGCGGCGATCATTGAAGGAACGCCAGACTCATTTGCAGTATATAGCGGCGATGATGGACTAACATTACCCGTTCTAGCCATTGGTGGAGACGGCATTGTGTCTGTTGCTTCCCACGTGCTCGGACAGGAAATGAAACAAATGGTTAACGCATTTCTTACAGGACAGAAAGAAGACGCTGCAAAGGCCCATCGACAATTACTGCCAGCGATGAAAGCGATGTTCTTAGCTCCGAATCCTAGTTGTGTTAAATATGCTCTAAATCAGCTAGGTGTAAACGTTGGTAATGTACAGCTACCGTTAATTCCACTAAATGAGCTGGAAAAGAAACAAGTGGATTATGCTTTAGCAACTTTCGCAACGATGAAAAATAAAGCAGAATTGAATTAAATGTGAGGCATGTGGAGCAAACCATTTCTTGTTGCTCTGCATGTCTTTTTTTGTTTAGTAAATGGGAGAGTGTGCGCTTGTCGAAAAAAGAAACCATTTGAAAAGGATCGATAATTTTTGTCGGAGAATCGGTGTTCGAGGAAAGGCTCTTGTTTTTAACTAGAAAATTAAGGTATACTAGTTTTCAAGTGATGCGTTCGGGTAAGGTGAGAAGATCACCATCTATTCTTTTTTTCATTGTTAACGGGGACTGTACGAAAGACTGTGTGTCTATCTTTTGAAGCTTGTGTAGTATGAATATTGCCATTCATTTCAGGGACATTAGGCAAATGCTGATGAGCGGTTCAAAAGGTTTTTAGCGCTGTGCTTTCTAGATGTTTCTTTAACGGTGACCTAATAATGAACCTAGTATACGCGTGATTACGTTCTGATCAATAAATAAAATAGAGAATCTAACCAATTATTTAGGAGGATAAATCATTGTCTAAGCAAGAAATAGAAAACGGAAAAGTCCGAGTGTTTGCCCTCGGAGGTGTAGGAGAAATTGGAAAAAACATGTACGGCATTGAAGTCGATGAAGACATTATTGTTGTTGATGCTGGGTTAATGTTCCCTGACGATGACATGCTTGGTGTCGACATCGTCATTCCAGATGTTTCGTACTTAGTAGAAAACGAAGAACGAGTAAAAGGAATTATTTTAACACATGGTCATGAAGACCACATTGGTGGCTTGTCTTATGTGTTAAAGAAAATAAATGTGCCTGTCTATGGTACAAAATTAACCCTAGGTTTAGTAGAAGAAAAATTAAAAGAAGCAGGCATTTTAAAAGAAACCACCCTTCGCTTAATTGATTCTAATTCAAGAGTAAAACTAGGGAAAACACCTGTATCATTTTTCCGTACAAGCCATAGTATCCCTGATTGTGTAGGCGTATGTATTGAAACATCTCAAGGTGCAGTGGTTCATACGGGAGACTTTAAGTTTGACCAAACACCAGTTGATGGAAAACATGCTGAAATTGGTAAAATGGCGGCAATTGGTCAAAAAGGTGTACTCTGCTTACTTTCAGACTCAACGAACGCAGAACGACCAGGAACGACGAAGTCTGAAGCAGAAGTCGGTATTGGTATTAAAGATGTATTTGCACGAACATCAGGACGTTTAATTGTTACCTCTTTCGCTTCAAATGTGCACCGCTTACAGCAAGTGATTCAAGCGACAGCTGCTGCGAACCGTAAATTGTCCATCGTTGGAAAGAGTATGGTTCGCGTCATTACCATTGCTTCTAAGTTAGGCTATTTAAAGATGCCTAAGGATCTGGTTATCGATATTGATGAAGTCAATCGCTATAAGCCAGAGCAAGTTGTCATTTTAACTACAGGTAGCCAAGGGGAGCCAATGTCTGCTTTGACACGGATGGCAAGAGGCGCGCACCGTCACATTACCATAACAGAAAATGACACGGTTATTATTGCGGCGTCTGCGATTCCAGGGAATGAAAAAAGCGTTTCTTCTGTCATTGATCAACTTCATCGGATTGGTGCTGATGTTGTTTATGGGTCGCAGGCTGTACACGCTTCAGGTCATGGTTCTCAAGAAGAACTCAAGCTAATGCTTAATTTAATGAAGCCGAAATATTTCTTGCCTATTCACGGTGAGATTCGTATGCAGCACGCTCACAGAGACCTAGGAATGAACGTTGGTATAAAGCCGGAGCGTATTTATATCGTTGAAAAAGGTGAAGTGGTCGAGTTTTCAAACAATCAAGCACGCCGCGCAGGGAAAGTTCCTTCTGGACACGTCCTTATTGATGGTCTTGGGGTTGGTGACGTTGGTAATATTGTGTTAAGAGATCGTCGTTTGCTTTCAAAAGATGGAATTCTTGTTGTTGTTGTTACATTAAACAAAAAGACAAGTACGATTGTGTCTGGTCCAAATATTATTTCTCGTGGTTTTGTATATGTACGTGAATCGGAAGCCTTACTTGATCAGTCTAACGAGTTGGTGTCGTCGATTTTACAAAAGTGTGTGACGGAAAATGTAAGCGAGTGGTCTAGTTTAAAGAGCAACATTCGCGAAGGGCTAAGCCGATTCTTGTTTGAAAAAACAAAGCGTCGTCCAATGATCTTACCAATTATTATGGAAGTGTAATAAAAGGAAGAGGCTGGGAAAAAAAGTAGATAGACAGACCAAAATGACGAACATTCCTGAAAATAGGAACGTTCGTCGTTTGTTTTATATGGAAATTAGCTGAAGGAGAATACGAAGACTCCTGGGGGATCAGCACGTGTCTGAAGACTCTGGAGTGGCGGTTTTCCACGGAGGAGGCTGAGGCCGTGTCCCCGGAAAGCGAAGGATTCTCCTGTAGCGGTGCTACTCAGCATATTTTAGACTATTCGTCCTTTCAAATACTACTTTTCGTTATGTCCCAGCCTCTTTCCTACGTTTAGTCAATAGGGTTTTTATAATAATTCTGATGATGTTATTTTTAAATCTAGGCATAGGAAATAAACCTTATCCCTGTCTATTTTTAAATAAGGTTCCTATGGTATACTACAGTTATTGGTCCATTGAGACCGCGTGCGAGTAATCGTACTCTGTATGATTCCTAGCCATGGAATACATACACTTTATGAGCTTGTTCATACAAGCGACAACGGCAACCTTGTCCTTCTTGGGGGTAGGTTGCTTTTTTAATTTGTAATAATACTCGACAATATGATTAGGAGCTGCTTTCTGCTGGCGGATCATGTTCCGAATGATGAGATATAAAATCTTTCTCCCTTTGGGATTTCCA
>NZ_KV917380.1:1828854-2138699 GCF_002019765.1 Shouchella oshimensis
ATCTTTGGTCTTGATAAATGACCGAGTAACTTTTCCCCATTGATACATCTAAAGCGACTACAAACTCCATCATTGTTCCTCTTTTCATTTAGCATTGAAAGGTCTTCACTTAATCATTCCGATTCTAATTTCCTCTACACGAGCTCAATGGCCCCAACATACTTAAACCTGATTCAGTAATGAAAGTGAAGAAGCTCGGTTTTTAATACGGATTCTAGATCCTTGAGGCTTAGGTCGAGCTTTCTTTCACCTCTCACTATACGCCTAAACGAAAAATAGTGGGTAAGATTCATCCGTCGATGATCTTACCCACTAATCTTAGTATGTTTTTCAGTTGTCTGTGACATATTCCATTAAAAGCAGACCATACTACTCTTAAGACTAAAAGGAGTGTGGAACCATGTCAGACGAACAGCAACCAGCACCAGATACGGCAAAACCAAAAGAGGAAAAAGGTTCGTTGGTGGAGAAAATACAAGCGTTAGGTCAGACTAGTGTACCAGATATGGGACCGACAAATATTCATTGCATGACGGTCGTTGGTCAAATTGAAGGTCATATGCAGCTACCACCACAAAATAAAACGACAAAGTATGAACATATGATTCCTCAATTAGTAGCTGTTGAACAAAACCCGAAAATTGAAGGGTTGCTCATTATTTTAAATACGGTTGGTGGTGACGTAGAGGCAGGGCTTGCCCTCTCTGAGATGATTGCATCTCTTTCAAAGCCAACAGTCACGCTTGTTTTAGGCGGTGGTCATTCAATAGGTGTGCCAATTGCAACAGCTGCTAACTATTCGTATATTGCTGAAACAGCGACAATGACGATCCATCCAGTTCGCTTAACTGGTCTTGTAATAGGTGTTCCGCAAACATTTGAATATTTAGATAAGATGCAAGACCGTGTGATTAATTTTGTGACAAACCATTCTTCCATAACGGAGGAAAAATTTAAAGAGTTAATGTTCTCCAAAGGAAATTTAACGAGAGATATTGGGACGAATGTCATTGGAACCGATGCAGTCGAATATGGATTAATTAATGAAGTTGGTGGGATTGGGCAAGCAATTAAGAAGTTAAATGAGCTCATCGATAAACAAAAATCTTCGGAGGTTGTGCAATGATTTTATACACGACCGTTCCTTTAGAACAACTGTACCCAACAGATCAAAGTGATTATCAGAAACAAATAACCATACCGTGTGAAGCAGGCTCGTTAATGGTGGAGCAACAAGGAGATGGTGACTATCGGATCATTCGTTTGCTCTCGAGCGATCCCCATGCTTACTTAAACCCTGCCTATGAGCCTGGTACAATTTTATCCAGTACGTTACGCTATTAAAATACAGATATGTTATACTGGTAAGGATGAAACAAGCAGTCTAACTTATAGACTGCTTGTTCGAGTATGACGTAGAAGGTGACAGGATGGCAAAACGAAAGAAACGAAAAAAAACACAATGGAAGTCTCAATTAACGTTTGAACTAATTGGGTTAGGTCTGCTCGTCATCGCACTTGTAACACTCGCTCGTTTAGGAAGTGTAGGAGAAGCATTTGTACGATTGTTTCGCCTGTTTCTTGGTGAGTGGTTTATTTTACTGGCTTTAGGTTTTTTTATTACAGCCCTTTACATTATGATTAAGAGGAAAAGGCCAACCATTTGGAATCGTCAATTGAGTGGCATGTATACAGTTGTACTAGCACTCGCTATTATTGCGCATGTTAGTTTATTTCGACAGCTTACTATTGAAGGCACACTTGAAAATGGCTCAGTCATTCAAAGCACGTGGGCATTGTTTTGGCAAGAGCTAACAACCGGACAAACAGAAGATTTAGGTGGCGGTATGCTAGGAGCGATTGGCTATGCAGTAAGCCACTTTTTGTTTGATAATGCTGGAACTTATCTGTTATGTCTTATGCTGATTGTTGTCGGGGCCATTTTAATCTCTGGGCGTTCATTAAGCGATATGCTAGGTAAATGGTATCGACGCAGCTATTTATTTGTAACAGATTTTGTGAAATCAACTTGGTCTGACTTTACTCAGTGGCGAAATGAAGCGAAAGAAAAGATGGATGACGAAAGACGTAGTAAACAAGCGCGAACAAAGAAAAAAGAAGAGATTGGACCTGAGGAAGAAACACGAGAAAAAGATCGTTGGGACAGTAAGCAAGAGCCTGAAATTGTTGATTTCTCACAAAGAGAGCAGACTAAAGAAGAGACAATAGCTGATCAACGTCAACAGCCTGCTCAAGAAGTCTCAAACGACAATGAAAAAGACGCTAAAGAAGTGGAGTTAATTCCAACAGAACTGGTAAATGAAGAAACAAATGAGTCTTATTTATTACCGGATCTTGATCTATTACATACGCCAATTAAGCCTGATCAGCTTACAGAAAAGCAACAATTAACATCGAATGCACGGAAGCTTGAAAAAACGTTAGAAAGTTTCGGAGTGAACGTTCGAGTGACAAAAGTACACTTAGGGCCAGCTGTTACGAAATACGAAGTGAATCCAAGCGTTGGTGTAAAAGTAAGTAAAATTGTTAATTTAGCAGATGATTTAGCATTAGCATTAGCAGCGAAAGATATTCGTATTGAAGCCCCAATTCCAGGGAAATCTGCTGTTGGAATTGAAGTGCCAAATCAAGAAGTAGCCATTGTATCACTGAAAGAAGTATTAAGTGGATCAACTGATCGTCAACATGAAGTTCTTTCTGTTGGCTTAGGTCGAGATATTTCTGGTGAACCAGTTTTGGCACCGTTAAATAAGATGCCGCACCTTCTTGTTGCAGGTGCAACTGGAAGTGGAAAAAGTGTATGCATTAACGGCATTATTACTAGTATATTAATGAAGGCGAAACCTCACGAAGTCAAGATGATGATGATCGACCCTAAAATGGTTGAACTGAATGTATACAATGGCATTCCTCATTTGTTAACACCCGTTGTTACTGAACCAAAAAAGGCATCTCAAGCACTAAAAAAAGTCGTTGCAGAAATGGAGCGACGATATGATTTGTTTTCACATTCAGGAACGCGTAATATGGAAGGCTATAATGACTACATTAAGCGTCAAAATGAACTACAGGATGCGAAGCAACCGACGTTGCCGTACATTGTCGTCATTGTTGATGAACTTGCCGACCTCATGATGGTTGCGTCTGGAGACGTTGAAGACTCAATAGCAAGACTTGCTCAGATGGCTAGGGCAGCAGGTATTCACATGATTATTGCTACGCAACGCCCGTCTGTTGATGTCATTACAGGGGTCATAAAAGCAAATATTCCTTCAAGAATTGCTTTCGGCGTTTCATCTCAAACCGATTCTCGAACGATTTTAGATGGTGGAGGAGCAGAAAAACTTCTTGGACGAGGGGATATGTTGTACTTGCCGATGGGAGCAACCAAGCCAACAAGAATACAAGGAGCTTTTCTTTCTGATGAAGAAGTAGAGAAAATTGTTTCCTATGTTGTCTCTCAACAAAAAGCCCAGTATGTAGAAGAAATGGAGCCGACAGTCGTCGAATCGAAAGAAAAGGCACCAGAGGATGATCTTTACAATGATGCAGTAGATCTTGTGATAGAAGTCGGTACAGCATCGGTGTCCATGCTACAGCGTCGTTTCCGTATTGGGTACACGAGGGCTGCTCGAATAGTTGATGAAATGGAAGCAAGAGGCGTTGTTGGTCCCTATGAAGGTAGTAAGCCGCGTGAAGTGCTTATAGGGAATAGATCTGATGAAGAGGCGACATCCTAAAAGTAGAACGATTGACGGAAGGAAGATGAAAATTGACGGATTTACAAGTGAAGTCGACGGAACAGAATGGGTTACATCTCCATTTAGGTGCAACAGATAAGTTTAAAACGATCAGCATTATGTTAATGGTGAATGCACCACTTCGAGAGGATACCGTAACAGCAAGAGCGTTAATCCCTCATGTTCTTCAAGGTGGGACAACGGATTATCCAAATCGTAAGCAATTAAAACAAAAGCTAGAAGAAATGTATGGTGCTACGTTAACAGCAGATGTGCAAAAAAAAGGCGAAGCTCAAGTGATTACATTTCGGATGGATGTTGCCTCAGAGCAGTACCTCAAAGATTCCGTTTCGTTAGTGGAAGAGGCTTTAACACTTTTACACCAACTCCTTTACCAGCCTGTTCTGGAGAATGGGGTGTTCGTTTCCGAAACAGTGGAACAAGAAAAACGTTCGTTAAAGCAGCGAATTGCTTCTATTTATGATGACAAGATGCGCTATGCCAATGTCCGTATTACAGAAGAAATGTTCCAACAGGAAGCCTATCGATTGCCTCCATATGGAAGAGAAAAAGATTTGGATCAAATACATTCGCAAACCTTGTATGAGGCTTATCAGTCAATGCTTAAACAAGATCGATTTGACTTGTATGTTATCGGTTCATTTCAAGAAGAAGACGTTAAACAAATTGTAAGCCGAGTGTTTACTGAACAGCATCAAACTGGAAAAACAGTTGAGCCTACAAAAGCGAATAAAAGGATTGAACAGATTCACATTGTTCATGATGAACAGCAAGTGAAGCAAGGGAAGCTTCATTTAGGTTATAGAACCCATTCTACTTTTTCAGATGATGACTATGAAGCAGCTCGAGTTGGAAATGCATTATTTGGAGGATTTCCTTCTTCGAAATTGTTTATAAATGTACGTGAAAAAGAGAGTTTGGCCTATTATGCAGCTTCGCAAATTGAGAGCCATAAAGGGGTTTTAATGGTCATGTCAGGTATTGAATTTGACAAATATGACCGTGCTGTTGAAATCATTCAGGAACAAGAAAAAGCTATGAAAAACGGTGAATTCTCAGAAGCTGAAGTAGAGCAAGCAAAAGGCATGCTTTTAAATCAAGCGTTAGAAGCGTTGGATGCGCCGAGAGGAATTGCAGAGTTATCCTACCATGAAATTGTAGCAAATCATCGTAAGTCCATTCAAGAGCGAATAGAGAAGATAAAAACCGTTACGAAAGAGGATGTCGTTCGAGCTGTTTCCAAATGGGAGCTCGATACGATTTACTTTTTAACAGGACAGGGGGGTAAAGTATGAAGCCGATTGAATACAAACAGTTGGAGGAAACCTTATACCATGAACAATTAGACAACGGATTAGATGTGTATATCTTGCCGAAAAAAGGGTTCCACAAGACGTTTGCAACGTTCACGACAAAGTACGGCTCCATTGACAATCATTTTAAGCCAATTGGAGAAGACAAACAGGTTCGCGTCCCTGACGGTATTGCCCACTTTCTTGAGCATAAAATGTTTGAAAGCGAAGAAGGAGATGTCTTTCATACGTTTGGCAAACAAGGAGCTTCTGCCAATGCTTTTACGAGCTTTACTCGTACCGCTTACTTGTTTTCAAGTACAAACAATGTAAAGGATAATTTAACAACGTTAATGGATTTTGTACAACATCCTTACTTTACAGATCAGACTGTGGAAAAAGAAAAAGGCATTATTGAACAAGAAATTACGATGTATGATGACAATCCTGACTGGCGTGCTTATTTCGGAACCATCGAGAACATGTATAAACATCACCCTGTTAAGATCGACATTGCGGGTACTGTTCCTTCCATTAATAAAATAACAAAAGAAGATTTATATACGTGCTACCATACTTTTTACCATCCGAATAATATGTTATTGTTCATTGTTGGTTCCGTGGAACCGGAAGAGATCATGGCACTTATCCGCGAAAACCAAGCACGTAAATCGTTTCCAGAACCAGAAAGCATTGAACGTACGTTTCCAGACGAGCCGATGGAAGTGGATAAGCGGACAAATATTATCCATATGCCTGTGCAAACGCCCAAAGTGTTCGTTGGCTATAAAGAAGCGAATGCTAGCCGTCAAGGGCAAGATTTGCTTCGCTACGAACTGTCACTCAATGTACTCTTAGACTTAATGTTCGGACCAAGTTCAGAAGCATACGAGAATATGTACAAATTGGGCGTTGCAGATGACTCGTTTTCGTTTGATTTTACTGCTGAAAAAGGGTTCGGTTTCTCAATAATTGGTGGTGAAAGTCAGCAACCGGAGCAACTTATTACAATAGTAGAACAGACGATTGCAGCTTTTAAAGCAGGTTCCCTGAACGAAGAGGATACAGCTCGTGTGATAAAAAAGAAAATTGGTGGATTTCTTAAGGCGTTAAACTCGCCAGAATACATTGCGAATGAGTTTACTCGCTACCGTTTTAACGATATGGATTTGTTCGCTGTATTGCCAACTTTAGAAGAGCTTACAGTGAACGACCTTGAAACAGTCTTACATGCACATTTTACTGATCAAGCAAAAACAACGCTTATTGTTAAGGACGACGAATCCGGGTCATGACAAATGTCTTAGTAACTGGGGCGACAGGGGCAATTGGGCAAGCCGTCTGTCGCTCTTTTCAATTAGAGGCAAGCAACATCTACGTTCATTATTTTCGTAACGAACAGAAAGCAAAGGACTTGTGTATGTCCTTGAAATGTGATGCCATTCCAGTCTATGCTGATTTGAGGAAAAACGACGGTGTTTCCACACTTATGGACCAGCTTCCAAATATTCCGGATATTGTGGTATACTGCGCTGGCACATCCGAGCCGCAGCTCATTCAGGATGTTAGTGCTTCACAATTAGAAGAAACCATAGCATTGCATTTAACAAGTGTAATGAAACTGACACAAGCGGTGCTGCCACAAATGATACACCATCAAAAAGGGGTTATTACACTCATCACCTCCATTTGGGGGCTGGAGGGCGCCAGTATGGAAAGCGTTTATGCAGCTGCAAAAAGCGGTGTTCATGGCTTTATGAAGAGCATCGCTAAGGAAGTGGGCCGCAGTAAGGTGCGTATGAACGCGGTGGCTCCGGGAGCTATTAACAGTGAAATGTTATCCATTTATAGCGAACAAGAACGAGCCGAACTGGCTGATGATATTCCAGCTGGTCGACTAGGACGTCCAGAAGAGGTTGCAGACGCGGTTTGGTTTCTTAGCCAGGAGCGGTCATCGTATATTAATGGACAAATACTTTCAGTGAATGGTGCGTGGCATTGTTAGCATGTATATTTCCGTTTGACGAAGGCATACTAGGTGTGAATCTTTTTTAAAACTTAGAGGAGGGATTCACATGTCTGTATTAGATAGCTGGGATCATTGGAAAGAATTTTTAGGTGATCGACTTGATCAAGCACAACACGAAGGAATGAACGAAAATATCGTGAGTGACGTTGCTTACCAAGTTGGTGAGTATTTAGCTGAACAAGTAGAACCTAAAAACGAGCAAGAGCGCGTTCTTGCTGAACTTTGGAAAGTGGCTGATGAAAAAGAACAACATGCTATTGCCAATATGATGGTGAAATTAGTCGGTCATAAATAGGAAAAACTGCTTGTTCGTATACACGAACAAGCGGTTTTTCTTTTTGTAGTTTTGTGGTTTCTAAAGGAAAATGCTTTTCTTTTAAAAGTGAATCCTATATCATAGAGCCAAGAAGATTAGCTTTATTTGTCAATTTATTAGAGAAAGGGAGTGGCACGGTGAAAGAATGGTATTTTGAGTACCAGCTACACGAAAACCGGCCAGGGATACTTGGAGATATATCTTCTCTTCTTGGTATGCTTTCTATAAACATTGTGACGATTAATGGGATTGACGATACGCGTCGAGGCATGTTACTTCGAAGTACGGACGATGACAATGTCAAGCGATTTAAAGCAATCTTACATACCATTGGCAGTGTGACTGTAACAAAATTTCGTGAACCAAGGGTACGAGACCGGTTAGCAATTCGACATGGTCGCTACATTGAGCGAAATGTAACAGAAAAAAAGACGTTTCGATTCATTCGCCGTGAATTAGGCTTACTCGTTGATTTTATGGCGGAAATGATGAAAAGGGATGAACACTATTTAATTGGTATTCGCGGTATGCCCCGAGTAGGAAAGACGGAGTCCGTTGTAGCAGCAAGCGTTTGTGCGAATAAACGATGGTCATTTATCTCTTCCACATTGCTTAGGCAAACTGTCCGCAGCCAGCTCGCTGAAGATGAAATGGATGGAGATAACATTTTTATTATTGATGGCATTGTTTCAACTATGCGGGCAACAGAAAAACATCGTATACTAGTTGATGATATTATGCGTCTACCAGCTGTAAAAGTTGTAGAGCATCCGGATATTTTTATTCGAGAGACAGAGTATGAGTTAGAAGACTTTGACTGTATTATTGAACTACGTAACGATGATAATGAAGAGATTACGTACGATGTGGTTGAATCGGGTTTTTCTTCATTCGATATTAGCTAACGTTACTAGGTAGGTGTAAAGATGTCAGAACTAGGGAATTATTTAAAAGAAAATCGTGAAGAAAAACAACTTTCACTCGATGATCTTCAGCAACGAACAAAGATTCAAAAGCGCTATTTAGTAGCAATTGAAGAAGGGAATTTTGATACGCTTCCAGGTATTTTTTATGCAAGAGCATTTGTGAAGACGTATGCGGAAGCAGTCGGCTTAAATGCAGAGGAAGTATTAACAACGTATAAGAATGAACTTCCCAGCCCACAAAGCGAAAACGTTGATTTGCCCTCTCGAGCGGAGCGAGTAAAGCCACCAAAACAAAAAGCACCAGCTAAAAGCGGAAATCGATCCATTGGAACGATTCTTATTCCAATCTTACTTGTTATCGTTATTGCGCTAATTCTTTATTTTGTTTGGAGTGCAGGAGATAGTCCGAATACAGATAATACAGCGGAAGAACCGCAAGAAGGCTCTTCTTATGATGGTCCAACTGCTGACGATGATGAAGACGATGGTGATGAAGAAGAAGCAACAGGTGAAGATGAGTCTCAAGATGAAGAAGCGAATAATGAAACGGAAGATAATGAGGCTGAATCAGAACTCGTTTTAGAGAATGAAGAGGCGACGACAAAAACGTATACCTTAACGAATGCGGATTCTTTTGATTCGCTATTAATTGAAATGAACAATGAAGGTACGTATGTTGAATTGCGTGAAAATGAAGGCTCAGGCACGATCGAACAAAATTACCCACCGTTCAATGAAGACTTTGAACCCGACGTCTCCGATTTAGAATCGCTTTACGTTCGAATTGGCTTCGGTGCGGAAGTGGATACGTTTACTGTGAATGGATTCGAAATTGATCTTTTAGATACATCAAGCGTCCAAGTGATTGAAGTGTTGCTTGAATCTGAAAATGAATAAAGGTGATTTCCGTCTAAAGGCGGAAATCATTTTTTTTGAGTTCGTTCTTTTTCAGTACAGACGTGACTGTGGTACAATAAAAAAGGATTCGCTTATCGTAGTTGGAAAGAAGGGAAGAAATTGAATTTACCTAACAAAATAACAATCGCACGGATTTGCTTAATTCCCCTATTCATGCTGTTCTTGCTTGTTGATCTACCTTTTGGTGAGCTCGAAATGTTCAATGATACCATTGCTGTGTCGCTACTAATTGCAGCGCTTATATTTGTTATTGCCGCTGGAACGGATTGGCTAGATGGGTATTACGCCCGTAAATTAAATCTTATAACGAGCTTTGGAAAGTTTATTGATCCACTGGCAGATAAATTGCTTGTAACGGCAGCTTTAATTGGGTTAGTGGAAATTCAACTTATTCCAGCTTGGATTGCCATTGTTATTATTAGTAGAGAATTTATTGTGACGGGCATTCGGTTGGTGGCAGCGGCTGAGGGTGATGTCATCGCGGCGAGTAATTTAGGGAAATGGAAGACATTAACGCAAATGGTTGCCATTATCGCGACACTCCTACATAACATTCCTTTCTCGGCGATTTCGTTTCCTTTCGCTGATTTAATGCTCTATGTTGCAGCCATCTTGACGATCTGGTCTGGCGTTGATTATTTTGTTAAAAACAAACATATTATTCTAAAGTCAGTATAGGGGTTGGTCCTATGAATGCGGAAATCATTGCAGTTGGTTCAGAGTTGTTGCTTGGCCAAATTGCCAACACAAACGGCCAATACATTTCAAAGCAACTTGCAAGTGTTGGTGTTGACGTTTATTCACATACAGTGGTTGGTGATAATGAAGACCGGCTATTTAAAACGATCAGTGAGGGATTTGCTCGTGCAGATTTGCTTATTTTAACAGGCGGGTTAGGCCCGACTAAAGATGATTTAACAAAAGATACGGTGGCAAAGTTTTGTGAGCGAAAGCTTGTGTATGACCGAGAGGCCCTTGATCATATTGAAGCATACTTTAAACGACACAATCGGACGATGACGCCAAATAATAAAAAGCAAGCATATGTTATAGAAGGTGCTCATGTTCTCGCCAATCGCCACGGAATGGCACCTGGAATGGTTGTTCAGCTAGCTAACGAAAAGCGAATTGTTCTATTGCCTGGGCCGCCAAGTGAAATGAAGCCTATGTTTGAAAAAGAGCTTTTACCTTTTTTGTTAGGAGCAAACGATCAAGCGTCAATTACGTCGCGGGTACTTCATTTTTTCGGTATTGGTGAATCCCAACTTGAAACCGATCTGGAGGATATTATTGAAAACCAACAAAACCCGACAATTGCACCGCTTGCAAGTGACGGTGAAGTGAAGTTAAGGCTGACGGTGAAACATACAGATAAAAATGAAATTAAGCGATTGCTTGATGAAACAGAGTCAGTCATTATGGATCGTGTAGGGGATTATCTTTACGGCTATGATGAAACAACGCTTGTTAAAGAAGTGTCTCGTTACTTAGATGAGCAAGGGCTTACTGTTGCCTGTGCAGAAAGCTTTACAGGTGGATTATTTGCCAGTGAACTCGTATCTTTGCCAGGTGCATCATCGATCTTGACAGGGAGTATTACAGCTTATACAGAGGAAGCTAAGACTGCTTTGCTCGGTGTATCTCGAAAAACCCTCCAAGATCATGGGGTAGTAAGTGAAGCATGTGCAGCTGAAATGGCTCAAGGAATTCAAGAAAGGTTACAAACCGATGTAGCCATCTCGTTTACCGGGGTAGCAGGACCTGAAAAGCAAGGTGATTTAGAGCCAGGTACGGTTGTCATTGGCATTGCCTTTCCACAACAACCTGTACGAACCATTCCACTCTCATTATCTGGTGGGAGAAATGCTGTGCGAATGCGTGCGGTTAAATATGGATTTTTCTATTTGTTGGACGAATTAAAAAGGAGAAATGGTAGTAAATGACATTTTTTTCAGACTTCGAGATTTCAGACCAAGTAAAACAAGCAATTAAGGAGATGGGATTTGAAGAACCTTCTCCGATTCAGGAAAAAGCCATCCCGGCTATTCTTACTGGAGGCGACGTTATTGGCCAGGCTCAAACAGGAACTGGGAAAACAGCGGCTTTTGGTATTCCTGTTGTGGATAAAGTAACAAGTGATCGGGCCATTCAAGCGCTTATTTTAACGCCGACGCGTGAGCTTGCTATTCAAGTGGCAGGCGAACTACAAAAATTGTCTATGCACAAAGCAATTCGCACGCTACCGATATATGGTGGGCAGTCAATCGGTCATCAAATTAAAGCACTAAAACAAGGTGTTCAAATTGTTATCGGAACACCAGGTCGAATGCTTGACCATTTGCGTCGGGGGACTCTAAAGCTTCAATCTGTTCATACAGTTGTACTTGATGAAGCCGATGAAATGCTTGATATGGGTTTTGTTGAAGATATTGAAGCAATTTTAAAAGAAGTAAATGATGTAAGACAAACGCTTCTGTTTTCAGCGACAATGCCACCAGCCATCCGTAAGTTGTCACGAAATTATATGAACAACCCTTCGACTGTAACGATTAATAAAGGAGAAGTAACGGCTCCTTCAATCAATCAAGTGTATTATAAAGTACTAGAACGTAACAAAATCGACTCCCTATGTCGGATCATTGATAGCGATGATGTTGATCTTGGCATTTTATTCTGCCGTACGAAAAAAGGAGTTGCTGAATTAACAGAAGCCCTACAGGCAAGAGGATATTTAGCAGACGGTTTACATGGAGATCTTACACAGTCTCAGCGTGATGTCGTGATGAAAAAATTCCGTGATTCTTCCATTGAATTTTTAATTGCAACAGATGTAGCAGCTCGTGGAATCGATGTTGAAAACGTAAGTCACGTTATTAACTTCGATATTCCACAAGATCCAGAGAGTTATGTTCACCGCATTGGTCGAACAGGTCGTGCAGGTCGCACAGGTGCCGCAATTACGCTTGTTACGCCTAGGGAAATGAAGCACTTGCGTTCAATCGAAAAAGAAATTAAAATGTACATCCCATCTCAAGAAGTACCAACAATTGAAGATGTAGTCGAAAAACAACAAACGTCATGGAAGAATTTGATTAAAGAAACGATTGAAACTGGTGGAAAAGAGATGGAATTATTCCGTCCACTGGCTGATCAAATGCTAGAAGAGGAAGTCGATGCAAAAGAAATCATCTCTGCATTATTGAAACTGAAGTTCTCAACTGAAACAGGAAGTGAGGATGCAGGCTATAGCTTTGGTGAAACAGGTGGAGCAAAAGGAATGGTTCGTTTCTTTATTAATGTTGGTCGCAACGTTAATTTAACGCCGAAGATTCTAGGTGATGAAATTAGTCGCTTAATTGGTATTCCAGTGAAAACAATTGGCCGAATTGATATTTTTGATAATTTCTCGTTTGTCGACGTACCGGAAGAGAGCGCCCCATTTGCATATGAAGGGTTGCGCTATTCGAGAATTAATGGTGCTAGAGTAAACTTAGAGCCGGCAAAGCCGCGTCCTAAGCGCGAGCGTCGTCCTCATGCTGCAGGTCGCCGCTCTTAAAAAGAAAGATCGGGTTATGCCCCGATCTTTTTCTGTTGAAAAAAACCGAATAAATGTTCGTAAAACCTATTGGCAAACGATGAAAAAAGAGGTATGATAGAACAAGAACGATAGCTAACGATGAAACAAGATATAGAACGTTCTATGTCTCAACAATACATGAAGATGATTTAAAGGAGATGGAAGAATGAGTGATCGGAAACAAGCGTTAGATATGGCTTTGCGCCAGATCGAAAAGCAGTTTGGTAAAGGTTCTGTCATGAAATTAGGAGAGAGAGCGGAGCAACGAATCTCAACTGTTTCAAGTGGTGCGCTAGCTTTAGATATTGCTTTAGGTGTTGGCGGCTATCCAAAAGGTAGAATCATTGAAGTCTACGGACCAGAGTCTTCTGGTAAAACGACAGTTGCTCTTCACGCTATTGCTGAAGTACAGCGTCAAGGTGGTCAAGCTGCATTTATTGATGCAGAGCACGCGTTAGACCCCGTTTATGCTGGTAAGCTTGGTGTAAATGTAGACGAATTGCTTCTTTCTCAACCTGACACAGGGGAGCAAGCATTAGAAATTGCTGAAGCGCTTGTACGTAGTGGTGCTCTGGATATGATCGTTATTGATAGTGTGGCTGCTCTTGTTCCAAAAGCGGAGATTGAAGGCGAAATGGGAGATTCTCACGTCGGTTTGCAAGCTCGTTTAATGTCTCAAGCGTTAAGAAAATTATCTGGTGCGATTAATAAATCGAAAACCGTAGCGGTCTTTATTAATCAGATTCGTGAAAAGGTCGGCGTGATGTTCGGTAATCCTGAAACAACACCAGGTGGTCGTGCGCTTAAGTTCTATTCTTCTGTTCGTTTAGAAGTTCGACGAGCTGAGGCACTGAAACAAGGAAACGATATAGTCGGAAACCGTACTAAAATTAAAGTTGTGAAAAACAAAGTGGCGCCTCCATTCCGTCTTGCTGAAGTGGATATTATGTATGGAGAAGGAATTTCAAGAGAGGGATCTATTCTTGATATTGCTACGGATTTAGAAATTGTTGATAAGAGTGGTGCCTGGTATTCTTACAACGGTGATCGTTTAGGTCAAGGTCGTGAGAACTCGAAACAATTCTTAAAAGAAAACGTAGAAATTACAACTGAAATCGAACGGAAAATCCGTGATGAGCACAATCTTGATGGAGAAGCAAAAGTAGAAGAAGCCGATAAAGAATCTTTTGAAGATGTTCCTCTTGATTTAAAATAATGATAGATAAAAGACTTTCCTGCTTGTTAAGGAAAGTCTTTTATCATAATGATAGTCTTTAAACAAAGAAATAGTTTAGCAATGAAAGGAACGAAGGATATAATATGATATCATTCCTCTACTTTACTGATACCCATATACGTGGAACAACTCCGAAAAATCGTTTAGATTCGTTTCCTGATACTATTAAAGATAAAATTGATCAAGTAATGGCTTTAGCTAATGAGCATCAGGTTGATTTTTTACTCCATGGTGGAGATGTGTTTGACCGACCTGATTTGTCTCCGAGCACAGTTGGTCAGTTTGCGCAGTTATTTAGGAAGGCTAAAGCGCCTATTTATGCAATAGCGGGTAATCATGATACATTCGGGCATAATCCTCTAACCGTAACACGAACGATGCTGGGGCTACTTGATGCTTTTGGTATAATGACTCTTATTCACCCAGATCAACCAGTAGTAGTAGAAAAAGAGGGTGTTCGACTTCAGCTATCTGGACAGCCTTACCACTATGATCTTGATCAACGAGACCCAAAGCTGGATTATTACCCTGTTAATGAAACGAATGCTACCTATTTGATTCACCTCGTTCATAGTATGCTCGTTGAAAGAGCGTTACCAGAAGGAGTGTCTCATACCTTAATTGATCATATTTGGGGAACAACTGCAGATGTCATTTTCACTGGACATTTTCATAGTGGATTTGGGATTAAGGAAAAAGACGGTACATTTATTTGCAACCCAGGGGCACTTGCGCGAATAAACAACCATTGGACAGAAATTGAGCGGATGCCAACTGTCATTCTTGGTGAAGTAGACAAAGCTGGAATTAGACTAAAAGAGATTCAGCTGAAAGCACAAAAGGGTGAAGCTGTTTTAGACCGATCCTACGTCGAAAAAGCGAGTCACCAAGAGGAAAAGCTCCATGCCTTTGTTCAACAAGTGAAAGAAAAAGCAAATTTTGAAACGCTACAAATGGGTGACATTATTCGGGAAATTGCAGCTATGTCTAATGTGGAAGAAAAAGTAAGAGAAGAAGCATTAAGACGTATGACGCTTATAGAAGAGCGATGGGAGCGTGATGAAACTGAGTAAAATGGTTTCCGTCCGGCTTGAAAATTTTCAATCTCATTTAGATACAGTACTGTCTTTATCAAAAGGGTTAAACGTTGTTGTTGGACAATCAGATAGTGGGAAAACAGCAGTGTTGAGAGGGATTCGCTGGGCTCTTTTTAATCAACCACGAGGGACAGATTTTTTGAAAGTTGGAGCGGACTTTGTACGGGTAACAATCGAATTTGAAAACGGTCATACACTTGTACGTGAACGAACATCATCAAAAAATCGCTACATCATTAAAAAAAAGGGTGAAGAGGATTTAGTGTTAGAAGGATTCGGTTCATCTGTGCCTGAAGAAGTCTTAAATGCTCATCAAATGAGACCGTTTCGAATCGATGCGGATCATGAGTGGCAGTTGCAAATTGCCCAACAATTAGAAGGACCGTTTCTACTAGAACAAACTGGTTCAATACGAGCAAAAACCATTGGTCGAATGAGTGGCGCTCATTATTTAGATATGGCTATTCGTGACACATCTAAAGACGTTTCTCAGTTAACTCAAAGAGTGAAGTGGAAAGAACAAGAATTAGAAGCAGCGGAGAAAGAGTTGGAACCATTTAAGCCTCTCGATCAAGCGAAGCAGCAGTTAGACGAAGGGTTTCGTTTGCTTGAACGAGTAAAGGATCAAGCAAAAAAGGTTCAAGAACTAAAGCGTCTGAGTGAACAGTTTAAGCAATTGAAAGGTCAAAAGAGTCAACTAGAACAAACGATTCACAAGATAAAAGATCTCGATACATGGGAAGTGCTTTTTTTAAACTTACAGCAACTAACAGCGAAGCGCTACCAGCTTTCTTCTGTCCAAAGAGAGTGGCAACGTATCGCTAAAGACCTTTCAACCTGTCAAAAGTGGCTTACAAAAACAGAGTCCATTGAGGAGGCTGAGCTGCTAGCGAGAGCTTTAGCAAATCATGTATCTCAAACTCTTAAATTGCAACAGTTTAAGAAGAGTGAAGAATATGTAAAAGAGAGTATAACAGCATTAAACGCCCGCTTAGAGCGTACGCATTTTTTACAATCGTTTAATGAAGAACATGTAACGGATGTACGCAACAAAGTACTTAAAACCCGACAGTTACGAGAACGTTTTGAACGGCTGCAAAAAATGACTGACGAAGAGAATGCGTTATTGAAGAAAAAGCAACGTGCACATAAGGTTCTACAAGCGTACCCGTTAACGGAAAGTGTTGCCCAAGCATTTGAACGCACTCAATTGCTTTCACGCTACCAAGAAAAAATTGTTCTTTTAAAGAAGCGTTTAGAAGAAGGGGCGGCGTTCGTAGCACATTCCAAACAACAAGAAGAAGAACAAGTTGCTCGTTATACAGAAGCATTAAACACGTTCCATCTTTGTCCCACATGTGGACAACCAATACAGCAGAAGGAGGAGTTATCATGAAACAAGTGGAGCAAGACTTAGATAAAATGAAGCAAGCCATTGATAAAGCAAAAGATCTGCGTTATCGAGCAGAAGCGAAACTAGAAGAATTAGAGAATCAAAAAACACGTTTGCTTGAAGAGCTAGAAGAGTTAGGTGTGAAGCCAGAAGACTTAGACGATGAAATTGTAAAGTTAGAGACAGAGATTGAGCAATCAATGGAACGGGCATGGTCGCTTATTCCGAAAGAATTGATGGCACGTGACTAACCATGAATCCATTGTTGCACTTGAGCGTGCATTAAGAGAGAAAAACGATCAATGGACGCGCTTAGATGAAAAGAGAAACGTTATTCTTGAGACCATTCAGCAAGCTAAAGCGGCTTTAAACGACTATGAAGAAACCCTCGACACATATGAAAAGGCAAGAGTTCTCTTACAGCAATCAGCAGAGTATGCACGAAAGCAAGCAAAACAACAAATGGAAACATTAGTAACGAACGCACTTCAATATGTATTTGGGCCAATGATTGCTTTTGAAATTGAACTTGAAGAACACGGTAATCGAGCGGTGGCAGAAATGTTTGTTGTCTCTAATTTCGATGGTATGAAAATAAAAACGAAACCTCAAGACGCTAGAGGGGGTGGGGTTGTAGACATTGTCACTCTTGCTTTACGTGTCGCACTAATGGAAACAACTCAACCAAAGCAATCAGGTCCGATACTCTTAGATGAACCGGGGAAACATGTGTCAGGTGAATATACACATTATTTATATGAGTTTTTAAAGTCCCTTGCGACAATGTTTGATCGACAGATACTTATGATTACACACAACCATCATTTAATGGAATCAGGAGATAAAGCATTTATCGTTACCATTCGGGATGGAATCAGCCAAGTAGAAGAAGCGACGAGCCCTTGACATTAAAAGATGTGAAGCGTAAAATAATGGATGATACACAATGTATCAAGGTTGAATTTTTATGAATATATTCATTATTGATTAACAAATGTGAAACATTTAAACCAACAATTGGATAGCAAGGGAGGTGTAACGATGCCAAGCATTGAATTAAATCTCTTGGTTCTAAGCCTCATTGTACTTGCTTTCTCTGTAGTTTTTGCAGTTGTTGGATATCTTGTTCGAAAATCAATCGCTGAACGGAAAATTTCAAGTGCGGAGCAAGCAGCAAAGCAAATTATTGATGATGCGACGCGTGAAGCAGAAACGAACAAAAAAGAAGCGATTCTCGAAGTGAAAGACGAGGTTCACAAGCTAAGAAGTGATGCAGAACGCGACGTACGTGAGCGAAGAAATGAGATTCAGAAACAAGAGCATCGTTTGGTTCAAAAAGAAGAGATTCTAGATCGGAAAAGTGAAACTCTCGATAAGAAAGAAGAGTCATTAGAAAAACGGGAGGAATCTCTCGCCAAAAAACAACGACAAGTTGAAGAGATGGAAAGTAAAATGAGCCAGCTGCTGCTGGACCAAAAACAAGAATTAGAGCGGGTGTCTGGCTTAAGCCGAGAAGAAGCACGAATGATCATACGCCAAGAAGTTGAGCAAGAAGTAGCTCAAGAATCAGCACTTCTCATTAAAGAGAAGTTAGCTGAAGCAAAAGAAACGGCGGACAAGCGATCGAAAGAAATTCTTTCTCTCGCTATTCAACGTTGCTCAGCAGATCATGTTGCCGAAACAACAGTTTCAGTAGTGAATTTGCCGAACGACGAAATGAAAGGCCGCATTATCGGACGCGAAGGTCGTAACATTCGAGCTCTTGAGACGTTAACGGGTATTGATTTAATTATTGATGATACACCGGAAGCGGTTATTCTTTCTGGCTTTGATCCAATTCGTCGTGAAATTGCACGATCTGCGTTAGAGAAGCTTGTGCAAGACGGTCGAATTCATCCAGCTCGAATTGAAGAAATGGTCGATAAATCAAGAAGAGAAGTCGATGAAACGATTCGCGAATATGGGGAACAAACAACATTTGAAGTAGGCGTTCATGGTCTTCATCCTGATTTAATAAAGATTTTAGGTCGACTTCGTTTCCGCACAAGCTATGGTCAAAATGTCTTAAAACATTCAATGGAAGTCGCTCATTTAACCGGCTTAATGGCCGCTGAACTTGGTGAGGATGTTAAATTAGCGAAGCGTGCTGGTTTATTGCACGACATTGGGAAAGCTATTGATCATGAAGTGGAAGGAAGCCATGTTGAAATTGGTGTTGAGCTTGGAACGAAGTACAAGGAGCATCCAGTTGTGATCAACGCGATTGCTTCCCACCACGGCGATGTAGAAGCGACATCCATTATTTCTACGCTTGTTGCAGCAGCAGATGCATTGTCAGCTGCTCGACCTGGCGCTAGACGCGAAACCCTTGAAACATATATTCGAAGATTAGAGAAGCTAGAAGAGATCTCTGAATCATTCGATGGTGTTGAGAAGACGTTTGCCATCCAAGCCGGTCGAGAGGTACGCATTATGGTAAGACCTGATGTGGTGGATGACGCGCTAGCTCACAGTCTTGCTAGGGACATTACGAAGAAGATTGAGCAAGAGCTAGATTATCCAGGACACATTCGTGTGACTGTCATTCGTGAAACTCGCGCAGTTGAATATGCTAAATAAAGTGGCGAAAGCCACTTTATTTTTTTGGAAATCAAAAGGAAAGTAGGGGTTTTTTGAAGATTTTATTTATTGGTGATGTTGTTGGTTCTCCTGGTAGAGAGATGATCACTAAACATATAAAAGGGTTAAAGCAAGAGCATCGACCGACAGTGACAATTATAAATGGCGAAAATGCAGCCCATGGAAAAGGGATTACAGAGAAAATTTACAAAGGGTTTTTAGCTGAAGGAGCCCAGGTTGTGACACTCGGAAATCATTCTTGGGATAAGAAAGAGATCTTTTCGTTTATAGATGATGCAACGGCTCTCGTTCGTCCAGCAAACTATCCTGAAGGAACACCAGGTGTTGGCTATCGAATCATTCAAATTAATCAAGTTAAGCTGGCTGTAATTAATTTACTTGGACGAACGTTTATGAACCCGGTTGATTGTCCATTTAAGAAAGTGGATGACATTTTAGCTGAAATCAATGGTGAAGCTGATGTTATTTTTGTTGATTTTCATGCTGAAACAACGAGTGAAAAACAAGCGATGGGTTGGTATTTAGATGGTCGTGTAAGTGCTGTAATCGGGACACATACGCATGTCCAAACGGCTGATGAACGGATTCTTCCTCAAGGGACGGCCTATTTATCAGATGTTGGTATGACAGGCCCTCTTGATGGAATTTTAGGGATGGATCGTCACGCTGTCCTGCATAAATTTCTAACGAGTATGCCGGTTCGCTTTGAGGTCGCAGAAGGTAAAAGACAGTTAAATGCATGCATCATTACTATTAACGATAAGACGATGAATGCAACGAGCATTAAGAGAATTACACGAACAGACGAACAAACCATTTATTAAGGCATATCTGTCCCTCTAAGCAAATATAGATGTAATAAGGCAGACAGCCTGTTAGACATCATCCATTCGATTTTGAATTGATCGAACTGTTATTTGCTTAAGGAGGGGTAGAAATGGAAGTGTTAAAAGTATCAGCAAAATCGACACCAAATTCAGTAGCAGGAGCTTTGGCAGGCGTTATTCGTGAGCGAGGTGCCGCAGAGATTCAAGCGATTGGTGCAGGCGCACTCAATCAGTCTATAAAAGCAGTTGCCATTGCAAGAGGATTTGTTGCCCCGAGTGGGATTGATCTCGTTTGTATTCCGGCATTCACGGATATAGAGATTGAAGGGGAAGAGCGAACAGCTATTAAGCTTATTATTGAACCGCGTTAAAAAGAGAGGAGGTGTCCATGACATCTCCTCTCTTTTTTTAAGATAATCTTGTTTGATGGTTTGTTTGGATCGTAATGGCAGAATCAAGAGACGTTCGTGGTGTATAGCCACTGCTTGAAAAGGTACGCACAAAAGTAAAGTTTAACCGTGTTACTTGAGGAAGTAAATGAGCCTCGGTAGTCGCACCAGGACGTCGCATACGATTTAAATGATAGATGATTTCTTCAGATGAACGAATAGCAATGCCGTGACCGTAATAGAGATTTTCATTGAGCTTTATAACATTTTCTCCACGCCACACTGAGTGCTGAGGTGCAAAATCAGGGTTATCAAAATAAAGACAATCTCCGATTACATAGTCTGTTCCTGCTCGTGTTTCTAACTGCAAATCTTCATCATGCTCCCATGAATATAGGTAGAGTTGCTGAAACAATTGATCAAAGGATCGTTGATCAATGGAGTCTTTTACTGCTTTATAAAAAATAATAATTATGGCGGTTGCACACTCAAAGCCATATAGCTGCCCATTTTGAAAGATATCCTCTATTGCGTCAGACGGGCGGACATAAGGATTCAATTGAAAAGCCCCATTCGGCATTCGTCTCCAAAAGCGAGGATTACAAGTTGAGCGCATAAATGATTCAAAACGGGCTCCACTTTGCAATAAGCCAATAGAAGCTTGAATCGTATGTTTTCGTAACGCAACTTCGAAACTTAATTCTTGTAAAGATGCATAATTGTAGGAGACGCTTTGACTAGCCAAACTTTGAATAATAGCCGTTTCGATTTGGGATAAAGCTGGTAAAGAAGATGTATTTAACGGTTTCTCTTGAATGGTTATCATCGTAGATCCCTCCAATGATGTGTGCACGATTACTATTAATCAATGATTCATTAAACGAAATTATGCGCATGAAGCGCGATTGAAAAGGAAAAGAACGGTTGTCATTGTGTTCTACCGCTTTGCCACGTATAATATGGAGGGAATGGATTGTTGGCACGAAAGGAGAGCAATAGAAATGTCTGATCAAAAGAAGGCGAAAGATTACAGCCATTACTTTGATTTTAGTGATGCACGGATTATATCAGAAGATGATGAAAAAAAGGTAGTTAAAATAAAAGGTAGAGACATTACAATTTATGATCAACCGAACTATCGCTCTGGTCGTAAACGAAAGCGTGAAGAGGTTCAAGTGATTCGACCGGATCACATTGTGCCATCTGAGTTGGCGAATCTCGGAAAAGGGAAGAAATTTCTGATTCGTACATACGGTTGCCAAATGAATGTACACGATTCAGAGAATATGTCAGGAATGCTGTTGGAAATGGGCTTTGAAGAGACAACTGAAACGAGTGAAGCGGATGTTATTCTTCTTAACACATGTGCCATTCGTGAGAACGCTGAAAATAAAGTGTTTGGAGAGATTGGTCATTTAAAGCCGTTAAAATTAGAGAAACCTGAGCTTATAATTGGTGTTTGTGGTTGTATGTCACAAGAAGAATCGGTTGTCAGTCGCATTCTTCAGAAACATCAGCACATTGATTTGATTTTTGGTACGCATAACATTCACCGCTTGCCTACTCTTCTACAAGGAGCCATTTTTGGAAAAGAAATGGTCGTTGAAGTATGGTCAAAAGAAGGCGACGTTGTGGAAAATATGCCGCGAAAACGGCAAAATAAAACGCAAGCTTGGGTAAACATTATGTACGGGTGCGATAAATTTTGTACGTACTGTATTGTGCCTTATACACGAGGAAAAGAACGAAGTCGTTTGCCAGAGGATATTATAAACGAAGTACGTGACTTAGCTCGCCAAGGATACAAAGAAGTAACATTACTAGGACAAAACGTGAACGCTTACGGCAAAGATCTTCCTGGTGACTACGGTGGTCTTGGAGAACTAATGGATGCGATCCATAAAATCGATATACCTCGGGTTCGGTTTACGACAAGCCATCCAAGAGACTTTGACGATCATTTAATTGAGGTTTTAGCTCAAGGTGGAAACTTAGTTGAACACATTCACCTACCAGTTCAACACGGCAATACAGAGATTTTAAAACTAATGGGAAGGAAGTACTCACGAGAGCAATATGTGACCCTGGCAAGCAAAATTAAAAAAGCCATTCCGAATGCTTCGTTCACAACAGATTTAATTGTTGGGTTCCCAAATGAAACAGACGAACAATTTGAGGACATGCTGACATTAGTCGAAGAGATGCAGTTTGATGCAGCCTTTACGTATATTTATTCTCCTCGTGAAGGTACGCCTGCTGCACGAATGGAAGATAATGTACCGATGGAAACGAAAAAGAAACGTCTCGCGCGTTTAAATGCCCTTGTAAACAGCATATCTGAGAAACGAAACTTAGATTATCAAGATCAAGTAGTTGAAGTTCTTGTAGAGGGCGAAAGTAAGAAAAACCCTGATGTATTAGCTGGAAGAACGCGAACAAATCGATTAGTAAACTTTGTTGGTCCTAAATCTGTTATTGGTGAGATTGTCTATATTCAAGTAACAGAGGCTAAAACATGGTCTCTTAATGGAAAAATGATTGAAACAGCGGAGGTGCGTGTGTAATGAGCACACTGTATACACGAAAAGACATTCGGGAAAAAGCAAAAGAACTGGCAACGATGCTTGCACAAACAGAAGAGGTTGATTTCTTTAAACGAGCAGAAAAGAAAATCAATGAGCATTTGCGTGTGCAAGAAATGATCGCTGAGATTAAAAAGCACCAAAAGGAAGCTGTTAATTTACGTCATTACGGTAAATTAGAAGCAATGAAAGAAGTAGAAGCAAAAATTGATGAGCTTCACAATCAAATTGATGAAATTCCGCTCGTTCAAGAATTTAAACGTAGCCAAATTGAAGTAAATGAACTACTACAAGTGATAACCAACACCGTTTCCAAACGTGTGACAGATGAGATTGTTCGTTCAATGGACGGAGATGTTATGCGTGGCACAACGACGAAAAGCCCCTTTCATCAGTGCTAACCTAGGAACACCCTAATAATTTTTATTAGGGTGTTTTTTGCTGGTCTAAACAAGTCATGGTGCACATAGCTTAATAGAGAAGCGTGTATCTAAAGCCACGCAGAACGGATAAAGAGTGCTGACTGCATAGGCTTTAGGTGAATTGTGAATGGAGGGAACAAGATGGCAGATCCAAGAAGTTCATCAAGTTATCGTGAAATTATTACGAAAGCGGTCTGTGGAAAAGGACGGAAATTCTCTGAAGCTACTCATCATATTCGACCGACAGAGCGTCCTTCAAGTATTTTAGGGTGCTGGATCATTAATCATACGTATAGTGCAAAGAAACGTGGAGACAACATTGAAGTAAGCGGAACGTACGATATTAACGTCTGGTATTCATATGGAAACAATACAAAAACAGAGGTAGCGACTCAAACCGTATCTTACACGGATATTGTTCCTTTATCGATGAAAGATGAGAATGTCATTTCTGAGGAGCTTGATGTTGTTGCAAAAGCTGTCCAACAACCAAACACATTAGAAGCAGTCATTAGTGAAAATGGTCATTCCGTAGATGTTCAAGTAGAGCGAGAGTTTGTAGTAGAGTGTATTGGAGAGACAAAAGTAGCTGTTGCAGTGAATCCAGAGGGAGTGATTGAAGAGTATCCACTAGATGCTTTAGGCAGTGACTTATCTGATGATGATTATGAACAAATTGATCCGAATTTTTTACAAGAAGAAGTTGATAAATCCTAAGCCGAGCTGCATGATACAGCTGGCTTTTTTTTCTTGAATGAAGGGAGACCCTTTACTATGATATAATGACGTAAGATTTTAGGATTAACGGAGGCACGTATAGAATGACGCCAATGATGAAGCAATACTTAGAGATAAAAGAACACTACCAAGATGCGATTCTCTTTTTTAGATTAGGTGACTTCTATGAAATGTTCTATGAAGATGCTCAGACAGCAGCGAAAGAATTAGAAATTACCCTAACAGGTAGAGGTCAAGGAGAAGATCGTATCCCGATGTGCGGTGTCCCGCATCATTCAGCTGATAATTATATGACCCAATTAATTGATAAAGGCTACAAAGTTGCCATTTGTGAGCAAGTAGAAGACCCTAAAATGGTTAAAGGCGTCGTTAAACGCGAAGTGACAAAATTATTAACCCCTGGAACACTCATGAACAGCAAGCTATTATCAGAAAGAGAAAATAATTTTTTAGTTGCGATTGCAGTTGCAGACGATACGTTTGGAGTAGCTCGATGTGATTTATCGACTGGAGAAAGTGATGTCACGCTTATTAATGGTACGTTGGATGATTTATTAGATGAGATTGCTACAAGTCGCTCTAAGGAAGTTGTTGCGCCTTTTGAAGTGGAAGAACTGTTGAATGCTTCTTTCGCCCATAATCGTTCTATGCTCATTTCTTATCGGCAGTATGAAGAGCCACTAGATGAATATCAACATCTGCTTACGAACATTGACCATCCTGTTTTACAGAAAGCATACTTTCGGTTACTTCATTATTTAGTAGAAACCCAGAAGCAATCTTTGCACCATCTTCAACAAGCTACATTCCTATCAACAGATGATTATTTGAAATTGGATATTCACGCAAAACGAAATTTAGAACTAGTGGAAACTTTGAGAGAAAAGAAAAAGCAAGGATCGCTCTTGTCTGTTATTGATCAAACGGTTACGTCCATGGGGGGGCGCTTAATGCGACAATGGATGGACCGACCACTTGTGCGACCTAGAGCAATCCGAGAGCGCCAAGAGATTGTTGAGCAATTTTATCATGCTTTTTTTGAACGGGAAGCGCTAAGGGACTTATTAAAAGAAGTGTATGATATAGAGCGTTTAGCTGCTCGTATTGCCTATGGAAGTGTAAACGCGAGAGAACTTGTACAGCTTAAGCGATCTTTGAAAAAGCTACCTGATATAAAAGCCCAATTAGACAGTTTAGCGATTAATAAAAATTGGCTACAATCTATTGAAACATATGAAACTCTTGTTCATTTATTAACGAACAGTATAGTGGAAGACCCGCCAATTTCGCTAACCGATGGCGGCATTCTTATTGATGGCTATAATGAAGAGCTTGATCGCTACCGTGATGCGAGTAAAAATGGAAAACAGTGGATTGCACAACTGGAACAACAAGAACGAGAATTTACTGGAATTCGCTCATTAAAAGTCGGTTATAACAAAGTCTTTGGCTACTATATTGAAGTATCACGAGCGAATACCCACCTATTACCAGAAGGAAGGTATGAGCGTAAGCAAACGTTAACAAACGCAGAACGCTATATTACGCCTGAACTTAAAGAGAAAGAAGCATTAATACTAGAGGCAGAAGAATCGCTTACAGAACTAGAATATCAATTGTTTATCGATATTCGTACAATTGTGCAAGAGTATGTACCATCTTTGCAAAAACTGGCTACAGAAATTAGTGAAATGGATGTACTTGCAAGCTTTGCGATGGTAGCCGAAAAACAACAATACGTAAAACCAAATGTAACGGAAACACGTCAAATTGATATCATTCAAGGTCGGCACCCAGTGGTTGAAACCGTGATTCAGCGGGGAACATATGTTGAAAATGATATTGATTTAACAGATGAGCGAGATATGTTGCTTATCACTGGACCGAATATGGGTGGTAAATCTACTTATATGCGTCAGCTTGCACTTAGCGCTATCCTAACTCAAATTGGAAGTTTTGTACCTGCGAAGAAAGCAACGATGCCAATTTTTGATCGGATCTTTACGAGAATTGGTGCCGCAGATGACTTAGCGAGTGGACAAAGTACGTTTATGGTCGAAATGATGGAAACAAAGGATGCCTTAACAAAGGCGACACCAAATAGCCTGATTATACTAGATGAAATTGGTCGTGGAACATCAACGTATGACGGGATGGCTTTAGCACAGGCTATTATCGAATACATCCATGAATCTATTGGTGCAAAGACGTTGTTCTCCACTCATTATCACGAGTTGACGGACCTGGCAAAATCCATTCCAACATTACGAAACGTCCATGTTTCTGCTGCTGAAGAAGACGGTACAGTCGTGTTTTTACATCAAATTATTGAAGGTGCAGCCGATCGTAGTTATGGCGTATACGTTGCAGAACTGGCTGGCTTACCTGATTCTGTAACAAAACGAGCAAATGAATTGTTGCTGACGTTTGAAGCAAAACCAACAAATGCTACACAACAGCATACAGTCACTCACGAAGAATTGGCTGCCACTTACGAAGAGGCCGAGCAATTAAGTTTGTTTCAAATAAAAGAAGAGAAAAAGGATGGCAAAACAAAAAAAGAACAAAGCGTTTTAAAGGCGTTACAGGAATTAGATTTGTTGCACGTCACACCATTTGACGTCATCAAAAAGGTGAACGAATGGCAAATGCAGTTAAGAAAGAAATGAGGTGTGTGCAGTGAAAGTCATTCGCCAGTTACATGATTCTTTATCAAATAAAATAGCCGCTGGGGAAGTGGTTGAACGTCCTGCCTCTATTGTGAAAGAACTAATAGAAAATGCTATTGATGCGGGTGCAACGGACATTTTGATTGAAATTGTAGAGGGCGGTATGGAATCGATTCGTATTGTTGATAATGGACATGGCATTCCTTCAGATCAAGTGGAGACGGCATTTTTACGCCATGCCACTTCAAAAATACAAAACGATCGCGACTTGTTTTCCATTCGTACGCTAGGCTTTCGAGGAGAGGCTTTGCCAAGTATTGCGTCGGTATCGACTCTAACCGTGCAAACGAGTACGGGAACACAAGGAGTAGAGTTAACCTTACACGGGGGTGAAGTGATTCAACGACAGCCATCGAGTGCGAAAAAAGGGACAAGCATCGTTATTAAAGATTTATTTTATAATACACCGGCACGATTAAAGTATTTAAAAACAAAATTGACTGAATCTGGTCATGTAAGTGATGTTGTCAATCGAATGGCGTTGGCCTACCCTGCTATTTCTTTTCACTACACAAGTGATGGTAAAACGATTTTAAACACAACTGGAAACGACCGACTCTTACAAGTTGTGGCTGAAGTGTATGGTCGTCAAACTGCTTCAATGATGGTGCCGATTGAAGGGAAGTCCCTTGATTATACGGTGTCTGGTTATGTGGCTAAGCCAGAACTAACTCGAGCGAGTCGACAATACATGTCCATCTTTATTAATGGGCGCTATATTCGTAACTATAAGTTGGCGCAAGCCATCCAACAAGGATATCATACGTTGTTGCCGATTGGTCGTTATCCATTAGCAATAGTGAAAATTGAAATGGACCCAACATTAATTGATGTGAACGTACACCCATCGAAGCTTGAAGTGCGGCTCAGTAAAGAAGAGGCACTTGGCGACGTAATGACGACTGCAATTAAAGAAGTATTTTCACAGGAAACATTAATTCCACAATCACCAAAGCCAGTAGTCGAGAAGCAAACGTCACAACAACTGGCATTTTCCTTACGCTACCAAGACCGAGCAGAAGTGCCACAGGAAACACATGCAGCGGTTCATGAAGAAACTGATTCGTATAAAGAGAAACCGTCGAGTCATGTTGCTTCGCTGAGAACGACTGCTAAGACTGAGGAACCAGTTGCGATGCCAGAACAGCACTTCCATCAACAAAAGGAAGGTCAAGCTGAAAAGGAGCAATTGCTTGAAGCAACGCCAGTGGTTCAATCTGAAGTCAAACAAGATGAACCTGAAGAAACAATCAATGCGTCAACCATTCCGCCTTTGTACCCAGTTGGACAAATGCATGGAACCTACATCGTTGCACAAAACGATAACGGGATGTACTTAATAGATCAACATGCCGCACAGGAACGGATTAAATATGAATATTTTCGTAAAAAACTAAGTGAGCCATCGCCAACGTTACAAGATTTACTCGTACCACTGACACTTGAATTTACCGCCAGAGAAGCAGCTATGATTCAAGAATCACAAGAGAAATTAGAAGCGGTAGGGTTATCCCTTGAGCCATTTGGTCATCATACGTATGTTGTGCGGTCCCACCCAACCTGGTTTCCAAAGGGAGAAGAAGAGTCGTCTATTCGGGAAATTATAGACCAGTTGCTTGGGACTAAACGAATTGACTTGTACCGGTTACGTGAAGAAGCAGCTATTTTAATGAGCTGCAAAGCGGCAATTAAAGCGAATCGGCATTTGCGGCATGATGAGATATTTGAACTGTTGGAAACGTTAAGACGATGTGAAGAGCCTTATACATGTCCACATGGTCGTCCGATTTTGGTTCATTTCTCCACCTATGAACTAGAAAAAATGTTTAAACGTGTAATGTAAGGGGCAAACAAACGTGATTGTAACAACAGCAAGAAAGCAAGTGGATCGTTTAAAAGAGGAAGCGATGTCTTATTTACCATCACTTAACGGTACGTTTATTGATCGAGATGATCGCGCCATCGAAGATTTTTATTTAGAATTTGGTGAACAGCCCTTGTTAATTGTTGCGAAAGACAAACTAATTTTGCATAAACAACAAGGGGCCGAGCCGTTTTATTATCACCCGAATGGTGCTTTTCTACGCTACAAACAATGGCGAAACTCAGGCAATGATCCTTTTCTAGCCGCAACAGAGTTACATCCAGGAGACACCTTTATTGATGCTACACTCGGTATGGGAGCAGATGCTACAATGGCACAATTGGCAGTCGGTCACAACGGAAAGGTTGTTGGATTAGAAGCCAATCCTTATGTAGCATTTGTCGTCGGTCATGGTCTTGCAAATTGGCGTGGAGGCGATGATCGTTTTAACGATGCTCTAAGGCAGATAAACGTCACGAATACAGATAATCTCTCTTATTTGCAAAATAGCGAGTCTAAAAGTGTGGATGTTGTTTACTTTGATCCGATGTTTGATGTTCGTTTACACTCTCCTGGTATAGCAGGGCTAAAACAATTTGCATCCTACCAATCGTTAACAGCCACTATGGTTGAAGAAGCAAAACGAGTTGCGCGAAAAAAAGTCGTTTTAAAAAACCACACGAAAAGTGATTTGTTTGCAACGTTCGGTTTTTCAGTAGAAAAACGAGTAAATGCATCGTTTCAATATGGGATTATTAATCGATGAATGAGAGAGTGGAAGGAAGTATTTTATTGAATAAAGAGCCATTAATTGCAGTTGTTGGGCCAACCGCAGTCGGAAAAACCGAATTAAGTATTCGTTTAGCCGAGACGTTACAAGGTGAAATCATTAATGCTGATTCTATGCAAGTGTATCAGGATATGACGATTGGAACGGCGAAGCCAACTGATGCAGAGAGAGCACGTGTACCTCACCATTTAATTGATATGCTGCACCCAACGGAGCCATGGACAGTTTCGAGCTTTCAAGACCGTGCACTAGCAGCAATCTCGAATGTAAAGGCCAAAGGCAAAATGCCAATCATGGTTGGCGGTACAGGTTTGTACGTCCAAGCTATTACCCATCACTTATCGTTCTCTAAAGCCGAAAGTGATCCAGCATATAGACAAGAGCTTGAAACATTCGCTAAAAAACAGGGAGGGACTGCTCTATTTCAGCTACTTGTAGAGAAGGACCCAAAAGCAGCTGAATCCATTCATCCTCACAATGAACGACGTGTCATCCGTGCTTTAGAAGTCCTTCACACTACAGGTTGTCGTTTTTCTGAAAGGGAGGAAGAACAATCGGTGCCTCGTTTTCATAGTGCGTTAATTGGTCTAACAATGGATAGAGAGCTTCTTTATAGTCGTATAAATCAGCGTGTAGATCGTATGATGGAGCTAGGGCTTGTTGAAGAAGTAGAGGCTTTGTATAAAGCAGGCATTAAAGGTCAAGCCATTCAAGCAATTGGGTACAAAGAATTGTATGCTTACTTTAATCAAGAACAATCATTGTCACAAGCGATTGAGCAAATTAAAACTCGATCGCGTCAATATGCAAAAAGACAACTCACTTGGTTTAAAAATAAAAGTCAGGCAGAATGGTTTGATGTTACGTCCCAAACAATTGAAGAAATTTTACCGAAAGTCGTCGATTTTTCTTGCAGGAAATTCAAGAATGGACTCGAATAACTAAGATAGAAACATATAGAGAGAGAGGGGCTATCGTTATGAAGTCAACGGTGAATATTCAAGATCAATTTTTAAATCAATTAAGAAAGGAATCGATTCCAGTCACGATGTTTTTATTAAATGGGTTTCAGCTTCGTGGCACAATAAAGGGATTTGACAACTTTACAGTCATTATTGAAACAGAAGGAAAGCAGCAGCTTGTATATAAGCATGCCATTTCAACATTTGCACCGCAAAAAAATGTCCAATTAAAAAGTGAAACGGACGTATAAAAGAATAAAAAAGATCTCTGAACCATGGTTCAAGAGATCTTTTTTATTGATTTGGAAGTAAAAGCGCCTTTTCTTTTGTCGTTAATCGGGAAACTGTCAGTACATAACGGCGAAGAGACAACGGGCTTTTTAATCCGAGTTTACGCTGTAGCTGATGATCATGCCCAGAGTGGAGCAATGATCGCAGTAAATACGAATTACGAAAATGCTGTGCAGAAATGCCTTTCCGTAAATGGGCACGTGCAACTTCTGTGCGAATCATTTTTTGAAGGGCAATGGCAGTTAACGCTTTAGGGCGATCGTTTTCATAAGACCAGTGATAGGTTCGCCTTGTAAAATCAAACGCAACAAAGAATGAGTCATCTGTATGCATTCGAGGGCGAACAGGTTCTGGGATGCTACTCCAATAAACATAAAGTTGTTTAGCGTGGTCATCCTCTAACGTTAGTGTTCGTTTGGATGCATCTAAACCCACAATAATGGTCTGTTGAATAAAAGATGTATCCTTCATTGTTAGTGCACATGCTTCACTTAATGTGATGCCATAATTCGTTAAAAGCAGCAAAATGGTATAATTTCGTTCTGTTAATTGTGGTCGAGCTATCCGTTGGTTCTCTGTTAACCCTCGTTCTGAATGGCTTGTTTTAAGCAGAATGGATGTTTCCTTTTGACTAATCCACTCATTCCTATTTAATGGTTCAAGGTTTAATAATGGTGGTTCGTGATGAAGTAACGGGTGATCTTGTAAGAAGCCTTCTTCAAGTAAAAACAGCGCAAAGCGACGAAGTACAGAAGAGATTCGGCGGATTGTGCGTACTTTATATTGACGTGACATCAGCAAGTGATGATAGAACGCTTCCACTTCTTCTGTTGTTAACGTATGAAAGGGCTTTTCTTCTAACCATTGAAAGAAATCAAGCAAATCATAGTCATAGCGACGAATCGTAGCCTGTTTTCTCCCTTTTAGAGCAAGTTGATCTAAAAACACGTTTTTCCACGACAATAGATCCATCCAACTCCCCCTTTTCTTTAAATTTTAACAAAGATCGTGTAAATGTCTATGGGAAGGATTAGAGGCATGGTTTTTCTGCTGTAGCCATAAGATAAAGAAGAGGATGCATCGTTTGGGTGTTTATCACGCATTGTCTTCTTACACGTATAGTAGTAGGAGTGATAAGGTTTCAAGGGAGGTCTTACTAGCCATGTCAAATCATCAAATGAAGAATAATGCGCGGATTAACGTCGTGTTAAATAAATCTCCTGAAAAGCGTGCGAGCACAGATTGGTTTGTGTCAGTTGAAGAAAAAGAAAAGCATGAAGTTCTCGTTCGATTTGAACAGAAACTTGCAAACTATATCGGCTTAAAAGAGATAAAAGCGCTTGTGAAAGAACTGTACGCATGGATTTACATTAGTGAACGACGAAAGGAAGTTGGCTTAAAATCACCGAAACAAGTGTTGCACATGATTTTTAAAGGCAATCCCGGCACTGGCAAGACAACGGTTGCTCGGCTTATTGCTTCTTTTTTACATGAAATGAATGTTCTTTCAAAAGGGCACTTTATTGAAATGGAGCGAGCTGACCTTGTTGGTGAGTATATTGGGCACACTGCGCAGAAAACAAGGGATGTCTTAAAGCAAGCTCAAGGAGGTGTTCTTTTCATTGATGAAGCGTACTCTCTTTCTAGAGGCGGGGAAAAAGACTTTGGCAAAGAAGCGATTGATACACTCGTTCGAGGAATGGAAAATCATGCAAATGAATTTGTGCTTATATTAGCTGGTTATTCTAAAGAAATGGATTTCTTTCTGTCCCTAAACCCAGGCTTGCCGTCTCGTTTTCCAATCTCAATTACGTTCCCTAACTATTCGGTAGAAGAACTGATTGAAATGCTCATTGGAATGGCGAAAGAACGAGACTATACGATTGAAAAAGAGGCATTGAACCGCTGTCGTGAGCATATTAAAACGGTGCTAGTAGAGGAAACGTATGCGTTTAGTAACGGACGTTATATAAGGAATCTGGTGGAAGAAGCCATTCGTCTTCAAGCGGTTCGGGTGTTAAAAGAAGATAAGTTTACAAAAGCAGAACTTGAGACATTACGAAAAGAAGATTTCACATTTAGGAAATAAGATGCGTGTCATTGCGCCATTTTATTTCTTTCTTTTTTAGGACGTGATAAGCTTAAGAGGATTGAATTTAATTAGGAGAGACACAACGTATGGAATCATTATTTTCAAAAGAAGTTAGTGCGCTTGTCAAACGAGCAGAAGACAAAATAAAGTCGATTCATGAACAGGTGGATGACGTTGCTCTAGTTAATCAGAACCGAGTGATGGAAAGTTTTGCGACCCATCAAGTCGCCGATTTTCATTTCACTCCTTCAACAGGTTATGGATATGATGATGCAGGGCGAGAGACGTTAGAAGCAATTTATGCAGATGTGTTTGGAGGAGAAGCGAGTTTAGTCCGCCATCAGCTTGTTTCTGGTACACACGCCATAGCTGTAGCGCTTTTTGGTCTATTACGTCCTGGAGATGAATTGCTATACATTAGCGGAACGCCTTATGATACCCTCGAGGAAATTGTCGGTATTCGAGGAAATGGTAAGGGCTCGCTGCGTGATTATTCAATTGGCTACAACAAAGTTGATCTTATGAACGGTAAAATGGACAAGCAAGGTATTCGAAACGCGATTCATGCACAGACGAAAGTAATAGGAATTCAGCGTTCACGAGGGTATGGAGATCGTCCCTCCTTTACGATTGCTGAACTAGCAGATATTATCGCTTACGTAAAGTCAATAAAAGAAGATGTGATCGTGTTTGTAGATAATTGTTATGGAGAGTTTGTTGAAACAAAAGAGCCTTGTCACGTTGGTGCTGATCTAATGGCAGGTTCGTTAATTAAAAATCCAGGTGGCGGCATCGCTAAATCTGGTGGGTACATTGTTGGGAAGCAGAATTTTGTAGAGTTAGCCTCCTATCGTTTAGCTGCACCGGGCATCGGTGCTGAAGGAGGGGCAACACTTGGGACACTTACAGACATGTATCAAGGCTTCTTTTTAGCCCCACACGTGGTCGCCCAAAGCGTGAAAGGTGCTCATTTTACAGCTGCTTTATTAGAGGACGTAGGGATGAAGACATCACCTCGTTGGAGTCAAACACGCACAGATTTAATTCAAGCGGTCTATTTTGATACAGCTGAGCAAATGGTTGCCTTTTGTCAGTCCATTCAGCACACATCTCCTGTGAATGCCCACGTCACACCAACACCGAGCTATATGCCAGGTTATGAAGATGATGTGATTATGGCGGCAGGTACATTTGTTCAAGGTGCAAGTATCGAATTAACCGCTGATGGTCCACTGCGACCGCCATTTACTGCTTATGTTCAAGGTGGCTTAACCTATGAACATGTAAAGCTTGCTGTTACGAAAGCAGTAGAAAAGACGTTTAGCAACCATTGGGAAAAGGAAGACAGGAAATAAGGACTTTTCTTGACGAACAAAAAAGCCTTTAGTACGATACGTACATAGCTTATCGTTTAAAAGTCATGTAAAAAGGAGTTTATGTCCTTTTCTACATATAAAAACAGAGTGAGAGGAGCAAATGCGTTGCCAAATTATTCAAGAGAAGACATTGTTCGCATTGCACAAGACGAAAATGTACGCTTTATTCGTCTACAATTTACAGACTTACTAGGAACGATTAAAAACGTAGAAATTCCAGTGGACCAGCTTTCAAAAGCGCTGGATAACAAGATGATGTTTGATGGATCTTCTATCGAGGGATTTGTAAGAATTGAAGAATCAGATATGTACCTTTACCCGGATTTAGATACGTGGGTCATCTTCCCATGGACACCGGAAAAAGGGAAAGTAGCACGATTAATTTGCGATATTTATCAACCAGGTAAACCAGGAGAAGAGCCAACACCATTTGATGGAGATCCACGTGGAATTCTTAAGCGGGTGTTAAAACAAGCTGAAGAATTAGGCTTCACAGGTTTTAACATTGGCCCAGAGCCGGAGTTCTTCTTATTTAAAAATGACGAAAAAGGCGAGCCGACCCTTGAGTTAAATGATAAAGGTGGCTACTTTGACTTAGCACCAACTGATCTTGGTGAAAACTGTCGTCGTGACATCGTACTAGAACTAGAAGACATGGGCTTTGATATTGAAGCCTCTCACCATGAGGTTGCACCTGGTCAGCACGAAATCGATTTTAAATACGCCGATGCGATTACAGCATGCGACAACATTCAGACGTTTAAGCTTGTCGTTAAAACCATTGCTCGTAAGCATGGTCTTCACGCAACATTTATGCCGAAACCGTTGTTTGGTGTTAACGGCTCTGGAATGCATTTAAACATGTCGCTCTTTACGAAAGAGGGCAACGCGTTCTATGACGAGAAAACTGAAAGTCAGTTAAGCAAAACAGCTATGCAGTTTTTAAGTGGGATTTTGGAACATGCTGAAGGGTTTACAGCCATTACGAATCCAATCGTTAACTCGTATAAGCGTCTAGTACCAGGCTACGAAGCACCCGTTTATATTGCTTGGTCAATGCGTAATCGTTCGCCACTTATTCGAATTCCGTCTTCACGCGGTGTATCAACACGTATTGAAGTACGTAGTCCAGACCCATCTGCTAACCCGTATTTAGCGATGGCTGTTATGTTAGCGTCTGGTTTAGATGGTATCAAGCGTAAAATGACGCCTCCAGAAGCGACGGATCGAAACATTTATGTAATGAGCAAGGAAGAGCGTGTAGAAGAAGGCATTAAAGCATTGCCGGCTTCACTAGGCGAAGCGCTTGAGAGCTTAGTAAAAGACGAGACCCTCGTTCAAGCACTAGGTGAGCATGCAGTTGAACACTTTATTGAAGCGAAAGAAATTGAGTGGGATATGTTCCGTACCCAAGTCCATCCGTGGGAAAGAGAACAATTCATGCAGAACTACTAAAAGAGGAAGCCCTTGACACATCTTGTGTTGAGGGTTTTTTACTATATATGGAAGAAGGCGCTTCATTGACTTCGATCATACGTTCGCCTATAATAGTAGGTACGAGAACAAATGAAAGAGGCGGGTTTGTTATGGCAAATGAAAATTTTAAGTTACCTGAGCCATATCGGGATACGTCACGAAAAATCATTCACATTGATATGGATGCTTTTTTTTCATCTGTAGAGGAACGGGATAACCCGTCTTTAAAAGGAAAACCTGTTATCATTGCAAAGCACCCAAGAAAAACAGGAGGAAAAGGCATCGTTTCCACAGCAAATTATGAAGCTAGGAAGTACGGCATTCATTCAGCCATGAGCGCTTACGAAGCGTACAAGCGCTGTCCAGAGGGGATTTTTATATCGGGCAATTATAAAGCATATCAAGAGGCGTCTTTGCGCGTTCGTGAGGTTATGCTTGCATACACCGATTTAGTAGAGCCGATGTCAATTGATGAAGCGTATTTAGATGTAACAACAAATCGTTTAGGAGAAGTAAGCGCGAGCAAGTTAGCTCGGCATATTCAACGTGAGATTTGGGAAAAGACCGGTCTGACAAGTTCTGCTGGTGTTTCTTATAATAAATTTCTTGCTAAGATCGCTTCCGATATAAAGAAACCGGCTGGGTTAACGGTTATCCCACCTGATCGAGCACAAGCGTTTATAAAAGAATTGCCAGTTGAAAAATTTCCTGGAATTGGTCCGAAAACAGCTGCAAAAATGCATGGTTTGCACATTTATACAGGAAATGACTTGTATCAGTTATCCCAACTTGATCTTGTTCATCACTTTGGTAAAGCAGGTCTTTCATATTATAAGCGTGCAAGGGGAATTGATCATAATCGGTTAAAAGTACACCGGGATCGTAAATCAGTAGGGAAGGAACATACGTATTCTCAACCTTTAATGACAGATGAAGACGTCTTGTTAAAGTTACGTGTGCTTGCTGAAGAAGTGCAATCCTCTCTTGAGCGCGTAAAGAAACAAGGAAAAACCATCGTTATTAAAATTCGCTATCGTTCATTTGATACGATTACACGACGTATTAGCTTGCCTGATTACGTTCATAAATGGGATGATCTATACAGGTATGCACAAGAACTATGGCTTTCTTATGGAACGGTGGATCGTCAAGTGCGACTGCTTGGCTTAAGTGTCACAAACCTTGTTGAAATTCGGTATCAAACCTTATCCTTGTTTTAAAATGACTTATTCAATGACGCCGTTAAAGTAGTTGAACGCTAACTATAGGTAAAACAAAATAATGCCAACAATAATTAATAAGATAAACAGCACAAGAATGGTAATGAGTAACACCATTTCATCTGAGAGATCCATTCCATTCGCCTCCTATGTAGTGGTTACTAATAAGTTATGTCTTTTTTCAAGATGTGTGAAAAAAGAATCAAGAGGAAGGAAAGTAGCTGTTTTAATCCTTTTTTTACGGATTTAGCCCGTAAAAGAGGTTTGACGGCTGTTTTTTTTTCGCATATATTTAGAGTTGCGAAATAATAAGGAAGATCCTTATGTAACGAAGGTGATCGGTATAAAAGCAGAAAAGCGTAACTTACTTATTATGTGGTTTGCCAACCTGTTTGTTGGTGCAAGCATGACGATGGTCATCCCTTTTTTATCCTTGTACATTGAATCGTTCGGACAATATTCAGGTGAAGATGTACAAAGATGGTCGGGTTTCGTGTTCGGTGTTTCTTTTTTAGTAGCGTTTCTTGTTGCACCGATATGGGGTAGAATTGGCGATCGATATGGACGAAAGAAAGTATTAATTGGAACAGGATTCGGCATTGCCATTTCTGTCTTTTTAATGGGCTATGTGAATTCTGTTGAAGCGTTGTTTGTTTTGCGCGCCTTTATGGGCTTAGCAACAGGGTTTATTCCTGCTTCTATGGCGTTAATTGCCGCTCAAAGTAGTAAACGTACAGCTGGAGAGACTCTTGGAACGTTGCAAACCGGAACTGTATCAGGAGGTTTACTAGGACCACTATTTGGCGGGCTAATTGCAGACACTGTTGGAATGGAGCTAACCTTTATTTTGACGGCTTCAATCTTGACTTTAGCTTCGTTTTTAGTCGTTTTCGGTGTCAAAGAAGTGATTTATGAAGAAAAAGGAGAAAAGAAAAAGCGGTATTCTGCGAGAGAAGTGATCCAGTTTATCGTGGGGTCCCCGATCCTTCTCATGGTAATGGTCGTTGCGCTCATTATCCAGATGGCGTTGTTTAGCATTCAACCATTACTCGCTTTATTTGTAAATGATTTGACCAGTTCAACAGAAAATATGGCCTTTTTAGCAGGAGTGGCTTTTTCGATTACTGGGCTCGGTAATTTACTATCGACAAGAAAGTGGGGACAACTAGGAGATCGTATTGGCCATGAAAAAGTCATGCTTTTACTTTTAATTTTGTCAGGCCTCTTTTTTATCCCTCAAGGCTTTGTGGATTCTTTGTGGCAGTTAATTGTATTACGCTTTATTTTCGGATTAGCAGTGGGTGGCTTAATTCCTTGTACAACCGCATTTATTCGTCAAGCGTGTCCAATCTCCATGCAAGGGGAAGTGCTCGGTTATAATCAAAGCTTTCGTTTTTTAGGGAATGTGTTAGGTCCAGTATCAGGAGGATTACTCGCAGCTAGTTTTGGTATATCCTATGTCTTTATTAGCGCAGGCGTGTTATTTTTGCTAACAGCTGCGGTACTGAAATGGTTGTTAGCACAGGAAAAGAAGAAAGAAGAGCAAGGAAAAGAGTCGGTAAATGAACAGTAAAAAAGCACTGGGACCTCCCAGTGCTTTTCTTATTGGATGGTGCGAAATACACCAATGACTTTTCCAAGAATCGTACAGTTGTCCAAGATGATTGGGTCCATTGTTGAATTTTCTGGTTGTAAGCGAATGTAGTTTTTCTCACGGAAAAATCGTTTAACAGTCGCTTCATGTTCGTCAGTCATGGCTACTATAATATCACCATTATCTGCTGTTTGCGTTTGTTTCACATATACTTGGTCCCCATCCAGAATGCCAGCTTCAATCATACTTTCCCCTTGAATAACAAGGGCATACACTTGTTCATGACCAGCCATATGATCTGGAAGTGGAATATAGTCCTCCACATTCTCAATTGCCGTAATTGGACTACCGGCGGTGACTTTCCCCATAACAGGAATGTAGCGGGTTTTCTCACGAATAATTACCGCTTCATCTGCTGCTGCTTCAAGGGAAAGAACTTCGATTGCTCTTGGCTTTGTTGGATCACGGCGAATGTAGCCTTTCTTTTCAAGTCGTGCAAGGTGGCCATGTACAGTAGAGCTTGATGCTAATCCAACTGCTTCTCCAATTTCACGAACGGAAGGTGGATAGCCTTTCTTTTTCACTTCGTCTTTAATAAATAATAGTATTTCTTCTTGTCTAGTAGATAATTTAGACACTCCTCATCACCCGCTTTTTCTATGTATTCGTATCCTTACTGTAGCACATCGAACATACGAACGCAAACATAAGTTCTAAAAAGGGTTGACACGAACAATAGTTCGAGTTATTCTCATGTAAGAACAAATATTCTTACGAACGGGTGATCTTATAGTGAAGAATAATCAAGAAAAAGGTATTATTATTGCAGGGGTTATGACTATTTTATTTATGTTCAGTAGTTTGCTATCTTTTGATATAGATCGAGATAATAGAGAACAAGGTGAAGACCATCATGATCAACTAGAGAGTCCAGAAGTTTTATATGATTATGAGGGGTATTCGTTTGAGTAAAGGGGAGCAGTAGCATGAAAGGAAAGAAAGCCATTTTATATTGTCGTGTAAGTACAGAAAAAGATCAACAGCAGTCTTCTTTAGCGCGACAGGAAGAGGAACTTTATGAAATGGCTCGGCAACATCAATTAGAGGTAAACGAGTGTTACCATGATGTAGCGAGCGGCTACGACTTAGATCGAGACCAACTACTTCTTATTTTAGATCAAGCAAAAAAAGGATCTTTTACCCATTTAGTCGTAACCGATGATACGAGAATTGGTAGAGGAAGAGCAAAAACAGCTATTTTATATCAATTAAAAAAGTATGGTATTACTGTATATACGTGCCATGATCAAGGTACTATCCATTTGTCTGAAGCAGATGAGATGGTGTTCGAAATTGTAGCTATTGTTGAAGAGTATCAGCGAAGACTACATAATTTGAAAATTAAGCGAGGCATGAAGGTGGCTGTTAAAAATGGCTATCGACCAGAACGGAACTTGAGTGGTGGTAGTCTTGGGGGCCGAAGCAAAAAAGACCTTCCAATAGATGAAATTATTCGTCTGCGAGATAAAAAATTAACGTTCCATGAAATTGCATTAACTTTAAAAGGGCTAGGGTATGATTGCTCAAAAGCGACTGTACACCGGCGGTTTCAACAGCATATACAAGCAGAAACCGATCATTTGAACTAAAGCATTGAAGATGCTATGATGGCAACAAAAGGATAGGTGATTGTCATTGTTACCAAAAACGAAGCTAAACCGTATAAATGAGCTTTCTCACTTGGCGAAAACAACCGGCTTAACGAAAGCCCAAAAAGAAGAACAACAAGCTTTACGTAAAGAGTATTTAAGTACATTTCGTTCAGCGTTTAAAAATCAGCTTCATTCTGTAAAAGTCGTAGACGAAAAGGGTAGCGACGTAACGCCACAAAAGCTAAAAGACAGTAAAGCACAAAAGCAAACTCGACTTCATTAATGTACAAGCTTCTGTCAGGCTTGTACATTTTTTTTATTTTGTTTATGATGGAGACGTAAGAAGAATGAAAGGGTGTTACATATGAATAAAAATATTGAAGAATTAGCGGTAAATACGATTCGAACACTTTCCATTGATAGTATTGAGAAAGCCAATTCTGGTCACCCAGGTATGCCTATGGGCGCAGCTCCTATGGCGTTGGATTTGTGGGCGAACCACATGAATCACAATCCAGCGAATCCAAACTGGACAAACCGCGATCGTTTTGTTTTGTCAGCTGGACACGGTTCCATGCTTTTATATAGCCTATTACATTTAACAGGTTATGATGTAACACTTGATGATTTAAAATCGTTTCGTCAGTTAGGAAGCCGTACACCAGGACACCCTGAATACGGTCATACACCAGGTGTAGAAGCTACGACGGGACCCCTCGGTCAAGGCATTGCCATGGCTGTTGGGATGGCAATGGCAGAGCGTCATTTAGCAGCAACATATAATACGGCAAATCATGAGATTGTGGATCATTATACGTACGCTATTTGTGGCGATGGGGATTTAATGGAAGGGGTATCAGCAGAAGCGGCGTCATTAGCTGGTCACTTAAAGTTAAATCGTCTTGTTGTACTGTACGATTCAAATGATATCTCACTTGATGGAGATCTTCATGAATCATTTTCTGAAAGTGTGGAAGATCGATTCAAGGCTTATGGCTGGAATGTGATTTACGTAAAGGATGGCATGGATTTAGTAGAAATTAATAAAGCGATTAAAGAAGCAAAAACATCTGATCGTCCAACATTAATTGAAGTGAAAACAGTCATTGGGTTTGGTTCACCTAACAAATCAGCGAAATCAGCTTCTCATGGTTCTCCATTAGGGTCAGATGAAGTGGCTCTTACAAAAGAAGCGTACAAATGGACATATGAGGAAGATTTTCATATTCCTGAAGAAGTAAGTGAATACTTTACGTCTGTTAAAGAGCAAGGACAAAAGCATGAAGATGAGTGGAATGAATTATTCGCTGCCTATAAAGCAGAAAATCCGGAGCTCGCAGCACAATATGAGCGTGCCTTTGCAGGAGATTTACCAGAGGGATTTGATCAAGCGTTGCCGACTTATGAAGCAGGAAAAAGCTTGGCTACACGTGCTTCTTCTGGAGAAGCGTTAAATGCGTTAGCGGCTCATGTGCCTGAACTATTTGGTGGATCGGCTGATTTAGCTGGTTCAAATAAGACAACCTTAACGAACGAAAGTAATTTTGGTAGAGACAATTATGCAGGACGCAACATTTGGTTCGGTGTTCGTGAGTTTGCAATGGGGTGTGCATTGAATGGAATGGCGCTCCACGGTGGTCTAAAAGTATTCGGTGGTACATTCTTTGTTTTCTCTGATTATGTTCGTCCCGCCATTCGTCTATCCGCTCTCATGGGTGTTCCGGTAACGTACGTATTAACGCACGATAGCATCGCTGTTGGTGAAGATGGTCCAACCCACGAGCCTGTTGAACAGTTAGCTGCTTTACGAGCAATGCCAGGTTTATCTGTTGTTCGTCCTGGAGATGGAAATGAAACTGCAGCAGCATGGAAACTTGCGCTAGAGTCTCAGAAAGAGCCAACTGTACTCGTATTAAGCCGTCAAAATGTTGATACACAAGAAGAAACAACAACGAAGGCATATGAAGGTGTGAAAAAAGGTGGATACGTACTTTCAGAAACTAACGGTGAACCAGATGCCATTTTATTGGCAACAGGGTCTGAAGTACAACTTGCGATGAAAGCGAAAGCAGCACTTGCACAAGAAAACATTGATGTTTCTGTTGTAAGTATGCCTAGCTGGGATCGTTTTGAAGCTCAGCCGAAAGAATATAAAGATGCAGTGATTCCAAAACACGTTAAAGCACGTCTCGCTATTGAGATGGGGGCATCCCTAGGATGGGCAAAGTACATCGGTGATGAAGGAGATACTCTCACCATTGATACTTTTGGTGCTTCTGGTGCTGGCGATGAAATCATTGCCGAGTACGGTTTTACTGTTGAAAATGTAGTAAGCAAAGTAAAAGCATTGCTTTCATAAAAAACGCAGCCTATGATTGACTAGATTAGTGAATCATAGGCTTTTTTAAAAAGAACAATAGAGACGAGCACAATAGGTGTTTTTCATACGGTATTCGACAAAACTAGTGAGGTTCTTCACGACAAATAGACAGCATCTTTTTGAAAAATAAGTATAATGAAGATAGATTCGAAATTTTCATTCTGCTGAAGGAGAGAAGAGATGAGATACTATGAATTATTCAATGTCACAGAAGATGTAGCATCCTCTTATCTTGGTAAAGAAATGAAATTATTTCAGTTATTTGAAGAACGAGAACAAGCGCGTAAGCATACCCAGCCGATTTATGATCGCCAAATCAACTATATAACAACATCGATGCCGGAAGAAGAAATTAAACAAATCTTTTTATCTCGTTATAAAGAAGAAGATGCAAATCGCTTTGTTGCAGCTTCTGATGGAAATCCAAAAAATCAGTGCGCGCTTATGCTAGATGCAAAGAAAATTTGTCTGCAAGCAGAGGGAGATTTACAGGCGGAGACCGATGTGTTTGATCTGTTAAGGGAAGTAAATGGCTTCTTTTTTGCAGTAAATGTAAACGATCGACGGTTTGGCTGGCTGAAACCATATGAAAAACAAAGCGTGCTCTAAGCATGCTTTTTTAAGTGCTTTAAAATCGATGCCTGCTCGTGTATAATAGATAAGGTTCAATAGAAGTAGAACGTGTGAGAAGGAGGTTTAACATTGATCTGGCATATTATAGGGTATACTGTAGCGGTTCTAGCAGGTATAGCAATTGGCTTTTTTATTGCTCGTAAAACCATGATGTCTTACTTGAAAAAGAACCCACCGATTAATGAGCAAATGTTACGGGTGATGATGCAACAAATGGGACAAAATCCATCACAAAAGAAAATCACTCAAATGATGAAGGCTATGCAAAAGCAACAGGGGAAGTAAGAAATCCTCTGATAATCATGAAACGGAAGAAATCACTTTATCGTAGGGACCGTAGCGTCGTGGATAAAGTGATTTTTGTTGTATGTAAACAGGTTCGTAATAGGATTGTAGATTGTTTAAATCTGCTCTAAACGGCTGTACACTATTGAATAGAAATGTGGTATCTTTTTGAGACGAGCAACTGACAATTATTTATTCATTTTTTTGAAAAAGAGTTAGACAACAAGAGTAATGGGGGAAGGCTATGCGTGTTTTTTTAGATTTAAGCTGGTTTTTCAAGAAACATTGGAAAGCGTATGTATTTGGGACGCTGGTTTTAGCACTTGTTTCATTTTTGTCGTTAATTCCTCCACGAGTAATTGGGGAAGTTGTCGATTTTATTGATACTGATACACTTACGCAGTCGGCATTATTTCGATACATTGGACTTATTATGGGGATTGGTGTGCTGTTATACATTCTCCGTTTTTTGTGGCGAGTGCTCATCTTTGGTGCGGCTTTTAAGTTGGCAAGACAAATCCGAAATGATCTGTATCATCATTTCACAAACATGCCGAAATCATTTTATCAAAAGCGCACTACTGGGAATCTAATGGCAATTTCCACAAATGATGTACGGGCTGTTCAAGCAACTGCCGGGGAAGGCGTGCTCACAATTGTTGACGCCCTCCTACTTGGAGGAATGGTTGTTGCGACGATGGCGTTGACCCTTAATTGGCAGCTAACAGTCATAACATTATTACCACTTCCGTTAATGGCGATTTTAACGAGCTATTATGGATCGCTCTTACATAAACGCTTTGGCAGTGCACAAGCCGCATTTAGTGTATTAAATGATACGGTACAAGAAAATATTAGTGGAATGAAAGTAACAAAAGCATTCGGACAAGAAGAAGAAGAAAATCGCCGCTTTCGCCAGCAATCGGCGCTAGTTGTAGACGAGAATGTAAAGGTAGCGAAAATAGATGCATTGTTTGATCCGACCATTAGCGCAGTTATTGGAACCTGTTATTTGCTAGCGATAGGTTTTGGAGCAGGGTTTGTCGTATCAGGTGAGATGACTATTGGAGAATTAACGTCATTTGTCGTTTATCTTGGCTTGTTGATTTGGCCGATGCTTGCGTTAGGAATGTTTTTTAACGTCATTGAACGAGGAAGAGCGTCTTATGATCGAATTCGTGAAGTATTGCAAGAAGAGTCAGAGCTTAAAGAAGTCGATCATGCAGTTGAAGCACCGATTGTAGGCGATTTAGATGTTGCTATTGATACGTTTTGTTATTCTGAAGATGGCCCGTCCGTGTTAAGAAATGTACACTTCTCCTTGAAGAAAGGTGAAACACTTGGCATTGTTGGGAAAACCGGCAGTGGTAAAACAACCTTACTTTCCCTTTTACAGCGCGAGATGGATGTTACGAAGGGGACTATACGTTTAGATTCCATACCCATTGACCAGTTTAAACGAGAACGTGTGAAAGCGGCATTTGGTATAGTACCACAAGAACACTTTCTTTTTTCGGCGACAATAGGGGAGAATGTTGCATTTGCAAAGCCTGATGCCTCGATACAAGACATTATTCGAGCCTGCCAACTTGCAAGTATTCACGATGACATACGTCGTTTCCCAAATGGGTACGACACAGTTGTTGGAGAACGAGGTGTAACGCTCTCAGGTGGTCAAAAGCAGCGAATTTCGATTGCTCGTGCGATACTGAGCAATCCCGCCATACTCATTTTAGATGACTCCTTATCTGCTGTAGATGCGAAAACAGAAGAGCAAATTTTAGGAGCCCTTCGAGAAACAAAAACCGAGCAAACTCTTATTATGAGTGCTCACCGATTAAGCGCTGTTAGCCATGCTTCACTCATTTTAGTGATGGAAGAGGGGACGATCGCTCAGGCAGGGACTCATGTAGAATTAATGGCCCAAGGCGGATGGTACAAAGAGATGTATGAGCGTCAGCAGCTTGAGACGATCGTGGAGCAGGGAGGATCATCATGAAACATACCGATGAGATATTAACTGGAAAAGAGCAACGCGCGATTTTTATACGCTTGCTCGGTTATGCCAAGGTTCATTTTAAGAAACTACTGCTTGCTTTCTTTATAATGCTTCTAGCTGCAGGAGCGGAATTGTTGCAACCTATTTTGATTGCACGCTTTATTGATGACTATTTAACCCCTCAAGCATTTCCGACAGACGTTCTTGTGATGCTTGCGTCATTTTATATTGGCTTACTTGTTCTTGCGGTTATTTGCCAATATGTCCAAAGTATTTTATTTCAAAAGATTGCTTTGCGAATTGTGCAAGCGTTACGTGTTGATGTATTTAAAAATGTTCAAAAGCTCGGGTTATCGTTCTTTGATCGAATGCCTGGAGGTGGCCTTGTTTCGAGGATTACGAACGACACCGAGTCCATAAAAGAGCTTTACGTTAGCGTGTTAGCGGTATTTGTTCAAAACGGAATGTTTATGATTGGGACATTTGTTGCTATGTTTTACTTAAATGCAACCTTGGCTCTTTATTGTTTAATCTTTTTACCTTTGCTTTTAGTTGTCATTCGTTTATATCGGTCTATTAGTTCTCGCTTTTATGAGCATGTTAGCGCAAAAGTGAGTGAAATTAATGCGAAAATGAGTGAGTCTGTTCAAGGTATGGCGATTATTCAAGTGTTCCGCCAAGAAAAGCGAATGCGCAAAGAGTTTGGACGAACGAATGATGAGCATTATCAAGCGGGAATGAAGGCGATGAAAGCAGATGCCCTTTTGCTGCGTCCAATTGTCGATATTCTTAGTTTAATTGCTATTTCAATTGTACTTATTTATTTTGGTTTTCAATCATTTATTGGTCCGGTTGAGCTTGGTGTGCTGTATGCGTTTATTAATTATCTTGATCGCTTTTTCGAACCAGTTAATCAAATTATGCAACGCTTATCCATTTTTCAACAAGCCATTGTGTCAGCAGGTCGTGTTTTTCGCTTAATGGATCAGCGTGAGTACGCTCCGACAAAAACGGGAACAGAAACGCCAACAATTGAAAAAGGAACGATTGAGTTTAACAATGTTACCTTTTCTTATGATGGTTCTACCCAAGTGTTAACTAATATTTCGTTCAAAGCGGAAAAAGGGCAGACCGTAGCATTAGTCGGTCATACTGGAAGTGGAAAAAGCTCCATCATTAACCTTTTACTACGGTTTTATCCACTTACGAAAGGTACGATAACCATCGATGGTAAACCTTTACAAGCTTTTAGTGAAGAAGAGTTTCGGTCTAAAGTGGGCCTTGTGCTGCAAGATTCCTTTTTGTATAGCGGAACAGTCGCTAGCAATATCACATTAGGTAGAGACGGATACGAGCGAGGAGAAATAGAGGCGGCATGTGCTTTTGTTGGCGCAGATACGTTTATTCAGAATCTTGAACACGGTTACGAGGCAAAAGTAACGGAGCGTGGCGCAACGTTTTCTAGTGGAGAAAAACAGCTGCTTTCTTTTGCGCGAACGATGCTGGCTGACCCGGCTATTTTAGTGCTTGATGAAGCAACAGCAAGTGTTGATACAGAAACAGAGGAATCGATTCAGCAAGCGTTAGAAAAAATGCAGCAAAATCGAACGACGATTGCCATCGCGCACCGCCTATCAACGATTAAACACGCCGATCAAATTCTTGTGCTGCATCAAGGAGAGATTGTTGAACGAGGCAATCATGAACAACTATTAAAACGCCAAGGCTTGTATCATAAAATGTATTTATTACAGGCAAGAGAAAACGTGACAGCATAAAAAAAGGCGCAAATGCGCCTTTTTTAGCTGGATTGTTTTCGTTCAACTGCCTCTTGGAGCTCTCTTTTGCTTCTGGCTTTTGATTGGCGGTCAAGTAGATGTTCATAGGGTGTTAAATCAATATCTTTTTGTTTTAATTTCTTAATTAAAAAACGGTGATCTTTTTTAGGTGTTGCTAAAATATATCCGCGAATAATCGTATCTAATGTAAGGGTAGTTGCCTGTTCATTTAAGGCAATCTCACTAATTTTACCGGCGATTTTCTCTTTAGCCACGTCACGAAAGAGTTCTGGTACTGGTTCTACAAGTTCATTTAACAATTGCCTCTGTTCATCTTTCCATAGAGGTAAAGCCTTGTTTATGTAGTATTCTTGCCAGTCTAAGATGGATTTCCCGTCTTCTTTTGGCATTCGCTTAAGGAATTTTCTAAACATGAAGAACCCACCGATAAACATTAGGCCAAGCAAGATAAAGGTCCATAGCACAATCATATTCATAAACCAGTCACTCATCAACACCCCTCCTTTTTGCTTGTTCTTTGCTGTTACTTTAGCATAAAATGAGGTGTGTTGCTATGGAGGGGGAGAAAAACGTGTCTCAAATTGTTCTTTTTGCGACGCATATGTTTACATCAATCGTGTTATTTTTATGTATTCCGTTGCCATTTTTGTATTATGCAGCGAGGCTTGATGACGGGGAACGCTTTAAGATGAGGCTGATAAAGGTTTACCGTGTCATTCTTATGATTGCCCATATAGGGTTACTCCTTTTAATTGCTACAGGAATTCCTCTGTTAGTCGAGTGGCGATCGTGGTGGACATGGGGCGTCGTTCTGCTAACTCTTGTAATTGGGGCTAGTTTAGGAATAACTAGTAAGAGCCTGCGTTTAATGGCCAGTGGTGAGCAAGAGTATGAAAAGCCATTTCGAAAGGCGAGTCTTCTTTTAGCTTTTAGCATTGGAGCAATGTTTTTGTTGAAATATAGCCGTTATCTTATGTAAAGAAAAAAAGGACTGCGATGCAGTCCTTTTTTTAGAACCAGCTTGCTCCGACAATTACTAAAAGAATAAAAAGAACAACAATTAAAGCGAAACCACCGCCTGTTCCAAATCCACCGCTCATTGTGTAACCTCCTTTTTATCAAGGTATGATTACAGTCTATGCAGGGGTTCTAAAAAGGTTTGGGCGAGTTAGCCTTCTCCGTTCGTTTGGCTAACATGGTTGGCTTTTTTTGTTTTATGAGAGCCGCTTTGTTTTTGTGGTTGGTTACTATCTGGATGCTGTGGTTGGTTGCGTCTAGCTTTTGAATTTCCTTTCATTTTCTTCACCTCGCTTTTCTTTTTTTAGTATGTGAAACGTTTTTTTTCTTATCCTTTTTAAAAAATGTCGAAAAAAGATTTAAACTTTCGTCAACTTTTGCTATTCTAATGAAGGGCAATTGTATCGCTTACATTAAAAGCGCTTACTCAAGTGCGTTCCTTAGACAAGAAAGGAACAATGCGATATGATGAAGTTGATAAGGAGGGTCTTAGATGTCAAAAAACTTAGATGTGTTTAAAGCGCGGTCTTCTTTTGAGTCAAACGGAAAAACGTATCATTACTATGCATTAGATGCGTTAGAGAAAGCAGGTTATGGGAACGTTAATAGGCTACCATATTCTGTGAAAGTATTATTAGAATCAGTGTTACGTCAGTATGATGATTATGTCATTAAAAAAGAGCATGTTGAAAATTTAGCGAAGTGGGGAACACCTGAACAAAAAGAAATTGATGTTCCTTTCAAACCTTCTCGTGTTATTCTACAAGATTTCACTGGAGTGCCAGCTGTGGTTGATTTAGCAGCGCTAAGAAAAGCGATGGCGGACCTTGGTGGGGACCCAGATCAGATTAACCCTGAAATCCCTGTAGATCTTGTCATTGACCACTCTGTACAAGTAGATAAATTCGGTACAGATGATTCATTGCTTTATAATATGAATCGCGAGTTTGAACGGAATGGCGAGCGTTATGAATTTTTAAGCTGGGCAAAGAAAGCGTTTGATAATTACAATGCGGTTCCTCCAGCAACTGGTATCGTACACCAAGTAAACTTGGAGTACATAGCAAACGTCGTTCATGCAGTTGAGAAAGATGGCGAATGGTTAACGTTCCCTGATTCACTTGTAGGAACAGATTCTCATACAACGATGATCAACGGCTTAGGTGTTTTAGGCTGGGGCGTTGGTGGTATTGAAGCGGAAGCGGGCATGCTTGGACAACCATCTTACTTCCCAGTACCAGAAGTTATTGGTTTAAAATTCACTGGTTCTTTACCAAGTGGCACAACAGCGACAGACGTAGCGTTAAAAGTAACTCAAGTCCTTCGCCAAAAGAACGTTGTTGGAAAATTCGTTGAGTATTTCGGTCCAGGTTTAGCAGATATGCCACTTGCTGACCGTGCAACAATTTCCAATATGGCTCCTGAGTATGGTGCAACATGTGGATTCTTCCCAGTGGATGAAGAAGCAATGAACTACATGCGCTTAACAGGGCGTTCTGAAGAACAAATTGAATTGGTTCGTGCTTATTGTCAAGCAAACGGACTATGGTATATTCCTGGTGAAACACCAGATCCAACGTATACAGATGTGGTTGAAGTCGACTTGTCTCAAATTCATGCAAATCTTTCTGGACCAAAACGCCCACAAGATTTAATTGAATTACCAAAAATGCAAAAATCATTCCAAGATGCGGTTGTTGCGCCTCAAGGAAACCAGGGTCTTGGTCTTGACCAGTCAGAATTCAATAAAACGGTTGATGTAACGTACAAAGATGGTCGTACAACAACGATGAAAACAGGGGCTGTAGCTATCGCTGCTATCACAAGCTGTACAAATACATCGAATCCATATGTGCTTGTAGCAGCAGGTCTTGTTGCGAAAAAAGCAAGTGAATTAGGGCTCCAAGTACCTGAATATGTGAAAACATCACTTGCACCAGGTTCAAAAGTCGTTACTGGCTATTTAAATGATTCTGGTTTAATGCCTTATTTAGAGGATCTTGGCTTCCATCTTGTTGGATATGGCTGTACAACATGTATCGGAAACTCTGGGCCACTAGAGGATGAAATTGAAGAAGCAATTTCGAGTAACGACTTAACTGTTACGTCTGTATTATCTGGTAACCGTAACTTTGAAGGACGTATTCATCCGCTTGTGAAAGCAAACTACTTAGCATCACCACCACTTGTAGTAGCCTATGCACTAGCAGGAACAGTGAACGTTGATTTATTGAACGATCCAATCTCTACAGATAAAGACGGTAAACCTGTTTACTTTAAAGATATTTGGCCATCAACAGAAGAAGTACGTACAATTGTTGATCAAACGGTAACGCCAGAGTTATTCCGTCGTGAATACCAAGATGTCTTTACAAGTAACGATCGTTGGAATCAAATTAATACGACGGATGACGCCCTATACAAATGGGATGATGAGTCAACATACATTGCAAATCCACCATTCTTTGAAGGATTAGCAAAAGATCCTGAAGCTGTAAAGCCGCTTTCTGATTTACGTGTAATTGGTAAATTCGGCGATTCTGTTACGACAGATCACATCTCTCCTGCTGGAGCCATTGGTAAGAACACGCCAGCTGGTAAGTTCTTAATGGAAAAAGGTGTAGAGCCAAGAGATTTCAACTCATACGGTTCACGTCGTGGTAATCACGATGTTATGATGAGAGGAACGTTTGCGAATATCCGTATTCGTAACCAAATTGCACCAGGTACAGAAGGTGGATTTACAACATACTGGCCAACAGACGAAGTAATGTCCATTTATGATGCGGCGATGAAGTACAAAGAGAATGATACAGGTCTTGTTGTTCTCGCTGGTCAAGATTATGGGATGGGATCTTCTCGTGACTGGGCTGCAAAGGGTACAAACTTACTAGGGATTAAAACAGTTATTGCTGAAAGTTACGAGCGTATTCACCGCTCTAACCTAGTATTAATGGGTGTTCTACCTCTTCAATTCAAAGCGGGTGAAAATGCTGAATCTCTTGGTCTAACAGGTAGAGAAAGCATTTCAGTTGCAATTGATGATACAGTGAAACCGCGTGATTATGTCACCGTTACAGCTGTAGCTGAAGATGGAACAAAAACCGAATTTGAAGCGCTTGTTCGTTTTGATAGTGATGTTGATGTTGATTACTATCGCCACGGTGGAATACTTCAAATGGTTCTTCGTGATAAGCTGCAGCCAGCTTAAATAAGATAGAGAAACTTGCTTGAAAGGTCAAGCAAGTTTTTTCTTTTGGGCAAATAGTTTAGGGGTCTAAATTGTTTTTGCTTGATTTTTAACCTTTTTATTGTGTAAGGTGTGTATAGATAAAAAGACATGACATGATGGAGGAACCAACGTGACAAATTTTTCAATTCGCAGGCCCGTGTTTACCATTGTCGGAATGATTTTCTTTATTATAATGGGGATTGTTTCACTTACACGGTTGCCACTGCAGCTGCTACCAGAGATTAATCCTCCAGTTGCAGCAATTGCTACAAGCTATCCGAATGTAAACCCTCAAGAAGTTCAGGATCAAGTAACCATCCCAATTGAAAATCGCATGGCAAGTATTTCAGGTTTACAAAACATGACGTCAAATTCTCAAGAAGGATCTTCTATTATCCTACTTGAATTTGATTGGAGCTCGTCCATTGAAGATGTAGAACTAGACATTATCAATGCACTAAGGCAAATTGATTTGCCTGATGGCGCTGGGGAACCAAGCTTTTTAAAGTTTGATCCATCTATGTTTCCAATGATGCAGCTCGCAGTCACGTCCAATGATGAGATTGAAGCATTTCAAGATGATGTTATGGATTTAGAACAAGAAATTCTTCAAGTCCCTGGGGTTGCTAGTGTGAATGAATCAGGGACCATTAGTGAAATCGTTTCGATTGAACTCGATCAGGAAGACATGATTGATGCAGGTGTTACGCAAGATACAGTTGTGAATGCTTTGCAAGCAAACCAAATTACGATGCCAGGTGGCACTGTTGAACAAGATGATTTTAGCTTAACAACAAGAATCATCCATGAACTAACGAGCATAGAAGATATTGAAGAATTGGTTGTTGGCGTTAATCCAGAAACCGGTGAGGAGATTACGTTAACGAGTATTGCAAGTGTTGAAATTAGTTCAGAAGAATTAGAAACATTAACCCGAGCAAATCAAGAACCGGCTATCAGCTTATCGATTATGCAAGAATCAAGTGCGAATACGACGCAAACATCAAATGATGTAAATGAGCGTTTAAATGAATTACAAGACGATGCTGATTACGAAGACTTAGATGTTGTGGTGCTTTATGATGAAGGTGACTTTATTAACTCAGCGATCCAAAGTGTTGCGACTGCATTAATTATTGGTGGCGTACTCGCCATGGTTGTGTTGTTTTTCTTCTTACGTAACCTTAAAACACCTCTTATTATTGGGTTAGCGATACCATTCTCAGTTATTGTTACATTTGCCTTTATGTATTTCTTAGATATTGGGTTAAACATTATGACATTAGGTGGTTTAGCTCTTGGTATTGGCTTAGTTGTCGATAATGCGATTGTTGTTATTGAAAACATTTATCGTCATTTAGCAAAAGGAAAAGATCCGAAGCAAGCAGCTTCTGATGGGACAAAAGAAGTAATGGCTGCGATCTTTGCATCTACGTTAACGACTATTTCTGTTTTCCTTCCAATTGTCTTTATTAGTGGGATTGTTGGAAACTTGTTTAGAGAATTGGCGTTAACCGTTTCATTTAGTTTATTGTCTTCCTTTATTGTAGCGATTACCGTTGTACCCATGATTGCAAGCCGAGTGCTAAAACCGTCTCAGGCAAACGATGAGGCGAAAAGACGCGAATCTAGAACGATGCGTGGATTAGAAAAAATGACCCACTGGTCTTTAGGCCACCGAAAAACGGTTATTGCTAGTACGTTTGGATTGCTTCTTATCGGTGGAGTTGGTCTAAGTACGGTTGGACTAGAATTAATTCCAGAAAGCGATCAAGGCTCTTTTACCGTCGACGTTGAAATGGAAACAGGAACAAGTTTAACCCGAACAACAGAAGCAGTTGAGGAAATTGAAAATGTTCTTGCCGATTATCAAGAAGTAAATGATTATGTAAGTGTAATCGGTTCAAGTGATCAGCCTGGTCAATCTGGAGGATCACATACTGCACAAATTACGGTGGCGATGATTCCATTAGAAGATCGCTCTGTCTCTACAGCAGAATTTATTGAAACAATTGAACGAGATCTTGAGCGTGCTGATGACGATGCAGATGTTCGTGCCTTTACACAGACAGCAGCGTTAAGTGGAGAAGCAAATACGGTTCCATTTACTGTAACTCATTCTGATCGTAACGCATTATACGATACAGTCTACGAACTTGAAGAAGAGTTGTTGGACTCGTCTCTCGTTCGGGAAGTACAGCTGAGTATTGAAGATCAAGTACCAGAAATTGTCGTTGATGTGAATGCAGAAGATGCTCGAGCAGAAGGGCTAACACCAGCTGAAATCGCGAGCCAAGTTAATAGTGCTACACGCGGAGAAACGGCGATGCTTATTCAACTGACCAGTGATGATACATCCCAAACGTATGAAGTGCATGTTGGTCTTGCGTCAGAATACACGGAAACGATAAATGAGCTTGAGAATTTACAAATAGTCTCTCAAGAAGGAACAACCATTTCGTTAAATGAAGTAGCAGACGTAACAGAAGGCGAATCGCCAGCCTCTATCCAACGAGCAGATCAATCAGAAGCAGTTGAGGTAACGGTTGGTTATACAACAGAAGCAACGCTAAGTGACGTTTCAACATTAATTGAAGATTCAATTGCTGAAATTGAATTTCCTGAAGGTGCTAGCTACTCCTTTGGAGGCGAGCAAGAAATTCTTGAAGATGCCATAGGCAGTATGATTTTAGCGCTTGTTCTTGCGATTATTTTCATTTACTTGATTATGGCTGCGCAATTTGAGTCGTTTAAACTACCGTTTATCATGTTAATGACCGTTCCACTTGTACTAATCGGTGTTACCCTTGCTTTAACACTTACGCAAACAGCGATCGGTGTAACAACGTTTATTGGGATCATCATTTTAGTGGGTGTTGTAACGAACAATGGAATTGTCATGCTTGATTTTGTAAATCAGCAGAAGCAAAAAGGGATGTCAACGTATAACGCTCTAGTTGAATCTGTCCAGCTACGAACACGACCAATTGTAATGACCTCTTTGACCGCTATTTTAGGAATGGTGCCAATTGCGTTTGGCTATGGCGAAGGGGCAGAATTACAACAGCCGATGGCTATAGCAGTTATTGGTGGTTTAATAAGTAGTACGGCGCTAACGTTAATCTTTATTCCGGTTCTTTACAGTTTGTTTGACAAAGAAACCCGTTCTAAAAACCGTACACCACGAATGGTAACAATCGATGGAGAGTATTACGAAGTCGATGAAAACAATCGAGTTGTGAAAGCATTACCTGAAGGTGAAGGGCAAAATGGCTCACAGGAAACATCCGAACGTGTTGACCTGAATGAAAGCGAACGGGAACAACATAATGCGGAATTTAAAAATGAATTAAGTCGAGACGATATCGTCGAGTTACTTGATTCCATTGTTGCAAGAACAAAAAAAGACGACGATAAAAAATAACGTGTACGAAATCGACTTCCCGTGCAGTGAACAAAGAAGACATGGTCACTGCTGACGGGGAGTCTTTTTATGTGCAGATAGATGCTATGATTGTTGATTGGCTGTTTGAGTACAAACCCATTCAAGCAACTGTTTCTCCCCATTCATTAGTGGACGCTGTAATTTGTTTTCTATTTCCAAAGACAGTTGTTCTAAGTGAATCACTGTATTCACCCCTCTCACTAAAGGCTATGTGCAAAATTTGTTGAATATTCATCTTTTTACATCGAAAGAAGGTTTAAAACAGTTGTAAAGGTGCAATACTGTATATAAAAACGAGGTGACTGAGGATGAGAAGAGTTGGAAGATTACCGTTTGATCAATTAGTAAAGCAGAACAAAGAGCGATTAATTCAAGATCAGGCTGAAATTAATCGTTTAGAAGAGCGATTTGAACAAAAGCATGCATTGCCAAAATAAACTAACGTAAAAACCCCTCATTTGTGAAACACTATTCATAAGGAGGGATGTTTTGTGAGTGAAAAAAACCGATTTGCCCAATTTACTCCAGACCATTTAGGAACACAGCCGCGAAAATCGAACCGAAATAATGGAAAGAAAGTCGCGACGAAATCAAATCGCCAGCCAGACTATATTCCTCCTAAAGGATAAACCGTCGAGATCTCGACGGTTTTTTGTCGATTTAGTAAAAAGTAACTAGAACAGCTCTCTGCCTGTTAAAATAAAGTGGAATCGTTTAGTAGGGGAGAACAATATGACGGAAATGATCTTAAATGCTCTTATGTATACAAGCTTAGCATTGTTGGCAGGCTTACTCGTTATTCAAATGGTGCCAAATGGAAGAGGCATTGAAGGAACGCTTCACCCATTGTTTTTACTTAGCGTTATACTTACTGTTCCACTGCTTCAATTTGGAAACGTCATCGTACTTGGGTCAACGTATGCGACGTTTTTTGATACGTCGCTTTTAGACGGAACGCTGACAGCAATGGGAGAACATATTTTAGGAACGAGCTTTTTACTCGTTCTTCTGTTTTCAAGCGTACAGCTTGTACTAGTGGTTTTAACTAAAAAATGGAATCGGTACGTGGTTTCAAGTTTGCAGCTACTTTTCTTTATAGGCATTATTGGAGCAGTAAGTTTGTCCAGCCATAGTGCGTCTTTAACAGAAGGCTATGCAACAGGTGCACTATCAAACGGCATTCATTTATTGGCGATGTCACTCTGGGTGGGTCCATTATTTATCGTCAGTCTTTATGGGACGCGATTAGAAGACGGACAGAAATTCCATCAATGGTTTTCTGCACTTGCTGTGTTTAGTTTGCTTCTTGTTTCAACGAGTGGATTTGTCATGATGGGAGAAATTGCACCTGAATATGTGAATAGTTGGATGCTGACATACGGCCAGCTATTACTTATTAAAAACATCCTTATTTTTCCTTTGTTGCTTTTCGGGTTTCGGCATCTGGTTACCCTTAGTGGAAAAGGCGTGTCATTATCTGCACAGGAACGCCAACGCTCGTTTCGTGCCGAATCTCTTTTTGTTTTAGCTGTTTTTATTGTAACAGCGTGGTTAACGGAAACAGAACCACCTCATAATGTGCTGCGCACTTTGCAAAACGAGCCATTTAATCCTGTAATGCAGTTTTTCTTGAATGAACCACTGATTGAAAATCAATTAATTGCATTTTCTCCTTCTCTTTGGTCTGGCTTATTGCTGGGGCTTTCCGTTTTCGTCTTTTTCCTCGGTCTATTTGTTGCCTGGAGATGGAGACGAACGATATATAGTGTAGGGGCAGCCATTTTATTTGTGGCCACATTTTATCTAGGTTTAATGACTAGCACAGCTCCTGGTGAAATTCCTGTTAATTTAACTGTCCACGACAGTGTAGAAGAGGCTATCGCTGTCAACAGAGAAACGAACGAGCTTGATATTTTGGCAACATGGTCAATCGACGAAGAATCTTTTGCCGTTGTTTATCAGGAAAATGAACGCCATCTTATTGCGGAACGATTAAAAAAGGAGCCTGACGGGTATCGGAAATATTTAGATGCTGAAGTAGAGATAGAGAATGGCTTTCTAACAGGTGGTGAACAATTTATGGATACCTTCATGTTTATAGAAAATGATTGGGTAGATGTTGAAACGATAAGTACGTACGTGACCCTCGGCTATGTCACAGAAGATATTGAACAAGTACGTATCCAATTTTCAAATGGATCTGTTGAAGTACCTGTTGATGATCACGTATTCTTCTATATTCAGAGCATGAATGGGACATTAGAAGAGCCCCATCAATACGAATTACTCGATGAAGATGGACAAAAGGTTCGGGTTATAGAAAAACGCCAGTTTGTTCATGAAGGTCATGTTCATTAGGAGGAAAGCTATGGGGACATCAAATGAGAAATTAGTAGAAGAGGCACAACTTTGGCGAAAACGTTTAGAGAACGACGAGGGTGAAAACAACCGAAATGAACTTGCTACACTTGTTTCGTTGCGGTTTGAACGTAAGCAGAAGATGGATTTATTTACTGAGAAATGGAAACAAGAATTAGAGGAAGATGGCTCTTTTAACGACTTTTTAGACGAGCTAACCGAAAAACAGCTACTCGTTTCTTGGGCTCAAGATGAATGGATTCGTCGTTCGTGGCCACAGCTTAGAGAAACAGACCAAGCCCGAGTAAAAAAGCAAAAAGTAGAGCAGATCATTACACGTAGTCAAGACTGGATCACTCAAGTAGAAGGAAAAGAAACCTCCCTTGCGAAAAAGCATGGTAGCATGCTCTTAACTAATATAAAAGAGTTAAATGATCGCAGTCAGCAGTTTTTAACCAGCTTTCAAGGAAACTATTATTCAAAAAGTCAGTTCACCCAATTGAAGAAGCAGCTTGATAGTGTGAATGAACTGCAAGAAAGAGTAAACAAAGAAATGGATGAAGCTCTTGGAGAGAAGCAGACATCCGCACTCGCTCAGCTAGAAGAAATGATTGGTTTAACTGATGTAAAAGATCGAGTTAAAAAGCTCTATGCGTTTTTAAAGTATCAAAAGAGTCGTGAAGAAGTTGGTCTTTCTTCAAACAATCTGTTAAACCTCAATATGGTCGTAACAGGGAACCCTGGTACAGGTAAAACATCCATTGCTCGTTTACTCGCTTCCATCTACTACGAATTAGGAATGCTTGCAAAACCAACTGTGTATGAAGTAGATCGTGCTTCTCTTGTTGCTGGCTATGTTGGTCAAACTGAAGAGCAAACGATGGCAGCTATTGAGCGAGCGGTAGGGGGGGTGTTGTTTATTGATGAGGCTTACAGCTTAAAGCGTGAAGGACAGTCAGGAAATGATTACGGTCAAGCGGTTATCGATACCCTTGTATCAGCGATGACGAGTGAGACGTATGCAGGAAAGTTTGCTGTTATTTTAGCAGGCTATCCGCAAGAAATGCGTGGGTTCATTCGTGCAAATCCTGGTTTAGCAAGTCGATTCCCTGAACAAAACCATTTTGATTTACCAAATTATACAGAATCCGAACTCTTACAAATTGCTGAGAAAAAAGCACTTGATGTTGATTTTGTGTTCACAAATGCTGCACTGCAAAAAGTAAAAGCAGAAATAGAGCGTTTGGAAATTGATCAGTCGTTTGGAAATGCACGTGTCGTTGAAGACATTGTAAAAAAAGCCATTTTTGAAAAAGGATCTCAAGGTTACCATACAACCGAGCGAGACTTTGTTTTAATAGAGGAGCAACATGTGCAAACAAAGCAATCTGCTAAATCAGGACAAGCCCTACAAAAGCTTAACGAACTTGTCGGGCTTGAACAGGTAAAAGCAGAATTGAATAAATTAACTTCTTTTGCAAAAGTAAAAGAATCGCGTAGACGCATGGATTTACCTGTTCCACCGATGCCGCTTCATACTGTATTTAGCGGACCACCAGGCACAGGGAAAACAACGGTTGCCACACTTTATGCAGAGGCGTTAAATGAGATTGGCTTATTAAAGCGAGGTCATCTCGTCACGGTTTCTAGAAGTGATTTAGTAGGGGGCTATGTCGGTCAAACCGCCATTAAAACAAATCAAGTCATTCAAGATGCGCTAGGTGGCGTTCTCTTTATCGATGAAGCTTATGCACTTGCACAAGGTGGAGAGAATGATTTTGGCAAGGAAGCGATTACGATGATAACTCAAGCAATGACCGAACATGAAGAACATCTTGTCGTTATATTTGCTGGCTACCATAATGAGATTCAGACGTTGCTAAACAGTAATCCTGGTTTGCGTTCACGTATTCGAAAAGAAATTGAGTTTCAGCCATATACATCAAATCAATTGGCAGAAATGTTAAAGCAAAAGTTCACTGTGTATGGCTATACATGGTCAGACGAAGCGTTTAACGCAATCGAAGATCATTTTTCAAAAGAAACCATTGCGGGAAATGGACGTTACATTGACTGGTTTTTTGAGGAAATTATTCAAGCTCATGCCTTGCGAACAACAGAGGAATCGGATATAGCCCTTACCATTGAAGCAAAAGACGTAATTCAGGTATTCAATTCAACGAAAGGAAACGATGGTCCTGAAAAGTCACCTTCTTAAAAGCACCGTGCTTCTTTTTTAAGAGGTCGTTGTGCTATACTAAGAGTGTATACCAAGTATTAGGACAAGGTATAAAAGCGATAGAGTGAGAAAGGTGAGGATAGGCATTGCCATATCAGGTTAAGAAGTTCATTACGCCCCAATACGCAGATACCGATATGATGGGTGTTGTTTATCACGCAAACTACATTAAGTTTTTTGAATTAGGAAGAACGGCGTATATACAAGAAGCAGGCTATAGTTATGTTGAAATGGAGCAAGCTGGCTATTATGCACCTGTGTATGACGTCTATGCAACATATAAAAAGCCTCTTGTTTATGGAGATGAGGCTATCATCACAACATGGTTATCCCTAAATGATGGTGTGAAAACAATTTACCAATATGAAATAAAAAATCAGCATGATGATGTCTGTGTAACAGGTTATACAACCCACGTGATTGTGAAAAAGGATACCTTTAAACCAGTTCCGTTTAAGCGAGCTTTCCCTGAATGGTATGAAACCTATAACCGTTTAATGGAGGAGCATTAATGGCGTTTGGAATTAACCGACGTGAATTGACAAAGTGGAAACAGGAAGCTAGAAATGGTAAAATTGCTTTTATCACGCACTACTGGTATGATGCGCGCTTTCCAAATGCGACAACTGTAACAAAAGTGGCCTGTGAAGATCGAGAGAAATTAATACATTGGGGTAAGCAATATGGTTTAAAAAGAGAGTGGATTCATCAACGGGATGAACTTTCCCACTTTGATTTATTAGGAAAGACACAAGAAGCCATTTTGCAGAGCGAAGGGTTATTAACACAGCTTTCTCAATTCAATAGACGGATGGAGTGTGCACAGATGGACGTTAACCAAGATCGTATTCGAAAAGACTTATTTTCAAAGGAAACCATTGACCCAAGAGAAGAGATTCGTAACCGTGTTGAATTTCTTAAATCATATGCAATTAAAACCGGAACCAAAGGCTATGTGCTTGGTATATCTGGAGGTCAAGACTCAACTCTTGCAGCAAAACTTGCGCAAATAGCAGTAACGGAACTACGAGAAGAGAAACAAGACGAAAGCTATCAATTTTATGCAGTTCGCTTGCCTTACGGAGAACAGCATGATGAAGAGGATGCTCAGCTTGCTCTTTCTTATATTGAAGCAGATCATGTGTTAACAGTGAATATAAAGAATGCTGTTGACGCATCGGTTCAAGCATTTCAAGAAGCAACACAGTCTCAATTGTCAACTTTTTTAAAAGGAAATACGAAAGCCCGAGAACGAATGAAAGTTCAATTTGACTTGGCGGCTCACTACCATTCTCTTGTTATTGGAACCGACCACGCAGCAGAAGCTGTAACAGGCTTCTTTACTAAATTCGGTGATGGTGCATGTGATGTTGCACCTTTGTTTGGTTTAACGAAGCGTCAAGGAAAACAGTTACTCGAAGCGTTAGCGGCACCAAAATCTCTTTATATGAAAGTTCCAACAGCGGACTTAGAAGATGACAAGCCTGGTTTACCAGATGAAGAAGCACTGGGCATTTCTTATGAGCAAATTGATGATTACTTAGAAGGAAAGCAAGTGGATCAAGAAGTTGCTCAACAAATCGAGTCACGCTACGCTATGACAGAACACAAACGGCAAACACCAGTTACAATCTATGATCATTGGTGGGAGTAATAAGTCTTATTTACTCTTTTACTAAACATATGTATGATTAACCAGTTCCGAGCATAGGGTAGAGAAAGAAATTTGTACATATGTTAAGGAGAGGGAACGTAATGAAAGGCAAAATCCTTATATTATTAAGCTTACTTGCATGCTTACTCATCATTTTGGTCGTAACGGTAGGAGTGACGAACGATTCAACAGAACCAACGGCTTCCGATAATCAGGATGAATCGGAAACCCAGGAACTCAACGGTGTGTACGTTACGCTTAACGGTGTTAGTGTCACAGAACATAGTGATACAGAACAACTAGTGAAAGTTGATTTAACAGCAGAAAATACGCGAGAATCAAGTATTAGCTTTCTGCCGGTCAATCTTACGTTAGTCGATGAGGAGCACTATGCATACAGTCATGCTGAGCGGATTGAAACAAAAGGGATTATTGGTGGACAATTAGAAAGCGGGCGCTCTGTATCTGGGGAAATTGCATTTATCGTTCCAAAAGATACAGCGCTTGAGCTTGTTTACAGTGATCACTTTCGTGGCGGGCAACTGATGTTTCCACTCGAAGTTGACTGAAAAAGTACGACTAGCGTGATACTGAAATAGAAGGCAAGACAAAGAAGCGCTTTTGCGCTTTTTTGCTTGTTTTTTCTTAGTTCATGAAGCGCTTTTGTTGAAATTAGAAAATTCTTACGGTAAGATTAATGAAAAATCGAAATAATGGGTTCGTTTAGGAGAGACGTTTTATGCCAATTAAAATTCCTGATCACTTACCAGCAAAGGAGAAGCTGTTAAAAGAAAATATCTTTGTGATGGATGAATCACGTGCCTATCAACAAGATATTCGACCTCTGAAAATTTGTATTTTAAACTTAATGCCGACGAAGCAAGAGACAGAGACACAATTGATTCGTCTTCTTGGTAATACGCCACTACAAATAGATGTTTCCCTTTTACATCCGAGTAGTCACGAGCCAAAAAATACATCAAAAGAACATTTACAACAATTTTATAAAACGATTAGTGAAATTAAGTCGTTGAAATTTGATGGCATGATTATTACAGGGGCGCCTGTGGAGACCTTACCTTTTGATGATGTCCACTACTGGGACGAAATGAAATCCATCTTAGATTGGACCACAACAAATGTGACATCAACCCTTCACATTTGCTGGGGGGCGCAAGCTGCACTTTACCATCACTACCAGATTCGTAAACGGCCATTGAATACAAAACTGTTTGGAATTTATAATCATACGGTAAACGTTTCGAATGTGAATTTACTTCGTGGTTTTGACGACTATTTTCTTGCTCCTCATTCTCGTCATACAACGATTCACCGCCAAGACATAGAAGAAATATCAGATTTAGAAGTACTTAGCTCATCAGATGAAGCAGGTGTCTACATTGCTTCTTCAAAAGACGGAAAACGTATTTTCGTTATGGGACATGCTGAATATGATGCACATACGTTAAAGAAAGAATACGAACGAGACATCAAGCAAGGTGGGGCATGCCAGATGCCCATAAACTATTTTCCAGATGAAAATCCGGAAGCGTTGCCACCACTTCAGTGGAGAGCTCACTCGAACTTGTTGTTCTCAAATTGGTTAAATTATTATGTGTACCAAGAAACCCCTTATCATTTAGACAAATCGTAAGGTTTTGATTTGCCGTTTCTCGTACATCCTAAGTGTACGGGAGTGAATCAACATGCCAAAACGGGTACCAGATCGAGCGTCTTATTTGCATATTCATGAAGCAAGCATCTATTATGAATGGTTTAAAAGCACAAAGCCTAAAAAAGGAACGTTGTTACTGATTCATGGTATTTTTGCTTCAGTCACAAGTTTTTACCGTGTTATTCCATCGTTACGTGAAGAGTATGATATTATTTGCTGTGATTTGCCAGGCTTCGGTCGTAGTTCGAAAGGAAATGGATCTGTCTATTCCTTTTCTGCTTATGCGGATCAGCTTGGGGAATTAATGAGCCAATTACATGTGGACTCCTTTCACGTAATCGGACATTCAATGGGGGGACAGATTGCCCTTTACCTCGCTTACCGCCAGCCGGACAGAGTGATAAGTATCTCATTACTCGCAAGTTCTGGTTATTTAAAGTCGGTAAAGAAACCATTTCAAGTTGCTACATATTTTCCTTTAATCGAAAGAAGTTTAAACTGGGTCATGCACCATCGAAAACCGCAAGTACGACTCTTCTTACAAGACGCTGTTTACAATAAACGGTGCTTAACCGCGGATATGATTGCCAATTACGAGGGGCCGCTCTCAGATCCATTATTTATAAATGGATTAATTCAATTAACTCGACAGCGTGAAGGGGATTTGTCGCAAGCTCAGCTTCAACAGATACACCAACCAGTGCTCATTCTTTCAGGTGTAGAAGATCCCCTTATCTCGATTGAAACAAGCTATGCCCTTCATCGAGATCTGCCCAATAGCCGTATACATGTTATTAAGCAGTGCGGGCATTTACTTCTAGAAGAAAAGCCAAAGCAAGTTCAGAAGAGAGTTAAGCATTTTTTACTTTCCATAGTTTAATAAAGACACTTACTTTCATAAAAAGGAGGCGATCTTGTGGACCCTCTTGATATTATGATGAATAAAGACCGTGTGGTTCCTTATTTCTTACCTATCATTAGTGCAGACACACAGAAAGTTATTGGTTACGAAGTAGAGGCCTATTGGATTGAGAACAATAAACCGATGAACGTAACTTGGTTTTTCGATGACCATGACATTCCACGAGAATATCGAATTGAAATGGAAGATCATTTGCAAGCTAGAGCGTTTGAAACATTTGAGACACAGTTTAATACAGAACAGCCTGTGACGTTGTTCTTTCATTACAATAGCAAACTACTAGAGGTTGATAATGGAGAAACGCTACTAGGGCGATTAACGAAAATGAAAGATAACGGCATGCCTTTCCAACAAATTGTTGTCATTATTGGCTTTGACCGCTCATTAGAAGAACTGTTTGATGTGAAGCATACGATTATGTATATTCAAAGTTTAGGTATCCAAATCGCCCTCGATGCTGAAGATACCACTACATCACAGCTAGAATTTATTAGTCAGATTCGTCCCAATGTCATTCGTGTAAGCTGTGGTTTTTTACAAGAAAATGCCTTGCCTAGTATGTATAGTGACATTCATCATTCGCTTTCATCATTGGCACGAAAAATTGGCTCAACGCTATTATTTAATGGAATTACGTCTTTCGCCCAACTTAACTATGCATGGCGAAACGGAGGACGTTACTATCAAGGCAGTTATTTGCAGAAAGCGGTCCCTACTAATCCTAACGAGCCAATAGAGCAAGTTCAACTAATGAAAGACATGAACCACTTTATTGCTTTCGAGCGAAAGAAAGTGGAAGCTCAGTTGACCTTATCCAATGAGCTTACATTATCGTTAAAACAAGTGTTAAAAGGAATTCCTCAAAATGAGTCTCTTGATGGTATGGTATTAACCATCGCAAAAGCGCTAACGAATTACACATTCCGTGTTTATATTTGTAATGAAAACGGGTATCAAGAGTCAAGTAACGGTGAAAAAGACGAATGTGGCAACTGGTATTTACGAATGGAAAGTAAGGCGAAAAACTGGAGCTGGCGCCCGTATTTTCTTGAAAATATCGTCCGAATGAACGTGGAAAAAAAAGGGATTTTATCGGATCTGTATACAGATATAGATAAAGATGAACAGATTCGGACCTATTCATATCCATTGTCTGACGCGCTGTATATCTTTATTGACATTCCGTATCGATATTTATTTGACCAGAATGACTTATTATGAGGTGAGAAAATGGAAATTAACGTAACGTCTGAAGCAGTAGCCCACTTAAAAGAGAAGCAATTCTCTACAATTCGAGTGGTTGCTCGCGATACGTATGAATGCAGTACGATGATTGAGTTTTATTTGCAAGAAGGCACCGAACAGGAGGGAGATCAAAAAAAAGAACTAGACGGAATAACATTCCTATATGATGCAAAGGCTGAAGAGGAAATTGGGAAGTCTATTAAAATTGATTTTGTTCATGCTCAAGGACTAAAGTTACTCGCACCTAGAGGTACACTTGCCTATGCTCAAAAGGTTAAACGTCAATAACCATAAAGGTAGGGAGATCCCTACCTCTATGGTTTAAAAAAGCGACCGACTTTCGATACAATGGGTGTCACTTGTTGAAACGTTTTAACAAATTGGTCAACTGAAGAAGCAGTTCTCGAAATATCAAATCGTCCCTCTGAATTAGTGAATGGTGCTGACCATGCACTTCTTTTTTTCGGTTGCTGTCCTTGCCATTGTGAAGGATGAAATTGCTGAACATCATTGTATCTCGGCTGATATTGAGGTGGTCTACCTCTTCTTACCTGGGCGCGTGGTGGTTGCATCATGCCATGTGAGTGGCGTCTTTGCTGGAACATTCTTTTTCCTCCTTTAATCAATGAGAATAGGTTTTTCATTCTTTTTTATCGTGATGATCAGTTGACCGTTAGTATAGTGAGCATGGATATCCGTTTCGCTAAAGGAAAAAGGTATTGGAACACTTCGCTCTCGAATGGAAACGGATTGTTGCTCAGACAGTGTTTGCCCCTTTTCATCTAAAGTCGCCATTTGTTCTTTCTCTTCAATAGTAATCATAAGCGACTGATAATGGCTACGCAGATGGATGGCCTTTTTTTCAATGCCAGGCAAATCAGCAATAATGGTGAAAGTGCCGGCTGATTCTTCTATTTTTACGGGAATAATCTTTTCTGTAAAAGATCGTGGTAAATGGCTTAACGTGTGTTGGAAGAATTGATCAATAGAGCCTAATAAATTTGGTTGCTGTCGATCTCTTGAAAACAAGTTTTTCATAGATAACCCTCCTAAAAGGCTAACAACGAGTCAGATGGTTTATCATATGTGTAAGAAAGGGAAAGGTGATACGATGAATGTAGTTGATGCTCACTGTGATGCTCTGTTAAAGCTTTGGAAGCGTCCCTCTCTTTCATTTCTTAATGGCGAACTGGACACAAGCTTTACACGATTGAAAGCTGGGCAAGTGAAGGTGCAATTTTTTGCCATATGGGTGCCAGAAGAAGTGTCAGAAGAAAATAAATTTTCCGTTGTTCAACAGCAAATTAATCATTTCTATGAACGAGTCTTAATGGTACCTCAGATGGTTCATCTTCGTTCTTTAAGAGACATGGAGCATTTAAAAGAAGGAGAGATTGGGGCTGTTCTCGCTCTTGAAGGAATGGACGCAGTTGGCCATGACCTAGGCAAATTGCATTGGCTCTATGAACAAGGTGTCCTTTCTATTGGGCTGACTTGGAACGGAGTAAATGCATGTGCCGATGGAATTGGGGAGAAGAGAGGGGCTGGACTAACACGATATGGAGAAGAAGTCATAGCACTCAACAATCGTTATCAAGTATTAAATGATGTCTCGCATTTAAGTATCCAAGCATTCTGGGATGTTATGGATCTTTCTCGCTTAACAATGGCAAGCCATTCGAATAGCTATGCACGCTGTCCACATGATCGTAATTTGCGGGACGAGCAACTCACAGCACTGATTAAGAAAGATTGTTTCATTGGTTTAGTTTTCTTCCCGAAGTTTGTAAAGGATGAAAAGGGGGCAACGATGAAAGATTTACTAACTCATATTGATCACATTGGTAGTTTAGGTGGTATTGCTCATATTGGTTTTGGTTCGGATTTTGATGGCATTCATTCCCATGTAAAAGGACTTGAAAATGCAAGCAAGTTTCCGGCATTGCTGGAACAATTAAGCCGGTACTATAGTGATCATGAGCTAAAGGGCTTTTTTTATCGGAATTTTTATCAAAAAATGGTTTGTAAAATTGACCCTCTTGCAGTTGGGTCACGAAAATAACGGAAAGCGTGAGCATGTGCTAAACACTTTCAGCCTAGCAACCGATATAAAACAGAGATGACTATATGAGTACGGAGGCTGAATACCGTGGCACAACCAATTTTTACAACCCAAGAAAATAGATATGATCAAGAAATTCTTGTCTTCCTTTTAAATAACCAGTGGTATGGGTTAAATGTGTTAAAAGTGAAAGAAATTATACGACCAATGACTATCCATATGTCGCCAAATCAAAACACGATGGTTGAGGGAATTATCCGTCTACGGGATCAAGCTGTTCCTGTATTAAATACGTATCAGCTTCTTCAAATAGAAGAGGAGTCAGCTAAGTATTTTATTATCATTGAACATGGAGACAAAACGTTTGCTTTAAAAGCAACAGATGTATCAAAGATTGAACGAATTCAATCAAAGGACATGCATATTCCAGATGCATTATCCCAGGAGAAAGATGCATTTGTATCAAGTGTTGTAACATTTAATGAAGAACATATCTTGTATCTCTTCGATGTGGAGCAAGTTATTCATGTTATTCATCCTACTCATTTTGAAGAAGATTTTATTGAAGAGTACCAGTCCGAGCGATCACGTTTTTCGTTAGTACTTATTGAAGATTCACTAACCATGCAGCTAATTATTTCTGAAGCACTTCGAGATGCTGGCTATGAGCAAATCACGATCTTTGCTAATGGGGAAGAAGCGTGGCAGTATGTTGAGGAACAGGAAGAAACAGTTGATTTATGTATCACTGATATTGACGTACCGCTATTAAATGGATTTGATTTCACAAAAAAAGTGAGGAACGTGCCTTTAGCTTTACCGATCATTTCGTTCTCCTCTTTACATGCACATGTAATGTTGCAGAAAGGGAAGCAAGTAGGAATTAATGAGCATGTTCAAAAACCAGATATTAAGCAATTGCTACGCACACTGGATACATACTTAGTTCATCAATAAAAAGACTTATCATCATGCGGTAGCTCGTATGATCGATAAGTCTTTTTATTGGGATGGAAGAGTGGGCTTAGAACTAGTCATCTTTTGACATCTGTTTTTTGTAGTCTTCTACTTGTTTTTTTGTTAGTAGTTTTAATTTTGAAAATAAATAAACATAGGCGGTTGTATTTTGTTTAAGCATCTTGTTGTCTCCTTTTTGCTATACTATGCACAAGAACAACTAAAGTTGCGTTAGGGAAACAAAAATGGCTTAAAGACACAAATGAACAAGATATTTGTATGGTCTCTATATTTACTGGTAAAATGGGAGCTACATAAGGAGTGAGTGAGATGATGAACGTAGAAGTAACAAAACCAGCAATCAATTGGTTTAAGGAAGAATTTGGAGAAGATACATCATTAATTCCCATTCGCTTGTACGGGCGCTACGGTGGCTGTGGTTCGTTGCAAAGTGGCTTTTCACTTGGGATGAGTCAAACGGAACCTGTAGAACCGATGTTGCAAAAAGAAGTTGATGGCTTTTTGTTTTTTGTTGAGGAGCAAGATCTATGGTATTTTAATGATCACTCGGTAAAAATAAAATATAGCAGAAAACATGATGAAATTGAGTTTGTTTACGATGAGGCGTAAAGCAAACTTTTAAAGGAGTAGCTTAAATGAGATTTGGTTATGCGTGTTTGAACCTAACCCTTGAAACTAAAATGCGAACGTGTCGTTTGCAAACAATGAGAAACGAAGGCATGGCTAAAATTAAAGAATTAACGATGCACAATTTGGATTTAGTTCAAGAAATGGTCAACTGGAATGAAGCCAATCACATTACTTTTTTCCGTTTATCTAGTGAGATTATTCCGTTTGCAACACACCCTGAAATGGACTGGGCTTGGGATAAAGATAAAGACGTTTTGCAGCGGTTAGAGGGAATCAAAAAAATAGGTAAGCAAGGCGGTATGCGTTTTTCCATGCACCCAGGACAGTATACCGTCCTGAACTCACCAAAGGAGCAAGTCGTAACAAATGCAGTAAATGATTTACTTTACCATGAGCGTTTCTTAAGCCTTGTAGGAGGAACCGATATTATTATCCATACTGGTGGTGCATATGGGGACAAGGAAAAAGCAAAAGCGACATTTGTGAAAAGTTATAAACAATTGCCTGATGCGGTGAAAATGAAAATTCGATTGGAAAACGATGATAAGACGTTTCACACAAGAGACGTACTTGACATTCACGAACAGTGTGGTGTCACCGTTGTGTTTGATATTCATCATGAGAGATGCTTCCATACGAAAGAAACTGAACTTAAAAAGCTGTTTAAGCACGTGTGTGAAACGTGGTCAATGAAGCCTAAACTTCACATTAGCTCCGGTCGCTCTGGTGAGGCAGACCCAAGACACACCGATTATATTCGAAGAGAGGATTATGACTTACTTGTCCGTGTACTTGACGGAACGGATGCGGATGTCATGATTGAAGCAAAAGCGAAAGAAAAAGCGCTACTTTCGTTAAGAGAAAGCATTATGGAGGGGAAAGAGGAATGAAACGAGAGAAAGCGACATTTGCAGGCGGTTGTTTTTGGTGCATGGTTCAACCGTTTGATGAATTACCTGGGATACAATCGATCTTATCAGGGTATATGGGAGGAACCGTTGATCATCCAACCTATGAGCAAGTGAAAACAGGAGAAACAGGACATTTTGAGGTTGTACAAATTACGTTTGATTCCGAAACGTTTTCATATGACCAATTATTAGACTTATATTGGCCTCAAATTGATCCGACTGATGATGGTGGTCAATTTCATGATCGAGGTAGTCAGTATCGAACGGCAATTTTCTATGAAAATGAGAACCAACGAATAAAAGCAGAAGAAACAAAAAAGAAGCTTCAAGAAAGTAATCGCTTTAAAAAACCGATTGTAACAGAAGTCTTACCAGCATCGACGTTTTATGTAGCTGAAGACGACCACCAAGACTTTTACAAGAAACAGCCGAATCATTATAAACAAGATCGCAAAGAGAGTGGGAGAGACACGTTTATTCAATCTCACTGGAAGCAGGGATAAAGAGGATTTCGTTTATTTACTGGTGAGGAGACTGTTAAAACCATGACTCGAAAACAAAAAGTCGTCTTTAGCATCGGATGGTTATCACTAGCGATCATTGTCTTGTTACTTATAGTAATGGTTATTGCACAGACTTGGCGCTATACAGAGGCAGGCAAGGTTCCGTTAAAAACCGGTGTCATTTTACATGCAGTGAATGAACAGCTTCTTCCAGAAGGATTGTCGACACCTTCTTTTTTCGTAAATCCTGTTGCGCCAACGATTAAACGAGCCGACCTTATATTGGAAACAAGGGATGGAGAACCGATTGCGATGCGCTTGTATACACCAACACAATCAGGGCCTCATCCGGTTATCCTATACTTTCACGGCGGTGCCTTTATGGAAGGATATGGGAATGTCGATACCCATGATAATATTCTTCGTGCTTTAGCAAATCGTACGAACGCCATTATTGTTGCACCGAACTATCGATTGGCACCAAACTATTCGTTTCCTACAGCCATTCATGATAGCTTTGATGCTCTTAAATGGGTATATGATGAAGCAAAAGAACTAGATGCAGATACGGAGAACATAGCAGTTGCTGGTGATAGCGCTGGTGGAAATATTGCTGCTGCTGTTGTAATGAAAGCAAATGAAGCAGGTTATTCTTTGAAGAGTAGTGCGTTCTTATATCCGTTAACAACATTTGAAGATACTCCTTTTCCTTCAAGAGACGCTTATTCCAGTGGCTATTATTTTTTATCTCGGTCAGTTATGGAACGAGCTCGTGCTGCTTACACACCCAATCAAGATGACTGGATAAATCCATATGTTTCACCACTATTAAGTGATGCGTTACGTGACTTTCCAACGTCTTTAGTTGTAACGGCAGAATTTGACCCGTTAAGAGACGAAGGAGAAGCATTTGCAGAGAAGCTGTATGATGCAGGAAATGATGTTGAGGCGGTGCGTTTTAACGGGACGATGCACGGTTTTCTTTCGTTTTATGAAGTGATGGGGAGAGCGGATTATGCATTGTCCTATGTCGCACACTTTTTCAATCGTTCATTTGAAACAGATGAAACGAGTCAAAAACAACCATTTTATGTAAAAGAACTAGATGAAGGCGATACTGTTCAAGATGAGGTGGAAGCCTATGGAATGAGTGTGTATCTTCTTTGGCAAAAAATAGTTCAATTGATTAAATAGCTACTTACGTAAAAACAGACTTTGGCATAGGCCAAAGTCTGTTTTTATCATGAAAGGGGACTATTTTTAGCGAAAGCAATAAAGGTATCTTCTGCTTCATTTAAGCCACAAGCCCCGCACTGTATACGGATTGTTGGTCCGTTATAATGCATATGGATAGGGGTTAGCTGCTGTTCATTATAGGTTTCAATAATTTCACCATTACGTGGGTCGAGTTTAACGGGGATCGCGTCTTGGCTAATTTGATGAAACCGCGTACGATTTGTTTTGCACTTTGGACATAAATAAGCTTCTGTCATCAAAAGCACCTCCTTGTGTTTACTATTCACCAATTAAGGGTATTTCATGATTGCGCTAACAAGAAAGTCTTGGCAAAGATGTGTCTGCTTCGTAACTTTTTTTTGTCTAATTTATGATAATTTCGGAACAGAAGCAGTTATTTCCCCCATTCTTGATTGGAAAGTGGTAGGATGGAAGCATCAAAGTTGCACGTTCATTGTTTCACATAGTTAGCGCGCAATGATTTTATTATGCCAAAAGAAAGGTGATTTTATTGGGTATGCCATCCTCTATTTTTAAATGGATTTCACTTGCGATGGTCGCTGTCTTTCTAAGTGGCTGTGGAAGTTTAACGGTACTTGATCCACAAGGGCCAGTCGCAGAGCAACAAAGTAATTTAATCTGGCTATCAATTTGGTTTATGATCTTTATTGTTTTAGTTGTATTTGTTCTATTAACGATCATGTTAGTAAAATACCGTGATCGTGGAAATAACGACAACTATGATCCTTCAATTGAAGGTAGTCACAAACTTGAATTTGTCTGGACCATTATTCCAATTGTTATTGTTACAATTTTATCGATTCCAACTGTCATTACCATTTATAGCTTGGAGGAAGCTCCTGAAATAGAAGAGGTCGATGCACAGCAAGAACCGCTTGTCATTCATGCAACAAGTGCGAACTGGAAGTGGATTTTTAGCTATCCAGAAGAAGGAATTGAAACCATCAATTATATTAATATTCCAGTTGACAGACCCGTTCTGTTTAAACTGACGTCTGCTGATTCAATGGCGTCGTTTTGGGTTCCACAACTGGGAGGCCAGAAGTATAGCATGTCAGGAATGGAAACCGAATTATTCTTGGCAGCAACAGAAGTTGGTCAATACGAAGGACGAAACGCAAACTTTACTGGTGAAGGATTTGCGGAACAGCGCTTCACTGTAAATGCACAGACAGATGATGCCTTTAATGAGTGGGTTGAAGACACTCAAGAAAACGCACCTTCTTTATCCGAAGATGAATACGTACATTTGATGGTTCCAGGTCATGCAGAAGAAATGACCTTCTCTTCAACACACCTTGAGTTTGTCAATCATGCTTATGATGCGACATATTCATTAGAAAAACGAGCAGAGCTTGGTTATGAAGCGCATAGCCCTCATTCTAGAGAGGGGAAAGCATTTGATTTGCCAGTCTTATCTCAGCCAATTAACACAGATAAAACGTATGAAGTGGAGTTGGATGATGAATAAGATGAATCGAGCGCAAGAGAGGGGATATACCGTTGAGGTGGGATGAATTTATTGTAACGGGCGACCCGTTTATCCTAGCTGCGCAAATCTCTATCGCGCTTACTAGTATAATCGCTGTAATTGCCCTCACATATTTTAAAAAATGGAAGATGTTGTGGACAGATTGGATCACAACGGTTGACCACAAAAAAATTGGGATTATGTACATTGCCTGTGCGCTACTCATGCTCTTCAGAGGTGGCGTTGATGCCATGATGATGCGTACCCAATTAGCAGCACCAGAATTAGATTTCTTAAGTTCTCAGCACTATAACGAGATTTTTACGACACACGGCACAATTATGATCATCTTTATGGCAATGCCGTTTTTAATTGGTTTAATGAATGTCGTTGTTCCTTTGCAAATTGGAGCTAGAGATTTAGCTTTTCCATTTTTAAACAACTTAAGTTTCTGGACATTCTTTTTCGGAATGGCACTTTTCAATATTTCTTTTGTTATCGGTGGTTCACCGTCAGCAGGGTGGACATCTTACTTTCCACTTGCATCAAACGATTTTAGTCCAGGTGTAGGACAAAATTATTATGCACTTGGTATACAGCTGTCAGGTATTGGTACCCTTGCAACAGGAATTAACTTTATTGTTACGATTCTGCGTATGCGTACAAAAGGCATGTCGTTAATGAAAATGCCAATGTTTACGTGGACAGTATTTATCACCTCATTAATCATCGTGCTAGCATTCCCTGTTTTAACAGTTGCTTTAGCTATGATGACATTTGATTTATTATTTGGTACTCACTTCTTCACCCTACAAGGTGAAGGGTTAGATATGCTATGGGCGAACTTATTCTGGATTTGGGGTCACCCTGAAGTTTATATTGTTGCGTTACCGGCATTCGGTATTTTTTCAGAAATTATTTCAACATTTGCCCGCAAAAAGCTGTTTGGCTACAATGCAATGGTTGCATCCATTGTTGTCATCTCTGGTTTGAGCTTCCTTGTGTGGGTTCACCACTTCTTTACCATGGGGAATAGTGCGGCTGTTAACTCATTCTTCTCCATTACAACGATGGCAATTTCTGTACCAACAGGGGTAAAAATCTTTAACTGGCTTTTCACACTGCACAAAGGGAAAATTCGTTTTACGACACCAATGCTTTGGTCATTAGGATTCATTCCAAACTTTGTTATTGGTGGTGTGACAGGTGTTATGCTTGCGATGGCAGCGGCTGACTACCAATATCACAATACGTACTTCCTAGTATCACATTTCCACTATGTATTAATTGCTGCAACGGTTTTTGCTTGTTTCGCAGGGTTAATTTACTGGTATCCTAAGATGTTTGGTCATCGTATGAACGAGCGTATTGGGAAATGGGTATTTTGGATTTTCATGATTGGGTTTAACGTTTGTTTCTTCCCGCAGTATTTCTTAGGTTTAGATGGGATGCCTCGTCGAATTTACACGTATTTAGAAGGAGACGGTTGGTTCTCATTAAACTTAATTTCGACATTAGGTGCGTTTATGATGGCAGCAGCCTTCGCGCTATTCGTGTACAACATTTACTACAGCTGGCGCTATGAAAAGCGTGATACAACAGGAGATCCTTGGGATGGGCGCACACTTGAGTGGGCAACATCATCTGCGATTCCGCCGCATTATAACTTTGCGCATCAGCCAGAAGTAGTGGAGCGAGATGCATTTTGGGATATGAAAGAAAAGGGTATTGATTTAAACGCATCAACAGACTATCAAAAAATTCATATGCCGAATCATACATGGCTTGGTCCTGTAATGGCATTCTTTATGTTTACTGCTTCATTTGCCTTAGTCTTTAGCTGGTGGATTCCTGCTATTCTAAGTGGTGTAGCGATCTTTGTTTGTATGATTATTCGTTCGTTTGACTACAACGATGGCTACTATGTAAGTGTAGAAGAAATTGAAGAAACTGAAAGAAAAGCGAAGGAGGCGTAACCGATGGCAGCAAATGAATCAATTGACCCGAATCAGCCCCTTGAATATCAATCGGCTGAAGGAAAAAACAATATACTCGGTTTTTGGATTTTCATCGGCGCTGAATTTGCTTTATTTTCAACGCTATTCGCTTCTTATTTCGTACTCGTTGATCGGAATGCATCAGCCATTACGTCAGCTGAGTTGTTTGATTTAAACCTTGTATTAGCGATGACCTTCCTGCTTTTAACAAGCTCTTTTACAGCAGGAATTGCGATTCATGAGATGCGAGCAGGTCGTGTGAATCGTATGCTTATCTGGATTGGTTTAACTCTATTACTAGGACTTGGATTCTTAGGATTTGAAATTTATGAGTTTGTACACTATGCCCATGAAGGTGCGACTTTATCTGCCAGTGCTCATTGGTCAACGTTCTTTGTTCTTTTAGGAACACATGGACTTCACGTTGCCGTTGGTGTTGGTTGGATGACCGTGCTTGCCATTCAAATTAAGATGCGTGGTCTAACAAAACGAACAACGTCAAAATTCTTTATTGCAAGCTTGTACTGGCATTTTCTAGATGTTATCTGGATTATTATCTTTACTGGGGTATACTTGCTCGGAATGGAGTGGATGTAATTGGCGAATCAAAATGAATCAGCTTCCAATCATCACGGGTTTCCATGGCAACACGTTGTAGGTTTTGCATTATCCATCGTTTTAACGTTACTGGCTGTATGGGTAATGTCGCAAACAAATCTTGCGTGGAGCGTGCGAGTCATCATTATCTTTGCCTTTGCCTTTATTCAAATGGGTGTTCAGCTTTTCATGTTCATGCACATTGGAGAAGGAAAGGATGGAAAATGGCAAATTGGTCACACGGTGTTTGCTATTGCCATTGCGGTCATTATTGTAATTGGTTCGTACTTTGTCTTAATGACTGGTCATTTGTAAAAGAAAAAACGGATCTCCTTATAGGGAGATCCGTTTTTATTGTATTTATTCAGATGTACCTGTTAGCCGCTTTGCTTTATTCATAAGCAAAGGTGAAGTGTACAAAATAAGCGCAGCGACATGAGCAATAACTACATTAATAAGCACGGCAATGACAAAGGTCGATTCAGTAATATGGAATAAGAAACCTTCGAATAAAAAGGCAATGGCTAACAACCACATGATTAAAATAAATGGAATGCTACTGATCGCAATTTTTCTATGCTCTAGCCATAAAAATAACGGAGTGGCGCTTGCGACAAACATATAAGCAAAAAACATATCCATTGATGTCACTCCTTCTATAAAATAAGTGTATGGAACGTATCGTTAGTTTGTGTCTGATTTGTGTCTTTTTATTATAGTATCACAAAATAGTCACAATTGGAAGCGCTTTAGATTTTATTTTGTATGTTTTCCTTTTATGAAAATCGGGAATAAAGCGTTTGAGGTGAGTATGTATGGATAGGTATGGTTTAATCGTAGAGGGACGTGTTCAAGGTGTTGGATTTCGCGCGTTTGTTGAGCAAATTGGTCATCGTCATAATATGACTGGAACAGTGCGGAATTTGACGAACGGAAATGTACAGGTTGAAGTGCAAGGTGAGAAAAAGGCATTTGCGATGTTTATGTCTGATTTAAAACAAGGAAATCATTTTTCGCATATAACAGCTATACAAACTGAAGAATTAGATGTGAAAAAAGATGAACGTCGCTTTCGAATTGTTTATTAAAGAGAGGAAAGCGTGTAGATGGCAAAAAGAAAGCTAAATAAAGAAGATATTTTTGCGGCAACCGACGCTTTGCTAACGGAATCAGGCTATGAAGGGTTTCATTTTAAACCATTAGCTATGTCATTAGATGTAGGCAGAAGTACAATATACGAATATTATCCAAATAAGGAAGAATTATTAGCGGCTTATATGTCACATATTATGGAAGCGTTTGTTCATGATCAAAAGCATATCTCTCAAGCAGAGACGTTTTTTGTTCAATTAGAAAAACTCATTTACCTATTTATGAAGCACGATCGAATCTTGCTTGCCATCGATTTAACACCACATATTGAAAAGAAAGCAAATGAACGTGTTAAAGTGGTCTTAAAACAACTATGGGCCCATCATCACCAAGTGTTTGATTACATTCGCAGGTTAGTGGCTGAAGGAATTGAATCTGGAGAAATACGTCAGGATGTACCTGCTCATCTTGTAGAAACGCTGATCTTCCAATCTATTTCACTCAATAAAGCCCGAAAAACAGAAACAAAAGAGGAGTGGGCATCAGCGATTAGCGAACTTATTGTTAAAGGCATTCGCTCTACCTAGTGTGAACATGAAAAAGAGTAAAGACACATATGTGACTTTACTCTTTTTCATTAAATAGCCCATTCACCGTTCCGGAATACGGCTTCTTTTGTACCATCTTGATGAATGCCATCAATATTCATTTCTGCTGATCCCATCATAAAATCGACATGAGTGATACTTTGATTAATACCAGCATCGTTTAACTCTTCCTCGTTCATATCTTTTCCACCTTTGATATTAAACGCATAGGCACTACCTAGAGCTAAGTGATTAGATGCATTTTCATCAAACAGCGTATTGTAAAAAATGAGGTTCGTATTCGAGATAGGAGAGCGATGGGGGACAAGCGCTACCTCACCAATAGATCGAGATCCTTCGTCTGTCTCTAATAAGCGCTTAAGAGTCTCTTCGCCTTCTTCTGCAGAAAAATCGACGACTTGGCCATTTTTAAAGGTCAGGGTGAAATTCGTAATCAACGTTCCGCCGTAATTGAGAGGCTTTGTACTTGCTACCGTCCCATTCACGCCATCTTTTTGAGCCGCTGTAAAAACTTCCTCTGTAGGCATATTGGCAACAAAATCAACGCCAGCTTTACTTGTTGATCCTCCTGAAGCCCAAATATGTGTTGGTGGCAATTCAATGGTGAGGTCAGTCTTATCAGCCGTGTAATGAAGAGCATGGAAACGCTTTTCATTTAAAGTAACCATTTTTTCATCCAATAAAGCAAGATGATCTTGCCATGCTACTATCGGATCTTGCTCATGAATACGAGTCGCCGCAAAAATAGCCTCCCACAATGCATCAATCGCTTGTTCTCCTTGTTTATCAGGGAATACTTTTTCAGCCCACTTTTCAGATGGTACGGCAACAATAGACCAGCTCACTTTATCAGATTGAATGTATCGTCTAAACGTACTATTAGCTTGACCGGATGCTTTGTTTGCTGCTGCAATGCGTTCAGGATCAATTCCTTTTAGTAAGTCAGGATCGGACCCAGCAATGCTTAGAAATGCTGCATTATGCTCAGCTTCTTTTACGAGGACATCTGCTTGCCACTGCGGAAATTCTGAGAATGCTTCTTGAGGTGCATGTTGGTATTTAATTTTTGTCAGTTCCTCATCATTCCACTCAACGCGAACGTGCTTAGCGCCTGCCTCATAGGCCTTTTTTGCTACAACTCGTACAAATGCGGCAGCGTGCATCGGTGTCCGAATATATAACGTTTGATCTTTTTGAATATTTATGCCGACTCGAACAGCTAGATCAGCATATTTCTCTATTTTTTCATTAAAGCTCATTAGTTCACCTCATTGTCAAATTCGTGAAGATCTATATGTAGAATAACGGAGAGAATGATGTTTTGCAAACAAATGAGCTGGCTGAAATGGTACAATAAAGGTTCAGCAAAAAAGAAAGAGGTTCGCGAACTCCCTCTATAAAAAACTATGCAAGTACAGGAGTGATCGAATGCTCGTTCTCAAGAAAAGGAGAAATGAAGCATGAAGAAAGAAAAAGCCATTGTTGTGTTTAGTGGTGGACAAGATAGCACCACTTGTCTTTTTTGGGCTCTCGAACAATTTACGGATGTATCGGTACTCATTTTTGACTACGGACAACGGCACAAAAATGAAATCAAAGTGGCAAAATCGATTGCAGCAGAGGCTGGTGTGAGAGCAAAAGTAATTGATTTACAAGTACTTTCGCAGTTAAATGCCAATGCACTAACAAACCCAACGATTGCCATTGAAGAAGGACAAGAAGGCGAATTACCAAACACATTTGTACCAGGAAGGAATCATTTATTTCTATCTTTTGCAGCGGTAGTGGCGAAAGATCTTGGCGCAAAGCACATCATCACAGGAGTTTGTGAAACGGATTTTAGCGGTTATCCAGATTGCCGAGACGTGTTCGTTAAATCGTTAAACGTCACGTTAAATTTAGCAATGAATGAACAATTTGTGATTCATACACCTTTGATGTGGCTTAATAAAGAAGAGACATGGGCGATGGCAGATCAGCTAGGAAAACTTCGCTTTATTCGTGAGAAGACATTAACGTGCTATGAAGGTGTAATCGGAGATGGGTGTGGAAGATGTCCAGCTTGTAAATTAAGAATGAATGGTCTTCAAGCTTATTTGCAAAAAGGGGAGGCATCTGTATGATCCAACAAATCTATCCAACTACCCCCCATTCATATGCATTTGAATTAAATAAGGATATGCAGCTGGCAACGGCTCATTATATCGATCATGAAGGGGCTGGAAAATGCCAACGGGTTCATGGTCATACGTATACGATCAATATTACCATTGCTGGGGATCATTTAAATGATACTGGGTTTCTTGTGGATTTTAAGCAGTTAAAACAACTCGTTCACGATCGATTTGATCACCAGCTTTTAAATGAAGACCCTTTATTTCATAATGTGCTGCCTTCAACAGAGAATGTGGCTAAAATCGTTTATATGATAATTGAAGACTTACTAAAAACTATGGCAAATGCGCCAACGTGTATACAAGTATTTGTTCGTGAGACGCCAACGAGCTATGTGGTTTATCGTCCGAAAAGAGCGCATCATGAGTAGTGTCATTCCCGTACTTGAAGTATTTGGCCCTACGATACAAGGAGAGGGAGCGGTCATTGGCCAAAAGACCATGTTTGTTCGAACAGGTGGTTGCGATTATCGTTGCTCTTGGTGTGATTCAGCTTTTACATGGGACGGAACAGGAAAAAGTGAAGCCTTAACAGCTGAAGAAATTATTGAGCGTTTAGATACACTTGCCCCTGCCTCTTACGGTCATGTCACCATCTCTGGTGGAAATCCATTGTTGCATAAGGGAATCGGCCAATTAGTGAACCTTTTGCAAGCAAGAGGTATTCAAACGGCGGTAGAAACACAAGGAACGTTCTGGCAAGATTGGCTCAAACAAATTGATGCCGTGACAATCAGCCCTAAGCCTCCAAGTTCTGGAATGAAAACAAACTGGGAAACATTAAACAAGTGCTTAACGCAACTTGATACAAGACAAGTAAGTTTAAAAGTAGTCGTCTTTAATAAAACAGACTATCGTTTTGCTAAAGAAGTTCATCATCGTTTTCCGGCATATGAGTTTTATTTACAAGTTGGAAATGAAGATCCAACAACGGCTGATCAGCAGAAGCTAATGCAGGATTTATTACAACAGTATGAACAGTTAATTGACTGGACAATGAATGATAAAGAAATGAATCGTGTTCGTGTGTTACCGCAGCTACATACATTGCTGTGGGGAAACAAGAGAGGCGTGTAGGAGGAAGAGAGTAGACATGACAGGAAGAAAAGAAGAAACCTTAACGAATGTAACGCTACTAGGAAACCAAGGAACTGAATATGCGTTTTCGTATAATCCTAGTGTGCTAGAAACCTTTGACAATCAACATCCAAATCGTGATTATTTTGTTAAATTTAACTGCCCTGAGTTTACGACGTTATGTCCAAAAACCCATCAACCAGATTTTGCAACGATTTATATTAGCTACATTCCTGATGTGAAAATGGTTGAAAGTAAGTCACTTAAACTTTATTTATTTAGTTTTCGAAACCATGGTGACTTCCATGAAGACTCCGTTAACACAATTATGAATGATTTAATCCAACTGATGGACCCTCGTTACATTGAAGTATGGGGAAAATTTACGCCAAGAGGCGGTATTTCAATCGATCCTTATTGCAATTACGGAAAAAAAGAAACAAGATTTGAAGAAATGGCGAACTATCGCTTAATGAATCATGATTTGTACCCAGAAACAATTACGAATCGATAAGTAAAAAGAGGCTGGGACATAACGAAAAGTAGTATTTGAAAAGAGTAGCAGCGCTACAGGAGAATCCTTCGCTTTCCGGGGACACGGCCTCAGCCTCCTTAGTGGAAGACCGCCACTCTAGAGTCTTCAGACACGTGCTGATCCCCCAGGAGTCTTGGATTCTCCTTCCGCTCATTTTCATATAAAACAAATGACGAACGTTCCTATTTTAGGAATGTTCGTCATTTTGGTCTGTCTATCTACTTTTGTCCCAGCCTCTTCTTTCTAAAGAAATGGAACCTTTAGGATAAGATGATTTCTTATAGCAAAAGATTGGCAGGCTATAAAAATAAGGACTTTTAAAAAAAAGTCCTTAATAAAGGTTTAGATGTAGAGATATCGGGAATATTGTCTAGGAGTGTCGATGATTACAATTACGGATGTGTCCGCATGAAAGAAACAAATTATTCTATTAAACATAATTCACATGCTATTAAACGAACGTACTGAGAAATTGAGTCAAAATGTAACATGTAAAAAAAAGAAATTTTATAAACGTTAGCTAGAGACACCAAGACCTCTTCTTTCTAACTCTTCTTTTAAAATGTCTACAAAATCACGATTTAAATTTCGTTCTTCAGCAAGCTCACAGGCCTCGATTAATAATTGATCATTTAATTGTTGTAACATACTTCAAATCCCCCGCTCATAAACATTTTTACAGTATACGTTCTCTTTCCCCCTCTGTCTGATTTGAAACCTTTTTCAGAAAAATAATTTAGTTGAAAGTCTGCTTAACAATTTGACAGTACTATTTTTAGCCTAGCAAATGTACGACCTTATTAGAATGTTCTTGCTTTCGTGGGTTTTAATTACTCCTTTTTATTATCGTACAAGTCCACTACTAGTGTTAGCTATTTTGAAAAGAAGGAGGCACTTTTTTAGAGGGATTGCTCGCTTTCCAATGAGCGTGCTATGCTAGAACTATTCCGAAAGAGATGACTAGTAAAGGAAGGGACTGTATTCTATATGGTGCATCATTTTTATCTTGAATGTAGCTGGAATGGAGGTAGGAATAGTACAGGGGTAATAAAAACCGGTGCATTAGAGTCTACAATCTCTATTCCTAGCGAGATGAATGGGCCAGGGCAGGGAACAAACCCTGATGAGATGCTGTTAGGTGCAGCAGCGACATGCTTCGTTATTACGTACGCAGCTATGTTAGAAAGAGCCAATATCGAAAAAGTTTCATTAACACTTTCCTCTGAAGCAAAAGTGGATGTGACAAATAATGTTTTTACGTTTAAAGAAATTATTCATCGACCAACTATCACATTAAAGAAACAGAGTGATCAAGAGCGAGCAGAAAAGATCGCGCATCAGGCAGAGAAATCGTGTATGATTTCAAAAGCATTGGCTGGCAATGTTAACATGGTGGTGGAGCCAGTTGTACAACTGTCGAATTAGAAAATGTATCCTTGTTAGTGGAATTCTGTCAATGTTAATCGTAACCGCATGCGATTCGGACAACGATTTAATCGGTTATAAGCAGAAGCCAGACGGCTATATTCCCTCATCACCTATTGAATTTGTTAAAGAGGAACCAGTTATAGCTCAATAAAAAGCAGTCCACCCAAGTCTTTTTATGACGATGGTTGGACTGCTTTTTTTCGTTTATTTCGCTTCATCTGCTTCTTATTTACCATAGAGTTGTATAGGATCATAATTTTCTTTATAGGTTTCAAAATAATGCATCACTTCCTCTACATATGCATCACTTCGATTGTAAGAAAACAACGCATCTTCATAGTCGCCGTCTACTGCCCCATGCTCTGAGAGAAAACGAGCTGCCGCATAAGCTGAATCGTGCAAATTAAAAGGATCGGCTTCTCCGTTACCAGTAGCATCTGTACCATAACCGTTGTGCTCTTCAATTAACTCAATGTCTGTAATGTCTACATCGTCAGCTACATTGCCAATGTCATCTACACCGGGATACGTCCAACCAACCCAAGTTCTAGGCATAAATTGAAAATGACCTAGAGCACCAACAGGGCTTTCCATTGGTTCCATTGTAGAAAAAATCGTCTCTACTCGATGAACAGCAGCAAGAAGCTCCCAAGGAATACTATACGTGTCTGCAGCTTCATGATAAACAGGGATATAGTCTTCTGGAATTTGATTTTCTGCAATGATTGCTTTGTAAAGACCTTGTCGAAAACGATCATTTTGTTCAAAAAGAAGAATCGCTATACCAACAAAGACAACCATCAAAATGAGAATGGAATAGAGCCATTTTTTCATTGTCTAACCTCTTCCACTGAAAAAGTACTTGTCCATCTTACCACGAGTAAAAGCGTTGTAACAATGGCTATCGTTTGGTTTTATAAAAATAAGGGAATGTGCATGGGAGTAAATGAGGTGAGAAGATGAAAACCCAAGTATTCATTGTTGGTGGGGGTGTTGCTGGTCTTACCGTAGCACTAAAGTTAGTAAAGCGTGGTATAGACGTCATCATGGTGGAAAAAAGCCCTCACCTTGGTCATGCGTATAAAGGCGAGCTTATTCAACCAAAGACAATCCAATTGTTTGAGCGTGCAGGTATTTATGAATCATTCTCAACTGCTTGGACGACTTTTTCTACGATTGAAACGTCTGAACTGAATGCGCACTTACAGCCGATGTTGCGATCCTCAATGGATTATAAACAGTTACCAGCACCTTTCCAGTACGCTGCTATGCTGCCCCATAGTGACATTAAGCGGTTATTGCTTAAAGAAGTTAAACAGTATGACACTTTTACTCTTCTTCAGCCTGCGACATTTGAGAAAATGGAAGAGAATAGAGCCTTTATTAAACAAGGGAAACAAAAAAGGACTGTAGCATTTGAGTTTATTATAGGAGCAGAAGGCGTAAATTCACGGGTGCGAGAACAAGCTCGAATCGAACGGAAAAGGCACGTATACGAGCATGATTTTTTAACGGTATCCTTTCCTGCTCCTGATGTAGTAAAGCATGGACATTTAATAGCAACGAAAGATCGTTTCTTAGGCTTATTTCCATTACCGAATGGGTATGTGCGAACGGTTTACCTCATTCGAAAAGGGGAATATAAAGCGTGGCGAGAGGAACCACTACAATTGTTCTATGATCATTATGTCTCGCTATTTCCAGCATTAGATGGACATGTACAAACCGTGAAAGAATGGAGAGCCATTCAACTCATGGTCCCAATTCGTCAACATGCCAACCACTATGTAAAAGACAACATTGCGTTAATTGGGGATGCAGCTCATAGTGTCCATCCAATGGCAGGTGAAGGCATGAACTTAGCGATTCAAGGTGCTGATTGTCTAGGTGAATTATTAATTGACTTATATGAAAAACGAAAGGGCAATGAATTTTTAACCCATTATGAATCTGTTCATAGAAAAAGAGTGAAGGCGATTATGAACCTCTCTCATTTAGGTGGACTAGCGTATGGAAAAGAAGGGAAAGCGTGGCAAAGAAGTCGAACCTTTGCGTTAAAACAACTTTTAAATAATGAAACATTATTAGCAAAATATTTGTTTAACATATCAGGGCTCGGTTTTTGGCCGTTTTCAGTTAAAGATAGTGTCACATTAGTAAAGCGTAGTAAAACCACAAGGGTTGAAAACCAAATGGAGCAGTATCAATACGGACTAGACGACGATTACCCTTGGAGACAACAGATGAGGTGAGAGAAGTGGAAAATATTCATTTAAGAAGAATGTGGCATGCACGAAAATGGATGAAGCAAACCGAACCCTTTCTTATGACTTGGCATGCTCACCTAGGCTACAGCTTAAACTTATTTCAATACTTTAAAAAGCCAGAGACAGTTGAAAACATAGCAAATAAGTACGACTTAGATGAAGTGTTGCTTAGCCGATGGGTTGAAGTAGGTATAGCCGTTGGTCATTTGAAGAAAAAGAGCAAAAAAAAGATACAAAGTAAACGAGAAATGGTCACGTATCTAACAAAAGAAAGTGAACGATCAGTCGGAATCTTACTGGAGGAAATGTTTGAACTGCACATTCCCACGTTACTAAACTATAAAAAAGAACTTGTTCGACAAGAAGAAACTATGTCAACACCTGTCGCAAGCATGGTAGCAGAAACGTCAAAACTTCTGGAAGCCGTTACACTTCCAAAAGTCGCATCCCTCTTAAAAAAGCAAAAAAGCAAGACGGTTCTGGACGTAGGATGTGGCTTAGGTGGCTATATGATGACGTTGGCAAAGCAGTTTCCAACGATTCAATTTCACGGTGTTGAAATTGATCAAGATGTTTGCCGACGAGCGAATGAGGAGAATTCATTCGAAAACGTCAGCATCGATCAAGGAGATTTTAAAGAAATGCGTTTTAGAAAAGGCTATCACACCGTCATGTTAAATAATATTTTGTATTATTTCACAGTTGTAGAAAGGCTTGCTCTTATTAAAAAAGCAACGGATGTGTTGAGAAAAAAAGGAGAAATGATCCTCATCACACCACTTGCAGATGGAAAGCATGGCAAACGCTTTGCCAGTGCGTTTAATAGCTTTATGACGGCTCATAATGAGATGCACCCTTTGCCTACAAGGAAAGAAGTCGCCTATATGGCAAAACAAGCGAACGTAAAAGTCGTCGAAGAACGGGCATTAATTAAAGAAGGTGGTTGGTATTTGATTCGGTTAAAGAAGAAGTAAGTTCAGACAACATCGTTTGAAAAGCCTGTTTGTCAATAAAGTCCTCCGCCTTCCACTCTTGCTTCACCCATTGTAGGAGAGCGTGTGTTGAGTCAAACACCGCTCCACTTGTGTCGAACGTACGTATCGCATATCGGTTTGATTCATTATCATTAATGACATAACAGGGAATAGTGCTATGGACAGAGTGAAGCTCGAATTCGTACATCTGATCACCTCGATAAGTAGTATCCACAACTAGGTCGTTAGTATGTTCAATTTTTTAGAATTACACACACGCTCTTTTCTTGAAAATAAAGGGAGGGCTTGTTTTACTGCAGTCGCTAAAAAGTATGTTTTTTCGGGACCGCTTCACCGACTGTTTTTGAGGAGTGAGTATGCTTTTGCTTCGAAATTCTTCATTTTCAATAAAAAAGAAAGCGCTTTTTGGCGAAATTGCAAGAATCATCGTTAAAAAGGCTAGATTTTATTGCGCAAAAGCGCTAAAATTTAGGTGACCGTTTTTTACTGGCGCAATAAAATAATCCAATGCGAATGTTTTGAGTAAACCAGTAGGAAATGGTACTATATTTCTGTAAGCGCTTGAAAATAGACGTTTGCGCTTTTGTGATGCAAACTATTGTTTTAGGAGGTCTATCACACATGTCCAGCAAGGAAAACAGCCCGGAAAAACCTTGGCAAGGATTTTATGGTCCGAACCTCGGAGTTGTAATAGAGCTGTATGAGCAATATACGGAAGACCCAAATTCCGTAGATGAAGAAACAAGAGCACATTTTGAAAAATGGGGACCACCTTCTTTAGAAGAATCTGTTAGTTTCACTAAAGATCGTGTGAATCAAGAAATAGGCTCGGACATGATAAACGCCGTTGTCGGTGCTGTGAAGCTGGCAGATTTTATTCGTGCCAAAGGTCACTTAGCATCGGACATTCAACCAATATGGAAAACTCATAAAAATGATGACCTTATTAGTTATGAACGCTTTAATGTTACTGAAGAACAACTTAAGAATGTACCAGTGGACTATATTTGTCCACAAGCTCCATCGCATGTCAAAAACGGTTTGCAAGCTATCGAACATTTACGTAATGTTTATTCCAAAACAATGGCATGTGAGTTTGGTCATGTACAAGACGAAACAGAGCGAAAGTGGTTAAGAGACAAGGTGGAATCAGGAACGTTTGCAGATGCTTTGTCTACAGAGGAAAAACGGAGCTTACTAGAGCGATTAACATCCGTAGAAGGCTTCGAAAAATTTATTCACCGTACGTTTGTAGGGCAAAAGCGTTTTTCCATTGAAGGGGTAGACTCATTGGTGCCAATGTTAGATATGGCGATTAATGAAGTCCGCAAAGAAAAAACCGACCATGTCATGATTGGTATGGCACACCGTGGTCGCTTAAATGTGCTTGCACACACTTTAGGAAAACCGTTTAAAGCCATTTTTGCTGAATTCTTGCAAGCGCCAAACAAATTAATCGCGCCATCTGAAGGGCTTGGTGAAACTTATTCGGGCTGGACAGGCGATGTAAAATACCATTTAGGTGCTGATCGCCAAATAGTCGATGATGAGCGTTCTGAAACAATCGTTTCACTAGCGAATAATCCAAGTCACTTAGAGTTTGTTTCACCGATTGTCGAAGGGTATGCTCGCGCAGCTCAAGAGGATCGTAGTAAGCGTGGTGAACCGACACAAGATACACGTCGTGCATACTCCATCTTAATACACGGAGATGCAGCTTTTCCTGGACAAGGAATTGTCACTGAAACGTTAAATTTAAGTCGTTTAAATGGGTATCAAGTTGGTGGTTCCCTTCATATTATTGCAAACAACAATATAGGTTATACAACAGAAGCGTACGATTCTCGCTCTACTACATACGCAAGTGATCCTGCAAAAGGTTTTGAAATCCCTATTCTCCACGTGAATGCAGATGATCCTGAAGCGTGTGTGAAAGCAATCCAGTTCGCTGTTGAATACCGTAGAGAGTTTAAGAAGGATTTCCTAGTCGATTTAATTGGTTATCGTCGCTTCGGCCATAATGAGGGAGACGAACCAGCGGTTACACAACCGGAGCTTTATACTATAATTCGTAAACACCCTACCGCAAGAGCCTTGTATGCTGAACAACTACAAGCAGAGAATGTGTTAACGAAAGACGAAGTAAAGAAACTCGATACAGATATGTATGATTATTTACTTGAAGAATACAACAAGGTCAATGCTGATAAAGCCGAGCGAAACTACGAATTAAGTCCACCTGATTTTATTGTAGACGGCTTACCCAAAGTAAAAACGAATGTAGAAAAAGACAAACTACAATCTTTTAATGAACAGCTACTTGATTGGCCGGAAAGCTTTAATCCAAACGAAAAACTAAAGAAAATCCTGCAAAGACGTGCGAATGCGTTTGATGGAGACGGTAGTGTTGACTGGGGATTAGCGGAAGTGTTAGCTTTTGCGTCTATCATTCACGACGGTACACCAATTCGTTTAAGCGGTCAAGACACGGAGCGAGGTACGTTCGCTCACCGTCATCTTGTCTTACATGATCGTGAAACGAACGAAACGTACACACCGCTCCAATCGTTTGATGACGCAAATGCTTCCTTTGCGGTTTACAATAGTCCGTTATCTGAGCAGGCATGTGTAGGCTTTGAATACGGTTACAATGTCTTTTCGAAAGAAACGTTAGTTCTGTGGGAAGCTCAGTTCGGTGATTTTGTCAACGGTGCACAAGTAATGTTTGACCAGTGGGTATCTGCTGGACGGGCAAAATGGGGCCAGAAATCTGGATTAGTTGTTCTTTTACCGCACGGCTATGAAGGAGCTGGACCAGAGCACTCAAGTGGGCGTGTAGAACGTTTCTTGAATTCTGCAGCTGAAAATAACTGGACGATTGCTAATTGTACGTCGGCAGCCCAATATTTCCACATTTTGCGACGACAAGCAAAAATTTTGCAGAAAAATACAGTCCGTCCTCTTATTATTATGACGCCGAAAAGTTTATTGCGAAATCAAAACATTGCTTCCACAACAGTCGAATTTGCGGATGGCGAGTTTAAGCCTATTTTAGAAGAACCGATTTTAGGAAAAGATCGTCAAGCAGTGAAGCGAATTATCTTAACAAGTGGAAAATTGGCGATTGAACTGCAAGATCATATTAAAAAGCACGACGAGGATTGGAGCTGGCTCCATATCATTCGAGTAGAGGAACTGTATCCGTTCCCACGTCGAGCCATTCGTGAACTATTAAAAGAGTTTCCTAATTTAGAAGAAGTAAAATGGGTGCAAGAGGAGCCGAAAAACATGGGAGCGTGGTCCTTTATGGAGCCACGAATCTTAGAAATTTTACCGAAAGATGTCCCGTTAAGTTACATTGGACGTACATTCCGCTCAAGTCCAGCGGAAGGCGTATCAAACGCTCATAAAGTGGAACAAAAACGAATCATCACAGAATCGGTGACGCGCAAAAACTAAGGAGGCATTTTACATTGACTGAAATTAAAGTACCAGAGCTAGGTGAATCGATTACAGAAGGAACCATTTCACAATGGTTAAAAGAAGTAGGCGATTACGTTGAACAAGGTGAGTTTATTGCTGAACTTGAAACAGATAAAGTAAATGCTGAAATCCCGGTAGAAACATCCGGCGTTATAAAAGAATTTAAACGGGAGCCAGGCGACACAGTAGAAATTGGTGAAGTCATCGCTATTATTGATGAAGGTGGCCAAGCTGGAGGCAGCTCGTCAACGAGTGAAGACACAAAAGAAAAGCAACCGGCTACTGAAAAGCAGGCAGACACGAAGTCACAAGAGCCTGCTAAGCAAGAGGAAGAAGCACAATCGACAACCAATCGTCCTTTGGCTTCACCTGCTGCGCGTAAGTTAGCACGTGAAAAAGGCATTTCCCTTGATGCCATTACACCAACAGATCCTACAGGTAAAATTCGTCGACAGGATGTAGAAGCGCACCAAGACAAACCAGCGCAATCAAAAGCGGCATCTCCACAGAAGCCGGCACTAACGCAATCAGCGGACGATCCAACGAAGCCGACTGAGCGTGAGAAAATGTCTCGTCGTCGTCAAACGATTGCTAAACGTTTAGTAGAAGTACAGCAAACGTCTGCAATGTTAACAACATTTAACGAAGTCGATATGACAGCCGTTATGGATTTACGTAAACGTCGTAAAGATGCGTTTTTAGACAAAAACGGTGTGAAGCTAGGATTTATGAGCTTTTTCACAAAAGCTGTTGTTGGTGCTTTAAAAGAATTTCCATTGCTTAATGCGGAAATTCAAGGAGATGAGCTCCTCATTAAAAAATACTATGATATCGGTATTGCCGTTTCAACGGATACTGGTTTAGTTGTTCCTGTATTAAGAGATGCAGATCGATTAGGTTTTGCAGGAATTGAGCGTGGCATTGGTGATTTAGGTAAGAAAGCGCGTGATAATAAACTGCAGCTAAACGATATGCAGGGTGGTACATTTACGATTACAAACGGTGGAGTCTTTGGATCACTTTGGTCAACGCCTATTTTAAATGCTCCTCAAGTTGGTATTTTAGGTATGCACAAAATCCAAATGAGACCGGTAGCCATCGATAATGAACGTTTTGAAAATCGTCCGATGATGTATCTTGCCCTTTCATACGACCATCGAATCGTTGATGGAAAAGAAGCAGTTAGTTTCTTAGTAAAAGTTAAAGATATGATCGAAGACCCAGAACAATTGTTATTAGAAGGGTAATGGAAAGAAGGCTAGCATGCTAGCCTTCTTTCTTGTACAATAAACGAGGTAGAGGAGGAATGAAGTCATGATACACCAGCAATGGACTGAAACACCGACACTTCGGATGTTAACTTGTGTTCATACAGATGCAAAGAAATATGTTGTAAATGAAGTATTAACAGTAGGAAAGCAGTATGAGTTAAAGAACGAAACCGACGAGTTTTATTTTGTCATTGATAACACTGGCAAAATGGCTGGTTTCTATAAAGAGTATTTTGAAGGCTAGCACTAAAAAACCAGGATGGAGATAGCCCATCCTGGTTTTTTAATGTTCGCGGAAAAACGAAAGCGCAAGCTCATCAGGGACTTCAGCGACGGTCTCATACGAATAAACTGGTTTATGAGATTTATCAATTAAGATCGAATACACCCCTTCATAGAAATCGTCACACTGAAGAAAATGCTTAGCCAAGGTTTTATCGGTTTCAAACGTTTCCTCAAGTGAAGACGCTTTTGATTGCTTCAAATGCGCAAGGGTTACTTTTAGAGACAACGGCGATTTACTCTCCAATAATGTGTACGTATCTTGAGCGAATCGACTTGAATCATTATGGAGCGACGTTAAAATGTCTTCAATCGTTTTAAAAGAAAAATGTTTATGGATGTCATCTTTGTTCATCATAAGCTCACTTTGTGTCGGTTCTTGAATAAACGACTGCAAAAATAAATGCACGCTTTGAGAAGTGACTTCTTCATAGTCGTCCCAATGGTGGGTTACGAGTTCTTGTTTACATGTTTCTAGTGTGTCACTTTCTATATAATAGTCTGCGCAACCAATGGAAATCGCGTCAGAGGCAGTTAAGACAGACCCTGTTAATGCAGCATATCGTCCTGTATAATCTGGTGTTTGGCTAAGAAAATAACAGGCACCAACATCAGGAAAAAAGCTAATATTTACTTCAGGCATTGCCCATTTTGTACGCTCTGTAACAATACGGTGACTTGCTCCATATGATAAGCCTACTCCGCCTCCCATTACAATGCCATCCATAAGGACTACAATTGGTTTAGGGTAGTTCGCTATGTAGAGATCCAATTCATATTCAAGGGTAAAAAAGGCTGTTGCTTGATCAAATGCTTGTTTATTGTTCTTTGCTTGATAGAGGGCCTTAATATCACCCCCAGCACAGAATGCTTTAGTTCCTCTGCTCTCTAAAAGAATGACACGTACGTTCTCATCAGTTTCCCACCGCTTCAGTTGTGTATAGAGCGCTGAAATCATGTCAAATGTTAACGAATGTAGTGCTTTTTCTCTAGAAAGTGTCGCAATTCCAACTCCATTTTCTTTTTTTGAAAACATGATCTGTTCAGTCATTTTTATCTATTCACCCCACAAGAATGAAATCGTTTACTCTCTTATTTTGACCTATCTTTATAAGAAAAGCAACGAAATCGAACGAATAAACCATATTTTTCAAATAAGTATAGCTTCTAACAACGTATGCCTTGCATTTTTATTTGACCGATGCTATGATCAAATCGAGTTAGCGATCAATGAACTGATAGCTCTGTAGTAGGAAAATTGGTAGGCTTCTCGGCAGGAAACTACCGTATATTGTGATAGGTCGCAGTGTACAGAAGCAACGAAAAACAGATAGAAAAGCCGCTTAAACTACTGATATATAAGCATTTAAGAGACTGCAATGAACTATGATAACAAGACAACTAAATATACTTAACTTCGGGGCAGGGTGAAATTCCCTACCGGCGGTGATAAGGCTAAGCCTTTTAGTCCGTGACCCGTATTTTTTATACGGTGGATCTGGTGAAACTCCAGAGCCGACAGTGAAAGTCTGGATGGGAGAAGTTTAACGAGAATACAGTCGAATGGACGTTTATTTGTGTATGGGATTTTTTGTAATCCTAAGCAATGAGTGTCGTTTTATTTAGTGAACCCCCGAAGTAAAAGCTTTGGGGGTTTTTTGTATGGAGGAGGGGTTTAATGTTCACTGGTATTATTGAAGAAAAAGGAACGATTACAGAAATAAAAAAACAAAATCAAGGAATGAAATTGAGTATTAAAGGGGTAAAGGTTCTTGAAGATGTGTCGTTAGGGGATAGTATTGCTGTTAATGGTGTATGTCTGACAGTCACTGCATTTAACGACCAGGAATTCTCTGTTGATGTTATGCCAGAGACGTTTCAAGGGACTACGTTAAGTCAATTACGTACGTCTACACCGGTTAATCTAGAGCGAGCCATGTCGCCGCTATCCCGATTTGGCGGGCACATGGTTTCTGGTCATATTGATGGAAAAGGAACCGTTGTTCGTAGAAAGCAAGTGGATAACGCCGTTTACTTTGATATTCAAGCACCTAAACGTATTTTAAAATATATCGTTCAAAAAGGTTCAGTGGCGGTTGACGGCACGAGCTTAACGGTATTTGGTCTTAAAGACAGTCATTTTACGATTTCGATTATTCCGCACACACTGGATGAAACCATTATGGGAACAGTAGCAATTGGCGATGAAGTAAATATTGAATGTGATTTGATTGGAAAATATGTTGAGCGATTAGTAACGGTATCTGACGAATCTGCTCCTAAGCATAATTTGGCTGAACTGCTACAACAGAATGGGTATATGTAAAGAGGAGAGTGCTTATGTTTCATACAATAGAGGAAGCCATTGAGACGTTAAAAGCTGGCGGAATTATTATCGTCTGTGATGATGAGGATCGTGAAAATGAAGGTGATTTTGTCGCTCTTGGGGAGCATACCACTTCAGAAACCATTAATTTTATGGCAACCTATGGGCGCGGGCTCATTTGCACACCAATCTCTCAAGAAAAAGCACAGCGACTGCAGCTAGAACAGATGGTCAGCCAAAATACCGATTCTCATGGGACTGCTTTTACTGTCAGTGTTGATCATGTTGCAACAACAACGGGCATTTCTGCACAAGAGCGTGCGTATACAGTACAAGCTCTTGTCAATCGAGAGGCTACTGCAGCTCATTTTAAACGCCCTGGCCATATCTTTCCACTTGTTGCAAAAGACGGAGGTGTTTTAAGACGAGCAGGACACACGGAAGCGGCAGTTGACTTTGCTAGAATTAGCGGTGCTGAGCCAGTTGGAGTCATTTGTGAAATTATGAATGATGATGGCACGATGGCACGTGTCCCCCAGCTTAAAGAGATTGCTCGAAAACACAAGCTTCCACTTGTAACGATCAAAGATTTAATTGCGTATCGTCGTAAACAAGAGTCTGTTATTAAACGTGAAGCAGATCTTTCCTTACCAACTGAATTTGGAACGTTTCGAGCAGTTGCTTATACAAACACGTTAGATAACAAAGAAAGCATTGCGCTAGTTAAAGGCGATATAACGAACGAAGAACCTGTGTTAGTACGTGTCCATTCAGAATGTTTAACAGGGGATGTCTTTGGTTCAAAGCGTTGTGACTGTGGGCCACAGCTTCACGCAGCTCTTAAACAAATCGAAGAGGCTGGGAAAGGCATTCTTTTGTACATGAGACAAGAAGGGCGAGGTATTGGACTTATTAACAAGCTCAAAGCTTACGAACTCCAAGAAAAAGGGTTTGATACCGTTGAAGCAAATGAAAAACTAGGATTCCCAGCAGACTTAAGGGATTATGGTGTTGGAGCGCAAATCTTAAAGGATTTAGGTGTGACACAATTAAAGTTACTGACGAATAATCCGCGGAAAATTGCAGGCTTGCAAGGCTACGATCTAACAATTGTAGAGCGAGTACCACTTCAACTGGCAGGCTTTGCTGAAAATGAACGCTATTTAAAGACGAAAAAAGACAAATTAGGGCATATGCTTCATTTATAGGAGGAGTAAACAAATGGGAAAAGTATTTGAAGGTCATTTAGTGGCAACAGATTTAAAGATTGGAATTGTAGTAGGACGTTTTAATGAATTTATTACAAGTAAATTATTAAGTGGTGCGCAAGATGCATTTATTCGACACGGCGCTCAAGAAAGTGACGTTGATGTTGCTTGGGTTCCAGGTGCATTCGAAATTCCATTTGCCGCGAAACAAATGGCGGATTCAGGAAAGTATGATGCAATTGTCACACTCGGAACGGTTATTCGAGGCTCAACCCCTCATTTTGACTATGTATGTGGAGAAGTGTCAAAAGGGGTCGCTCAGTTAAATATGACGAGTGGTATCCCGGTTATTTTCGGCGTTTTGACTACGGATTCCATTGAGCAAGCAGTAGAACGAGCAGGCACGAAGGCAGGGAACAAAGGTTGGGAAGCAGCGACTGTGGCAATTGAGATGGTAAATTTAGCAAAGCAATTTTCAAAATAAATGATTTCATCTATACTCTTTGCAGGTAATCTGGAAAGAGTATTTTCCATTAAATGGATTGCGAAAATTGTCATATTCTCGTTCTCATTAAGGATAATCCTACGCTACAATAAAAAATGGTCAACTAAGAGAAAGTAGGGGAGAACGATTTACAAAGAAACATTAAATGAACTTATCACATTAGCTATAAAGAAAAAAGCGTTGCTGGCACATAGTAAACTAGCTTTTTTCTTATCGGCCATGCTGGCAGGAGGCTATGTTACAGTAGCAGTTGTTTTAGTCTATATTATTGGAGACCCGATTGTTCAAATTCTTCCTGCATTAACACCCCTTGTAATGGGGTTTGCTTTTGGAATTGCGCTGTTGCTCGTTATTTACGCAGGCTCTGATTTATTCACAGGCAGCATTCTTTATTACACCGTATCAACGCTTCAAAAGAAGACAACGTTAAAAGATACGTTGTGGAATTGGCTATGGACGTATGGCGGCAATCTTGTTGGGGCATTGTTTATAGCCTGGCTTGTCTATATGACCGGTATTTTTTCGGGAATGACAGAAGGGCATTACTTACTATATGTAACTGAGAAAAAAATGACGACCGATTCGCTTGAATTGTTTTTTAGAGGCATTTTTTGTAACTGGCTCGTTTGTTTAGCGATTTGGACACCAATGCGTTTAAAGAACGAGATGGCGAAGTTGTTTGTTGTGTTTATGATTATTTTTGCATTTTTTGCATCTGGTTATGAACATAGTGTCGCCAACATGGGCTTATTTCACTTAGCGCTCCTACACAACCCTGGTGTTGAGGCGATTTCTCTATCAGGCTATGTTGCTAATCTTATTCCTGTGACGTTAGGAAACATCGTTGGTGGTAGTGTCTTTGTAGGGATGGTTTATTTTTATATTTCTAAAAAAAGTGAGCCCACTAGTGACATAAAATGAAAAGTTAGGAAGAGAACCTAGTTTGGTTTCTTCCTTTTTTCCTTTTTGTTATGATGATAACGGTGTTTATGAACGAGTTGTTCGTATGTAAGGACAGAGGTTTGTTTAGAACGTTTTGCTTGCTGGATGATGGCTATTAAGAAAGGATCACAAAGTGGTAAGTCATAATCAGTAAACGTTGCTTGACCAACTGAATGAGAGCGTTCGTGCATGTCTTGCTGTACTTGCTTCTCATTTATACCTAAGTCTTCAAGGTGAAAACAGCGCTCCCTTAAGCGGTTTTCAACTCGACTATAGAGAATTCTTGCTCCTTTTTCGTTTCCGCGTCTTTCATGATAAAGGCCGACTGCAATTTGTATGAGGATCACCCATGGAGATAAACGATCTGGATCGGCTTGTTTTTTCCATTCTAACTCTAAGACTTCATGACATTCAAAATAGTCACGTTCAACATGAAAATAGGTAAGAAATGCTATATAATGAGGTGGATACACGAACATTCGACTCCTTTCGAGTTTATTCTTGAAAAGGTACAAAAAATTGATTATGGTATACTTAACATAAAATGATTGGTGAGAATAGACATGACGATTTATAACGTAAAGACGCCATTATTTGAAGGCCCCCTCGATCTATTGTTGCATCTAATCTCACAGGCTGAGGTGGATATTTACGATATCCCAGTCGCAACCATTACAGATCAGTATTTAGAGTTTATTCACACGATGCAAGAGCTTGAGTTAGACATTGCTAGTGAATATCTCGTAATGGCGGCGACGTTGTTACAAATCAAAAGTCAAATGCTACTTCCAAAGCCAGAAGAGCTATTTGATGAAAGCGAGCAATGGGTAGAAGAGGATCCTAGAGACGAGCTTGTTGAACAGCTTATTGAATATAAGACATATAAAGAAGCAGCGAAACATTTAAAAGATCAAGAAGAAGTACGCCATTCTTTACATACGAGAAAACCAGAAGAATTAGATCACTTTCTAACAGACGAAGAAGAGAGACAGCTGCAAATTCAGCATGTTACTCTTGTTGATATGCTTGGAGCATTTCAAAAGATGCTTCAACGAAATGCGTGGAATCGTCCTAAAACGAAAGTGGTACATACAGAAGAGCAGTCTGTTGAACAGCGTATTGTTGAGTTACTGGATAAACTAGATGAGATGTCTGGTCCGACACGTTTTTCAGATTTAGTTGAACAGGATGATCGCTCATCAACAATTGTGTCGTTTTTAGCTATACTAGAGTTAATTAAAACATCTACCATCTATTGTGTTCAAGATCAAAGCTTTGATGAAATTACGATTTTTTTACGGGACGGAGACAAGCATGAACGCTGAATTATTGGCAAAAGTCGAAGGTCTTTTGTTTGTTGTTGGAGACGAAGGAATTTCTTTAGCAGAATTAAAAAGCCTTATAGAATCAGAAGAAGAAGATATTCTTGCTTGTTTAGAGCAACTTAAGCAAGATATGAACCAAACAAACCGCGGTATTCGTTTGGCAAGACTTGGAAATCGTTACCGTTTGACTACAAAAGTGGAGCATGCTGATTTGTATAAAAAGTTAGCAGCCTCACCTATTCAAGGGGGATTATCACGCGCTGCCCTCGAAACGTTGGCGATTATCGCATACAAGCAACCCATTACGAGAATTGAGATCGATGACATTCGAGGCGTTAAATCGGATAAAGCGATTCAATCCCTTCTGTCAAAATTATTAATCGAAGAACAAGGTCGTGTATCCGGTACAGGACGAGCAATTCTTTTTGGGACAACACGTTATTTTCTTGATCATTTTAATTTAGAATCATTAGAAGATTTACCTAGTCTAGCAGAACTAGATTTGACAAGTGATCGTGTAGAAGAAGATACCGATCTCTTCTTTGAACAGCTCCATCATTTAGAAGATGAATAAACGATAGTCAGGATGAGTCTCTTTAGAAGGGACTCATCTTTTTTTATAAAAGGATAGGCAATGATCACAGGAACGAGCTATTGCGCATATCGTTTTAGTGAAAAGGTAGGTGAAGACGTGTGGATACACATTTACAAGCTGTCCGACAGTGGTGTGACCATTTAGACCATCTTTGGGGAGAGCAACAGCAGGAGTTAGTGAATCGAACGAATAGGGAATTGCTTGAGCAGTTTTATCATGCGAGAGCACAGCTACACGAAGCCATAGTAGGAAATGACCCATCTGTCGATCAAGCGGCTGCTGTTGTATATGAAGTCTGGCAAGAGATGAATGAACAACGCCCTGTGACGCTTCGTCATCGCTCAGGAAATCATGTATTACCACCATTGCCGTACCCTTATAATGGATTAGAGCCCTATATTGATGAGGAAACAATGCGTCTGCATCATCAAATTCATCATAAAAGCTATGTAGATGGCTTAAATAAAGCTGAATTGGAACTAGTCAAAGCGAGAGACACCGATCAATACGAGTTAGTTAAACATTGGGAGAGAGAGCTTGCTTTTCATGGTGCAGGGCATTACTTGCATACATTATTTTGGGAAGTGATGGCACCGAATGGTGGTGGAAAGCCAGCTGGAACACTATTAGAGGCGATAGAGGCTTCATTTGGATCATTTGAGAAGATGCAAAAACACTTTACAGCTGCTGCGGCTAAAGTCGAGGGGAGCGGCTGGGCCATGCTAGTATGGGCACCTCGTGGCCAACAGCTAGAGATTTTACAGGCTGAAAAGCACCAGCAATTATCTCAACAAGATCAAATTCCACTTCTTGTGCTCGACGTTTGGGAACATGCTTACTACTTAAAGCACCAAAATAAACGAGAAGCGTATATAAGTGATTGGTGGAAGGTCGTTAATTGGAAAGCTGTTGAGGAGAGGTTTAGAAAAGCAAAGGAACTGAAGTGGAAAAAAGCATAAGGTTAGCTTCAGAAGAAGCTCTCCAACGTCTCAATAGTGACGTTGGAGAGCCGATTTGCTTTAGTTAACATATCCAAGCGAGTTTACAGGGGCTTTACCTATAAAATGGGCGAAAGCAGACGAGAGATCGATTCCTTAAACCGCACACGTTTCCCTCGAGCTTCATAGAGTTCTGTTGTAACAAGTGTGGACACATTTACATCTTCAGCGAAATCACGGATGAGCTGTCTAGCGATAGAAGAATCATATATAAAGGCGTTTACTTCGAAATTTAGTTTGAAACTACGTTGATCAATATTCGCGGTTCCAACAGAACTAACCCGTTCGTCTACAACAAGCACCTTGTTATGAATAAAACCATTTTCATAAATATAAATTTTAGCACCGACTTTTAACATTTCACCAATGTGTGATGTTGTTGCCCAATAAACAAACATATGATCCGGTTTGTTCGGGATCATAATTTTGACTTCAATTCCAGTTTGGGCTGCCACTTGAAGGGCATCAAGTAGCGTCTTATCAGGAATAAAGTATGGTGTTTGAATAATGATCGATTTCTTAGCATCCATAATCATTTTTAAGTAACCATTTTTAATTTGTTCAAACTCAGAATCAGGTCCACTTGATACAATTTGCATCGCTGATTGACCATTCGGAGGGATATCAGGAAAATAGCGACTGTGATAGGAAATATGATATTCCTTTGCTGCCTGATTCCAATCTAATATAAATCTTGTTTGAATCGCTGCAAGTGCAGGCCCTTCAATTCTTAAGTGGGTATCACGCCAGTAGCCAAATTTTTTCTTCTTCCCTAAATATTCGTCACCGACATTAAACCCACCTACATAACCACATACACCATCAATGTTCACAAGCTTGCGGTGGTTCCGAAAATTTAATCGTAAGTTTACGATAGTAAATCTTGAAGGAAAGAATACCCCAACTTCTCCACCCGCTTCACGAAACGCTTTTAAGTATTTTTTTCGCATGGATCGAGATCCTAGATCGTCATACAAAAGCCTTACTCTTACGCCTTCTTTCGCTTTCTCTGTAAGGGCATCAATAATCTCTTTACCGATGCCATCGTACCGAAAAATATAATATTGAATGTGAATAAACGTTTTTGCGTTACGTATATCCGTAAGCAGTTGATTGAACTTTTTTTCTCCATCAGTGAAAATGTCGATGTGATTTTCTTTTGTTAAAATAGCATCATTGTTCATTAAATGCATATAGATGAGGTCACGGTTTTCATCCACTGTATTACTTTTAAAACGAAAATTGGCATCAAGTACGTCTTTTTTTTGTTGTTCAATAAGGTGATCGAGACCGACTTTTTTAATCCCTTCCCATTGAAAAATCTTTCTTCTTGTCAACGTTTGACCGAGTAAAATATAAATGATGAAGCCAACAAGAGGAATAAAAAACAAAATAAGTAGCCAAGCCCACGTTGCTTGTGCATCTTTTCGTTCAATAAAGATAAGAATGACCGCAAATAAAATATTGACAACAAGCAGTGCTGCAAATAAATAAGTTGGCATTGCAAATTCAATAACCATAGTATCAACCTTCTACTTTCTCTTTGTATCTAAAAACGACCAGATCGAAAGATGGCCCAAATAATCCAAAGGAACATAAGTGATGTAATCGTTAAACCAACTTCAATTGCAGGAATTTGTAACAATATAGTTGGTTCAGCTGTTAATGATCCTCCAATAATAACCCCGGTCATAATAATACTAAAAGACAATAATACAACCGAAAAAGCAAGCTTGTTGCTGATGCGGTCAACTTTTTTTATTAAATCTTTTATTTCCCCGATTGAGATGGAAACTTTTAACTTCCCGTCTCGAATTTCTTTTAATGTCTGACTTAAGTCTTTTGGAAGAAGGCGAATGGTTTCAAAGCTCTCCTGTGACTCTTTTTGCATTTTACGTGCAAATCGTCTCGGATCGTAACGCTCCTTAATTAACATTCTCCCGAAAGGTTCCACAATATCGATAATCGCAATGGAGGGAGCAATATGGGAAACAATTGATTCGACTGCCAATAGCGCTTTTCCTAGCATCGTCAAGTCTGGAGGAATTAAACAATCATGCTGGTTAGCGACGGCGAATAAATCTTGAACAGCTTCTCCGATAGAGATCTCCGCCATCGGTACATCATAGTACTTTAAGCGAAGATAATCTAAGTCGTCATGGAGGCGCGCTTGATCGACTCCTTCATGAACAATATCCATTGCAAATAATGCTTTCATCACTCGATCTGTATGTCTACTCTTTAATCCTTGAACGAGTAGCGCAAGGCTATGACGCATGTCATCTGATAATCGACCGACCATACCAAAATCAATTAAGATAATATCATTGTTTTTAGTGACAAAGATATTACCTGGATGAGGGTCACCGTGAAAGAATCCATGAGCGAAAATTTGTTCAAACATACCAGTGGCAAATCGCTCAGCAACAAGTTCTTGGTCATAGCCTTTTTCATATGTAGCTTCAGTAATTTTCGTTCCTTCAACCTTTGACATAGTGAGCACTTTCATAGATGAATAAGCCGAATAAATGACAGGAAAGTACATGGTTGGTTGATTTTTAGATTGACGTTTTAAACGCTCAGCATTTTGCGCTTCGTTTTTATAATTAATCTCCTCTTTTAACGCATTAGCAAATTCGTGAAACAAGTCAATGAGACGGAATTTTTTTACCCACGTAACCCGTTCCTCAGCTAGTAGAAGCAAGTCTTCTAAAATAGCCAAGTCTGTTTCAATAATACGTTGTATATGAGGGCGACGAATTTTGACAACGACGCTTTCTCCTGTTGGCAGCTCCGCTTCATGTACTTGCCCAATAGACGCTGCTGCTAAAGGCTCTTTGTTAAAAGAGCGAAATAATTGTTCAATGGGAGTGTCCAACTCTTGCTCAAGAATCTCTTTTGCGTCTTCATAAGGAAAACTCGGCACATTATCTTGTAATGCTTCTAATTCATTTAACACGTGCTGAGGGAAAAGGTCAGCACGTGTACTTGCGAGTTGACCAAGCTTGATAAAAGTTGGACCGAGCTCCTCTAACAATAAACGAATTCGCTTCGCTACAGAGAGGTCAGTGTCTTTCTTTTTCTTTGAACGTTTCGGTTTACGTCTTTCAAGCAAACCCATATCCCGGACAATTTGACCAAAGCCATAGTGATAAAGAGCTGTAATAATATCTTGATACCTTGATAGATACCGCATTCTTTTTTTTAGCATTGGTACGGTCCTCTCTTGCTATTTAATCATCATTTGAGTGCACTTGATTTTGTTTGTCCAGGGTCTTCTCAAGAATAGCGACTCTCGCTTTCAGTGCATCCACCTCTGCTTGAGTAGGAATATCCATGGAAACTAGGTACTGTTTTACCCGCTCAGTAATCATTGATTCCACTTCTTTTTGCGCTTTTCTACCTTTTTCCATTAAGTCGTCAACAAGCTGATTCGATTCTGAACGTTTTACCTCTCCTCGTTGAACAAGTTCGTTTACCGTTCTTTCGATTTGCTCTTTACTAGCAGATGCCGCTCCAACCCCTAAAGAATAAACATTATTTAATACATCTCTCATTGCCATCGTTGTTTCCTCCTTATTTCTGTCATCTTATTTCTATTGTATACAAAGAAAGGAGATGAACACAATTATATTCTCGTTACTACCCTTAATACGACTTTTTCAATCAAAAGTTTCAGCTGAATTTATGGTGTATAGTTCTGCATGTAAATGGAGTGATCGTCTAGCCACTCTGCATAAAAGATTGTTTTATGAGAAGGAAAGCCTCTCTTTTGAATTTGCTCATGTAGCCAGCTTTCGTTTTTTTTGATTTTTTTAAGCCCTTCATAAATAATTTCACCGTCCATAATGAGAGGAATAGGTAAGCTTTGATCAACACCCTTAATCGCCATCTCTTGGTTAGATGGTGAACGGAAGGCATGTTTAAGCTGGATATTGACCGTTCCATTTGTTTCTAAGATCCCATATTGAACTTCTCGAATTGAAAAAACGCCCTTCTCTCTTAATAAGTGTTGAAGCTGATTTAAATCTAATTTGTTTTTGCGTAGCTCATCAAATTGAATACGACCCTTTGCGATAATAATGGAAGGAGACCCCTCAAGCAGACCTCTTGTAAATCGAAACTTTTGCGTAATCATTTCAATGGAATAGATGAGGGAACCCCAAATAAAAATCGCGTAAAGCACATAGACAAGGTGGATGTCGTCATCATAAATGGCGTTTCCTAATAGCTCGCCAATGACCAGTGCGGAAATGAAATCAAACGGTGTTAGCTGAGTAATTTGATTTTTACCGAGAACTTTAGATAACACTAATAGTGCGAAAAAACCTACAATCAGTTCGGTTGTTAATGATATATAGCTTTGCATGATGCTCTCACCCTATGTTAGTAACATCCTTTCTACTGTTAGTGTCTTACCTAGTCTGGCTGCTATTCCATGAAACAATTGTCAATAATTTCATGTGTAAATAAATGCAACTGATACACCCTAATAAGCGAAAAGCTTGAATACTTGGAGGTGATGACATGTTTAAAAAAACACTAGCCATTATACTTATTACGCTACTTACAGCTTGTACAGCTTATGAAGATGAGCAAGGGAAAGCATTTATGCTGCAGTCTTCTGCTGGTAAAGAACAAGCAGAATCTGATCGTGTAAAGGAAGAATTGCTGAAAATGGACGAAGTTGTAAGTGTGCGAGGCATTCAACACGAAGAAGATATGATTATGGCACTTCACATAAAACAGAAGGATCGTTTCCATTTGAAAAAAGTACGTAAAAAAGCATTTGATTCTGTTAAAGCACTCTATCCGAATGCGACTATCCATATTTCAACAGATAAAAAAATTTATAAGGAATTAGCTAAAGCAGAGGAAGCGATTAAAACCGATCATTTAGCGAAATCAGAAGTAAAAAAACAGTTAAAACGGATTGAAGAACATTTAAAAGAGTAAGGAGGGAAATGAGTGGCTAAGAAAAAGCAATCACCAGAGCAAGAACAGTATCAAAAGGTAGCAAAAAAATACGAGAAAAAAAGGCCCGTATTAAAGAACTGTATCATCGCATTTTTCGTTGGCGGTGCCGTTTGTGTCATTGGGCAGTGTTTACAAGTATTTTATTACACATTCTTTGATTTTACAGAGAAAAGCGCTAGTAATCCGACTGTTGCCACATTAATTTTTATTGCGACTTTGATTACCGGTCTTGGATTTTACGATCGTATTGCCCAAGTTGCAGGTGCTGGAACCGCTGTGCCTGTTACAGGGTTTGCCAATTCGGTTGCGTCCGCAGCCATTGAGCATCGAACAGAAGGTTATGTTCTCGGCGTTGGTGGCAACATGTTTAAGTTAGCTGGTTCCGTTATTGTTTTTGGAACGGTAGCTGCATTCGTTATTTCATTAATAAAAACCCTTCTTATTAATGCGGGGGTGATCTAATGTTAGTTGGAAAACAAAGTTGGCGATTTGATAACCAGCCTGTCATTATTTCTACTGGAACGGTTGGTGGTCCATTCGAGGGGAACGGCGCTATTCCAGAGGCATTTGATTTGGTACATGATGAACTGTGGATTGGCGAAAAATCATTTGAAAAAGCGCAGACGATTCTTGTAGAAGGCGCTGTTACAACAGCATTAAAGAAAGCATCTGTTAAAAAAGAAGATGTAAATTTTCTATTAGCCGGGGATTTAGTGAATCAATTAACCCCGTCTAGCTTTGCAGGTCGATCATTAGCCATTCCTTATTTAGGTATGTTTGGAGCTTGTTCCACCTCGATGGAAGGGCTTGCGCTAGGCTCATTTCTAATTAATGGAAGTGGTGCTCATCATGTCGTAAGTGTCGCATCGAGCCATAATGCAGCAACGGAAAAACAATTTCGTTACCCAACTGAATACGGGGGTCAAAAACCACCAACAGCTCAATGGACAGCAACGGCTGCAGGTGCAGCGCTTGTGGCTAAAACAGGTGATGGTCCACGAGTGACTGGGGCGACGATGGGAAAAGTGATTGATATGGGTATCTCTGATCCATTTAATATGGGTGGAGCAATGGCGCCCGCAGCAGCCGACACGATTGAGACTCATTTCAAAGAGTTCCACCGGGGTCCAGATGATTATGATCTTATTGTCACAGGTGATTTAGGTCAAATCGGACTGCCGATTTGCCGGGACTTGCTCAAACAAAAAGGCTATGAATTAGGGCACGATCGCTTTCAAGATTGTGGGTTAATGCTCTACAAAGAGGATCAGCCTGTATTAGCCGGGGCAAGTGGGCCAGGTTGTTCTGCAGTTGTGACGTATGGACATTTACTAAATAAAGTGAAGTCAGGAGAGATCCGCCGCTTGCTCGTCGTTGCTACCGGCGCACTTTTATCACCACTATCGTTCCAGCAAAAAGAAACCATTCCATGTATTGCTCATGCTGTTGTTATTGAATCACCAAAAGGAGGCGCATTATGATTTTTTTGTGGGCGTTTCTTGTTGGAGGAGTTATTTGTGTCATTGGTCAGTTGTTAATGGATGTCGTCAAATTAACGCCAGCTCATACTATGTCCACTTTAGTTGTTAGTGGAGCTGTTCTAGCAGGTTTTGGTCTATATGAACCGTTAGTTGATTTTGCAGGAGCAGGAGCAACTGTGCCGATCACAAGTTTTGGTAATTCCCTTGTTCAAGGTGCAATGGAAGAGGCGAATCAAGTTGGTTTAATTGGTATTATCACAGGTATTTTTGAAATAACGAGTGCCGGTATTTCGGCGGCCATCATTTTCGGTTTTATTGCTGCTCTAATTTTTAAACCAAAAGGATGAAAAAATAGACATAGGCTAGTTCAAATGGGTTAACTGTTTGGACTAGATGCAGGTAAACAAGCACGTACTATGTACAATAACTATGTAAGTTCGGCAACTTATACTTTAGCCACAGGACTACATGGAGCGAGAACAAAACAATACTGTACAAAAACTGTATGGCAAGCTTATTATTATGGAGCTAATAGAAATTTAGGAGGACATCCTTTAACTAAAGTAAGTCTTCCACCATGGCAGATTGTTGATACGGCATATTTAACACATGCCGTTAGTGGTGTTAAGAATTAAAAACAAAGAGAAGACCTAATTAAAGGTCTTCTCTGCTTGAATATTCGTATTTAAAGAGTCCCACTAGTAGACTAAAGATAACATATGTCGGTACTAAATAAATGACTGTCGCGAAAATCAACTCGTAGATGTCTAAGTTAAAAGAAAAGATTACGACAAGAATTAATAATATTGCAGTGATAGATGGGACTGAAAAGCTTTTTGAAAGAGAGAACCATCTGTTTACTAGTAAGGAAATAGATATGATAAGAAAAATACTTAGGATATAGATTAATGCCATCCATACTATTGTTTCCCAGTTAAGTGTTGCACTTCTTCCTATATTGCCCATCACACTGTACCATGAGAATAGAAAACCAATAAGTACGGCACCATTTATTAGAGCTAATATTTTTTTTCCTAAATACATATAGATGAATGGACTTATAAACATAAGAAAAATAGTCAAAACTGAAAAAGTTTCTTCCAATACTATTGCCCTCCTTGACATGACTTTTTATAGTACAGTTTCCTTCATTATATAGCAGACAAAATCAATAATCTATTTAATTTAGTTTTAAAAACTATATTGTTTAAAAAAATTTAGAAATCTAAAAAAGAGAGTGTGTTGTGGTGAACATGCCGTTGCTCGATACACGAAATGACAACAATCGCAAGACCGCCAATCAAAATTAACGATAATACGAAGAAGTTTTCAGGTTCTACAGCGAAATAACAGATAGCTAATAAGACCAGAAAGATTAAGTAACCGATAAGGTGCATTTTTCTATGTTGTTGTTTTGTCAATTGATTCCCTCAGCTTTATACCAGTGATTGTACAGTCTCTCTGCTTTTGTTTGTCTTGCTGATAGAAGATTTTTACGGGCAGAGTCTTTATAAAAATTGATTTTCATTTGCTTGCTGCCATCGGTATCTTGCGTCTGTGTCGGCACGTGTACCGATTGAGCGTTTAAAATACCCTACCTTTATATTATATTGAATCCAAACAGTAGCAAATCCTGCGGCTAATGGACCTGCTTTTGGAATAAATGAAGTTATTGCCACAGCTACTGCTTGTAATGTAACTTTTCCGTTAACAGTTACGGTTATATTTTGCCAACCGCTCCAAACCCATCTACCCGTCTGCGCTTGAATTCCTACTTCAGGAGCCGCCCCACTTTTACTATATATGGCTGGTGGGACATATACATCACTGGTTACAAAATTATCATGAATTTGTTTTCCGAGTTCATTTACTGCCCTCTAATTTAGTAATTTCTTGTTTGGTTAAATGATCACTTGTTACAGATATATGCGTTGAATTTTTTTCTCAAACAAATTCTTGATAACCTTGATCTGTGGGAATGCGATTAATAACGTGTGTATCTGTTTCTTGTGTAATCATTTCGTATGTTGTACCTTCAGATTCAAAAACAACTGGGTCATAAACCCCATCTTCTTTCGGTTCTTGTAGTTCCACTTCTTCTAAGCCTTCTTCTTCCAATTCAAAAGGTTGTTCCTCTGAATCATTGTTTACAGCCGCTTTTTCTTGTGCAGATGCAAGGTGAGGTGAAATGGAACTAAAAACGAGAGAAAGCGATAAAACCGAAAGCAATAATTTCGTCTTTTTTATTGAAGATAATAACTCCCTATATTAAGTTTTATTGCCAAATTTCGGCTTATTAACAATAGCAAAGGGAGTAAAAAATAGGAATAGATATATTTCGACATTCAGAATGTTTAAACTTATTAAAGCGCTTAATAATATAAAGAGATGCTTAACGAACATCGTCTGGTTTTGCTCCTTCGCATCGAAGGTTGATTGAATAAACCGTGTAAAAAATTACACGGTCTATCTGATTAGATGATGATTAACAAACAAAAAGCGAAACCTAGACCGAAAACGACTACAAAACTCATACAACGAACAAAAATCTTCATAAAGAACTTTGCTAAATCAGGTTGAATGTACATTTTTGTTACTTCTTCCTTTATTTGATAAACGATTTAAAAGTGACCTAGTGGTTTAGGATGATTTTTGACCGGACAACGACCTCAAAGTATGTATACAGTACTCGCAGAAAAGTAAGCTATTTCTTGAAATTTGAATCCAGTTTTGAACAGATTCGTAGCAGGGTCATGCCTTTTTTTCGTTTGACTATAATATAGGACTTAGAGGACGCAAGTCCGGTTTGAAATATGTAAGATTGTGGCTTGTTCTTACAACACTTATTGTGGTGAACATAAGTAGAAAGATGCTAGTCATAAATAAGGCTTGGCCGCATAAATTTCTATATAAACTGTGCGGGAGTTGAGCGGACTCATGATAAAAAAAGGAACGGTATGTTTACTTATTTGGTGCTTTTTACTTTACTTACCGATAGACAGTATGTATGGAAAAGAGCAAGTGTCATTTCCTATATCTGGACAGGCTGCAATCTTAATGGAGCAAGAGTCAGGACGTGTCCTTTATGGTAAAAATGAACACCAGTCATTAAAAATAGCTAGTATCACAAAAATCATGACGGCGATTTTGGCGATTGAATCAGGCAAATTAGATGAGACTGTTCTTGTTTCAAAGCATGCAGAAGGGACAGAAGGATCTTCTCTCTATTTAGTTTCAGGAGAAAAAATGAAGCTAGAGGATTTAGTTTACGGGTTAATGATGAGAAGTGGAAATGATGCAGCAATTGCGATTGCTGAGCACGTTGGTGGCAGTGTAGATGGATTTGTTTATTTAATGAATGAAAAAGCAAAAGAAATTGGCATGTCTAATACGTTATTTCGTAATCCCCATGGATTAGATACGCACGACGACCATTTGTCTAGCGCATATGATATGGCCATATTAACCCAGTATGCAATGACAAATGAAACGTTTCAAACGATTTCATCTACAAAAAAATACCGCTCTCAAGGTGAACATGTACGTGTATTTCATAATAAGAATCGATTGTTAACAGAGAAATATGATTATTCTACAGGAGGAAAAACAGGTTATACGAAGCTTGCAAAACGTACTCTTGTTTCTACAGCCAGTAAAGACGGACTGAACTTAATTACGGTTACTCTCAACGATCCAAACGATTGGGACGATCACATGAACTTATTTAACTGGGGTTTTACGCAATTTAAGCTACACACTTTAATCGAAGCTGGGCCGCTTAATGTAAGGGCAGATGCATTTTATGAAGATCATCTCACTGTAAAACATCCACTGGTTTACCCGTTAAGTGAAAATGAAAAAACGACGATAAAGCCTAAACTTGAACTAAAAGCTCCTCCTAAAGAAGGGTTTACAAATGAAGAACTTCAACATCCTGTAGGGAAAATGAAGTTTGTGGCGAATGGAGAAGAACTAGAAAGTACCCCTCTTTATTATGAAGAAGGGGAGAAAGAAGAAAAGCGTTCGTTTTGGCAAACCATTCGACAACTGTTTACGGTTGTTATTGGAGCTGGTTCTACGTGATTAACTATATTTGGGCAGGAATGTTACTCATTGGCTTAGTGTATGCAGCGATAAATGGAACGATGAGCGAAGTAACCGAAGGGGTTTTTACAGGTGCAAAAGAAGCGGTTGCGATTTGTATCGGATTAATAAGCGTCCTAACTTTCTGGCTAGGATTAATGAAAGTAGCCGAAACAGCAGGTATTTTAAAGCAATTAGCCAAACTCGTCCATCCGCTTGCCCGAAGAGTCTTTCCAGAAGTACCAAAGGATCATCCAGCAATGGGCTACATTTTGTCCAATTTAACTGCTAATGTATTTGGATTAGGGAATGCAGCTACACCGATGGGGATAAAAGCGATGGAAGAATTGAAACGATTGAACGGAGGGAAGGACGAAGCGAGTCGTTCAATGATTACGCTCTTGGCTCTTAATACGGCATGTTTAACTCTTGTTCCTACGACCGTCATCTCCATTCGGATGTCGTATGAATCTGAAGCGCCTACGGATATCGTTAGTACAACCATCTTTGCTTCAGGGTGCGCTATGATTGGTGCAATTTGTATCGATCGTTTCTTCTATTACTTACGTAGCCGAAAGGGGCGGTCCTCTTAAATGGAATGGTTAACGGCGCTATCGGTTTGGATGATCCCTGTACTTATCGGTGCGGTTATTCTTATTGCTACACTTCGAAGAGTTCCTACATACGAGACGTTTGTTTCAGGTGCAAAAGAAGGCTTTGGAATGTCTGTTTCCATTATTCCTTACCTAGTGGGTATGCTCGTTGCTATTTACGTATTTCGTGCTTCAGGCGCAATGGAAGCCCTCGTTTCAGGGATGGCGCCATTCCTGTCTTGGTTTGGCGTTCCTGCTGATATTGTTCCTTTAGCGTTGTTAAGACCCATTTCTGGTACAGGTGCACTTGGGTTAATGACGGACTTAACCGCTGTACATGGACCTGACTCTTACATTGGGCGACTAGCAGCGACCTTACAAGGAAGTACAGATACGACTTTTTATATTCTCACGGTCTATTTTGGAGCAGTAGGGATTAAAAAGATGGGTGATGCGTTAAAAGTAGGTTTACTTGCAGATTTAGTAGGCATTATTGCCGCTATTTTTATTGTCAGCCTTATTTTTGGATCGTAATATTTAGATGAAACGCGTTTGAAGGAAGCTTGCAAGGAGGCTTCTATCTAACGCGTTTTTTGTTTTTTGAAGGCGTATTCTTTTACGAGCTACTTGTAACAGTAAAGAAAAGTCGTTATGATGATGCAAGAGGTGAGAAAGATGGAACGATTACAGAAAGTTATCGCTCAAGCAGGCGTGGCATCAAGACGAAAAGCAGAAGAGTATATTACGGCTGGTCGTGTACAAGTGAACGGCAAAAAGGTGACAGAATTAGGTGTGAAAGTAAATCCAAATAAAGATCGAGTTGAAGTAGACGGTGTTCCCTTGGACAAAGAAGAGCCTGTTTATTATTTACTTTATAAACCCACTGGTGTTATCTCCACATCAAACGATGAGAAAGGACGAAAAAAGGTAACGGATTTAATTGATGTATCCCAGCGTATCTACCCTGTTGGTCGTTTGGATTATGACACATCAGGGTTATTGTTATTAACAAATGACGGCGAATTTGCCAATTTATTAATGCACCCAAAATTTAAAATTGAAAAAGAATATGTTGTGAAAGTTAAGGGCATACCTGATCGAAAAGAGTTAAAACAGCTTGAAACTGGCATAAAGTTAGAAGACGGGGTAACAGCTCCTGCAAAAGTCAAAATGCTATCAAGTGATCGCAAAAAAAACACCGCGATTATCCGTATCATTATTCATGAAGGAAAGAATCGACAAGTTCGTAGAATGATGGAAGCCCTCGGTTACCAAGTAGAAAAGTTAAAGCGAGAACGGTTTGGTTTTTTAACATTAGGTAACTTAAATTCAGGTGACTATCGCGTCATTAAACCAATGGAAGTCAAACAATTAAAAGAAATGGCTGTCACGAAACCGTCATAAAAAAATGTTAATTCATTTCTGTCCCACGTTATAATAGAACTGTACGAAAACGTTCACAAATGGAAAGGGGGGCGCATCCGTTGAGTAAAAAAAAGCGTTCAATCACTCGACTAATGATTTTACTAATCATTGCGGGTGCAGTTGGCTATACGTTTTATGCCAATTCTCAATCAAACGATGGGGTCGTTCGCGCAGGAGATCAAGCTGAAAACTTTGCTTTGCGGGATTTAGACGATAATCGCTTTGAAATGGCACAGCAAGAAGGAAAAGGGGTCTTTGTTAATTTTTGGGCCACTTATTGTGAACCATGTGAACGAGAAATGCCTCATATTGAAAATGTATATAAAGACTATAAAGGTGACGTTGAAATGATTGCCATCAATGTGGACGAGTCTGAGTTAACAGTCGATACATTTGTATCTCGCCATAAGTTATCGTTTCCCATTGCTATTGACAGAAGACAAGAGGTTACAAGAGCTTATGGTATTCGACCTTTGCCAGCAACACTGGTCATTGATGAACATGGTGAAGTTCAACACTATTATCAAGGTGAAATGACAGAGGTAATGGTAAGGGAGTTTTTTGAAAAGGTAGTACCCGAGGGGTAAGACGGGGGTGAAAAAATGAAAGACAAACTTAAAACGTGTGAATGCGGTCATATTCATAAAGAAGGAACAGACATGTGTGCAGCTTGCGGAAAACCTCTAACAGACGAGGCCAAATCCGAAGGTGTTAACATGCGCTATGAAGGGGCAGCCATCCGTTCTAAAAAACAAAGACGAACGATACTGGATCAGATTTGGGCTTTTTTTTCATCAGTAAAAGTCGGTATATGGATTATTATCATTCTACTTGTAGCTTCAGCAGTAGGGACGTTGTTTCCTCAGGAAAATCTCCGTCCTGGTATAGAAGATGCTGCGACCTTTTATGAGCGAGAATATGGATCGATTGGTTTACTTTATTATAATCTAGGATTAAACGAACTTTACAGTTCTTGGTGGTACATAGCTTTAATCGTTGCTTTAGCGGTTTCCATTGTTGTGGCTAGTTTTGACCGGGGCATTCCGTTATACAAAGCATTAAAAGCTCAGCGAGTAACACGTCACGCTCATTTTATGACACGTCAACGTCTGTTTGCTGCAACAAAAGCGTCAGCATCAACCTCAGACGATTTAGAAAAAGTGACTGTAGCGTTAAAGAAGAAGCGTTATACTATACGCGAAGAAAATGGCAATTTATTAGCTGAGAAAAATCGGTTCGCTCGTTGGGGCCCTTATGTCAATCATGTAGGCTTAATTTTATTTTTAGCTGGTTGCTTAATGCGCTATTTACCAGGTATGTATGTGGATACGACGATGTGGATTCGTGAAGGAGAGCGTGCGCCTGTTCCGGAGGCGTCGGAGTATCTCGTGGAAAACCGTGGCTTTTCAATTGACTATTATGACCCTGAAGATGATCGTTTCCAAGATGCATTCGCCAACAGTAATGGACTTGTCACAGAATCATTTATGACCGACGCAGTGTTATACAAGAGATCGGGAATTCTTGGGGATGATTCAATTGAAAAAGTAGATGAAAAAAACATCTTTGTAAACGATCCGCTAAAGTTTGATTCCTTTTCTCTTTATCAAACCGACTATCGTGAAAATGAACTGCATGAAATGACGTTTACATTGGAACAAAAAGAAACAAATGAAACGTTTGGCGAGTTAACGATTAACCTTATTAATCCAGAAGGAACCTATGATTTAGGCGACGGCTATGAAGTACGGCTAGTAAACTATTTCCCTAATTTTTATATGAACTCAAATAATGAGCCGTCAACCCGTAACAATATTCCGGATAATCCGTATTTCATATTTGAAATGATAACACCAGACACGCCTGAAGGAGAGACAAGTGTTGTTGGAATTCAGCAAAACTTAGAGCCATTGCAGGAAAACGAGTACAAAATGACATTTGTTGATGTGGAATTAGCGAATGTTAGTATTTTAACGGTACGAAAAGATCAAACATTACCTCTATTAATTGCAGGTGGTAGCATTTTTATTATTGGTCTTGTTCAAGGCTCCTATTGGGCACATCGACGTGTTTGGATTCAGCAAACAGATGGAAAAGTATGGATTGCAGGTCATACGAATCGTAACTGGCTTTCTTTTCAAAAAGAACTAAGTGAAAGTCTTGAAGATACGAACTTGTTAACTCCGATGGATCAAGAAGAACAAAAGGAATCAGATGGTTCAGCGGACGTTTCGGGGCAAAAAGGAGATAAACATGCTTAATCTAAGTTTTAATTTATTGCTATTTGCTTTTTTTGCTTTTTTAACGGCAACGGTTTTATTTGCCTTATCATTAGCAAAACAACGTAAAGAACAAGAGCAGAAGCAAACAAAAGCAAGCAAATGGGGTTTGGTGTTTTCTTTACTTGGTTTAGCGCTTTCCCTTGGCTACTTTTTTGCTAGATGGTCGGTTTCTGGTCATGCACCTGTGAGCAATATGTTCGAATACATGACAGCGCTAGCTATTGCCATTTCCCTTGCGTTTTGTATTATTTATTTTATTTATCCAGCTCGTGCCGATGTGGTAGGGTTGTTTACGATGCCAACAGTGATGCTTCTCATTGTGTATGCGTCAACCTTCTCAACAGCTGTTGCACCACTTGTGCCATCACTGCAAATGCCACTCATGTTAAAGTTACATATTATTACAACCGCAATTGGACAAGGCTTGCTTGCAATTGGTTTTGCAGCGGGATTAGCCTATTTAATTCGCACCCTTGATTTAAAGCAAAAAAGTTGGAAGCCACGTATTATTGAGCTTATGATGTACGGGCTACTATGTGTAGTTGCTCATTCTCTTGTTGCCCACGGCTTTGCGGCAGCAGATTATGAAGTAACGTTTAGCTATATAGATGAAAATGAACAAGAGGCAACGATGGTATATGAAGTACCACCGATTGTAGGACCAAATCAATGGGAAAGTCAGACAGAAAATGGAATGGATCCATTCTTTGCTGTACCGGGCAATATTGAAGCAAGTGATTTTAACACATTAATTTGGGCGTTTGCCATTGGTGCCGTTCTGTACTGGGTGATTCGTCTTCTTATTCGTAAACGGATTAGTTTAGCCATACAACCGCTATTAAAAGTAACAAATCCTTTAACATTAGATGAATTTAGCTATCGCGCTATTGCAATTGGATTCCCTGTCTTCGCTCTCGGAGGATTAATCTTTGCTATGATCTGGGCACAAATTGCATGGTCACGTTTTTGGGGTTGGGATCCAAAAGAAGTATGGGCATTAATTACGTTTTTGTTCTATGCCGCCTATCTTCACTTACGCTTAAACAAAGGCTGGCACGGAGAAAAATCCGCTTGGCTATGCGTTATTGGATTCGCTATTATTATGTTCAACCTCGTTTTTGTTAACTTAGTTATTGCTGGGTTACATTCCTACGCTTCGTAAGGAAACGAATGATGACGGAATTGTTACAAATGATTTGTAGCAATTCTTTTTTTTGTGGAAAATTGCGCTTCAAGATTGGCGATTTGTTTTTCAACCATGGTAGACTAAAGAGGATCGTATACTAAAACAGCTCCAGCATGTTCATAATGAATAAAGATAGGTATAGAGGAGGTCTATAATGGATTATCAACCAAGTATTTTAGTTGTAGATGATGAAGATCGTATTCGACGATTGTTAAAAATGTATCTAGAAAGAGAAGACTATCAAATAGATGAAGCAACAAACGGTGAAGAGGCTCTCGCTAAAGCACTTGAAGTGGACTATGATTTAATTTTACTTGATGTAATGATGCCTGGTATGGATGGAATCGAAATGTGCCAACAGCTACGACTATCAAAATCTACTCCGGTTATGATGCTAACAGCAAAGGGAGAAGAAGCAAATCGGGTACAAGGATTTGAAGTTGGTGCAGATGATTATATCGTTAAACCGTTTAGCCCACGGGAAGTTGTGTTGCGAGTAAAAGCAATGCTAAGACGAGCTTCTGCAACTCAATTTGTTCAAACAGATACGCAAACAAAAGATTTGCTTGTTTTTGGTCCGTTATCAATTGATAACGATGCCCATCGTGTAAGTGTAAACCAACAAGAAATTAATTTAACACCAAAAGAATATGAGCTGCTCTATTATTTAGCTCAATCGCCAGACAAGGTTTTCTCAAGAGAACAGCTATTAAAGGACGTCTGGAACTATGAGTTTTTTGGCGATTTGCGAACAGTGGATACCCACATTAAACGCTTACGAGAGAAATTGAATCGAGTGTCACCAGAAGTTTCAGCCATTATATCAACGGTTTGGGGTGTCGGTTATAAATTTGAGGCAGTTAGCGGCTAATGCTCTGGCAAAGTGTAGTAGGGAAGCTTTGGTTGACCATTCTTTTACTTGTTACGGTCGTGTTAACGGTTTTAATGGTGATGATGCTTCGCTTTACGGAAACTAGTACAATTGAAGAGGCTGAAACAAGGCTTAATAGCTATGCAAATATGGCGATTTCAACGCTAGAAAGTCACGATGGTCTTGATGGTTCGTATGAGTATTTAGAAACGATTAGTCAGGAGTTTTCGGTTCATCTATTGCTTGTAGATAGCCAAACAGGAGTATGGAGTACAGCTGCAGGTCGCGAAGGCGAAATGATTGCTTCTGAATTAATTGAAGGATGGTCTTCTTTCGATGAACGTGTGATTGAAACCGAAAGTTACTCACTTGCTGGAGGCGAAGATGACAAAACAGAAATGATTATTTTAGGAGCACCTGTGCAAACAGATGAACTAGACGCCATGATTTTTCTCTATCAGCCTTTATCGGCTATTGAAGAAGCGGCATCTGAAACGCGTAGACTCATTTATTTGTCCGCAGGTATCGCGCTTATTTTAACAACGATTTTTGCCTTTTTCTTATCCTCGCGTATCACGGCTCCGATTCGAATTATGAGGCAAGCTGCGTTAGAAGTAGCTCAAGGGAAGTTTCATACTAAAGTACCGATTTTGACTCAAGACGAAATTGGTCAGCTTGCTATTGCCTTTAATCGGATGCGTAGAGAATTGAATCGCAACATTTCTGAGCTAAATCAGGAAAAGGAACAGTTATCGAGAATTTTATTAAGTATGGCTGATGGTGTCATAACATTTGATAAACACGGTTTAATTCGAATTACCAACCCGCAAGCTGATCATGTCATCCAAATGATGCTGTATGAGGAAGGCGAGGCGGACGTAGGGTCAAAAGTAAAAGTACCAACACAATTGAGACCTCTTTTTGAACGTGTTGTTGAACAAGAGCATGAAGAACTGCTTGAAAAAACAGTTCAAGGAAGAAGCATGGCTATTTTAATGGCGCCATTATACGAAGGTCAATATATCCGTGGTGCTGTAGCTGTTGTGCGAGACGTGACAGAAGAGCGTCGACACGATAAGTTACGTAAAGATTTTATCGCGAATGTTTCACACGAATTACGTACGCCTATTTCTATGCTACAGGGGTATAGTGAAGCAATCGTCGATGGCGTCACATCTACGGAAAAGGAACAAAAAGAAGTAGCACAAATTATTTACGATGAGTCGTTACGAATGGGGCGGCTAGTCAATGAATTACTAGATTTAGCTCGAATGGAAGCAGGGTATATTGAGTTAAATATGGAGGAAATGGGGCTCCAGGATTACTTAGAGCGAATCGTCCGTAAGTTTTCTAGTTACGTAAAATCTGAAGAAATTGATATCCAGCTATTGTATGAGCAAAAAGATACAACCGCTTTATTTGATCCGGATCGCATAGAGCAAGTATTAACGAACCTCATTCATAATGCCATTCGTCATACTGAGAAAGGCGGCTATGTGCACCTTAGCTATGAACGAGATGAAAAAGCGAACATTTTCTCTGTACATGACTCAGGTTCTGGGATTCCTGAAGAAGATTTACCTTACGTATTTGAACGGTTTTATAAAGCGGACAAGGCACGGACTAGACAGCGCGGTGGTACTGGACTAGGTTTAGCAATAGCAAAAAACATTGTTGAAGCCCACGGCGGTACGATATCAGTCCAAAGTAAAGTAGGGGATGGTACAGTCTTTCGGTTCACGATTCCTCGAAAAATGAATAGAGATGGCGAATAAAGACGATCTTTTTTGTTTCATAAGAAACAAAACCGTGGTAGTCTAAAAGAAACCAATAACGTCTAAACGGATACAGCCTAAGCGCTGTCTAACAGGGGAAGCTAGTGAAAATCTAGCACGGACCCGCCACTGTAAATACGTACTCGTATAAGTCAGATAACCTGCCGTTATGTAGAACGTAATCTTTCGTGGACTAAAGAACCATTGTTAAAAGTAGCAATGTTGAAGCAGCACATACGTTCATATGTGCTGCTTTTTTTGTCTTGAGGAAAGCAAGGAGTGAAAAATGAAAGCTCACACGACGTGGATAAGGACGATAGGACCTTACCTTTTCTCTATTTGTTTGGTTGTCATTATTTTTCTACTCGCTATAAGCTTAGGGAGTGTACATATCCCAGTACGAACCGTTTTTTTAACGATTGTTCAAGAAGGGGCGCGTCTCCCACTTGGTGTCGAGTTGACGGATAGTCATACACAAATTATTATGCAAATCAGACTGCCACGGGTGCTGCTAGCGTTTCTAGTCGGTGCCTCTTTAGGAATTGCAGGAGCTGCTTTTCAAGGGCTTTTACGAAATCCGTTAGCAGACCCTTTTACGATTGGTGTTTCATCAGGTTCGGCACTGGGAGCTGTCACGGTTATTTTTTTTCAACTTAGCTTTATCGGCATATGGACCTTACCGGTTGTTGCAATCGTTTCTGGCTTTGTGACCCTATGCCTCGTCCTGTCTTTCACTCGTCTTGTGCAACGCTCGCTTGCAACAGAAACCATTATTTTAACAGGTATTATTGCAAGTTCTTTTTTAGGTGCTTGCTTATCATTAATGGTGGCTCTTTCACAAGAAGAGCTTCGCCACATTATTCATTGGCTCATGGGCAGTGTAGGCATGCGCGGCTGGTCTTATGTGTATTTAATTTCACCATTTTTAGCACTTGGATTTATACTTGTTTGGTTTTGTCGGAATGAATTAAATGCGCTAATGTACGGGGAAATGAGTGCCCACTATTTAGGTGTTGCTGTTAAGAAAAAGAAATTTGTTATTCTTTTAGCGGCAACGCTTTTAACCGGAAGTGCAGTAGCAGTATCCGGAACAATCGGTTTTGTTGGGCTCGTTATACCACATATGGTTCGACTTTTATGGGGTTCAAATCATCAACATGTGTTGCCTTTAGCAGGAATAACAGGTGGTGGGTTTTTAATTCTTGCTGATTTAACAGCTCGAACAATCGTGGCACCAGCTGAACTACCAATTGGTGTGATTACGGCACTTGTTGGTTCTCCTATTTTTGCTTGGATGCTTTATCGGCAAAATAAACGAAAGCAGGGGGCTTAATATGTTAGATGTTCAAGAGGTGAGTGTTCGCTACGGAGATCGTACAGTGTTAAACAATATTTCGTTTTCTGTGAAAAAAGGAGAAATGGTGGGCATTTTAGGTGAGAATGGCAGCGGTAAAACAACTTTACTTCAAGGGATAACAGGAGTTAAGTCGTTTCAATCAGGCCAAGTGCTTTTTAATGATGAGCCCCTTGAAAGAATGAAGGCAAAACAGCGAGCGCGTAAACTGGCTGTTTTAACTCAAGAACCTTTTTCCGCTTTTCATACAACGGTTCAAAGTGTTGTTGAGTTGGGGCGTTATCCATATTTACATGGTTTGCTCCCACAGCTTTCTAAAGCAGACCGAATCATGATTGACCATGCGATGAAAGAAACGAAAGTGAACACCTTAGCACATCGTTCTATGCTGACACTCAGTGGAGGAGAACGACAGCGAGTGTGGCTTGCGCAAGCTTTAGCGCAAGGACCCGAACTTTTATTACTTGACGAGCCGACCAATCACTTAGATCTTGCGCACCAAGTAGTGCTTATGGATTACTTACATCAGCAAGTCAAAAAAAATGCTTTAACCGTTGTCTGTATTTTACACGATGTGAATTTAGCTAGTTTATATTGTGATAACGTCCTGCTTTTAAAAGCAGGAAATGTTCAAGGTTATGGCGAAACACAGCAACAACTAACAAGGGATAGGTTGAGGACCCTTTATGGGACGCCGTTTTCAGAAACAATCGAACAGCATTCAGGTCGTAAACAATTTAGTGTACTACCCTATTATGTAGATGGCGGAGGATGAAAACATGAAGATTTACACTCGAGGTGGCGATAAAGGAAAAACAAGCGTTTTAGGAGGGCGACTGAATAAAACAGATAATCGAATTGAGGCGATTGGTGCAGTCGATGAATTAAATAGCGCCATTGGCCAAGCGATCTATTGTGCACATCAGGAGCATTTATCAAACATCTCAACAGAATTAATGATTGTATCCAATCAATTATTTGATTACGGGGCTGATTTAGCAAACGTAAAAGAGACGATCCCGTATAAAATCACTACTGCTCACACCGAAGAATTGGAGCAACGAATTGATGCGCACACAGAGTCAATGGAACCACTTGCGTATTTTATTTTACCAGGAGGATGCGCCACTGCTTGTGCACTGCATGTTTGTCGTACAGAAGCAAGGAAGGCAGAGCGACGAGTAAATCAACTAGAATCGGGTATTCATCCAGAACTTCAAGTGTACATCAATCGCCTATCTGATTACCTCTTCACTTTAGCTCGGTTAGCAAATAAACAAACAGGAGTAGTTGATGTAGCTTATGAAGGGGAGAAGCATTTCGATTCATAAAAAACAAATAGTTTTCATATAGTTCCCATGGAGAAAAAAAGTGGGAGGCTTTTATGGCATCAATGGTTGATTTTGTTAAACGGTTTAGCATTGTGTTTATGCTGATGTTCGTTATCGGGTTACTTTTCTTTAGCGTAAAATGGATGATAGAAGAAGAACGAATCGTTAGAAGTGACGAATATAATAGCGTGAAGAGTATTTCTTTAATGGATGATGTGTACGCATGAAGAATAACGGTCCACGCATGATAAGCGTGAACCGTTTCTTCATCTTTATAAATCAATCACATGCACAAGTTTAATTTCATCGAATTTTACAAGTTCCTCTACGATTCCATCTTCAACATGTTTGTCTACATTTACGAGCATTATGGCCTCGCCACCAACAGATTTCCGACCAACTTGCATTGTTGCAATGTTGACATCGTGCTGCGCTAGTAACTGCCCCATTTTGCCAATAACACCTGGACGATCAAAGTGCTGAATATAAAGAATATGTCCTTGGGCGACAATATCAACAGAAAATTCGTTAAGAGAAACAATACGAGGACCATAATCTTTAATATACGTTGCTTTTATTTCAAACGAACGTTCTTCACCAACCGCTACAGCATGGATAAGATTTTCGTAACCAAAATGATCGGTCAGCTGCTTTTCACCATAATTAATGCCACGCTCTCTAGCAATTAATGACGCATTGACATCATTGACAGCGGCATCCACTCGTGGCTGTAAAAAACCAGCCATTAAGCTTCTTGTTAAAATGCTCGTATCTCCTTGAGTTGTTGACCCACTGTAGTACACATTAATTTCTTGGACAGGAATGCGCATTAGTTGTGATAATAACGAACCCATCGTTCTTGCTAAATCATACTGAGGTTTAATTTTCTCATAAAGCTCTTTTGATAGAGTGGGCAGATTAATGGAATTTCTTGCTGGCTCTCCTTGAAGAAAAGCAAGAACCTCTTCTGCCACTTGTGACGCCACATTTAGCTGTGCTTCTTTTGTGGAAGCTGCAATATGTGGTGTTGCGACGACGTTAGGATGTTTAATAAGCGCTTGATCTGTTACTGGTTCTTCTGTAAACACATCTAAAGCTGCTCCGGCTACGTGGCCAGTTTCTAGAAAATGATAAAGGGCCTTTTCATCAATAATGCCACCTCTTGCACAGTTGATTAAATAAACACCTTTTTTCGTTAATGGGATGGTTTCCATATTTAATAAACCTTTTGTTTCTTTTGTTAGTGGTGTATGGACAGTAATAATATCCGCTTTCCGTAAAACATCGTGTAAATCTGTTTTTTGAATGCCTAATTTCTCCGCTCGTTCCACTGTTAAGAATGGATCGTAAACCACTACTTCCATCTCAAATGCTTTCGCGCGACGAGCAAGTTGCGTACCAATTCTACCGAATCCAATAATACCGAGCTTTTTTTTATTTAATTCTGCTCCTTGATACAATTTGCGTTCCCATTTCCCATCTTTTAATGATGCGTTTGCTTGAGGGATGTTACGTAATAACGAGCACATCATCGCAAATGTGTGCTCTGCAGTTGAAATCGTGTTTCCATCAGGGGCATTGATGACGACAACACCGTGCTTAGTAGCGGCTTGCACATCAACGTTATCAACACCTACACCGGCTCTGGCGATGATTTTTACATTTGGCATTTGTGCTAGTGTTTTTTCTGTTACAGTTGTTCCGCTACGAATTAGAAGGGCATCATATTGTGCTAGATCGTCTGCATCTTGAATACTTCTTTGATCAACACGAACGTCTGATGCTTGTAATAGTGGTGCTAACCCTGCTTCGCTCATACTGTCTGCTACTAAAACGCGATACTGTCTCTCTTTGTCCATTTCTGTTTCTCTCCTTTTAAAAAAAATAAAAAAAAACACAGCTTTCCATTGAAAGCTGTGAGGGGCGATTAAGCGCGGTACCACCCTCATTTATGTAAGTACATTCATTACATAACTCAATTCATAACGGAGATCCCGGAACTTACCTACTGTTATTCGATAAGCCTACTCAGAAGTGCTATTCAAGAAGGTATCACTGATTTTCACCAACCATCAGCTCTCTGGATCAACCGTTATCTTGTCATCTCTTCATCATTGTATTTAAACGATTCAGTTTTTAGTACTGTACCATATAAAAGGTTTGAACGTCAACTACTAATTATTCGTCATTTGATATTAATATTGTAAAAAACAAGTTCTCTGAAGAATATTTTGCTTATATAACGAAAGATTTCACATTCTATGTTTATTTCATTCGTATTTCATTGGGTCTCCATCAAACGGTGCTGATGCAATTTTAATTGAATCCGTTGGGCACCCATTTTTCGCATCAATAACATCGTCTACAAGAACATCCGGGATTAACGCAGATCCAGTATTATCGTCTATGTAGACATAAGCCAGCCCTTCATCATTGTAATCATAAATATCAGGAGCAACAGCACCGCATGCACCACATGCAATACATGTATCCATATCTACAATGGTAAAGCATTTGTTTGTCATCCTTTTACTCCTCTTTGACTCTAATGGATTCCATTGTAGCAGATATTCAGTTTTTAACAATGAAAAAAGCAAAAAGCTTTGCTAAAATAAAAGGATGGACGGATGGAGGTTACTTATGAGAGAAGACCTAATCGTTACAGCACTTGCGTTATTCCGAGGGAAACGTTCCGCTATGGCTGCGTATCATCTTCTACAAGGAAAGCGAACGATACAAACGGTTCAAGATGGCACGTTTTTTAATCAACTCTATCTTTTTGGCACGTTGCCACAGTTAACAAAAGAAGCATACCAACATATACTTGAAACACTAGAGACGAATCAAATCATTACGTTTGAGAACGAAGTGTGTGTGCCAACGAAAAAGGCAAAGGCTCAAAAAGATGCCTATCTTCGTGGGCATTCTTATTTATATCAATTAAACGGGTGGATGTTTGGTAAAGTGGAACGTCGTTTTTGGGAACGGTTCTCATTGCTCATTCAATCACTTAATCACGTATATGAAAAAGCGCCATTTGCGCCAACAACTCATAATGTTTGGAACCAACAATGGGTACGTGGCATTTTAAAACAGTATGAACATGATGTAACGCCATTAAACAATCAACTTTATTGGGAATGTGATACCATTTTACGTGAGCAGTCTACACTAAACGCTGAACTATTTGTTCGACAGCTTTCTAGACCAAAACGGGTAGGCCTAACAAAAGCACAGCTTGCGCAGATTTATAAGCTTGACGCGTTAGAGGTCCAGCTTCGTACTCAGGCGGTCATTCATACGTTTTGTTCCTATGCATACAACCAGCATGATACCTATCCGGTTTTATCGCAATGCTTTGCACATAATGAAGTGAGTCGATTAACTGCGTCTGCAAATAAAACAAAGCAGCTATTAGATCAAAATATGAAACTAGAACGCATCGCAGCGATTCGAAAGTTAAAACCAGCAACAGTGGAAGATCATGTTGTTGAAATTGCAATGAGTGACAATCAATTTTCAATCGAGCCGTTTGTGCATCACTCTATGCAAAAGCAAATTGAAACGGTTTTGCATCAGCAAGCCGATATGAAACTTAGAGACATACGAAACAAAATGGGGGAGCACGTAAGTTATTTTCAAATTCGCCTCGTTTTAGCAAAGAGAGAAAGGAATCAGTATGTTAGAGCGTGACTTACAACGATTGTTTGGTTTTCAGTCATTTAAAGAAGGCCAAAAAGAAATTATTGAAGCGTTCATGGCGGGTAATGATGTGTTTGCCATGTTACCTACTGGTAGAGGAAAGTCTTTATGCTACCAACTTCCTGCATTTTTAGCGGAGGGATTAACAATTGTCGTTTCACCACTACTTTCTCTTATGGAAGATCAAGTGGCACAATTAAAAAAAGCAGGTCGAAAACAAGTAGTAGCGCTTAACAGTTTTTCTTCAAAACAAGAACGGCAAAAGCTTCTTCAACAAGTGAATGACTATAAAATTGTCTATTTGTCACCTGAGATGCTCCAAGCACAAGATGTACTGAACGCGCTAAGCAAGCAGCAGATTTCGTATTTTGTTATCGATGAAGCGCACTGTATTTCCTATTGGGGGCATGATTTTCGCGCAGATTATTTACGGTTAAGAGAAGTGAAGGCGCTGCTTGACCATCCACCGACTTTAGCCATTACAGCTACCGCTGATGAGACCGTTCGCACAGATATAAAAAATCAGCTTCAATTACGAGAGCCAGTTGAAATTCTCGATCGTGTGAATCGTGAAAATATCACTTTATTTGTTGAAAAGTATGAAACGACTGAACAAAAAGTAATTCGACTCAAACAGATTGTTCAACAATATGAGCTACCTGGTTTAGTATACGCGCAAACAAGAGCACAAGCTGAGTGGTATTGTGAACAACTTCAGCGAGATTGTCCAGAGCTTTCAATAGGCTATTACCACGGTGGTATGGATAGCATGGATCGTATGCTCGTACAGGAGCAGTTTCTTTCAAATCAGTTAGATTTAATCTGTGCAACAAATGCTTTTGGAATGGGTGTAAACAAACAAGACATTCGTTTCATTATTCATTTACAACAACCCCTTGATGTTGCATCTTATTTACAAGAGATTGGCCGGGCTGGGCGAGACGGGTTACCAAGCTTAGCCCTCGTTCTTCTTTCGCCTGAAGATCCATTTTATGCATCTCGACTTATTCAAAATCGAGTTGAAGAGAGGGGGTTATTAGAAGCATTGCCGCATATTCTTGCAATGCCTTTTACCAATAAAAGTGAATTGCGAATAAGGCTTGAGCAATCGTACGGTGAGCAAGGTCAGATGATTTTATTTTTACTTGAAAAATGGGGCGTAATCGTAGATGATAAAGGAACATGGAAGAATCAACACGAAACCATTACTAAATTAAAAGCGTACTTTGAAAAACAAGAACAAACAAGGCAACAGCGTCTTGATACGATGACAATATATAGTGAAAATCACAATCAGTGCAGACGTAACCTGTTGCTTCGTCCTTTTGATGAGTATGCAAGGTTGCAGGCCAATTGTTGTGATATTTGTGGAGCGACCCTCGATTCGTTTCAAAAACAAAAGCAACAACCAGCTAAGGGTCTCTTTCAATGGGATGAAGAGCTTGCCTATATCTTTAATCAACCGTATATAGAAAGGGGTACAAAAGGTGAATGAGGTAAAAATGGAAGAGTTTGAGGAGTTAAGTGAAGAGAATCGGCTACCATCTCGCATGAATGCTCAAAAACGCAAACGAAGCAAAACAACGAAAAAGAAGCCACTATTTTTGCCGAGAATTTTGTTTGCCTTATTTTTTAGTTTAGTTGGAGCAATTTTAGTCATGGCGTTTCTCTTTTTAGTCTAATTTGCACTTGTAAGACATACCTTTTACAAAAAGAGGTGATAGAGTGCAACAGGTAGATACAGTAGGGCACATGACACAGGAGCTCGTTAATCGCAAGCGGATCCTCGAACGTTTTGAAAAGAAAAGCAAGCGTTATGCAGGAGCAACTCTATGTACAAGCTTATTTTTTGGTATTAGTATAAGTCCGCTTATCCAAACAGGAGCATCCTCATTTTCAACCCTACTTATTACGCCAGTTCCTTTGATGTTACTCGTATGTTTAATCGTTCTCATTGGCCAAATGCTGAACTGCAAGAAAAAAACAGACAAAAAAGAATCTGAATTCGAGACTCTAAGACAAGAATGTATCGATCGTTTAGATGAAATAATGCCTGACCATTTGTCCCATAGGGAAAAAGAAGCTTATTTAAACGAAATGGAACAACAATTTTCTATTAACCTCTATTTTCGCTCTTAAAGAGTCGTCACTACTTATTTATTCTTTCGTAAGGTTTGTAAATGCTCACGAAGCAACTGTTCTTCATTTTCCGTTAAATCAGGTTCGTACAAAAAGGCCGGTTTTCTCCGGTCAGTTCGACCAAAAAGGTAGTCAGTCGTCACACCAAATACATCAGCAATGCGGTTAATGGTATCTGTGTCTGGCGTTCGATTACCATTTTCATAGCCTGAGATTGATACCTTTGTGACATTGATAAGCCGCCCAAGCTGTTCTTGTGTCAATTTCTGTTCTTTACGCAATTGCTTTAATCGCTTAGAATCAATCGCCATCACATACACCCTTCCTTCATTTCGTCTCTTTCATTATAAGTTAACAGATCGCTAACGAAAACAATTGTTAACTAAATAGAAACTTATGATTTACAGCATTACCAATTAATAGTATAATCTAGTTAACTTGTGGTTAATTAATTAGTGGGGTGATCAGATGCAGCGGACTAAATTAAGAAAAGTGCGGTTAGAACATCATATGACTCTGGAACAAGTGGCAAAACAGATTCATGTCAGTACACCATTTTATTGGCAAATTGAAAATGGAAAAAGAGGGCTATCATATGAATTAGCAGTGAAAATTGCCAATGTGTTTACGATGACTCCTGATGATCTATTCCTAGATGAGATAAATAAGTAACAGCTTAAGACCTTTTTAAAGGTTTTTTTATTTTAATATTATTTTCAGAAAATGATTTATTAATTATTTTTTCAAAAAAAAGGTAGGAATTCTAGATTAGAGCCTTTATAATCAGATTTAAAGAATATTTTTCCAAAACAAGCAGAGTGCCTGCTTTTTCCTAATGTCAGGAGGTTTTAAAAATGAAAGGGGAAATCGCTCGGAAAGTTCGTCATCTTCGAAAAAAAAATGCTTTGACGCAAGCGGAACTTTCAAAAAGCATTTGCACACAAGCACAAATTAGTAACATTGAGAAAGGTGTACTAAACCCTTCTAGCATAACGCTCTTTCACATTGCCCAACGTTTAAACGTCGACATGAATTATTTCTTCGAAAACCAGCTTGAACATGCTCATTGTTCTCAAACGACTAAAGATCAAATAAGACTTGATGCAATGAAAGGTGAATACGAAAACGTTCGGGAACAATTAGAAGCCGCTAATTTATCCTCAGATGACCCTTTTTCCCTATGGCATGAAGCGCTTTGTGCACATTACACGAATCAAGCAACAGAAGAGGCTATTGCTAATCTAAAAAAGGCTTATGATACAGAGGAAACAATGTGTAACAAACTTTATATGCTTGCTGATCTAGGGGCTATCTATGATCAGGTTGGGATGGAGGAAGATGCGTATCATTGTTTTCAAACATTGCTTCATCGGTTAGATGAACAATCGCCTCACGTTCATTACGTTTCTTTGTACATCCGCGCTTACCTCGGTAACGCCGAATACTTATTTAAAAAAGGTAATTATGCTGAAGCAGAACACTATTGTTTAGCTGGAGAACAAATGTGTTTGGACTACCAAGTTCTTATTGGACTAGCTCAATTTTTCTTTATATATGGACAATGCCTATTAAAACGATTTCATTATCATGACGCACGTATCTATTTAAAAAAAGCAAAAAAGTTGCTTTATATCGAAAAGAATCGAGTGAAAATGGATCAAATTGATGCGTTGTTAGCTTTATGTAGGACTTAGGAGAGAGGATGCTCACCTTTGAAAGTTCCTTGTCTTATGCTATACTAAGGAAGAGAAGAAAATGCTTTCAAGGAGTGAAAGGAAAGATGAGCATGAGCGCGGGTCAATTAATTGCAATTTTAGGAATCGGTTTAACGGCTGTCGTACTTGCGGTAGTTATGGCTATTCTGTTACTTAAAATGTCCCAGAATTCTGATTGATTCTGTATAGATGTAATGGGCGGTATTCCTATAAGGGATACCTTTTTAGTTATAAGGAGGAAAAGAAGAATGCTGAATGACATACTATCTCGATTAGACGAGCTTTACCCAGAAATGATTGAATTAAGACGAGAGTTTCATGCTGAACCTGAATTGTCTTATGAAGAGGTACATACGCCAGCGAAAATAGCAGAATATTTACGAAATATTGGTATTGACGTGCGAACCGAGGTAGGTGGTAGAGGCGTTGTTGGAACGTTAGTGGGAGGAAAGCCTGGTAAAACTGTGGCCTTGCGTGCGGATTTTGATGCATTGCCAATTCAAGAAGAAACCGGACTTCCGTTTGCTTCGAAACATCCTGGCAAAATGCATGCTTGTGGCCATGATGGACATACGGCTACATTACTTGTGTTAGCAAAAGTGCTTGCTGAACGAAAAGCAGATGTAGAAGGAACGATTGTGTTTATTCACCAGTTTGCTGAAGAACTAGCTCCTGGTGGTGCAATTGCAATGATTAATGATGGCTGTTTAGATGGCGTAGATCGCATTTTTGGAACCCACTTATGGACGCCAATACCAAAAGGAAAGGTTGGGTATTCCTATGATCGTTTAATGGCAGCCGCAGACAAATTTGATATTAACATTACAGGCTTTGGCGGACACGGAGCAATGCCTCATCAAACGGTTGATGCTGTTATTGTAGGTTCAGCCGTTTCCTTAGCTTTACAGCAGGTTGTCAGTCGGAATGTGGACCCCCTCGAACCGGCAGTTGTTACAATCGCTTCTTTTCATGCTGGTGGTGCATTTAATGTTGTAAGTGATGTAGCCAATTTATCTGGAACAGTACGGACCTTTAGTAAAACCGTTCAAGAACAAATAATCAAGCGAATGGAAGATGTTATAAAAGGGGTATGCGATGCATATGGCGCCTCGTATGAATTTCATTATAGTAAGGGCTATCCTGCAGTTATTAACCATCCAGAGGCAACAGAGTGGTTAAAGCAGTCATCGGAGTCATTTTTTGATTCTGCTAATGTCTACGAGGTTCCTCCTGTCATGGGCGGTGAAGATTTTTCCTACTATTTGCAAAAAGTGCCAGGTGCCTTTTTCTTTACTGGAGCAGGAAATGAACAAGAAGGTATCACGTATCCCCACCATCATCCAAAGTTTACGATTGACGAGGAATCTATGCTTATTGCAGCTAAACATTTAGGGGCAGTTGGGTTATATGCATTGGCTGAACTAAATGCTGCTACAGAAGCGGTAAAGTAAGCACGTCAAAAAGCAGATCCTATTCGATCTGCTTTTTTTTGCGCGTCTATTTATCGCTGAAAGCTGCGTGTATTTCGAATCGTAGCCATTAAAGTGCATGTGTGCGTGGTTTGAATAGAGTGTGGTATGATACTGCTATACCTTTTCGTTAAGAAAAGATTTCTGTAAAAGGATTAACCTAATGAAAAAAAGGATATATAGGATTGAATATTAGCAAACAGTCGAACAACTAAACAGGCAACTGGTTGAACTAGTAAGGAGCGAATTGGATATGACCTTTAAAGAAGGGAATTATAATATAAAGGCTGTGTCAAAGAAGCTCGGGATTAGACCTGGTACGTTAAGAGCTTGGGAACGTCGCTACCATGTGGTAGCTCCTTTTCGTAATGAAAGTGGTCACCGTTTGTATAGTGAAGAACACGTACTAAAGCTCCAGACGCTTATCGAAAGAGTAAACGAAGGGTTTACGATTAAACAAGCAGTGGAGTCATTAGAGCGTAATGGAACGGATTTAGACCATGCCTCTGAAGGGCACTATTATATTGTTAAAATAGCGAGAGAAATTGCTGATGCGCTCATTAGCTTTGATGAAGATCGAGCGCAGGCGGTGTTAAATCAAGCCTACAGCATCTATTCGGTAGACCGAGTAACCATTGATCTGTTTATGCAAGTGGAAAAATTAATAGTAGAAATGGACAAGCAGCCGTCTATGACACCCATTCATAAACAATATATGCTTCAAATACTTGGTGCAAAAGTGAAGAATGTCATGCTAAGTATTCCAAAAAATAACCAAATGCCTAAAGCGTTATTGTTTTCGTACGAAAGCGATTCCTATTCCATGTTACTTCGTGTTTTTTCGTTTTACTTAAAACGGAAAGGTATGGATGTGATTTGTTTAGATGCAGGGATTCCAGTCGAAGATGTTGAACTAGTAATGGAGCAAATACAGCCTGAATTAATCATTGTTTCTTCAATGAAGAGCGTGCATTTTGAGCAAGCCGTTAAGTATGTACGCTATATAACTGAAAAGTCATCGATTAAAAAAAGTGGTATGATTGGTGAGGCATTTAACGGTTTAACGGATGAGCAAAAAAAGGAGTATGCGCATCTCTTTGTTGGAAAATCAAGAGCAGATTGGGAATTATGGCTAGAGCATATGAATTAGATTTAATTTTAGATAAAAACGTTGAACCATCTAATGCATGCAAACATAAAGTATCGTATAAATGTTTGAGATGGGATAGCCTGGTCATAAGGAGGTATAGGAATGCGATTAGAGCGTTTGGCGATTGATAAGTTTAAGGTTTTTTTAACCTTTGATGATATGGAAGAAAGAGGAATAACAAAAGAAGATTTGTGGCAAGATGTACCGAAAGTACATGACTTATTTCGTGATATGATGCTTGAAGCAGATGATGAATTAGGTTTTAAAGTAGATGGTCCGATTGCGGTTGAAGTATTCGCTATGCCAGCGCAAGGGATGGTCTTTATTGTAACAAAAGGTACGCAGTCAGATGAATATGATACAGAGGATTATGAAGATGGCTTTATTGAAATGCAGTTAACGTTAGATGAAATTGATGATATTTTTTATGAGTTTAAATCTTTTGAAGATGTTGTTGGCCTCATACCTCGTTTAAACGCAATCGACATGGATGGAGGAGAACTTTATTCTTATCAAGATCGTTTTTTTCTAAAGCTATCCGACGACGACCTAGAACAAATAAATGAAGATGCATTAGTGGCCATCTTGTCTGAATTTGGTAGTCCTGCTACTATTTCATTTCATCGCATCGCTGAGTACGGAAAGAAACTAATTGAAACGAATACGATTGCGTATTTATTCCAAACCTTTTATGCACCCAAGTAAAATGAAGATCGTGCAAAGCTTGTTGACGATACAGTCTACGAGCTTTTTGTATGGGCTTCATTCCTTAGTGAAAAGTGAACGACTGGAAAAGAACTATATTTCATTGCTGAAATTTGGTAAAATAGAATTAAAAATTGCACATGAGGTGGGACTATGGATGTGCTTTTAGTGGAAGACGATAAAGCAATAGCAACAATTATTACAGATTATTTAAAGAAAGAAAATTTGTGCGTCACATGGTGTGAAGATGGAGAGACTGGATTAAAAAAGCTAAAGGAGCACGCATATAAAGTCGCAATTATTGATTTAATGCTCCCAAAAAAAGATGGGTTGTCGCTATGCAAAGAAGCGCGAACCTTTTCAAGTGTTCCCATTATTGTCGTTAGTGCAAAACAAACAGATGTAGACAAAATACAAAGTTTAGAAATTGGCGCTGATGATTATGTAACAAAGCCATTTAGTCCATCTGAACTAGTGGCTCGTGTGAAAGTTCAATTACGTCGACATTCTCCTGTTCAATCGCTACAGGGAGAGAACGAGCTTCAGTTTCATGAAGTGAAAGTTGATCGTAGAGGAAGGCAGCTGACGATTCAAGATCAACCACTGGTTTTAACAGCGAAAGAGTATCAGTTATTTTTATTTCTAGCAGAAAATAGAGGGACTGTATTCACGAAAGAGGAACTGTATAATCAAATTTGGAACAGTGATGGATTCGATAGCCGCACTGTAACTGTACATATTAAAAACTTACGAGATAAGCTAAATGATCGAAAAAAAGCACCACGTTTCATTGAGACGGTTTGGGGCATTGGTTATAAGTTTATCGCTACACCTGGCGCATGAAGCTCCGAGGACAATTAAATTTACTACTAATTCTTACGGCAATTGTTCCTTTTATCACAACTAGTTTATTTAGCATACAAATTAATCGCGCAGTTCAAGGGCAAAGTGAGCTTTATGTTGAAGCGATTGCAAAAGCAAAAGCAATTGGCAGCGGTCTTGCTAGACAAGCAGAAGCTATTAAGACAGATCCTGAAGCAGTTCTGTTGCAAACCCAGCACCATCATGGTGAGGTTGCAGACCTTGCTCTTTACTCTGCTCAACGGATACTTGTTTCCCAATCGGAGCCTGGACTGTTTGCATCTTATTTAAGCCCAGCTGATATGATGAGTAACCTTTATGAACTTCAAACACGGGAGGGTGCCTTTATTTATAAGGAACCACTTTTTATTGAAGATACGTTGACAGGGTATTACGAAATACGCTTACATCAAGGCGATATCCAACAAGATGCATCCTTGATTTATTTGTTAACGTTTTTATTTTTTGTCTGTAGTAGCGCCATTACGTTTTACATTGTTCAACACTGGTTTAAGCGAAATATGCTTGTGCCTTTTACTTGGATGAAAGAACAGATGCAGCATATTGGTGATGGAAAAAGAGAGATTAAACTACATGGCTCCACTCATAGGCGAACGGAAGTAGGGGTGTTGCTGGATGATTTTGCTATTATGACGGCTCAACTAGTTGAAACCGAACGAGAAAAACAGCGAGTGGAGGGGAATCGGCAAAAACTTATTGCTTCTATTTCTCATGATTTACGAACACCATTAACTTCTATTCGTGCTTATGCAGAAGGGTTAATAGAAAGTGACGATAAGAAAGATGAGTATGCGTCTGTTATTTTAACTAAAACCCGCTATATGCAGCGATTAATTGGTGATTTACTAATGTACTCCCAAATCCGTGCAACAAGTTTTTTGTTGGATTTACAACAAGTGGATGCAGAAGAGCTTGCCGATACGCTTTTTGATGGGTATAAAGATCAGTGGAAAAACCACCAATTTACAATTGACATAGATTGTTCTCATGCAGAACTTCAAGTTGACGTGGATCGATTAATACAAGTCGTAGATAATCTTGTGGCTAATGCAGTGAACTATACACCAGAGGGTGGAAGGATTACATTACTTGCTACCACGCAGGAAAAAAAACTCGTTTCTCACTCCATAGCGTACGAAGAAGCGCATGTTTACTTTATCGTGAAAGATACAGGAAAAGGCATTTCACTTGAGGAGCAGACACTTGTTTTTGATTCGTTTTACCAAGTAGAAAAAGCGCGAAATCAATCAAATGAAAGTGGGGTTGGTTTAGGGCTCTCCATTTGTCGAGAGCTTATTCAAAAACATGGAGGGAAAATGGGGGTTCAGTCATCGTTAGAAAAAGGAAGCACCTTTTATTTTATGCTTCCATTAGCTAATCGTAACAAAAAAGGGGGGATAGAGTGAAGGGACGGTCTATCGCAGGGGCAGTGATGCTTTTATTCATGGGAGGTTGCTTTTATTCGTCAATGGATGCAAACGCCTTGTTAGAGGAGGCATTTAATCAAGAAAGTGAATTTTTGCCGTTTGAACTGGTTTTAGAAGATGAGGAAGGATGGAAAATGCATGTTTTCGCTGAAAGTGAGGGAAGACAACGAGTTGATTCCTATATAGACGATTCGTTGCTTTATTCAGAGCTTTATGATGGTCAAAAATTATTTGAAGTTGATCATCAAACAAAAGAAGTGTACGAATATGAACGAGAAGGACTTATTTCAACTGGTCGCAACTATTTAGTCAACGAGATTGATTACCTTTCCTCGACCCACGACATTCGCTTTAGTGAAAGTAAAAACAATAAGTTGTTAAAACGAAATGTCTTTCATGTGGAATTTTATCAGGATGACGTTTTAGAATATGAGCTTTGGGTTGACAAGCAATCGCTTGTTGTTTTAAAACAAACGGAACATGTAAATGGTGAACAAATTGGACTTGAAGCAAGTTATTTTAAGATTCACCCGGTTATTCCAGAAGAAGTATTCATTCTCGATGAGCAAACCTATCACTTTGTAAATGAGGCTGAATAAAGGTTGGCTGTCAGGTGAATGGTGAGCGTATAGGAATGCTGCTTACGAAGATTGAGAAGGTTAATATGTGGAATAGAGAACAAAAGAACGACATCGATGATGAATTGGACAAAATAAGGGTGGCATTCCCTGTCCTGTTTCATTATCATTAGAAGTGTTAAATGAAAAAAGGAAAATTCCGTGAGGTGACAGAATCAATGGACGAAAGCGCGAATCGAACAGGTACGAATGATGTTCTTGCGTCAACTCAATCCATTATACATACTGCGTTAAGTAAATTAGGATACCCGGAAGAAATGTATGAATTATTAAAAGAGCCGATGCGTATGATGACGGTTCGTATCCCAGTAAGAATGGATGACGGATCGACTAAGATCTTTACTGGTTATCGAGCCCAGCATAATGACTCTGTTGGTCCAACGAAGGGAGGCGTTCGCTTCCACCCTGATGTAACGGAAAAAGAAGTGAAGGCACTATCGATTTGGATGAGCTTAAAAGCAGGTATTGTGAATCTACCGTATGGTGGAGGAAAGGGAGGCATTGTTTGTGACCCTCGAACGATGTCTTTCCGGGAAGTAGAGCGACTAAGCCGAGGTTATGTACGTGCCATTAGTCAAATTGTTGGGCCAACGAAAGATATTCCAGCTCCAGATGTGTTTACGAATTCTCAAATCATGGCTTGGATGCTTGATGAATATAGTCGCATTCGCGAGTTTGATTCACCAGGATTTATTACAGGTAAACCACTAGTACTTGGTGGTTCACACGGAAGAGAGTCTGCTACGGCTAAAGGTGTAACTATTTGTGTAAACGAAGCAGCGAAAAAGCAAGGCATTGATATGGACGGAGCGAAAGTCATTATTCAAGGGTTTGGAAATGCAGGTAGCTTTTTAGCAAAATTTATGTCTGATGCAGGCGCGCTTGTTGTAGGGATTGCGGATGCATATGGAGCCTTGTATGATGCAGAGGGACTTGATATTGACTATTTACTTGATCGACGAGATAGTTTTGGAACAGTGACTAAGCTGTTTAAAGATACGATTACGAATGAAGAATTGCTAGAAATGGAATGCGATATTTTAGTACCTGCTGCAATTGAAAATCAAATTACAGCTCGTAATGCTGGGAACATTAAGGCATCCATTGTTGTGGAAGCTGCAAATGGACCAACAACACTAGAAGCAACGAAGATTTTATCTGAACGTGGCATTCTTCTTGTTCCTGATGTTTTAGCAAGTGCTGGAGGGGTAACGGTTTCCTACTTTGAATGGGTGCAAAACAATCAAGGTTTTTATTGGTCAGCGGAAGAAGTAGAAGGAAAACTTCAAACCGTATTAGTAGAAGCATTTGACCATATTTATCAATTAGCGAAAAGGCGCAAAGTAGATATGCGATTGGCCGCCTATATGGTCGGGGTTCGCCGAATGGCAGAAGCATCTCGTTTTCGTGGTTGGGTTTAATTTGATATACTTTTCCTATGAGAACCCTTGTGATCGTTTTTTTGCGCACAAGGGTTTTGGCTATGAATGAGCGTTGAAAAGAGGTTGATCAGTGTATGTATGATGTAATTATTATTGGAGCAGGACCATGTGGATTATCAGCAGCAATTGAGTGTGATAAAAAAGGGTTGTCCACCTTAATCATTGAAAAAGATAATATTGTAAATGCCATTTATCGGTACCCTACACATCAAACTTTTTTCAGTACGAGTGAACGATTGGAAATTGGAGACGTACCTTTTATTACAGAAGAGAGAAAACCAGTACGTAACCAAGCGCTAGTGTATTATCGCATGGTTGCGAAGCGTAAAAAGGTAAACGTTCACGCTTATGAGGAAGTACTACATGTAGGAAAAGAGAACAATGTGTTTACTGTAAAAACAACAAAGCAACAGTATAAAGCTCAAAATATTGTCGTGGCTACTGGCTACTATGATTCCCCTAATTATATGAATGTTCCAGGGGAAACGAGTAAGCATGTGATGCATTATTTTAAAGAAGCTCACCCTTTCTTTGATCATGACGTTGTAGTGATAGGCGGGAAAAACTCGGCTGTAGATGCAGCCTTAGAGCTTGAAAAAGCAGGGGCTCGCGTTACGATGCTTTACCGTGGGGATGAGTACTCAAAAAGCGTGAAGCCTTGGATTCTACCCGAAGTGATTTCTCTCGTTCATAATGGTCGTATTCAACTAGAGTTTGGTGCACATATTACAAAGATTACGGAGAAAGCCGTTCATTATAAACAAAATGGACAAGATCGTATTGTGAAGGCAGATTTCGTCTTTGCCATGACAGGCTACCACCCAGATCATTCATTTATTCGAAGTATGGGAGTAGAAGTAGACGAAGCAACAGGACGCCCGAGCTTTCAAAGCGAAACAATGGAAACGAATGTTGCCTGTCTATTCATCGCTGGCGTTATAGCAGCAGGGAATAACGCCAATGAGATTTTTATTGAAAATGGCAGAGAGCATGGGAAGCAGATTGCTGCCGCTATTATCCAAAAGCAGAAAATGGAGGAAATGCAGTGAGGCACGTCGTACTTTTAACTACAGGTGGAACAATTGCGAGCACAACTAGTGAAAACGGCAAGCTAGTGGCAGGTGAATTAACAGGGGAAGAGCTTGCAGAGCTATGTGGCTTGCCAACGGATATACAGGTAACGGTGCGGTCTGTTTTACAAAAACCAAGTGTGCATCTTATGCCAGAGGATTGGCATATACTGGCAACAGAAATTAAACAAGCCTTTCAATCGGAAGAGGTGGATGGCGTTGTCGTTACACATGGCACAGATACGTTAGAGGAAACAGCTTATTATGTGGATTTAACAAATACAGATGAAAGGCCTGTTGTTGTAACAGGGTCGCAGCGAGGACCAGAAGAAACGGGTAGCGATGCTTTTATGAATCTACGACATGCCATTTATGCAGCATGTGAACCAGATTTAAAAGGGACAGGTTGTGTTGTTGTTTTTAATGAGCGCATTTTTTCTGCTCGTTATGTGAAAAAGGAACATGCATCAAATATTCAAGGTTTTAATGCGTTTGGTTTTGGATACTTAGGAATTATTGACAATGATGTTATTTTTACGTATCAAAAACCAATTCGTCGGGAAATGTATGAATTAACGGAACCTCGCTTTAAAGAGATTGGTATTGCTAAAATATATTTAGGTATGTCTGAGAAAACACTACGTGCAATCATCGCAACAGTTGATGGACTTGTATTGGAAGCTGTAGGACGTGGACAAGTTCCCCCGCAACTAGTGGCGCCGATTGAAGAGGCCATTCTCGCGGGAAAACCAATTATTTTAACAACATCATCGGAAGAAGGGAAAGTGTATCCAACGTACGATTATAAAGGAAGTGCACATCATCTTGAGCAACTCGGTGTTGTTTTAGGTTCAGATTATGATAGTAAAAAAGCAAGGGTAAAAACCCTCGTATTAACTGCTGCTAAGAAAGATGTTATGCTTGGCTTTTCATAAGGGATGTTACTTGAGTCTCATCAGTGTGAGGCGTATACTGTGAGTAATTAGTGGACTTCCTTTTTAGAGAGTGGGTCGACAAGCCTTGATTTCTTTTGTGATTGCAGCTCTGGCACCAGCCATGGCGTTGTTCTCCTATGTTTACTTGCGTGATTCTTTTAGCAGAGGGGCTATGTTTTTAGTTCTGCGAATTTTTATTATTGGTGCTCTCCTCGTTCTTCCGATATCCGTCATTCAATTTGCGTTAACGGAAGAAGAAATGATTACGGAACCGTTTGTAAAAGCTTTTTTGCTTTACGGATTGATTGAAGAAGGGTTAAAATGGCTGATGTTGTTCATATTTGCCTATCAACACGGTCAGTTAAGACAACCCTTAGATGGAATTGTTTTTGGTGTAGCGCTGTCACTTGGATTTGCAACAGTTGAAAACAGTTTATATATGATTGCTTACGGATTCGATCATGTCCTGCCACGTACTTTATTGCCAACGACTGCTCATGCTGTGTATGGAATTGTAATGGGCTACTATATTGGAAGGGCAAAATACCATCGATCTAAAAGGCTGCTTTTTCTTGGATTCGCAGCTGTTCTTCCAATGATCTTACACGGAAGCTATGACTATATTCTAATGGATTTTGGACATTATTTTTTACTTTTAATGATTCCTTTTATGGTTGGTCTTTGGCTATTGGCAATATGGAAAATCAAAAAAGCGAACAAGCTCAATGAAAATGAGAAGAGTCAGATGGACTAAAGGAGGAGTATAGCGTGACAACAGCGAATCGCTATCGAATTGTCATTCGTTGCCCTTTATGTGGAGAAAAATATATTTTACGTGGAAAACGCAATGAGAACGGAGACTATGAAACAGGATTTAAGCAGTGTGTATGTGGGAACGAAGATCAATTAATTATTGAAGCGTCTCCTGAATAAACATGAGAAAACGTACGGCTACAATAGCCGTACGTTTTTTTATTCGATAAAAATAAAATGAATGACTTGCAGAATCGTATCTTTTGCGTTAAAGTTGTGACAATACAAAAAAAAAAACTTAATAGATCTTATCAAGAGAGACGGAGGGATATGGCCCTGTGAAGTCTCAGCAACCAGCCTTATAGGCAAGGTGCTAAATCCAGCAGTAATCTGCAAGATAAGAGAAATGTCAGCAACCTTTCTTCTTATTATCTTGAAGAAAGGTTTTTTATTGTTTTATAAGAGGGAAAAAGGGGATGGCAACATGACACATGATCAATCAATACTCGCGCAAATTGGTAATCGCCGAAAAGATGAAACAGGCGCGGTTAATACACCGGTCTATTTTTCAACGGCTTTTCGACATTCGGGCATACAGGAATCAACTGGTTATGATTATGCACGGACAGGAAATCCGACTCGAGAAGTTCTAGAACAAGCAATTGCAAGTCTTGAGCATGGAGAAAGAGGCTTTGCCACAAGTTCTGGGATGTCGGCAATTCAGCTTGTTTTCTCACTCTTTGAACAAGGTGACCATATTCTATGTTCAGATGACTTATACGGTGGTACATATCGACTTTTTGAAGGTGGCTGGAAAAAGTGGGGCTTAACGTTTGACTATGTTGATATGTCCGATTTAGAGGCCGTTCAAGCATTACGAACAGCTAATACAAAAGCCATTTTTGTTGAAACACCTACCAATCCACTGATGAAAGAGGCTTCCATTGCAGATCTAGCGGCATATTGTAGAATCCATAACCTGCTTTTAATTGTTGATAATACATTTCTAACGCCTCTATTATTAAAACCGTTAGAAGAAGGAGCAGACATTGTTGTTCATTCAGCAACAAAATACTTAGGAGGCCACAATGATGTAGTGGCAGGGCTTGTCGTTGCCAAAAGCACACAAATAAGCGAACAGCTCGCTTATTTTCATAATGGTGCTGGGTTTATCCTTGGTGCATTTGACTCCTGGCTCTTAATGCGCGGCATGAAAACATTAGCGCTACGAATGAAACAACACGAAGAAAACGCAAAACGGTTGGTGGAGGTTTTAAATGAGGAATCCATTGTAAAAGAAGTTCTGTACCCTGGTAAAGGGGGAATGGTGTCGTTTAGGGTAAGGGATGAAGCTCTTATTAATCCAATTTTACAATCGTTAAAGCTCATTTCTTTTGCGGAAAGTCTTGGTGGCGTTGAAAGTTTAATGACCTATCCAGCAACTCAAACCCACGCGGATATTCCTGAAGAAATTCGAATCGCTAAAGGCGTTGATAATACATTACTCCGCTTCTCCGTCGGCATAGAGCATTGTGAAGATTTAATAAATGATATACAACAAGCTTTTCAGGCAGCGGAAAATAAGAAGGGATGAGTCGATTGGATTTAAAAAAACTATTAACATCCTCTGTGACAGTAGCAGATGGAGCGATAGGGACTTTGTTGTATGAAGCAGGCTATGATTTATGTTTTGAAGAGCTAAACGTAACGAAGCCAGAAGAGATTTATGCGATTCATCAAGCCTATATAGAAGCTGGTGCAACCATTATTCAAACAAATTCCTATGCTGCTAATGCACAAAAGCTTAAACGTTACGGTCTCCAAGAGAGTGTAGGGGCCATAAATCAGGCATCTGTTCAGCTAGCCCGTAAAGCGGTTCAAGATAGCGGGAAGAAACAGGTATTCGTGCTCGGAACTGTAGGTGGCATTCAAGGCTTCCAATCGGAGCAGCTTGATTATAAAGAAAGTATGCAAGCATTAGTGGAGCAAGTAGACCTACTCTTGCAAGCAGAGGTAGATGGTCTTTTGTTCGAAACGTTCTATGATTTCTCGGAAATTAAACAACTAGTTATTGAGGCGAGAAAACGAACGCAGCTACCTATTATTGCAAATGTGTCTCTTGGTGATATTGGTGTCTTAAAAGGAGGTATTCGATTAAGCGATGCGCTAACAGAATTGTATGAGGTAGGTGCTGATGTTACAGGGTTAAATTGCCGAATGGGTCCATACCACATGTTACGATCCATTGAAGAGCTTGAGCTCCCGTATGACATTCCGCTTGCATGCTACCCAAATGCAAGTTTACCAGGTTATCGTGATGGTCGGTTTGTGTACGCTTCAAATACAGACTATTTTACATCAATGTCTGAACGGTTTATTAACGAAGGTGTCCATCTTATTGGAGGTTGTTGTGGAACAACACCGGCTCATATAAAAGCAATAAAAGAAGCAGCAAGCGGTCGAAAACCAGTAAAACGTAAAATTCGGCTACAGTCATTAAAAACAGAAACGATTGAACGTTTCCACGAGCAACGTCCATCAATTAAAGATTTAGTAGAAGAAAAGCAGACCATTATCGTTGAACTAGATCCTCCAAAGAAATTGCATATTGATCCTTTTATTGAAGGGGCAAAAGCAATTCGAGATGCAGGGGCAGATGCATTAACACTTGCAGATAACTCGCTAGCAAGTCCGCGTATTGATAATCAAACATTAGCGATGTTGTTGAAAGAAGAAGGCATTCGAAGTCTTGTTCATTTAACGTGTCGTGATCGCAATTTAATTGGTTTACAATCCCATTTAATGGGGCTTGATTTAGCAGAACTAAATGATCTTTTAGTCATTACAGGTGACCCGAGCAAAATTGGTGATTTTCCAGGAGCCACTTCGGTATATGATGTATCATCAACAAAGCTTTTGCCACTGATTAAACAAATGAATGAAGGGATTTCGTTTTCAGGTAAGTCATTAGGAAGAGCAACAAACTTTACAACAGCAGCTGCATTTAATCCGAATGTGAAACATCTGGATAAGGCTGTTCGTCGCTTAGAGAAAAAGATTGAGGCTGGTGCTCATTATTTTCTTACACAGCCGATTTTTGACGAAAGACAGTTTGAGGAGGTCTATGAAGCGACCAAACATTTATCTGTACCGATATTTGTCGGCATCATGCCGTTAACAAGTAGTCGAAACGCTGAGTTTTTGCACAATGAAGTACCGGGTATATCTTTGTCAGATGATACAAGGGTACGTATGGCACGAGCAGGTGAAGATAAAGTGAAAGCAGAACAAGAAGGGCTTGCTATGGCCAAATCATTAGCAGATGCAGCGGCTACTTATTTTAATGGTCTGTATTTAATTACACCGTTTTTACGCTATCGATTGACGGTAGAATTAACCCGTTACTTACGCACACACACAACAGCTCCGTTGTCTAAAGAGAGGAAGTTACAATGAGACAGAATGGATTAATTGAACAACTAAAGAAAAAAATTATCGTGCTTGACGGTGCAATGGGAACGATGATTCAAGATGCGGACTTACATGAAGATGATTTTGGTGGTGCAGACTTTGATGGCTGTAATGAGTATTTAAACCTTACTTCTCCGCACGTGATAACAAAGATTCACCAGGCTTATTTACAAGCTGGAGCAGATATTATTAGTACGAACACATTCGGGTCATCGAGTATTGTTCTTGACGACTATGAGCTTGGACATCTTGCTTATAAAATTAGCCGTAAAGCAGCGGAACTGGCTAAGAAAGAGGCCGATAAATGGTCTACAGCTGATGAGCATCGATTTGTTGCTGGTGCAATGGGTCCAACAACAAAGTCTCTTTCCGTTACAGGTGGCACAACCTTTCAAGAGCTTATTGGCACTTATGAAGAGCAAGCAAGAGGTTTGATTGATGGTGGAGCCGATCTTTTGCTTCTAGAAACTAGCCAAGATATGCGTAATGTAAAGGCAGCATCAATTGGTATTGAGAACGCATTTGTTCAAACGAAAACAAAGCTTCCATTAATGATTTCTGGCACAATTGAGCCGATGGGGACGACGTTAGCAGGACAAACGGTTGAAGCGTTTTACCTTTCCATCGAGCACTTAAAACCATTAGTTGTAGGCTTGAACTGTGCAACAGGACCAGAATTTATGCGTGACCATATTCGTTCGTTAGCGGAAATGGCAGAGAGCTATGTAAGCTGTTATCCCAACGCAGGTTTACCTGACGAAGAAGGACATTACCATGAAACCCCACAATCATTAGCAAAGAAATTAGAAGGCTTTGTGCAAAAGGGTTGGTTAAATGTCATCGGTGGGTGCTGTGGGACGACACCTGCTCACGTTCGGGCGCTTAAAGATATGGTCAATCACTATGAATCAAGAGAAGAAACGACAAGGGAACAGCATGCGGTCTCAGGCTTAGAGGCACTTTTCTACGAAGATTCAATGCGGCCACTATTTGTCGGCGAACGAACAAATGTGATTGGATCACGTAAATTTAAGCGACTTATTGAGGAAGGGAAATACGAAGAAGCTTCAGAAATTGCTCGGTCGCAAGTGAAAAAAGGTGCTCATGTCATTGATATTTGTTTGGCTGATCCGGATCGTGACGAAGCAACAGATATGGCTGCTTTTTTATCATTTGTTACGAATAAGGTGAAAGTGCCATTAATGATTGATTCTACCGACGAAGCAGTTATTCAAGAGGCTCTTACTTACTCACAAGGGAAGGCCATTATTAATTCCATTAATTTAGAAGATGGTGAAGAGCGGTTTGAAGCCATTTTACCGCTTGTTAAACAATATGGAGCAGCCCTTGTTGTTGGCACCATTGATGAAACGGGTATGGCAGTTTCCGCTGAGCGAAAACTAGAGATTGCCGTACGCTCGTTTAAGCTGTTAACTGAAAAACACGGAATTCCAGCTCATGACATTATATTTGACCCTCTTGTATTCCCAGTCGGTACAGGTGATGAACAGTATATTGGTTCAGCAAAGGCAACAGTGGAAGGAATAAAACTTATTAAAGAGCATTTACCCCATTGCTTAACTATTTTAGGGGTTAGCAATGTGTCGTTTGGCTTGCCTCCTGTAGGACGGGAAGTGTTAAATTCGGTTTATCTATACCACTGTACACAAGCTGGTCTTGATTATGCCATCGTTAATACGGAGAAATTAGAACGATTTGCGAGTATTTCTGAGCATGAAAAACGATTAGCAGAACAACTGCTTTTTAAAACGGATGACGCAACTCTTGCTGAATTTACAGCCCATTACCGTGGTAAAAGCGCAAAAAAAACGATTGAGTACGAAGGGCTAAGTTTAGAAGAACGATTAGCGATTTATGTAGTGGAAGGTACAAAGCAACGCTTAGAGCAAGACTTAACACTCGCCTTGCAAAGCTATGCAGAGCCATTAGACATCATAAATGGTCCTTTAATGAATGGGATGGACGAAGTAGGGAGATTGTTTAATAACAATGAATTAATTGTTGCTGAAGTATTGCAAAGTGCGGAAGTGATGAAAGCGGCCGTTTCATTTCTTGAACCGCATATGGAAAAGAGTGAAAATGAATCTCGAAAAGGAAAAATTTTATTAGCAACAGTGAAAGGAGACGTACATGATATCGGTAAAAATCTAGTCGATATCATTTTAAGTAACAACGGCTTTGACATTGTTAATCTAGGCATCAAAGTAACATCAAATGAATTAATTGATGCAATAAAAAAAGAACAGCCGACTGCTATTGGATTATCCGGGCTATTAGTTAAATCCGCTCAGCAAATGGTATTAACGGCCCAAGATTTGAAATCACAAGATATCTCGATTCCTGTACTAGTAGGCGGTGCCGCTTTAACGAGAAAATTTGTGGACACGCGCATTGCGCCAGAATATGAAGGTCTTGTGATTTATGCGAAAGATGCAATGAATGGGTTAGAGCTGGCTAATCGAATTACGACAGATGAAAAGCGTGAACGACTGGCACTAGAGCTGAATGAGCAACGCCAGTTAAAAAAAGATTATGTAGCAAAACGAATAAAAAAAGAAGTGGTTCAATCGTCTGAACCGATTCAATCATCCATAAAACATACACACCCAGTAGTAAAACCAGCAGATTTAGAGCCTCATATTATAAAACAGTATAATATTGAACATATTTTCCCTTACGTGAATATGCAAATGCTTCTAGGTAGGCATTTAGGCGTTCAAGGAAAAGTGGAAAAATTGCTGGCAGAAGGTCATGAAAAAACAGTTGAATTAAAAGAAAAAGTCGACGCTTTATTTTCTGATGCGAATCAATTAAAAACGTTACAGGCAAACGCTATGTATCAATTCTTTCCTGCTCAATCAGATGGAAATGATTTGATTATTTATGACCCTATGAATCCAACAACGGAGTTAGAGCGGTTCTCGTTTCCAAGACAGCAAGTAAAGCCTTTCTTATGCTTAGCTGATTTTGTTCGGCCGGTTGGTGGAGAAATGGATTATGTGGGCTTTCTAGCAGTAACTGCAGGCAAAGGTGTGCGAGAATTAGGAGAAGCGGCGAAGGCAAGCGGCGAATTTTTAAAAAGCCATTTAGTGCAAGCTGCTGCACTAGAGACGGCAGAAGGGTTGGCTGAACGAATTCATGAACAGATGCGCGATCGTTGGGGATTCCCGGATACACCAGAAATGTCGATGTCAGACCGTTTTTCTGCAAAATACCAAGGAATTCGTGTTTCCTTTGGCTACCCAGCCTGTCCAAATTTAGATGATCAACGAAAGCTATTTGATCTATTAAAACCAGAGAAAATTGGAATTGAACTAACCGAAGAATGTATGATGGAGCCAGAAGCTAGCGTGACGGCACTTGTTTTTTCTCATCCGGAAGGACGTTATTTTAACGTACTATAGATGCAAAAAATAATCGATTTACAGAGAAGTAGTACATACTAGACGACTAGTGTGTACTACTTTTTTGTGTTACCACATCCAATCATTCAAGAACGCAACAGTGATGAATGTTTTGGATAAAAGGTATGGATAGAGGGTTAACGCTCTCTACCGTTCATTGCAAGGAGCCCACCATTAGTAGAAATTTCTGCTGTATAAAATAAAAGGAATAACAAAGACTAGCGGTAGCTAGAAGAAATCAATACACATAACAAAGGAGGATGAACCTAGCATATGCGTAAGAATACAGTTTTAAAAACCAGTCTTATCATTGTTATCGGACTACTCTCTTTCCTGACTCCAGCGTCAGATGCAGATGCGTTCTCAGAACAGGTAATCCAAAAAGGCGCAACGGGAGAAGATGTCGTTGAATTACAAGCTAGACTTCAATATGTAGGGTACTACAATGGGAACATTGATGGTGTGTTCGGATGGGGTACATACTGGGCTGTTCGCAATTATCAATATGAATATGGTATTGATATTGATGGTTTAGTTGGCGAAAATATGAAAGCAAAGCTGGTAGAAACAACGAATTTTGATAAGCAGTTTGTGACAAATGCACTTAATGAAGGGCGTTCTGTTACACATTATGGTGGCACTTCATTAGAAAAACAAAAAGGAAATCAATCAAATAATGGTACGTCAAATAATGGTTCGAATGAGCAAGCAGGAAGCGATAATGGTGAACCAATTATTGAAAAGGCACAGAACGTTCCGTCAGGTTATTCAAGTAATGATATTCAACTAATGGCACAAGCGGTTTATGGTGAAGCTCGAGGAGAACCATATGAAGGGCAAGTAGCCGTTGCTGCTGTCATTGTGAACCGTTTGAATTCACCTACTTTTCCAGATACTGTTGCTGGAGTTATTTATGAAGAACGTGCGTTTACCGCCGTTGCAGATGGACAAATTAATTTAGGTGCAGATGAGTCTTCCCGAAACGCTGTACTTGATGCTTTAAACGGTCAAGATCCGTCTAATAACGCCCTGTACTATTTTAATCCGGATACCGCCACATCAGCGTGGATTTGGACGAGACCACAAATTAAACGCATTGGCAAACATATCTTTTGTTACTAATTTTTTTCGGAGGTGGAATAAGTGATTCGAAATCTAATGATTGGAGCCCTTGCCGTTGCGGTAGTCGGAACAGGTGTATGGGGTTACCAACAAAAAAACGATAAAGAGCATTTGGCGCAAACAGCAGAGAATATGTATCAACGTGCGTATCACGATTTAAGCTTTCATATTGATCAAATTGAAGATGAATTAGGCAAGACGTTGGCGATGAATAGTCAAAGGCAGTTGTCTCCAGCTTTAGCAGACGTATGGCGAGTAACTAGTTTAGCTGAAAAAAGTTTAGCAGAGCTTCCTGTACAAGGGTTAAGCATGGAAGATACAGAAAAATACTTATACAAAATAGCTGACTTCTCTTACCGGACTTCTGTAAGAGACTTAAACCAAGACCCATTGACTGATGAAGAGTATAAAACACTAGAGCAACTTTATGAGCAATCTGCTTCCATTCGCCAATCAATGCGCGAAACACAAGCTATGATGATGAATACAGATATGCACTGGTTAGCTGAGCGAGAAAGAGAAGATAGTGAGCCAGCTCAAAATTCATTTGCGGATCATTTTGAACGAATGAATAAATCTGTTCAAGGCTTTAGCGAAGTAGAGTGGGGAGCAACAGACTCGGCGATTCGTAATTTAAATGGCGAGTTAAAGGATGCACTAGAGGGACGAGAAGAGATATCAAAAGAAGAAGCGAAGCAAGCTGCTCTTGAGCTACTTCAGTTAGGTAAAGAAGCAACGGTTAGAGTTGATGATGCCAGTGATGCTCTTGACTACCCTGCTTATTCTCTTATAATTGATGATCCAGAAAATAAAGCCAATTACAATATGGACATGAGCGTTGAGGGCGGCGAGCCAATATGGTTTATGCAAAGCCGCAAAATTGATAAACAAACCATCGGTTTAAATGAAGCTGTTCAAAAAGCAGATGCGTTTTTAGAGCGTGCAAATAAAGAAGGTATGGTGCTCGTAGAGAGTACGCAATACAATAATCGCGCTGTTCTTGAGTATGCTTATGAAGAGGATGGAGTCCGAATTTACCCAGATTCCATAACCCTTGAAGTAGCTTTAGATGATGGGGACATCGTATCCTATGTTGGGCGTGGGCATATTATACACCATCTTGACTCAAGAAACTTGCCAAATCCAGCTATTTCGAAAGCCGATGCTCAAGGGATGATTAATCCACGAATTGAGGTTATGGAAGACCATCTAGCAGTAATTGAAACAGATTTAAATGAAGACGTCCTTGTCTATGAGTTTTATGGAACAAAAAACAACGATACGTACCGCATTTTCATTAATGCCCAAACTGGTGATGAAGAAAAAGTAGAACGAATGAAAGATACAGAACCTGATTATAGTAACGAATAAAAAGATCGAACTCTCGGTATGTTACGGGGGTTCTTTTCTTTACAGGATGCTTGCCATCTTTTAAAAGTATGAGATAATAGGGGCAGATAAAAAACAAGTTTTAAAAGAAAGTGTGTGAACGATTCATGACGAGTTTTAATGTGGCGATTGATGGTCCTGCAGGTGCGGGAAAAAGTACGGTAGCAAAGCAGGTAGCTGAGAAACTAGGATTTCTTTATATCGATACAGGAGCTATGTACCGAGCCTTAACACAAGCTGCTTTGGCACGAGAAATCGATGTAAAGGACGAAGAGGCTTTAATTCAATTGTTGAGAAACAGCAATCTTGAACTGGCGCCATCCTCTACTGGCACCACCGTCTATTGGGATGGAGAAGATATTACAGAAGACATACGTTCAAACAAAGTAAATCAAACCGTATCGCTTGTTTCTAGCTATAAGCAAATACGTTTATATATGATGGAAAAGCAACAGAAGCTAGCTAGTGAAAAAAATGCTGTGCTTGATGGCAGGGACACCGGTACCCACGTCCTCCCAGACGCTGACGTAAAGGTATTTCTTACAGCTTCTGTTGAGGAACGGGCAAAACGCCGTCATACCGAACAATTAAACAAGGGGCTTACATCTGATTTAGAAGCTATTAAGCGAGATATTGAAAAAAGAGATGAGTTAGATTCGAATCGTGCATTTGCACCGCTTAAACAAGCAGACGATGCAGAAGTTCTTGATACAACATGTATGGATATTAATCAAGTGACAGACGCTATTCTTGATCTTGTGAAGGAGCACTCGGTTTAAATGAAGCTGTATCGTTTTGGACAAGCAGTTTGTCGTCTTGTTTTGCGAACACTATTTAAGGTGGAGATTAGAGGGAAGGAACATATCCCATCCGAAGGCGGTGTCCTTCTTTGCTCGAATCACATTAGCAATTTTGATCCTCCTCTATTAGGTGCGTTTATCCATCGACAAGTGCGCTACATGGCGAAGAAAGAATTGTTTGATAAAAAAGGAATTGGGAAATTATTAAAAGGCTTAGGCGCTTTTCCTGTTAAACGTGGTGGAAGTGATCGGGAATCATTGCGAACGGCTTTACGAATTTTAAAAGAAGGCGACATGGTTGGGTTATTTCCAGAAGGAACACGTTCCAAAACAGGTGAAATCGGGAATGGATTAGCAGGCGCTGGTTTTTTTGCAGGAAAAAGCGAAGCATACGTTATTCCTTGCGTCATCATTGGTCCTTATCGATTTCGTAAACGTGTTATTTTAGCATACGGGGAACCAATAGATATGGAAGCGTATCGTCAGCAGCGAGTATCCGCACAAGAAATAACAGACACCATTATGACTGAAATTCAGCGTTTAAAAGACATACACCAGTAATGAATCGTGGGCTGGTAGAATAAACCCTATGAGGAGGAATTGGCAATGGCTGAAGAAATGAATGTGTTTTCAGTAGGAGACCTTGTAAAAGGAATAGTAACAAAAGTTGAAGATAAACAAGTCTTTGTGGACGTTGGTTTTAAAGTAGACGGGATTGTACCAATTAGTGAATTGGCGGCGCTGCATATTGAAAAAGCAGGTGATGTTGTCGCTGTTAACGATGAATTAGAATTACAAGTGACAAAAGTGGAAGATGATGAGTTGGTTCTGTCTAAAAAAGCAGTGCAAGCTGAAAAAGCATGGCAGCATTTAGAAGAGATCCAACAAAAAGATGAACAAATGGAAGCCACTGTTGCAGAGGTTGTAAAGGGTGGACTTGTTGTCGATGTTGGTGTCCGTGGCTTTGTTCCTGCTTCTCACGTTGAGCGTCATTATGTAGAGGATTTTTCCACTTATATTGGTCAAAAGCTTCAATTGAAAATCATTGAATTGGATAGAGCTAACAACAAGCTTATCCTCTCCCAACGTGCAGTACAAGAAGATGAAGTCGAACAGAAGAAGAAAGAAACGCTACAATCTATTGAAGTGGGTTCAACTGTAACGGGAACGGTCCAACGCTTAGCGACATTTGGTGCATTTGTCGATATTGGTGGCGTTGATGGGTTAGTTCATATTTCACAACTTGCTCACGAACGTGTCGAAAGTCCTCAAGACGTTTTAAGTGAAGGTGAGACGGTAACGGTTAAAGTGCTTTCTGTTGATCTTGATAACGAACGAATCTCGCTATCTATTAAAGAGACACTTCCTGGACCATGGGCGAATGTTGGTACATCATTAAACGTGAACGATATCGTGTCTGGAAAAGTAAAGCGTCTTGCTAATTTTGGAGCTTTTGTCGAAGTACTTCCTGGTGTGGAAGGGCTTGTTCATATTTCACAAATTTCAACTCGTCACATCGGAAACCCGGCTGAGGTACTTGAAGTTGGACAGACAGTTGAAGTGAAAATTCTTGAAATTAATGAAGCGGACAAGCGGATTTCACTAAGCATTCGAGAAGCGCAGGAACAAGAAATTCGCAACGAAACGAAAGCATATGAAAAAGAGCACCAAGAAGAGTCATCTGGATTCTCTTTAGCAGACATGATTGGTGATCAATTAAAAAACTATCGCCCGTAATCGTTCATTTTCGTGAATGAGCGAAACGGCTGCATGTCTAATCTAGTAAAAATCCGTCCATAATCATCATAGAGGTGATTTATAATGGACGGTTTTTATTTTTATTGGCTTGGGTGGATCGTGTTTGGACTTATGACGTTTTTTATGCCAAAAACCATCTTTCGCGCCATTGGTAGCGTGATTGTCTTAGCGTTGTTGCTATTCGTACCATTAACATGGACGTATGCCCACTATTCTTTCAGTGTTGGCTTTGTCTTTTTGCTCGTTTGTTGCTACGCGGCAATTGGTCAAAGAGCAATGAAACAACTGATCTATCCTCTATTTGTTTCGATTGTTATTGCAGCCGTTTATTTTGGCGTTCAAGCTTTTATCCGAATGGATCCAGTTGTTTTATTAGTTGGACCTTATGTCGTTCAACTTATTCTACCAGTTTGTGTAGCGCTTCTTCTACTTCGTGGGTATAAAAGGTCCATTGTTCTTGTAATCGGGATGATGCACGGAGAGGTTTTTGTACAAATTCAACAGTCTCAGGGAATGCCAGTTTTAATCGGATCACTGGCTTTCTGGGACCTTGTTGCCTTTTCTTTTATTTTCAGTGTGAGTATCACGTGGATTACAGTGGTCATTCAGCAACTTGAAAAGCGAACTGTTAGACGTCATATTCCGCCATCATCCATCGGAAATAGGATAGACAAGCATGCATGAGTTTAGTAAACTAATTGAGTTAGACAAAATTTATAGAAGCACGAAGTAGGAAGGGTGTGAGATTGTGACAAAACCAGTCGTTGCAATCGTTGGAAGACCAAACGTAGGAAAGTCTACGATTTTTAACCGGATTGTCGGGGAACGCGTTGCGATAGTGGAGGATATGCCAGGCGTAACGAGAGATCGACTTTATAATAAAGCGGAATGGTTAAATCATGAGTTTAATATAATTGATACAGGTGGAATTGAACTTGGAGACGAGCCGTTGCTTGCGCAAATGCGCCAACAGGCGGAAATTGCTATTGATGAAGCCCATGTCATTATTTTCTTAGTAAGCGCAAAAGAAGGAATTACTGCAGCCGATCAAGAAGTGGTGAATATGTTATTCCGCTCTAAAAAACCAGTCGTTTTAGGTGTAAATAAAGTGGATAACCCTGAAATGCGTGACCAGCTTTACGAATTTTATGGCTTAGGTATTGGTGAGCCGTTTCCCATATCTGGCGCACATGGATTAGGCTTAGGAGATTTACTTGATGCTGTTGTTGATCATTTCCCTACTGACTTAGAAGTGGCATATGGAGAAGAAGCGATTAAGATGGCATTAATTGGCCGTCCAAATGTTGGGAAGTCTTCTCTCGTAAATGCTTTACTTGGCGAAGAGCGAGTCATCGTCAGTCAAATTCCAGGTACAACTCGGGACGCAATTGATACATCGTTTACAAAAGATGAGCAAGAGTATGTCGTGATTGATACTGCTGGAATGAGAAAAAGAGGAAAAGTGTATGAGGCAACAGAAAAATATAGTGTTCTTCGTTCATTAAAAGCAATTGATCGTTCTGATGTCATTTTAGTCGTGATTAACGGAGAAGAAGGCATCATTGAACAAGACAAAAAAATTGCCGGTTACGCCCATGAAGCGGGACGAGCAATTGTTATTGTTGTGAATAAATGGGATGCTTTAGAAAAAGACCACAAAACGATGCAACGTTTTGTTGAAGACATTCGTCAGGAATTTCAGTTCCTTTCGTATGCACCCATTGTCTTTTTATCTGCAAAAACAAAGCAACGCCTTCATTTATTATTACCAGAAGTGAAGAAAGTGTCAGAGAATCACCATTTACGTGTGTCAACACATGTATTGAACGATATGATTATGGATGCAGTAGCAATGAACCCAACGCCAACAGATAAAGGAAAACGTTTAAAGATTAATTACGTAACGCAAGTAGCTGTTCAACCACCGACATTTGTCTTTTTTGTGAATGAACCGGAACTTATGCATTTTTCGTACCGTCGCTTTCTAGAAAACCGTTTGCGAGCTACGTTTAACTTTGAAGGAACGCCGATTCATATTATTTCTCGTAAGAAAAATGATTAATGGTGTGTGTAAAGGGGGAAGCACATGATTATCACAACCATTTTTTTCGTGTTGTTCAGTTATTTACTCGGTTCAGTAAGTTTTAGTTACCTTATTGCGAAGAAAATAAAAAAAATTGATATTCGTAAAGAAGGAAGTGGGAATGCAGGAGCAACGAATACGTTGCGGGTTTTAGGGGTAGGACCCGCTATTACAGTGCTTTTGCTCGATGTGGTGAAGGGTGTTTTACCAGTTCTACTGGCTATGCTCTTCACTGATGCTGCGTTTGTTCACGTGCTCACGGGCTTTGCTGCTATTCTCGGACACAATTGGCCTATTTATTTCGGTTTTAGAGGCGGTAAGGGAGTAGCAACCTCCATCGGTGTACTCGTTAGTCTTGTATTCCTTCCAGCCTTGCTTGCAGGAGTTGTGGCCATTGCGAGTATTTTCATTACTAGATATGTGTCGCTAGGTTCCTTATTATTTGCTGTACTAACTCCTGTAGCACTCGTATTATTAATGCTTATCCCAAGCTTTTCCTATCCATTTGAATACATGTTGTTTACCGTTATATTGGCGGTTATGTCGCTGTGGCGTCATCGCACGAACGTGAGCCGACTTTTATCAGGGACAGAAAATAAAATTGGCAGAAAGCATGCATAGGAGTAGATAAAAATGAAGCAAAAACTAGCTGTAATTGGTGCAGGGAGCTGGGGTACTGCCCTAGCTGTCGTTCTTGCTGATAATGGACACGATGTTCGATTAGTTGCAAGAAGACAAAGTCAAGTAGATGAGATTAATCAACTTCATACGAATGAGAAATATTTAGGACAAGTACAGTTACCTGAGTCATTAACGGCTTATCTTGAGATGGAAGAAGCGGTAAGGGATGCAGATGCCATCATTCTCGTCGTTCCATCAAAAGCGATGCGCGAAACAGTTCAAGGGCTTGTCGCAATTCTAGAACAACCAGTTCCTATTATTCATGCGAGCAAAGGAATTGAACCAAATACATATAAACGAGTGTCAGAAGTTATTGAAGATGCTGCAGCAGGATCACCTCATGTGGCTTCTATAACGGTATTATCAGGTCCGAGTCATGCAGAAGAAGTAGCCCTTCGTCAACCGACCACGGTAACGGTCGCATCACGTACTGAATCGGCTGCAGCGTACGCGCAAGAGTTGTTCATGAATCAGCAGTTTAGAGTGTATACAAATCCTGATTTAATTGGCGTCGAAATTGGTGGCGCTTTAAAGAACATTATCGCCCTAGTTTGTGGTGTGACAAACGGTCTTGGATATGGAGATAATACAAAAGCAGCCATTATGACTAGAGGCTTAACCGAAATTTCTCGACTTGGTGTTCATATGGGCGCGCAGCCTCTTACATTTTCAGGTTTAACAGGATTAGGCGATTTAATTGTTACCTGTACAAGCGTACATTCTCGAAACTGGCGTGCTGGACATATGTTAGGAAAAGGAAAATCAATGGAAGAGGTTCTTGAGGAAATGGGAATGGTTGTTGAAGGGATACGGACAACGCAAGCTGCTTATGAACTCGCCAAAAAAGAAAACATTAACATGCCGTTAACAGAGGCGCTTTACGCTGTGTTGTTTAATGGCGTTGACCCAATTAAAGCGGCTGAAGATTTGATGGGTCGTGTAAAGCGAAATGAAGTAGAGGAATTGTACCATCTCGATTAACGGCTTCCACGTTCGCACATTTTTTCTCCCCCATGCATACGATGAAAGGAACGTAAGCATGAGGAGGGATTGGATGTTTAAGAAAAATGATTCGTTTTTTGATCAAGTTCAAAAAAACACAAAGGTTCGCCCGGATGAGCTTTTAAAACTAGCAAACTCTGTTAGTCAATCAAACTTAAAAGACGAAGCAACGTTGCGTGATTTAATTAGTCGTGTTGCTGCAATGGCAAACAAACCTGTTTCAAAAGAAAAAGAAGATCAGATTGTTTCTGCGATTTTAAATAATAACATGCCAACGGATTTGTCGTCTTTGACAAAAATGTTTAACAACAAAAAGTAGAGAAAATAGTCAAACATCCAAACAAAAATTCGAAGCCTGCATATACTGCAATAGAACACCTACTATTATAAGGGCAAGAAAAAGGATTTAGTCAAGCTAGAGAGGAGAGCCCCACTCCTGTCTAGCTTTTTAGCTGTTGTCACAGAATTTGATATGCTATACTTGAAAGGATGGAAGGATAAGAGAGGTGTATAAAATGTCCTTAGCTATGCTAAATATGTACATATCATTTGGTGGAATTATTTTAATGTTTGTATCAGCCGGCACAGCCTTTTTGGCTAGAACAAAATTAAGTGGATTTTTAGCGAGAATTGTTTTAGCGTTTTCATTTATCTGTATGGTTGTGGCTGGTTTAATTGTCGCCTATATTGTAATTGGTGGACCCACGTCAAACTTCATGAGATAAAGGGGTTATAGAATGAAACGCTTGACCATTTATAGTGTTGCCATTGTGTTTTTGTTAGCGGGCTGTATGCTACCCAACGAACAGCGAGTTGAAAATCAAGTGCCTTATGCCGATCAAATGGCAAGTGTACAAGCAGCAATTGATCAATTTCAAGAGGAAACTGGGGTATTGCCAATTAAAACGTTCGACGAAAGCACGAACTTATATCAGCGCTATGTCATTGATTTTAGGCAGCTTATCCCAACCTATATGCAAGATGCACCAGGGTCTTCGTTTGAAAATGGAGGAGTTTATCAATATGTCCTAGTAAATGTAGAAGAAGAGCCTGAGGTAAAAGTTATTGATGTGCGTATTATGAATGAGATCAATACGTTAACTCAACGAATTAATGATTATCGACGCGAGCATACCTATGCGCCTATTAAAGAATCTCTTGATTATGACTTGTTTACATTGGATTTTGAAGCGCTTGGTTATAAAGAAGAGCCTTATATTGATAGTCCTTATAATCAAACTCGCTTGCCATTGCTTTATACAAATAGTGGTGACATTATGATCGACTATCGATTGGATTTAATTGAATTACAATCAGAGATGGATGGATCTTTTGCGACTGAAACGGATTTGCGAACTTATCTGTATGAAGATGCACCATTTGTTCCTGTGTTCTCTGTTCCGTATACGTATTCAGAAGCTGACGGGATTCAATACGATACAAAATTCTATGAAAATGAATAAAATAGGTCTAGATTGCCCCTTCCACTCGTAAGATAGAATTGGAAGGGGCATTATCTTTATCGTCTCCCCTTTCAAGAGTGGATGCAGAAAAATATTCACCGTAGTCAGTCATATTAATAGGACAATGTCATAGAATTGGTAGTGGTTAGAGGTATAAGACTCGGCTGCATCATATTTTACTTGACCGGGAGGGGAATGATCTTGTTGGAAAAAGTAGATATCTTCAAAGATATCGCGGAGCGAACAGGTGGCGACATTTATCTCGGTGTCGTTGGAGCGGTTCGCACGGGAAAATCGACCTTTATTAAGAAATTCATGGAACTTGTGGTGCTTCCTAACATCGAAAATGAAGCAGATAAGAACAGGGCTCAAGATGAGCTTCCACAGTCCGCAGCAGGTAAACAAATCATGACGACGGAGCCAAAATTTGTACCAAACCAAGCCGTTTCCATCCATGTTGATGAAGGGCTTGATGTAAATATTCGCCTCGTTGACTGTGTTGGTTATGCTGTACCTGGAGCAAAAGGCTACGAAGATGAAAATGGACCTCGCATGATTCATACACCTTGGTATGAAGAACCGATTCCATTTCAAGAGGCAGCAGAAATTGGGACGAGGAAAGTAATTCAAGAGCACTCTACACTTGGTGTTGTTGTGACAACTGATGGCACAATTGGGGACATTCCAAGGAGCGATTACGTTGAATCAGAATCACGAGTTGTGGAAGAGCTTAAAGAAGTTGGTAAACCATTTATTATGATCGTTAACAGTGTAAGACCACATCACCCAGAAACAGAGCAGCTTCGGTCTTCGCTTTCAGAAGAATACGATATTCCGGTACTGGCTATGAGTGTTGAAGGCATGAACGAGCATGATATTAATAGTGTATTAAGAGAGGTTCTGTTTGAGTTCCCAGTACATGAAGTGAATGTGAATTTACCTAGCTGGGTAATGGTACTGAAGAACGACCATTGGCTTCGAGAAAGTTATGAAGAGTCGGTTCGTGAAACGGTTAAAGATATCAAGCGTTTGCGAGACGTTGATCGTGTTGTTAGCCAATTTACAGAACTCGAATTTATTGATCAAGCCAAACTAGCCGGTATCGAAATGGGGCAAGGTATTGCCGAGATTGATTTGTATGCCCCAGATGAGCTATACGATCAAGTATTAAAAGAAGTAGTCGGTGTAGAAATACGTGGTAAGGACCATCTTTTATCTTTGATGCAAGACTTTGCTCATGCAAAAACCGAATATGATCAAGTGGCTGATGCCTTGCGAATGGTTAAGCAAACCGGTTATGGCATTGCTGCACCGTCACTAGCCGATATGAGTTTAGATGAACCTGAAATTATTCGTCAAGGGTCGCGTTTCGGTGTTCGGTTAAAAGCTGTAGCGCCGTCTATTCATATGGTGAAAGTGGACGTAGAATCAGAATTTGCCCCTATTATTGGAACCGAAAAGCAAAGTGAAGAACTCGTCCGCTATCTCATGCAAGACTTTGAAGAAAATCCACTTTCAATTTGGAATTCCGACATCTTCGGGCGATCACTTAATTCGATTGTACGTGAGGGGATTTCTGCAAAGCTTTCGTTAATGCCAGAAAATGCCCGTTATAAGTTACAAGAAACCCTAGAGAGAATTATTAACGAAGGTTCTGGTGGGTTAATTGCGATTATTTTGTGAATAAAAGAACTCTCTCCCTTAGGAGTGAGTTCTTTTTGCTTTTCCTTGATACTTTTGCTAATCTTTATAAGAGATTCGAAGTGGATAGCACGATGATGGAGGGACAAGAATGGTTGATCAACATAAAATAGAAACCGCAGTAAGAATGATTCTGGAGGCAGTAGGTGAAGACCCAGAGAGAGAAGGGCTTATTGATACACCGAGACGCGTTGCAAAAATGTATGAAGAAATGTTTAGTGGATTGCGCGAAGATCCGAAAACCCATTTGCAAACGGTCTTTACGGAAGATCACGAAGAGCTTGTGCTTGTTAAAGACATAACGTTTTATTCTATGTGTGAGCATCATTTAGTTCCTTTTTTCGGAAAAGCTCATATTGCGTATCTTCCAAATGAAGGCAAAGTGACAGGGCTTAGCAAACTCGCTCGTACCGTAGATGGCATTGCGAGACAGCCTCAAGTTCAAGAGAGAATGACGAAAACACTTGCTGACGCACTTGAAGAAACGTTAGGGGCAAAAGGTGTCATGGTAGTTGTTTCAGCTGAACATATGTGTATGTCGATGAGAGGTATTAAAAAACCTGGCTCTAAAACAGTTACAACAGCTGCTCGCGGTGTTTTCAAAGACGACCCAATAGCAAGACAAGAAGTTTTGTCATTTATTTAAGTGAGAACCTCTAATAAGAGATGGTTGGTTTTATTCGTTCATATGCAACGCAAAAAATTCGTTTAATAGTGGAGGAGAAAAGATGAGTCAAAACGCTGATTTTTTTGTTATTAAAGCAAGGGAAAATGGTGTACAAGTCATTGGTTTAACACGTGGTTCTGATACACGTTTTCATCACTCGGAAAAACTTGACAAAGGTGAAGTCATGATTGGGCAATTTACAGAGCATACGTCTGCGGTGAAAATAAGAGGAAAAGCTGTTATTCAAACAAGTCATGGCACTATGGACACAGATGAAGAGTAAATTAGCAGGATGTAGTGTTTATGAATGGTTGCTGTGCTATACTTGATAGAGATCATCTGTATAGCAGGCGAAAGAAAGGAAAGTTTGTATGAGAGATAAAGGAGCGGTCGATATTTCAACTGCTACTGAATTAAAACAGCATTTTGACCAACTAGTGCAACATGATTATTTACAACAATATATTGACGACACTCGACCGGACCAAGATGAATTGTGGCTTGCTTACCAACTCATTCGTGAAGTGGAGCCAGAAGAACGAGCTCTGGCCATATCGCTGGCTTGGGGCTTTGTTCATGCTGGTGTCATGATTCATGATCTTGTTTCGTTACATAATGAGGACGACGATCGGTTAAAAAAGAGAAGGCAGCTAAATGTACTTGCTGGAGATTTTTATAGTGCGCGTTACTATCAATCGTTAGCAGGCGTGAATGCAGTCGATATGGTTGAATTATTTGGAAGCACGCTTCAAGAGATTTACGAATTGAAAATGGCTCATTACATGGACAAGTCGTTAACAGTAGAAGTACTATATGATCAAAAAGCAACGGTCGATGCTTTACTCTTGCTAAGAATTATTCAAAAAGAGACGGATGAAGCGTATGTAAAGCGACTGGAGAGATTCTTTTTAACCAAAAGAGTGAAGAGGGAATTACAAGCGACTGTCGATAAAGAAACAATCAACGTGTTACAGAAAAAGCTTGTCCAGACGGAGCAATCACTAAAGTCGTTCCTCAATAGCCAACGCAATGATATTCTCGATCAGTTTTTTTATGGGAGGCTTACAACATGAGTCAGTCTAAGGAGGAGCGCGTTCACAGCGTTTTTCAGTCTATTCATAAGAGATACGATTTGATGAACTCTGTCATTAGCTTGCAACGGCATAAAGCATGGCGTAAAGATACAATGAAACGCATGGCTGTTCAAAAAAACAATTCTGCTCTAGATGTTTGCTGTGGGACAGCCGATTGGTCCATTGCTTTAAGTGAAGCTGTTGGAGACGGTGGACGAGTAGTAGGTTTAGACTTTAGTGAAAACATGTTAGAAGTTGGCAAGGAAAAAGTAAAGCAATACGGCATGAAAAACATTGAATTGATTCAAGGGAACGCCATGGATCTACCGTTTGAAGACAATACATTTGACTATGTCACAATTGGGTTCGGACTTCGAAATGTACCAGATTACATGCAAGTCTTGAAGGAAATGGTACGTGTAACGAAACCAGGTGGAAGAATTGTGTGTCTGGAAACATCTCAGCCGACTATTCCAGGTTTTAAACAACTCTATTTCTTTTACTTTAAACATGTCATGCCTCTTGCTGGAAAACTGCTAGTTAAAAAATACGATGAATACGCGTGGCTACATGAATCAACGTTAGCATTCCCCAATCGAGAGAAGTTAGCGAGTATGTTTCGTGAAGCAGGCATGATAAACGTTGAAGTCAAGAGTTATACTGGCGGTGTTGCCTCTATGCATTTAGGACAAAAGCCGCAGAAGGACTCGTAGAAGGAGTTATCATTAATGGGGATAGCAGTAGGATCAAAAACAAAAACGTTTATGCGAATGATTAAAATCGAACATACGATTTTTGCACTTCCATTTGCATTTTTTGCTATGTTATTAGGCAGTCTTGTAGTGAACGGCCATTTTCCAACGTTTTTACAATGGTTTTGGGTAACGATTGCCATGATCGGGGCTAGAAGTGCAGCTATGTCGTTGAACCGTGTGATTGACGCTACAATTGATAAACATAATCCAAGAACCGCAAATCGTGAGATACCAGCAGGATTACTTTCGAAAGCAGATGTATGGATCTTTATTACCGTATCGTTTGCCCTTCTATTTCTTGCTGCGTTTAATCTTAATCTATTATCTGTATATCTATTACCAATTGCTGTTTTTTTTCTCGTATTCTACTCTTACACGAAACGATTTACATGGCTATGTCATGTTGTACTAGGTGTGACAATTGGAATTGCTCCGCTTGGTGGCTGGGTTGCCGTTACAGGTGAATTATCATTGATGCCTTTCGTGTTGTTTGGCGCCGTCCTTTTTTGGTTAGCTGGATTTGATACCGTTTATGCCACTCAGGATGCCGACTATGACGCTTCAAACGGGTTGTATTCAATACCAAGCCGTTTTGGCGTTGCAAAAGCTCTTGTAATCGCGAGAGGTTTTCACATTGTTAGTTTTCTTTTTTTTGTTTTACTCTTTTTCTATTCTCCACTTAGTTGGTTTTATTTAATCGGCGTACTTGTTGCAGGCATGATCATGATTTATCAGCACTCCATAGTGAAGAAGGATGATTTATCTAAAGTGCAACTTGCATTTTTTCCGATGAATGGTACCCTTTCTGTCATGCTGTTTGCCTTCGCTTTTGTTGATATGTTGTTTTTGCGATACTTTTAAAAAACGGGCTGACGAAGGCAGATAGATTTAGGGAAAAATGAAAAAAACTTTCTCTTATACGATAGAGAGGGGCGTAACCATCCCGTATAACCGTATCACTAGTGAGAAAAAAGAAAACCATTTATAAAACGAGCAGACCTTTAGGCTGCATAAGGGTGGCGTTCATGAAGTTAGCAGAAATATATAAAGAGTTTCAAACAGATATTGAATACATTGAATCCATATTAGAACGTACACTTTCAGCTGAACACCCCGTTTTAAACGAGGCATCGACGGATCTCTTAAAAGCGGGTGGTAAAAGAATTCGTCCAGTTCTTGTTCTTTTAGCTGGAAAGTTTGGAAACTACGACTTGGAAAAATTAAAGCATATCGCTGCATCGCTAGAGTTAATTCATATGGGTTCTTTAGTTCACGACGATGTGATTGATAATGCTTCATTAAGAAGAGGAAATGAGACGGTTATGGCAAGGTGGGATAATCGTGTTGCCATGTATACAGGAGATTATATTTTTGGTCATGCCATTGAAACAACGAAAGCGTTTCAAGATAAGCGTGTACATGTAATTATTTCCGATGCAATGCATCAAATGTGTCTTGGCGAAGTTGAACAAATTAGAGATCAATACAATTGGGATCAAACCATTCGCACATACTTTAGGAGAATAAAACGAAAAACTGCTCTTTTAATTGCGGTTAGCTCTCAGTTAGGTGCGATTGCAGCGAATGTAGAAGAAGAGCTACAACAACAAATGTATTATTTTGCTTATTTCCTCGGCATGTCTTATCAAATTATGGATGATATATTAGATTTTGTCGGGACAAAAGAACAACTCGGAAAACCAGCTGGTGGGGATCTACGTCAAGGGAATGTAACCCTTCCTGCATTGTATGCGATGGATACGAACCCATCGTTTAAAGAAAAGCTAAGGAAAGAATTAACGAAAGACACAGCAAAAACGATAACGATGGAACCGTTCCTGAATGATGTACGTAACTCTGGCGGAATCGAGTATGCGCAAGACTTAAGTGACCGTTATTTAAGCAAAGCGTATGCGCTGCTAAATGAATTCCCTAATTGTGAGGCGAAGACCCATTTAAAACAAGTTGCCGCTTATATTGGTCGACGGAAGTATTGAGTCACGTTATAAAAAGCCGGTTGAGAACATTCCTCATCCGGTTTTTTTGTGGATAATAGTGGGAATATTCTCTTTACTAGAAAAGTGTCAACGTGCGAGGAAAAACGAATATTTTCGCTATTTTTATTGTTAGCGCTTACTTCATTTGCTATACTAAAAGAGTTAACGAATAAACTAGATAAAGTGGGGTTGGAATGTTGGAACGTACATATGTGATGATTAAGCCTGATGGAGTTCAACGTAATTTAATTGGACCAATCGTTTCTCGTTTTGAGCAAAAAGGATTTAAACTTGTGGCGGGTAAACTTGTAACGTTAAGTAAAGAAACAGCTGAGACTCATTACGGTGAACACCGTGAAAAGCCCTTTTTTAATGAGCTTGTTACCTTTATTACATCGGGTCCAGTGTTTGCAATGGTTTGGGAAGGTGAACAAGCTGTGAAAATCTCTCGCCATTTAATCGGCGCGACGAATCCGGCTGAAGCTACACCAGGTTCTATTCGTGGAGATTACGCCATTCAAGTTGGTATGAATGTGATTCACGGCTCTGATTCTACTGAAAGTGCTGATCGTGAAATTGGCATATTCTTTTCAGAAGAAGAGCTTTCAACATATGAAAAAAATACAAACGTTTGGGTGTAAGTGTCATGCACAAGCGTTAGAGGGTACGGAAGGATGTCTTTTCATCCTTCCGTACTTTTTTATGTTAGACAAGATCCTTCTAAAAGGTCGAATGTACCCGATTTAAGCATTTTCGTGGTACACTAATAGGAAAAATGAAAGAGATGGAGCGTTTGAATATGCACGATCAAGATGATTACGAAGCCTTTTCTGATCTTTTCGCAACGTTAACAGGCATTCACTTACAAGCGTATAAACGCTCGCAAATGGAACGCCGTTTACGGTCATTAAGTGTAAAACATGGAATGAGTAGCATGAAGGCATATGGAGAGGCACTTAAAAAAGACCCGGCTCTTTTGTCTGAATGTAAAGAAAAAATGACAATTAATGTTACTTCTTTCTTTCGAAATGCAGATCGCTGGGAACGTGTAACAGATTGGCTATCTACTCGCCACCAGTTGACAAAAAAACCATTAGCTATTTGGAGTGCTGCCTGCTCTTCAGGTGAAGAGGCATATACTGTAGCGATGCTATGTAAGCGAAACGGTTTACCCCTAGAGAATAATCAGGTGCAAGCAACAGACTTAGATGAACAGATGATTCGTAAAGCTAAAAGTGGCCGTTACTCGGCGCAAGCAGCACAAACCGTTTTAGGAGAAGAGATGCTAAGTCGCTTTTTTCAAAAAGAAGACGTTGATTTTTGCGTCGTAGACGAGATTAAAGAAATGGTTTCATTTTCTACTTTAGATTTGATCCATGACGATTTCCCAAAACAGATGGATATGGTTATTTGTCGAAATGTATGCATTTATTTTACAGAAGAAACGAAAGAACGTATTTTCATGAAACTAAGTGATGCTTTAAAAGAAGGAGGGCTTCTGTTTGTAGGAAGTACAGAGCAAATTTTTCACCCTCATACATATGGATTAACAGCGATAGCTCCTTTTTTTTATCAGAAAACAAATTGAAAAATTGCAATATAGTTGGTATAATCGATTATAATTTAGCGCGTAAAAGTGATAAAGCAATTGGTAGAAGGAGTGGACAAAATGAGATTTCTTACAGCTGGTGAATCCCACGGCCCGCAATTAACAACTATTATAGAAGGTGTTCCTGCTCAAATACGTCTGGTGGAAGAGGATATTAATCGTGAGCTTTCACGCAGGCAAGGTGGATATGGTCGAGGTCGCCGGATGCAAATCGAAAAGGATCAAGTGAAAATTATGAGCGGGGTTCGACACGGCTATACAACTGGTGCTCCGATTACGTTCGTTGTTGAAAACAATGATTGGAAAAACTGGACAAAAATTATGGGGTCAGCGCCTATTTCCAAAGAAGAAGAAGAGAAGATGAGACGTCGCTTAACCCGTCCCCGACCAGGACATGCAGATTTAAATGGAGCAATCAAATACGGTCATCGCGACATGCGTGATGTATTAGAGCGTTCTTCAGCAAGAGAGACCACCGTTCGTGTAGCTTGTGGGGCGCTTGCAAAAGTTATTTTAAAGGCCATTGGCATTGAAGTAGCCGGTCACGTTCGAATAATTGGTGGTATCGAAGCTAAAGTGGGAGAGTCCCTTCCTATTAAAACGATTCAAGAACGTTCGGAAGCGTCTCCGGTTCGCTGTCTTGATGAAGAAGCGGGCACGAAAATGATGGCAGCCATTGATCAAGCAAAGCAAGATGGTGATAGTATTGGTGGCGTTGTTGAAGTAGTGGTCGAAGGATTGCCAATCGGATTAGGAAGCCATGTTCATTATGACCGAAAACTAGACGGGAAAATTGCCGGAGCGGTTATGAGCATAAATGCCTTTAAAGGTGTTGAGATCGGTCTAGGTTTTGAAGCGGCGCGAAAACCTGGTAGTCAAGTTCATGATGAAATCATTTGGGATGAACAAACAGGTTATAGTCGAAAAACGAACCGTTTAGGTGGTTTTGAAGGTGGAATGACGAACGGTATGCCAGTCGTTGTAAAAGGTGTTATGAAGCCGATACCGACCTTATACAAACCACTGAAAAGTGTGGATATTGATTCAAAAGAGGCGTTTGATGCAGGTGTTGAGCGATCTGATAGTTGCGCAGTGCCAGCCGCTTCAGTGGTGTGTGAAAATGTCGTGGCTTGGGAAATTGCAAACAGCCTGCTAGACACGTTCCCGGCAGATCAACTTTCAGATCTTCAAGCGGCTATAGAGCGACACAATGAAAAAGCAAGGCTGTTTTAATTATGAAGGTCCATGTGCAAACAGAGCATAAAAGCTACGATGTCATAATTGAACAAGGCATCCTAAATCAAGCCGGATCGATTATTGAAAAAGTTGCCCCTGCTTCGCGTTACATGCTCATTGTCGATGAACAGGTTGCGACTCATTATCTTCAAACGTTTCTTCAAACGTTCACACACACAGCTGTACATGTGTCAATTGTTCCAAGTGGAGAACAGTCTAAATCGTTTGCTCAATATGAAGATCTATTAAATGATTGTTTTAACTATCAGCTTGATCGCTCATCGGTCATTATCGCATTTGGAGGCGGAGTTATTGGTGATTTAGCTGGCTTTGTAGCAGGTACCTATATGCGTGGTATTTCTTTTGTACAAGTACCAACGACATTATTAGCCCATGATTCAAGTGTTGGCGGTAAGGTAGCCATTAATTTAGAGAAGGGTAAGAATATGGTTGGGCTGTTTCACCAGCCGGAGCTGGTTCTCTATGATCCCCAGCTTCTAAAAACACTCCCTGAAAAAGAATGGCGTTCAGGCTTTGCTGAAATTGTCAAAATGGGATTTATCGCGGATCATGATTTCTTAGTATGGCTAGAAGAGGAGATTGATTCGCTGGCGTCTATTAGCGACGAGGTGCTTGAACGTATGATTGAACGAGCCATAGCGTTAAAAGCGCGCATTGTGCAGCAGGATGAACAAGAGCTGGGCATTCGTGGGATTTTGAATTTTGGTCATACATTAGGTCATGCCATTGAAGCAGAGCTAGGTTACGGCAAGGTGACACATGGTGAAGCTGTTATGGTCGGAATGGCTTTTGCATTGAAGTTTAGTGAACGTTACCACAGCATTGATCTTGCTTCTGATCGGTACGTAGCGTGGATTCAATCTCTTGGGTATACTGTTGAAATTCCTACTTCGTTAGGGGTAGAGGATTTAATTTCGCGTATGATGAAAGATAAAAAAGCACGTCACGGTACGCTTCATTACGTATTATTAAACGCATTAGGTAAAGCGACGATTGAACCGATTACTGCAGAAGAGTTAGTAGCAGAATTAACAGTAGAAAAAGGAGATCATTGATTATGATGCGAGGCATTCGTGGGGCGACGACAGTTGAAAAAAATGAAGCAACAGAAATTGAACGTGAGACTGAACGCCTCCTTCGAAAAATGGTAGCAGATAATGAGATTCAACCAGAGCATATTGCGCAAGTGCTTGTCACTGTAACAGATGATATTGATGCTTGCTTCCCAGCCAAAGCTTTACGTAATTTAAAAGGGTTTGATTTTGTACCAGTTATGTGTGCCCAAGAAATTCCTGTGAAAGGAAGTTTGCCTCGTTGCATTCGGGTGATGATGACTGCACAAACGGATCGAGATCAGCAAGATGTTTGTCATACTTTCTTAAATCAGGCGATCACGCTTCGACCAGATCTTCTGCAAAAGGGCTAGGTACTTAATGGGTTGACGTCAATGGTTTTTTGCGTTAGACTACGTGCAAGCAAGATTAGATGAGTAGAGTTTAGAGTAGAGATTAGTTGAGAATGAGCAGAGCGGAGAGAATGTAGACGAAGTAAAAAACCCTTCCTATAAATATATTTGGAGATGCGTCAATCCTCCAACCGCTCTTCATTTTCACGTCACAAGGAGTGAGTGGTAAATGAAGAAAATAAATCCCCTTAATGATCAAGTGAAGAAACGTACAACAAGTAAGAAGCAGACGGGTAATCAAGATATGCCAATGCTTCACCTTTCTTTTATTCCACTATCCAATTTCATGTCGCGCACTCGCTATGTATGTAGGTATCACCTTGTTGCGTTTACAAAAGTAGGTGTATGCCATGATTAAAGCGATGTTACACCGCTGTTTAGACAATGGTACACTAAGCGAACAAGAAGCAGAGTTGCTTATGGGCGAAATTATGCATGGACGATTGGCAGACAGCCAGATTGCTAGTTTTATGACGTTGCTTCGATTTAGAGGAGAAACAACAGATGAACTAGTTGGCTTTGCTCGGGCAATGCGAGGGATGGCTGAACCATTTCCTGTTCAATTAGAACGAACGATTGATACATGTGGGACTGGTGGGGATGGACTTGGAACGTTTAACATTTCCACTGCAACTGCCATTGTCCTTGGATCAATGAATATACCTGTAACGAAACACGGCAATCGCTCTGTGTCTTCAAAAACAGGAAGTGCCGATGTGTTTGAAGCGCTTCATATTGATATTCAAACATCTGTGACAGAAGCAGCAACTATGCTAACAGAGCAATCACTATGCTTTATGTTTGCCCCTCTGTATCACCCTTCTATGAAACATGTAATGAAAACGAGAAAAGAGCTAGGCTTTCGAAGCATTTTTAATCTTTTAGGTCCGCTAACAAATCCAGCGGGCGCTAAACATCAGTTGGTAGGCGTTAATAGCCGTGCAACCGCTGATCAATTTGGACACGTATTGCAGCGACTCGGTACAACACACTCGGTTATTGTTAGTGGTGCCGATGGACTTGATGAATGTGCGATTCATGGTGAAACGTACCTTGTTGATGTGAAGGAAGATACAATTGATGCCATTACTATAAAGCCTGAAGACGTTGGTTTTACCTGTGGATCTTTAGCGTCCATCCGAGTCCAAACCCCTGCTGAGAGTGCTGCTTTAATTCATCAAGTACTCCTAAATGAGGCGCCACAAGAAGCAATTGATATTGTAGCGTTTAATGCAGGTGTTGCTCTATACGCAGGTGATTATGTATCTTCCATTCATGTTGGTATAGAAGAAGCAAAGCGGACTATTGCAAATGGTCAATCCCAACTTTATTTGACCTCGCTACAATCTAAGAAGAGAGGGATAAAACATGCTTGATCAGATTATTGCAACCAAAAAAGAAGAAGTCCGTTTGTTAGAAATGCCGGCTCCTGTAGCGGTAAAGCGAGTCAGTTTAAAACAAGCTCTATTGGAGTCTACTTTTGACCTAGGTTTAATTGCAGAAATTAAGCAAGCGTCGCCTTCAAAAGGTCTGTTAGTTGAGACCCTCGATGTTAAAGGGATTGCCCGGTCGTACCAAATGGCTGGTGCGTCTGCTATTAGTGTGTTAACCGATTACCCCTATTTTAAAGGTAAGAAAGAATATATCAAGCAAGTAAAAGACGCCGTTGACCTTCCAGTCTTACGGAAAGACTTTATTATTGATGCCAAGCAAGTGGAAGAGTCCTATCGACTTGGAGCGGATGCGATCTTGCTGATTGCAGGCGTTATGGAATACAATCAGCTACGAGAGCTCTATGAACAAGCGTATGAATTAGGGCTTGAATGTCTAGTAGAGGTACATGATGAAGAAGAAGCGCACACATTGCTTCAATATATCAAACCAGAAATTGTTGGTGTGAATAACCGAAATTTAAAAACGTTTCAAACGAGTATTAACCAAACAGAATTGATTTTACCATCCCTTTCAAAAGAAGCGGTTATTGTGTCGGAAAGTGGCATCCGTACAAAGGATGACCTTACTTACTTAAAAAATTTAGGTGTTCATGGTGTGTTGATGGGTGAGACATTAATGAAAGCGACAGATCGTTCTAAAGCCATTGAAAGCCTGTTTGCAAATGAGCGGACAGTGAGATGAAGACGAAATATTGTGGCATTCAATCGAAAGAAGATTTAGAAGTTGTCGCTCACTCATTATGTGATTACATTGGATACGTATTTGCGAAAAGTAAACGTCAAGTGTTTCTTGATGATGTAATGGGTTGGATTCAGTCTGTTCCTCATCAAAAGAAAAATGTCGCTCTCGTTGTAAACGCAACAATAGAACAAATAAAACCCCTTTTCGAAGCGAATATTTTCCACGTTCTTCAACTTCATGGAAGTGAGTCAGTGGACACTGTTAAAGCCATTCGACATGCTTATCCAACTATTGATCTTTGGAAAGCCATCCATGTTGATGATCGTACAGTTGAGCAGCTTCACTGTTATGCTCCTTATGTAGATGCTCTTCTGCTTGACACAAAAAGCGCACAAGCGTGGGGTGGAACAGGGCAAACATTTGAGTGGAGGCATATTCCTAAGTTTATCGAAATTGCAAACCGTTATGACACGCCTCTATTTATTGCTGGTGGAATAAACAAAGACAATATCCAAGATGCACAACACTATAACGTGTTTGGTTTAGATCTATCCAGCGGGATAGAGCAAAACGGACGAAAAAATAAACGAGCAGTGGAAGAGCTTGAAGAGGTGATCAAAAGAGATGAAAACGGATCTTTATCCAACTGAACAAGGTCGTTTCGGTGAGTACGGCGGGCAATATGTACCAGAAACAATTATGAGTGCACTAGAGGAATTAGAGGCGGCTTTGGATGAAGCACTAGCAGATCCTGCATTTACAAGTGAATTAACAACATTGTTAACACAGTATGCAGGCCGAAAAACTCCGATCACATATGCCGACCAGCTTAGTAAAGCATTAGGAAATGTCTCGATTTATTTAAAACGAGAAGATTTAGTGCACACAGGCGCACATAAGCTGAACAATGCCCTCGGACAAGTATTGTTAGCAAAGCGAATGGGTAAAAAGAAAATTGTCGCTGAGACAGGCGCGGGTCAGCATGGTGTAGCGACGGCAACTGTAGCCGCGAAGTTTGGCATGGACTGTTTAATTTATATGGGCGAAACCGATATGGAGCGACAGCAGTTAAATGTGTTTCGAATGGAGCTTCTTGGTGCGAAAGTGATCCCAGCTAAGAGTGGAAGTAAAACGTTAAAAGATGCAACAAATGAAGCCATTCGCCATTGGGTAACGAATGCCGACGATACGTTTTACATTATTGGTTCTGTAGTGGGTCCTCACCCTTATCCAAAAATGGTTCGTCAATTTCAACGTATTATTGGTGATGAAGCAAAAGAGCAAATGCTCACTGATTACGGAAAATTGCCTGATACTATTATTGCGTGCGTTGGTGGAGGAAGTAATGCGATTGGCATGTTTTATCCATTTATTGAAGACGATGTTACGTTAGTTGGTGTGGAGGCAGCCGGCCTTGGCGTCGATTCTTCTCATCACGCTGCAACGTTAACAAAAGGAACAAAAGGGATCATTCACGGTTCTCTAACGTATTTACTTCAAGACGAGGTAGGTCAAATTATAGAGCCATATTCTATTTCAGCTGGTCTTGATTATCCTGGAATTGGTCCAGAGCATGCCTATTTAGCAGATTCAGGTCGTGTTACGTATGAAGCGGTAACAGATGAAGAGGCTCTCTCTGCTCTGCGTATGCTCGCTGAACACGAGGGCATTATTTGTGCCCTGGAATCAGCACATGCTGTTGCTCAAGCGATTAAACAAAGTAAAGTAGGAGAAAATGAAACAATTTTAATCTGTTTATCCGGACGCGGCGACAAGGACATGCATACCATTTACAAAAATGTTGAAGGAGGTTCTTCCCATGAATAGGTTGGCGCAAGCTTTACAAAAGGATGATTTGTTCATTCCGTTTATAACGGCGGGAGATCCTTCTCTTGACGTGACGATTGAGCTACTGCTTTCATTACAAAAGCAAGGGGCCGATGTTATTGAACTAGGTGTGCCGTACTCTGATCCTTTAGCGGATGGACCTACTATACAAGCAGCTTCTATTCGAGCTATTAAAGCAGGAACCACACTACCGCAAATTTTAAAGATGATTCCATTAGCTCGAAGCAAAGGTGTCCATGTACCCATTATTTTGTTTACGTATGCAAATCCTCTTTATCAATACGGATTCGAAACTTTTGTTGAACAGGCATCGACGTTTGAAGTAGACGGTGTTCTCGTTCCAGATTTACCATTTGAAGAAGCCCAGACATTGGCCACATTATGTAAAGCAAATGGCTTGTCTTTTATATCAATGGTAGCCCCCACTTCAAGAGAGCGGATTAAAAAAATTGCTTCATCTGCAAGTGGTTTTTTATATTGTGTATCAACGACCGGCGTGACCGGTGCTCGTGACCAATTGCCTGCTGATTTAAAAAAGTTTATTGATACAGTAAAGCAGCACGCTCAGGTTCCTTGTGTGGTTGGATTCGGTATTCATAAACGTGAGCAAGTAGAAGCTATTCAACAGTACGCTGACGGAGTTGTAATTGGAAGTGCGATTGTGAAAGAAATAGAAAAGCGGGGAAAACAACTTCTAATTGAAAGAGAAAAAGAAAAGGCTCTTGCGGAGATTGAACACTATATTGGTGAGCTTCAAGGAATAAATACAGTATCTCGTTAAAAAAATGTTGAAGAAAAAGCTCTTTTTTCGTAGGATAACTAGTAATATTATTGAAAGTAGGTGTGGACATGCTCGTTAAAAAACAAATTCGTGGTCTACCTGCGTATGCACCGGGCAAACCAATTGCTGAGGTGAAGCGCGAATATGGATTAGATCATGTCATAAAAATGGCTTCAAATGAAAATCCATACGGAGCGTCACCAAAAGTAGCAGAAAGAATTGCGATGGTTGCAAGCGAAACGGCTATTTACCCTGACGGCTATGGAACAGAGCTACGGGAAGCTTTAGCATCGAAGCATCAAGTAAGTGAAAAGCAAATTATGTTAGGGAATGGATCCGACGAAGTGATACAATTTCTATGTCGTGGGTTTTTATCGTCTAATACCAATACGGTTATGGCGACGCCTTCTTTTTCACAATATAAATTAAATGCAACCATTGAAGATGCTCAAATTATAGAGGTTCCTGTTACAAGCAGTGGAGATCATGACTTAGAAGCGATGCTTGCTGCGATTAACGAGCAAACGCGTATTGTTTGGGTCTGTAATCCAAATAATCCTAACGGTGTCGCGTTAAGTCGTGAAGCATTTAGACACTTTTTAGATCGTGTTCCAAAAGAGTGTTTAGTCGTTTCAGATGAGGCTTACTACGAATATGTGACAACCGATGATTATCCTGATAGCGTATCATTGCTTTCTCACTATCCACAATTAGTTGTGTTACGTACGTTCTCAAAAGCGTATGGATTAGCTGGTTTACGAGTAGGATATGGCATTGCGAGTGAGAGCGTTGCACAAGCGATTGACCCTGTTAGACCTCCGTTTAATAACAATGCGATTGCGCATCAAGCTGCTCTAGCCGCACTAGAGGACGAAGCGTTTATTCGATTGTGTAAAGAAAAAAATCAGCAAGAAAAGCAGCGTTTAAGAGCGTATTTTGAGAAAGAGGGTTTCTTTGTGTATCCCTCCGAAACGAATTTCCTTTTAGTTGAGACAGGCATTCCAGGGAATCAACTTTTTCAAGCATTCCTTGAAAAAGGGTTTATTCTTCGTTCTGGTGAAGCGCTAGGGTATCCAACCGGTATTCGTATTTCTATTGGTAGTAAAGAAGAAAATGATGCTTTCTTAGAAGTGGCACCGACCATTTTTAACACATGTAAAACGTAATGAAGTAGTGCAGGGAGGACCACAGCATGACGAACATCTTTATAATTGGTATGGGCCTAATTGGGGGGTCATTGTCCCTTGCTTTGAAACAGGATTCAACTTTTCATCGAATAGGCTTTGATATTTCAGAGGATGAAACGAATATGGCTCATCAGTTAGGGATTATTGATGAGCGTGTAACACGTTTAGAGGATGGGGCTGAACGTGCTGACGTTATTATTATTGCCACGCCAGTAGGTGTGACCATAAAGATCATAGAGCAGCTAAGCACAATGTCCTTGAAAAAGGGTGTTATTTTAACAGATGTAGGCTCGACGAAACGAACGATCGTTGAGCAAGCTGAGCAGCTTTTACCATCTGTGTGCTTTATTGGTGGGCATCCAATGGCTGGTTCACATAAATCAGGAGTGACGGCAGCACAAGAACATTTATTTGAAAATGCGTTCTACCTCTTAACACCAACGGCAAAGACACCTAGGGACCAAATGATATCGTTAAAAAATATTTTGAAATTGACGAAAGCGCGCTTTATTGAACTTGATGCAAAGCGACACGATCGACTTGTTGGTGTTGTCAGTCATTTTCCACATATTGTAGCAGCCGGACTCGTTCATCAACTTGAAAAGATGCAAGCAACAGATGATCAAGTGACCGCGCTTGCTGCTGGCGGCTTTAAAGACATTACAAGAATTGCTTCAGCAAGTCCTATTATGTGGCGTGATATTTTAGTACATAATAAAGAAGAAATGATTCGATTAATGAATGAGTGGCAGCGAGAGATGGATGAAATCCGTGAATTCATTGAAGAAGAAGATCATGAGAGCATTTATCAATTTTTTGCAGGAGCTCGTCAAATTCGTGAGGGGTTACCGCAGAAATCTCGTGGAGCAATTCCAGCGTTTTATGACTTATATGTTGATGTTCCCGATCACCTCGGAGTAGTATCAGACGTGACCTATGTTCTTGCGGAAAATAAAATTCATTTGACCAACATTCGCATTCTCGAAGCAAGAGAAGACATTATGGGTGTTTTACGGTTAAGCTTCCGCTCAGAAGAAGATCGAACGCACGCTCGAACAGTTTTAATCGAACGCCATTACCAAATTTACGAACAATAGTAAGAAGCGTCTGATTGAACAGGTCAGGCGTTTGTATAAAAAAACCCCCTTGAAAACGCTTACGCTTTTCAAGGGGGTTTAGCTATAAAAGCTAAAATGTATGGATAGGAGTGGAGAGAAACCATACGCTAATTAGATAATAAAAGAAAACGCTTACAAAGTCAATACTATTCATAAAAATCTTTTGTTTTTTTCTGAAACAGAAAGGTTGCCCGTATGACGAATGATCATATAAACTATACGTATACCGTTTGTTATGAAAAGGAGCAAGAACATTTATGTTGAAAGAACATGTTTTTTCTAAAATAGAGGCTGGAAACATTGAAGATGCCTTAGCGTATATAGCCGAACATGCTTTATCAGATAACCATCAAATTCGGTTTGAAGCGGCTGAGCTCTATTACGAACTTGGGCATATTCGAGAAGCACGAACCATTGTTGAAGAGCTTCGTTCCCTTTATCCAGATGAAGGCTCCTTAGCCATTCTTTCAGCGGAAATGATGATTGATGAAGATCAAGAGGATGAAGCAATTGAATTATTACTAGAAGTTGGCGCAAAGGATGACAGCTTTGTACAAGCGCAACTTTTACTTGCCGATTTGTATCAATTACAAGCTCTTGATGAAGTCGCCGAACAAAAGTTACTTGCGGCATTACAAAAAGACCCTGAAGAAATGATCCTTATCTATGCGCTAGGTGAATTTTATTTAAATCAAGGGGCATATAATAAGGCAATACCGTATTTAAAACAATCTCTTCACGCTCAATTAGGTGAAGTGAACGTTGGGTTATCACTGGCAGAAGCATATAGTGGGAATGGACAATTTGAAGAGGCATTACACTTATACCATCAACAAGAAACAAATAAAATGACCCCTGACCAATTATTCAGCTTTGGCTTTACTGCTTATCAACAGGGTGATTACCCAGTTGTAATTGAACAGCTCGGTGCAGTAAAAAGTTTGGACGCTGATTTTACAAGTGTTTATATGCCACTTGCAAAAGCTTACGAAGCCGAAAATCGTCTAGATGAGGCATTCGAGACGTTAAAAGATGGGATTCGAATGGATGAATTTAATGACCAGCTCCCGATGATGGCTGGTCAAGTGCTGACAAAAATGAACGATCTTGTCGGTGCTGAGCAGTACTTTCGTCAGGCTTTGGCACTAAATCCCTCGAATATGACTAGTATTCAAGCACTTGCTGCACTGTTAAAAGAAGACGAGAGAGCTGAAGAGCTACAAGAGCTTGTTGAACACGTTCAAGAGTATGGAGAACATGACCCTGTACTAACGTGGTACCACGCTTTTTCGAAAGCACAATTGGAGTCTTATGAAGAAGCTCGTTTGTTATATGAAGAAGCTGAACCGTTTTTTAAGGAGGATGCCGACTTTTTAATTGAATACGGCTATTTTCTCCTTGAAGAAGGGAAACGAACGAAAGCAGCTGAGTTATTTGGACAAGCGCTTCACGTTGATCCGACAAGAACAGACTTAATTGAGCTGATTGACCAGCTCCAACACGAGGAATGACAAGATTTGTTGAAAAGAATTCAAGTCAATAGAAAAGGGAATGCTGTATCTTAAGGCGAAATGTACAAGAGAATCTTATTTGGTGCTTTTATAAAAGGAAAGGGGAGAAAGCAATTGGGTAGTATTATTCCTGTAATGGATAAAAAGTCTTTTTTGCGTAGTTTCCTCAAACGACATCAATTAAAACGCCGTGAGTGTGCTTGGTTGCTAAATTATTTAATGAACGATGATGGCTTAATGGAACGAGTCCATTTTTTAGACCGTTCCGATGAAACGCCAAAGGCACTTATCATTTCTACTCAAGGAATCGACACCGTTCCATTTTCGTTTCGAAAGCAGCACCACGTGACAACAGACTGTGAAAAAGCGTTTCACGATATTCGCTTAAATCATACAGAAGAGATTTACATTGAACTTCATTTTAAGGATCAAGAACTTCATGCGCAGTACCTAGCGGTTCTCGAAGACAACCCATATTTACCAGAAACAAAAGAACGAAAGCAACGCTTTGAATCAGAGGCCAACGTTGTCTTATCTGAGAGCATTCGCCAATTTCAGTTGAACAAAATAAATGATGAAATTAATCAAGCGTTAGATGCACATGATAAAGAAGCGTTTCTCGCTTTAACAGAAAAACTAAATCATTTATTAAAAAACTCCTAAAACAGAGCCCGAAGGCTCTGTTTTTTTTGGTATACTAAAAAAGAGGAAGGAAGTGGTCAGATGCGCTTTAGAACCGAAGACACCGATACGTATTTACAATCCCGAGATTACGTCGATACAGCCATTGTACCCCTTGTAAAGGTATCGTTAACGGCAGACATTAAGTCAACTATTCAAGCGACTGAATTTACAACAATTTTAAGTGAGGAAATGGAACGTCAATTTCGAGGACGGGTCATGCTGTTTCCGCCATTTAGCTACAATGATACCGAATCAGCAGAAGCAAAAAGAGAGCGTCTACAGATCTGGCAAACCGAATTAGGGGATGCAGGATTTCACTATATCGTTTTGTTAACATCAGATGCGAATTGGAAGCAGGATGAACAAACATTAGAGCCGTTGCAATTAGTGTACGTGCCATCCATTGCCCTTGAATACATTGAACAAAAAAACAGAAAAAAAGTCATGGATGATCAAATGCAACAAATTTTGCCGTTAATTACAGGGTTATGGCAAAAAAAACGCTGAAAGCGCTATTCTAACTCATATTGCTTAATGTATGCGGTTATAGTATGATAGTAACGTCCTAGTATTAATCTGTATGATACCAAGCTAAACTTGGTCGATTTTGAACTGTTAGGAGGTTTAGAAGTGAGCGAAAGAGAGCACAAAGTTTCGAGACGGCAATTTTTATCGTACACGCTCACAGGAGTAGGTGGATTTATGGCTGCAGGTATGTTAATGCCTATGGTTCGTTTTGCCCTTGATCCTGCATTAAAAGCAGGCGCTGAGTCTTCTATGGTAGCGGTATGCGAGCTAGACGAATTAACAGATTCGCCGCAGCGATTCACAAGGAGCTTTAGCCAACAAGATTCTTGGTATGAATCAACTGTTGAGCAAGAAGCATACATCTATTTAGATGGTGACGATGTTGTTGCGCTTTCATCCGTTTGTACACACTTAGGTTGTACAATTGCTTATAACGAAGATGAGAGCGAATTCGCGTGTCCATGCCATGGTGGTCGATTTACAGAAGATGGTACAAACGTACCTGGAACACCACCACGTCGACCGTTAGATGTGTTTGAAGTCAGTGTTGAAAATGGAACCGTATACCTTGGAGAGGTAAACCGAAGAGACTAGGAGGGACGCAAAAATGCTACAAAAAATTTATGATTATGTGGACGAGCGTCTAGATATTACTCCTATGTGGCGTGATATTGCGGATCACGAGGTGCCTGAGCACGTTAACCCAGCTCATCACTTTTCGGCGTTCATATACTGTTTCGGTGGATTAACATTCTTCGTAACGGTCATTCAAATTTTGTCAGGAATGTTTCTGACAATGTATTACGTACCAGATATTGTTAATGCCCATGCATCCGTATATTTCTTACAAAATGATGTAGCAATGGGGCAAATTGTTCGCGGTATGCATCACTGGGGTGCGAGTTTAGTTATTGTCATGATGTTTCTACATACTTTACGTGTATTCTTCACTGGTTCGTATAAAAAACCACGTGAGTTAAACTGGGTTGTTGGTGTGTTAATTTTCTTCGTTATGCTTGCGCTTGGTTTAACAGGTTACTTGTTACCTTGGGATATGAAAGCATACTTCGCAACTGTTGTAACACTTGAAATTGCAGAAAGTGTACCGATTATCGGTGATTTCACAAAAGCGTTACTTGCTGGTGGTGACATCGTTGGTGCTGCGACGTTAACGCGTTTCTTTGCCATTCATGTATTCTTCTTACCAGCGGCACTACTTGGACTATTAGGTGCCCACTTTATTATGATTCGTAGACAGGGAATCTCTGGACCTCTATAAGAGAACCCATATTTGATAAAAAAGGAGGGAATTTCATGCATCGAGGCAAAGGGATGAAATTTGTCGGCGATTCTCGTGTAAAATCAGACGGACGTAAAGTGAATGTGCCAAAGGATTACTCGGAATATCCGGGTAAGACGGAAGCGTTTTGGCCGAACTTTTTACTTCGAGAATGGATGGTTGGTGCTGTTTTTCTCATGGGGTTTCTTTGTTTAACCCTAGCCCACCCAGCTCCTCTTGAGGCAATTGCCGACCCGTTAGAAGCTTACATACCGTTACCGGACTGGTATTTCTTATTTTTGTATCAATTACTTAAATATGAATTTGCTTCTGGAAGTTTTAATACATTAGGAACGGTTGTCATTCCTGGTATTGCATTTGGTGCCTTAATGCTTGCGCCATGGCTGGACACATCAAAAGAGCGTCGTCCGCACAAACGCCCAATTGCAACAGCGTTAATGTTGCTTGGTGTTGCATCAGTCATCTTTTTAACGTGGGAATCTGTTGATCAACACGATTGGGAGACGGCGGCTCAGCAAGGACAGCTTGTTATTGCGGAAGATGTTGATTTTGATACCGAGGCTGAAGGGTATGAAATCTATACAAATAACGAATCTTGTATCAACTGTCATGGTGATCAAATGACTGGTGGTGCAGGTGCTCCAAACCTTTTAGAGACAGAGAAATCTGCTGAAGAAGTGATGGACGTTATTGTAAACGGTCAAGGCGCTATGCCAGGTGACTTGTTTGAGGGAACAGATGAAGAGCTCGAAATTTTAGCAGAATTTATTGCGAACCACGGACAAGATTCTGAGGAATAAGATTAGAGAGAGCCACCTTAGAGGTGGCTCTTTTTACATAGGGGTGTAAAGATGCTTGCGTATTTATTTGGATGGTTAACAAAAAGATCCACATTGCTACTATTACTGGTCGTAAATGCGCTTGGAACGATTTATGGCTTTTACTGGTATGGGAATCAACTGGCTCAAACGCCTTTGCATTTTATCCCATTTGTACCAGATAGTCCAACAGCCAGCCTGTTTTTTGTAGTAGTACTAGTTGCATTTCTAATGAAAAAGAACGTAGGTCTCATAGAAGCGTTAGCCGCTGTTACATTGTTGAAATATGGGATTTGGGCGGTTGCAATGAATACGTTTCAAGTAATGGAAGGTGCACCGATGCATTGGCAAATTATCATGCTCAATCTTTCTCACGCTGGTATGGCCCTTCAAGCACTTCTTTTCTTACCGTTTATGCGGATTAAAGCTTGGCACCTTGGAGTTGCTCTTACTTGGACAGTATGGAATGACGTGATTGACTATGTATTTGGGATGCATCCATGGATTAGCCGTGTCATTATGCCTTATATAGATCAAATTGGTGTATTTACATTTTTATTAGGGTTGGCTTCGGTTATGCTTGTTTACTTTTTAAATGTTCGCAAAGGTGCCTTTCGGTTAAACTTGCCTTAACACAACTGGTCTACTCTTGTCCCTCTTCTCATAGACTAACAATCAGAGGAGGGAACGAGCGATGTGGCGAAGAATGTTAGTAGCAGTGATCTTGAGCGTCTTGTTGGTGCCTGTATTTAGTGATGCGGTAGAGGACAAGAACCCAACTTGGAACGAGTTTGATGGCTTAGCCGGTCAATTACTTCAACAACTAAAGCAAGGAGATATAGATAACGCGAAGCAAACCGCTTTAGTGCTGTCAAATGAAATGAATGTCTATCCTTTTTCTGAAGAAGAATGGACTCTTTCATCAATGCGCACACTAGTAACGACATTTGAATCTGCTTATGAGGCGCTGTTTGCAGAGGATGTCACCACGGAGGAGCAAGTGCGCTTAGCAATGGCTCTCAGGCTTAGCACCGATGCTGTTCAACAAGTAAATCAACCGTTGTGGAATCAAATGGATCGACAATTGCTGGATAGTTTAGATCGAATTAGTGCAGTGAATGACCCATTTCAATCGCAACAATACATGTATGAGGTCAATCGTACGTTGCAACTATATGAAACAGTACGTCCTGCTGTATTAATTTCGAAGGGATATGAGCAAGTAAGTGAGCTTGATGCCATGCACTATAAGCTTCAAGAGCAACAGCTGTCTCAAGTTGAAATTGACAACCATCTCGATGCAATGCGCCATGAGTACTTAACGTTATTTGCTTTCTCCTCAGTTGAAACCGTTGACCCAGGTTTATATGTCGTGATGTTTATTATCGGCACACCGGTATTCTTAACACTTAGCTATGTTGGATTTCGGAAATTTAGAGGGCAACGTAAGAAAGTAAAACAGAACGAATAGAGTGAGCGTCTAGTTTGACTTATTTTGACGTTCATTTTATGATAGAACTATATTTATTAAGCTAAAGAGGTGATTTCATAGTGAGTTTAGGTGGTTATTTAATATACCTCGCTCTTCTTCTTATTATTCCAATGATTGCACAAGGAAAAGTAAAAAGTGCATACAATAAGTATTCACAAATTCGTAATTCGTCTGGAATGACAGGGGCAGAAGTAGCAAGAAAAATTTTGAACGATAACGGATTACATGATGTAGCCATTGAAGAAACCAAGGGGGAACTTTCTGATCACTATGATCCGAAAGCGAAAACCGTTCGATTGTCTACAAATAATTATCATAAACCTTCTGTTGCTGCAGCGGCAATAGCGGCTCATGAAGTGGGACACGCTATCCAAGATGCCGAGGAGTATGCTTTTTTGAAATTTCGTAGTGCCCTCGTACCAGCAGCTCAACTTGGAACGAGCTTAGGACAATGGCTTATTATGATTGGGTTGCTCATCACCCTTTTTGGATCAGCATCACCAACCATTTTACTAGCAGGGATCGTCATGTTTTCAGCTGCTGTGCTGTTTCAAATTGTGACGTTGCCAGTTGAATTTAATGCTTCCAACCAAGCAATGGCTCAAATGGTATCAAGCGGTATTATTCGTAATGATGAAGAGCGGGAGACAAAGAAAGTATTAAATGCCGCAGCGATGACGTATGTTGCTGCAGCACTTGTAGCAGTTATGGAACTTGCTCGTCTCATTTTAATTTATTTGGCACAGCGAGATTAATTTTAAAGATGCTAAGAAAAAGACGCTAGCGACTGTCGCTAGCGTCTTTTAGTCCACTCGTAAAGGCATCTTGTTATCGTCGAGGGTAAACCCTTCACCAGCTGCTTCCGTTACATCATTTATTGCCATAAACGCATGAGGATCGATGCGATGAACGATCGTACGTAAGCGAACGGTTTCATTTCGTGCAACAACGCAATACAAGATTTCTTTATCGTTCCCAGTAAACGAGCCTTTTCCTTTTAATGCGGTAGCGCCTCTCCCCATCTCTCGCAGAATCGCTTCCGATATTTGTTCTAAATCATCTGATATAATAAAAGCAGCCTTAGCGGAGTACGACCCTTGTTGTATGAAGTCAATCACTTTAGCAGCGATAAAAACATAAACGATTGTATACATGGCTTCTCTAAGATCGAGATATAGAAGAGAAATGACAATAACACAGGAATCAAATACTAAGAAAGTTCTGCCAATGCTCCAACCAAAATAGCGCAAGCATAGCTTTGCAATAATATCAGCTCCACCAGTTGTTCCTCCGAAACGAAAAACGATACCAAGACCAACTCCAACAATCGCGCCTGCAAATAAAGCAGCCAGCATGAGATCATCAGCTAGTGCTACGGAGAAAGAAATACGTTGAAATAAGTCTAAAAAAAGCGATAAACTAAACGTGCCAATGAGGGTGTAAAAGAATGTTGTCCGACCAAGCATTTTCCAACCAATAAAAAACAATGGGATGTTAATAAGTATGTTTGAAATAGCGGGATTAAACTGAAACAAAAAGTAAAGAAGGAGCGTAATGCCTGTAACGCCTCCATCAGCTAAATTGTACTGCATATTAAAATAAACGAGTCCAAACGCCATTAATGCTGTGCCGAGCAAGATAAATACAATGTTCTTAATGTGCTTACCCATAAAACAGTCTCCTTTACAATCGGTGCTCTACTAGTGTACTCAAACGAAGGAAAAAAAGATAGCAGGCAATGAATTTTAATTGCGGATTTAGCGCGAATTCGCTAGGATAAGGTAGAAGGGAAGTGGACGTATGGATAATCAAAAAACAATGGCCCACATGCAGCAAGAAGTCGATGCCTATATTAGCCAATTTAAAGAAGGTTATTTTAGTCCACTCGCTATGATGGCGAGGCTAACAGAAGAACTTGGTGAACTAGCACGAGAAGTAAACCATACATATGGTGAGAAGCCAAAAAAAGACACAGAAAAAGAAAAAGCAATGGAAGAGGAGTTAGGCGACGTGATGTTTGTTTTGATTTGCCTCGCCAACTCGTTGAACATTGATTTAGAGGAAGCACATACACGTGTCATGAATAAATTTACGACTCGCGATGCAGATCGTTGGACAAAGATAGAAGAAGGAGATCAACAAAATGATTAATATTGTTGTAGCTGGACCGAGAGGAAAAATGGGCTATGAGGCTGTTCAGCTTTGTGAAAGAGATCAAGACTTACATCTTGTTGCAGTCGTTGATTCAAAACATAATGGAAGAACGTTAAATGAGCTAGAAGGCTTTGGTAATCAGGAGGTACCGATTTATTCCGATATGGAAGAGTGCTTTAGCGATCATAAAGTCGATGTGTTGGTTGATCTAACTACCCCGGCTTTCGGTAAAAAACATATGGAGATTGCTCTTACTCACGGCGTACGACCAGTAGTCGGTACAACCGGATTTACAGACAAAGACATTCAAGAATTAACACGGCTTGCTGAAGAGAAAGAGCTGGGAGCGATCATTGCACCAAACTTTGCCATCGGAGCGATTTTAATGATGAAGTTTTCTCAATTAGCTGCTCGTTACTTAACCGATGTTGAAATGATTGAACAGCATCACGATCAAAAATTAGACGCCCCTTCTGGAACAGCAATCAAAACCGCTCAACTGATTGCAACTGAAAGAAAAGAGAAGCAGCAAGGGCATAAAGACGAAAAAGAAGATCTAGCTGGTGCTCGTGGAGCAAATTTTGAAGGCATGCGAATTCACAGCGTTAGGCTTCCTGGTAGAGTCGCACACCAAGAAGTGCTGTTTGGCGGCGAGGGACAACTATTGTCTATTAAGCATGATTCGTTAAATCGTCGAAGCTTTATGCCTGGAGTAAAGCTCTCCATCGAGCATGTGCTCAAACTAGATACCCTTGTTTACGGACTGGAAAATTTAATTGACTAAGAGGTGATAGAGTTGAAAGTTGCGTTAATTGCTCACGATAAAAAAAAGCAAGACATGGTTAACTTTTGCGTTGCGTATGAACCCATCCTAGGAAATCATGAGCTTTATGGAACGGGTACAACTGGTACACGAATTATGGAAGCTACACAGCTACACGTGACGCGCTTTAAATCTGGTCCCCTTGGTGGTGATCAGCAAATTGGAGCACTTGTCGCAGAAGATGAATTTGATCTAATCCTTTTTTTCCGTGACCCGTTAACGGCCCAGCCTCACGAGCCAGACGTAACCGCTCTGATTCGCCTTTGTGACGTGAAAGCCGTTCCGCTTGCAACTAATATTGGTACAGCAGAAGTACTTATAAAAGGACTTGAGCGTGGTGATTTTGAGTTTCGATCTGTTCAAAAAAACAATCGACCAACATTGTAATGTTTCCATTTGTAAGAAAAAGGGATAGATACGCTCTTCCCTTTTTTTCATGACGATAGAAAGGAAGAATAGCATGGCCGAGTATCATTGTGATTTATTAGCAGTAGGTGCTCATCCAGACGATATCGAAATTGGCATGGGTGGGACAATTGCAACATATGTAAAGAAAGGCTACCAGTGTCATTTTTTAACGTTAACACGAGCAGAACTATCCTCCAATGGTGATGTTCAAACAAGGCAAAAGGAAGCAGAGGCAGCAGCAAGCATACTTGGTGTTCAACATCGCTTGCAATTAAACGTAAAGGACCGGGGACTAAAAAGCATAACTGAAGCAGACAAAGAGGAGCTAGTGAGACTAATTCGAGCATGCAAACCACGCTTTATTTTTGTTCCTTTAGCAGATCGTCATCCGGACCATGGTGAGTGTGCAACGATTATGAAGGAAGCTATTTTTGATGCTGGGATTAAAAATCGCTTACCAGATAGCGAACCGCACAAAATTGATGCTTGCTTTAGCTATTTTATAAATGGCTTTGCTAAGCCGGATTTTGTGATTGATGTTAGCTCAGTCTATGAAGAGAAAATGACTGCTCTACAAGCCTATCAAAGTCAGTTCCATCCACAAGATGGCGTTTTAACACCGTTAACCGATGAGTATCTTGAATCAGTCATGGCGCGAGATCGCTTGTTTGCAAAAGAAGTTGGTTTAACCTATGCAGAGGGGTTCAAAACGGATCAGCCTTTAAAAATGGCAAATTTATTTGAAAGGTGAATGGACATTGAAACCAAAGAAAATTGGCATTAGCTGTTACCCTACAGTTGGTGGTTCAGGAGTAGTTGCAACAGAATTAGGCAAGCAGCTCGCCTCAAGGGGACACGAAGTTCACTTTATAACAACAGAAATCCCGTTTCGTCTTGACGATAAAGTTTATCCAAACATCTTTTTTCATGAAGTTGAAGTGAATCAATATGCTGTTTTTAAGCATCCTCCTCACGATTTATCGGCAGCAAGTAAATTGGCAGAAGTCATTCGCACTCATGAACTTGACTTCTTACATGTTCACTATGCTGTTCCGCACGCTGTTTGCGCCATTTTGGCAAAACAAATGAGCGGAAGAGAGATTAAAATTATGACGACATTGCATGGCACAGATATTACCGTACTAGGTTTTGACCCGTCTCTTCAACCGTTAATTCGTTTTGGGATTGAACAATCAGATTGTGTAACTGCAGTCTCGCATGATTTAGTTCGTCAAACGAAAGAATTAGTGGAAACGACGAAAACCATTGAAACGGTATACAATTTTGTGGATGAAGACGTGTATTATCCTAAACCGGTGGAAGGGCTCGCTGCTCATTACGGTATTTCAAAGGATGAACGCGTTCTTATTCACATTTCAAACTTTCGACCAGTTAAACGTATACTCGATGTGTTAAAAAGCTTCTCCCTCATTCTAAAGAAAACAAAAGCGAAATTACTGCTCATTGGAAACGGACCAGAATTACCAATTGCAAGACAATACATAAAAGAACATGGACTTGAGAAACATGTTCTTGTGTTAGGTAATCAAAAACATATCGCCGAGCTTTTATCAATGAGTGATGTGATGCTTTTATTAAGTGAAAAAGAAAGCTTTGGGCTTGTGGCATTAGAAGCCATGGCTTGTGGTGTCCCTGTAGTTGGAACTGCAATAGGTGGTATTCCAGAAGTTATTGAAGATGGAGAGAGTGGTTACCTCGTTCCTGTAGGAGACGTAGAAGCTGTTGCAGATCGAGTGCTTCGGTTGCTACAAGATCAAACAATGCACCAACGCTTTCGAGAGCGTGGGTTAAAGCGGGTAAAGCACGAATTTTACTCGCAACGAATTGTTAGTGAATACGAGCGATTGTACGAAAAGATGTTGCAGGAAGATGGAACCTTGGATGAATAAGCATGTTGAACAATGCCTGCAAAAACTACATGAAAAGGGGTTTGAGGCATACCTCATTGGAGGAGCTGTCCGTGATCATCTACTAGGGCTTGAGCCAAAAGACTTTGATATTACCACTAATGCTTCACCTGAACAAATTGAAGCGTGTTTTCAAAAAACGACACGAATCAATGAGCGATTTCAAACGGTGCTTGTGTATCAGAGCAATCGGCAAATAGAAGTATCGACGTTTAAAGGAGACACTCTTCTCGACGATGTTGAAGCCCGTGATTTTACTATAAATAGTTTAGCGTACAGTCATGAAGAAGGCGTAATAGACTTGGTAAATGGAACAACTGACTTGTCCAATCATTGTATTCGTTCCTATCGTCCAGATGCGACGATGCAGTCTGACCCGCTCCGCATTTTTCGAGCAGCACGATTTATTAGTACATTTGGCTTTGAAGTCGAAGAAGCAACATTACAAGCATGTCAAACGTATGCCAATGGCCTTCGCAGTGTTGCAAAGGAGCGAATAGTAACGGAATGGATTGGATTATTAAAAGGTCGTTATAAACAAAAAGCATTTTCCTTTTTGGAAGCGATTCGATTAGAAGAAGTACTGCCTTTTTTTAACCTTTCTCCATTCGTCTATCATGTATTCAAATCAAATAAGTCTATTTCATGGGATTCGGACGTAAGAGCGCTAACGGAATATTGCTTAATTGCTGGAACAGTAGATGTATTAACTGCTCTCCCGTTTTCAAATCAGATTAAAAAACAAGTGAAGCAGCTTTATCGTTTGTATCATAATCGTTTAAATCAACACTGGACGAATTGGACGTTGTATCAGGCTGGACTAAGCTCGGCAATAGAAGTCGAAAAGATTAGGGAAGACCGAGAAATGGAATGTGAAACAACGGAGAACATAAAGAGTCGCTTTCGAGAATTGCCTATTCAATCAAAATCAGATTTACAACTAACAGGAAAAGACTTAATTGAGATGGAAAACAAAAAGCCAGGTCCCTGGGTAAAAAGAGCTTTAGAACAGTTGGAAAAGGCTGTAATTGAACGAGTTGTTCCAAATGAACGAGACGCTCTAATCCATTACTATAAGCGAGAGAGTGAATAAAATGAAGTCATTACTTTTGCGACTGCTATTAGCAGGTGATTATGTATCCGGCGAAGCCATTAGTGAACAGTTACATGTAAGTCGCACGGCAGTCTGGAAGCAAATTAACGCATTAAAAGAACAAGGGTACATGATTCAATCAACTACCAATAAAGGCTATAAACTACTGCAGGCCCCAGACACAGTCAAAGCACACGATATTGAAGCAAGAGTTCAGACAAAAACCTTTGGCAAAGAAGTGATTGCGTACGAATCCGTATCATCGACTCAACCTAAGGCACACCAAGCTGCAACAAATGGTTGTCATGAAGGCACACTAATTGTAGCAAATGAACAGACAGAAGGAAGAGGGCGCTTAGGAAGAGAATGGGTAGTCGAAAAAGGACAGAGCATATCAATGTCTCTTATTTTACGACCGACAATTCCACTTACCCGTGCTCCTCAACTGACTCTTGTTGCTGCTGTTGCTGTTGCACGTGCTATTGAAAAGGTAGCACCTCTTGAGTGTGAAATAAAATGGCCGAACGATTTAATGGTGAATGGGAAAAAGCTTGTTGGTATTCTAACGGAAATGGCAGCAGATCCAGATCAACTTCATTATGTTATTGTTGGAATGGGAATAAACTGTCATCAAGGGGATACGGATTTTCACGATGAAGTGAAAGATGTTGCAACGTCTATTTATGCGGAAAGCAAACAAAAGATAAACCGATCCACATTGATTGCGGAAGTGATGAACGAATTTGAATGGCTTTATGAAAGCTACGTGGATGATGGTTTTCAAGCGATAAAAACATTATGGGAAGCAAGGGCCATTTCATTACAGCAACGAGTGATTGCTCGTACCCCAAAAGGAACGATTTCAGGATTTGCTTACGGTATTACAGATGAAGGCCAGTTACGATTACGGGAAGAAAATGGACAAGAACATTTGATCTATTCTGCAGACATTGAACTCGACACAACCTCTTAACCCTTGTTATACTGTTGGAGCAAGGGCTGTATCTGCGAGAACGGCACCCAATAACGGATGGGCAAAAAAGCGTCTGTTGCTTCGATTCTTTTAAGAACGGGGACAATAACGATGTTTTTTAACCCCCCTTGCTTTTGCAAGGGGGGTTACGCCGTTTCATGCAGTTCAACATTTGAACACATGAAACCGGAGGATGAGACATGAAAACAATAACACACTTTTTACAGATGAAGAAAGATCACGAACCTATTGCGATGCTTACGGCATATGACGCTCCTTCTGCTAAGCTTGCTGAACGTGCTGGAGTTGATATGATCTTAGTTGGTGACTCCTTAGGCATGGTAATGCTTGGTTATGATTCTACGGTTCCAGTGACAATGGATGATATGGTACTACACACAAAAGCGGTTAAAAGGGGCGCGAAAGATACCTTTGTCGTGACTGATTTACCGTTCTTTGCGTACCATAGTACGTTTTCAGAAACAGCTGCCAACGTACGTAGATTAATGCAAGAAGCAGGTGCAGATGCTGTTAAACTTGAAGGTGGAAAAGAAATCGTTGAGACGGTTCGCTTACTTGTGCAAGCTGGTGTGCCTGTTGTCGGTCATATTGGCCTAACGCCTCAATCGGTTGGTGTACTAGGCGGCTACAAAGTGCAAGGAAAAGATCAAGAAACGGCAGAGCAGTTAGTGGAAGACGCAAAAGCGATTGCTGAAGCAGGTGCCTTTGCCATTGTTGCAGAATGTATTCCTCATCAGCTAGGTACAATTTTATCAAAACAAGTAACAGCACCAATCATTGGTATCGGGGCTGGAAATCAAACAGATGGACAGGTGCTCGTTTATCACGACGTCATTGGATACGAATCACCTCGTGTACCGAAATTTGTTAAACAGTATGTGTCTATATCATCGGTTATTGAGGATGGACTTAGTCAGTACGTACGTGAAGTAAAAGGAAGAGATTTTCCGGCACCAGAGCATCAGTACACAATGAAAGATGATGCCTGGTTAACACTCTATGGGGGAACGAAGTAATGCTTGTTGTGACCACCATAAAGGAATTAACGCAAGTACTCGCTCCGTATCGTTCTACTAATCAAACGATTGGCTTTGTTCCAACGATGGGTGCTTTGCATGCAGGGCACCAATCCCTCTTCTCTGCGGCTAGAGAGCGTCATGATGTTGTGGTTGTGTCCATCTTTGTTAATCCGCTTCAATTTGGACCAGGGGAAGATTATGAAACGTATCCAAGGCAGCAATCCCTTGACGAACAAGTAGCAAAAGAGAGCGGTTGTGATGTGTTATTCTGCCCAACTGTTAAGGAAATGTATCCTAGTGGCTATCCACAAGTGGTTCATGTTAAGCAAGGAGCAGACGTGATGTGCGGAAGAAGTCGCCCTGGTCATTTTGATGGAGTAGCGACGGTTGTTTTAAAATTGTTTTCTCTTATCCAACCGAATGAAGCATTTTTTGGTGAAAAAGATGCCCAGCAGCTTGCCATTATTAAGCAACTTGTAAAAGAATTTTTCTTACCAATAATCGTAACAGGTTGCCCTACAGTCCGAGAGGAGGATGGGTTGGCAAAAAGTTCTCGAAACGTTAACTTAACAGCAGAAGAGCGTCGTTATGCGCCTGTGCTTTATAAGGCATTACAAAAAGCAAAAGCATCTAGGAAAAGAGATACATCGGTACTCGTATCCGATGTTCTCGCTACGCTTACGTCTATTCCGGTTGGCGAGATTGATTATGTGGAAGCCTACGAATACCCATCACTAAAGAAAGTAAATGAAGCCAATGCCCTTGTGATTGTGGCGTTAGCGTATCAGTTTCAAAAAGCACGACTAATTGATCATATTGTAATTGATTTTAACAACTGAGGTGAAACACCATGTTCAGAACAATGATGAAAGCGAAATTACATCGCGCTCGAGTAACCGAATCTAATTTAAATTATGTTGGTAGTATTACCATTGATGAAGATTTACTTGATGCAGTTGACTTGTTAGAAAACGAAAAGGTTCAAATTGTTAACAACAATAATGGTGAACGGTTTGAAACATATACAATTAAAGGAGAGCGAGGAAGCGGCGCCATTTGTTTGAATGGCGCTGCAGCTAGAAAAGTACAGCCTGGTGATGTCATCATTATTTTAAGCTATGTTCTTCTTAGCAACGAAGAAGCCCATGAACATTCGCCAAAAGTGGCCATTCTAGACGAACGTAATCAGATTGTAGAAATGTTAGGAACAGAACCAGCTTCTACCGTTTACTAATTCGAATATTCCCTCCTCGAAACATGCAAACTGTTAGTAACGCATGAAAATGGGAGGGGATTTTTTGAAGGAATGGATAGATGAGTGGTACAGCCTTTACCAAGCTGTTTGGGAACTACCACTTGATAATCAGGTAGAGGTATTAGAGAATAAAACACAGGAATTACTCATGACGTGGGGATCGTTAGATGAGGCGCTTCAACAGTTGAAAAAGAAGTTGAAAGCTGAAAATGGTCCCTATGCATACCAGTCACAAGGGACGTATTTATTTGATCAAGGTGAATTTGATCAAGCTTGTTTACAATTAAAACAAGAACAGGGTGAAGAAAAACAAGAGGCCGTTCGCTGTTTATATCTTGGATATGCTTTACTTTATACAAATGATTTCATTGGAAGTGAAGAATACTTCCGCTATGTACAGTTCATCAGTAATCAACCGTTGATTCTTCATCTTGTTTACCAAGGTTTAGGTTTAGTTGCTATGCTTCAAAATAAATTGGAATTAGCGATTCAGTATTTAGAAAAAGCACAACCCTTAGCAGAAAACCACGAAGTCATGTATAATTTAGGTGTCTGTTATTTTACACTAGAAAATTACACGTATGCGGTTACGTGTTTTAGGCGATATGCGTACGTTAAAGACGACAGTGATGGTCTTTATGCATTAGGGTTAGCGCTTTTGCAAACGGGTGAAATCGAAGAAGCTAGAGCCGCATTTTTAGAGGTGATTGAATCCGTTGAGCAAGAGGGTGATTTACTAGCTGTTGCCCAGTTAGTAGAGTGGATTGGGGAACATGAACTCGCCTGTTATGCCTACGAGCATTTAATGTTGCTAACAGGTAAAACCCCACGCTGGCTACATGGATTTGCATGGAATAAAGCATTAGCGGGAGACAAAAGAGCGATTCACTTATTAGAGGAGCTTGGTCAAACGGATCCAGAAGCAAAAAAATCATTTGAATGGATACAAGCAACAGTAAAGTAAGAACGGGGTGTCAGTGTGTCACAATCTTATGTTGTGCTTGATTTGGAGACAACAGGAAACGCTCCAGAGCAAGGCGCGCGAATTATTCAAATTGGAGCGGTTAAGGTGGAAGGTCACAAAATAACGGATCGATTTTCAACATTTGTCGATCCTCAATGTGAGATTCCGCCTTTTATCACAGAATTAACCGGTATAACAGAAAAGGATGTTAGTGGCGCACCACTATTTGAAGAGGTTGCTGAAGAGGTATTGACCTTTTTGGATGGTAGTCATTTTGTGGCTCATAATGTCCCATTTGATAAAGGTTTCTTAAAGAAACAGTTAGCGCTTGCTGGCTACCAGTTTCCGAACTGCTATTCTTTTGATACGGTAGAGTTAAGTCGAGGCTTGCTACCTACATTAGATAGCTACAAGCTTTCAGATCTAACTGTTTACTTTGATATGGATCATTCTCGACCACATCAAGCAGACAGTGATGCTGAAATGACAGCTGAGCTGTTTATTTATTTACATAATAAAATCCTTCAACTGCCGTTGCCCACTCTTCAAGCGCTAAAGAAAATAACGGCATCGTTAAAGAGTGACTGGGATTTCTTGATTGAAGAAGGGATTCAACAAGCTCTTAAAAAATCACAGTTTGAGGATGCATCAATAGATGTGTTTCGACAGCTCGCGTTAAAGCGCATTGAAGACGAGGAAGAAGAATTCATTGAAGAAGAGCTGCCTGAAACCTATTCAGTCTTTGAGCAAGCGTATTTTTCTGAAAAAGGAAAACTAGCGTCTCAATTCGAGCAATATGAAATACGTGAAGGGCAAAAAGAAATGGCTTCAGCTGTGTATGAAGCCTTTTCCGATCACGCCCATACACTTATAGAAGCAGGAACAGGTACTGGGAAAACCCTCGGCTATCTAATTCCCAGTGTGTATTATGCGAAGCAAACAAATCAAAAGGTTGTGCTTTCAACGTATTCTATACCATTACAAGAGCAATTACTCCGTAAAGATTTAGCGCTAATGAAGCAAGCGTCAGGTATACAGGTCCGTGTGGCAGTATTAAAAGGAAGACAACATTATTTAGATTTAAGAAAATTTGAAGAGGCAGCATTGTATAGTGAAGAAGGTTCATACGATGTACAGCTAACAAAAGCGCAAATTTTAATTTGGTTGTTGGAAACGCAAACGGGAGACGTAGAAGAATTAAACTTATCTAGCGGAGGACAATTATTCTGGCAAACGATACAGAGTGATGCTTCATCGGATTTAGGTCGATTTAATCCTTGGTTTACACGCTGTTTTTATCATCGATCGCGTAAACAAGCGAAAGAAGCAGATATTATTATTGTCAATCATGCTTTATTAATGACGGATGTACATCAACGTAGAGCCATTATTCCGACGTATAGCCATGCTGTTATAGATGAAGCACATCATTTAGAGGAAACAGCCATTGATTATTTTGGCTTGGCAGTGAATTATTTATCCATTGGCTTTTCTTTGTCTCGCTTAGTCCAATCTGTTACTCAGAATAAGTCGTTTATGAATGAGTCAGAAGGGTTTATTAGTGTGTTAAATGAGATAAAGGAAGATGTGGAAGAATTGTTTAGAATGCTTCATGCGTTTGTAAGTGAACGACAAACAGAAGCGACAGACGTTGGGCGCATGAGCTATGTGTATCGTAGTTTTCAAGAAGAGGGCGTTTTATGGCAAGGTATTTTGGAATGTGCCATGCGGGTGCAAATGAATAGCTCTTCTGTTATTGAACAGCTTTATTCGGCAATCGATAAAGAAAAAGACAATGAGCCTGCTTATGAAGAACGTTCCTTTATCGCAAACGTGAAATCAATGGTCGCCTTATTTGAAGAGGAAGTGACACAGCTCTACGAATTACTTCTAGAGTATGACAAAGAATTTGTTTATTGGATAGAAGCTGAGCCAAAAGGCGCCAAAAATGCAATCTATTTATATGCAAAGCCTATACGAGTGAACGAGAGGTTAGCGGATGACTTTTTTGCAACGAAACAGAGTGTGGTGTTGACGTCTGCAACATTAACCGTTAATCAATCATTCGACTATGCGCAAAAACGACTTGGATTAGAGGATTTTGGCGTTCGGACAAAAAAAATCCCCTCTCCATTTTCTTATGAAAAACAGTTGAAAGTATTTATCCCAACCGACATACCAGACGTACGCGGTCATAATGATCAGTTGTTTATTCAAGATGTGGCGATTAAATTATGGCGCTTAACTGATTCAACGAATAAAAAAGCACTTGTACTTTTTACGTCATATGACATGCTAAAGCAAGTTTATCAGTACGTAAAAGACCTTGATGATGAGAGGCAAATTACGCTTATTGGCCAAGGGGTTACGAGTGGATCACGCTCTCGCCTTTTAAAACTGTTTAGACAAGCAAATGGAGCGAGTATTTTACTTGGAACCAATAGCTTTTGGGAAGGGATTGATTTGGCTGGTGATGCACTGGAGCATTTAATCATTGTACGGCTACCGTTTGCGCCTCCTAATCAACCTCTTACAAGAGCGCAAATTAACGCAGCGAAGGCAAATGGGGAAAATCCGTTTACAGACCTTTCTTTACCACAAGCGGTTATTCGATTTCGACAAGGGTTTGGACGTTTAATTCGAACAGCGAAGGATCAAGGCAATTTCTTTATATTTGATCGACGTGTTGTCACAACGAGATATGGAAAAACGTTTTTAGCTTCACTACCAACTACACCAGTGTACGAAGGGAAGTTCGAACACTTATTGGAAGCTCATATTCATAATCAGGAGGAAGAGTAGTGGATACACTGATTTATAACGCAACCATTATCACAATGGATGACGAAGAAACGGTTATTGACCGTGGCTATATACGGTTTAATAAAGAACGTATTGTAACCATTGCAGAGGGAGAACCAACGCAAAAAGAAAAAGAAGAGACGACGCAAATGAATGCCGATGGAAAATGGCTAATGCCTGGACTTGTTAATACACATGGTCATCCAGGTATGACGCTTTTAAGAGGAATTAGTGATGATCAGCCATTGCAAGAGTGGCTTGAACAATCCATTTGGCCAGCAGAGCGGAAATTTGATGAGAAGACTTTACATGTTGCGCGAGATGTCAGTATGATTGAAATGATTGCTTCCGGAACAACGGCATTCGTCGATATGTATCATCTCGGGTTACCGTCTTTTGCTAACAGAATAGAGGAAGTCGGTATACGCGCAACGTTAATGCGTTCAGTCATTGGACTTTGCTCTAAGGAAGAACAAGATGAAAAGCTAGCAGAGTCTCTTTCGTTTGCGACAGCCTTCCACGGTCAAGGAAACGGACGCATTACAACAATGTTAGCTCCTCACGCGCCTTATACGTGCCCGCCAGATTATATTGAGCGTATTGTCGAAGCGGCTCGTGATGCCAATTTACCTGTTCATATGCATTTGGCCGAAACGAGAAAAGAAATTCATGATTTTATGGATCAACACGGCATGCATCCACTGGAGTTATTAGAAGAACGTGACTTGCTGGCAGGCACAAAATGGCTGTTTGCCCATTGCGTTCATATGTATGAGCAACATTTTGAACTCATTCAACAAAGAGGAGCTATGGTTTCGCACAACCCAATGAGTAATATGAAATTAGGATCAGGGATAGCTCCAGTTGCATCTATGCTAAAGCACGATATCCCAGTATCAATCGGAACAGATTCAGTTGCAGCAAATAATCATTTAGATTTGTTTGAAGAAATGCGCTTTGCAGTTTTATTGCAGCGTGGTGTAAATGAGCAAGCGGATATTGTCAAAACTTACGATGGTTTAAAGATGGCTACAATAAATGGGTCCAAAGCAACGTATGTCAATCAAGTAGGTGTGCTACAACCTGGTAATGAAGCAGACTTTATTATGCTTTCTCCAAATCAAGCTCATTTTTTGCCTGAACAACGTGTCTTATCCCATCTCGTATTCTCTGCTAAAGGAACAGATGTGACAGATGTGTTTGTTCAAGGAAAACCATTGTATCGAAACAAAGAATTCGTTACGATGGATAAAGAAAAAATTATGGCAGAAGCTCGTTCTATGTCAGCGGTAAATAAAAAGCTTATCGACTAAGTCGATAAGCGGAACGCTGTTATAGCAGCGTCAATGAGGTGTAGGTAGAAGGTTTTTAATCGATATCAGCCTGCATATCCTCTGCACTTACAGATAGTGGATAGAACACAGCAGGAAACGCTGTTTGCTTTAATGGAAAACAGCATATGTCCTCCAACGTTTGGTTTCCTCTGTGAAGCAAGGACCATTCGTCCTTTTGATGCTGAAACCAATCGGCCAAGCCGTGTTGTTCCATATAAACGCCCCCCTTCTCCTGGCGTATTTGTATTTTGCCACGAACAAAGCAAGCTATGTTTAGTAAAGATTGTGGAGAAGTCTATAATTTGGTTGGTATACTTTAATGGAGAGGCGAGTGAAGAAAAATGGAAAATACCGATATGAAAATGAAAGTATTATCGACAGTGACAATTGATCGTACAGATGATTTTTATAAAGTCGTTGATCAATTAAATCGAACATTAAAAGAAAAAGGATTAACATTTGGTTTTGCTCTTGATGCAAAAGACTCCGAAAAAATTGTTTTTACCATTTATGAAGTGTAGAGGATAAGATGAAGAAAAAAGGAATTATGATTTCGTTAATCGTTAGTTTGTTTCTAATAAGTGGCTTAAGTATTTGGTTGTACAGCACAATACGCTCACCGTTAGCAGCAGAAGGGGAAGACGCACGCTCAGTTGCGCTAAACCATGATCTATTAACGACCGTAAGCGATGTCTCCCATTACTATGGTGGTGACAGTTATTGGGTCTTGGAAGGCACAAATGATGACGGTGAAGATCAATTGTTATTTTTACATGAGGATTATGAAGAGTCAGATGAATATTATTTGCTGTCACCTCATGAGGGTGTAGAAAAAAGTGAAATGGTTGATACTGTATCACAAGAGTTAAACGTAACGTCATTTGAATCAATCCGACTTGGTGTTGAGAATGGACAACCAGTGTATGAATTTACATACGTGACAAATGGTTCTAGAGTTTTTTATTATACACTGTTTGAAACAGGTGCATATTTAAAGAGCTACAGTATTCACACAGCAGCTTAACAGCGAAGAGTGGGCTTCTATCGACTTTCATCCCGCGGTCAGTTATAATGTTAGTCGGAAAAAGAAACGTTGAAAAGAAAGACGTTCAGGAGGAATGACAGTTTTGAAAACAACGATTGCCCAAGTAGGTCAATATGTAGACAAAGAAGTAACCATCGGTGCATGGCTTGCAAATAAACGATCAAGTGGAAAGATCGCTTTTCTGCAATTACGAGACGGTACAGGCTTTATTCAAGGTGTAGTAGTAAAAGCAGAAGTAGCAGAAACACTCTTTCAACAAGCAAAATCATTAACCCAAGAATCTTCGCTTTATGTTACTGGCATTGTTCGCAAAGATGAGCGTTCATCATTTGGCTACGAGCTGACAGTAACGGATCTTAATGTTATTCATGAAGCAGAGGGGTATCCTATTACACCTAAAGCACATGGGACAGAGTTTTTAATGGACAATCGTCACTTATGGATTCGTTCAAAAAAACAGCATGCTGTGATGAAAATACGGAATGAAATCATTAAATCAACGTATGATTTCTTCTTCTCAAAAGGTTTTACTAAATTAGATTCACCTATTTTAACAGGTAGCTCCCCTGAGGGTACTTCTGAGTTATTCCATACAAAATACTTTGATGAAGATGCGTTTTTATCCCAAAGTGGACAGCTTTACGCTGAAGCTGGTGCAATGGCGTTAAATCGCGTATTCACTTTCGGACCAACCTTTCGAGCGGAAAAATCAAAAACGAGACGCCATCTCATTGAATTTTGGATGATTGAACCAGAAATGGCTTTTGTTGAGCATGAAGAAAGCTTAGACATACAAGAAGAATATGTGTGTTATTTAGCTGAACAGGTACGAAAGAATTGTGATCTAGAGCTTGATCTTTTGGAAAGAGACAAAGAAAAGCTTGCCGCAATTAAAGGACCGTTTCCTCGAGTGACATACGACGATGCGTTAGAGCTTTTACATGAGAAAGGGTTTGACGATATTGTCTGGGGTGACGACTTTGGTTCACCTCATGAGACTGCGTTAGCAGAGCATTACGATAAACCAGTATTTATTACCCGTTACCCGAAATCTCTGAAGCCGTTTTACATGCAACCAGCTCCAGATCGAGATGATGTTGTATTATGTGCCGATTTAATTGCGCCAGAAGGTTACGGTGAAATTATTGGTGGGTCCGAACGGATTCATGATTACGACTTGTTAAAACAAGAAATCGAAGCCCATGGATTACCGTTAGATGCTTATCAGTGGTATCTAGATTTAAGAAAATACGGTTCAGTCCCACATTCAGGGTTTGGATTAGGATTAGAGCGTACTGTTGCTTGGCTTTCAGGCATTGAACATGTCCGAGAAACAATAGCGTTCCCGCGCCTGTTAAATCGTTTGTACCCATAAGAAAAACAAAAAACACCTTACCGCGTAATAGCATGTACGTAAGGTGTTTTTTTGTTTGTAAAAAGAGTGAATTCCTTTTAATCACGACTTGTTTTCTACTGCTTCAAGAGAAGTAAACGTGTTATACTAAGAGTTGTTAGAGGTGGTAACTGTGGACGATACAGTCTTATTAAAATGGGTTCAGCAAAAGCAAGTCACTGTGCCCCATTTACTGTTAAAGCATTACACAAAGTTAAATATGAACGAGACGGAGCTCGTTCTACTAATACAAATTCAACGATTAATTGATAATGGTGATTCGTTTCCAACTCCGCAAACGTTAAGTGAACAAATGACGCTGTCTATAGAAGAATGTGCTGAAAAAATTGGCCAGCTCGTACGTAAGCGGCTATTGTCAATAAAAAATAAGCGGGATGATGAAACGAATATGGTGTATGAATATTGTTCACTTGACCCGCTATGGCTCCAATTAATTGATTATGTAGAGACTGAACAAAGTGAATATGAAGGTACAAAAACAGAAGAAGTTGAAGGACAACTGTTTCAACAATTTGAACAAGAGTTTGCCAGACCACTTTCACCAATTGAAGTGGAAACCATTTCGATGTGGATTGATCAAGATACCTATACGATAGAGCTCATTCAAGCTGCATTAAAGGAAGCCGTTATTTCGGGCAAATTGAATTTCCGCTACATTGATCGGATTTTGTTTGAGTGGCAACGCAATGGCGTTCGAACGGTAGAACAGGCTCATGCCCATAGTGAACGGTTTAGGCAGAAAACCAACTTACCGATCAACAAGGAAAAACGACAAACGGCTAAGCAATCAGAAAACATACCGGGATTCAATTGGTTAGAAAATTTATAAGGAGAGCACGATGTTATCGAAAAAAGATACCCAATTTGTCATCGATAAAATGGGAGACATGTTCCCTGAAGCGGAGTGTGAACTAGTTCACGCTAATCCGTTCGAATTACTCGTTGCAGTGATGCTATCGGCACAATGTACAGACGCATTAGTCAATCGGGTAACACCAAGGTTGTTTGCTAAATACACATCACCTGAAGATTATTGTGCAGTTCCAATTGAGGAACTACAAATGGACATACGTTCAATTGGATTATATCGAAATAAAGCAAAAAACATAAAAAAAATGGCGCAATCGTTACTCGACGATCATAACGGAGAGGTTCCGTCTGCTCGAGAAGATTTAGAAGCACTCGCAGGTGTTGGAAGAAAAACTGCCAATGTCGTTACAAGTGTAGCATTTAATATTCCAGCTATTGCTGTTGATACACATGTGGAACGTGTATCAAAGCGACTTGGTATATGTCGTTGGAAAGACTCTGTTAAACAAGTAGAAGAAACACTTGAAAAGAAAATTGAGAAAGCTGATTGGTCTGATGCCCATCACCGAATGATTTTCTTTGGTCGCTATCATTGTAAAGCACAAAACCCCCAATGTCAGCAATGTCCATTGGCCTTTATGTGCAGAGAAGGGAAAAAACGATTAAAAGGAGTGAAGGACCATGTATAAAAAGGTTCCTTCCTCTTTCTGTGTAGCTCCCTTTTATCGTGATGGAGAAGAGGTTTATGTAGACGAGGGACAAGATTTTATAACGCGCCAGCTAAGCTATCCCTTTATGGAAGATATAACGGCATTTACGAAGCCGTGGCAAGTCAATACAACAGAAGCAATCCGTGAGCTCCAACGCACGTTTACCTGTCAGAAAGATCGGCATCTGGCTTTACTTAAAGAAGGAAAGGGTAAAGAAATCGCTCATGAACAGCTAGTTATGAAAGCGTTTATGCTACAAAGCCTATACTGGTTGAATGGCCAAAGAGTAAAGTTAACGCAAGTAGCACATGATGTACATACGTTTACTCATGCACCCTTAAATGCAGCGGATCGTGTGTTATTTGTTTTACATGGACAAGGAGACCGAGGGTTTGTTCAGCTTTGCTCCTTTATGGAAGATCTGAACAAACTGAATGAGCGGGTCGATCTGTTGAAGAAATTGTCAAAGAGAGGAAGTCAGCTGTGAATGACGTAAAAGAGCATGCGAATTTAACAGACAACGAACAGCTTCAGTGGGAACGTATTCAAAGTAAAAACACGTTATCCATTGCGTTAAGTGGACATTTTTCTGCTGGAAAGTCATCTTTAATCAATCATTTAACAGGTGTGCCCATTTTACCTACAAGTCCAATACCTACAAGTGCCAATCAAATTACGATAGCTCATGGTGATCTAGAAGTAGTAGTTGTGCATACAGATGGTACGGAAAAGTCTTTCCGAGGAACAATTGACTGGGCGGCAATTAAAAGGTACGCCATGGATGGGGCAAATGTTGAGAAACTAATGATCTATGCGCCGATACCGTTTTTGCAACATGCGGGTAGCTTAATTGATACACCAGGTGTTGATTCAACTGATCCAACCCACCAACATGTGACATTAGAAGCGCTTTTCACGACTGATATTTTACTCTATGTGATGGATTACAACCACGTTAAATCAGAAACCAATCTAGGTTTCTTAAAGCAACTTTCTGATGAGGGAAAACCCCTTTTTATTGTTGTCAACCAAGTTGATAAACATCGTGATGACGAATTGTCTTTTCAAAGCTACAAACAGAGTATTTTAGATACACTTGCGGAATGGGGAATTGCGTATCACGATTTGTTTTTTACAACGATTAAAGAGTCACCACATGATGAGCTTGAGCGTTTAAAAGCTGTTTTAATGTCGCTATTTTTTTATGGACATGAATTAGTCAAAGCAGGGAAAACAAAAATTGAACACAGTTTTTATAAATCGATTCAACGAAGAGTAGAGGATGATTGGGCTGAGGAACGGGCCAGTTTTACTGAAACTCTTCAACATAAGGGATATCAGTTAACTGATATTGAGAATTATGAGGAGCATGTAGAAAAAGTAGCACAAGCTGAACAAGGTTCAGTGGCTCGCCATCAGCACTTTTTACAGGAATGGGACAATTTGTTTCGACAAGCAACGGTATTTAATTCAATCTTAACAGAAAAAACAGCTAACTGGCTTGACGCTATGCGCCCGAATTTTAAAATGGGTCTCTTTGCATCGAAGCGAAAAATGGCACAAGAGAGAATACATCGTCAAGAAGAGGTATTACATGAGCTTAATGATCAAATTAACAAACAGCTTGTGTTTCATCTAAGACAATCTCTGCAATCGCTTCCTTTAGAAGAAATGACAAACCAATCTATATTTTTAGACGCTATTCAATCCCTTTCATTTACGGCAACGCCATCTTTTCTAGAGGAAGCCGTGCCGAAGACAACATTCGCTGATTCATTTGTCTACCAGTATACAAAAGAGCGAACAGAAGACATTAAACGGCAGTTAAAGAAGCAAGCACTTGATGTACTCTCCATTGCAGAAGAGCAATTGCGGGTTTACGATGAACAGAAAAAGCAAGAAGCCCATAAGAGGCGACATCAACTTGAAGCGATGAAGCCTTATGTGTCTCACTATTTATCTGCAAGAGAGCGAAAAGAAACGGTTATTCGTGAAATAATGAAGGAAGCAAACCGAAGAGATGATAAAGGGGCTTTTTCGAATGCGTTAAAGGAAATAGTGACAAAAAAAGTTCATTTTGAAGACAGCCCGTCATCGTGGAAAGAGCAAGTGAAACAAAGCACTGAAGCCACTCTTCTACCAACGATTAAAACAGAACGTCGATTGACCAATGAACACATTCGCGTAACAGATGAAGCGATTGCAGCGTTGCACAAAACGATGAATCAATTTGAAAAAAAAGCGTATACGCAAGATTGGCATGAACAGCTTGAGCAAGAGATTGCACATATTCAAACAGAGCAATTTACCTTGTCATTATTTGGCGCGTTTAGTGCAGGAAAATCAAGTTTGGCGAACGCATTATTAGGGGGAAAAGTATTACCAGCTTCTCCTCACCCAACAACAGCGACGGTGACAACTGTAACTCGTCCCACATCGGGTTATGCAAACGGTGATGTCTTTGTCCAGTACAAGACATATGAACAATTACGCGGGGAATTAACTTCGATATCCCAGTTATTAGACGTGTCGCTTACGCTTGAACAGTTTCAGCGCTTTCGCACGAAAACGTATCAAGCCACAACGGCAGCAAAAAAACAAGCTTTGTCCTATATTGAAACGTTACAGAAAAGTATGAAACGTTTTGAGTCCTTTGTTGAGCAAGACGAAGTCGTGTCCCTGGCTGATTTAAGCGAGAAAATCGTCAATGAAGATGTTGCTTGTTTGATTGCCAATGCGACAATTTATTATGAGTGCGAATGGACGAAAAGAGGCTTGACTTTAGTGGATACGCCTGGGGTCAACTCTATTAATGGACGACATACAAATGTTGCGTATGAACAAGTAAAAGCCTCTGATGCCATATTGTATGTAACGTACTATAACCATTCATTTTCACGAGCGGATGCCCAGTTTATTGAGCAATTAGGTAAAATGAATAAGCAGTTTGCTTCAAAAAAGCTATATTTTATTTTAAATGCAATTGATTTAGCGGCAAATGAACAAGAGCGCCAAGGTGTAGAATCATTTGTCATGCGATCACTTGAAGAAGCAGGAATTGATGACCCTGCCCTGTTTTCTCTTTCAAGCAAAAATGTATTTGAAGAACAAGCCTCATCAACAGATTTTGATTACTTTAAACAAGAGCTTTATGGACCATTATTAACGTCTTTAAAGGAAGCAAATCGAACGTTATTTGTAGCAAATGTAAACCAATATGTACTGTATTTACAGGAAGCAGAAGTGTTTACAGCGCTTTCTGATGAAAAAAAGCAAGCCCAGCAACAACAATTTGAACAACAGTTAAGTACGATGCTGGATTCGTTTAAGCAAGATTACGGGAAGTCATTCCATATGAAAGTGGAGCAAGAGGCGAGTGAGTTATTTGCTTATTTACGTGAGCGCATTCCGTATGTAAGCCGTGATCGTTTCATTGAATTTATCAACGTGGCTACGATTGTTGGCCCATCTCGAAAAAAACAGAAGGAAGTGCTAGCTGCCCAGTTAGCAACATGGAATGAAGATAGTGTTTTTTATCTAAATCAAGAGTTAAAAGCAACGATGACCCGCATTAGTCTTATGCTTCAACGGGCATTTGAGCAGTGGAAAAAAGAATGGCAACAGTCTGTTCAAGCTACCGTACCTGGATTTCAATTTCCGCATGCAAAACAATCGATCCAATTAGAGACATTGCAAGGAACGCTAACAACAACACTTTCTATTGAGTCAAACGTTGGGTCATTTCAATCTCTGAAAGACTTTTTTGAAGGCAGTCGAGTGAAACAAGTGAAAGAAACGTTAGTAGAAGAGCTCGTTCAGCAAATACGTGCAGGTCTAAGGAAAGAAGAGGAACATACTCAACAAATGTTACAAGAAATAAGTACAAAATTGTTTGAAAAACAAGCCAAGCTGTTAGAAGCAAAAGTTGTGGCAGAGATCACGAAGCGGCGACAGCTTTATACAGCTACGATTCAAGAAAGCATTCAAGCAGAACGTAGTGCCTTACAACAATGGGTAAATGAAAAAGCATAGGGATTAATCCCTATGCTTTTTTGCTATTCTTGATCGTCATCATTTGTATTTTGTTGGTCAGAGTTCGAATCAGAATCATCGGTTTCATTCCCAGGGTCAGCTGGCTCTCCAGAGCCTGTATCATCACCATCGGTTGAACCATCATCTGTAGAAGAATCATCATTCGAAGAGTCGTCATTTGAAGAATCGTCATCTGATGAACCATCGTTGTTTTCACCGTTCGTGTCATCATCATTACCATCTTCATCTTGAGATGGCTCCTCTTCTGCTGGTTCCTCTTCAACTGGGTCATCCTCTTCAATTTCTTCTTCCTCGTCATCATCATCATCTTCGTCTTCAATAGTAGCTGTTATTGAAACCGAGGAACTAGCTCCACTCGTTCCGTCAGTTGCCCGGGCACGAATGCTAAAGGTATAGCTTCCAGGACTTACGCCGTTAACAGTAGCAGTTAACGAGTCAGATGAAACATCTAATGAACCTGAGCTAATGGAAGTTTCAAACTCAACATCATCTAATAAATCAGCAGGGTAGGACCAAGAGAAGGTTAGGGTGCCAGCTTCTTCATCGTAACTGTAATCAAGTCCGCTTGGGTCAGGAATATCTTGAGCAAATTCTTCCGATACTTGAGAAGGTCCTGTTCCACGAACAAATAATTCAGAGACAATTTCGCTACTTGGCGTTCCTGCGCTTGGTAACATTCCTGTTCCACGTTCGACGCTAATACGTTCCACCGAATCGGGCATGGTAAAGTCAGATGCTTGAACACCTTGGTGGACACCCGTCATAATGTGACGGAATAAATTACGCGTAATTTGATTGTGGTCGTTTGTTAAATAATTATCTCCCCGTCGATCAGTAAAGCCAATCCATGTGGACAGTGTATATTCTGTACTGTAACCTGTAAATGCTGACGTTGGATAGACAGTAGTACCTGCAGCAGCATTTAAATTAGCAATTTCTGCTTCTGAAAAGTTTGATGTTCCTGTTTTTCCAGCTATTGGTACATTTGGCACTTGTGCACTCGTACCGGTTCCGTCTGTCATGACTGATTTCAACATATCCGTAACCATATAACCTGTGTAGTCTTCCATTACCTGTTCTGTTTCAGGCTGAACGTCAATCTCGCGTCCATCAGGATAGACGATTTTACGAATCGTGTACGGTTCAGTATAAGCACCGTTGTTTCCGAAGGCAGCGTACGCTGCGGCAATTTCTTTTGTCGATCCTTCTGCTGGTCCTAATATACCAGACTCAACTTGCGCCCCACCTGGTACAAACATGCGCTCTAAAAATTCGTATGCTTGTTCTTGACCAACTTCATTTAACGCCTTAACGGCAGGGACGTTTCGTGATTCTGCTAACGCTTGACGCATGCGCATATTTCCTTTAAATTGGCGGTCAAAATTTCGCACAGGCCCTTTTTCGCCGGTTAAGTAGTTATAAGGTTCATCTGCAATAATATGACCTGTTGACCATTGTTCTTCTTCAATAACTGGTCCGTAGCCAAGTAGAGGCTTCATAACCGAACCATGATTCGTTTGAATAGAAGCGTAGTTGTTTACCCGAGCATCATTTTCTTCTGTTCCATTTCCCATAGCGCGGACTGCACCTGACTTCGTATCAAGTAATGTGACACCAACACGAAAATCTTCGTTATCAGGGAATGGTAGGCCTTCATACTCTCCAGATTTTAAGACAGCGTCTACTAAGTCCTGGGCTTCAGTGTCAAGTGTCGTGTACACTTTTAATCCTGAATGGTAAATTTCATCAGTTGTAAAGCCAAGGTCATCAAGTTCTTTTAACACTTCATCATAAAATGTATACCAACCTGAGTTTTCTGTTTCGGTATAATTAATTTGATCGTTTATATCTGTAGTACGTGCTTCTTCAGCGTCTTCAGCTGAAATAAACCCTTCTCGTTCCATTCGGTCAATAACGACGTTACGACGTTTTTCATTCGTTTCTGGGTTTCTTACAGGGTCAAAGTCACGTGGACGTTGTGGAATCGCAGCGAGTACGGCAGCATCTGCTATCGTTAAGTCTTGTAAGTTATCTTTGCCAAAATAAGCTTCAGCAGCAAGCTGAACACCGTAACCTGCAGACGGACCTAAGTTAATTTGATTTAAATACATTTCTAAAATCTCGTCTTTTGAGTACATTCGTTCAAGTTGAATCGCTAAATACGCTTCTTGAATTTTTCTTGTTAACTGTTTGTCTTGCGAAAGAAATAAGTTCTTTACTAACTGCTGTGTAATGGTCGAACCACCTTCAGCACCAAAGCCTTCTCGAAGATTGGCAAGTACGGCTCCACCTAAACGGCGGACGTCAACACCGAAGTGATCACGAAAGCGATGGTCTTCAATTGCTAAAAATGCATTTTGAAGGTGGTCAGGCATATCGTTAATGTCCGCATTAATCCGATTTTCTCCGCCGGTTAGCGTGAACACAAGCTCATCGTCCATATCATGTACTTGTAAAGATTGAGGAAGCATTAGCTTTTCTCTTTCAATATCAGGGGCGTTTGCAAGAATAACGCCAACGGCAACACCGCCACCGATCAAACCGATACCGAACAAAATAAGACAGACAAGTACAATTTTCTTTATTAACGATCTTTTTGGCTTTTTGCCACCAGTGCCACCGTTTCCAGCTGATTTTTTACTTTTTTTACTCGTTGTTTGCGCAGTTTTTCGCTCTTGGCGTGATTTGTATTCATCTGCCATCTTTTTCTCCCCTTTGATGCTTACTTAATATAGAGTTCGTCGACCGTTCGTAAATAATCAACAAACGGCTGATATCCTGTATGAACCATATGACCGTATGTTTCGATATCTGCTTTTTTTATTGACTTTCGCTCTTTTTGGTTATCATAAAACGAAATCAGTGTAGGTGCATCGAGCAAATAGACTTCTTGTGTATAGAAAAAACGAATCAATAAAAAGCAAATACCATTTTGCTGAACAACCGTTCGCATATGATTGACTTGGTGTAAGTGAATATTTTGCAAAGGAAAGGACGTCTTGTTTTTAGTTTCCTTCGCTTCAAAATCAATGTAACGACCTTTATATACGCCATTATAATCGGTGGTAGATGCTTGTTTAAAATAGGCCTCTTTAATGACGGCGGCACTACGCTTTGGGTAGTCTACTTGTACAATTTGAATAGGCGTTGGTTTTTTATGAATAACAGCTTTTTCTTTCATTAAGTAAAATTGATTCGATTCATCGATGTCCGCTTCAAAAGACATACCTCTTCCACCATAAGCAATAGATGCATTTGGCTTATTTAATTGTTGATTCGTCCGATAACGTTTTCCATTAGGATATTGAATAGACAAGTTCTCACAACCTTCCCGGTAAAATTGTTCGCATGGTTTTGAAGATATCGAGGAAAGGTAATTAGTAAGCCAATCTATAGTTTAACATACAATGGAAAAAAGTAACGGAAGAGAACACGCGATCTGTTGAAAAATTAATGAAAAAATGAGGGAAAACATGAAATGGATCGACGAGTAGCTACTTTTAATGTTGACAATATAGCACGAACAAAGGCATATGAGCAATTTGGACGTAAGCATCCAGAAATTCGTTGGGCACGTTTAGCCGGGATGGTGTCTCGTAATGCGGGGTGGAATTTAACAGATTTAACCATTGAACCCTTCCGTTCTTTATTATCTCGTTCAACAAGACAGAACATTGCTTGGATTTATGAACGGGCAAACTGGCTCATTTTTCGAGACGCTTATCCTCAGCTAGTAATGTATGAAGCGTATAAACGAACTGGAAAATGGAACGTGTTATCGCTACAAGAACATGGTGTGTCTATTTTTATGATACGAGAGTGGAATCGATTTTTAGAAGAGAAAGATGAATGGCGTCTTTTAATTGCATTGATCATTAATGAACAAATGATGGTGGAGGAGCGGTTGTTTCAACGATCAAAAGTAGAAGCATTTTTTCAATCGGCTTTATATAAAATGGAGTCTTACCTTCATTTTAGCCATGTTCTTTTCCCACAGTTACCGTGTACGGTGAATACAATGTATGGTGAATGTGTCAAAAACTTTGCAAACCCGATAAAAAGAATTGAACTAGGAAAACGGTTAGCTCATTTACTGTATCACCCAACACTACAGTATTCATTTCATCAATTTATGGATGAAGTAGAACCAACTGGCTCAAGAGGCGATTATGGTGTCACGAGAAAAAGTTTACCTCTTCGAGTCGTGTACCCTCGATGTTCACATGCTAACGTTGAACAAACGGATTGGTATGAGTCCCAGCAACCAGAGAAAGTAGAGCGGCTTTTTACACCGCTGGAAGTATGTAAGCCGAAAAAAGTCAATGTGTACGTAGCTCAAATGGAACTAGCTTGGTTGAACTGGCTAACAAAAGACAAATAAAAAAAGCTGTGTGATACAGCTTTTTTTATTTATTCCGCTGGTCGATTTGGACCACCTAGTTTTTTGTCTAAATCCGTAGTGGCACGCTCTCTTTTCGTGGTTTTCTTTGATTCTTTTTGTCGTTGTTTTTTCTCTTTCAACAAAATCACCCCCTTAGCAACAGTATGAGGCAACAAATCGCAAATTATCCGTCGAATAAATGGGGATAAAATGGATTTCTACAATCTTTGTTGAATGAAAACTAGTTTTGTCAGCCTTGTAGGAATAACAGAGTGAAGGGAGAATGTGTATAGCAACGACAAAAGGTTGAGGAGTGAACCGAAAATGGCGAGTTATAAAACAAAGGAAGTATCAATGGAGCTAGGTGTCAACCCAACGACCATTCAACGATGGACAAAGTTTTTTAAGATTTCGTGCGATGTAAACGAGCAGGGACATTTTTTATATACAGATGAACATGTACCATTATTTCGCTCTATACAGGAACAGTTGCGAGCAGGAAAAAAGTTAAAAGACATATCACTTGATTCGGATTCGAAGCACAAAAAGGAAAAGCGTATCCCATCAGTTCCAAAGAAGCAATATGACGCAAAGTTAGAGCAAATGTACCAGCAAGTTCACGTACTTGAGCAACGATTAGAGACGAAAGCGGATGATGTTGTTAGCTATCAGCTTTTAAAGCATCGTTCAGAACTTGATGATATGATGAAGGTTTTGGATCGGCTTGAAAATCGTTTAATTCAAATGGAAGAGCGGTATCAACAAGAAGACGATGGCAATGGTAGACCGTTTAAAGAGCCAAAGCGTTATCCTCATCGGACATGGAAAGCCATTCTTTCTTTTTTTAGCTTTTAAAATTCGTTATTCCTTGCTACACTAACAGTCGAGGTGTTACGAATGGACAGGTTAAAACAGACGACGGAAGCGCTACGCGCGCTTACAAAAGAAGCAGAAACTTTCTATATTGATGTTGTAAAAAAGGATCCTGCTTATGAAGTTGATTTTTATGGAAAAGTAAAACCCTTTGCTGATCAAGTACAGCCACTCGCACAGGAATGGGCAAGCCTAGTAAAGCCTTTTCTGATGCAGCATTATACAAAGCTTGTTCACGTGAGCCAAGTAGAACAAACAGTTGAAAATTTAGACGTAGTTGCGATTAAGTCTTTTTATCCATCCTCTGGAATGAGAAGGCAAAGAGAAACGTTTAAATCTGTTACGTTTGTACTTGACGCAGTTTTAGAAGAAATTAAGCATGCAAACAACAAAACCATCTAACGACCATTCGTTAGATGGTTTTTTGCGCAAAAAAACCAATTAAGTATACTTAATTGGTTTTAATTACGATCAAAAATAATTAAATACGACAAAAATCCTAGAGTAGCAATAGACAATATATTTAACGTCCATCGTAACATCGTATCCGGACTATCGCCTTCACTAGCTTCTGCAGCAGCTGCTAAAGCAGTTGGTTCATAAACAAGAACAGAAAGAATCACAATCATAATTAGAGCAACAACGCTTTTTTTGAACACGACATAACCTCCTTTAATGACGGTTTACAACTATGTATAGGGACGTGCAAACGTTCACACCTTCTATTATAAGAGATGAATGCAGCTTGTGCAAGCGCACTATTCCATTTCTATTTGTACGACACTATGGTAAGATTATTTCATTATAAGAAGTATTTTATGTGTAAATGTTTAAGCTGAAAGGACGTAGTAAAATGGCGACAACCCTACAAGATATTATTCGAGCAAATCAAATGCTTAAAGACATTATTACTCATACGCCATTGCAAAAGGATCAAGTACTTTCAGAGCGGTACGGTTGTACGGTGTATTTAAAACGTGAAGATCTTCAAGTTGTCCGTTCTTTTAAAATTCGAGGAGCGTACTATCAAATTTCTTCGCTGTCAAAAGAAGAATTAAACGCTGGTGTAGTCTGTGCAAGTGCAGGGAATCATGCCCAAGGTGTTGCGTATTCTTGCCAAGCATTAAAAATTAAAGGCGTTATTTTTATGCCCTCAACAACACCGAAGCAAAAAGTCGCGCAAGTAGAATTTTTCGGCAGAGATTATGTTGATGTTCGATTAACTGGCGATACGTTTGATGATTCTTATGCAGAGGCTATGCGCTACCGCGATGAACACAACCTAGCGTTTATTCATCCATTTGATCAGGATCACATTATCGCTGGTCAAGGAACAGTTGGCTTGGAGATATTGAATGATATGGAAGAAACCCCTGATTTCATTTTCTCATCCATTGGCGGTGGGGGTTTGATTAGCGGCATTTCAACATATATTAAAAGCATTAGTCCCGCCACTAAAATGATTGGCTGTGAACCAGCTGGCGCCGCATCGATGAAAGAAGCGATCAAGCAAGGCGGTGTAGTGGAGCTCCCTGAAATTAATAAGTTCGTGGATGGAGCTGCAGTTAAGCGTGTCGGTGAAAAAACGTACAATATTTGTAAACAATACTTAGATGATATTATTTTAGTCCCTGAGGGAAAAATATGTACGACGATTCTTAAACTGTACAATGAAAATGCGATTGTTGCCGAGCCTGCTGGTGCGATGCCAATAGCAGCTTTAGATCTTTATGCGGATAAAATCAAAGGGAAATCCGTCGTTTGCGTGGTTAGCGGTGGAAATAACGATATTGGTCGTATGGAAGAAATACGCGAACGCTCTCTCGTATATGAAGGATTACAACACTACTTTATTATAGAATTTCCTCAGCGGGCTGGAGCGTTAAAAGAATTTATTCTCTATGTACTTGGACCTGAAGACGACATAACCCGCTTTGAATATACGAAGAAAAACAATAAATCAAGCGGACCGGTGTTAATTGGCATCGAGTTAAAGTCGAATAAAGATTATGATGGGCTCATTCAGCGAATGAACGAGCTAGGCTTTGGTTACGAAGAAGTAAATAAAAATGAAAGTCTATTTTCATTACTAATTTAATAGAAGAAGAGGAGACAATATGAGGTTAAAAGGAAAGAAAATTATCGCTGCGGTAGATGAAGAATTTGAAGACTTAGAACTTTGGTATCCAATTCTTCGCTTACAAGAAGAAGGTGCCATTGTTGATCTTGTAGGACATGAAAAAGGAAAGACCTATATCGGTAAGTATGGAGTACCAGCAACGGCTGCGTACGAATTTGATGAAGTGCAAGTTTCTCATTATGACGGTATTTTAATTCCAGGTGGATGGGCACCAGATAAGTTACGACGCTATGAAACCCTGCTTTCTATTGTGAAGGAAATGGATCAAGCTCAAAAGCCAATTGGACAAATTTGTCATGCGGGCTGGGTATTAATTTCGGCAAATATCCTACAAGGAAAAAATGTAACTAGCACACCAGGTATTAAGGACGATATGGTTAATGCAGGGGCTACATGGCACGATACAGCCGTTATCGGTGATGGACATATTATCTCAAGCAGACGCCCACCAGATTTACCACCCTATGCTAAAGCGTTTGCGGATAAGTTGGCGGAACAATAAGCGATGGAATTTCATTTTTTAGGAACAGGAGCAGGTGTTCCGGCAAAAAAGCGAAACGTTAGTGCACTTGCTTTACGGTTTTTAGAACAAAAAAGAGGTGTCTGGTTATTTGATTGTGGGGAAGCTACACAGCATCAGTTTCTTCATTCAGCATTGTCAATACCGGCCATTTCGACGATTTTTATAAGCCATCTTCACGGTGATCATGTGTATGGATTACCTGGATTATTAAGTAGTCGCTCTTTTCAAGGTGGGAAAACACCATTAACGCTCTATGGCCCTAAAGGTATTAAAGCGTATATAGAGCGCTCTTTAGCGGCAACGAATACAGCTTTAAAATACCCGTTTACCATTGTTGAATTGGCTGGCTCTTGTCAATTCGAACATGAAGACTGTGCTATTACGGTGTTCTCTTTACAACACCCTGTTCAAAGCTTTGGTTTCCGTATAGAAGAACAAGCGAAGCCGGGAAAGCTCGATGTAGAGGCATTAAAAGAGAAAGGCGTTTCACCTGGACCTTTGTATGCAGCGATTAAAAAAGGTGAGCATGTTCAACTTGAAAACGGAGAGTGGCTTGATGGCTCTCTTTACGTCGAGGAGCCAATCAAAGGTAGGACGGTGGTTATTTGCGGAGATACGGCTCCGGTGGAGGAAGTAAGTGTACAAGCTAAGGAAGCCGATGTACTCGTTCATGAAGCAACATTTGCTTCTGATCACCAAGCCCATGCAGGAGACTTTGGACATTCAACCATTCAAGATGTGGCAAAGCTGGCGACTTCTGCCCATGTAAAACACCTTGTTTTAACCCACATCTCATCACGTTATGCCCAAAATGAAACGTTTTATCTTCATGAGGCTAAGACAGCATTCCCTTCAGTCATTGTGGCAGAAGACATGCTTGTATTGAACTTATCTAAGAAAGGTGAATTAACAACTCATGATTGAAACTTCCATTGTAGAGCTTAACAAGCGGCTACAACAGAATTGGACAGGTTGGGTTTATGTTTCCTCACCATTTTGCGGAACGTGTCAACTAGCAGAACAAATGCTTCACGTTGTTGAGAGCCTTCAAGAGTTTACAGATCCTATTTTAAAACTTAATCTACAGCTTGCGCCTGAATTTGCGATGAGCAATCGAATTGAAAGTGTACCAGCGATGATTTATTATAAGGATGGAAGAAAGATTCGCTTATCGTATCAATTTAAGTCTGTGATCGATTTGCAGCACCATTTAAAGGAGGTTACTACTAATGTCAACAGCATATGAAGAATACATGCGCCAAGTCGTTTTACCGATGCGAAAAGAATTAACAGACGCTGGTTTTGAAGAATTAAAAACAGTTGATGAAGTGGACACGTTTATGGCTGATGCAGAGGGAACAACACTAGTGTTTATTAATTCTGTTTGTGGCTGTGCGGCAGGGCTTGCACGTCCATCAGCAATTTATTCTTTAAAACATGATCGCACACCTGACCAACTGGTGACCGTATTTGCTGGTCAAGATCGCGACGCGACAGCGCAAATGCGTGCGAAGTTTCCAGAGTATGCGCCATCATCTCCTTCAATGGCATTGCTGAAAGGAAATGAAGTGGTTCATTTTATACCTAGAGAAGAGATTGAGGGAGCAGAACCTGAAGCCATCATTCGTAACTTGGCGACAGCATACAACGAACATTGTTAAACGTTCTTTTTACAGAGAACGTTTTTTTCTTAGAGGTGTTTTTATGAATTTTAAATTAAACAAATTAGGTAGTGGAGAACGTTGGGAATTGGAAAAAGAGGCGAAAGGGCGTCCAGTTATGCTCACTTTTTGGACGTCTTGGTGCCCAGATTCTTATAAAGATCTAGCTGCTAAAAGAGCACTCTATCAAACGATGGACCAAGATCAACTTTGTTTTGTCACTATTAATGTAACAGGGCGTGAAGGCGAAGTCGATTTGCAAGAGTGGCTCAAACAGCACAATCACCATTTCCTCGTGCTAAAAGATGACGGAACAACTGTATACGATCAGTTTGGCTGTGAAGGTGTACCGACAACCGTATTGTTAAATAAAGAACTACTCGTTGTGAATAGGTTCGGAGAAAACGCTTCGATAGCGTCCATTATGGCTAGTTTAACAACGATTGTTTAAAAAAGAGACGTCGCTTGTCCACAAACGGGAAGCGACGTCTCTTTTTTATTTTGGCTGTACTGCGTAGTAGATAACTGCGCCCATTTCTTCAATGTTTGGATAGCCACTTTGCTTATAAATTTCTACAACGTGCTCACGGTTGTACGGAACACGTTTTAATTGAATGGAATGATTCCCGTCTTCAATATCAATAATGACATAGGATGAGAGTGGGTGACCATCAAATGGCATCCCTACTGAACCAGTATTAACAACGTTTTTGCCGTGGATGCTACGAATGTAAGGGTGGTGCGTATGGCCATAAATGTAGATATCTGCTTCATCACGAATCATAATGTCATTTTCAATTTTAGCCGTATCATCAAGTGGAACTGCATCAAATAAACTAGCTGGTGTTGCGTGAAAGGCGTGAACGATTAAATCTTGCCCATCGTCAATAAGAAATTCTGTTGGAAGGTTTTTTAAGTAGTCAAGATCTTCTTGATCTAAACGGCTTAACGTCCAGTCTCTCTCTTTCTGAAACAGTTCAAGACGTTCCTTCGGGATTTCTCCATCTTTAAATCCACGAATTAACCATTCGTCAGCGTTGCCTTTTAGAACGTTTGCTCCAGAGCCTTGTACAAGCTCAAGAACACGCTTCGGTTCAGGCCCTCTAAAACAAAGGTCACCAAGTATGTAAATCTGATCAATGTGTTGTGTTCGCAAGTCATTTAAAACCGCTTCCAAAGCTGTTGCGTTACCATGGATATCTGATAAAAAAGCAAATCTCATCGTTATGAAGCCTCCTTTCTTGTATTGTAACAGATGGACCAGCAGTTAGGGAACTAGAATGATAGAGAGAGGCGTTCGACTGGTAAAGGCACAATAGACATGTTAAAATTTAGCTGAGAATAAAGCCTCAAGGAGGAAACGTACGTATGCATATTCGTTCTATTGAACCGACACCAAGTCCCAATACGATGAAATTGAATTTAAGTGAAGCACATGACGGAGCTAGCACCACTTATAGCGAAAAAAACAAAGATCAAGCACCGTCATTTATTCAAGCTATCCTAGCTGTAGAAGGCATAAAAGCTGTTTATCACGTAGGTGATTTTTTAGCCGTTGATCGATTCCCAAAAGCAGATTGGAAAGTTGTTTTACCTGAAATTCGCGCATTATTTGGTGAAGCGTCAGATCAGAATCAAGAAGCATCTGTTCAAGAAGGCTTCGGGGAAGTCCGTGTTCAAGTACAGATGTTTAAAGGAATTCCTATGCAAGTAAAAGTAACAGACGATGAAAGAGAAGTAAGAAGAGCGTTACCTGACCGCTTTGTGCAAGCCATTGGTCATGCTGAACAAGAGGGGGACAACGTCGTACTTGAGCGGAAGTGGGATGATCAAGCACCCCGTTACGGTGAGTTAGAGCACGTAGCTGATGAAGTGACAGCTGAGTTAGAGGCCGCTTATTCAGAAACACGGTTAGACAGCTTAGTGAAGCTTGCCCAAGGCGAAAAAGAAGCCGCTGAAGCGTTTGCTGCACGTTTTAAAGAAGTAACGAGAGAAATGCTTCAAGATCCAGATTGGCGCAATCGTTATGCATCTTTAGAACAAATGGATCCAAAAGAAAAAGACCTTCCTGTTTTAGAGCTTGCTTTACAAGATGATAAAGCGTCCATTCGTCGATTAGCAACAATGTACTTAGGGATGATTGAAACAGAAAGTGTATTACCTCTTCTTGAAAAAGCGTTGAACGATCCTTCTGTAACGGTACGACGTACAGCTGGCGATTGTATGTCTGATATTGGTTCAGAAAAAGGGATTCCTGCTATGATTGCTTCTCTACAAGATTCAAGTAAAATTGTTCGCTGGCGCGCTGCCATGTTTCTTTATGAAGTTGGAACAGACGAAGCAATTCCAGCTTTGCAAGCAGCGGAAGATGACCCTGAATTCGAAGTAGCGCTACAAGTGAAAATGGCGTTAGAGCGTATTCAAGGTGGCGAAGAAGCAAAAGGCTCTGTTTGGAAACAAATGACAGAAGCACGAAACAAATAAAAGGAGTTAAACCATGACACCGATGATAAATGCTCTAAGAGAGAAGCTAGAGCGAGAAGGTAAAGAAGATATTGTTGAAATTATTGATGATGCAGCAAAAGGTCATTTAGAAGAGGTCGAGATCGTTCCCTCAATCGGCTTATTGTACGATCAAGAAGAAAATAAACAATTGTTAACGTGGTTAGAAGAGCAAGGTGTAACGATCACTGAAGTGACTGATGAGGAGGAATAACATGTCGCAATGACATGTTATTCCTTTATTAAAAGAGGGAGGAATGGTATGCGAAAGCAACCTGAATTACGATTACCGAAAAAAGCAATTCAAGTATGGCGTATTCAGAATTTATTTGATACATTGTTTTTTGCTCTTGTTCCAGTTGTCTACTTTTTTGTGCAGGCATACATATTTGAACGTTTCTTTACTTGGATTACGTGGGTATTAGCCGGTTTGGTTATTGTATATGGTGTAACGCGTATCCTCATTTGGCCAACCATTCAATGGTACCGGTTTCGATACGAAGTGTTTGACGATGAAATTGATATTCAACAAGGTGTTTTAATCGTGAGAAGAACGCTTGTGCCAATGGTTCGGGTACAGCACGTTGATACAGAACAAGGTCCAATTTTAAGACGATACAAAATGGCAGCGGTCTCGATTACAACAGCCGCAACAACTCATCAAATTCCAACACTTACTATAGAAGAGGCAGATGCATTGCGAGATCAGATTGCGTCTCTTGCATCGGTGCATGAAGATGAATGAGGTAAAGCGGCAACATGTAGCAGCTATTTTTATTAATGCTGCTAAAGGACTTTTTCAACTTGCAGTTCCGTTTGCGATTGTGGCTTTTTTTCAAGGCTTGTTGTGGCTTTTTTTCTTAGCGTTAGCTGGATTAATCCTCGTATCAATTGGCTTTAGCTGGTTGAGCTGGTATAAGTTTCGCTACTCTCTTGAAGAAGGCGAACTTTACGTAGAACAGGGTGTTTTTGTAAAGAAAAAGCGGTACATTCAAAAAAAGCGTGTGCAAGCCATCAATATTTCGGCTGGCGTTTTACAACGCATTTTTGGGCTTGTGAAAGTTAATATTGATACAGCTGGTGGTGGTATGGAAGCAGAGGCAGAGCTTGTTGCTGTTACAAAAAAGGAAGCAGATTCGATTCGGACGCTTCTTTTAAAAGAACCACGTGCAGCGACTCAGCCCAATGGTGAAGAAGAAGATATGAATGATGAGGGAGAACCACTTGATGAAATAGAACAGACTCCCCGTACTGTTTGGCAATTAGGTAAAAGGCGATTAGTGTATACTGCTCTCACCTCAAGTAGTGTTGGTCTTGTTTTATCTGCTGTTATTGCGTTGCTCTCGCAAACAGCTCAATTTATTCCAGATTCTATATATGAAGATACCTTTGAAACAGTCGTTAGCTTAAGTATGCTATTGTTAATTGGCATGGCTATTGTGGTTCTAATTCTATCTTGGTTCATTTCAAGTATTATAACCATTGTTACCTATGGAAACTTTCATATTGAAACGTATGATAAAGAAATGGTCATTCAAAGAGGTTTGTTAGAAAAACGGCAATTAACACTAGCGTATAGTCGAATCACAGCGATTCGAGTCATTCGAAGTGTGATTCGACAGCCATTTGGTTTCGTTTCTGTATATGTGGAGTCGGCAGGAGGGGGAAACAACAATGAACAAGGATCGACCTTGCTCGTACCCCTTATCCATAAAAGGGATTTACAAGGTTTTTTGGAAACCGTTGTTCCTGACTATGCCATCGACACACCGTTAACGGCAGCTCCAGCTCGTGCAGCGAGACGCTTTTTTATTCGTATGCTAATCATTCCAGTGCTGTTAACCGCTGCTGCAGTATACTTCTGGGGATGGATCGGTTCTCTTGGACTGATTGTTATCGCTGTTGCAAGCATCCTTGCTTGGTTTCAATACAAAGATGCAGGTGCAGGGGCTGAAGGTGAATTTGTCTGGCTACGCTACCGGACAATTGGGCAATCGCTTATCATTTCACGTAAAAGAAAAATTCAGTCCATTGCAAAACAAGTTTCATGGCTACAAAAGCGTAAAGAACTAGCAACGTTTGAGTTACACGTGCAATCAAGTATGGCAGGGAAGTCTTTTGCTGTAAAAGATATTAGTCACGATACGAGTCATGAGCTATATAAATGGTATTCTTATCAAGAGAGCCATGATTCAACAAGAAAAGTGTAGTCCTCATGGGACTACACTTTTTATTGGTAAGCATTTGTATAAAGGGCGATTGTTCGTTTTCCTTTATCTGTTGTAAATTCAAATCGATCGTAGACAGTGTCCTTTGTAGGCTGTTGTTGTGAACGAAGCTCTCTTTTAAAATGATGTTGTACTAAAACAAACTGATCATCCGTTTGATACGTTAAGAAATTAACTCCTCGAAATGTTGTGGTTGATTCAGAATGAAACAGTTGATCAATAAGAGCGTTATAACAATGAATCAGATCTTTATGAGATACATGATGCAACGCTAAGTTGTGCTCAAAACCTTGTAAGGCAGCTGGCTCTAATTCCGTTTGGAAAATAGAGTACGGATTAAACTGTTCTTTATCAATGAGAATCAAATCACCTTCGTTTGGGATAAATCGGCTACCGTTTTCTCGAATAAAAATACCGTCACCTTCGTAGCGGCCAGTAACAAGCTGCCCTTGTTGGTTCCAAGTATAGTGAAAATGAGAGACTGTTAACGGTAGTTGCTCACCTTTAGAATCCTGAAGAAAATAATCGTCACCTTTTACATGGAAGGTATACTCAACAAATGAAGGCGTTTGCTCTTCATCGTGTTGCTCACTTTTTACGAGACGATTCTTTTTACGTTTTTGACTTGTCATTGTTTTAATATAGACTTCAAGAGCCTCTATCTCTACAGCGGAAGGAGCACCATTATTTTTCAAGCGAATATACCGTTTTTTTAAGTCAGTTAAAATGGAATCAATATACGATTCTACGTGTATATGTGGCGATCTTGTTGTTAAATACTGACTCGCAAACGTATCGACATCATCCTCCGAATAGGGAATTTCATGAATGGCAATCGTTTCATTTTGGAAGATAAATTCAGGCAGCGTTACGACAGATTTAATTTGAATACGTCCGCGCCATGGTTTCTTTGGCTCGGTCAGTACCGATAGTAGCTCACCTAAGTACGTTCCCTTTTCACCGAGATCGATGACGAGAAGGCTGCCAATTTGTTGTTGCGCTTCATATCGATCCATTTCATCCTCACCTTTACCATTAAAATCTTACTGCTATTATAACGAACAGCGCCACACTCCTGCAAGTGTAGCGCCTAAATCGTTATTCTTCATTCTGCTTTTCATTAGCGCCGTAGCGTAATTCTTGCAAGCGCATCACATGGTTCATCCGTTCAATTTTCGTTTTCTCAAGTTCTTCTAGGAGACGGATGAGAGATAATTCCATTTTAGAAAGGGATACAAAAACATTATCCCTTTGCTCAAGTTGATTTTGCTTAGATAGCGCAAAGAATGCACCCATTAAGTTAGGGATGTCTTCTCGTAATAATCGTCGTACAGTATGTTTATCTTCAAAGTCAAATAGTTGAAAATCGTCTTCCAGTTTACCTACATGCGTTAAAATTCGTTGCAAGCGATTATCGAGCATTGGATCAATTGATAGGGTGTCCATTGCCTGTACATAGCGCTTCGCTTCTTGCACAAGCACCCGAATGTCGTTTGCGTGTTCACTTTTTAATTGTTGCTCATGACCACTCAAACGTTCTAGTGAAACTTCAGTTGATTTCGTTCCAACATACGCTAGGTCTAATTGATGAATACCATATAATATGCCTTTAAAGTGTGAGACGTTCAAGAGAGAGCGTACATGTGTCCGTCCATCTTTTAAATAATGAATCGTAGCTTCTTTAATTTTCCCCATTCCATTTGAAGACTTAATATATTTTCGGTAACAAACAATTCGTAACCGTTTATGAATAGGAGAACGAGAATTTTTTGTATCAGCTACAATAAGACGAATATAGTTGTAATTAATCTTTACACGAATATCCCAGTCTTTCTGACGTCGCCGGATATTTTTGCGTTCATTTTTACCCGTCGCATTTTCAGTCATTCGTTTTAATAATCGTTCTGTGTCGTTTATTAAGCGAGTCGTTGTCTCGTCTTGTATAATATGATCATCAACAGGCCGCTTATAAGCAGGTGTGAAGAAATCAAGTAGTCCTGTCGTAGAAAAGAATTTCACACATCTCTACCTCCTGCAGTTTTAGCGATTTAGCAATTTTGTTTGCATTTCTGAGTTTAATTTATCCATTTCTTCTATAAACTGCTTTCCGCTTGAAACAATTCGTTCATTTGATTCTTCCGTAAGTTCAATGGCTTTATAGACATTATCGTACGCTTTTCGAAATGCATCAAGAGCAATCGCAGGCTCTTCTAACGTTTTTAACGTTTCTTCTGTATTTTGTTTTAACAGTTCCGCATTTGAGAGCAACATAGACTCTGTTGCTTGATTCACATTTTGGACAGCAGAAATAACCTTTTTCTGATTGGTTAATGCAAGCTGAATGGAGGCTGTTACTGTAATGATGTTTTTTGTCATCGTAATAGCGTTAAAAATGGCTTCTTCAAGTTTTTCGTTATTTTCCATTATAAGGTCAACAGATGCAAGAGATTGCTGCAACACCATAACGGCTTGCTGCATATTTTTCATTCGAGTCGTCACTTTTAATTGGCCTTTTTTCAATTCATTGGCATTATCCGCCCATTTTTCTGACGTCATCTCTTTTTCAAGCATTTCGTGCAATTCTTTTCCCATTGAAATTTGCTCGTTTAAATTACCAATGCGCTCTCTTGCGACAACTTTTAGTTCTTTTAACATAACGTTATCTTCTTGCAGTTTATCTTTTCCTGTCAATAAGCCCTCTACAATGTGATCAACTTGTGCTTCGACTGTTTGATAGCGTCGTACGTATTGTTCAATTGGGTTACGACGAATGAGGCGATTGAATAGTTTCTTGATTTGTGAATCTTTTAAGTGGTCAGGCTCAAGCTGTCCGACGACTTCCCGCAGTTCATGTAATTGTTTTGGTAATGTATTTGACTCATCGCCCATCATTTCTCGAACCGGACGTTTTAAAGCTTCTAACGATTCACCAGCTTCACGTTGCTCTACTTCTCCTAAAGTGTCGAGCTTCTTAAATAGATCTTGTAAATCCGTTTCACTTTCCATGGAAGGAAGATGTGATGATTGATTGTCTATGCCTTCAGAAGACTGTATTGCATCATTTTGGTTATGGTTTTGTAATGGTTTATCACTCATAGTGGAACCTCCAGCAGGTTAATAGATTCGTTTTCTTTATATACGAAATGGAATGAAAAACGTTTCATTTTTTATCTTTCTATTATGAACGAAAATGCAATGTTAAGCAATTTATTTGCAGGTAAATCGGGAATTATCTTAACAAAAATGCACTTCAATCTTGACGAATAACAAAAAAATCGCTAAACTTCTAACACAGAATAATTTTTTTAGGTTATTTCGAAATGTTCGTCTTTGCACATTTGTGTGTTGGTGACGGACAGTTCTTTTAGTAAGCAATCATGAATTTTTATGCGGTTATTTTGGTATTTATACAATTTGCTAGTGAAGACCGTTTTACGATGTACTAAACAAAAAATGTTTACTGGAGAGAGTTTATAAGAGAGAGGGTGAAACCATGCGAGTCCCATACTTACCAAAAAAACAAGGGTTATACGATCCGAACTTTGAACATGATAACTGCGGCATTGGTTTTTTAGCTAATGTTAAGGGAAAAGCGACACATAAAACAGTAAAGGACGCGCTTCTGTTACTTGAAAACCTCGAGCATCGTGGTGGTCAGGGAGATGAAGAAAACACTGGAGATGGCGCTGGTATATTAACACAGATCCCACATGCGTTTTTTCGTGAAAAAGGACTTATTCAAAGGGATAAAGGCGAATATGCTGTCGGCATGGTCTTCCTTCCTCGTCATAAACAAACGAGAGCCGAAGTGAAACAACAAATTGAAGCGATTGTAGCAGAAGAAGAAGTTGATCTCATTCATTGGCGTGATGTTCCTACTGATTCATCTTCTCTTGGAAATGCAGCTTTGCAATCCATGCCTGTTATTGAACAGCTCTTTGTTTCACCAAAAACAAACCTGACTGGCTTAGAGTTGGAACGAAAGCTCTACGTAATCCGAAAACGGGCTGAACATGAAGTCCAAATGTCGTCAGAGCATTCATTTTATTTTGCCAGTTTCTCTAGTCGGACTATTGTGTATAAAGGGATGTTAACAACTGCACAATTAACTCTATTTTACTTAGATTTAAGTGATCCATTGTTTACATCTGCACTTGCACTCGTTCATTCAAGATTTAGTACAAACACATTTCCTAGCTGGGAGCGTGCTCATCCGAATCGCTATATGATTCATAACGGAGAAATTAACACGATCAAAGGGAATGTTAATTGGATGCATGCGCGGGAAGCGAAATTTGAAACGCCTGTGTTTGGGAATGACTTACAGAAATTACATCCTATCATTGATCAGGATGGCAGTGACTCTTCTATGTTTGACAACACGTTAGAATTTTTATCCCTTTCAGGTAGATCCCTTGCCCATGCAGCCATGATGATGGTGCCTGAGCCATGGCAAAATAATGCGCAAATCGATACGACGCGCCGCTCTTTTTATGAATATCACAGCACGCTAATGGAACCGTGGGATGGACCAACTGCCATTGTCTTTACAGATGGAACAAAAATTGGTGCGACCCTTGACCGTAATGGATTAAGACCATCTCGTTATTATTTAACAAGTGACGACATGATTGTAATGAGTTCCGAAGTAGGGGTTCTCGAATTACCGTCTCATACCATTGTGAAAAAAGAACGCCTTCATCCAGGTCAATTATTGCTTATAGATCTTGAAGAAGGGCGCCTTATCCCTGACGAAGAAATTAAGCAATCCATTGCTTCTGAACACCCTTATGAAGAATGGGTGCGTGATGGTTTACGCCATATTGATGATGTTTTAGAAACGGCAAACGTTCCAGAAACAGAATTTGAGCATATTCGTCTAAGACAATTTATTTTTGGTTATACGTACGAAGAGCTAAATAAAATGATTATGCCATTAGTGAAAGAAGAAAATGATCCAGTTGGGTCAATGGGCTATGACTCGCCACTTGCGGTGCTCTCAAAGAAGCCTCAACTTTTGTACAATTATTTTAAGCAGCTATTCGCGCAAGTAACAAATCCGCCTATTGATGCCATTCGTGAAAAGGTTGTAACAGCGCAAGGAACGACCATTGGAAAAGAAGGAAACTTATTAGATCCGAAAAAAGAAAGTTGTCAACATATTCATTTACCTACACCGATTTTAAATAATGAAGAATTAGCAAAGTTACGCTCTAATCAATTAGCTGGATTTGAAGCGGAAACCATCCCAATGCTTTTTCCAGCTAATGAAGCAGGTCTAGCAGAAGGATTAGCAACACTATGCACGAAAGCAGATCAAGCGATTGAGGCAGGAAAAACCCTCCTTATCTTAAGTGATCGAGATGTAACGGCTGATGAAGCACCAATTCCTGCTTTATTAGCTGTGTCCAGTCTGCACCATCATCTTATTCGCACTGGAAAACGAACAGACGTCAGTCTCCTTCTTGAATCAGGAGAGCCGAGAGAAGTTCATCATCATGCGTTATTAATTGGTTATGGCGCAGAAGGGATTAATCCCTATCTTGTATTCGATACAATTGATGAGTGGATTCAGGAAGAATTGTTAACAGAGTATCATTATGTTGAAGCTTGTAGCCGCTATGTAAACGGTGTAACAAAAGGATTAATGAAAGTATTATCAAAAATGGGAATTTCGACGATTCATAGTTATAGAGGGGCACAAATTTTTGAAGCAATTGGCATTCACCCTGATGTGATTGACCAACATTTTACTTGGACACCATCTCGTATTGGTGGGATTCAGTTAAAAGACATTGCCAAAGAAGTGCTCGTTCGTCATAGCCGAGGTTTTACGACTCGTGCAGGGGATGATGACCAGTTAGACTCTGGCGATGATTTACAGTGGAGAAGAGATGGTGAGGCGCATCAATACAACCCTCATACCATTCATATGCTGCAACAAGCTTGTCGAACTGCTGATTACAATTTATTCAAACATTATACAAATGCAATTAATACACAAGACGAGAAGCAAACATCTTTACGTGGTCTCTTATCGTTTAAACAAGCAACACCTATTTCAATTGAAGAAGTTGAGCCGGCTTCCTCTATTGTAAAGCGTTTCCGTACCGGCGCGATGTCATTTGGTTCCATTTCAAAAGAAGCCCACGAGACTCTTGCGATTGCGATGAATCGCCTTGGAGCGAAAAGCAACACCGGTGAAGGTGGGGAAGATCCATCTCGTTTTACACCAGATGAGAATGGTGATTTACGTAGAAGTTCTATCAAACAGGTTGCTTCAGGTCGTTTTGGTGTAACGAGCAATTATTTGGTAAACGCAGATGAAATTCAAATTAAAGTGGCGCAAGGCGCAAAGCCTGGTGAAGGTGGTCAATTACCTGGGCAAAAAGTGTACCCATGGGTTGCAGAAGTTCGGGGATCGACAACTGGCGTAGGACTAATCTCACCGCCGCCTCACCATGATATCTATTCAATAGAAGATTTAGCTGAGCTCATTCATGATTTAAAGAATGCTAACCCGTCTGCCAAAGTAAGCGTAAAACTTGTAGCGGGTACTGGGGTAGGCACTATTGCCGCTGGTGTTGCCAAGGGAAGTGCTGACGGAATTATCATTAGTGGCTACGATGGTGGAACAGGTGCAGCAGCACGCACAAGTATTAAACATACTGGCTTACCGTGGGAAATCGGTCTTGCGGAGACCCATCAGACTTTATTGTTAAATAATCTACGCAACCGCGTGACTCTTGAAACAGACGGGAAATTAATGACAGGAAGAGATGTTGTCATTGCCGCACTTTTAGGTGCAGAGGAGTTTGCTTTTTCAACTGCGCCACTCGTTGTGCTTGGCTGTGTTGTGATGAGAGTTTGCCATCTTGATACTTGTCCAGTTGGAATAGCGACTCAAAATCCTGAATTACGAAAAAAATACACTGGTGAAGCTGATCAAATTGTTACGTTCATGACGTACATCGCGGAAGAGATGCGTGAAATTATGGCGGAATTAGGCGTTAAAACCATTGACGAACTGGTTGGTCGCTCTGACTTATTAACCCAACGTACAACGACAAATGAGAAAGCCAATTCAATTGATCTATCAAGTGTGCTTTATCGTCCAGCCAATACAAGTGAGCAGCAACAAATCAAACAAGTTGAACAAAATCACAAGCTAGATCAGTCTCTGGACGTCCGGGAATTACTTGAACAAGCAAAACCAGCTATTGAAAATGGTGAAAAAGTATCCTATCAAACAACTATTCGGAATACTGACCGAGTTGTTGGAACGATTGTTGGTAGTGAGGTGAGCAAAGCTTATGGTTTAGCTGGATTGAGTGAACATACCATTCAATTCTGTTTTACAGGCTCAGCTGGTCAAAGCTTTGGAGCGTTTATTCCAAAAGGTGTAACGCTAACACTTGAAGGAGATGCGAATGATTACACTGGAAAAGGCTTATCAGGTGGTCAAATTAACGTATTTCCGCCTAAGGAAGCGGCTTTTGTAGCGAAAGATAACGTCATTATAGGGAATACGTCTTTCTATGGTGCGACAAGTGGGAAAGCATTTATCGCAGGTCAAGCAGGTGAGCGGTTTGGCGTTCGTAACTCTGGTGCACAAGTCGTAATTGAAGGAATGGGCGATCATGGTCTTGAGTATATGACCGGTGGCATTTGTATTAACTTAGGTAATGTCGGCAAAAACTTCGCAGCTGGTATGTCCGGTGGAACAGCTTATGTGTATGACCCAGAGGCGTGTATTGCGGAAAAGAGCAACCATGAAATGATTTTGTTAGAATCGTTAGCATCAGGTGACGAATCGTTGGTAAAAACACTTATAGAAGAGCACGTTCGTTTTACAAGCAGCACCCACGGAGAAATGATTCTTTCAAATTGGGAAGAGCACAAAGAGTATTTTGTGAAAGTGATCCCTAAAGATTACAAGCAAATGCTTTCTGCGATTGAGCGACGGAAGCAAGAAGGATTAAATGATGATGAAGCGGCGCTCGCTGCCTTTGATGAAAAAATAACGAAGCTATCAAATGTTTAAATAGAAAAGGGAAGAGTGGTTGAGAACCCTCTTCCATTAATCAAGTTAGGTAAGGAGTGAGCAAACGATGGGAAAGCCAACGGGGTTTATGGAATACAAGCGAGAGGCGCCTAGAAAAAAGGATCCAATGGCTCGTGTGAAGAACTGGCAAGAGTTTCAGATTGTTATGCCAGAGCAACAGTTAAAGCGTCAAGGTGCCCGCTGCATGGATTGCGGCATTCCGTTTTGTCAAGCAGGCACAACTATGCCTGGGTCAAATGAAATTGGCTGCCCAGTCTACAACCTTATTCCAGAGTGGAATGAGCTCGTATATCGTGGGAAGTGGAAAGAAGCCCTTGATCGCCTTCATAAGACGAACAACTTTCCTGAATTCACTGGCAGAGTTTGTCCTGCGCCATGTGAGGGTTCTTGTACGGTAGCCATTAGCGATGAGCCAGTTACAATTAAATCAATTGAGTACAGTATTGTAGAGAAAGGCTTTAAAGAAGGCTGGATTAAACCGAATCCACCTAAGGAGCGAACAGGTAAAAAAGTGGCTGTTATTGGTTCAGGGCCTGCTGGCTTAGCAAGTGCAGCTCAGCTTAATAAAGCAGGGCATCTCGTAACCGTATTTGAACGAGAAGATCGACCAGGTGGTTTATTAACGTACGGCATCCCGGATGTGAAGCTTGCTTATACAATTGTTGATCGCCGCATTTCACTATTGAAAGAAGAAGGAATTGTCTTTCGAACCAACGTCGAGGTTGGTGTTGATGTTACAGCGGAGGAATTAGATCGAGAGTTCGACGCGATTATATTGGCAACAGGTGCTACAATGCCAAGAGATGTTGATCAAGAAGGGCGAGAGTTATCAGGAATTCATTATGCTATGGATTTTTTAACGTCGAATACGAAAAGTTTGTTAAATTCGAATCATCAAGACGCAAACTACATTTCTGCAAAAGATAAAGATGTTATTGTCATTGGTGGTGGTGATACAGGAGCGGATTGCATAACAACATCTATTCGTCATGGGGCACGTTCGGTTACACAATTTGATATTAATGAGCAAAAGCAAACAATTCGTCACATTGACAATCCGTGGCCGCTATTCCCGAATATTTATAGTGAAGAAGATGCTCATAAAGAGGCTAAAGCCGTTTACGGTCGTGATCCACGCAGCTATAAACTGCAAACAGCTAAATTCGTCGGTAACGAAAAAGGTGAGTTAGTCGGCCTTGAAACGATTGAAGTGAATACAACGCTAGAAGATGGAAAAAAAGTTCGTCATCCTGTTTCAGATTCAACAAAACTATGGGAAGCGGATCTTGTTTTACTAGCAGTCGGATTTACTGGACCAGAGCGACAACTACTTGAGCAAATGAACATTAATCAAACCAAACGCCAAACCATTGACGCTGAATATGGTCGTTATCAAACGAATCAAGCTCATGTATTTGCGGCTGGAGATAATCGTCGTGGACAAAGTTTAGTCGTGTGGGCGATTCATGAAGGAAGAGAAGCAGCCCGTGAATGTGATCGTTTCTTAATGGGAAGTAGCCAATTACCGTAATGACTAAAAATGTTCTAGACCAACCGCTTCGCTCCGTGTCATAATAAGAAAAAAGCCAATGGGATGATGGATATGGTCAGAACGTATTTAAAACATATGATGATGGTGCTCGTTGGCTTCTTTTCTATCAATCTTTCAATTATGGACCCTTGGGTTGAAAAAGCAGACTCTGGAGAGCTATCTACAGCAAAAGCATGGCAGTGGAATGACTCGAAATCAAATGTGTACTTAACAAATGATGAAGAATACACGTTACTCCCGTTTGTTGTCGGTGCACCGACACAATATGAGCATATCGAGCTAGAGTCACACTGGCTGACTGAGATCATGATAATGGACGAAGCATATCGCCAAGGTATGAAGAAATTTGGTCAACGGATTGGAGAAAAAATCGAAGCAGCCTACAAAGATGAAATTTTACCAGAACTGAAACAAGCGGTGGCAACGGTGTTGGAGACGACGGATCGTAATATGTGGCATGAAATTAGTATGACAGAAGCATCGTCTACTGGACGGGGTGAAAAGATTATGCACATCGTTCATGCAAAAACAGGCGATGATTTAATTAGGTTTCACGTTCGCATTGATCGACCGCCAAAAACAGGTCATGTGTTTCAATTCCACTATCACTCATACGAAGATGATTTTAATGAACATTATGAACTAGGCTCAATCTATTGGGGAAAAAATGAACCTCCGCTTTATCAAGCGTGAGGTTCATTTTCTTTAAAAAAGTCGTTCTTTTTTCGCATTTTTGTTCTCTTTATATCGAATCTTTTGGTACAGTAGAGATATACCAACGAAAAAGGAGTATGGTTAATGGAAGCGGAAAACAAAGGCAGACAACAAAGGCCGACTTGGCTAAAGTGGCTTTTACGAATTGTATTTGCCTATATTGGATTATTAGTACTTGTTCTTGCTTCGGCCATTTTAACGATGACCGGAACATTCACCCTAATTGTGCTCGAATTGTTTATGGATAATGATAGCTTAAGAACGATCAATGAACAGTATTTAGTGCCGTCCTCGGAATTTTTATGGGACTTATTTACTCGCCTTGTGCCAGGTTTATAGAGCGTTATGAGTAGTCAAGACATAGGGTTTCTTGCGTTTTTTATTCTTTGCTTTATCGTCGCCGGTATTTTTGGAGGTATTGCGTTAGCGTCTGCCTTAAAAGGCAATAAAAAACCTCTATATTGGAGTATTCCATTGGCATTAGTATGTGTCATACTATTTATTATTATGATGTTTACGTTTCTTTTATAAAAAGGGTAGGTGTAACCATGGAGTTAGTAAAAGCAAAGTACAAAACAGGGATTTACATTGGAGAACTTATTGACGTACAAGAAGAACAAAATCGTGCACTTTTTAAAGTATTGGCCGTGGAAACCCATCCGAAACAGGGAGATTTACATAATCCAAAACAAGTAGACGTTGCGTATTTTCATCAACGAAAAGCGCTTGCTTATTTAGAAAAAGCATGGGTACCACTTACAACGGTTAAGTCTTATGAAGGGACCGAGGCGGCTGACTATGAATCTTCGTTGCGAGAGGCATGGCAACGCGCTTATGATACTGTAGCGCAAGATGATTCAGAATGGGCAAGAAAGAGTCTCCACTTATTAGACGATTTACGGCATGATTATTCGTTTTAATAAAGCATAAAAAAGCGTATGTTCATTTGAACATACGCTTTTTAAATTAATTCGCATATAAGGTTGTTTGTGGAAGAAAAGGTTGCAATAGTACGTGAAGTGCATGATTTTCTTCGTCTGTTAACGGAATGAGCGGGAGACGAACAGAACCTGCAGGTAAATTAAATGCAGTTAACGCTGCTTTTACTGCTGTAGGATTAGGCGCCATAAACAACCCTTTCATTACTGGGTAAATACGCTGATGAATGGTTTTAGCGTGCTGGAATTCACCATCATGAAGTGCCTGCATCATTTCTTTCATTTCAAGTCCTACGATGTGAGAGGCAACAGAGACTACACCAGTAGCACCGACTGCCATCATCGGCAGCGTTAAGGAATCGTCACCACTATACACTTGGAAATGATCCGTCGTTTGCGAAACAATCTCGGTTACTTTATCAACATCTCCACTTGCTTCTTTAAGGGCAACAATATTCGGAATCAACGATAACCTTATGGCTGTCTCAACAGACATATCGGCTCCTGTTCTCCCGGGTACATTGTAGAGCATAACAGGAAGAGAGACAGCGGTAGCCACTTGAAGCATGTGCTGGTAAATTCCCTCTTGTGAAGGTTTATTGTAGTATGGTGTAACAACCATAATACCATCAGCTCCGAGAGCCTCCGCTTCCTTTGCCAACTCAATGGTGTGAGCGGTATTATTAGAACCGACTCCAGCAATGACCTTCATTTGTTTAGTGGATGCTTGAATCGCTAGTTTTAACATATCTTTTCGTTCAGAAGCGGTTAGAACAGGTGACTCGGCTGTTGTACCGTTTACAACAAGTGTATCCGTTCCTGTACTCGCTAAATGCTGAATAAGTGAAAAGGTGCCTTCTTTGTCAATGGAACCATCTTGTGAAAATGGGGTAATCATTGCAGTGAGTAATTGTCCGAAATGCATAAAAATCCTCCTTATGAACAGTAGAGAGGAATAAAAAAACAACAATGACAAGTCCATTGCTGCATAGGTCGTACCTACCTTCATGTAGCCCCCCATACAAATGTATGACAGTACTGCTCTTATTCAGAAACAGCCCCAATAAAGAATGAAAGTAGGTCATTCCTTATTTCGGCAATCACACCTTTCCATTCACATCAACAGGCCTAATCCTTCAGTGAATGTACTCTTTGATCATGCGCCTCTACTATAATTCTGTTCAATTAATATGGCTTTACCATACCAAAATTAATCGTATAAAGCAAGGTTACCGATGAAATTTCCCACGATGTTGTTGAAGACAATTTAATAGTGAATCAAGCTCTTGAGAACACTTAACGGTTTTAGTAGCGCCTAAGCCGAATTTTTTTGCGATCATATGCATTTCACTTCGTTTTACTTCTATATCAATATGAATCATGGTTTCACTCCACCTATGGAATTAGTACAAGATGTATTATAGCGTGAATTTCTGTTAAGAAAAAGCTTTATTCAAAACTAGTCAAATAGTTCTTTTCTTAGTCAATTCTCGACATGTCTAGATCTTTTTTCGCTTTAATACCATTCTCGGCTGCTATTGATTGGTATTCCATTGCATAGAGACGAATCGTTAATGTCGCATAACTAGAATGAAGGCGAGCATCATTTACATCTTTTGCAGCAGCTAATTCTTGTAAGGCAATAAGGTAAGAGTGGTGCAAATCCTTTAACGTGTGAAACGGTTCTACTGGTGGAATGGTTTCAAACGTTTCTGCTTCTGTTAAAAGCGTATCAAGTTGTCGTTGCGCACCTTGGCTACCATTTTCGACCTCTGTTCCAAGTGCAGGAAGTAGTGAGTAAACAGTACCTAAATAGGCTTCAATGTTAGTTGCGTACCATTCACTTTCTGTTGTTTGTTCAAGCTTAACGTGATTAACTTCTTGACGATTTGATAATTTCTTTATGTCATCACTTTGTTTTTGAGGTGTTTGTCCCTGGACACAACCAGTTGCTAATAACACAACCATCATAAACGTGGCGCACACTTTAAATAAACGTGTCATGTAAAAACTCCTCTGTCTCGTTTTTTTTAGTTTGTGGAAAAAAAAGCGGTTTATACAACGAACGTTTGTTATAAAACAAACAAAAAAACTATTGACTGTTATAATACAATGGCATATAGTAATAGTAAGCACAATTTCAGGAGGAGATACTATGGCAACTGAAAAAGACACGCAGCGTACGGATCAAGAAGAGGATATGACGATTTTAGACATGATTAATAGCTATTATGCCTAATGAGCCTCTTGGCTCTTTTTTTGTTGTGTAGTAATACAGATTCTTATAAATGATTGTTTTTAAAACAGATAGAGCGGGTATAGAATAAATGTCCACGGAAAAGGAGAGGTGCTTTTTGATTTTGCGACTTTACGGCATACATTTTTTTCATTCAAGTGGCTCGGTCTAGGAACCGTAACGATAAGTGAGAGGTAGGGCACTTATTGTTTGAAAAGAATGAAGGAGGAGAAAAGATGAGTTTTACACCTTCAAAAGACGAATACCGTTTTAAAATTGACGAAATGCGAAAAGAAGAAGAACAATACCGACGAGAAGCGTTTATTGAGATTTACGAAGAATACGTCTCTGTTTTAGAAAAAGAAATTGATGTGCTAAAAAATGAAAAAAAGGATTAGTCTAAAAGCTAGTTCTTTTTTTATTGAGTACAGTTTAGTGGTAAACTATTGGCTTCTTTGTTATAGTGTAGGAAATCATAATGCGTATGGAGGAAATCAATAATGAGTGAACATAAACATGTGTACCAAGAAAAAGAAAATGGTGGACCAACTTTTGTGCTGCTCCATGGAACAGGTGGAAATGAAAATGATCTATTGCCTCTTGCTAAGATGATTGATGAGAAAGCGAATGTGCTAGGTGTTCGTGGCAATGTCCTAGAGAATGGCATGCCTCGATTTTTCCGTCGCTTGCAAGAAGGTGTTTTTGATATGGAAGATTTAAAGAAGCGTACAGATGAATTAAATGATTTTCTACAACAGGCAGCGTCTCAGTACAAATTTCAAGATCAAGATGTATATGCGATTGGCTATTCAAACGGTGCTAATATTGCCGCAAATCTTCTATATGAACACGGTTCTGTTTTTAAAGGCGTATTTTTGTTTCATGCAATGGTTCCACAACAAAAAGAACAATTACCGAATTTAAGTGAAACAGCGGTGTTTGTTGGCGCAGGCAAGAATGATCCGATGATTCCAGCTGACCAAACGAACACCCTCATTACAGATTTACAACAAGCAGGTGCATCTGTTGAAAGCTATTGGACAACAGGTGGCCATCAATTGTTACGTGAGGAAGTAGACGAAGCGAAACGTTGGTATGATACGTTACGCGGCTAATTCAGTTTGCCATGTAAGCAAAAGCCTTTCTTATTAAAAGTGGACAAGAAATCAAATCTTCGTTAAACTGCTTTTAAACGATAAGCAATAAAGAAAGGTTGAATGTAGGTTGAAAGAACAAAGAAACAGTTGGCTTTATGCACTCGCTGGAGTGGTTTTAGTCGGTGTATTTTGTTTAGCGCTACTGAGCCATTTATGGTATCAAATTGTCGTCCTATTTGCTTTAATCGCTTTGTTTGTGTTTCTTGTTTTAAAAACAAAACGATTAGAAGAGAAGCTCGATCAATTTATAAAAAAAGATGAAGTTGAAAAAGTAGAGCTCGATCATGAGCACGAAAAAACAAAAGAACATGATCTTGTTGCGTTACAAGAAAAAGAATATCAACTACAAAAGCTTGATTTGGATCGAACTCAATTGTTTGAAGAGCTGTTAAGTAAAACAGAGTTAGCAGAGCTTGAAAAAGAAAAAATTCGTGAACGTCTTGAACAAACCGACACTGAAACATCGCGGGTTCGTCAAGAATGGCTCAATGCCTCCAATCGCTTGATGAATGTTGTTAAAGGCACAAAGAAGTTATTTATTAAACAATCGCCAATGCGGGAAATTGCGGCTTCAATGGACCCGGCCATTTTAGAATCAGGCTCATTTGCTGCTCTAAATGAAGAAATTCAACGTTTACTCCCACGTTTATCAAAAGAGAGTAATCAATCACTTGCCAGCTCGAACTATATTGATGAAGAAAATCAACTAACACGATCTGGCTATAAAGCACTGCTTCAAGCAAACGAAGAAGATAAATAAAAACGGGATGCATATGCATCCCGTTTTATTTATTTATAGCTATTTTCAAGGTCTGAAATAAGAGAACCGACATACGCAACGGCATCTTGAATCGTTTCTTTCTTTTCCATATCAACTCCAGCCACTTTAAACAGATCAAGTGGTTGAAGCGTGCCGCCGGCTCGCAGCATTTTAAGCCACTGGTCAATGACTGGTTGACCTTGCTCTTGATAGAGGGTGTAAGCTTTCGTTGCCGCCGTTAACCCAGCAGAATAAGTGTATGGGTATAGACCCATATAATAATGAGGTTGACGCATCCATGTTCGCCCAGCTCGTTCTGTAATTTCAACCGCATCTCCCCAAAAACCAGAGAGAACCGCTTGTTTTGTTTCCCTCAATGTAATGGCAGTTAATGGTGTGCCACTCTCGGCAAGTGCATAAACCCTGCGTTGAAATTCACCTTCTAATAAGTGGGTGACGAAATTATGGTAGTACGTTCCGATAAATTGAAGAATTACCCAACGTTTCATTCGCGGATCGTCAGTTGATGCTAAAAGATGATTTCCAAGAAATAGCTCATTCATTGTAGACGGTGCTTCAATACAATATGTTGATGGACGTGTTGCATGTAGCGGTTGTGCATCGTTTGCGTTATAAAAATGGCCAGCATGTCCAAGCTCATGAGCTAAAATAAAGGCCCCGCGCATTGTATCTTTCCATGTTAATAAAATATATGGATGATAGCCATACGGACTTGAGCAAAAGGCGCCAGTAGCCTTGCCAATATTGTCTGCTCGGTCTACCCAGCGTTCATTCTTAGCACGCATCAGCATATGTTTATACGCTTCGCCAAGTGGTTTGAGGGCTTCTATAATCGTCTCATATGCTTGGTCGTATGTTGTAGGCGGTTCAAATTCAGGGTCGAGAGGGGCTTTTAAATCAGAAAAGCCAAAAGATTCAAGACCTAAAACGTCTTTTTTTAATTTCGCATAGCGCTGCATATGTGGTGCTAGTTCTTTATAAATTATATCTATCTGGTTGTGGTACATCGTTGGGGTCACTTGTTGACTGTGCAATAGCATATGCTCAACAGAATCATAGCCACGTAAGCGTGCGAGTGTTACTTGTTTCATTACTTCTCCAGCATAAAGTTTCGCATATGTATGCTCGTACTGCTGGAGGGTATCATCAAATGCAATAAAGGCATTTCGTCGCTCTTCCGTGTGAGCAGAAAGCTCATATTGGTCTTCAAACCTAGCAAAAGAAAGTGGTTTTTGTTCTCCATTTGCACCAATGAAATCTGGAAAAGTCATATCAGCAGCTTTACTTGTTAAATAAGTAGAATAAGGATTTGTTAAAATGGGTGTCAGAGAAGCAAGCACTTCTTCGGTTTCAGAAGAGAGTGAAAAGGGTTTTGATTCAATTAACTTTTCCAAAAAAACGTGGAAGGATTGAAGTTGTTCGCTCTCTTGTTGAAACTGTTCAATGACAGCTTCAGGTAGTTTAATGATTTCTGCTTCAAGCTTTGCTAATTCAGCTTGGACAAGAGCTTGCGTGCTTTGAGCAAGGCTTGCGTTTCCTTGAGCGGATGAGCTTGTTCCATCGCTTGATAAAGATAACGTTGCATAGGTGATAACCGGTACTAGCTTTTCCATTAAGGCTTCCCTTGCCTGCAAAGCATTCGCTAGATTCTCTGCCCGTTCACCAATTTTTTCTGTAAATAAAGATAATTTCTCTGCTTCTTTTTCGACATGCTGACGTGCTTGTTCCCAGTCTTCATCTGATAAGAAGAGATCGTTTAAATCCCACATTTCCTCGGCTGGAATCGCTTGTCGTTGTGTAAGTGTCATTGTGCCTACCTCCTTAAACTTCGTAAATCGAAATATCTATTAGTATACAATAAAGAAAAACCATTTACACTAGTTCAGAAAAAATAGAGTGATAAATTGCTAGTAGCCAACAGAACAACCATTCGCTAAAATAGAGAAAGAAGACGTTTTTGAGGTGGATCATGTTTAAAAAAACATTACAACAAAAATTACAGGGATTAAAGCAAGATAAACAGATCACATATTGGCATGAAATAGAGGCAAAAGATGCAAAAACAGAGCCGTTTCCTGAGTGGCTTGATATGCGTATTTGCCATGGCTTGCGTAAACGAGGAATTAGTGAACTTTATAGTCACCAAAAGGAGGCTCTTGAGTGCAGCCGGAAAGGAGACCATTTTGTTACTGTGACACCGACTGCATCTGGAAAGTCACTCTGCTACCATCTTCCGGTGTTGACATCTTTTTTAAAGGACTCGTCTAGCCGTGCTCTTTACTTATTCCCAACAAAAGCGTTGGCACAAGACCAAATGGCAGAATTAAATGAAATGATTGGTGATGTTGGGGTTTCACTAAAGTGTCATACCTATGACGGTGACACAGCGCCCCAGATTCGTTCAAATGTGCGACAGTCGGGCAATGTTGTTATAACAAATCCCGACATGCTCCATTCAGCGATTTTGCCTCATCATACGAAATGGGTTGCTTTTTTTGAACGCTTAGATTATATCGTCATTGATGAGCTCCATACTTATAGAGGAGTATTTGGAAGCCACGTAGCAAATGTTATTGGGCGACTGAAACGAATTTGTGCGTACTACGGTTCGAATCCAACTTTTATATGTACATCCGCAACGATAGCCAATCCAAAGGAATTAGCTGAAACATTAGTTCGTGAATCGTTTCACGTTATTAATCAGAATGGTGCACCTTCTGGAAAAAAACATTTTCTGTTTTACAACCCTCCAGTCGTTAACGAACCATTGCAAATTAGGCAAAGTGCGATGCGTTCAGCACAAGAATTAGCAGAAGGGTTTCTCCGTGAAGGGATTCAGACCATTCTATTTGCTAGAAGTCGAGTAAGAGTAGAACTCATCTTAACAAAGTTACAGCAAATGATTAAGCATACGTTCGGAAAAAAAACCATTGCTGGTTATCGTGGTGGCTATTTACCTAATCAGCGACGAGCGATTGAAAAAGGGCTTCGTAGTGGTGAAATCATTGGTGTCGTTTCCACAAATGCTCTTGAGTTAGGTGTGGATATTGGTCAACTCGAAGTATGTATCTTGACCGGGTATCCAGGTTCAATAGCGAGCGCCTGGCAGCAAGCTGGTCGAGCTGGCAGAAGACAAAATGAAGCGGCAATTATTATGGTCGCGTCGTCTTCACCAATTGATCAATATATTATAAACCATCCAGAATACTTTTTTAATCGTAACCCAGAGACAGCACGAGTAAATCCTTTAAATTTGATCATTTATTTAGATCATTTAAAGTGTGCAGCTTATGAACTGCCATTTCAAGTTGGGGATTCATTTTTAGGTGAAGTAGTCGACGACTATTTAACCTATTTAACTGAAAAGCAAGTGCTTCTACAAAAGAAAGATCGCTGGTACTGGATGAGTGATGCTTTTCCTGCCCATGGGATAAGTCTACGTTCTGCCTCTCAAGAAAATGTTGTGATTATTGATCAAAGTGATATAACAACTCATAAAGTAATTGGGGAAATGGATCGGTTTAGTGCCATGACATTATTACACGACGAAGCCATTTATCTGCATCAAGGCATTCAGTTTCAAGTAGAATATTTGGATTGGGATGAAAAGAAAGCGTTCGTGAGAGAAGTAAAGGTTGATTATTTTACGGATGCCAACTTAGCCGTCTCTTTAACTATTTTAGAAGAGGATGCATCTAGCCAGCGAGGATTGGCACAGCTTTCCTATGGAGATGTATCTGTGACAGGGAAAGTCACGATCTTTAAAAAAATTCGGTTAACAACGATGGAGAACGTTGGTTCTGGCCCTGTCCACTTACCTGAAGAAGAGATGCACACGAACGGAGTGTGGCTAACGTTTCCAGCAGAATTTGCTGAACCTAAAGAGATAGAAGATATCCTGATGAGCTTTGCAACGTTGCTCCATCATGTTGCACCTCTCCATCTAATGTGTGAACGAAGTGATATTCATGTAACCCCACAAGTGAAAGCAGATGTATCAGGAAAACCGACTGTGTTTATTTATGACGCGTATCCAGGAGGTATTGGACTTGCTAAAGAAGTATATGACCGTCTTGATACAATTTTAAATCATATGAGTAAGCTCATTACAAGTTGTTTGTGCGAACAAGGGTGTCCAGCATGTGTTGGAGAGGTAAAAGAAGACAGACGATTTAAGAAAAAAATGATGACAATCATAAGCGATTTGTAAAGAAGAGTCTCATAATTTCACATACCGTACTTAAAAAAGAAAGGAGAATTTATGTCACTAAAAGCAAAGTTAAAACGAATGGAAGTCCATATGAAACAAGAAACAAAGCCTGTGATTGAACAACATGAAGCGAATCATTCAACTTCGAAGAGCTGGGCATCACTTGCTACTGTAGCCCATACATTTGATGAGCACGTTTGCTATATTCGTGAAGTAAGACATTCGCTTGATACACAGTATGGTTTTAAAACCTTCCGCACATATAGAGACGACCTTATGCAATGGGACAACCAATCGTTTTCTCATCCGCTTTCAAGAAGGTCTGTTCCGATAAATAAACTAATCTTCTTTGATACTGAAACAACTGGTTTAAGCGCAGGGGCAGGGACGCAAATGTTTTTACTTGGTTTTGCTTGTTTTGAAGAACATGAAGTGGTGGTTCGTCAATACCTACTACCATCTCCAGACGCAGAGTCTGCTTTATATCACTTTTTTTTGAAAGATGTTGGTCAGTTGGAACACCTTGTTAGTTTTAATGGTAAAGCATTTGATTGGCCACGCTTAAAGACACGTCATGCTTATTTAAGAGAAACAGTTCCACAATTACCTCAGTTTGGTCATTTTGATTTGCTTCACAGCGCAAGACGATTGTGGAAGAATGAACTACCGTCATGCAAACTGAGCATATTAGAAGAAGAGAAGCTTGGGATTAGGAGAGATGAGGATACTCCGTCTCATCTCGTGCCATTATTCTATTTTGATTTCGTTCGGGAACAAGATCCTGCTCTAATAGCGAGTGTATTTGAGCATCATGAGCAAGATGTACTTTCGTTAATTGCTCTCTATGCTCAAATAACAGAAACCGTTATTAAATGGGAAGAGCGGACTTCTCTTAATGAGAGATTGGAACTAGCAAAATGGCATCAACTGAATGGGGAGTTAGAAATGGCTACGACTATGTTAACAAGTAGCATTCATCATCTGCAGGAGCAGGGTAGTGCAAAGGCCGAAGCTTATTTCTATCGAGGCTACGTCTTTAAGAAAAAGAAATTATATAAACAAGCGATTGAAGATTTCAAAGAAGCCCTTAAGGTTGACACGTTTCGTTTTAAAAGTGCGATTGAATTAGCGCTTATGTATGAACATTACTTAAAAGATTTCACAAAGGCATGCACGTATGCGAATCAAGCGTTATCGTTTGCAACTGTAGAGAAAGAGCGCCTGCAGGCACTTAAAAGAATTCATCGTTTAAAGCGGAAATAATCATTATTTCCTGGGGAAGCGCATAAGTCGACGTTTATCGCGAGGAATAACAGATAAATCGACTTTATTCATCGGACAATGATAAAACACCTAAAATTGGGTTAATCAACTAGTACACGTGGGTGGGGAGATACATAAGGTAATAGTGACTTAAAATTAAAGGAGGACTTTAACTATGTTTCATAAAAGACCAAATCACTGTTGCCCCCCAAGACCAATGTGTGATCCATGTGGTGGAAATCATAAGCCGAATATGACGATGCCGACATGTTCACAAGAGCTACCAGCAGTTGTTCATCCAACTCAGCATAATGTAGTAGAAAGCACGCAAGAGTATATTGTTCCTGAAATTCATCCTACACACACTACTCACGTGAAAAATCACGTTTATAAGCACGTTCATCATTACCCGCACACTGACAGCGTGCAAGAGAATGTTATGAATGAACAATATTGCGAGAAGCCAATGAACAATATGCCATCAAATGTATCTCCAGCGAATATGAAGCCGAACAATATGGCACCAATGAATAATGTTGCACCAGCGAACAACATGAAACCAACAAACAACGTAAAACCGACAAACACAGCACCAACAAACATGAAGCCGTCTAATGTATCGCCATATAGCGGCTTTAAGAAATAATCTTAAGGAGCGAGCAAAAAGCTCGCTTTCTTTTTTAGGAGAGGATCAAACGTGAATGCTGTCCTCGTCACAGGCTATAAAATGCATGAGCTTGGCGTGTTTAATGAGTCTCATGAAGGGATTAAATGGATTAAGTTTGTTTTAAAGAAAAGAATGATAGCACTTATTGAAGAAGGCGCAACTTGGTTTATTACGAGTGGTCAGCTAGGTGTTGAACAATGGGCAATGGATGTTGTCGACGAATTAAAGGAAATCTATACTCACATACAATTAGGGCTATTAACGCCATTTGAAGAACAAGAATCAAAATGGAATGAGCGATTGAAGGAGCTCTACCATGAGCGAGTGAGTAAAGCAGACTTTGTTGATTCAATTTCGAAGCGACCTTATGAAAACCCCATGCAATTAAAAGTAAAAAACGATTTTTTAGTGCAGAAAACAGATGGTTTGCTCGTATTGTTTGATGAGGAGAAGGAAGGCTCACCTCTTTTTTATATAAAAGTTGCTCGATCAATGGACAAGCCTATTTTTATTATCTCCCCAGAAGAAATAGAAGAAGCAAGAAGGGAAGCATTAGATGATTTTTAGTAGATTTCTTAAAAATAACAAAAGCACCGGGTTTAAATTGACTTTATAGCAGACTTTTGGAAGAATAGGATGTAACGGGAATTGAACATGAGGTGATAGAAATGAGTTCAGTGGAGATTAAGTTAAATGCCAAGGAAATTCTAGATAAAGATTTCAAGACTGGCATGAGAGGGTATAATCAAGATGAAGTAGACAAATTTTTAGATGTTGTCATTCAAGACTACGAAGCATATCAACGCAGAGTCGATCAATTATTGAAAGAAAATGAAGAACTTAGACAGGAAATGAAGCGACAAACAGATCGACCTACTCGAAATCAAAGTGCACCTCAATCAGCAGGGAGTACAAATTATGATATTTTACAGCGTCTTTCTAATTTAGAGAAAAAAGTCTTCGGGAGCAAAATGTACGAATGAACCGAATGTCAATTGATGGAGCTAGCGCAGGAGACCCGGGCCCTTCTGGTATAGGGATCTTACTTGTATTTGATAACGGACAGACGGAAGAATTTCGCTACCATATAGGATTGCACAACAATCATGAAGCGGAATTTGAAGCGTTTATCGTTGCCCTGACAATTGCTAAGCAAAAGCAGTTAGGCCATTTACTCGTCCAAACCGATTCTCGTTTAGTGAGCGAAGCAATTGAAAAGCGTTATGTGAAGCGAAAGCAATTCGATCCGTATGTGAAGAAAGCACAGGAGCTTATAGAGGCATTTGATTTGTTTTTTATTAAATGGGTTCCGAGTAAGCAAAATAAAAAAGCGGACGAGTTAGCTCGATTAGCCATTCGTGAGCCAAAGCGAATCTTTAAAGAAGCATTGTAATCTGTTACATTGTACGCTATAATGAACAAGTCGTTTATGAATGAGCATGTCATGAAACAACCGCTGCACTTAGTGTAGAGGAAAGTCCATGCTCGCACTGGCTGCGACGCCGGTAGTGATCGTGCCTAGCCAATTCATAAGCTAGGGCAGTTAGTGATAACTGACGGCAAGAGGCTTCCCTAAATCGTTAACGACATGGGATACACTCTTTGAAAGTGCCACAGTGACGGAGTCTACTTGGAAACGAGTAGAGTGGAACGAGGTAAACCCCACGAGCGAGAAACCCAAACAATGGTAGGGGCATTTTATAGTCCGAAAATGAACGGAGCTATAAGGACGATTATTCGTAGATAGATGGTTGTTACTGGAGTACGAGGTTCATCACCGTTTGCAGTACAAAAGAACAGAACATGGCTTATGACTGGCATGCAGATGGATTTATAAACGAGTAAAAACCCTTTTGAGGGTTTTTTTATTTTGTTTCTGGTACACTAACAAAAAAGACAAGAAAAGAGGGATTGTCATGTCACAAGCAAAGGTAATGTACGGGCTTGGAGCCGTGTTATTTCTTTTAAATGTAATTGGATTTGCCATTCAAGGGTATTTAATTGGTTTAGGGGGCATTTTTCTAATAGCCGTATTTGCATTATATATGCTTGCAGTATTTCTTTATCACCGTTCAGCCAAACGTCTAGCTACTTTACTTGCCCTTATATTTGGTTTAGTCGCCATTGTTGGTGCGTTTATTGCTGAAACACAAGGTGGGGGCTACTTACTGTAACAATAAGGAGTGAACAGAATGAATAAAGTAACATTAATTGCAACAACGACGATGGGATTAGAGGCAATCTGTGCAAGAGAAGTAAAAGCACTTGGCTACGAAGACGTTACAGTTGAAAATGGACGAGTCGTATTTACATCAACTGTTGACGCCATTCCACGTGCAAATTTATGGTTAAGAACGGCAGATCGAATAAAAATTCTTGTCGGTTCATTTAAAGCGTTCACGTTTGATGAACTGTTTGAGAAAACGAAAGCATTGCCGTGGGCGGACCTATTGCCTCCCCATGCAGAATTCCCTGTTATCGGACGCTCAGTTAAATCAACGTTGTTTAGTGTTTCCGATTGCCAAGCTATTGTGAAAAAAGCGGTTGTTGAAAGCTTAAAAAAACAGTACAAACGTGGCTGGTTTGATGAAGATGGACCTCTGTATCGAATTGAAGTAGCTTTATTAAAAGACCAAGCGCAGCTAACTATTGATTCTAGTGGCGTCGGATTACATCAAAGAGGATACAGGGCCTTACATAATCAAGCTCCGTTAAAAGAGACACTAGCGGCTGCAATGGTTCAGCTCACAACGTGGAATGTGGATCGCCCATTTGCTGATCCATTTTGCGGATCTGGAACCCTTGCTATCGAAGCAGCGCTTATTGGACAAAATATCGCACCTGGGTTTAATCGAGACTTTGTATCAGAACAGTGGCATTGGATTGGTCAAGAAAAATGGGACCGTGCTCGTCAAGAAGTAGAAGATTTAGCAAAGTATGATCAAGCCCTCGATATTGTTGGATCAGATATTGATCATCGCTCTATTGAACTTGCGAAAAACAATGCAGCAGAGGCAGGATTTGCCGATCTTATTTCCTTTAAGCAGATGCAAATTCGAGACTTTAGCCATCGTGCTCAGTACGGTGTTCTTGTTGCTAATCCACCATATGGAGAACGAATTGGTGAACAAGCTGAGGTAGAAGAGATGTACAGAGACATGGGTCAGGTAATGAAGTCGTTTGAGACATGGTCAGTATATGTATTGACTTCTCATGAGGGTTTTGAAGCCTTGTACGGCAAGCAGGCAAGTAAGAAGCGTAAATTATACAATGGCAATATAAAAACCGACTACTATCAATTTTTCGGTCCTAGACCTCCAAGAGCATAAAAAAAAGCGTGTGAAAAATAGGCCATTAAATGGGCACATACATGTGAGTAAAAGGCGAAGAGACTGATGACAGATCATCAGATTTTTCGCCTTTTTCGAGTGAACGAGTGCTTAACCATCATATAATTTCACTTACCGTATTGATACACATAAAATAAAAAATAAAAGATACACTAACAATAAAGAGGTGTAGACATGGTCAATGACGGTACATGGATCTATCTTCAAAGAGGCATTCAGCACGTACTCGGTTGGATCGAAAAAAATCCTGCCTGTATTTGCCGTGAGGGTATGTATCAAACGTATTTTTTTTATACAATAGACAAGAGACGATCAAAAGAACCGATTTTAATATACTACAAAGACATCATCCCTGTGGAAAGTCATTTAGAAGATATAGATTATCACGCATTGCAGCATGTTGCGCTGGAAAGTGGTGATTCAAAATGGTTTTATGACTTAGGGGCAAAACGGATGCTTTAATGTGAGGAGACTGAACATGTATTCCATTGCCATTGATATTGGTACCACAAGTGCTAAAGTTGTTTTATTTTCAAAAGACTACCGTTATAAAGCTGATCACGAAACGGCTTATCCATTACTCCAAGAAAAACCATCTTATGCAGAACAAGATCCAATTGTCATTCGTGATGCTGTTTTACATAGTTTGCAACAATTATTGGGGCAAACAAGTATTGAATCTAAAAACGTAACAACGATATCTTTCTCAGCCGCCATGCATTCATTAGTGGCGGTTGATGAAGAGGGCCGCCCATTAACACAGTTACTAACATGGGCAGATACTCGTGCTCAATCAATCACAACGATGTTAAAAGAAACCGATCAGGGAAAGCAATTCTATGAAAAAACCGGCACACCCATTCATCCTATGTCATGGATCGGAAAAATGAAATGGATGGAAGAGAATTGGCCAGATCTCTATACGCAAGCAAATAAATTTATATCAATTAAAGAGTTTATATGCTTTGATTTATTTGGAGAATACGTTGTTGATCAATCGATTGCAAGTAGCACAGGGCTATATAACTTAAAAACAAAAGATTGGGACGATAGTATTCTAGCATTCTTGCACATAACCACAGAAAAATTATCAACGGTGGTTGGAACCGATTATTGCTTTACAACACCAACAAACGTCATGCAGGCGTTTTCTTTCTCGCACAATTGTATATACCATATCGGTGCTAGTGATGGTGTGCTCGCAAATGTTGGAGCAGGAGGTTTATTAGACCAGGTTGCCACACTGACAATAGGAACAAGTGGGGCAGTAAGAGTGACGATTAAAGAACCGTTAACGGATAGCGCTATGCGTACGTTTTGCTATGTTTTAAATGAGTCTACATGGATCGCCGGCGGAGCAACAAACAATGGCGGCATTGCACTGACTTGGTATATCGAGCATTTTGCGAAAGGAGCCACTGTAAGTGAGATTATTGAAGAGGCCTTCACAGTTAAGCCAGGTGCGGAAGGACTACTCTTTTTACCTTTTATTAATGGAGAGCGTGCACCGTATTGGAATGGTGAAGCAAGTGGGGCGTTTATCGGCATGAGACGAACTCATAATCGAGCGCATTTTAGTCGAGCCGTTCTTGAGGGAATTCTTTATAGTTTACAATCTGTCTTAACATCGTTAGAGGAGTCTGTCGGGTCAATTAAGCGAATTCATGCATCAGGAGGTTTCGCAAGGTCTAAGCAGTGGGTTCAACTACTCGCTGACATTTCAGGTAAGACTGTTCGAATCCAAGAAACACATCATGCGTCATCATTAGGTGCCATTCGACTAGCTCATAATGACTTGGAACAGGGCGAACAAACATTTATGGCTCAATTTGAACCAAATAATCGAGACTATCATGTGTATAAGAAAAAATGTGAACTGTATCAAGTCCTTTACAATCAGTTAGAGCCAGTATTTCCAGAATTAGTCGTTGACAATTAAGTTAACCATAATTTTATTATGTAAACTAAGTATAAAGCTTACCTTTTTTGTAAATAGTAAAGCAAAAAGGGAGGTTACATAATGAGTTATGAAGATGGTTACAAAAATTTAGAACAAATTGAACTGGCGATAAAAGCTGCACAACATATGGTTGGCCAAGCAACTCATAGTATGGATAGTGAGCAATTACAAGCAGCAACAGCAGCTCTTGAGCAAGCTGAAGCACAATTTAAACAAGCACTTGCTTATCAAGGAAATATAGATGAAGCCTTTTTCGCCCATTCTTCTGCACTTTTAGACCAAGCCACTCACCAATTAGAAGAGGCACAAGATGACTATCGTTAAGAAAACGTGAGCCTTTGTTGGCTCACGTTTTTTCTATAAATAATGGATGGTCAAGATTGTCAAATTTACCCTGTTTAAACAAAACCATATCTAAGTCGTCATTATAGTCAATGTGCATGCCATCAATGTACCATAAATCATCTTTTGATACGTAAAATAAAATGCCTTCTTGCTGAATGGTTTCGTAATCAAAACCTTCTATTTCTCTTGTAACACCAACAGAGAAACCACCAGAACCAACACCACCAACACGAACAAATAATCGAAGCTCATCGCCATCTACTAAATGCATTTCTTGACGATAAAATTGAACAGCTTCTTTCGTTATTAGTACATTCATTTCATCACTCCTACAGAACTAGTGTATCATATGAAGCTTCTTTTCATCTTAGGTGTTGTTTAAACTCGTATATGCTAGTATGCTGAGAATGAAAGGTGGCGAACCAATATGAAACAAGCAGAAGAAAAATTTACTGATTATTTAAAACGAAAAAACCACTATGAGCAATTAGTAGGTTTGATGATATGGGATGCTCGGACTGGTGCACCTACAGGGGCAGTAGAGCAGAGAGCAGATGTAATGAGCACAATTTCAAGCGACATCTTTTCAATGACGACATCTCCTGAATTAAAAGAGCTTATCGACGAATTGAAAACCAAGAAGGATCATTCAGCTGTGTTAAACCGAGCAGTCGAAGAGGCAGAAAAAGCATACAATCGTAACACAAAAATTCCAGCTGATGAATATGCGGCATTTGTGAGATTACAGACGAATGCAGAAGCAAAATGGGAAGAAGCAAAGAGAGAAAATGATTTTGATATTTTCAAACCGTACTTAAAAGAATTAGTAGCGTTTAAAAAACGTTTTATTACTTATTTGGGGTATGAAAAGCATCCTTATAATACACTTTTAGATGATTTTGAACCTGGGGTTTTTACAGATACACTAGATGCGGTCTTCTCAGAGTTGAAAAGCCACCTTATTCCACTTATTCAACGTGTTTCTGCTTCAAAGCATCAACCAGAAACCACATGTCTATTTAAGCACTTTCCAAAAAGTGATCAAGAGAAATTAAGCATTTCGTTCCTTAAAACAATGGGCTATGACTTTACAAAAGGACGCTTAGATGAGAGCGTTCATCCATTTGCCATTGGTATAAATCCTTCAGATGTGCGGGTAACAACAAAGTACAATGAAAACGATTTCCGGGTTGCATTACTAGGAACGATCCATGAAGGCGGACACGCACTTTACGAGCAGCATATTGATGAGAATCTTATCCCGTACAACCTTGCAAGAGGGACTTCAATGGGGATTCATGAGTCTCAATCCCTTTTTTGGGAAAAATTTATTGGTCAATCGTATTCGTTTTGGGAAGTGATGTACAAAGAACTAGCAGCTCATGGAACAGGTCAATTTGATCAGGTTCCATTAGACGATTTTTACTTTGCACTAAACGAAGCAAAGCCATCATTGATTCGAATTGAAGCAGATGAGCTTACTTACTGCTTACATATTATTCTTCGTTACGAATTGGAAAAAGGATTATTTGAAGGAACGATTGAAGTGGATGAACTACCAAAGCTTTGGAATGACAAAATGGAAGAGTATCTTGGTATTCGACCAGATCATAATGGAGAAGGGGTACTACAAGATGTTCATTGGTCATCAGGAGACTTTGGCTACTTCCCTTCCTATGCACTAGGGTTCATTTACGCGGCTCAAATCAATCAAGTAATAAGAAAAGAGATTCCAGATGTTGACGATCTCATCCGTTCTGAAAATCTTGAACCGATTAGAGAGTGGCTAACAGAACAAATCCATCAGTATGGCGCTGTGAAAAAACCGAAAGAATTAATCGCAGCAATGACTGGTGGCGGGATCGACCCACAGCCATTGATTCACTATTTAACAGAAAAATATACACGCTTGTATCAACTATAAGAGAAGAAGGGTAATTGGCTATCAATGGCCAGTTACCCTTCTTCTATGAATTAAGATGCACGTTGATCAATTAATTGAATGACATCCATAAAACCGAATAGCAGCATCTCCAGAGCAAAAAATGTTAACAGAAGCCCAGTAAATTTGGTGAGAAAGAATAAAGAACGGGTATTCATTTGGCCGTATATCCAACAAACGAGCAGATGTACAGAGTAAGCGACACAGTAAACAATAAAGAAAGCAAGGTAAGTCACATAAGCGGTTGCCGATTTGGGTTGATCTGAAGTTAGCTCCTTCACAGGGCGGAACATGTCTTTCATTCGAGTAAACCCAATCTCAAAAGAATCCATACCAAACCATTCATTCCAGCTTAAGGTGACGGGACTTTTTTTACGCATTAATGTAATCGCTATAGATAGAATAACGACGCCTCCAAGTATTTGCATGAATCCAATCGGGATATATGTCCAAGAAAAGGCGACTTGACCGACCAAAAGAATGAAGATACTAATTGCAACTGTAAATAAGACTGTTCCAGATACAAATTCTTCGCCTTCAATCGTTTTTTTTGGCTTGCTCATATGGTTAAAAAAGATGGGATAAGTGACAGAAAAAATGGAGGTAAATGAATGAATGAAAAACGAAAACATGAATCTCACTCCTTTGCTCGCTTAAACAGTATTTCTAGCGGTTGTGTCGTAATTTGCTTGTAGTTTATCCGAGAAGAGGAAGACTATACATATTTTCTTAGAATTTGGCAAGGGAAAATCATGAGGAAATGTGTAAAAATAATGATTAACGTAATACATATTATGTAAACAAAACAAGGTGAAGCAATTCGATCTTTTTACCATGATTGAATTGCTTTTATTTTCGCTTCGTAATCAACGTGTGCATACACTTGAGTGGTAGCAACAGACTCATGACCAAGAAGTTGCTGTAACGTTAACACATTTACTCCGTTTCGAATTAAGGCCGTCGCAAAGCTGTGGCGAAGCTTATGTGCAGTGATCGTACGATTTTGGAGAGATGGTATGACTTTTTTAGCCCGTTCAAACAGACGTTGAATCATTTTCTGAAGGGCGCTAACGCTGATCGAGTGCGTATACGTCATCGTCCGAAAGTCAAAACCGACTAACAGAGTATTGTCTTGTTTCGGTTGAATCGTATCAGGTAAAGACTGAATATAGTGTTGAATAACATCAAGCACCTCTTCTGTAAGTGGGATGGTTCGTTGTTTGTTGCCCTTACCAAGTACCTGTATTTCTTTTCGATCAATATGAAGCTGTGAACGCTTTAAAGATGCTAGTTCTGATACACGCAAACCCGTGCGAACGAGTAGAGTAATAGCCGTTAAGTCTCGTAAAGCTAATAAACGGTGGTACTTTTTTTGGCGTAAGGTTAAGCCCTCATCATTAAGAGTTAGCGCCATAACAGCTTTCATTTCTTCAATCGATAAATAAACAGGCTCTCTTTTTTTTACTTTTGGTCTTGTGACCGCTTGAACAGGGTTTTCTTTTAAATGATATTGTTTCATTAAATAATGAAATAATGATTGAAGGGCTGATAACTTTCGATTAATTGTCTTTGCTTCATTTTCCAATTCCATTGCTAAATAATGAACATAGTTTTCAATTCCTTGTTGGTTAAGTTGTGAAAAATCGGAGAGGGTACTGTCTTTAGCTCTAAACGATTCTTCTCCACTTTGACGTTCAACAAAGTGAAAGAAATCAAGGAAATCATAAATGTAGCGTTGAATGGTCCCTTGGCTGTATCCAAGAGAACGGATGTGTTGAATGTACGTCTGGATAAAAACAGGCAAGTCGTCAAGTCGACGGTAGGGCTGCTTTTCAATAGGATGTTGTTGCTTTTCATGTGAACGTTGATGCTGATTAATTTTCGCAAAGATTGACATTGGATCACCTCTTTAGTAGTTTACCGCAAAATAAACGTTCTGTGAAATGATTATTTCATGGAACGTTTATTTTGCAATGAAAAAAGCTGGTTTGGATAACCTTGTTGCTCAGCGCAATGTAGATTAAATGAAAGAACAACTAGATTTTTATTGTGTAAACCCTTTCATTACGACGTGAATTTTTGCATAATAAAGAGGAGGAGAACGGCTTGCTATGAGGTTGGAGGGAAAAGCAGATGAAGGAAGAGATCATTGTTGTCACTGGCGGTAGTAGCGGTATGGGTAAAGCGATGGTACGACATTTTGCAAATGCTGGTGCTCGAGTTGTTGTTTGTGCACGTAACGAAGAACGATTAATTCAAACGAAACAGGAATTAGAAACATTTCCTGAGCAAATTACGACCTTTGCTTTAGATATTCGAAATCGAGGGGATATAGAAGCAATGGTCAACGACGTGTACGAAACAGTGGGCCCGATTACAGCTGTTGTCAATAATGCTGCTGGAAATTTCCTTTGTCCATCTGAAGACTTAACTGAAAATGGTTGGCATTCGGTTATTGACATCGTCTTAAATGGTACATGGCATATGACTCAAACGGTTGCGAAGCGATGGATTCAAGAAAAGCAAGCAGGCGCAATGGTTAATATTGTGGCAACGTATGCTGATACAGGTGGACCTGGTGTTGTTCATTCTGCGAGTGCAAAAGCAGGGGTACTTGCCATGACAAAAACACTTGCGGTGGAATGGGGTGCGTCCTATGGTATACGCGTCAATGCTATTGCCCCTGGACCAATTGAGGACACAGGCGGTGTAGACAAGCTAATTCAAAGTGAAAAAGCTCATCAGATGGCATTAAGGAGCATTCCGATGAAACGGTTTGGCAAAGGAGAAGAGGTAGCTCGTCTTGCCCATTATCTTCTTTCAACAGAGGGCTCGTATATTAATGGTACATGCATTACTATTGACGGTGGTCAATCAATTGGTCAATCAGGCTTCTTAACAGGAGCGGCCGCATTTCAACAATAACACGCGTTTCTTATCGCGTGTTTTTTTTATGCGATTCAGGTTAAAATAGGCACAATAACGGGTATGAATAAAGAGCGTTTTTGTATAGAAGGAGTGGCGAAAGAGTTGATCACATTTAAGCAAGTATCAAAGCAGTACGAAGACGGAACAAAAGCGGTAGCAAACGCCAATTTCACAATTGATAAAGGTGAGTTCTTTGTTTTAATTGGACCGAGTGGCTGTGGGAAAACAACAACATTAAAAATGATTAATCGTTTAATCCCGCCTACAGCAGGAGAATTATTCATTAATGATGTCAATACGAGCAAAGTCAATATCGATCAATTGCGATGGAACATTGGCTACGTACTTCAACAAATAGCGTTGTTTCCGCATATGACCGTTGCTGCTAACATAGCTATTGTCCCAGAATTAAAAGGTTGGGATCGAGACAAAACAAATGCTAGGGTTGACGAACTATTATCGTTAGTAGGACTAGACCCAGAAATTTACCGGCATCGATTACCAACGGATTTGTCTGGAGGTCAACAACAGCGAGTAGGAGTAGCTCGAGCTCTAGCAGCAGACCCTGACATTTTATTAATGGATGAACCGTTTAGTGCGCTCGATCCAGTAGCAAGAGCTTCGCTGCAAAAAGACATTAAGGCACTACAACAAAATATTAAAAAAACCATTGTATTCGTTACCCATGACATGGAGGAAGCAAAGTTCTTAGGAGATCGCATTGGGATGATGGAAGACGGACATGTGCTCCAAATTGGCACAGTACAAGAATTGATAGAAAATCCAGCTTCTCCATCAGTCACCCGCTTCTTACGCCATTCCGATGGAGTAGAGCAAACATCAATGCCAACCGTTGGCTCGATTCTTACTCCTATTGAAGATAGTGAGTATGTGACATCAGGAGAACATCAGTCCAAGAACGAGCTACAATTTGTTCTTTCGAACGATAATCAGCTAAAAGATGTACAGTATCTTGGAAAATCCATTGAACACTATCAAACCATTAATGATAGCGATACTCTTGAACAAACGTACCATCAGTTAGAACAATGTCCATTTCCGGCGCTCCCTGTTATAAAGGGCGATAAATGTATAGGCGTTGTTTCTTATCAAAATCTTGCTAAGTTAGCTATTCAACCGGCACTACATCACGCATAACCCTAATGTAATGGAAAGGAAAAGTGAATCGTCAGGGTGCGTGATACACGTTCGATTGCACTTATTTTGTTATGGAATCTTTTTGGTCATCTTATTTTACACTTTTTGAAGAACGTTCAGATTTATTATTGCAATCGTTTTGGGAGCATTTACAGTTATCTCTTATCTCATTACTTATTGCTGTAGCGATTGCCATACCAATTGGAATTGTACTTACCCGCTATACACGCTATTCTGAGTATGTTATTGGCATCGCTGCTGTTTTGCAAACCATTCCTTCGCTTGCGTTACTCGGGTTTCTTGTTTTATTTGTTGGAATCGGAACAACGCCTGCCATTATAGCGTTAACGGCTTACGCGCTTTTGCCTGTCCTTCGAAATACATACACAGGAATAAAAGAAGTGGATCCTGCGCTTGTGGAGGCAGCAAGAGGGATGGGAATGAATTCTCGTAAACGTTTATTAAAAGTAGAGTTACCCCTTGCTATGCCTACGGTTATGGCAGGTATTCGTACCTCCATGGTCTTAATAGTTGGAACAGCCACCCTCGCTGCTCTCGTTGGAGGAGGAGGACTTGGACAAATTATTATGCTTGGTATTCAACGAACGAGTAACGAATACATTTTATTTGGCGCACTACCTGCTACGCTGCTCGCGCTCTTTTTTGATTTTGTTTTACGCTTTACGGAGCGACGTTCGGAGAAAAAGGGAACAGGATCCTATAAGCCTATGTTAGCGGTTGTGTTAATTGCCCTCCTTATCGTGACTATCCCTCCAACTGTCAATGCAGTACGAGGTGTTGGCCAAGCAGATATCGTTATTGGCGGGAAAATGGGGCCGGAACCACCTATCTTAGCCAATATGTATAAAGAGTTAATTGAACAAGAAACCGATTTAGAAGTCGAAGTCATTGCACCACTGGGCACAACAAGTGTAAACTTTAATGCATTAGAAGTTGGTGATATCGCCATCTATCCTGAATTTACAGGGACTGTATTGGCTGATTTATTAAACATTGAGAACTTTAGCTATGATGAACGGGAGTCTTTTGAACAAGCACGAGACGAAATGTACGAACAATTAGGGCACACGCTGCTAGAACCAATGGGTTTTCAAAATACGTATGCCATTGCCATGCCTAGAGCATTAGCCGAGGAGCTTGAAGTAGAGACAATATCGGATTTAGAACCTTATGCAAACGAGCTAGAAGCTGGTTTTACATTTGAGTTTGCCGATCGAGAAGATGGGTATGCTGGATTTGAGGATGTGTATGGCTTTTCGTTTAGCAACGTAACAACGATTGATGTGTCCACTCGGTATCAAGCCATTTCCAATGGTAGTATTCAATTAAGTGACGTGTTCTCAACAGATCCACAAATTGTCGAGTACGATATGGTTGTGTTAGAAGATGATGCAACATTGTTTCCACCTTATCAAGCAGCTCCGCTGGTAAGCAATCATGCTATAAGTGAATACCCAGAACTTGAAGCCATTTTAAACCAATTAGCAGGAATAGGCTCAGAAGATGAAATTTCTGAGTTGAATTATCGCGTTGATATTAATGACGAAGATCCAGCCGCAGTGGCTCGTGACTTTTTAAACGAAAAAGGACTACTTACCAATTAAAAAGGAGAGAATGAACGATGAAAAATCCATCAGATCAACGAATAAAAGAAATTCTTCATACAAAAAAACGTATTGCTGTAGTTGGGCTTTCAAATAACCCAGATCGAACAAGCTACATGGTTTCTAAAGCAATGCAAGACGCAGGGTACACAATCATTCCAATCAATCCAAATGTGGACACCGTTTTAGGAGAAAAATCATATGCTTCCATCTCGGATTTAGATCAAGAGGTAGATATGGTAAATATATTTCGTAGAAGCGAATTCTTACCCGAGCTTGCAAAAGAAACCGTACAAGCAGGTATCCCTATCTTCTGGTCACAGCTTGGTGTTGTGAGCGAAGAAGCCTATTCGTTTTTACAAGAAAATCATGTCGAAACCATTATGGATCGCTGTATTAAAGTAGAGCACGCTAAATTTAAATAAGGCTATTTCCGTACTGCAAACGTGAGCAGTACGGTCTTTTTTGTGGAAAAATTTGCAGAGACGAAACAGGCATGATAAGGTTTTATTAGAAAAAACTGTTGCATCAAGGAAAACATTGACTAAAATAAAGATGGAGTATATTCTTTTAACAGAACACTTGTACTTATGTGTGTAAGGGTATTAGGAAGGGGAACGGAATGGCAAAACAACATGACTATAATGATGATTCCATTCAGGTACTAGAGGGGTTAGAAGCCGTTCGGAAGCGACCAGGAATGTATATTGGTTCTACAGATACCCGTGGTTTGCATCATCTTGTATATGAAATTGTCGACAACGCAGTCGATGAAGCGTTAGGAGGTCACGGTGCTTCAATTTATGTAACCATTCATAAAGATGGTAGTGTCTCCATTCAAGACGAGGGAAGAGGAATGCCTGTCGGGATGCACCGCTCTGGTAAACCGACACCTGAGGTCATTTTTACCGTATTACACGCAGGGGGGAAGTTTGGGCAAGGTGGTTATGCTACAAGCGGAGGGTTACATGGTGTTGGCGCTTCTGTTGTGAATGCGCTCTCGTCGTGGCTAGAAGTCGACATTAAGCGTGACGGCTATCGCTATACCCAGCGATTTGAAGACGGTGGTAAGCCAGTAACGACCCTTGAGAAGAAGGGAAAGACGAGAGGTGCAGGTACGCTCGTTCGTTTTATGCCAGACGACTCGATCTTTTCTACGGTGAATTTTAATACAGAAACCTTGTCGGAACGTTTACGAGAAGCCGCGTTTTTATTAAGAGGTGTCGCAATTACGTTAAAAGACGAACGACCAGGCAAGGAAATGGAAGAGCTCTTTCAGTTTGAGACCGGACTGGAAGCTTTTGTTGACTATTTAAATGAAGGGAAAGAACCTCTCCATCCAGTTGTATCATTTTCAGGTCAAGCAAACGAGATTGAAATGGACTTCTCGTTTCAGTTTCATGACGCTTATACGGAAAATGTGCTCTCGTTTGTAAATAATGTTCGTACACGGGATGGCGGAACTCATGAGCTAGGAGCGAAAACGGCAGTTACTCGAATGATGAATGAGCATGCTAAAAAAGTCGGCTTGTTAAAAGAAAAAGACAAAAAGCTTGATGGCTCTGACATTCGTGAAGGCTTTACAGCCGTTATATCGGTTCGCGTTCCAGAAGCAAAACTTCAGTTTGAGGGACAGACTAAAAGCAAACTCGGTACTGCTGAAGCACGCTCAGCTGTTGATGCAATCATATCCGAAAAGCTCTCGTACTACTTAGAAGAAAATCCAATGGTCGCTACAACCTTAATTAAGAAATCAATTAAAGCCGCTCAAGCCCGAGAAGCAGCCCGAAAAGCCCGGGAAGACGCGAGAAATGGCAAAAAAAATAAACGGAAAGACGTTCTATTAAGCGGAAAACTAACACCTGCTCAGTCCCGCAACCCAGACCGAAACGAACTGTATTTAGTAGAGGGAGACTCTGCTGGTGGTTCTGCGAAGCAAGGACGAGATCGGAAATTCCAAGCGGTTCTTCCGTTACGCGGGAAAGTCATTAACACTGAAAAAGCAAAGCTCGATGATATTATGAAGAATGAAGAGATTCGGACGATCATTCATACGATCGGAGCTGGCGTTGGAGCAGATTTTGATTTATCTGACTGCAACTATGACAAAGTGGTCATTATGACCGATGCGGATACAGATGGTGCCCATATTCAAGTGCTATTATTAACCTTTTTCTATCGCTATATGAAACCACTAATTGACGCTGGTAAGATTTATATTGCCTTACCACCGCTTTATAAAGTAAGTAAAGGCTCAGGAGCAAAAGAAAAAGTCCAGTATGCGTGGGAAGAGACGGAACTTCAACAAGCATTAAAAGCAATTGGAAAAGGATCAACCGTACAACGGTACAAAGGATTAGGTGAAATGAACGCTACTCAGCTTTGGGAGACAACGATGGACCCTGAAACGAGGACCCTTATCCGAGTTCGATTAGAAGATGCCGCGCGAGCAGAAAAGCATGTGGCTACGTTAATGGGTGACAAAGTGGAACCACGTAGAAAGTGGATTGAGAGCCATGTAGCATTTGGTTTAGAGGAAGAAACAAACATCCTAGAAAATGAAAACCTTCATGTAGGGGAGGAATCCTAATTGGCAAAAGCAGAAAAGTATCTTGATCTCCCCTTAGAAGATGTCATAGGAGATCGATTTAGTCGCTATAGTAAATACATTATTCAAGAACGTGCACTTCCTGATGCGCGAGATGGATTAAAACCGGTACAACGACGTATCTTGTACGCCATGTACACAGATGGTAATACGGCCGACAAACCGTATCGTAAAGCAGCGAAAACCGTTGGGAACGTGATCGGAAACTATCACCCACACGGTGATAGTTCTGTTTATGATGCCATGGTACGGATGAGTCAAGAATGGAAAGTACGTCAGCTTTTAATTGATATGCATGGAAACAATGGATCGATTGATGGCGACCCTCCAGCTGCGATGCGTTATACCGAAGCAAGGCTTTCGAAGATAAGTGCTGAGCTTATGCGTGATTTGGATAAAGGAACGGTTGATTACATTCCGAACTTCGATGACTCCATAGAAGAACCTGTTGTATTGCCAGCCATGTATCCAAACTTGCTGGTTAACGGTTCTACGGGTATCTCTGCAGGTTATGCAACCGATATTCCACCTCATCACTTACCTGAAATCATTGATGGTGCCGTTCGTTTAATGGAAAAACCGTCAACAACCATTGATGAACTTCTAACCATTATAAAAGGGCCAGATTTCCCAACTGGCGGTATCGTTCAAGGCTTAGATGGAATTCGGAAGGCGTACGAGACAGGCAAGGGAAAAGTTGTCGTACGAGCGAAAACAGCATTTGAAGAAGTTCGAGGTGGAAGAACGCAAATTGTTATAACGGAGCTCCCTTATGAAGTAGTAAAAGCAAACCTCGTAAAGAAAATGGACGAAATCCGCTTTGATAAAAAAGTAGATGGGATTGCAGAAGTGCGTGATGATACTGATCGGACTGGAATGCGCATTGTCGTAGAATTAAAAAAAGATGCAGAAGCAAATGCTATTTTAAACTATTTGTTTAAACATACTGATTTGCAGGTGATGTACCATTTTAATATGGTTGCCATTTATAATAAAACACCACAATTGATGGGGTTAAAAGCGCTTCTTCAAGCTTATATTGATCATCAAAAAGATGTTTTCACAAGAAAATCACAGTTTGAGCTTAAAAAAGCGCAAGAGCGTGCTCATATTGTTGAGGGGTTAATAAAAGCAGTTTCCATTCTTGATGAAGTGATTGCTGTGATTCGCGGTTCAAAAGATAAAAAAGACGCAAAACTTAATTTGCAAGAACAATTTGCGTTTACAGAGCCTCAGTCTGAAGCAATTGTAAACTTGCAATTGTATCGTTTAACAAACACGGATATTACGACCCTTGAAAAAGAAGCGGACGAACTGAAAAAGCGAATTGCGGAATTAGAAGCCATACTAGCAAGTGAAAAAAAGCTCATTCAAGTTATAAAAAAAGAATTAGTCCAAGTAAAAAAACAGTTTCATTCTGAAAGACGAACGGTCATTAAGGAAGAAATAGAAGAGTTAAAGATCAATATGGATCAACTGGTGGCAACAGAAGATGTACGTGTGACGATTACTCACGCAGGCTACGTCAAACGAACGAGTATTCGTTCGTACACAGCATCTAGTAAAGATGCTCCTGGAATGAAAGCCGGTGATACAGTGCTTCAATCTCTTGTTGCGTCCACCACTGACGTCCTTCTTCTTTTTACAAAGAAGGGAAACTACTTGTACTTACCGATTCATCAGCTGCCAGATATTCGCTGGAAGGATGATGGTCAGCATATCGCCAACATCATTCCCATCGATTCTGATGACGAATTAGTAACAACCCTTGTTATCTCTTCTTTTGATACTGATGAGTCACTTTTGTTTATGACCCGAAACGGGATGATCAAACGGACCGAGTTAAAGCTTTATCAAGCACAACGTAACTCTAAACCACTAATGGCTTTAAAGATAAAAGAAGACGATTCTCTCGTATCAGTTGAAAAAACGAATGGAAAAAAAGAGTTATTTGCTGCCACACATTTTGGCTATGGGCTCTGGTTCTCAGAAAATGATATCTCCCTCGTTGGTCAACGCGCAGCAGGTGTAAAAGGGATGAACATTAAGCCTGGGGACTACGTCGTTGGCTTTGAAACTTTCGAATTAGAAGATACAGTCGAATTCCTCTGTGTCACGCAGCGTGGCTCTGTTAAACGAATGGCCATTACTGAATTTGAAAAATCAAGTCGAAATAAACGTGGATCGGTTTTACTTCGTGAGTTGAAATCAAATCCCCACCGCCTTGTTGGGTTTAAAAAAATCACTCCGGACACAACGTTGTTTTTAGTAGAAACCGATCAAGATGAACAGATTTTTGTTGATCCGACTAAGTATCGAAAAGCGGATCGCTATTCGAATGGATCCTATGCATTTGATGAAAACGATCGCGGGAAAGCGCGACAATTAAAAGTGGTCGTGGACACCACCGATCACGAATAAAACATAGCACTGCTATCGCTTTAAGGGTAGCAGTGCTTATTTGTTTTCCTTGTACCTGTTTAAAGTGCGCATTGTAAGGGAAAGAGTAGGATAACGAATGATTGGAGGAACGATGATGTCATTAACAAAGGATCAATTAAACTATTTGAAAAAAGAATTACATTCGATGAAAGAGTCAATAGAGAAGCGAACGTCTACACCTGAAGGGGAAATGTCAGAAATGAGAGGCGATATTGCTCGCGGAGTAGACAATCACTTAGCAGAAACAGCGTCAGAATATGAGGATCGAGTACGAACACAAACCATCAATGAAGCCGATGAACATCGATTAGCCGAAATTAATGAAGCTTTGGAGCGAATGGAAGATGGTAGCTACGGTACTTGTATTGATACAGGCAAGGAAATTCCATATGAGCGATTAGAAGCATTGCCGTATGCGAAACGTACAACAGAAGCTCAAGAAGAAGCGGAAGAGCCTTTTGCGGATAGTAGTGAAGAAGATCGTGCTGTTGGTTTGCATCATGCGCAACTGGATCGTGACACAGAGACCACTAGAGAATTAGCCAGAGAGCAAGATGCCGACGAACATTCTAGTGAAGTCGATGCAGAACATCATTATGATGAGAAAACAGATGAACAAAGCAATCAATAGTTAAAACCTCTATTCGTTCTTCAACGAATAGAGGTTTTTTATTTACTTACTATTAGTATCCTCAAAACCAAACCGTATAAAGTAAATGACGGTGCGGAAAAAGCCAATGTCATTTAAAATAACGATGAGCACCAGCAAAACAGGACCTAAGAACAGACCAAAAGCGCCGAACAATTGTAATCCTGCAAAAAGTGAAATGAGTACAGCAACTGGATTTAAGTTCATATTGGAAGAAAGAACTTTTGGCTCAAGCATTTGACGAACGATCACGATAATGACATAGAGAATCGCAATACCAAGGCCACCAGACATATCTCCTGTTACAAATAGGTAAATGAACCACGGGATTAAAATAGTGCCTGTTCCAAGATAAGGAAGTAACTCTGCAATCCCTACAACAATGGCTAGCATCCATGCATTTTCAACATTAAGAATGAGCAAGCCAATAAAAACAATTAACGCGGTAACAACCATTAATATTAGTTGAGCACGTATAAAGCCAAACAAACGAATACGAGTCGCTTGGACAAATTCTTTCCCTTTAGAACGAACTTTACGAGGAACATGTCGATCGTAAACAGACTGATAAAAACTCCAGCTTTTCCCCATGAAATAAATACTTAAGATGATAAATAGAAACGCAACAAGAAAACTAGGCAAACCAATTAAGATATTGGCTACCACATCTAAAGCAGCCTGTCCGATGTTACCAACAATATTGCTAATCGACGTTCCAAGCTGATTTATCCCCTCTGATAGTGGGCTTGTGCCGCCTGAATCAAACTGATCGATTGTGCGAAGAAATTCATGCCATAATGGCAAAATGGTCTCGTTAAAGTAAAGCTGAATTTTAGCGGCCCCTTCTTCTATCCACATAGGGACTTGTTCAAAAAACTCACGCAAGCTAAAGTAAACAAGAAAAACAATACCAGTTAAAACAGCACTTATCGCTAATATGCCGCCAAGTAAACCAAATAGACTGGCAAACCCTTTGTTAAATTTCAACTTATACTGAAAAAATCGTGCTACAGGCTGGAGCATCCATGCAAACAAAGCCGCAAACCAGAATGGATATGTAAGTGAAAAGACTCTAGCAACAAGCCAACCAAAAAGTATAAGAAATAGGATGATGATGAGTGTTCGTAACGCCATCCAACCAACTTCTTTAGACAAAGACACACCTTCTTCCAACATCGTGTAAGCTTTCTTTCTATCCTTTATTGTATAAGAGTGCTTATTTTACTGTCAAATCCAGACAGGTAAGCAAAACACCGCACGTCAAAGGAAACGTAGCGGTGTGAACAATACTGACATCTTTATAGAGCTGGTTCAGCAAGGTTTTCTAACGGGAGAACAAGAACTTCAACGCGACGGTTCTGTTCTCTTCCTTCTGTTGTTTCGTTAGTAGCAACAGGGTGGTATTCACCGTAGCCTGAATAGGAAAGCTGACCGGGCTTTAAATAGTCAGATTCTAAGAATAGCTTCATTACATTATATGCACGTGCTCCACTTAAATCCCAATTTGATTCAAAATTTGCGCCACCCATCGGAACATCATCAGTGTGACCAGAAATTTGAATATAGCGTGGGGGATCGGAAGCAAGCATAGCGGACAATTGGTCCATTAACTCATGAGAATTCTGTCTCAATTCGGCACTACCAGAATCAAAAAGAATGCCATCATTAATGGTAATAAGCAGACCTGAAGCACCAAGTTCTGTTTGTAACCGATCAGCAAGTGCTTTCTCTTCAATATACCCATTTAGGCGGGATTGTAACTCTTCTAACTCCGTTTTTTCAGTTTCTGCTGCTTCACTTAGTAAAGCTTCAACCGATTCTGTCGATTCTTGTGTCGGACTTTCGTCTTCAACAATTGAGTCTTGGTAATCAAGAACACCTTTTCCACCTAACGTTTCTGAGAGAACAACCCGGAGCTCATCGTATTTAGCTTGATCGACTTGACCCATAGCAAATAAAACAATAAATAGAGCAACAAGCAATGTTAACATATCTGCATAAGGGAGGAGCCAAGATTCATCCACATGTTCCTCAGACCGAGATTTAAATCTCCGCTTCTGCGACATCGTCTCTTCTCACGCCTCCTTTTCCTCGTTGTTGTTCCTTTTCTTCTAGATATACACTTAAATATTCTTCAACTGAACGAGGAGAACTTCCTCCAATAATGGCAACTGTGCCTTCAATAATCATGTGCTGATGCAATACTTCCATAGTTGATTTTCGCTTTAATTTGTTTGCAAAAGGATGCCAAAGCACATATCCAAAGAAAATACCGAGTAATGTTGCCACGAACGCTGCCGCTATAGACTCGCCTAACATAGTAATATCATCTAGGTTTCCTAGCGCAGCAATGAGACCTAAAACAGCTCCTAACACACCAAGACTGGGAGAATATGTTCCGGCTTGACTAAATATCGCCGCTCCAGAAGCATGACGCTCTTGCATAGCGTCAATTCGTTCATGTAAAGAATGACGAATGTAATCAGGATCTTGTCCATCAATCATCATTCGAATGGCTTGCTTAAAAAAAGGATCTTCAATCTCATCAATTTTTCCTTCTAACGCGAGCATACCGTCTCGTCTCGAAATCGAAGCATAATCAACGAACTGTTCGATAATTTCCTGCTGAGTCATACCCTTTCTATCTGAAAAAAGAACCCGAAATAACTTAGGGATTCGTTTTATATCTGCAAAAGGGAATGCAATAAAAACGCAAGCAAATGTTCCTAGCACAATTATGACGATGGCGGCAGGATTTAACAAAACCTCAAGACTTGAACCTTTTAAAAGCATACCAAGCACGAGTGTACAAATACCAAAAAATATACCAATGAATGATGACTTATCCATGTATGTCTCCTTTTAATGTTAATTTAAGAATACGTCTCACCATTTAAATCGGTTGAAATGATTCCACATTGAAGGTTCATACTTGATTTCATTGTTTGTTCACAAGAATTGAGTCTAAAGAATGACGATAATATGGGTAAAATTGCATAATAATTCTCCAATTGTCCATAGTAGAGGAGAGGAAGAGGTGTATACAAATGGTTTATTTCTCGTTACGATGGCTATTTGTTGTGATTGGAGCTATCATTGCTGCTGTTGCAATTGAATTATTTTTGTTGCCGAATCATATTATAGATGGCGGAATAATAGGCATATCGCTAATTCTAAATCGTCTCTCAGCAATCAATTTTGGACTACTCGTTTTTATCATCAACCTTCCTTTTTTATACATTGGTTATAAACATTTAGGGAAAGGTTTTTTTATTTACTCTCTACTAGGTATTGTCGGACTAGCCGTTACAGAGGCGATTTTACATCAGTTTCATTTTGCTCCAATTACTGATACACCTTTATTAGCAACAATCTTTGGAGGGCTGTTATTAGGAATTGGTGTTGGGATCGTTATACGAAATGGCGGGGCCATGGATGGAACTGAAATCTTATCATTAATTCTTACAAAACGATTACCGTTCACTGTTGGTGAGTGCGTTCTTGTTTTTAACCTTTTTGTTTTTGCTTGGGCGGCCTTTGTTTTCGGAATTGAGAACGCTATGTATTCCGTTTTAACGTATTATGTTGCCGCAAAGGCAATTGACACAGTTGTTGAAGGGCTAGATGCAACAAAAGCGGTGATGATTGTGTCGAGTCATTACGAAGAATTAACAACGATTATTACACAGCGGTTAGGAAAAGGGGTAACACGCTTAAAAGCGCAAGGAGGTTACGAAGGGGATAAAAAAGATGTGCTTTATGTTGTTGTAAAACGAATGGAAGTTATTCAGTTGAAAAAAGCGATTTATGAAGTTGATAAACATGCTTTTTTCACTATTATCGATGCCCATGAATCAAGAGGCTCAACCTTTAAACAAAAAGAGGATCACTGAATATGTGATACAGTTTCAGCTCTTTCCTCTTGTTTGTTTATCCGTTCCAGAACCTACGAAATGGTTGTTTCAAATCCACCCAGTAACGTTAAATGTTTGACCGGTACGATCGATACGTTCTTCCTTTCCAAAATAAAAGCAAAGCTATTAGTAGCCCAATGACAGAAAAAACGAAAATAATCGTTTGAATGTCTATTCCCCTTGATACGAGTAGTGTCACCCCTGCATATGCAAGTGGATCAAAGCCGTTCATAGCGAGAAAAATAATGCTCATTACTCTCCCCATAATACGAGGATCCGTATCTTCTTGCGCAGAAGAAAAGAATGGAATGGCGACAAACGTCATGGTGAATCCAAGCATAAATGCTAAGATGGTTACAGCTGTTAAATTAGGAATTTGGCTAAAGGCTAATGCGACAATCAATGTTGCGATCAACCCGAGGATTGATGTTAACCCTCGGTTACGAAGTTTAACAGTGCCGATTATGACTGTGCTTACGAGCATGCCAATAGCTAAAGAGGCTTCAATATAGCTAAGGTTAATGGGTGATCCTCCATACGTTTCAACTAAAATCGGTATGGCAATGGAAATCGCACCGAAGGCAAAAAAGTTTAACGTAATTAAAATGAAAATTCCTGTTACTAAAAAGGAATTTGCTTTTACATAAGAAAAGCCTTCAAGAAGATCTCTAAAAGGTGTTTGCTTAACGGTATTTTCAACAGGACCCTCTTTTAAAAATCGTGGAAACATAAAGAAAGCAGACAAAAAAACGATGATCATTGCTGTTAAGTAGCTCGAAGTGATACCACCAAACTCCATGATGGTTCCTGCAACAATAGGACCGACTACAAAGCCAATTTGGCCTAATCCTTGGATAATGGCATTGGCTTGTTTGATTTGATTTTTTTCAACCATTTTTGGTATTAATGAGGTTCCTGCTGGCCCTGAAAACGCATCTAACGTTCCAAATAAAAAGCCTATTATCAGAAGATAGCTAAAACTTAGTTGGTCCGTAGCATGCAACAAAAATACGATCAGTAAGAGGAAGCCTTGAATGGTACTCGTGCTAAACATAATCGTGGTTTTCTTAAATTTATCGGCTAGAACCCCTCCAAACGCCATCATTAAAATACGTGGTACTGTGATTGCAATAAGAATAATACCGAGAGAACTCGCTGAACCTAGCTCAGCAATAACAAACCATGTTGTGGTCATAAAAAACGTACTAAAGCCAATAATCGCTAAGAAACTGGCAATAAATAAAAAGATAAAGGGGTAATTTTTAATTAATGGTTTTTCCATGGAGAATCATCCTTTTCAACTAGAATACAGTTCATTCTAGATGGTGACGGTACGTCTTATGCAAGGGCTCTTAATGTTTTTTTTCGTCTTCTTAACGTCTTATGGTAATCTTGTAAGGGACATTCGAATAAAACAGAATGTAAAAAGGAGAGAGTAGTCAGTGGAAGTGATTTATTTTGCAGGTGGCTGCTTGTGGGGTGTGCAAGCATTTATTAAAACATTACCAGGTGTATACGGAACAGAAGCTGGGAGGGCAAACGGAACAAGTCAGTCTCTTAAAGGGCCCTATGATGGCTACGCTGAATGTGTAAAAACGACATTCGATCCTACTGTTGTATCCGTGACTGATTTAATGGATTATTTCTTTGAAATCATTGACCCGTATAGTGTGAATAAACAAGGTATAGATAGTGGAGTGAAATATAGAACAGGTGTCTATAGTGAAAAAATCGAGCATGTAAACGAAGCACGAGAATTTATTGCCGCAAGAGCTGATGCTAGTCGAATTATGGTTGAAGTAAGCCCTCTCCAAAACTATGTAAAGAGTGCTGAAGAGCATCAAGATCGACTAGACAAACATCCGAATGATCAATGTCACATACCGAAAGCGTTGCTACACAAGTATAAGTAAAGCCCTTTTCCTGTTTTATGGAAAAGAGCGTATGCTTAAGAGAATGAGGTGTTCCATGAAAGACAAACGATTTTCTACGTATCCTATAAGCGCGGAAATCAAGCGCGCATTGACTTCTTTACAGTATATAAACCCGACAGCTATACAGCAGAAAGTGATTCCGTTGGTCATAAGAAATGAAAATCAAGATTATGTTGTGCAATCCCAAACAGGTAGTGGAAAGACCGCTGCATATGGAATTCCACTATGCGATAAAATTGATTGGGACGAGAACAAAGTCCATTCATTGATTCTAACACCAACGAGAGAACTTGCCGTTCAAGTAAAAGAGGATCTAACAGCTATCGGTCGATTTAAACGACTTCAAGTAAAAGAAATTTTTGGGAAGCAGTCGTTTGAAAAACAAAAGTGGAGTTTAAAGCAAAAAACCCATGTTGTAGTTGGAACCCCTGGGCGTATCCTCGATCACTTGCAAAAAGGGACGCTGGATGTATCAAAACTACAGTATCTCGTTATCGATGAAGCGGACGAGCTGTTTAATCGTGGTTTTCTTGATCAACTAGAGGGAATTATTCAATTTTTACCAGAAACGCGAACAAACCTGCTGTTTTCAGCAACCTTTCCAGATGCATTGCAGCAGTTAATAGAACGAGCATTAAGTGAACCACACTTTCTTGTAAATGAAGAGAAAGAAGTGACTCCGGCCATTCACCATGCAGTTGTTGAGTCGACTAAACCGATGGACATACTGATACGCCATGTGCTTAGCGCTGAACGACCGGATCATGCACTAATCTTTTGTGAGACACAAAGAGACGTTGATCAACTTTATCGTACGTTACATACTTCTATTCCTGCTTTGGCAAAACTTCATGGTGGGATGAGGCAAGAAAAACGACTACAGGCTATGTCTCAATTTAAAGCAGGTTCGTGTCGTTATTTAATCTCAACCAATTTATCGGCTCGCGGAATTGATGTACATGGATTAGACCTTGTCATACATGCAAGTTTTCCACAAACGGTTGAAGACTATATTCACCGAACAGGCAGAACTGGAAGAAACGGCGCTATAGGTAAATCCATTTTATTAATGAAACCTGTGGAAAAGGAAGCTCGTCTATTACTTGAAGAAGAGCTTGGTTTTTCATTTGTTGAACAAGTGAAGCCGATTGTCTCCGTGGAACAGCAATTGAGTTTTTACCAAGAGAAAAAGAACGTTCACGTTTCGACGAATAAGAAGCGGATTGACGAAGGGATTACAAAACTTTATTTAAATGGTGGAAAACAAAAGAAGATTCGTCCTGGAGACATTGTTGGTACCATCACCTCTATACCAAACGTAGATGCTAACGATATTGGTGTTATAAGCGTTGAACAAACAGCAAGCTTTGTTGATATTCTAAATAATAAAGGGACTTATGTTCTTGAGCATTTACGGACAGCAACGGTGAAGGGGAAGAAGTTAAAAGTCCATCGGGCGAAAAAGGAATAGCGGGGGCTTAGATGATTCAATACAAGACAGGCAATCTAACAGTGTTCCAAAGTGCACTATATAAGACAAACGCAGCGATTGTGGAAACGAATGATGCCATTATCATGACAGATCCCAACTGGTTACCGACTGAAGTGGATCAAATAAAGGATTATCTTAAACTCAATTTTGGAAACAAACCACTCTATATTATTTATACTCATAGTGATTTTGACCATATTATTGGTGCTGGAGCATTCCCAGAAGCAAAAGGAGTAGCGACTAGTCAATTTGTCACCAACCCAGAAAAAGAAGCCATTTTAGAAAAAATAATAGCGTTTGATCAAACGTATTATTTAAACCGGAGCTACAAACCTACCTATCCTACTATTGAAGTTGTGGTAACACATAATAAACAACAGCTACGATTAGGTTCACAAACAATAACATTTTATCACGCCCCTGGTCATACAGATGATTCTCTTTTTACCGTTATTGAACCAGAAGGGATCTTTCTTTCTGGAGATTACTTGTCTGATGTTGAGTTTCCCTTTATATTTAGTAGCTACCAAGACTACCTGCAAACAATGGTGTTAGCTGAAACCATTTTAAATCAGCATACGATAGCTATTCATGTACCTGGGCATGGTTCAGTTACTTGCAAAAAAGAGGAACTTGATAAAAGATTGCGTTCCTCTAATAGATATTTAGCTCAGCTGACTAAAGACGATAAAGAGTTTGAAATGACTTTACGTCAAGAATATTTATTTTTTGAAGGTATGAAACACATTCATGCTATGAATAGACAAATGGCCAAAAAGGAAGAATAAGTCTCTTATATGAGTTTCATTTTAAGTAGAAAAAAAGACCAAATCAGGTGCTGCACCCCAAATGTTAGAGAGAAATCTAACGACTGGGGTGTTTTTTCTATGGCAAAATATAGTGACGAATTTAAACGAAGAATCGTTGAAGAATACCATCAAGGATCTTTAGGGTATAAACTGCTGGCAAAGAAGCATGGGATCCCCTCGAAATCTGTTATCCTTCGTTGGGTCAGCGCTTATCGTACTTTGGGTCCAAACGGACTTACTCGAAAACAAACACAAACCGTTTATCCTGTTCATTTCAAAAAAGATGTATTAAACTTTATGAAGCATACAGGAGCTTCTCTCCAAGAAGCAGCGAATCAGTTTGGGATCAATAATCCATCCCTGATTGTCAGTTGGAGACTCTCTTTTGAGAGACTTGGGTTGGAAGGACTGGAACACAAACCGAAAGGACGACCATCCATGTCTAAAAACTCCCATAAGAAACAATTAAATAAAGAGAACAGCCAAACGAGAGAACAAAAATTAGAGCGTGAAAATGAGCTTCTCCGTTTGGAGATTGCCTATTTAAAAAAGTTGAAAGCTTTTCGAGAGGATCCGGAAGGATCTCTCGAAAAGCACAAACAGCGCTGGCATTCGAGCTCAATGAAGAATTCCGATTAAAGGATGTATTGATTCGAGTCGATCTTCCAGAAGCAACGTATTACTATCACTTGAAACGACTTGAGAATGAAGATCCAGACAAGGCTCTAAAGAAAGACATTCAACTGATATTTGAGCAACACGATGGAAACTATGGGTATCGTCGGATTCATCTACAATTACGGTCAAATGGGTACATCATCAATCACAAAAAGGTTCAACGACTAATGAACGAACTTGGTTTAAAGTCAGAAAAATTCATGCGAAAATCACGCTACAAATCGTACAAAGGAACAACGGGTAAAGTGGCAGAGAATCGGTTAAATCGACGATTTAACACGCCTGTACATCTACAAAAACTAACAACGGATGTCACCGAATTTAAGTGCACAGATGGAGAGAAACTCTATTTTAGTCCGATCATGGATTTAAGTAATGGCGAGGTTATCTCAAGTAGCATGTCCAAACGACCAACACTCGAATTTGTGCTTGCATCCCTTGAAAAAGCGATCCCTATCATTAAGAAAGATGCTCCCTATCGGACTACACTCCATTCTGATCAAGGGTGGCACTATCAGCACAATCGATGGGTAAAAACATTAAAGAAACACAGAATGTTTCAGAGTATGTCTAGGAAAGCGACTTGCGCAGATAACGCTTCAATGGAGAACTTCTTCGGGATTATGAAGCAAGAGATGTATTATGGAGAAGATCTTTTACCTTACGGAGAGTTGAAGCAAAGAATTGAGGCATACATAGCTTACTACAATAACGATCGAATAAAACTAAAACTGGCTGGTTTAAGCCCGGTACAATACCGCACTCAAGCCAGCCAGTCAGCTTCATAATAAAACTTTAACTTTTTGGGGTCACTACCATCAATGGTCTTTTTTTTCATTAAGCTCAAGAGCATGTGAAACGGCTTTTTCAGCATGGAGTTGTGTCGAATCAAATAATGGAAGTGCACAATCGTTTTGATTAATCAGTAGTGGTATTTCGGTACAACCAAGTATCACACCTTCTGCGCCTTTTGCGGCAAGCTGATCAATAACAGATAAGTAGTAATGCTTAGAATTTGGACAAATTGTTCCAACGCATAGTTCGTTAAAAATAATATCGTGGACCTTTTTACGGTCGTCTTCATTTGGAACTATTAGTTCAATACCATGCCGAGCCATTCGTTCACGGTAAAAAGGTTTTTCCATTGTGAACTGTGTACCTACTAAACCAATTGATTTCAAATCCTGTGCTTTAATGGCTTCTGCTAGTGCATCAACAATATGAATAACAGGAAGACTCGTCGCAGCTTCTACTTCGTCAGCCATTAAATGCATGGTATTTGTACAAATAACAAGCATGTCGGCTCCACCTGCTTTTAATTTATTCCCTGCTTCAATCATTCGCTCAGTCGCTTCTGCCCATTCTCCAGCTTTTTGTAAATTAACGATCTCTTGAAAGTCAAAGGAATACAATAAGCATTTTGCAGAATGAAGCCCGCCGTATGTTTTTTTTACATATTGATTAATATATTGATAGTAAGAAACCGAAGATTCCCAACTCAAGCCCCCAATTAAACCGATTGTTTTCATCAGTCGTACGCTCCTTTTTATTCATCTTAATCAAAGCGTACCATGATATACTGGACCAATGAAGATCCACATCTAGCTTAGTTTAATAGTACCAGAAGGAGAATGCCATGCTTTGGTTTGCATTAGCACGAAACGAAGAACAGACACTAGCTGTTCAAATTGAAGAGGAATTAAGAAAAAGAATATTGGCTAGTCAACTGCGTGAAAATGAAAAGCTACCATCGTCACGAGAATTAGCACATTCATTAGGTGTATCACGTAATACAGTAAATGAAGCATATGAGCAACTGCTAATGGAAGGCTATATATACCGTATTCCTCGGTCAGGAACGTACGTATCTAAAGGGCTTGCATTTAAAAAAGAGCGAAGACACATACCACAGTTTGAAAAACAAATTCATCAGTCGGAAGGAACAATGATTGACTTTAAAGCGAGTCAGCCAGCCCTCGATTATTTCCCAAGACAAGCGTGGGCAAATACGTACAAACAGGTATGTCTTACAGCAGATGAAACGGTATTTGGTTATCAGTCTGCACTTGGCCATGTCCAACTCCGAGAGGCGATTGCTAACTACCTCGGGCGCTTAAGAGGTGTAGAAGCACTACCTGATCAAATTGTTATTACAACAGGAGCTACACAGGCACTTTCATTTTTAACAAAATTGCTACAGCCAGTTGGAGAAAAGGTTTGTGTGGAAGACCCGGTTACAGAGGAAATGCGAAGCATTTTCACAGAAGCTGGTGCCCAGATTGAACCGATTCAAACAGATGAATACGGAATTAAACCAGTTCAACTTCCGAAAAATCATAAACCACGATTTGTTTTCACCATTCCATCGCATCAATTTCCCCTTGGCGCGATATTACCAGTTAAGAGAAGAATTGAGTTAGTTGAATATGCACGAAAAATGGAAACCTATATTATTGAAGATGATTATGATAGTGAATTTATTTATGAAGGCACACCTGTTCAAGCGATGCAATCCCTTGATACAGAGCATGTTATCTATTTAGGCACCTTTAGCAAGATCTTATCGCCAAGTTTGCGTATTGGTTATATGGTTTTACCATTTCACTTAGTAGAATCTGCAAGAAAGCAAAAGTGGTTTACGGATCGTCACACGTCTTCATTAGAACAAGTAGCATTAGCCACTTTTATTCAGGAGGGGTTATTTGAAAAGCATATTAGACGAATGAAAAAGCTGTATGCTAAAAGAAGAAAGGTCCTTGTAGAGGCTATTAACGCCACCTTTTCACAATGCGATATTTTAGGTCAAGCAGCGGGGATGCACTTAGTCGTTCGCTTTAATGATCGCAAACGAATTCAGGCGGATGATTTAGTAAAACACCAAGTGAATGCCATCATAGTAGACGATTTTTCCATCAAAAAAGGTCACCATTTAAACGAGCTAGTGCTAGGGTATGGTCATTTACATGAAGAAGACATACAAGAAGGTATTAAGCGATTAAAAAAAGCACTTACTTCATGTAATACCGAATAAGGAGGGATCGGTTGGTAACGAGGAGCTTTCCACCTAACGTAAAAGCGCTCGTTAAAAACAACCATCTGTCTAAGAAAATTGTAGAACAAGTCCTATTTCTTAAAATGGTGGTCGATTCCGTTGTTTAAAAATTTGATCCATCTATTGAATAAAATACTTGACAATCTAAACCCGAGTAAATATATTAGGATTATTGGATAATTGACTGACTCGTCAATCAAGAGAAAGGATTAGACATGAATACGACTGAAAATCAACAAGTATTAATGGATGCAGCTTTGCCATTGCTGGCACAAAAAGGGTTTCATAAAACAAAGGTATCGGACATTGTTAAAGAAGCCGGTGTTGCTCAGGGGACATTCTATTGGCATTTTAAGAATAAAGAAGCGATTGTTCTACACATTTTAAAAGAAGGGGAACGCTATTTATTAAACGTCATTTATTCTGGTTACCGAAAACAAGTCGGAACGTTAAGCGACATGACAGCTTCCTCACAAGATTTAATGATAACGCTATTCACGTATGCAAAATCAAATAAGGATTATATGCAATTGCTTTTAAAAACGGGGCAAGATAGTGATGAAAAGATTCGTAGCCAAATTGCGTCTACGCTACAAGCGATAGAGCAAGCATTTGCGAGCAACATTGCCCGTGCTCAAGAACTACATATGCTTCCTACCACTTATTCTAACCAGACGTTAGCTGCAATGCTTGCTAGCTTAGTGTTCGGTACAATTGAGCGCTGGCTTTTTCATGAAGGTGATGCGGTTACGACATTAACTGCAGAAGAGGTAGCACAACAAATCGTTTCATTTGAATTTTTCGGACTACGAGGGTTTCCGTCGTCTCATTCTCATTAAGGGAGGTGAATGAATGTCATTATTAAAGAAAGTATTTCTGCAAGTCATCCCAAGCTTACTCATTTTAACCTTTATTATTTTTTGTCTTGTTTATGTTGCCGGTGATCCTGTTTCTATGATGCTCCCTGAAAATGCAACTGCCGCTGATCGCGAAGCGTTAAGAGAATCACTCGGATTAAACCAACCTTTTCTTACTCAATACATCGGTTTTTTAGGGGATTTACTTAGAGGTGATTTTGGCATGTCGCTTCAATACCAGCAGCCAGCTAGTGACTTAGTGTTTAGCCGTTTAATAGCAACACTTACACTTTCCTTTATTGCAATGGTCATTGCCATTTTGATTTCAATTCCCCTTGGTATTTATGCAGCATTAAAGCGAAATACGGTGTTAGATTTTCTGATTTCTGGGGTTTCTATAGTCGGAAAAGCTATGCCAAACTTTTGGATTGGCATCATGCTTATATTATTTTTTGCTGTTCTGTTTCCAATTTTTCCTGTATCAGGAGCCGCATCTCCTTTGCATTTTGTATTGCCTGCCTTTACGTTAGGCATTGCACTTGCAGCAGAAATGACCCGGTTAACTCGTGCAAGTGTACTTGAAGTAATTGAACAAGAATATGTTCAAACTGCTCGAGCAAAAGGACAAAAAGAAAGGATTGTTATTGGAAAACATGTCTTTCTTAACGCACTTATTCCGGTAGTGACGATCATCGGTTTGCAATTCCCTCAGTTAATAGGAGGAGCCATAGTAGTCGAAACGGTTTTTTCTTGGCCTGGTATTGGGCGTTTATTGCTTACAGCAATGGAAAACAGCGACATGGCTGTTATTCAAGCGATTGTTTTTGTCATAGCACTCATTACGATTGTGATCAATTTACTTACAGATTTACTATACCGGGTGCTTGATCCCCGTATTAAATATAACTAGGAGCGATGAATATGGCAGCTTTAACAAAAACAAATGACACAATCCGCCGTCGCTTCTTACTTTCTATCTCGCCACTTGGTCTACTGGGTTTACTAATAATAGGTTCTATTGTCTTATTAGCGGTGTTTGCGCCTTGGATTGCGCCTTATGATCCGGCGCAAATTACAGCGACGTCGCGCTTAATTCCACCTTCTTGGATGGAGAATGGATCCAGTGCACATTTACTTGGTACAGATCATTTAGGTAGAGACATGTTTAGCCGTCTCATTTTTGGGGCGAGAGTTTCTCTTTTAGTTGGTGTTATCTCTGTTATGATTGCTGCTCTAATTGGGTTATCCCTTGGACTGGTTTCTGGTTATTTCGGGGGCTGGATTGACGCATTAACGATGCGAATAGTAGACGCAATGTTAGCCATACCAACGCTTTTGCTTGTTCTTGTTGCGATGGTCATGCTTGATGCAAATTTAATTACCCTCATACTCGTTATCGGATTGACGAGCTGGGTGAATTATACGCGAGTCGTTCGTGGAGACGTTCTTGCAGTGAAGGCAAGGGAATATGTACAAGCAGCTCAAACACTTGGTGCGAGTAGTATGTACATTATTCGCAAACACATATTGCCGAACGTTCTTTCATCTTTCACCGTTATCGCTACAATCGGTGTCGGTACAGCTATTTTAACTGAATCGTCATTAAGTTTTCTTGGTTTTGGTGTACAGCCACCAGGTATTACGTGGGGAAGTATGCTTAACGATGGACGAAATTACATCGCCACAAGCTGGTGGATTGCTACATTTCCAGGTATTGCCATTACGATAACGGTTCTTGCTTTCACATTTGTTGGTGATTGGCTCCGTGATTATCTTGATCCACGCTTGAAAAAAGGAGGGGATGATAATGAAGCCGCGTGACCCTTTGCTTTCCGTAACAAATCTATCGACTTCTTTTCGCGCAGGAAAACGAGAAACAACTGTCGTGAAAGACATTTCTTTCCATGTGAACCCTGGTGAAGTCGTTGCGATAGTTGGCGAATCAGGGAGTGGTAAAAGTGTAACCTCTTTATCCATTATGGGGTTATTGAGAAAAAACGCTACAGTAAGCGGCTCTATTTTGTATAACGGTCAAGAGCTAAATGCATTATCTTCGAAGGAAAGACGGTTGCTACGTGGGACCGAAATGTCGATGATTTTTCAAGAGCCAATGTCTTCATTAAATCCTATGTTACGTATTCAGTCTCAAATTGGGGAAGTTTTAACCATTCACTACCCATCGATATCAAAAGCGAAAATAAAAGAAAAAACGATCGATTTATTAACACAAGTAGATATTCCCAACCCAATAGAAACAGCAAGGCGCTTTCCTCATCAGCTGTCAGGTGGCATGCGTCAACGAGTTATGATCGCGATTGCATTAGCATGTGATCCTAAATTGCTTATAGCAGACGAGCCGACAACAGCACTTGACGTAACAACACAAGCACAAATTTTATCGTTAATAAAACGATTGAATGAACAAAATGGCACAGGAGTTGTATTTGTCACCCACGATTTAAGTGTGGTAGCGACAATGGCTGATCGTGTTCTCGTGATGTATGCGGGCAGAATTGTTGAAGAAGCAACGGTACATGAGTTATTTGATCGACCGAAGCATCCATATACAATTGGATTAATGGAAGCCATGCCGACCCTTGATACAAAAAATGAGCGATTACATGCCATTCAAGGGAATCCGCCTAACATTGTAAACCTGCCAATCGGTTGTTCGTTTCACCCACGATGCCCGTGGGCCACAGAAGCATGTATAGAAGCCGTACCTGATTTAGAAGAAAAAGCGGCGACTCATTACGTGCGTTGTATTCACGTGAAGAAGGAGGGGATTGAATGACGGAACCGTTATTAAAAGTGGACCAACTGAGCAAGACGTTTTCAATTAGCAGTAAACGTCAGAATGGAACGATTCAAGCCGTTCATGACGTCAGCTTTAGCTTGTTTAAAGGTGAAACGCTTGGGATTGTTGGTGAGTCAGGTTCTGGTAAATCAACGATTGCAAAAATGATTTTGCAACTTCTTCACCCAACGAGCGGTTCTATTTATTATCAAGGAAAAGAGATTAGCACGTTATCAAAACGAGAACGAAAACAGATGAAAGCCAACGTCCAGGCTGTTTTTCAAGACCCGTATGCCTCCCTTAACCCTAGGATGAAAGCAAAGGAAATTGTGACAGAACCATTAACCATTCACCAGGGGCTAGCGAATAAAGATCGTACCGAACGTGCTCTCGGTTTACTTGAAGAAGTTGGTCTTGGTAGCCAGCATTTAAATCGCTATCCTCATGAATTTAGCGGTGGTCAGCGACAAAGGCTAAGTATAGCTAGAGCCATAGCGTTAAAGCCGGATGTCATTGTATGCGATGAGGCGGTTTCTGCTTTAGATGTTTCAACGCAAGCACAAATAGTAAATTTATTAAAAGAATTACAGAAAAACCATGGACTTTCCTACCTTTTTATTGCCCATGGTTTGGCTGTTGTCAACCATATTAGTGATCGAGTTGCCATTATGAAAAGTGGTGAGCTTATAGAAATTGGGCAAACTGAACAAATATTCCATGAACCAACTGAAGCCTATACGAAATTGTTACTACAAGCTGTGCCACCGTCGCACCCAAAAGATCGACACAAAACACTACTATCGGAGGTTAATACAAAATGAAAAAAGTGATTCTATCAAGTACCTTGTTATCTATTCTTGCGTTGTCTGCATGTGGTTTTGATGATCCTGATAATGGAAACACTTCAGAAACAAATGAAGAAGCCAACGGTTATGAACTGATAACGATTGCAAATCCAGCAGATATAACAACATTTGATCCGCATAACAATAGTGTTATTACAACATCGGCTGTATTAGTTAATCTTTACAGCAAACTTGTACAAAGAGATGAGTCAGGTGATATCGTTCCAGATTTAGCAACAGAGTGGACGCCAATTGATGAAACAACATGGGAATTTGTTCTTCGTGATGATGTGACATTTCATAACGGTGATGCTTTCACTGCTAATGACGTTGCTTTTTCACTTGAACGCGTTGCAAATGACACTTCGCTCCAGCAGCATTCAACGTTTAACCAGATTGAAACGGTTGAGGTTGTAGACGAATATACAGTGAGAATAACAACAGCGGAGCCTGATCCTCAGCTACTTAATCGCCTTTCTGTTCCAGCTGCAAGTATCTTACCGAAAGACTATTTTGAAGAGGTTGGGGCAGAAAGCTTTTTCCAATCGCCAGTAGGAACAGGTCCATTTCAATACGAAAGTTGGCAGCAAGATGAAGCTGTCGAATTAAGCAAGTATGCTGATTACTTTGAAGGGGAACCAAACTGGGAGCGTGTTCGTTTTAGCGTTGTGCCAGAAGATTCTACTCGAGTGTCAGAGCTTTTAACAAATGGGGTTGATATTGCTTTCAACATTCCTACAGCTGATATGGATCGAATTGATAATAATGAAGGGACCCATGTAGCCCTTGAGCCAATTCAACGGGTTATTCAACTCTGGCTGTCAAATGAAGAAGGAGAGCCTACTTCTGATCCTGCTGTAAGAGAAGCAATCGATTTAGCCATTGAAAATCAAGTCATCATTGATGAAATCTTAAATGGAAGTGCAACAGCAACTCGTACTCATATTACACCAGGAAATGTTGGGGCAGATGAATCTTTATACGATACGTATGAATATGATCCAGATCGAGCAATAGAACTATTAGAAGAGGCTGGCTACGATGATGGTGTTACCATTAACTTGTCTGTCAATAACTACTATACAGAAATGGCTGAAGTGGTGGGGGGCATGCTTTCCGATGTCGGCATTACCGCGAACATAGAACTAATTGAACAAAGTCAATTCGCAAACCGCTTGTTTAATCAAGAATTAGATGAGGCGATCTTTGTGGGCTGGGGAAATGATATGTTTGATGGTAGCGTACTGGAATTTTTTAAAGATGGTGGTGTTGCTCCCTACACAAACCCAGACATTGATGAATTGTTAGAAGAGGCTGCTTATAATATGAATGAAGCTGAGCGTACTGAACAGTATCAGGAAGTACAACAATTATTAGCTGAGGATCGTGGAGCGGTTTATTTATTCCAACTTCAAGGGCGTTATGGTGTCAATGACCGGTTAGACTATACACCGAGGCTAGACGAGTTATATGATGTGAACGATATTGAATTAACGGAATAGAAGGGACGAAATGAAATGACGTTACCCGCCATATCTCAATGGAATGCGTTTATGATTGAAACACTCCGTGCGAATGGAATGAAAAATGAAAAGCTTCTAGAACTTCTTAAACACGAAGACACGGAAGGGTTAAATGAATTCGACCAAACCTTTGACTATCATGACCTTGTTGAATATGCTACTGAAAACGCTACGCAGATAGAAGAAGCTATTCAAACGGGCTATAAAATTAAATTTGCCTCTAACTTTGGAATCAAACGCTTGCTTAGATTAAAGTATGGGTTAGAAGAAGGTACGGACTACAAAATGACAGAATCGCGTTTTGACGATATTCTCTTAAGTCAAGAACAACTACAGGAATTTACATCAATGCTTTCACCTAATTGGACTATTGTGAGCGAACAAACGAAAGACACGACCGTTCGGATTCACATCCTCCATGCGACACTGGTCAATTAAAGAATAAACAAGACGAAAAGGCTTTAGTATTTACAAATCTAAGCCACCCTAATTGTGCATAACGATTCAGGGTGGCTTTTTACTCATTTTTTTATGTCCATTTGCGCATGACTATTTCAATAGGACCACGACGAAATCGTAAGCGCCAGTAAGTAGAAAAAAGAATGCTTGCTGCGAAAAAGACACAAGCGTAAAGAACGGTAAAGGAAAGAGGCTGGCTTTCAAACCCATTAAAGAGAACGACTTTATCAAAGATCAGCAGAAGTCCAATGCCGATGACCACATGACTTACATAATGAGTTAACGTTAGTTGCCCAGTAAAAATAAGTGAACGAATAAACCAATTGTCAGCATAGACTTCAGCTATATATAAGGATAAAACAATGATGACAAGTGCTGTAGCTATGTTTGAAAGTAAATAAAAGAGATTTGGAGGGATGGGGCCAGTTGCAAATAGAAATGTTGCGCTCGTCACGTCAAGTAAGGTATCTGTTGTGAAAGAAATAAGTAGACGAGACAATAGTTCGGAAATAATAAACAAAGTCGTGCTGTAAAGCAGTATCTTATTTCTTATTTTGTTGTCACGTAAGTTTAATCTTCCGATTAACAAACCAATCATTAAGAAGCAGATCCATGGAAAAACGGGATGGTAGCCATTTAGAAATAAATTCCTTAGAAACCCACTTAACGTCCAAAAATCGAGATAGGCTAGAAATGGATGATCAGGATGCCATCCGTTCATGTAATTGAAAAAAATTTGATAAAACTGAGCAATACCTGCAAAAACAATTGAAATCGTGATAATGGTTTTTGGTGATGAGAAAAGAATAAGTACAGTGAATGCCATATATACACCGTAATAATGCAAGATGTCTCCGTCCCATCCAAGTGTGTATAAAAGCATGCCAACTATATATAAGAAAAGAGAACGTTTCACTAAAGAAATCTTATTATTTTTACGTAACTGTAGATCTGAAGTGACTCGAGCTTTTTTTGTCATAAGAGAGATGCCGATGCCTGCTAATGTGACAAAGGTTGCTGCTGCACGGCCTTCGACTAAATTTGTCATGGACACTAAAAGGAAGTGTCCATTCCCTTGTGCACCTGTAACAACGATAAAATTCATAATAAGCATGCCGAACATCGCGAATGATCGAGCTAAGTCTAGTCCGTCTAATCGTGTATGACGACTATTGCTCATTCTATTCAATACCTCTTAATGTATTATCTACAGCTTCTTTCCAAATTTTTTTATAGTCTAGTTCCATACCAGTTAAGATGAAATTTGTGATGTTATCAAAAAGTAAAGCAAGTACTTGTGATTTAATTAAAATCGCCTCATCCTTAATAGCATTAATCTGGACTGCATGTTTGAGTGCATCATAAAAGGTATTGAAAAAATAGTGTTGAATACGAACAAGTTGATCTGCATAATAAGCGTCACGTGAAGCAAGCAAAATGTAATGATTAAACAATTGATTAAATGATCGCTCTTTTTCTTGCCGATCTATCGCCTTTTCTCCAATATCGTACATCAGCTCTTTAACATTTTGAGCAGTCATGTTTTCTACCTTGATTAACGTAACGGATTGAATATCTTTTACGAGTGTGTCAAACAACGTTTTAATTAGTTCATCCTTCGATTTAAAATAATAGTATATTGCTGGCTTCGAAATGCCTACCTCTGTGGCAATATTGGTCAAGCTCGTTTGATCAAAGCCTTTTTTTGAGAACATCTTAAAAGCAGTCTCCATAATATCTTGATACGTTTGTTCTTTATTACCCATAAAAAGCCCTCCTCTATTATTTACCTACCGGTAAGTAAATAATAGAGGAGGTATGCTTTTTTTGCAAGCGTTTTTTTAAATTTATTATTTTATCATCAGAAAAAAGAGAAAAACGGACTAAAATTGGGCTAATGGCGTTCCACTTAAACCAGATTTTCATAAAGATAGATGAAAAAGGTTTTTCAAGGAGATTGGTATGATGAAGTATAAATTCTCAAGATACAATTTTGGCAACCCTTGTTCGAACATTCAATATTTCATGCGAACAGCCACAAACGGCGGTGATGGTAACTTAATTGGTCCAACAGGACCTACTGGGCCTACTGGACCATCAGGTGGAATAACCGGTATCACCGGACCAACTGGTCCGACAGGGCCTACTGGACCAGGAAGTGGTATCACTGGACCTACAGGGCCAACAGGATTAGATGGTGTCACTGGTGCTACAGGAGCGACTGGATTAGACGGTGTTACTGGTGCAACAGGAGCGACTGGGTTAACTGGCGTCACTGGTGCTACAGGAGCAACAGGATTAGACGGTGTTACTGGACCTACAGGAGCAACAGGATTAGACGGTGTTACTGGCGCAACAGGAGCGACTGGATTAGCTGGCGTCACCGGGCCTACTGGAGCTACAGGATTAGACGGTGTCACTGGTGCTACAGGAGCAACAGGTTTAGACGGTGTCACTGGTGCTACAGGAGCAACAGGATTAGACGGTGTTACTGGCGCAACAGGAGCGACTGGATTAGACGGTGTTACTGGCGCAACAGGAGCGACTGGATTAGCTGGCGTCACGGGGTCTACAGGAGCAACTGGGTTAGACGGTGTCACTGGTGCTACAGGGGCAACAGGATTAGACGGTGTTACTGGCGCAACAGGAGTAACTGGGTTAACTGGCGTGACTGGACCTACAGGAGCAACTGGGTTAGACGGTGTCACTGGTGCTACAGGAGCAACAGGATTAGACGGTGTTACTGGCGCAACAGGAGCGACTGGATTAGCTGGCGTCACGGGGCCTACAGGAGCAACAGGATTAGATGGTGTAACTGGTGCTACAGGGGCAACAGGATTAACTGGCGTGACTGGACCTACAGGAGCGACAGGTTTAGATGGTGTAGGTGCAATCATTCCATTTGCATCTGGATTACCAACGGCATTAACAACAATCGCAGGTGGCTTAGTCGGTACAACGAGTTTAGTTGGATTTGGAAACTCTGTTACGGGGTTAAGTTTAATTGGGGGTAATACCATTGATTTAACTGGAGCTGCAGGCACATTATTAAACTTTGCATTTTTAGTACCACGAGACGGTGTGATTACCTCTTTATCAGCATTATTTAGTACTACTGCTGCTTTAACACTAATTGGCACAACCGTTACAATAACAGCGCAAGTCTTTCGTTCGGCTGGGCCGGCAGCAACAAATACCCTTACAGCAATACCGGGAGCCTCTGTTACTCTAGCGCCAGCGTTAACGGGTACGTTAGCGATTGGAGCGATTTCAACAGGGAATGCAACTGGTTTATCTATCCCAGTAACGACAGGAGACCGTTTATTAATCGTCTTTTCGGCTACTGCGGCCGGAGTTACGTTATTGAATACTGTAGCAGGGTATGCGAGTGCAGGCTTGTCTATAAATTAAATAAAAAAGAGAAAAGGAGAAATGTTTCTGAAACATTTCTCCTTTTCTTTTATGTTTCCATTGCATCTGCCTTTGTAGGCTGAACCGTTCCAAAGGGATGATGGGGAGGTGCATAGATTGAATACAATTTAAGTGGAACAGGACCTGTATTAATGACATTATGCCACGTGTTAGCAGGAACCATAATAGCACTATCAGCGGATACACCAGATTCAAAATGAAGGTGGTTTGGGTTACTCCCCATTTGAACAAGACCTTGACCTTGTTCAATTCGTAAAAATTGATCTGTATCTGGATGAATTTCGAGGCCGATATCATCACCTACATTTATACTCATTAATGTCACCTGTAAATGCTCTCCCGTCCAAAGAGCTGTTCGATAATACTGATTTTGCTTAGCGGCGTCTGATATATTTACTGTAAAAGGGGAGTTTCCGAAGTCTGTCCTTGTTTGATACGAATATGAAGGCATGCCCATCCTATAAGGTTGATGAAAATGAGGCAAGCGTGAAGATCTATGATGGTTATACATAATTTATCGTCTCCTTATTTTAATTTCTTTTATACTATGAAGTAGGCTAATGGAATGTTCAAATTAGCCTATAAATGGAAGTCCACAATCGGCAGTTTAAGACTTACTTGAATTTCAGTAGATGTTGTAGCAGTAATCCTTCATAATAAATAAATATCTTTAAATAAACATGAAATGAGAAAGGGAGGAAATTTAAAGTGGGATATGAGCAGGAGCTACGAAAAGCTGGACGAGCGTTTATGAAAGCGCAGGGAGTCGATCAGATTCTTCATGTTTTGACTAATGCAGTAGCAACGGTTATTCAAGATACAGATATGGTATTAATTTATACGTACGATAAAAAAAGTCATGTCTTACGTTTGAAGAGCAGTATAGGAAATCATTCACCACAGCTTTATCAAGTAGCCTTTTCTCCTGGAGAGTCGATAACTGGTTCAGTGTACAACGAACAAACACCGGTACTTTTCCTGAAACCAACAGAAGTAGAGCGAGCCATGTCAAACATCTCAGATGTTAATAGAAAATATTATCTTGAAGGCGTTGCTTATCAGACCGTTTACAGCTCTATGAGCATACCCATTGTTCTTCATGGAGAGTGTTTTGCCACATTAACAGTCAATCGTTGTCAATCGTTGTCTTCATTTACCTTACAAGATCTATACCTTGTATCCGAGTTGCTAGAGTATGCGCTTATTGCCTTAGAAAAAGAAGAAGAATTTGAACATCATAAACGTAAGCTTCATACGTACACGGTGAAACAAGAGGCAAAAAATTATTTTTATCAAGTTCTTCACGAAGGTGGGAATCTAGAGAAAATTGTACGGCGTTTATCTCGTTTACTACAAGATCGTTCCGTACTTTATAATGAAACTGCAATGGAGGGATATGTCTCATTTCCAATAAAAAGCTACCATTCTCATAGAGGCTGGCTATTAATGAAACAGCAGCCCACAGTTGAGGAGCTTTATTATATTGAAGAAGCTGCTAAAGCTATTGGAATCCTTATGACCTATGAGGATAAACATTTGACGACGAAACTCGCAAAAAATGAAGACCGGTTCAAACATTTTTTAGAGACGAATGATTATGCTGAAGATTTTTGGGAAATGACATCTGTTACTTTGGTAACGTGTGTCGTTTGGAAAAAGCAAGAACGAAATTTGTATTCCCAGCATCAAACTATTCAATCATCTGTATCGACTTTCTCTAAACAGTGGAAACTGATTTCGTATGACCAATGTTGGGTTCTCTTTTTAGAAAAAGAGCAAACGGTTCCAGATGCATTAGGTAAGCTGATAAAAGGTGACAGTGACAGTTTAGGAATTAGTCGTGTTGCACCGATCATGCTTTATAAACAACTTTTTCAAGAAGCGATGAATGCGTGGAAATTAGCGGGAAAGGGAGAAATAAAGTGTTACCCGTTACTCGGTCTAAATAGACTTTTAACACAAATAGAAGGGACCCACAAACGATCGTTTGTCTGCGATCATCTTGGAACGTTACATGACTACCCTATATTAATGGAGACGTTGGAGATGTTTATTTATCACAATCGAAACCGAAAAGAGACAGCAGATGCTTTGTTCATTCATCCAAATACGTTATACCAACGATTTAAGAAAATCGAAGATCTTACTTATAAATCCATTGACGTTGAAGAGGATTGGTTAGATCTAGTTGTTGCATTGAAATTATGTAAATTGCGAGAATAAACCGTTGTAGATGATAAATGATTATACTTGTTTCTGCAATGTGAACGTTCCTATAGATCCGTATCTTTTTTTGTGACGATCTCTATACATCTTATTTAATTTGAATATTACGATAAGTGTATGTTTAATTAGGAGGTTGTGAAACGAATATGGCAGATACATATCATAATTACATAGGAGGAAAATGGATTCCTTCAGAAAGTGAAAAACCCTTTGCAAGTATCAATCCTGGAAACACAGACGACATTCTTGGCTACTTTCCCGATTCTACTGTAAATGATACCCGCGTTGCGATTAAAGTAGCGGAAGAAACGTTCCCTTATTGGCGTTCGATTACACCAATACAGCGCGCTGATGTTCTCTATCGACTTATACGCTTACTAGAAGATGAGAAAAAAGACGTAGCCCTTTTAATTTCAAAAGAAGTAGGTAAGACGATACACGCAGGTGAAAAAGAAGTAGATGCTACAATTCAAGCTTTAAAACATTTTAGCGGTGCTGCGAATCGCCTAGCAGGAGAAACTCTTCCTTCTATTGATCCGGATTATTTCACCTATACTCTTAAAGAACCATTGGGTGCAGTAGGAGTCATTACGCCTTTCAATTTTCCATTAGGTATAGGTGTCTATAAAATTGCACCGGCTATGCTTGCAGGGAATACAGTGGTTTACAAGCCGCCAAATGATACGGCGCGTATTGCCGCTAAGCTAGTTGAGCTATTTGAACGAGCAGGTATGCCAGCGGGAGTATTAAACGTAGTCTTTGGTGATGGGAATATTGTTGGTAAAGAAATGGGCGAAAACACTTCATTAAAAGCAATTTCGTTTACAGGCTCCACAGCAGTTGGACTAAAACTTGGACAAACTGTATCAGCACGTGGCGGAAAAATGCAAGCTGAACTTGGTGGGAAGAATGCAACGATCCTCCTAGAAGATGCCGATCTTGATGAAGCCATTAAAGGCATTATCATTAGTGGTATGTATAACAACGGCCAAAGCTGTACAGGAACAAGCCGAGTAATCGTGCTAGAGGAGATTGCAGAAGTCGTGTTACAAAAGCTTAAAGCAGCCGCTCAAGCAGTGCGTGTTGGATATGGACAAGAGGAAGGAATTGATAATGGTGCCGTTGCCAATGAAAAACAACTGCAAACCTATTTGCACTATATTCAGAGTGCGAAAGAAGCAGGGGCGAGGATCGAATGTGGCGGTAAACGACTCACTGAAAATGGGCTTGATAAAGGATATTTTGTAGCGCCTACTGTTGTCAGTCACGTAACAAGTGATATGGCGATTGCTCAAGAAGAAATATTCGGCCCTGTAGTGGCTGTCATGATTGTTCAAACGTATGAAGAAGCCATTCAACTTGCGAATAATACATCATTTGGTTTATCTTCATCCATCTATACAAATGATTTAGCGAAAGCTCAAGCATTTATTAAACAAATTGAAGTTGGGGTTGTTCATGTAAACATACCATCAAATTATTATGAAAATCAACTTCCTTTTGGCGGAAAGAAACAGTCCAGTATTGGTTTGCGTGAACAAGGTAGTACAGCTCTTGATTTTTGGTTAGACACAAAAGCAGTTTATATGAAACCTTAAGGGAGGAAGAACATGACAGCTATTGGAATGATTGGTTGTGGTGCAATGGGTGCTGGTATGGTGAAAAACTTGCTAGCAGCTAATTATACAGTTTATGTAAGTGACCCAATGTGTAAGGCCCAAAAGGAGTTAGAATCGTTAGGTGCTCACTTTGTTTCGAGTACAAAGGCATTTGCAGCAGATGTTCGTGCGGTTTTTCTTTCACTACCAACGCCAAAGCTTCTTGTTGATAGTTTAAGTGGAAAAGACGGACTTTTTGCTCATCTTTCCTCAGACACTTTTGTATTTGATGTAGGGACGTCGGACACGGATACAGCGAAAAACCTACAGCAAGAAGCAAGTGCGTATGGCGTTCATTTTCTTGATTGTCCAGTTAGTGGTGGACCAGCTGGAGCTCAAGCTGGCACATTGACGGTGATGGTCGGTGGAAAGAAAGAAGCCTATGAAGCTGCTTTGCCCTATTTAAAAGTAATCGGTGAAGAGATTCGTTATATAGGTTCATCTGGAGCAGGTCAGACGGTTAAGCTTTGCAATAATATGATTGTTGCAGGCATGATTAGCTTGCTTAGTGAAACAATGGTTGTAGCAGAGGGGCAAGGGGTAGAAGCCTCAACATTATTTTCTGTATTAGAGGCAAGTTCAGGACATTCCCGTGCTATGGAAGTGTTTGGTGAGAACTTAAAAGACGAATCCTTTGATAACGTCTTATTCTCGTTGGCACACATGGCGAAAGATCTTGAACTTTACATGAAACTATCGAATCAATCGACTACCCCACAGCCTGTATCTTCAATTGTAAGTCAGCTTTATCGCCTGGCATTGCAACAAAAAAAAGCTTCATTGGATTCAACTGCTGTTTATTCACTTATTGCAAACGAAGTAAGGAGGTAGGTTGATTGGCCATGATGGACCTTATTAAAGATTGGCGACTTCACCTATTAGTGCTAGGAGTCGTCCTTATTGCAGAAACTATTGGTACCATTCGTATCGAGATCGGTCCTGGTGTTATTATGCTACTCCCTATGTTGTTTGCTATTGTAATAGGTTTACTTCTTTTCTTCACACCTCTAGTGAAAGAAAAACAATCCAAACATGCTGAACCAATTATTACGTTAAGTGTAACCCTGCTTATAGCAAAAATTGGTGTAACGATTGGACCTGGTCTAGCAGATTTAATTGCCGCAGGTCCAGCCCTATTGCTACAAGAGGTGGGAAATTTCGGTACTATTTTTTTAGCTCTGCCAATCGCAGTATTACTGTTTAATATGAAGCGGGAAGCCATTGGCATGACCCACTCTGTTGGTCGAGAGCCGAATCTTGGGTTAATCTATGACAAATACGGATTTGAATCACCTGAAGGAAAAGGAGTAACCACAGTTTATATCTTTGGGACAGTATTTGGTGCCATGTTTTATGGGTTAATTGCTGGTTTTTTAGCAAGCTTTACGCCTCTTCACCCACTAAGCCTCGCGATGGCGGCTGGCGTTGGAAGTGGAAGTATGATGGCAGCTGCTGTTGGATCGCTTGTTGGTCTTTACCCGGAACTAGAACCACAAATTGTTGCCTTTGCTGGAGCCAGTAATTTACTAACTTATTCTACAGGCTTATTTGTCAGTATGTTTATCGCATTACCAATGACCGAGAAACTTTATACAGTCTTCAGAAAATGGAAAGGCGGAGAGGGAAAAGAATGAAAAATCTGCATGAATACTTTCTTTTAATGTTTGTAGTTGGCTCGGTCGCTTACGTCGGTAATGTCATCGGAGACGGAATGGTTTCGCTACAATCTATGGCAGGCATGCTTATTTTAATTGTTATTGCAGGGCTTGGGCAATTATTAAATAAGCTTATCCCGATTAACGTTCCCAGTGTGGTGTATGTCATTGCTATTGGAATCATTGCATCACTACCTCAAACGCCTTGGGGAGAAAGTGTTAGTGCCTTCACAAACGAAATTAATTTGCTTTCCATTGCTACACCGATTTTAGCCTATGCTGGAATTGCAATCGGTCGTTCATGGACAGACTTCGTTTCCATGGGGTGGAGAGCCATGATCGTTTCAACTTGTGTGTTATTTGGAACGTTGATTGGTTCTGCCGTGATCGCACAAATAGTACTAACCTTTCAAGGGATTATTTAGTAACTCTACATTGCCACAATAAAAAATGAACAAAGCTTGTGAACTTCATGTTGACAAGCTTTTTAGCTCTTCAATAAATCAGAATATTTATATTGACAGATAATTCATTATGTATTATGGTTTTCATATAAAGAAAATATGTTTTCACTATTTGAAAAGAGTGTGGACGATGCAGTATCAAAACAAAAGTTTAGGTAAGGCATTTGATATTATTGAATCGCTTTGTGAAGAGCCGCAAACAGCAACTGAATTAGCTAGAGGGCTAGGGCTTAACCAAACCACGTTACACAGGTTTTTAGTTACATTACTTGAAAGTGGTATAGTTGAAAAGTTGCCTACTAATAAGTATCGAATGTCTTATAAGTTTATTGATTTAGGAAAAATGGCCGAAAATCATTACGACCTTGTTGGTGATTCACGTCCTTTTTTGGAAGCGCTTGCGAAGGAATCAGGCGAGAGTGTGCTAATCTCGACTTTCCACAATTTTTCTGTATCCTACTTATCGAAAGTAGAAAGCTCGCAGACCGTTCGAATCGTATTAGGTCCTGGAGATCGAGTGCCTTCTTATACGGTTGCTTCAGGCAAACTATTTTTAGCACATTTAAATGAATCGCTTCTAGAAACGTATCTACGTACAGTGCAGCTTGAGAAAAAGACGAATAACACGATTACAGAAAAACAACCATTACTCGACGAGTTAGCGTTAATTAGGAAGCAAGGGTATGCCATTGATAATCAAGAATATTTGATTGGTTTAAAGGGGATGGCAGCACCCATTTATGATTCGTCAGGTACGGTGGTAGCTGCATTAAGTGTTGCAGGTGTAGAAATGCGGTTAGATCCCGAGAAGACCGAAGCAACCATTAATCAATTAGTCAATTATGCAAAAAAAATATCATACACACTTGGTTGGAGTGATTAGATGTCCAACCAATACGTGACAGTGGAGGATGACAAGCATGGCGGCATTGTTAGGAAAAGTTGCAATCATTACAGGTGCATCGAGAGGAATTGGAGCGGCTTCTGCCATCGCACTTGCAAAAGAAGGTGCTCATGTTGTATTAGTGGATCTATTAAATTGTGAGGAGACAGCAGAAACAGTAAAGCAGCTTCAAGAAAGTAGCAAAAGTGAAGTGATGAGTGTAAGTCTTGATGTGAAAAATGGTGAAATGATTGAACAATTAATGAAAGACGTTTATGATCGGTTTGGATCAATTGATGTCGTTGTCAATAATGCAGGTACATGCTCAAGATTAGACCTTGAACAGATGACAGAGGAGATGTGGGATCGAGACATTAATACCAATTTACGTGGAACGTTCCTTATGTCAAAAGCAGCTATTTATCCTTATATGAAAAGGCAAGGCTACGGAAAAATTATTAATGTCAGTTCTATTTCAGGTATTATGGGTGGCCCTTTGTCCTATAACAATGGAAAAAAATCTGCCCGATCTGGTCCTGCTTATGCTGCTTCTAAAGGCGGAGTCATCGCGTTAACAAAATGGATTGCGAAAGAAGTCGGTGAACTTGGCATTACATGTAATAGTATTGCACCAGGACCAATCAAAACCGAAATTACAAAGGATCTTGATTATCCTTTAAGTAATCAAGTCATTAATCGTATGGGAAACCCAGAGGATATTGCCGGTGCCGTAGTATACTTTGCTTCTTCATATTCAGATTATGTCACAGGAGAAGTTCTAAAAGTTTGTGGAGGTTCTGCTATTGGCTAACAATAGGGGGAGGATACACGTATGAGTAGTCAAGTAACGATGAACAATCAAGTCGTATATGGATCATTAGATGTTGCAGAAGATTTAATGGACGGCATCCTTGCCATTTGTAAAGAAAAACACATTCATTCAGGAATGGTTACGTGTATTGGTTCCTTAGATACAACTGGATTTACTGTCTTTAAAGTAAATGAAAAAAATAAACCAGACGGTTATGCGGAACCTTTCATGATTGATGAGCCTGTCGAGTTAATCCAAGCGACTGGATTTATTTGTCAAGATGAGAGCGGCGAGCTTGATATGCATTTACACGGTATTGTCGAGCGTATGGATGGAAGTATTCATGCTGGTCATTTTTTAAGAGGCTTTAATAAAGTTTGTATAACTGTCGAATTTACAATCATCTACTCACATGATGTAACAGCCGTACGTAAATACAATGCTGCTTTAAATTATAAAACCATCTCATTTACTTCTAAATCTACATAAGGGAGGCGCTTTTTTGATAACGCTTTCACAGATAATAAAAAAAACATGTACCCAATATGCAGAAAAAATAGCTGTTGTTGATAAACGACGTGAATTAACGTATCAACAGCTAAAAGAAGAGGCATGTCAACTAGCTTCGGCTTTACTATCTAGAGGCTTCCAAAAGGGAGACCGAATTGGCATCTTATCAGCAAATCGAGTCGAACATATTGTCATTGATCTTGCTGTAGCCATGACAGGACTGATTAAAGTACCCATTAATACAAAGCTTCATCCAAAAGAGATACAATTTATTTTAGAGAACGCCAAGGCGAATTTAGTTATCGGTGAAATCTCCTTATTAAAAACTATTAACTTCACAGGAGATCGGGTTACGTTCGAAAACGACTATAAATCCTTTTTAGCAAACGCCGATTCTGAATACCCAGATTGTTCTGTCATAGATACAGATGCTTTTGCTATTATGTATACATCGGGAACGACAGGTAGACCTAAAGGAGCTGTATTATCTCATCGTGCTATTATCGCTTCTGCACAATCACTCATAATGGCATGCGAGCTGGGTTATGAGGATACCATTGGTCACGTTGCCCCATTAACTCACGGTAGTAATTTCTTAGCGCAATGTGCTCTTTTCTTTGGACTAAAGCAAGTCGTTTTTGACAAATTCGATTCGAAATTTATTGTAGATCAGCTTGAAAAAGAGCGAGTAACAACCATATTTATGGTTCCGACTATCGTTAATTTAATGATTCAAGAGGAATCTTTTGAACCTAGAAAGCTACGTTTTCTAAAATCAATCAATATGGCAGGAGCACCAATCGCTTCTGAAAAATTACAAGTGGCTCTTGACAAACTGGGTCCAATATTCGCTGAGACTTACGGGTTGGTGGAAGCGCCGATGGCCATTACGATTATGCCAAAACACAAACTTCCACATTACCTATCATCGTGTGGTGCAGTTGGTCCAATGGTGGAAATGATTCTCCGTGATGAAGATGGAAATGAAGTTCATCAAGGTAAAGTTGGAGAAATTACATGTAAAGGACCTTTAGTAATGGATAAATACTGGGCAAATGAAGAGGCAACAAGCAATGCTATAAAAGATGGTTGGTTTTATACAGGGGATTTAGGTTGGATCGATCCTTTTGGGCATTTGCATTTAATTGATCGGAAAAACGATGTCATTATTAGTGGTGGTATGAACATTTACCCTAGAGAGGTGGAAGAAGCACTTAATCTTCATAAAGCAGTAAAAGAGGCTTGTGTCTTTGGTGTCGAGAATGAGAAGTGGGGTGAGTCCGTTTATGCTCATGTTGTTTTAAAAAACAACATGACTGTGGAAGAAAGTCAGCTCGTATCTCACTGTAAGGAGCATATGGCAAGTTATAAAAAACCGGCATATATAGAAATTGTTCCATCTTTACCAAAAAGCCCTTATGGAAAGATCTTAAGAAGAGAATTAAAAAAGTCCTATGAAGAGGGTGTGAAAGGATGACTCGTGTTGCTGTAACCGGTATAGGAATGACGCCGTTTGGGAAAAGCAATGACTCATTGAAAGCCTTGCTTTTAAAAGCATCTCGCCAAGCGATAATTGATGCGGGTAGGCCAAAGATTGACGCCATTATTGTTGGAAATTTTATGGGAGGACCTTTAGAACAGCAAGAAATTTTAGGAAGCATCCTTGTATCTGAATTAGGTTTCGGAACTATTCCCTCCATGAAAACAGAAGGAGCATGCGCTTCAGGTGGAATCGCGTTTCGTCAAGCCTATCAATTACTAAAAGCAGAAGAGTACAAAACGGTCCTTGTTGTTGGTGGAGAGAAAATGACTCATATTCATACGAATCATGTCATCACAGCGATTAATTATGCTATGGATAATAGCACAATGGAGTCAAAAACGGGATTAACGTTTCCGGGTTATTTCGGTGTCGTAGCCAATCGCTATATGTATCAATACGGAGCAACAAAAGCGCACTTAGCCATGGTTGCGCGCAAAAACAGACATTATGCACTGCATAATCCGCTTTCGCAATTTAATACGAAGATAACATTAGAAGAAATTATGAATGCTCGAATGATTACAGATCCTCTTGGTTTATTTGACTGCTCCCCAATAACAGATGGGGCTGCAGCTGTAGTCATTGAGGGTAATACGAAAAACGGAGTTGAGGTCATTGCTTCAGGTCAAGCATCAGGCACACCCATAATGCAAGAAGTGAACGACCTAACACGGATACCAGCTACGTATGAGGCAGCAACACAAGCATATGAACAAGCATCGATTGAACCGAAAGATGTAGATGTGGTTGAATTGCACGATTGCTTTTCAATGACTGAGATTATCGCAATCGAAGAACTTGGTTTTTTTGAGAAAGGTACAGGGTTTGAAGCAATTGAAAAGCAACTAACCGAACATGGAGGGAACATTCCTGTAAATACAAGCGGTGGCTTACTGTCTAAAGGTCATCCTATCGGAGCAACGGGTATTGCTCAAATTGTGCAAATTATAAGCCAATTAAGGGGGGAAGCTTGCAATCAAGTGGAACGAGCGCGGATTGGTTTAGCACAAAATTTAGGTGGTACAGGTGCTTATTCACTCGTTCATCTCTTTAAAAAGGAAGGTGCATAATGAACATTCCTCTCTACGCATGTCTTGATTGTCAGCATGTATGGCTAGAGCAAAAGCTCTATTGTTCAAACTGTTTAAGTGACAAGCACGTTGAAGAACAAATAGATGGAAAAGGAATTGTCTATTCTCATACAACGATTTACGCGGCTCCAGAGAAACTGAAAGCCCTTTCTCCCTATGTTATTGTGTTAATAGACATACGCAAAGGTGTGCGATTGTCAGCTAGATGCACCGACACTACGATTAAGATTGGGGACAATGTTCGTATAGTGGATATAACAGACGGATCTTATCTAACAAAAAAGGAGGACGTATCGTGGGAACACTAAAATCAACCCCGTTTATAGAAAAATTGGTGATGGAGCTAGGTAAGGAAAACGTCTATTTTAATGAAACACAGCGCTCACTTCATAGTAGTGACGAATCTTATCACCAGCCATCCTTGCCAGACGTTGTTGTCTATCCTCAGTCTAAAGAGGATGTTCGTTCCATCGTAAAACTAGCCGCACGTTTTAATGAAAAAATATATCCATATGGTTTGGGTACAAGTTTAGAAGGGCATGTCATTCCCTATGAAAAAGGAGTTGTGATTGATTTTAGCCAAATGAATGCGATTCTGTCCATTGATCCTGAAGATCTGTTAGTGACCGTACAGCCTGGTGTCACCCGTGATCAACTGAACCAGGAATTAAAGAAATACGGCTTGTTTTTCTCTGTGGATCCAGGCGCAAATGCAACTGTTGGGGGAATGACCTCAACAAATGCAAGTGGAACAAATTCGGTCAAATATGGTGTAATGAGAGATCAAGTGAGAGATCTTGAAGTCGTTTTGGCTGATGGAACGGTTATTCATACAGGAAACCGAGCCGTTAAATCATCGTCTGGCTATGATTTAACGAACTTATTTGTCGGAGCTGAGGGGACACTCGGTTGTTATACAGAAATGACGTTAAAGGTCTATGGCATCCCAGAAAAGATTGTCGCTGGTCGTGTACAGTTTCCATCACTTCACGACGCTGTTTCTTCAGTCACAGCTGTTTTACAAGCTGGAATCCCTATTGCCAGAATTGAACTAATTGACGAGATATCCATGATGAAAGTGAATCAGCATAATGAGACACAATTTCCTTTAAGCCCTACGTTATTTTTAGAATTCCATGGTAATCCACAATCGGTTCAGCATGATCTGGCGTTCTGCGAAAGCATCATGAATGACTACAATAGCACTGAATTTCATTATGCTAAAGACAATGCTGAACGAAGCGCATTATGGCATGCACGACACAATGTGGCATACGCCTTTTCACATAGTGAACCAAGAAAGAAATTAATGGTGACAGATGTCTGTGTCCCTCTTTCAAGCCTTGCTGAGGCCATTAAACATGCACAAATAACGGCTGTTGAACATCATATTGAAGCAGGCATTGTCGGCCATGTAGGCGATGGCAATTTCCATGCTTTACTTTTAGTCGACCCACAAGATTCAAATGAGCTAGACAATGTAGCTGCATATAACGAAAAAATCGTTCGTTTTGCCTTACATGTTAATGGAACATGCACAGGCGAACACGGAGTAGGTGTGGGGAAAGTGAAATATTTAGAAGAGGAGCATGGCGACGCATTAGATGTGATGAAGTCGATTAAGCGTGCTCTGGACCCAACTAATTTGTTTAATCCTAATAAGAATATTTTCATATAACTGTTTCGTAAAAATAGTTCTCTTATTAGAGAAGGAACTCGTTTTAGTCTCCTGCCGGAGATCGGCAATAATGTAAGCGCTTAAATAATTGCTAGAAAAAGGAGGTTGAGATGGTTAAACAACTCATAAACAAAAGCTTAATTTTGCTTTTTTTCATTGGTTTAGGAGGGTGCACAACGAATGCATCAATGAATGAAGAACGCTACGAATGGAACATGACGGTAACGGTGGGACCAGGTTCAACGTGGTATGAAGGAGCAATAAAGTTTGCTGAGGATCTAGAAAGGGAAAGCAATGGGCGGTTTATAGTAGATGTTTATACGAATGAACAATTATCTGCTGGAAACCCTGAAGCTGGAGTGGAACAGCTAATGGATGGATTAAAAGATTTCTCTTACAACTCTAGTATTATCTATGCGGGAATTGATCCTAGATTTGGAGTTCTAAGTGCTCCTTTTCTAATCAATGACTTTAGTGATGCAGAGCGCGTATTGAATGGTGAGAGTGGGGAGATTCTGAATCAAATGCTAAGGGAGAGAGGGGTAGAGCCTCTTGGTTTTGGAGAGAGTGGCTTTAGACAAATTACAAATGATTCTCGTCCCATACGGACTCCTGAAGATCTCGATCATTTAAAAATTCGCGTACCGAGTATGGGGGTTTTTACGAATCTTTACCGGAGTCAGTCAGCAGACCCTATTACAATGGCGTTTTCGGAAGTGTATACAGCGCTACAACAAGGAACGATTGATGGTCAAGAAAATCCTGTAGACGTTACCTACTCCGCAGGTTTAATAGAAGTACAGCAGTACATGACGATGTGGAACTACGTGTATGATGCACTTGTTTTTGGTATGAATAAAGACTTATTTGACTCGTTATCCCAATCAGATCAGGAGCTCATAAAAAAAGTTGCAAAGGAGGCAAATGAGTATCAAATTCGCCTAACACGTCAGAAAGAAGAGGCTCAAATTACCGAACTAAAGGATAAAGGAATGGAAATCTATTATCCGACGGATGAAGAAATCGAACAATTCAGAGAGAGTTCGCAAAATGTGTATGATCATTTTAGAGAGATTTGGGGAGATGCACAGCTAGATACGTTTTTAAAAGAAGCAAATGGGAGCGAGGTCGATGAACGGTGAAATTCGTAGCATACATAGAGAATACCATTGTAATGGTTGCCATGGCGGGGATGGCATGTATTACATTTGCTAACGTCCTCTCAAGATACTTCTTTGATACATCTTTTGCTTTTGCAGAAGAGATTACCATTAACTTATTTGTATTAGCTACATTTGTTGGTGCTTCCATTGCTATAAAACGCCAAGCTCACTTTGGATTTCACTATTTTTTCACCAAATTCAATCCAACAATTCAACGAGTTCTTGTAATCTTGACTAGTCTGCTCATGTTATTCTTTTTATCATTAACGTTTATTTTTGGTATGGAACTTGTGTTGAATCAAATGGAACGAGGCAGAGTAACACCAGCATTAACCATTCCACAATGGATATTTACAGGGGCGATTCCTTTAGGCTCACTATTATGTATGATACGAACAGTTGAAGTAATGATGATTCGATTAAAGAAAAATCATCAGCTACCTCTTCCAAAAACTGAAGTAGATTCAAAGGAGATGAAGATGTAAATGTTAACAGTGATCATGTTTGTTCTTTTTTTCCTTCTCATCTTTATGAATCTGCCGGTAGCGTTTGCTCTTGGCATTGCAGCCGTCATCGTATTACTTATTGATTCAGGCATGGCCTCTCTCGCGTTATTACCTAGCATTATGTATTCTTCTATTTCGTCCTTTACGTTGTTAGCGATTCCATTTTTTGTATTAGCGGGTGTGATTATGGGCTACTCAGGCATTTCAAGTCGTTTGATTGATTTTGCCTACTTAGCATTCGGGCATCGAAAAAATGGCATTGTTATTGTGACAATTGTAGCAGCGTTTTTCTTTTCAGCCATTTCAGGTTCAGGTCCTGCCACTGTTGCAGCAATGGGGACTATCTTAATTCCAGCCTTAGTAAAGAACGGATTCAAAGCAAACTCTGCCTCTGCATTGGTGGCTAGTGCCGGTTCGTTGGGCATTATTCTACCGCCAAGTATTGCGTTTATTATCTTTGGCGTTATTGCGAGTGATATTATTAGCATTTCAATTGGACGATTGTTTATCGCAGGAATTATACCTGGGGTGTTGCTTGCTATAAGTTTACTCATAGCAAGTATGATCGTAAATAAAAGGAACCAAAAACGTCATTTGGATAGTGGAGAAGCGGCTGTGACAATTGAAAAAGCACCAGCTATAGAGGTCATGAAAGCTTTTTTAAAAGCATTATTAGGTCTAATGATTCCTATTATTATATTAGGTGGCATTTATTCTGGTATGTTCACTCCAACAGAAGCAGCCGTTGTGGCCGTGTTTTATTCTCTCGTTGTCGGTTTCTTTTTCTACCGGGAGTTGAAATGGAAACACATTCCGAAAATAGTAGTGGATGCTTCTGTTCAATCAGCGGTTATCATGCTTATCATTGGTGTTGCCTCTTTGTTCTCTTATATCATTACAACTCAACGAGTGGCTGCAACTTTAACAACAAGTATTTTGGAAATAACAACAAACCCCTTACTTCTATTACTTCTTGTTGCAGTGATTTTGTTACTTGTCGGAGCTTTTATTGATACCATTTCTGCGTTTTATATATTCATACCATTACTGATGCCTGTCCTACTTGAAGTGGGTGTCGATCCAACCACCATTGGTGTTATGATGACAGTTGGTCTTGCCATTGGTCTATTTACACCACCTGTCGGTTTAAATTTGTTTGTGGCAAGCAGTATCTCTGGCATATCTTCAGAAAGCATCGTTAAAGGTATAGGGCCCTATTTAGTGGCTAGCATTATTGTACTAGTACTCGTGATGTATTTTCCAATATTCTCAAATGCGTTACCAGATTTACTAGGGGTATAGCTTTTTAGAGAACCGTAATTCGTTTAGACGCCTTAAGAAGGCGTTTTTTGCCTTTTTTAAACAAGTTAGACGCTAAACGGGTTTAAATAAAGTACTATAAAATTATGGAAGATTCGTGTACCTTTACTAAAAGGGTATATTTCCTATTATAAAAATCGTAAACTATTTATAAATCGTTTAACTAATTTGAAAAGAGGGATGATGGTGAGCGTCTTATCTGCAGAGCTCGTTGGAGAAAGTTTAGTGCAGTGGCATAGTTGTATGATTAGCGGTGATCTTCAATCTGCAAAGGAATTAAAAAGTGATGTAGAGGCTCTCGTTAAACAAATGGAGCCTGATGACAAAATGTTGGCCTATTATCAGTTAATTGATTTCCGCTTTCAATTATTACGAAATAAACACGAACAAGGTGCTAGTGTCGATGAAGACAGCCTATACGATGTTTGTGTGGAAATAGATGATTACTTACGGTTTATGTATTATTACGTTTCTGGTCAAGCAGAGTTTATGCATGGACGTTATAAATCAGCTATTCGAACGTATAAAATAGCAGAACGTTTAATTGAAAAAGTCAATGATTCTGCAGAAAAAGCAGAGTTCTATCAAAAGTTAGGTATCAGTTATTATCGGATTGATCAATATACATTTGCTTTTTCCTATATGGAACAAGCATTAGAGTTTTTTGAAAAGCATGACACGTATCGATTGAATGAAATCACGTGTAAACAAGTATTAGCTGCTATTAATACGGAGCTAAGACGTTATGATGAAGCGGAGCGTCTTTATGACGAGATTTTAAAAGCATCTGTACCATTCACATACACGTATGCATTGAATTTATATAATATGGGTGCAAACCGCATTATGTTAACACGATTTGATGAAGCGATACGCTATTTTAAAGAAGCACTTACTTACGAAGCCTTCGTTACATCGCCTTTAGCCTTAAAAGCAGAGTATCATTTAACTCATTTGTACATGAGAACAGGGCAATACAAAGGTGGCCTAGAAGAATTAGAGGCTAAAGCCAAACAGTATCAATCAGAAGAGATAGTAGCTAAATGCTTCATTTGTCGCGGATTATATCTTACTGATGATATACTCTTGATACAGCAAGGCTTACGAAAACTGGAATCAGAAGAGAACTACTTTGATTGCCAAGAGCTTGGCGAGGAAATAGCGAATCACTTTAAGCAGCAAAATAAGTTCGAAACAGCTTTATTGTTTTCTGAGTACGCACTCGAAATGTCAAGAAAACGAATTATACTAGGAGTTGATCAAACGTGAAGAGAAAAATGTCCATCGTTTTTGCATCTTTTTTCATCGTAGCATCTTTGACACTTCCATCAGCAGGGGTTGAGGCCAGTCCGAAACAAGAATTCGGGTTTTACAGTGCAGATGTTAAATCTCCTCCAAAACAAGAATTTGAATATGACCATGTTCATTCTCAGTCCTCACCAAAACAAGAATTTTAGAGAAAAAGGTACAAAAGGATCTTTTATCCTTTTGTACCTTTTTGATTGTCATTTATCTTTCTAAAGCATCAAGAAGAGGGTGTAGGTACGTCTAAGTTAAGCCAATTAATTTCGTCTTTTGATAATATAATACTTGCTCCTTGCGCGCATGATACCATTTCCTCTTTATTTTGAGGGCCGATAATAGCAGCTGTTGGAAATGATTGATTTAATACATAAGCAAGTGCAATTTCAATAGTCGTTACGCCTTTCTTTTCCGCTAACTCTGCTGCACGATCAAATCGTTTCCAATTGTCATCATTATAAAAAACACGTACAAGGTCTTCGTTAGAAAAATCGTTTCGATCAAAGCGACCTGTAAAAAAACCTCTTGCTTGTGAGGACCATGAGAGTACAGGAATCGTTGATTGCTGGTGCCATTTAATGTCGGAAGCATCTAAGCTAATGCACCCTGGCCAATAAGCTTCTTTTGCCTTTGCCAGACTTAAATTTGGACTTGAAAACGAAAAGCCGCGTAAACCATGTGTTGATGCATAATCGTTTGCTTCCTCTAAACGAGAAGTCTCCCAATTCGATCCACCAAAAGTAGAGATGTAACCGTCTTCAATAAACTCATTCAGCCATTCTAAAATGTGACCAACAGGAACAGAAGGATCATCCCGATGGAGGGCATATAGCTCAACATGATCGGTTTTTAATCGATCAAGACTTATTTTAAGCTGTTCTTTTAGTTCTGCTTTCGTAATGGTGTGGCCATTTTGGTTCGGGTGCCCACCTTTTGTCCAAATATTAACACGTTCTCGGTTTCCATTATCCAGCCAGTTTCCGATCGCTTGTTCACTTAATCCGCCACTGTAAATAAACGCTGTATCAATTGTATTGCCACCGATACGTAAATAGTTTTCTATCATTTGACTAGCTGTTTCCTGATTCTCAGGGGTAAAATAATCAGATCCCATAATGAGAGAGGATACAGGGGAAGATAATCCCTCTAATTGAATTGTTTTTAACATTGTTTTACAACACCACTCTTTCCCGTTTTTCTTGTGATGCAAGCGCTCCATCAAGTAAACGCATATTTGCAAGAGAATCTTCAATGCCAAAGCGATTGGCCGTTTCACCCCATACAACATGAGCAAAATAATCGGCTTGCTTCGCGTAATGATTTGTATCTTCTACATCAATTTGACGTTGTTCACTCCCTTGAATAAGTTGAAATCCTTCTAAACCACCTGTAAAAGGATCGGGAATAAGAATGCGACCTGTAGAACCAAGAATTTCAGCATCATTACGGTAGGCTGCCCACATGCCACAATCAAATGTTAGAAAGCGTCCGTTGTTAAATTCAACCAAACCTGCCGCTGACATATCAACACCGTTATGAGAATCAGGTGAATAAGAGTGAACCGTAATAGCCTCTGGTTCTTCTTCAAATATCATACGTGCTAAACTAAGTGGATAGACACCAATATCGTACAAACTACCTCCACCAAATTCTTTTTTCATCCGAAAATTATCAAGAGCTCCAGCATTATTAAACGAGAAGGAGCTTCTAATCCCTCTTAAATCACCAATGTCCCCATTTTTAATATGGTTTTTAATATGTGTATAGCGCTCTTGGTAGCGATACATAAACGCATCTAGTAATAATACATTGTTTTCTTCACATACACGTTTCATTTCCTCAAGCTCTGATTGATTCAAAGAGATTGGTTTTTCGCATAGAACATGTTTCTTCGCTTTAGCCGAACGAATGACCCACTCTTTATGCAAATGGTTTGGCAACGGTATGTACACAGCATCTATAGAGGGATCTGCTACTAATTCTTCATAGGACCCATATGCTGTAGGAATAGAAAATTCTGAAGCGAATGCTTGAGCTTTATCAAGAGATCGACTTGCTATAGCTCCAATAGATCCTGTGCTGGATTCCAAGATACCTGGAATCATTGATTGTTTTGCGATGGTAGCGGTTCCAAGAATACCCCAAGTTAATTGTTTTGACACCATTAGTCATCTCCTTTTACGTACTATCTACTTTACCCTTTGAAAAGAAACCGGTTTCAAATAAAGGTATATCGAATTTGCACTTTTGTCAATGTTTAAAAGTCATTTTTTAAAAAGAAAGCTTGAAGAATGACAACACATTAAAAAGGAGTTAGTGTTGCCATTCATCACATGAGTTTCTTACTGTCACATACGTTGGGACGATCGCCTCTTTCTCTTGTTCTTCGTGTGCAATCAAACCAATTAATGTCTCGATTGTTTTCTTTGCTAGCATCTGGTAGTTTTGATTAACAGATGTAACACCAGGAGGGAAGTGTTCAGCTAAATACGTATCATCAAACCCCGTTACAGAAATATCACCAGGAACTTTCAAACCAAACTTTTTGAACTGTTTGATGGCTCCAATGGCTACAAAATCATTCATACATAAGACGGCTGTTGGTCGATGATCAAGGTGAATGAGATGTGTGGCATCTTTTTCTCCAGCCTCTATGCTATAACCGCTACTATGAATCCAATCTTCTTTAAAGATTAATCCTTTTTCTAGCATCGTTTCTCGAAAAACACTCACTTTCTCATCAGTAGACGAAACCCCTATCTCCCCACCTAATAAGCCAATCGCTTCATGCCCATGGTGAGTAAGTAGCTCAAGTAAACGTCGCACACCACTTGCTTCATCTGTACGGATTGTATGGGCGTCCACACCATCCATTTTTCCATTAACAAAAAAAATCGGTACATGTTTTAGTGCGTCGATCATTCCTGCTCGAAGTTCTTCGGTGGGGTGGGTTTGGTTAATGCGACCACCTAGAAAAACAATGCCATCAACTTGACGGGAAATCAGATTGTCCAAATACGCTTGCTCTATGGTGAAATTTTGCATGGAATTGCACAATAAACACGTATAACCTTTTTCGAGGGCTTGTCTTTCAAGCTCTTTAACAATCATAGAATAGAAGGGATGATCAATATCTGGCAAAATAATACCTAGCATTTTTGATTGTTTTAAATATAAGCTTTGTGCCATCACATTCGGCTTAAAATTATATTTATTAATTAACGCTAAGACTCTAGATTTAGCTGGCTCCCTAACATTTGCGCTTCCAGTTAAGACTCTCGATACAGTGGCAGGCGAAACATTTGCTTCTTTGGCAATCCGGTAAATTGTAACACCGTCTTTCTTCAACATTCGTTATCGCTTCCCTTTTTCATTTTTCTATTAGAAGTATAGAATTGTTTGCGAGTGTAGTCAAAGTGAAGCTCCATTTTTCACTTAAAACGGAAATCATCAAAGTGTCAAAATTGCTTGTTGACAAAAAAGAGTTTCTTTTTTAAAGTTAACTGAAACCGGTTTCTTTCGGTTGAATACTTGAATAGTTCAAAAAAAGAGTGGGTTAGCTGTAATTGTAAGCGATACCAAAAGCATGAATGCGTCATACATATTGAGAGGAGCATGAACATGAAAAAAAACTTACTATATGCATCATCACTAGTAGCGCTTGTTTCTTTATCCGCTTGTGGAGGTTCAGGTAGCAGCGGAACCTCTGATGATCAAACCTTAACCGCGTGGGCTTGGAACATTAATATTCCAGTACTTGAAGAAGCAGCTGCTCAATTTAAAGAAGATCATCCAGATTTTGAACTAGAAATTATTGAAGTAGGAACACCGGATGTTTATCAGCGTATTACAACAGGGCTTCAGGCAAATGGAGAGGGTTTACCTGATATTATGCTCGTTGAAGATGATCGCGTTCAAGGTTATCTTTCAAATTTCAAAGATGCCTTTTTAGACATTTCTGAGTATGATTTTGAAGAGAATCACAATGATAAATTTCCTGCTTTTAAAACGGAATTATTGAACGTTGACGGGGGAGTGTACGGCTTTCCTTTTGATGCGGGTCCTGCTGGTGTCTTTTATCGAACGGACTTGTTTGAAGAAGCTGGTATTCATGCAGACGAAATTGAAACTTGGGATGATTTTATTGAAGCAGGTCATACATTGCGGGACGAGCTAGATGTAGCATTAACTGGTATTGACATCAGTAATGATGATGGTGTTTACCGAATGATGTTAAATCAGCAAGGTACATTTTATTTTGATGACAATGAAGAAGTTGCTCTAGCGTCTGATGAGTCGATTAAAGCGATGGAAGTGATTCAGCGATTACATCAAGAAGGGTTAAATGAGAATTTAGTCGGTTGGGATGCATGGTTATCAGGCTTGGCGAATGGTCAGGTTGCTACTGCGCCAACTGGGGCATGGTTAACCGGTTCGTTAACGGAGCAGGCGCCAGATTTAGAAGGACAATGGGGAGTGTTTCCATTGCCAGCAATGGAAGCAGGCGGCAATCGGGCTTCTAACTTAGGAGGAAGCAATTACATGATCTCAGCACAAACGGCTAATCCTGAACTTGCCTATGAGTTTATGGAGTATTTCTCTACTTCTGATGATGTCCAATTAACGGCAATGGAGAATGGGTTATTTCCTTCTCTTAATACCATTTACGACAATGACGTATTCACTTCTCCAATTGGTTACTTTGGAGATCAGGCCATTTGGGAGCTCTTTTCAAGTATGATGGAAGATATTCCTTCTGTGAATTATACAGGAAATTATTCCATCGCTCGAGATGAAACGGAAACGGCGCAATCTGATGCAGCGAATGGAGCGGACGTAACAGATGTAATGACACGAGCCGAACAACAATTACAAAACAGAATGAATTAAATGATCTTATAAAAACAGGAATCGGTGAAGTCCTGTACGTTGCTTCACCGATTTTAAAGAAAGAGGGCTGTGTCATGAACCGATCTAAGGCAACCCCTTATGTATTTTTAGCACCAGCGGTTATTTTGTTTTTACTTTTTACAGCTTATCCCATTGCTGCTTCCATCGTGCTTAGCTTTCAAAAATTTGAAGGTGGAAGCTATGTCTTTACTGGATTTGACAATTACATACGACTGATTCATGATTCGATCTTTCAGACGGCCCTCGTAAATACATTTATTATTTTCATTTTACAAGTGCCGTTCATGCTACTTTTATCAATGATCTTGGCAAATGTGTTAAATAGCCAGTTGTTACGCCTAAAGGGCTTCTTTCGAGTTTCGTTCTTTTTACCAGCCGTCACGTCGCTAGTTGCCTATTCACTATTATTTTCAGTTTTACTACAAGATAATGGGCTTATTAATGAACTGTTTACAAATCTCGGAATGTCCGCCATTCCTTGGTTAACAGATGGAACATGGGCGAAGATTTCCATTGTGCTTGCTATGACATGGAGGTGGACGGGTTACAACATGATTATTTACCTTGCTGCTTTGCAAAATATTCCCCATGAAATGTATGAAGCAGCTAAAATGGATGGTGCAGGGAAAATTAGACAGTTCTTTTCCATTACGATTCCAAGTTTAAAGCCAGTCATTTTGTTTACTGGGATTTTATCAACAATTGGTACGCTTCAATTATTTGATGAACCATTCAATCTTACAGGTGGGGGCCCAGCTAACTCCACGATGACGTTAGGCTTGTACATTTATGAAAATGGATTTGAATATTTTGATTTTAACTATGCAAGTGCAGTTGCCTATGTAGTTGTCATGCTTGTGGCTGTTCTATCTATTATTCAATTTAAAGTAACAGGTGATAAATAATGAAAACAAAAACGGGACGGAAACATTTGTTAGGTAAAGTAAGCATGTATGGTTTTTTACTCGTCTTTTTAGTGATTTCAGTATTTCCATTTTATTGGATGTTCATCGGTGCGACCAACCCATCTTCTTCCATGTTTTCAAGTCCACCGACGTTTATACCTGGCAGTCACTTTATGGAGAACTTAAGAAACTTAGATCAGAATGTAGGCATTTGGCGGGTATTATTTAATTCACTAGTAGTGGCAAGCTTATACGTTGTGCTTGCATTAGCGATAAGTACCACAGCCGCTTACGCCTTTGCAAAATTTACTTTTAAAGGGCGAAATGTTATTTTTACAGTGTTTTTGCTATCCATGATGATACCGTATCAAGCTACATTAATTCCTTTATTTCAAATGATGGCTAACTTCAATTTATTAAATACGTATTTTGCATTAATTGCGCCTCAACTTTGCTATCCATTTGCCATTTTTCTGATGCGACAAAATTTTTTATCTTTTCCTACAGAGTTATTAGAATCAGCACGCTTAGATGGAGCAGGGGAATGGAGAATTTTTATGCAGATCGTATTACCATCCATGAAGCCAGCTTTAGCAGCCACATCCATTTTCCTCTTTATGTTTCAATGGAACAATTTCATGTGGCCCCTTATCGCCATTCGAACACCTGATATGTATACATTTCCAGTAGCCCTTTCAACGTTAAGCGGGGTATCGTATACGGATTACGGTCAAGTTATGATGGGTATTACAATAGCAACTGTACCAATTCTGATCTTTTTCTTAGCTATGCAAAAGCACTTTATTTCTGGCATGCTAGGAAGTGCTTTAAAATAAGATTCACGTTTAGAGAATAACCATTCATGTTATTCTCTTTTTTTGTTCATAATAGTACTGCTGGAATCTGCGTATAGTTTTTCACAATTGAATTGTACACTTATTGTCTGGTAAAAGCTATTAACACTTTGATTGTTTCCGTTTATACTCCATTTAGGTTATGAGATACTGTGCAAAATTATATTCTGTAAGGAGCAATCTTTGTGGTTCTTGATCAACGACGCATAACCATCTTATCTTATTTACATTCAGCGAAAAAACCGATTGATCCTGCTGAGTTAGCAACGCGTCTTGGTGTGTCAAAACGTACGCTTTATAACGATTTTAATGAAATTGATTATTGGTTGTTAGAAAATCAAGTACATCCTATAAAACGTGAATATCGTAAAGGCATATCTTTAACTTCCGACACGAAGACAAGTCTAGTTAATTTAGTTGCATTAAAAAAACAATGGGATTATCGATTTACTCAAAAAGAACGGCAGTACATCATTGTAGCCAGTGTATTGCTGCAACCACCAAACACAACCGCTAAAGCGTTAATGGATCTCATTCAAGTAAGTCGTGGAACCTTGTTTAAAGATTTAACTGCTGTTTCACAATTTCTCCACGATCATCATGTTGAGCTGCTTCATTCAAAACAAGATGGATATCGTATAGTTGGAGCCGATTATGATGTGTGGCGGGTGATTCAAAAAGTTATATTCGTTATCGCCGATGAAGATTTTATTGAAGTAAGGTCGTTGCTATTTAATCAAGTAGAAGCTGGAATAACGAATACAGAACTACAGTTTCAAAATGAAATTAAACAATTGGAGCAAGCGTTATCGCTAACATTCAATGAGCAAGTAGCAACGTCTTTAAAGCTTACCCTTCTTTTCTTATCTAATCGATCTTTTGAAAAGCTTTGGATAGAAGTAGAAGAACAGCAAGTACTTCTTCATACACAGGCTTATAAGGTTGTTGATCAAATGGCCGAACGTCTTGTTCATCAAGGATTTCGTTTATTTAAGCAACCAGAGTGCATACTATTTGTTATTCGGCTGTTAAGCTCCCGGGTAACGGATATTCATACTCGTGATCGACAAGACGAACAAACGGATGTGTTGACGTTAACAAAAGAAATCATTGAGCGGTTTGAATACCATAGTGGAGTTAATTTTCACGAAAAAGAGCGCTTGTACAAGAATTTAGTGGCACACATCAAACCTGCCTATTACAGATTAAAGTATAATGAACAACTCAATCACCGGTATTTACCGCTTATTGAACACCAACTTAAAGAAATCTATACGTTGACTGAAAAAGCTTTAAAACCACTTGAAGAATACGTGAATCGACCAATTCCAAGGGAAGAAGTTGCCCTTATTGCGATGCACTTTGGTGGGTGGATTAATCGAAAAAGGGAAAATCGAAAAAAAGCGTATAAAGCGGTTGTTGTTTGTGAGAATGGTATTGCTGCGTCATCAATGCTTTTCTCTCAATTAGAAGTCTTATTACCGGAAGTAGAATTTCTTACGTATATCCCAATACGTTTGTTTAACAAGTATGAGAAAAAAGTAGATCTCGCCTTTTCTACAACTTTTATAAGCGAATCCCTCATTCCGATTATCTACGTTCCGGCAATTCTTGGAGATCGAGAAAAGGCACATATCTTTCGTGAGTTACAAAGCTTTTTGGATCCTGAACGCTTAAAACAGTCTGAATTTGAAAGCGTTCTGCATATTATTGAAAAAAATGCTGATATTCGTGATAGACAAGCATTAATTCATCAACTAGAACCATTCTTTCGCCCAACTAGATTAAGACTTGAGGTGTATAAACCGATGTTACATGAGATAGTAGACAAGAGCATGATTCAGGTTCAGCCTACCGTTTCTTCCTGGCAGGAAGCGATTACGATAGCTGCTCAGCCGCTATTACAAAAAGAATCGATTGTTGAATCCTATATTCATGCCATGATTAATAATGTAACAACGAACGGACCCTATATTGTGATCGCACCTTCCATTGCGATGCCACATGCAAGACCTGAAGAAGGCGTTAATAAGCTTGGGATCAGTATATTGAAACTAAATGAACCTGTTTCTTTTTCTAATGAAGCCAAGCATAATGCACAAATTATCATCGTTTTAGCGGCCATTGATAATGAGACCCATCTCAAAGCGTTATCCCAACTCTCTGAGCTGCTTTCAGAACAGAAAAACGTTCAAGACATTTTGGCAAGTACATCAGCTTCACAAATTGAAACCATTCTTCATAAGGAGAATGAAGGAGGACAAGAACAATGAAAAAAGTATTAGTTGTATGTGGAAATGGATTAGGAAGTTCTATGATTGTTGAAATGAATGCAAAGCAAGTTTTAAAGGATTTAGATAAACAAGCAGATGTGTCTCACACAGATTTAACAACAGCAAAAACTGAAAACGCGGACTTATATATTGGTTCAGAAGAGATTGTTTCCAATTTAAGAGATGGTTCTCGAAACGTAGTGGGCCTAAAAAACCTACTGGATAAAAATGAATTACGAGAAGTCCTAAACCAACATGTATAAGCTAAAGGAGGTCGTCACCAATGGTTGATTTCATCATGAATGATCTCTTAGGTACTCCTGAACTACTTGTTGGTCTTTTTGCACTCATCGGCTTACTTGCTCAGAGAAAAGCAGTTGCCGATGTAGTGTCAGGAACCCTAAAAACCGTACTTGGCTTTGTTATTTTAGGAGCAGGTGCCATGGTCATTACACAGTCATTAGATCAATTTAGTGCGATGTTTAATCACGCATTCGATGTAAACGGTGTCATACCGAATAACGAAGTAATTGTTGCCATAGCGCAAGATGCATTTGGTACTGAAACAGCGATGATCATGTTATTCGGGATGATGGCAAATATTCTGTTTGCTCGTATTACACCCTTTAAGTATATCTTTTTAACTGGACACCACATCATGTTTATGGCTTGCTTGATAGCCGTCATTTTGACTACTGCTGGTATGGCTGGAGTTCCAATGGTCGTACTAGGCGCTATTATCTTAGGATCTTTAATGGTGCTTCTACCAGCTATGCTTCAACCTTTCACTCGTGAGATTACGGGTTCTGATGATATTGCTGTTGGTCATTTTGGGTCTTTCGGCTATTATGCCTCTGCTACAATCGGAAAATGGTTTGGCAATAAAGAAAAATCTACTGAAGATATAAAAGTGCCAAAATCACTTGGTTTCTTAAGAGATACGACAGTTGCTGTATCCTTAACAATGGTTATTTTATTCGTTGTCGTTTCACTATTTACAGGAAGTGAATTTATTGAATCACAGTTGAGTGGCGGCCAAAACTTTCTTGTGTTCTCTTTAATGCAAGCATTGGCCTTCGCGGCTGGCGTATACATCATTCTCACAGGTGTACGAATGTTGCTTGGAGAAATTGTTCCGGCTTTTAAAGGAATCGCTGACAAAATTGTACCAAATGCAAAGCCAGCACTTGATGCACCTGCTGTTTTCCCATTTGCAAACAACGCTGTTATTATAGGATTTTTGTTTAGTTTCGCAGCTGGTTTAATCAGTATGATGTTTCTACCACTCTTTGGCTTAGCAGTAATAGTACCAGGACTTGTACCGCATTTCTTTACAGGTGCAGCAGCTGGAGTTTTCGGAAATGCTACTGGTGGAAGACGGGGAGCCATTATTGGTGCTATGGTAAATGGAGTTTTTATTAGCTTTTTACCAGCACTACTATTACCTGTCCTCGGAGATCTCGGTTTCCAAAGTACGACGTTTGGTGATTCAGACTTTGGAGTAGTAGGGATTGCACTTGGCATACTTAGCCAACAAATAAATTCGACTATTGCATTCACGGTTATCGTCTTAGCTGTTATCGCAGGCTTTTTCTTAATTGGAATAAAAACGAGGAAAAAACCATCTGAGACAAACCACTCATAACTAAAAATAAAATTTTTTCAATCCACTTTAATTCAAGCTCAGATCCTTTCGTATCTGGGCTTTTTTTGTTTTTACTTTGCAACAAAATTTGGCCCTTTATAAACATGCATGTACACTCTTTAAATCTAAAATGAAAAATCGTCAGGATTTCATCTTGTCCCATTCACAACTAAAAAATTTATGAATACTATTTAGAAAGCCTTTTTTTCCTACATATAAAAATACATTTGTATAAGGGCTGTTTACGATGAAAAAAATTTCTAAATATGAATATTGTATACATCAAGGCATTGTCCAATTTAAAAGGACCCCAACAAATGGAGGATCTTTATTTAGCACCTATTGTAGCTATTTTAACGATGTGAGCGGTGTTACCGGGGCTACAGGAGTTACAGGAGTTACGGGTGCTACTGGCATTACTGGAGCCACTGGCGTTACCGGGGCGACTGGAGCTACTGGAGTTACAGGGGCTACCGGAGCTACTGGCGTTACAGGGGCTACCGGAGCTACTGGCGTTACAGGGGCTACCGGAGCTACTGGCGTTACAGGTGCCACTGGCATTACAGGAGCTACTGGTGCTACCGGCGTTACTGGAGCTACTGGTTCTACTGGTGTTACAGGGGCTACTGGAGTAACGGGAGTTACCGGGGCTACTGGCGGTACGGGTGCTACTGGAGCTACAGGAATCACTGGTGCTACTGGAGTTACTGGTGCCACAGGTTCTACTGGAGCTACAGGTGCTACTGGTGTTACGGGAGCCACTGGGATTACTGGCGTTACTGGAGCTACTGGCGTTACTGGAGCTACTGGCGTTACTGGTGCCACAGGTTCTACTGGAGCTACAGGTGCTACTGGTGTTACGGGAGCTACAGGTGCTACTGGTGTTACGGGAGCTACAGGTGTTACCGGCGTTACAGGTCCTACTGGTGTTACTGGTGTTACTGGGGTAACGGGTGCTACTGGAGTTACTGGAGCTACTGGCATTACTGGAGCCACTGGTCCTACAGGAGCTACGGGAGTTACGGGTGCCACTGGGGTTACGGGAGCTACTGGCGCTACTGGAGTCACTGGAGCTACTGGCGTTACTGGCATTACAGGTGTTACTGGAGCTACTGGCGTTACTGGTCCTACTGGCATTACAGGTGCCACTGGTGCCACTGGCGTTACTGGTGCCACTGGAGTCACCGGAGCTACTGGTGTTACTGGGGTTACCGGTGTTACTGGGGTTACCGGGGTAACGGGTGCTACTGGAGTTACTGGAGCTACTGGGGTTACCGGGGCCACTGGCGTTACCGGGGCTACTGGCGTTACCGGGGTAACGGGTGCTACTGGAGTTACTGGAGCTACTGGCGTTACCGGAGCCACTGGCGTTACCGGAGTAACAGGTGCTACAGGAGCTACAGGGGCCACAGGCGTTACCGGTGTTACTGGTGCTACTGGCGTTACTGGTGCTACTGGAGTTACTGGAGCTACTGGAGCCACTGGTCCTACAGGAGCTACTGGCGTTACTGGTGCCACCGGGGCTACTGGCGTTACTGGAGCTACTGGCATTACTGGAGCTACAGGAGTAACGGGTGCCACTGGCGTTACTGGTGCTACTGGCATTACAGGACCTACAGGTCCTACTGGTGTTACAGGGGCTACAGGAGTAACGGGTGCTACTGGCATTACAGGCATTACCGGAGCTACTGGAGCCACTGGTCCTACAGGAGCTACGGGAGTTACGGGTGCCACTGGGGTTACGGGAACTACTGGCGTTACTGGTCCTACAGGAGTTACTGGAGCCACTGGGGTTACTGGGGCCACAGGCGTTACCGGTGTTACTGGTGCTACTGGAGCTACTGGAGTTACAGGGGCTACTGGCATTACTGGAGCTACTGGAGTTACAGGGGCTACTGGCGGTACGGGAGCTACTGGTGTTACTGGAGATACCGGAGCCACTGGGGTTACCGGGGCTACTGGAGCTACAGGAGTTACGGGAGTTACAGGCGTTACTGGAGCTACCGGTGTTACTGGAGCTACCGGAGTTACTGGTCCTACCGGAGCTACTGGCACTACCGGAGCTACCGGCGTTACTGGTGCTACGGGTGTTACTGGAGAGACCGGAGCCACTGGCGTTACAGGGGCTACTGGCATTACTGGAGCTACTGGAGCTACTGGAGCCACTGGTCCTACAGGAGCTACGGGAGTTACGGGTGCCACTGGGGTTACGGGAACTACTGGCGTTACTGGTCCTACAGGAGTTACTGGAGCCACTGGGGTTACTGGGGCCACAGGCGTTACCGGTGTTACTGGTGCTACTGGCGTTACTGGTGCTACTGGCACTACGGGACCTACAGGTGCTACTGGTGTCACAGGGGCTACGGGAGTTACGGGGGCTACTGGCATTACAGGTGTTACTGGAGCTACTGGCGTTACTGGAGCTACTGGCATTACTGGAGCTACTGGAGCTACTGGAGCCACTGGTCCTACAGGAGCTACGGGAGTTACGGGTGCCACTGGGGTTACGGGAACTACTGGCGTTACTGGTCCTACAGGAGTTACTGGAGCCACTGGGGTTACTGGGGCCACAGGCGTTACCGGTGTTACTGGTGCTACTGGCGTTACTGGTGCTACTGGCACTACGGGACCTACAGGTGCTACTGGTGTCACAGGGGCTACGGGAGTTACGGGGGCTACTGGCATTACAGGTGTTACTGGAGCTACTGGCGTTACTGGAGCTACTGGCATTACTGGAGCTACTGGAGCTACTGGAGCCACTGGTCCTACAGGAGCTACTGGAGTTACTGGTGCTACTGGAGCTACTGGAGTTACTGGTGCTACTGGAGCTACTGGTTCTACTGGCGTTACCGGGGCCACTGGAGTAACAGGTGCCACTGGCGTTACAGGGGCTACTGGCATTACTGGAGCTACTGGAGTAACGGGAGTTACAGGAGCTACTGGCGTTACCGGGGCCACTGGAGTAACAGATGCCACTGGCGTTACCGGGGCCACTGGAGTAACAGGTGCCACTGGCGTTACTGGAGCTACTGGTGCTACGGGTGTTACTGGAGATACCGGAGCCACTGGCGTTACTGGAGCTACTGGCATTACTGGAGCTACTGGGGTTACTGGTGCCACTGGTGCCACTGGCGTTACTGGTGCTACTGGCATTACAGGACCTACAGGTCCTACTGGTGTTACAGGGGCTACAGGAGTAACGGGTGCTACTGGCATTACAGGTGTTACTGGAGCTACTGGCGTTACTGGTGCTACTGGAGTTACTGGAGCTACTGGCATTACTGGAGCTACTGGAGCTACTGGAGCCACTGGTCCTACAGGAGCTACTGGAGTTACTGGTGCCACCGGGGCTACTGGCGTTACTGGTGCTACTGGAGTTACAGGGGCTACAGGAGTTACTGGAGCTACTGGTGTTACTGGGGTCACTGGAGCTACTGGAGTAACGGGAGTTACAGGAGCTACTGGCGTTACCGCGGCCACTGGTGTTACTGGTGCTACTGGAGTTACAGGGGCTACAGGAGTTACAGGAGCTACTGGTGTTACAGGGGCTACAGGAGTTACGGGTGCCACTGGAATTACTGGCGGTACGGGAGCTACTGGCGTTACCGGGGCCACTGGCGTTACAGGAGCTACTGGAGTTACAGGGGCTACAGGAGTTACAGGTGCCACTGGGGTTACTGGCGTTACGGGAGCTACTGGAGTTACAGGGGCTACAGGGGCTACTGGTGTTACCGGAGTAACAGGTGCTACTGGCGTTACAGGTGCCACTGGAGCTACTGGTCCTACAGGAGTTACAGGTGCCACCGGGGCTACTGGCGTTACTGGAACTACTGG